>CP019169.1:2403424-4806848 GCA_001953215.1 Betaproteobacteria bacterium GR16-43
CCTCGAGAAGGTCCTGCGCGACCTCTCGCTCTGGGAAAAACGCCACGACAAGATCATGACGCTCTCGGGCGGCATGAAGCGCCGGGTGCTGATCGCCAAGGCGCTCGCCCACGAGCCGCGCCTGCTCTTCCTCGACGAGCCGACCGCGGGCGTGGACGTGGAGCTGCGCCGCGACATGTGGGCCCTCGTGCGGCGGCTGCGCGAATCGGGCGTCACCATCATCCTCACGACGCATTACATCGAGGAAGCCGAGGAGATGGCCGATCGCATCGGCGTCATCGCCAAGGGCAAGCTGATCGTCGTGGAGGAAAAGGCGAAGCTGATGCGCCAGCTCGGCAAGAAGCAGCTCACGATCCACTTGATGTCGCCGCTGGCGCAGCTGCCCGAGGCGCTTTCCGCCTGGAACCTCACGCTCAAGTCGGAAGGCCGCGATCTCGAATACACCTTCGACGGCCACGAGGAAAAGAGCGGCATCCCCGAGCTGCTGCGCAAGTTGGCCGAGCTCGGCCTCGAGTTCAACGACCTGCAGACGCGCCAGAGCACCCTGGAGGACATCTTCGTGAGCCTCGTGCACCGCAAGCCATGAACCACCACGCCGTCTACGCCATCTTCCGCTTCGAGCTCGCGCGCTTCGGCCGCACGCTCTGGACCAGCCTGGCCACGCCGGTCATCACCACCTCGCTCTATTTCGTCGTGTTCGGCGCCGCGATCGGCCCGCGCATGACCGGGATGGGCGACGTGCCGTACGGCGCGTTCATCGTGCCGGGCCTGATCATGCTCGCCATCTTCACGGAGAGCCTGAACAACGCGTCGTTCGGCATCTACCTGCCGAAGTTCACCGGCACCATCTACGAGTTGCTGTCGGCGCCGGTGAGCCCGTTCGAGATCGTGCTGGCCTACGTGGGCGCGGCGGCGACGAAGTCGGTGATCCTGGGGCTCGTGATCCTGGCCACCGCGAACTTCTTCGTGCCGATCCGCGTGGAGCACCCGGTGTGGATGTTCGCTTTCCTGGTCCTCGTGGCGACGACGTTCTGCCTGTTCGGCTTCATCCTGGGCATCTGGGCGAAGAGCTTCGAGCAGTTGTCCTTCATCCCGATGCTCGTGGTCACACCGCTCACGTTCCTCGGCGGCGCGTTCTACTCGATCGACATGCTGCCCCCGGCCTGGCGCACGTTCAGCCTGTTCAACCCGATCGTCTACCTCATCAACGGTTTCCGATGGACCTTCTACGGGACGTCGGACGTCCCGGTCGAAGCGAGCTTCGGAGCCACGCTGGCGTTCTTCGCGATCTGCCTCGTGGTCGTGGCGTGGATCTTCCGGACCGGATACCGCCTGAAGAATTGACGCGGCGGGTGCCCGTACCGCGGTTCTAGCCTGGGGTCCATCGCCAGTTGCGCACCTGCGGCATGTCCACGCCGTGCGCCCGGATGTACGACGCGTGTTCGACCAGTTGGTCCTGCGCGAACTGCTTGAGGTACGCGCACTTTCCGGCGAGCACCGGGAGATCCGCGACAACGCGGTTCACCACGTTGATGACGAGGTGGAATCGGTCGAGCTCGTTCTGCACGCGCATGTCGAAGGCGGTGGTGACGGTGCCTTCCTCGCGATAGCCGTGGACGTGCAGCCGCCGGTTGGTTCGACGGTGGGTGAGCCGGTGCACGAGCGACGGGTAACCGTGGAACGCGAAGACGATCGGCTTGTCGGTCGTGAAGAGCGAATCGTAGTCGGCGTCTGTGAGGCCGTGCGGGTGGTCGCCGGCGGATTGCAGTTTCATGAGGTCCACGACGTTGACGACGCGCACCTTCAGTTCGGGCAGGTGCTCCCGCAGGCTCGAAACCGCCGCCAGGACCTCCAGCGTGGGCGTGTCGCCGGCCGCGGCCATCACCACGTCGGGCGTGCTCCCCGCGTCGTTGCCGGCCCAGGGCCAGATGCCGATCCCTTCGGCGCAGTGCGCGGCGGCGGCGTCCATGTCGAGCCATTGCGGCCGTGCATGCTTGCTGGCTACGACAACGTTGAGGTAGTTGCGCGTGCGCAGGCAGTGGGCGACGACGGAGAGCAGGCAGTTCGCATCGGGCGGCAGGTAGATGCGCACGACGGCGGCCTTCTTGTTGGCCACGTGGTCGAGGAAGCCGGGGTCCTGGTGCGTGTAGCCGTTGTGATCCTGCTGCCACACGTGCGAAGACAGCAGGTAGTTGAGGGAGGCGATCGGCCGGCGCCACGGCAGTTCGGCGGTGACCTTGAGCCACTTCGCGTGCTGGCTCGCCATCGAGTCGACGATGCGGATGAAGGCCTCGTAGCTGTTGAACAACCCATGGCGTCCGGTGAGCAGGTAGCCCTCCAGCCAACCCTGGCACTGGTGCTCGCTCAACATCGAGTCGACCACCCGGCCGGAAGGCGCGAGGAACTCATCGGTATCCAGCGTCGGCGCCGTCCACTGGCGCGCGGTGGCCTGGAAGACCGCGCCTAGCAGGTTCGACAGCGTCTCGTCGGGGCCGAAGATGCGGAAGTTGCGCGATCTCTCGTTCAACGTGACCACGTCGCGAAGGAACGGACCGAGCACGAGCATGTCTTGTGCCTCGATCGCGCCTGGTGCGGGAACGCGGACCGCGAAATCTCCGAAGGCGGGCAGGCGCAGGTCCTTCAGCAGGAGCCCGCCGTTGGCATGCGGGTTCGCGCCCATGCGGCGGGGCCCCGTGGGTGCGAGGGCCGCGAGCGCGGGCATCAAACGGCCTTCGGCGTCGAAGAGCTCGTCGTGCCGGTAGCTCTCCATCCACCCCTGCAACTGCTGCAGGTGATCGGGGCGCGACGCGCCGATCGGGATCGGCACCTGGTGCGAATGGAACGTGCCTTCGTTGGCCACGCCATCGACGGATTTCGGGCCGGTCCAGCCCTTCGGCGAGCGCAGCACGATCATCGGCCAGCGCGGGCGGGCCGTCGCCGTGCCGTCACGCGCATTGCCTTGTGCATCGAGGATGGAATCGATCGCGCGGTCCAGTGCCGCCGCCATCGCCTGGTGCGTCGCGGCCGGCTCGCGGCCTTCCACGAAGATCGGCGTCCAGCCCATTCCGAGGAAATACTGCTCGAGCTCCTCGGGCTCGATGCGTGCCAGCAGCGTGGGGTTGCTGATCTTGTAGCCGTTGAGATGCAGGATGGGCAGCACGGCTCCATCGGTCGCCGGATCGAGCATCTTGTTCGCGTGCCAGGCGGCCGCGAGCGGACCGGTCTCGGCCTCGCCGTCGCCGACGACGCAAGCCACGATCAGCTTCGGATTGTCGAACACGGCGCCGAACGCGTGGCTGAGCGAGTAGCCCAGCTCGCCGCCTTCGTGGATCGAACCCGGGGTGGCGGGCGCGGCGTGGCTCGAGATGCCCCCGGGAGAAGAGAACTGCGCGAAGAGCTTCTTCAGTCCGGCGTTGTCCTGGCTGATGTCCGGATACACCTCGCTGTAGCTGCCTTCGAGATAGGTGTTGCTCACCGGTGCCTGGCCGCCATGCCCGGGGCCCGAGACGTAGATCATGTCCAGGTTGTACTTGAGGATCACCCGGTTCAGGTGCGCGTAGATGAAGTTCTGCCCCGGTACCGTGCCCCAGTGCCCGACCACGATCGGCTTGGTGTGCATGAGGGTGAGCGTCTCCCGCAGGCGAACGTTGTCGCGCAGGTAGATCTGGCCGACGGAGAGGTAGTTCGCCGCGCGCCAATAGGCATCGATGTCGTGCAACTGCTGGGACGTCAGGGTCTCGGGGCTCACGAGGTGAGGGTAGCGGCCGGGTCTTCGCAGGTCTGTTCGGTGCCGCACAGCGGGAGCCGCCGCGGTACGGTAGCGAACAGACGCTTGCGCGTTGCTACCCCATGCTGGCCCACCATGAATGTCCTCTCGCTCAACGCCGGCTCGTCTTCCCTCAAGTTCGGATTCTTCCGGGTCGCCGCGCTGCAGAAGGAGTGCCTGGTCCGCGGATCGGCGAACTCGCTCGAGGACGTGGCCGGCCAGTTGGAGGGCGCAGGCGCGCCCCGGGTCGAGGCGATCGGGCATCGCATCGTCCACGGCGGCCCGCGGCTGCACAGTCCCTGCCATGCCGATGGCTTCTCGCTGCGGCAGCTCGAGGAGGCCGCGGTCTTCGCGCCCTTGCACACGCCGGCCGCGCTGGCATTGATCCTCGGGTCGCGCGCGCGTTTCCCGCGGGCCCGGCAGGTGCTTTGCTTCGACACCGGCTTCCACGCGGGATTGCCGGACGTCGCACGCGTGCTGCCGATTCCGCGCGAGTTCGAACGCGCGGGCATCCGGCGCTACGGCTTCCACGGGTTGTCGTGCGAATCGATCCTGCGCCAGCTGGGACGTGACGTGCCCCGGCGAACGATCGTCGCGCACCTGGGCTCGGGCGCGAGCGTCACCGCGATCCTCGATCGCGAATCGGTGGATACCACCATGGGACTCACGCCCACGGGCGGCGTGGTGATGGGCACGCGCAGCGGCGACCTCGACCCGGGTGTGCTGCTCCACCTCATGCGGTCGAGGAAACTCGACGCAGACGCGATGGAGCAGCTGCTCGATCACCGTTCCGGACTCCTCGGCGTCTCGGGCCTCGCGAGCGACATCCGGGAATTGCACCACGCCGAATCCACGAGTGCGGATGCACGGCTCGCCGTCCAGATGTTCTGCGCCTCGGTGTGCAAGCAGGTGGCGGCGATGATCACGGTGCTGGGCGGCGCCGATCTGATCGTCTTCACCGGCGGCATCGGCGAGAACGACGCGGCCGTCCGGGCCTCGGTCTGCCATGGGCTCGCGTGGTTCGGCATCACGATGGGAGAGGACTCCCGGTGCCGGGTCCGTGTCATGGCGTCGCAGGAGGAGGAGCAGATCGCGCGCCACGTGTTTGCACTGCTCTCGGACGGGCAGGTGGCCGCGCGCTAGAATCGCGGCTTGCGATTTTCCAGGAGCCCCCATGGGACTCAAGCGTCCGAAGTGGCCGTCCGGTACCGTCGTCACCCTCTCGCACGATTCGAAGGTCCTGCGCGGCAATCCGCTCGGCGATCCCTCGACGCGGCCGCTGGCCGTGTGGCTTCCGCCGGGCTACGACGAAGGGGCCACGCGCGGACGCGGCAAGCGCTATCCGATCATCGTGGACATGGTCGGCTTCATGGGCTCGGGGCTCTCGCACATCGCGTGGAAGAACGTGAGCGAGAACGTGCCCGAGCGCGCGGCACGGCTGGTGCATGAAGGAAAGATGGCACCCGCGATCCTGGTTTTCCCCGATTGCTTCACGGCGCTGGGCGGCAACCAGTACGTGAATTCGTCGGCCGTCGGCAACTACGCGGACTACCTCACGAAGGAGATCATTCCTTTCGTCGATCGCGAATTCCGCACCAAGGCTTCGCGCGAGCATCGGGCGTGCTTCGGGAAGTCCTCCGGCGGCTACGGCGCGATCCTCCACGGGATGAAGTACGCCTCGACGTGGGGCGCCATCGCGGATCACTCGGGCGATGCCTACTTCGACTTCGTCTACTGGCACGACTGGCCCAACACGCTGAACGAGCTCGCCAAGTACCGGCCGAAGAAGATCGCCGCGGGCAAGTTCGACGTGCGGAAGGCGGAGAAGGGCGCGGAACGCGGGCGCGACGACGGGCGCGTGAAGCGCTTCCTCGCGGCCGTGTGGAAGAAGGAGAAGATGACGATGGCCGAGGGGCACACGATCATGAACCTGTGCATGGCCGCGACCTACGATCCCGATCCGCGCGCGCCCAACGGGTTCCGCCTGCCATTCAACCTCGAGACCGGCGAAGTGATCCCGGAGCGCTGGCGCGAGTGGAAGAAGCACGACCCGGTGAACCTGGTCGAGAAATACCGGAAGAACCTGAAGTCGCTGCGCGGCATCTACATCGATTGCGGGTCGCGCGACCAGTACCACATCCACTACGGCGCCCGGATCCTCTCGAAGAACCTCTCGAAGGCCGGCATCGCGCACACGTACGAAGAGTTCGACGACACGCACTCCGACATCGACTACCGGTACGACGTGTCGCTTCCGTTCCTGTCGCGAGCGATTCGGTAGAAATAATTGGGGTCAGACTCCCATTAAGTTAATTCCTGGCGATGCGGTATCCCGCATCCGAATTAACTTAATGGGAGTCTGACCCCAATTATTTTCTGCGGGTTTGCTTCTTGCGCCAGGCGGTTGGTGTTTTTCCGTAGGCTCGCTTGAAGGCCGCCGAGAACGCGCCCGCCGAATCGTAGCCCGCGTCCTTCGCGATCCCCTGGATCTCCCGCATCGAGCCGGAGAGCTCGCGCGCGGCGAGGCAGAGGCGCCAGCGCGTGAGGTAGGTGATGGGCGGCTCGCCGATGATGCGCGTGAAGTGCTCGGCCAGCGCGGAGCGCGAAACGCCCACGAGCTTCGCGAGGCGCTCGACGGTCCAGTCCTCCCCGGGCGAGCCGTGCAACAACGCGAGCGCGCGCCCGACGAAGCGATCGTCGAGCCCCGCCAGCCATCCCGTGGCGCCCGGCGGCGTCGACTCGACGTGGCGGCGGATCGCATCGATCACCACGAGTTCGGCAATGCGCTCGAGGCTCGCGATGCCGCCCGGCCGCGGCGCGTCCGTCTCGGTGAGGGAGAACGCGAGCGAGTTCTCGAGCTGGCCGACCGAGTGCTGGCCCCGCAGGTCCACGCGCATCACGCGCGGCAGGTCGACGAGGAGCGGATCGCCCAGGCGGCGATCGACGGCCGCGAGTCCGGTCACGAGCCGCACGCGCTCGCCATCGCCGCCATGCACGATGGTGAGGAGCTCTCCGGCCACGGGCGGGCGCACAAGCGACGCAAGCGGCACCGTGGCGGAGCCGGGATCGCTCACCAGCCGGTGCGCGTCGCCGTGCGAGAAGAGGAGCACTTCGCCTTCGGTGACGCGCAGCGGTTCGTCTTCGTCCATCTGCATCCAGCACTCGCCGCGCAGCACGGCATGGAAGATCGCGGGATGGTCGGCGTCGTGCAGGAATCCCTTGGCGAGCGGGGTGGCGGAAGGGACGTCCAGGCCCCACGGGGCGCCCAGGTCGGCATGCAGGATGACGGCCCCGGCCAGGCGGACCGCGCGCAGGACTTCGGAGAGGGCGTCCATGCGATCCGCGCCCTTGCCCTGCTCAGTGGAAGTGCGCGGCGTGGGTGTCGGCTTCTTCGGGGAGCTCGGCGTGGACGATCTCGCCCTCGGGGCTCGCGAAGAGCGGTGCCCCGCAATCCTCGCAGTACTCCGGCGAGAACGTGGCCGTGAGCTTCTTCACGTCGACCACGCCGCATTCGTTCAACTGCGCGACCAGCTCTTCGAGCGGGCCGGGCCGTGCGTTCTCGTCCTCGCGCCCGTAGAGCGGCCACACGACGCCGTGCGCGACGTCATCGTCCCCGGGGAGGGTGAAACTGATGCGGTACTCGTCGATGCGATCGTCGCCGAAGCCGGCGACGATGGCCCGCAGGTCCTTGGCCTTCACCGAGAGCGCCGCTTCGAGGAACGCCACGGCCGCGCGCACGCCGAAAGGACGCACGCGCCGGTCCGACTCGCGGCAGTTCACGTAGTAGGCATCGGGAAGCAGGCATTCGAACACGCATCCCGGCAGCAGCTTGGCGAGCGTGGGCCGCGCCTGCGCGATCCATTGCTCGAGGCTGTGCGCACGCCCGGCGTGGCCGGAGGCATCCTCCTGCCAGCGAAACATCGGCGCGCCGCGCGGCACCACGGCGCACGCCACGACAAAACGGGTGTCTGCCAGCAGGTTGGCCGTTTCCGGAAGGCGCGAGAAATCGATGCGCGGGGCTTCACCGGTGATCGCCGCATCGGCGAGGCGCGCGGTCAACTTGCGCAGCTCGGAGAAGTGGCGCGGCAACTGGTCGATCGACTGCAGGTAGGGCACCACGACGCAGCGCGCGCCGGCGGCCAGCACATGGGCCTGGAGCTGGACGCTCAATGCGTCGGCATCGTCCTTGCCGATGGGGCCGGACGGAATCGAATACTTGGACCACGCCACAGCGGGAGCGGCAAGCAACAGCGCCTGGAAGGGTTGCTCGGCCTGCGTCACCGCGATGGACTCGCTCTCGTTTTCGACCAGCTCGATCAGCGTGTCGTAGGCGCCGAGGTTGTTCGTGTAGAGGTGGTCCAGCGCCGCGTCGATCGGCGCGTCGTTGCCGTTGCCGAGGAGCTTGGCGGCCAGCTCGGCCATGGCGCCTTCCCAGTAGCGGTCCTCGGTGACGCTGCCCGACGCGTTCAGGCCGAGGGCGAGCGCGATGAGGCGTTCGGCGTCCCGGGTGAATCGCGGGGGGGATTTGGCTCTGGTGCGCGGCATGGGAGGGTTATTTTATCATTGGGGACATGCCCCTCCGGTCTTTCTGAAATGGAACGCAACGTCCTGGGCGGCGAGCTCCTCGCCTGCTGCTTCGATCCCCTCACCGGCTACTTCCGGGACGGCTCCTGCCGCACCGGCGACGACGACCCGGGCACGCACATCATCTGCGCGCGCATGACCGAGGCTTTCCTCGAGTACAGCCGCTCACACGGCAACGATCTCTCCACGCCCGTGCCCGAGCACCGCTTCCGGGGACTGAAGCCCGGCGACCGCTGGTGCCTCTGCGTGCTGCGGTGGGTCGAGGCGCTGGACGCGGGCGTGGCGCCGCCCATCATCCTCGAGGCGACTCACGAGAGCGCGCTGGAGTTCGTTCCCCTGGAAGAGCTGGAACGCCACGCCTTCGAGACGAACTGAATCGCCGAGGCGATCGCGGTGCCGATCAATTCCCCGAGGTAGCGCGAGCGTTCGACGCTGGCGAGCCGATGGAGTTGGGTGCTGGTCATGGTCTTCATTCCTTCCTTTCGTGGGTCCTGGATCCAATGTAATTACCATCCGCCGGATGTACAATTGGTGGAAATGGAACAGGATTGATGAAGGATCGGCACAAATGAGCGCCCCCGCCGACATGGCCGCCTTCGTGCGCTCGGTGGAGCTGGGCGGCTTCTCGGCCGCCGCCCGCGAGCTGCAACTGACGCCCTCGGCGGTCTCGAAGCTGGTCACGCGCCTCGAGGACCGGTTGGGCGTGCGCCTGTTGAATCGCACCACGCGGAAGCTGGCACTCACGCCCGAGGGCGAGGCCTTCCTGCACCGCAGCCAGCGCATCCTCGCGGACATCGCGGAGGCCGAGAATGAAGTCGCGCAGTTCCTCTCGCGGCCGCGGGGCCTGCTGCGGGTGAACGTGGGCACCGCCTTCGGCATGCACGCGCTCACCCCGGCGCTGCCGGAGTTCCACCGTCGCCACCCCGAGATGCAGGTCGAGCTCACGGTGACGGATCGCGTGGTCGACCTGATCGAAGAGAACGCGGACCTCGGCATTCGCACCGGCACGCTCGCGGATTCCTCGCTGGTCGCGCGCAAGATCTGCGACCTCGAGCGCGTCATCTGCGCGGCGCCCGCTTACCTGAAGAAGCACGGCACGCCGAAGAAGCCCGAGGAGCTCCTGCAGCACAATTGCCTGCGCCTGGCCCACTTCCCCGCGCTTTCGCGCTGGCCCTTCGATGCGCCCGGCGGCGTGAGGCACGTGGAGGTGAGTGGGTCGCTGCTCGCGAACAACGCGGAGTCCCTGATGCAACTGGCCGTGCTGGGCATGGGAATCGTCCGGCTGGTCGACGTGGTGGTGGGCGATGCGATGCGCACGAAGAAGCTCGTGCCGGTGCTGGCCGCCACCCACCATGCCGAGCCGGTTCCGCTGAACGTCGTCTGGCCGCAAGGCCGGCATCGCTCGCCGAAGGTCGCGGCGATGGCGGAATTCCTGGTCGAGAAATTTTCCGGCGCGCCCTGGCGGGCCCACCGCTGATGCTGGCGCCCTCGATCGCATTCGTCGACGTCGAGACCACGGGCACCGCGCCCAAGGACGCGCGCATCACCGAGATCGGCATCGTGCGCGTCATCGAAGGCGAGGCGATCGAGGAGTGGTCCTCGCTCGTGAACCCCGAGTGCTCGATTCCCGAGGCGATCCAGGCGTTGACCGGGATCACGGACGACATGGTGCGCGACGCACCCACGTTCGCGCAGTTGCGCCAGGAGATTCTTTCGCGCATCGAGGGCAGCCTCTTCGTGGCGCACAACGCGCGCTTCGACTACGGATTCCTCAAGCACGAATTCAGGCGCCTGGAGATGCCGTTCAGCGCGGAAGTGCTGTGCACGGTGCGCCTGTCGCGGCGGCTTTTCCCCGAGGCGGTGGGCCATGGCCTCGATGCGGTCGTCGCGCGTCACGGGCTGGAGGGCATCTTCTCCGCGGACCCCCAGTCGCGTCGCGGCCGCCACTCGGCGCTGGGCGATGCGCGCGTGTTGTGGAGTTTCGTGCAACTCCTCTATCGCACGCGCGGCGAGATGGAGGTCGAGGCGGCGGTGAAGCGGCTGCTCAAGATCCCGAGCCTCCCGCCGCAACTCGCACCCGACGCGCTCGAGGGCATTCCCGAATGCCCGGGCATCTACCGTTTCTACGGCGTGAACGACTTGCCGCTGTACGTCGGCAAGAGCGTGAACCTTCGCGAACGGGTGCGCTCGCATTTCTCCAGCGACTACCGGAGCTCGAACGACCTGCGGTTGTCGCAGGAGATCCGCCGCCTCGACTGGGAGCCGTGCGCGGGCGAGATGGGGGCCTTGCTGCGCGAATCGCAGTTGATCAAGACCTGCCTGCCGCTGCACAACCATCGCCTGCGGCGCAAGGAAACGGCGTGCTTCATCGAGCTCACCAACCTGGGTGCGCCGCCGGAAGTGCGCCTCGTGCGCGACATCGACTGGAGCGAGCGCGGACCCGGGGCCACGCCGCTCTACGGACCGTTCGCTTCCAAGGTCCATGTGCGCGCGCTGCTGGAAGAACTCGCGAGCGAGCACGGTCTCTGCTGGCGCTGCCTCGGCTGGGAGAAGCGGGGCGGCCCGTGCTTCGCCCGCCAGGTGCGCAAGTGCCGCGGTGCCTGCATCGGCGAGGAGACGACGCAGGTGCATGGCGTGCGCCTTGCGACCGCGCTCGGCCCATGGAAGCTGCGCGACTGGCCGTGGGCGGGGCGCGCGGTGATCCGCGAGCGCGATCCGGTGAACGGGCTGGAGGCCGCGCACGTGTTCGATCGCTGGCACCACGTGGGCACGGCCGGCGATGAGCGCGAGCTGGAGGACCTGCTTTCCACGCGCGTGGAGATCGGCTTCGATCCCGACGTCTACAAGATCGTCCTGCAGCACCTCGGCAAGGCCGAGGCCGTCACCGCGCACTCAGAATAGCGAGGCGGTCTCGCCGGGCTTGGGTTCCCGGGAATCGTTCGACGCCTGCGGGGCATCGGCCAGGACTTCCGGCACGTCGTTGCGCGAGTTTCCGACCAGCGTTCCGATGCGGCGCGTGGCGATCGGCGCTTCATACGGCCGCAGGAGCGCGGCGACTTCTTCCGCCTTTCCGAAGAGCCACGTGTCGTAGGCGCCGTCGGGAAGGATCACCGGCATGCGGTCGTGGATCGGCGCGACGGTCGCGTTCGCGTCGGTGGTCACGATGGTGAAGGTTTCGACGACGTTGCCGTCGGGAGCCTTCCAGCGCTCCCACAGTCCGGCGAACGCGAACAGCGGCCGCCCGGGCACGGTGATGGCCCAGGGTTGCTTGCGCCCGGGCTCGCCCTGCCACTCGAAGAAGCCGGTGGCCGGCACGAGGCAGCGGCGCTGGCGGAAGGCGTTGCGAAACGCGGGTTTCTCGGCGAGCGTCTCGGAGCGCGCATTGATCATTTGCGTCCCGATCTTCAGGTCCTTCGCCCAGGACGGCACGAGACCCCAGCGCAGCAGCGCGACCTCGCGCGTGCCCTCGGGGGTTGCGCGCACCACGGGCGAATCCTGCGTCGGCGCGATGTTGAAGCGCTTCTTGACGCGGTGGTTCAACGGCACCCGGAACGTGTACGCGATGATGTTGCCGTCGGCGTCGAGGAAATAGCGGCTGCACATGGGGGAATGTTAAGGTGGCGCGATGCGATTCCTCAAGTCCGTGCTGGTGGGCCTGGTGGTGCTGGTCGCGATGCTCGTCGCGGTAGGGATCATGATGCCCTCCACGTTCCTGGTCGAGCGCGCGATCGCGGTGAACGCCCCGCCTGCGAAAATCTACGTGCTGCTGGCCGATCCGAAAGCCTGGAAGCAGTGGGCCGTCTGGCACCGGCGCGATCCCGAGATGAAGGTCGTGTATTCGGGCGCGGCCGCCGGCGTCGGCGCCACGTGGTCGTGGGAAAGCGGCAGCGCGGGCAAGGGCAGCATGACGCTCGTCGCGGCGGATCCCGACCGGGAAGTGCAGTACACGCTGAACATCGAGAGCCGCAACTTCTCGGCGCGTGGCACCATTCGCCTCGCGCCGGGCCCGGGCGGCACGGTGGTCACCTGGAGCAGCGAAGGCGACGTCGGGAGGAATCCCCTGCTTCGCCTCCTGGCCCCGATGGCGGATGGCAAGGTGGGCGCGGATTTCGCCGAAGGACTCGCGAACCTGAAGGCCGCGGCCGAGAAGACTTGAGACTGACGAGGAGTGACGAGCGCATGTGGAAGCCGAGAACGATGGGGATGGCCCTGCTGGGGCTCGCGGCCGCGGGCTGCGGGATGATGCCGAAGGAAGAGCCGCCGCCCAAGCCCTTCGTGGGCACGCGCTGGCAGGTGATGCTCGAACTGCCGCTCCCGGGCGAACAGCCCTACGTGCGCTTCGGTGACGGCCGCATGGAGGGCTTCGGCGGCTGCAACCACATCAACGCGCGCTACCTCCAGGATTCGGTCGGTACCCGCTTCATCGCGTTGTCCGGCATGAGTGCCAGCAAGCGCCTGTGCGATCCGGCGGTCATGGCAACCGAGCATCGCATCCTCGAAATCCTCGGCTCGGTGTCCAGCTACACCATCATCGTCGACGACATGCAGATGAGCGGTTCGGCCGGTTCGCTCCGGTTGCGCGCGCTCCCGCCGCTGGTGACGCGATGAGGGCCGCCCTCGTGTTGGCTCTCGTCCTCGGCGGCTGTGGCTTGCCGCCCCAGGGCGCATCGTCCGGTCCCGTGCAGAGCATGCTCGAGCAGCCGGACTTCGAGGAAACGACCTGGATCGTGCCGGGGGTCGCCACCGAGGGCGACCAGGCGCCGCGCCTCGTCTTCTCGACCCTGGGCAAGGTGACGGGCTTCACCGGCTGCAACCAGCTCACCGGCACCTATCGTCTCGAGGGAGACCGCCTCGAAGTCGCCGCCGCCACCACCAAGCGCGCGTGCGTCGGCGCCGGAGGTGAAGTGGAGGCACGGCTGCTTGCGATCCTGGCCGACCGTCCGCGCGTGCTCATCGGTTCCGAGAACATGGTGCTCACCGCACCCAAGGGCGGGCGCATCGAGTTCATCCCGCAGGGCCGCGCGCCGCAATCGCGCGTCTATCACTCACCGAGCTAGATTTAAGCGAAGGTCAAAGGCGATTGAACCGCAGAGGCCCCTGAGACCCCGGAGGAAAACCAACACACGGGAAAATCAGGGGCAGAACCTCATCCTTGAACAGCGGGATCGAGGCGCCACACCTGACTTGATTTTCCTCCGGGGCCTCTGGGGCCTCTGCGGTTCAACGCTTTTGACTTCCGTCCGTCAGATCTCGATGTGGGTCCCGAGCTCGACGACCCGGTTGGCGGGGATGTTGAAGAAGTCGGTGGCGCGCGTGGCGTTGCGCGTCATCCACGCGAAGAGGTGGTCGCGCCACTGCGCCATGCCCGGAAGCTCCGAGGGGATCACCGTCTCGCGCGACAGGAAGAACGACGTGTCCATGAGGTCGAAGCCCAGCCCGTAGCGCACGCGGCAGGAGTTGAGGATCTCGTCGATGTCGGGCTGCTCCTTGAAGCCGTACCAGGCTTCGAGGCGATAGAACCCTTCGCCCAGGCGCTCGTACTGCACGCGATCCTCCCAGGGCACCACGGGCACGTCGTGCGTCACGATGGTGAGGAACACCGTCTTGTCGTGCAGGACGCGGTTATGTTTCAGGTTGTGCAGCAGCGCATGGGGCACGGACGTCGTGTTGCTCGTCATGAAGATCGCCGTGCCCTCCACTTTGGTGGGCGGGCTCGCGCGCAGGCTGTCCAGGAACGGTTTCAGCGGGATGCCCTGCTCGGCCAGGCGCACGGCCATGATGTGCTTGCCGCGGCGCCAGGTGATCAGCAGCGTGAAGAAGATGAGGCCGACCACGAGCGGGAACCAGCCACCGTTGTGGATCTTGGTGGCGTTCGACGCGAGGAACACGAGGTCGACCACCAGCATGCTGCCCACCACGATCGCGACCATCCACGTGGGCCACTTCCAGATGCGCCGTGCGACGACCCAGGCGAGCAGGCACTCGATCACCATCGTCGCGGCCACCGCCAAGCCATAGGCCGAGGCGAGGTTGTCGGAGGTCTGGAAGCCCAGCACCAGCAGCACGACGGCCACGAACAGCAGCCAGTTCACGAACGGCACGTAGATCTGGCCGATCTCCTTCGTGGACGTGTGCTCGATCTTCAGCCGAGGCACGTAGCCCAGCAGGATCGCCTGGCGCGTGACCGAGAAGGCCCCGGAGATTACCGCCTGCGAAGCGATCACGGCCGCGCACGTGGCGAGGCCGACCATCGGCAGCAGCGCCCACTCCGGCAGCATCAGGTAGAACGGGTTCTTCACGCCGGCCGGATTCGCGAGCACGAACGCGGCCTGGCCGAAGTAGTTCAGCATCAGCGCGGGCAGCACGAGGCAGAACCAGCCGATGCGGATCGGCTTCTTGCCGAAGTGGCCCATGTCCGCGTAGAGCGCTTCACCGCCGGTCAACGCGAGGAAGACCGCGCCGAGCACGAAGAAGCCTTTCGTCGGATAGAGCTCGAAGAAGGTGACCGCGTGGGCCGGGTTCAACGCCTCCAGCACCGCGGGATTGCGGGCGATGTGCGGAATCCCGGCGGCGGCGATCGCGAGGAACCACAGGATGGTGACCGGGCCGAAGAGCGCACCCATGCGCGCGGTGCCGTGGCGCTGGATCACGAACAGGCCGGTGATGATGCCGATCACGATGGGCACCACGTACGGCGTGAAGGTCGGCGTCGCCACGCTGAGGCCCTCCACCGCAGAGAGCACGGTGACCGCGGGCGTGATCATGCTGTCGCCATAGAACATCGCGGCGCCCAGGATCCCGATCGAGATGATCGTCCACTTGAGGCGCGGCTCGCGGTGGACCTCGCGCAGGGCGAGCGCCAGCAGCGCCAGGATGCCGCCTTCCCCGTTGTTGTCGGCCCGCATCATGACGATGAGGTACTTCATCGTCACGACCCAGAACATCGCCCACACGATGAGCGAGAGCAGGCCCAGCACGCTCGCTTGCGACAGCGGGATTCCGTACTCCGCGCTGAACGCTTCCTTCATCGCGTAGAGCGGGCTCGTGCCAATGTCGCCAAAGACTACCCCCACCGCCCCAACGACCAGGGGGAGCATTGCCTTGCGGGGGAAGTGGGCCGTATGGCCCGAGGCGGAGGCGCTCATCGGATCTTCCAGACGGCTTCCTTGCGGGACCGACCGGATAGGCGCCGGACTATACGCCGCTTTGCTGCGCCGCACAAGAACACGGGAAATCGGCGCCCGCCCCGCCATTGGAGGAGCGCATTCCGCATTCCGTCGCAAAGGCCGTTGTGCAAGCCCCGCGCGCGCGGGTAATGTGCGCACAACTTTCAAAGCATTGAAAAACATGAAAAAAAGCGCTTGGCTGGGATGGGGCCTGTGGGGGTGCCTGGTGGCCTGGGCGGGGGCGGCCGAGGCGATCCAGGCCTATCCGATCCCGGCGGGACAGAAGGTGACCCTGGACGGGAAGCTCGACGAGGACGTCTGGCGCGACGCGCCCCCGATGGACGAGTTCTGGGAGCTCTTCCCCCAGGACAAGGTGAAGGCAAGGGTGCGCACCGAGGCGCGCTTCGCTTTCGACAAGCACGCGCTGTACGTCGCGGTGAAATCCTTCGACCCGGACATGACGCAACTGCGTGAACCCTTCGCGCGGCGCGACAACGTGCTGGCCGACCAGGACATGATCGTGCTGTTCGTCGATCCGGTCGGCACGCGCAAGTTCGCGCACTTCTTCCGCGTGAACCCGCGCGGCTCGATCGGTGACGGCCTCTACAACGAGGACACGGGCAACGAGGATTTCTCGCCCGACTTCGAGTTCGAGGTCGTGACGGGCAAGTTCGACGGGGGGTGGACCGCCGAATTCCGCATCCCGTTCTCCTCGCTGCGCTACGGCGATCCGCCGTCGTCGACGTGGAGCGTGCTCGTGTTCCGCAACTACCCGCGCGACCAGCGCTACCGCATCGCCTCGGCGCCCCTGCCGCGCGAGCAGAACTGCTTCATCTGCCTGAACAACCCGCTCACGGGCCTGACCGAGCTGCCTTCGGCCGACCACCTGCAGGTCACGCCGCTGCTCACGGCGCGCACGACGCGCGACAAGGTGGTGGGCTCGTACGACCGCACCGACCGCGAAGTCGTGCCCAGCCTCGACATCAAGTGGAAGCCGAGGCCCGACACGATCGTCGACGCGACGATCAACCCGGACTTCTCGCAGGTCGAGCTCGATACGCCGCAGCTCGCGGGCAACACGCAGTTCGCGCTGTTCTTCCCGGAGAAGCGGCCGTTCTTCCTCGAGGGCGCCGACATCCTGCAGGCGCCGTTCAATGCGATGTACACGCGCTCGGTGACCGATCCGTCGTGGGGCGCGCGCGCCACGCAGCGCTCGGACAAGTTCGATGGAACGGTGCTCGTCACGCGCGACGACGGGGGCGGCCTCGTCCTGCTGCCCAATACCTTCGGAACGAACTTCGCGCTCCAGGACTTCAAGTCGATGGCGAGCTTCGCGCGCGGGCGCTGGCAGGTGGGCGGCGCCACCGCGGGCGTGGTGGCCACCGACCGCACGTTGGAGGACAACCGCGGCTACAACCGCGTCCTGGGCCCGGACGTCGCGTGGTTCCCGAATGCCGAGCATCGCATCCGTGCCCAGGTGCTGGAATCGTGGACGACCGCGCTGCCGAACGCCGAAGGGCGGCTCGTGAAGCAGGAAGAGGTGAGCGGCCACGCCGGCCTCGTGGACTGGCGCTTCAGCAACGCGAAGTGGGACGCGTACCTCAACCTGGAAGACGTGGCCGGCGGATTCCGCGCCGACAACGGCTTCTTCAGCCAGAGCGGCTACCGGCGCATCTACAGCGAGACTTCGCGCAAGTTCCTCGAGGCCTGGGGCTTCAACGAGGTGACGCCGTACCTGAACGCCGAATACAAGACCGACCGCGAGGGCACGCCCCAGACGCAATACACGAACCTGGGCCTGCGCTTTGGGTTGCCGCGCGCCACTACGCTCGCCATGGAGTGGCGGCCCAACAACAACATCGCTGTGCAGAAAGATGGCGGCATGCGCAAGCGCGACCAGATGTGGGTCTCCATCGAGAGCAACCCCTGGCCGTGGCTGTCGCGCTTCTACACCGAGGTGGCCTTCGGCGATCGCGTCGACGTCGCCAACAACCGGACGGGCCGCGGCGCCTACATCGGCACGACCGCCAACTTCAGGCCGCACCCGCGCCTGGAGTTCGAGTACCGCATCGACAACGACTGGATCGACTCCCTCGAGCCGGTCGAAGGCTCGAAGCGCATCCTCGCGCAGAGGGCGCAGCAAGTGCTCGCCTACTGGCACTTCACCGCGCGCGACGCTGTGCGCACCATCTGGCAGTCGAACTGGATCCGCCGTTCCCCGTCCCTGTGGAACGAGCCGGTATCGAGCCGCGAGAAATCGGATACGCTGTCAGTCGTCTACGGGCACCGGCGCGGGCTCTACCTCACGTTCTACGTCGGAGCGACGTTCGGGCGCACCGAAGACGCCGACAGCGGCTTTCGTCGTTACCAATCCGAGGTTTTCGCCAAGGGATCGTGGACCTTCGACGTCTTCTGATCTGTGTCCTCCTCGCGGGGTGCGCGTCCGCCCCGCGGGTTTCGCTCGAAATCGTCCCCGCGCCCGCGCCACTCGAGCGCAACTACGCGAATTTCTGGGAAGCGGCCCTCGCCCTCGACTACGCGCGCGCCGAGTACCTCGCCACCTCGGTCACGGAGCGCGCCTATGCGGTCGCGCTGCGCCAGCTCGCCGAGGGCGACCTGCCCGCCGCGCAGGACCTGCTCTCCGGCCTGACCGCGGATCCGCAGGTGGCTCCGCGCGCTCGCGCACTGCTGGGCGCGGTGGCCAAGGAGAGCGAGACGCTGCCCGAGAAGGCCTTCACCAGCCGCGTCGATCGCTCGTTCGCCGAGGCCCTGCTCGAAGCGCGCAAGGCCGAACGCTGGACCTATCCCCCGAAGCCGGTTCCGCTGCTCTTCGAACGCAGCGGCTCGGCCACCCCGGTGGTGCCCACCCGCGTGAACCAGGTCGGCGCGATGCTCGGCGTGGATACCGGGGCGGGCCTCACCGTGATCGGCTCGGAGCTGGCGAATGCGGCGGGCGCCAAGCGCCTGGGCGCCCGCACCGGCGCGCGCGATGCGCACGGCGAAGGCGTCGGCGTGGAGCTTGCGATCGTGGACCTCGAGGTCGGCGGCATCCGGATCGAGCGGCATCCGGTGCTGGTGATCGATTCGGCGCGGTTGCGCTTCAAGGTGGCCGGCGTGCAGATCGCGGGCTTCGACGGCGTGCTGGGCTGGAATGCGCTCTCGCGGCTGCGCATGACGATCGACAACGCGCAGCACACCGTGACCTTCGAGCGCTCCACCGCGCTTCCGCGCGCCGACGGCGACCTCTTCTGGATCGGCGAGCCGTACGTGCGGGCGCGGGCGCCCAACGGCCTGCCGCTGGCGCTCTTCCTCGACACCGGGGCCTCTCGCACCGCGCTCGCCGCGCCGATCGCCGCCGCGGCCGGGCTCCGTGACGGCGAGAAGAAGACCACCGTGGTGATGGGGGCGGGCAGCTCACGCACCGTCGAGGTGACGGTCTATCGCAACGCCGCCTTGCACGTCGGCGGGGCTCGCGTCGCGTTCGGCGAGCTGCAGTCGATCGAGCCTCGCTCCAGCGCCTACGCGGTGCGCGATGGGGTGCTCGGGGCGGACATGCTCGCGAGCGGGACCATCGTGGTCGATCCGCCTGCGCGGTTGCTGTTGATAACCCCCTAAGTCAAAGGCGAAAGGCGTCCTCCGCAGATCAACACGGATAAACGCCGATGTTCTTTAGTAAGGGCTCTGACCCAGAAGCCCTTTGTTCTTATAGAAGTTCATCTGCGTTTATCTGTGTTTATCTGCGGAGAGCGCCTTTCGCCTTTGACTTTGCTTCAGGGTTTCTTGTAGACGACGCCTTCTTTCATCACGAAAGAGACGCGCGTCATCACCGAGATGTCGCGAGTAGGATCGCCGGGCACGGCGACCACGTCGGCGAACTTGCCGGCTTCCAGCGTCCCGAACTGGTCCGCCGCGCCGAGCACCGTCGCCGCTTCGAGCGTCGCGCTGCGGATCGCCTCCAGCGGCGGCATGCCCGCCTCCACCATGTAGGCGAACTCCTTCGCGTTGGTGCCGTGCGGACCCACGCCGGTATCGGTGCCGAAGGCGATCTTCACGCCCGCCTTGTAGGCGCGGCCGAACATCTCCTGGATCTGCGGCCCGATGGCCGCGGCCTTCACGCGAATGATCTCGGGAAAGAAGCCCGGCTGCTTCGCCTTCTCGGCCACGTACTTCCCGGCGCTGATGGTGGGTACGAGCCACGTACCGTTCTTCTTCATCAGCGCGAAGCCCTCGTCGTCGAGGTAGGTGCCGTGCTCGATGGTCTGCACGCCGGCGCGCACCGCGCGCTTGAGGCCCTCGGCGCCGTGCGCGTGGGCGGCGACCTTCATGTTGTAGTCCTTCGCGGTCGAGACGATGGCGGCCAGTTCCTCCTCGGTGAGCAACGGCGCATCGCCGCTCTTGGCCACCGACAGGACGCCGCCCGTGGTCGCGATCTTCACCTGGTCGTAGCCCTGCTGGTAGAGCTTGCGCACGGCGCGCCGCGCGTCGTCCGCGCCGTTGATGATGGTGTCCGAAGGGTGCGCATGCTGCGCGAGGTCCTCGCGCATGCCGTTTGTGCCGTCCCCGTGCCCGCCCGTGGAGGTGATGAAGCCCGCGGCGTAGATGCGCGGGCCGCGCACGATCCCGGAGCGGATGGCGTTGCGCAATGCGCCCGCCACGTTGTAGCTCGCGCCGAGGTCGCGCACGGTCGTGAACCCGGCCATCAACGTCTTCTCGCCGTTGGAGTAGGCCCGGAAGGCGAAGTCCGGCGCGTTCAGCGTGAACCCTTCGAGCTGGGACTGGGGATTGATCTCCGAGGACAGGTGCACGTGCAGGTCGATGAGGCCCGGCATGCAGGTGTCGCCGCGAAGGTCGATCCCGGTGGCGCCGGCGGGCACGGCCATGTAGCCGGCTTCGATGCGCGCGATGCGGGTGCGCTCCACGACGATCGTCTGCTCGCGCAGCACGCGTTGCCCGCGCACGTCGACGAGGCCGCCGCAATGCAACACGGTCACCTGGGCTGCGGCGGGAACGGCGGCGGCGAGGAGGAAAGCGGACCACAGGCGATTCATTCGGGACTCCCTTGGTTGAGCATGCGCAGGATGGTGTTCCAGTTGCGCGTCGTGGCCGGCACGCCCAGCTCTTTCTCGAGCGGCATGTTGGGCACGCCGAACTGGCCGTCGGGCAGGCGCTCCGCGACGAGGAAGGCTTCACGGCCCTGGACGCGGAAAAGCTTGAGCCCGTCCTTCTCCGAGATCCGGGGCAGGCGCGGCTTCTTCTTTGGCGCTTCCCACAGGAAGGCCACGTAGAGCTTCGCGTCGGCGGGCCGGGCGACGCCCTTGAACGGATTGGCCGCGGCGAGGGCTTCGAGGTCGCTCCACGGGCGCACCATCGTGGCCACCGGATAGCCCAGCCAGGCGAACAGGGCGGCTTCGATGCGCTCGGTGACCGCGGCCTCGGGGAGCGGGCTCACGAACGAGACGTTGCCCGAGGCGATGTAGGTCTTCACGTCGCGCAGGCCCAGCGCGGACAGGCGGATCGAGAGGTCGGCCATGCGCACCGTGCGCCCGCCCACGTTCACCGCCCGCAGGAAAGCGGCGTAGCGCGTCACGCGGGAGGCGGGGAGGTGCGAGCGCCCCAGATCCCGGCTTCGGTGAAGCCCAGCGCTTCGAAGTCCTTCGCGCGCAGGTGGTCTTCGTTGAGGCAGAAGAACTCGTCCAGCTGCGGCGGCTTCACGCGCGTGCCGGCGAGCATCGCGTGGACCTGCCCGCGATGGTGGATGTCGTGCTCGAACAGGTGGGCCAGGATGCGGCTGGTGTAGTCGCGATACTCGCCGGCCTTGCGCGGGACGCGAACGGCGACGTCCAGCCCGGCATCGTCGAGCGCATCGCAGAACGCAATCAGCCGCCGATCCACCGCGAGCTGCTCGCGCGCCAGCTCGCCGCACGCCTCGAACGGTTCCTCGGGATCGAAGTGGCGATGGGGTTGCCCGTGCGGCGCCAGGCCCGCATGGCTGCGTTCCAGCATCTCCACGTAGTACCAGTCGACCGTGAGGATGTGGTTCAGCGTGGACTTCAGCGACGGGAAGAAGCTCACGCGCTCGGCGGTGAACTCCTGGGGGGTGAGCTGGAGGCAGGCCTGGTAGAGCCGGTGGTTGGCCCAGGCGTTGTTGCAGGCCTCGGTGAAGAAGTGCCGCGCGAGTGACGGCCGGGTCATCGAGCGCGGGTCGTCATGCTCGCCGGGGCGCGCTGGCCACAGCCGACCACGACTCCTGGGCCAGCGTGCGGAAGCGCGTGGGCGTCGTCTTGTCCAGGTGCACGTTGGTCCAGCCCATGCGCGACCAGCCGTTCAACGAATAGGCATCCGGGTCCATCGTCAGCAGCGCGGTCTGGTTGGCCGCGGAAAGCTTCACGACGGCCACCGGCTTCTTGCCGGGCGCGAGCGAAGCGAAGATGCGGTTGCCCACGCGGAAATCGGGATGGCCCATGTGTGCCCCCTCCGACGTGTCGGGCAGGGCGAGCAGGATCTTGCGGGCAGCGGAGCGGCTGAGCATGGCAGGCCTCCTCAATCCTACTTTTTGGCGCGGTTCTCCTTGCGGACCACGAGCTTCAGGCCCGACCAGGTCTCGTCGACGGCGCAGACCTTCACGTCCACGAGGCCCATGGGCAGGGCGATCTCGCGGATCGTGTCTTCGGTGATATCGGTGGGCATCCTCGAGGCCTTCTTCGGCCACGAAACCCAGATGGTGGCATCGTCGCGCAGCTTGGCCTTCGCGCGGGTGAGCGCGGCGTCGAGCGTCGAGCGCTTGGTGCAGAAGACGTGGAGGATGTCGGTGCCGCGGCCCAGGCGCGAGGCGAGCGTGACTTCCTTGGGGAGCGGCGCCAGCAGCTTGAGGTAGTCGCGCGGCGCATCCCAGGCGACCAGGTTGCCACCGGCCTTGATGCCCAGCTTCTTCGACAGTGGCGTTCCGGAATATCCCGCGGGCATGAGCGATGCGCTTTCCCCAAAGCACGAGGGCGCAATATTACTCCAATGTCAGCGGCCGCCGGAGACGTCGATGAAGGCGCCGGTCGAATAGGAACTTTCTTCCGACAGGAACCAGAGGATCGCGCGCGCGACTTCCTCGGGTTCTCCGCCGCGCTGCATCGGCACGAACTTCGCCACGCGATCGACGCGGCCCGGCTCGCCGCCGCTCGCATGGATCGCAGTGCGAATCACGCCGGGGCGTACCGCGTTCACGCGGATGCCTTCCTCGGCCACTTCCTTCGCGAGCCCGATGGTGAGCGTGTCGATGGCGCCCTTCGACGCGGCATAGTCGACGTATTCCCCCGGCGAACCCAGGCGCGAGGCCGCCGAGCCCACGTTCACGATGGCGCCGCCCGCGCCCCCGTGCTTCGTGGACATCCGGCGCACCGCCTCGCGTGCGCACAGGAAGGAACCCAGGATGTTGGTGGCGAACACGCGCTCGAAGCGCCCGGCGCTCATCTCGTCGAGGCGCGTCTGCTGCTCGAGGATGCCCGCGTTGTTCACCAGGGCCGAGACCGGGCCCAGGTCTCGCGTTGTCGTTTCGAAGAGACGGATCACGTCCGCTTCGACCGCCACGTCGGCCTGGACGGCGATCGCCTTGCCGCCCGCTTTCGCGATTCGCGCGACCACCGACTCCGCGGATGCCTTGTCGCGCGCGTAGTTCACGCAGACCGCGTAGCCGCGTTCGGCGGCGAGCCATGAAGTTGCCGCGCCGATTCCGCGGCCTCCACCTGTAACGACGACGATCTTGGCAGCCATCGTCGAATCTTAACCAAAAGGCATTGGACACAGATGAACACGGATAAACACAGATAAAACCTAAAGCTCTTTGATTCTATCTGTGTCCGTCTGTGTTCATCTGTGTCGAAAAGCTTTTCTTGAAGTTTTTAGGCTCAGATCCGCACGTAGGTCGCGCGCCGGTCGAGCGCCACGGCCACCACCCACCACGCGAGCGTGAAGGCGATGGCGTAGGCGAGGGAGGCCATCTCGGGCGAGGGAAGCCAGCCGAAGCCCTTCGCGTAGATCGGTTGCTTCCAGCGCGCCGCATCGAGCAGCACGGCCAGGATCCAGGCGCCCGCGTAGATGGCGATCGCGTTGCGGCCCATCCGCTGCCCGATCGCGGGCCAGCGGCGCAGGTCGATGGCGTAGTCGAGCAGGGCCAGCCCCAGCATCGCCCAGCCGCCGGTCCAGAGCACGTAGGAGGAAGTCCACAGCATCTTGTTCATCGGAAACGATTGCGACCAGACTTCCCCGGCCAGCAGCAACCCGACGCCGACGGCGCCGATTCGCAGCAACTCGCCTCGCTTCAACCACGCTCCGGCACGCACGCCAAGCAGCGTGGTGGCGATCGCGGGGAAGGTACTCGCGACACCCTCCGGATCCGGCAGCCCGTCGATCGCGTAAGGCGCGCCCCAACCCATCCACGCCCAGTACCCCAGCAGGATCGCGCCGATGGCGAGCCACTGCGGTCCCGGCCGCGTGTGGCGCGCGAACAGCGCGGCCGCGCCATAGCAAAGCCCGATGCGCTGCAGCACGCCCGGGATGCGGACCACCGGCTGGTCGAGGATCAGGTAGGCGAGCGCGTGCAGCACGAGCCCGAGACCCACGATGCGCAAAGCGCGCAACACGATGTCACGGTCGCTTGCGTCACGGGCGAGCGTGATCGAGACCCCGACCACGAAGAGGAAGAGCGGGAAGATGAAGTCGGTCGGCGTGCAGCCGTCGAACTTCGCGTGCCGCAGCGGCGCGTACACGTGCGACCAGTCGCCGGGATTGTTCACCAGCAGCATGGCCGCAACGCTCAGCCCCCGCAGGGCGTCCACCGAATCGAAGCGCGGTTGGTCCGGAGTCATGGCGCCGATAATATCGGTGAATAAAGGGGTCAGACTCCTTTATTGTCCGGGGCAATAAAGGAGTCTGACCCCTTTATTCACGTTCGGGAGCGAGACATGGCGACGAAGAAGACGAAGGCGGTCGAGAAGGAAACGCGTGTCCTCAACGTCACGCCCGACAAGCTGGACTTGCGCGATCGCCCCTACATGCCGTCGGTCGCGGTGCAGCCGCCGCCCGCCTTCCGCGTGAAGACGCGCGTGCCGGTGGTGAACCAGGGCTCGACCAGCGCGTGCACGGGCTTCGGCCTGGCGGCCGTCGTGGGCCACCTGCTGCGCCTGGCCAAGCGCGAGGGCGAATCCGCGGTCTCGCCTTGGATGCTCTATTCGATGGCGCGGCGCTACGACGAGTTTCCCGGCGCCGAGGATGCGGGCTCCTCGCTGCGCGGCGCGTTGAAGGGCTGGTACAAGCACGGTGCCTGCGCGCTCGACCTGTGGAAGAAGATCGACATGCCCGAGCCCACCAACGTGCCGGGCGAGGATTGGTGGCTGGACGCGGTGAACCGGCCGCTGGGCGCGTACTACCGCGTCGACACGCGCTCGGTCACCGACATGCACGTCGCGCTGAATGAAGTCGGCGTGCTCTATGCGAGCGCGGTCGTGCACGCCGGATGGGACGAAGGCGTGAACCCGGCCACGCCGAAGGACTGGGCGATCCCCCTGCGCAAGCGCAAGGAGAGCGACGGCGGGCACGCGTTCTGCATCGTGGGCTACGACCGCCGCGGTTTCCTGGTGCAGAACTCCTGGAGCGAGAAGTGGGGCGACGGGGGATTTGCGACGCTCACTTACGAGGACTGGCTAGCCAATGCGATGGATTGCTGGGTGGCGCAACTCGGCGTGGTGACGGAGGAGCACGAGCGCGTGGCGCAAGCGGCCACCCCGCCGACGAAGAAAGGCAGCGGCGCCGCGCTTTCGTCCAACGACATGCTCCGCCGCCACCAGCTCGCGCCGTACGTGATCGACATGGAGCGCGACGGGTCCCTCTCCACCTCGGGTTCCTTCCGCACGACGCCGCCCGACGTGGTGGCGCTCGTGACCGACTACCTCGATGCCGCGCGCAAGGACTGGAAGGTGAAGGCGGGCGATCCGCTCGACCTCGTGATCTACGCGCACGGCGGGCTCACGGGCGAACGCGATGCGGAGGCCACGTTCTCGCGCTGGCTGCCGAAGCTCTACGAGGCGCGCAAGTTTCCGATTTTCCTCATGTGGGAGTCGGACATCCTCTCGACCCTCGCCAACCAGCTCGCCCACGTGGCCGAGATGGCCTCGCGTCCGGCGGGAGGTCCGCTCGATTCGGTGGGCAAGTGGTGGAACGAGCGCCTCGAGGGATTGCTGGCGCCGCCGGGCTGCGCGTTGTGGGACGAGATGAAGCGCAACGCGTCGGCCGTCACCGAAGCCCCGGAGTCGGGCGGCAAGCAGCTCTTCGCGGCGTTGCGCGATTCGCCGGTCGCCGAGCGCAATCCCTTCCGGCTGCATCTCGTGGGCCATTCGGCCGGGGCCATCCTGCACGCGATGCTGATCGACCGCATGGCCGCGCTCGAGTGGGATTTCGAGACGGTGACGTTCCTCGCTCCGGCGCTGCGCGTCGATCGCTTCCGCGAACGCGTGTTGCCCTGGCTGCAGGAGAAGCGCATCAAGCGCTATCGCCACTATCACCTGGCGGATACCGCGGAGCAGCAGGATCCGACCACCAAGGCGTTGCTCGGATACGGCCGCTCGCTGCTCTACCTCGTGTCGCGTTCCTTCGAAGGCGGGATGGAAGTTCCCATCCTCGGCATGCAAAAGCATTTTCCGGCCGACGTCGCGCGCATGCGTTCCGTCGAGGTATGCTGCGCACCTTCCGAAGTGTCGCGCAGCACCACGCATGGCGGCTTCGACGACGATGGCGCGACGCTGCAAAGCGTCATCGCCGGATTGAAATGAACCTCTACATCGTCACCGGCACCACCCAGGGACTCGGCAAGTCCATCGCCGCGCAGGTCGCCGAAGCGCCCGACAACGAGTTGATCACGCTCGGCCGCTCGCCCGACGCGCCGGTGCGCGGGGGCGCGCACCTCCAGCTCGACCTCGCGGACACGAAGGCGCTCGAAGAGGTCTTCGACCGCATCGAGCTTCGCATCCGCGGCAAGCGATACGCGAAGGCCGTGCTGGTGAACAACGCCGGCGTCGTGTCTCCCGTCGGCCCGATCGAGAAATGGGAAGCCGGCGAGCTGGAGCGCAGCCTCGCCGTGAACCTCGTCGCGCCGATGCTGCTCATGCGCCGGTTCCTGCGCGCCACGGAAGGCCAGGCCCTGCTGCGCCGCGTGATCAACATCTCTTCGGGCGCCGGCCGCCGCCCCATCGCGGGCTGGGCGGCTTACTGCGCCGCGAAGGCCGGTCTCGACATGGCCTCGCGCACGGTTGCGCTCGATGCGCAATCGAAGCGCAAGGCGGTCGAGGTGGTGAGCCTCGCCCCCGGCGTGATCGACACGCACATGCAGGGTGTGGTGCGCAGCGTCGGCGTCGAGGATTTTCCCGACCTCGATCGCTTCAAGGAGCTCCACGCGAGCGGCCAGCTTCGCCCCGCCGACGACGTCGCGCGCGACATCCTGCGTTTCGAAGCCGCCGGCGCGCTGAAGGGCGACGCCGTCCTCGACTTGCGCGAGCTGCTCAACGCCGAGTCGGCCGCGCGTTGATCACCGACCCGCTGTTCTACTGGGTCGCGATCCCCGCGATCATCCTGGTGGGGATCTCCAAGGGCGGGTTCGGCAGCGGCGTGGGGCTGCTCGCCACGCCGCTCGTGGCGCTCGCCGTTCCCATGTCGCAGGCCGCGGCGATCATGCTGCCGATCCTGTGCGTGATGGACGTCGTCGGGATCATCACCTACCGCGGCCGCTGGATGCGCGATCACTTCGGGTTGCTCCTGGCCGGCGGCGTGGCGGGCATCGTGCTGGGCACCGTGACTTTTCGTTACATCGACGACGCGATGCTGCGCGTGGGCATCGGCGCCTTCGCCATCGGCTTCGTGGTCCACCGCCTCTCGAGCGCGAGCGTGGGCGCGCCGGAGCCGCATTCCAACGGGAAGGCGCTGTTCTGGTCCACGATGTCGGGATTCACGAGCACGCTGATCCACGCGGGCGGGCCGCCGCTCAACGTCTACATGCTGCCGCGCCGCCTGGAGAAGACCGTGTTCGTCGGCACGACGGTCTTCTTCTTCGCCGTGATGAACGTGGTGAAGCTGGTGCCCTATGCGTGGCTGGGCCTGTTCGACCCCACCAACCTGAAGACGTCCGCGGTGCTGGTGCCGCTGGCCCCCGTGGGTTTCCTGCTCGGGGTCTGGATGATGAAGCGCATTCCGCAGGACCTCTTCTATCGCATCTGCTACGTGATGCTGGTCCTGGTGGGGGCTAAATTGCTGTGGGACGGGATCACGGGCTGGAAATAAACCGGGCCCGGCGCTGTTCACCCTGTTGAAGTAGACTATCCCGGCCTGTTTTCACCCACCCACGAGGAGTTGACGATGAAACGTTACCTGGCAATCGGCGCGGCGCTGCTGTTCGCGGCCGGCTCGGCGATGGCGTTCCACTGCCCGTCCGACATGAAGAAGATCGACGAAGCCCTGGCGAAGAAGCCGACGCTGACCCCGGCCGAGCTGACGGAAGTGACGAAGCTGCGCGCCGACGGCGAAGCCCTGCACAAGGCCGGCAAGCACCAGGAGTCGGTGGACGCGCTCGCGAAGGCGATGAAGATCCTCAAGATCTGAGCGTCTTTTCGCATTGCTCCTGCTGAATGGAAAACGCCGCGCTCGCGCGGCGTTTTCCATTCAGCAGGGGGGCCGCACCTTGGGCACGCTACTTCGGCCCGGCGAACTTCTTCTCGCACTCCCCGATGGGCTCGCTGGCCGAGATGAACGCCTTCCAGTCGCGCGCCGTGGGCGAGGAGCGCCTCGCGGCGAAGTAGTAGCGCGTGCAGGGCTTCGCGTCCACGGTGAGCGTGTCGCGGTCCGAGTCGGCCATGCCCGGCGCGCCCGGAATGCTCACTTCCACGTTGCGCGTCCCGGGCTGCACCGGGTCGTTGCGGCTCATGTCCACGTTCCTGCCGTCGATCTTCATGATGAAGGCCGAGCGCGTGTCCGCGGCCGGCATGCGGCCCTCGGCCTGGAACAACGCGTAGGGCTCCGAATACATGCCGCCGCCGGCACAACCGGCGAGGAGCGTGGCCAGCAGGCAAGACGATGCGAGTGCGGTTTTTTTCATGGGGCCCCTTTCTGGCGAACAGCATAGGGTCGGTGCAGACCCCGATGCTATTGGCCCAAGGTGCGGGCGCACGTGCCCGTTTGTGACCACACCTTGCAGGAATGGACTAGCGCACCAGGCCCGGCTTCCCGGCCTCCACGTAGAACGTCGCGTCGGTGGAAACGGCCGCGTCCGCGCGCTTCGGCGTCTCGATCACGCGCATGCGGGCCTCGAGGCGCTCGCGCGTGAGGTCCAGGCGCGTATAGCCGCGCTGGGTGGGGTTGCCGTAGCGCATGTGCTTGTTCAGGCCCAGGATGCCTTGCACGACGTTGACCGACGGGCCCTGCGAGGTGATCGAAGTCGCGCAGAACTCCGCGGCGACCACGCGGGAATCCGGCCGTGCGTTCGCATGCACGTTCGCAACGTAGCCGCAGTGCACGTCGCCGCCGAGGATCACGGGGTTGGCCGCGCGGCCATCGGAGAGCTGCGTGAGCAGCCGCTCGCGGGCGGCGGGGTAGCCATCCCAGCCATCGGTCCAGGTCTTCGGGCCGGCTTCGGTGCGCCGCGTCGCGGGCACGAAGAGCGTCTGCTGGGTGAGGAGGTTCCACTTCGCGGAGGAACGCGCCAGGCCCTCGCCGAGCCAGCGTTCCTGCGCCTCGCCCAGCAGCGTCCGGTCGGGGTCGCGCAGCGCGGTGCATTCGGCGCCGACGATGTTGCCGCCGCCGCGTCCCGGCTTCGGGCAGCTCTGGTAGGAGCGGTACTGCCGGTCGTCCAGCACGTGGAAGAGCGCGAGGTTGCCCCAGGCAAATCGGTCGAAGATGCGGATGCCCATGCCGTCGAGCAGGGTGGAGGCGCGCAACGGGTGGTGCTCGAAGAACGCGCGGTAGGCGGCGGTGCGGCGCGCGAGGAAATCGGGGTCGAGGTCCTCCGAGCGGTCGGCGGCGTAGTCGTTGTCGACCTCGTGGTCGTCCCACGTCACGATCCAGGGCGCCACGCGGTGCGCGAGCTGCAAGTCGGGGTCGGACTTGTACTGCGCGTAGCGCGCACGGTATTCGGCCAGCGTATGCGGTTCACCGGTGGCGTGCTTGCGGACGTGTTCGCGTCCCCAGCTCGATTCGTAGATGTAGTCGCCCACGAAGGCGATGAGGTCCGGGTCCTCGGCCGCGATATGGCGGTGCGCGGCGAAGTAGCCTTGCTCGTACTGTTGGCACGAAGCGAGGATGACGCGCAGGCGCTCGTCGCCCTTGCCCGGAGCCGGTGCGGTGCGCGTGCGGCCGACGGCGCTCACGGCTCCGCCGGCGATGAAGCGGTAGTGGTACACGCGGCCCGGCTCGAGGCCGTCGCATTCGACGTGCACGGCGTGCGCACGCTCGGGATCGGCCACCGAGGTGCCGGACCGCGCGATGCGCGAGAACTTTTCGTCGTGCGCGATTTCCCAGCGCACGTCGACGCCCACCGGATCCAGGCCCCCGCCTTCGAGCGGTTTCGGAGCCAGGCGCGTCCAGAGCACCACGCTCGTGTCGCGCGGGGAGCCCGATGCGATGCCGAGCGCGAACGGATCGTCGGTGAAGCGCACCTTCTCCGGTGCCGCGAACGAGGGGCGCAGGAACGATGCTGTCGCGAGGGCGACCGCGCGGGAGAGGAAGGCGCGGCGCCCGAAACTCACGAGCGCGTCTTTCGAACGAAGGCGTACCAGGTCGCGAGGGCGATGAATCCCAGGAACCACACGAGCGCCCACTCCGGGATCGACAGGCCGAGCATCTTCCAGTCCACCTGCGAGCAATCCCCCGAACCCGCAAAGATCCGCGGCAGCGCCTCGCCGAGCGGGAACGCGTTCACGAGGAACTCCAGTTCGACGCTGCACGAGCCGCCCACCGGCGGGTAATGCTGCACGTACGAATGGCGGATGGAAGTGCCGGCGCCCACGAGGGCGAAGAGGATCAGGAGGACCGCGTAGATGCGCGTGCCGAGCGCGCCTTTCGGTCCGTGGAGGGCTCCGAGGAGCGCCACGGCCCCGATGGCCACGAACGCATAGCGCTGCAGGATGCACATCGGGCACGGGATGAGCGCCATCGTCTCCTGCATGTAGATGGCCAGCGCGATCAGCACGGCGCACGCCACGAAGATCGCCCCGAAGACGACGCGGGAGGTCAACCGCATGGCTAGCCCTCCCGCAGCTTGCGGGCCTTCAGCGCCGCGGGGCGCGTGAGCACGCGGTCGAGCCAGGCCTGCACCTGCGGCCAGCGCGAGAGGTCGCCCTTGTTGAACCAGGCGGTGTAGACCAGCGAGGCGACGTTCAGGTCGGCGATCGTGAAGCCGCCCGCGCCCAGGATGTGCTCGCGCGTGGCGAGGTGCGCATCGAGCACGCCCATCGGCCTCGGCAGCTTCGCTTCGGCTTCGGCGGCGATCGCCTCGTTGCGCTTTTCCGGCGGCAGCACGAAGCGGTTGCCGATCCACTGGACCATCGGCACCTCGATCTCGTTGGCGCCCCAGAGGCTCCATTGCCACAGGCACGCCTCGGCCTGCGGCGAGCTCGGGTAGAGCTTTCCGTTGCCGTGCTTGCGCGCGAGGTACATCGTGATCGCGAGCGATTCGAACAGCACGAAGCCGTCGTCGTCGATGGCGGGGATGCGTCCGTTGGGGTTGATCGCGAGGTACTCGGGCTTCTTGCTGCCCTCGGCGAAATCGACCGGGATGTTCTCGTACGGGATCCCGAGTTCTTCCGCTGCCCACAACACCCGAAAGGTGCGGGAGCGGGGCGCACCGTAGATTCGAAGGGTCATCCCGCAATTCTAGCGGGAGAAGGCACCCCCCTAGTCCGAATCGAGCAGCAGGAGGGCGGTGAGGCCCGCGCCGATGCCCGCGGGCAGCGCCAGGCGATCGAGGGCGCCCCGCGCCGTGGACGGAACGAGGCGCACGGGCACGGGGGATCGGGCCATCACGCGCGGCCCCAGGGAGCCGCCGAGGAAGCGTTCCAGCGGCCCCTGCCGGCGGCTGCTCATCACGATCTCGTCGACACGCAACCGCCGTGCGGCCTCGGCAATGGTTTCGGCGACCGGGCCGGCGAGCGCGTGCGGGTTGGAGGCCACGCCGGCGCCCTGCAGCAGGCGGCGGGCCGGATCGAGGGCGCGGTCCGAGCGTTCCGAGCGCCACGCCTCGCGCTGCGCCCGCGAAGTCCAGCGCGCGGCGTAGCGGTTCAGCAGCGGGGCGACGTGCACGAGTTCCACGCGCAGGAGCGAATCGCGGTCGTCGCGCACCAGGTGGCGCACGGCTTCCAGGCCGCGCGCGCCCTCGCCGACGGGAACGAGCACGATCCGGCGCTTCACGAGCGCACGCCTTCGCGCCGTGGCCGCAGCGCCGTCGCGAACACGCCGCCGATCACGAGGACGTAGATGGCGAAGGCGAGTGCCGGTTGCGCGGCGAACCCGGGCTGCAGCAGCGGCTCGTGCACGATCATGCGTGCGGCGGTCCAGGCCAGCACCGCCACGCCGATGTGCACGAGCCACGGGAAGCGCTCGACCCACTTCAGGATCAGCGTCGAGCCCCACACGACGATCGGCACGCTGATGACGAGGCCCGCGACAACCAGTACGAACGACCCGTGCGCCGCGCCCGCGACGGCGAGCACGTTGTCGAGGCCCATCGCCGCATCCGCGATCACGATGGTCTGCATCGCGCCCCCGAAGGTGGTGGCGGAACGGATGTCCACGGGCTCGTTCGTGCCGCGCAACAGCTTTGCCGCGATCCACACGAGGACGAGGCCGCCCAGGGCCATCAGCCCGGGGATGCCGAGCAGCCACACGACGGCGAGCGTCATCAGCACGCGCACGCCGACGGCGCCGACGGTGCCCCACACGATGGCGCGCTTGCGAAGGTGCGCGGGCAGGTCGCGGGCGGCGAGCGCGATCACGATGGCGTTGTCGCCGGCGAGGGCGAGGTCGATCACGACGATCGCGACCAGGGCGGAGAGGAATTCGGGGCTGGCGTAGTCCATGCGGGAATTTTCGGGCGCATCGGCCCGCGTGCGATGCAGAACGACAATGAACGCATGAAGATTCGCAATGTCGCGCGCGTGCCCCTTGCCATCGCGCCGCACTCGCGGCTATATAGGATCTGCAATCCCTTCAAAGGGGAGTAGCTTTAGCGGTCACATCGTCAATACGGGCTTCGGCCCCGGTGTGGTCGGCTGGCCGGGCAACACCGCCCGGTTCGTTAGCGAGACCTTTGGCTAACGAACCTTTTTGGAGGCGCGCATGACCCGGTCGCGACGTCGATTCTTTCGACATGGTTTTTTCCCCCAGCTGATGGCCTTCGAGGCGAGCCTTCGCCACGGCAGCGTGACGCGCGCGGCCGAGGAACTCTCGCTCGCGCAGCCCACGGTCTCCTGCCTGTTGCGCAAGCTCTCCGACACGATCGGGGAGCCGCTGCTCGTGCATCGCAACGGGCGCATGGTGGCCACGCCCGCGGGCGAGCACATGGCGACGCTGTGCGAGGACATCGTTGCCGCGCTCGATCGCTACGACGCGAACCACGCGCGGGCGCAGCCGGTATCATCGGGCGATGGAACTCCCGACGAAGAAGGTCCTGACCCTCGAAGCCGCGAAGGCGGCGATGGCGGCGTGCGAAGCCACGGCGAACCGGAACGGATGGAAGGTCGTGATCGCGATCGTCGATGACGGCGGCCACGCGATCCTCGTGCAACGCCTCGACGGCACTCAGTGGTCGAGCATCGACACGGCCCTCGGCAAGGCGCGCGCCGCGATCGCGTGGAAGCGTCCCACGCGGCTCCTCGAGGAGATGGTGAATACGGGCCGCACGTCATTCCTCTCCGTGCCCGGGCCGTTCGCGTTCCTGCAGGGCGCCGTGCCCGTCGAAACCGGGGGCCAGGTGATCGGCGCCATCGGGGTCTCGGGCGTGAAAGCCTCCGATGACGAAATCGTCGCAATCGCCGGTGCAGCCGTAATTACATAGTCGTTTCAGCGGCTTAGGTCAATTCAGGAAAGACCTGACTCGGCGATGCACTTTCGCGGGGCGGGGCTTCAAAGGCAAAATGCGGGCCATGCACCTCCACGCCCTCAGCCTGCTCGACGCACTGCGCGCCCTCCGGGAAGGCCAGATCACCGTGACGGACCTGATCGAGTCGTGCTCGCGGCGCATCGCGGCGCTCGATCCGGAGATCCATGCGTGGGAGTGGTTCGAGCCCTCTCGCGCGCTGGCCGAGGCCGAAGAGCGCGGCGGCGGCATCCTCCACGACCTCCCGCTGTTCGGCATTCCCGTCGGCGTGAAGGACATCATCAACACGCGCGGCATTCCCACGCGCTACGGCACGCCGATTTTCGCGAACCAGGTGCCCACCACTTCGGCGGGTGTGGTGCGCCGCCTCGAAGCCCTGGGCGGCATCGTGATGGGCAAGACGGTCACGACCGAATTCGCCTTCCGGCATCCCGGCAAGACGCGCAACCCGTGGAATCTCGCGCACACGCCCGGCGGGTCTTCGAGCGGTTCGGCCGCTGCCGTCGCGGCGGGATTCGTTCCCGTGGCCATCGGCACGCAGACGCTGGGCTCGGTGATCCGCCCCGCGGCGTTCTGCGGCGTGGTCGGCTACAAGCCCACCTTCGGCGCCATTTCGCGCAACGGCATCCTCCCCTTCAGCAGCACGCTCGATCACGTGGGCGTGTTCGCGCGCAACGTCGACGACGCAGCCTGGTTCGCCGCCTGCCTCATGGGCCCCGATGCGCGCGACGACGCCACCACGGTTCGCGGCGCCCTGCACACACTTGCCGTCCCGCTCGAACAGCGCCTGCAGGCACCGCGCCTCGCGGTCGTGAAGACGCCGAAGTGGTCGATGGCTTCCGAAGTCCAGCAGGCGAACTTCACCGAAGCGGTCGCCACGCTCAAGGATGCGGGCGCGTCCGTGCGCGACGTTCCGCTCCCGAAGGCGTTCGACGACGCCTGGGACAACGTGATGACGATCCTCGCGTGCGACGCGGTGAAGAGCTTCGCGTTGATCGAGTCGCGCCACCGCGTGCGCCTTTCGCCGCCGCTCATCGCGCTGCTCGAACGCGGCCACCGGGTCACCCCCGAGGCGTATGCCAAGGCGCGCTCGAAGCGCGAGGAATACAAGCGCTGGCTGGACGGCCTCTTCGACGGCGCCGATGCGATCGTCACCATTCCCGCCGCGGGCGAGGCGCCCGAAGGCTTGGCCAACACCGGCGACGCGAGCTTCAATTCCCTGTGGACGCAGACTGGTCTTCCCGCGGTGACCATCCCTTCCGGCCGCGGTCCTCGCGGCCTGCCGCTCGGGCTGCAGATCGTCGGGCGCTACCGCGAAGACGAACGCGCGCTGCAGGTCGCCGCGTGGTGCGAGCACCGGCTCGATATCCCTCGCGGCTTGGCTGGAGACTGAAGAGTCAAAGGCGATTGAACCGCAGAGGCCCCGGAGGCCCCGGAGGAAAACCAACCCAAGAAAAGGATGAGGTCAGTCCGCGATTCTTTTCGGACCCGAGGTTGAACCGGTTTGGCTTTTCTCTGGGGCCTCAGGGGCCTCTGCGGTTCAATCGCTTTTGACTTTCGCAAGCTCGGGCGGTGGTGTCTGCCCCCACTTGTTCCCCGCCATCACCACCAATAGATCCAGCACGCAGTAAAACGCGCCCGCGGCCAGCGGCGGATTGTCGGCGGTAAGCCCGAACCAAGGCACGTCCGGCGCCCAGCGCCAATTCCCCAGCCACGTCCCGTAGAGCTCCATCGCGAGCGCCAGCAGGAACATGGTCGCGTAGAGGCGGCGCGAGGGCGAGAGCCAGAGGCAGGCGAGGAAGAGCCCGAAGAGGAAGGGTCCCAGCGTATCGCGCCCGTTCCAGGCGAAGAACACGATGACGGGTGCGGAGAGCGCGGCGATCCACCACTCGCTCCGGGCGGGCAGGCGCGCGGCGATCTGCGTTCCGAGGAAGAACAGCAGCACGTGGCCGGGCGGGACGAAAAGCGGGATGTTGTGCTGGCGGTAGTCGTACAGGCCCCACACGAGGGACAGGAAGACCTCGCCGGCGGTGGCGAAAAGGAGGCAGAAGAGGAGGGCGGGGCGCCGGGCGGCTTCGCTGCGGGCCAGCAGCAGCGCCAACACGGCCCAGGCGAACAGGTTCACGACCCATTGCCCGTGGGGCTCCCAGCGCTGGTCCACCAGCAGGCCCAGGACGATCGTGGCGACAATGAGCGCATTCATGCTGCGTCATTCTCGCTGAAAAGGTGGCGGCCCAGCCGTGGGTTTTTCCCCCACGTGCGGGACGCCGAATGTGCGCTCTTGCGGGTGGTTCCTGATCACTTCTTCACGACTTGTGCGAGCACTATGTCGCGGCGGGGGAAAATCCCGTGTGAAAGGGATCACAAACCCCGGGCGGAAAAGATTTCAGTTGCAACCTTCGCCCGGGGAGCTCCGAGGGGCCCGGAGTATGCTGTCGGCGACGAATCCCCAAAAGTCTGCACGGCGCACGTGGACAACCTCCAGGCTCGGATCGCCGAAGTCGAGGCTCAAGTCGAGGCCGCCCGCGGCCAGCTCGACCAGATCATCGCGGCCATGGAGCACCTCGAGCCGGGCATCGTCTTGTACGGGCCGGACGACCGGGTGGTTTTCTGCAACAAGCGCTTCCGGGAGATCTACGCGGAAGTCGCGGATCTCCTGATCCCCGGCACGTCGTACTCGGAGATCGCCCGCGCCTACTACCGCCGCGGTTTCGAGTCCCGCACCGGGCTTTCGGAAGACGAGTACGTCCGGGCGCGCGCCGACTACCACCAGAATCCCGACGAGCGGGACTACGAGTTCATGCACGGGGACAAGTACTGGCTGCTCATCTCCGACCGCAAGACGCGCGACGGCGGGGTGATCGGCTTTCGCGTCGACATCACCGCGAGGAAGCGCGCCGAGCAGCAGCGCGAAGCGAGCGAAGCGCGCTTCAAGAGCCTGCTCGAGATGTCCTCGGACTGGTACTGGGAACAGGACGACCAGTACCGCTTCACCATGATGTCGCAGGGCCTCGCCCACCTCGGGGAAGTGCCGGAAAAGCTCCTCGGCCGTTGCCGCTGGGACCTGGGTTACGGCGGCCTCACGCCCGAGCAATGGGAGGCGCACAAGCACCAGCTCTACGCGCGCGAGCCGTTCCGCGGCCTCGAGTTCACGTTCACGCGCGACACGGGCGAGGTGCGCTGGGTGAGCGTCACGGGCGAGCCTGTGTTCGACGTCGCGGGGCGTTTCGTGGGCTATCGCGGCGTGGGTACCGACGTCACGGAGCGCAAGCGCTACGAGACCAAGATCCGAGAGCTGGCCGACTACGACTTCCTCACCGGCTTGCCCAATCGCAGCCTGCTCGCGGCGCGTTTCGCGTTCTCCTCGCGCGGCGCCGAGCGCTCGGGCCAGCCGATGGCGCTGGTGTTCATCGACCTGGATCGCTTCAAGACCATCAACGACTCGCTCGGCCACCCGGTGGGCGACCGGCTGCTGAAGCAGATCGCCACGCGGCTGGTCCACGTGGTGCGCGCCACCGACACGGTCTGCCGCCACGGCGGCGACGAATTCCTCGTGTTGCTCCCCGAGGTCGGCGCCGCCTCCAACGCGGCGCACGTGGCCGAGGAGATTTCGCGCGAGCTCTCGCGCCCGTACGAAGTCGACGGCTACGAGCTGGTCGTGACGCCCTCGATCGGCATCAGCCTCTACCCTTCCGACGGACGCGAACTGCCGGTGCTGATCCGCAACGCCGACGCCGCGATGTACCACTCGAAGGCGATGGGCCGCAACCGCTACAGCTTCTTCAAGGAGGAGATGAACGCGCGCATCTCCGAGCGCCTCACCCTCGAGAACGGCATGCGCCGCGCGCTCGCGAGGGACGAGTTCTTCCTCGAGTACCAGCCCGTATACGCGCTGGGCGGCCGCTACATCGTGGGCGCCGAGGCGCTGCTGCGGTGGCGCCACCCGGAACTGGGCGTGGTCCCGCCGGCGCGCTTCATTCCGATCGCGGAGGATTCGGGGTTGATCCTCGAGATCGGCGAATGGGTGATGCGCGAGGCCTGCCGGCAGAGCCGCGAATGGGCGAAGGCCGGGCTGCGCGAGATGCCGCTGCGCGTGAACCTGTCGGGCATCCAGTTGCGCCAGAAGAACTTCATCGAGGTGATGCAGCGAGCGATGGCCGACCACGGCCGCGGCGCGGCGCACCTCGAGTTCGAGGTGACCGAGAGCGTGCTGATCACGGAAGCCGAGATGGCCACGGGCGTGCTCGAAGCCCTGTCGCGCCAGGGCCTGAAGATCGCCATCGACGACTTCGGCACGGGCTATTCGAACCTCTCGTACCTGAAGCGGCTGCGCATCGACAAGCTGAAGATCGACAAGAGCTTCATCCGCGACCTCGCCGTCGATCCGGCGGGCGCCGCGCTCACGCAGGGCATCGTGGGGCTCGCCAAGAGCCTCGGGCTGCGCGTGACGGCCGAGGGCGTGGAGACCGCGGCGCAGCTGGAGTTCCTCGAAGCCGCCGGCTGCGACGAGGCGCAGGGCTTCTTCTTCTCGATGCCGCTCGGCGCCGACGCGATGGCCGAGCTGCTGCGCTCCGACGCCTAGCGTTCGGGCGAACCAGCCTCGGCGCGACACACAGGAAGAAGCGCGCCTCCGCTATAGTGCGGCGGCATGGATGCGCGTTCCTTTCGCCTCGGCATCGACCTGGGCGGCACCAAGATCGAGATCGCGGCGCTCGGCCCCGACGGGGCGGTGCGCCATCGCCGCCGCGTGCCCACGCCGGCCACGGACTACGAGGAAACGCTCGCGGCGATCGTGGGCCTTGTCGAGGGCGCGGAGCTGGAACTCGGGACGCGAGGTTCCGTCGGCATCGCGATGCCGGGGGCGTTCTCGCTCGCCACCGGGCTCGTGAAGAACTCCAATTCGACCTGCCTGAACGGCAAGCCGCTGAAGGACGACCTCGAAGCGCGCCTCGATCGTGAAGTGCGCATGGCCAACGATGCGAATTGCTTCGCGCTTTCCGAAGCCGTGGATGGCTCGGGACGCGGCGCGGCCGTCGTCTTCGGCGTCATCCTCGGCACGGGTGTCGGGGGCGGCATCGTGGTGAACCGGCACGTGATCACCGGCGCGAATGCGATCGCCGGGGAGTGGGGCCACAACACGCTCCCGCTGCCCGCGGGCGACGACCTGCCGCTGCCGGCGTGCTACTGCGGCCGTTCGGGCTGCGTGGAAGCGTATCTCTCCGGACCCGCGCTCGCCGCCGACCACGCGCGCCGGACGGGCGTGGCGCTCGATGCGAAGGCGATCGCGCTCGCCGCCGCGAATGGGGATCCGGCCTGCGAAGCGACGATGGCCCGCTATGAATCGCGCCTGGCGCGCGCCCTGGGAAACGTGATCAACATCCTCGATCCCGACGTGATCGTGCTCGGCGGCGGCCTCTCGTGGCTCGATCGCCTCTATCGCAACGTGCCGCGCCTCTGGGGCGCGCATGTGTTCTCCGACGAGGTCCGCACGCGCCTCCTCGCGCCCGTGCACGGGGATTCGAGCGGGGTTCGCGGCGCGGCGTGGCTCTGGGAGAATGCGGCATGACCGTGAGATCCGCTTCGCCCACGCTGCACGGCGCGCTGCTCGCCGTGACGGTGGCGATCGTCGCGTGGTCGGGCTTCCATCCCGCCGAGCGTTCCACGTGGTTCCTGGAGACGGCGCCCGTCTACATGGCGGCCCTCGCGATCGGGATCGCCTACCCGCGCTGGCGCTTCACGCCGCTCGTGCTCGCGGCGATCGCGGTGCATTGCGCCATCCTCTGCGTCGGCGGCAAGTACACGTATGCGGAAGTGCCGGCCTTCAACTGGCTGCGCGACGAATTTCACCTCGCCCGAAACTACTACGACCGGATCGGCCATCTCGCGCAGGGCTTCGTGCCGGCGCTGGCCGCGCGCGAGATCCTCGTGCGCCGGGGCGTGCTGGCGAAGCGCGGCGGCTGGCTCTTCCTGTTCGTGACCAGCATCTGCCTCGCGTTCAGCGCGTGCTACGAGTTCATCGAGTGGTGGGCGGCGTTGCTGCTCGGCCAGGGCGCGGACGCCTTCCTCGGCACGCAGGGCGACCCGTGGGACACGCAGTGGGACATGTTCTGCGCCTTCGTGGGCGCGATGCTCGCGCAGCTCCTGCTCTCCGGGGTCCACGATCGCCAGTTGGGCGATGACCCCGCGGCATCCACGCGCGCGGGGAATTCGTAAGATTCGCATCGGTCGAACGACCGATGCTCATTCACACCGGAGATCCGAATGTCGCGCTTCATCGCTTCCCTGTTCGCCACCCTTTCGCTCGTGTTCGGCGCCAACGCGCTGGCACAGGCGCCCGCCAAGACCGAGAAAGCCACCTTCGCCGGCGGCTGCTTCTGGTGCATGGAGCCGCCGTACGACAAGCTGCCCGGCGTGATCTCGACGACCTCGGGCTACATGGGAGGGCGCACCGTGAACCCGACCTACGAAGCCGTGTCGTCGGGCAGCACGGGCCACGCCGAAGTCGTGCAAGTGGTCTATGACCCGTCGAAGGTGACCTACGAGAAGCTGCTCGAGGTGTTCTGGGTGAACATCGACCCGACCGTGAAGGATCGCCAGTTCTGCGACAGCGGCACGCAGTACCGTACGGCGATCTTCTACAGCTCGGATGCGCAGCGCGTGGCGGCCGAGGCCTCGAAGGCGATGATCGAAAAGACCAAGCCCTTCAAGGAAGCGATCGTGACCCCGATCGAGATGGCCGGCGCGTTCTACGCGGCCGAGGACTACCACCAGGACTACTACGTCAAGAACCCGACGCGCTACCAGCTCTACCGCAGCGGCTGCGGACGCGACGCGCGGTTGAAGTCGCTCTGGGGCGACAAGTACACGAAGTAGAATGAACGCCGTCCCCGTTCCGAGGTCACTGCATTCATGAACGCCGCCGATTGCCCCACGCTGCCCATTGCCGACGCGCTCGCGTCGATCGAACGGATGCCCGCGGTGCTCGATGCCGCCCTTGCGGATCGCCCGGTGGAAGTGCTGCGCGCGCGCACCGAAGCCGGCGGGAGTTTCTCGCTGGTCGAGCATGCGTGCCACCTGCGCGACCTCGAGCGCGAAGGCTACGCGCTGCGGCTGCGCCGCATGCTCGCCGAGGAAACGCCGGAACTCGAAGGCTTTCCCGGCGACGTGATCGCGCGGCAACGCGACTACCCGAACCAGGACGCGCGCTCCGCCGCCCGTGATTTCGCGCGGGCTCGCCGCGAGCTGGTGGCGGGTTTCGCGGCGCTCGACGCGGCGCAGCTCGAGCGCACCGGGCGCTTCGCCGGGCGCACGATCACGGTGAAGGACCTCGCGTGCATGATCGTGCAGCACGACAGCGAGCACCGGGAAGAGATCGCGCGCCTCGTCGCGTCGCTGCCGGCGCCGTGAACGCCGCACGCGTCGCCGCGGGAGTCCTGGCGCTCACCGCGCTCACTTCCGCGCTCGCGGCGCCCGAGGAGTACAACGTCGATCCGGCGCATACGTATCCGGCGTTCGCGATCCGCCACCTCGGCATTTCCACGCAGCGCGGCCGCTTCGACAAGACGACGGGCAAGATTTTCCTGGATCGTGCGGCCGGGAAGGGTTCGATCGACATCGCCATCCAGACCACGTCGATCAGCACCGGCAGCAACGCGATCGACGAGGTGCTGCGCGCCGAGGACTTCTTCGACGTCGCCAAGCACCCGAAGATGTTCTACAAGTCCAGCTCCGTCGAGTTCGAGAAGGGCGTGCCGAAGGCGGCGCATGGCGAACTCACCCTCCTCGGCGTGACCAAGCCGGTGACGGTCGCGATCGAGCAATTCGGCTGCACGCGCCAGCCGTTCTTCGTGCGCATGACCTGCGGCGCGGACGTGATCGCCGTCATCAGCCGCTCGGCCTTCGGGATGTCCGCGTACTCGGCCTTCCTCTCCGACGACGTGCGGATCAGCGTGCAGATCGAGGCCGTGAAAGTCGAAGCGGCCTCCGAGTCGCCCCCGGCGGGAGGATGACGCGATGGAAATGAAGCGCCTGAACGGGACGGGACTTCGCGCCGCCGGGTACGACGAGCGCAACCGGAAGATGGTGATCGAGACCACGAGCGGGACGTTCGAATATGCGAACGTCGGCGTCGAGATCTATCGTCGCCTCATGAGTTCGCCGAGTCCCGCGTCCTACTTCAAGGACGTGATCGAGGAAGACTTTACGGCTCGTCGCGTGAAGTAGTTCTCCTCGTCATTCCCGCGAAAACTTTTTTTGTTAGAAGCCAGATTGGAATCCCCGTGGGGAGGACGGGGGGTGGGTAGGACCTTTTTTCTTGCCGCGGTCGCTACTGAGGCATGGCAGGAGGCATCCGGGCACGAGCGAAAAAGAGGTCCTACCGCACCCCCCATCCTTTCGAGTGTGTCGGTATCGCGCCTTCGATTCACAACACAACGAGGCAGCGCTTTCGGTCATTGTGAAACCGGCCGCTTTCGCTCTCTTCGCATTTCGGTCGCGCGCCACGGTGGGAGGACAGGGGGTGGGTAGGACCTCTTTTTCGCTCGTGCCCGGACGCCCCCTGCCATGCCTCAGCAGTGACCGCGGCAAGAAAAAAGGTCCTACCCACCCCCTCGTCCTCAAAATCAGGACGCACGAATAAAAAAGGCCCGGAAATCCGGGCCTTCAAAGACTGCCAGGGAGAGGGTCACTTACTTGTATGGGTTGTCGCACCGCACGATGTTCGCGAACGGCGCGCTCGGATCCTTCGCCTTGCGCTCATCGACGCAGAAGCAGGCCTCATTCCAGTACCAGCGGCCGCTCTTGCCCTGCCGCATGATGTGTTCGCAGGTGAGCGCCCCCATCTGCGACGGGATCCGATAGGGCCGCATCGACAGCGGCGGCATGGCGGGCGGTTGGCTGTTGGAGGGCGGCGGGACGGGGACGTCGTAGACGCTGTCGCAGACGGGCATCAGCTTGCAGTTGCCGTCGCCGTTGCAGAGCCACTCCCAGGTGCAGTCGGCGGCTGCCGGCAGCGGGGCCAGCGCAATGGCGGCAGCGACCAGGATTCGGGTGTTCATTTCGAGGATCTCCTTGTGGGGTCCTCCGGACTTCAGGCCCGGATGGGATGCGCGAAGTGTGCTGCCGGCACCCCGCCCCAACAATGCGCCGGGGCTTGCTGATTGTTACGGTTTGTCACGCCCGGAACGGAAGGCTGCGGCGAAAGGGCTCCGTATAATGGTGTGACCCCATTTCCGACGTGACGACGCCTTTGAGATTCGTGACCTTGCTTGCCGCGCTGGCCCTTTCCGGCGCGAGTTTCGCGCAGGTTCTCGCTCCCACCGGAAAGGATCCCTTCGAGGCCGTCGTGGCCGCGCGCCTGGCCGCCGAGGACCAGCCGACGTGCGTGGCGGTGGGCATGGTGGGCGAGTTCGGGCGCACGTTCTTCGCCTGCACGCCGTCCGCCGGCAAGGTGCTGATCGACAAGGATTCGATCTTCGAGGTCGGCTCCTTCACGAAGGTGCTCACGGGCCTGCTCCTGGCCGACATGATCCACCGCGGCGAAGTCGCCCTCTCCGACCCCATCTCGAAGTACGCCCCGCCGGGGGCCCCGCTGCCGAAGCAAAGCGGCCGCGAGATCACGCTGGGCGACCTCGTCACGCATCGGTCCTCGCTGCCCAGGCTTCCGACCGCGTACCAGCCCAGCGACCTGTCGAATCCGTACAAGGGTTTCGATTCGAAGGCGCTCTACGAGGCGCTCGCGAAGACCGAGCTCACCGCGGACATCGGCACGCGCCAGGAGTATTCGAATTTCGGCTACATGCTGCTTTCCGACCTCCTCGGCCGGCGCGCGGGCAAGCGGTTCGACGTGCTGCTGGAGGAGCGCATCCTCAAGCCGCTGGGAATGACCAGCACGAGCGTGGTGCTCACGCCGGAAGCCGCCAAGCGCCGCGTGCAGGGCCACGGCCCGAACTATCGCGAGGTGCCGGCCTGGGACTTCGAGCCGGAAGTCGCGGGGGCGGGCGGCGTGAATGCGTCGCTGCTCGACCTCATGCGCTTTGCCGACGCCGCCGCGGGCCGGCGCACGATGGGACTGAAGCCGGTTTTCGATACGTCGTTCGTCCCGCTCATCAACGAGCCGGAGCGCACCTCCACGCTCTTCGCGTGGGGCATGCGCAAGCGCGCGGTGGGCCGCCTGCTCTTCCACAACGGCCAGACCGGCGGCATGCGCACGATGGTCGTGGTCAATCCCGACAACGGGACCGGAGCGGTCGTGCTCACCGACAGTGGCGCCAACCTCGAGGACCTCGCCTTCCACCTCGCGGATCCGACGCTGCCGATGAAGGTGAAGCGCGAGGAGATGCAGCTCGACGAGGCCAAGCTCGATGAATACGTCGGCACGTACACGCTGGCTCCGAATTTCGAGCTGCGCGTGTTTCGCGAGGGCTCGCGCCTGCTGGTGCAGGCGACCGGTCAGCAAGCCGTGCCGATGTTCGCCGAGCTCACCGACCGATTCTTCCTGAAGCTCGTGGATGCGCAGCTCACGTTCCGGCGGGGCACCGAGGGCAAGGTCGTGTCCGTGGTGCTCCACCAGGGCGGCCGCGACGTGCCGGGGCCAAGAAAACCCTAAAGCATTGAACCGCAGAGACCGCTGAGACCGCAGAGGAAAACCAACGTCGAAGCGCCATCCCCTGAATGGCCTTTCCTCTGCGGTCTCAGCGGTCTCTGCGGTTCAAGCCTTTGACCTTCGCTATTGACCTTACTTCTCCCGGCCGCCGGCGCCGGGTTTCTCGGGTTTTTCCTTCTCCGGCTTTTCCTTCTCGGGCTTCGCTTCGGGCTTCGGCTCGGGCTTGGCCTGCGCGGGCTTGGCCTGCATCCCGCCTTGCGGTTGTTGTTGCTGCTGCGGCTGCTGCGGTTGCTGCGGTTGCTGGTGCTGAGGCTGCGGACGCGCCTGGGGCTGCTGCTGTTGTTGCGGCGCTGGCTGCTCACGCACTTCCACCGGCGTGCTCGGCGGTCGTCCGCGGAAGGCGGGCGCGGATTGCGGCTGTTGCTGCGGCTGCAGTTGCGGCTGCGGTTGCGCGACCGGCACCGGCGGTGGCGGCGGGGACGCGGGCTTCGCCGCACGACTGTCCTGGCGTACGGCCTCGCCACCGACACGCGGAGGCTGTTGCACGGGCTGTTGCGCTTGCTGGGGAGCCGGGATCACGGGCGCGGGCGTGGCCACGGGCACCGATCCGCCCGGCGTGAACACGGGCTTGCTGTTGCCGCGACCGGACGTGCCCGCTTGCGGTTGCGCCGCCGGGGCATTCGCCGGGGCGCCACCGACGGTTTCACCACCCACACGCACCGACGGATTGTTCGACGGGATGAATGCTTGAGTGCTCGGCACGTGGCGCACTTCGCCCCGCGTGGGTAGCACTGCGACCGGGTTCGCCGCGATGGGTGCCCGAGCGGCTTCGCGCACGCTTTCCCCCGAGACGCGCGTCATGCCCGCGGCGACCGGGCGCTGCTGCACGAAATCCTCGCGCAGGATCACCGTGGTGGCGCGCTCGCGGTTGCGGTCGCGATCCTGGTCGCGGCCTCGCGGCGGGCGATTGACGATCACGTTCACGTTGTTGATGTAGGTCGTGTTGTTCGTATACCAGGGCCGATAGTGGTCCCACGGCGAAAGCGGATACCAGCCCATCGCCGGTGCGCGGCCGCTGCTCACGGAAACGCTGAAGCCGGGAGCCCCCACGAACGAGACGAGCGCCGGAGCCCACACCGGGCGCGGTTGGTAGCGGCCCGGGCACCAGCCCCAGCGATTGCCCACATACACCCAGCGCCCGTAGTGGAACGGAGCGTAGCCCCACGGCGCGTTGTCCACCCACGTCCAGCCCCAGGGGCGCGTGTAGACCCAGCGGCCATCGCGATACGGGACATAGTCGACGGAGACGCGCGCCGGATACCACACGGCGCCGTAGTCGGGCTCCTGCGCCCAGGAGCCGGCGCCTTCGAGTTCCTCGTAGCCGGTCATGTGCGGCGAGACGTAGCGGACGGTCTCCACGTTGCCGCGGCCCACGCGATCGTCGCGGGCGAGCGCCCAGTCGTCGAAGGGCGTGTTGGCGAGGCGCTCGAATTCGATGCGCGCGCCGTCGTCGAGGACGCGAACCGTATCGCCCGCACGCACGGCCGTGCGGCGGCTCGCATCGACCTCCGCGGTGCCGGCGAACACGGTGAGGGCGGCATCGCCCCGGTCGCCATCCGAGTCGATGCGGTAGCGGCCGGCGCCCGTGAGGATGAACGTGGCGTTGGGCGTGGAAATCTCGTAGCGCTCGGACCGGTCGAAATCGCGGATGAACACGGACAGCGATCCGCGCACGACGTGGGCGCGCAGCTCCATGTCGCCCAGGCGGCGCATGTCGAGCTGCGTGGTTTCGTCCAGGCGCAACGCCGTGGACCCGATGCGGACTTCGGCGCGCGCCCGCGGCTCGGTCCAGAGCGAGTTTTCGGAGGTGAGCGGCGAATTGACGTAGGCCTTCTCCCAGTTGCGCTCGGGATCGGCGTAGAGGGAGACGCTGCCGATGGTGTACGAGACGCGGCCGACGCGGCCCGGAGGCTCGTCGGAACCCTCGGGGGCGGACCAGGCCGCGGGGGCGGCCAGCGTAAGTAGGGCGGCGACGAAGATCGAAGGGCTGCGCATGGGGACTCCTGTCCGGTTCCTTGCGTTATAACGCGTCGGGGCGCGTTTTGGACGACAGCGCGCGTTCCGTGATGCAGCGCATTTTCCAAGCGACTGAATTCATGCCATTATTCGGCAGGGATCGAGACCAGAACGCCGCGGGGAATCCGGATGGATCGAAATACGGTTTTCACGAAGACCGCGAAGGGCATTACACAGGTCAACCAGAAATCCGCGTCCCTTTCGAAGGACCTGATGAAGGTCCTGAAGCTCATCGACGGCAAGTCGAACTTCTCCAACATCCTGGAGAAGTCGGAGCTCGACAAGCCGGTCCTCGAGAAAGCCCTTTCCACGCTGCAGAAGGACGGCTTCGCGCGCGTCTTCGAGACGCGCAAGGAAGAGGCCGATCCGTTCGCCGCCGACGACGATTTCGACTTCACCGCGCCCGGAAAGCTCCCCGGCCAGACGCAGCGCGTGATCGCGGCCGCGGCCAACGACATCAGCGAGCTCTCCCGTCAGCAGGACCTGCGCGACAACGCCAAGAAGCAGATGGCGCAGGCGCAGGACGCCGCGCGCGCGAAGGCCAAGGCCGAGGCGGAGCAACGCGTGCGCCTCGAGGCCGACGCCAAGGCGAAGGCCGAGGCCGAGCAGCGCGCGATGGAGCAGGCTCGCCGCGCCAAGGAAGCCGCCGACCGCGCCAAGGCCGAAGTCGAGGCGAAGCAGCGCGAGGAAGCCGTTCGCCAGGCCGAGATCACCGCCAGGGCCCGCGAGGAAGCCTTGCGCCAGGCCCAACTCGCCCAGCAACAGGCGAAGGAAGCGGCGGAGCGCAAGATCAAGGAAGCGGAAGAGGCCAAGCGCCTCGCCGAGCTCCGCGCCCGCGCCGAAGCCGAGGCCAACGCCCGCGCCAAGGCCGAACTCGAGGCGAAGGCCCGCGAGGAAGAGAAGCGCCAGCACGAACTCCACACGAAGGCCCTGGCGGAAGAACAGCGCCAGAAGGAACTCGCCGCGCGTGCCGCCGCCGAAGCGGCCGCGGCCAAGGCCAAGCAGGACGAAGAGAGCCGCCGCCTCGCCGAGCTGCGCGTGAAGGCGGAAGCCGAAGCCAAGGCGCTCGCCGATGCGCGTTCCAAGGCCGAGGCCGAAGCGCAGGCGCTCGCTCGCGCGCGCGCCGATGCCGAGGCGGCCGCGAAGAAGCAGGCCGCGCAGGCGGGCGACGCCGAAAAGGAATTGAAGGCGCGCCTGAAGGACGAGATCGAAGCGCGTATCCGCGCGGAGATGGAATCGCTCCTGCGCAACGAGATCGAGGAAAAGGCCCGCGCCGAAATCTCCGCGCAGATCATGGCCGAGGCCAAGCTCGCCGCGAAGGCCGAGCTGGAAGAGCGGATCGCCGAGGAACGCGCGACCATCCACGCCGCCGAGGCCCAGGCGCGCCAGATCGCCGAGAAGGCCTCGCGCGAACGGTCCGAGCAGGAAGCGAAGCTGCGCGCCGAAGCCGAGAAGCGCGCCGCCGAATCCGCCGCGGCGCGCGAGAAAGCCGAGCAGGAATCTGAAAAGCTCCGCCGCCAGGCCGTCCTCGCGAGCGAGCAGGCCGCCCAGCAGCAGGAAACGATCCGCCGCCAGGCCGCCGCCGAAGCCGAAGGCCTGCGTCGCGCCGCCGAAGCCGCCGCGCGCGAGAAGGAAGAAGCGTCGCGCCGCGCCGAAGGCGACCGCCGCGCCAAGATCGAGGCCGAAGCCAGGGCGATGGTCGAGGCGGAAGAGAACGAGCGCCGCCAGCGCGAGCTCACCGCGAAGATCGATTCGGAGCGCAAGGGCCGCGAGGAAGCGGAGCTGCGCGCCAAGATCGAGTCGCGCGCCCGCGAGACGATCGAAGAGGACACGCGCGCGAAGGTGCAGGCCGAGATCGAAGGCGACATGACCAAGCGCGCCGAGGTCGAGGGCAAGGCCCAGGCCCGCGCGTACATGGACGCGAAGGCGAAGGCCGAGCAGGACGAGGACAACCGGCTGCGCGCCGAGCAGGACCGCAAGGCGCGCGAGATCGCCGACATCCTGCGCACCAAGGTCGAACCCGACGTCATCGAGGACACGCCCGCCGCCAAGCGCCGCCGCCCGCGCCGGCGCAAGGGCATCATCAAGAACATCTTCATCGGGCTGGTCGTCTCGGTGATCATCGCCATCGGGCTGCTGCACGTGATCCCGCTGCGCAGCTTCGCGACCAAGGTCGAGAAGGCCATGTCGGGCTGGCTGCACGACGACGTCGCCATCGCCTCGGTCAAGTTCTGGCTCGTGCCCACGCCGCACCTGAAGTTCGAAGGCCTCACGGTGGGCAAGCTGTTCGACGCCAAGGCGCAGAGCGGCAAGATCTACCTCGACGTCGGCGGCTTCTTCAGCGACCAGATCATCATCAGCTCGCTCGAGCTGGACAACGTCTCGCTCTCTTCGGATGCCGTGCGCCGCATCTTCAAGTGGGGCGAGCTCGAGGGCAAGAAGCAGGCGGCCGAGATCGAGATGATCAAGCTGCGCAGCGTGAAGCTCGACGTGCAGCCCCCGATCGAGCCGTTCGCCGTGGACCTGCGCTTCAATCGCGAAGGGGCGCTCCGCGACGTGCAGATCCGCGAGACGGGCGGCAAGTGGACCGTCGGCCTGAAGCCCAGGGGCAAGGCGATGGACGTGGACTTCTACGCGCGCTACTGGGTGCTGCCGCTGGGCGCGCCGATCCCGGTCTCCGAAGTGAAGCTGAAGGGCACCGTCGACATGAACGAGCTGGTCGTGCCGGAGTTCGAGGCCGACACGATGGAAGGCAAGGTCAACGGCACGCTCAAGGTGAACTGGGCTTCGGGCCTGAAGATGGAGAGCGACCTCTCGCTCGCCAAGGTGAAGGCCGACGAGCTGATGAAGGCCATCACCAAGGACATCACGGTCACCGGAAAGCTCGACGGCAATTTCTCGCTCGCCGCGGAATCGACCGAGCTCACCAAGCTGTTCCAGTCGCCGCGCGCGCAGGGCAAGTTCCGGCTGGTGGAAGGCTCCGTGAGCAACGTGGACCTCGTGGCCGTCATGCAATCCGACGCGGCGGGCCAGCGCGCGGGCGTGACCAAGTTCGCGGAGCTGACCGGAGAAGTCTCGAGCGCCGACAGCCGCACGGCCTACCGGAACATCGTGCTCCAGGGCGGCGTGCTGCGCGGCAACGGCACCTTCGACATCGGCCAGGGGGGCGCGGTCACCGGCCGCCTGCTGCTGGAAATCCGCTCGCAGGTCGCGCAGGACCGGGGCTCCTTCTCGGTCACTGGCACCGTTGCCAAGCCCAGCATCAAGCGCGGCGGGTAAGAAGGGCGGCGTCGGCCGCCTGCTTCCGCTCTTCAGCCTCCTCGCACCCTACAAGCGGCGCATGGCGGTGGCGCTGGTCGCCATCCTCGTGTCGGCCGCGATGGTGCTGGTCATCGGCGAGGGGCTGAAGCGCGTCATCGACGCGGGCTTCGCGAGCGCCAACGAAAGCATCCTCGACGCGACCCTCGGCACGATGGCCGCGCTGATCGCGGTGCTGGGCGTGATCACCTGGATCCGCGTCTACAACGTCTACTGGATCGGCGCGCGCTTCACGGCGGACCTGCGCCGGAAGATCTACTCGCACCTGGTGAACCTTTCGCCCGCGTTCTTCGAGGAGACGCGCACCGGCGAAGTGGCCTCGCGCGTCACCAACGACGTGACGCTCGTCGAAGCCGTGATGGGCGGCACGTTCCTCTACGCGCTGCGCATGACGGTCACGATGCTCGGCTGCGCGGTGATGCTGGTGTACACCAGCCCCAAGCTGGCACTCCTCGCCCTCGCGGCCACGCCCGTGGTGCTCCTGCCGATCGGCCTGCTGGGCTTTCGCGTGCGCCACCTCTCGCGCCAGGTGCAGGACCGCGTCGCCGACGTGACCAGCCACGTGGACGAGACCATCCACGAGATCCGCACCGTGCAGGCCTACGCGCACGAAGTGCCCGAGGTACGCACGTTCGGCGAGCATGTCGAGGCGGTGTTCGCGGTGACCGCATCGCGCGCGGGCTATCTCGCCCTGCTGATCTCCACCGTGATCGTGCTCGCGTTCGGCGCCGTGGGGCTGCTGCTGTGGGTGGGGGCGCATGACGTCTTTGCCGGCCGCATTTCCGCGGGCGAGCTCACGGCCTTCATCTTCTACGCGGTGATCGCGGCCAACGGCATGTTCGTCGTGACCGAGGTCTATGGCGAGATCCAGCGCGCGGCCGGCGCTTCGGAGCGGCTGCTCGAACTCCTTGCGACGCAATCGTCGATTCGCGCGCCGGCGAATGCGAAGCCGATGCCGCAGCCCGCGCGGGGCGAAGTCGCGTTCGAGGCCGTGACGTTCCACTATCCGTCGCGCCCGCAGGCGGCCGCGCTCGACGGCTTCTCGTTGCGGGTCTCGCCCGGGGAAGTGGTGGCGCTCGTGGGGCCTTCGGGTGCCGGCAAGACCACCGTGTTCCAGCTCCTGCTGCGTTTCTACGATCCCACGTCCGGGCGCGTCACGCTCGACGGCGTCGATGCGCGCGACGCCCATCCGCAGGACTTGCGCAGCCGCATCGCGCTCGTCTCGCAGGAGCCGGTCATCTTCGCGGCGAACGTGCGCGAGAACGTGCGCTACGGCCGGCCCGAGGCGACCGATGAAGAAGTGCGCACCGCCCTCGAAGCGGCCTACGCGCTCGATTTCTCGATGCGGCTGCCCGAAGGCCTCGACACCAACCTGGGCGAGCGCGGCGTGAAACTCTCCGGCGGCCAGCGCCAGCGCGTGGCCATCGCCCGGGCGATCCTCGCGGACCGCTCGGTGCTGCTGCTCGACGAAGCCACCAGCGCCCTCGATGCCGAGAGCGAAAAAACCGTGCAATTGGCCCTCGAGCGCTTGATGCGCGGGCGCACCACGATCATCATTGCCCACCGGCTGGCCACCGTGAAATCGGCCGATCGCATCGTGGTCATGGACCACGGCCGCGAAGTCGCCACCGGAACGCATGCCTCGCTCGTCGCCGGCGACGGGCTCTACGCCCGCCTCGCCGCCCTCCAATTCAACGTGCCCCTGCCATGATGAACTTGATCCGCTGCCTCTTCGCCTCGACACTCGCCCTCGCGAGCGCTGCATGGGCCCAGTATCCCGCCGCGCGCGCCGACGAGACGCGCGACACCCTGCATGGCGTCGAGGTGCACGATCCGTATCGCTACCTCGAGGATGCGGGCGGCGCCGAGAGCCGCGCGTTCTTCCGCGCGCAGGCCGAATACGCGCGCGCGAAGCTCGACGCCATCCCCGGCCGCGAGGCGATGCTGAAGCGCGTGCGCAGCCTCTCGGAATTCCAGACCAGCATCACCTCGATTGCCCTGGGCGGCGGGCGCGTGTTCTACCTCAAGCTCGCGCCGAAACTGGCCGCGCCGGTCCTGTGCGTGCGCGAGGGCTTCTCCGGCGCCGAACGCGTGCTGATCGACCCCACGCGCTTCAACGACGCCGGCGGCAAGGCGGCGATCGACTGGTTCGTGCCTTCGCCGGATGGCTACTACGTCGCCTACGGCATTTCGTACGCGGGCTCCGAAGCCTCGGTGTTGCGGGTGCTCGACGTCGCGAAGGCGCGCGACTTGCCGGGCGAGATCGACCGCACGCGCTTCAACGCGCAGCTCGGCTGGCATCCGGACGGGCGCTCGTTCTTCTACACGCGCCTCGCGGAGAACCCCGAGGCCGCGAAGCGCTTCTCCACCATGCGCGTCTACCGCCACGTGCTCGGCCGCGAGGCCGCGAAGGACGAGATCGTCTTCGCGCCGGGCGTGGGCGGCGCGCGCGAAGTCCCCGACGCCGCATTCACGTTCATCCAGGTCCCGTTCGAGTCGAAGCACGCGTATGCGGTGGTCCGCGAGGGAGCCCGCCGCGAGCTCGTCGTGCACATCACCGACTTGAACGACCTGCAGTCCGGGCATCCGCGCTGGAAGAAGATCGTCGGCCTCGAGCACGGCGTGACGGCGATCGAGCCGTGGCGCAACGAATTGCTCCTGCTCACGCACCGCGATGCGCCGAACTACAAGGTGATTCGCGTTCCCGCCGCGGCACCCGAGATCGCGAAGGCGAAGGTCGCGGTGCCGGAGGGCGATGCCGTGATCCAGTCGATCGCGATGGCGAGCGACGGGCTCTACCTGCGCAGCATCGTGGGCGGCATCGATCGCCTGGAGCGCCTGCCCGTGGGCCTGTTCGGCCTGAAGAAGGCCGAGTACGTGAAGACGCCGTTCGACACGCACATCTCGCAACTGCTCGCGAATGTGCGGCGCCCCGGCGCGATCCTCAAGCTGCAGGCCTGGATCGAGCCGCCCGCGGTCCTCCTGATCGACGCCAAGACCGGCGACATGGTCGACACCAAGCTGCAGCCCGCGCCGGTGGCGGGGTTCGACGACATGGACGAGGTGCGCCTCTACGCGCCGGGCCATGACGGCACGAAGATCCCGGTCACGCTCGTGTACGCGAAGACCACGACGCTCACCGGCCAGAACCCCACGATCCTTTCCGCCTACGGCAGCTACGGCCAGCCGCTCACGCCGCAGTTCGATCCGGCGCGGCTCGCATGGCTCGAGCGCGGCGGCATCCTCGCGGTGGCGCACGTGCGCGGCGGCGGGGAGTACGGCGACTCGTGGCACAAGGGCGGGCAGGGCGCGGCGAAGCGCAACACGATCCAGGACCTGATCTCGGTCGCCGAATTCATCACGCGCTACGGTTTCACCAGCGCGGGCCGGCTCGCGCTCGAAGGCACGGGCGCGGGTGGCATCCCGGTGGCCGGAGCGTTGGTGCGCAAGCCCGAGCTCTTCGCGGCCGCGGTGCTGCGCTCGCCGATGACGGACATGGTCCGCCTCGAGTCGTCCGCATACGGTCCGCCCAACATCCCCGAGTTCGGTTCCATCGGCTCGGTGACGGGCTTCGCGGCGCTGCGCGAGATCTCGGCCTACCACCAGGTCAAGGACGGCACGCCCTATCCGGCCGTGCTGTTCTCGATCGGCATGAACGACGCGCGCGTCGATCCGTGGCACGCGGGCAAGCTCGCCGCGCGCCTGCAGGCCGCCGGAACCGGCGACAAGCCGAAGCTGCTGCGCGTCGACTTCGATGCGGGCCACGGACCCGGCAACGACCGGCGCGGACGCGAAGAGGAACTGGCCGACATCTATTCGTTCCTGCTCTGGCAATTCGGGGTCGAGGCGTACCAGCCGCGCGATCCGTTGCCCTCCGCGACGCCGCTGCCGGCCGCGCCGGCCATCGTGCCGGCGGCCGGAGCCGCGCCCAGTCCCTCGGCGCCGCCGGAACTGCAGTCGGCCCCCGGTGTCCCACCTTCGAGACCACCGCCGAAGGAATGACTTGACCTTCCCCCCATGGGAGGGTCGATGCTCTCTTCCATGAGATCCGCAACCCGCTTCCTGTTGGCCGCCTGGATGTCGCTGGCCCTCCCGCTGCAAGGGATCGCCGCCGCGACGATGCTCCATTGCGGCGAGCGCCCGGCGGAAGGCGCCCTGACCGCGGACCACGCCATGGCGCCCGACGCGCCGTGCCATGGCGCGGGCGCGAAGAAGGCGGCGAAGAAGGCCGCGAAACAGGACGGTGCCTGCGATTCCTGCGCCTCCTGCGCGGCGTTCTCCACGGTGGCGATGGTTCCGTACCTGCCGCCGGTCGGTGCGCAGGCCCCCGCGCTTCGCATTCCCTATTCGCGCCCGCTCCCCGCGGTGCGCGTGCCCGACGGCCTCGAGCGGCCACCCCGAACCTCGCACGCCTGACGCCGCTTCCTGCGGCTGGATCGTCGCGCCCTCGGCGCGACACGCTTCCATCGTTTCGCGAGGTTTCCATGAATGCATTCCGCACTTCCGCGGCGTTTTTCGCCGCACTCCTGCTCGCCGCGTGCGCGCCGCTGGCGCTCGACCGCGACCGCGAGGCCGTGACGGCCGTTGCGCAAGCGCAGGCCGGCACGAAGCCCGCCTGGCTCGCCACCGGCGACGACCGGGCTCGTGCCAGGGCCGAGGCCGATCGCCTTCTCGAAGCCCCGTTGCTGGCCGACGGGGCCGTGCGCCTGGCACTCGCCCACGATCCCGCGTTGCAGGCGCTGCTCTTCGAAGCCCAGGGCGCTTCGGCCGATGCGACGAAATCCGCGCGCCTGCCGAACCCGGTCTTCACGTTCGAGCGGCTCGTGCGCGGCAGTGGTGCCGGCGCGGAGACCGAGATCAATCGCATGCTCGCGTTCTCGCTGTTCGAGGTCGTGGCCTGGCCCGCGCGGCGCGATGCGGCATTGACCCGCCAGGAAGCGCAGCGCCTGCGCCTTGCCGCCGACGTGTTGCGCGCGGCATCGAACGCGCGTGAAGCGTGGGTGCGAGCCGTTGCCGCACGCCAGGCGCTCGACTATGCGTTGCAGGCTCGCGATGCCGCGCAGGCCGGTACCGAACTCGCCCGGCGCATGGAGGCCGCGGGCAACTTCAGCCGCTGGCAGCGCGCGAAGCAGCAGGCCTTCGACGCGGACGCGCTCGCGCAGGCCACGCGGGCCGCCCGCGAAGCGATGGCCACTCGCGAGGCGCTCGTTCGTGCGCTCGGCCTCGATGCGGACCAGGCCGCGCGCCTGAAGCTTCCCGAGCGCCTGCCCGACCTTCCGGTGCAAGCCCCGGCTGAAGCCGCGGCCTTGCGCACGGCCCTCGACGAACGCCTCGATGTGCGTGCCGCACGCTTCGATCTCGAGACGCGGGCTCGCCTGCAGGGGCTCTCGCGGATCTCGAGCTACGTCGATGGCCTGCGCCTGGGCGTCGAGCGCAACAGTGCCACCGGGAGCGAATCGCAACGCGGCTGGCAGGTGGAACTGCCGCTGCCGATCTTCGACTGGGGCGATGCGCAACGCGCGAGCGACCAGGCCGCCTACACCGCATCGCTCCACCGGGCCGCGGCGACCGGAGTCGTGGCCGCATCCGAGACGCGCGAGGCGTATGCCGCGTATCGCTCGGCCCACGAGCTTGCGCGCCACTATCGCGATGTCGTGGTTCCGCTGCGCAAGGAGGTCGCCGACGAGACGCTGCTGCGCTACAACGGGATGCTCGTGAGCGTCTTCGAGCTCCTGGCCGACGCGCGCGAGCAATCCGCGAGCGTCGCCCTCGCCATCGAAGCCGAGCGCGACTTCTGGCTCGCCGACGCCAACCTTCGCGCCGCGCAGTCCGGCGCGAAATCCAGACGCATCCAGGAGCTCCCATGAGCAATCGTCGAGATTTCCTCGCCGCCGGCGCGCTCTTCGGCGCCGCCGCCGTCGCGCGCTCCGCGCTCGCCGCCATTCCCGAAGCGCCCACGCGCGGCACGCCCGACATGGCACCGCCGCTCGCGCCGGCCGCGGGCCGTCCCTACAACCCAGTCGTCACGTTGAATGGCTGGACGCTTCCGTTTCGCATGCGCAACGGCTGGAAGGAATTCCACCTCGTGGCCGAGCCCGTCGTGCGCGAGATCGCGCCCGGCATGAAGGCGCGCCTGTGGGGCTACAACGGCCAGTCGCCGGGGCCCACGATCGAAGTCGTCGAAGGCGACAAGGTGCGTGTCTTCGTGACGAACAAGCTGCCCGAGCACACGACGGTGCACTGGCACGGCCAGCGCCTTCCGAGCGGGATGGATGGCGTGGGCGGCCTCACGCAGCCGCAGATCAAGCCCGGCCAGACCTTCGTCTACGAGTTCGAGGCGCGCCGCCCCGGCACGTTCATGTACCACCCGCACGCCGACGAAATGGTGCAGATGGCGATGGGCATGATGGGGATGTGGATCACGCACCCGCGCGATCCGAAGGCCGTGCCCGGCTACCAGGACGCGGACCGCGACTTCTGCTTCATCCTGAATGCCTACGACATCGAACCGGGCAGCGCGGTCCCGAAGGTGATGACGATGCTCGACTTCAACCTGTGGACGTGGAACTCGCGCGCGTTCCCGGGCATCGACTCGCTCGTGGTTCGCCTTGGCGACCGCGTTCGCATCCGCGTCGGCAACCTCACGATGACCAACCATCCGATCCACATGCACGGGCACGAGTTCGTGGTGGCGGGCACCGACGGCGGATGGACGCCACCGGGCTCGCGCTGGCCCGAGGTCACGGCCGACGTCGCCGTGGGCCAGATGCGCGCGTTCGAGTTCGACGCGACGGAGCCGGGCGACTGGGCGTTCCACTGCCACAAGTCGCACCACACGATGAACGCGATGGGCCATAACCTGCCCACGATGATCGGCGTGGACCACGGCGGCGTGGCGGAGAAGATCAACAAGCTCGTGCCCGACTACATGCGCATGGGCGAGCGCGGCATGGCCGACATGGGCGAAATGGAGATGCCGATCCCCGACAACACGCTGCCGATGATGACGGGCCAGGGCCAGTTCGGCGCGCTCGAGATGGGCGGGATGTTCACGACCATCAAGGTGCGCGAGGGACTCGCGAAGGGCGACTACCGCGATCCGGGCCCGTACAAGCATCCGGCGGGAACGGTCGCGTACGAATGGAAAGGCGAATCGCTGAATCCGCAGCGCGCGCCCACGTCGCGGGCTTCCGGGATCACCGTGGATGTTCGCAAGCCCGCCGGCCACGGTTCGCATTGAAAACACGACACCAGGAGCCCACATGAAGAAGACAGGGATCGTTCTCGTGGCCCTCGCGATGGCGGCGGGCTGCACCACGACGCAGGACCATCACGGCCACGGCCCGTACGCCGGACAGGAGTCGCGCGACATCAAGGCGCTCTCGTCCGAGGAAATCCGGGGGTTTGCGTCGGGCGCGGGCATGGGCTTCGCGAAGCCCGCGGAATTGAACGGCTATCCGGGGCCGATGCACACGCTCGAGTACGCGGAAGCCCTTCGGCTCACGCCCGCGCAGAAGTCCGCGATCGAGGCGCTGCTGAAGTCCCACAAGGCGGAAGCGTCGACGCTCGGCGTGGAGCTGGTGCGGCAGGAGCGCGAGCTCGACCGGTTGTTCGCGGAACGCCGCGCGGATGAAGCCGGCGTGGATGCAAGGCTGGCGCAGATCGCCGCCGCGCAGGCGAAAGTGCGGGCATCCCACCTCAAGGCGCATCTCGAGACGACCCGCCTTCTCGAGCCTTCCCAGATCGAGCGCTATGCCGCGATGCGCGGGTACGCACGGAAAACCCAGGAGTAGACGACATGAAATCCAGAATCCTCGCCCTCGTCGCCGCGATGACCGCGACGGTGGCTTTCGCCGCGATGGAACTCACCGAAGCCGAAGTGCGCAAGGTGGACCTCGACACCAACAAGGTCACGCTGAAGCACGGCGAGATCAAGAACCTCGAGATGCCGCCCATGACGATGGTCTTCCAGGTGAAGGAGCCGGAAATGGCTCGCGCGCTGAAGGCCGGCGACAAGGTGATGTTCAGCGCCGAGAAGGTCGGTGGCAAGCTCACCATCGTCCACATCGAGCCGGTGAAATAGCTTGACTCTCCCACGGTGGTAAGGTTTAGGGTGTATCCATGGACTGGATTCCCGCCTTCGCGGGAATAACGGAGATATTCGATGATCGAACTGAAAGTACCGGACATGACCTGCGGCCATTGCGTCGCCACGATCACGCGAGCCGTGAAGGAGGTGGATGCCGCGGGCTCGGTCGAAGTCGACCTGCCCGCGCACCGCGTGCGCATCGCGAGTGCCCACGCGCCGGCGGAGTTCGTCTCGGCGATCACCGAGGCGGGTTACACGCCGACCGTGGTGCCGGCGCACTGATCTCGCCATGGCGGCCGGAACCCTCGATCTCGACGTGACGGGCATGACGTGTGCCGCGTGCGCCGGGCGCATCGAGAAAGCGCTGCGCAAGGTGCCGGGCGTGACGGACGCGACGGTGAACCTCGCGACGGAGCGCGCGAGCGTCCTTTCGGCAGGGCCCGTGGCGGAGGCCGCGATCGCGGCGATCCGCCAGGCGGGCTACGACGCGAGCGTCCATCGCGACGAGGCGCCCCCCGCCGCACCGGCCCGCTGGAATCGCGACGCGCTCGAGGTGGCCCTGGCCATCGCGCTCACGCTGCCGCTGGTCGCCCCCATGGTCGCCGCGCCATTCGGTGCGACGTGGGCCGTTCCCGGGTGGCTGCAGTTCGTCCTCGCCACACCCGTGCAGTTTTTCGTCGGTGCGCGCTTCTACCGCGCGGCCTGGAGTGCGTTGCGCGCGCGCTCGGGAAACATGGACCTCCTCGTCGCGCTCGGAACGTCGGCAGCGTATGGCTTGAGCGTCTACCTGCTGGTTTCGGGGCGCGGCCACGGGCATCTCTATTTCGAGGCGTCTGCCGTCGTGATCACGCTGGTGCGCCTGGGCAAGTGGCTGGAGGTGCGCGCGAAGCGCCAGACCACCGAAGCCATTCGCGCGTTGGGCGCCCTGCGTCCGGACAAGGCCACCGTCCTGCGCGACGGGGTCGAGCGCGAGGTCCCGCTCGCGGATTTGCGCGTCGGGGACGTCGTGGCCGTGAAGCCCGGTGAGCGCATCGCGGTCGATGCCGAAGTGATCGAGGGCGCGAGCCACGCCGACGAGTCGCTCGTCACCGGCGAGGCGCTCCCGGTGGCGAAGACGGTGGGATCGCGCATCGTCGGGGGTGCCGTGAACGGCGAAGGCCGGCTGCTCGCGCGGGCCACCGCCGTAGGGGCCGAGGCCACGCTCGCGCGCATCATCCGCGCGGTGGAATCCGCGCAGGCCGCGAAGGCGCCGATCCAGCACCTCGTGGACCGTGTGAGCGAGATCTTCGTGCCGGTGATCCTTGTCGTCGCGTTGGTCACGCTCGTCGCCACGGGCCTGATGATCGGCAACTGGGAAGTCGCGCTCCTCAATGCGGTGGCGGTGCTCGTGATCGCCTGCCCGTGCGCGTTGGGACTTGCGACCCCGACGGCGGTGATGGTGGGCACCGGGACCGCGGCGCGCCATGGAATCCTCGTGCGGGATGCCGAGGCGCTCGAAGTCGCGCACGCCGTGACGCTCGTCGCATTCGACAAGACCGGAACCCTCACCGCCGGCAAGCCCGCGCTCGTCGCGGCGCAAGGCGAGGGCATCGAACGTTCCGAGGCGCTCGCGCTCGCCGCGGGCGTGCAGCGCGGCAGCGAGCATCCCCTGGCCCGCGCCGTCGTGGAAGCGGCCCATGCGGAATCCGTTGCAATTCCGGTCGCTACCGACGTTCGCGCTATCGCGGGGCGAGGCGTCGAAGGGCGGATCGGCGATCGCACGATCGCCATCGCCAGTGCGCGTTGGGCCGCGGAACTGGGAGTGCCGCGCGAAATTCTTGTCGCTCGATCGGCGCCGTTCGCGGCGGCGGGGCAGACGGTGTCGTTCGTCGTGGAGCGCTCGGCGCTCCTCGCCACGCTCGCCTTCGGCGACACCCTCAAGCCCACCGCGCGCGCCGCCATCGATCGCCTGCGCGCGCAGGGCGTGAAGACCCTCCTGCTTTCGGGCGACAACAAGGCCGCGGCAACCCAGGTCGCGAGCCAACTGGGCCTCGACGCGGTCGAAGCCGAGGTGCTGCCCGAGGACAAGGCGGCCATCGTGGCGCGCTTGCGCGCTTCGGGAGAGCGCGTGGCCATGGTGGGTGACGGCTTGAACGACGCGCCCGCGCTCGCCGCGGCCGATGTCGGCATCGCGATGGGAACCGGCACGGACGTGGCCATGCACACCGCGGGCATCACGCTCATGCGGGGCGACCCGGCGCTCGTCGCCGACGCGCTCGACATCTCCCGGCGCACGACCGCGAAAATCCGCCAGAATCTGTTCTGGGCCTTCGTCTACAACGCCATCGGCATTCCGCTCGCGGCCCTGGGGCTGCTCTCCCCGGCCGTGGCGGGTGCGGCAATGGCCTTCAGCAGCGTGAGCGTGGTGGGCAACGCCTTGTTGCTGCGGCGCTGGAAGCCGGGAGGTGTCCGATGAACGCGAGGTCGAAATACTTCGAGCTGGGCGACGCGAAGGCCGACGGCTTCTTCAACATCAGCCAGGCGGCCGAGGCCTCGGGCGTATCCGCCAAGATGATCCGCCACTACGAAGACATCGGCCTCGTGCCCAAGGCCGGGCGCACGATGGCGGGCTATCGGCTCTATCGCGAGGCCGACGTGCACGGGCTGCGCTTCATCCGGCGCGCGCGCGACCTCGGGTTCTCGATCAAGGAAATCGGCGCGCTGCTGGGCCTGTGGAGCAATCGCCGCCGCGCGAGCGCGGAAGTGAAGCGCCTCGCCATGAAGCACATCGCCGACCTCGACGCGAAGATCGTCGAAATGCAGGCGATGCGCGACACGCTGAAGACCCTGGCGCGCCACTGCCATGGCGACAGCCGGCCCGACTGCCCGATCCTCGACGATCTCGCGGGCGTGGCCTGCTGCGATCCGGAGCCGGAAAAATGAGCGTGCACGGGCACGGCCACGATCACGGCCACGGCCACGACCACGGCCACGATCGCGGCCGCGTCGGCCGCACGCACGACCTTTCGGGCCGCACGCACGACCATGTCTTCGATGCCGGCAATCGCGCGGCGGAGCGGCGCACGCAGGTCGTGATCGGCGTGACGGCCGTGACGATGATCGTGGAGATCGTCGCGGGCTGGCTCACGGGCTCGATGGCGCTGCTGGCCGACGGATGGCACATGGGCACGCACGTGGTGGCCCTCACCATCGCCGCGTTGGCCTATGGGCTCGCACGCCGCTGGTCCCGGGACGAACGCTTTGCTTTCGGGTCGTGGAAGGTCGAGGTGCTGGGCGCTTTCTCGAGTGCGTTGCTGCTGGGGGTCATCGGTCTTGCCGTCGCGTTCGAGTCGGTGGTGCGGCTGGTGCGCCCCGAGACGATCGATTTCGCTCCGGCGTTGGCCGTGGCCGTCGTGGGCCTCATCGTGAACCTCGTTTCCGCCTGGCTACTGGAAGTGAAGCACGCGGACCACGACCCGCACCACGGCCACGGGCATGACCACGGCCATGGAGACATGAACCTGAAGGCCGCCTACGTCCACGTGCTCACCGACGCCTTCACCTCCGTGCTCGCGATCGTCGCGCTGCTCGCGGGGATGTGGGCCGGCTGGAACTGGCTCGACCCCGTGATGGGCCTGTTGGGCGCGGTGGTGATCGTCGTGTGGTCCAAGGGCCTCATCCGCGATTCGTCGCGCGTGCTCCTCGACCGCGAAATGGATTCGCCCCTCGTGGGCCAGGTGCGAGTGGCGATCGAAAGCGATGGCGATGCGCAGGTGGCCGACCTCCACGTCTGGCGCGTCGGACGCGATCGCTTTGCCTGCATCGTCTGCGTGGTCGCCGACCTGCCGCTCGCTCCCGATGCCTACCGCACGCGGCTGGCGGATGTGCCGGGCATCGTGCACGCCACGATCGAGGTGAATGCCTGTCCGGGCCGGGAATGCCCGGAGGCCGCGGCGCCGTCCACGTGACGCTGCCGACGTTCGAGGACGTGCTGTCGTTCTGGTTTGCCGCGAGCGAAGTCCAGCGCCCGGAGTGGTTTCGCAAGGATGCCGCGTTCGACGGGCAGATCCGCGCGCGCTTCGGCGAGCTCCACGCGCACGCCGCGGCCGGAGGGCTCACGGAGTGGGAACGCGAGCCCCGCCCGGCGCTGGCCCTGCTCGTCGTGCTCGACCAGTTCTCGCGCAACCTCTATCGCAACGACCCGCGCGCGTTCGCCCAGGACGCAAGGGCCCTGGCCGTGGCGGAGTCGATGCTGGCGCGCGGGTGGGATCGCGAACTGTGGCCGCTCGCGCGGCAGTTCGTCTACCTGCCCCTCGAGCACGCGGAGGACCTCGCCCGCCAGGATCGCGCGGTCGGGCTCTTCGAGGTGCTGCAAACGGAACCCGGGCTGGAGGGTCTCGCGAAGTGGGCCGAGAAGCACCGTGAGGTGATCCGGCGCTTCGGCCGCTTCCCGCACCGCAACGCGGCGCTGGGCAGGGCCTCGACCCCGGAGGAGGCGGACTTCCTCCTCACGCCGGGATCGGGATTCTGACTACTTGGCCTTCTTGGCGCGGGCCGCCATGTTCATGGCCTTGTTGTTCTTGCGCTTGCGCGTGTTGCCGAAGCTGCCGCGGAAGACCTTGCCCTTGAAACTGCGCTTGTCGCCTCTGCCCATGTCGGTACTCTCCTGTCGTGGATAGCTCCGATTATAGGCGTGTGGGGCGAAAAACCCCGCACTAGCCCTTCAGCCGCTCGCGCTCCCGCTGCAGGCGCTCGCGCTCCTGCTCCAGGCGCTGCTGCTCGCGGTCCAGGCGCTGCATCTCGCGATCGCGGTCGCGTTCCTTGCGGGCCTTCTCGCGCTCGGCTTCCTTCGACATCGTCTCGTAGCCCTCCGGCACGCGGAAGAGGTCCGAGGACGGCTCGCCACGCTTGATGCCCGCCAGGCGATAGATCGATTCGCCCTGGCGCGGGTCGTTGTAGCGCGAGTACACGGTGAGTTGCAGGTCCGGCGAGTACCACGACTCCGAGGTGATCTCGATCGGGTTCTTGTTGCCGATGCTGCCCGCGGCGATGGTCCACGTCGTCTTCTTGCCCTCGGCGGAGACGCCGTCGAAGGTCTTGGTGCCCATCGACGTGGTCACGCCCTTGCCGAGCTTGCCCATGCCCTCGAAGCGCATGATCGAGGTGCCCGCGAGCGGCGGGGTCGGCGGCAGGGGTGCCAGGCTCGTGCCGGGGACGGGCGGGATCGGGGGCATCGGCGGCATCGGGATCTCGAGCACGCTGCCGTCGCCGTTCTTCACGATCTGCACGCGCACTTCCTTGCGCGTGGTGCCGTCGCCCGTCTCGCTCTCGCCGATCGTCTTGATGACGACGTTCGGCAGGCTGAAGACTTCCTTGCCGTCGACCGTGATGTTGACGCCGTTGATGCGCACCACCTTGTTGCCGACCGTGAACTCGGTCTTGCCGGTGGTAATTTCCTTGCCGTCGACGAAGGCCTTGCCGTCCTCGACGCGGATCTCGGTGCCGTTCAGGCTGATCACCTGCTTGTCCTTCGTCTTCGACGAGGACGTGTGGAAGGACCGCGGCGCCACGACCGCGCGCTTCGAGCCCGGGGTCAGCACGATGCGCTTGCTGTCGACCGGGTCGTTGATGAAGACCGTGCGCGACTTCGGATCGCTGCCCGTTTCCTGGCGCGTGCGCCCCTGCGCGTCGCGATAGACCTGGCCCGATGTCTTCTTGCTGATCACGTTGCCGTCGGGCAGGGGCTGGTTCGCTTCCGTGACGACCTCGGCGCTGTACGGGGCGTTCTTCACGACGCGCGAGGAGTCGACGCGGCCGCTGAACATCGTGCCGGCCGACATGCGCATGTCGTTGGAGAAGTCCTCGGCCCAGCGCTGCCAGGCGTCGCCGGACTCGTTGGCGGCGAGGAGGTCGTATTCGAACACTTGCGTGTGTTTTTCGTGGGTGCCGGCGTACGCGGGAGCCGCGAGCGCGACGGCGACGAGTGCGGCCAGGAGTCGGATCTTCATCGTTCGGTCCTTGTGAGTTCAGTCGAGGAGGCGCACGGCGAGCGGTTCGCCTTGCGCCGAGTACAGCATTTCCGCGCGCACCGGCTCGCCTGCCCGCTCGGGAGAGACGGGCAGACCCCAGTCGGCGAGCAGGGCGCGCGGAAACTCGGTGGCGACCACGGTCACGCCCGGCTCGAGCGCGATGCGCTCCAGCGGGCGAAGGGCCAGGAACGGCCCCGGGTCGGCGTCGCCCGCGATCGTGGTTTCGATCGAGGGCTCGGGGGAAATGATCACCGGCACATGCACCATCCAGCTCACGAGGGCCACGGTGGCGGCGAGTGCCAGCGGCGGCATCCACCACAGCGCGGGGCGGCGCGCTTTCGCGTGGCGCTTGCGGAACGCGGCGGTGAGTTGGGCTTCCAGCGCATCCGGCGCGGTCACGTGCGCGAGCTCGCCTCGCAGTTCGTCCAGCCGCGAAGTGAGGAAGGCGTCGTGCAGCGGGTTCAGGTCGGATTCGTTCGCGTTCATGTCAGCTCATCTCCTTGGCCCGCACGGGATTCGCGAGGATTCCCTGGCGGGCCAGGCGTTCGGCCAGTTGCGCCCGCGCCCGGGAAAGGCGGGAGCGCACGGTGCCGATGTCGATGCCGCACACCTGCGCGGCTTCGGCGTAACTCAATTCGGACAACTCGCAGAGGATCAGCACGTCGCGGTAATGCGGCGCGATGCGCGCGACGGCCCTGCGGACCTGCTCGGCGACTTCACCCTTGAGCAGGCGTTCGAGCGGCGTGTCGTGGTCGATGTGCGCCTCCGAGAGGTTCGCATCGTCCGCGAGGTCCGCCGGGTCGGTGGCCAGCTCGCGCGGGTTGTACTCCTTGCGGGCGAGGTTCCTCGCGACGCCGCACAGCCACGCCGCGATGCTGCCGCGCGTCGGGTCGAACTGGTCGGTACGCGTCATGAAGTGCAGGAACGTCTCCTGCGTCACTTCGGCCGCGCTCGCCGGCGATCCGGTGCACATCAGCGCGAACCGGTACACCGCGTCCTTGTGCCGGCGATACAGGGCCACGAACGCCTGTTCGTCTCCCTGCTTCATCTTGGCCAGCAGGCTCAGCTCGGGTTGCATGTTCCGTGGGGGCATTGGTTTTCGCGCATCCTCTTACCCTCCATTGCCCTGGCGCGCCCGAAAAGTTCCCGCTGGATCGCGGGATGAATAAAGGGGTCAGACTCCTTTATTCGTGCCTGCCTTGTCGAATAAAGGAGTCTGACCCCTTTATTCATCCATTCATTCCGCGTCGGGCTGCTTTGCGGGCACCGCGTCGGCGAACGCGGGCACGGCGAGGCAGGCCGCGTGGATCGAGCTGATCCGGGGCCAGGGGGCGAGGGCCATGTGGAGGCGCTGGGAATTGAAGACCTGGGGGACGAGGCAGATGTCCGCGAGGGTCGGGGTGTCCCCGAGGCAAAAGCGCCCGGTGGCACGGCCGGCCAGCTGGGTCTCGATGGCGTTGAAGCCTTCGGTGATCCAGTGGCGGTACCAGTCGTCGCGCGTCTCCTGGGATGTCGCCAGCGCGTGCTTCAGGTGCGCCAGCACGCGCGTGTTGTTGAGCGGGTGGATGTCGCACGCGATCGCCAGGGCCACCGAACGCACCCATGCGCGCTCCTCGGCGGTCTTGGGCAGCAGGGGCGGCTGCGGATAGGTCTCGTCGAGGTACTCGATGATCGCGAGCGACTGCGTGAAGCGCCGGTCCCCGATCGTGAGCATCGGCACGAATCCCTGCGGGTTGATCGCGAGGTAATCGGCCGAACGCTGCTCGCCCTTCACCAGGTGCACGGAGCGCCGCTCGGGCGAGAGCCCCTTCAGGTTCACGGCGATGCGCACGCGAAACGAAGCCGAAGAGCGGAAGTAGTCGTGGAGGATCATGGTCATGGTCGCGGCATCTTATACTTGGCCCGTGGATCGCGACGACATCCGGGCACGCCTCGCCGACCTCCCGCCCCTCGAAGACCTCCTCACCGCCGACGACCTCGAGAAGCAGCGCGAGGCGGGGCGCGCGGTGCTGCGACCGGCCGCGGTGTTGCTGCTGATCGTGAATCGCGCCGAAGGCCCCACGGTCGTCTTCACGCAACGCACCGCGCACTTGCCCGCGCACGCCGGGCAGATCAGCTTCCCCGGTGGGCGGCGCGAGGAGGGCGATCCGGACGCGGAATCGACCGCGCTGCGCGAATCGCACGAGGAAGTCGGGCTCGACCCCACGCGCGTCGAGGTCCTCGGGCGCCTGCCCGCGTACATGACCTCCACCGGCTTCAACGTGATCCCCATCGTCGGGTGGGCCGAGCCGCCCCTCGCGGACTGGCGGCCGGATCCGGATGAGGTCGCCGATGTCTTCGAGGTCCCGCTCGCCTTCCTGCTCGACGCCGGCAACCACAAGCACGAGAGCGCCTTCTACAAGGGCCGGATGCGGCACTACTGGGCGATGCCCTTCGGCTCCCGGTTCATCTGGGGGGCCACCGCCGGGATGCTCGTCACCTTCCAGCGGATCGTCGCTGGCGCGAGGTAAGGCAAGTCAAAGGCGAAAGGCTTCCTCCGCAGATAAACACAGATAAACGCCGATAAAGTCATATAAGTGATTGTTTTATATATTGTCTTTGTTTTTATCGGCGTTTATCCCCGTTTATCTGCGGAGAACGCCTTGGGCCTTTCAGTGGGGCCGCCGCCAGGGGCTTGACAAAGAACGAACGGTCGTTCTATTCTGGGCTCATGAACGCTGCGCACAACTTCCTCCGCCAGGGCACCAAGGGTGAGTCCACCCGGGCCCAGATCCTCGATGCCGCCGTCGAGATGGCTTCGGAAGGCGGTTTTGAAGCGCTCACTATCGGCTCGCTCGCGGAAAAGACCGGTTTGTCCAAGAGCGGCCTCTTCGCGCACTTCGGCTCCAAGCTCGAGCTGCAGATCGCCACCCTGGACGAAGCCTCCCGCCGTTTCACCGAGGCTGTCTTCATGCCGGCGATGAAGATGCCGCGCGGGCTGAAGCGCCTGGGCGCCCTGGTCGAGAACTGGGTCGAATGGCCCGCCCGCGCCGAGCTGAAAGGCTGCCCGATCAACGCGGCCTCCGAGGAGTACAACCACCAGCCCGGCCCGATGCGCGATGCCGTCCTGGAGCGCCAGCGCCTGCTCGAACGCGAGCTCGCCAAGGCTGCCCAGATGGCCGTGGACGTCGGCGAGCTGGCGCCCGAAACGGACACGATGCAGATCGCCTTCGAGATCGTCGGCATCGTGCTTTCGTCCTATCGCTGCGAATTGCTGATGGGCCACGAACTCGCCCAGAAGCGAGCCCTTACGGCGTTCAACCGCCTGATCGACGGCGCGCGTTCGCCGTCCGCGAAAGTCCCAGCGGCCGCGCGCCGCTGATCCCCTGGAAGGAATGAACATGACCGTCCCCACACGCTTGTCCACAAATAGCACGAACGTTCGTAACGCTCTGGCACTCGCGTGGACGCGCCTGCAGATGGGCGTCTCCGCGGCGCTCGCCCCCGCGCTCGCGATCGATCGGGCGACGACCCTCTTCCTCACGCCGCCACGCTTCGACCACACCCAGCGCGAACGCGAGCTGCTGGCCACGGGCAAGCCCTACACGGTCGACTCCCCGTACGGCCCTCTCGCGGCGTGGCGCTTCGGCCACCCGGGCCGCCCCGCCATCCTGCTGTCGCATGGGTGGGGCGGCCGCGGCGCCCAGTTCCGCGCCTTCGTCCCGGCCCTGCTCGACGCCGGCTACCAGGTCGTCACGTTCGACCACGCGGCCCACGGCCTCAGCGCGGGGCACGAGGCGTCGCTGCCGCATTTCGTGAAGGACCTCGAGTCGATGGCGCGCGACCTCGACACGCGCGGCGCGAGGATCGCCGGCGTGATCGGCCATTCGCTCGGTGCCGCGGCGCTGGGCGCCTGGCTGCGCGCGGACCCGCGCAACCTTCGCGTCGTGCTCGTGGCGCCCCCGCACTCGGTCATCCGGTACTCCGGCCACTTCGCCCGCATGCTGGGACTGCCCGAACGCCTGCGCCGCGAGATGCAATCGCGCATCGAGCGCCGGCTGGGCATCGCGTGGAGCGAGTACGAATTGCCGCATGCGGTTTCGAGCATCGAAGCCCCGGCGCTCGTGATCCACGACGCGGGCGATCGCGAAGTGTCGCAGGCGAGCGGCCTCGCCGTGGCGCGCGCGTGGCGCGATGCCCGCTTCGTACCCACCACGGGGCTGGGCCATCGCATGATCCTTCGCAACCCCGAAGTCGTGGCCGATGCCGTCGATTTCCTCCGCGACGCGGTGCGTTTCGCCCCGCCGCCCGCCTCGAACGAACGCGCCGCGTATCACGCGCCCGCACCGCTGCTCTAGAAGGAGATGACCATGAAGACCCGCACCCACGAAGATACCCCCCGCGTCCTGTTCATCGCTCTCGGCCTCTGGGCCGTCGCCACCGTGGTGGCCGCGCTGGAAGGCGTGTTCTCGAAGCTGGCCCTGGTCGAGCTCGCGGCACTTTCCACCTTCGCCTTCGCGTTCGCGATCGCCACGGCCTACGGAGACCTGTCGCTGCGGCAGTACCTCACGCGGGCCCGCACGCGCAGCTTGCTCACCTTCATCGTCGAAGTGGATCTCGGCATCGCGATCGGCACGATGCTGGCCCTGGGGCTCGGGCAGGGCGCCTGGCAGGTGGCGCTGCTGAAATTCCCGCTCGCGGTGGTCGTCGTCTTCGCCTTGCCGGTGGCCGGCGTCGCCCACGTGCTGCTGGCCGAGCGCCTCCTGCGCCGCAGCCCGGTTGCGCTGCCCCGCGTCGCGAATCGAGCGGCGATTTCCCGATGAGCTTGCGTCCCGGGAAGGACCCGGCGGATTTCAACCGCCGCAGCCAGGGCGCGCTGCCCGGCCTCATGGGCATGCAGGTCACGGAGTTGAAGGAAGGGCGCGTGGTGATCGCCCTCGACGTCCGGCCCGAACTGATGGCGCCGAATGGTTTCCTGCATGCCGGGACCATCGTCTCGCTCGCGGATACCGCGGCGGGCTACGCGTGCATCGCGCACCTGCCCGAAGGCGCCGAGAGCTTCACCACCATCGAGCTGAAGGCCAACATGTTGGGCACGGCGCGCGAGGGTTCCATCCGCGCCGAGGCCAAGCCCGTGCACCTCGGGAGAACGACCCAGGTTTGGGATGCGATCGTCTACGCGGGCACTTCGGACAAGCCGCTGGCGCTCTTCCGCTGCACCCAGCTCATCCTCTACCCGAAAAAATAATTGGGGTCAGACTCCCATTAAAAAATCGGGGTCAGGGTAGAAATATCTGTCGAGGCCGGGGCCTCGTGATGATATTTCTACCCTGACCGCGATTTTTATTTGACCGGTTGGGAGAGCACCAGCTTCGAGGCCGGACGCGCCTTCATCGCCGCGTACCAGCGTTCGAGGTTCGGGCGGGGCGTGCGCGCGATCGGCAGCCCCAGCCAGCGGTGGGCGGCGCAGCCTACCGAGATGTCCGCGACCGAGAAGGCTTTCCCCGCCACGAATTCCCGTCCGGCGAGATGGGCGTCCAGCACCGCGGAGAAGGTCTCGCCCTTCACGCGCGAGGCTTCGATGGCGGCGGCATCGCGCTTTTCCGCCGGAGTGCGGCAAAGCTGCACGAACGCGGTGACCATCGCCGGCGTGTAGCCCGTCGATTGCCATTCCATCCAGCGGTCCGCATCGGCTCGCGCGTTCAGCGCCTCGGGCCAGAGCCGCCCGGCCGCATGCTTCGCGGCGAAATAACGCACGATTGCGTTCGATTCGTAGAGGACGAACCCGTCGTCGTCGATCACCGGCACGAGGCCGTTCGGATTCATCGCGAGGTATTCGGGCGTGTCGTTGACCCCGAAGGCGCCGCCGGCGTCGATCCGCTCGTAGGCGAGGCCGAGTTCATCCGCGCACCACACGACCTTCTGCACGTTGACGGACGAGAGCCGTCCCCAGATGCGAAGCATCTACTTCGGGGTGCCGGGGAGCTTGGGCGGGGGGATCTCGATGGCGGTCTTGCTGGGTCGATCCGCCGACTTGCCGCGGCTGACGATGATGCCGACGCCCACGATGGCCACCAACGCGACGATCGCAATCACGGCAACCACCTGCTTCCGGCTGCCCTGCGAATCCTCGGCCTCGATCTTGTCCACCAGGGAGCGGACGTTCCGCAACGCCTTCTGTTCGAGGTCTCGTTGTGCGTCGTCATTGCTCATCCGGATATCATAGCAGCGTGGTGAAAACGCCGTGCCAAGGCGTCGCCCAACGGAGACAGGGAACGCAATGCCAGCCAAGAAGATCGCCATCGTCACGGGGGGCAACCGGGGCATCGGCCTCGAAATCGCCCGCCAGTTGATGAAGGAAGACATTTTCGTCGTCATCGGGTCTCGGGATCTCGCCAAGGGAGAGGCCGCCGCCGCCGAAGTTCGCGGCCGCCGCTCCAACGTGGTGTCCTACCAGCTTGACGTGAACGACACCAAGAGCGTCCGGCGCTTCGTCGAGACGGTCGAGAAGGAACACGGGGCGCCGGGGGTGCTCGTGAACAACGCCGGCGTCTACCCGGAATCGACGGACGCGAAGGTGGTCGACACGCCCACGTCCACCTGGCGCGAGACCTTCGAAACCAACCTCTTCGGCGCGGTGCGCATGTGCCGCGAAGTGGTGCCGCTGATGAGGAAGCTCCGGGCCGGGCGCATCGTGAATATCTCCAGCGGCCTGGGCCAGCTCCACCACATGGGCGCGGGCAGCCCGGCCTACCGCGTGTCGAAGGCCGCGTTGAACGCCTTTACGAAGACGCTCTCGGCCGAGGTGGCCGACGCCGGCATCCTGGTCAACTCCATGAGCCCGGGCTGGGTCCGCACCGAGATGGGTGGGGACGAAGCGCCGCGCTCCGTGGAGGAGGGCGCGGATACGGCGCTGTGGCTCTGCACCTTGCCTTCCAATGGTCCTACAGGGCAGTTCTTCCGGGACCGCAAGCCGATTCCCTGGTAGCTGACATCCGTAGCGGGGGAAACATGCAAGTCTGGGCAAATGGTTGAAACTCCCGCCCGGCAATCGCATCTGATCCCCATGACTTCCGCCCTATCCAGACTTCGCGCAGGCTTGGTCCTCGGCTCGGCCGTCCTGCTGCTGGCGGCTTGCAGCGTGGGCCGGCTCGCGTACAACAACGCCTCGCCCGTCGTCACCTACATGGTGGACGACTACTTCGATCTCTCCGGGGACCAGGAAGACTGGGTTCGCACGCGCTTCAGCCGGCTGCAGGCCTGGCACCGCGAAACGGAGCTGCCGACCTACGAGCGCGACCTGCTCGAGGCCGTGCGCCGCACCGAGCGCCCCCTCACCCTCGAGGACGCGCGTTGGGTGAACAAGACGCTGCGCAGCTACTACGATCGCGCCGTGGAGCAGGCCCTGCCCGACATGGCCGAACTCCTGCTGCAGCTGGACACGGAGCAGGCCCGCCACTTCGAGCGCCGCTTCGCCAAGGAAAGCCTCAAGATCGAGAAGGAAACGGCGCGCGGCACCGCCGAGGAGCGCGCCGAGCGCCGCGCCGAGAAGATGATCGACCAGATCGAGACCTACACCGGCCGCCTCTCCCGCGAACAGCGCGCCCTGGTCGCGCAGGACGTCCGCACGATGGTGGACGTGGCCTACATGCGCCTCGCCGATCGCATCGTGCGGCAGGAGCTCATCGTGGCGCTGGTGCAGGCGAAGCCGCCCAAGGCGGAATTGGTCGCGGGCCTGCGCCGCGTGCTCATGCAGACCGAATCGTGGCGCAAGCCCGAGTACACGCAGGCGCTGGCCCGGCGCGACGAGCAGGTCGCCGACATGATGGTCGCGCTCTCGCACACCTGGACGCCGGAGCAGCGCGCTTCCGTGCAACGCAAGCTGCGCGCCTATCTCAACGACGTCTCGTCGCTGATCGCCGTCCGCTAGGGTTTCCCTAGGCCAGTTCGGAGGCCAGCGCTTCGCTCGCCGGGTCGAGCAGGTGAACGCTGAGCGGCGTGGGCCGTGCGAAGCCGCGCAGACCCAGCGTCGCGAGCGCGGCCTCGTCGACGGCGGAGGCGACCTTCACCACCACCAGCACGCGACCGGCCTTCGCTTCGATCCCCGCGATATTTTCTCGTCCGCCCAGCGACGCCAGCAGCGCACCCGCCGCTCGCCGCGTCGATTCCGTTGCCGCACCCAGCCGTGCGCGAATGTCGCTCGCGACCTGATCGGCCATCGGCCCGAGCACCACCTGCAGGCCGTTGCCGCCGACCGCGATCATCCCGCGCGAACCCAGTGCCTTCAGGGCCGGCTCATCGACCTTCGTGCGGTCGGCGAGCACCAGCCGTAGCCGCGTCGTGCACGCATCCACCGTCGTGAGGTTCGCCGCGCCGCCGAAGGCCGCGATGAAGCCATCGGCCGCGGCCGTGGTTCCCGCTCTCGGGGCCACTGCGGTGGGTTGCGCATCCAGCGGCTCGCGCCCCGGCGTCCGGAGGTTGAATTTCACGATGCACCAGCGGAAGAGCCCGTAGTAGAGGCCGAAGTAGAGCGCACCCACGGGCAGCAGGTACAGCGGATGCGTGGCCTTGCCGAAGTTGAGCACGTAGTCGAAGAGCCCGGCGGAGAAGCTGAAGCCCAGGCGCACGTGCAGCAGGTCCATCGTCACCATCGCGAGGCCGGTGAGGATCGCATGCATCGCGTAGAGCACGGGTGCGAGGAACATGAACGTGAACTCGATCGGCTCGGTGACCCCGGTCAGGAACGACGTGAGGGCCATCGAGAGCAGCAGGCCGCCGGTTGCCCGCTTTCGCGAGGGGTGCGCCGTGTGATACATCGCGAGGCACGCGGCGGGGAGCCCGAACATCATCACGGGAAAGAAGCCGCTCATGAAGGCGCCCGCGCCGGGATCGCCCGCGAAGAAGCGATTCAGGTCCCCGGTCTTGCCCGCGAATTCGCCGAGGAGGAACCACGCCACGTTGTTGAGGATGTGATGCAGCCCCGTGACGATGAGCAGGCGATTCAACGCACCGTAGAGGAAGAGCCCGAAGCCGCCCGCGTCGAGCACGGCACGCGTGAGCGCATCCATGCCGGCCACGAGCGCCGGCCACGCGAAGCCGAACACGACGGCCACGGCGAGCGCGGCGAAACCCGCGGCGATGGGCACGAAGCGCCGCCCGCCGAAGAACGCGAGGTAGTCCGGCAGCTTGATGTTGCTGTAGCGGTTGTAGAGCGCGCCCGAGACAACGCCGCAGATGATGCCCAGCGGAACGGAGAGCCGCGAGATTTCCTTCGCCGGAAGGCCGGCGATCGCCGCCGTGCCGTGCGTCGAGATGAAGTACGCCACCGCGCCGGCGAGGCCCGCGGCGCCGTGGTTCTCGCGCGCGAGGCCGACCGCCACGCCGATGGCGAAGATCACGCCGAGGTTGGAGAACACCGCGTCGCCGGCCGCGGCGACGAAGGCGATGCCGAGCAGGTCCGGCTGCCCCAGCCGCAGCAGCAAGCCGGCGATGGGCAGCACGGCGATGGGCAGCATCAGCGCGCGCCCGAGCGATTGCAGGCTGTCGAGCAGGCCTTTCATCGGGCACCTCCCGTGAGTTTGCGCACGGCCGCGGCGCTCTTCTGCTCGAGCGCCTCGTGTGCAAGGGCTTTGCAGGACGCGAGGTCGTGCGAGCGCAGCGTCCTCTTGATGCGCGGGATCGACGTCGGTACGACGGAGACCTCGTGCACGCCCAGGCCCACGAGGATCGGGATCGCCGCGACGTCGGAGCCGAGGCTGCCGCAGACGGCGACCTCCTTGCCGGCGCCCTGCGCGGCATCGGCGGCGACCGCGATGAGGCGCAGAACCGCGGGGTGCATCGCGTCGAGGCGCGACGCGAGCTCCGGATGCCCGCGGTCCATCGCGAGCGTGTATTGCGAGAGGTCGTTGGTGCCGATCGACAGGAAATCGGCGACCTCGACGAGTTGGTCGGCGAGCATCGCGGAGGCGGGCGTCTCGATCATCACGCCGAGCGGGGGCGAGGCTTCGACGCCGAGTTCGCTGCGCACGTCATCGATCATCTCGCGCACGACGCGCACGTCCTCCACGTCCGTCACCATCGGCAGCAGGATGCGCACCTGCGAGGCCGGGGAGACGCGCAGGATGGCGCGCAGTTGCGTGCGCAGCAGCCCCGGCTTCCACAGGCTCGTGCGAACGCCCCGCAAGCCCAGCGCGGGATTCTCCTCGCGCGGCAGCGGCAGGTAGGCGATGGGCTTGTCGCCGCCGATGTCCATCGTGCGGATGGTGAGCGGGCGGCCCTGCATCGCGGTGGCGATCTCCTGGTAGGCCCGGACCTGCTCGTCTTCACCGGGAGGCTCGCGCCGATCGAGGAACAGGAACTCGGTGCGCAGCAGCCCGCAGCCTTCCGCCCCGTGGACGACGGCGGTGCGCGCATCGCCGGCGGAACCGAGGTTCGCGTACACCGCGATCTTCGTGCCGTCCTTCGTGGCGCCGGGTTCGAGGGCGCGCTCGCGATCGGTGGCTTCCTGCTTCGCGCGTTCGGACTGCGCGCCCTGCATCGCGGTGCGCGCTTCCGGCGCCGGATCGATGTCGAGGCGGCCGTTCTCCGCATCGAGGATGAGGTGCGTGCCCTCGGCCACCTCGAGCACGCCCGGCCCCGCGGCGACCAGCGCCGGGATGCCCAGCGATGCCGCGATGATGGCCACGTGCGACGTGGCGCCGCCGCGCGCCATCACGATGCCGGCGATGCGCGTGCGGTCGAGCGACGCGAGTTGCGAGGGGAGCAGCTCGTCGGCGAGGAGGATCGAGCCGTGCGGCAGTTCGCGCGTGCTCGCCGGCGGCTTGCCGATCAACACGCGCAGCACCTGGTTCTCGAGGTCGCGCAGGTCCGCGGCACGCTCGCGCATGCGCGGGTCGTCGAGCGCATCGAGCGCGTTCGAGGTCGTGCGGGTCGCGCCACGCCACGCGTGGCCCGCGCTCTTGCCACGCGCGATCGCGTTCGACGCGCGTTGGTGCAGGTCCGGATCGTCCACGAGTTCCACGTGCGCCGATAGGATCGCGTTCTGGTCGCCGCTCGCCTTCGAGGCGAGGTCCACCAGGTGGGCACGCACGCGAGCGAGGGCGAGCTTCAGGGCTTCGGATTCCTCGGCGGCGCCGCGGCCTGCTTCGTCGACGGCAATCTCCGCGTGCGACCACGGTGTGGCGCGGCCGATGGCGATGCCCCGGCAGGCGATGACGCCCACGAGCGTCTTCTCGGTCACGGCCGCTTTGCGCCTCTCCGGGGCGGAAGGCAGGGCGGGGGCCTGGGGCAGGGCGAGAAGGGTCGCGAGCACGGAGACCGCTTCTTCGGCCTGGGCGCCCACGGCCACGACCTCGATCGTGTCGCCGCAGCGCACGCCGAGCGCCATCATCGCCGTGGTGCTGCGGGCGTTGGCGTTGCGACCCTGCGCGTGGATCGAGACTTCCGCGTCGAACGGTTTCAATGCCGCGGCCACGAGGGCGGCGGGGCGTGCATGCAGGCCATGCTCGAAAGGCACGCCGAAATGCCGGCGCGCTTCGCGCCGCGACGACGGAGCGACCTCGTCGTTCGCGGCGGCCTTCGCAGCCGGCGCGGCGATCTCGATCTCCGCGAGGAAATCGCCCACGGCCACCAACGCATCGCGATTCGCGCGCCGCACCTCGCCGCCGTTCACGACCAGCACGGGCGTGACGGCGCTCTTCGCGCGGCGCGCGACGAGATCGAGGTCGAAGCGCAGGAGGAGATCGCCCGACTTCACGTGCTGGCCCGGTGCCACGGCCCAGGCGAAGCCCGCGCCCTCGAGCTGCACGGTGTCGATGCCGACATGGATGAGGACTTCCTCGCCAGACGCGGTGCGGATCGTCACGGCGTGCTTCGCACCCTTCATCGCGACGACCTCTCCGTCGCAAGGCGCGTGCACGGCGCCCGCGGTGGGCTCGATGGCCACCCCATCGCCCGCCATCTTTTCGGCGAACACCGGATCGGGCACCTCGTCGAGGCCGGAACACCAGCCGGCCATGGGCGCACGCAGCGTGAGGATCGTCATCGCGCGAGCTCGATCGTGTCGAGCACCCAGAAGGGTTCCAGCGCGGGTTGCGAGAAGCGCATGCAAAGGTTCACGCGGCCGGTGCGCGGCGCGATGCTCGCGGTGGGCAGCGTGGTCACGCCCATGTGCGAAGCGGCCGGCGCCAGCGGCAGGCGCGCGATCACGTCGCCGTCGCAGCCGAGGCGCACTTCGAGCTCGCCTTCGGGCGTGGCCGGTTTCGGGAAGTGGATCTGCTTCACCAGTTCGCCGATCTGGTAGTTGAACGGCACCTGGCCCACGGACGCGGTGATGCCCTTCACGTTCGCGAGGTCCGCGCCTTCGTAGATCCAGCACGGGTTCTGGATGTCGACCAGGAACGCCGCGCGCGGCCCGTTCAGCGGCGCGTCGTCCTCGAGCGAGAGCGCGATGTGCTCGCTGCAGAGCTTCAGTTGCTGGCTCGCCCGTCGCGTCGCGTGCGCGGGATCGGTGGCGAGGGTGCGCGGGTTCGAGATGCGACGCTCTCCGTCGAACGTGGTCGCGCGCAGCACGACGCCGGGCGCGACCTTCACGGGTATTTCGTAGCGCGGCGACTTCGCGGTGGGCTCGCTGCCGTCGAGCGTGTAGCGGATCTCGCCGTAGTTGAAGCCGTTGGCGAGTTCGACGGACTGGCTTCCCGCCTCGGCGGGAACAACAGTCGCGCGCGCGGCGAATCCGCTGTCCGCGACGGGAAAGCCCATCGCCTCGTAGCGGGGGAACTGCGCCGACACGCGCCGCAGGAAATCGCGCCACTGGCGCCGCCCGGGGTTCGACCAGCCGAGCTCCGCGACCGCCGCCGAGCGCGGGAACGTCATGTGCGCCACGCGCTCCTCGGTGCGCACGTGCTCCGTCCAGACCTGGCCTTGCAGGCCGAGCACGTGGCGGCGTTCGAGCGGCGAGAGTTTCTCGGGCATCGGCTCGAAGGCGTAGACGTCCTTCATCGAGATCACCGTGCCGCGCCCCGGGGGCTCGTCCGGCCGCCCGCTCGTGCGGCTGTCGAAATAGAGCGTGGGATGCGCCGCGAGGATCGTGTCGTGGCCCTGCGCGGCGGCCTTCAGCGCGCCGTCGATGCCGCGCCAGGACATCACCACCGCGTGTTTCGGCAGGCCGGGCTCGAGGACCTCGTCCCAGCCCACGAGCCGGCGCTTCTTCGAGGCGACGTACTTCGCGATGCGCTCGGTGAAGTACGCCTGCAGCTTCTCGGGATCCTCGGTGCCCATCGCCTTCATGCGGGCCTGGCCCGCGGCGGAGGCTTTCCACTGCGACTTCTCGACTTCATCGCCGCCCACGTGGATGTAGGGCGAGGGAAAGAGGGCGAACACTTCGTCGAGCACGTCCTCGAGGAAGCGGAAGGTCTTGTCGTCGAGGTTGTAGGCGTGCGGGTAGATGCCCCAGTCGGCGGGCACCGCCCTGGGCGGATCGGCGATCGCGGAGAGCCACGGGTAGGCGGCGATGGCGGCGGTTGCATGGCCGGGCATCTCGATCTCGGGGACGATCGTGATCGCGCGCTGGGCCGCGTACGCGACGATCTCGCGCACCTGCGCCTGCGTGTAGAAGCCGCCGTAGAGGCGCGGCTTGCCGGTCTTCGGATCGATGTCCTTCCGCGGCGCCTGTCCGGCGGGCACGCGCCACGCGCCCACGGAGGTGAGCTTCGGATACTTCTTGATCTCGAGGCGCCACGCCTGGTCGTCGGTGAGGTGCCAGTGCAGCACGTTCAGCTTGTTCATCGCCATCGCGTCGATCAGCTTCTTCACGAACGCGGGCGATTGATAGTGGCGCGCGGAATCGAGCATCAGGCCGCGCCAGCGGAAGCGCGGGGCGTCGTCGATGGTGACGGCCGGGATCGTGCGCTTGTCGATCATCTGCACCAGCGTCACGGAGCCGTAAAAGAATCCCGCCGGGCCGGAGGCGAAGATCGTGACCTTCTCGGGCTTCACCTCGATCCGGTAGCCCTCGGACGGCAGCGCGGGGTTCGCGCGGGACAGCATGATCGCGTGAGGCTGGGGAATGTTCTTCTGGACGACCGTCTTGATGCCGTGCTGCCGCTCGATCATGGCGCCCAGCATGAGCGCGGCCGACTGCGCATCCCGGTCACCCGGCGCGGCGACCACCACCGCGCTGGTGCGGAATGCGAACGGCGGCCCTTCCTGCCGCTCGATGGAAGCGGGGTTGGGAACGATCGCGATCTCGTCGGCGGCGACCGAGGAGAGCGCCAGGGCGAGGCCGAGCCCGAGGATGGGGCCCGCGAAGCAGGGGATTCTCATCACGATGTGGAGTCTATCGAACGGCGAATGAAAAGAGGGCGGGGTGAATGCGTCTCCCCGCCCTCGAATTGGAGGGCCCACCCTCACGATGGACCACCCCCCACGGCCACTCCCACCTGCTACACACTCTTTACAGCTTGGCGCGGATCCCGAAGTAGTACTGGCGCCCGTTGCGGTAGAAAGCGCGCGGCTGGTCCTGGTTCGCCCCGTAGTACTTGAGGATCGGGTCGTTCAGGTTCAGGGCTTCCGCGCTCAGGCTGAACCGGTCGTTGATCGCGTAGTTGATCGCCGCGTTGACCGTGCCCGTGTCGTCCTGGTACTGGGGCGTGCTGCGGTCCAGGCCCACGAAGAACTCCGAGCGGTAGGTGTAGGCGAGGCGGAAGCTGAAGCCCCGGCCTTCCCAGTAGCCGCCGATGTTGCCGGTGTTCTTCGAGGCGCCGACGAGGTCCGCCCCGGTGTCTTCCTTGGCATGCGAGTACGTGTAGTTCGCGAACCCGCCGAAGCCCCACGGCAGCGGCTGCTGCCACGAGAGTTCCACGCCCTTCACCTTGCCGCTGCTGTTGGTCGGCGCGGAGATGGTGTACGTCTGGAACGTGTTCGTGCGGATGTCGAGCAACTGCTGCTGGTACGTGCCGAAGCCGACGTAGTTGTTCAGGTCCATGTAGAACAGGCCCACGGCCGCCAGCGAGCGCGGCGCGTAGTAGTACTCGTAGGACACGTCGAGGTTGGTCGAGCGGATCGGCTTCAGGTTCGGGTTGCCGCCGTTGCCCGTGTGGGTGGTGTCGTCGGCCGTGATCGAGCCGCCGAGCGCGCTGTAGTCCGGGCGCGCCATGGTCTTGGCCGCCGCGAAGCGCAGCACCGAGTCCTTGTCGATGTCGATCTTCAGGTTGGCCGAAGGCAGCCAGTCCTTGTACTCGTTCTTCACCGAGTTGCGGTAGAACGAGCCGAAGGCCGAGGTGGTGATCGCGCCCGGAACCTGCGGACAGGGTGCGAGCGCGCCGCAGACCGAACCCGGGATGGCGACGTTCACGAGCACGTCCTCGTCCGTCTTCACGTAGCGCAGGCCCACGTTGCCGGCATAGCCCTGGCCCTCGAAGTTGCCCATGAGGTACAGCGCCTGGATCTTCTCCTTCATCGAGAACTCGCCCGGCCAGTACTGGCGGGTGACCGGATCGCGGTTCGTGTAGATGTTGCCCCAGCGCTCGAGCTCGCCCGGCGCGATCTGCCACACGTTGGTGGGGAAGCGGCCGCCCAGGCCGTTGCCGAAGTTGCCCGGATAGGTCTCGCCGTTCCAGCGCGGCAGGTTCGCGGCGTTGAACGGGTCGGCCGAGAAGAGCGGGCCCTGCGCGACTTGCGTCGTGCTGCGCTCGTGCTCGGCCCAGCGGTAGCCGAACTTGAGCCCCGGGAACGTCTTGTTGCCCAGGTCGTAGTCGCCGTCCACCTGGCCGTACTTCTCTTCGTCCTTCGTCTTGCCGGGGCTCGCGCCGAAGATCCAGTCGAGCGACGTGCCCACGAACGACGACGGGTTGCCGCTCGGGAACGAGACGTCGGACGCGGAGCGCAGGCCGTTGAAGCTGTACGAAGCGCCGGTGTTGAACACGTCGCCCTCGAACACCTGCTGCACGGGGGTTTCGCCCTTGCCTTCGGACTTGCCCGCCTTGCCGGTGAGGGTCATGCGCTCGTTCATGCGCCACTTCACGTCGAAGTCGAAGAAGCTCGTCTCCGAGAACGCGCCGGGACGATAGATCTGGTCCACGATCGCGTATTGCGCGTTGTTGCCCGGCGTGCCGGCGTTGGCCCACGTGGCGGCGACCAGCGTGCCGTTTTCCACGCGATACGACGTCGGGATCTGGTTGGAGCCGATGATGTGCGAACCCCACATCATCCAGTTGCGGTTGTAGTTGGTGGCGTCGAGCTTCGACGTGAACGCCGAGAAGTCGATCGTCACGTCCCTCAGCGGCTTCACCTGGATGTCGAGGAATCCGCCCTTGCGCTCGCGTTCCTGCTCGAAGAGCGCGGAGCCGATGAGCGTCGGGTAGGAGACGCCGGCGAGGGCGGGGCGCGCAACGGCGAGCGGGCTGGCCGGGTCGATCGTGCCGTAGCCGAGGATCTCCTGGCCGTCGCGGCGCAGGTGGCGCTTCTCGTAGAAGCCCTGGACCAGCACGCCGAAGTTGTTGGCGTCGTTCTTCCAGTTGAGCAGCGCGTTGAATTGCGGGTCGGTCTTCTTCGGGAGTTCCGCATAGACGCCGCCCAGGTAGACCTCGGCGGTGAGCTGCTTCCTGAAGTCCAGGGCCTTGCGGGTGATGATGTCGACCGCGCCGGCCACGCCGCCTTCCACGAGGTCGGCCGTGGCGCTCTTGCGGATGAAGACCTGGCTCACGAGCTCCGAGGGCAGCATCGTGTAGCTCACGCTGCGGCCCACGAGGCCGACCTGGTCGAGGATGAACCAGTCGGACGAGGCGACCGTGTGGCCGTTGATGAGGGTCTGCGTGAGGCTGGGGTTGGTGCCGCGCAGGCTCACGCGGTCGTTTTCGTCGAAGCCGCCCGAGCCGCCCGATTGCGAGCTGGTGGTGACCCCGGGGACGCGCTGCAGCGAGTCCGCGATGTTCTTGTCCGGCATCTTGCCGATGTCTTCGGCCGTGATGACTTCGACGACCGAATCCGCATTGCGCTTGGATTCGACCGATTTCTCCATCGAGCCCCGGATGCCGGTGACCTCGATCTTCTCGACCTTCTCGGATTTCTCCGTCTTGGCCTCTTGTGCGTGCGCCGAGATGGCGACGCCGGCGAGGGCGAACGCAACCGCGGATGCGATGGGTGTTGGCTTGAACTTCATCGGATTCCCCCTAGGTGGTGTGGCGTCGACATTCCTGCTGCACCGAACTGGCTAAAAGACCTCTGTGAGCCCACTCTACTACCAGACAATGCCAGAAAGCTACCAATTTTTGACAAGAAATGCTACTGTCCCCCTGCAGCCTGCTTTTCTGGTACTGTACTGGTATCAAACCGGAGACCCGAATGACCTCGCTGGCGGAAATCCTGCGACCCCTCGATGCGAGCCAAAGCCTGCCGCTGTACCAGCAGTTGCAGAGGGCGCTGCGCGAGGCCATCGAGAAGCGGATCCTCGGCCCGGACGACGCGCTGCCGGCCGAACGCCAGCTCGCGAGCGACCTCTCCATCTCGCGCATCACGGTGCGAAAGGCCATCGACGGCCTGGTGGAAGAAGGCCTCCTCGTGCGCAAGCAGGGCGCCGGAAACTTCGTCTGCGCCCGCATCGAGAAGAACTTCGCGAAGCTCACGTCCTTCTCCGAGGACATGCGCGCACGCGGCCGCACGCCGCGCAGCGTGTGGCTGCGCCGCTCCGAAGGCACCGTCACGCCCGAGGAGTCGCTCGCATTGCGGCTCTCGCCCGGCGCACCGGTCTACAGGTTCCACCGCTTGCGTTACGCGGACGAGGCGCCGATGGCCCTTGAGTACGCAACGATCGTGTCCACCGCGTTGCCGTCGCTGGAAAGCGTGGACAACTCCCTCTATGAAGCACTGCAGGCCGCGGGGAACCGTCCGATCCGGGCCCTGCAACGACTGCGTGCACTTCTCCTCAATGCGGAACAGGCCAAGCTCCTCCATGCGAAGGAGGGCGACGCCGGCTTGCTGGTCGAGCGCGTGGGCTTCCTGCCCGATGGCCGCGCGATCGAGTTCTGCCAGTCCTACTATCGCGGCGACACGTACGACTTCGTGGCCGAGCTGAGCTCTTCGAATGAGTGACTTGAGTACCAATACCCGAGACCCGAGTTCGACGCAGCTCTTCCAGGAAGCCGGCGAGGCGGCCGATGCCGTTCGCCTGCAGTTCGAGCGGACGCATTCGGCGTCGCTGGCACTGGGCTCCGCGCTGCGCACGCTGGCGCCCCGCGCGGTTGTCACGTGCGCGCGAGGCAGTTCCGACCACGCGGCCACGTTCGCGAAGTACCTGATCGAGACGCGCACCGGCGTGCTGACGGCCTCGGCCGCGCCTTCGGTGAGCTCGCTCTACGGCACGCGCCAGGACATGCGCGATTGCCTGTTCCTCGCCATCTCGCAATCGGGGCGCAGCCCGGATCTCGTTTCCGCCACCGCCGCCGCGAAGCAGGCCGGTGCGCTGGTGGTCGCGTTGGTCAACGCGGAAGGATCGCCGCTCTCGGAAGTGGCGGACTACGCGCTTCCGCTCTGCGCCGGGCCCGAGACGAGCGTGGCGGCGACGAAGAGCTACATCGCTTCGCTCGCGGCCATCGTCCACCTGGTCGCGACGTGGGCCGGCGACGACCTCCTGTTGGACAGCCTCGCCGCCGCGCCGGAACAACTGCGCCGCTCGTGGGACCTCGACTGGACTGCCGCGGTGCCGAAGCTCGCGGCGGCGTCGAACCTCTTCGTCGTGGGCCGCGGCGTCGGCCTCGGGATCGCGCAGGAAGCGGCCCTCAAGTTGAAGGAGACCTCGGGCCTGCACGCCGAGGCGTTCTCCAGCGCGGAAGTGCGGCATGGCCCGCAGGCGCTGCTGAAGGAAAATTTCCCGGCCCTGTTGTTCGCCCAGAACGACGAGGCTCGCGCCGGAATCGAAACGCTGGCCTCGGATCTCGCGGGCCGGGGCGTGGACGTGATGATCGCCGGAGCGTCGGCGCAAGGCGCGACGGTGCTGCCGTCGATCGCGGCCCACCCCGCCATCCAGCCGCTGCTGCTGGTGCAGAGCTTCTACCGCCTCGCCAATGCCGTATCGGTGGCGCGCGGCCTCGACCCCGACCATCCGCCGCATCTGCGCAAGGTGACCGAGACCCTTTGATGCGCGAGGCGCTCGGCAATGGACGCGTGCTCCTCGACGAGGGTTTCGTCGACGGCCGCGTCGTGCTCGTCGAAAACGGGAAGATCGCGGACATCGTCGGTCCGGACGACGCGCGCATCGGCGATGCGAAGCGCCGTGACCTGGGCGGGGCGCTGCTGGCCCCGGGCTTCGTCGACACGCAGGTGAACGGCGGCGGCGGCGTGCTGTTCAACGACGACCCCAGCGTCGAAACCATCCGCACCATCGGCCGGGCGCATCGGCGCTTCGGCACGACGAGCTTCCTGCCCACGCTCATCAGCGACGACCTCTCCACGCTGCTGCGCGCGATCGGCGCCGTGAGGGATGCGATCAAGGGCGGCGTTCCGGGGGTCGCGGGCGTCCACCTCGAAGGCCCGTTCCTCAGCGAAGCGAAGAAGGGCGCGCACGACCACACCAAGTTCCGCGACCTGGACCGCGAAGGCATCGCGATGTTGTCGTCGCTCGAGCTCGGCCGCACGCTGGTGACGCTGGCGCCGGAGGAAACGACACCGGACACCATCGCGAAACTCGTGAAAGCCGGCGTGGTCGTGTCGGCGGGCCACACCGATGCGACCTTCGGCGAGATGCGTGCCGCGCTCGATCACGGGCTCAGCGGGTTCACCCATCTCTTCAATGCCATGTCGCCGCTCACGAACCGCGAGCCGGGCGCGGTCGGCGCCGCGCTCGACGACGAGAACAGCTGGTGCGGGATCATCGTCGACGGGCGGCATGTCTCGCCCGTGGTCTTGCGCATCGCCTTGCGGGCCAAGCGCAACGACCGCTTCATGCTGGTCACCGACGCGATGCCGAGCGTGGGGGCCGATCGCCCCGAGTTCCTGCTGCAGGGCAAGCGCATCACCGTGAAGGACGGCGTGTGCGTGGACGAAAGCGGGACCATCTCCGGCAGCGCGATCGACATGGCCAGCTCGGTGCGCAATGCCGTGACCTTGCTGGGCCTTCCGCTCGCGGAAGCGGCGCGGATGGCGAGCACCTATCCCGCGGAATTCCTGGGCCTCGGCCGGGAGATCGGGCGCGTCGCACCGGGCTATCGCGCGAACCTCGTGGCAATGGACGAGCGCGTTGGCGTGCAGGAAACCTGGATCGACGGAGTGTCGTCCAGGGCCTAGGCTCTTTCGCGGTGGGGTGGACGCCCACACGTTCCTGCCGTTCCTCCTACGCCGGAAGAGGCGCTGCGATGATGGGCCCGGGCGGGGCAACGGGTGAGGATGCGCAATGCGAACCTCTGCCCTCTTGCCGCTCCTCGGGTTGTCGGCGTTCCTGGCCGCACCGCTTTCCCATGCCGCTTCCAAAGCCGAAGCCGTGCTCGGCAAGGGCGCCCACGGGCCGTCCGTGGTTCGCGCCCAGGTGCTGCTCGATCGCGCATGGTTCTCTCCCGGCGAGATCGACGGCGGCTTCGGAGAGAACATGCGCCGTGCCGTCGCGGCCTTCCAGGAAGCGCGCGGGCTGAAGCGCATCGGCCGCATCGATGAAGCCACGTGGAAGGAACTGGGTGGCCGCGACGCGGAGCACCTGAAGACCTACGCGATCACGGAGAAGGACGTCGCCGGCCCGTTCGTGAAGGTGCCGAAGGATCCGATGGAGCGCGCCAAGCTCGCGCGCCTCGACTACGAGAACATCGCCGAAGCGCTCTCCGAACGCTTCCACGCGAGCCCCACGCTGCTGCGCGAATTGAACCGCGGCAAGAAGCTCGAGGCGGGCATCGAGATCCGGGTTCCGGACGTGGACAGCCCTCCGCCTCCGAAGGCGTCGATGATCGTCCTGTACAAGAAGGAGCGCGCGCTGGTCGCGATGGCCGCGGACGGGCGTCCGTCGGCGTTCTTCCCGGTGAGCCTCGGCACTCCGAAGGATGAACTCCCGGTGGGGGTCCTCAAGGTCGTGAGCGAGGTGGAAAACCCCGCCTTCGACTACGATCCGGCGCTGCTGCACGACAACGATCCGAATCACACGAAGGTCTCGATCAAGCCCGGCCCCAACAATCCCGTCGGTGTGATCTGGATGGGATTGAGCAAGAAGCACTACGGCATCCACGGCACGCCGGAGCCCTCGCGCGTGGGGCACAACGAGACGAATGGTTGCGTCCATCTCACGAACTGGGACGCGAAGCGTCTCTCGGCCATCGCTTCGGCGGGCCTCTCGGTGGACGTGAAGGAGTAGCGCGCGTGACGGCGCCCGGCACGCGCGGCATCGTCCTGGCGGGGTTACTGGCCGGTGCGAGCGCCTTGGCCATGCTCGCTTTTGCGTCGATGTCCGACCCCGTGATGCCGCTCGACAGGAACGTCGCATCCCAACGGCTGCTGTTTCCGTTGCCGGCCAGCGAGCGCGGGGGGCTCCGCGATTCCTTCCGTGACAAGCGCGGCGGCCGCATGCACGAAGCGGTGGACATCATGGCCCCGCGTGGGACGCAGGTGCTGGCCGTGGCCGACGGCCGCATCGCGAAACTTTTTCGCAGCGTGGCCGGCGGCAAGACGATCTACCAGTTCGACCCGTCGGAAACCTACGCCTACTATTACGCCCACCTCGACCGGTATGCGGATGGACTGAAGGAAGGCGCGTACGTGAAACGCGGCGACGTGATCGGCTACGTCGGAAGCACCGGCAACGCGCCGGCCAACGCGCCGCACCTGCACTTCGCGATCTTCAAGCTCGGGGCGCTGCGCCAGTGGTGGAAGGGTGACGCGATCGATCCGTATCCGTACTTCGCGAAGCCGGTCAACGCTTCGCGGGCAGGGTGATCGAATCGCGAAGCGGCCGCTGGAACCACGCCACGTCGTGCCATTGGTCGAACTTGCGCCCCACGGCCCTGAAGACGCCGATCGGCTCGAAGCCCACGCCCGTGTGTAGCGCGATGCTTGCCGCATTGGGTAGCGTCACGCCGGCCAGCGCGTTGCAGAAGCCCTTCGCGGCGAGTTCGTCGAAGAGCCTCGCGTAGAGCGCGCGGCCGATGCCCTTGCGATGGAACGCCGGGTGCACGTAGGCGGAGACCTCGACCGACCACCGGTACGCAGGGCGCTCACGATGCGACGAGCCATAGGCATAGCCCACGCACTCTCCGCCCTGTTCGGCAACAAGCCATTGCCAACCGGCAAGGGACTTGGCGATCCGTGCCGCGAACTCGTCGGTCGTTGGGGCGACGAGTTCGAACGACGTGGCGGTTTCCTCGACGATGGGGCGGTAGATTGCGAGGAGGGACGGCGCGTCCGCCGGTGTGGCGGGACGGATGATCACGGCGGCACGCTTCTACTTGGGAGTACGCGCCGCCCGGTCCTTTTCGACGGCCTGGCGGTCCTCGGTGGCGATCTTCATGCCCGTGCATTGCTTGCCGCTCTCGGCGCCGAGCCGGTTGTGCTCCGCCACGTCCTTGGCGAACTGGTCCGCGCTTGCGTTCAGCTTGTCGCGGCGGGCGTTGAGCATGGCCCCGTTGTTGTTGTAGCCCTCCAGCGCGCCCTTCTTCTTCACGTCGAGCGCGATTCCCGCCTGCACGTGGGCGGAGACGTCTTCCTGCAGTTGGTTCACCGCGGCTTCGTGCTCGGTCTTGCGCGCCTGCAGCGCCTTCCGGCTCGCGGCGAGCTCATCGGCCTTGTCGAGGCAGGCCGTGTACTCGGCGCGCGTGGCCAGCGGCGGTTGCGCGGGAGCGGGAGCGGACTGGGCCCACGAGAGCCCGGCGGGGAGGAGCAGCAAACAGGCGAGGGTCGTTTTCATGGACAGGATGATAGGGAAAGTTGCGCGGATCACCAACCGCGCGAGGGAAACAGTGTTTCCCGGGTGCGATTGAACGCGAGCTCCGCGACCAGGAGATTCGGCACCCAGCAAAGCCACGCGATGGTTCGATAGGCCACTTCCGCATCGATGCCCGCAACCATCGAGCCGGGAAGCCAGATCCGCAGCGTGACTGCCGCGAAGGTGAGGGCGAAGTTGCGAACCATCCAGCGGCGATGCGACGCGGTATCGCCCGCACGGATGGCGCGGTAGGCCCTGAACCCCGTGTAGAGCCACATGAGGGCGAGGCACGCGAAGCCCACGCGCGCGATGGGGCCGCCGAATGCGTTGAAGGACATGACCAGGCCCGCGATCCCTCCGACGAGCACGCCGATGCCCAGGTAGACGCGGCCCATCCAGCGGTGAACCACCGGACGCGACGTACGAAGCCGCGTCCAGAACTGGAACGGGCCCAGGAGAAGCGCCACGGACGCAGCGAAGATGTGCGCATACGTGCTCACGGGATGGGCCACGAACACGTCGCGCATGCCGGGGTGCACCAGGGAGCCGAGGGGCAGGAATCCGTAGACGCCGATCGCATAACCGGCGACCGCCAGCGACAGGAAGATGAGGGTGATGAAGCCGAAGAGTCGCATCATCCCGCCATCCGGAGGGCCACAAGGACACAGCCAACCAGGTACAACGTGCCGCAGATCGGGAAGATCCGGTCCGCGAGCCACTTCGGGAGGAAGATGTCGGAGACGCTTCCGTTCTCGGCGCCGAGCCGTTCCGCCATCTTCGTGAGGGGACACCTTCCACCGGACGCCGCGAGAACCAGGCCTTCGACCACGATGGCGGCGATGGCAATCCACGTCCACGGAGTGATGCGGTCGAGTGCGCCCGAGAACACGACATAGAGTACGCAGGCGCTGAGCACGATGAAGATCAGGGTGTGGACCACCTTGATCTGGAGGACCGTCACCTGCATCGGGGCCGTTCAGTCCTCGTCATCGTCGTCGTCCTCGACCGGTCCGACATCCATGCCGTCGTACGAATCGATGCCATGGCGTTCCGCCAGGGCGTAGAGCTCGAGGTTGCGGGCGTGGAGGCTCTCCGGGGTGTGCTTCTCGACGCGTTCGACGTGCAGGAAGTACGTCGATTCGTCGTCGGTGAGGTAGAGCGCCACTTCGCGGTAGCCGAGGGCCACGAGTTCCTCCGCCACCGGGCGCAGCGCCTTCTTCTTCGCGTTGGTGAAGAAGTAGCCCCAGAGCAGTTCGTCCGCGGGATCGAACGGGGCTTCCTTGCGCATCTGGGCGAACATCTGCTTCAGCATCTCCAGGGTGATCGCTTTCGCCACGACTAGCCGGCCTCCTTGCGCACCGTGACCGGCAGCGCATTCAGTGCCGCGTTGCCCGATGCGGGATCGACGCCCGCTTCGTCGGAGACATCGTTGTAGCTGACGCCCGCGACCCCCCTGGCGTTCCCGAGGCGGATGCCGGCATGGGACTGGCCGAAGCCGTGGGGCAGGCACACCGTCCGCGGCATCACGCGGTCGGTGACGCTGGCCGTGACGCTGACGGACCCGACGCGCGATTCGAGCGTCACCTGGTCGCCCTCCGCGATGCCGCGTGCGGCCGCGTCATCGGGATGGACCCACAGCTGGTCGCGGCGCGGGCCCTTCGTGAGGCGATGCGAGTTGTGCATCCAGGAGTTGTTGCTGCGCAGGTGGCGGCGGCCCACGAGCTTCAACTCGGTGTTCGTCTCCGCGAGCAGGGCCGTCTCCACGCGCTTCAGGTCGGCCACGAAGGCTTCCGGCGCGCAGGCGATCTTTTTGTCGGGCGTCTCCAGCCTCTGCAGGAGAGATGGCGACAGCGGCCCGAGGTCCACGCCGTGCGGCGCCGCCTTCAAGGCCTGCATCGACGTCTTCGTGCCCTGCGGCCCGGCCTGGATCGCCATGCCCAGCAGCACCGAGGGAGCCGGCATCGCCTTGAACTCCACGCCCGCGGCCTTCGCGTACGCGGCACCCAACGCGTTGTAGATTTCCCAGTCGAACTTGCCGCCGTCGGGCTTGGGGAACACGGCCTCGTTGTAGCGCGCCACGTTACGGATGGCGAAGGCGTTGAAGATCACGTCGTAGTTCTCGTGCGCGAGCATCGAGACCGGCGGCAGGATCACGTCGGCATGCCGCGTGGTCTCGTTCACGTAGATGTCGATGGAGGCCATGAACTCGAGGCCCTCGAAGGCGCGGGAGAGGCGCTGCCCATTCGGCGTCGAGGACACGGGGTTGCCGGCGATGGTGAGCATCGCGCGGATCTGCCCCTCGCCGGGCGTTTCGATCTCCTCGCTCATCGCGGCGGCGGGCAACTCACCGCCGAAAACGGGACGGCCGCCCACGCGCGACTTCGACTTGCCCCAGTTGCCCGGGCGCGAGCCGGGGCCGGTCAGGGGAACGGCGGGCAGCGTCGGCATCGCGCCACCCACGGCATCGAGATTCCCGGTGAGGATGTTCACCAGCTGGATGAGCCACTGGCAAACGGTGCCGAAGGGTTGCGTCGAAACGCCCATGCGGCCATAGACGACCGCCGTCGGCGCGGCACGCAGTTCGCCTGCGATGGTCCGCACGTCGGCGGCGGAGATGCCGGTGCACGCCGCGGCGCGTTCGACGCCGAAGGGCTTGATTGCGGCGAGCGCCGCCTCGAGCCCGTTCAACTGACTGCCATAGCGTTCGAGGCGCGGGGTTCCGAGTTCGAGCAGCGCGTTCACGAGTGCCAGCAGGAAGGCCGCATCGGTGCCGGGGCGGATGAAGTGGTGGCGCGTGGCGACCTCGGCGGTGTCGGTGCGCACGGGATCGATCACGACGACCTTGCCTCCGCGTTCGCGAATGGCCTTGAGGCGCTTCGCCACGTCCGGCACGGTCATGAGGCTGCCGTTGGAGGCGATCGGATTGGCGCCCAGCACCAGCCAGTACGCGGTGTGGTCGATGTCCGGGATGGGCAGCATGAACATGTGGCCGAACATCTCGCGCGCGACGACGTGGTGCGGCAATTGATCCACCGACGTCGCGGAAAAGCGGTTCTTCGTCTGCAGGGCGCGGATCATTCCCGGCGCATGCAGGATGCTGCCCACGTGGTGCGCGTTCGGATTGCCGAGGTAGATGCCGAGCGCATTCGGGCCGTGCTGCTTCTGGATGGCGGCGAATTTCGTGGCGACGAGCTCGAGCGCTTCGTCCCACGCCATCGGGTGCCACTCGGTGCCCACGCGGCGCATGGGCGTGCGCAGGCGATCGGGATCGTTGTGGATGTCGATCAGCGCCACGGCCTTGGGGCAGACGTGCCCGCGGCTGAACGGGTCGTCCTTGTCGCCCCTGATGCTCAGGATCGCGTCGTTCGCAGTGCGGATCTCCAACCCGCAGATGGCTTCGCAGAGATGGCAGGCGCGGTAGGTGGTCTTGGTGTCCATGCGGAACTCTAATCCAATGCCGTCACTTGCCGCCGAAGAAGATTTCCCGCGCGAAGGCCTGTACGTCCTTTCGCGATTGCCGGAATGCCGATTCGTTTCGTCCCACATGAGCGCCCCGCTTGACGCAGGCGTTGAAGAACTCGGCGAGCCGGGCGGGATCGACGGCCTCGCCCGTGCGTTCGGCCGTGATCGTCCAGAGCTCGATATCCCACCGCAACACGCCGCACGGCGCTCCGGAGGTTGCATTGGGCAGGAAAAAAACGTCGTACATGCCGTCCCACGAGTGGTTTGCGCCCGGGTACTTGATGGTGCGAATGGGAGCTCCGGCATCGGCGTAGCGCTTGGCGAGCCGCTCGCAGGGTTCGGCCGTGGTGTAGTCGTCTTCGGCCCCGACGAGGTTGAGCATCGGCGCCTTCGTGATCCGGGGCGACCAGTAGACCTGGTTGCAGCCTGCGTACACCGGAATGTGGAGCGCAAAGCGCAGGCCGCTCTTGACGACCGCATTGCGAAGGGGCTCGATCGCGGATTGAAAGGCCACGCTGCCCCCGCGCGAGAAGCCCATGATGCCGATCCTGGCCGGGTCGATGCGCGGATGGCTCGCCAGCAGCTGGAGCGACTGGAAGGCGTCCATGAGGTCGGCGGAGTACGGCACGAGCGCCTGGTTCTCCGCGGTCCGCTTCACGCCGCGCGGTTCGAAGACATCGACGACAAAGGCCGCGACGCCGATTTCACTGAAAGCATCCACCCATTGCGCCATGCCGCGTTCGATGCCGCCGCTACCGTGCATCAGCACGACGGCCGGAACCTTTTCGCTCGCGCCCTTCGGAAAGGTCAGATGGCCCCAGATCGGCTGCTCGTTCCAGTTCCCGCGGCGCTCCCGCGCGAGGTCGAACATGGTCTTCGGGGTGAAGCTGGTGAAGTCGATGCGCCCTTGCGTTTCCGATCTCAGGACCTGGGCTGCCCCGGGCAATGGAGACGCAGTCGCGAGAAACAGGAGAAAGCGCCCGAGTACCCGTCTAGAGATCATTTTCGGCAATTGCACTCTTTGGCGATCGAATCCAAGTCTGCAATGTACTTTCTGGTCGCGCTTTCGGCGATGGGCTTCGAGCGCTCGGCGAGGTATGCGAAGAGCTTCGGAAGCGCGGTCTGGGTGACAAGGACATCCTTCTTGCCAAGGGGCGAGCGGTAGTACTTGAGAAGTTGATCAAGCTCCTGATCCGTGAACTCCACACCATAGGCAATTGCCCACTGATCTACGAGGTCTTGTGCACTCCAGGGAGCAGATAGCGCCGCAATGAAGTTGTCCGACGCCTTGCGGAAGCGCGCCGCGAACTCGGGTGTGGGACTCAGGCTGCTCAGCATTTGATCCAACATTTGGTTCGCTTGTGCGCGGCCTTGCTGCGCTCCCAACTCCATCTGCTGCGCAAACATGGCCAACAGGCCTTGCGCCTCCATGAGTTCGCGAACCTTGGTGGTTCGATCGGCCCCGAAGGTCGCCGTCGCCGATACGAGCATGACTGCGAAGATGATTGTTCTCACGATTCCCTCTTCTTAGGTACCACGGTTTCCCTTCGCGACTACCTCCATCTCCAGCGGCGTCAACGCTATGGCATGCGAGAGGGGATCTCCTTCACCGACATTCCACCATTTCTCCACCCAGGCCGACCCAGATTGATCGACCTCGCAAACGGAGAGAACGGCCCCTTTCATGGACTTGACGCGAGCCGCTTCATCGCTGCTGAGCTGCGCCAGCAATTCCATCGGAACGTTCAATACTCGGACCAAAGTCCCGACCGAGACCAGCTTTCCGCTTCGGTCAATCGTTTGCAGGTTCGCCCCTGTTCCCAGGCGGGAGGTCTTTTGGAGCCGGACGCCATCCACAGAATCCTGGTACATCGACCTCACCAGTTCAACTTCCGAATAGCCGTGGCTCCGATAGAAGGCGAGCGCAGGCAAGTTGTCCTGACGCGCCTCCACCCTGAACGTCGAAACCCCGGCCACACCAGCAACTTCCTCAAGCCAACGCAACAAGGAAGTTCCTACCCCTCGTCGCCTGGCGTCGGCACGAACTGCGAATAGCAGAAGATGAGCGACCTCGTCCTTGTACAACATGATCCCGAACCCGAGCATGCTCCCGTCGTCGACGGCCACCACAACATTGGTGTCGGGATCGTCTATGGCTTGGAGGACGCGCTGAGGTGACCACTCCCATTGAAGGTCGTGTTCAATCTCGGCCATCGACTCCAACGCGATCCCCTCTGCGTCGAACGGAGTAGCCAAGCGAACCGTGATGGGTTGGTCCACGACGGCCTACGGTTTCGGCCGCTGCCAGTTTTCTGGATGCGCGGCCACCCACTCTTCGCACAGCGCCCAGAGACGAGGGGCGCCCCGCCCGATCTCGACCGAATAACGCTTGAGGACTTGCTCTCGGGAGACGTTGTTCTCGGACCACGTGCCGCCGTCGGTGGAGATGTTGACCAGGAAGGGCTGGAAGCGATCCAGGGCCTTGGCGAATTTCGCGTCGGCGGATTCCGCCGCCTCGAACTCGCGCCACAACGCCATCAGTTCTTCGCCTTGTGCTCCGGGCAGCAGGCCGAACAGGCGCACGGCGGCCCGGGCCTCCCGCTCCGCCTGGTCGTCGCGATCGGAAGGAGCGTGGATCGGCGTATCGCCCGCGTCGACTTCGACGACGTCGTGCAGCAGGAGCATGCGGATGACGCGGGAGATGTCCACCGGCTCCGCGGCGTATTCCTGCAGCAGCCACGCGTACATCGCGAGGTGCCATGAATGCTCTGCGGAGTTTTCCTTCCGGCTGCGGTCCAGCAGCGGGGATTGGCGAACGACGCGTTTCAGGCCGTCGATCTCCTTCAGGAACATGAGCTGCTTGTCGAGATCGTCGACGTTCATGTCAGGCCGTATCCCTTCCCGTGAACCATGCGCTCGATTCTGGCAGGAACAATAGAACGATCGTGGAAAGTTGCAGGAAATTCTGCACCACGTTCAGCGCGATCAGCGCGATGGGCATGGCCGACCAGAAGGTGGGTGTGGTGAAGACCACGAATGCGAAGGCCGTGATGCCGAATCCTCCGAAGACGGCGTAGATCCACCGCGCCCAATTCTGCCCCATCGAAATGGTCCACGCGAAGAACGCCAGCACGCTGCAAGACACCGCGTTGCCCGCGAGCTCGATGAAAGTGACGCCCTGGCGTCCGGGGATGGCGACCAGGTCTGCCGCCAGGGTGAGCTGGGCCACGATGACCAGCGTCGCCGAAGTCCAGAGAAACCGGGTTCCGAATTTGACGCCGATCGGCGCTGGCCCGCGCTCGCGCGCCGGCCGTGGCGCGGTCTCCAGCGGAGCCTTCGGGGCCTGGAATGGATCGCCCGTCACGGGGTCGACCTCGGTTGCACGAGGTCCCACAGGTTGCCGTAGAGATCCTTGAACACGGCAACCTTTCCGTAGGGTTCGTCCTTCGGTTCCCGGACGAACGTGACGCCCTTCGCCCGGTACGCGCGGTAGTCGCGCTCGAAGTCGTCCGTGTAGAGGAACAGGAAAACGCGCCCGCCGGTCTGGTTGCCGATGCGGGCGGCCTGCTCGTCGCGGGTTGCGCGGGCCAGCAGGAGACGGGATTCGGTCGAGCCCGGAGGCGCCACGACGACCCAGCGCTTGTTCTGCTCGGGCACGGGCGTGTCCTCGACGAGCTTGAAGCCGAGGATGCCGACATAGAACGCGATCGCTTCGTCGTACTCGCGGACCACCAGAGCCGTGAGGCCGATCGATTGCTTCATCGCCCGGCGCCTTCGAGCGTGAAGTAGAAGGTGGCACCGCGATCGACGATGGCCTCGGCCCAGGCACGGCCGCCGTGCCGCTGGACGATCCGCTGCACGATCGCGAGACCCACGCCCGTGCCCTCGAAATCGTCGGACACGTGCATGCGCTGGAACACGCCGAAGAGCTTGTCGGCGTAGCGCATGTCGAAGCCGGCTCCGTTGTCGCGAACGAGGAAGACGTCGACGCCGCCGTTCTTCGTGCTGTCGATCTCGACGACGGCGCGCTCGCGCTTGCGGGTGTATTTGAGCGCGTTCGACAGAAGGTTTTGCCAGACCTGCTTCAACACCGCCGGGTCGCCGGAACACAGCGGCAGTTCCCCGATGCGGATTTCGATGTCGCGGCCCTCCTGGGCGAGGCTGTGCTCTTCCAGGACGCTGCGCACGAGCACGTTCATGTCGACGCTTTCCTTCCGCAGCGACTGCCTGCCGAGCCGGGCGAACGTGAGCAGGTCGTCGACCAGCGTGCCCATCCGCCGGGCGTTCTTGCGGATCCTCTCGAGGTAGGCCTGGCCTTCCGCCGGCAGCAGCGCGCCGAACTCTTCCAGCACGGCCTGCGAGAAACCGTCCACGGCCCGCAATGGCGCGCGCAGGTCGTGCGAGACCGAGTAGGAAAATGCCTCCAGCTCCTTGTTGGCGGCTTCGAGCTGCGCGGTGCGCTCGATCACGCGGCGCTCCAGCTCGACGTTCAACTTGTGGACTTCCTGCTCGGATGTCCGCCGTTCGATCGTGGCCCAACAGCGGTCGACGACGTCCTCCACCAGCGCGATCTCGTCGGGCCGCCATTGGCGCGGCACCGCGTGGTGCACGGCCATCATGGCGCGCAGGACGCCATCCTTCAGGAGCGGGCAGACGATGATGGCCTTAATGCCGATGGCCTTGAACATGTCCGCGCCGTCCTCCGGCGCCAGCTCCGCCTCCACGTCGCGGATGGTGAGCGTGATCCCGGCGCGCATCGCGGCGACCGCGCGCGGGCCGAACAGCGAGAGCCCGTAGCGTCCCACGGTGCTCGCGCAGCCGTCGGTGTAGTCGTGGAGGATCGTGAAGGCCTCGCCGTCGCTTTCGACATCCGCGTAGGCGCACCGGGAGACGCGAAGGTGTTCGCCGAGCATGCGCGCCATCATTTCCATGATCTGCTCGGGGTCGGCTTGCGGGCGGGTGGCCTTGGCGAGCTCGTTCAGGAAACGGAAGCGGTCCTCGCTGCTGCGCAACGCCTCCTCGGCGTGCTTGCGCTCGGTCACGTCCTCGTGCGTGGCAACCCAGCCGCCGTCGGGCATCGGCTGGTGGTGCATGGCGATGTAACGGCCGTCCGTCAGCCTCACGACCGTGTCCGACGGGTGCGGATCGCCCTGGATTCCGTTGTGCCGCTCCATGTAGTCCGCCGGCGTCATGTCGGGAAAGCACCCCGACGCGTGACGATGCTCGGCGATTTCGCGCAGTGTGGTGCCGGGGCGAACCAGGTCGCGGGTGAGCTTGTAGAGCTGCGCGTAGAGGTCGTTGCAGACGATCAGCCGCGAGTCGCCGTCGAAGAAGCACAGCGCCTGCGAGATGTTGTTGATCGCGGTGTCGAAACGCAGGTTCTGCTGCTTCTGCTCTTCCAGCAATTCTTCGATGCGCTTCGTCGCGTCGGCCGGGGATGCGGGTATCGGCATAAACGCATGCTAACTCCCGGCGACCGAAGCGTCACTCGCCGGGCAAGGCCACCAGCCGGGCGATGAACCCCCAGCCTCCGCCGAGTTCGCTCACGGCCAGCATCAATTCATTGCGGCCCTTTTTCAGCGGGAGGTACAACGCGTCGTTTTCCGCATCCATGATCCCCAGGAACGCGGGATCGCGGAAGTTCTGGGCGCTGCGGCCCCGGTAGAGGATCCGGCCGTTCAGGAACACGCTCACGTCGTCGCTGTAGCCGAGCTGGAGCTTCTTCACCTGGTCGCGGTCGGCATCGATGCGGGTGCGCGCGTAGACCACCTTCATCCCGGGCTGCGGATCGAGGCGCTTCGAGAAGTCGTTCGCGAACGAGACGCGCGGATGCGGGCTTTCGCGGTAGCGATTGAGGACGACGAAGCCGGGGGCTTCGGCTTCCACGTCCTCCCAGGGGATCGCATCGGCTTCGGCTTTCGACAGCGGCCGCTCGAGGTTGCGTGCGAGCGCATCGTACGAAGGCGACAGACTCCACCGGGTCAACGTGCCCGGCGGCATCGGAGGCCATTGGCGCTTCCATTCGGAATCCGGCAGCGCGCGCCATTGGAAGTTGGAGAAGTACGTGGCCCCCGTCAGCGAGGCCAGTGCGACCGAACCCTTCTGGAGGCCGCTCTTCAGGTCGGGCATGACGAGCGCGGCCTTCTCCATGTCGCTCACATACAGCTTGGCCTGCGCGCTGGTGATCTCGAGGCGCAGGTGAAACCACGCGTCCTTCGGGATGTCGACCGCACCGGTGAAGCCCGGGCCATTGTAGATCTGCCAGTTGAGGCCGGTGTTGAGCACGGGCGTGTACTGCATCGCATCCGGTTGCCCGGACTTGTGCTGGCGCAGGTAGATCCATTCGCCGTTGTTGCCGTCCTCCGAGATCCGGAACTGGATGCCGAAGAACCCGCGGGCCGCGGGCGTGGAGACGTCGACGTCGATGACACCGTCCCGCAGCTCGACGTCCTTCAGGATCGCGGCGCCGCCATTGAGGAAGACGCTCGGGCGGCCCTGGTGCTCGACGAGTTCGGCCTTTCCCTGCAGGTCCCACGCTTGCGCGTGGACGAGGAGCGGTGCCAGGAGTGCGAGTGCCGCGATGAGGGTGCGCATGGTGGGTCCCCTTGGGTTCGCCCTATCTTGCGGGAACCGGAGACCGGATTCGTCGCCGAATGTGTCAGGCGCTGCCGGGCGCTAGACGTGCTTGATCCAGTGCTTGAGGATCGCCTGGAAGGCGGTCTTCTTGCTTTCGAGGTCGGCCAGGTCCTTGAAGTCCACCGTGGCGCGGTCCTTGGCTTTCCACTGCAGCAGGTGGGTCCGGTCCGGGATGAGGTCGACGATGACGCCGTCCCCACGCGGCTTCGCTCCAAGGTGCAGCACGACGCCCACGCCCACTTTCGTGCGCAGGTTGATCGTCGCGAAGTATTCGGTGGTGCGGAAGCTGGGCGCGCTCCACTTCACGCCTTCCTGGATCGAAGGATGCGCAGCGAGGATCGTGGCTCGGAGGAATTCGATTTCCTCCTTGGCCGCGTGCTGCAGCGACGTCATCAGCGCGTCGACGGCCTTCGTCGTGTCGGCGGCGGTCAGCGGCATTCGGTCACGCCGTGCTTCCTCAGGATCTTCCAGACGTCGCCCATGATGGACTTGGTCTTCGTGCCTTCGAGATGCAGGAACGACAGCTCCAGTTCCCCGATGCAGTGCCGGACCACCTTCGCCGGTTGTGTGTGCTTCTCCGCGGTGGACTTGGGATCGTGGAAGTCGATGTCGAACCAGATGCCGTCGTCGTCCGGATTCGGAACGCCCGATGTCCATCCGCCCCGGGGTTCCGGTTTGTGCGTGCGGTAGGCGTAGTCGATCGAGAGCCTGTCGATGCGCAGGTTCCGGGCAACGGAGAAATCGGCGAGCTGGGGATAGCTGCCCTTGAGGCCTTCGATGTCGCGCGCGATGGCTTCGAGCGCAGCCGACGGATCCCACGTCTTCGCGACGTAGTGGAACTGCTTCAGCCCCGAGCCCGTCCAGCGATAGTAGTAGACACCCGGCGTATCCCGTTCCTTCGGCGAGCCGGTGAGGATGAGGAGCCGGGAGTCGACGCGGAATTCGTAGGGCTTCGAATCGTCCGTGACCATGTCGAAGGCATTGGGCTGTGTCTGCGGCGGGAAGAACACGGCGCCGGTCCGGGCATCGATGATCGCCAGTTGCAAGCACCGGGCGCCGCATCCCCACGTAACCACGGTGTAGTGCCCCGCGAAGTTCGGACCCTTCTTCGCGCCTTCCTCCAGCACGGTGCGAAAGGTGCTCGCCATCGGATGGCTATCGAGGCGCACGGCAACCGGCGTCTCGATGGTGACGGGCGTCGCCGGGTATTGGTCGAAGGTGGGGATCGGCTTCGTGGTCGGGGCTGCCGCCAACGTCGCCGTCGCGAAGATCGTCAAGAAGAGGAGCGGCGATGCGAGGCGCAGGGCGCTATTTGGTCTCATGTCCCGCACCGAACTTGATCAGGAACGCTCCACCGACAATGAGCGCGATGCCCCAGAACCAGCGCTGGCCCATGCTCATGGGTTCGGATTCACCCTTGCCGAAACGGAAGCCGAAGAGCTCGATGAAATGTCCGGTCTCGTTGTTGCCACCGAACAGGATCAAGCCGACGCCGATGACGATCATCGCGCCGCCCGCCCAGAGTGAGCTTTGGGTTTCGGTCATTGAAGGCTCCCGGTGCGTGCTGCCGGATCAGCTCCGTGTTTCTCGGCTTCGATCTCGCGCAGCAACTGGAGTTCTCGAGGGTTCGTGCACCAGAAGCTGACATATCCCTTGTCGGTCATTGCGAATTCCTTCTTGCAGGCATCGCACGCAGTGATGTCCGTAAACCGGCCGATCAACTCCGCGGGAGTCCACCGCTGCTCCTTGGCAATAACGGACGCCGGCTTCTTTCCCTCCAGAAGCGTCCGGAGGGCTTGCTCGCATTCCAGGTGGGCGTAGTAGTTGATGCCCGCGGGGCCATAGAGGCGGATGAGAGCCTTGCGCTTCGCGTCGGCGGTTCGCCCTTTCAGGAAGACAAAGGCCGCGATCAATGCGCCGATGCCGACGAGAACGACGAGGTGGTAGATGTATTTCAAGTCGCGAAGATCTGCGCGAGCAATTTCAGGATTGCGGCGGTCAGCATCCGGGGTTGCCCTTGGGCGTCTCGGTTTCCTCGCTCGTATTGGAGAGTTTCTCCTTTCGAGCCGCATTGATCCCGCCGACCAGGAATGCAATGCCGAATCCGACCAGCAGGGCAAATTGGAACCAGAACGAGAACGGGGCGTTCTCGATGGTTGCGTAGTCCCCGCCTCTCGCGATCTTGATCTTCCCCATCGTGAGCCACAGGAGGGCCATCGCGATGAGGACGCCGCCCAATGCAATGGCGGCATGTCGTGCATTCAGCAACGTGCCCAGGAAGAGAATGAAGAAGAAGGCGCCCGCGGCCAGGCCGACCACGTCCAGATCAGGCTCCGAGAAGGTGAGCCAGAAGATGCCCAACGATATCGCCAGCGCAATCAGTCGCAGCATTCACGCCTCCGACGATCCAGATGCTGCTAAGCGAGTGCCTTGAATTTCTCCGTTGCCGCGACCAATCGCGAGCGAATCCCCGGCTCGAACGCCGAATGCCCCGCATCCGGAACGATCTGATATTCCGCTTCCGGCCACGCCCGGTGTAGGTCATCTGCCGTGAACGCGGGGCAGACTATGTCGTATCGGCCCTGCACGATCGTCGCGGGGATGCCCTTCAGTCGGCCGACGTTGTCGAGGATGAAGTCCTTCGGCAGGAAGATGTCGTTGCGGAAGTAGTGGGCTTCGATCCGCGAGAGCCCGAACGCGATGCGTTCACTCGCGAAATCGGCCACGAGCCCCGGGTTCGGCAGCAGCGTCGAGCACGAGGCTTCGTACGTGCTCCAGGCGCGGGCGGCGGGAACGCTCACCTTCGGGTCCGGATCGATGAGCCGCTTGTAGTAGGCCTCCAGCAGGTCGCCGCGCTCGGCCTCGGGGATGTGCTCGGCGAAGGCGCGCCACGGCTCCGGGAAGAGCGTCTTGATGCCGTAGAAGAACCACTGCGCCTCGCTTGCGCGGGCGAGGAAGATGCCGCGCAGGATCAACCCCAGGCAACGGTTCGGGTGGTGCTCCGCGTAGGCGAGTGCCAGCGTCGATCCCCACGACCCCCCGAACACGAACCACTTCTCGATCCCCAGGACGGCCCGCAGCTTCTCGAGGTCGCCGATCAGCAGGGGCGTCGTGTTGTTCTCGAGGCAGCCCAGGGGCGTCGAGCGCCCGGCGCCGCGCTGGTCGAGGACCACGATGCGGTAGAAAGCCGGGTCGAAGAACTGCCGGTGCACCGGGCTCGCTCCTGCGCCGGGGCCGCCGTGCAGGAACACGACCGGCACCCCCTTCGGGTTGCCGGACTGCTCGTAGTACATGCGATGGGGGGCGTCCAGGTCGAGGGAGCCCGTCATGTAGGGCTCGATCGCCGGGAATAGCGGGAGCAAGGGGCGGCTGCTCGAGCGATCTTCAGGGGCCATAGGGGCGATACATTACACTAGACAAATGCTCTACCAACTCTACGATTGGCAGCGCGCGGCGATGGAGCCGTGGCGCTACTTGGCCCAGATGGGGACCGAGGTCTACGGCAACCCGCAGAGCCCCTGGGCCGCGCTGCCGGGCAGCCGCAATGCCGCGGCCGCATTCGACCTGATGAACCGCATCACCCAGGACTACATGCGCCCGCCGTTCGAGATCGAGACGGTGAAGGTGGGCAAGCGCGAGCTCCGGGTGACCGAGGAGCACGCCCTCGAGAAGCCGTTCTGCACGCTGCTGCATTTCGCCAAGGCGGGTGGTCCGAAGCAACGCCGGGTGCTGGTCGTGGCGCCCCTCTCCGGGCACTTCTCGACGCTGCTTCGCGATACGGTCCGGGCGCTCCTCCAGGACCACGACGTCTGGATCACCGATTGGGTCGATGCCAAGGAAGTCCCGGTTTCCGTCGGGCCGTTCCACTTCGACGACTACGTGGCCTACGTGCGCGAGTTCATCGGCTTTCTCGGCGCGAAGGACCTGAACGTGATTTCGGTCTGCCAGCCGACGGTGCCCGTGCTGGCCGCGGTCTCGCTCATGGCCGCCGCGGGCGAACCCGTGCCGCGCACGCTCACGATGATGGGCGGGCCGATCGATTCGCGGAAGAGCCCCACGGAAGTGAACATCCTCGCCACGACGCGGCCGCTGTCGTGGTTCGAGAGCAAGGTGATCCAGCGCGTGCCCGTTCGCTTCCCCGGCTTCATGCGCCGCGTGTATCCGGGCTTCCTGCAGTTCGCCGGCTTCGTCGCGATGAATCCCGACCGGCACATCGAATCGCACATGGACTACTACCAGCACCTGGTCGAGGGCGACGGCAGCAGCGCCGAGGCGCATCGCCGTTTCTACGACGAGTACAACGCGGTGATGGATTTGCCCGCCGAGTACTACCTGGAGACGGTCGAGCGTGTGTTCCAGAAGCACCTGCTTCCGCAGGGCAAGCTGGTGGTCGCGGGCGAGAAGGTGCGCCCCGAGGCCATCAAGAGCTGCGCGCTGCTCACGATCGAAGGCGAGCTGGACGACATTTCCGGCAGTGGCCAGACGCAGGCCGCGCACACGCTCTGCAAGGGCATCCCCGCATCCCGCAAGCAGCACTATGAGGCGCCGCAGGTCGGCCACTACGGCATCTTCAGTGGCCGGAAGTATCGCGAGATCATCTATCCGAGGATCCGGGACTTCATCACAAAGCACGCCTGACCACAGGCACGCGCGAGGAGGAACATGGCCAAGCCATTCATGCCGCAGGATTACTTCGAGATGTGGCAGAAGATGTTCGCACCGGCCTTCGGGTCCGCTTCCATGTCCGGGGCCGCGCAGATGCAGGAGATGATGTTCCCCGACCTGAAGTCGGTCGAGCGCAAGATCGCGGAGATGGAAGCCGTGGAGGCCTGGCTGAAGAGCAACCTCGGCATGCTGCAGATGTCGATCAAGAACCTCGAGTACCAGCGCGCGATGCTGCGTGGTGGTGCGAAGGCGCAGGAAGTCTTCGACGATTCGCGCGCCAGCGCGAAGGCCCGCAACCGGAAGAAATAAAATAATTGGGGTCAGACTCCCATTACGTTAATTCGGATGCGGCATACCGCATCACAGGAATTAACTTAATGGGAGTCTGACCCCAATTATTTTTCGTAGAGGGTGAAGGCTCCGTCCCAGTCGGGCGGCGGCGGGGTGGCCGAGAGGTCGCGGATGTAGCCCAGGTAGATCTCCGAGAGCCGCCCGTAGCCCTGCATCCCCGAAAGCGATTCGAACGCGGCCTTCGCGACGGCCCAGCGCCGGCCGCGGAAATGCTCGAGCGCGTCGTGCCACGCCTGGAGGCGGTCCAGGTCGTACCGGTCGATCGAACCCACGGCGCCCAGCGGCTCGAAGATGCGCTCCGGCTTGACCCGGCCATGCACGCGCACCTTGTCGATCTCGCGCCACACGATGCCCGTGGACTGGTCGTGCGTGCGTTCTCCCGCCACGATCGGCACGTGGTAGCGCTTGGTGAGCCCTTCGAAGCGCGAGGCGAGGTTCACGCCATCGCCCAGCACCGTGTAGTTCAGGCGCGTGGCCGAGCCGATGTTGCCCGCGATCATGTTCGACGTATTGAGGCCGCAGCCCACCTCGGGATTCGGCAGGCCGCGCTTCGCCAGGCGCTTGCCCAACTCGCGCACGCCGTCGCGCACCGCGAGGGCCGCCTGCACGGCGCGTTGCGTGTCGCCTTCGCGCGGCACCGGGGCGCCGAAGAGCGCCATCACGCCGTCGCCGATGTACTTGTCGACCACGCCTTCGTGCTCCTCCACGATGCGGCTGATCTCGGTCAGGAACTCGTTCAGGAGCGCCAGGCTCTGGGTTGGCGTCATCTTCTCGGCGAGCGCGGTGAAGTTGCGCACGTCCGTGAACATCACCGAGGCCACGACCTCCACGCCGCCCAGCTCGATCTCGCCCTTCAGCAACTGCTCGGCCACCTGGTGCGAGGAGACCTTGCCCAGGATGTCGCGCATGTTGTCGCGCTCGGCAAGGCCCCGCGTCATGCCGGTGAACGCGCTCGCCAGTTGCTGGATCTCGAAGCTGCCGGTGGAATTGACCGTGATGTTGTAGTTGCCGCGTTCGATCTCACGCGCCGCCGCGGCCAGCGCCGCGATCGGCCGCGTGACGCGCCGCGCGATGCGGATCGAGCCCAGCAGCGTGGTCCCGATGCAGATCGCCGCGAGGAAGAGCATCACCACCTGCAGGAGCTTGTAGTTCTCCAGCCCTTCCTCCACGGAGAGCTGCAGCAACGCGTGCAGGGGGGCGCGGCGCGCGTCTTCGAGCGGAATGGAAAGCACCTCGAACTCGTCGCCGGCCAGGTTCACGCGCGTGGCGTTCGGTGCGGCTTTCAGGATCGCCGCGACGGATTTCGCCAGGTCCGCCTGCCGCGAGACGGGCACGGTCGTCGCGAGGATGCGCGGCGGGTTCGTGGAGGCGTCGACGAACGTGATGTCGGTGGACGTGAGGCGCTTCCTCTCCAGGGCCACGGCGTCGTCCACCGCGAAGCTGATCGACACCCAGGAAATCGGCAGCGGCGCCAGGACCGGCACGATGATGATCTGGTGCGGCTTGCCCCCGATGAGGCGGATGCCCGAAGCATCGCCGCGCGTGCCTGCCTCGCTGATGAGGTCGGCGAAGGGGTAGGGCTTGCCCGCGCTGCCGGGCGAGAGCGAGTCGCTCACGACGATGCCGTCCAGGCCGATCACGCCCATGCCGGAGGCGTTGATGCGCGCAGCGTGGTTGGTGAGCGCGGAGAGAATCGTGTCGCGGTCGCGCGTGGCGATCGCCTCGCGGAAGCCGAAGTCCTTCGTGAGCACGCTGGTGGCCGCGAGGAACTTCTGGCTGTTCAGCTCGAGCAGGTACTTGAAGACGCGCGCGGAACCTTCGAGCTCGCTGCGCACCGTCTTCTGCGCGGTGCGTTCGACGGTGAGGTGGATCATCCAGAAGCTCGCCAGCAGCACCACCATCAGCAGGCCGACGAAGAAGACGACGATGCGGTCCTGGAGCCGCGCGGTCCGGCGATCGATGACCCCGATGGGCGTGGTCTTGTCGATGTCCGGATTCGCCATCAGCGTTTAGGTGGGGACGGGCGCAGGGTGACGGCGTACGAGAGCGCGTTGGTCTCGTCGGCGCGCAGCTTCAGCGGCTTCGCGGCGGGTGCGGGCAGGGCGAGTTGCGGGTGCCAGAGCATCACGTCGTATTCGCCGGCGGGGAGGGCCTCGATCCTCGCCTTGCCGTCGGCGCCCGATTTCGCGAAGTACGGCGTATCGACCACGAGGATGAATCCCAGCATCTGGTCGTGGATGTTGCAGCCGAGGACGACTTCGCCGGGCTTGTCGAACACGATCGGGGCCATGGGCGTGCCCGCGTAGAGCTTCAGCTCGAAGGGCTTCGGCGCGGAGAACGAATAGACGTGGTGGCGGATCGGGTCGCGATTGGGGAAATTCACCGGCGTCCCGGTCTGCACCACGGTGACCATCGGCACGAACATCTTGTCGACCTGCTGCACGTTCACTTCGCGCTTGCGCAACGCGGGCGCCGGACCCTTGGGGACCGCGTAGGCGATGGCATCGGCGAGCGGCTTGCCGTCCGGCCCCTTCACGTCGACGTCCAGCGTGGCGGCGTGGAGCGTCCCGCTGGCGAGGACCGTGGCGAGGAGGAATCTCATGTCGTGACGATGTCGCGCTTCATCGGGGCGAGGAGGCGCAGCAGTTCGTTCTTCTCGGCGATGCCGACCTTCGCGTGGTCGAGCGCGTCGCGCAGGAACTGCACGAAGAGGTCGAACTCCGCATTGTTGATCTTCAGGCCCTTGTGTACTTCGGTCATCGGGTCGCCGGTGTACTGGCACGGGCCGCCCGAGAGAAAGCAGATCTGCTCGACGACTTTCTCCTTCACGCGCGGGATCTTCACGCCGTCGAAGCTGCGTTTGGTGCGCGCGTCGGCGATGGAGCGATCGATGAGTTCATCCACGATGGCCGTGACGACGGGCGTTCCTCCGAGGCGCTTCCACAAGGTTGGCTCGACTTTCGGGTCGGCGGCGCAGGCACCGAGGAGAAGCGACGTACCGAAAATCAATGTGGCCAGCGCGGATTTCATGATAAATATTACGATGGACCGATGGATAACAACAAATTTCATTTTCCGATCCTGGTATTCGTGCTGGGTCTCGCTTCGTTCCCCGCTTTCGGGGGGGATCGCCTCCTCGTCACGGGGGGGGCCCAGCAGCTCGAGGGGCAGGGTGGTGGCGGGCTGGTTCCCTGGGCGTTGATCGCGGGCTACGGCACGCGCGACCAGGTCGGTGGTTCGGCATTCGCAACTCGCGTCGAGACGCAGGACTTCAAGACGGATTCGTACGGCATTGCCATGGGTCTGTTCGACCGCCTGGAACTTTCAGTCGCGAAGCAGGCTTTCGACGCGTCGTCCGTGGTGCCGGGTTTGAAGCTCCACATGGACACCTTCGGCGCGAAAGTGAAGGTCTTCGGCGATGCGCTCTACGAACAGGATTCGCCGTGGCCCCAGGTCTCGCTCGGCGCGCAGTACAAGAAGAACCACGACATGGATGTGCCCCGGGCCGTCGGCGCGAAGCGTGACAGCGACACCGATCTCTACGTGGCGGCGACCAAGGTGTGGCTCGGCGGCGCGTGGGGCCGCAACGTCGTCGCGAACCTGACGCTGCGCTCGACGCGCGCGAACCAGCTGGGCTTCCTCGGCTTTGGCGGCGACGCGAACGATTCCCGCGAGTTGCAGGCCGAAGGCTCGGTCGCCGTGATGTTGAGCGACCAGGTCGTCGTCGGCGCCGAGTATCGCGCCAAGCCCGACAATCTTTCCGCATTCAAGGAAGACGCGTTCTCCGACGCGTTCGTCGCCTGGTTCCCCAACAAGTACGTCGCCATCACGGCCGCGTACGCCAACTTGGGCAGCGTCGCCGGCAAGGGTGGGCAGCGGGGCGCGTACCTCTCGGTTCAACTGACCTACTAGAAATAATTGGGGTCAGACTCCCATTTTCCGCAGTGCGGAAAATGGGAGTCTGACCCCAATTATTCTTACTTCGGAAGCTTGGCGTCGGGCTTGAAGTGGAGGAGCGCCTTCGCGAAATCGGCCCGGATGCGCGCAAGGGCTGCGTCCGTATCGGCTTCGAAGCGCAGCACCAGGACCGGCGTGGTGTTGGAGGCCCGGATCAGGCCGAAGCCGTCGGCGTAGTTCACGCGCAGGCCGTCCAGCTTGAAGATGTCGATCGCGCCGGGGAATTGCGCCTCGCGCTGCATGCGCTCGATGACCGAATGGTTCTCGCCTTCGGCCGTGTCCACGTGCAGCTCCGGCGTCGAGATCGAATCGGGGAGCGACTCCAGCGTCTGCGTGGGATCGGCCACCTTCGAGAGAATTTCCAGCAGGCGTGCTCCGCAATAGAGCCCGTCGTCGAAGCCGTACCAGCGATCCTTGATGAAGATATGCCCGCTCATCTCGCCGGCGAGCGGGGCACCCGTTTCCTTCATCTTCGCCTTCAACAGCGAGTGGCCCGTCTTCCACAGCGTGGGCCGGCCGTTGTGCCGGCGGATCCACTCGAAGAGGTTGCGCGTGCTCTTCACGTCGAAGATCACCTCGCCGCCGGGGTGGCGCGTGAGCACGTCCGCCGCGAAGAGCATGAGCTGCCGGTCCGGATAGATGATGGTGCCGCGCTTGGTGACCACGCCGAGCCGGTCGCCGTCGCCGTCGAAGGCGAGGCCGATCTCGCTGTCGCCCTTCGCGAGCGCCGCGATGAGGTCCACGAGGTTCTCCGGCTTCGCGGGATCCGGATGGTGGTTGGGGAAGTCCCCATCGACCTCGCAGAAGAGGGCTTCCACCTCGCAGCCGAGCCGCTTGAAGAGCTCCGGCGCGATGGCGCCCGGCGAGCCGTTGCCGCAATCGACCGCCACGCGCATCGAGCGCGCGAGCTTCACGTCGCCCGTGATGCGCGAGAGATACGCCTCCGCGACGTCGGCCTTCTCGACCTTGCCCCGGCCCGAGACCAACTCGCCATCCTCGATCATGCGCAGCAGCTTCTGGATCGCTTCGCCGTAGAGCGTGTCGCCCGCGAGCATCATCTTCAGCCCGTTGTACTCGGGCGGATTGTGGCTGCCGGTGACCATCACGCCGCTGCCGGTCGCGAAGTGGTGCGTGGCGAAGTAGACCATCGGGGTGGCGACCACGCCGATGTCGATCACATCCATGCCCGCGGAATTCAATCCGTCGGAGAGGGCCGCGGACAATCGCGGACCGGAGTGCCGGCCGTCGCGTCCCACCACGAACTTCTTCACGCCCTTGTTGACCGCCAGCGTGCCGAGCGCGCGCCCCACCGAGCGTGCGGCCGCTTCGGTGAGCGTCTTGTCGACGACGCCGCGAATGTCGTATGCCTTGAAAATGCCGTGGTCGATGCTCATGCGCCTCGCTCGAAGAAAGTCATCAGTCGGTTGGGTAGCCATTCGATGCGGCCGGGAAATCCGGAGACGAATCCCACGTGGCCGCCCTGCTCGGGAAACTCTATTTTCACCGCATTCGACACTTCGTCGGCGCGCGGCAGGTAGCGCTCGGGAAGGAACGGATCGTCCTTCGCGTTCAGCAGCAACGTCGGAACGCGGATCGCGGGCAGGAACGGCTTGGAGCTGGCCCGCGTGTAGTAGTCATCGACGCCCGCGAACCCGTGGATGGGGGCCGTGAAGATGTCGTCGAATTCGCGCAGCGTTTTCGCGGCGCGGGCCTTCGCGCCATCGAAGATGCCGGGAAAGCGCGCGAGCTTGTCGAAGGAACGCTTGCGCAGCGTCGAGAGGAAGTGCTTCCCGTAGACGCTCGAGAATCCGGTCTGCAGCGCCCAGCCCGCGGCCATGAGGTCGACCGGGGCGGAGATGGCCACGGCGCGCGTCACGCGGGGAAGCGCCGCATCGCCCTGTTCGCCCAGCCACTTGAGGAGCACGTTGCCGCCGAGCGAGACGCCCGCGGCATAGAAGGGCACGTCGCCCGCCAAGGCCTTGAGCCTTCCCAGCACCCAGTCCACTTCGGGGGTGTCACCCGAGTGGTAGGCCCGCGCGAGGCGATTGGGCTCGCCGCTGCAGCCGCGGAAATTGAGCACGCTGCCCCGCCAGCCGCGCTGCTTCACGAGCGCCATCAGGTGCTTCGCATAGGGCGAACCCGACGAGCCCTCGAGGCCATGGAAGAGGTGCACCCACGGCGTGCCCGCGGGCCCGTCGATGAAATCCAGGTCGACGAAGTCACCGTCGTAGGTGTCCCAACGTTCGCGGCGGTAGGCCACCTGGGGCTTCGGCGCCAGCAGCGAGCCATAGAGCGTCTGCAGGTGCGGATTGCGCAGCCAACCGGGAGCGGAGAAGGGCGTGGTCATTTAGGGGCGCCAGTCGATGCCGTAGGCGCCGTCGCCGCGGCGCGTGCCCAGCATGGCGAGCAGCGGCTCGAGCGGGACGGCTTGCGCGCTGTCGGCTTTCGCCTCGCCGGTGAAGTTGAATCGCCCGGTCGGCTGCATCGCGCCCTGGGCCGTGATGCGCAGCGGGCCGTCGAGGGTCACGATGGCGACCTTCGCCGCGCTGCCGGAACCTTCGAAGCTTGCGCGGTACGAGCCCACGGGACGCACCTCGGAGAATCCCACCGTCGCGCCACGCCATTCGGCCGTGGCCTCGCCGTTCAATTGCGTGCCGTCCCATTCGAGGCGGGGCGCGGTGAGCGTGAAGGCTCCGGTGGGGCGCAGCGCCGAGAGGAGCGGTGCGATCGTCGCAAGGGCCGCCGCGTCGCCGCGCGCGTTCACGTCGCGCGCCTGCCAGCCGCCCAGGCTGCGAGCCGCTTCGAGGTCCGCGACGAGGCCGGCGGCCGAAGCCTTCACGTCGAAGGCCAGGCGGCCCACCAACAGGCGCAGCGGCTTGAGTTGCCACGACAGCGCATCGAGCTCGACGGGGGCGGCGCGCGCGGGGGAGATCCGCCCCTTGGCACGCCCGTTCCACCACGGGCCGCTTGCCTCGGTGAGTTGGACGGCGCCGTCGGTCGCGACGCGCGCACGCTCCGCGACGAACGACGCGGGCATCAGCGCGAAGAGGAAGAGGACGTAGGCGGCGAGGCCGAGGGCCGCCCAGGCGGCGAAGCGTCGATTCATGTCAGGTTCGGGAGAGGACCAGCTCGGCGCGCACCCGTCCTGCAACCGGCAGCGCGTCGATCCGGGCAGAGTCGACCCGCAGGCCGTGCGCCGCTTGCGCGGTGGCCACCGTCTCCAGCAGCGCGCCGTAGGGCACGTCCGTGCCGAGGATACGAACGCGCTTGTCGTCGAGGGCGCTCACCTGCGCCGAGGGAATTCCCTTGCCCAGCGCCGCCGTCACCTCGCCCAGCGCCGTGTTGGGGGTCTGACCCCTAAGCGCTGGCAGGGAGCGCACGCGCGCGACTTCCGCGGCCTGGCGCTCCATGGTGGCGATCGACGCCGAGAGCCTCGGGATTTCGTTCGTGAGGCGCACGCGGCTGCGTTCGAGCGGCAGCCACACGAGGGCGACCAGCAGCAGGATCGCGGCCAGCGTCCCGCCCACGAGCAGCGTGGTGCGTTCGCTCGGCGTGCGCGCGGCCCAGAAGGCGTTCATGGCCTGGCCTCGAGGCGGCCGTTCGCGTAGGCGAGGGATTTCGCTCCGGCGGGAAACTCCTTCGCCGCGCGCGTGGCCTGCGCGAGGAAATCGTCCTCGGCGGCGAGACCGCGGCTGCGCTTCAAGTCGGCCAGGTTGCGCGCGAGCTGCAGCTCCGGGTCCACGATCACTTTCGCCTCGGGGAATGCGGTGCGGAAGACGGCTTCCTGGCGCGCGACGAGCGCGTCGTGGGTGCGCTGCAATCGCCACGCGTCCACCGCGGTGAACGCAAGCTGGAGGAACGCGATGATCGCAACGAGGACGAGTGCCGCCCGCGGAACGAGGCGCGAGGCCCGTGATCCCGACGGCATCGCGACGTCGCGCAGGAGATCCAGGGCGTTGCGGGGTGCCGGTTCCTTCGCGAGCTCACTCCAGCGCGAACCGGCCGTGAAGGTGACGCTGGCCTGTTCGCTCCAGCGTTGCAGGTCCGGCAGACGCGCATCGCCATCGGCATGCAGGCGGATCTCGCGGGGCCGATCGCCGCGTTCGTTCGCTTCGTCGACCGCCACGCGCAGGGCCAGCGGCAGCTCGCCGCCGGCCGAGCGGTCGAACGACACGGCCACGCCTTCGTCATCGACGAGGAATCCATGGTCGCCACGCAGCACCGCGTGCCAGTCGGCCTTGCCGCCGGCGAGCAACGCGCTCTCGGAGTACCCGTGGGAGGGGCGCAGCCCGTGCGAAGCGAAGAGGCGCACCGCGGCTTCCAGCCACGCACGGTCGACCACGGCGACCAGCGTCTCGCCGAGCTCGTTCGTCGAACCGGCCACCGCATGGATCTGCGCGGGATCGGCCAGCAACCGATCCTCCACGGCGAACGGCAGCAACTCGCGGATCGTGGACGCATTCACGCGCGGCAGCTTCAGGCGGGCGAAGAGCACGCGCGTGGCGGGGAGGATCAACTCCACCTCCTCGGCGCGCGGGATGTCGGAGAGCACCGTCGTGTCCTCGCGCAGCGCGACGCCGCGCGCGTCGAACAGGACCCACGCGAGGGGCAGGCCCTCGTCGAGGGGTTCGGCGGCGGGAAGGTAGGCGCGGAGCTTCAAGGGGCGAGCAGTCGGATCTAGTACACGGGTCGGCGCCAGATTATAGCGGCGACCCCCGGGTTGTTCGCCTTGCGTTCGATCAGCGCCTCGGAGGCGACCTGCACGTCGTCCTGCGAGACCTGCACGCGCGCGAGGAAGTAGCTCGTCTTCACGTCGAGGTCGTTGCCGACGGCGGAAAGGGGCAGGGCCTTCCAGCGCTCGCTGATCTGCTGGATCGATTTCAGCGGACTCGCGGTTCGCGTGTCCACGAAGCGGCGGATTTCCTCGGTGGGCAGGTCGGGCGCGATGGCCGCGATCACTTCGGCGCTCGCCGTGTTCACGTTCACCGCGGTACGCACGGGCAGCGCGGTCACGAAGGGCTTCAGGCGCGCGACCACCTTCGGGTCGAAGCCGCGGATGCGATGGAGTTCCTCGACCTGCACCATGGGCTGGTTGGCCGCGCGGTAGGGACGGGAGAGGCCGAGGTAGTACGCGTCCTCGGCGCCGGCGGTGGTGTAGAGATCGGAGTCCGCGTCGATCCAGTCGACGATGGCGGGCACGAGCTCCTCGGGGACGCCGAGGGAAGCGAACAGGCGCCGCGCGATCTTCTCGTCGTTCGCGCTCACCTTCTTGTCCGCGCCCACGAGGTTATTCAAATTGAACTTGCCCTGCTCGTCGGCGAGCGAGCCGGCCACGAGCGCGCGTTCGACGGGAAGGGCCGCGATCGGCTGCGCCCACGCTTCGCCGAGGGAGTCGAATCCGCCGGAGCCCTTGCCGTCCGCGGAAACCACGCCGCGCGCCCAGTCGATGCCGGCTCGCGCGTAGAGGTCGGCCTGCGCTCGCGCGGTGACCAGTACCACCTGGCCCAGGAGCGCCGATTGCTGCGAGAGCATGTACATCGCGGCCGACGCGGCGATGGCCACGATGAGCAGCGCGGTGATGGCGGCCACGCCGCGGGATCGCCTCACGATCCGACCACCGGCAGGTCCATGAGCCGCACGATCCGTTCGCCGGTGGCCAGTTCGAGCGTCATCTCGACCGCGTTGGGCATCGCGTCCGGGCTGCCGGGCAGGCCCCAGGTCGGACGCCATTCGCCGCGGCTATCGAGGAAGCGGAAGGCGAGGACGCGCACGTTGTCCAGCACGGGGACCGTGGCGGGATCGACGCGCGGCGCGCTGTCGACCGCGGGCCACGCGAGGCGGTCGACGTGCCCGTCGGCGAAGCGATAGGCCACGCGCTGCGGCGCGGCGAGCGCGTTGTCGTAGAGCCCGCCGCCGGAACGCGTCAGCGAGAGCCCGGGCGCGGGGTTGGGCCCGAGATCGACGACCGACGTCACGGGCGCGGTGTCCGTGCCGTAGGTGTTCTTCGCGCGGCGGTTCAGCACGGCCCCAAGGTCGCGCTCCACGCGGCCCACGAAGAGCGAGACGTCACGCCACTTGCGCGATTCGTTCGCGAGCGCGGTGCGGCTTTCGAGCAGGAGGTTGAGCCCCCGATAGGCAAAGGCGGCGAGCAGCGCGAAGATCGCGAGGGCGACGAGCAGTTCGATCAGCGTGAAGCCGCGAGAATGAATAAAGGGGTCAGACTCCTTTATTCGACAAGGCAGGCACGAATAAAGGAGTCTGACCCCTTTATTCATTGGGCCACGTATGCCGTCAACCGGGCGAGCACGCGCCCGGGATCTTTGGCATCCGACACCGCGAGGTCCACGCGACGAATCGTCGGGTTCGGCGTGTCGCTCACGGCTTCGACCACCGTGAGGGCGAGGCCGGCCTGCTCGGCGCTGTACTGCGTCGAACCGGTGTTGGGATAGATGCGGCGAGCGCGCAACTCGGCCACGCGATTCTCCGCGGCCCAGGTGGCGAGCAGGCGGTGGCGTGTTTCGAGCGTGGCGTCGGTGGCGATGCCGGCCGCGCGCGTGGTCGCTGCGAGCGCCACGGCGAGGATCGCCACGGCGACGAGGATTTCGACCAGGGTAAAGCCGCGGCTCATTTCATCACCCGCACGGCGCCGGCCGCATCGCCTTCGACCGCGCGCCCGAGCCCGCGCACGTCGAGCGCGATGCGAAACGCCACGCCGAAGCCATCGGGCAGGAAGACGAGGCGCGAATCGGCGGGCAGCGGGTGGCCCTCAATGAAGAGGCCGGTCACGCGCAGGTCACCGCCGATGGCCTGGTCGCGCATCGGGTCGGCTTCCCAGGTGTTGTCGTTGCGAAGCCGCCAGCGCCGCAGGCGCGATTCCTCGAGCGACACCGCGATCGGCCGGCCGCCGAACCACGCGTCGTCGCGCGCGCCTTCGATGGCGAGTGCGAGCAATCCGCTCTCGCGTTGCGCGACTTCCTCGTTGCTGGGGAAGAGATTGACGGCCGCGAGCACCACCATCACGCCCGCGATCGCGACGACCACGAGGACTTCGAGGAGGGTGAAGCCCCGGGCGTGCGGCTCACTCCCAGTTGCCGATATCCGCATTGTTTCCTTCGCCGCCCCGCGCACGATCCGCGCCGAAGCTGAAGACGTCGATCTCGCCGCGCACGCCGGGGTTCAGGTACTGGTAGTCGCTCTGCCACGGATCTTTCGGCAGGCGCTCCAGGTAGCCGCCCTGCTTCCAGTTCGGAGGCACCGGGTTGGACGTGGGTTTCTGCACGAGGGCCAGCAGGCCCTGGTCCGTGGCGGGGTAGTTGCCGTTGTCGAGGCGGTAGAGCTTCAGCGCCTGCACGATCGCCGCGATGTCCGCCTTGGCCGCGACCCGGCGGGCCTCGTCGGGGCGATTCATGATCTGCGGCACGACGATGGCCGCGAGGATGGCGAGGATCGCGACCACCACCAGCACTTCCATCAGCGTGAATCCTGGCGCGTTTGAACGGGATGTTTGCATGGCTTTCATGGAATTGACTTAATGGGAGTCTGACCCCAGTTATTTTCCGATCAGCTGGTTCAGCTGGAAGATGGGGAGGAGGATCGACATCACGATGAACATCACCAGCGCGCCCATGAAGAGGATCATCGCGGGCTCGAAGATGGTGGCGAACGCGGTGAGCCGCACGGCGATGTCGTTCTGCTGCGTGCGCGCGGCGCGTTCGAGGGATTCGTCGAGGCGGCCGCTGGCCTCGCCGCTCGCGATCAAATGGACCATCACCGGCGGGAAGGCCCCGGTGGCGCCGAGCGCGCGCGAAAGCGGCATGCCTTCGCGCACGCCGCGCGTGGCCACGGCGAGCGCATCGCGCATCGGCGTGAGGGTCATGACGCCCATGCCCGCGTCGAGCGCCTGGAGGATCGGCACGCGGCTGCCCACGAGGATGGAGAGCGTGGCGGCGAAGCGCGCGGCATCCAGGCGCTTCAGCAGGCGGCCGATGGCCGGCAGGCGCCACAGCACGCGATGCACGGCGGCGCGCGAAGCCGGGCGGCGCAACGCGAGGTGGAGGCCGACGCCCGCCCCCACCGCGAGCACGAGCCACAACACCCACGTGGCCTGCAGGAACGACGAGAAGGCGATCAGCACCCGCGTCAGGATCGGCAGTTGCTGGTGCGCATGCTGGAAGACCTGCACCACCTGAGGCACGACGTATACGAGCAACGCGCCGACCACGCCGACGGCGACCAGGAAGACGATCCCCGGGTAGATCAGCGCGAGCGACAGGCGCCCGCGAAGCTGCGCGCGGTCCTCGAGGTAGTCGGCGAGGCGTGCCAGCACGCGCGGCAACTGGCCCGAGGTCTCGCCCGCGGCCACCAGCGTGCGATAGAGCTCGGAGAACACGCTCGGGAAGGCACCCAGCGCCTTGGCGATCGTGTTGCCCGCGAGGATCTCGCCGCGCAGCGCGGCCAGCACCTGGCGCGAGCGCTCCTCCTCGGCCTGCTCGATCAGCGCGTTCAACGACTGCTCGACCGTGAGCCCGGCTTCGAGCAGCGAGGCGAGTTGGCGCGTGAGGAGCGTGATCTCGTTGTTGCTGAGGGAAACCGCGCGGAAGCGCGAGCCACCCGCCGGATCGTTGGCGGCGATGACCTCGACGCGATACGGCGTGAGGCCCTGGTCTCGCAGGAGGGAGCGGGCTTGCCGTGCGCTGTCCGCTTCGAGGACGCCCTTGTGGAGCTTGCCCTCGACGTTGTAGGCCTGGTAGCGGAAGCCGGGCATTTCAGGCCGAGAGGGCTTGAGCAAAAAGCATTGAACCGCAGAGGACGCAGAGGAAATCCATTCGGTTGTCGAGGTGGCGTTGGTGGGTTGGGATATTCATTGCTTGACTCACCATTCCGATTTCGCTTTTCCTCTGTGTCCTCTGCGTTCTCTGCGGTTCAATCGCTCTTGACCTTGCCTTTGAACTACGTCCGCGTCACTCGCATCACTTCATCGAGCGATGTCACGCCATCCTTGACCCATCTCATCCCGTCTTCGCGAAGGCGCGTCATGCCGTTTGCCACCGCATGCTCGCGCAGCAACCGCTCTTCGGCGCCGTCGTGGATCAGGCGGCGCAAGTCGTCGTCCACCGTGGCCAGCTCGTAGATGCCCGTGCGGCCCTTGTAGCCGGAGAAGTTGCACGCGGCGCAGCCGACGGCGGTGTATTGCCGCGCATCACCCTCTCCCCGGCCCTCTCCCAAGGGAGAGGGAGACGGCGTCTTGCACGCGATACAGAGCTTGCGCACCAGGCGCTGGGCCAGCACGCCGTTCAGCGTGGAGGCGAGGAGATACGGCTCGATGCCCATGTCGATCAGGCGCGTCACGGCGCCGGGCGCGTCGTTCGTATGCAGCGTGGCGAGGACCAGGTGGCCCGTGAGCGAAGCCTGCACCGCGATCTGCGCGGTCTCGAGGTCGCGGATCTCGCCGATCATCACCACGTCCGGGTCCTGGCGCAGGATGGCGCGCAGCGCACGGGCGAAGGTCATCTCGATGCGCGGGTTCACCGGCGTCTGGCCGATGCCGTCCAACTCGTATTCGATCGGGTCCTCGACCGTGAGGATGTTGCGGGTCTTGCGGTCGAGGCGCGAGAGCGCGGAGTAGAGCGTGGTCGTCTTGCCGGAACCCGTGGGGCCGGTGACCAGGAAAATTCCGTGCGGCTGCTGGATCAGCGCGTCGACTTCATCGCGCGTGTTCGCCGGCATGCCCAGCGCATCGAGCGTGAGGCGGCCGGCTTGCTTGTCGAGCAGGCGCAGTACCACGCGCTCGCCCGCGGCCGTGGGGATGGTCGAGACGCGCACGTCGATCGGGCGTCCCGCGATGCGAAGGGCGATGCGCCCGTCCTGCGGCAGGCGCTTCTCCGCGATATCCAGCGAGGCCATCACCTTGATGCGCGAGACCATCGCCGGATGCAGGCCGCGGCGGGGCTCGACGATGTCGCGCAGCGCACCGTCCACGCGGTAGCGAACCAGCGCGCGCGATTCGAAGATCTCCAGGTGCACGTCGGAGGCGCCTTCGCGCACGGCCTGCGTGAGGAGGGCGTTGATGAGGCGAATGATCGGCGCGTCGTTCTCGGCTTCCAGCAGGTCCGTGACTTCGGGGAGCTGCTCGGTCAGCTTGGCGAGGTCGACGGATTCGCCGAGGTCCTCGACGATCGTCTCGGCCGCGGAAGGCTCGCGCGTGTACGCGAGGTTCAGGCAATGCTCGAACTCTTCGGGGGTGAGCAGCACTTCCTTCAGCGGCTTGCCCGCCATGCGCCGCACCTCGGCCAGCGTGGCGCCCGCGGGATACGGCCGCACCCAAACCTCGAGCGCGCCGTTGGCCACGCGCGCGGCGATCACGCCCTTCGATTTCGCGAAGGGGTAGGGCAGGAGGCGAACGGTGGCGGGATCGAGTTCCTGGGGATTCACGGTGCGTTCGAGCGGGGCGGTCATTTCCCCACCCCGAGGGGCTGGTCCTTGTTCTGGTCGATGGCCGGAAGCTTCTTGGCCTCGACCTCGGGAAGCAGGACGTTCCACGGCAGCTTCATGTCGCCCTGGAGGTTGCGGATGTACTCGTAGCGGTCGTTGGTGAGCGCGGCGGCCGCCTTGTCGTCCTTCAGCACCACGGGGCGCAGGAAGACCATCAGGTTCGTGCGCTTGCGGTTGCGCGACTCGTACTTGAAGAGCGCGCCGAGGTAGGGGATGTCGCCCAGCAGCGGGATCTTGTCGACGGTGGCCTGCTGGTCGTCCTGGATCAGGCCGCCCAGCACGACGATCTGCCCCTGGTCCACGAGCACGGTCGAATCGAGCGAGCGCTTGTTGGTGATGATGTCGGCCGACTGCACCAGCGCCTTGTCGCGCGTGACGCTGGAGACTTCCTGGAAGATCTTCAGCTTCACGGCGCCGGCTTCGGACACCTGCGGCGTCACCTTCAGCGTCAAGCCGATGTCCTTGCGCTCGATGGTCTGGAACGGGTTGGCCGCCGAGCCCTGGCTCGCGGTCTGGTAGCTGCCCGTGATGAACGGCACGTTCTGGCCGACGATCACCGTGGCCTGCTCGTTGTCGAGCGTGAGCACGTTCGGCGTCGAGAGCACGTTGGCGCCCGAAGTGCCCTCGAGCGCGCGCGCGAGCACTTGCAGGTTCAGCACCTCGATGTTGGTGCCGGGGATGCGCAGGGTGCCGTCGATGATGCCGAGGTTCAGGCCCTGGCCCAGCGAGTTCGGGAAGTTCGCCGCGGCGCCCAGGATGTTGGTGCCCAGGCCGCCGGTCACGCCGGTGTTGTAGTTGGTGCCGCCGAAGAGCGTCTGCCCGCCACCGATGTCGCGCGCGCCCTGCCACTGGATGCCGAATTCCTGCGCGAGTCCGGTGGAGACTTCGACGATGAGCGTCTCGACATAGACCTGCGCGCGGCGCTGGTCGAGGTTGTCGATCACCGCGCGAAGGCTGCGGTACACGGGTTCGGGCGCGGTGATGATGATCGAGTTGGTCGGCTGGTAGGCCTGGATGATCGAGCTGGGCGCGGAGGGTGAAGCGAGCGGCGACGAACCCGAAGAACCCGTCGTGCCCGTGGTGCCGGTGGATTGCGCCGTGCTGGCCGACGCCGTGACGCTCGAGGCGCTGCGCGACACCTCGTTGCCCGAGAGCAGGGCGCGCAGGGTCTCGGCGATCTTCAGCGCCTCGGCATTGCGCAGGAAGACCACGTAGATGTTGCCGGTGCCCGCGCCCGGCGTGTCGAGGCCGATCGCGAGGGCCTTGAGGCGATTCATCGTGCCGGCGCTGTCGGCGCGCACGATCAGGCTGTTGGTACGCGGATCGACGGCGATCGAAACCTTGGGCGTCGCACCGGGCGCATTCGCCGGCGCCGTGGTTTCGGGAACGACGCGCTGGAGGATCTGCGCGATGTCCACGGCCGAGGCGTTCTGCAGCTTGATGATCTGCACGTCGGCGGCGGACGGCAGGTCGATCGAGCGGATGATGCGTTCGATGCGCCGGACGTTCTCGGCGTAGTCGGTAATGACGATCGCGTTGTTGTTCGGGTAGGCCGCGATGAAGTTGTTCGCGGTCACGAGCGGGCGCAGCACGGGCACGAGCTGCACGGCCGTCTCGTTCTGCAGCAGGAAGACCTGCGTGATGATGCGATCGCCCGGCACGCGCAGCGCGGCTTCGCCCGTGGGGCTGGAGCTCGTCTTGGCTTCCGACTCGGGGACGATCTTCACGAAGCCCTCGCCCTCGACCGCGGCGTAACCCTGCACGCGCAGCGCGGAGAGCAGGATCGAGTAGAGCATGTCCTTCGACACCGGCTTGTCGGACACGATGTTCACCGTGCCCTGCACGCGCGGATCGAGGATGAAGTTCTTGCCGGTGTGCTGCCCGACCGTCTTGATCACCGACTGGATGTCGGCGTTGACGAAATTGAGCGTGATCTTCTCGTCGTCCGGCTTCTGCGCGAACGCGGAGCCGGCCAGCGCGAAGGCCAGGAAGAGGGTGGGGACCAACCTAAGAAACCGGCTCACGTTTTGGGGCTTCCTCTTTGATTTATCGGGCATTTTGCTCCCAAACCGGGAGTAGGACAATCAATACAAATAATCGGGGTCAGGGTAGAAATATCTAGATATTTCTACCCTGACCCCGATTTTTGCCTCAGGGCTGGATCGCATAGGTGAGTTGCACCGTCGAGGTTCCCCTCTGCACCTCCGCCTGGATCGAGGAGACGGTGCCGAAGCGCTGGTAGAGCAGGGCGAGGTCGGCCGGCGAAAGCACCACCTGCCCGTTCACTTTCTTGATGAGGTCGCCGGGCTGCAGACCCAGCTTGGCCGACAGGCTGCCGGGTGGGGCCGCCTCGATCTTCACGCCGCCCACCGCGTTGGGCGAGATGCGCCCGAGCAGGTTGTACTGCTGCGGGTCCTTCAGCGTGTCGTCGAGTTCCTTGCGCGAAAGCGAGTAGGTGTTGCCCGAGCTGGCGACGTTCAGCTTGAACTGGGGCGCCAGGCCGCGAGCATCGGTGACCGCCCGGCCCGAGCCCTTGCCCTTGCGCGCTTCGAGCTCGATGCGCTCGCGAACGCCCGCGCGCGAGACCGTCACCGCGTCGGGCAGGACCTCCACGAGCTTCACGCCGGGCTGGACTTCCTGGTCGACGAAGACGGCAATGTCGCGGCCGGAGCCCGTGTTGAAGATCGCGGAGGCGGCCGTGCCCGGCGTCGGCGCGACCACGCCCTTCAGCTTCAAGCCCGAGGTATTGGCGGCCGTCGAGGTTTCCCGGGAGATGGCCGTGCCGCCGAAGAGGCGCGCGGCGATGGCCAGGTCGGCCGTCGCGTCCCGGGTGGACGTCGAAGGCGCGGAGGCCGGCGCGAAGAACACCCAGGTCCAGTGCGCGAGCTGCGCGCCGAGCACGAACAGCAGGATGGCGATCAGCATCGAGCCGAACGGCGAACGGGGTGCGGCGGGAGGGGTAGCCGTGGCCATGCGGAATAGTAAGCGGTCAGCGGACCATGCAGGGCCGCTTGGGATCGTAGGTCCAGCCGGGCATCAGGTACTGCATCGCATCGGCGTCGTTGCGGGCGCCCAGGCCGTGCTGCTTGTAGAGCTGGTGGGCCTTTTCGAGCTGCGCCATGTCGAGCTCCACGCCCAATCCCGGAGCCTTCGGCACCTCGACCATGCCGCCGACGATCTGCAACGGCGCCTTCGTGAGGCGCTGCCCGTCCTGCCAGATCCAGTGCGTGTCGATCGCGGTCACGTTGCCCGGTGCCGCGGCGCCCACGTGCGTGAACATCGCGAGCGAGATGTCGAAGTGGTTGTTCGAGTGCGAGCCCCACGTGAGGCCGAACTGCTTGCAGGTCTGCGCCACGCGAACCGAGCCCGCCATCGTCCAGAAATGCGGGTCGGCGAGCGGGATGTCGACCGCTTGCAACTGGATCGCGTGCGCGAGCTGGCGCCAGTCGGTGGCGATCATGTTGGTCGCCGTCGGAAGCCCCGTGGCGCGGCGGAATTCCGCCATCACTTCGCGCCCCGAGTAGCCGTCCTCGGCGCCGCATGGGTCTTCCGCGTAGGCCACGACGCCGCGCATCCGGTGGCCGAGGCGGATCGCTTCCTTCAACAGCCAGCCGCCATTGGGGTCGAGCGTCACGCGCGCGTCGGGGAAGCGTTCGTGGATCGCGGCCACCGCATCGACTTCCGCGTCGCCGGCGAGCACGCCGCCCTTCAGCTTGAAGTCGTTGAAGCCGTAGCGCGCCTTGGCACTTTCGGCCTGGCGCACGATCGCTTCCGGTGTGAGCGCCACCTCGTGGCGCAGGCGCGACCACGCATCGGGCGCATCCGGTTCGCTGCGATAGGCCAGCGGCGTCTTCGTCCGGTCGCCGACGTAGAACAGGTAGCCCAGCATCTCGACGCGCTCGCGTTGCTGGCCGTCGCCCAGCAGTTGCGCCACGGGAACGCCGAGGTGCTGGCCGAGCAGGTCGAGCATCGCCGCCTCGAGCGCCGTGACCGCATGGATGGTCGTGCGCAGGTCGAAGGTCTGCACGCCGCGGCCACCCGCATCGCGATCGGCGAAGCGGCTGCGAACCGACTCGAGCACGCGCTGGTGGCTGCCGACCGGTTGGCCGACGACCAGCTCGGCCGCATCGGCGATCGTCTGGCGGATCTTCTCGCCGCCCGGCACCTCGCCCACGCCGGTGCGTCCCGCGTTGTCCTTGAGGATCGCGATGTTGCGCGTGAAGTACGGCCCGTGCGCGCCCGAGAGGTTGAGGAGCATGCCGTCGTGCCCCGCGACGGGCACGACGGTGAGTTCGGTGACGATCGGGGTGGACGCCGCACCCATGGGCACTCCCGTGGGGCGGGAACGCCCCGTTACTGGGGACCCAGAGTCTGGATCAGCGCGCGCAGTTGGTCCACTTCGGCGGGTTTCAGGTCCGAGAGCGGCGGGCGCACCGGTCCGGCCCCATGCCCGACGATGGTGGCGCCGGCCTTCACGATGCTCACCGCATAGCCCTGGCCCTTGTTGCGCAGGGCCACGTAGGGCAGGAAGAACTGGTCGATGATTTTCTCGGTGAACTTCGAGTCGCCCTTGGCGTGCGCGTTGTAGAACTCGATCGCGGTGCGCGGGATGAAGTTGAACACGGCGGACGAATACACCGGCACGCCCATCGCCTTGTAGGGCGCGGCGAAGAGCTCCGCCGTCGGCAGGCCGCCGAGGTAGGCGACGCGGTCGCCGAGCTTCCGGCGCACGGAGACCATCAGTTCGATGTCGCCGAAGCCGTCCTTGTAGCCGATGAAGTTCTTGCAGCGGTCCACGAGGGTCGCGAGCGAATCGGGCGACAGGCGGCAGATGCCCCGGTTGTAGACGATCACGCCGATCTTCACGCTGCGGCAGACGGCCTCGACGTGCGCGATGAGGCCTTCCTGCGTCGATTCGGTGAGGTAATGCGGCAGCAGGAGGATGCCCTGCGCGCCGACGCGCTCGGCTTCCTGGGCGTACTTGATGGCGAGCGTGGTGCCGCCGCCCGCACCGGCGATGATCGGCATCTTGCCGCGGCAGGTGTCGATGGCGACCTTCATCACGTCCGAGAATTCGCCGGGCTCGAGCGAGAAGAACTCGCCGGTGCCGCCCGCGGCGAAGAGCGCCGAGGCGCCGTAGGGCATCAGCCATTCCAGGCGCGCCGCGTACGGCTTCGCGTTGAAGCGCAGTTGGTCGTCGAAGTCGGTGAGGGGGAAGGACAGCAGGCCCGTCGCGAGGACGGTTTTGAGTTCTTGTGGATTCACTGGGGTTATCCCTGGGGAAAAGGTTTTCGTTATGAGGGCGGTGGGATTTTCTTATGGGTGCGTTCGAGCGGTACGGATTTTCTCACGGCCGTGAAGGAAAAGGTTTTCCTTCTTTTTGTTAACAGTTACGCGGACCGGCCTCCTAGCCCTGCGCCGCGTACGAGAAATCCAGGACCTTCGTCCCGCGCCGCACCTGCCCGACCATCCGCGGCAACTGGCACGCCGTCGCACAGATTCGCCCAAGGTCGCGGGGCGTTGCAACCGGCTGGCCGTTCAGCGAGAGGATCACGTCGCCGGCCTGCAGGCCCAGGCGCTGGATCAGGCTCCCGGCCGGAGCCGCCAACACCGCGACCCCGCTGCCATCGGGCGCGGCGCCGATGCGTCCCAGGTGCGTGAGCTGGTACGGATCCTTCAGCGCGGCGTCGAGCTCGGCGCGCGCGAAGCTGTACGCGTTCTCGCCCGTGGTGCGAACGTTCAGGCGAAAGCCGAGCACGCGCGGGGGCAGGGGCGCGTTCGCGACGAAGGGCTCTTCCGGGGGCCAGAGCATGCGCCAGCCCCAGTACGCGCCGCCCGCGGCGAGCAGGACTGTGGCCGCGGCGAGGACGGCCATGATCGGCGAGATCTTCCTCACCGGCGTGCCTCGCGTTCGAGGTCCACGTCGAGGTACTTCCAGGGCTCGTGGTTGAACGGGTGCTTCTTGTAGTTGAGCACCCAGGGCTGCACGAGAATGCTCTGCACCTTGTGGGTTTCAACGACCCACGGCGCGTAGACGAAGATGAGCTTCACCATCTTCCCCATGAGCGCATTGCGCTCGGGCCCGTCCGGCAGCCGCTTCACGCGCTCGTAGATCTCGTTGTATTCGGGGAGGTCGAACATCGCGTAGTTCACCTGGCCGATCGATCCCTTGTAGAGCAGTTGGAGGAAGTTCTCGCCGTCGGGGAAGTCCGCGATCCAGCCGTAGCTGAACGACTGGACGCGCCCGAGCATCGCTTGCTTCCGCAGCGAGGGCAGCGGTTCCACGGTGTTGAAGGTGACGCGGATCCCGATGGCATCCATGGATTTCTTCCACAGTTCGTTCCTCTGCCGCTCGCGCAGCGTCGGAACCGACGCATGGTCGAAAGACAGCGGCGATCCGTCGGGGTTCTCGCGGTAGCCGTCACCGTCGCGGTCGATGAAGCCGAACATGTCGAGCAGCGCCTTGGCTTTGGCCGGGTTGTAGTCGAGGACGGGGCTGCGGAAGTTCGGGTCGTAGCCCGAGACCATCGAGGGCAGTGGCGTGTAGGCGCGCACCGACTGGCCCTTGTCGAAGACGGTGAGCTGCTCGTCGATGCGCCAGCCGAGCGCGATGGCGCGGCGCAATGCGATGCGCTCCGGCGTGAATCCACCGATGGGGTTGGGCTTGTCGCCGATCTTCTCCTGCGTGTTGAGCGTGGTGTAGGTCATCCACGCGATCTCGTCGCGCGTGACGGAGTACCCCTTCTTCGCGAGGTTCGGCGCCAGTTTTCCGCCGGGCAGCGCGAGGTTGGCGAACGCCTCCGGGAGCGGGCGGATGTACGAGGTTTCGCCGTTCAGGAACGCGAGCCAGCGCGGCTGTTCTTCCTCGATGGTGAAGATCTCGATCCGCCCCACCATCGGCAGGCGCTTGCCCTGGAGCGCCGCGTGGATCTTGCGGCTCGCTTCGTCGGGGCCGGGTTCGCCATCGAAGTATTCCTCGCGATAGCCGGGGTTGGCCTCGAGCACCACGCGCGAGCCGCGGATCCACTCCTTCAGCAGGAAAGGCCCGGTGCCAACGGGGTGCGCCGCGATGTCGTCGCCATACCCTTCGACCACTTCGCGCGCGAGCGCCGACGTGGGCGGCATGGCCAGCACGTAGGGGAAGGAGTAGTCGCCGGTCACGAGCTTGATGCGCACCGTGTACCGGTCGAGCGCCTGCAGGCCTTCCATCGGCGCGTCGAAGTCGAACCGGTTGGTCTCCTTCGCGTGCTTCATCGCCTCGTCGCCGCCGCGGATCTTGCCTTCCACCAAGAAGAGCCACTGGCTCTTCAGCTTCGGGTCGAACAGCCGCTTCATCGAGTAGACGTAGTCGTGCGCGGTCAACTCGCGCTTCTTGCCGCCGAACTTCGGGTCCGGCGTGAAGTAGATGCCGGGCTTGATGCGCAGGGTGTACGTGGCACCCTCGTCGGCGACTTCGGGCAGCGCCACCGCGGTGTTCGGCTTCAGCTTCGCGGGGCGCGCGAGGAAGTCGTAGGTGAGCATCGGGTCGAAGATCACGTGCGAGATGCTGCCCGAGGCTTCGTCGGATTCCGCGGCGGGGTCGAGCTTGCTCTCCGCGCTGGGCGGGGCGTAGCGGATCACCTTGCGCGGGTCCGCCGCCTGCGCGCTCGCTGCCGCGAGAGTCAGAAAAAAGACCAAGGCGAAAGGCGCTCTCCGCAGATAAACACAGATAGACGCAGATGAACTTCTTGGGTTTCTTTTCATCGGCGTTTATCTGTGTTTATCTGCGGAGGACGCCCTTCGCCGTAATCCCGCGAAGCGGGTCAATGCAAGGTGTGCGTCTCGGGCGGTGTCTCGCGGGAAGGCTGGGCCGCCTCGATGGTGGTCGAGGCGTGGTGGACGATCATCCGCCAGCCGTTCTCGGTGAGGATGTAGACGTTGGTCGCGTTCACCGGCGGCGCCGCGGCCGGATCGCCCGGCGCGGTGAGCATCTCGACCACGGCGTGCACCGCCATGGTCGAGCCGAGGTAGCGGCGGTTGTCCACGGTGCGGATGCGCAGCGTCACGCCCGACGCGAAGATCTGCGTCCAGCTCTCGCGCACGGCCTCGAAGCCCGTGAGGCGCGGGCCCTGCGGGTGGACGCAGACCACGTCGTCGTCGGCCGCCCAGACGGCCATCATCGCGGCGAGGTCGGCGCGTTCGAAGGCGTCGTAGAACGCGGCTTCGGCGTCCTCCGGCGTGGGGAACAACTGGCTCTTGCGGCGGGATTCCGGCATGAAATGTTCGGGTTTCGAAAGCGACCGAATGATAGCTTATAGTTCCCGGTTCCCCCGGGCGAATCCGCCCATCCGGAGCGATTTCATGGCCAAGTTCTACGTGAACGGCGAGGCAATCCAGTTCAACGCCGCCCCCGATACCCCGCTGTTGTGGGCCATCCGTGACCACATCGGCCTGACCGGCACCAAGTTTGGCTGCGGCATGGCGCAATGTGGCGCCTGCACCGTCCACGTGAACGGCGAAGCCACGCGTTCGTGCGTCACGCCCGTTTCCGCGATCGAAGGCAAGCGCGTGAACACGATCGAGGGCCTGCCCGACTCGCCGGTCACCAAGGCCGTGCGCGCCGCGTGGCTCGACAAGGACGTGGTCCAGTGCGGCTACTGCCAGCCTGGCCAGATCATGAGCGCCACCGCCCTGCTCGCGAAGAACCCGAAGCCCACCGACGAGCAGATCGACGAGGCCATGAGCGGCAACCTCTGCCGTTGTGGCACGTACCAGCGCATCCGGGACGCGGTGAAGACCGCCTCCGCCTCGCTCGGGACCAAGAAATGAACCGCCGCGACTTTTTGAAATCGTCCACCGCGCTCTCGGGCGCGCTCGTGATCGGGTTCTATCTTCCGGCCGGGGGCCGCGCGTTCGCGCAGGCGCCGGCGAAGATGGTTTATCCGCCGAACGCTTTCCTGCGCATCGCGAAGGACAACACCGTCACCGTGGTCGTGAAGCACCTCGAATTCGGGCAGGGCGTGCAGACGTCGCTGCCGATGCTGGTGTGCGAAGAGCTCGAATGCGACTGGACCAAGGTGAAGACCGAGCTGGCCGGCTCCAACCCGGTGTACGGCAACGTGTTCATGGGCGGCTTCCAGATCACCGGCGGATCCTCCAGCGTCGCCAACTCGTTCGACCAGATGCGCCTCGTCGGCGCGCAGGCCCGCACGATGCTGATCCAGGCGGCCGCCACGCAATGGAAGGTGAAGCCCGAGACGCTCAAGGCCGAGAACGGCTTCGTCGTCGGCGGCGGCAAGAAGGCCTCCTTCGGCTCGCTCGCCGATGCGGCGATGAAGCTGCCGCTGCCCGAGGGCGTGAAGCTGAAGGAGCCCGGCCAGTGGAAGCTGGTCGGCAAGCCCACGCGCCGGCTCGACGCGCCCGACAAGGTCGACGGCAAGACGGTCTTCGGCATCGACGTGAAGCGCCCGAACCTGCACACCGCGGTGGTGATGCACGCGCCGGTGTTCGGCGCGCAGGTGAAGTCGTTCAACGCGGACAAGGTGAAGGCCATTCCCGGCGTCACGCACGTGATCGAGATCACCAGTGGCGTGGCCGTGCTGGGCAAGGGCTACTGGGCCGCGAAGACCGGCCGCGATGCGCTCGAGATCGAATGGGACATCCCGCCCGAATCGGCCACGCTGTCCACGGAGCGGCTGCGCGCGGACTATCGCGCCGAAGCGAAGAAGCCCAACGGTGCCGTGGTGAAGGCCGCGGCGAACGCCGATGCCTTGAAGGGCGCGGCGAAGACCATCGTTGCCGAGTACGAGTTCCCGTTCCTCGCCCACGCGGCGATGGAGCCCCTCAACTGCACGGTGGAAGCGCGCGAAGGCAGCGCGGAGATCTGGGCCGGCACGCAGATGCCGAGCGTGGACCAGGCCGCGGCCGCGAAGGTGCTGGGCCTGCAGCCCGCGCAAGTGAAGATCAACACGATGACCACGGGCGGCGGCTTCGGCCGGCGCGCCAACCCGAACTCCGACTGGATCGTCGACGCGTGCGAGATCGCGAAGGCCGCCAAGGTGCCGGTGAAGCTGGTGTGGTCGCGCGAGGACGACATCCGCGGCGGCTACTACCGCCCGATGTACGTGCACCGCGCCGAGATCGGCCTGGACGCGCAGGGCAACATCCTCGGGTGGAACCTCGACATCGTTGGACAGTCGATCCTCGCGGGCACGCCCTTCGAGTCGATGATGGTGAAGGGCGGCGTGGACGCGACCTCGGTCGAGGGCACGGCCGACACGAAGTACGAAATCCCCAACCTCGCGGTGAAGCTGCACACGGTGGCCTTGCCGGTGCCGGCGTTGTGGTGGCGCTCGGTCGGCCACACGCATACGGCCTACGTGATGGAGACGCTCATCGACGAGGTCGCCGCGGCTTCGAAGCAGGATCCGGTCGAGTTCCGCCGCAAGCTGCTGGCCAAGGACGCCAAGTTCCTCGCGGTGCTGAACCTCGCCGCGGAGAAGTCCGGTTGGGGCTCTGCGTTGCCTCCGGGCCGGGCGCGGGGCGTGGCCATCGTCGAATCGTTCGGCACCGTGTGTGCGCAGGTGGCCGAGGTTTCGCTCGAGAACGGTGCGCCCAAGGTCCATCGCGTGACCGCCGCCATCGACTGCGGGACGGTCGTGAACCCCCTCACGGTCGAGGCCCAGGTGCAGAGCGCGATCGCCTACGGCCTCGGCGCGGCCCTGTACTCCGAGCTCACGTTGAAGCAGGGCGGCGTCGTGCAGTCGAACTTCCACGATTACCGCGTCCTGAGACTGAGCGACATGCCCCGGGTCGCGGTTCACGTGGTGCCGAGTGGCAACAAGCCGAGTGGCGTCGGCGAACCCGGAACACCCCCCATCGCGCCCGCCGTGGCGAACGCGTTAGCGGCACTTACGGGCAAGCGAGCCCGCGTGCTGCCGTTCGCAAACGAGAAGTGGGCCTAGAAGTTGCATGGCGCAGGACATGCCCCTGAACCAAACCCCGGGGGCACGGTCCACTGGACTGGAGCGCCTGCATGGCATTCGTACACAATTGGCAAAAGACCCTGGTTCGCATCGCCTCCAATCCGATGGTGGAGGCGGTCGTGGTGGTTGCGATGATCATCCTGTCGATCTACATCCTGATCGAGACGGATCCGATCGCTCGCACGCCCCACATGCCCGTCCTCTTCGGCGCGCACTGAACACATTCCTGCGTCGCTTCGTCGTGGGCGCGGCGCTGGTCGTCGCCGGCGGTTGCGCGTATCTCTCCGAGAAACAAGGCGAGCTGATTTTCCGTCCCGCGACGGAGAATTGGCGCGGGGCCGCGGCCGCCAGCGCGAAATTCCAGGAGCAATGGATTCCGGTCGGCGAAAACGGCCAGAAGTTGCACGCGTGGTGGTTGCCGGCGGAGCGGGCCGATGCGCCCGCCGTGCTGTATCTCCACGGCGCGCGCTGGAACCTCTCGGCCAGCGTCGGGCGCATCGAGCGCTGGCAGAAGCTGGGTTTCTCGGTGCTCGCGATCGACTATCGCGGCTTCGGCCAAGCACGGCGGCCTCCCCCACGGAGCAGATGGCCTACGAAGACGCGAGCGTCTCGTGGGACTACCTCGCGAAGCTCGCCCCGGGCAGGCCGCGCGTGGTGGTCGGCCACTCGCTGGGCGGGGCGATCGCGGCGGACCTCGCGTCGCGCCGCACCGACGTCTCCGGAGTCGTGCTCGAGGCCACGTTCACGTCCGTGAAGGACATGATCGCCAACACCGCCTGGAGCTACCTGCCGGTGGATCTCATCCTCACCCAGCGCTTCGACACGCTCTCCAAGATCGGCTCGATCCACGCGCCGATCCTCATCACCCACGGCACGCGCGACCAGATCGTCCCCTACGAGATGGGCGAGAAGCTCTACGCGGCCGCGCCGGGCCGCAAGAAATTCATCAAGGTCGAGGGCGGCTCGCACCACAACCTCTCCTACGTCGCGTTCGACGACTACCAGAAGGCGATCCGGGAGCTTTTCGCCTTCTAGGGAAAGTCGGGTCAGGACTTCCCTAGTACCATTCGGTCCATGCAGTCCCTCGACCTCGACGTCCTCAACCGCGCGCTGGAGTGGAAGCAGTCCGGCCACCGCGTCTGGCTCGCCACCGTCACGCAGACGTTCGGTGCCTCGCCGCGCCCGCCCGGCTCGCTGCTGGCCATTCGCGACGACGGCATCCTCGTCGGTTCCGTCTCCGGCGGCTGCATCGAGGATGACCTCGTCTCTCGCCGCGACGAGTACCGCGGCCGCACTCCGGCCTTCGCGTCCTACGGCATCACCAGCGAGGAAGCGCGGCGGTTCGGGCTGCCGTGCGGCGGCCAGCTCGAAGTCATCATCGAACCCGAGGTCCCGGCCTCCGACCTGCGGTCGCTCCTCGATCGCATCGCGTCCGGCGAAGTCGTCGCGCGCCACGTGAATCTCGCCGACGGTTCGTGGACGTTCGGCGTGGCCGAACCGACCGACGAATGCGTTCGCGGCGACAAGCGGTTCTCCAGCATCCACGGCCCGCGCTGGCGCATGCTCGTGATCGGCGCCTCCGAGATCGCGATCTACCTCGCGCAGGTGGCCGAGACGCTCGACTTCAAGGTCTTCGTCTGCGACCCGCGCGAGGAGTACCGCACCGCGTGGCGCGTCGAGGGCACGGCCTGGGTCGATGGCATGCCCGACGACGCGGTGCTCGCGTTCAAGCCCGACGGTCACTCGGTGATCCTCACCGTCTCGCACGATCCCAAGCTGGACGACATGGCCCTGCTCGAGGCGCTGAAGAGCGAGGCGTTCTACGTCGGCGCGGTCGGCTCGAAGCAGACGAGCGCGGAGCGCCGCAAGCGCCTCGCCGATTTCGACCTCACCTCGGGGCAGATCGCGAAGCTGCGCGGGCCCGTGGGACTGTCGATCGGTTCGCGCACGCCGCCGGAGATCGCGCTCGCGATCCTCGCGGATCTCGTGGCCACCCGGAACAACATCGTGCTCGCGAAGGTCGAGGCGAGCGCGGATCGGCGGCGCGCGTGATGCGCTTCCCGCTCGCCGGGACGCCGTGATCCGCGGCCTGCTCCTCGCGGGGGGCGCGGCCACGCGATTCGGTTCCGCAAAGCTCCTGCATGCTTTCGAAGGCTCCACGCTCGGGGCGGTGTCGGCGCGCAACCTGATCGCGGGCGTCGGCAATGCGATGGCCGTGGTGCGGCCCGGGGACGACGCGCTGGCGAACACGCTGCGGGCGGCCGGCTGCGAGGTGCTCGTGTCGGAGCGCTCGCGAGAGGGGCTGGCCTCGAGCATCGCGGCGGGCGTGGGCGCCACGCGCAACGCCTCGGGCTGGGTCCTGGCGCTCGCGGACATGCCGCGCATCGCGCCCGACATCACGCGCACCGTGGCCCGCGCGATCGAGGCCGGCGCGCTCATCGCCGCACCCGTCCTGCGATCCGGCGAGCGTGGGCATCCCGTCGGATTCGGAAGCTCGCTCGTGGGTGAACTCGTTGCGCTCACCGGAGACGGCGGCGCGCGCGAGGTGATCGAGCGGCATCGGGCGCGGTTGGTCTCCGTATCGACCGAGGATCGCGGCGTGCTCTACGACGTGGACCGCCCGACGGACCTCGGGAGCACGCCATCGGACGACAAGCCGCTCACGCTGCGGCGCGCGACGGCGGCGGACGCGGAACTGCTTTCGCTGCTCGCGCTGCGCTCGAAGGCGCATTGGGGTTATGCCGAGTCCACGATGGAATCCTGGCGCGATGCCTTGCGGATCGAAGCGGATGCGCTGGAACGCCACGTGGGCTACGTCGCGCTGCAGGGTGAGGCGATGGTCGGGTTCTACGTGCTGGCGCCCGGGGCTCGCGCCTGGGTGCTCGAGCACTTGTGGGTCGATCCGCCGTGCATGCGGCGCGGCTTCGGGCGCGCGATGGTCCACCATGCGATCGAAACGGCGCGCCGCGGCGGGGCGCATGCGGTGCTCGTCGATTCCGACCCGAACGCGCGGGCGTTCTATCTCGCGTGCGGCGCGGTGCTGGACGGCGAAGTCGCGGCGCCGATCCCGGGCGATCCCCGACGCGTGCGTCCCCAGTTGCGGTTCAGCGTGTAGGGTCGGCGCTACTTCTTCGCGCGCTTGGCGGGCTTCTCGGGCTTGGGGTATTGCACGAGCTTGCCGACCTGGCGCTCGAAGGGATCGCGCGTCACGAGCAGGCGCTCCTGCCGGCGCGTGACCAGCGCGAAGTGCTTCAACGCGGCGAGGCGGTCGTGCACGGCCCAGCAGGGCTTCGTGTTCGTGACCCACTGGTCGGGGGAAAAGTGGCGCATGTCGTAGGCCAGCGAGAAGCTGCGCAGGGTCTTGCGGCCGCGCTTGTCGAAGTATTCGTGGAAGTACGACATCGCGAGCTCGCGCAGCGACCGGTACACGGGATCGCGGTAGCGCAGCGGCGCGCCGTTCGTCTTGGAGATGGCACCCCAGCAGCGGCCGCGGCGAAACACGACGATGGCGTGCGGGTAGTCGGAGAGGTCGCAGTCCAGGTGCACCATCAGGGGCGGCTCGCCCTGCACCCACAACGCGGCGGCGGCGAGGAACGCGCCTTCCATGCAGTGCGCGTGGCGGTGGCGCAGCACTTCGCGCACCGAGTGCAGCGTTTCGCCGTTCAGCTCGTGGTTGGAGGGCGTGCGGTTGAGGAACTTCTGGATTTTCTGGGGCGTGTCGAGGCTCGCGATGCGGTCGAACTCGCCCTTGGTGAGCCCCAGGTCCTCCTGCCGCGCAAAGCGCTTCATCGTCGTGCGTGCCGCCATGGCCGAAAATATAGCTGAAAAAAAGGTACTGACCCTTTTCGTCGCGCGTGGGTTGCGGGCGCCGTGCAAGTGCCCGATAGTGGGACGACGCATTTTTCCGGAGGGTTTCGCGTGTTCCTGCTGCGTTTGCTCGCCCTGCTGGCGCTGGTGTTTCCCGTGGCGGCACAAGACTATCCTTCGCGGCCCATCAAGATCGTCGTGCCGTTCTCGCCGGGCGGAGCCGTGGACGGGCCCGCGCGGATGGTGGCCAACGAGCTGGGCAAGCGCCTGAACCAGGGCGTGGTCGTGGAGAACCGGCCCGGCGCCGGAGCCACGATCGGATCGGAAGCCGTGGCGAAGGCGCCGGCCGATGGCTATACGCTGCTGCTCGCTTCGCAGACGAACGCGATCAGCGCCACGCTCTACTCGAAGCTGAATTTCCAGCCCATCGACGACTTTGCGCCCATCTCGCTCATCGCGCGCGAACCGGGCGTGCTCGTCGTGCATCCGTCCTTTCCGGCGCAGAGCGTGGCCGAGCTGATCGCGCTCGCGAAGGCGAAGCCGGGCGAGATCCACTACGCATCCTCGGGCAACGGCAGCGGCCAGCACCTCTTCATGGCGCAGTTCGCCTCGATGGCGGGCATCAAGCTCACGCACGTCCCCTACAAGGGCAGCGGCCAGGCGACGACGGACGTGCTGGGCGGCATCGTGCCGATCTCGATGCCGGGCCTCGCCGCGATGGTCGGGCACATCAAGGCGGGCAAGCTGCGCGCGCTGGCCACGACCGGCTCGAAGCGCTCGGCTGCGCTGCCCGATGTGCCGACGCTCGCGGAAGCCGGCGTGCCCGGGTACGAAGCCTATGTGTGGTCGGGCCTGCTGGCTCCGAAGGCCACGCCGGCCCCGGTGCTCGAGCGCCTGCGCAAGGAGACCGCCGCGGTGCTCGCGAGCCCCGAGGTGAAGAACTACATGGCGCAGAACGCGATGGAGGCGTACGCCGACAGCACGCCCGCGCAATTCGACGCGTACTTCCGCGAGGAGTACCAGCGCTGGGCGAAGATCATCAAGGAAACGGGGGCGAAAGTTGAGTGACGTGATCGGCAAGGAACACTGGACGCAGAAGGGCGACGTGCGGCTCTTCCTGTGGGAGAAATTCGTCGGCAGCCCGGATGGGAAACCCGCGGTGCTCTTCGTGCATGGATCTTCGATGGCGTCGCAACCGACGTTCGACCTCACGGTGCCGGGGCGTCCGCACTCGTCGGTCATGGACTGGTTCGCCGAGCGCGGCTTCGTGTGCTGGTGCGTCGACATGGAAGGCTACGGCCGCTCGGGCAAGTTGCGCGACATCACCTGCGACATCCCGAACGGCGCGGACGACCTCGCGGCGGCCACGGACTACATTCTGAAGGCGCGGGGGATCAGGAGCTTCGTCGTGTACGGGATTTCCTCGGGGGCGCTGCGGGCCGCGCTCTTCGCGCAACGCCATCCGGAGCGCGTGGCGCGCCTGGCGCTCGATGCCTTCGTGTGGACGGGGGAGGGCAGCCCCACGCTCGAGCAGCGCCGGAAGAAGCTGCCGCAGTTCCTCGCCTCGAAGCGCCGGCCGATCGACCGCGCGTTCGTCTACTCGATCTTCGAGCGCGACCATCCCGATTGCGCCGAGAAGCGCGTGGTCGATGCCTTCGCCGATGCGATCCTCGCGCTCGACGACTCGATGCCCAACGGGACCTACATCGACATGTGCTCGAAGCTGCCGATCGTGGATCCCGAGAAGATCACCGTGCCCACCATCGTGATGCGCGGCCAGTTCGACGGCATCGCGGGCTTCGAGGACCTCGCGAAATTCTTCGCGAAGCTTCCCAATCCCGACAAGCAGTTCACCGTGATGTCCGGCATCTCGCACGCGAGCTTCCAGCAGAAGAACTACCTGCTGGTGTACCAGATCCTCTACAACTGGTTCACGCAGCCGGCGCCTGCATACACGGCATAGAGCCCGTCATCCCAGCAATTAGGGTCAGCACGATAATAGGGTTATCGTGCTGACCCTAAACTACTTCCAGAGCCGCGGGTCGAAGGAGAAGGGCTCGGGATAGTGGAGCGTGACGCGCCGCGTGTCGGGATGCTCGGGGTTCAGGAGCACGCAGGCTTCCGAAGGAACGATCACCGAAGGCACGCGCAGCGCCACGCTTTGCATCGAGGCTTGCCACCGCGAGCCCACGGCCTGCGTCGAGGCGGGAACGACTTCCGCGCGCCAATCGGGCGGGAGGTCTCGCGGCGCGAGGTCCATCACCGCGTCGTCGGGAATGTCGATCGCGTAACTGAGGAAGGCCACGGCGCGCTCTTCGCCGGAGAAGTGCACGAAGGTCTCGAGCGCGGCAAGGGAAAGCGCCTCCGCGGCGTACACCATCGGCGTGCCGGCGAGGTTCCAGCGGCCGCCGAAGGCGCGCGCACCGCTGCCGCCGAACGCGTCCAATGCATGGCGCGCCTTGACCAGCCGGAAGCAGCGCATCAGGTGTAGACGCCGTGCTCCATGCGGCCGAGCAAGGTCTCGACCTCGCGGGCGCCCGCATCGGTGGCGGCGCGCTCGAGGGGCACGCCGCCGGCGAGGGCGCGCTGGGGCGAGCGCAGCCAGCGGACCGCCGCGCCTTCGTCCTCGAGCGCGTCCGAGGCGAGCGCGTAGAGGCGGGCGAGGCGGTAGAGCCGGTCGCCGACCACCGGGTCCAGCGAGCGCACGTTGGCCAGGCGCGTGAGCGAACGCGCGCTCAATCCCAGCAGGCGCGCGAGCTCCTCGTTGCGAAGGCCCAGGAGGTCCTTCATCAGGAAGGCCGCGCGCGTGGGGACCCCCGACTGGATCAGGCCGTGCCAGTCGTCGGGAGTGCGCGGGGCATGCGCGCCGAACGTCTTGCGGCCCCCGAGGACCTGGGAGAGGGCGGCTTGGGTCATGAAGGGAAGGGCGTCATGTTGGAGTAGAGCGTCATGATGAGAAGGGCGTCATGATGGGAAGGGCGCCCTATCGGCCATATGTCCGAAGAGTATACGCCAGATGGCGGGCTCAGCGCGCCGGGATGAAGCGGCCGGTGGCCGGGTCCACGTAGCCCCCGGGCGCCGCGGGAAGGGTCCGGCCGGTGGCGGGATCGACCAGCACCGGCCCCTGCGGCAGGACCGTGCGTCCGGTCTGCGGGTCGTTGAACGGCGGGATGGCGCGCGGGGCGGGCTTCAAGGTCGCGAGCGGGGGCGCCGGGACCGTGGGCGCGGGCTTGAGCGGCTCGACGCCGGGCGCGAGGTCCAGGGACGAGCGTGCGGGCCGCGCCTTGTCGGCCTCGCCCGGGGCGAGCGGCGCGGCCGCAGGGCTGCGCAGCAGGCGCAGCAACTCTGCGCGCGCGGAAGAGCGCGCCTCGGCGGTGGACTTCGGATCGGCGAGGATGGCCTGCAGGTTCGCCATGCGATCCCGCATCGCCTCGCTCGGCGGCCATTGGGACGGCACGGGATCGGCGGCCCCGGCAACCTGGGCCAGGAGCACGGCAGCGATGACCAGCGAGCGGCGAACCATCCCCTTGTGACAGGGCAAGCGCGCCGTCGTTCGCTCTACCCCGCGCGCTTCGGCGGGTACTTCTCGCCGGCCTCGACCTTCACCTTGAGGATGTTCTGCTCCGGCGGCAGCGGGCAGGTGGTGAATTCGCTGAACGCGCACGGCGGGTTGTACGCGCGGTTCAGGTCCAGCTTGAAGGTCTTGTTGGGCTCGGGCTTCTTCTCGACGTAGAGGAAGCGGCCCGGCTTGTAGGTGCCTTTGCCCGCGGTCGTGTCGCGGAAAATGATGAAGAGGCCTTCGTCGTCGCCCACGACATCGAGCTTCTGCACCTTGCCGCCCAGCTTGAATTGCACGTAGCCGGGGGAGGGCTCGTCGGAGGACTCGTCGAGCACGTTGATGATCGGGACGGTCTTGCCTTTCGGGTAGGGAATGAACTTCGCGTCGACGTAGTACGCGTCGTTCACGCCGTACCAGACGCGGCTCTCGAAGCCCGAGCGCACCTTGCTGTCGTTGTCGGCGAGGCGAAGGATGTAGCGGCCTTCGCGCTCGATCACGTGCATCGAAGCGCGGCCCATCTGCACCCAGTCGCGCTTGTCGCTGTCGGTGCCCATCGTGCGTTCGGTGAACGGGAGGCCTTCCTTGGTCATCTCGACGCCGGGCTCCAGCTTCATCGTCACCTTGCCCGGCTCGACGAAGATCGTGCCGATGCGTTCGGCGCCCAGTCCCTTCGGGAACACGAGGTCGTTCTTCTCGCCGGTACCGAACGTGTTCGCGCCCTGCTTCATCGGGAAGCGGCCGGCGAGCGTGAGCCAGCCGTTGTCGGCCCGCAGGCTCTTCTCGACGCGGGCTCGCCATGCCTCGACGGACTTCACGTGTTCCGGGTCGGCCGCGTAGGTGTTGGCGGCGAGGAGGGCGGCAAGTGCAAAGAGGATGCGTTTCATCAAGGCTCCGTCATTCCCGAAATAATTGGGGTCAGACTCCCATTAAGTTAATTCAGATGCGGCATGCCGCATCGAAGGAAATTAACTTAATGGGAGTCTGACCCCAATTATTTCACGTCCAGCGCTTCGCGGACGAGGGCGGGCTCCATCTGCACCAGGCAGTTGGTGTGGCCGAGGGGGCAGACGCGTTCGAAGCAGGGGCTGCAGTCGAGGTGGAGCGAGATCACTTTCGCGCGCGCGGAGAGCGGCGGCGTGAAGCGCGGGCTGGAGGAGCCGAAGAGGGCGACCAAGGGGCGATCGAGCGCGGCGGCGATGTGCATCAACCCCGAGTCGTTGGTGACCACATGCGTGGCGCACGCCAGCAGGTCGATCGCCTCGTCGAGCGAGGTGCGGCCCGCGAGGTCCACGCAGCGCGCGCCGGTGGCCTGCTGGATCGCCGCGGTGACCTCCTGGTCCTTGCCGGACCCGAACAGCCAGACCTGGAACCCGCGGCCCAGGAGCTCGGCGGCCAGCGTGGCGAAGTGCGCCGGGGGCCAGCGCTTGGCGGGGCCGTACTCCGCTCCGGGGGCGAAGGCCGCGACGGGGCGGTCGAGCGCGAGCGCGAATTTCCCGAGGGTCGCATCGCGTGCCGCGGGATCCACCGCGAGGCGAGGTTCCGGCACGGGGCGTTGCAGCGGCTCGCCCGCGGGCTGGGCCAGGGCCGCGAAGCGCTCGACCATCAGGGGCAGTGCCGCCTCGTCGAGGATGCGCATGTCGTTCACGAGCCCGAAGCGCATCTCGCCGCGGTAGCCGGTGCGCACGGGAATGTTCGCCTGGAAAGGCACGAGCGCGGACTTGAAACTGTTGGGCAGGATCACGGCCTGGTCGTACGCGCCGAGGGACCTCGCGAAGCGCCGCCGTTCGCCGAGCTTGAGATCTCCGTGGCCGAACGGGAAGGCGAGGGCACCCGTCACTTCGGGCATGCGGCGGAAGACCGGCAGCGCCCACGCGGGGCCGAGCACGTCGATCAAGACGCCGGGGCCGCGCGCCTTCAGGCGCGAGAGCATGGGGTGGGCGAGGACCGCGTCCCCGACCCAGGACGGCGCGACGATCAGGATGCGGTGCATCACCCTCTCCCCGGCCCTCTCCCAAGGGAGAGGGAGATCAGTGCCCCCCGGAGACCGGGCCGCCGGCGAGTTTGTATAACGTGCCGCAGTACGGGCAGCGCGACTCGCCCGTCTTCTCGATCGGCATGTACACGCGGGGATGCGTGTTCCACAGCTTCTGGGAGGACAGCGGGCAATGCAGGGGAAGATCCGTGGGCTGGATCTCGACGAACTTCTGGTTCAGTTCGGTGGGCAGGGCCATCATTTCACCGGGGTGAGCCAATGGTGGTACTTCTTGTTCTTCCCGTGCACCACGTCGAAGAACGCCTTCTGGATCTTCTCGGTCACGGGGCCGCGCGACCCCGAACCGATGACGCGGCGGTCGAGCTCGCGGATCGGCGTCACTTCGGCGGCCGTGCCCGTGAAGAACGCTTCGTCGCAGATGTAGATGTCGTCGCGCGTGAGGCGCGTCTTCTCCACCGGGATGCCGAGGTCCGCGCACAAGGCCTGCACCGAGCGCCACGTGATGCCGTCCAGCGCCGTGGTGAGCTCGGGCGTGTAGACCTTGCCTTCCTTCACGATGTAGATGTTCTCGCCCGCGCCTTCGGCCACGAAGCCGTCGGTGTCGAGCAGCAGGCCTTCGTCGTAGCCGTGCTGCGTGGCTTCGAGGTTGGCGAGGATCGAGTTCGCGTACGTCGTGGAGACCTTCGCGCGCGCCATCGTCACGTTCACGTGATGGCGCGCATGCGAGGAGGTCTTCACGCGGATGCCCTTCGTGAGGCCTTCCTCGCCGAGGTAGGCGCCCCAGGGCCAGGCCGCGATGGTGACGTGGACCTTCGCGCCGATGGGCGAGACGCCCATCTTCTCCGAGCCGTAGAAGGCGAGCGGGCGCAGGTAGCAGCTCTCGAGGTTGTTCACGCGCACGACCTCGCACTGGGCATCCATCAGCTGCTTCGGCGTGTACGGGATGTCCATCATGTAGATCTTCGCGGAGTTGAAGAGCCGCTTGGTGTGCTCCTCCAGCCGGAAGATGGCGGTGCCGATCTCGGTCTTGTACGCGCGGACCCCTTCGAAGACGGCGAGGCCGTAGTGCAGGGAATGGGTGAGGACGTGGGTGGTCGCGTCCCGCCAGGGCACGAGCTTGCCGTCGTACCAGATCTGGCCGTCGCGGTCTGCCATCGACATGTCGTTCTGCTCCGGATTTCGCTTGAAGAGCCCCCGATTTTACACGCCGGGGCCCCGGCGCTGTTTATGCCCCCCAACGGTGCGCTGTGCCATAATCCCGCGATAACAAGCAGTCACAAATCAGGGTCCGTGCGTCCGTGATGCCCCAGGATACGATGCAGCCGGTTGCCAATCCCCCGATGAGCTTGCAGCCGCAGGTCCCACCAGGCCACCCGCCCATGTCGCCCGAGGAGAAACTCTCCGGGGACATGCTGTTCTTCACAACCGGTTTCATGATGTGCGCGGCCGCCTTCTGGCTCGCCGTCTACTGGAGCCTGGGCCACCAGTATTCGACCGCGATCCCGCTCATCTTCCAGGGCCTCTCGGCCTGCACGATCGTCCTGTACCTGAAGACCAAGCGGCTGATGATCTTCGCGTTCATCCAGCTGGGCCTGATCCTCTTCGCGCCCTTCGCCATGCAGTGGGCCATCGGCAACTTCGTCACGTCGTCGGGCGTGAGCCTCTGGGGCCTGATGGCGCCGGTGGGCGCGGTCACGGTGCTCGGCACGCGGCAATCCGTGCCCTGGTTCTTCGCGTGGCTCTTCATGACGGTGATGGCGGGCATCTTCGACTTCCTGCTCTCCACGCCGAACACGCGCGTGGACATGCAGACCGTCGCCGTGTTCTTCGTGCTCAACTTCGCCGCCATCTCGGTGATGATCTACTCGCTGCTCTGGTACTTCGCGAGCGAGAAGCAGAAGCTGCGCGCGCAGGTCGATGCGCAGCACGCGGAGCTGAAGTTCGAGAAGGACCGCAGCGAGAAGCTGCTGCTGAACATCCTGCCGCCCGCGATCGCCGAGCGCCTGAAGCGAAACGAGATGAACATCGCCCAGGGCCACGCGGACGTGACGGTGATGTTCGCCGACATCGTGGGCTTCACGCGCATGACCGAGGAGCTCTCGCCGGTCGAGACCGTGAAGATCCTGAACGACGTGTTCTCGATGTTCGACGAGCTGGCCGAGAAGCACCGCGTCGAGAAGATCAAGACCATCGGCGACGCGTACATGGCCGCCGCGGGCCTCGACACCGGCGCCAACATCCACTACGCGGATGCCGCGGGCGCGATGGCGCTCGAGATGCAGGAGAAGGTCCGCGAATACCGCGAGCGCACCGGCGAGCGCATCGAGCTGCGCATCGGCATCGGCACGGGCCCGGTCGTGGCCGGCGTCATCGGCAAGAAGAAATTCATCTACGACATGTGGGGCGACACGGTGAACGTCGCGTTCCGCATGGCCTCCGACGCCTATTCGGGTGCGATCCAGGTCGACCTCATGACCTACCGCCGACTCCACAGCCGCTTCCGCTTCGACGAAGCCCACGAAGTGGAAATCAAGGGCAAGGGCCGCATGCAGGTCTTCCACCTCATGGGTCGGCAGTAAGGCAAAGTCAAAGGCGAAAGGCTTCCTCCGCAGATAAACGCGGATAAACGCCGATGACCCTCTCAAGCAAGTGTTTTGGGTTTGACCCCAAAGCCTCTATCGGCGTTTATCTGTGTTTATCTGCGGAGAGCGCCTTTCGCCCTAGTCCTTGAAGACCTGCGCCCAGAGGGCGCGAACCGCTTCGCGTTCGGACTTTAGTTCGTCCTCCTGGACGATCACCTTTTCCTCGTCGTTCAACGCCGCTTCGTGCGTCTTGCGACGTAGCGCGAGGTAGGCGTCCGCGGCCGCGTAGGCGATGCGGGAATCGAGGATGTCCAGCTCGCCGGCCCAGCGCAGCAACTGGTGGTTGCCGCGGTCGAGGCGCAGCTTCGGATGCTCGGGGCCGTGGGCGAGCACGAGGGCCTGCACGGCGAACTCGAGGTCGATGATCCCGCCGGGCACGTGCTTGAGTTCCCTCGAGTTGCGGTTCTCGTCCTGCATGCGCGTGCGCATCGCGACGATGTCGGTGAAGAGCTTCGCGCGCTCGCGCGGCTTCGCCAGCACCTCGTCGCGCAGGGCCTCGAAGCGCGCGCCCAGGCCGCGGTCGCCCGCGCAGAAGCGCGTGCGCGTGAGCGCCTGGTGCTCCCACGTCCATGCACGGTGAAACTGGTAGTCGCGGAAGGCCGGCATCGAGCTCACGAACAGGCCCTTGGCGCCGTCGGGGCGCAGGCGCAGGTCCACTTCGTAGAGCACGCCGGCGGAGGTGAGCGTCGTGAGCCACAGGTTCACGCGCTGGGCGATGCGCGTGAGCTTCTCCGAATCGTCGGCGCGAGCCTCGTCGTACAGGAACACGATGTCCAGGTCCGAGCCGTAGCCCAGCTCCTTGCCGCCCAGCTTGCCGTAGCCGATGACCGCGAAGCCCGGCACGCCGCCGCGCGGTAGCCCCAGCGAGGCCGCCGCTTCCGCGAGCGTCGCGTCGAGCACGAGGTCGGCCAGCGCGGAGAGTTCGTCCGAGAGCGCCATCACCGGCAGCTCGCGTTCGATGTCGGCGATGGTGAAGCGCAGCACGTGGCGCTGCTTGAAGTGGCGCAGCACGTCGAGGATGCGCTCGATGTCGCCCGCGGCATCCGCCAGCTCCCGGTCGAGCCAGGTCCGCTCGGCCGCCCAATCCGTCGCGGTGAAGCTGGCCGCCGTGCGGGTCAGCTCGTCCAGCAGGATCGGGTGGCGCGCGAGCAGGCGAGACGCCCAGCGGCTGCGGGCCACGAGGTGCGCGGCCCGCGCGAGCACCTGCGGGTACTCGACCAGGAGGGCCAGGTAGGCTTCGCGCCGGTCGATGGCTTCGATCAACTCCAGCAGGCGGATCGCGGTCGTGGACGGCGTCGACTCGCGCGCCGCCGCGTCGACGATCATCGGCAGCAGCGCATCGACGCGCGTGCGCGAAGCCGCGGAGAGCCCGCGATAGCGCCGCGAGCGCGTGAACTCCAGCAGTCGCGCCGAGAGCTCCATCGGCCGGTCGATGCCCGCGCGCCCGAGGTCTTCCGCGAGGCCGTCCGCGTCCGGCGCGGCTTGCGGGTCGTTCAACCGCGCCGCCACGCTCGTGGCCGTTCCCGAGGCGACCGGCCGCTCGAACAGCGCGCCGAACGCTTCCTGCACGTTGGCGCGGTGGCGGTCGAGCACGACGGCCAGTGCGTCGTAATCGGGGAAGTCCATCGACTCGGCAATCGTCGCGCGGTGCTCGTCGGTCGCGGGCAGCGCTTGCGTCTGCTTGTCCTCGTGGTACTGCAATCGATGCTCGAGCTTGCGCAGGAACGCATACGCCTCGCCGAGCGCCGCGCCGCGCGGGGCGTCCATCAATCCGAGCTCGATCAACTTCGCCAGCGCTTCGCGCGTCGAGGGCGTCTGCAGCGACCGTTCGCGCCCGCCGCGCACCATCTGGAAAAGTTGCACCGCGAACTCGATCTCGCGGATGCCGCCCGATCCGACCTTGATGTCGTTCGACTTGCCGCGCTGCGTGGCTGCTTCCGAGATGCGCCCATGCAACTCGCGCAGCGACTCGAGCATCCCGTAGTCGAGGTAGCGCCGGTAGACGAACGGGCGCACGAGCGCGGAGAGCGCCTCGGCTCCACCGGTCAGCGTGCGGGCCTTCAGCCACGCATAGCGCTCCCACGGCCGCGCCTGGCTCACGAAATACGTCTCGAGCGAGGTGAGGGAGGCGACCAGCGGGCCCGAGTCGCCATAGGGGCGAAGCCGCATGTCGACGCGGAACACCTGGCCCAGGTCGGTGATCTCGGCCAGCAGCGCGATCAGCCGCTTGCCCGTGGCCGCGAAGAACTCGTGGTTCGAGACCGGACGCGCGCCGTTCGTGTCGCCGTCCTCGCCGTAGAGGAAGACCAGGTCCACGTCGGAGGAGACATTGAGCTCGCCGCCGCCCAGCTTGCCCAACCCGGCCACGATCAGCGTTTGCGCCTGACCGTTCGCGTCGAGCGGCTCGCCATGGACCGACGCGGTGGCGCCGTGCGCGTGGCCCGCGGCGAAGGCGATCGTGACGTCGGCCAGTGCCGTCATCGTCGCGAGCACTTCGTCCAGGGGCGCCAGCCCGTTCAAGTCGCGATGGGCGAGAGTCAGCATCACGCGCTGGCGAAGCTGCCGCAAGGCGATGGCGGGGTCGGCTTCGAGGGCCAGGCGCTCGCGCATCGCCTCGGCGGTGAAGGGCTGTTTCGCGAAATCGGCCAACTCGCCGGCCAGCGCGGGCTGCGCCGTCAGGAGGCGGTCGCAGTAGCGGGAGAGGCGGCGCGTGCGGTCGATGTCGGCGGAAAAGGGTCGCTCGGCGATCGATCCGGGCATGGAAGCGCTTGGGGGCGGTCTGGAGCCGTACAATAACGCGAAAATCCTGAAATCCCGCTCTTCCCCGAGGCCGCGCATCAAGACCATCACCCGCTTCTGCTTCCGCTTCCTCGCGGGCGCGGGCCTGACCCTCGTCATCGCCTTCGCGGCCATCGTCCTGTGGCTGCGCTACGTGACGCTGCCCGACGTCGAGAGCTGGCGCCCGAAGGTGATCGCCTCGATCGAATCCGCCTCGGGCATGGCGGTGGAGGTGAAGCACCTGCAGGGCGGCTGGGGCGGATTGCGGCCCCGCGTCTCGATGCAGGGCTTCACGCTGTCCGACCGCAAGGGCCGCGCGGTGCTCGCCTTCGAGAATGCGCAGGCCACGCTCTCCTGGTGGGCCTTGCTGCTGGGCCAGGTGCGGCTCCACGACGTGGAGTTCGAGCGGCCCGAGCTGGTCCTGCGCCGCGGCACCGACGGGCTCATCTACCTTGCCGACAAGCCGTTGAACCGCGCCGGCCCGGGGGACGGGGAGTTTTCGCGCTGGCTCCTCGAGCAGCCTCGCTTCCAGGTGCACAACGCGTCGCTCACCTGGAAGGACGAGATGTCCGGCGCCGCCGAGATCCGCCTCTCCGAGGTCGAGATCACGATGCGCCGCAAGGGGAGCCATCACCTGGCCGCGCTCACGGCCCGGCCGCCGGCGAACCTCGCGAAGAACCTCGACCTGAGGGCCGAACTGCGCATCGACCGGCAGGGCGACCGCCTCGTGGCCGTGGGAGCGCTCTACGGCGAAAGCACCGACGCGGACCTCGCGCGCTTCCGCGACTACCTCCCGCTCCCCGACACGCTGCGCAGCGGTTTCGGCAGCCTGCGCGTGTGGGGCGACGTGACCCACGAAGGCGTGAAGGCCGTCACGGCGGATGTCTCGCTGCGCGACGTGCGCGCGCAACTTGCCGCCGACGCACAGCCGCTGGAGCTCGCTTCGGTCTCGGGGCGCGTCGAGTATCGCGCCGAGCCGGGCGGCTTCTACGTGGGCACCGAGGACCTTCGCTTCCGGACCGCCGCGGGCCTCGATGCGAAGCCCGCGAGCTTTTCGCTGCTGCGCCGCGCGGAGAAGGGAGAAGCCGCGCGGGGCGAGTTCCGTGCCGACGGCCTCGATCTCAAGGTCGCCGTCACGTTGCTCGAGCACCTGCCCATCCCGCGGGAACTGCGGGAGCAGGTGCGCAACTACGCGCCGCGCGGCGTGATCACGCAGGCGGCGTTGCTCTGGACCGGCGAGAGCCCGGCCAAGGCCACGGCGCTCGAGGTGCGCGGGCGCTTCGAGAATCTCGCGCTGGCGAGCGTCGACGGACGCCCGGGCGTCTCCGGCCTCACCGGTTCGCTCGACGGCACCGAGAAGGGCGGCGCGCTGCAGATCGCCTCGAAGCACGCCACGCTCGAGATCGCGTCGTTCTTCCGCGCGCCGCTGGCCTTCGCCTCGCTCGACGCGAAGGCGCGCTGGAAGCGGGTCGGCAAGGCGCTCGAAGTCACCGTCGATGACCTGCGCTTCACCAACGCCGACGCCTCGGGCCAGGCGAGCGGCACATGGCGCTCGCTGCCCGATGCCGGGCACGCCTCGCCGGGCTTCCTCGACATCAAGGGCTCGTTCACCGACGCGAAGACGGCCGCGGTCGTGAACTACCTGCCGGTCCGCTACGAGCACACCCAGCGCTGGCTCGATGCCGCGATTCTCGCGGGCACCAGCGCGCGCGCGAACTTCGAAGTGAAGGGCGACCTCTGGCATTTCCCGTTTCCGAACGGGCAGGACGGGCACTTCCTCATCGAAGGCGACCTGAAGGGCGGCAAGCTCCGCTACCACCCCGACTGGCCCGTCATCGACGCGATCGACGGGTCGCTGCGCTTCGAGGGCCGGCGCATGGAGATTCGCGCCGATTCCGCCACGATCTTCCAGAGCCGCATGAAGGGCACCTCCGCGATCGTCGAGGACTTCGGGGCCAACCCGCCCGTGCTCGTGGTCACGGGGCAGGTCGATACGGCGGGACCGGACGGGGCGCGCTTCCTGCGCGAGAGCCCGCTGGTGAACGGCCCGGGCGCCTTCACGCGCGCGATCCAGGTCGAGGGTCCGGCGCGCCTGGGCCTTCGCCTCACGTACCCGTTGTGGGGCACGGACCCGGTGCGCGTGTCCGGCGACTACACCTTCGCCGGCGCCACCGCGACGCTCGGCAAGTCGCTCACGATGTCGGGCATCAAGGGCCGGCTCGCCTTCACCGAGAAGAGCGTCCGCGCACCGGAACTCACGGGAACGATGTTCAACCAGCCGGCAACCGTGCGCATCAACTCGCAGCCCGAGGGCGGCGTGCTGACCACGGTGGAAGGGCGCATCTCGAACACGGTGCTCGGCGCCTTCGTGCCCGAAGGCATCAACGCCCACCTCGAAGGCGCGTTCGACTGGAAGGCGCGCGTGGTCTCCGGGGCCGAAGGCTCGGATCTCACGCTGGAGTCCGACCTGAAGGGGCTGGCCGCGAAACTGCCCGCGCCGTTCGACAAGGCCGCGGCCGATGCCCGCGCGCTCACCGTGAACATCCGCAAGTTGGGCAGCCCGGAAGAGCTCACCGTGGCCACCCTGGCCGGTGCCGGGCGCGGCTTTTTCGCGACGCGCGGCGCCCCGGGCGCGGAGCGCTGGCAGGCGGCACTCGCCTTCGGAACCTCGGTGGACACGCCGCCGCTCAAGGACGGCATCTGGCTCTACGGGGACCTCGCCCGGCTCGACGTCGACCAGTGGCTCTCGGTCTTCCCCACGCGTGAAGGTGCGTCCGCCCCGGGCGGCGGCGACGCGGGCCCGTCCCTGCGCGGCTTCGACCTGCGCCTGAAGGAGGTCTTGTTCACCCAGCGCGAGTTCCACAACCTCGCCGTGAGCCTCGAGCGTTCGGGCACCGAATGGAAGGGCCACCTGGAGGGCGCGCAGATCTCCGGCGACGTCGCGTGGAACCCCGTGGGCAAGGGAAGCGTGGTGGCGCGCCTCGACCGGCTCACGCTGCAACCTTCGCCGAAGGCGGACCCCGGTGCCGCCAACAGCAGCGAGGGCGGAGAGCTGCCCGCGCTCGACATCGTGGCCGAGCGCTTCGTGTTCAAGGGCACCGACCTGGGCCGCCTCGAGCTGAAGGCGGAGCACGCCGAAGCCGAGTGGCGCATCGGCAAGTTGAACATCGTGAACGGCCACGCGCAGTTCCTCTCCTCGGGCGCGTGGCGCCGGACCGGCACGGGCTCGATCACGACGCTCGACCTCTCCCTCGAGAGCAATAACTTGAATGCCCTCTTCGCGCAATTCGGCTACGGGGACTACCTCAAGCGCGGCACGGCGACGCTGAAGGGCAAGCTCGCGTGGCCCGGATTCCCGTACGAATTCTCGCCGGCCATCCTCTCCGGCTCCTTCCGCCTCGATGCCAAGAGCGGGCAGTTCGCGAAGATCGAGCCCGGCGCGGGCAAGCTGCTCGGACTGCTTTCGCTCCAGTCGCTGCCGCGCCGCGTCACGCTCGACTTCCGCGACGTGGTGAGCGAGGGCTTCGCCTTCGAGAGCATCACGGCCAACGTGCGCCTGGCGCGCGGCATCCTGCTCACCGACGACCTCGAGATCAACGGGCCGGCGGCGTTCGTGGGCATGTCGGGCGAGGTGTCGCTGCCGCAGGAGACGCAGCGCCTCACGCTGCGCGTGGTGCCGGAGGTCGGCGAGAGCGTGGCGCTGGCCGCCACCCTCATCGGCACGCCGGTGCTGGGCCTCTCGACGCTGGTGGTTTCCAAGCTGCTGCAGAATCCGCTCGGCAAGGTCGTGGCCTACGAGTACCAGGTGACGGGCTCATGGGATAATCCTTCCGTCACTCGGACGTCGGCCCCTCCCCCGAAGGCCGCCGCAGCCGAGGCCCCGGCCCGCGCCACGCCATGATCATCACCAAGAACTCCACGACGCCCGAGGCGCTCCGGGAGACCTTCGTCATCACGCAGTCCATGTTCCGCGTGGCGGCGATCCAGATGGCCTCCGGCCCCCACGTGGCCGCGAACCTGCAGGAAGCCGGTCGGCTGATCGAGCTGGCGGCGGCCTCCGGGGCGCGCATCATCGCGCTGCCCGAGTACTTCGCGATCATGGGGATGAAGGACACCGACAAGGTCGGCGTCCGCGAGAAGGACGGGGAGGGCCCGATCCAGGCGTTCCTCGCCGAGCAAGCCCGCCGCCACAAGTGCTGGATCGTGGGCGGATCCGTTCCGCTCGATTGCGGCGCCGAGGACAAGGTCAGCAATTCCTGCCTGGTCTACAACCAGGAAGGCAAGCAGGTCGCCCGCTACGACAAGATCCACCTCTTCGGCTTCGACATGGGCCAGGAACGCTATTCCGAGGAACGGACCATCCAGCCGGGGAACCGAGTCGTCACGGTGGAGTCTCCCTATGGAAGGATCGGCATTTCCGTGTGCTACGACCTGCGCTTCCCCGAGCTCTACCGGGCCATGGGCGACGTGGACCTGATCCTCGTCCCCTCGGCCTTCACCGAGACCACGGGCAAGGCGCACTGGGATACGCTGGTTCGCGCGCGCGCCATCGAGAACCTCGCCTACGTGATCGCGCCCGCGCAGGGCGGCTACCACGTGAACGGGCGCGAGACGCACGGGCACACGATGATCGTCGACCCTTGGGGCGTCGTCCTCGACCGGTTGCCGCGGGGTTCCGGGGTTGTTGTCGCGGGAGTGAACCCCACTTATCAAGCCAAGGTCCGGAAAAGCCTTCCGGCCCTGACGCACAAGACTGTTCGCAGTTGGTAAGTCAAAGTCCAAGACCTTTCCTCCGCAGATAAACGCAGATACACGCAGATGAACACCTCAAGCAATTGTTTCGGGTTCAACCCCAGAGTCCTTATCTGCGTTTATCCGCGTTTATCTGCGGAGAGCGCCTTTTGCCTGAACTGAGACCATGACCAAACCCGGCCCCAGCACCCTCGACATCGCGAAAGCGACCCTCCTCACGCCCTTCGGCCTCGACGAGGGTTCGCTGCAGAAGGTGTTCGGCACCATCCTCGCTCACCGCGCCGACGATGCGGACCTCTACTTCCAGTACAACCGTTCCGAAGGCTGGACGCTGGAAGAGGGCCAGGTGAAGAACGGCAGCTTCTCCATCGACCAGGGCGTGGGCGTGCGCGTCGTGACGGGCGAGAAGACCGCGTTTGCGTACGCGGACGACCTCACGACCGAGGCACTGGATTCCGCGGCGAAGGTGACGCGCGCCATTGCTGCGTCGGGCGGCGAGGCGAAGGTGGCGGCGATGAAGCCGCGCCTGGGCTCGGGCCTCTACGCGCCGATCGATCCGGTGTCGGGTGTCGGGGACGCGGAGAAAGTGCGGTTGCTGGAAACCGTCGAACGCCTCGCGAGCGCGCAGGATCCGCGCGTGAAGCAGGTGATCGGCCGGCTCTCGGGTGAATACGACGTGGTGCTGGTCGCGCGCGCCGACGGCACGCTGGCCGCCGACGTGCGTCCGCTCGTGCACCTTTCGCTCTCGGTGATCGTCGAGCAGGACGGGCGGCGCGAGCAGGGCAACGCGGGCGGCGGCGGGCGCTTCGGCTACGGCCACTTCGACGACAAGGTGCTGCGCCGCATCGCCGACGAAGCGGTGCGCCAGGCGTTGACCAACCTCGAATCGCGTCCCGCTCCCGCCGGCATGATGAGCGTGGTGCTCGGCCCCGGCTGGCCCGGCATCCTGCTGCACGAAGCCATCGGCCACGGCCTCGAGGGTGACTTCAACCGCAAGGGCACGTCGGCCTTCAGCGGGCGCATCGGCGAGCGCGTCGCGGCCAAGGGCGTCACCGTGGTCGACGACGGGACGATTCCCGATCGCCGCGGCTCGCTCTCCATCGACGACGAAGGCAATCCCACCGGCCACAACGTGCTGATCGAGGACGGCATCCTGCGCGGCTACATGCAGGACAGCCTGAACGCGCGCCTGATGGGTGTCGCGCCGACGGGCAACGGCCGGCGCGAGTCCTACGCGAGCCTGCCGATGCCGCGCATGACCAACACCTACATGCACGCGGGCGACAAGGATCCGGGCGAGATCCTCGCCTCGCTCGATCGCGGCATCTACTGCGCGAATTTCGGCGGCGGCGAAGTCGACATCACCAACGGCAAGTTCGTGTTCTCGGCCTCGGAGGCGTGGTGGGTCGAGGGCGGCAAGAAGCTCTACCCGGTGAAGGGCGCCACGCTGATCGGCAACGGCCCGGATGCGCTGACGCGCGTTTCGCTCATCGGCAACGACCTGGCACTCGACCCCGGCATCGGCATGTGCGGGAAGGAAGGACAGAGCGTGCCTGTTGGCGTGGGACAGCCCACGTTGCGCATCGAGGGCCTCACGATCGGCGGGACCGCGTAAGCGAATCCGCCCGGATGCGACTCACGTAGGAATCGTCACTCCCGTCAAAGGATCCCCCCGATGAAACGCCGCCATTTCGTCCTCGCCCTCACCGGCCTCTTCGCATCCCACCGCGTCGCGCAGGCTGCCACCGAGCCCACGCGAGCCGACAAGGTCGTCCTCTCCGACGCGGAATGGAAGAAGCGCCTGTCGCCCGAAGCCTACGACGTGCTGCGCCATGAAGGCACGGAGCGCGCCGGCACCAGCCCGCTCAACAACGAGAAGCGCAAGGGCACGTTCGCCTGCGCCGGCTGCGACCTGCCGCTCTTCACGTCGGAATCGAAATACGAGAGCGGCACGGGCTGGCCCAGCTTCTTCACGTTCATCGCCGGCAGCCTCGATACCAAGACCGATTTCAAGCTGGTGCTGCCGCGCACCGAGTACCACTGCGCGCGCTGCGGCGGCCACCAGGGCCACGTGTTCGACGACGGGCCGAAGCCCACGGGCAAGCGCTACTGCAACAACGGCGTCGCGCTCAAGTTCGTTCCGGCCTGACGAGCTCGGGCTTCCCGAGGCTGCGCCACAGTCCCAGGGGATACATCCCGCGGCGCAGCAGGTGCCCGGCCACCATCACCACGATGAGCGCGATGTCGGCCACGGGCCGGAAGTGGCTCGCGCGCGCCGTCTTCGGGTAGATGCCGGCGATCGGCACCGCGATGCTGCGCACGCCGCCGCGCGAACCGAGGATCAGCACCTCGCTCTCGAGCGTGAAGCCGCGGCCGATGAAGTCCTCGCGCCGCAAGCGCTGGAGCAGGTGCGCCGGGTAGACGCGAAAGCCCGACTGCGTGTCCGCGATCGGATAGCCCGCGGCCCACGAGATCCAGAAGCCCGCCGTGCGGTTCGCGTAGTAGCGTCGCGCGGGGAAGTTCGCGCGATCGTGCAGGCGCGATCCGATCACGATGCGATCCGGATAGCGCGCGTGCACCTCGAGCAGGCGGGGAATGTCGTCGGGGTCGTGCTGCCCGTCGCCGTCGATCGTGACGACCGCGGTGGCGCCGAGCGCCAGCGCCGCGGTGAAGCCGGTCCACAACGCATCGGCCTTGCCGCGATTCTCGGCGTGGCGCAGCACGCGCACGTCGAGGCCCTCCAGTTGCGCGCTGGTGCCATCGACGGAACCATCGTCCACGACGACCACGGTTGGGCAGGCCGCGAGTGCGCGCGCGGCAACGTCTCGAATGCAGGCGGCTTCTTCGTAGGCGGGAATGACGATCACGGCGCTCATGCGGCATCTTTCAGGAACATGAGCGTCGAGCGCCCGATCAACAGCACGCGCTCGGCCGAGCGCACTTCGAAATCGTAGATCGCCCCGGCGGGATCGGCGTGCACGAGCGTCGCATGCATCACGAGCTCGCCCTCGATGCCGTCCAGGCGTTCGCACATCGCTTCGACATTGCGCACGGTCGCGAGCACGCCGCGGCGCGGTTCGGCGTCGCCGCGGCGCAGCGATCCGTGCAGCGCGGCGGCCTGCGCGCAATACTCGATGCTCGCCCACACGGGCAGTCCCGTCGCCTCGCGCAGCGGATTGGTGGCATCGAGATGGCTGCGCGTGGCGCACCGTATGCCGCGCTCATCCCAGTCCACCACGCGATCGAGCAGCACCATGCGCCCGGCGTGGGGCAGGCGCTTCGCGATGTCTTCGCGGCCTAGCATCGGATCTCCAGGTCCTGGTCCGGTGCGAGCGGAACGCGCGCCGAGCCCCCGGGCGCGGCGAGTGCGGCCAGCACGATGAAGCCGAGGGCGCTCGGGTTGGGTCGCCACGCTTCAGGCACCCAGGCGGGCCAGCGCGGTTCACCCGCGCTGGGCACGGAGGCGATCGCGCATTCGGCGATCGTGCGTTCCGTGCGCGCCGCGGAAAGCACGAAGGCGAGGGCGGTCGGTTCGACGACCGGTAGCGATGCGCGCATGGGAGGCGCCAGCGGACTGTCGTAGCAGGCGAAGAGCACCGGCTCCCGCGTGGCTTCGAGCTCGAGGGCCGAACACACCAGGCCGGCGGCGAGGGTCCACGGGCCGCGGCAGATGCTGGTGCCCGAACGCCGCGCGCCGATGGCGATGCTGAGATAACCCATCGGTGCGTTGTGCACGGAGTTGTGGAATGTCGTGGGCGACACTTCGCGCGTTCCGGCGAGCACTTCGCACAACTGGTGCGTGATCTCGCCCGCGGCCTCGCTCGCGGCGAACACCATCGAGAGCCGGTCGGCCGCGATCGACGAGCCGGCCAGCGCCTGCTCCGCCGCGGCGATGGCCAGGCGTGCCGTGACGCCGCTGCGCCGGCGCTCCGCGGCGGGCAGGCATTGCGGCGCGGGTGGCGACAACGGCGTGCAGACCAGCGGCTTCTCGCCGAGGGCCACGGCGCGCGTGTCCTCCCAACCCGAGAGCCCCGGGGCCAGCACGCCGATCGATTCGATGAAGAAGCGCATCAGGCGCGGCGTCCGAAGAGCAGCGCGGCATTGTTGCCGCCGAAGCCGAAGCTGTTGCTCATCGCGAGGCCCAGGGCTCGCGCCTCGCCCGCGAGCACGACGCGGCAGCGCGTGGCCGGATCGACCGTTCGCGTCGTGGGGCTGCCCGGCACGAAGCCTTCGCGCAGCGCGAGCAGCGTGATCGCCGCTTCCGTGATGCCGGCCGCGCCCAGCGTGTGCCCGGTGAAGCCCTTGGTCGAGGAACACGCGACGCGATCGCCGAACAGGTCGTGCACCGCGCGGCCTTCCGAGAGGTCGTTTGCGGCGGAGGCCGTGCCGTGCAGGTTCACGTAGTCGATCGCGTCCGGCCCGGTGCCCGCGGCCGCGAGGGCTTGCTCCATCGCGCGCCGAGCTCCTTCACCTTCGGGATGCGGTGTGGACATGTGGTGTGCGTCGCTGGTCTCGCCGTACCCGCGCAGCTCGAGCGGTGAATCGACGCCGGCCTCGAGGAGCGCGAAGCCCGCGGCTTCCCCGATGCTGAGTCCGTGGCGAGCCGCATCGTAGGGACGGCAAACGTCTTCGGAGACCAGTTGCAGCGCGCTGAAGCCGTAGAGCGTGGTGAGGCAAAGCGTGTCCACGCCGCCCACGACCGCGGCGCCGATCCAGCCGGCGCGCAGGTAGCGTTCGGCCACGCCGAAGACCTTCGCGCTCGAGGAACACGCGGTCGAGACGGTGAGCGCGGGACCGGCAAGCCCGAGCGCGAGGCGAACGAACTCCGTGCTCGCGTCCATGTTGTGGCAGGTCGCGTAGCGGAAGTTCGCGGGCAAGGCACCGCTGGCCTCGCGATGCGCGTATGCCTCTTCGGTGCTGCGGATGCCGGACGTCGTTGTGCCGAGAAAGACGCCGACGCGCGCGGCGCCGACGCGGTTTCTCGCGGCCGCGACGGCCTCCCGGAAACCGTCCTGCGCGAGGGCGTGCCAGGCGAGGCGCGTGTTCGCGCAGTCGTAGTCGGCGAACGGGGCCGGCAGCGCTTCCCGCTGTGCGGCCGCGACTTCACCGATCCAGCAGGGAATCGGGGCCCACGGCAGCGCGTTGGGGGCAAGCCCGGTGCGTCCCGCGCGCAAGGCTTGCAGCGTCGCGGCGTTGCCGATGCCCGCGGCACTCGTCGTGGTGAATGCGGTGACGGCGAGCGGCTTCATCGGAACGATCGCTCCGCCGGGGTCCACGCGAGTGCCAGCACCACCGAAAGCAACGCGCCGATGGCGACCGTGAGGCCGATGGCGCGCAGCACGGGTGTCGCCGATGCCGCGAGCAGGCCGAACGTGAGGGCGGTCGTGGCAACGCACAACGCGAGCGCCTGCGCGGCGCGCGCCCGCCGCGCGGAATTGGAAACGGCCGCCTCGAGGAAGAGCGCGTAGTTCAAGCCGATGCCGAGCACGAGCAGCAAGGCGACGAGGTGGAAGACGCCGAGGCGAACGCCGCAGGCCGCGAGCAATCCCACGGTGAGGCAGAGCGCCGCCGCGCTCGGCAAGAGCACGCGCAAGGCACGGCGCACCGAACGCAACCCGAAGACGAGCAGCACCCCGATCAGGCCAGCGCCGTAGGCCACTTGCCGCGACGACTCCCGCAAGTAGCCGTCGAGCATGCCCGCCGTGACGCGCTTCAGGTCCACCAGCCGCGAAGCGCTTCCGGCCAGTGCCGCTTCGAGGGCCGCCGCATCGCGAAGCCCGGCCACCGGGGTGAGCGCGAGCCAGGCGCCGTCCTGCTGCACGAGGAGCGCATCGAGGCGGGCCGCGGCCGGCGTTCCCGCATACGCAGCGCGCGTGAGCAGCGGGGCGGTGCGTGCGGCTTCCACGTCGGAGAGGAAAGGCGCGAACGTATCGGGCTTGAATGGCAAGCCGCGTTGCGCAGCTCGCAGGCTCGCTTCGAGTGCATCGCGTGCGGGCAGGGCGTCGAGACGCGCGCGCTGCGTGGCCGGCGAGGGAAGCAACGCCGTCGCCGATTCGTAGCCGGCCAGGACGCCCTTCGCCTTCAGGCCTTCGAGCACGGGCAGGGCCGCCTCGGCATTCGCGAGCGCCGCGCCTTCGTCGCTGCCGCGCGAGGCGACGAGGTAGCTCACGTCGGGCGCGCCCATCTCGCGACGCAGTGCCGCGTCCTGCAGGCGCAACGCTTCCGGGATGGGACTGATGGCGGAGAGATCGTTCTCGCGCCACGCAGGGTCGGTTGCGGCGAGTCCGCCGAGCACGGCCAGCGCAAGCACGACGACCCCGATGCGCGGCAGGCGGCCCCCGAACGGCTGGAGCAGCGCGGCGAACGGCAGCGGATACGCGACGGGCACGCGGCCGGCCGCGAGCCACGGCACCAGGTAGCGCGTCGCGATGCCCGCGGCGAGGATGCCTACCATCGTGAGCACGCCGAGCTGGGCCAGGCCCTGGAATCCGGAGAGCGCGAGGGCCAACGCGCTCGCCACCGTCGTGAGCACCGCGAGACCGAGCGTGTGGCCCACGCTCCCGAGTGCGCCCGAGCCTTCGCCCTGCGTCTGGACGAGCACGTAGTTCGGGTAGTCGACCGCTTCGCCCACCAGCGTCGCCCCGAAACCCAGTGTGATCGCGTGCACGGAGCCGAATCCCCATTGCACCGCGAGCACGCCCGCCAGCAAGCCGAGCACCACGGGCATGGCGACGAGTGCGATCGCGCGCAGCGATCGGTACACGTAGCCCAGCAGCAGGAGCACGCCCGCGGTCGCCGCGATGCCCAGCCGTTCGACGTCGTGCTCGATGATGCGGTGCGATTCGGCGGCGAACACGCCGGGGCCCGAGAGCGTGGGACGCAGCGCGGGATCGATCGCGGCGAGCGCCGAGCGCACGCGCGCCATCGCGGCGGCCTGCGCCACGCTGTCGTAGCCGGGCGCTCGCGTCTGCGCGATCAGCAGCGCCGATTTGCCGTCGGCCGTGAACCACACGCCCTCGCGCATCGCAGGCTGCGTTCCCGGCACGAGGCGCTTGTAGAGGGCCGTGAGTTCACCCGTGGGATCGCGCGGCAGCAGGGCCCGCGTGGGCAAGGCGACCGGGGAGCTCAATTCGTCGAGGCGCTCGTCGAGGGCGCGCCGGAGGTGTTCCTCGGAGAACGCGCCGGGCGCCACGCGCGGAGAAAGCGCATAGCGATTCCGGACCAGGGCCTCGGCCAGCGCGGGTGAGGCGAAGCTGGCGCCGTTCGACGCGAAGGCGAACTCGGGGGCCTTCGCGAGCTCGGCGGCGAGCTGGCGGCTGGCATTGGCCAGTGCAGGCGCTTCACCACCCTCGAGCGCCACGAGCATGAGGCGCGCCACCAATCCGTCGCGCAATTGCGCCACGAGCAGGCGTTCCTCGGGGCTGGTCGTGTTCGGCAGGAACGCGGTGAAGTCGTTTTCGACTTTCACGGCGTGCACGGCGGCGTACGCGGCGAGGGCAAGGACGAGGCCCGCGAGGAAGATGCGCATCAACGCAGCTCGAGCACCGTGCGATCGCCCGAGACTTCGAACGTCTCGATGCGTCCCACGCGTCCGCCGCGCCCCTCGACCACCACGCGCTCGACGTAGCGCGAGACGGCGGCGTCGATCGGGACGAGCTCGAGCGACCACGCCTCCTCCGCTCCGGACACGCGCAGCTTGAAGTACTTGCGCAGGACGGCGCTGTCGCCCGAGAGCACGCCGCGCAAGCTCGCGGCAAACGCGGCCAGCGTCGGTTGCGAAGCGATCGCGATCCGGCGCTCCTGGCCGTTGCGCTCGACGACGACTTCATCGGCGAGGATGCGCAGCTTCTCCCGGCGCGGCGAGGCCACGTTCTTCTCGATCACGTTGGGGCGCCGGTAGGTGAGCGTGCCGCTGTTGTCCAGGGGCGCGGCGAGCAACGGCGACGTCTTGCGTTCCGTGTAGGCCGACTGCACCTCGGTGGTCGCGGCCAGCTGGCGCATCAGTTCGGCTTCGTCGAACGCGGCGTTCGCGGCCGCGGAGGCGAAGGCGAGTGCCGCGGCGAACAGGGCACGGGTCATCGTGGCGCCCAGTAGTCGTAGAAATTGAACCAGTTGAAGGGCGCCTCGCGCGCGTGTGCCTCGAGGCTGTCGACGTACCGGCGCACCCAGGGCAGCTTCGCGTCGCTCTCCACGCGACGGTCCTGCTCGATGCGCGCGGCCAGCGGCGCGAAGCTCACGCGATAGCGGCGCCCGCCGAGAAAGAGGCCATAGGCCATCACCACGGGCGCTCCGGTGATGCTGGCCAGCCGGTACGGCGCGAGCGAGAAGGACGCCTCTTCCCCGAGGAAGTCCATGCGGCAGGTTTCCTCGGTGCCGTAGACGCGATCGGCGAGGATGCCCACGATCTCGCCGCGCTCGAGGCACTCCTTCGCCTTCATCATCGCGCCGGGTTCGCCCAGCGCGATCACGTTGTACGGCAGGCCGCCGACCTGTTCGGCGAGCAGCGCCTGGATGCGCGAGTTGGCGTCGACATACATCACGACGTTGACGCGGTGGCCCTTCTCGACGCTGCCCACGACGCTCAGCAGCTCGAAGCTGCCGAGGTGGGAGCCGAGCAGCAGGCACCCGCGTCCCAGCGCAAGGGCTTCCTGCAGGACGGATTCGTCGCGCACCTCGACGTCGATCCGCGAGCGCCGGCCGGTGAGCAGGTACACGCGGTCGAGCAGCGTCGTGCCGAAGAAGAGGATGTGGTGGAGCAGGTCGAGTACCGTGATGCGCCGGCCGAGCACCCGTCCGAGGAACTGCCGCGAGGCCGCGCGCATGACCGGCGCCGTCGCGAGGAAGTAGCAGCAGATCGGCACCATCAGCACGCGCGTGAACGTTCGGCCGCCGTACAACGCCAGGCGCAGGCCGAGCTCCAGTCCGAGCGGGCTGCCGCGCTCGCGCCCTTCGCGCCAGGCGGCGGTCAATCGAGCCTCCAGATGCCGCTGGCCAGCAAGGTCTCGCCGCGCCGCACTTCGAACGTGACGCGGTTGCCGTCCCGCCGCGCTTCGATCATCGCGGCCTCGTCGGGGCGCAGCGGCGCGTGGAAGCGTGCCGAAGCGAGAACGCCGGGACGCTTGCCCGGGAATTGCGCGCGCATCACCTGCGCCACCCGCTCGAGGATGAGCGCGCCCGGCACGATCGGATCGCCGGGGAAGTGCCCCGCGATCGACGGATGGGTCGCCGGCACGGTGAAGCGTTCGGGGGCGTGGCAGGCGTCGTAGAGCGCCGCGAGGGCGGGCCGCGAAAGCTTGCCGTTCGCGCCGCGCGGCAATGCGGCGACGCGATAGAGCGGGCGCGGCAGAAAGACGGCGTCGACCTGCGAGCGCAGCGCTTCGGTCACCGCCTCCGCATCGACCGTGGCGGAAACATAGAACGCGGCCAGTCGCGCGAGTTCTCCCGCGCCTTCCGGGAGGAAGAACGCGCCGTCTTCCACGCCGGAAATCTCCTGCAGCCGGCGATCGAGCGCCGACAGCGATTCACGCTTGCCACCGACCTTCACGAGGTCGGAGGTGCGGCCGCGCCACAGGAGCCTGCCTCCGGGCTGCGGCTCGAGGATGTCGTTCAGCACGACCGGCTCGCCGATGCGCTCGCCGCTCACGCGCACGCCGGCTTCCCCCGGTTCGAGGCGCACGTCCGGTAGCGGGGTCCACGCTTCATCGCGCGCGGGGCGGCGGAGCGCCACGGCCCCCGTCTCGGTCGAACCGTAGATTTCGTGGACTGCGACGCCCCAGCGTTCCTCGGCGGCGCGCGCGGAGGCGGCCGGCAGGCTCATCGTCGAGGAGACGATCCCCGCGAGGCCCGCGGGCGCAAAGCTCGACGCGAGGCACGCGCGCAGGTGCAGCGGCGTGGCCATCCACCAGGCCGCGGCGTTCGAGGAGGCGAGCGCGGCTTCGACGTCGGAAGGCAGCAGCGGCCGGTGGGCATGCATCGGCACGCCCGCGCGCAGCGGAAGCATCACGGTCGCCTCGAGGCCGAACATGTGCTGCGGCTGCACGCTCCCGATCACGACGATGCCGCGCGCCTCGCCCCAGCCGAGCACTTCGGCCCACGTCTGCGCGCCGCTCCACAACTGGCCCCAGGTCTTCGTGTGCGCGACGGGCTCGCCGGTACTGCCCGACGTGAAGAGGATGGCCGCGGGAGCGGCCGCATCGACGCGCGGCACGTCGGGCGAGACGGTTTCGATCGCGAGGTAGCGCGAAACATCGAGGAAGGCGGCGGGTGCGTCGGCGGGCACCACGTCGCCCAACAGCGTGGCGCCCGGATATTGCGTGAGCAGCCGTTGCCAATCGCCGCGGGCGTGGCCGGGCGGCAGCATCGAGACGCGCCCGCGCAGCAACGCCGCCCCGAACGCGACGAGGAACGCGTGGCGCGACTCGCAGAGGTTCACGACGTGCGTGCCTTCGGGCAGTTCGGCGGCCAGCGCTCGGGCCTGCGCGACGAATTGCCCCGCGCTGATCCGGCCGGGCGCGTCGAGCAGCATCGGATCTTCCGGCGTGCGGTAGCCCAGCATCGGAAGCGTGTCGGTGCGGGAGCAGGTGGCGGCTTCCTGCATCACGGCGAGGATGTTCATGAAGAGTCGTGCGGGCGAGGCGTGGGCGTAGCTCGAAAAGCGGATGTGGCGATGGAGATATTCGCCCAAAAACAGCGCCGTGGGGACGGCCAATGCAAGCCCGTGCGTCCAGCGGGCCCACGCCGGAAAAGGCAGCGCGAAGGCGAGGGCGACCGTGGCCGCGGCCATCGCGAGGAAGGCGCAGGTCCAGACGACCGTGAGGCCGCGCGTGTAGGACGCCAGCTCGGTCGGCAATTGCGGATGCTCGCGCCGAGCGACCCGCGAGATGAGCGGCTCGACGCCCGGGCGCAGCGTCGCGCCGAAGAACGCGGCCATGAAGAGGAACCCGGCCGGAGGCGGCAGGTAGGCCAAGCCCGGAAGCGCGGCGTCGAGGCGCAAGCCCGCGAGCCCGGCGACCACATACGCCGCGGCAAGGCAGACAACGACGATTCGGGCGGTGCGGGAGACTTGCAGGGAAGCGATCGCCGGTCCGGCTTCAGGCCCGGCGATTCTTCTGGACATGCCCGGTGAGGCTGCGGAGCGACGCGAAGATCGCCCGGTTGTCCGGGTCGTCGCTGCGCAGCTTGATGCCGTACTGCTGCTCGATGGCCATGGACAACTCGAGCATGTCGAGCGAGTCCAGGCCGAGGCCTTCGCCGAAGAGCGGGAGCTCCGGGTCGATCTGTTCCGCCGCCACGCCTTCCAGGTGGAGGGTCTCCACCAGGAGGCGCGCGATTTCGAGTTCGAGGTCGACGGTGTGGTCCATGGTGCGGTTTCGGGTTCTAGTTGAGGGCCGAGAGCTTCGCGTTGATGTCGCGTTGCAGGTTCTGCACCCAGCCGTTGTAGTTCTTGTGGATACTGCCGCCCGTCTCGTTCAGATTCGAGCTGCCTTTGTAAACGATGCTGTAGGTCTTCTCCGTGTACGGAATCTCGACCTCGGCCACGTGCGAGCGCAGGGCCAGCTTGCCGGCCAGCACGCCGGGACGGGCATCGGACATCACCCAGCCGAGGTTGCTGCCGGCGGCGACGATGGCGCCGCGCACCTGGGTGGCGGTGACGGCCTTGCCGCTCGCGGTCGAAACCGGGGCGCTCTGGACGTTGTAGATCGGGGCGGTGGTGCAGGCGACCAGGCCGATGACGGCGAGCCCGGTCAGGGCGACTGTGCGCAGGAACATGGTGGATCCTCCCTTGGATTGGTTTTTACGACGAGCCGGTCTGGTTTTCCGCTGGCTTGCGCGCAAAATTGTATCACTCCGGGATTGGCCTCATTTGATCCGGCCGCTGATGGTTGCGGGGTCCTTGAGGGCCGTCCACATCCAGCAATAGTCGTCCGGATGGTCCGCGGTGAAACGGGCCTTCGCCGACTTGCGGCTGTTGGCCTTGAACGGGTAGTAGGCCGCGTCGCCCTTGTGGTAATGGACGTTGAAATCGACCGGCTTGTCGGAGGTCCACTCGAATCGCTTCGACTGGCCCTTGGCGAGCTTCATGCAGGCCTCGTGGACCTTGCCGGGTTCGAGCTTTACTTCGACCACGACTTCCTTCGACGGGGCCTTTTCCTGGGCGAGCGTGGGGAGGGCCCAAAGGGCGGCGATCAGGGGGAGCAGGAGGGTCTTCATGACGCCATTATCGCTCTGCCGTGATAACATCGTCCGCATGTTGCGCGTGACCCCCTATTTCTTCTGGTTCTGGTTTCCCAAGCCGCTGGCGGCCGGGAGGATTTGACGCGAACCGAAGTGAGCAACGCGAACCCCGAAACCGCCAGCCGAGACTGGCGGTTTTTGTTTTTCGGACCCGGATGAACCGACGATGACGCACTACCGCACCGACGACGTCCGCATCGAGCAAGGCGACGAGCTCTTGGCGCCCATGCAAGTGATGCGCGACCTGCCCGCCACCGACCGCACGGAGGAAACGACCGTCGCGGGACGCCGCGCCGTGCATGACATCTTGCGCGGCGCCGACGATCGCCTGCTGGTCGTGGTGGGTCCCTGCTCGATCCACGATCCGAAGGCGGCGCTCGAGTATGCGGCGCGCCTCGCGGCGGAGGCGAAGCGCCTCGCCGCCGACCTCGCCATCGTGATGCGCGTGTACTTCGAGAAGCCGCGCACCACGGTCGGCTGGAAGGGCCTCATCAACGACCCGCGCCTGGACGAGACCTTCGACATGAACGAAGGCCTCCGGCTGGCGAGGAAGCTGCTGATCGACATCAACACGCTGGGCATTCCGTGCGGCACCGAGTTCCTGGATTTGATCTCGCCGCAGTACATCGCGGACCTCATCGCGTGGGGTGCGATCGGCGCGCGCACGACGGAATCGCAGTCGCACCGCCAGCTCGCCTCGGGCCTGTCGTGCCCCGTGGGTTTCAAGAACGGCACCGACGGCAATATCCGCATCGCGGTGGATGCGATCAAGGCGGCGTCCGCGCGGCACCACTTCATCTCGGTCACGAAGTCCGGCCACGTCGCCGTGTTCAAGACCGCGGGCAACGAGGACTGCCACGTGATCCTGCGCGGGGGCAAGGCGCCCAACTACGACGCCGCGAGCGTCGAGGCCGCGTGCAAGGACCTCGCTTCGGCGGGCCTCGCGCAGCGCCTGATGGTCGATTTCTCGCACGCGAATTCCTCGAAGCAGTACCAGAAGCAGATCGAGGTGGCGGCCGACGTCGCGAAGCAGATGTCCGGCGGCGAAGCGCGCATCGCCGGCGTGATGGTCGAGAGCCATTTGAATCCGGGCCGGCAGGATCTCGTGCCCGGAAAGCCGCTCGAATACGGCGTGTCGATCACCGATGCCTGCATCGGGTGGGACGACACGGTGAAGGTCCTGGACGTGTTGGCCGAGGCGGTAAGCAAGCGCCGCGTCGCGACGGAGGAGTGACGATGAAAGCGGAAAAGAACGCGCCGATGGCGGTGGTGGGGCGGACGGATGACCTTCGGATTGGCGCCATCCGTGCGCTGATCGCGCCGCAATTGCTGCTCGAAGAGTTGCCGGTGGACGCGGCGGCGCTCGCCACGGTCGCCAACGCGCGCCAGGCGATCCACCGCGTGCTCCACGGCGCCGACGACCGGCTGCTCGCCATCGTCGGGCCGTGCTCGATCCACGATTCGGACGCGGCGCTCGAGTATGCGAAGCGCTTGCGCGCCGCCGCCGCGAAACACGAGCACGACCTGCTCATCGTGATGCGGGTGTACTTCGAGAAGCCGCGCACCACGGTCGGCTGGAAGGGTCTCATCAACGACCCGCACCTGGACGGCAGCTTCGCGATCAACGAGGGCCTGCGCGTGGCGAGGAAGCTCCTGCTCGAGGTGAATCGCATGGGCATGCCCGCCGGCAGCGAGTTCCTCGACCTGCTTTCGCCGCAATACATTTCGGACTTGATCGCGTGGGGCGCCATCGGGGCCCGCACGACGGAATCGCAATCCCACCGCCAGCTCGCGTCGGGCTTGTCCTGCCCCGTGGGTTTCAAGAACGGCACCGACGGCTCCGTGCGCGTCGCGGTCGACGCGCTGCGCGCAGCGGCCGCGCCGCATGCGTTCATGGGGATGACCAAGACGGGGCAAGCCGCGATCTACGAGACCGTGGGCAACGAGGACTGCCACGTGATCCTGCGCGGCGGCAAGGCGCCGAACTACGACGCGGCGAGCGTCGATGCCGCGGCGAAGGAGCTCGCCTCCGCCGGGCTCGCGCCGCACGTCATGGTGGATTTCTCGCACGCCAACTCGTCGAAGCAATACCAGAAGCAGATGGACGTGGGCGCCGACATCGCGAAGCAACTCGCGGCCGGCGACGAACGCATCGTGGGCGTGATGGTGGAGAGCCACATCAATCCCGGCCGCCAGGATCTCGTACCCGGAAAGGCGCTCGAGTACGGCATGTCGATCACGGATGCGTGTATCGGGTGGGGAGACACGGAAAAGCTACTGGTGACGCTGGCGGACGGCGTGCAAAAGCGGCGCCTTTCGGCGCGGGACTAAAGACAACAAAGGCAATTGGACACAGATAAACACAGATGAACACAGATAAAAGCAAACTCGGACAACACCAACCCGGGGTTTGAACGAGCCCTGGTTTTATCTGTGTTCATCCGTGTTTATCTGTGTCCAATGCCTTTAACGGGACCCGCGCAGCGGGAAGCAAAGTGAAATGAAGAAGAACGACGAATTCCGCATCCTCGGCCGCCGCCCCGGCAACGACGAGTCCCTGCGTTTCGAATACAAAGGCGTCACTTTCGACCAGGACTGCTTTCACGTGGTCGCGGGCCTGAACGCGGTCGACACGCGAGAGTTCGTCCAGCAGACGTTCCGCGCGCTGCAGGCCGCGGGCCAGGTGACGGCGCGCATGGGCGCGTACAAGCCGCGCACCAGTCCCTATTCGTTCCAGGGCTACGGCAAGCAATGCCTGCCCTACGTGTTCGAGCTCGCGGGCCAGTACGGCATCCGCGTCATCTCGATGGAAGTCACGAAGGACGAGCACGTCGACGAGATCCGGGAGGCCCTGCGCCAGGCGGGGGATGCGACCGGCGTCATGCTGCAGATCGGCACGCGCAACACGCAGAACTTCGAGTTGCTGAAGACCGTCGGCAGCCAGCGCGAATTCCCGATCCTGCTGAAGCGCGGCTTCGGCATCACGCTGCACGAGTCGCTGCTCGCCGCGGAGTACGTCGCTTCCTCGGGCAATCGCGACATCGTGTTCTGCCTGCGCGGCATGAAGACGAACTTCGGCGACCCGCACCGGAACCTCATCGACTTCGGCCACGTACCGGCGGTCAAGCGCCTCACCCGCATGCCGGTGTGCATCGATCCGTCGCATTCGGTCGGCACGCACGACGTCGCCGCCGACGGGCTGCTCGACGTCTTCCATGTGGCCGCGCAGGGCATCATCTCCGGCGCGAACCTGGTGCTGACCGACATCCATCCCGAGCCCTCGAAGGCGCTGGTGGACGCGGGCCAGGCGCTGACCCTCGAAGAGCTCCCCTACTTCCTCGAAGACTGCGCCATCGCGCGCGAAGCCTACGAGAAGCGCCGGGCCTCGCAAGCCGCGCGCGCAACCGCATGAAGAATTTCCTCGCGAGGCTGCTGGCCGCAGCCCTCGTGTCGCTCGCGGCACAGGCCCAGGTCGCGACGATGAAGGACGACCTCGGGCGCGACGTCCCGCAGACCGGGTTCGGCAAGCGCCTCGTGGCCCTCTCGCCTTTCCTGACCGAGGCCGTGTTCGCGGTGAACGCCGGCTTCGAACTGGTGGGCGTGAGCGAGCGCAGCGACTATCCGGCGCGCGCGCGCAGCATCACCGTCGTGTCGGGTTCCAACGGCATCTCCTGGGAGAAACTCGCCGCCGTGCGCCCGGACATGGTGTTCGCCTGGAAGGACGGCATCAAGGAAGGCGACCTCGAGCGCTTCGAGAAGCTCCGCATCCCGGTCTTCGTGCTCGCGGGCCGGCGCCTCGACGATGTTCCGCGCACGATCAACGCGGTCGCGTTCATCACCGGCCGCGCGCCGCCGGCGGGCCTCGTCGCGCCCTTCGAGCAGCGCATCGCGCAACTGCGCTCCGAGAATGCGAGCAAGCCGAAGGTCCCGGTGCTGCTCGAGATCCAGCATCGTCCGCTGATGACGATCGGCGGCGAGCACTTCATGAACGATGCGCTGGGAGTCTGCGGCGCGGAGAACGTGTTCGCGGCGCTACCGGGCGTCGCACCCCTGGTTCCGCCCGAAGCGTTGATGGCGAAGGATCCGCAGGCGATCGTCGGCGCCGGAGCGCCGCAGAACGAGGCGGAATTTCGCGAGCGCTGGAAGGATTACGCGACGCTGCGTGCCGTGAAGGCGAACGCGCTCGTGTACGTGAACGGCGACCAGTTCTACCGCCCCACGCTGCGCCTGGCCGACGGCATCGAGCAACTCTGCCGCGGCCTCGACGCCGTGCGAAAAGAGCGTCCCTAGACCTGCACCGGCCGGACGATCGCCCCGGAGCAGAGCACCGGCCCCGTCGGGCCGTCGGCGCTCGGAGAGCCGCCCTTCGGCTCGCGCGAGACCGCGAACGCCACCGTCCCCGTGAGTTTCTGGTCGAGGTTCGCGAGGCGCACTTCGGTGTTCGCGTTGTAGCGCACCAGGCCCAGCGAGCGCGGCTTGCCGTCCTTCGGGATCGCCCACAGTTCGAGATCCTGCCCCGGCATGTCGGCCCAGGGCTTCACGATGCTCACGACGAGCGTGTCGGCGCGACGTTCGACGATCATGCGCGGATCCGCCTCGGGCGTGGCCAGCACCGCGACCATCGACGGGGCCGTCGGGCCTTGCGTCGCGCGCGGGAAGAAGACCACGAGGGCGACGAGGATGGCCGCGAACGCCGTACCCAGGCCGCGCCAGAACGCGAGGCTCGACCAGACACCGGAAGGCTCCTGGGCCGCGCGGCGCGTCCCGATGCGAGCCTCGATGGCGCGCCACACGCGCTCGGGCGGTTGCACCGGCGTGATGCGATCGGCCAGCGGCGTGAGCCAGTCCTCCCAGCCGCGCACGATGGCGCCGAGCGCGGGGTCTTCGAGCATCAGAGATTCGAAGCGCTGGCGAGCCCGGCCGCGGAGCGTGCCGAGCACGTATTCGGCGGCGAGGGCGTGTTGGGCGAACGCGGAGAATTTGCGCATGTCAGCCCCGGTCGCTCGCCACGGTGCCGTGGCGGCCGAGGCAATCCTTCAGGCGCATGAGGCCGCGGCGGATGTGCGTCTTCACCGTGCCCAGGGGCTTGCGCATGTGGCTCGCGAGCTCGGAATGCGACAGCCCGTGGAAGAACGCGAGCGCGATCGACTGGCGCTGGTCGGCTTCGAGTTCCTCCAGGCATTCGCGGATCGAATGCTGGTCCTGGCCCATCTCGTGGTCGCGCGACGGCGAGGCGGATTCGTCCACCAGGTTCAGCGCCATCACTTCGTCCACGTCCTCGGCCTCGTGGGCGCCGCGGCGCAGGACGTCCAGGCTGCGGTTGCGCACGATCGCGGTCATCCACGTCGTGGGTGCGCTCTTCGCCTGCGCGTAGTCCGACGCGTGGTTCCAGATCGAGACGAAACTGTCCTGCAAGACTTCCTCCGCGAGTTGACGCTCACGGACTATACGCAGCGAGACGGCAAACAGTTTCGAGTGCGTGGCGCGATAGACCTCCTCGAAGGCGCGGCGGTCGCCCAGCGCGGATCGGGCGAGCAGGTTGGCCAGGTGCTGGTGCGGAGATTCCGTCGTCATGGGCGGTGGTTCCAGGAGGTTTCGGCCGTCCCCGCGAGGCGATTCAACGTGCGCGCGGTGACGAAGAGGAGGTCGGACAAGCGGTTCAGGTAGCGCAGGGTTTCAGGTGAAACGGGCTCGGACCGATCGAGCGCAACCAGCGTGCGTTCGGCGCGCCGGCACACGGTGCGGGCAAGCTGGCACGTCGCGGCGGCATGCGTGCCGCCCGGCAACACGAACTCGCGCAGCGGCGGCAGCTCCGCGTTCATGTCGGTGATGGTCGCATCGAGCCTCGCGGCATGGCCTTCGGTCATTGCGATGCGTCCCGGGATGGACAATTCGCCGCCGAGATCGAAGAGGTCGTTCTGCACCGTGAGGAGCATGGAGCGAATCGGTTCCGGAACTTCGCCGGCCAGCACGCAGCCCAGGACGCTGTTCAACTCATCGACGTCGCCCAGGGCCGCGACGCGCAATGCGTCCTTCGGGACCCGTGTGCCGTCGCCCAGGCCGGTGGTGCCCTGGTCGCCCGTACGAGTCACGATCTTGGAAAGCCTGTAGCCCATGGGGCGATTCTACCTTCGTCGTTCCTACGGCACTAAAAACCTCTGTGTCGGATTTGCCGTAGCGCGTTCTGGTTGGAGGACAGGGGGTGGGTAGGAACTTTTTTCGTCGGCGGGTCACGTTCCGAGGCTTGAAGGCGGGAGGGTTGGAGCGGGATAGGTCCTGTGAAGAGGGAGGAGTGGGAATTGTTCGGCACTCCGCCGCGATGATCATGGCGAGGACCGAGTTGCCCCGCCGAGAAAAAAGTCCTATGCCACCCCCTGTCCTCCACACCGAGAAATGCGACCGGAAATCCGCCTTCGGCGTTGGGATTGGTGCCGTGGGAATCTCGATCGGTATCGCTCTCCATGGACAGGCCGCGTTCTCTGTTTTGGCGGGAGACCGAGCTCCGGTGCCATCCCACTCGCCAGGATGGGGTGTGGTAGGACTTCTTTTCTCGGCGGGGCAACTCGGTCGTCGACTTGGTCGCTGAGGCGCAGGCAGTGACACTTTCTGGAGTGGGTCGTCTCAGGACCCTTGATGCTTCAACACTCGAGCATCAAAGGGGTGGACGTGACCCGCCGACGAAAAAAGTCCTACCCACCCCGTCCTCCCCGCGGCGTCGATGGCGCAAGGGGCTCCCGCCTTCGCGGGAGCGACGACCGGACGAATGATCGGAGACCATCGGTATAATCCGCTCCGTGAAGACAAGCTTCCTGGATTTCGAGCAACCGATCGCGGAGCTGGAACAAAAGATCGAAGAACTCCGCTTCGTGCAGGACGACTCCGCCGTGGACATCTCCACGGAGATCGACCGCCTGTCGAAGAAGAGCCGCGACCTCACCAAGGACATCTACGCCAAGCTCACCGCGTGGCAGGTGTCGAAGGTCGCGCGCCATCCGCAGCGCCCGTACACGCTCGACTACGTGAACGCGATCTGCACCGACTTCGAGGAGATGCACGGGGATCGCGGCTTCGCGGACGATCCCGCGATCGTCGGCGGGCTCGCGCGCTTCAACGGGCAGAGCGTGATGGTGCTGGGCCACCAGAAGGGCCGCGACACCAACGAGAAGATCTACCGCAACTTCGGCATGCCGCGCCCCGAGGGCTATCGCAAGGCGCTGCGGCTGATGAAGCTCGCGGAGAAATTCGGCATCCCGCTGCTCACCTTCGTCGACACGCCCGGCGCGTATCCCGGCATCGGCGCGGAAGAGCGCGGGCAATCGGAAGCGATCGGCCGCAACCTCTACGTGCTCGCGGGCCTGCGCGTGCCGATCATCGTGTCGATCATCGGCGAGGGCGGCTCGGGCGGCGCGCTCGCCATCGCGGTGGGCGACACCACGCAGATGATGCAGTACTCGACCTACTCGGTGATCTCGCCCGAAGGTTGCGCGGCGATCCTCTGGAAGAGCCCGGAGTACGCCGGCGAAGCCGCCGACGCCCTGGGCATCACCGCGCAGCGCCTGAAGGCGCTGGGCCTGGTCGACAAGATCGTGAACGAGCCGCTCGGCGGCGCGCATCGCGATCCCGCGGAGTCGGCGAAGAACCTGAAGAAGGCGATCCAGGACAGCCTGAAGGGCCTGCAGGACCTCCCGGTGGAGGACCTCCTCGAGCGCCGGCAGGATCGCCTGGTCAACTATGGCAAGTTCAAGGAACTCGCCGAGTGAGGCGGTCGGCCGCGGCCTGACGGCCCACGTCGCGCCGGGCACCGCCGTCTGCGCGGGCCTCTCCGGCGGTCTCGATTCCGTCGTCCTCCTGCACTTGCTCGCGGCGCATCGCGACCGCATCGAGCTTCGCGCGTTGCACGTCCACCATGGCTTGAGCCCCAACGCGGATCGCTGGGCCGCGTTCTGCGAGCGGCTGTGCGGCGACTGGAAGATTCCGCTCGCGATCGAGCGCGTCGTTGTCGATCGCACCACCGGCGAAGGCCTCGAGGCCGCGGCGCGGGCCGCGAGGCTCTCCGCGTACGCACGGCAGGGCGCACCGGTCGTGGCCCTGGCGCATCACCAGGATGACCAGGCCGAGACCGTGTTGCTGCAGATGCTGCGCGGCACGGGACTGAAGGGCGCCTCCGCGATGCCCGAATGGCGTGACGTGTCCGGAACCCCGATGGCGTTGTTCCGCCCGCTGCTCGACGTGCCGCGCGCGGAGTTGCTGTCCCATGCGCGGGAACACGGTCTCGAGTGGATCGAAGACGAGTCCAACGCGTCGACCGCCTTCGACCGCAACTTCATCCGCCACGAAGTGGGCACGCTCCTCGATGCGCGCTTCCCCGGGTGGAAACCCGCGCTCTCGCGCTTCGCACGCCATGCCGGCGCGGCACTCGACCTGCTCGAGCCGGCCCGCGCGCACGACCACGAAGCCGAGGGCCTCTCGATCGCCGACTTGCGCGCGGCCGAACCCGAAGCCCGCGCCCATGCCCTGCGCGACTTCCTCGCGCAACACCGCCTGCCGATGCCGAGCGAGGCGCGGCTGGCGGAGATGACGCGCCAACTGGTCGAGGCTCGGGAGGACGCGCGCGTGCGCTTGGTCCACGGCGATGCCGTGATCGTGCGTCACCGCGACCAGGTGATCGTCGACCTCGCGGGCGATCCCGATCCGGGCTGGACCCGACCGTGGCACGGCGAAGCGGAGCTCGAACTCGGCGACGACCGCGGCGCGGTGCGGTTCGCGGCGGCGACCGGCAAAGGCATCGCCGAGCGCCTGACGCACGACGGGACCTGGCATTTCGGGTCGCGTTCGGGCGGCGAGCGCATCCGGCTCGAGGCGTCGCGTCCCACGCGCACGCTGAAGAACCTGCTGCAGGAAACCGGCGTGCCCGACCGCGAGCGGGCGCGGCTGCCGTTGCTGTTCCATGGCGAGGCGCTCGTCTGGGTGCCGGGGGTCGGGATCGCCGCGGGCTATCGCTGCGACGCAGGCGAGCCGGGGCGCGTGCCCGAGTGGTTCCCGGGACGCTGAAGGCTGGCTTTTTCGGCCCCCCGATGCTAGAATGAAAAGCTAAATATTTCATTCAGTTAGAGGGGATTTACATGGCTGTGGAGCGCACCTTTTCGATCATCAAGCCGGACGCGGTCGCCAAGAACGTGATCGGTGAGATCCTCACGCGTTTCGAGAAGGCGGGCCTCAAGGTCATCGCCACCCGCATGGTCCACCTCTCGCGCCAGGATGCCGAGGGCTTCTATGCTGTCCACAAGGCGCGCCCGTTCTTCAAGGACCTGGTCGACTTCATGATCAGCGGCCCGGTCGTGATGTCCGTGCTGGAAGGCGAGAACGCCATCCTGAAGAATCGCGAGCTGATGGGCGCCACCGACCCGAAGAAGGCCGACAAGGGCACGATCCGCGCCGACTTCGCGCAGTCGATCGACGCCAACGCCGTGCACGGATCGGACGCGCCGGAGACGGCCAAGGGCGAGATCGCGTACTTCTTCCCCGAGCACCAGGTCTACTCGCGCTGAGTTGGCGCAGCGCGGCAAGAGGCAGGAGATGACCGAGAAGACCAACCTGCTGGGTTTCACGCTGGCGGCGATGACCGAATGGTTCGCCACGCTCGGCGAGAAGCCGTTTCGCGCGAAGCAGGTCTTCCGCTGGATCCACCAGCGCGGCGTCGCGGATTTCGACGCGATGACCGATCTCGCGAAGTCCCTGCGCGCCAAGCTGCACGAGCACGCCGAAGTGCGCGCGCCGGAGATCCTCTCCGAGCATCGCTCCGCCGACGGCACCGTGAAGTGGCTCTTCGATGTCGGTGTCGGCAATGGCATCGAGACCGTGTTCATCCCCGAGTACGACCGCGGCACGCTCTGCGTCTCCTCGCAGGTCGGCTGCGCGCTCGACTGCAAGTTCTGCTCGACCGGCCGCCAGGGCTTCAACCGCGACCTGGGCATTGCCGAGATCATCGGGCAGGTGTCGGTCGCCAACCGCCGCCTCGAGGAGATGGCCCGCGAAGGCCTTGCCTATCGCCTCGCGCGCAAGCCCGAGGACGACGGCGTGGAGCCGGAGCCCGCGGGCCTCGACCGCACCGACGAGCGCCGCCCCGTCACCAACGTGGTGATGATGGGCATGGGCGAGCCGCTCAACAATTTCGTACCCGTCACCGACGCGATGGAAATCATGCTGGACGACCATGCGTACGGCCTTTCCCGGCGCCGCGTGACGTTGTCCACCTCGGGCGTCGTGCCCGGCATCCGCAAGCTGATGGAGCGCCTGCCGGTGGCGCTCGCCGTGAGCCTGCACGCGCCGAACGACGAGCTGCGCAGCTCGATCATGCCGATCAACAACACGTACCCGATCGAGACGCTGATGGACGCCTGCCGCGAGTACCTCGCCGTGGCGCCGCGCGACTTCATCACCTTCGAGTACGTGATGCTCTCCGGCGTGAACGACTCGATCGCGCACGCGAAGCAGCTCGTGAAGCTGCTCTCGAAGATCCCGTCCAAGGTGAACCTGATCCCGTTCAACCCGTTCGGCGATTCCGGCTTCGTCCGCACGGACATGGAAGCCACGCGCAAATTCCAGTCGGTCCTGACCGACGCGGGCTACATCGCCACCGTGCGCAAAACCCGGGGCGACGACATCGACGCGGCCTGCGGCCAGCTGGCCGGGCAGGTCGTGAATCGCATGAAGAAGAAGACCATCAAGATCCATCGGGAGGCTGCTTGAAAAGAATCGCCGTAGCAGGGCTGGTCCTCGCAGCCGCCGGGTTCGCCGGGTGCGTCTCCCAGAGCGACACGCAGACGGGTGGCGTGAAGGATTCGTCGCTCGCCGACGCGCGCCGCCGCGCCGAAGTCCACACGTCGCTCGCCGGGGAGTACTACCAGCGCGGCGCCATCGGAGTCGCGTTGCAGGAGACGCGCGCGGCCCTGAAGGACGACTCGAACTACGTCCCGGCCTACAACATGCAGGGCCTGATCCTCATGGAGCTGCGCGAGGACGCGGGCGCCAAGGAATCCTTCGAGCGCGCCATCCGCCTCGATCCGAACAACGCCGAGGTGATGAACAACTACGGCTGGTTCCTGTGCACCCGCAATGAAGCGGCCCGAGGCATCGACCTCCTCACGCGCGCCGCGAACGATCCGCTCTATCCCACGCCGGAGAAGTCCTACCTCTCGGCGGGGCTGTGCATGCGCCGCGCGAGCAACCTGGCGGAAGCCGAGCGCTACTTCCGCCGCGCCATCTCGCTGCGGCCCGACCTCATCGGCGCGCTCTACAACCTGGCCGAAGTCACCTACGAGCGCGGCGAAGCCAAGGACGCGGAAGCGTTCCTGAATCGCTACATGCGCGTGTCGCAGCCGACGCTCGAGTCGCTCACGCTGGGCGTGAAGATCGCGCGCCTCAACGGCGACCGTGCCTCCGAGGAGAGCTTCATGCAGCAGTTGCGCCGCCGCTTCCCCGATGCGACCCAGACGAAGGAGCTCGAGGGAGGCACCAAGCCGTGAATGCCGCCGCGGGCGCCAACGGCGACCGCCTCGAACCGGGTGCGGTGCTCGGGGCCGAACGCGAGCGCCAGAACCTGTCGCGCGCCGACATCGCGCAGCGCCTTCGCATGAGCGTCTCGCAGGTCGAAGCGCTGGAGCTCGGCGACTACACCCGCCTGCCGCGCGGCACCTTCCTGCGCGGCTTCGTGCGCAACTACGCGCGCGTCGTGGGCGTGGATCCGGAAACCGTCCTCAGCGCGCTCGCGCACGAAGGGCCGCACCATTCGCGTCCCGGCATCGTGGTCGCGAGCCAGAACATCCGCTTCGATCCGATCGGCCAGAGCCTGTCCAGCCCCTACGTGAAGGCCGCGGGATACGCGACCGTCGCCGTGGTCATCGCCTTCGCGGTGATGTACTGGTGGCTCTTCGTGCGGCCGGCGCTGCCGGCGAACGCGGCCGCCCGCAAGAACGTCGTGGCCGAAGCGGTGAAACCGCCCGCGCCGCGCCTCGAAGCCCCGGTGGCCGAGACCCCCCGTGTCGCCGCGCCGGTCGCCGTCGAAACGATCGCGAAGGCCGAATCCCCGAAGCCGGAAGCCGTGAAGCCCGAGCCCTCGAAAGCCGATGCGGCGAAGGCCGCCGCGAAGGCAGCGCCTCCGGCTCCCGTGCCGGCGCCGGCTGCAGTGCCTGCGCCCTCCGTGGTCCAGGCTTCCGCGTCCACCGCGCAACCGCTCGATGCAGCCGCGGTCCGGGCCGCCGGCGGCAGCGTCATCCGCCTCAAGTTCAAGGGCAGTTCGTGGGTCGAGATCAAGGATGGCCGCGGCAAGATGCTGCTGTCGCGGGTCAACGCGAGCGGCAGCGAAGCCGAAGTGGTCGGCAAGGGGCCGTTCAGCGTGATCGTGGGCAACGCGCCCGAAGTCGCGATGACCCTCAACGACCGCCCGTTCGACCTCGAGCCCCACACGCGCGTGGCTGTCGCGCGCTTCACGATCGACTAGGAACCGCATGACCGTCTCCCGCCGCGCCTCGCGCCCCGTCCGCGTTGCCGACCAGGTGATCGGAGGCGACGCCCCGATCCTCGTGCAGTCGATGACCAACACCGACACCGAGGACGCGAAAGCCACCGCCGACCAGGTCGCCGCGCTCGCTCGCGCCGGCAGCGAGATCGTGCGCATCACCGTGAACACGATCGAGGCGGGCCGCCAGGTCCCCGAGATTCGCAAGCGCCTCGACGCGATGGGCGTGAAGGTGCCGCTCGTCGGCGACTTCCATTTCAACGGCCACAAGATCCTCGCGCAGGCCCCGGATTGCGCCGTCGTCCTCGACAAGTACCGCATCAACCCGGGCAACGTGGGCCACGGCACGAAGCGCGACGAGCAGTTCTCCTCGATGATCGAGAAGGCCATCGAGCACAACAAGCCCGTGCGCATCGGCGTGAACTGGGGTTCGCTCGATCCCGAATTGCTCGCACGCCTGATGGACGAGAACGGCAAGCTCGCGCGCCCGCTCGAAGCCGACGCGGTGATGCGCGAAGCCCTCGTCGTCTCCGCGCTCGAAAGCGCCGCGCAAGCCGTGAAGTGGGGCCTGCCCGCCGACCGCATCATCCTGTCGTGCAAGGTTTCGGCGGTGCAGGACCTGATCAAGGTCTACCGCGACCTCGGCGCGCGCTGCGACTACGCGCTGCACCTGGGCCTCACGGAAGCGGGCATGGGCTCGAAAGGCATCGTCGCCTCGACGGCCGCGATGGGCGTGTTGCTGCAGGAAGGCATCGGCGACACGATCCGCGTCTCGCTCACGCCGGAGCCGAATGGCGACCGCACGAAGGAAGTCATCGTCGCGCAGGAGATCCTGCAAACCATGGGCCTGCGCTCGTTCACGCCCATGGTGACCGCATGTCCCGGCTGCGGGCGCACCACGAGCACCTATTTCCAGGAACTCGCCGAGCGCATCCAGTCCTACCTGCGCAACCAGATGCCCGTGTGGAAGGCGCAGCACCCCGGTGTCGAGGACCTGCACGTGGCGGTGATGGGCTGCGTGGTGAACGGTCCCGGCGAATCGAAGCTGGCGGACATCGGCATTTCGCTGCCGGGTTCGGGCGAGAAGCCCGTGGCGCCGGTCTACGTGGACGGCGAAAAGACCGTCACGCTGAAGGGCGATCGCATCGCCGAGGAATTCCAGGCGATCGTCGAGGAGTACGTGCGCACCCGCTACGCGGCCGGTGCGCAGGCGCAATCCAAGCCGCGCAAGAAGACCATCGCGATCCAGGCCGTCGATTCATGACGCAGAAACTGCAGGCCATCCGCGGCATGGAGGACGTGCTGCCGGATGCGTCCCCCCTTTGGGAAAAGCTCGAAGACGCCTGCCGCGACGTCTTCCGCCAGTACGGCTACGTCTACATGCGCACGCCGGTGGTGGAGTTCACGCCGCTCTTCGTGCGTTCGATCGGGGAAGTGACCGATATCGTGGGCAAGGAGATGTACACCTTCCCCGACCGCAACGGCGAGAGCATGACGTTGCGCCCCGAGGCCACGGCGGGCATCGTGCGCGCGGCCATCGAGCACAACTTCCTCTACAACGGCCCGCTGCGCGTGTGGACGTCGGGTCCGATGTTCCGCTACGAGAAGCCGCAGAAGGGCCGCCAGCGCGAGTTCTACCAGTACGACGTGGAAGCCCTGGGCTTCGAGGGTCCCGACGTCGACGCCGAGCAGATCGTGATGCTGGGCCGTCTCTGGAAGACCCTCGGTATCGGGCCCGTGGCGCTGCACGTGAATTCGATCGGCGACGCGGCCGACCGCAAGGTGTTCCGCGAGAAGCTCGTGGCCTACTTCTCGAAGCACGAGGGTGACCTCGACGAGGATTCGAAGAAGCGCCTGCACGCCAATCCGCTGCGCATCCTCGACTCGAAGAATCCGGCGATGCAGGCGTTGATCGCGGGCGCGCCGCGGCTCCAGGCGGACCTCGGGGAGCCGGCCGCAAAGCACTTCGAGGGATTGCAGCGCATGCTTCGCGACGCGGGCCTGGAATTCACGGTGAACCCGCAGCTCGTGCGCGGCATGGACTACTACAACCGCACGGTGTTCGAGTGGGTCTCCGACAAGATCGGGGCGCAGTCGACCATCGCGGGCGGCGGCCGCTACGATGGGCTGTTCGAGCAGTTGGGCGGCAAGCCCACGCCGGCGACCGGTTTCGGCATGGGCATGGAGCGGGTGCTGCTCACCATGCAGGCCCACGGGGCGGTGGCGAGCGTGCAGCCCGACGTCTTCGTGGTGCACGCGGGCGATGCGGCCGCGCGTGAAGGCTGGAAGCTGGCCGAATGGCTGCGCGACCACGGCTGCACCGTGGTGGTGGGCAATGGCGGCAGCTTCAAGTCGCAGATGAAGAAGGCCGACGCCTCGGGTGCGCGCTACGCCGCGATCCTCGGGGAAGACGAGGTCGGCGCGGGGAAAGTGACGCAGAAGGCGCTGCGCGCCGAAGAGCCGCAGGCGCTGGTGACGCGGGAGGCTTTCCTCTCGCGCGTAACCTCATAACGAAAACGGAAGAAAGAAGACCATGGCCGGACAGTACGATCTCGAGGAACAGGAACGCATCGCCGAGCTGAAGGCTTGGTGGGAAGACAACCGCTGGTACCTGCTCGCCGCCGTCGTGGCCGCGGCCGTGGCCTTCGGCGGCTGGACCACGTGGCAGCACTACAAGCAATCGAACGCGGAGGATGCCTCGGCGATGTACACGCCGGTCGCGGCGGCGGTGAAGGCCAAGGACGCGAAGGCGCTCGACGACACCGCCAAGGCGCTGATGGCGAAGCACCCGAATTCGTTCCCGGCGAGCCAGGCGGCCCTCTTCGCGGCGAAGACGTCGTTCGAGGCCGGCAAGCTCCCCGAGGCGCGCGAGAAGCTCGAGTGGGTCGTGAAGAATGGCCCGAAGGAACTCCAGGGCGTCGCCCGCCTGCGCCTCGCGGCCGTGCTGATGGACGAGAAGAAATATCCGGAGGCCCTCACGGTGCTGGACGCCAACAAGGACGAGGCCTTCGCCGCCGGTGCCGCCGACCTGCGTGGCGACGTGATGCTCGCCCAGGGCCGCCTGGACGAGGCGCGCGCCTCGTACAAGGCCGCGATCGAGAAGGCCGACGCCCGCAACCCGGTGAAGAACATCGCCGAAGTGAAGCTGAACGCGCTCGGGGGCTCCAAGTGATCGCGCGCGCGACGAACGCCGGTCGCTGGGTACTCGCGGCGCTGGTCCTTTCGCTCGCGGGCTGCGGGGTCTTCGGCATCGGCAGCAATAGCGACGCGCCCAAGCCCACGCCCTTGACGCCCATCGAGGGCGGGCTGGCGATGAAGGCCGCGTGGAGCGTCTCGGTCGGCAAGGCGAAGGGCTACTCGTTCATGCCCGAGCTCGAGGGGGGGCGCGTCTACGCGGCTTCCGCCGACGGCGTCATCACGATGATCGAGGAGGACACGGGCCGCGTGGTCGGCAAGATCGAGACCAAGCGCGAACTGTCCGGGGGCCTTGCCATCGAGGAAGGCAAGATCATCGTCGGCACGCTGAAGGGCGACGTGCTCGCGTACGACGTCACCGGCAAGAACGTTTGGACCGCCAACATCGCCGGCGAAGTGATCGCGCCGGCCTCGGCGTCGCGCAAGGTCGCCGTGATCCGCACGGCCGACGGCCGCATCTTCGGCCTCGGCCTGGACGACGGGAAGCGCAAGTGGGTCTACCAGCGCCCGATGCCGGTGCTGATGCTGCGCTCCGAGACGGGCGTGCTGTCGATCGGCGGCGACGTGCTCGCGGGCTATCCCGGCGGCAAGCTGATCGCGCTCGACATCGAGGACGGCAAGCTCACGTGGGAAGTCACGGTGTCGCTGCCGCGGGGCTCCACCGAGCTCGAACGCATCGCGGACATCGCCGGCGTGCCCGTGCTCGATGGCCCGCGTGTCTGCGCGGCTGCCTTCCAGGGCAAGGTCGCGTGCTTCGAGATCCAGACGCGCAACATGGTGTGGTCGCGCGACATCTGGAGCTCGCGCGGGCTGGCCGTCGACGCGAAGAACATCTACATCGCCGACGACAACGGCAACGTGCACGCGCTCGACAAGGCCGCGGGGGCCAGCGTCTGGAAGCAGGACAAGCTCGCTTATCGCCGCCTCACCGCGCCGCTCCTGGTGAACGGGCGCATCGTGGTCGGTGACGGCCAGGGCTTCCTGCACGTGCTGTCGCCCGACGACGGGCACTTCCTCGGCCGCTTGCCCACCGACGGCAGCGCCATCACGCGGCTCGTCCCGGCGCCGGGCGGGCTCGTCGCCCAGACCGCCGGCGGGTCCGTCGTTGCGGTGAGATTCTGAAACCCACCGTCGTCCTCGTCGGACGCCCCAACGTCGGGAAATCGACGCTCTTCAACCGGCTGACGCGTTCGCGCGATGCGCTGGTGGCGGACCTTCCCGGCCTCACGCGCGACCGCCACTATGGACAGGGCCGGCTCGGCGACAAGGCCTTCATCGTCGTCGACACCGGCGGCTTCGAGCCGGTCGCGAAGGAGGGGATCCTCTCGGAGATGGCGCGCCAGGCGCGCGAGGCCATCGCCGAAGCCGACATCATCATTTTCCTCGTGGATGGCCGCGCGGGCCTGGCCCCGCAGGACAAGCGCATCGCCGCGATGCTGCGCAAGGAAGCCTCGGCGCCCGTGTTCCTCGCGGTCAACAAGACCGAAGGGATGCGCGAGGCGATCGTGACGGCGGAGTTCCACGAGCTGGCGCTGGGCGACCCCATCGCCATCTCCGCCGAGCACGGCGAGGGCGTGCGCCAGATGATCGAGGATGCGCTGGCCGCATTCCCCGAGGACGAGGACGAAGAGGAAGTGCCCGACCACCCGCGCGTCGCGATCGTCGGGCGGCCCAACGTCGGCAAGTCGACGCTCGTGAACCGCCTGCTGGGCGAAGAGCGCGTGATCGCGTTCGACCAGCCCGGCACGACCCGCGATGCGATCGAGGTCGAGCTCTCGTGGGAAGGCAAGCGATACACCCTCATCGACACGGCCGGCATCCGCAAGCGCGGCAAGGTCTGGGAAGCGGTCGAGAAGTTCTCGGTGGTGAAGACCCTGCAGGCGATCGAGCGCGCCAACGTGGTGATCCTCGTGGTCGATGCGGACCAGGACATTGCGGAACAGGATGCCCACATCGGTGGCTACATCCTCGAGGCCGGCCGGGCGCTCGTCGTCGCGGTGAACAAGGTGGATGCGATCGACAGCGAAAAGCGCAAGGACGTCGCGAGCGACCTCGAGCGGAAGCTCCACTTCCTCGACTTCGCGGAGTTCCACAGCATCTCGGCGCGCCACGGCACCGGCATCAAGAAGATGTTGCAGGCGGTGGACGGTGCCTTCGCCGCCGCCATGGCCAAGCTCTCCACCCCGAAGCTGACGCGCGCCCTGATCGCCGCGGTCCAGGAACAGCAGCCCCCGCTCGCGGGCAAGATCCGCCCGAAATTGCGCTATGCGCACCAAGGTGGGATGAACCCGCCCATCGTGGTGATCCACGGCACTTCCACGGCCTCCATCAAGGCGACCTACAAGCGCTACCTGGAAGGCGTCTTCATCCGGACCTTCAAGCTGAAGGGCACGCCGCTGCGGGTCGAATTGCGCTCGGGCGTGAACCCCTACGCCGGGAAGAAGGCCCAGGTCCTGACGGTGAGCCAGGAACGGGCGAAACGGAAGAACCGGATTTATTCCAAGCGCAAATACGGTAACTAAAGGGAACTCGCCGCCCGAAGAGCCTGTCGGATCGGGGTGGTATGATGCTTGCTGCACTGCCGCAGTAGCAGAAAACCCGCAATCCCAAGGGGCAAACAATGAGCAACAAAGGGCAACTCCTCCAAGACCCGTTCCTCAACACGCTGCGCAAGGAACATGTCCCGGTCTCGATCTACCTGGTGAACGGCATCAAGCTCCAGGGCCAGATCGAATCCTTCGATCAGTATGTCGTGCTGTTGAAAAACACCGTGACGCAGATGGTGTACAAGCACGCCATCTCGACCGTGGTCCCGGCACGCCCTGTGTCGGTCCCACTTGACCACTCGCAAGACGCCTGATCGAGCCGCCCCGTCGGGGGCCGAGAAACGCGCGCCGGCTGTCCTGGTCTCCCTCGATTTCGGAGGCAAGGTCGCAACGGGCCGCGCGGAGGAAGCCGCACGCCTGGTGAAGACGGTGGGCGCCGAGGTGGTCGAGATCGTCCACGGCAAGCGCGACCGGCCCGATCCCGCCACGTTCGCCGGCTCCGGCAAGGTCGACCAGATCCGCGACGTGCTGCGCCTGCACAACTCGCAGACGGTGGTCTTCGACCAGCCGCTTTCCGCCGTGCAGGTGCGCAACCTCGAGCGCTCGCTCACCGAGGGCTGGAAGGCCACCCGCGTCTACGACCGCACCGAGCTGATCCTCGAGATCTTCGCGCAGCGCGCCCGTTCGCACGAGGGCAAGCTGCAGGTGGAGCTCGCGCGGCTCGAGCACCAGTCCACGCGCCTCATCAAGGGCTGGTCCCACCTCGAGCGCCAGCGCGGCGGCCTCGGCAAGACCGGCGGCCCGGGCGAGAAGCAGCTGGAGCTCGACCGCCGCCTGATCGGCGAGCGCGTGAAGAAGCTGAAGGAGCGCATCGCCAAGGTGGTTCGTACCCGCGAGACGCAGCGTTCCGGCCGGCAGCGCTCGGGCATCCTGCGCGTGTCCCTCGTGGGCTACACCAACGCGGGCAAGTCGACCCTCTTCAATCGCCTCACGAAGGGCGAGACGTACGTCGCGGACAAGCTTTTCGCGACCCTGGACACGACTACGCGAAGGCTCTGGCTTGCAAACGACGCAACCGCCGCCATCTCCGATACCGTGGGCTTCATCCAGGACCTTCCGCATGCGCTCGTTGCCGCCTTCCGCGCCACGCTGGAGGAGGCTGTCCAGGCCGACTTGCTGCTGCACGTGGTCGATTTCGCCGATCCCCTGCGCGACGAACGCATCCGCGCGGTGAACAAGGTGCTGAAGGAGATCGGGGCGCACCACGTCCCGCAGATCATGGTGTACAACCAGATCGACCGCGTCCCCGGCCTCGAGGCCGAAATCGCCCGGGACGCTCATGGTAAGATATTGAATATCAAGACAAGTGCGGTCACCGGGCAGGGCATGGACCTGCTGCGCACCGTGCTTCGCGAGGCCGCCGTGCCCGTGAGCGCGGACCTGGCTCCCGCTGCCTGATTCGTAAACCCTCTCTCGCCTTTCAAAAAAAACGATGCCGCCGAACGAGCCCCCGTGGGGCAAGAAGAACAACGAGGGTCCGCCCGACCTCGACGAGATGCTGCGCAAGTTCCAGCAGAAGCTGGCCGGCCTCTTCGGCGGCAAGCGCGCGGGTTCCGGCGGTCCGCCCCCGGGCGCCAACAACAGCGCCATCTTCAACGGCAGCCTGATCTTCATCGCGTTGCTGGTCGTGGCCGTGTGGCTCGCGAGCGGCTTCTACATCGTCGATGAGGGCCGCCGCGGCGTGGTGCTCCGCCTGGGCAAGCAGCTCGAGACCACGATGCCCGGCCCGCGCTGGCACATCCCCTATCCGATCGAGACGGTCGAAGTGGTCAACGTGTCGGCGGTTCGCACCGTCGAGGTGGGTTACCGCGGCAACCCCAAGAACAAGCAGCCGCAGGAGGCGCTCATGCTCACGGACGACGAGAACATCGTCGACGTGCAGTTCGCCATCCAGTACACGCTGAAGGGGCCCGAGGACTTCCTCTTCAACAACCGCAATCCCGAGGACAACGTCCTGCAGGCCGCCGAGACCGCGATCCGCGAAGTGGTGGGCCGCAGCAAGATGGACTTCGTGCTGAACCAGGGCCGCAGCGAAGTGGCCGCGCGCGTGAAGGTCCTGATGCAGCAGATCCTCGACCGCTACAAGACCGGCATCAACGTCACGACGGTTTCGCTGCAAAGCGTGCAGGCGCCCGAGCAGGTGCAGACCGCGTTCGACGACGCGGTGCGCGCCGGCCAGGACCGCGAGCGCTTCAAGAACGAAGGCCAGTCGTATGCCAACGACGTGGTGCCCAAGGCGCGCGGCGTGGCTTCGCGCCTCACCGAGGAGGCGATCGGCTACAAGCAGCAGATCATCGCCACCGCGCAGGGCGACGGCGCGCGCTTCAAGAGCCTCCTCTCCGAGTACGAGAAGGCCCCGCAGGTCACCCGCGAGCGCCTCTACCTCGAGACCATGCAGCAGATCATGTCGAACACCACCAAGATCATCGTCGACCAGAAGGGCGGCCAGAACCTGCTGTACCTGCCGATCGACAAGCTGATGCAGCTCTCGGGCGCCAATGCGCCGGTGGCCGAAACGCTGCCCAAGGCTCCCGAAGCGAGCGTGGCCCCGCCGCCCGCAGTGCCGGAGACCACGCGCCGCGACAGCCTGCGCAGCCGTGACCGGGAGGGCGGACGATGAAACGCACCACCGCATTCGTCGTGATCGGCCTGCTGATCGTGATTCTGGGGCTCGCGATGAGCCTCTACACGGTCGACCAGCGCAAGGCCGCCATCAAGTTCCAGCTGGGCGAGGTGGTGAGCGTCATCACCGAGCCGGGCCTGTACTTCATGGTTCCCGTCTTGCAGAACGTGCGCATGTACGACACGCGCATCCAGACCCTCGACGCGCGCGACGCCGAGCGCTTCCTCACCAGCGAGAACAAGAACGTGCTGGTCGATTCCTTCGTGAAGTGGAAGGTGATCGACGTGCGCCAGTTCTACGTCTCGGTGCGGGGCGATCCGGTCGCCGCCGAGGCGCGCATCTCGCAGACGGTGAACGACGCGCTGCGCGCCGAGTTCGCCCGGCGCACCGTGCACGAAGTCGTCTCGGGCGAGCGCGAGAAGATCATGTCCACCGTGGCCGACAAGGTCGACAAGGACGTGCGCAACATCGGCGTCGAAGTCGTGGACGTGCGCCTGAAGCGCGTGGACCTCGTGCCGGAGATTTCCTCGGACGTGTACCGCCGGATGGAGTCGGAGAGGAAGCGCGTGGCCAACGAGCTGCGCGCCACGGGCCAGGCCGAAGGCGAGAAGATCAAGGCCGAGGCGGACCGCGCGCGCCAGGTGATCGTCGCGGAAGCCTATCGCGATGCGCAGCGCGTGAAAGGCGAAGGCGATGCCCAGGCCGCGCGCATCTACGCCGAGGCGTTCGGGAAGAACCCGGAGTTCTACAGCTTCTACCGCAGCATGGAAGCCTACCGCCAGTCGTTGCGCTCCAAGGGGGACGTGATGGTGCTGGATCCCAGCTCGGAATTCTTCAAGTACCTCAAGAATCCCGGCCGCGGAAAGTGACGGAAGTCCTCGTCGCGGCCTTCGCGCTCATGCTCGTGATCGAAGGCATCCTGCCGTTCGCGGCCCCGCGCATCTGGCGCGACGCGTTTCGCAAGTTCACGGAGCTCTCCGACGGGCAGATCCGCTTCGCGGGCCTGACTTCCATGATGGTCGGGCTCCTCATCTTCCTGCTGGTGGCCTGAACATGCGCCGCTGGCTGCTGCCCGAACACATCGAGGACGTCCTGCCGGCCGAGGCGCGCGCCATCGAGCGGCTGCGCCGGGCCATCCTCGACCTCTTCGAGCGCCACGGGTTCGAGCTCGTCGCGCCTCCGATGCTGGAGTACGTGGAGTCGTTGCTGTCGGGCACGGGCAAGGACCTGGACCTCGCCACCTTCAAGCTGGTCGACCGCCTGTCGGGCCGCATGATGGGCGTGCGCGCGGACCACACGCCGCAGGTCGCGCGCATCGACGCGCACCTGCTGAACCGCCAGGGCGTCGCACGCCTCTGCTATTGCGGCAGCGTGCTGCACACGGTGCCCGCGGGCATCACGCGCACGCGCGAGCCGCTGCAAATCGGCGCCGAGCTCTACGGGCACGCCGGCCTCGAGGCCGACACGGAGATCGTGCGGCTCATGATTGATTCGCTGAAAGCCGCGGGCATCGGCAGTGTGCACGTGGACCTCGGCAACCCCGCGATCTATCGGGCGATGGCCGCCGACCTCGGCGTGGACGCGGAGACCAACGAGGCGCTGTTCCACGCGGTGCAGCAGAAGAATGCGGTGGACGCGAAGCAGCTCGCGGTGCTGACCGGCCTGCACGGCGGCATCGACACGCTCGAACGCGCGCGCCGGGAGTTGCCGGCCAAGCCCGCGATCACGCAGGCGCTCGCGCAACTCGAACGGCTCGCCCGCTCGGTGCAGGGCCCCGGCGTCGAGATCTCCGTGGACCTCTCCGAACTGGGCGGCTTCAACTACGAAAGCGGCCTGGTCTTCGCGGCCTTCGCGCCGGGCTCGCCCGATGCGCTGGCGCGCGGCGGGCGCTACGACGAGGTGGGTGCGAGCTTCGGACGGGCGCGTCCCGCCACCGGATTCACGCTGGACCTTCGCCAACTCGCGGCGCTGGCTCCGGGCAGCGCACGGCGGGGTGCGATTCTCGCGCCCTGTGAAGACGACAACGCGCTCCGCGCGGAGATCGAGCGCCTGCGCTCGGCCGGCGAGATCGTGGTCGTCGACCTCCCCGGACACACGGATTCAACGGACGAGCTCGGTTGCGACCGCAAGCTCGAAAAGAAGGATGGAAAATGGCGCGTAACGTAGTCGTCATCGGCACCCAGTGGGGCGACGAGGGCAAGGGCAAGATCGTCGACTGGCTCACCGACCATACGGCGGGCGTGGTTCGTTTCCAGGGCGGGCACAACGCCGGGCACACGCTCGTGATCAACGGCAAGAAGACGGTCCTGCGCCTGATCCCCTCGGGCATCCTGCACCCGCAGGTGAAGTGCTACATCGGCAACGGCGTGGTGATCTCGCCCGAGGCGCTGGTCCAGGAGATCGGCGAGCTGGAGAAGGCCGGCGTGGATGTGGTCACGCGGCTGCGTATTTCCGAAATTGCTCCCCTCATCCTCGCGCACCACGTGGCGCTCGACCAGGCGCGCGAGCGCGCCAAGGGCGAAGCGAAGATCGGCACCACGGGCCGCGGCATCGGGCCGGCGTACGAGGACAAGGTCGCGCGCCGCGCCATTCGCGTGCAGGACCTCTACGCGCGCGAGCGCTTCGCCGCGAAGCTGGGCGAGGTGCTGGACTATCACAACTTCGTCTTGAAGAACTACTTCAAGGCCGACACCGTCGATTTCCAGAAGACGCTCGACGACTCGCTCGCCTTCGCCGAGCGGCTGCGCCCGATGGTGGCGGACGTGTCGGGCGAAGTGAACGCGGTGATCGCCTCGGGCAAGTCGCTCCTCTTCGAAGGCGCGCAGGCGGCGCTCCTCGACGTGGACCACGGCACCTATCCATACGTGACGTCGTCGAACACGGTGGCGGGCCAGGCCTGCGCCGGTGCCGGCGTCGGTCCGCAGCAGCTCCACTACGTGCTGGGCGTTGCGAAGGCGTACGCCACGCGCGTGGGCTCCGGTCCCTTCCCGACCGAACTGGAAGACGACACGGCGGAGCACCTGCGCAGCCGCGGCAACGAGTATGGCTCGGTCACGGGCCGCCCGCGGCGCTGCGGCTGGTTCGATGCCGCTGCCCTGAAGCGCGCGGTGCAACTGAACGGCGTGTCGGGCCTGTGCATCACCAAGCTCGACGTGCTCGACGGCCTCGATACCGTGCGCGTGTGCACGGGCTACAAGCTCGATGGCGGCGGCGTGCGCGAGATGCTGCCGGTGGGTGCCGAAGCCCTCGCCATCTGCGAACCGGTCTACGAAGAGCACCCCGGCTGGAAGGACAGCACCCTCGGGGTGAAGCGTTTCGAGGACCTGCCGAAGAACGCGCAGAGCTATTTGAAACGGCTCGAAGCGCTCGCGGGCGCCCCGGTGGCGTTGATCTCCACCGGTCCCGACCGCGAGGAAACGATCGTGCTGAAGCACCCGTTCCTCTAAAACAAGAGAAAAGGGCCAGACTTGCGTCTGGCCCTCGATTTGGTGCCCGGAAGAGGACTCGAACCTCCACGGTGTTACCCGCCAGTACCTGAAACTGGTGCGTCTACCAATTCCGCCATCCGGGCCGCGCAGCGAAACTAATGAAACAAGCTGAACCCGTAATTTTACCGATAAGAGAAAATATTGTCTAGAAAAACCAAGGGCCTAAAGCCCGAACATCCTTTCCCGATCCCCGAACGCGAGCAGATCCTCGCCGTCCTCGAGGAGGCCGGCATGCCGCTGGCCGAGGGAGAGCTCATCGACCGGCTGCGCGTCGCCGAGCCGGAGCGCGAGGCCGTCGGCCGCCGCGTGAACGCCATGGAGCGCGACGGCCAGATCGTCCGCAACCGCCGCGGCCACTTCCTCATCGCCGACAAGGCGGGGCTCATCAAGGGCAAGGTCATCGGGCATCCCGACGGCTTCGGCTTCCTGCAGCCCGAGGACGGCAGCGACGACCTCTTCCTGGGTCCGAAGCAGATGCACGTCGTTCTGCACGGCGACGTGGCCCTCGTCCGCGTGACCGGCTTCGACCGCAAGGGCCGCCGCGAGGCGACCGTCACCGAAGTGCTCGAACGCGCCAACAGCAAGGTCGTCGGGCGCCTCTTCATCGAACACGGCGTCATGTTCGTGATCGCCGAGAACAAGCGCATCAGCCAGGACATCCTGATCACGCCCGAAGGCTCGAAGCCGGCGAAGGCCGGCCAGGTCGTCACGGTCGAGATCATCGAGCAGCCCACCAAGAATGCCGAGCCCATCGGGCGCGTGATCGAGGTGCTCGGCAACTACGCCGATCCCGGCATGGAAATCGAGATCGCGCTGCGCAAGCACGACCTCCCGCACGAGTTCCCGCGCGCGGTCGAGACCGCGGCGGCGAAGTTTGGCGCCCAGGTCGAGGCGAAGGACGTGAAGGGCCGCAAGGACCTGCGCGACCTCGCGTTCGTCACCATCGACGGCGAGACCGCGAAGGATTTCGACGACGCGGTCTACGCCGAGCGCCGCGCCAAGGGCTGGAAGCTCTGGGTGGCGATCGCGGACGTGAGCCACTACGTGAAGCCCGGCGACGCGCTCGACGTGGAAGGTCGCGATCGCGGCAACTCCGTCTACTTTCCGCGCCGCGTGATCCCGATGCTGCCCGAGGCGTTGTCGAACGAGCTCTGCTCGCTCAAGCCGAAGGTCGATCGCCTCGTGATGGTCTGCGAGATGGACCTCTCGGACCACGGCACGGTGCAGAAGTACGAGTTCTACGCCGGCGTGATCCACTCGCAGGCGCGCCTCACGTACACGCGCGTGGCCGCCGTGCTCGAGGGCCGCGAGGCCGATCCTCCCGTGGAGAAGAAGCTCGTCCCCGCGATCGAAACGCTCTACGGCGTCTACAAGTCGCTGCTGGGGTCGCGGTCCAAGCGCGGCGCGATCGACTTCGATTCGGTCGAGACGCAGATGATCTTCGACGAGCAGGGCAAGATCGAGCGCATCGTGCGCGTGCAGAGGAACGACGCGCATCGCCTGATCGAGGAGTGCATGCTCGCGGCCAACGTCTGCGCTTCGGACTACCTCGAGAAGAACGAGCAGCCGACGCTCTATCGCGTGCACGAAGGACCGACGCCCGAGAAGCTGGAAGCCCTGCGCCAGATGCTGAAGGACTTCGCGCTCTCGCTGGGCGGCGGCGATACGCCCCACGCCAAGGACTATCAGGCGCTCCTTTCGCGCATCAAGGGCAAGCCCTTCGCTTCGCTGCTGCAGACCGTGATGCTGAGGTCCCTTCGCCAGGCGGTGTACAGCCCCGAGAACGTCGGCCACTTCGGCCTCGCCTACGAGGCGTACGCGCACTTCACTTCGCCGATCCGCCGCTATCCGGACCTCCTCGTGCACCGCGGCATCAAGGGGATCCTGAAGAAGAAGCGCTACGAGGAGCCGGACTGGAACGCGATCGGCAACCATTGCTCCGAGACCGAGCGCCGCGCCGACGAGGCCACGCGCGACGTGGAGAACTGGCTCAAGTCCTACTACATGCAGGACCACGTGGGCGACGAGTTCGAGGGCACGATCAGCGGCGTCACCAACTTCGGCCTGTTCGTCACGCTGGACGAGATGTTCGTGGACGGTCTGGTGCACATCTCCGATCTCGGCCAGGACTATTTCCAGTACGACCAGTCGCGCCACGTGCTGCGCGGCGAGCGCACCGGGGTCAAGTACCAGTTGGGCGGCCACGTGCGCGTGAAAGTCGTGCGCGTGGACATCGAGGCCGCGAAGATCGACTTCACGCTGGCCGGGCCGGTTTCTCCCGCGAACATGTCGGAGGTGACCGCCCCTGCGAAGGGCGCGGTGCGCTTGCGCGGCGACAGCGGCAAGCCTCGCGACATCGACAAGAAGGCGAAGAAACAGGGGAAGTACAAGTGAAGATGCTGGCCGGATTCCACGCCGTGAAGGCGCGACTGCGGCAGAAACCCGAGACGATCCGCGAGATCTTCATCGACGCCGAACGCAAGGACCAGCGCGCCAAGGAGCTGCGTGAGCTTGCAGCCAAGCAGGGCGTCCGCGTGCTCACGGTGGATGCGAAGCGGCTGGACGGCATGAGCGGCGGCACGCGCAACCAGGGCGTGGTGGCGCAGGCCGAAGACCTCCACATGCCGCAGTTCATCGAAGACGTGCTCGACGTGCTGGAAGAGCCGCCGCTGCTGCTCTTGCTGGACGGGATCCAGGACCCGCACAACCTGGGCGCTTGCCTGCGGGTGGCCGACGGTGTCGGCGCGCACGCCGTCATCGCCCCGAAGGACCGCAGCGTGGGGCTCACCATGGCGGCCATCAAGGTTTCGTCGGGCGCGTCGGAAACGGTGCCCTACATCGTCGTCACGAACCTGGCCCGCACGATGCGGGACCTCAAGGATCGCGGCATCTGGCTCGCGGGCACCGACGACGAAGCCGAGGCCTCGGTTTACGACGCGAAGTTGGACGGCGCGCTCGGCATCGTGCTCGGTGCCGAAGGAGAAGGCCTGCGCCGCCTCACGCGCGATACCTGCGACACGCTGGTTTCGATCCCGATGGCGGGGACCGTCGAGAGCCTGAACGTCTCGGTCGCCAGCGGCGTCTGCCTATACGAGGCCCGCCGCCAGCGACTCGCGAAGCGCTAGCCGCCTAGAACTGCTGGCGCTGGATGTTCTTGGTCGCGCTCAGGCCATTCACGTTGTATTGCAACACCGCGCCGCCCGCCGCATCGAAGTTGAGCGACAGGTACCCCACCTGGGTGACGCGGATCTGCGAGGAGTCGAACGTCGCGGCCAGCGGCGGTCCCGTGACGCGGTAGACGGCGCCGTCGCAACCGGAGCCCTGCACGGCGCAATCCGACGCGATGTACCACTCCCCGCGCCCTGCGCTGTCGTAGACATACCACGTCACGAACATCTTGACGCCCTGGTGCGCGATGGCCAGGCCCCAGCCCGACTCGTTCGGATTCCAGTAGAGGTCGGTGTGGTCGACGCCGTCGCCGAAGAAGATGGGCCCGAATCCGTCGGAGGAGAGCGCGATGGAGCGCTGCCCGAAGACCTGCCGCTGGATCGCCACCGTGCGGGTGACGTTGCCGATCGTGAAGCTGATCATGGCGCGCTCCGAATCCCGGAACCAGACTTCGAGGCTGCCCACGGGGGTCACCTGCACGGCCGCGGGATTGAAGTTCGGCGAGAAGAAGTTCTGGCCGTTCGTCTCGTAGAGCGTGCCGGCGCAATGCAACACGAAGCCCTGCGGCGGGCCCGAGCGCGGGCAGTTCGACGCGATGTACCACTTCGGCTGCCCATCGGGGCCGTAGTTGTAGAGCGTGGCGAAGAAGTTGTCCCCGCGCTGCGTGAATTGCACGCCCCAGCCGGATTCGTTGGGGTTCCACCAGAGCCCCGAAACCACGCCGGGGTCGGTCCTCGCGGTGGGCGTCCCGTCGAGGGCGTAGAGGCGTCCATTCACCAGGCTGAGGACGTAGAGTTCACCCGATTCGTCTTCCCCGAAGGCGCTGAGGCCGTCCTGTCCATTGCCCGGCGCGATGATTTCCACGTTGCTCCACGATCCCGCCGTCTCCTGCCGCGCGGCCCAGATCCGGCCGCTGTCGTAGTCGCCATAGATGTAGTAGCCGTAGAGCGGGCGGCTGCGCGTGCCGCGATAGGAGTAGCCGCCGACGACGGCCTTGCCCTCGTCGCGCCCGTACATGAGGACCGGCGCCGTCATTCCGGCGACCGAGCAGCCCGACAGGGGCTTGTAGCAGGCGTTGGCTTCCATCGAGGGCCAGCCGTAGTTGCGGCCCGCGGGCGTATTGGCACCGGCGAAATTCACCTCCTCGAAACGGTCCTGCCCGACGTCTCCGAGGAACAGGTCGCCGGTCGCGCGGTCGAAGCTGAAGCGCCAGGGATTGCGCAATCCCGAGGCCCATACCTGTGCGGAGGGTGTGGCCGCATTCACGTCGATGCGCAGCAGCTTGCCGAGGAAGCTGCCGGGATTCTGTGCGTTGTTCTCCGGGTCTCCCGTGCCGCCACCGTCGCCGGTGCCCGCGTAGAGGAAGCCATCGGGGCCGAAGGCGAGCTGGCCGCCGTTGTGGTTGTCGTGCAAGGCGTGCGCGACGGTGAGCAGGACCTGTTCCGAAGCCGCATCGGCGCGATCGGGGTCGCCGGCGGACGCAACAAAGGACGAGACGCGGATCGCGCCGTCTTCGACCGCCGTGTAGTACACGTAGAAGCGGCGGTTCTGGGAATACTGGGGATGGAAGGCAAGGCCGAGCAACCCGCGCTCTCCGGACGTGCCGACGCGAGCGCTCAGGTCGAGGAAGGGCAGCGGCTGTACGGTGGCACCCTTGACGATGCGAATGAGGCCGGCGCGCTCGACGACGAACAGGCGTCCGCTGCCGTCGGCAGCGTTGGTGACGGCCACGGGTGCCGTGAAACCGGCGGCCACCACCCGGAGGGATGCAGCCGGGACCGCGTGCGCGAGCGACGCGCCGAGGCCGAGGAATGCGAGGAAAAGAAGTTGCGCTGTACGCAGCATTTTTGGTTCTCCAGTTGGATGTCGAGCGTACGTGGAACCCCCCTCGCGCTCTGCGATAATCGGCCTCTTCTGCAGTAGGACTTCACGAGTTGTCCTGTAGTCAATCTCCTACGGAGCACGCCATGCCCTTGTTTCGCCTTCTCGCCACCGCATTCCTCGCCTTCGCGTTCCTCGAACCCGCGCTAGCCGCCCCCGCGTTGCCCGCCGGCGCCACGAAGGTCGCGAGCGTGGAAGGCATCACCGAATACCGGCTTTCGAACGGGCTCAAGGTGCTGCTGTTCCCCGATGCCTCGAAGCCCACGATCACGGTGAACGTCACGTACCTCGTCGGCAGCCGCCAGGAGAACTACGGCGAGACCGGCATGGCGCACCTGCTCGAGCACCTGATGTTCAAGGGAACGAAGAAGAACCCGGACATCGACAAGCAGTTCAACCAGCGCGGCGTGCGCTACAACGGCACGACGTGGCTCGACCGCACCAACTACTACGAGCTGTTCCAGGCCACCGACGACAACCTGCGCTGGGCGATCGAGCTCGAGGCCGACCGCATGGTGAACTCGTTCATCCGCAAGTCCGACCTGGACAGCGAGATGACCGTCGTGCGCAACGAGTACGAGATGGGCGAGAACTCGCCCTTCGGCGTGATGCTGAAGCGCATGCAATCGGTGTCCTACGACTGGCACAGCTACGGCCGCTCGACGATCGGCAACCGCAGCGACATCGAGAACGTGAAGATCGCGAACCTGCAGGCCTACTACCGGATGTACTACCAGCCGGACAACGCGGTGTTGCTGGTGGCCGGGAAGTTCGACGAGGCGAAGACCCTCGCGATGATCGTGAAGGCCTTCGGGCCGATCCCCAAGCCCAAGCGCGTGCTGCCGGTCCTCTGGACGCGCGAGCCCACGCAGGACGGCGAACGCAGCTTCATCATCCGGCGCAAGGGCGACCTGCAGATCGTGATGGTCGCCTACAAGGTGCCCTCGAACCTGCAGGACGACGCCGACGGCATCTCCTTCGCGAACTTCATCCTCACCGACACGCCCAGCGGCCGCCTGCACAAGGCGCTGGTCGACACGGGCAAGGCGGCGCAGGTGTTCGGGTACCCGTTGATGGGCCTCGATCCGGGGCTGCACATCTTCGGCGCGGTCGTGAAGCTGGGCGATCCCGTGGAGCCCGTGCGCGACGAACTGGTGAAGGTCCTCGAGGCGTTCGGCAAGAACCCGCCCACGGCCGAGGAGATCGAACGGGCGCGCAAGAACTACGCGAACCAGTTCGAGAAGACGCTGAACAACCACGAGACGATCGGCGTGCAGCTCTCCGAGTACATCGCGCTGGGCGACTGGCGGCTCTTCTTCCTGTCGCGCGACGACCTGCCGAAGGTGACGCCGGCCACGGTGGCGAAGGCGGCCGAGGCCTACTATCGCCGCGACAACCGCATCGTGGGGCTGTACCTGCCCGAGGACAATCCGCAGCGCGCCGAGATTCCGCCCGCGCCGGCCGTGGCCGACGTGATGAAGGACTTCAAGGGCAAGGCCGCGGTCGCGACCTCCGAAGCCTTCGAGCCGACGCAGGCCAACATCGAGGCGCGCACGAAGCGCTACGAGTTCGGTGGCGTGAAGGTGGCGCTGTTGCCGAAGAAGAACCGCGGCGAGGTCGTGAACGTCTCCCTGGCCCTGCGCCTGGGCAACGAGAAGGATCTCTTCGGCCAGAAGCGCGCCTCGCAGTTCGCCGGCGGGATGCTGATGCGCGGCACGACGAAATACACGCGCGAGCAACTGGCCGACGAGTTCGAGAAGCTGAAGGTGTCCGGCGGCGTATCCGGCCCGGGCGCTTCGATGCAGACCACGCGCGAGAACCTCGACGCGGCGTTGCGCCTGGCGGTGCACGTGCTGCGCGAGCCCGCGTTCCCCGAGAAGGAGTTCGAGCAGTTGAAGCGCCAGACGGTGACGGGGTTGCAGGCGCAGCTCTCGGAGCCGCAGGCGCGCGCCGGCGAGGCCCTGTCGCGCATCTTCAACGGCTACCCCAAGGGCGACTGGCGCTATTCCAGCACGCTGGAGGAGTCGATCGAGGAAGCGCAGGGCGCGAAGCTGGAAGACGCGAAAGCGTTCCACCGCGCCTTCTACGGCGCGAGTGTTGCCGAAGTCTCTATCGTCGGCGATTTCGACGAGGCGAAGGCGGCCGCCACCCTGAAGGAACTGCTCGAGGGCTGGAAGAGTGCGACACCGTATGCACGCATCGACACCGAGTACCGCGACGTGGCGGCGACGAACCGCACCGTCGAGACGCCGGACAAGGAGAACGCCACGCTGCTGGCCCGCATCAATGTGCCGCTGCGCGACGACGATCCGGATTTCATCGCGCTCTACGTCGCCAACTACATCTTCGGCGGCGGCGCGAGCTTCGATTCACGGCTGGGCGAGCGCATCCGCCAGAAGGAAGGCCTCTCCTACGGGACGGGATCGGACCTCTCCGTGCGCTCCACCGACCGAGCCGGGGCCTGGATCGCCTACGCGATCGCGGCGCCGCAGAACGTCTCGAAGGTGGAAGCCGCGATGCGCGAGGAACTCGATCGCGCGCGCAAGGACGGGTTTACCGAGGCGGAGCTGGCCAATGCGAAGACCGGGATCCTGCAGATGCGCGTGCAGAACCGCGCGCAGGATGCGACCGTCGCGGCGGCGTGGGTCAACAATCTGAATCTGGGGCGCACGTGGGCCTTCAGCAAGCAGTTCGAGGACAAGCTCGCGGTGCTGAAGCTCGCCGACGTGAACGCGGCCCTGCGCAAGTACATCGACCCCGCGAAGCTCTCGGTCGTGAAGGCGGGGGACTTCACCAAGAAATGAAGGCGATGCCTACCCTTGGAAAGCAAAAGCCCCCTCGCGGGGGCTTCACTACGGCTTCCTCCGCAGATAAACGCGAATAAACGCCGATGACTCTCTCAAGCAGAAAGGATTTTAGAAAAGGCCTTTTGGGGTTATCTGCGTTTATCTGCGTTTATCTGCGGAGAGCGCCTTAGTGCGGCGCAGCCGCAAAGGATTCAGGCCTTAAGGCGCCCGTAGACATCCTCGTAGCGCGTGATGTCGTCTTCGTCCACGCGGTCGCCCACCTGCACCTCGATGATCTGGAGCGGGACCGTTTCGCGGTTCTCGAGCCGGTGGCGGCTGCCGAGCGGCACGAACGTGCTCTCGTTGCGCTGCAGGGTCGCTTCGCGGCCGTCGACGGTGACGGTCGCGACGCCCGAGACCACCACCCAGTGCTCGGAGCGGAAGGCGTGGCTCTGCAGGCTGAGGCGCCCGCCGGGCCGGACCTCGATGCGCTTCAGCTTGTACCCCGGGCCGCTCTGCAGCACGGTGTAGGAGCCCCAGGGCCGCTGCACGGTGAGGTGGGTGTGGCGCTCCTCGGCATTGCGCCGGGTGAGCTCGTCGACCACTTCGCGCACGCGCTGGCTCTGGCCGCGCTGGGTCACGAGGATCGCGTCGGGCGTCTCGATGATCGCGAGGTCCTCCACGCCGATGGCCGCGACCAGGCGGCTGTCGCTGCGCACGAAGGTGTTGCGGCAATCGATGGCCACGACGTTGCCGTGCACCGAGTTCTGGTTGTCGTCCTTGTCGGCGACGTCGTGCACCGAATCCCAGCTGCCCACGTCCGACCAGTCGAAGGTGGCGGGCACGACGTGCACGCGATCGCTGCCCTGCAGCACGCCGTGGTCGATCGAGATCGACGGCGCGCGTGCGAAGCGCGCCTGCATCGCCGCCTGCAGGCCCTCGGTGGCCGCGGCGGCTTCGATCTCCAGGAGGAGGGCGTGCAGGTCCGGGAGGGCGCGCTCGATTTCCGCGAGGATGGCCGAGGCCTTCCACACGAACATGCCGGAGTTCCACAGGTAGCCGCCTTCGGAGAGGAAGCGCACGGCGGTGGCCGCGTCCGGCTTCTCCACAAAGCGCGCGACGCGGCGCAGGTTGCCGCCTTCGGGGTCCGACTGGATGTAGCCATAGCCGGTCGCGGGTGACGTGGGGCGAATGCCGAAGGTGACGAGGTCGCCGCGCGCGGCCGCCGCGATGGCGACGTCCAGGCAAGCCCCGAAGGCCTGCACGTCGCGGATCAGGTGGTCCGAGGGCAGCACGAGGAGGATCGGGTCGAGGCCCTGGAGGCGGAAGTGGATCGCCGCGGCGCCGATGGCCGGAGCCGTGTTGCGCCCCACGGGCTCCAGCAGCTTCGGGTAGGGCTCGAGGATGCGGAAGCCTTCGCCGCTCGCCGAGTCGGCGCTGGTGACCACCAGCACGTTGTCGGCCGGGGTGAACGACTTCACCCTCGCGGCGGTCGCCTCGAGCAGCGATTCCTCGCCGGCGATGCGCATGAACTGCTTGGGCGAGCGCGAGCGCGAAAGGGGCCACAGGCGCGTGCCGGAGCCTCCGGCGAGGATGACGGCGCGAAGGGGGTGGTTCGGGTCGGACATGGGGTTCACCAGGCGAATATTGGGTTGGATTGTGGACCGGCCGGGCCGTTCGCGGGAGGGGGCCGGTAAAATGACGCCATGCGAATCCTCGTGACCGGTGCGGCAGGCTTCATTGGTTTCCACCTCGCCCAGCGGCTCCTGGCTCGCGGCGATGCGGTTTCCGGGCTGGACAACCTCAACGCGTACTACGACGTGCGGCTGAAGCAGGCGCGCCTCGAGCGGCTGCGCGCCGCGTCGGCCTTCGAGTTCGTCCACGCCGACATCGCCGACCGCGCCCGGATGGAGGCGTTGTTCTCGCGCGAGCGCTTCGACGCGGTCGTGAACCTCGCCGCGCAGGCCGGGGTGCGCCACTCCCTCGAGCATCCGCACGACTACGTCGAAGCCAACGTCACCGGCTTCATGAACGTCCTGGAAGGCGCCCGGCGGCAGAAGGTCGCGCACCTTGTCTACGCCTCCACGAGTTCCGTGTACGGTGCCGGCGAGCGCCTGCCGTACCGCGAGACCGACGACACCGACCACCCGCTTTCGCTCTATGCCGCGACCAAGAAGGCCAACGAGGTGATGGCGCATTCATACAGCCACCTCTGGGGCATTCCCACCACGGGCCTGCGCTTCTTCACCGTCTACGGGCCGTGGGGACGCCCGGACATGGCGCTCTTCAAGTTCACCCGCGGCATCCTCGCGGGGGAGAAGATCCCCGTCTACAACCGCGGCCAGATGGACCGGGACTTCACCTACATCGACGACATCGTCGAAGGCCTGGTTCGGGTTCTCGACAAGCCGCAGGGCTACCGGCTCTACAACATCGGCAACAACGCCCGCGTGCCCCTGATGCGCTACATCGAGGCCATCGAGAAGGCCACCGGCCGGAAGGCCGACCTGGACCTGCTGCCGATGCAGCCCGGGGACGTCCCTGCCACGGAGGCCGATACGTCCGCCCTGGACGCCGCCGTGGGCTTCAAGCCCGCCACGCCCGTGGAAGAGGGGGTCCAGCGCTTCGTGGACTGGTACCGGGAGTACTACGGGGTCCCGAAGTAGTTGTTCCTGTAGGGCTTTTTCGGCTATAATCTTTGGCTCCGTTAGATGGCCGGACCCTTTGGGGCCGGCACCATGGCGGGCGGTAGCGAATACTTTGCTACCGAACCTTGCCCTACCCCGTTCGCATGCGGTGGGGGGCTTCAACCCAAAAGGAGAGTTCATGCGCCATTACGAGATGGTATTCATCGTGCATCCCGATCAGAGCGAGCAGGTGCCCGCCATGATCGAGCGCTACCGCGGCATGGTCACCGCGGGCAACGGCAAGGTGCACCGTATCGAAGACTGGGGCCGGCGCCAGCTGGCTTACCCGATCCAGAAGGTGTTCAAGGCGCACTACGTGCTGATGAACATCGAGATCGGCAACGAGACGCTCGCGGAGATCGAGCACGCGTTCAAGTTCAACGACGCCGTGCTGCGACACCTCATCGTCACCATGGACGAGGCCGTCACCGGCCCCTCGCCCATGATGAAGGAAGAGAAAAGCCGCAACGTCACCGACGGGCAGGGCGAAACGCGTGAAGGCGGCAGGGAAGCTTCGGCTCCCGCTCCCGCTCCGGCGCGCGAACAACCTGCCACGGCGGCGTAACCACCGATACGGAAAGGGTGGATCGCAACCAGCTCCTCCTCGACGCCGAGATCCTCGACGTGGGCCCCGTGCGGGCTACGCCGGGCGGAATCGACACCGTAGCCCTGAGGCTGCGGCACGTTTCCGAGCAGGTCGAAGCGGGTGGGAGCAGGACGGTCGAGGTCACGATCGACGCGTCGGGATTCGGGAGCGTGGCTCCCAAGCTCGGCGCCCTCGGCAAGGGACAGCGCATCGCGGTGAAGGGATTCATCACGAAGCGCAGTGCCCGCAGCGATATCCCGGTCCTTCACATCAACGAATTCAAGATCATCGATACGGAGTGAACCATGCCCAGACCCGCACCCCGCGGCAAAGGTAAAGGCAAAGGGAAGTTCGGCAAGGACGGCAAGAAACCGCAGAATCGCGGGCTGTTCCGGCGCCGCAAGTTTTGCCGCTTTACCGCAGAGAACATCAAGTGGGTGGACTACAAGGACATCGCCATCCTCAAGGACTTCGTGAACGAGAACGGGAAGATCATCCCCGCTCGCATCACCGGCACGAAGGCCCGGTACCAGCGACAGCTCGGCATCGCGATCAAGCGCGCGCGCTTCCTCGCGCTGATCCACTTCACCGACCTTCACTGAGGAGATACGACATGCAAGTGATCCTCATGGAAAAGGTCACCAACCTCGGCTCGCTCGGCGACGTGGTGAAGGTGAAGGACGGCTTCGCGCGCAACTTCCTCATCCCGCAAGGCAAGGCGAAGCGCGCCACCACGGCGAACCTCAAGGAGTTCGAGGCCCGCCGCGTGGAGCTGGAGCGCAAGGCCAACGAGTCCCTCACCGGGGCGCAGGAGCGCGCCGCGAAGCTCGAGGGCGCGAAGGTGGAGATCACCCAGAAGGCCGGCCCCGATGGCCGCCTGTTCGGGTCGGTCACCAACTCCGACGTGGCCGCGGCCCTCAAGGCGGCGACCGGCATCGAGGTGAAGAAGGCGGACGTGCGCATGCCCGCCGGTACGCTGAAGCACATTGGCGAGTTCCCGCTGGTCGTGCAGTTGCACACGGATGTGCTCTCGAATATCACGGTGGTCGTGGTCGCCGAGCAGTAACTCCGCCGTAAGTTGTTGAAAAGGGCCACGGTTTCGACCGTGGCCCTTTTGTTTTCCCGGGGTTATCCACAATTTGTTAGTCACGCAAATAACAGGTCGTCCCCAACGTAAAGTCAGCCCATCCACAGCCTTTTCCGTTGTGATCTCGGGAGGCGCGCCGCACACTGCGCGGCTTCCATAAAAACAATCCATGTCCTCCGTTCCCGCCAACGACCGATTTCCCCCGCCAGGCTCCATTCACGGAGACACGCAGGTCGAATCGCTGCGCCTGCCGCCGCACTCGGTCGAAGCCGAGCAGGCCGTGCTGGGCAGCCTGCTGCTCAGCAACAACGCGTGGGACCGCATTGGCGACGTCATCTCGGAATCGGATTTCTACCGCCATGACCACCGGCTGATCTGGCGCGCCATCACGCGCCTGGTGGAGGAGAACAAGCCGGCCGACGTGCTCACGCTCTCGGAGGCATTCAAGGTCGGCGGAGACCTGCAGGACATCGGCGGCATGGCGTACCTGCACCAGCTCGCCACCGGCACGCCGAGCGCGGCCAACATCCGGCGCTACGCCGAGATCGTTCGCGAGCGCGCCATCATGCGCAAGCTCGCCGAGGTCGGCACGATGATCGCCGACAGCGCCTATACGCCACAGGGCCGCGAGGCGCGCACGCTGCTGGACGAAGCCGAGACCAAGATCCTCGAGATCGGCGAGAAGGGCGGGCGCTCGTCCGAGAGTTTCCAGAAGATGTCGCTGGTGCTCTCCGAGGTGATGAACCGCCTCGACGAGCTGCATCGCAACCCGGCGTCGGTCACCGGCAAGGCCACGGGCTATACCGATCTCGACGAGATGACGACGGGCCTTCAGAACGGGGATCTCGTGATAGTCGCGGGAAGGCCATCGATGGGGAAAGCGCTCAGCCTAGATGCGAGGATCAAGACCCGAACGGGCTGGAAGCTGATGGGCGACTTGCAGGTCGGCGATACCCTCGCTTCCGTCGACGGTGCCCCCTCCATAGTCACGGGTGTGTATCCGCAGGGCGTGCGTCAGGTATATCGGATCACGTTCTCGGATGGGCGGTCGACCGAGTGCTGCGCGGAACACCTGTGGCGGGTGTACTTCCGGCAGTGGCCCGAACCTAGGGTCCTTCGCACGGACAAGCTGATGGAGATGCTCGCTCGCGCGCGTTATCGCGGCCGACTGTGGATCGATCAGGTCAATGGTGAATTTGGACACGACGATCCACTGCCTGTAGATCCGTGGCTTCTCGGGGCACTCCTTGGAGACGGGAGTCTGTGCGGGTCCAGTCTCAAGTTCACAACGGCAGACGCCGAGATGGTCGAACAGGTTCGCGAGGCTGTGGGGGCCGAGCACGTGGTAGACGCGCACAGCGCGAACTACCAGTACGGTATCTCCCAAGCTGACTTTATCAGGGGAAAGAGCGCTGCCTCGCCGGTCGTTGTGGCGCTTCGATCAATGTCTCTATGGGGGCTTCACAGCCACGAGAAATTCATTCCCGAGATCTATAGGAATGCGAATCGCGCGGCGCGATTGGCTTTGTTGCAAGGGTTGTTGGACACCGACGGATGGGTGGAGAAGTGGGGCACCGTTCGTTTCTGTACGACCAGCTATCGCATGGCATTGGAGGTTGTGGACCTCGTCCGATCGCTCGGTGGCTGGTGCTCGTTGCGGGACAAGCGCACTCATTTTTCGCACAAGGGAGAAAAGCGCGAAGGCCGTACCGCCTACGTTCTGAACATTAACCATCCAGAGCCGCGTTCGCTCCTTCGTCTTTCGCATAAACGTGATCGCCTCCCCGATCGCTACATTCGCCGCGTAAAACCAGTCCTCAGATCCATTGTTCCGTCGCGAGAAACTCCGACCCAGTGCATCTCGGTCTCGCACGCTTCTCGTCTGTTCGTAACAGACGACTACGTTGTCACTCACAACACCGCCTTCTCGCTGAACATCGCCGAGCACGTCGGCCTGGAACTGAAGCTTCCGGTCCTGATCTTCTCGATGGAAATGGGCGGCACGCAACTCGGCCTGCGCCTGCTGGGCTCCACGGCGAAGGTCGACGCGCAGAAGCTGAGGACCGGGCGCCTGGACACGAGCGACTGGGATCGCCTGGGCACGGCCCTGGGCAAGTTGAACGAGGCACCCATCCTCATCGACGAGACGCCCTCGTTGAACCCGCTCGAGCTGCGGGCCCGCGCGCGGCGCAAGCGCCGCGAGTACGGGGAGCTGGGCCTGATTGTCGTCGATTACATACAGCTCATGCAGGCCGCGCAATCCGGCACCGAGAACCGCGCCACCGAGATCAGCGAGATCTCGCGCTCCCTGAAAGCCATGGCGAAAGAGCTGAAAGTGCCGGTCATCGCGCTCTCCCAGTTGAACCGATCGCTCGAACAGCGGCCCAACAAGAGGCCCGTGATGAGCGATCTCCGCGAATCGGGCGCCATCGAACAGGACGCGGACGTGATTCTTTTTATCTACCGTGACGAGGTGTACGACGAGAACTCGCCGGACAAGGGCATCGCGGAGATCATCATCGGCAAGCAGCGTAACGGCCCGATCGGCACGGTGAAGCTCACCTTCGTGGGCAAGCACACGCGCTTCGAGAACTACGCCGGGCCGAGCGGCTACTAGCGCCGTGTCCCGCCCGCTCCGCGCCACGATCGACCTCGCCGCGCTGCGCCACAACTACGGGGTGGCCAAGCGCGCCGCGCCGCGCTCGCGCGTGCTCGCGGTGGTGAAAGCGAACGCGTACGGCCACGGCCTCGAGCGAGCGGCACGAGCCCTCGCGGCGACCGCGGATGGCTTCGCGCTCATCGAGCCGGAGTACGCCGTGCGCCTGCGCGAGTCGGGCTTCGAGCGCGAGATCCTCCTGCTCGAGGGCTTCTTCGAAGCCGGCGAGCTGCCGCAACTCGCGGCTGCGAACATCGCAACGGCCGTCGCCACCGAGGAGCAGTTGCGCGCCCTCGAGGCGTACCGCGGCGGCGCGCTCGACGCATACCTCAAGATCAACACCGGCATGAATCGCCTCGGCTTCGCGCCCCAGCGGGCGAAAGCGGCACTGGAACGCCTGCGCGCCTGCCCAGGTGTGCGCTCGATCACGCTCATGACGCATTTCGCGACCTCCGACGGCCCCGAGGGCATCGACGACGCGATGCAGCGATTCGGCAGCGCCACCGCCGGGGTTCCCTTTCCGAAGAGCCTCGCCAACTCCGCGGCGATCTTCGCGCACCCGCAATCGCACGCGGACACGGTCCGGCTGGGCATCGCGCTCTACGGGGCCACGCCGTTCTCCGATCGAACCGCGGCCTCGCTCGGCGTGAAGCCCGCGATGACGCTCACCTCCGCGCTGATCGCCGTGCAGGACCTCGAGGCGGGCGAGACGATCGGCTACGGCGCGACGTTCCGCGCGGCCCAGCCGATGCGCGTGGGCGTGGTCGCCTGCGGCTACGCCGATGGGTACCCGCGCCATGCGGCGTCGGGCGCACCGGTCCTCGTGGACGGCGTGCGCTCCCGCACAGCAGGCCGTGTGTCGATGGACCTCATCACGGTCGACCTCACGCCGGTACCCGGGGCCGGTGTCGGCACGCCCGTGACGCTCTGGGGAGAGGGCCTGCCGATCGACGACGTGGCCGGGTCGGCGGGAACCGTCGGCTATGAGTTGATGTGCGCGCTCGCGCCGCGCGTGCGCGTCGTGGAAGCCGGGGCCTGACATGGCGAAGCCCAAGTCCGTCTACACCTGCACCGAATGCGGTGGCCAGTCGCTCAAGTGGCAGGGCCAGTGCCCGCACTGTGCCGAGTGGAACACCCTGGTCGAGACCACGGCCGAATCGGCGAAGACCTCGGGCCATCGCTATGCCAGCACGACGGCCGTCGAGGCGGTCTCGCTGGGCGATGTCGAGGCGAAGGATTTTCCGCGCCTGCCCACGCTGATCGGGGAGTTCGACCGCGTGCTCGGCGGCGGGCTGGTCGAAGGAGGCGTCGTGCTGATCGGCGGCGATCCCGGCATCGGCAAGTCGACGCTGCTGCTCCAGGCCGCCGCGCGCCTCGCCGAGCAGGTTCCCGTGCTCTACGTGAGCGGCGAGGAATCCTCGCAGCAGGTGGCGCTGCGCGCCCGGCGCCTGGGCGTCAATGCGGCGAAGGTGATGCTGCTGCCGGAGATCGAGCTGGAGAAGATCCAGGCCGCGCTCGCCACGATGAAGCCGCGCGTCGCGGTCATCGACTCCATCCAGACCCTCTACTCCTCGGCGCTGACCTCGGCGCCGGGTTCGGTGGCCCAGGTGCGCGAATGCGCGGCACAGCTGACGCGCTTCGCCAAGCAGACCGGCACCACGGTGGTTTTCATCGGCCACGTCACGAAGGAGGGCGCGCTCGCGGGCCCTCGCGTCCTCGAGCACATGGTGGACACGGTGCTCTATTTCGAGGGCGACACGCACTCCAGCTTCCGCCTGGTGCGCGCCTTCAAGAACCGCTTCGGCGCGGTGAACGAGATGGGCGTCTTCGCGATGACCGAACGCGGCCTGCGCGAGGTCACCAATCCGTCGGCGCTCTTCCTCTCGGGCCATTCGATGGGCGTGGCCGGCTCGTGCGTGATGGTCACGCAGGAGGGCACGCGTCCGCTGCTGGTCGAACTGCAGGCGCTGGTCGACGAAACGCACGGCAACGTGCCCAAGCGCCTCACCGTGGGCCTCGAGCTGAATCGCCTCGCGATGCTGCTGGCGGTGTTGCACCGGCACGCCGGCATCGCCTGCTTCGACCAGGACGTCTTCGTGAACGCGGTGGGCGGCGTGCGCATCGCCGAACCCGGGGCCGACCTCGCGGTCACGCTCGCCATCACGTCGAGCCTGCGCAACAAGGCCCTCCCGGACCGCCATGTGGTTTTCGGGGAGGTCGGCCTCGCGGGCGAAGTGAGGCCGGTGCAGCGCGGCCAGGAGCGGCTCAAGGAAGCGGCCAAGCTGGGCTTCACGCACGCGATCGTCCCGGCGGCGAACAAGCCGAAGCAGGCGATCGCGGGTCTCGAAGTGGTGGCGGTGGAACGGCTCGTGGAAGCCGTGGACTACGTGCGCCGCTAGTTTCCCCGGCGGACTACTTCAGCACCAGCGCGATCGCGAGGCCCACGGCCGCCGCGAAGAGCACGACGATGGCGCCGATGGCGACCATGCTGTGCCCGCCGCCGATGCGCGTCTTCTGCGTCACCATGCCCGAGGGCAGCGCGCGCGGGCGCGTGACGTCGGGGTTGGGAAGGCGCACTTCGGGTTTCGGTGCGGCGGCCGGCTCGGCTGCCGCTGCGGCGGCCTTCGCGGCCTCGGCCGCGAGCGGGCTGCCCGGTTCGATCTTGCCCTTGTACGCGCGCATCTTCTGCGTGACCGAGATGTACTCGCGGAAATCCTCGGTCTGGTTGGTCATCGCCGCGAGGCGCAGCGTGGCGTCGAAGGAATCGAAGGTCTTGTCGAGGGGCAGCGGAGAAGCCGTGTCCTCGCCCACCTGCGGCTTGGCGACCACGTCCTGCGGGATCGGCAGCGTGGAGGTGTCGATCTTCTCCGGCGCGGGCGCGCTCGGGCGCTGCGCGGGAACGGGCTGCGCGGTCGCCTTGAGGGCAGTGGCGGGGCGGCCGTGGTCCATCTGCCGGCGCACCTCGCGCAGGTCGTCGCCCAGTTCCTTGATCGCCTGGTAGCGGTCGTCCAGCGTCTTGGCCATGGCCTTGGCGACGATCAGGTCGAGCATCGCGGGCACGGTGCGGTTGTGGTGCGAGGGCGGCACGGGCGTGGTGTTCACCGTGGCGTACATGATCGCGTTCACGTTGTCGCCGTCGAACGGGGCCACGCCGGTGAGCGCCTCGTAGAGCACGACCCCCAGCGAGAAGATGTCGCTGCGGGCATCGATGGTCTTGCCGATCACCTGCTCGGGCGACATGTAGCGCGGCGAGCCGAGGATCAGGCCCGTCATCGTCTTCACGGCGGAGTTGGGCAGGCGCGCGATGCCGAAGTCGGTGATCTTCGCGATGCCGCCGCGCATCACCATGATGTTCGAGGGCTTCACGTCGCGGTGCACGATGTTCTGCTGGTGCGCGAACCAGAGGCCGTCGGCCACCTGCGCGATGATGTCGACCACGCCTTCGGGCGCCGGCAGCTTGCCGCTCGCGATGATGTCCTTGAGTTCCTGTCCCTCGAGGAATTCCATCGCCATGTAGGCGACCGACTCGGTCTTGCCCACGTCGTAGATCGTGACGATGTTCGGGTGGTTCAGGCGCCCGGCGGCCTTGATCTCCTGCTGGAAGCGCGCTTCGTACTCCTCGAGCTCCTGGCGCGACAGGTTCAGGTTGATCGTCTTGATCGCGACCGTGCGGTCGATGATCGGGTCGACGGCCTTGTACACGACGCCCATGGCGCCCTGGCCGATCTCCGAGATGATCTTGTACCGTCCCAGCGTTGAAATCATGTCTAGTTTTTCTTGGGGGGTGTGGCGCCCGCGGTCGGCGGTGTCACCGCGGATTTCGTGGCGGCCTTCTCCGCCCTTTCCTTGTCGGCCTTCTCCTTCGCCGCCTTCTCGGCGACCATCCGCTTGCCCTGCGCCTTGGCGGAGGCGAAGGTCTTGGTCCACTGCGGATGCCCGGCCTCGGCCGGGGACAGGTCGAAGTCCGGGTCGATTTCGTAGATCTTCACGAACTCGGCGCGGCACTGCGGGTACTTGCTCTCGAGGCACAGGCAGAACGCGGTGTGCTTCATCGCCTTCACCTGGTCGGCCTTGTCCTTCAGGCCTTCCTTCAGCGACAGCTCGAGCAGGCGATGGGCCTCGGGGTAGTCGCCGGCGTCGTACTTCACCATCCCGTCGGCGAGGAACTGCTCGGCCTTCGCGAGCGGAATGCGCGGGCGCGACGCGGCCGCGGCGGCTTCGCGCTCGGCGATCAGCTGCGTGCGCACGCTGCGGTACACCGGACCCCAGATCGGGTGGCCGTCCTCGGCCTGCGTGAGCGCGAAGTCGGGGTTGATCTCGAAGGCGCGGCGGAATTCGTCGCGGCACTGCGCCTCGCGGTTGGAGACGCAGTGGATCATCGCGAGGTACTTGCGCGCGGTGGACTGGTCCGCCTTGGAGAGCATGCCGTGCTCGAGGGACTGCGCGAGGTTCTTCTGCGCGTTGTCCATGTCGCCGCCATCGAACTGCTTCTGGCCGAGCGCGAGTTGCTCCGCGGCGCGCGCGCGCAGGGTGCCCTCGGTGATCTGCGGGGAGACCGGCGCGGGCTTCGGCGGATCGCCCAGGCGCTTCTGGAGGTCGGCGCAGGCGCCGAGCAACAGCAGGGCCGGGAACAGGGCGAGGGCGAGTCGCTTCATTGGAAGCGGTGGCGCACGGTGATCTCGTCGCGGGCCTTGAGGTCCAGCGTCTCGACGTGCGCGGGGAAGGTGGAGTTGCGGATCTCGATCTTGTACTTGCCCGGATCGAGCTTGAGGGACTTCATCGGCGGGACGACGCCGCGCGCCTTCCCGTTCACGAACACTTCACCCCAGGGCTGCACCGAGAACACGAGCGTGGCCGGGATGCCGGTGGGCTTCGCGGGATCGGTCGCGGGCTTGGCCACGTCGGGCTTCGCGGGATCGGCCTTCGTGGGCGTCTTCGAAGGATCGGCCTTCGCGTCGGTCTTCGCGGGAGCGGGCGCGGGAACCTGGCCCGGGGCCGGCGCGGGTTCGAGCACCTTGCCTTCGGGGCGGATCGGATCGGTTTTCGGATCGGCGGCCTTCGCGGCATCCGGAGCAGGCGCGGGGGCCGGCGCGGGCTCCACGGGCTTCGGCGGCTCGGCCTTCGCGGGATCGACCTTCGGGGGCTCGGCCTGCGCGATCGTCACGGGAGGCGAGGCCGCGGCGACTTCCGGCGCGGGCGGCGACTTCTTCGTCGCCACGAGCACGCCCAGCACGATCACGAGCGAGGCCAGGCCCACGGCCAGCATCGTGAGTTTTTTCTTGTCCTGCACGAACGACGGGATGGTGAGCGTGACCGTGGTGGTGCCGGCGGCCTGGATCTTGGGGCGCGTCACGCTGGGGCTCGTGGTGGAGGCGCGGTCCTGCATGCCGGCGCGGGCCTTCTGGATCGCGCCCTCGTGGTGGCCCACCACGTAGATCTCGTGCTCGCGCACGTGCTTGTCGGTGCGGGAGCCTTCGTACTGGAACAGCTTCGCGTATTCGCTCGCGAGGTTCGACACCACGTCGTAGTACGAACGCGACACGACGATCTGCCCGGGGCGCGCGAAGCTCATGATGCGCTGCGCCACGTTGATGCCGTCGCCGATGATGTTCGGGTGTCCGTTGATGTCCTTCACCAGCTTCACGGGGCCGAGGTTGATGCCCATGCGCACCGCGTCGTCGCTCGAAGCCTCGACCTGGGTTGCCGTCATGCCTTCGCGCACCATCGCTTCGCGCAGCGAGAGCGTGACGAACAGCGCATCTTCCGGGTCGCCCAGGAAGCTGATGGCCGCGCCATCGCCCGTGTCCAGGATGATCCGGTCGTTGACCGGGATGTCCTTGATCGCTTCGGACAGGTTGTTCGTGAGGCTGGTCTTGAGGCGGATTTGTTCCGTGACCGGCTTCTTCGAATAGCCGACGAGGTCGATGAACACGACGCTGCAAATGAACGTTCGGTTGGCCTGATCGAGCATCGTGCGACCTTGGGATGGAGGCTTTAAGCCCGCCCCTAATTAATTGTGGTAAAGCAACAACTTACAGGGCGAATTTCGGGCAAGTCCTAGTCTATCCGATTCCTCGCCGCTACGCCTGTGGCGGACGTCACATTCGCAGGGTTTCCCCGCTGCGGCCCCGGCTGTCGGGTCCCAGCAGGTACAGGTACGACACCGCGACGGATTCGGCGCTCCGCAGCCGAGAGCGATCTTCCCCCGGATGGCTCATCGCGCGCTGCGGAGTATTCATGGGTCCGGGCACCAGCACATTCATGCGGGGCGTTCCCGATTTCTCGAGTTCGTCGGCCCAGACCTTCGCCAGCGCCGGCAGTGCGGACTTGCCGATCGCGAACGCGCCCCAGAACGCCGCGGGATCGAGCCCATGGGTTTCCCCGGTGAACACCACGGAAGCGTCGGGCGCCGCGGCGAGGAGCGGCAGGCACGCACGGGTGAGCGCCGCGGGCGCGGCGAGGTTCACTCGCAGCAGGACGAGCCACGACTCGAGCCCCTGGTGGGCCAGGGGCGTGAGCGGCACGAAGTGGCTCGCGCAGTGCGCGATGCCGTCGAGACGTTTCAGCTCGCGGCGAAGGAGGTGCGCCAGCTGCTCGAATTGCGCGGTGCCCGCCTCCGCGAGGTCGAACGGCACCAGGACGGGCTCGGCCCCGCCGGCGGCCTCGATCGCATCGGCCGTCGCCTCGAGCTTCTTCGGCTTGCGGCCGAGCAGCGCGACCGTGGCGCCATGCGCGGCGCAGGCCAGGGCCACGGCCTGGCCGAGCCCCTGGCCGGCACCCGTGACCAGGACGGCGCGGCCTTCGAGCAGGTTGGTCGGCGGGGTGTAGCCGGGCGGCAGGGAGGAGGTCGGGGTCATCGCTGGTCCAGGTATTCGGAAGTGGCCTTCGCGGCGGCGAGGCCGCTGCGCACCGCGCCTTCGAGCGTGGCGGGATAGCCCACGTCGGTGAAGTCTCCCGCGAGCAGCAGGCCGGGCTCGCCGGTTTCGTTCTTCGGGCGAAAGGCGCCCGGCGTGCACGCAAACGTGGCGCGCCGCTCGCTGATGGCCTTGGTCCATTCGGGCGCGGGCAACGGACCGAATGCCGCGTCGATCTCCCGGTGCGCGAGCGTGCCGAGCACGTCCTGGTCGAGTTCCTCGTGCGCGCCCGAGGCGGAGATGACGGCCGCCAGCAGGCCGCGCACGCCCGAGATGGCCTCGCGATCGAAGACCCACTGCACGTGCCCCCCCACGAGGCCGACCATCGGGAAGGGCAGGTGCACGGACGCGTCGTACTGGAGGTACACCGTGGTGATGGGTTCGTGCTTCAGGTTCTGCAGCCGGGCCGTGAGCTCGTCCAGGCGCGCGACCGGTTCCAGCAGCGCGGGGACCTGGAACGGCGCCACGGCGCACACCACTGCGTCGAAGGTCCGGGCCGAGGCGCCCGTGCGCACGTTCCACGCTTGTCCCGAAGCCTCCACCGAGAGGATGCGGGCCCCGAGCACGATTTCGGCGCCGCGCTCCCCGAGCCACGCGAGGGCCGCATCCGGAAACAGCGTCGAGAGGTCCACCGAGGGAATGACCAGGTCGGAGTCGGCGCGGGTGCCGAAGAGGGCATCGCGAAGCACATGGACGAAGACCTGCGCATCCGCGTTCGCCGCGGGCGTGTTCAGTGCCGCGACGCACAGCGGCTCCCAAAGCAATTCCCTCGTGGCCGGCGGTTGCTCGTGCCGCTCGAGCAGCGCCGCGACCGTGACGCCGGGTGCGACGCGAAACTCCGCGCGGCGCAGCGAGAGCCCGAATCGCATCGCGGCCAGGCGCTCGCGCCAGGTGAGGCCGTCGGCCGTGAGCATCGCGACCAGCAGGTGCAGCGGCGCGGGCAAGCGCGGCGCACGCATCGCGAGCCGCCCCGCGACGCGCAGCGTGAGCGGGCAGCGCAGGATCGCCGAATCGGGCACGCCCACTTCCTTCATCAGCGCCAGGGTGTCGCGATAGGCGCCGAGCAGCAGGTGCTGGCCGTTGTCGAGCGCCGCTCCGCGATACTCCACGCGGCGCGCGCGGCCGCCGGCGGTGCGATTCGCCTCGAAGACCGTGACCACGCGCCCCTGGCGCACCAGGGCCACCGCGGCCGCGAGGCCTGCGTAGCCCGCGCCGATGATCGCGATGCGTTGCGGGGAGGGCGGCGCCGCTCGCGTCGCCGCGCCGGCGCTCAAGACGACACCCACGTCTTCCACGCGATCCAGAGCTTGCGCAGCGGCGTGAGCGCGATGCGGCGGTCGAGGACGTCGAATCCGTCGCGCCGGATTTCCGAGAGCAGCGTGCGGTAGATCGCCGCCATGATGAGGCCGGCCCGCTGGTCGCGGCGGTCTTCGGGCGCGAGCTTCGCGAAGGCTTCCTCGTAGTAGCGCTCCGCGCGCTCGTACTGGAGGGCCATGAGGCCGCGGAACGCGTCGCCGCCCTTGCGTGCGAGGATGTCCTCGGGCGTGAGGCCGTGCGCCGCCAGTTCGTCGACCGGCAGGTACACGCGGCCGCGGCGGGCATCCTCGCCCACGTCCCGGATGATGTTGGTGAGCTGGAACGCGATGCCGAGCGCTTCGGCGTATTCGAGTGAGGCGGGATTGCGATAGCCGAAGATCGACGCCGAGAGCTGGCCCACCACGCCGGCGGCGCGATGGCAGTAGAGGCGCAGCGCCTCGAAATCCGCGTAGCGCCGGTGCGTGAGGTCCATCTCCATGCCGTCGACGATTTCGTTCATGCGGGCCGCATCGAGGCGGCACGAAGCGATGAACGGCGACAGCGCCTTCGTGACCGGATGCTGCGGCTGGCCGGTGAAGAGGTTCGCGATCTCGGTGCGCCACCACGCGAGCTTGATGCGCGCGACGTCGGGTTCCATCGTCTCGTCGACGATGTCGTCGACCTCGCGGCAGAACGCGTAGAGCGCCGTGATCGCCCGCCGGCGCTCCGGGGGCAGGAACAGGAAGCTGTAGTAGAAGCTCGAGCCGCTCTGTGCGGCCTTCTGCTGGCAGTATTCGTCGGGGGTCATCTAAAGGCGCAACAACGCGCGTCCCAGGATGCGGGCCCAATCGCCCTTGCCCAAGATGGGGCGATGCCGGAAGACATCGCCTCGCGCGGCGTCGATTTTATCGAGAATCCGCGTACCTCCCGCGACAACCGCGCGGATTTCGAGTCCCATGCGTCCCGGCAACGTTCGTCCGAGCGGGGCACCCGAGCGCAGCAGCTCGCGCGAACGCGTGCATTGGAAAGCCATGAGCGCGGGCCATGCGCCGCCGCCGTCGCCCGCGGCGATCGCGGCCTCGGAGACCCCGAAGCGCGCGAGGTCCTCCTGCGGGATGTAGACGCGACCCTTCGGCCAGTCCACCGCCACGTCCTGCCAGAAATTGATGAACTGCAGCGCCGAGCAGATCGCATCGGAGCGCGCGAGGCTTTCGGCGTCGGTGCGCCGGAAAAGGTGCAACAAGAGGCGGCCGACCGGGTTCGCGGAGCGGCGGCTGTAGTCGAGCAGCTCGCCGTAATCGCGGTAGCGTTTCTTCACCACGTCCTGCGAGAACGCGTCGATCAGGTCGCGCAGCAGGCCGATCGGCAAGGCGTGGGCGCGGATCGCGTGCGCCAGGCGCTCGAACGGCGCCTCGGCGGGTGTGGCCCCCGCTTCGATCGCGTCCAGCGCGCGGCTGTAGGCGGCCAGGCCGGCGAGGCGCTCGGCGTCGGTCGCGTCTCCCTCGTCGGCGATGTCGTCCGCGCCGCGGGCGAAGGCGTAGATCGCCTCGACCGGCGCGCGCAGGCGCGCGGGCAACAGCCAGGACGCGACCGGGAAATTCTCGTAGTGGTCGACAGGCAAGGGGCGTCGGGAAGCTTTTGAATTTCCTCGATTATATCCAGCCGGAGGCGGTTATCACCGGGTCCCGGGGACCCCCGCTTTGGGGTATAATTTTGCGACCGCGAAAGTGGCGGAATTGGTAGACGCACTGGATTTAGGTTCCAGCGCCGAAAGGCATGTGGGTTCGAGTCCCTCCTTTCGCACCAGGTCGCTTCCCACCGGGCATACCCGGTCCGCCCTCGCCACGGCATCAGGGAAAACTAACAAGGAAAATGCTATGCAGCAGGCAGTCCAGAACACGTCCAGTCCGCTCGAACGCAACCTCACGGTGTCGGTGCCCATCTCCGAGATCGAGAAGGAGATCGACGCACGCCTCAAGAAGCTCGCGCGCACGGTGCGCATGGAAGGCTTCCGTCCCGGCAAGGTTCCCCTGAAGATGGTCGAGCGCCAGTTCGGCTACCAGGTCCGCAATGAAGTCGTGAGCGACTCGGTGCAGCGTTCGTTCGTGGATGCCGTGAAGGGCCAGAACTACCGCGTGGCGGGCTTCCCGCGCTTCCAGCCGGTGCAGTCCTCGCCGGGTGCCACGCCGACCAACATCGAGTTCACCGCCACCTTCGAGGTCTATCCCGAAGTGAACATGGGTGACCTCGCGGGCGCGAAAGTCACGCGTCCCCAGGTGAAGGTGGGCGACGAGAACGTGGCCAAGACGCTGGAGACCCTCCGCAAGCAACGCGCCACGTTCGAGAAAGTCGAGCGCGCCGCGGCGGTCGGCGACCTCGTGAACGTCGATTTCCGCGGCACCATCGGCGGCGCGCCGTTCGAAGGCAACGAAGCGAAGAATTTCGCGGTGGTCCTGGGCGAATCCCAGATGCTGCCGGACTTCGAGGCGGCCATCGCGGGCCTGAAGGCCGGCGAAACCAAGGTGTTCCCGCTCAAGTTTCCCGACGACTATGCCGATGCCGTGAAAGGCAAGACGGCCGAATTCACCGTGACCGTGAACCAGGTCGCGGCGCCGAACCTTCCGGTGCTGGATTCGGCCTTCGCCACGCAATTGGGCGTCGAGAGCGGCGACATCGAGCAGTTGAAGCGCGAAGTGCGCGAGAACATCGAGAAGGAAGTCGACAAGCGCGTGAAGGGCCAGGTAAAGGACCAGGTGATGGAAGCCCTGCTGGGCGCCGCCACCTTCGAACTGCCGCGCGCCCTCGTCGACCAGGAAGTGCAGCGCATGCAGCAGGCGGCCATCGAGGAGTTGAAGTCCCGCGGGATGACCACCAATCAAATGGCGTTGCCGGCGGAACTCTTCACCGAGCGGGCCACGCGCCGCGTGAAGCTGGGCTTGCTCGTCGCCGACCTCGTGAAGCGAAACGACCTCGTTCCGAAGCCCGAGCAGGTGAGGAAGGCGGTCGAGGCGCATGCCGACAGCTACGAGCACCCCGACCAGCTGGTGCGCTGGTTCTACAACGACCCCAGCCGGCTCGCCGATGTCGAGGCGGTTGTGATGGAGGACAACGTCGTAGAATGGGCCCTGGGCAAGATGAAGGTCGCAGACGAGCCCACCGGCTTCGACGACCTGATGGGAAAGAAAGCGTGACCATGTTCATCCAGCACGAGAGCGACCAAGAGGAACCGAGCGGCCTGGGGTTGATCCCCATGGTCATCGAGCAGTCGGGGCGCGGCGAACGCGCCTACGACATCTACTCGCGCCTGCTCAAGGAGCGCGTGGTGTTCCTGGTCGGCCCGATCGGCGACGCCATGGCGAACCTGATCGTGGCGCAGCTCCTGTTCCTCGAGAGCGAGAATCCCGACAAGGACATCCACCTCTACATCAACTCGCCGGGCGGCAGCGTCTCGGCGGGGATGGCGATCTACGACACGATGCAGTTCATCAAGCCGCACGTCTCGACGCTCTGCACCGGGCTCGCGGCCAGCATGGGCTCCTTCCTCCTCGCCGCCGGCGAGAAGGGCAAGCGCTATTGCCTGCCGAACTCGCGCGTGATGATCCACCAGCCCTCGGGCGGCTTCTCCGGCCAGGCCTCGGACATCGAGATCCACGCCAAGGAAGTGCTGTATCTCAAGAAGCGCCTGAACGAGATGCTGGCGAAGCACACCGGCCAGTCCATCGAGGTGATCGAGCGCGACAGCGATCGCGATCGTTTCATGAGCGCGGAAGACGCGGTAAAGTACGGACTGATCGACCGGGTGCTCCAGAGCCGCACCGAAGCGGCCACCACCTGACGATCGCGCACGAGGAACCATGACGGAAAAGGTCGGCGGCGAGAAGCTTCTCTACTGCTCCTTCTGCGGGAAGAGCCAGCACGAGGTACGCAAGCTGATCGCGGGCCCGTCGGTGTTCATCTGCGACGAGTGCATCGACCTCTGCAACGACATCATCCGCGAGGAGGCGACCACCGAGACCTCGCAGAAGCAGCAGAAGTCCGACCTCCCCAGCCCGCACGAGATCTGCGAGATCCTCGACCAGTACGTGATCGGCCAGGTCCAGGCCAAGAAGATCCTCTCGGTCGCCGTCTACAACCACTACAAGCGGCTGAAGACCGGCGGCAAGCAGGACGAAGTCGAGCTCGCCAAGTCCAACATCCTGCTGATCGGGCCCACGGGCTCGGGCAAGACGCTGCTCGCGCAGACGCTCGCCCGCCTGCTGAACGTCCCCTTCGTGATCGCGGATGCCACGACGCTCACCGAGGCGGGCTACGTCGGCGAGGACGTCGAGAACATCATCCAGAAGCTGCTCCAGAAGTGCGACTACGACGTCGAGAAGGCGCAGCGCGGCATCGTCTACATCGACGAGATCGACAAGATCTCGCGCAAGAGCGACAACCCGTCCATCACCCGGGACGTCTCGGGCGAGGGCGTGCAGCAGGCGCTGCTGAAGCTGATCGAAGGCACGATCGCGTCCGTCCCCCCGCAAGGCGGCCGCAAGCATCCGAACCAGGAGTTCGTGCAGGTCGACACGACGAACATCCTCTTCATCTGCGGCGGCGCCTTCGGCGGCCTGGAGAAGGTGATCCAGAACCGCACCGACCGTTCGGGCATGGGCTTCGGCGCGCAGGTGCGCTCGCTGAACGACCGCCAGGAACTGAACGCGCTCCTGCACGACGTGGAGCCCGAGGACCTCATCAAGTACGGCCTGATCCCCGAATTCGTCGGCCGCCTGCCCGTGGTGGCGGTGCTGGACGAGCTCGACGCCGGCGCCCTCGTGAAAATCCTCACCGAGCCGAAGAACGCGCTCGTGAAGCAATACCAGAAACTGCTGGCCATGGAAGGGGTCGAACTCGAGTACCGTGAGAACGCCCTGCATGCCATCGCGAAACGAGCGCTCGAGCGCCGCACCGGCGCCCGCGGCCTCCGGTCGATCATCGAGCACGCCTTGCTCGACATCATGTTCGACCTCCCGTCCCTCTCCAACGTCCAGAAGGTGGTCGTCGACGAGGGCTGCATTTCCGGCGACACCAAGCCGCTGCTCATCTACTCCGACCAGCCTAAGGTCGCGGGTGGGCAGCAATAGCCGCGCGGTCCTTGCCCGGTACGTCCCCCGCCTGGGGCTTGCGGGTTGGTTTCGCCGCCCCCACGTATTCCCCAATGCATTCGTAGTCCATTCCAGGAAAGCCCCATGACCGTCACTGCCTCCCCCGAACCCCGCATCCTGCCCTTGCTCCCGTTGCGGGACGTGGTCGTGTTCCCGCACATGGTGATCCCGCTGTTCGTCGGCCGCCCGAAGTCGATCAAGGCCCTCGAAGCCGCCATGGAGGAGGGGAAGAACGTGGTCCTGGTAGCCCAGAAGTCGGCGGCCAAGGACGAGCCCTCGCCCGAGGACCTCTACGACGTCGGCACGGTCTCCACGATCCTGCAGATGCTGAAGCTCCCGGACGGCACGGTGAAGGTGCTGGTCGAAGGCGTGCAGCGCGCGCGCATCGAGCGCGTCCTGACCGACAAGCCCAATTTCGAAGCCGAGATCGAGCTGGTCCAGACCGACGAAGCCGATTCGACCGAAATCGAGGCGATGCGCCGGACGCTCCTCGCGCAATTCGACCAGTACGTGAAGCTGAACAAGAAGATTCCGCCGGAGGTCCTCACCTCGCTCTCCGGCATCGACGGCGCGGGCCGCCTTTCGGACACGATCGCCGCGCACCTGCCGTTGAAGCTCGAGCAGAAGCAGCAGATCCTCGAGATGCTCGAGACGGGCCGGCGCCTGGAGCAGCTGCTCCAGCTGCTCGAGACCGAGATCGACATCATGCAGGTGGAAAAGCGTATCCGCGGCCGCGTGAAGCGCCAGATGGAGAAGAGCCAGCGCGAGTACTACCTGAACGAGCAGGTGAAGGCGATCCAGAAGGAGCTCGGCGATTCCGAAGAGGGCGCCGACCTGGACGAGCTCGAGAAGAAGATCAAGGCCGCGCACATGCCCAAGGACGCGCGCACCAAGGCCGAGGTCGAGCTGAAGAAGCTGAAGCTCATGTCGCCGATGTCGGCCGAGGCCACGGTCGTGCGCAACTACATCGACACGCTCGTGGGCCTGCCGTGGAAGAAGAAGTCCAAGGTGTCCACGGACCTCAAGAATTCCGAGAAGATCCTCGATGCCGACCACTACGGCCTCGAGAAGATCAAGGAACGCATCGTCGAGTACCTGGCGGTGCAGCAGCGCGTCGAAAAGCTGAAGGCGCCGATCCTGTGCCTCGTCGGCCCGCCCGGCGTCGGCAAGACGTCGCTCGGCCAGTCGATCGCGCGCGCCACGAACCGCAAGTTCGTCCGCATGTCGCTGGGCGGCGTTCGCGACGAAGCCGAAGTCCGCGGCCACCGCCGCACCTACATCGGCTCGATGCCCGGCAAGATCCTGCAGAACATGTCGAAGGTCGGCGTCCGCAACCCGCTCTTCCTCCTCGACGAAGTCGACAAGATGGGCATGGATTTCCGCGGCGACCCGTCCTCGGCGCTGCTGGAAGTGCTCGACCCGGAGCAGAACCACACGTTCACCGACCACTACGTCGAGGTCGAGTACGACCTCTCGGACGTGATGTTCGTCGCCACCGCCAATACGCTGAACATCCCGGCGCCGCTGCTGGACCGCATGGAAGTGATCCGCCTCTCGGGCTACACCGAGGACGAGAAGGTGCACATCGCCCGCCAGTACCTGCTGCCCAAGCAGTTCAAGGCCAACGGCATCAAGGACGGCGAGCTCACGGTGACCGACAGCGCGCTGCGCGACATCGCGCGCTACTACACGCGCGAGGCGGGCGTGCGCGGCTTCGACCGCGACCTCGCGAAGATCTCGCGCAAGGTGGTGAAGTCGATCCTCACCAAGAAGAAAGAGGGCTCGCACCTCACCATCAACTCGAAGAACCTCGACAAGTACCTGGGCGTGCGCAAGTACACCTACGGGATCGCCGAGAAGGAGAACCAGGTGGGCCAGGTGACCGGCCTCGCGTGGACGGAAGTCGGCGGCGAGCTGCTCACCGTGGAAGCGGTGAAGCTCCCCGGCAAGGGCAATACCGTCACCACGGGCAAGCTGGGCGAGGTGATGCAGGAGTCGATCAAGGCCGCCATCTCGGTCGTGCGTGCCCGCGCGAGGAAGCTGGGCGTGCAGGAGGACTTCTGGCAGACCATGGATCTCCACATTCACCTGCCCGAGGGCGCCACGCCCAAGGACGGCCCGAGCGCCGGCATCGGCATGGCCACCGCGATCGTCTCCGTGCTGACCGGCATCCCGGTGCGCTGCGATGTCGCGATGACGGGCGAGATCACGCTGCGCGGCGAAGTGCTGCCGATCGGCGGCCTGAAGGAAAAGCTGCTCGCCGCGCACCGCGGCGGCATCCGCACGGTGCTGATCCCCAAGGAGAACGTGAAGGACCTGCAGGAGATCCCGGACGAGGTGAAGAGCGCGATCGACATCGTGCCGGTGCAGTGGTTCGACGAGGTGCTCGAGCGCGCGCTGGAATCGCAGCCGGTTCCGCTGCCCGAGTCGGCGTCGCCGCCGCCTTCGCCGCCGGCGCCCGAGGTTCGGCCCATCGTCACCAAGCACTAGGCCGGGAGCTCGAACGTGAACAAGTCCGATCTCATCGAAGCGATCGCGAAGAAGGCTGACATCTCGAAGGCCGCGGCCGAGCGGGCCCTCGAGGGCACCATCGGCGCCATCCACGCCACCCTGCGCAAGGGCGGTTCCGTGAGCCTGGTGGGCTTCGGGACCTTCTACGTGGGCAAGCGCGCCGCCCGCGGGGGCCGCAACCCGCGTACCGGGGCGGCCATCCGCATCAAGGCCGCTAAAGTCCCCAAGTTTCGCGCTGGAAAGGCCCTCAAGGATGCGGTAAACTAGGGGGCTTAGTTGTTGTTTTGCAAGCCTTGCTTGCGGGTGCTTAGCTCAGTTGGTAGAGCGTCGCCCTTACAAGGCGAATGTCGGCGGTTCGAACCCGTCAGCACCCACCAGAGGCTGTTCGATTTGGTGCCAGCAGCACAGAGGAGTGGTAGTTCAGTTGGTTAGAATACCGGCCTGTCACGCCGGGGGTCGCGGGTTCGAGTCCCGTCCACTCCGCCAGATCCCAGGGCGAACCCAAGCGGGTTCGCCCTTTTCATTTCGATAAGGTTCCTTCCGATGCTTGAGCAGATCCGCGAATTCGGCAACAAGAAGATCGTCCGCCTCTTGTTTGCGCTCTTCCTGGTCATTCCCTTCGGCCTCTTCGGGATCGACTACTACTTCAAGTCGCCGGTGGGCGGGGACACCATCGCCACCGTCGGGTCCACGCGCATCGGGCAGCAGGAGTTCGACAACGCCGTGCGCCGCCAGACGGACCAGTACCGCCAGCAGTTCGGCGCCAACTTCGACGCCTCCATGATGGAGAACCCGGAGATGCGCAAGGGCGTGCTGGATCGCATCGTGTCCGAGCGGCTGGTGGCCGTCGGAGCGCAGGAAGCGGGCATCCGCATCGGCGACAAGCAACTGGCCGAGCGCATCACGACCGAGCCGTTCTTCCTCGACCCGAACGGCAAGTTCTCGCAGAAGACCTACGAGCAGATCGCCAAGCAGGAAGGCCTCACGCCCGCGGGCCTGGACGAGCGCCTGCGCGAGAACATGCGGCTCGCGAACTACCGCGAAGCGATCCTCGACACGGCCTTCGTTCCGCGCTCGACGCTGGACAACTTCATCCGCCTCTCGGAGCAGTCGCGCGAAGTGAGCGTGGTGATCCTCGCCCCCGAGGCGTACGCGGCCAAGGTCGCCATCACGCCCGAGCAGGCGAAGGCCTGGTACGAATCGCACAAGGCGGAGTTCACGGTGCCCGAACAGGTGCGCGCCGAGTTCGTCCAGTTGTCCGCCGAGGTGCTCGCCGCCCAGGCCCAGGTGAAGCCCGAGGAAGTGGCGACGGTCTACAACGACGGGAACAAGGCCGGCCGCTGGGGGCAGCGCGAAGAGCGCCGCGCCTCGCACATCCTCATCACGGTGAAGCCCGACGCCAAGGACGACGAGAAGAAGGCCGCCGAGGCGAAGGCCCGCGCGCTCGCCGATGCGGTCCGCAAGAATCCGAAGACCTTTGCCGATGTAGCCAAGAAGGAATCGCAGGATCCGGGCTCCGCCGCGCAGGGTGGCGACCTGGGCTTCTTCCCCCGCGGCGCGATGGTCAAGCCCTTCGAAGAGGCGGCCTACGCCGCCAAGAAGGGCGACATCGTGGGCCCGGTGGCGAGCGACTTCGGCTATCACGTGATCCAGCTCACGGACATCAAGCCCGAGCGCGTGAAGTCGCTGGCCGACGCCACGCCCGAGATCGAGGCGGAGCTGAAGAAGAACGCCGCGGCGAAGAATTTCGCCGAAGTGGCCGAGCCCTTCGCCAACATCGTCTACGAACAGCCCTCGAGCCTGAAGCCCGCCGCCGACCTCCTCAAGCTGGCCGTGCAGCCAACCAACTGGTTCTCGAAAGCGGGCGGCGCGCCGCCGTCGCTGGGCAACCCGAAGATCCTGGCCGAGCTTTTCTCGGACGATGCGCTGAAGAACAAGCGCAACACCTCGGCCGTCGAGGTGCGCCCGGGCGTGCTGGTGTCGGCCCGCGTGCTCGAGCACAAGCCCTCCGAAGTCCGTCCCTTCGAAACCGTCCAGGCCGAAGTGCAGCGCCGCCTGCAGCGCGAAGAGGCGCTGAAGCTCGCGCAAGCCGATGGCGAGGCGAAGCTGAAGGTCCTGCAGGAGGGCAAGGAAGCCGACCTCAAGTGGCCCGCGCCGCTCGCGGTGAACCGCCAGAAGCCGGGCGGGCTCTTCCCGCAGGCCCTCGATGCGGCCCTTCGCGCCGACGCGAAGAAGCTCCCGGGCTACGTGGGCGTTTCCACGCCCGGCGGCTACTCGCTGGTGAAGGTGAGCAAGATCATCGAGCTCGAGAAGATCGACGACGCGAAGCGCGAAGGCCTGGGCACGCAACTGCGTTCCGCGGTGGCCGCGCAGGACCTCGAAGCCTCGCTCGCGAGCGTGCGCAGCCGCGTGGGCGTGAGCGTTCGCAAGGACGTGCTCGAGCGCAAGGCCGATGGCACCGCGGTGCAGCAGACGCAGGTGCCGGCGGCCCCGCGCGCACCTTCCAAACTGGGGAGCTAACAGCTCGGCTGGGGAGCACGCAGCCCGGTTGGGGAGCGCGCAGCCCGGCCGGGGTGCTGGCTACTCGGCGTCCATCCCCGGCGTGGTGGTGCTGAAGCCGGCGTCGACGTACATCACCTCGCCGGTCACGCCGGAGGCGAGGTCCGAAAGCAGGAACGCCGCCGCGTTGCCCACCTCGTCGATCGTCACGTTGCGCCGCAGCGGCGCGTGCTTCTCGACGAAATGCAGGATCTTCGAGAACCCGCCGATGCCCGCGGCCGCCAGCGTCTTGATCGGGCCCGCCGAGATCGCGTTCACGCGGATGCCCTCGGGCCCCAGGCTCGAGGCGAGGTAGCGCACGCCGGCCTCCAGGCTCGCCTTGGCGAGCCCCATCACGTTGTAGTTCGGCACCGCGCTCACGGCGCCCAGGTAGGACAGCGTGACGATCGATCCGGGCCGGCCCTTCATCAGCGGCGCGGCCCCCCGGGCGAGCGCGGCGAGGCTGTAGCTGGAGATGTCGTGGGCGATGCGGAAGTTCTCGCGTGTCACGCTCTCGTGGAAGCCGCCCTTCAGCGCCTCGCGCGGGGCGAAGGCGATGGCGTGCACCACGCCGTCCAGCACGCCCCAGTCGCGCTTCACCGATTCGAACAGCGCATCGATCTGCGCGTCGTCGGCCACGTCGCACGGATAGACCCGCGTCACGCCGAGCGACTTCGCGAGGTCTTCGACCCGCTCCTTGATGCCGTCCCCGGCATACGTGACGCAGATTTCGGCGCCTTCGCGCTGGCAGGCCTTGGCGATGCCGTAGGCGATCGAGCGGTTCGACAGCAGTCCCGTGATCAGGATCTTCCGGCCTTGCAGGAACATTTCGTGACACCTTTCTGGGGGGTAGGGCGCAGTATAATCGCGCGCTGGCCGCTCTCGGCCCCACGGTCCCATGAGGACTCGGTTCATGTACTCGACGCGCCTCCTTCCGGCCCTCGTGATCGCGGGCCTGCTCGCAACCGGCCTCGCCCCCGCGCCTTCGGCCGCCGCCGACTCCTCCAAGGTCTTCCGCTACGCCTTCCGCGTGGCCGAGACGAGCTTCGATCCGGCCGCCGTCTCCGACCTCTACTCGTCGACGGTCATCGCGAACGTGTTCGACGCGCCGCTCGGCTACGACTTCCTCGCGCGCCCGTCGAAGCTGGTGCCGAACACGCTGGCCGAAATGCCGACGGTCAGCGAGGGCGGCACGCTCTACACGATGCGCGTGAAGCCCGGCATCTACTTCATCGACGATCCGGCCTTCCACGGGAAGAAGCGCGAGCTGGTCGCGGAGGACTACGTCTATTCGATCAAGCGGCTCTTCGACCCGAAGGTGAAGTCGCCGAACCTCTACCAGCTCGAGGGCTACATCCTCGGCATGGACGAAGCGCTCGCGAAGGCGCGCAAGACCAACCGCTTCGACTTCGACGAGCGCCTCGAGGGCCTTCACGCGCTCGACCGATACACCTGGCAGGTGCGCCTCAAGCAGCCCAACTACAACTTCCTGTACTACCTCGCGCATTGCAACCTCACCTGCGCGGTGGCGCGCGAGGTGGTCGAGCACTACGGCGAGAAGGTGGGTGAGCATCCCGTGGGAACGGGGCCCTTCAAGCTCACGTTCTGGAAGCGCTCCTCGAAGATGGTCTTCGACGCCAACCCGGCCTACCGCCAGGAGACCTACGACGCGACGCCGCCCGCCGGTGACGCGGGCGGGGAAGCGATCGCCGCCACGCTCAAGGGCAGGAAGATGCCGATGGTGGGGCGCATCGAGGTCTACGTGATCGAGGAGCCGCAGCCGCGCTGGCTCGCGTTCCTCAACAACGAACACGACTTCGTCGAGCGCGTGCCGGAAGAGTTCGCCACCGTCGCCTTCCCCGGCGGCGTGCTTGCGCCCAACCTGCAGCGCCGCGGCATGGTGCTCGACCGCAATCCGGGCATGGAGCTCACGTACTCGTACTTCGCGATGCAGGATCCGGTGGTCGGCGGCTACGAGCCGCAGAAGATCGCGCTGCGCCGCGCGATCGTGCTGGGCCAGGACGTGGGCTCGGAGATCTCGATCGCGAGGAAGAGCCAGGCCATCCCGGCGCACTCGCCCATCGGGCCGGGGGCGTCGGGCTACGACGAGAATTTCCGTTCCACCGCCTCGGAGTACAACCCCGCCAAGTCGAAGGCGCTGCTCGACATGTACGGCTACGTGGACTGCAACGGCGACGGATGGCGCGACCTTCCGCGCGAGAAGCCCGCCGACGAGTGCAAGTCCTTCTCGATCGAATACGCCTCGGCGCCCAACGCGGACCAGAAGCCGATCGACGAGAACTGGAAGAAGAACATGGATGCCATCGGCATCAACATGCGCTTCAAGAAGGCGAAGTGGCCCGACCTCCTCAAGGCCTCGCAGGCCGGCAAGCTGCAGATGTGGGGCCCGGGCTGGAGCGCCACCGTCCCCGACGCCGACGTGTTCTTCGTGATGCTCTACGGGCCCAACGCCGGCCAGGCGAACCACGCGCGCTTCCAGTTGCCCGAGTTCGACCGTTTGTATTTGCAGGCCAAGCGGCTGCCGGATGGGCCCGAGCGGAACGCCATCTACCGCGAGATGAACCGCCTCTTCCTCGTCTACGCGCCGTGGCGGCTGGGCACCCACCGCATCCTGTCCGACATCTCGCAACCGTGGACGATCGGCTATCGGCGCCACCCCGTGATGCGGGGATGGTGGAAGTACATCGACATCAACCGGTCCTAACCCATGCGCATCCTGATCGCGATCCTCGTCGCCCTCTCGTTCTCCGCGACCGCCGAGCAGAAGGTGCTTCGCATCCCGTTCCTGATCGCCGAGACCAACTTCGATCCCGCGTTCGCCTCGGACCTCTACTCGAACAACGTCATCGACGAGATCCTCGAGCCGCCGCTCACGTACGACATGCTCGCGCGCCCCGCGAAGCTGAAGCCGCAGACCGTGGAGGCGATGCCCGAGATCACCGAAGGCGGGCGCATCTACACGATGCGCGTGAAGAAGGGCATCTACTTTTCGGACGATCCGGTGTTCAAGGGCAAGAAGCGCGAGCTCGTGGCGCAGGACTTCATCTACGCGATCCAGCGCCTGATCGACCCGAAGATGTCCTCGCCCAACTCCTGGATGGTCGACGGCAAGATCGAAGGCCTGGACGAGATGCGCGACAAGGCCAAGAAGGCCGGCAAGCTCGATTACGACGCGCCCATCTCCGGGCTGCGCGCGCTCGACCGCCACACGCTGCAGATCCGCCTCGCGAAGCCCGACTACAACTTCCTCTACATCCTCGCGCTCGGCACGCTCGGCGCGCAGGCCCGCGAAGTGGTGGAGCACTACGGCAGCGAGATCGGCGGCCACCCGGTCGGCACAGGTGCCTTCGTGCTGAAGGAGTGGAAGCGTTCCTCGAAGATCGTGCTCGAGCGCAATCCCACCTTCCGCGAGGAGTACTACGACGCGCAGCCCGCCGCCGCCGATGTCGAGGGCCAGAAGCTGGCCGCGGAGATGAAGGGCAAGCGCCTGCCGTGCATCGACCGCGTCGAGATCTACATCATCGAGGAGTCGCAGCCGCGCTGGCTCGCGTTCCTCAACAACGAGCTGGACTGGATCAATTTCCCCTACGAGTTCCGCAGCACGGTGGTTCCGGACGGAACGCACCTCGCGCCGTGGGCGAAGAAGCGCGGCTTCAAGACGTTCCCCAGCGTCGAGGCCGGCACCACGTACCTGTACTACAACATGAAGGATCCGGTGTGGGGCGGCTACAAGCCCGAGCAAGTGGCCCTGCGCAGGGCCGTGGGCTTCGCCTACGACATCGACGAGGAGATCAACCTCGTGAGGAACGGCTTCGGCGTCGAGGCCGTGACGCCCGTGCCGCCCGGGGTCCTCGGCTTCGACGCGAACTTCAACCTCGGCCGCACGCACGACCCGGCCAAGGCGAAGGCGCTCCTCGACATGTTCGGGTACGTCGATCGCGACGGCGACGGCTGGCGCGAGACGCCCGACGGCAAGCCGCTGGTGTTCGAGTACGCGACGGGCCCGAGCCAGCTGGAGCGCCTGTTCACCCAGTTGTGGAAGAAGAACCTGGACACGATCGGCATCCGCATGGAGGTGGTGGTCGAGAAGTGGCCCGACCTGCGGAAGAAGTCCAAGCTTGGCAAGCTGCAGAACTGGCACCTGGCCTGGAACGGCGACTTCCCCGACGCCGAGAATTTCTACCAGCTCCTCTACGGCCCCAACTGCGGCAGCTCCAACGACGGCTGCTTCCAGTTGCCCGAGTTCGACCGCCTCTACGAGAAGGCCCTGGCCATCCCGCCGACCAACGCGGAGGAGCGCGCGAAGGTCTACCAGCAGATGGCGCGCCTCGTGGCCGTCTACCAGCCGTGGAAGCTGAACGTGCACCGGAAGCGCATCGATTTCGTCCAGCCCTGGGTGCTGGGATGGCGCAAGCAGCAGTTCCTCCACGAGGCCATGCGGTATGCGGACATCGATCTGGAAATCCGCGCCAAGTATATGAAATAACGATATAATTTCCCCTGTTTTCCGCATTCGGATTTCCGCTTGAAACGCCTCCGCCTCGCCGTCCTCGCCCTGGCCGCTTGCCTCGCCGTCGCGCACCCTGCGCTGGCCGCCGAGAAGAAGGTCATTCGCATGGCGTTTCGCACGGCCGAGACGGGCTTCGACCCGCAGAAGATCTTCGATCGCTATTCGGTGGGCATCTGCGAGAACCTGTTCGAGCCATTGCTCACGTACGACTACCTCGCGCGGCCCGTGAAGCTCGTGCCCCTGGTCGCGGAGGCCGTGCCGCAGCCGGAGGAGGGCGGCACGCGCTACACATTCCGCATCCGGCCCGGCATCCTCTTCGCGGACGATCCGGCGTTCAAGGGCAAGAAGCGCGAGCTGACCGCGCAGGATTTCGCGTACTCGATCCGCCGCTTCCGCGACCCGAAGCTCGCGAGCCCGTACGAATGGCTGTTCGAGAACAAGCTGGTGGGTCTCGATGAGCTCGCCGTGAAGGCGAAGAAGACCGGCACCCTCGACATGGACACGCCGATCCCGGGTATCGAAGTGCGCGACCGCTACACGATCAGCTTCAAGCTGGTCGAGCCCGACTTCAACTTCGCCTACTCGCTCGCGATGCCGAACGTGGTGCCGGTCGCGCGCGAGGTGGTGGAGGCCTATCCCGACGACACGATGGGCCATCCGGTGGGCACCGGTCCGTTCGTGCTGAAGGAGTGGGTGCGCCGCTCGAAGATCGTGCTCGAGAGGAATCCCAACCACCGCGGCTACGAGCTCGACACGCGCTATGCCGACCCGTCCGACCCGTGGGACAAGGCGGCCATCGAGGCGCTGCGCGGCAAGCGCCTGCCGGTGCTCGACCGCGTGGAGATCTATCCCATCGAGGAGGAGCAGCCGCGCTACCTCGCGTTCCTGAACCGCGAGCACGACCTCATCGACGAGACGCCCTTCGAGTTCATCGAGCAGATCCTGCCCAACGGCAAGCTCGCCCCCGCGCTGGCGAAGCAGGGCGTGCACGTCTTCCGCGAGGAGGCGCCCGAGACGACCTACGACGTCTTCAACACCGAGGATCCCGTGGTCGGCGGCTACACGGCCGAGAAGGTGGCGCTGCGCCGCGCCATGGTGCTCGCGCACGACCGGCCGCAGGAAGTGAACATCGTGCGCAAGGGGCAGGGAATGCCGGCCGAGACCCCGGTGCCGCCGGGCATCGTAGGGTTCGACCCGGCGTTCCATTCGCCGCAGCAGGAATACGATCCTCCGCGCGCCAAGGCCCTGCTCGACATGTACGGCTACGTCGACAAGGACGGCGACGGCTGGCGCGATCTTCCCGACGGCAAGCCGTTCACCATCACGTACAAGTACAACGCGCGCACGCAGGAGCAACGCCAGATCGCGGAGCTGTGGTCGAAGTCGATGGCCGCCATCGGCATCCGCGTCGAGGCCGCGGCCGTGCAGTTCGCCGACCTCCTGCAGGACAAGCGCGTGGGCAAGTTCCAGATGGCGTCCTCGGCGTGGACGGCGGATTACCCCGACGCGCAGAACTTCCTGCAGCTCCTCTACGGACCCAACACCGGCCAGTCGAACGAGGCGCGCTTCAAGCTGCCCGAGTACGACAAGGCGTACGAGAAGTCGCAACGCTTCCCCGACGGCGCCGAGCGCAGCCTGCTCTACCGCGAGATGAACCGGTTGATCCTCGCGTATGCCCCGTGGCGCCTGGGCGTGCACCGCGTCTTCAACCACCTGCAGTACCCTTGGGTGAAGGCCTACAAGAAACACCCGATCCTCTATACCAACTTCAAATACCTGGATGTCGACGTGGCGGCGCAGCAGGCCGCCCAAGGAGCCTCACGATGACCGCGTACGTAGTCCGCAGGCTGTGGCAGATGATCCCGACCCTCGCGGGCGTGATCCTGCTGATCTTCTTCCTGTTCAACTGGGTGGGAGGCGACCCCGCGCAGGTGCTCGCCGGGAAGATCTCCAACCCCGAGCAGATCGCCAACATCCGGAAGCAGCTCGGCGTGGACGAGCCCTACTGGTACCAGCTCTGGGTCTTCGTGAAGCAGGTCTTCACGTTCGACTTCGGCCGCAGCTGGTCCACCAACGAAGAGGTTTCGCGCATCCTGCTCACGCGCGTCGGGCCCACGCTCACGATCATGGTCCCGGTGCTCATCATCGAGACCACGCTCGCCGTCACCTTCGCGATCATGGTCGCCTACGTGCGCGGCACGCTGACCGACCGCATGATCATGATCGTCTGCACCACGGCGATGTCGATCAGCTTCCTGGTCTACATCATCGTGTTCCAGTGGCTCTTCGGGTTCATCCTCGGGTGGTTCCCGGTGCAGGGCTGGAGCGAGAGTTTCTGGAAGAACCTCTCCACCTACGCGCCGCTGCCCATCCTGCTCGCGGTGGCCGTGGGCCTCGCCCCGCAGCTGCGCCTCTACCGCTCGTTCTTCCTCGAGGAGATCAACCAGGACTACGTGCGCACCGCGCGCGCCAAGGGCCTGCCCGAGAAGAAGGTCATGATGAAGCACGTGCTGAGGAACGCGCTGATCCCGATCCTCACCAACATCGGCATCTATCTCCCGAGCGTCTTCGTGGGCTCCTTCCTGCTCGAGGTCTTCTTCTCGATCCCGGGCCTGGGCCGCGAGATCATCACCGCGGTGAACCGCAGCGACTTCCCCGTCATCAAGGCGGTGACGGTCTACCTCGCGATGCTCACCATGATCATCAACTTGCTGGTCGACGTGATGTACAAGTTCGTCGATCCGCGCGTTTCGTTCAAATAAGGGCCCGCCCATGAGCGCAGTCCTCACCGAAAACACCCCCCCGCGCGCACCGCAGGAATCGCCGGGCCTCTGGACGCTCGCCTGGCGGCGGCTCCTTCAGGATCGCGTCGGCATGGTCGCCCTCGCGGTCGTGATCCTGTTCATCGCGATGATGCTGGCCTCGTTCACGGGGCTCATCGCGCGCGACTGGAGCAAGGAGTCCGGCGTCTCCTACGCCAACCCCGCGTTCCTCGCGGGGCAGGAGAACCTCGAGGCGAAGGCCGTCGCGGCCGGCGGTGCGGTCTCCAAGGCCGCGCCCGTGGACCTCTCCGACGTCGACCCGCTCGCCCCGCGCTACAAGGAGTGGGAAGAGCGCGCGGCCAAGATCGCCGTGACGGAGACCAAGCGCGCCGAGACGCTGGCCTTCGGCGGCGACAAGTGGGGCCGCGATGTGCTGCTGAAGGTGATCAAGGGCTCGGAGGTTTCGATCTTCGTGGGCCTGGTGGCCGCGGTGCTGGCCACCATCATCGGCACCTTCCTCGGGGCGATGGCGGGCTACTGGGGCGGAAAGACCAACGACTTCCTCGAGTGGTTCTACAACATCTTCACCTCCATCCCGTACATCCTGCTCATCCTCGCGTTCGCGGCGGTGTTCAAGAAAGGCCTGGACACGATCATCGTGATCCTCGCGCTCACGGGCTGGACCGGCATCTACCGGCTGGTGCGCGCCGAATACATCAAGCACAGCGCGCGCGAGTATGTGAAAGCGGCCCAGGCGATCGGCGCCTCGCACATGTCGCGCATGTTCATCCACATCCTGCCCAACGCCTCGCACGTGATCCTGGTGCAGCTTTCGCAGCACGTGGTGAGCTTCATCAAGGCCGAGGTGATCCTCTCCTTCCTCGGGCTGGGCGTGCCGGTGGACATGGTCTCCTGGGGCACGATGCTCGCCGAAGCGCAGAACGAGCTCGTGATCGGCAAGTGGTGGCAGCTCTTCGCCGCCGGCGCCTCGATGGCGTTGCTGGTGACCGCGTTCTCGCTCCTCACGGATTCGCTGCGCGACGCGCTCGATCCCAAGCTGAAATAAGAACATGACCGACACCACACCGATCCTGCAGATCCGCAACCTCGACGTCCGTTTCCGCGTCGACCGCAAGCACGAGCCGTTCCGCGCGGTGAAGGGCATCTCGTTCGACGTGCCGACCAACACCACCGTGGCGCTGGTGGGCGAGTCGGGCAGCGGCAAGAGCGTCACCGCGATGTCGATCCTGAAGCTGCTCCCGGAGAACGCCATCGTCTCGCCCGAGAGCGAGATCCTGTACGCGGGCAAGAACCTCGCGCGCGCCACGCTCGCCGACATGCAGGCGATCCGCGGCAAGGAAATCTCGGTGATCTTCCAGGAGCCGATGACCTCGCTGAACCCGGTGTTCCCGGTGGGCGAGCAGATCAGCGAGGTGCTGCGCACCCACATGGGCCTGGCACCGCGCTCGGCGCGCGAGCGGGCCGTGGCGCTCCTGAACGAAGTCGGCATCCCCAACCCGCAGTTGCGCGTGCATTCCTTCCCGCACGAGCTCTCGGGCGGGCAGCAGCAGCGCGTGATGATCGCCATGGCGATCGCCTGCGAGCCGAAGCTGCTCATCGCCGACGAGCCCACCACGGCGCTCGACGTCACCATCCAGAAACAGATCCTCGACCTCATCGCGAGCCTGCAGGAGAAGCACCAGATGTCGGTGCTCTTCATCACGCACGACCTCGGGGTCGTCGGCGACATCGCGGACCACGTGGTGGTGATGCAGGGCGGCGAGATCAAGGAGAAGGGCCTCGTCCACCAGATCTTCCACGACCCGAAGGACCCGTACACCAAGGCGCTGCTCGCCTGCCGCCCGCGCCTGGATCGGCGCCCGGTACGCCTGCCGGTAATCGAGGACTTCCTGCGCAACGAGACCGGCCCGAAGCTGGAGGAGCGCCATCGCGGCACCGCCGAAGGCGACGCCGTGATCCTCGAAGTGAAGAACCTCACCAAGACGTTCTTCCTCAAGGAGGGCTTCTTCGGCAAGCGAGCCGTGCCCGCCGTGAAGGACGTGAGCTTCCGCCTGCGCAAGGGCAAGACGCTGGGGCTGGTCGGCGAGTCCGGTTCGGGCAAGACGACCGTGGGCCTCACGCTCATGCGCCTGCACGACGCGACCTCCGGCGAGGTGTTGTTCGAGGGCAAGAATCTCCTCTCGCTCACCGACCGCGAGATGATGGCCTACCGCCGCCGCATCCAGATCATCTTCCAGAACCCGTATGCCTCGCTGAACCCGCGCATGACGGTCGGGCAGATCCTGGTCGAGCCGATGAAGATCCACGGCATCGGCAAGGACCAGCGCGAGCGCGTGGACCACGCCTTCAGCCTGCTGAAGCGCGTGGGCCTCTCGGAGCAATCGTTCTACAAGTACCCGCACGAGTTCTCGGGTGGCCAGCGCCAGCGGATCGCGATCGCCCGCTGCCTCACGATGAAACCCGACGTGCTGATCTGCGACGAATCCGTCTCGGCCCTCGACGTCTCCGTGCAGGCGCAGGTGCTGAACCTCCTGCAGGACCTCCAGGACGAGTTCGGCCTCTCGTACATCTTCATCTCGCACGACCTCGCGGTGGTGAAGTACATCTCCGACCAGGTGATGGTGATGAACGAGGGCGCGGTGATCGAGATCGCCGACTCCGACGAGATCTACCTCAATCCCCAGCAGGACTACACACGCAAGCTGCTCTCCTCGATCCCAAAAGGACTCGAGCACCAGGCAGCCTGAAGGAGCGCTCCATGAAAGCCCGCATCGCTCTCGCCGCGACGCTGCTCGCGGCCACCCCGGCATTTGCCGCGACACCCCTCATCGCGCAGTACGACGCGGCGAAGATGACGAAGGATTGCGACGCCCTGGTCGCCAAGGCCCGCAAGGACATGGCGGCGATGGGCGCGAAGAAGTCCGCCGCCGGCGTCTTCGACGAGTGGAATCGCCTGCAGATCGAGATCGAGGACGTGGCCGGCCCCACCTCGCTCATCGGCAACGTGCATCCGGACAAGGCCGTGCGCGACGCGACCGAGCCCTGCCAGGAAAAGCTCACGTCGCTGAACACCGACCTCCTGCAGGACGAGAAGATCTACGCGCGCGTGAAGGCCGCGAAGCCCGCCAACGCCCACCAGAAGAAGCTGCGGAAGGACCTCCTCGAGGCCTTCGAGGACAGCGGCGTCGCCCTGGCCCCGGACAAGCGCAAGCGCTCGAAGGAAATCACCGAGAAGCTGGAGACGCTGCGCCAGGCCTTCGACCGCAACATCCGCGACGACAAGACCACGGTCACGATGACGCCCGCCGAGATGGAGGGGCTGCCGGAGGGTTACCTGACGGGGAAGGCGAAGGACGACAAGGGCAACTACGTCCTCAAGCTCGACAGCCCGACCTATTTCCCGTTCATGGCCTCGGCGCGTTCCGGCGCGGCCCGCGAGCGCTACTATCGCGCGCAACAGCAGCAGGGCGGCGAGGGGAACCTGAAGATCCTGGGCGACATGTTCGTCCTGCGCCAGGAGCTGGCCGGCCTCTACGGCCTCCCGGACTACGCTTCGTACGCGATGCGCCGCAAGATGGTCGGCACGCCCGCGGTGGTGAACAAGTTCCTCGCCGACGTGAAGGCCGCCGTCACCGGGCTGGAGCTGAAGGAGCTGGGCGAGCTGCGCGCCGAGAAGGCGAAGGAGCTGGGCCAGCCCGTCGACGCCGTGAAGATCGAGCGTTGGGACGTGATCTACTACCAGGAGAAGATCCGCAAGTCGCGCTATGCGATCGACCAGGAAGAGCTGCGCAAGTATTTCCCGACGGACAAGGCCATCGCGTACACGTTCCTCGTTTCAGAGACGCTCTACGGCATCAAGATCCAGGAGACGCCGGTCAAGGCGTGGCACGAGGACGTGCGCCACTTCGACGTCGTCGACGCGAAGACCGGCAAGTACCTCTCCAGCTTCTACTTCGACCTCTATCCGCGCGACGGGAAGTACACGCACGCCGCGGCGTGGGCGGTGCGCGGCGCCAGCAAGGCCACGGGCCGCACGCCCATGACGGTGCTGGTGACCAACCTCGACCGCAAGGGCTTGAACCAGCGCGAGATGGAAACCCTCTTCCACGAGTTCGGCCACGTGCTGCATGGCGTGCTCTCGACCGCCGACTACAACCCGCAGGCCGGCACCGCGACGCTGCAGGACTTCGTCGAGGCGCCCTCGCAGATGTTCGAGGAATGGGTGCGCCGTCCCGAGCCGCTCGCGCTCATGAAGACCGTGTGCGCCGAATGCCCGCAGCTTTCGCGCGAGCAGATCGAGCGCATCGACGCGGCCCGCCGCTACGGCCAGGGCATCAAGTACCAGCGCCAGTGGGAGTACGGCGCGTTCGACATGCGCCTCTCGCAGAAGCCGCAGGACGTGCTGCAGGCGTGGGCCGCCGTGGAACGCGAGACGCCGCTGGGCTACGTGGAAGGCACGATGTTCCCGGCCCAGTTCGGCCACCTCGCGCAGCAGTACGCCGCCGGCTACTACGGCTACATGTGGTCCGAAGTGCTGGCCCTGGACATGCTCTCCGCCTTCAAGGGCAAGCTCATGGATCCGGCGGTCGGCAAGCGCTACCGCGACACCATCCTCGCCAACGGCGCGCAGGAAGAGCCGATGGACCTCGTGCGCCGCTTCCTCGGGCGCGCGCCGTCGAGCGACGCGTTCTTTGCCGAGATCACCGGCAAGCGGTAACACCGCAGGACCCCAGGGTTCCGCGTGGGGTGGCGAGGGGTGGGTAGGACCTTTTTTCGGTCCGGGGGCCGTGGATCACTTGGCACCTTCGAGTGCGAGCGCGACGAAAATGCGGCCTGCTTTTGCGGGCTCTACCGAGAGTGAAGTGGCTGCGTTTTCATGAGGCCGCACTTCGGCTCGACGAACATTGCGAACACCGCGCGGCCCGGACCGAAAAAGAGGTCCTACCCACCCCTGCCACCCGAACTGCGAGCCCACGGGCTCGCATGCGGAAAGACAAGCAGCGGACGCGCACGATTCACCGATGTGCCGTGCTTGATCCCGATCGCTATCGCAGTCACGGTCGCGACGACCCCGCCGGCCGGGGCAGGGAGGGAACCGCGAGCGAATGCGAGTGGCATTCGAGCAGGCTGGACCTTCCCCGGCCGGCGGGGTCGTCGCAAGGTGCCGCACGCCAGCGGTGATCCGCGTCACAGTCCGCGCCGGGCCTCTCCCGCCATAATGGGGGCATGGACGGGGAGGAAGACATCACGGCGCTGCTGGCGGGCGCGCGGGCGGGGGATACCGCCGCGCGCGACCGCGCCGTCACCGCCCTCTACCGGGAACTCTCCCGCCTCGCGCGCTCGAAGCTGAACGCCGAGTCCACCCTCACCAACCTCGACGCCACCGCGCTCGTGAACGAGTGCTGGATCCGCCTCGCGCAAGGCGCGCCCGGCCGCTGGGAGAACCGCCGCGCGTTCCTCGCCTATGCGGCGACCGCGATGCGCAGCGTCATCGTCGATGTCGCGCGCGAGCGGAACGCGCAGAAGCGCGGCAGCGGCGTGCGCGAGGTGACGCTCACCACCGGCGTGGCCGAGGAAGCCTTCGCCGGCGACGAAATCGAGTCGCTCGATTCCGCGCTTCGGGACCTGGGCAAGATGAACCCCCAGCTGCTCCAGATCGTCGAGATGCGCTACTTCGCCGGGCTCACGGTGGAGGACGTGGCCGTAGAGCTCGGTCTCTCGCCGATGACGGTGAAGCGCAAGTGGCAATCGGCGCGCGCCTTCCTGTTCAAGAAACTGCGAGACTGAAGGCCCCCATGTCCACCACCGATTCCGATACGGGCAACTGGCGCCGCGCCCTCGATCGCTTCGAGGAGATCAGCGGCCTGCCGGACGACGAGCGCGAACCGGCCCTGGCCGCCCTGGCCCGCGAGGACCCGCCGTTGCACCGGCGCGTTGCGGGCCTGTTCGGTGCCGATCGCGCCGCGGAGGAGGCCGCATTCCTCACGTCCCCCGGCGAATCCCGGGCGCCACTGCCGGACGCCGTCGACCTTGCCGGCCGCGCCATCGGTCCCTGGGAGATCGTTCGCGAGCTCGGCGTGGGTGGCATGGGGCGCGTCTGGCTCGCGAAGCGCAACGATGGCCGCTACGAAGGCTTCGTCGCCATCAAGCTCCTCAAGTCCGCGCTGGCCGAGCGCGGCGCGGCCGAGCGTTTCGCGCGCGAAGGCCGCATCCTCGGGACGCTGGCCCATCCGCACGTCGCCCGACTGATCGATGCCGGCACGCTCGAGGACGGCCAGCCGTACCTGGTGCTCGAGTACGTCGAAGGCGAGCGCATCGACGACTGGTGCGACGCGAAGCACCTCGCGGTCCGGGATCGGGTGCGGCTGTTCGCGGACGTCTGCGGCGCCGTCGCCTACGCGCACGCGAACCTCGTCGTGCACCGCGACCTCAAGCCCTCGAACATCCTGGTGACCCCCGCGGGCGTCGTGAAGCTGCTCGACTTCGGCATCGCCAAGCTGATCGACGAAGAGCGCGGCGCGGCGGAAGAAACCGAACTTACGCAGATGGCCGGACGCGCGCTCACGCCGGACTACGCCGCGCCCGAACAGGTGAGCGGGGCGCCGGTAACGACGGCCACCGACGTGTATTCACTGGGCGTCGTGCTCTATCGCCTCCTGGCCGGCCGCAGCCCTTACGCGAAGGACGACGGTTCGCGGCCCAGCGGGTTCGAGCTGCAACGCGAAGTGCTCGAACGCGAGCCCCGGCGCCTCTCGGGCCCGCTCGCCGGCGACCTCGAGAACATCGTGGCCAAGGCGCTGCGGAAGAATCCCGCGGAGCGCTATGCCTCGGCGCAGGCGTTCGCGGAAGACCTGCGCCGCTACCTCGACAACCGCCCCGTCGAAGCGCGCGGCGACAGCGCGCGCTACATCCTCGCCAAGTTCGTTCGCCGGCATCGCGTGGCCGTGGCCGCGGGCGTGCTGGTGGCCTTCGCGCTCGTCGCGGGCGTGGCGGGCGTCGCATGGCAGTCGCGCATCGCGACGCAGGAGAGCCTTCGCGCCCAGACGGAGGCCGAGAAGGCGAAGGCCGTTTCCGCCTTCATGTCCGGAATCTTCAAGGCCAACAGCACGGCCAATCCCGATCCGCTGAAGGCGCGGACGACGACCGCGCGCGAGCTCCTCGACATCGGCCGCGACCGCGCCGCGAAGGACCTGGCCGGCAACCCCGAGGCGCACCAGGAAGTCCTCCTGTTGCTGGGCAAGCTCTACTTCGAGCTGGGCCTCGCCTCCGAGGGCGTGAAGCTCGACCGCGAACGCGTGGCCTTGCTGCGGCAGCTCGACGGCGACAAGGGGCCGCGCCTGGCGAAGGCGCTCGTGAACCTGAGCGGCACGCTGGGCACCCTCGGGGAGATGGCGGAAGTCGCGCGCACTACGCAGGAGGTGCTTTCGATGCTCGATGCGGCGGGCGACACGACGTCGCTCACCCGCGGCGAGGCCCTGTCGATGCGCGCGAACGCGCAGCGTTACGTCGATCCCGCCAAGGCCCTCGGCCAGCAGCGCGAGGCGGTCGCGTACTTCGAACGGTACTTCCCCTCGGGCGACGACTATGCGCATTCGCTGCGTTCCCTCGCGGTCATCCTGAACGAGCGGGGCGATTTCGCGGAATCGGCCCCGGTGATCGCGAAGGCGCTGGTGGTCGGCGCCCAGGCCTTCGGGCCCGGCGGGCGCCAGATGGCTTATGTGCACCAGATCGCGGGCCTCGCGCAGTCGGGGCTGCGGAACCCGGCCGAAGCACGGCGCCATTTCCTGCGCGCGATCGAGGTGGACGAGAGCACGATCGGCCCGGGGTCCCCGATGCGGCGCTACCTCGAGTCCAACCTGGCGCGCGTCGAGCAGGATGGCCCGCAAGCCAGGGCCGCGCGCGAAAGGCTTGCGGCCGCGGCTGCGACGATCGACGTGAAGAATCCGTCCGGGCAGCGCGATGCGGCATTCGTGAAGGGAAGTCTCGCGCAAGTCGACCTGCGCCTGGGCGACATCGCGGCCAGCCGCGCCGGGATGGAAGCCATCCTTCCGACGTACCGCAAGTCCATGCCCAAGACCTTGCTGGCCGGCCTGCTCGCTTCCGGCACCGAACTCGAGCTGCTCGCGGGCCGCGCGGCAGCGGCCCGTACGTACCTGGACGAGGTGCTCGCATTGCGCAAGGGTCCGCTCGCCAACAACGCACTGGCCGCCGAGCGCGTGGACGAGGCGGAAGCCCGCTGGCTCCTCGCCTCGCGCGAGCCGCAGCGCGCGCTGGAGATCCTCACGGCACGCACGGACGCGATCGCGCGCCCCGACGCGAGTCCCGCCACCGACGCGTTGGACCGCGCCTCCCTCAAGCTGGCGCGGGCCGAAGCGGAAGTGGCCACGGGCCACGCGCCGGAAGCGGAGGCCCGGGTTCGCCAGGTGCTCACCGCCATCGAGGCCCGGTCCGACCGCGAGTGGTTTGCCATCCTCGAGGCCGATGCGTGCCTGGGGCTGGCCTCCGCGTTGGCGGCCCAGGGCAAGGGCGGGGAGGGCAGGCCGTACCTCGAGCGGGCGGTGCGGATCTATTCCGAGCGCCAGGTCCCCACGAGTCCGCGCCTCGCCCGCGCCCGCGCCGCGCTCGCCGCCACGAAATAGCTGGTCCGTTTTCCCGGGCTTTCCGTCCTTACCGGCATGGGGCTTCGTTTCGAAGCGCCTTGCCGAGGGAGGAAGCATGGTGGGCTGGAACCGGATTGCGCTCGGAACGATCGCCTGGCTGGCGCTGTTGCCCCCGTCTGCGAGCGCCGCGGACATCGTCCTGACCCCGCCCTCGGGTGGGGGCGTGAGCGTGACCAGCGCCAGTGGCGGCGCAACCCGCTTCCGGGTGGATGACAACGCCGCCACGCTCCCGGGCAACCTCTTGCTGGATCACTCGACCGCCACCACCGGCAACGTGATGAAGGGGGGCAGCCGTTTCATCCACAACTTCGGCAGCGCCAATACGTTCATCGGACTGTCCGCCGGGAACCTGGCGATCTCGGGCAGCGGCAACAGCGGCGTCGGCTTCCTGACCCTCTCCAGCGTCACCCTCGGGAACGACAACACGGCCGTCGGCGCTGCCGCGCTGCAGGACGTCACCGATGGAGACCTCAACACCGCGGTCGGCAGGAGAGCGCTATCCAATCTGACGACGGGCCAGTTCAATATCGGGATCGGCGCGGACGCCGGGGTCAATGTCACGACCGGCAACAACAACATCCTGGTCGGCCATCCGGGCGTCGCGGGAGAGAGTTTCGCCATTCGCATCGGACCGACGGTCAATACGGGCTTGTACAAGACGTACATCGCCGGCGTCCGCTTCGGCTCGACGCTCACGAATACGGTCCCGGTCCTGATCGATCCGAACGGCCAGCTCACCACCAACTTCTCGTCGCGGCGCTTCAAGGACGACATCGCCGACATGGGCGAGGCCAGCAGCGCGTTGATGCGGCTGCGGCCCGTGACCTTCCACTACAAGGCCGATCCGAATCCCGCGAATCGCGCCCTCCAGTACGGACTGATCGCCGAGGAAGTGGACGAGGTCTATCCCGAGCTGGTCGCCCGATCCAACGACGGGCAGATCGAGACGGTGATGTACCAGTTCCTGCCGCCGATGCTGCTGAACGAATTCCAGAAGCAGCAGCGCACGATCGCCGCGCAAGCGAAGCGCATTGGCGCCCTCGAAGCCGACCTGGCCGCCATCAAGCAGGCCCTCGGCCTGCGACAAGGGGAATGAACGCATGAAGCGCCCAGTCCTCGTTCGCGTTCTTGCGACGCTCGCCGCCGCCGCGTGCGCTTCGTCCGCGCTCGCGGCGGACATCGTGCTCACCCCGCCCGAACGCGGGGGCGTGACCATCACCAACTCCTTCGGCGACTTGATTCGCCTCCGCGTCTCCGATGATGGCAGCGTCGCCATTCCGGGCGTCGGCGCCGTCCCATTGCCGGCTACCGGACTTTGCGTCGAGATCGCCACCGGCAAGGTCGGCACGTGCCTATTGCCCCCCGCACCGGTGACCAATCTGATTCTGGAGAACCCCTCGACCGCGGGCGCGGGCAACATCCTCAAGGGCTCCAACCGGTTCATCCACAACTTCGGCTCCGGCAACACCTTCATCGGGGAGCTTGCCGGGAATTTCACGATGACCGGCCTGAACAATACCGGCAGCGGACTCACGGCACTCAACGCGAACACCACGGGTGAGGCCAACACGGCAGCCGGCTCCACCGCGCTCGGCAACAACACGACCGGAGACAACAACACGGCGATCGGCACAGCCGCGCTCTTCAGCAATACGACCGGCAATGACAACACCGCGACCGGCGTGGGAGCGCTTGCCTTCAACACGACGGGCTACTTCAACACCGCCGGCGGCAGGGGCGCGCTCTTCAGCAACTCGACGGGCGACAACGCCACTGCGGTCGGCTACCTCGCGCTGACGAGCAACACCACCGGCGCCGGGAACACGGCTGTCGGCGCTCGATCCCTGAAGAACACCACCACAGGGGTCGGCAATGTTGCCGTCGGCAGGGACACCCTCCTCTCGAATCAAACCGGCGTACGCAACATTGCCATTGGCGAATTCGCCGGCGTCGCAATCTCGTCCGGCAACTACAACATCCACCTGGGCCATCACGGGGTTCCCTCCGACACCAACATGATCCGCATCGGGGATCCGTCGGACCAGTCCAGGACCTTCATCGCCGGCATCCGCGGTACGACCACGGGCGCAGCCAATGCGATCCCGGTGGTGATCGACAGCAACGGCCAGTTGGGCACCGTGAGTTCGTCCGAGCGTTTCAAGGACGACATCGCCGACATGGCCGCCGCGAGCGACGCGCTGATGAAGCTGCGCCCGGTCACCTTTCACTACAGGGCCGACCAGGATCCCGCGGGCCGCACCCTGCAGTACGGGCTCATCGCGGAAGAGGTCGCGCAGGTCTATCCGGGATTGGTCGCGCATTCCGCCGACGGGCAGGTCGAGACGGTGATGGTGCAATTCCTGCCCGCCATGCTGTTGAACGAAGTGCAGAAGCAGCGCCGCACGATCGACCGCCTCGAAAGCGAGCTCTCGGGGATGCAGGAATTGCGCAGCGAGCTGGCCGCCCTCAAGCAGCATCTCGGGCTGCGCTGACGGAGGCCGCATGAAATCCCTTCGAATCCTTCCGCACCTCGCCGTCGCCGCGACGGCAAGCGCGTTCGCGGCGCAGGCGGACGACATCGTCCTCACTCCGCCCGCCGGTGGTGGCGTGAGCGTGACCAGCGCCGCCGGCAACGTGACCCAGTTCCGGGTTGCCGACGACGGCAGCGTCACGATGCCCGGGACCCTCTACAAGGGGACCGACCGGTTTCTCTACACGTTCGGCATCTACAACGCCTTCATCGGATTGTCGGCGGGCAACTTCACGATGACCGGGGGGCACAACGTCGGCTTCGGCGGCAACGTGTTCGCGGCGAACACCACGGGTACGTTGAACGCGGCGATGGGATCGTTTGCGTTCGGCAACAACACGACCGGCTCCATCAACGCGGCCTTTGGGGAGTCGTCGCTCCATGAAAATACGACGGGCTCCCAGAACACGGCTTCCGGCAGGGGCGCCTTGTTCAACAACACGGCCGGCGACAGCAACACCGCCGTCGGCGCGGGTGCGCTCTTCGCCAATACGACGGGGCTCAACAACGTCGCCGTCGGCTATGGCGCGATGCCGCAGAACACGACCGGCTCCCACAACATCGCGCTGGGCGTTTCTTCCGGGAACCTCACGACGGGCAGTTTCAACATCCTCATCGGCAATGGGGGCTCCCCGGGAGAGGGGAACACGATGCGCTTCGGAAACCCGAACCACACGCGGGCTTTCGTCGCCGGCATCCGCGGGGTCACGACCGGCAGCGCCAATGCGATCCCCGTGATGATCGACGCCAACGGTCAGCTCGGTACCGCAAGTTCGTCGGCACGCTTCAAGGACGACATCGCCGACATGGCTTCGGCCACGGACGCGCTGATGCAATTGCGCCCCGTGACGTTTCACTACAAGGAAGACCAGGACCCCGCGGGGCGCACGCTCCAGTACGGGCTCATCGCCGAGGAGGTCGCGCAGATCTACCCCGGTCTCGTCGCGCATTCTGCCGACGGGCAGGTCGAGACGGTGATGGCCCAGTTCCTGCCGCCGATGCTGCTGAACGAATTCCAGAAGCAGCAACGCACGATCGCTTCGCAATCGGAGCGGATCGCCTCGCAATCGGAGCGGCTCGCCAGCCAGGCCGCGCGCCTCGATGCGCTCGAGGGCGAGCTGGCCGAATTTCGAAGGATGCTCGGGAGACCTCGATGAAGCGCTCGCATTTCCGCCGCGCGGCCCTGGTTGTTGCGTGTGCACTTTCACCGGTGCGGGCCGCGGACATCCTCCTCACCCCTCCCGCGGGGGGAGGCGTCAGCGTGACGAATGCGACGGGCGCCCTGACGCGCCTTCGCATCGCCGACGACGGCAGCGTCACGATTCCGGGGGGCAACCTGTCGCTCGCCAATCCGTCCAGCGCGATCGCGGGAAGCATCCTGACGGGCACCAACCGGTTCATCCACAACTTCGGCTCGGGCAACACCTTCCTCGGGGAACTCGCGGGAAATTTCTCCCTGTCGGGAACCAACAACACCGGAAGCGGCGCCAACGCCCTGGCCGTCAACACCACCGGCACGGCCAACACCGCGACGGGTTCTTCCGCGCTGAACAGCAACACGACCGGCAGCAACAACACCGCCGCCGGCACACTGGCGCTTGCCGCCAACACGACAGGCCCGGACAACACCGCCGTCGGCACGGCGGCCCTCGCGTTCAACACGACCGGCTTCCAGAACACCGCCAGCGGCAGGGATGCGCTCTTCAGCAATACGACGGGCCACGCCAACACCGCGGTCGGATACCAGGTGCTGAAGAACACCACCACCGGCAGCGTCAATGTCGGGGTCGGCTATCAAAGCCTCGTGGGCAACACCACGGGACAGGGCAACACCGCCATCGGCCAGCAGGCGCTCCACGACAACACGACCGGTGAGCTGAACATCGCCATCGGATATCTCGCGGGATACCACCTCTCGACGGGCGACTTCAATATCGCCATCGGCAGCCAGGGCGTTTTCAACGATGCCAACACGATCCGCGTCGGCGATTCGCTGTTCCAGTCGCGGACGTTCATTGCCGGCATCCGCGGGATCACGACCGGAAGCGCCAACGCGATCCCCGTGATGATCGACAGCAATGGCCAGCTGGGCACGGTGAGCTCGTCGGCGCGGTTCAAGGACGACATCGCCGACATGGAATCCTCCACGGACGCTCTGATGCAGCTGCGGCCCGTGACCTTCCACTACAAGGCCGACCAGGATCCCGAGGGACGGACGCTGCAGTACGGCCTGGTGGCCGAGGAGGTCGCGCAGGTCTACCCGGGCCTCGTCGCGCGCACGCCCGATGGGCAGGTCGAGACGGTGATGTACCAATTCCTCCCGTCGATGCTGCTGAACGAATTCCAGAAGCTGCGACGCGCGAACGATGCGATGGCGGCGGAGCTGGCGGAGATCAAGCGGATGCTCGGGAGACAACGATGACGCTGCATCGCACGGTCCTCGCCATCGCGGTTGCGATGGCCTGGTCCACTTCGTCCGTGCAAGGGGCGGACATCGTCCTCACGCCGTCGGCGGGCGGTGGCGTGAGCGTGACCAGTGCCGACGGGAGCGTCACGCGCCTGCGCGTCGCCGAGGACGGCAGCGTCACGATTCCCGGCACCATCTTCAAGGGCTCCAACCGGTTCATCCACAACTTCGGCACCGGCAATACCTTCATCGGGGAGCAGGCCGGGAATTTCATCATGACCGGCGCGAACAATACCGCCACCGGCTTGACGGCGCTCGCCTCCAATACGTACGGCGCGGCCAATACGGCGATCGGATCCGCCGCGCTCGGCAACAACACGGAAGGAAGCAACAACACCGCGACCGGCGCGCTCGCACTCGGCTTCAGTACGACCGGCAACAACAACACCGCTACGGGTGCGGGAGCGTTGGTCTACAACATGGGGGGCGACAATACTGCCGTGGGTTCCTCCGCCCTTTTCGCGAACCTTGGCGGTACCAGCAATGTGGCTGTCGGTTCCAGGGCGCTCAAGGAGAACACGCTGGGCGGCGGCAACACGGCGGTGGGAACGCAGGCATCCGGCAACAACAAGGGAGGCGATTCGAATACGGCGGTGGGCGCGGGCGCGCTGGGCTTCAATGCGACCGGCTCCGGCAACATTGCGCTGGGCATGGGCGCCGGCGCCAACATCACGGGCAGCTCGAATATCGCGATCGGCAACATTGGAAATACGGTCGAAAGCGGCACCATTCGCATCGGCGACTCGTCGGACCATTCCCGGGCCTTCATCGCCGGCATCCGCGGCAAGACCACCGGGAGCGCGAATGCGATTCCCGTGATGATCGATGCCAACGGCCAGCTCGGCACGGTGAGCTCGTCGGCGCGCTTCAAGGACGACATCGCCGACATGGATTCGGCCACGGACGCGCTGATGCAGTTGCGCCCTGTGACGTTCCACTACAAGGAAGACCAGGACCCCGCGGGGCGCACGCTCCAGTACGGGCTCATCGCCGAAGAGGTCGCGCAGGTCTATCCGGGATTGGTCGCGCACTCGGCCGACGGGCAGGTCGAGACGGTGATGGTCCAGTTCCTGCCGCCGATGCTGTTGAACGAATTCCAGAAGCAGCAGCGCACGATTGCATCGCAATCGGAGCGGCTCGCGAGCCAGGCCGCGCGCCTCGAGGCGCTCGAAGGCGAGCTGGCTGAATTCCGAAGGATGCTCGGGAGGCCACGATGAAGCTGCGCCGCACCGTCCTCGCCCTCGCGGTCGCGATGGCTTGCTCCACTTCATTCGCGCAAGTGGCGGACATCGTGCTCACACCGGCAGCGGGCGCGGGCGTGAGCATTACCGACGCCACGGGCACGGTCACGCGCCTGCGCGTGGGCGACGACAGTGCCGTCCAGCTCGGCGGCCACCTCAAGCTGCCGAACACCTCGACGACGGCCGGCATCCTCTACATCGGCCCGTCGACGTTCCTCCACAACATGGGAACGTTCAACACCTTCGCGGGAAGGAATGCGGGGAACGCCTCCGCGATCACTGGCATCCGCAACGCGGGCTTCGGCGGTGCGGCGCTCTTCAACAACACGACGGGCACCGAGAACACGGCGCTCGGGGAATCGACGCTGGTCGCCAACATCGACGGGCGGCAGAACGTCGCCGCGGGTTATCTCGCGATGCTCCATAACACCAGCGGCGACGAGAACGTCGGCATCGGGTTCCAGGCGATCCTCAACAACACGACGGGCAACAGCAACATCGGGATCGGCTGGGGGGTGCTCAATTCGAACACGACCGGCAGCTCGAACATCGCGATCGGGCGCACCGCCGGAATCCAGCTCACGACGGGCAACTCCAACATCGACATCGGCAACCAGGGTGTGGCCGGCGAGGGCAACACGATCCGCATCGGCGACGGCAACCAGAACCGTGCGTTCATCGCGGGCATCCGAGGCATCACCACCGGCAGCGCCAATGCCATCCCCGTGATGATCGACGCCAACGGACAGCTCGGGACCTTGAGCTCGTCCGCGCGATTCAAGGAGGACGTCGCCGACATGGGCGACGCGAGCGATGCGCTGATGCAACTGCGCCCGATCACGTTCCACTACAGGGCCGACCAGGACCCCGCGGGGCGCACGCTCCAGTACGGACTCGTCGCGGAGGAAGTGGAGAAGGTCCTCCCCGGACTCGTTGCACATTCGGCCGACGGACAGGTGGAGACGGTGATGTACCACTTCCTGCCCCCGATGCTGCTGAACCAGGTGCAGAAGCAGCAACGCACGATCGACGCGCAGGCCGCGGAGCTGCGAGCGTTGCGCGGCGCGCTGGCCGCCATCGAGCGGCGACTCGAACGACTCGGATCTCGATGATGGAAATACGCATGCGACTCGATCGACTCATTTCCGTCGGAGTCTTCACGGCCGCGGCGAGCGCGTTCGCTGCGCAGCCCGGCGACATCGTGCTCACGCCGGCTGCGGGCGGCGGCGTGAGCATCACCGACGCCTCGGGCAACACCACGCGCCTTCGCGTCGCCGACGACGGCAGCGTCACCATTCCGGGAACGATCCTCAAGGGCGGGCTCCCGTTCCTCCACGCCTTCGGAACCGCCAACGCGTTCCTCGGGACCTCGGCGGGCAACTTCACGATGACCGGCGCCAACAACACCGGCCTCGGCTCGGCGGCGCTCCTGTCCAACACGACCGGCCACGAGAACACGGCCGTCGGGGGGTTGGCTCTGGTGTCCAACACGACCGGGGAAGGAAATACCGCGCTGGGCTACGGCACTCTCTTTGCGACCACGACCGCCACCAACAACACGGCAGTCGGATTCAACGCGCTGCGCAACGCGAACGGCAACAACAACACGGCCGTCGGCTCGGAGGCGCTCCGCGCCAATACGACGGGCGGGTACAACACGGCCATCGGAGAAGCCACGCTGATCCGGAATCTGTCGGGAACGTCGAACATCGCGGTTGGTGCCGCCTCGCTGAACGAGAACACCGTCGGCGGGAGCAATACGGCGGTCGGCCTCAGCTCCATGCTGAACAACGTGTCCGGTCACAACAATGTGGCCGTGGGTTACTTCGCGCTCTCCGACAACACCAGCGGGAACTTCAACGTCGCCATCGGCAACGGCGCGGGCAGCAATATCACGACGGGTTCGAACAACGTCCACATCGCGTCCGACTCCCCCCTGAACGACGAAAGCCAGACGATTCGGATCGGCACCGCCGTGGGTCAGACGCGCGCGTTTGTCGCCGGTATCCGTGGCATCACCACCGGCAGCGCCAACGCCATTCCCGTGTTGATCGACAGCAACGGGCAGCTGGGCACGCTGAGTTCCTCGGAGCGCTTCAAGGACGACATCGCCGACATGGGCGAGGCCAGCGATGCGCTGATGAACCTGCGACCCGTCACGTTCCACTACAAGGCCGACCAGGATCCCGCAGGGCGCACGCTCCAGTACGGCTTGATCGCCGAGGAAGTGGAGAAGGTCTATCCGGGCCTCGTCGCGCACTCGCCCGATGGGAGAGTCGAAACGGTGATGGTCCAGTTCCTGCCGGCGATGCTCCTGAACGAAGTGCAGAAGCAGCGGCAAACCGTCGATGCGTTGCGCAGCGAACTGGCCGATCTCAAGCGCCAGCTCGGCCTGCGCTGAAAGGAAGACCGAGATGAAACGTCCCGCAATGCTCCCGATCGCGGCCCTCGTGGTCGCCGTGAATGCCCTGTCCGCGCAACCCGCCGACATCGTGCTCACCCCGCCACCCGGCGCGGGCGTGAGCGTGACCAACGCCGCCGGAAACGTGACGCAATTCCGCGTCGCCGAAGACGGCAGCGTCACCATCCCCGGGACCATCCTGAAGGGCGGGCTCTCGTTCATCCACAACTTCGGATCCGCGAACGCCTTCTTCGGCGCCTCGGCTGGCAACTTCACGATGACCGGCGGGAACAACACCGGCCTCGGCGCGGCGACACTCCTCTCCAACACGACGGGCCAACGCAACACTGCCGTGGGGGCGCTGGCCCTCGTGGCCAACGCGACCGGCAACGGGAACACCGGCCTCGGCTACAACGCGCTCTTCCAGAACACGGGTGGCGCCAACAACACGGCCACCGGCGCAAACGCGCTCAATGCCAACTCGACCGGTGTCAGCAATGTCGCCACGGGTTCCAACGCCCTCATCAACAACACGAGCGCCTCCGAAAACACGGCCCTCGGATTCAACGCGCTGTACACCGCCACTTCCGGAAGCTTCAACACCGCGGCCGGAGCCTTTGCGCTGGTGTTTGCGAACGGCAGCAGCAACACGGCCCTGGGAGACAGCGCACTGCAGAATGTCACGAGCGGCGACGCCAATATCGGCATTGGGTACAACGCCGGAAGCAATGTCACCACGGGCGACCACAACATCGCCATCGGCGGCTTTGGCGCGGCCGACGAGAGCAACACGATCCGCATCGGCACGGCGGCGCACCAAACGCGGATCTTCGTCGCCGCCATCCGCGGCGTGACGACGGGCCTGGCCAATGCGGTCCCGGTGGTGATCGACAACAACGGGCAACTCGGCACCGTCAACTCTTCGGAGCGCTTCAAGGACGACATCGCCGACATGGGCGAGGCGAGCGACGCGCTGATGCAGTTGCGGCCCGTCACGTTCCACTACAAGCAGGACCAGGACCCCGCCGGCCGCACGCTCCAGTACGGGCTGATCGCGGAAGAGGTGGCGCAGGTCTATCCGGGCTTGATCGCGCACTCGGCCGACGGGCAGGTCGAGACGGTGATGACCCAGTTCCTGCCCGCGATGCTGTTGAACGAAGTCCAGAAACAGCGTCGCACCATTGAACGGCTCGAGAACGCGTTGGCCGCGATGCAACGGCGGCTCGGAATTTCCCAGGAGGAAACGAAATGAACGGCAAGGCAATCCTGTACGCGGCGGGCTTCGTGACCGCACTCCTCGCGGGCGGCAACACGGCGCGCGCCGCGCAAATTGTCGTTCCCGCCGGGGCGACCTTCACGCTGGGCACGAGTACGTTGAGCCTCGCGTGCGCCGACCTCGTCGTGCAGGGCACGATGGCCATCGGTCCGTCGCAGGTGGGCTTCGCCGGCAACGTGACCATCGCCGCGGGCGGGACCCTCGCCGGCGGCACGGGCACGCTCACGGTCGGAGGCAACTGGACCAATGTCGGGAATTTCGGGCGCGCCAGCAGCACCGTGCGATTCACCGACGGCTGCACGAGCTCGCCGGTCCAGTTCGCCGGCAGCACGGCGTTCACGAACCTGCAGCTCTCCAGCGTCACCGGGCGCACCTTCATCCTGCCCGCGGGCAACGCGCTTTCGGTCGAGGGCGACTTGCTGCTGCTCGGCATCGCCGGCACGCCCATCCAGGTCGTTTCGACGAACCCGCTGGTGCCGACTTCCATCGCGCTCGGCCCCAATGCGACGCTCACCAGCAACAACGTGTCGTTCGGCCCCAACGTGACGATCACCGCACCCCTGGATGCGCGTCCGGACTTCAACAATGACGGCAAGGCCGATCTCCTGTTCCGCAACACCGACGGCTCCTCCGCGATCTGGCAGATGAACGGCCTCGCGATCGCGTCCAGCGCGCAGATCTTCCCCGCGGGCACGGCCTGGCAAGTCGCGCACATGGCCGACCTGAACGGCGACGGCAAGACCGACCTCGTCTGGCAGAACCCGGATGGCCGCGTGACCGTATATCTGATGGACGGCACCACGGCGGTCACCAAGCAACTCATCCTGCCGGCCGGGGGCGGCTGGACCGTGACGCAAGCCGCGGACCTGGACGGCGACGGCAAGGCCGACCTCATCTTCCGGAATACCGACGGCACCATCGCCGCGTGGTTGATGGACGGTGCCGTAATGACGGCCGGTTCGACGATCCTCGGTGCCGGTTCGGGATGGAGCGTCACGAAGACCGGCGATTTCGACGGCGACGGCAAGGCCGACCTCGTGTGGACGCATACCGATGGACGCGTCGCGATCTGGCTGATGGACGGACTCACCGTGAAGTCCACGAACCAGATCCTCAACGCCGGCACGGGCTGGAGCGTCACGCACGTCACGGACTTCGACGGCGACGGGAAGTCGGATCTCCTCTGGCAGAACACCGATGGGTCCATCGCGGTGTGGCTCATGAACGGCAACGTCATGGCGAGCGGCAGCGGATTGCTCGGGGCCGGCACCGGCTGGAGCGTCACCCGCACCGGCGACTTCAACGGCGACGGGAAGGCAGACCTCTTCTTCCTGCACACGGATGGACGCGCCGCGATCTATCTCATGAACGGCCTCACGCCGACGGCCACGACGCAGATCCTCAACGCGGGCGGCGGCTGGAGTGCCAAGCGCCTGCAGGACGTGAACGGCGACGGCAAGGCCGACATCGTCTGGGAAAACGTCGACGGATCGGTCGCCATCTGGCTCATGAACGGCACGACGATGACGAGCGGCGCCGGCGTCATGGGGCCCGGCACCGGGTGGAGCGTGAGCCCCGTCAGCCCGTAGCAAGCAAGAGGTAGCAGTGACGCGGAGCGTCGGGCTGTCGTCACAGCCCGACGCATCCGTACGCGCGCCAGTCCCGTATGGATGCCAAGCCCTTGGTGCAAAAGGCGGTGATATTCACAGGCATATTGCTTGCGTCGTGACCGTCTATCCATGAAGAATAAACGGACCATGACCGCCAAACTCACTTCTGTGCTCCCCATCCTCGATCGTCTCTGTGCCGGTTGCGCGTTCTTGGCACTCCTTTGCATCAGCGCGGCCAGCAGTGCCGCACCTTCCAACCCGATCCTCTTCGTCACGCAGGTCCCGAGCCTCGGAGACTTCGCGGGCCGGGCATCGACCTTCGCCAATCACATGACCACGCCGGATCAAGTGGTTCGCGGCGGCGACCTGATGATTCGCTATCCCGACGGCTCGCTGCGCAACCTCACGCAGGAAGCGGGCTTCGGATTGACGGGCGGCCTGCAGGGCGCGACGTCTATTGCGGTGCGCGAACCCAGCGTGCACTGGAGTGCGAACAAGGCCGTGTTCAGCATGCTGGTCGGCGCGCCCGCGGTGCAGTACGCGCAGCTCACCTTCTACTGGCAGCTCTACGAAGTGACGGGGCTGGGCCAGGGCCAGACCGCGACGATCACGAAAGTGCCGAACCAGCCGGCCGGCTACAACAACGTCTCGCCGTTCTACGGCACGGACGACCGCATCCTGTTCACGTCGGATCGCCCGTTCAACGGGCAGGCGCACCTCTATCCGCAGGCCGACGAGTACGAGAGCACGCCCACCGTCACCGGCATCTGGAGCCTCAATCCCGCCACCGGAAACCTGCGGCTGCTGAACCACACGCCGAGCGGCGCGTTCTCGCCCTCGATCGATGCGTTCGGCCGCGTCATCTTCACGCGCTGGGACCACCTGCAGCGCGACCAGCAGGCCGACCAGGATGCCGAGACGCCGACCTACGGCTCGTTCAATTACGCGAGCGAGGCGCCGGGTGCCGCGCACCTGGCGCGCTCCGAGATGTTCCCGGAGCCGCGCGCGGACAGCATGAGCCCGACCAACGGCCCGGTGAACGGCCACCGCTTCAACCAGTTCACGCCCTGGCAGATGAACGAGGACGGCACGGGCGAAGAGACGCTGAACCACATCGGTCGCCACGAGCTGTCGTTCGGTTACCTGATCAAGTCGTTCGCGAACGATGCCGCGCTGTCGGACTACAGCATCGACAACCTGCACGCGAACAATTTCTCGGTCGGCATGGACACGGGCCTCTTCCAGTTGCGCGAGGATCCCGCTACGCCGGGCACGTTCTTCTCGGTCTACACCCGTGAATTCGCAACACTCGCCTCGGGGCAGATCTTCAAGCTGAACGGATCGCCCACCACCAATGCCGATTTGATGGCGCTCACGGCGATCACCGGAACCGCGGGCACCACCGGCGGGCGCTACCGCAATCCGCTGCCGCTCAGCAACGGCGAGCTGGTCTCGAGCCACACGCTCGCCTCCGGCCTCACGCCCAACCTGATGAACGACTTCCGCCTGAAGCAGCTCAACAAGAACGTGGGCACCGGGCTCTACGAAGCCGGGGCGACGCTCACCGCCGGCATCGTGAAGTCGGTGACGTGGTGGTCGCCGGACGAATTGCGGTCGTTCAACGGCCCGCTGTGGGAGATCGAAGCCGTGGAAGTGGTGGCGCGCACGCGTCCCTCGCGTCCCGCCGCGCCGCTCGAGCCGTCCGAACGCGACGTCTTCACGGAAGTGGGCGTCAACGAGACGACGTTCCGCAACTGGCTCACCACCAACGAACTCGCGCTCATCATCACGCGCGACCACACGACGCGCGATCGCGGCGACAAGCTCCAGCCCTTCAACCTGCGCGTGCCGGGTGGCGTGCAGACGCTGGGCGGCGCGGGCAAGGTCTACGACGTCGCGAATTTCCAGATCCTGCAGGGCGATGTGATCCGCGGCTACGACAATCGCGAAGGCCGCCGCGTCATCGCGCAGCCGCTGCATGCGCCGAATGTGCCGAACCTCCCGAATCCCGGCGGTCCCGCGGGCAGCGTGAAGATCGCGCTCGACGGATCCTCCGCCGCTTTCGTGCCCGCGCGCCGTGCGCTGGCGTGGCAGAGCACCGACGTGACGGGCGAGCCGGTCGTGCGCGAGCGCGTGTGGGTCACGTTCCAGCCCGGCGAAGTGCGCGTGTGCGCTTCCTGCCACGGCGCGAACCAGAAGATCCAGTCGGGCGCGAACTCGCCGGTGAACAAGCCGGAAGCCTTGCGTGCGTTGCTGCAATCGTGGAAAGCCTCGCAGCCCCCGCCGCCCTCCGCGGCCAAGCGCGTTCCGGACTTCAACGGCAACGGCAGTGCCGACCTCCTGTGGCGCAATGCCGACGGCCGCCAGGCGATCTACCTCATGGATGGCGTCACCGCCACGGCCACGCAGGAGATCATCGGCGCCGGCACGGGTTGGACGGTCGCACGCGTCGCGGACTTCAACGGCGACGGCAAGAGCGACCTCGTGTGGCAGCACACCGACGGACGCATCGCGCTCTACCTCATGAACGGAGCGACGACCACGTCCACGCAGCAGATCCTGAACGCGGGCGGCGGCTGGAGCGTCACGCAGACACCGGACCTCGACGGCGACGGCAAGGCCGACCTCGTCTTCCAGAACGCCGACGGCACCATCGCCGCGTGGCTGATGGACGGCCTCGCGATGAAGTCGGGCGGGACGCTGATCGGCGCGGGTTCCGGCTGGAGCGTCATTCGCACCGGCGACTTCGACGGCGATGGCAAGGCCGACCTCGTGTGGCAACACACCGACGGCCGCGTCGCGATCTGGCTGATGGATGGCCTCACGGTGAAGTCCACGCAGCAGATCCTCAACGCCGGCACGGGCTGGACGGTCACGCACGCCGCAGACTTCAACGGCGACGGCAAGAGCGACCTCCTGTGGCAGAACGCCGATGGCTCCATCGCGGTGTGGCTGATGAACGGCACCACGATGGCCTCCGGTTCCGGATTGCTCGGCGCCGGCACGGGCTGGAGCGTCACGCGCACCGGCGACTTCAACGGCGACGGCAAGGCGGATCTCTTCTTCCTGCACACCGATGGCCGTGCCGCGATCTACCTCATGAACGGCCTCGTGCCCACGCAGACCACGCAGATCCTCAACGCGGGCGGCGGCTGGAGCGCGAAGCGCGTGCAGGACATGAACGGCGATGGCCTGGCCGACATCGTGTGGGAGAACGTGGACGGGCGCGTCGCGATCTGGCTCATGAACGGAACCGCGTTCGTGAGCGGCTCGGGCATCCTCGGCACGGGCACCGGCTGGACCGTGAGCGGCGTGAGTCCGTGATCGTCTCGCAACCGGGAGGCTGACGCCCTGCGACGGGCGTGTCTCCCGGGGGCGACAGTTGCCGCGGCCCCCGGACCGGGACGGTGAAAAAACCGTTTCGCATCAAGGGTCTGCATCCCGGCATGGCGATTGCTCCCTGGGGCCTCATGCACACACTTCCCTTGCGTCTCGCGATCGGCCTGTTCACGGCCGCCCTGGCGGCTTCGGCCGGGGCCACGACCTACCAGGTCGGCCCCACCCGCGCCTTCACCCAGATCACGCAGGTCACCGGGATGCTGAACCCCGGCGACGTGGTCGAGGTCGACGGCAACGCCACCTACAACACCGTGTTCCTCACGCGCAGCGGCAGCGTCGCGCAACCGATCACGATCCGCGGCATGGCCGCCGGCGCGCAGCGCCCGGTGATCCACTCGAACCTCGCGAACGACGACGGCCTGCGCATGGACGTGGACAACTACGTGGTCGAGGACATGGTCGTCGCCGGCGCGCGCGTGAAGTGCGTCTACCTGCACGGCAACAACCTCACGCTGCGGCGCGTCCAGGTCCATACCTGCACCAAGCACGGCATCCTCGGCGCCGACACCGACACCGGCAACATGACGTTGACCGAGGTCGAGGTCTTCAACCAGGGCAACTCCGCCGCGCCGAGCGCGTTCGACCATCCGATCTACATCGCCACCGACCACGATCTCTATCCCACGGCCGTGCTGCGCATCGAGCGCAGCTGGGTGCACGACAACTTCTCGGGCAACTCGATCAAGAGCCGCGCGCGCAACGCCAAGTTCTTCCACAACTGGCTCGAGACCACCAACTCGCAGAACCACACCATCGAGGCGATCGGTCCCGACGGGCAATCGTGCCCGGTGCCCAACGGCAGCAATGCCGCGATCCTCTGCAACGCCGAGATCGTGGGCAACGTGCTCATCGCGCGCGGCAACAACGCCAACATGATGCGGCTGGGCGGTGACGGGACCGGCGAGTCGTTCGGCCGCTACCACCTCGTGAACAACACGTTCATCGCGAACGGGACGTTCAACTCGAACAGCTCGGCGATGATCCGCGCGTTCGACGGCATCGACTCGATCGAGCTGCACAACAACATCTTCTGGATCCAGCAGGGCGATACCGTCGGCATCCGCATCGTGCGCGACGCCGAGGCGGCCTGGGTGAGCGGCCGCCGCGTCACCGGCACGCGCAACCTCGTCACCGGCAGCGCCGCGACGTACGCGAGCGGCATCCCGGCGCAGCAGATCGCGGGCCTCACCAACACCATCTTCGCGACCACGGCCTCGGTCTTCGTGAACGTGAGCGCGGCCGCGCTCACCACGCCGGGCCCCCTCGACGTGCGCCTCTCGGCCGCTTCGCCGGCGCGCCTGGCCGGCAACGCGGGCAACACCAGCAGCGCGACCTTCGAAGTCCCGAACCCGACCAACCTGCCGGCCTTCCTGCCGCCGCGCATGCGTCCCGACCCGGGCTCGCCGCTCACGCAGGTGCCGCGCCCGCTCGCGACCAACGACGACGGCCACGTGGTGCCGAACGCGACCTCGCTGGGCGCCTACGAGTTCACCGCGATGCCGTTCGACTTCAGCGCCGACGGCAAGAGCGACCTGCTGTGGCAGAACGCCGATGGCCGCGCCGCCATCTGGTTGATGAACGGCCTCGCGGCGACGGCGACGCAAGAGATCATCGGCGCCGGCACGGGCTGGAGCGTCGTGCAGGTCGCGGACCTGAACGGCGACGGGCAGAAGGACCTCGTGTGGCAGCACACCGACGGACGCGCCGCGGTGTACCTGATGAATGGAACGACGCCCATCGCGACGCAGCAGATCCTCAATGCCGGCCCGTGGACCATCACGCACACGCCGGATCTCAACGGCGACGGCAAGGCGGACCTCGTCTTCCAGAACACGGATGGCACCGTCGCCGTCTGGCTGATGAACGGCACCGCGATGACGGCCGGCGCCAGCATCATCGGCGCGGGCACGGGATGGAGCGTCACGCGCACCGGTGACTTCGACGGCGACGGCAAGGACGACCTGCTGTTCCAGAATGCCGACGGCCGCGTTGCGATCTGGCTCATGAACGGAGTTTCGGTGAAGAGCACGGGGCAGATCCTCAATGCCGGCACCGGGTGGAGCGTGACCCACACGCCGGACCTGGACGGCGACGGCAAGGCGGACCTCGTCTGGCACAACACGGACGGCAGCACCGCGGTGTGGCTGATGAACGGCACCGCGATGACCTCGGGCACGGGCCTGCTGGGCGCGGGCACCGGGTGGAGCGTCACGCGCGCGGCCGACTTCGATGGCGACGGCAAGAGCGACCTCGTGTGGGAACACACCGATGGGCGCATCGCGATCTGGCTCATGAACGGCATCGCGCCTTCCTCGACCACGCAGATCCTCAACGCCGGGGGCGGCTGGACCGTGCGGCGCACGCCGGACCTGAACGGCGACGGCAAGGCCGACCTCGTCTTCCACAATGCCGACGGCCGCGTGGCCGCCTGGCTGATGAACGGCGCCGCGATGACCAGCGGCACGCAAATCCTCGGCACCGGCACGGGCTGGGGCGTTTCGGGAGTGAGCCAATGAACCATCGAGCCCGCATTCTGGCCGCGGCGTGCTTCCTCGCCGCCACCGGCGCGTACGCGGACAATCCGCTCGCCACCATCACCGTGAACGCGCTGTCCAACCGCCACGCGATCGACGCGCGCGTCTACGGCCTGGCCTTCGCGAGCACGGCGCAGCTCCTCGAGTTGAACGTGCCGCTGAACCGGCACGGCGGCAACGGCACCACGCGCTACAACTGGCAGGTGAACGCGTCGAACCACGCGTTCGACTGGTACTTCCAGAGCCTGGATGACGGCAGCGCCACGCCGGCCGCGAGCTGGGACGATTTCGTGCAGTCGTCGAAGTCGGGCGGCGCGCAAGCGGCGATCACGGTGCCGATGATCGGCTGGGTGGCGAAGCTGGGTGCCAACCGCCAGCGGCTCTCGAGCTTTTCGATCGCGAAGTACGGCGCGCAACAGGCCAACGACTGGCAGTGGTTCCCCGACGCCGGCAACGGCGTGAGGACCAACGGCCAGTTGATCACGGGCAACGATCCCACCGACGCGAACGTCCTCGTCGATTCCACGTTCCAGCAGCAGGGCGTGCAGCACCTCGTGACCCGCTGGGGCGCCGCGGCCTCGGGCGGCGTGCGCTACTACATCCTCGATAACGAGCACAGCATCTGGCAGGGGACGCATCGCGACGTGCACCCCGCGGGCGCAACGATGGATGAGATCCGCGGGAAGATGATCGACCACGCGACGAAGATCAAGGCGGTCGATCCCGATGCGATCGTGTTCGGCCCCGAGGAGTGGGGCTGGAGCGGCTACCTCTACAGCGGCGCGGACCAGCAGGCGGGGGCCGCCAACGGCTGGAGCAATTTCCCCGATCGCAACGCGCACGGCGGCGCGGATTATCTTCCCTGGCTGCTCGGGCAGATGCGCGCGAACGAACTCGCCACGGGCAAGCGCCTGCTCGACGTCTTCACGGTCCACTACTACCCGCAGGGCGGCGAGTACGGCAACGACACGTCGCAGGCCATGCAGTTGCGGCGCAACCGTTCGACGCGCTCGCTTTGGGATCCGAACTACACCGACGAGACTTGGATCAACGACAAGGTGCGGCTGATCCCGCGCCTCAAGCAATGGGCCGCGGCGAACTATCCCGGCACGCCCGTGGGCATCACCGAATGGAACTGGGGCGCCGAAGGCCACATCAATGGCGCCACGGCGCTGGCCGACGTCTTCGGCATCTTCGGCCGCGAGGGGCTCGACGTCGGCGCGTACTGGACGACGCCGGGCACCGGTACGCCGGCGTACAACGCGATCAAGATGTACCGCAACTACGACGGCGCGAAGTCCACGTTCGGCGACACGAGCGTCTCGGCGAGCGGGCCGAACCCGGACAACGTCGCGGTCTTCGCGGCGCAGCGATCCTCGGACCGCGCGCTCACGGTGATGGTGATCAACAAGTACCTCACGGCGAATACGCCTGTGCGCGTGGACCTGCAGGGATTCGCGGCGGGCGGCGCCGCGAGGGTTTGGCAACTCGGTGCCGGAAACACGATCGCGCGTCTCGCGGATGCGAGCGTCACGAGCGCGCGGATCGACGTCACGGTGCCGCCGCAAAGCATCACGCTGCTGGTGATTCCCGCGGCGGCCGCGCCGATCACGAACGACTTCGACGGTAGCGGCAAGGCCGATCTCCTGTTCCAGAACACGGACGGCCGCGCGGCCATCTGGTTGATGAACGGCGTGGCACCCACGGCCACGCAGGAAATCATCGGGGCCGGCACCGGTTGGAGTGCCGTGCAGGTCGCCGACTTCAATGGGGACGGCAAGGCCGACCTCGTCTGGCAGCACACCGATGGCCGCATGGCGATCTACCTCATGAACGGCACGACGCCGACGACGACCACGCAACTGCTCAACGCCGGCAGCGGCTGGAGCGTCACGCACGCCGCGGATCTCGATGGCGATGGCAAGGCGGACCTCGTCTTCCGGAACACGGATGGCAGCGCGGCCGTGTGGCTCATGAACGGCACGGCGATGGCGAGCGGCGCCGGCGTGATGGGCCCCGGCACGGGCTGGAGCGTCACGAAGGTCGCGGACTTCGACGGCGACGGCAAGGCCGACCTGTTGTGGACCCACACGGATGGCCGCATCGCGATCTGGCTCATGAATGGTCTTACCGTGAAATCGACGAACCAGATCCTCAATGCCGGCAGCGGCTGGAGTGTTGCGCATGCGATCGATCTCAACGGAGACGGCAAGGCCGACCTCGTGTGGCAGCACACCGACGGCAGCGTCGCGTTGTGGCTGATGAACGGAGCCGCGATGGCGAGTGGAAGCGGCCTGCTCGGAGCCGGAACGGGATGGAGCGTGCAGCGCGTGGCCGACTTCGACGGCGACGGGAAGGGCGATCTCCTCTTCGGGCACACGGACGGGCGCGCGGCGATCTACCTGATGAACGGGCTCACCCCAGCCACGACCACGCAGATCCTCAACGCGGGCGGCGGTTGGACCGCGAAGCGCACGCTCGACCTCAATGGCGACGGCAAGGCGGACATCGTCTTCCAGAACGCCGACGGCCGCACGGCGGTGTGGTTGATGAACGGCACGGCGATGACTTCCAGCAGCCAACTCGTAGGGACGGGCACGGGCTGGGCGGTATCAGGCACCCCGTGACGGTGCGGTAGGCGCTGGGCGGGAGTTCCGGCACAATCGCCCGCATTAACATCCCTCAAGGGGTGAGCCATGGCGCACCGCCTCGTCACCGCCTGCCTGCTGGCAGCGGCATGCCTGTTTCCCGTCTCGCCCGCATCGGCCCAGACGATCTCGTGGACGAAGTCCTTCACAGGCGTGCCCGGTGGCTGGGCTACCGTGGGGGACTGGCTGCAGGATGGCCCGCGCACGATCGCGACGTTTCCCAATGGCGACCTCGTGGTCGTGGGCGCCCTCCGCAACGGCAACGGCATGGTCACGGCGCGCTACAGCGCCGCGACGGGCGCGGTGCTTTGGAGCGCGCGGCACACCGGCTACGTCATCGAAGCCACCACGGCCGAGGCCGCAACGGCCGTCACCGTCGACCCGGACGGCAACGTGGTCGTGGCGGGGCTGGCGGACAGCTATACCTACGAGAATCGCGTCGAGATCGTCGCCGTGAAATACGCCGGCGCCACCGGTGCGTTGCTCTGGAGCACGACGCACGGGCGCGCGAACGGAACCTACGAGCGCCCCTACGCGATCGCGACGAACGCCGCCGGCGACGTCTTCATCACCGGTGCCTCCGGAGCCTCGACCTACGAGAACAACGCGGTCTTCACCATCAAGCTCTCGGGGCAGACGGGCCAGCGCACCTGGACCCACGTCCTCCCGGGACTCTCGTACGACCACGGAACCGCCCTCGTGGTGGACGTTGCGGGCCATGCCTACGTCGGCGGCCGAATCGGCGATGCCTTCCAGGTCTTCAAGCTCGACGGGGCGACGGGCATGCAGGCGTGGAGCGCCTCGCTCCCGGGGCAGGGCGAGGCGAGGACACTCGTGCTGGCGCCGGGCGGTGACGTCCTGGCCGGTGGCGACAGCGCGGGGGTCGGGCGCATCGTGAAGCTCAACCCGGCCACCGGCGCCGTGCAGTGGTCACAGTCGTATCCGAACGGCGGCTGGTTCGTGCGCATGGCGCCCCGGCTCGATCCCGACGGCAACGTGATCGCGGCAGGGCACGTGGCAAGCTTCGCGTACGTGGCCAAGTTCTCCGGGGCCACGGGTGCCGTGCTGTGGGGCGTGGCGCTGGACTCGGGAAACGACTTCGCCGTCAGCGCGGTCGACGTCGATGCGCAGGGTAACGTGGGCGTGACCGGCAGCCAGTCGTACGCGAACTTCCGCGTGACGCGCCTGCGGGGCTCGGACGGCCAGGCGTCGTGGAGCGCGGACAACCCTGCGGGTCCGTCCGGCCAGGCGAAGGGTGTCGCGGTGGCGTTCGATGCCGCGGGCAACCTGCTCGCGGCGGGTGGCGTCGCATCGGGTCCGTCGATCTACGCGGAAACCTGGCGAATCGTGAAGTACGCGCCCGCGCCCGGGCCGGCCCTCTGGAGCGCAGGCGTGCCGCAGCTGCCGGGCTACGCGATCCTTCGGGGCAAACACGTGACGGGCGTGCGATCGGGTCGTGTCGCAGTGCTCTCGCAAATGTCCCAGGTCTCGTACTCGCGCGCGGATCGCCTGGACGTCGTGAACGCGAAGACCGGCACCACGATCTGGAGTCTCACGGAAACGGATATTTCCGGCGCCCTCTCGGAAGGCTATCCGGCCAACCCGCGCGTTGCGATGGATGCGACGGGCAACGTGGTCGTGACGGGTGGCCCGCATTCGCAACCGCCGGACGCGAAGATGCTCACCCGGAAGTTCCAGGCCGCTTCCGGCGCGGTCGCCTGGACCGCGACGTCCACCGCGGCCGCCATCGGCAACGCCATCGCGATGGACGCCAACGGCCATGTCGCGGTGCTCGGGAGATCGGAGACCGATTGGGTGGTGGCCAAGTACGACGGCGCCAGCGGAACGCGCCTCTGGGAGGTCGTGCTCTCCGCGATGGGCCCGTCCAGCGGATACCAGCAGGCCAATGCGATCGCAATGGACTCGGCGGGCAACGTGGTCGTGACGGGGCGCTACACCAACGCCTCGGCCACGGCGGGAGGGGCGAGGACCTTCAAGCTCGCCGCGGCGAACGGCGCCATCCTCTGGGACAAGTTGATCCCCGGCGAGCACCTCGCGGTCGCCATCGACGCGCAGGACAACGTGGTCGCCACGGGCGACTTCTTCCAGTACCCGGACACGTTCATGCAGACCGTGAAGTACGCGCCGGACGGAACCGAACTCTGGACGCGCCTCTACACGGTGGACGGCACCGCGCGCGGCGTGTCGCGGGCGTTGGCGATCAATCCCCAGGGCGAAATCGTCATCGGCGGGTACACGGCGCCCATCAACCCTCCGGGGTCGACCAGTGCCCGCATCGTGAAGTATTCGGCGGCGGGCGTCGTGCTGTGGACTGCCGCGAGCGGCGCGCCCGGCAGTTACGCCGCGGCGATCGATGTCGCGTTCGATGGCCTGGGCAATGTGGTCGCCGGCACCTACGAAGCGGAGCCGGGCGCCCGTGGCAAGTCGCGCGCGATCAAGCTCGCGGGCGCGACGGGCGCCTCGCTCTGGGTCCGGGGCGTCCAGCCTCCGCCGATCGAAGGGTTCCTCTATGACCTCACGGTGGTGCGCGTGGATTCCGACAACGCGGTCCTGGTGGCGACCGATTCGTGGGTCCCGGACGGGGTCTTCAATGTCACGCTCTCGCGCGTGGTCGATGCCGACACGCGGCCGCCGGTCGCGGTGGACTTCGACGGCAGCGGCAAGGCCGATCTCCTGTTCGAGAACACCGACGGCCGCGCGGCCATCTGGTTGATGAACGGCATCACGCCGACCGCCACGCAGGAAATCATCGGGGCCGGCACGGGCTGGAGCGTCACCCAGGTCGCCGACTTCAACGCCGACGGCAAGACCGATCTCGTGTGGAAGCACACGGATGGCCGCATGGCGATCTACCTGATGAATGGGACCACGCCCGCGACCACCACGCAGCTGTTGAATGCGGGAAGCGGCTGGAGCGTGATCCAGACGCCCGACGTCGATGGCGACGGCAAGGCCGACCTCCTGTTCCAGAACACGGACGGCAGCGCGGCAATCTGGTTGATGAACGGTGCCGCGATGAGTTCGGGCGCCAGCATCATCGGTCCGGGCTCGGGATGGAGCGTGACGAAGGTCGCGGACTTCGACGGCGACGGCAAGAGCGATCTGCTGTGGACGCACACCGATGGCCGCGTGGCGATCTGGTTGATGAACGGCCTCGCCGTGAAGTCGACGAACCAGATCCTCAATGCAGCCAGTGGCTGGAGTGTCGCGCACACGATCGACTTGAACGGCGACGGCAAGGCCGACCTCGTGTGGCAGCACACCGATGGCAGCGTCGCGTTGTGGCTGATGAATGGCGCGGTCATGGCGTCCGGCTCCGGGCTCCTCGGCGCGGGAACCGGATGGAGCGTCCAGCGCGTGGCCGATTTCGACGGCGACGGAAAGGGCGATCTCCTCTTCGGTCACACGGACGGGCGCGCGGCGATCTACCTCATGAACGGGCTCATGCCGACCATGACCACGCAGATCCTCAACGCGGGTGGCGGCTGGACCGCGAAGCGGACGCTGGACCTCAATGGCGACGGCAAGGCGGACATCGTCTTCCAGAACGCGGACGGCCGCACGGCGGTGTGGCTGATGAACGGCACGGCGATGACGTCGAGCGCGCAACTGCTCGGAACGGGAACGGGATATGGCGTCTCCGCGGTCAGCCAGTAGGGGCACACCGCGGAGAGCCATACCCATTAAATATCCCACCGCGAGGTTCCATATATTTTACGGACCTTCGGCCGAGGCCTAGAGTCGGGATTCTCGGAGGGGTTCATGCCCAAAAAAATACAATCCGCGGCGCTCGCATGCGCCGCGCTCCTGCTTGCGGGTGGCACGCTCGCGGCCCCCTTCACGCCCGGCAACGTCATCGTCTACCGCATCGGCAGCGGCGGCGCGGCCACGCTCACGGCCAACGGGAACCCCGTCTTCCTCGACGAGTACACGGCCTCGGGCACGCTCGTGCAATCGGTGCCGCTGCCTTCGGCGGCGGCGGGCGCCAGCAAAGCGCTGATCGCAAGCGGCACGGCGACCACGGATGGACACCTTGCGCGTTCCGCCGACGGCACGTGCATCGCCGTGCCGGGCTATGGCCGTGACCTCGGGACGGGCGCCGGCAACGTGGTCTCGGGAACGATCGTGGGCGGGACCCCGATCCCGCGCGTCGTCGCACGCGTGACTAGCGCGGGCACGGTGGACGTGACGACCGCGTTGACGGACTCCGCCGTGGCGGACAACTTCCGCAGCGCGACGTCCGTCGATTGCAGCGTGTTCTGGGTCGCCGGCGCGGCCGGCGGCGCCCGCTACGCGACGCGGGGAGCCACGACCTCGACGCAACTCACGGTGGTCGATGGTTCGAACCCGAGCCCGCGCGTGGCCGGCATTTTCGCGGGCCAGCTCTACATCTCCGCGCCGAATCCGCAGCGCGGCGTGGCACCCGTCGGCACCGGACTTCCCACCACGGGCCCCGCGGCCTACGTGCGCCTGCCCGGCCTCACGAACACCAACAGCACGAGCCCCTACGGCTTCTTCTTCGCGGATCTCGACGGCACTCCGGGCGTGGATACGCTCTACATCGCGGACGACCTGGGCGCGGCCCTCACGAAATTCTCGCTGGTCGGCGGCACCTGGGTCTCGAACGGCATCGTCGGCGTCGACGCGGACGACTATCGCTTCCTCACGGGCGTGGTGAGCGGCACCACGGTGACGCTCTACGCGGTGCGCGGCGGCAACCAGCTCGTCACGCTCACGGATGCGTCGGGCTACAACGGCGCGTTCGCCGGCACGCCGACCCTCCTTGCGACCGCGGCCGCGAACACGACGTTTCGCGGCGTGACGCTCTCCCCGGTGCTGTCGGCCACGCCGCTCGCCGGGCCCGGCGGCTCCGTCTCGCCCGCGACCGCGCAGGCCGTCTCGCCCGGCGGCATGGCTGAATTCACGATCGTCGCCGACCCGAGCCACGATCGCGTCGTGACGGGCACGTGCGGCGGCGGTTTCGTGGGCAGTACCAACACGTATCGCACGAATGCCATCAATGCGAGCTGCACCGTGGACGCGTCCTTCCCGTCGATCGTGTTCCGCACGGTGACGTTCAGCTCGACGACGCATGGCACCGTCTCCGCCGACGGACCGGTGCAGGTCCAGCAGGGCACGACGTTCTCCTTCTCCGCCACGCCCGAGTCCGGCTACAAGGCCACGGTGGGCGGAAGCTGCGGAGTGACGCCCACCGGCGGCAACGGCTACGTGACGCAGCCGATCAGTGCCGATTGCACGGTGGCCGTTTCGTTCGACCCGTTGCCGACTTACGCGGTGACTCCGTCCACGAACAACGCGCACGGCACGCTGACTCCCACGGGCGCGACCCTCGTCCTGCAGGGGCAGGCGCTTTCGTTCACGGTGACGCCCGAAGCGGGCTACAACGCCGCGGTACGCGGCACGTGCGGCGGCGCGTGGACCAATGCGAACACCTACGTGACCGCGCCCATCCTGGGACCGTGCACGGTGCAGGCCACGTTCGCGACCAGGCTCGTCCTCTTCGTGGGCAACAGCTACACGTTCGGCCGCGTCGATCCGGTGATGAGCTACAACGCCGCGAACGTGGCGGACCTCACGCACGCGATGTGGCTCACGAACCCCACGGGCTCCAACAGCTTCGAGCCGCACCCGTGGGGCGGCATCCCGGGCGCCTTCAAGAAGATGATCGACCAGGCGGGCCTCGACTGGGACGTGTCGATCTCCGCGCGCAATGCCGCATCGCTGCGCGGGCATTTCCTCAATTCGAACCCGGCGGGCTGGGACCTGCGCGGCAACGTCGCCTCGCAGCCGTTCGACACGGTGGTCCTGCAGGAGCTCAGCGATGGCGCGCTCCCCGACGGCCGTGGCGCCAACGCGAACCTCGCGAACTTCAACACCTACGCCGACAAGCTCGAGAAATGGGTGCACTTCGGCGCGGCGGATCCGGAAACCGGCTCGCCGCAGCCGAACGTGAACGCCCGAACGACCGCGAACGTGTACCTGTACCAGACGTGGGCGCGTCCCGACATGATCGCGCCGAACGGCACGGCGGGCCCGTTCTACACCGCCGCAGAGGGCCTCGAGTTGATGACGCAGCACCTGCACGACGCGTACTTCGGCCGCGCGTCCAGCAACCTCGACTTCGAGGCGGTGAGCCCTGTCGGCGATGCGTTCCTGCGCGCGGTGCAGGAAGGCTTCGCGATGCGCGACCCGTACGTGCCCGAGCCCGGCAAGATCAACCTCTGGTTCACGGAAGACAACTTCCATCCCAGCAAGCATGGCTCGTATCTCAGCGCGCTCGTGCACTTCGCGACGTTGACGGGTCTCGATCCCACGACGCTCGGCTCCGGCGAACTCGCGGCGGCGGACCTTGGCATCACGCCGGTCGAAGCGACGGAGCTGCAGCTTGCCGCGCGGCTCGCGGTGCTGCCGAAAGCGCCGTCGATCGGGGTAGCGACGCCGGGTCCGGCCGCTGCGATCGTCTCGTTTACGCCACCGGACAATGCCGGCCGGCTGCCGATCCTCGACTACACCGTCACTTGCTTCCAGTCCCAGGAGACGCACAGCGCCACGGGCACGACTTCACCGATCGCCGTGGTCGGGCTCAATCGTTTCCTGGGCGCCCAATGTTCGGTGGCCGCTCGCAACAGCGTCGGCTCGGGGACGGCTTCCAGCCTCTCCGATTCGATCTTCGCGGGAGTGGGTGCGCACGCGGCCATCGGCAGTTTCAACCTCGATGGGCGCGACGACATCGTGTGGCGCCATGCCGACGGGCGCGTGGCCATTTGGCTGATGGACGGCTTGCGCCTGGTGGCCGGCGCGGGAATCTTTCCGGCGGGGACGGGCTGGCGGGTCGTGCAAGTGACGAACTTCGATGGGGATCCCGGGCGAGCCGATCTGCTTTGGCAGCACACGGATGGCCGCATTGCGATCTATGCAATGGATGGCCTCACGGCGCTGGCCAAGGTCAACGTCGCCGGGCCGGGCACGCCCACGGTGACGCATGCGGTTCACCTCAAGTCGTCCTTCTTCACGGGCGACCTGTTGCTCCGTGCCAATGATGGGTCCCTGTTCGCCTGGGTGATCAATCCCAACACGATGATGTACGACACCAAGATGCAGCTGGATCTGGGTGGCGAGCCGGGTTGGCGCGTCGCCGGCACGGGGAAATTCAGCAATCTCCCGATGAGTTCCATCCTGCTGGCGCATGACGACGGGCGGGTCATGAAGTGGGACATGGACGAGGCCTTTCCGCTGGCGAAGACGAACCTCCTTCCGGCGGGAACGGGATGGAGCGTTCATCGGGTGGCCGATCTCGACGGCGACCTCAACTCCGACATCCTCTGGCGGCACGCCGATGGCAGCGTTGCCGCGTGGCGTATGAACGGCAATGAGATCGTCGAAGGCGCGACCCTCCTCGGACCGGGCACCGGCTGGAGCATCACGCACACCGCCGATTTCAACGGCGACGGCAAGGACGACCTTCTCTGGCGACACGCGGATGGTCGCGTCGCGATCTGGCTCATGAACGGCATCACCCCGATCGCGACCACGGAAATCCTCGGTCCCGGCACGGGCTGGACCGTGCGAAACCTGCTCGACTTCAACGGCGATGGAAAACGCGACATCCTTTGGGTCCATACGGATGGGAGCGTGGCCATCTGGTTGATGAACGGTACGTCCGTGATGGACGGTGCGACGATCCTCGGCCCCGGGACGGGCTGGGATCCGGTGGGGGTCTCGCCGTACTTCTAGGGTCCAGGCGGGCAGCAGGTCCCAGAGGCGGCAGGCCCCTGGGAGGCAGGGCGAAGTTTTTTTCAGCGGCCGTGATCCTCGGCCGCCCCGGATCGCGATAGGTCGGATAGGGACACCTATTTCCGCTTCTCGCATCCGGGGAAAAAAACATGAACGCCTTGCCGCGCGCACTTCGCTGCCTCGCCACGCTTCTCCTTCTCACGCTTTCCCTCGACGCCGCCGCGCAGGCTTTCGCCGGCGACCTGGTGCGGCGGGCGGCCGCCAAGCGGACCGTGGCTCCGGCGCCCTTCCTGGCCGACGCAAGCCGCACGCGTCCGGTGGAGATCGACCGCGAGGCGATCGCCAAGGCGGGCCGGGCCCTCCTGGCCAAGCGCGCCGAAGCGCCCCTGCTCAACATCGCGTTCTTCGACGACGTGGTGACCACCGTCGAGATCACCGGCAGCGAGCGCACGCAGGGCGGCGGCACGGCCCTGGTCGGGCGCATCGCCGGTGACCCGGCCAGCTCCGCGGTGATCGTGGACAACGGCGGCGCGCTCACCGTGCTGGTGGCGGGCGCGCAGGGCCGCTTCAGCCTGCACGGCTCCGCGGAGCGCGGCTACGTCGCAGCGCAGGTCACGAAGGATCTCGTCCCGACGGTCAAGAGTGACGAAGCTCGCGTGCCCGAGTGGGCGCGCTTCCTGGAGAAGTCCGGGAAGGCCAAGCGGGCCCCGACCGCCGGGGCGAAGGTCGAACGCCTCGAGGATGACGGCAACACCATCGATGTGATGGTGCTCTACACGCAGGCCGTGAGCGGGCTGTACCAGACGATCGCGCAACTGGAGGCCGTGATCGACGCGCAGGTCGCGCTCACGAACCTGGTGTACCAGAACTCCAACGTGAAGCACCGCATCCGGCTCGTCTACAAGGGCTACCTTCCGTACCTGGAAGCCGACGTGCGCCAGGATCTCTATCGCCTGAACGACAAGACCCATTTGTCCGGCGGCAGCGTGCAGATCCTGCGCGACGCCTACCGCGCCGACCTCGTGAGCGTGTGGGGCGCCTGGCCGCAGGTCTGCGGCATCGCCTTCGTCGGCGACGCCGAGGTGCACGCGATGGAGGCGTACGCCACCAGCCTCGTGAACGCGCCGTCCTGCACTGGAGCCGGCAGCTACACCTTCGCCCACGAGCTCGGTCACTCGATGTACCTGTCGCACAACCGCGAGCAATACGCCTATCCGTTCCCGCAACGCCTCACGCCGGAAGGCAGCCGGATCAGCGTGGACGTCGGTTACGCGCATGGCTACCTGGACGACGTCAACCGCTTCTATACGGTGATGTCGTACCCGGGCGCGGTCTCCGGCGCCAGAGTCCCGTATTTCTCGAACCCCAACCTCACGTTCGACAATCGCGCGTTCTACCCGGGCGCGGCCGCGAATGCGCCGCTGGGCGACGCCGTGCTCGCCCACGAGCAGCACGCCCTCGATGACACGCGCGAGACGGTGGCCAACTACCGCGTCTCGCTCGAGGCGGTGAACGTGCCCGGCACGGTCATCTTCAGGCAGCCGTACCAGCCGGCGCGCGACACCGACGGCAGCGTGACCCTCAAGGTCGCGCGCGTCGCGGGTGACGCAGGTACCGTGCTCGCGACTTACACGACGGTTCCGGGAACCGCGCTGCCGGGCGTGCACTACACGCCGGTCACCGGCCAGCTCTCCTGGGGCCCGGGCGACGACACCGAGCGCGAGGTCATCGTGCCGATCGCCGCTGCCGTCTCCGGCGCGTCGAAGACGTTCACCGTGTCGCTCGCGACCTCCACGGCCGGCGCGTACGCGGGCGGGCAGGAAGGCCTGGGCGCCAACATCGCGGTCGTGATCGAAGACGACCAACCCGATCCCTTCCCCGGCACGCAGCTTCCCGCAGGATTCACGTCCACGCACTCCGCGGGCAACCCGTGGTCGGCGGACACGAAGCAGGGCTTCACCAGCACGACGAGCCTGCAGTCCGGCCTGGTGTATCCGGGCACGTCCGACTTGAACTACTCCGACATCTTCGCCGGCGGCAACGTCACGTTCGTCTTCAAGATGTCCTCCAGCGAGGGGGGTGCCAGCAGCTTCGAGTTCTCGATCGACGGCGCACCCGCGTACGTCCGCCAGGGCGGCGAGACGCCGTGGACCTTCGTTTCCATCTACGTGCCGCCGGGGCAGCACGCGCTGCGCTGGCGCTTCACCAACAGCGGCACCGAACCCAGCTACTCCGAAGACCGCATGTGGGTGGACGAGATCACGCTGCCGTCGCAGCCCGCGGCCAACATCTCGCACCTGGCCTACATCGCCAACACGGGCGTGAATACGCTCTCGGCGATCGACGTGCGCACCAATAACGTCGTCTCCACCCTGCCGGTGTGCGCCAGCCCGAAAGGTGTCGCCGTGCATCCGAACGGCCTCAAGGCGTACGTGGTCTGCAGCTCGGGCAGCGTCGCGGTGGTCGACACGGTGATGAATACCGTCATCAAGACGCTCTCGCCGGGCAGCAACCCCCACAGCGTGGCGGTCACGCCCGACGGGACGCGCGCCTACGTGACGCACTTCAACCTGGGGCAGGTCTCCGTGATCGACACGGCGACCGACACGCTGCTCCCGCCGATCCCGGCGACCGGCGCGAGCGGCATCGATATCAACCGCGCAGGCACGCGCGCCTACGTCTCGAGGGCCAACGGCAGCGAGGTGCACGCGATCGACCTCACCACGGGCACGTCGCTGGGCAGCGTGCTGTGGAGCTTCAACCCGTACAACCCGATCGGCATCGCGGTCGCCCAGGACACGAACAAGGTCTACTCGGTCGCCAACCAGAACGGCAACGTGAAGATCTACGACGCGAACACCAACACGTACCCGACCTGGATTGCGGTCGGCGGACAGCCCGTGGGCATCGCGCTGCATGACGGAACGCGTCGCGGCTACGTCACCACCGGCACGGGCGGCACGCTCGCGGTGGTCGACCTGAACACCAACGGCGTCATCGCCCAGGTTCCAGTCGGTTCGGGCTACGGTGTCGCGGTGACCGCCGACGGCGGCCGCGCATACGTGCTCGACGGTTCCAATGGCACCGTGAAGGTCGTCGACACGAACCTGCTGCAGGTCATCGCGACGGTGAGCGTCGGATCGAGCTCGGCCGGGCTCGGCAAGTTCATCAAGCCGGCCACGGTGGCCGCGCCGCCCACCGACATCATCGCGGGACCGGGCAACGAGAACATCACGCTCACGTTCCCCGCGACCGTCAACGACGGCGGCATGCCGGTCATCCGCTACGAGGCCACCTGCCAGCCCGGCAATGTGACGGCCAGCGCCACGGGCACGACCATCGTCGTGAATGGCCTCGCCAACGGCGTAGCCTCGAGCTGCACGGTGCGCACCGTGAACGCGCGCGGCACCGGCCCGGCCTCGGCCGTCGCGAGCGCCACTCCGAACACGGGCACCACGATCATGAGCGCGAACGCGACCACGTTCACCGTGCTCTCCGCGGGCAGCTTCCGCGTCACCACGAGTGGCGTCACGCCGACGTCGTACACCGCCACGGGCACGCTGCCCGCGGGCGTGGCACTGTCGGCGGGTGGCTTCATCACGGGCGCGCCGGCCAGCGGCACGGCGGGCGTCTATCCGTTCACGATCAACGCGATGAGCGGTGCGAGCGTCGCGGGCACGCAGTCCTTCACGTTGACCGTCGCGAAGATTCCGCAGGCGATCACGTACGAAGGCTTTCCCACGATGTCCGAGACCGGCGCGCCGGTGACGCTGGCCGCCACCGGCGGCGGATCGGGCAACCCGGTGACGTTCACGTCGGGCAGCCTCGGCGTCTGCACCGTCTCCGGCAACGTCGTCACGATGGTCGACGGCGGCGTCTGCGTGATCCTCGCGGACCAGGCGGGAAGTACGGACTATTCGGCCGCGCCGCAGCGCCGCTCGGACACGACGATCCGCTTCACGCAGACGGTGGCCTTCGCGCCCGCGCTCCCCGCGTCCAGCGGGCTGAACACCGCGGCTCGCGTCGAAGCGTGGACCAACCTGGGCGTCCGGGTGGCCACCTACGTCAGCACGCCGGACACCTGCTCGCAGGACAACTCGTATCCGCGCACGCTGTACTTCAACAAGCCCGGCACTTGCACGGTGTACGCCGACGGCCAGGCGGCCAGCAGCGTCCGCGATGCCGCTCCGCGCGTTTATGCGTCGGTCACCGTCCTGCGCGGCATCCAGCCGCTCGCGTTCATCAACAACGGCCCGATGCAGATCGGCGTGGCGGTCGCGAAGGTGCCGGCCACCAGCAACTCGATCTATCCGACGCAGCTCACGACCTCCACGCCCTCGATCTGCTCGGTGAGCGGCGTGATGGTGACGGCGCTGCAATTCGGCACGTGCACGCTCACGGCCACCGTGCCCGGTGACGCGACGTGGGAGACCGCGACGATCACGGGCTCGTTCTCGTCGCAGCTGGTCATGTCCGTGAATACCGTGCGGGAGATGACGGTCAAGCTGAACGACGGCCGCGTGATGGTCGCCGGCAGCCCCTACGCCGCACCTGCGGCGATCTACGACCCCGTGACTGTGCAATGGACTGCGCTTCCGCCGATGGTCTCGGCGCGCGAGCGCGGGGCCGCCGTCGTGCTGGATGACGGGCGCGTGCTCGTCGCGGGTGGCCGGGACTGGTGGGGAACCGCCACGACGGCGCACCTCGCCGAGGTCTACAACCCGGCCACGAACGCGTGGTCTCCCGCGGGCAGCATGTCCACCGCGCGGGTCAGCTTCACGCTCACGAAGCTGGCCGACGGCCGCGTGCTCGCCGCCGGCGGCATCCCGGGTCTCGCGACCGCGTTGGCCGACCTCTACGATCCCGCCACCAACACGTGGAGCCCCGCGGCCCCGATGGCGCAATCGCGCGGCAACCACACGGCCACGCTGCTGCCCGACGGGCGCGTGCTGGTGATCGGCGGCCTATCCGCCGCGAACGTGTATCGCACGCTCGCGGAGGTCTACGACCCGGCCAACAACACGTGGTCCGGCCACGGCACGACGGATGCGCGTGCATCGCACGCCGCGGTCCTGATGCCGGACGGCAAGGTCCTTGTCGCCGGCGGTACCGTGTACAACCAACTCACCAATGCCACCGCTTACCTCTACGACACGGCCACGGGCGCGCAGACCGCCGCGGGCTCGCTGACGGTCCCGCGCGCGGATCACGGCATCGTGCGCATGGCCGACGGCCGCGTGATGGTCGCGGGCGGCTCCAACGGCGGGACCACGACGGAGATCTACGACCCTGTGCAGAACCAGTGGGCGACGTCGACGCAGCTCGTGGCCGCGCACAATCCGGCCGCCCTGACGTTGCTCGACAGCGGCGCCGTCCTGGTTTCGGGCGGCGGCACGGCCGAGGTGTGGTCTCAAGGGCTGCTGATGTATGCGCCGGTGTTCCCGAATGCGCGCCTCGCCTGGGCCTACGGTCCGTTCACCCTCGGGGCGGGCGGCGGCACGCAGCCGTTCTCCTTTGCCGTGACCGGCGGTTCGCTGCCGCCGGGCGTGACGCTCTCGACGGCCGGCGTGCTGCAGGGAACGCCCTCGCAACTCGGCACGTTCAACTTCACGGTGACGCTCACCGATGCGGCGAGCCTGTCGTCGTCGCGCGCGATGACGATCGTCGTCGATCCGGTCGCGTTCACGGTCACGCCCTCGGCGGGCCCGAACGGCGGCATCAACCCGAACTATCCGAGGACGGTGACGCAAGGTGCCACGACGACGTTCATCGTCGGGGCCGTGACGGGCTACTCCCCGACGGTGGGCGGCACGTGCGGCGGAAGCCTCTCGGGCGCCACGTACACCACCGCGCCGATCACCGCCGACTGCACCGTCGCGGCGACGTTCACGCAAGTGGCGTTCCCGCCGTCCGCGCCGACGGGCGTCTCCGCGGTGGCCGGCAATTATTCGGCCGTCGTCACGTTCACGCCGCCGGCGAACAACGGTGGCATGCCGGTGAGCCTCTACACGGCGATCTGCGAGCAGCAAGACATGTACGGCGGAACCATGGCCACGGTGCAGGCGACCGGCTACAGCTCGCCCGTCACGGTCACCGGCCTGAATTCGGGACGCGCCACGTACTGCAAGGTCCTCGCGAGCAACGCGATGGGCGCGGGTCCCGCGTCGGCGTGGTCGAACATGGTCGTGCCGACCGTGCCGCTGTCGACGGTCAACGTGTCGGTACCCACGGGCGTGGCGGGCGGGACCGTCACGTCGACGGATCCGGCGGGCGCGTACAACTGCCCGGGCGATTGCACGGAGCAGATCATCCCGGGCTCGTACGTGACGCTCGTCGCGACGCCGGCCGCCGGCCGCCTCTTCAGCGGATGGGTCTTGTCCAGCGGCATGATGTGCAACTACGAAGGCGGCGGCGCGAGCGGCGGCAACAACACGCCCACGTGCCGGGTGCAGATCGGTGGGGGCGGAACGACGACGATCACGGCGGTTTTCGTGGTCAATCCCACCCAACCCACCGCGCCCTTCCTGGTCGACATCTGGGCGGGTGTCGGAACCGTGAACGCGCGTGTGCTGCCGAAGCTCGGCGGCGGCACGCCGATCACGGGCTACACGATGATCTGCTACGCGATCACCGCGCCGACCGTTCCCGTGGGCACGGTGACCTCGCCCACCACGAGCATCACGATGTCGGGCCTCACGCCGGGCATCGGGGTCAAGTGCAAGGTGGCCGCGGTCAACGCCGTCAATACCGGCGCGTATAGCGAGTTCACCACTCCGGTGGTGCCGCTGACCGGGAGCGCGCTGCTTTCGGTGGCCAAGGCCGGTACGGGCGCGGGCACGGTGACTTCCGACATCGTCGGCATCAACTGCGGCACGGATTGCGAAGAGCCGTACTCGCTCGGCCAGATCGTGACGCTCACGGCCTCTCCGACGGTGGGCTCGACATTCACCGGCTGGAGCGGCGGCACCGGGAGTGCCAGCTGCACCGGTACCGGCCCGTGCACGATCACGATCGGTGCTTCGTCGTCGATCACCGCGACCTTTACGCCGCCGGTGTCGTACTCGGTGACTTCGAGCGCGGGCGCGCACGGCAGCATCGCGCCGGCGTCCACGCAGACGGTGCCGTACAACACGCCGCTCACTTTCACGGTGACACCCGACTTCGGCTACGTGCCGCGCGTCGGCGGCACCTGCGGCGGCTCGCTCGTGGGCACGACGTTCACGACGCCGTCGATCAACGGCAACTGCACGGTGGCGGTGACGTTCGAGGTTCCGTCCGAAGTCCGGATGGACTTCGATGCGAGTGCGAAGTCCGACATCCTGTGGCGCCATACGGACGGCACGCACGCGATCTGGCTGATGGACGGGACGACGATTGCCAGCAGCGCGAACATCTTCCCGGCGGGCACCGCCTGGCAGGTGGCGTTCGTGACCGATCTTTCCGGAGACGGCAAGAGCGATCTCGTGTGGCAGAACCCGGATGGGCGCGTCACCGTGTACCTGATGGACGGCCTCACGGCGCCAACCAAGGTGAACCTCTTCGCCGCGGCCGCGGGCTGGACGGTGAGCGCGGTGGGGGATCTGAACGGCGACGGCAAGGCGGACCTGTTGCTGAAGAACACGGACGGCACGGTGTCCGCGGCGCTGATGGACGGTGGAACGATCACCACGCAAGGCACATTGCTTGCGGCGGGATCGGGGTGGACGGTCGTGAAAACCGCCGACTTCGATGGCGACGGCAAGGACGACCTGGTCCTCGTGCACACGGACGGCAGCGTGCAGATCGCGCTGATGGACGGGCTCACGACGAAGAGCTCGGCCACGGTGATGGGTGCGGGCTCGGGTTGGACGCTGAAGGAAGCCGTCGACACCGACGGCGACGGCAAGGCCGACCTCGTGTGGCAACACACGGACGGCACCGTGGGCGTGTGGCTGATGCACGGCCTCACGACCGCGGCGAGCTCCACGCTGCTGGGCCCCGGCACCGGGTGGGTGGTCACGCGCGCCGGCGACTTCAACGCCGACGGGCGCATCGACCTGCTGCTGGAGAACACCGACGGTCGCGCCGCGATCTGCCTCATGGATGGCGCGACGATCGTGGCGCCGATCCAGATCCTGAACGGCGGCGGCTGGTCGGTGAAGCGGGTGCAGGACATGAACGCCGACGGCAAGGCGGACATCGTTTGGCAGAACGCGGACGGCCGTGTCGCGGTGTGGCTGATGAACGGCGCGGTGGTCGTGTCCGGCCTCGAGGTCCTCGGGGCGGGCACCGGCTGGAGCGTGTCGACGGCGGGGCAATAAGTCGACCGCGGGCCGGCAAGGCGTGCGCCGGCTTTCCTGGGCCGGGCGGCGGAGGCATGTGACAATGGAGGCCCTCCATGACCGCCTGAGCCGTGACGGAACCCGCCCGCGATTCCCTGACCACGCTGCTGCACGCGTGGCGCGACGGCAGCGGCGCCGCCTTCGCCTCGCTGGTGGACCAGGTCTACGACCAGCTTCGCGCCATCGCCGGGCGCCGCCTCGGGCAGTTCGGGGGCGATGCCACGCTCTCGCCCACGGAGCTGGTGCACGAGGTCCTCATGAAGGCGATGCCCGCGCCGATGGCGTACAACGACCGCGCGCATTTCTTCGCCACGATGTCGCTCGCGATCCGCTCGATCCTCGTCGATCACGCGCGGGCTCGCGCCGCGGACAAGCGCGGTGGCGGCCGCGTCTTCGTGACGCTCACCGATGGGGAGGCCGGAGCCGGCGAGGAGTCGATGGCCTCGGACCTGCTCGCGCTGGACGAAGCGCTCGCGGGCCTGGAGAAGCTCGACGAGCGTTGCGGCCGCGTGATGCACCTCACGTACTTCGGGGGGCTCGAGCGTGAGCAGGTGGCCTCGGTGCTGGGTGTTTCCGTGCCGACGGTGACGCGCGACCTGCGCTTCGCCCGCGCGTGGGTGGCCAAGGCGATGGCCGGGGATTCCTAGGTGGAGACGAACGACTTCGCGCAGGTCCGCAGCCTCTTCGACGCGGTCATCGAGTTGCCGCCCGAGGAGCGCGAGACGCGCCTGTGCGAACTGACGGACGACGGCGCCATTCGCGAGCGGGTGCGCTCGCTGCTCGCCGCGAGCGGTTCCACCACGCACATGTCGGAGCTGCTGCGCACCGCGATCTCTTCCGCGTCGCGTCATCCGCAGCCCGGCGACGTGCTCGGCATCTGGCGCATCGAACGCGAGATCGGCGCGGGCGGCATGGGCAGCGTCTACCTCGTCGAGCGCGACGACGGCCACTACCGCAAGACCGCTGCGCTCAAGTTCGTGAAGGGCGTGCCGCGGCCCGAGTCGCTCGCCTACTTCACGCGCGAGCGCCAACTGCTCGCCACGCTGGTGCACCCGAACATCGCCCGGCTGCTCGACGGCGGGGCGACGGCGATGGGCCAGCCGTACCTCGTGATGGAATTCGTGGAGGGCGCGGCGATCGACCGCGCGGCGCGCGAGCGGGGCTGGAGTCCGCACCAGGCGATCGAGGCGATGATCGAGGTCTGCGGCGCGATCGCCTTCGCCCACGGCCACCTGGTCGTGCATTGCGACATCAAGCCCTCGAACATCCTGGTCGAGGCGGGCGGGCGTCCGATGCTGCTCGACTTCGGCATCGCGCGGCTTCTCGACGCCGCTCCTGCGAGCGATCCACCGGCGGGCGATCCGTCAGGGGAGGGCGTGCCCGGCAGCGCGGCGCCGACAATCGCGCGTGCCTTCACGCCGCGCTACGCGAGCCCCGAGCAACGGCGCGGCGAGGCGCTCTCCACGGCTACGGACGTCTTCAGCCTCGGTCGCCTCCTCGACGAACTCCTGGCGACGGCCCGGGGCTCGAAGCCGCTCGACGCGGAATTGCGCGCGATCGTCTCGCGCGCCACCGAAGAGGACCCCGCGCAGCGTTACGCGAGTGCCGCCGCGCTGGCGTCCGACCTGCGCCGCTACCTCGATCGCATGCCGCTCGAAGCGATGCCGGCCACGGCCACCTATCGCGTGCGCAAGTTCGCGCAGCGCCAATGGCCGGCCCTCGCGGGCGTGGCGCTCCTCGCCGTGGTCCTCGCGGGATCGGCCGTGCGCGTGCTCACGGAACGCGACCGCGCGCAATCGGCCGAGAAGGTCGCCGTCGCCGAGCGCGATGCGACACGGGCCGCGCGAGCCCAGGCCTTGCTCGACCGCGATGCCGCCAATGTCTCGCGCACCGACGCCGAACGCGAGCGCGACCGCACTTCCCTGGCCGAGCAGGCGGCGCTGCGCGAGCGGGACAGCGCCCGGCAGTCCGAAGACCGCGCCGTGGCCGAGCGCAACCGCGCGACCGCGGCGCAACAGTCGGCCGCGCAATTCAACGCGTTCCTCCTCTCCATGTTCGAGAACGAGGAACTCGCCGACACCGACTCCCCCGACATCTCGGCGGTGCGCATCGTCGACGCGGCGGCCGGGCGCGTCGACCGCGAGCTCGCCAACCAGCCCGAGACCCAGGCGTCGATCTACCGCGCGCTGGGCGTCATCTACGGCAACCTGGGGCGCCCGCGCCAGGCGATCGATGCGTTCACGCGCGCCATCGCGTTGGAACGCACGCTCGACCGGCCGCTCGTCCTGGCCGAGCTGCTCTCCCGCAACGCGACGCTGCGATCCAGCAACGCCGAACCGGGGCTCGCCGAGAAGGACGCGCGCGAAGCGCTGGCCCTTCGCATTCGCCATGCGGGCCCGGAGTCGGCCGCGGCCTCCGACACCCAGATGACGCTGGGCATCCTGCTCGCGAGGCTCCAGCGCTGGGACGAATCGCGCACGCTGCTCCTCGCCGCGCTCGCGACCAAGGAAAAGCTCGACGGGCGCGAGAGCATCCCCTTCGCCGAAGCGAATGTCGCGCTCGGCCGGTACTACAACCTGCAGCCCGGCTCGACGCGCGAGGCCTTGCCCTACCTCGACACGGCGCTCGGGATCTACACGCGGCTCCTCGGCGAATCGTCCCGGCACGCCATGACCGCGCTCGCGGCGCGTGCGCTGGCGCTGCGCAAGCTGGGGCGCGTCGACGAAGCGGTGGCCGATCATCGCAAGGCAGTGGACCTGCGCCGGCAGAAGCACGGCGAGTCGAGCCTGCACGTGGCCAGCGCGATGCAGGGCCTGGGCGCCACGCTGTTCGAGGTCGGACGACCGCTCGATGCGACGCCCCCGCTGCGCGATGCCGTGGCCCTGCGCAAGAAGGTGGAGGCCACGCCATCGACGCTCCTCGGCGTGAACCTCCTGCGCCTCGGCGAAGCGTGCGCGGCCTCGGGCGACACGGCCGGCGCCGATGCGGCGTTCACCGAAGCGCTCGCGATCCTGCGCAAGACCCTCCCGGCGGGCGATACCCTCATCGCGCGCGCGCTCTACTTCCAGGGGCAGAACCTCGTGCGCAGCGGACGAGCGGCGGAGGCGGGCGCGCCACTCGCCGAGTCCTACGAGATGTGGCGCAAGCTCTTCGGCGAAAGCGGCAACACGACGGTCGACGTGAAGCTCGCCCGGGCCGAGCGCGACCTGGCGCTGGGCGACCTGGGTGGTGCGCACGAACGCATCGCTTCACTCGCCAAGGATGTCGAAACCCTTCCGGCAAAACGCATCGACTACCTCCGGCTTCGCGGACTCGAGGCCGTGCGCGCGGGGAACCTCGACGCCGGGCTCGCCGACCTGAAGGACGCCGAGGAACGCGCGCGCAAGGCGGGTGGCGATCGGGATCCTCGCGCTGCACGCATCGCGCTCGATCGGGCACGCGTGCTCGTGGGTGCGGGACGCAAGGCCGAAGCCGCGGCACTCGCCGGAGAAATCGAAGGGAAGCTCACGCCGCAGCTCGTGCCTGAGGCTTCGGAACGTGTCGAGTTGAGGAAGCTGAAGTCAGGGTCGTGAGGAAGGAAGCCGCCGTGCGCTCTCCATGGAAGGCCGCATGACGGTCTCCAAGATGTCGATCGAGCTCGTGCACCCATTCGCGCATCGATCATCCCACGGACCCGACGAGCGTTGAGAGAGGTGATGCTCATCCACATTTCATAAACGACTTGTTTATGAAATGCGAAAAGCGATCCTCCGCACACGTGAAGCCCGAGCGGCTTCCTTCCGGAACCACCGTGGCGCGTCACCGAATTCTCCAGGTCGCGCGACGTCTTATTCCTGGATTCCCGCGTACGCGGGAATGACGACGGCCCGGTCAGGGCAACCGCAGCTTGAGGCCGGGCTGGATCACGGTCTTGGCCGTGAGGCGATTGATGCGCAGGATGTCGTCGACGGTGGAGCCGGCGCGCTGCGCGATGCCGTAGAGCGTGTCGCCGGAACGCACGACATAAGTCGCCCCACGTTCGACCGCGGGCGTGGCCTTCGCGGTTCCCTGCGAAGGGGCCGCGGCGACGGTGACTTGCGGTGCGGTCTTCGGAGCCGCTGCCATCGGAACCATGATGACCTGGTTCACCGCGAGGTAGCCCTTCTTGTTCAGCTTCACCGCCCCGTTGGCGGCGCGGAACTCGTGCGCGGGCACGCCATAGCGTTTGGCGAGTGAATCGATCGACTCGCCTTTCTTCGCGGAGACCGTGGTCCACGTCACGAGCGGCTTGTCGTACCCCTCGAGGTTCGTGCGAAACGCATCGGCCTTGTCGAGCGGGACCAGCAGCGTGCCGTTCTTGGCGATCGCGACCGCGTTGTTGTTCGAGGGATTGAGCGCGAGGAACTCTTCCTCGGTGAGGCCCGCCAACTTCGCGGCGAGCTTCACGTCGATCTTGTCGGGCGCGGCCACCGTCGTGAAGTACGCCTGGTCGGGAACGCTCTCGAGGTCCACGCCGTACGTGGCGGGGGCGAGCACGATGTTCTTCACGGCCATCAGCTTGGGCACGTAGTTCTGCGTCTCGGGCGGCAGCTTCAGGCTCTGGAAGTCCGTGGGCAGGCCCTTGCGCTGGTTCGCGGCGATCGCGCGGCCCACGCAGCCTTCGCCGCAGTTGTACGCCGCAAGTGCCAGTTCCCAACTGTTGAACATGCCGTAGAGGCGCTGAAGGTACGTGAGCGCGGCATCCGTCGCGGCGATCACGTCGCGGCGGTTGTCCTTCATGTAGTCCTGCGACAGGCCGTAGCTCTTGCCCGTGGACGGGATGAATTGCCAAAGGCCCGAGGCCTTGGAGCGCGAGTACGCGTGCGGGTTGAAGGCGCTCTCGACCACCGGCAGCAGCGCGATCTCCATCGGCATCTTGCGCTTCTCGACTTCCTCGACGATATGGTGGAGGTAGCGGCTGCCGCGGCCGACGAAGCGCGCGATGTACTCGGGGCGATCGGAGTACCACGCCTCCCACTTCACGATGTGCACCGACTCCATCGGCTCGAGCGCGAAGCCCATGCGGATGCGATGCCAGAGGTCGGGATCGGGAAGGGGGACGTCGTCCGGGTCCTCGAAGGCGGGCGGGAAGGCGGCGGGCTTCGGGGCTTCGGCGAAGACGAAGGCCGGTGCCGCGAGGAGCAGCAGCACGATCGGCAGGGCCTTCAGTTTTCGCTTGAAAATCATTCGGTTAGTAATTGTTTCTGAAAGCTTTTTTCATCCTAACCGGAGGGGCCAATGGCGTCAACGGCTGGACCCGGGAGGGCCCAGCCGAATAACGCTGCAGAGAAGAGGGCGTTGACCTCGCGCCGGGTTACGGCGCGAGGACGTGCCAGCCGGAGCCGGCCCCGAGGAGGTCGCCGCCCGAGCTGACCGTGGTGCCGTTCATCAGCCACGCCGCGATGCGCCCGTCCGTGTGCTCGAAGAGGATGTCGGACTTGCCGTCGCCGTCCAGGTCGATGACGTTGACGACGCTCCAGCCGGCGCCCGCGTTGAGGAGCTGCGTGCTCGTGGTGACCGTGAGCCCGTTCATGAGCCAGATCGCCATGCGGCCGTCGCTGTGGGTGAAGAGCAGGTCGGCCTTGCCGTCGCCGTTGAAGTCGCCGGTGCGCGCCACGACGAAGCCGCTGCCGGCCGCGAGCACTTCCGCGCCGCTCGTCATCGTGGTGCCGTTCATCAGCCACACCGCGACGCGGCCGTCCGTGTGCTGCCACACGAGGTCGGCCTTGCCGTCGCCGTCCATGTCCGCGACGTGGGCCACGCTCCAGCCGCTGCCGGCGTTCATGACCTGCGCCATCGACGTGGCCGTGAGGCCGTTCATCAACCAGATCGCGACGCTGCCGTCGGTGTGCGTCCAGACGAGGTCCATCCGTCCGTCACCGTCGAAGTCGCCGGTCTTGGTGACGCTCCACCCCGAGCCGGCGCCGAGCAGCGTGCCGCCCTGCACGATCGTGCCGCCGTTCATCAGGTAGGCCGCGGTCGTGCCGTCGCTGTGTTGGAACACGATGTCGGCACGCCCGTCGCCGTCCAGGTCGCCCGCATGCTTCACCTGCCAGCCGCCCGCGGGCAGCAGGTTGGTCTTCGTCGTCGCGGTGGTGCCGTTCATCTGGTAGACGGCCACGCGCCCATCCGGGTTCTGCCAGACGAGGTCGCTCTTGCCGTCGCCATCCGTGTCGGCCTGGCGCGCCACTGTCCACGCCGTGCCGGCCGGGAAGATCTGCGCGCTCGTCGTCGTCGTGAGGCCGTTCATGGTCCAGATCGCGACCCGGCCGTCGGTGTGGCGGAAGACGATGTCTTGCTTGTTGTCGCCGTCGAAGTCACCCGGCTTGCCGAGGGTTTGATCACGCTCGAAGTTGACCGTCGCCACCGAGCCATTCATCAGCTCGACGCGAAAGCCGTCGATGCGACCGGTAAAGCCTGCCGTACCGCTGGCGGTCTGCGGCGAGAAGAACAGGATCGGCTGGATGCCGTACGGCACGCCGGATCCGCGCGCACCGGGGAGGCTCACGCCGCCAACGAAGTCGGCCAGGTGAGGGTCGGTGTTGCTGCCGAAGTAACCATACGTCGACTCACACATGCGCAGCCAGTTGGTGGGGCCCGCGCTCGACCACAGGTTCCATGTATTGGCCGCCTCGCTGATGTTCTCCGACAGATACGGCTGGCTGTTCAGGCGCACGCCGTAGAAGCCGGTGCCGGTGAGCTGGCCCGGGTACGGCTTGGTGTAGAGGTTGACGTACCAGTCGTTCAAGTCGGCGGCGTGCGTGGTGCCCTTCTTGGTCCAGAAGCTGAACGACTTCACTTCACCGACCGGCACATCGCGACCGAACAGTTCGGTCGGAGCAATGTACAGGTCCGTCTTCGCGACGCCATCGGAGGCAAACGCGCCGACGCCGAAGCCCGGCGCCGAATCGGGGCCGACGCCGACGACATGCCGACTATCGAAGAACAGGGTCGGGGTGTTGACGAGCGAAGGCCTGACCGTGAGCGCGGTGGTCGTTACCGGCGGCGCAACCGTCTCGAAGTTGTAGATCTCGCTGCCCGCCGGGGTGCGGAGGGTGAGGCCGTCGGCATAGCCGGTGAACTGGCCGGTCCAGCCGGAGCCGATGTTGAAGCCAACCAGGTATTTGATCTTCGCGTTCGGGTTGTTGGCGAGGATGGTGTTCCAGCTGACGAAGCAGTTGAAGTCGCAGACACCGGGGATCGGCTTGGTCGACCACCAGATCGCGTTGCCGCCCTTGAATGCATCCCACGCCTGCCACTGGTCGCTGACCAGGGCGCCGGCGCCGCCCGATTGATAGATCGGCTCGAACACGAGCGTGGTGAAGCTGGTGCCGTCGCCGATGAAGTCGACCTGCAGGTTGAGGCTGATGCGCTGGCCGCTGTTGGTCGTTGAGGTCGACGCGCGATAGTCGGCGTAGCTCATGCCGCTGATGTCGCTCAGGCGGGTACCGACAAACGAGTAGGTGACGAACTGCGCCTTGGCCGCGCTGGCGCCGCCGGGCAGGGACGAGTCCGACGTCATCCGCAGGCTGCCGGTGCCGACTGCACCCGGGCCGCCGGGGCCGGCCACGATATTGGCCGTGCCGCCGCTGCGCGTATCGGCGCCGGGGTCGACGTTCCACCAGCCGCTGCCGCTGTTGTCCGGGGCGGTAACGTAGGTATACGCACCAGCGCCGAGGGCGGCGGGACTGGCCAGGACGAGGACGGATGCTGCGACGGAGAGGAAAAGGACGGCGAAACGGGACAGACGTGTGCGCAAGTTTTGCAAGGTGAACTCCCTGAGAAATTTTGAAAGTCCGGCCGCCTCGCGCCCTTTCGGACGTGGACGAAGTCTTGTTCTCGGAGCCCGCCCGATGGGGCGGTCCATCACACTACCAAAAAACGAAGGCGCGTTGGCCACGGGGACGTCAACGGTCAAAGCGTGAGAGCGAACTCCTTCAACAACGCGCCGGGAGTGCGCATGGACGACGTCGAACGCTCCGAATAGCTGTCGTCGTCGACGATGAGGTCGCGCTCGCGCGTGAGGGCCTCGAGGTTGTCGCCCAGCACGCGGTAGACCGTGTCGTCGAACCGCATCACGTTGAGCGGCGCCTGGATCTGCCCGTTTTCCACCCAGAAGGATGCGAAGCGCGTCATGCCCGTCATGCGGCAGGCGGAACGGTCGGAGAAGTTGAGGTACCAGAGGTTGCCCACGTAGATGCCGGTGCCGAGCGCGGCGAGGGCTTCGGCGTTGGCGAGCGAACCGCCGGCGAGGTCGAGCGACTCGGGGCTCTCCGATGCGTTCGCGCCGTTGGTCGGTACGTCGTACTCGCGCGACGAGCGGGGCGAGACAAGCGGCGCCGCGAGCCGCCCGCGTTCGACGAGCGGCACGCTCGAGGGACGCATGAAGCCCTCGGCCTGGAAGCCGCACGCCATTCCGCCGCCGGTGTTCTCGAGCAGCGAGACTTGCGGCGAGAGGGTGGCGCCCTGGTCGGCCATGCGGATCAGCGCGGTCTGCTTCGTGTTGCGGCTCTTCAGTCCGAACCCGGCCCACGACAGCATGCCGAGGATCTCGGTCATCGCCGAGGGCGCGATGAAGGCGCGATAGCTTCCCGGTGCGAGCGTGCGCGGCGTCTCGGCGAGGCGGGCCAGCTGCTCGCGCGCGAAGCCCATGCGCTGGCCGAACGAAGCGCCATCCCAAGTGTTGCCCGCGTAGCTCGTCTTCACCGCCTTGTCGCGGTCGTGGTACAGGCACCAGCCGAAGTTGAAGCTCTCCACCGCGTGCCAGTAACGCGTGCCGAGCGTGTTGGCGAAACCGCGATAGATCGGTCCGCCCGCGTAGAGGCCCACGAGGTCCAGGCCGCGTCCTGCCGCGACCACTTCCTCGATCACCTGCGAAGGATTGGGTAGCCGCCCCAGTCCTTCACGCGACGATTTCGCCGGCTCGGTCTGGTAGAGGAGGAACGGATCCACCGGCAGTTCGCCGATGCCGTTGCGCAGTTCGGCCAACGCGGCGCCGAGTGTGTCGCGGTCACCGTCGAGTCGCCCCGCGAGCGTCACGCGCGAATCGAGGCGGCGGTTGTCGCGGATCAGCGAGAGCGTCCAGTAGACCTGGCGGATGCCCATCGCCTGGCGCACCGCGCTCTTGTTGAAGCGGATGAAGTCGCTGTTCTCCGCGGCCATCGTCGAGACGATCACCTCGCCGGGCTTGGCGAGCGTGTCGACGTGCGCGGCGAGGTCGTGGAAGTACTGCTTCATGGATTCGGGCTTCATGGTCAGCGCGGCGGCAAGGTTCCGGTGAGGGCAATGATGAACGTGAGGACGGTGGAGGGCTGCATGTTCTCGTGCGGCCCGCCTTCGCCGGAAGTGGCGAGGGCGCTGGGGGACATCGGTGCGTCGGCGGTGTTGTTGTAGGGAAGGCCGCGGGAGACCGCCCACACATTGCCGGTCGGAACCGGCAGGCTCCCGGTGGTTGTCGTGCCGACCGGCTGGTGTGTGTGCGGCGGGATCTGATCGACCGTGAGGGTGACGGTCTCGGTGCCGCCCGACGTGCCCTGCTTGTGGCTTCCGAAATGCATGGGTGCGCGGCCGCGCAGGTCGGGCAGCGCGAACGTCCTCTTGCCGTCACCCCCATAGAGGCTGCCGATCACGGAGTGGAGCTCGGCGAATTTCTCGACCGGCAGCAGCGAGCCGTCACAAATCGCCCAGCCCTTCGGGGCGTAGTCGAAGGACGCGAGCTTGATCTGGCCGATGTAGGGCATGGGGCTTTCGCTCAGGTGAACCGGGGAAAGTCGCCGGACACCGCGATGATGAAATTCACCGCGAGGAAGGGCTGCTCATTCGCGTGCGGCTGGCCACCACCCGTCGTGCCTACGGCCGCGGCATTCATCGGGGCGAGCGCGGGAGGCGTGTGGAACGGCGGGTCGTTCGTGTTCGATTGCGCCCAGATGCGCCCGCGCGGCGACCTGTGGTTGCCCGCACCGGAGAAGCATTGGGCGCGGTGGTCGTGCGCACCCATCGTGTGGTCCGTGAGGGCGACCGCCGCGCTGCCTCCGGTTTCGCCTTGCACGCGGTTCGCGAGCCCGGAAGCCCGGCCGACGCCCACGGGAACGCGGTCCCGCAAGTCGGGCAGGGCGAAGTTCTGGATGCCGTCGCCTCCGTACGTGGTGCCGATCACGGCGAAGAGCGGCGTGTTCTTCACGATCGACAGCACCGTGCCGTCGCAGAACATCCAGCCCTGCGGCGCGAACGCGCCTGCAAAGATCCGGATCTCGCCGAGGTAGGCCTGGGCCATGGGTTCTCCGGGTCAGGGCCGCTCGGGCCAGGCGCCGGAGGTCGCGATGACGAAGCCCATCACCTGGAAGGGCATCATGTTGTCGTGGCCCAGGCTGCGGCCGGAGCTGGAGATCGCGTGCTCCGCCATCGCGGCGTTCGGCGGCTGGTCGCTGAATCGTTCCTGCGCCGTCGCGGTGTCCGCCCAGGCATTCCCGGAGGGCGTGCTCAAGGTGCCGACCTTCGAGGAGGTCTGCGCGATGTGTGTGTGCCGGGGCATCGTGGCGCTGGTGAGAATGACGTTTTCCTCGCCGATCATCTGCCCGTTGGAACGCGGCGAGAGGCCGGGGCCCGCGCCCGCGCCGATCGGCGTGCGCCCGCGCAGGTCCGGGATGCCGAACTTTTTCTGGCCGTCGCCGCCGTACGTCGTGCCGATCAGCTTGAAGAGCTCCGGGTACTCGAAGACCCACACCAATCGGCCGTCGCAGGGCAGCCAGCCCTCCGGCACCCGGGGCCAACCGGCCACGCGGACCTCGCCCAGGAAAGCTTCCTCCATCAGGACGCGCCGCCGAAGACGTCGATGTTCGAGAACCTGCACGCGGGAGCTGCATGCCCCACGCGAACGACTTGCGACGGCTCGCCCTTGCCGCAGAACGGCGTGCCCATCACCTGGAACGTGGATGCGTCGCCCACGCCGGAGAGCGAGCGCCAGAACGTGGCCGAGACGCCGCGGTAGTTCGGGTTCTTCACCACTTCGGCGAGCTTCCCGTTGCGGATCACGCGGCCCCACTCGCAGCCGAACTGGAACTTGTTGCGCGAATCGTCGATGGACCACGAGACGTTGGTGCGCATCAGCACGCCGTTCTCGATCGACGCGATGAGTTGCTCGAGCGACGAATCACCCGCTTCCACGTTGAGATTCGCCATGCGGTCGATCGGCGGGCGGTTCCACGAGCACGCGCGCGTGTTCGCTACACCCGCGATGCCGCCCGCGCGCGCCTGCGAGATCGCGCCGCCCAGCGGGCGCTCGAGGCGGCCCTTGCGGATCACGAACTGGCGCTCGGCTTTCGTGCCGTCGTCGTCCCAGCCATAGCTCGCGTACTGCTCGGGCCGCGTCGGGTCGTACGTCACGTTCAGCAGCTCCGAGCCGTACTGGTACGTCCCGAACATGTCGAGCGTGACGAAGGAGGTGCCCGCGAAGTTGCGCTCGTCTCCGAGGATGCGATCCAGCTCGAGCGGATGGCCGATCGATTCGTGGATCTGCAGCATCATCTGGTCGGGCATCAGCAGCACGTCCATCTTGCCGGTCGGGCAATTGGGCGCGGCGAGCAGTTCGAGCGCGCCTTCGGCCACGGCGCGGCCCGCGCCTTCGAGGCCGAAGGCCTCGAGGATCTCCATCCCGCCCTGGCGGCAGAAGCCGTTGTAGCGCCCGCCGTGCGTGCGCGTCTGCGATTCGCCGTTCGCGTGCGCCGTCGCGGAGAGGTTCGGCACCAGCATGTCGAACGATTGCTCGACCGCGCCGCCGTCGGCCGTGTAGTAAGCCTGCCGCACCTTCGTGGTCCAGAGCGACGCATCCCAGTCCACGATGCGATCGTCGATGCGGCACTTCTTCGCTTCCGCGCCGAGAAGATCGAACTTCTCGCGCCGCGAGACCTTCGAAGTGTCACGGCCGACCGGGGAGCGGTACTCGCCTTGCGGCTTGGGCATCGCGATCTTGCTGTAGTCGACGACGGACCGGCCGCGCGTGAGTTCGGCGTAATGCTTCGCGCGCCCGATCGCCTCGGCGATGCCGGACTTCGAGAGGTCGCTCGTGGCCGCGTAGCCGAGGCCGCCCTGGTCGATCACGGTGACCATCGCGCCGCGGTCCACCGAGAGTTGCGGCGGCTCGGGCACGTCCTGGCGCACCGCGAGGTATTCGCTCGATTCCTCGACGAAGCGCAGCGAGCAGAAATCGACCGCGGGTGCGGCCGCGCGAAAGTCCGACTGCAAATTCTCCCGCATCCTATTGCCCTCTCTGGCTCACGCCGCTGACGCTCCATCCGGTGCCGGTTCCGAGCAGGCCCGCGCCCGAGGTCATGGTCGTTCCGTTCATGAGCCACAGCGCCACGCTGCCGTCGATGTTTTCCCACACGATGTCGGCCTTCCCGTCGCCGTTGAGATCGGTGAGGCGCTTGGCGCTCCAGCCGCCGCCCGCGTTCAGGATCTGCTGCGTGGAGGTCGGCGTGAGTCCATTCATCAGGTAGATCGCCGCGCGCCCATCGGCGTGCAGGAAGAAGAGGTCGGCCTTTCCGTCGCCGTTGAAGTCACCCACGCGGGTCACGTTCCAGCCGGTGCCCGCGGGGAGCAGGCCGGTGCCGCTCGACATCACCGCCCCGTTCATCAGCCACACCGCGATCGTGCCATCGGTGTGCTGCCACACGAGATCCGCTTTCCCGTCGCCGTTCAGGTCCGGCGTGTGCGTGGCGGTCCAACTCCCGGCGTTGAGGATCTGCGCCGTCGAGGTGAAGCTGGTTCCGTTCATCAGCCAGATCGCGTGGCGCCCGTCGGTGTGCCGCCAGAGGAGGTCGCCCTTGCCGTCGCCGTCGAAGTCCCCGGTGTGGATCACGCTCCATCCGGTGCCGGGGCCGATGATCGTCGAGCCGGCCGTCATCGCGGCCCCGTTCATGGTCCAGACCGCCACGCTCCCGTCCACGTTATGGAAGACGAGGTCGGCCTTGCCGTCGCCGTTCAGGTCGGGTGCATGCACCGCGCTCCAGCCGCCGCCCGCGTTCAGGATCTGCGCGGTGAGCGCGGGTGTCGTGCCATCCATGAGGTAGATCGCGATGCGGCCATCGGTGTGCTGCCACACGAGGTCGTTCTTGCCGTCGCCGTCGAAGTCGGCCGAGAGCACGACGCTCCAGCCGCTGGCCGCGCCGATGATCTCCTGCGTGGACGCGGGCGCGAGGCCGTTCATCAGCCAGATGGCCGCGCGGCCGTCCGTGTTGGACCACAGCAGGTCGCCCTTGTAGTTCCCGTTGTAGTCCGGGGCAGGAGCGACGGCCGGCAGCGACATGGCGCCTGTCGTACCGGCGTAGTTCGTCGGCGAACCGGGACCCGTCGTGACGACGTGCGCGGTGAAGGTGCGGTTGAGCGCATCGGTCCCGTTGGTGGGCAGCACGCCGTAGGTGAAAGTGTCCACGCCGACGAAGTTCACCGTGCCGTTGGTGGTGAAGAGGAACCGGTTGGGCAGGATGTAGTCGGGCGTGACCAGGCCGAGTGCCGCGAATCCGGCGGTGGCGAACAGCACGCGACGGTTCGCGGTGTCGCCGCCAAGGTTCGTGGTGATGGTGTAGGTGTTCGTCGTCGTGCCGTTGGTCGCGGACATCTGGTGTCCGGCGAGTTGCGTCTGTCCCGACGAGGTCGTGAGCATCTCGATGTACTGCACGGTGCCGCTCGCGTTGGAATAGACCTCGACGATCTCGAAGAGGTGGAACGCGGCCTGCGCGCTGCCCGCGAACGCCAGGACCAGCCCCAGGAGAGACGACTTCCAGTGGATTCTCGGCATTGCGATTTCCCCTCGCGGATTCGAGGGGGAATCGTAGCCGATTTCGGGTCTAGGGACTCACGGCCGAGACGCTCCAGCCGGTGGCGGGGGCGATGATCTCGGAGCCTGAACTCATCGCGGTGCCGTTCATGAGCCACACCGCGGCGCGGCCGTCGGTGTGCTCCCAGACGATGTCGACCTTCCCGTCGCCGTTCAGGTCCTGCACGCGCTTGGCGCTCCAGCCGCCGCCCGCGTTGAGGATTTGCGTGGTCTCGATCGGCACCAGCCCGTTCATGAGGTAGATCGCGGCGCGGCCGTCGGGGTGCAGGAAGAAGAGGTCGGCCTTGCCGTCGCCGTTGAAGTCGCCGGTGCGGGTGACGCTCCAGCCCGTGCCCGCGTTGAGGAGGCCGCTGCCGGAGGACATCACCGCGCCGTTCATGAGCCAGATCGCGATCGAGCCGTCGACGTTCTGCCACACGAGGTCGGCCTTGCCGTCGCCGTCGAAGTCCGTGACGTGCGTGACGCTCCAGCCGCTGCCTGCGTTGAGGATCTGGTTCGTCGATTTCACGACGAGCCCGTCCATCAGCCAGATCGCGACGCGGCCATCCGTGTGCGTCCACAGCAGGTCCGCTCTACCGTCGCCGTCGAAATCGCCGGTCTTCGTGACGCTCCAGCCGGAACCGCCGCCGAGCAGCGTCTGGCCCGCCGTCATCGCGGCGCCGTTCATGAGCCATGCGGCGATCGTGCCGTCGGTGTTCTGGAAGATGAGGTCGGCCTTGCCGTCGCCGTTCAGGTCCGCGGCTTGCATCACGGTCCAGCCTCCGCCCGAGGGGAGGATCAACTGCTTCGTGACGGGCGTGGTGCCATCCATCAGGTACACCATGACGCGGCCATCCGCGTTCTGCCACACGAGGTCGCTCTTGCCGTCGCCGTCCAGGTCCGCGATGTGCGCCGGTGTCCACCCCGTCGCGACCCCGATGAGTTCCCGCGTGGCGGTAGGCGCGAGCCCGTCCATCAGCCAGATGGCGGTGCGGCCGTCGACGTGTTGCCACACGAGCGACGTACCCGATGATCCGTAGCCGTAGTAGCCGTACTTCGACGCCGCAGCGAGCGCCGCCGCCCAATCGGGCGACACGCCTGCAACCAGGAGGCAAAGCGACGCGGCCGACAGCGCTACGGCTCGTGCGGCCAACATTCGTGCGCGGATCTTCATTTGCGGTCCGTCCTCGAAATCACCGAGACCATCCCGGCGTACAGGAAAAGCAGGGTGACGACCCATTGTCGAAGCAGGGTGAGCTCGAACAGCGCCGCAAGCGAAAACAAGACGAACGAAAGGGCCAGGGGCACGGCCAGGACCGGGTCGCGCAAGTCCAGGCGCCGGAAGATCAGGTAGCCGATCCTCCCGAGCACGCCCAGCAACGCCCCCAGCCCGACGAGTCCGCGTTCAGCCGCGATCTCCAGGAGCAGGCTGTGGCACCAGGGAGTTCTCTCCATTCCCGGCGCCGCGGAAGGAGCGCCCGCCTGGCTCAGGTGGACATCCCAGGCGAGTCCAAAGGTGTTCGGGCCATGGCCGAGAATGGGCCGCTCCACGAGCATCTGGAACGCGACCTCCCAGAGCGAGAACCGGGTGTCCAGCACGTGGGCCGTCTTGTGGAGCAACGGCCAGCCCAGCCAGGCATCGACCGCGATGGCAGGGATCACGAGTGCGCAGGCGAGCAGCGCCATTCCTCTTGCCGCGTGGTTCTTCCCTCGCTCGCGGGTGGCGACAACCGTCACGACGCCGGAGAGCAGGAACAGGAGCGTGCCCAACCGGCTCTGAACGGCGACGACGGCGCACGCGAAGGTCACCACGATGGCAAGGCAGGCGATTCGCAATGCACGATTCGCGCTGCTCGATAGCGCTACGGCGATCGGAAAGGGGGACAGGATCGCCAGCACGGCAACGTCATTGGGCACGACGAATTGCGAGAACCCGAGGCTCTGGACCAGCATTCGCGGATCGGAGGAGAGTCCGGCGTCGGCCGCGTTCACCAACAGCCCGAGGGATGCCACGAAGGCCGCGAAGATCAACGCCGAAAGGGCCTGCAGCACCTGTCGACGACCCTCGAACCGGTATGCCACCAGCATGAAGACGGCCATCGCGGGAATCATGGGCATCGAACCCGCCAGGCTCCGTTGGGGGCTGCCACCCAGCATCGCCGATACGCCGGATGCCGCCAGGAACACGATCAGGAATGCGTTCAACCGGCCATCGCCGGTGCCGGTCGAAAAATGGCCGAGGAGAAATACGCTCGCGAGACACACGGCGAGCGTGACGAGGGCGACTGGCGAAAGGGCCGGGAACCAGGCCAGGAACAAATACGAGGCGACGGCCATGCACGCCGCGTTCGAGCCAGCCGTAGCGGCAAACGACCTGGGGAAGGCCGTCCGGGGCGTCAGGACTTCGTCATGGCTAAGCAACGGGCGCCGATCATCGTATTTTTTGTCCGGCGATTGTACCGGCTGACCCGCTGAACGAGAACTTGGACGTTACGGATGAAACGAAGAAGCCCGCTCTCTCGAGCGGGCTTCGATTGTCCCCGTCACGGGCTGACGGGGGAGACGCTCCAGCCCGTGGCCGGACCGATGATCTCGGAGCCCGACACCATCGCGGTGCCGTTCATGAGCCACACGGCCGCACGCCCGTCGACGTTCTCCCAGACGATGTCGGCTTTTCCATCGCCGTTCATGTCCTGCACGCGCTTCGCACTCCAGCCGCCACCTGCGTTGAGGATCTGCGTGGTTTGCGTCGGCACGAGGCCGTTCATGAGGTAGATCGCTGCGCGCCCGTCGGTGTGCAGGAAGAAGAGATCCGCCTTGCCGTCGCCGTTGAAGTCGCCGGTGCGCGTGACGCTCCAGCCCGTGCCGGCGCCGAGCAAACCGGAGCCGCTCGCCATCGCCGAACCGTTCATCAGCCACACCGCGATCGAACCGTCCGTGTTCTGCCACAAGAGGTCGCTCTTGCCGTCGCCGTCGAAGTCCGCGACATGCGTCACGGTCCAGCCGGTGCCGGCGTTGAGGATCTGGTTCGTGGACTTCACCGTGAGGCCGTCCATCAGCCAGATCGCGACTCGGCCATCCGCATGCGTCCACAACAAGTCCGCCTTTCCGTCGCCGTCGAAGTCGCCGGTCTTCGTGACGCTCCAGCCGGTGCCCGCGGAGAGCAGCGTCGAGCCCGCCTTCATCGCGACTCCGTCCATCAACCAGGCCGCGATGGTGCCGTCTGTGTTCTGGAAGACGAGGTCGGCCTTGCCGTCGCCGTCGAGGTCCGCGGCCTGCGTCACGGTCCACGGTCCGGCGGGGAGGATCAGCTGCTTCGTGACGGCCGTGGTGCCATCCATCAGGTACACGGTGATGCGGCCATCGGGGTTCTGCCACACGAGGTCGCTCTTGCCGTCACCGTTCAGGTCGGCGATGTGCGCGACCTGCCAGGCGGTTCCCGCCGGGAAGATCTCCGCGTTGGAGAGGGTCGTGGAGCCGTCCATCAGCCACACCGCCACGCGCCCGTCGGTGTTGCGCCACACGAGGTCGCTCTTGCCGTCCGCGTTGAAGTCGGACTTCGGCGACGCGGGTTGGACGGGCACGAAGTACGCTCTCGTCAGGATGTCCGCATTCAGCGTGAACGTGCAGGTGGCCCCGTCGTCCTGGCAATCGCCGTCCCAGTGGTCGAAGGCCATGCCGGCATCGGGCACCGCCTGCAGCGTGATGGCGGTGCCGAACGGAAACATGGTGCTGCACGCCGGGTCGTGGCAGTCGATGCCCGCGGGTGTGGAGACCACGCGACCGCCACCAAAGACGCCCGTCGCGACGATGGGCTGGGCGGCGGCGAATGCGGCGTTCACGGAGGTGAACGCGTTCAGGGTCACCGTGCACGTCGGCGCGGTGCCGTTGCACGCACCCGACCAGCCCACGAAGATCTGGCCCGCATCGGGGGTGGCCGTGAACGTGACCACGGTGCCGATCGGAAAGGTCTTCGCGCAGGTGGGGCTGCAATCGATTCCCGCGGGATTCGAGGTCACGCGCCCGGGGCCGCTCACGTTCACCAGGAGCGGAGCGCCCTGGGCGAACGTAGCCAGCACGGACTTGTTGCCGTCGATGGTGAGCGTGCAGGGGCCCGTGCCCGCGCTCGCGCAGCTGCTCGCCGCGTCCCAGCCCGTGAAGATCGAGGTGCCGGTGGGCACGGCCGTGAACGTGACGGTCGCGTTGTACGCGAAATCCTCCGTGCAGTCGCCTCCGCAATCGATGCCCGCGGGATCGGAAACCACGCGACCCTGGCCGCCGTTCACCGAGATCACGTTGGCCGACACGGTGAAGACGTTGCTGAAGGTGGCGGTCACGTTGACGGGGCTCGCCATGTAGAACTGGCAGGCGACCGCCGGGCCGCTGCACTTGTCGCCGCTCCAGCCGACGAATTTCGCGCCGGGCTGCGGCGTGGTCTCGAGCAGGATGGTGGTGCCGTCCTGCACGTCCTGGTAGCAATCCGTGCCGCAGTTGATGCTGCCGTAGGCGCCGGTCACCTTGCCGGGTCCGTTGACGGTGACCACGAGCGGCGAGGTGTTCTGGATGATCGCGGGCAAGACGACGAGGCCGTCGCGCAGCACGCCTTTCGCCGCCGTGAAGAGGCCGCCGACGATCACGCGCGAGTCGACCACGGCGATCGCCCGCACCGATGCGTTGGTCGCCGGGTCCCAGAAGCTCGCGAGGCCGCTCGTGGCGTCGACCGCGCCGATGTTGTTGCGAATGTCGCCGCCCAGTCGCGGGTAAAGTCCGCCCACGTAGATGATGGCGCCGCGCTTCACGATCGAATTGACGTTCGCCGTCTGCGTCGTCCATTGCGTGGGCGCGCCGGTGACGAGGTCGATGGCGGCGATCGCGTTGTGGATGATCCCGCCCACGCGGTTGAACGATCCGCCGATGTAGAGGATGTTGTCCGTATCGACATGGATCGCCGTGACGGCACCGCTCACCGGCGTCGCCAGAGGAAGCAACGAGCCGGCGTTGGCGGCGGTCGCGCCGGCGAACGCGGCCAGGAAGGTGCGCGCGGTGCCGGCGGCCGAGCTGAAGTGGCCGCCTGCGATCACGTCGCCATGGTTGATGCCGAGCGCGGTGACGGTGTCGTTCGTGCCGGGGTTCCATGCGAGAAGAGCGCCCGCCGTGTCGAAGGCCGCGAGGTGCGCCCTCGCCTGGCCCCCGGCGGAAGTGAACTCGCCGCCGGCGTAGACCGTGCCGCCGTCGAGCGCGAGCGCGAGCGCGAGCACGATGCCGTTGGTGCCGGGGTTCCATGCTTTCACGGCGCCGGTATTGATGTCGAAGGCCGCGAGGCGCTGGCGCGGCAGCCCGCCGGCGTTGGCGAAAGCACCGCCCGCGTAAACGGTCGATGTATCGAACGCGAGGGCGTACACGACCTGGTCCGTGGCCGCGGCCCAGCCGAGATCCAGCGAACTGTCGGCCTCGAGTCGCAACAGGTAGGCGCGGGGATAGGCGACGCCGGCCGCGTCGTGGGCGATGAGGAAATCGCCGCCGACGACCACGCGATTGTCGCCTTGCGCCTTCAGCGCATGGACCGCGCCCGGGCGGCCGACGTGCGACCAGCCGGCCACGTTCGTGGCGGCATCGTCGATCGCCGCGAAGGACAGGCGGCGCACGCCGGCGGCCGTGTCGAAAGCACCACCGACGTAGGTGCGAGAGCTGCTACGGACCACGGTGCGCACCGTCGAATTGGCGCCGGGGTTCCAGGGGAGCACGGTACCCATGGTGCGGTCGACGGCCGCGAGCCGCGCGCGCGGCTGCGTGGCCACGGTGGCGAACTGGCCCGCCACGTAGACGTTGTTGCCCTCGACGCGCAGCGCGAGGACGTTGCCATCCGCTCCGGGATTCCACGCCGTGACGGCGCCCGATGCGGTATCGATCGCCGCGAGGCGCTCGCGCGTCGCGGCGCCCAGCGTCGTGAATGCGCCACCCAGCAACAGGTTGGTTCCATCCATCGCCAGGGCATAGACGTCGCCGTTGGCGGCCGGGGTCGAGTCGATGAGCACGCCCGTCGACTTGTCCACGGCAGCCAGCTTGCCGCGCGCGGTCGCGCTCACCGTCGTGAAGATGCCGCCGAGGTAAACACTGTTGCCGCTTACGGCGAGCGCGTGGACGATGCCGTCGGGCGAGGCCGTGAAGGCGTTCACCGTGCCGGTGGAGAGGTCCATCGCGGCCAGCCGCAGGCGCGACTGCCCGCCCACGATGCTGAACTCGCCTCCGACGTAGAGCGTCGTCCCGTCGATCGCCAGCGCGAAGACGGTGCCGTTGGTGCCGGTGGCGAACGCGGTGGCCGCGCCGGTCGCGATGTCGATCTTCGCGAGGTTGGTGCGCCCGGCCTGGGCGATGACGCCGAAATTGCCGCCGACGACGATCTGCGTGCCATCGATCGAGAGCGCACGCACCACGCCGTCGGGAGACGGGTCCCACGTGAGGTCGACCGTGCCGTCGGTGTTGAGGCGCGCGAGATTGCGCCGGTCCACGCCGGCCACGCGGGTGAAACTGCCGCCGACGACGACCTTGCCGTCGGGCTGCACGACGATCGCGTTCACGTCGCCTTGCGTCATGAGCTTCAGGTTGGCCGCATTGGGAGTCTGCGCGCCGGCCGCGAAGGCGACGAGCGTCGACACCAGCAGGGCGAGCTTGATGAGGATGTGCCGCATGGGAACCTCGATGGTTGGATTGCCGCGATTAGAAATCAGGAGGCCGTGCCGCTGGCGCGCGATTCGATGAAGTCGCCGCGGCGTTCGACGAAAAAACGGCCGCCCGAGGGCGGCCGTTCACGTGGAGCTCTTGCCGATCGCTAAGGCGACACGCCACTCACGGTCCACCCCTGGCCGGCGCCCATCAATTCCGCGCCCGAGGTCATGGTGGTGCCGTTCATGAGCCACACGGCCGCACGCCCGTCGACGTTCTCCCAGACGATGTCGGCTTTTCCATCGCCGTTCATGTCCTGCACGCGCTTCGCACTCCAGCCGCCACCTGCGTTGAGGATCTGCGTGGTTTGCGTCGGCACGAGGCCGTTCATGAGGTAGATCGCGGCGCGCCCGTCGGTGTGCAGGAAGAAGAGATCCGCCTTGCCGTCGCCGTTGAAGTCGCCGGTGCGCGTGACGCTCCAGCCCGTGCCGGCACCGAGCAAACCGGAGCCGCTCGCCATCGCCGAACCGTTCATCAACCACACCGCGATCGATCCGTCCGCGTTCTGCCACAAGAGGTCGCTCTTGCCGTCGCCGTCGAAGTCCGCGACATGCGTCACGGTCCAGCCGGTGCCGGCGTTGAGGATCTGGTTCGTGGACTTCACCGTGAGGCCGTCCATCAGCCAGATCGCCACGCGGCCGTCGGCGTGCGTCCACAACAAATCGGCCTTGCCGTCGCCATCGAAGTCCCCCGTCTTCGTGACGCTCCAGCCGGTGCCCGCGGAGAGCAGCGTCGAGCCGGCCTTCATCGCCACGCCGTCCATCAACCAGGCCGCGATGGTGCCGTCGGCGTTCTGGAAGACGAGGTCGGCCTTACCGTCGCCGTCGAGGTCCGCGGCTTGCGTCACGGTCCACGGTCCGGCGGGGAGGATGAGCTGCTTCGTCACCGCGGTGGTGCCGTCCATCAGGTACACGGTGATGCGGCCATCGGGGTTCTGCCACACGAGGTCGCTCTTGCCGTCGCCGTTCAGGTCCGCGATGTGGGCGACTTGCCACGCCGTGCCCGCCGGGAAGATCTGCTCGCTGCTCGAGATGGCGAAGCCATCCATCAGCCAGATCGCCACGCGCCCGTCGGTGTTGCGCCACACGAGGTCGCTCTTGCCGTCCGCGTTGAAGTCGGACTTCGGCGACGCGGCCGCGGTGAAGATCGCGATCGCGGAGTACCCATCGCCATCGTTGTCCGTCAGCGTGAGCGAGCAGGCCGGGCTCGTGCCGGAGCAGCTACCCTCCCAGTGGTCGAAGCGCATGCCGGCATCGGGTGTGGCCTGCAGCGTGACCTGCTGGCCGTACGGGAACTGGAAGTAGCACTCGGGATCGCGGCAATCGATGCCCGCGGGCGTGGAGACTACGCGCCCGCTGCCTTGCACGCCGACGAGGAGGTCGCCGGTCGCGAACTTCGCGGTCACGGACGCCCCTCGGTTCACGGTCACGGTGCAGGTGGCCGCGGTGCCGGTGCAATCGCCCTGCCAGCCGAGGAAGGCCGCGCCGGGTTGCGGTGTCGCGGTCAGCGTCACGGTGGTGCCGCGATTGACGACCTCCTCGCAATCGCTGCCGCAGTTGATGCCGGTGCCGGTCACCGTGCCCGGGCCCTCGGCCTGGACCGACAGGCGGTTGGGCGAAAAGATCGTGAGGATGGTGTAGCTGGCCGTCACCGAGACATCGACCGTGCACGTGAGGTTCTGCGTGCTGCACGGCGTGGCCCAGGCCAGCAGGAACGACGTGGGATCGGGCTCCGCGACCAGGTTGACGGACGTGCGAGGCGTCCCCGTGTAGTCCTCGAAGCAGTCGGTGCCGCAATCGATGCCGGCGCTGAGCGGGCTGCTGCGCACGCGGCCGGTTCCGTCGCCTTGCTTCACGATCGTGATCGCGCGGGTCGCGGCGAACGTGGCCGTGACGCTGCGTGCCTGGTTCATGTTCACCACGCAGGCGCCCATGCCCGAGCACGCGCCGCTCCAGCCCGTGAAGCTCTGGAAGGCATTCGGGTTCGCGGTGAGCGTGACGGAGGTGCCGTTCGCGTAGGACTCCGCGCAATCGTTGGGGCAGGAGATGCCCGAGGGCGACGAGCTGACGGTGCCGCCTCCGTTCACCGTGACGGTGAGCACCGGCCCGATCCCGAACTCCGCGGTGACCTGTGTGTCGTCGTTGATCGTGATCGTGCACGTCGGCGCGGCTCCACTGCAGGCGCCACCGCCCCAGCCGATGAACGACGTGCCGGACGCGGCGGCCGCGGTGAGCGTCACCGCCGTGCCCGTGTTGTAGACGCTGTAGCACGTCGCGCCGCAATTGATGCCCGCGGGGCTCGAGGTGATGGTCCCGTTACCGGTCTTCACGATCTCGAGGCTCCGGCCGCGGATGAAGTTCGCCGCCAGGCTGATGTTCCGGTTGAGCGTGAGCGTGCAGGGATTGGTGCCGAAGGCGGCGCAGTCGCCGCTCCAGCCCGTGAAGATCGACGGGCCTTCCGGCACCGCGTTGAACGTGACGGTCGTGCCCGGCGGGAAATCCTCGAAGCAATCCGAGCCGCAATCGATGCCCGCGGGCGTGGATACGACGCGGCCTTGGCCGCCGTTCGGGTTCAGCACGTTGGCCGACACCGTGAAGTGATCCGCGAAACCGGCGAAGACGGTGACACTGCCGTTCATCAGGAACGAGCAGGTGCCCGTGCCGGTGCACGGTCCGCTCCAGCCGGTGAACACCCAGCCGGATTGCGGCGTCGCGGTGAGCGTGACGAGGTTGCCGTCGGCGATGTCTTCCTGGCAATCGGCGCCGCAGTTGATGCCGGTGCCGGTCACGGTGCCGGATCCGACCTTGGAAACGCTGAGGCTCGACGTGCCGGCGCCCGCGGCGGCCAGGATCACGAGCCCGTCACGCGCGATGCCACCGACTTGCGTGAACGTGCCGCCGGCGACCACGAGCGCGCCCTGCACCACGAGCGCCCGCACGTCGCCGTTGGCCGAAGGGTTCCACGCATCGGCCGCGGCCGTCGTGAGGTCGATGGCCGCGAGGTTCTGGCGCGCCTGCCCTCCGGCACTGTTGAAGGCGCCGCCGGCGTAGAGCAGCGAGCCGCCTTGCGCGATGGCCGCGACCTGGCCGGCCATCGGGTTCCACGGGGTGGCCGTCGAGCCGAAGAACTCCAGGGCGGCGAGGCCGTTGCGCGCTTGGCCGCCGATCTGGCTGAAGGAGCCGCCGGCATAGATCGTGTCGCCGATGCCGTAGAGCGAGAGCACGGGGCCGTTGGGCTGCGGATCGAATCCGAGGAGGTCGCCGGAGTTGCTGGCCTGGGTACCGGCCACGGCGCCCACCGAAGGACGAGCGCTTCCGCCCAGCACGCTGAAGTAGCCGCCGATGATGACGGCGCCGTCGTCGTAGCCGATTGCGGCGACCGCGGCGTTCGCGCCGGGATTCCACGGGAGCGTGGCGCCCGCGGCGTCGAAGGCCGCGAGGCGCGAGCGCGACTGGCCGCCCGCGGTGGTGAACTCGCCACCCGCGTAGATCGTGCCGTCGACCGTCATGAGCGCGTTCACGCCGCCGTTGGCGCCCGGGTTCCAGGACAGCACCGCGCCGCTGGCGGTGTCGAAGGCCGCGAGGCGCTGGCGCGTGCTGCCGCCGGCGCGGGAGAACTGGCCGCCCACGTACGCGCTCGTGCCTTCCACCGCGATGGCCTGGATGATGTAGTTGGTGCCCGAGGTCCACGTCGCGTCGAGCGAGCCGTCGGCGTTCAGGCGCAGCAGGTAGGTGCGGCCCTGCGCGACGCCGCTCGCGTCGTGCGCCACGAGGAAGTTGCCGCCGACGAGGAAGCGGCCGTCGGGTTGCGCCGCGACCGCGTTCACGATCCCGGGCTTGCCCGCGTGCGACCAGCCGGAGATGTTGACGCCGGCGTCGTCGATGGCGGCGAAGGCGATGCGCGTCACGCCCGCGGCGCTTTCGAACGATCCGCCCACGTAGCTGCGTCCGGACGTGCGCGCCAGTGCGCGCACGGTGGTGTTCGCGCCCGGATTCCACGCCTGCACGGCGCCGGAGGACTTGCTCACCGCGGCGAGGTTGGCGCGAGCCTGCGCGCTCACGGAGGCGAAGAGACCCCCGAGGTAGACGAGGGTCCCGTCGATGCGCAGCGCGTAGATGTTGCCGTTGGCGTTCGGGTCCCAGGGCTGCAAGGCGGCGTTGGTGATGTCGAGCGCGGCGCCGTGGTTGCGCGTGGTCGCGCCGACGGCCGTGAACTCACCGCCCACGTAGACGTTCGAACCGTCGATCGCGAGCGCGTACACGTCGCCGTTGAGGTTCGGGTTCCAGGCAGCGGTCGCGCCCGAGTTCTTGTCGATCGCGGCGGCCCGGTTGCGCGTCGTCGCGCCCACCTGCGTGAACGATCCGCCGACGTACAGGTTGTTGCCGAGGACGGCGAGCGAGCGCACCGCGCCGTTCGGGGCGGGCGCGAACACGTTCAGGTTTCCGGTCGCGACCTCGATGGAGGCGAGCCGCGTGCGGGCCTGCGCGCCCACCGTGGTGAAGTCTCCGCCGGCGAAGACCACGGATCCGTCCACGGCGAGCGAATACACCACTCCGTTGGTGCCGGTGGCGAAGGCAAGCGCGTTGCCGGAAGCGTCGAGGCGCGCCAGGTTGGCGCGCGCCACACCCCCGATGTTGGCGAACTGCCCGCCGACGAACACGTTGGTGCCGTCGACCGCGATCGCGCGCACCACGCCGTCGGGCGAGGGGTTCCATGCGAGGTCGAGCGAGCCGTCGCTGTTCAGCCGCGCGAGGTTGCGGCGCGCCACGCCGGCCACGCGCGTGAAGTCCCCGCCGAGGATGACCTTGCCGTCGGCCTGCACGGCGACGGCGTAGACGTCGCCCTGCGCCATCAGCCGCAGGTCGGAGGCCAGCGGCGCCTGTGCGGCCGCGAAGAGCGGCAGCAACGCCGAGAAGAAGAACACGAGCTGTTGGACGATGCGCCGCATGGTGAAAGCCCTCGACAGGTTGAAGTCGGGGCGATTAGAAAGCGGCGCGCGGGATCACGGGCGTTCGATTCGACGAATCCGCCGCGAGGTTCGACGAACCCGGAAACTAGTTGTCGGACAGGTGGGCGCGCAGGCGCGAGACCGCGCTCCGCCCGAGCTCGAGCGGCGACTTCTGGCCTTCGAGATGCAGCAGCCCCGCGTCGCGCGAGGGAACTTCGAGGCGCAGGATGTGCGCCCGGTTCACGAAGAGCGAGCGGTCCAGGCGCGGGAATTCGCGCTCCGGCAGCAACGTTTCCCACTCCTTCATGGGCCGGTGCACGAGCATCGGCGCGTGGCGGACGAAGCGCACGCGCGTGTAGTCGGCCTGCGCCTCGATGGCCACGATTTCGCGCAAGGGAGCCACGACCACTTGCGTGCCATCGCGAAGGCAGACCGAATCGTTGATCGCGAGGCTGGGCGCGTCGCCGGGCACGGCACCCGCGCGGCGCAGCGCCTGGCGCATGCGCTCGGGCGCCACGGGTTTCAGAAGGTAGTCGACGGCCTGCACGTCGAAGGCGCGGGCCGCGTACTCGGCGAACGCGGTGACGAAGATCACCTTCGGCTGCGGGCTCACGCGGCCGATCAGTTCGAAGCCGTCGTCGCCGGGCATGCGAACGTCGAGGAACACGAGGTCGGGACGCTCGCGAGCGCACACGGCCGCCGCGTCGTTCACGTTGTCGGCCTCGCCCACGATCTCGACGGTCGGATGCTCGGCCAGGAGCTGGCGCAGGTACTTGCGCGCGAGCCGCTCGTCGTCGACCAGGACGGCGCGGGTCATGTGCGCGGAACCTCGATGGCCACGTTCACCCAATTCTCGCCGCGGTCGATGTCGAAGCGGTGCCGGCCGGGGAAGAGCAACTGCAGGCGCTGGCGGATCGACTCCAGGCCGAAGCCCTGGCCCGGCTGCGGCTTCGAGCGCTCGACCCACGCCCCCGTGTTGCCCACCTCGATGCGCACCATGCTGTCGGAGCACGCCGCGCGGATCACGAGCTTCATGGCGCCCGCGTTGCCGCCAAGGCCGTGCTTCACGGCGTTCTCCACCAGCGGCTGGAGGAAGAAGCCCGGCACGCGGGCCGCGCGCGCCTCGGGCGTGGTCTCGATCGTGTACGCGAGGCGCTCCTCGAAGCGCAGCTTTTCCACCTTGAGGTAGTGATCCATCGCGTCCAGCTCGGCGCCCAGCGGCACCGACTCGGCCTCGCGGTGCGAAAGCGAGTAGCGAAGATAGGCGGCCAGCTCGAGCGAGAGCGCACGCACCGCCTTCGGGTTGTCGTCGGCCTCGGCGGCGATGGCGTTCAGCGCATTGAAGAGGAAGTGGGGATTCAGGTGCGCGCGCAACGCCCGCAGCTCGGCCGCGTCGGCGTCGGCGCGCGCCTTCATGCCGATCACGAGGCTGCGCACCCAGAAGTACAGGAAGCTCCAGCAGATGTAGAGCATGAAGCGCAGCGTGCCGATCGCGTACATGCCGCGCTCGCCGGGCAGCACCAGTTCGTGCTCGGCGTAGAAGAGGCTGCGCATCGTGGCGAAATACGTCGCGTCGACGAGGGCCGCGACCAGCGAGAGCGCGAACACCTTCAGCGCGATCTGCGGCGAGGCCGACGTGGCCGGGATGCGCCGGTAGAAGAAGTGCAGGCCGACCGTGAGCAGGAAGCTGAACGGCTCCTGGAGCAGGGTCGAGGTGACCGCCAGGCGCGTGTTGCTCAGCACCAGCGTCTTGAAAAGGGTGATCACGACCGCGAACGCGAGCCAGCCCGCGATCTGCAGCCGCCAGAAGAGCGGGAGTTTCCGCCAAGCGTGCTTCATCGCCGGCAAGTCTAGCGCGGCCACGCGAAACGAGGCTCGGCGGATGCGCCGGTTCGTCGAGCCTCCTGCCCGTTTCGTCGAAGCAGCCCTACGGCCCCTGGCTCACGGGGCTCACGCGCCAACCCGTTCCCGGGCCGAGCACGCCCGCGCCGCTGGCCATCGCGGTGCCGTTCATCAACCAGATGGCGAGGCGGCCGTCGACGTTCTCCCAGACGATGTCGGCCTTCCCGTCGCCGTCGAGATCGGCCACGCGCCGCACGGACCAGCCGCCCCCGGCGTTCAGGATCTGCGTGGTCGCGGTCGGCGTGATCCCGTTCATCAGGTAGATCGCGACACGGCCGTCCGTGTGTTCGAACACGAGGTCGGCTTTTCCGTCGCCGTCGAAGTCGCCCACGCGCGTGACTGCCCAGCCCGTCGCGGCTCCGAGCAGTTCGGTGCCCGAGGTCATGGTCGTGCCGTTCATCAGCCACACGGCGGTGCGGCCATCGGCGTTGTGCCAGACGATGTCGGCCTTGCCGTCGCCGTTCAAGTCGGCCGTGTGCGTCGCGGTCCAACCCGTGCCGGCGTTCAGGATCTGCACCGTCGCCGTGGGCGTGAGGCCGTTCATGAGGTAGATGGCTGCACGTCCGTCGCTGTGGGTGAAGAAGAGATCCTTCTTGCCGTCGCCATCGAAGTCGGCCACCAACGAGACCGTCCAGCCCGTGCCCGGGCCCAGGATCGTCGCACCCGAAGTGACAAGCGCACCGTTCATCAGGTACGCGGCAACCGTGCCGTCGACATTCTGGAACACGATGTCGGCTTTCCCATCGCCATCGAGGTCACCGGTGCCAACCACGCTCCAGCCGCCACCCGCGGGCAGCAGGTTCTGCTTGAGCGTCGCGGTTGTGCCGTCCATCAGGTACACGGTCACGCGACCATCCGGATTGGCCCACACGAGATCGGCCTTGCCGTCGCCGTTGAGGTCCGCGATCTGCGCCACGGCCCAGTTAGTTCCGGCCGGGAAGATCTCGGCAGACGACGCGATCGTGAGGCCATTCATCAGCCAGATCGCGCCGCGGCCGTCGGCGTTGCGGAACAGCAGGTCACCTTTCCCGTTGCCGTCGAAGTCCGCGCTGGGTTTCGCCGGCGCGTTGAGCGTGAAGGACGCAGTGACGGTACGGTCCGCATCGAGCGTGAACGAGCAGGGGCCCGTGCCGGTGCAGGCGCCCGACCATCCCGCGAACGTCGAGCCCGAGCCGGCCGTGGCCGTCAGCATCACGGTCGTGCCGCCCGCGAGGATCGCGCTGCAGGTGGTACCGCAATCGATGCCCGGACCGCTCACCGAACCGTTGCCGGACGTGATGACGGTCAGCGTGTACTGCGTGGGCGTGACGGTGAAGCTGCGATCCACCGGATCGGCCGGCAGGTACGCCGGGCTGCCGCCTTGCGTCGCGCGGATCGTGCACGTGCCGGTGGTGAGCAGCGCCACCGAGTTTGCGGTCACCGTGCAGACACCCATCGTGAGCGATTCGAACGCGACCGCAAGCCCCGAGCTCGCCGTGGCGCTCACGGTGAACGGCGTCTGCGCGAGCGAGCGATCGCCGAGCGGATCGAACGTGATCGATTGCGACTGTTGCACGAGGTTGAAGGTCGCGGTCACCGTGCGGTCCTGGCCGTTCATCGCCTGGATGCACTCGTCGGCGGAGAGCGAACAGTCGGGCGTCCAGCCGGCGAACACCGAGCCCGCATCCGGGATCGCCTTCACGAGCGCGGCTCCGTTGGGCGTCAGCGTGGTCGTGCACGTAGGCCCGCAGTCGAGGCGGAAGGCGTCGCTGAAGCCGATCACGCGGCCCGTGCCCGTGCCGTTCTTCAGTATCGTGAACGTGCGGTACTCGCGCACACCGAGGAACAGGTTGAAGTCGTTCGTCATCGTGACGTCGCACTCGAGGTGCGAGGGCGTGATCACGGTGACGGCGCAGTTGGTGTTGTAGTTGGTGAATTCGTATTGCGCCGGCAGGTTCACCGTGATATGCACCGGCGTGCCGACGGGGTAGAAGCCGCCCGGCGGCGACGAGGTCACGACCACGCTGGCCGGTGCGCCCAAGGGGCGGTCCGCGATAAGGCGGCGCAGGTTGAGCTTGCTCGTCGCGAACGTGCCCGGCTGGAACCGGAAGACGCGCACCTCGTCGATGAGTCCTCCGTAGAAGCCGGCGCTTCCGCCGTCGTAGCCGACCGACGTGTTGGTGGAGTAGGGCTCGGACGGCGCGGCGCCCGACGTGCCCAACTCGAAGCCGTTCATGTAGAAGTGCCACGTGCCGTTGGTGCGCACGAACGCGACGTGCGTGAGGTCGGTGCCCGTCACCGACTCGAACGGGCTGCCCACCGCGGTGCCGCCCACATAGCCGCGGGTGAGGTTTCCGACTCGCATGATCCCGAAGCCGTTCACGCCGGGCTGGCCGATCCAGGCGATCACGCCGTTGCCGCTCGCGGCACTCGCTTTCACCCACGCCTCGATGCCGATGTCGTCGGTGTCGTTGGACGGGACCGTTTCGATCCCATAGCCGTCGGTCGTGCCGTTGAAGAGGATGCCGATGCCTTGCGCCGCCGCACCCGCGACGTATTGCGGCGTGCCCGTGCGATAGAGCTGCTCGAAGCCCGATGCTTGCGTAATGGCATTCGCGGGCTGGCCGATCGCGGCACCCGGGTCGTCGTCGCCGAGGCGGAACTGCGCCATCACTTCGAAGGGCGGCGAGAAAGTGGCGGTGACGTTCGTGACGCCCGCGGCGAGCGTCAGCGTGCAGGGCGCGGCGCCCGCGCAACCCCCGCCGCTCCAGCCGCGGAAGTAGAAGCCCGCGTCGGGCGTGGCGGTGAGCGTCACCACCGTGCCGGCGCTGAAGTCCTCGGTGCAATCGCCGCCGCAGGAGATGCCGGAGAGGTCCGACGTGACGGTGCCGGTGCCCTGGCCCGCGCGCGCGACGTTCAGCGTCGCCACGGGATTGGGCAGGACGGTGAACGAGCGGTCGACCGGCGGCGCGGGCGAGTACGTGCCGCCGCCATCCTGCGTCGCGCGGATCGTGCACGTGCCCGTCGCGAGCAGCGTCACGGTGGTGCCGGAGACGGTGCACACGGCCTGCGTGAGCGAGGTGAAGGCGACGGCCTGGCCCGAAGTCGCCGTGGCCGCGATCGCGACGGGCGATTCATACAGCGCGTGGTCGGCGATCGCGGGGAAGTCGATCGTCTGGTCGGGCAGGGCCGGGCCCACGTTGAAGCTGCGCGTCTCGGCTTGCGGCGCGTAGGTCGCATTGCCCGGCGTCGAGGCCTGGATGGCGCATCGCCCGAGGCCGACGAGCGACACCGTTTGTCCCGAGAGCGTGCATACCGAAGGCGTGAAGCTGCGATACGAAACGGTGAAGCCGCCCGTGTTCTGCTGCAGCGTCGCGGTGACCGTGAACGGCGTCTGGTCGATCTCGCGATCGGGCAGCGCATTGAAGACCATCGCGTCGATCGTGTGGCGCACCTTCACCACGCGCGTGTGCGAGGCGGCGGGGAAGTAGCTCGCGTCACCGGGGTGCTTCGCGATGAGCAGGCAGTCGCCGCCCGCGGTCGCGGTGAAGTTGGGTGCCGCACCGCTGCAGTTCGAAGGCGTGAGCACGTCGATCGTCGGCGTGAACGCCGCAACGTTCGTCGCCGCGGTGGCGAAGAAGAGCCCGGGGTTGGTTTCCGCGGGTGCGTCGAGTGCCATCGCCTGTCCGAAGCCCGGCACGGACTGCGGCGTGTTCTGCGCCGCGCCACTCGTGTCGCCGTTGCCGAGTTGGCCGAAGTTGTTCGCACCCCAGCAAGTGAGGCGCCCGTCGAGGAGCACGGCGCACGTGTGACTGGCGCCGGCGTAGATGCCCTCGACGCCCAGCGGGCCGTTCACGGGCTGCGGGGAATAGTGCGGGTCGAAGGTGCCGTCGCCCAACTGGCCGTTGTCGTTCGCACCCCAGCACCAGGCGCGCCCGTCCATCGCGATGAGGCAGGTGTGACGTCCGCCCGCGGCGACTTGCCGCACGAGCGTCGACGGATACGTGGCCACGGGCGTGATGGGCGTCGTGCTGAACGCGGTGGTGAGATTGCCGAGGCCGAGTTGGCCATCGGCATTCTCGCCCCAGCACACCAGGCTGTTGGCGATCGTCGCGCAGGCGTGCGCGGCGCCGACGGTGATCGAGGCGACGCCCGCGGTCAGGTTGAAGTTGTTGAGGGCGGTGTTGGCATCGGCCGTGCTGTTGTTGCCGAGTTGGCCGCGGTCGTTGGCGCCCCAGCACCGCACCGCTCCGTTGGAGATCCGCGCGCACGTGAAGTACGCGCCGGCGCGGACCTCGACCACGTTGGCGAGAGGCGTGCTGCCGGTCGACACGGTTACGGGCACGAGGCTCTGCGTGGTGGTGCCGTTGCCGAGCTGGCCGCGGCTGTTGTCCCCCCAGCACCTCACGTTGCCGTTGGTGAGCACGGCGCAAGCGTGGCGCGCGCCCGAAGTGATCTGGTTGACGGACAGGCCGGAGCCGTCGAGCCCGCTCACGGTGACCGGTGTCTGGCTGGGCGTCGTGGTGCCGTTGCCGAGCTGGCCCTTGTCGTTGGCCCCCCAGCACACGCCGGTGACGACGTTGCCGGCGGGGCTCGTGAGGCGCGGCGCGCACGAATGCGCTTCGCCCGACGAGACGGACGGCATCGTGGCGCCGAAGGACGAGAGGGAAAGCGGCGTGGACTGGATGCCGGGCGTGCCCGCTTCGCCGACCTGCCCGTCGGCATTGCTGCCCCAGCAGCGCGCGTTCAAGCCCCAGGTGCGCGTGCACGTGTGGTTCGCGCCGAGCCCCATCGTGGGATAGCGGCCCGAAAAGCCCACGTTGGCGGGCACGCGCTTGGTCGAGTTGTTGGTGCCGTCGCCGGCTTGCAGGCCCGAAACACCCCAGCACTTGCCGCGCCCGGAGACGGTGAGCGCGCAGAACGCATTGCCGCCGTTCAACACGGTGCCGTAGGGCGCGCCGTGGATCGAGCGGATGCCGGCTGGCAGGCCGTACACCGTCACGGGCACGCGCGAGTTGCTCGTCGTCGTGCCGAAAATGCCGCCGTTGTCGCCCAGCTCGCCGCTCACATTGCTGCCCCAGCACCGCACGGCACCGGTATCGAGCACCACGCAAGTCGAAGACGTCGTGGCCGCGATGTCGCGCGCGTTGCCACCGAGGTTCACCACTTGCACGGGCGTTTCGCTCGACGCATCGAAAGTGTTGATGCCGAGCTGTCCGGTGCTGTTGTCGCCCCAGCAGCTCACGGTGCCGTTGGCAAGCATCGCGCACGCGTGGGCGTAGCCGATGGCCACGCGCGCGACGCCGGTGAGCCCCGGCACGTCCGTTGCGTTGATGTCGAGGTTGCCGTCGAGCAGGTGGCGGCCCCAGCAGCGCACGGTGCCGCCGCCGTCGGGCACCACGGCGCACGTACGGTTGGCACCGACGGCCATGTGGAGCACGCCTTGCGGAAGTCCGGAGACCGTCGTGGGCAGGAGCACGTTGCCGCCCGAGTAGCCCAGGCCCAAGGCCCCGTCCGTGTTCTCGCCCCAGCACTGCACCGCGCCATTGCGCAGCACCGCGCACGTGCGGCGATTGCCCGCGAAGATCTGCGCCGCAGGGCCCGCGAGCCCGGTGACCGTGGTGGGCACCAGCTTGTTGGCGGCGGTTCCGTCGCCCACCTGCCCGTAGCCGTTGTGGCCCCAGCACTGCACGAGGCCGTCGGTATTGAGCGCGCACGAATGGACTTCGCCGAGGGCGAGGGCCTGCGTCGTGCCGATGAGCCCGGTCACCGCGTTGCGCGTGAGCCGCGTGACCGTCGTGCCGTCGCCGACCTGGCCGAAGTCGTTGGTGCCCGAGCAGTAGGCCAGGTTGTCCGTGTCGATCGAGCACGCGTGCCTGCCACCGACCGCATACGCCGAGAGCGTCCAGTCGAAGTTGGCGGAGGCGGTCCGTGGTGCGAACGCCGCCGCGGTGCAGAGGGCGAACGCGAGGATGAGCTGCGATGCGTGCGCGAGATGGCCTGTTGTTTTCATGGTTCCTCCGGGCGCTGCGTGCCTTTGAAGTCGACGCGGCCATCCTGCTCGCGCGCGTTTCTTCCCGGTGTTAAGGCCGCGTTAATTCCCCGTTATGGGTCGCCGGACGAGGTGCAATGGGGTCCCCGATGGCCCCACAATGGGTTCCATGGAATCCACCCTTCGCATCCGGCTGTTGGGCCGCCCCGCGTTCGAAGCGGGCACGGAACCCCTGGCTTGCGCCTCGCTGAAGGCGCAATGGCTGGTGGCGTACATCGTCCTTACGCGGGAGCGGCACGCGCGGACGCGCCTCGCCGCGCTGCTCTGGGCCGGCGCCGGCCAGCGCCACGCGTTGGGAAGCCTGCGGGTGGCGCTCACCAAGCTGCCGCCCGCGGTGCTCGCCTGCCTCGACGTCACGCGCGACACGATCGGCCTCGCGCGCGATGCGGCGTTCAAGCTCGATGTCGATGCCTTCACCGCGGCCTGCACCGGACAGGAAGTGGACGACTTGCGGAAGGCCTGCGATCTTTATTCCGGCGACCTGCTGCACGGCGCCGACGAAGACCTCGCGCCCGAATTCTCCGACTGGCTCTTCGCCGAGCGCAGCCGCCTGCGCGTGGCCGCGGCCGAAGCGCACGTGAAGCTCGCGCGCCGCCTGCACTCGCAGGGCGAACGCGACCGTGCACGCACGGTGGCCGACGCCTGGTTGCGGCAGGACCCGGCCAGCGAGGCGATGCACAAGCTGATGATGACGTGGCTCGCGCAGGGCGCGGGCGGCGACCAGGCCCTCGCGCACTACGAGGTCTACCGCCGCGCGCGTGCGGTCGCGCATGGCGCCGCGCCGTCGGAAGAGATGTCGTCGTTCGCGGAACGCCTGCGGCATGGCGATTCGGCGCCGCGCGAGATGCCCGCGCGCATCGGGGCCGCCACGTCCTTCATCGGCCGCAACGACGAGCTGGCCGAATTGCGCGGGCTGCTCTCCGATCCCGCGTGCCGCCTGCTCACCATCCTCGGGCTGGGCGGCGTGGGCAAGACGCGCCTCGCGATGGCGTTGGCCGAACTCGAGGGTCCGTCCTTCGCCGACGGCACGCACATCGTGGCCCTCGACGGCCTGCAGGACCCGCGCCTGTTCGCGCAGACGCTCGCGCGCGCCTGCGGCCTGCAGCCCGCCGGTGCGGCCTCGCCGCTCGCGATCGTCACGGCCTTCCTGCGCGATCGCGCGGCGCTGGTCGTGCTCGATAACCTCGAACACCTTCTCGGCGGCGATGTGGACGACCCGCACGGCCTGCCCGCGCAGATCGCCGCGTTGCTGCGCGATACCGGTCCGCAATTGAAGATCGTTGCCACGTCGCGCGAAGCGCTGCACCTCCAGGAGGAGTGGCACTACGAACTCTCGGGCCTGTCGCATCCGGGCTCGGAGGCGAACGGCGACGCGCAGTCCTATCCCGCGGTGCAGTTCTTCGCGCAACGCGCGCGCCAGGCGTACGTGGGGTTCTCGCTCGCCGCGGAATTGCCGAACGTGGTGCAACTGTGCGAGCTGCTCGAGGGCCTGCCGCTGGGCCTGGAGCTCGCCGCGAGTTGGGTGCGCAACGTGCCGTGCGCGGAGATCGCCGCATCGCTGCGCGTGCGCGCGCAGGAGCTGCGCAGCCGCCACGTGAACCGCGCGCAGCGCCACCAGTCGCTCGGTGCCGTCGTCGCGTATTCGTGGGAGCGCCTGCCCGCGGAGCAACGCGAGGCCCTCTCGGGCCTGGGCGCTCTGCACGGTTCGTTCTCGCGCGAGGCCGCGGAGCACGTGGCGCAGGCGAGCCTGCGCACGCTCTCGGCGCTCACGGAGAAATCGCTGCTCTCGCGCGCGGGCGCTGGGCGCTGGCACCTGCACGAGGTCGTGCGCCAGTTCGCGTGGGACCAGCACGGTTCGACGACGAAATCGCGCGCGGGGCGGCAGGCCGCCGTGCTGAAGCGCCGCGACACCTTCTATCTCGATTTCCTGCGCAACATCCGTCCGCGCCTCGACAGCGCCGAGGAAGTCGGTGCGGTCACGGAGATCGAACTCGAGAGCCCGAACATCCGCCGCGCGTGGCAATCGGGTGCTGCCACGGCGAACGTCGCGGCCCTCGATGCGGCCGCGCCCGCATGGTTCGACTTCCTCGAGTGCCGCAGCTACGTGGCCGAAGGCCTGCGCGCGGCCGAGTCGTGGCTCGCCGCGGCGAAAAGTGCGGGGCAGCCGCTATCCGCGGCCCGCGCCATGACGCGCCGCGGAATCTTCGAGCGCTTCGCCGCCGAGAACACGCGTTCGCTCGCCACGCTCGACGAAGCGCTCGCCATGCTGGAGCCGGCGCAGGCCCCGGCGGAGCGCAGCCTGGCCCTCGCCGCGAAATCCTTCACGCTGTTTCTTCTCGGCCGCCTCGAGGATGCGGAGGGCATCGGAGCCCAGGCGCTGGCGGCCGCCGAAGCGGCGGGCGACCGTACCCTCATCGCCACGGCCTGCCGCGTGCGTGGCCTTGCCCTGGTGCAGCTCGGGCGGCGCGAAGAAGGCCGCGACCTCGAACGCCGTGCGCTCGAAGTGGCCACCGCGCTCGACAAGCCGAGCCTCGTGGCCGCTGCGCACAACAACCTCGCGCTGGCGGAGAACCACCTCGGCAACTATGCCGCCGCCGAAGCGGGCTACCAGAGCTCGCTCGAAGTGTGGCGCGGCGTGCACAACACCGTGAACGTGGGCCGCGCGATGCACAACCTCGGCGCGGTCTCCACGCGCAAGGGCGACTACATGCTGGCGCTGGAGCGCTACCAGGCGGCGCTCGAGCACCTGCGCAAGGCGGGCGACCGCAACCTGATCGCGTTGAACCTCATGTCGCAGGGCGACGCGCTGGTGCGCCTCGGGCGTTCCGCCGAAGCGCGCGCGCCGCTCGAACAGGCCCTCGCGATGGCCGAGCGCGACGGCAACATGCTGCCGGCGCTCGACGCGCGCATCGTGCTCGCGCAGGCCGCGATCGCGACCGGCGATCCCACCGAAGCCGCGCGCCACCTCGCGTTCGCTTTCGACGGCGCGTTGCAACATCGTTTCCCGAACGTCCTGGCCGACGCGGTGCTCGTCGCCGCGCGCCTGCTCGTGGCGCGCGATCCCGGCGAGGCCTCGCGGGCCCACGGCTGGGCCCACGCCGTCTCGCAGTTGCAGGAGGTGTCGATCACCGTGCGGCGCGATGCGCAGGCGCTGGTCGACGAGTTGGCGCCACAACGAACTTCGAAGACCCGCGAGGAACCGTCGCGGCGCGAACTCGTGGAGCTCGCGACCGACGCCGCGAGCTCGCTGCGGCGCCGGCCCGCGCAGGTGCGTTAGTCGGCGCCGCCGCCGTTTACCAAAATTCTCCCGATCCGTGGGTTGCCACGGCCACCCCCGAGCCATTCCTCCACCTACGGACTCACGCCGGAAACCACCCACCCCGTCCCCGGCCCCAGGATCTCGCTTCCCGACGTCATCGCCGTGCCGTTCATCAGCCACACCGCGACGCGGCCGTCCGTGTGCTCCCAGACGATGTCGGCCTTGCCGTCCTGGTTCATGTCCTGCACGCGCTTCGCGCTCCAGCCGCTGCCGGCGTTCAGGATCTGCGTCGTCTGCGCCGGCACGAGGCCGTTCATCAGGAAGATCGCGGCGCGGCCATCCGTGTGCCGGAAGTAGAGATCGGCCTTGCGATCGCCATCGAAGTCGGCCACATGCGTGACGGACCAGCCGGATCCGGCGTTGAGGATCCCGCTGCCGGAGGTCATGGCGGTCCCGTTCATCAGCCAGATCGCGACCGAGCCGTCGGTGTGCTGCCACAGCAGGTCGCTGCGGCCGTCGCCGTCGAAGTCGGCGACGTGCGTCACGCTCCAGCCGCTGCCCGCGTTGAGGATCTGCGCGGTGGCGGTGGGTACGAGGCCGTTCATCAGCCAGATCGCCACGCGGCCGTCCGCATGCGTGAACAGGATGTCGCTCTTGCCGTCGCCGTCGAAGTCGCCGGTCTTCGTGGCGGTCCAGCCCGAAGGCGCCAGCAACGTGCCGCTGTTCGCGACCGCACCGCCGTTCATCAGGTATGCGGCCACGGTGCCGTCGACGTTCTTCAGCAACAGGTCGGACTTGCCGTCACCGTCGAGGTCGCCCGTGGCGGTCACGGCCCAGCCGCCGCCCGCGGGCAGCAGGTTGGTCTTCGTGGCCGCGCTCGTGCGGTCCATCACGTAGATCGTGATGCGCCCGTCGGGGTGTTGCCACACGAGGTCGGCCTTGCCGTCGCCCGAGAGGTCGGCGATGTGCACCACGTCCCAGAGCGTTCCGGCGGGGAAGATCTCCGCGCTCTCCGCGGCGCCGAAGCCGTCCATGATCCACGCGGCGAAGCGGCCGTCGGCGTGGTGGAACAGCAGGTCGCCGCGACGGTCGTCATTGAGGTCCAGGCGGGGCCCGGGCGGCGCGGGTTTCGTGAAGGTCGCGGTGATGGTCGCGTGCGCGCTCACCGTGAAGGCGCACGCGCCCAACCCGCTGCAGCCCCCGCCGCTCCAGCCGGCGAAGACCGAGCCGGTATCGGGAATGGCATTGAGCGTCACCGTGCTGCCCAGGTACAGCTGCGCGGTGCAGGGCGTGCCGCAGTAGACCGAGCCCGAGACCGTTCCGCTGCCGGCGCCCGCCTTCGCCACGCTGATCGTGAAGTAGGACGGCAGGATCGTGAACGTGCGGGTGACATCGGCCGCGGGTAGGTAAGTGGGATTGCCCGGCTGCGAAGCGACGATCGTGCAGAGGCCCACGCCGTGGAAGGTGACCGTGTTGCCCGTCACCTTGCAGGTGGCGCTCGTGTTCGCCGTCGGCACGAACGAGAGGGGCAGTCCCGAGCTGGCCGTGGCGGCCAGGGTCATCGGGCCCAGGTGGATCATGATGTCGGCCGGCTGCGGGAAGTCGATCGCCTGCGAGAGCCGCTGGGTGGTCGAGCGGAACTCCGCTTGCACGACGCCCACCGTGAGCGAGGTCACTACCGTTTCGCCAGGCCCAGCGGCCGAGGTGTGGCGCACGCAGACGGTTTCACCGCTTGCGATCGTTCCGATCTCCACGGTGTACGTCCCCGTGCATCCGATCGAGTACTCGCCGTTGAACACCGAGATCGGCGCGGGCGCGGTGAGCCCGATGATCGTCACCGGCGCCGAAGCCACCAGCGTCGACGCGGCCACGCCCGTGGCGTCGACGAACGCGAACGGCTCGGGCACCTTGTCGCCCTGTTGCACGGCCACGGGGAATTCGCTGAGCAAGTAGAAGCCGTTGCCCAGCTGTCCGCTCGCGAAATCGCCCCAGCACTTGACGACGTTGGTGACGGTGAGCGCGCAGCTGTGGCGGCCGCCCGCGGCCACCGAGACGACGCGGCCGGTGTTCCTCACGGTCACGGGAGGGGGATTGCGCGTGGTGCGCGTGCCGTCACCGACCGCGCCGGCCGTGTTGACGCCCCAGCATCGGGTCTCGCCGCCGGTCGTGATGAGGCACCCCTGGCCGCCGCCCGCGGTGATCGCCGCCACGCCGCTCGTCGCGCCGGTGAGGTTCGTCTGGAACCCCGAGTAGCCCTGGCCGCCGCACATCACGCCGCCGGTCTCGAGCAGGATGCAGGTGAACTGCTTTCCCGCGGCGATGCCGATCGCTTTCGCGGTCGTGCCGAGGCTCGCGTCGACGGGCGTGGAGCGGTCACCGGACACCAGGGCGCTCAGCTGCCCCGCGTTGTTGGCGCCCCAGCATTTGACCGTTCCCGCCGCGTCCGTGGGAGAAGCGCGCACGATCGCGCACGTGTGCAAGTCGCCGGTCGAGATCGCGAGGACGTTGGCGAGGCCTGGCACGTCGACCGGCACGAGGCTGTCGACGGTGGTGCCGTTGCCGAGCTGGCCGCGCGTGTTCAAGCCCCAGCACTTCACGCCGCCGGTCGCCGTGACCGCGCAGGAATGGCCGCCCCCTGAGGCGATGTCGGTCGCGCCGCTCGCGAGGCCGGTCACGGCCACCGCGTAGAGGGACGACACGCTGCCGTTGCCGGGCTTGTCGCCCCAGCACTGCACGCCGCCGGCCTGCGTGAGCGCGCAACTGCCGGTGGCGCCCGCGGAGACTTTCGCGACGGCGGGCAGCGATGCGCCCACCACGCTCGCGGGGTTGTAGCCGCTGGCCAATCGATGGCCGCGGCCCAGCTGGCCCGACTCGTTGGCGCCCCAGCAGGCGGCCTCGCCCGTGTCGAGGCTCACGCAGGTGTGCGCGTTGCCCGCGGAGAGCGACGTGACGTTGCCGAAGAGCGGCAGCGCGTTGACCGGGAACGTGGCGAAGAAGTTGTTGGCCATGCCGAGCTGGCCGTTGGAGTTGCTGCCCCAGCAGCGCACGCCGCCGAAGTTGAGCGTGGCGCAGGTGTGCGACCCACGGCCGCCCGCGCTTGCCACGTTGGTGGAGAGCGTGAGGACGGGCGTGGTCGAATCCTCGAACGAGCCGTTGCCGAGCTGGCCCGACGCGTTGCGGCCCCAGCAGTACAACGCGCCGTCGGCTCGCCACGCGCAAGTATGGAACGCGCCGGGAGCCACGCCGTCGACGAGGCCGGCGAGGCCGACGACATCGGTGGGAACGTTGCGGTTCTCGGTCGTGCCATCGCCGAGGCGGCCGTCGACGTTGACGCCCCAGCAGCGCAGCGTCGCCGTGCCGGAGATGGCGCAAGTGCTCTCGGCCGCGGCGGCGATCTTCACGGGAAACCCGCCGCCGGTCCAGGTGACGGTTACGGGGGAGACGCTGCCGGCGTTGCTGCCGTTGCCGAGCTGTCCGCCGGCGTTGCCGCCCCAGCACTGGATCGTGGCGTCGACGAGCAGCGCGCAGGTGTGGGAAGTACCGGCCGCGATCGCCGTGGCGGGCGCGGCGAGCCCGACGACCCCGACCGACGAGTTGCGATCGGTCGTCGTGCCGTCGCCGAGCTGCCCCGAGGCGTTCAGTCCCCAGCACCTCACCTCGCCCGAGCCGTCGCCGGGCGCCGCGCCGAGGATGACGCAGGTGTGGTCGTCGCCGGTGGCAACCGCGATCACGTTGCTGCCGGCGCCGATGCCGACCACGCTTCCCAGTCCCACGAACAGGCCGGAGCTGTTGGTTCCCACACCGAGCTGGCCGCGGTTGTTGAGACCCCAGCACTTCATGGCGCCGGTGTTGAGCACCACGCAGTTGTGGTTCGCGCCCACGGTGAGCTTCACGACATCGGCGACGAGGTTCCTCGCGTCGATCGGCGTGGTGCGATCGGGCGATGACGCGCCGACCTGGTTCAAGCCGTTGCCGCCCCAGCACTTCACGCCGCCCGACGTGGTGAGCGAGCAGGTGTGCAGGCTCCCTCCCGTCGTGTACGCCGCGGCGGTGAAGTCCTGGGCTTTCGCGTTCCCGGAAATGGAGACGAGGAACGCGAAGACCAGCAGTAGTGCGACGAGGATGTGCGCCGATCTGAATTTCATTTTGTTGTTCTCCACTCAGGGGCTCACGCCCGAGACGACCCAACCCGTGCCCGGCGCGATGATCTCGCCGCCGGAGCTCATCGCAGTGCCGTTCATGATCCAGACCGCCGCGCGACCATCGAGGTGTTCCCAGACGAGGTCGGACCTGCTGTCGCCGTCCATGTACTGCACGCGCTTCACCTTCCAGCCGGTGCCGGCGTTGAGGATCTGCGTCGTCTCGGTCGGGGTCGCTCCGTTCATCACGTAGATCGCCACGCGGCCGTCGGCATGCGTGAAGAGGAGGTCGGCCTTGCCGTCGGCGTCGAAGTCGCCGGTGTGCGTCACGGTCCAGCCGCTGCCCGCACCGAGCACGCCGGCGCCGGAGGCCATCGCGGCTCCGTTCATGAGCCAGATCGCGACGGAGCCGTCCACGTTCTGCCACAGGAGGTCGGCCAGGCCGTCGCCGTTGAAGTCGGCCACGTGCGTCACGCTCCAGCCCGAGCCCGCGTTGAGGATCTGGTTCGTCGACTTCACGGTGAGGCCGTCCATCAACCAGATCGCCACGCGGCCGTCGGCATGCGTCCACACGAGGTCGGCTTTTCCGTCGCCGTCGAAGTCGCCGGTCTTCGTGACGCTCCAGCCCGTGCCCGCCGAGAGCAGCGTGCCGCCCGAGGTCATCGCCACGCCGTTCATCAGCCACGCGGCCACGGTGCCGTCCGCGTTCTGGAATATGAGGTCCGCCTTGCCGTCGCCATTCAAGTCGGCGGCCTGCGTGACGGTCCATGCGCCCGCGGGGAGGATCAACTGCTTCGTGGTCGGCGTGACGCCGTCCATGAGGTAGACCGTCACGCGGCCGTCGGGGTGCTGCCACACGAGATCGCTCTTGTAGTCGCCGTTGAGGTCCGCGATATGGGCGACCTGCCACGCCGTGCCCGCGGGGAAGATCTCCGACGTCTCGAGAATGCCGGTACCGAACAGGAGCCATACGGCCGTACGGCCATCGGCATGGCGCCAAACGAGATCGCCGAGGTTGTCGGCGTTGAAGTCGCGCCGCAGCATCGGGAAGGCCGAGGGCACGACCGGGCCGAAGCTCGAGGTCGCGCTGTAGCCCACGGCATTGCGCGCTTCAAGCGTGCACATGTAGGGCACGCCCGGTTCCAGCGCGTAGATGAACGCGGGGGAGATGGGGTCGGCCAGTTGCGTCACGGGGCCGGATCCGCCCGTGCACGTGATGCGCACGAGCTCGATCGGCGCGCCGCCATCGACCGACGGGGAGATCGCCGGCGGCCCCTCCCAATCGACGAGGCGGTTGAACTCCACCAACGCACTGCCGATGGAAGGCATGAAGCCCGTGATCGCGGGCGCCGCGGGCGGGGTCGGAATGGGCGACACCTTGCGGATGCTTCCGACGCCCGTGCCCGCCTGGTCGAGGATGTAGAGGGCACCGTCGGGGCCCACGGCCACCGCCACCGGCCCGCCCAGCGAAGCCTGGGTGGGCAGCGATCCGTCGCCGCCGCTGCCGCCACCGGCCACGCGGCCGACGGCGCCGTCCTTCACGCGCAGCACGAAGCCCTGGTCGTCCGCGAGGTACAGGGCGCCGCCGGCGTAGGCGACGCCGGAGGGTTCCATCGGACTCTGCGTCGCGGGCGTGCCCGGCTCGGGGATCCCGAAGGCGCCGATGCCCGCGACGGTGGAGATGATGCCGGCGGGCGTGACCTGGCGAATGCGGAAGTTGAAGTAGTCGACGATGTACAGGTTGCCGGCGGGATCGAACGCGAGCCCGCTGGGCGCGCGCAGTTGCGCGGCCGAGGCGGGTCCGCCGTCTCCACTGAAGCCCAACGTGGTGCCCGCGAAGGTCGTGATGATGCCGGCCGAAATGCGGCGCACCCGGCCCCTGGATTGATCCGCGATGTAGAGATCGCCTGCCGCGTCGAAGGCCAGGGCGACCGGCCGGGACATGTTCGCGCTGGTGGCGGGACCCCCGTCGCCCTCGTTGCCGGGAACGCCGGTGCCCGCCACGGTGCTGATCGTGCCGTCGGCCGCGTCGACGCGACGCACCCTCCGGTTCGAGGAATCCGCGATGTAGACGTTGCCCGCGCCGTCGACCGCCACACCCTCCGGTTGATTGAGGCTCGCCGCGGTCGCGGGTCCTCCGTCGCCGCCGAATGCCGGCGTGCCGTTGCCCGCCACGAGCGTGATCACACCCGAGGGACTCACCTTGACCACGCGCTGGTTGAGGGTGTCCGCGACATACAGGTTGCCCGAGCCGTCGGCGACGATGCCGATCGGCGAGTTGAAGCCGTTGGCGACCGTCGAGATCACCGCCGAAGCCGGCAGCGAAAGGGCCAGGGTGGCCAGCAGGACGAGCGATCCGAAGCGGATTCGCAGGGAATGTATGAAGGACATGTCGGGCCTCGTGGTTTCGGGTGCGCCGGGGGTTCGGCTACGATTCGCAATCTCGCGTTAACCGGCGCAGGGCGTCTTGCGGACTTGTTGATTTCTTTTGCGGCCTTGTTGATTCCCAAGGAAAAAATGGCGGCGGCCGTCAAGGCGGCCGCCGTCGCGCTGCTTGCGGCCGTGGGGTGCGCTTCGATCGCGGCGCCGGCCCCGATGCCCACCGGCGAACCCGGTTTTCCGCCGATGGCCGTGTGGACCGCGGAGACCGCGGGCGTCCACGAGGATTTCTGGTTCACGCACCCGGGCGCGGACGGGCTCCTTTATTTCGGCAACGGGTTCGGCGTCGTGTCGTTCGACGGCCAGCGCTGGCAGCTCATTCCCACGCCCAACCAGAGCCGGGTGCGGCGCATCGCCACGGATACGAACGGCCAGCTCGTCATCGCAACCATCGACGACTTGATGAGGATCGAGCCGGGTCCGAACGGCGACCCGAAGATGGTCTCGCTGCTCGCGAAGGTGCCCGAGGACCAGCGCCGCTTCGGCGATCCGCTCGGCCTCGCCGTCACGCCCGCGGGCTACTACGTGGCGGGCACGCGCGCGCTCATGTTCTTCGGGCGCGACGGAACGACCGTGCGCGCATTCACGCCGCGCGCCCAGCAGATCGAGCGCGTGGGCCAACGCGTGTACGTGCATCGCGGAGCCGACGGCATCGGCTACTTCGACGACGCGAGCCCGCTCGATCTGAAGCCGCTGCCGGGTGGCGAGCGCACGAAAGGCAGCGGCGTCGGATTCATCATCGGCATGTCCGACGGCTCGCTGCTGGTGTCGCCACGGCGCGAGGGCGTGCTGCTGCGCTGGCGCGACGGCGAGTGGTCGGTCTTCAGGACGGAAGCCGATCCGCTGATCCGCAGCGTCGCCGCGCTCGCGGCCTGCGAGCTGCCCGACGGCTCGATCGTCATCGGCACGGAGGAGGGCGCCGTGCGCGTCTCGCGCGAGGGCCGCGTGATCACGCGCTGGGTCGAGAAGGACGGCCTGCCCGGCACGGCCGTCGTGCACGCGGCGCTGGATCGCGCGGGGGGCCTCTGGTTCTCCGTTCCGGGCGGTGTCGTCCGCGTGGCCTGGGATTCGCCGCTCACGATCTACGACATGCGCCACGACCTGCCGCCCGTGAACGACCTCGCGCGGCACGGCGATCGCCTGCTGGTCGCGACCAACAACGACTTGCGCGTCCGGGTCGAGGGCGCGCGCGGCGCGAACGCGTTCGCGGTCGTCGAGGGCAACCTGAAGTACCAGACCTTCGGCGTCACGGCGGCAAGCGGTGAGGTCTTCATCACGCAGCCCGACGGCGTCTTCCGCGTCGACCATCCGAAAGGCGATCCGCTGAAGTGGAAGCGCGAACGCCTGGTCGACGCACCCTTCGGCTATCGCGTGGTGCCCGACCGCCGGGATCCGGATCGCATGTTCGCGGTCACGGTGCGGGGCGTGAGCGTGCTGCGGCGCGAAGGCGGCAAGTGGAGCGCGAGCGCTCCGATGGAGGGCGTGGGCGCGGGCGACCCGCGCAGCCTGGTCCAGGAGGCGTCGGGTGCGATCTGGGTGGGCTCGTCCACCGGAAGGGCGTGGCGCGTGGAGCCGAAGGACGCGGCGTGGAAGGCCTGGGTCGTACGTTCCTTCGGCGCGGCGGACGGATTGCCGCCCGGCAACGTGAGCGTGTTCGCGTTCCAGGGCGGCGTGAGCCTCGCGACGTCCAAAGGGCCGCTCGTGCTTGCGCCGTCGGGGCGGTTCGAGCCCGACGCGCGCCTCGCGAGCCTGGCGCTGGACGGCGAATGGTTCGCGGCGCAGGAAGCGAGCAACGGCGACCTTTGGACACGCGTCACGCGGCGCACGGGTTACGCGCGCAAGACCGCGAACGGGTTCGTCGCGGACCCGGCGATCCTCTCGCCGCTGCCTCCCGAGCCCGCGTACGCGTACGTCGAGGACAACGGCGCCACGTGGGTCGCGTTGTCGAAGACGCTCGTGCGAATGGCCGGCACGGCCGCGCGTCCGGCGCCGTCGGTCGAGCCGCGCCTGCGCGCGATCCGCGGCAGCGCGGGCGAGGTGCTGGCCACCGGCGCGAAAGTGGAGGGCGCATCGCTGCCGGCTTCGGCGAGCGACCTGCGGCTCGAGTTCGCATGGCCCGAGTTCGCGCTCGGATCCGCCGCACGCTTCCGCTCGAAACTCGAGGGGCATGACGCGGACTTCACGCCGTGGACGCGGGAGGCCAATCGCGATCTCGGAGGCCTTTGGGGCGGGCGCTACACGCTGCGGCTCGAGGCGATGGACGCGTACGGGAGAATGTACGCCGCGAAGCCGCTCGCGTTTGCGCTCGCCCCCCCGTGGTACCGCACGCCGTTCGCGTGGTTCGCGTGGGCGCTCGCTGTGCTCGGCTCGATCGCGCTCGTGGCCTGGGGCTTCGCGCGCTGGCGCACCGCGCGGTTGCTGCGCGCGCAGGCGGAGCTCGAGCGGGTTGTGGACGAGCGCACCGTGCAGGTCCGCAACCAGGCCGATCGCTTGCAGGCCCTCGATGCGGCGAAGTCGCGCTTCTTCGCGGGCGTGACGCACGAGTTCCGCACGCCGCTCACGCTGATCCTCGAGCCGCTGCGGGAATTGAAGGAAGGCGCCTGGGGCCGCATGCCGGGGCGCGCGTCGTCCGCGCTCGAGCATGCGGAGCGCAATGCGCAGCGCGTGCTGGGCCTCGTGAACCAGCTCCTCGACCTCCAGGCCGCGGAGGCCGGCACGCTGAAGCTGGCGCCCCGCGTCGCGGATCTCGCTGCGTTCGCGCGGGCGATCGCCGCGCAGTTCGATGGACTGGCCACGCGCAGCGGCCTCACGCTCGAGGTCGATGCGCCCGGGCCTGCAATGTGCGCGTTCGACGGCGCGCACATGGAGTCGGTGGTGGTGAACCTGCTCGGCAACGCGATCAAGTTCACGCCTCGGGGAGGGCACATCACACTGCGGGTCGCTCGCGCGGAGGATCGCGTCACGCTGACCGTCGAGGACAACGGCCCGGGCATCGATCCCGCGGCGCTGCCGCACATCTTCGAGCGCTTCTATCGCGCGCCCTCGCGGGAAGTGCGCGCGCACGGCACCGGCATCGGGCTCGCGGTCGTGAAGGAGGTCGTCGAGCGTCACGGCGGTACGGTGATCGCGCTTTCGGAGCCCGGCCGGGGTTCGCGATTCGAGGTCCGGCTACCGGCGGCCGCGGCATCGGCCACGGCGGAAGAAGCGGCGGGCGATGCCGCAGGCGACGGCACGGGCGATGCCGCTCCGGGCTTCGCGACCGCGCACGCGCTCGCGGAGTTCGGCGACACGCAGGGCCCCGCCGGCCCGCTCGGCGAGAGCGACGCCACGACCGTGCTCGTCGTGGACGACAACGTGGAGCTGCGCGCCTTCATCGCGCAGCGGCTCGCCGCGCGCTATCGCGTGCTGCAGGCCTCCGACGGCGTCGAGGCATTGGCCGTCGCGCGCGAGCACCTGCCCGACGTGGTCGTGACCGACGTGAACATGCCGAACATGGACGGCATCGAGCTTTGCCGGCAACTGCGGGCCGACACGGCCACGAGCGCGATCCCCATCGTGCTGCTCGCCTCGACCGCGACCGGCGATGCGCGCAACGAGGCGTTCTCGATCGGCGCCGACGAGTTCGTCTACAAACCCTTCAACACGGCCGAGCTGCTCGCGCGCATCGCGGGGCTCATCGCTTCGCGCCGCCAGTTGCGCGCGGCACTCGTCGAAGCTGCGCGCCGCGCGCCCGCCGAAGACGGCCCGTCGCTGCCGCCCCTCGTGCAGAAGGTGCGCGACGCGGTGCTCGCGAACCTGGGTGACAGCGATTTCGGTGTCGGTGAGCTGGCGGAGTCGCTGGGCATGGAACGCACGACGCTCTTCAAGCACCTGAAGGCGCTCGACCAGCCCGCGCCGGTGAAGCTGATGCGCGACATCCGCCTCGACGCGGCGGCCCGCATGTTGCGCGAGGCCGCGGGCCAGGTGACCGAAGTGGCGTACGCGTGCGGATACGAAAGCCTGTCGCATTTCTCCACGGCCTTCGCCGAGAAGTTCGGCGTGCGGCCGAGCGAGTATGCGCAGCGCGCACGGGCGCGCAGCCCGGGCTAGACCGAGAGAATTTCGGCAGAAAGCTTGAACCGCAGAGGCCCCGGACACCCCGGAGGAAAATCCAAGGTCGGGCGTGCCGCTACCGCTTCGCCAGGGTGGCGATGGCGCCGGAGGTCATGCGGACCAGGATCCACGTGGGCATCAGCGTGGCGCCGAGGCTCTCGTAGAACTTGATGGACGGCTCGTTCCAATCCAGGACCCGCCACTCGAAGCGCCCGCACCCGCGTTCTACGGCCAGTGCCGCCAGGCGGATGAGCAGCGCCTTGCCGATCCCCAGCCCGCGGCACTCCGGCTCGACGAAAAGATCCTCGAGGTAGAGGCCGGGCTTGCAGAGGAACGTGGAGAACGTCGTGAAGTAGAGCGCGAAGCCGACGGCACGCCCGTTGCGCTCGGCGACGAGGGCTTCGCATGCGGGCCTCGCGCCGAAGAGTGCCTCGCGCAGCATCGCCTCCGTACCCACCGCCTGGTCTTCCATCTTTTCGTAGATGGCGAGCTCGCGGATGAGGCGCAGGATTTCCTTCGTGTCGGCGGGCGTGGCGGCGCGGATCGTGCAGGACTTGTCCATCAAAAGGAGTTCTTCCAGGCGCGGATTTCCGCGAAGACTTCCACCGGGCCGGCGAGCGCGCGCCCCGCATGGCGTTCGGCCGAGGCGATCACTTCCGGTTCGGAGCAGCGCAGGAACGGATTGGTCGCGAGCTCGTCGGCGATCGTCATCGGCACCGTGGGTTCGCAGCGCGCTCGCTTCGCGGCATCGCGCGCCTTGCGCGCGTGCAGCTTCGCGTTGCCCGGCTCGACCGCTTCGCCGAAGCGAATGTTGGCCATCGTGTATTCGTGCGCGCAGTAGGCGAGCGTTTCGCCGGGCAATTTCGCGAGCTTGGCGAGCGAAGCTGACATCTGCGCCGGGGTGCCCTCGAAGAGCCGGCCGCAACCGCAGGCGAAGAGCGTGTCGCCCACGAACGCCACGCCTTCGCCGACGTAGGCGATGTGGCCCGCCGTATGGCCGGGGACGTCGAGGACGGAGAACTCCACGCCCAGCCCGGGGACCTTCACGCGGTCGCCTTCCCGCAGCTTCTGGGTGAGCCCGCCGATCGCCTCGCCCGCGGGCCCGAAGGCCGGACATTTCCAGTGGGCGGCGAGGGCCTTCAGGCCCCCGACATGGTCGCCGTGGTGGTGGGTGGCGAGGATGGCCGTGAGCTCCAGGCCGCGCTCGGCGAGCGCGGCCTCGATCGGCTCGGCGTCCCCCGGGTCCACGACCGCGGCTTTTCCCTCGTTTTCGAGGAGCCAGAGGTAATTGTCCTGGAAAGCGGGCACGGCATGGATGCGCATCGTGGGGCGGAGTCTATTAGAATTAACGCATGGCGACCAACACCCTCGGCGACTGGTTCGCGACCCCGCTCGGGCAGTACCTGCTCGAGAAGGAGCGCGCGTACCTGGACGACGTGACGCCGGACATCTTCGGGTTCAACGCCCTGCAGCTGGGGTTGCCGGAATTCGACCTCCTGCGCGAAAGCCGCATCGCCAACCGCATCAAGCTGGCCCCGTGGGGCGACGTGAACGTGCGAGCCAAGTGCGACGAGCTGCCGATCGCCACGCAGTCCATCGACCTCGCCCTGTTGCCCCACGTGCTCGAGTTCGCCGAGGAGCCGCATGCGGTCCTGCGCGAAGTCGACCGCGTGATGATGCCGGAGGGCCGCCTCATCATCATCGGCTTCAACCCGTGGAGCCTCTGGGGCCTGCGCGGCTCCGCCGGTTCCGGGCGCCACGAGCATCCCTGGAACGGCCACTTCAATTCGCTGCTGCGCGTGAAGGATTGGCTCTCGCTGCTGGGCTTCGACGTGAATGCCGGGCGCCTGTGCTGCTACGTTCCCCCCTTCGACGGCGAGGCTTGGCGCAAGCGCTTCGCGTTCATGGAGCCCGCGGGCGACCGCTGGTGGGCCATCGGCGGCGCGGTCTACATGCTGCAAGCCGTCAAGCGCGTGCGCGGCATGCGCCTCATCACGCCCGCGTGGCAGGAGAAAGCCGCGCGCGAGAAGCCGCTCGCCGCGGCCGCCAAGCGCGACATCAAACCCGGCCACCTGAAGATCGTGAAGTAGTGAGCGAAACGAACGCGGCAAAGGCAGTCCAGGTCTATACCGACGGCGCATGCAAGGGCAATCCCGGCCCGGGAGGCTGGGGGGCCCTGCTCACCTGCAACGGCGAGGAACGCGAGATGTTCGGCGGGGAAGCCTCGACCACGAACAACCGCATGGAGATGACCGCCGTGATCGAGGCGCTGCGCGCCTTGAAGCGGCCGGCGCGCGTCGTCCTGCACACCGACTCGACCTACGTCATGAAGGGCATGACGGAGTGGATCCGCGGCTGGAAGGCGCGCGGCTGGCGCACCGCCTCGAAGGAACCGGTGAAGAACGTCGACCTCTGGAAGATCCTCGACGAGGAGGTCGCCCGGCACGAGATCGAATGGAAGTGGGTGAAGGGCCACTCGGGCCACGACGGCAACGAGCGCGCCGACGCACTCGCCAATCGCGGGGTCCCCCAGTGAGGCGCGTGGTCCTCGACACGGAGACCACGGGCCTGGAGCCCGGGCAGGGCCATCGCATCATCGAAGTGGCGTGCCTCGAGCTGCACGACCGGCGCCCCACCGGCCGGCATTTCCACCGCTACGTGAATCCCGAGCGCGACATCGACTTCGCCGCCACGCAGGTGCACGGCCTCACCGTCGAGCAGCTCGCCGACAAGCCGCTCTTCGCGGAGATCGCGGAGGAGCTGCTGGAGTTCGTGGCCGGCGCCGAGCTGCTGATCCACAACGCGCCGTTCGACGTCGCGTTCCTCGACGCGGAACTGGGCCGCCTCGGCAAGCCCAAGCTGGAGAGCGCCTGCAGCGTGGTCGATACGCTGGCGATGGCGCGCGAGCTGCATCCCGGCAAGCGCAATTCGCTCGATGCGCTCTGCGAACGCTATGGCGTGGACAACTCCCGCCGCACGCTCCACGGCGCGTTGCTCGATACGCAACTGCTCGCCGAAGTGTGGCTCGGCCTCACGCGCGGCCAGGACGCGCTCGACATCACGGACAACGTCGCGCGCACCATCGCGGGGCCGGTGGCGATGGAGCGTCCCGCGCACCTGCTCGTGCGCCGCGCCACCGAGGCGGAGCTGCAGGCCCACGCGGCCATGTGCGCGCGCCTCGCGAAGGAAGCGGGCGGGCGCTGCCTCTGGTTCGACCCGGTCGCGGCGGCGGCGGACTGAACATGGCCAAGACCGAAGACACCCATCACCAGCCGGAGGCGCGAAGCCGGCTCACGGGGCGTCTCTTCGGGCTCGGGCTCATCCCGATCGCGGTGTTCTCCGCGGTGTTCGTGTTCATGCGCGCCGCGCTCGGCAGCACCAGCAACAATGCGCTGGCCTGGACGTTGCTGGTCGCGCTGCTGGCGAGCATCGGAGCCATGTTCGCGCTGGCGTTCCTCGCGGCCCGCACGGTCGTGGGCGAGGTCGAGGCCGTCGGCTCCGCGGTGCGCCACGTCGCGGGTGGCGGCGAGGTGCCGCGCTTGCCGGAGCTCACGCCCCCCCTCGAGGGCATGAAGCAGGAGGTGCTGAAGCTCGCGAAGGACTTCGCGCAGCAACAGGGCCGGCTGCAGGAGCGGCTCGACACCGCCCGCCAGCAGATCTTCTTCCTCACCAACCACGATCCGCTCACCGGCCTCGCGAACCGCAAGACGCTCGAGGAGCGCCTGGAGACGGTGCTGGTCTCGGCGCGCGAGCAGGGTGCCACGCACGCGCTGCTCTACCTCGACGTCGATTTCTTCCACCGCATCAACGATTCCTTCGGCCACCTCGCGGGGGACGAATTGCTGCGCGGCATCGCGCCCGTCCTCAAGGGGCAGTTGCGCGACAGCGAGATGCTCACGCGCATCGGCGGCGACGAATTCGCGGTGCTGCTGGAGAACGTGAGCGCGCAGTACGCCACCGAGGTCGCCACGAAGCTGCGCGATGCCGTGCAGTCCTGGCAGTTCGAGTGGGACAGCAAGGCCTTCCAGGTCGGCGTCTCCGTGGGCGTGGTCGCGATCACGCGCATCACCCCGGGCCTCGCCGCCGTGATGAGCGAGGCCGACACCGCGTGCTTCACCGCGAAGGAGCAGGGCCGCAACCGCGTCTTCGCCTTCCACGACGCCGGGGCCTCGCAGTACATGCGGCACACGAGCCGCGGGTGGCTGAAGCGCATCAACGACGCGCTGGCCGAGGGTGCGTTCACGCTCCTCTACCAGCCCATCCTCCCGATCGACCCGGCGCAGCGCACCGGCGTGCGTCGCGTCGAGGCGCTGCTGCGCATGAGCGACACCGGCGGGGAGCTGATCCTGCCCATGTCGTTCATCCCGGTGGCCGAGCGCTACGACCTCATGCGCACCATCGACCGCTGGGTCATCGAGCGCGCGTTCTCCGACTACAAGCGGCTGTCGAAGAAGCGCGACGATCCGTCCCCGGCCGAGTTCTCGATCAACCTCTCGGGCCACACGCTCTCCAGCGCCGATTTCTCCGGCTTCCTGCAGGAGAAGTTCGCGCAGTACGGCGTGCCGCCCCAGTCGCTGTTCCTGGAGATCACGGAGACCGCGGCCATCGCCAGCGTGGAACGCGCCCGGACCCTCATCGAGCAGCTTCGGGCCGTGGGCGTGCGCTTCTACCTCGACGACTTCGGCTCGGGCCTGTCGTCCTTCAACTACCTCAAGCATTTCCCGGTCGACGGCATCAAGATCGACGGCCTGTTCGTGAAGGGCGTGGCGAAGAACTACCTCGACTACGCGCTCGTGGAATCGATCCAGAAGATCGCCACCAGCCTGGGCCTGCAGACGGTCGCCGAGTACGTGGAGACGGAGGAGATCGCGAGGAAGCTGGTCCAGATCGGCGTGCCGCTGGGGCAGGGCTTCCACCTCTCGCCGCCGCGCCCCTGGGAGGCGCTGTTCGACGCCCCCTAGTCGCTGCTATAATTCGCCCGCCATGAAATACAAAATCCTCATTGCCGCCACCGCCTCGATCCTGGCGTTCGGCGCACAAGCCGCGGGCGACCCCGCATCCGGCCAGAAGAAGAATTTCCAGTGCCAGGGTTGCCACGGCATCCCGGGCTGGAAGACCGCCTTCCCGGAGGTCTACCCGGTGCCCAAGCTGGGCGGCCAGCACTCGCAATACATCGTTTCCGCGCTGAAGGCCTACAAGTCGGGCGAGCGGGACCACGCCTCGATGCGCGCCATCGCCGCGGACATGTCCGAGAAGGACATGGAAGACATCGCCGCCTACTACGGCGCGGTTTCCAAGGCGGCCGCGCCCCAGGCCGCTGCTGCGAAGAAATGAGCATCGCCATGAACCTGAAGACCCTCCTCGCCGCCGCCCTGCTCGCCACCGCGGCCCCGGCCTTCGCCGCCGGCGATGCCGAAGCCGGCAAGAAGAAGTCCGAACCCTGCAAGGCCTGCCACGGCGAAAACGGCCTGAGCGCCACGGGCGATTTCCCGATCCTCGCCGGCCAGCACAAGGACTACCTCATCCACGTCCTGGGCCACTACAAGAACGGCAAGCGCAAGAACCCGATCATGACGGGGCAGGTCGCGAACCTCTCGACCCGCGACATCCAGGACCTCGCCGCGTACTACTCGGGCCTCAAGGGTCTCGACGTCAAGTACTGAGCGAACGCGCCCTCGCGATTCGTCATTCCCGCGAAGGCGGGAATCCAAGAAGCCCGGCCTTGCGCCGGGCTTTTTGTTTGGGGCCACTGCGTGGCACTACGGCAAAAGGCGCTCTCCGCAGATAAACGCGGATAAACGCCGATGATTTCCTCAAGAAAACAGAAAGGACTTGGGTTTTAACCCAGGCTTCCGTTCTTGCTGGAGGGATTCATCGGCGTTTATCCGCGTTTATCTGCGGAGGGAGCCTTTCGCCTTTCCCTAGTCTTCTAGCGCCGCCGAAGGCATTCGAGGTAGGCCTCGTTGTTGAACGGCACGGCGTTCTTTTGCGCCTGCCAGACCTGCTCCACGAGGCAATCCATCACGGCGTGGCGAGCATCCATCGCGTTGCCCAGCTTCGATTGGAGCGCCTGCACGATCGCGCGGATGCCGGGCGGCTGGTCGATGGACAACTGCTCTTCGATCGCCAGGTGCACCGAGAGGTGCAGGAAGGGATTGGTCTCTCCGCCCTCGGGCGTCCACTCGCGCTCGCGGTAGCGCTCCGGGTCGGACAGGACGCCGTGGTATTCCGGGTGGGTGTGGACCACGTCCAGCGCCATGGCCTCCAGCGGCGTGAGCGGCGTGCCGGCGCGGGACTTCTCCCAGATCGCGAAGAAGAACTCGCGAACCTCGTTACGCGTCGGGTTGAACACGGTATTTCTTCTTGTCGGGGAAGGCGCAGAGGTCGTAGACCGGGCACTTGTAGCAGAGGGGCTTGCGCGCAATGCACGTATAGCGGCCGTGGAGGATCAGCCAGTGGTGCGCGTGCAGGCGAAACTCCTTCGGAACCACTTTCTCGAGCTGCAGTTCGACCGCGAGCGGATCCTTGCCCGGTGCCAGGCCCGTCCGGTTGCACACGCGGAAGATGTGCGTGTCGACGGCCATCGTCTCCTCGCCGAACGCGACGTTCAGCACCACGTTCGCGGTCTTGCGGCCGACGCCCGGCAGCGCCTCGAGTTCCTCGCGCGTGCGGGGGACTTCGCCGCCGTGCTTCTCCAGCAGCAGCTTCGAGAGCGCGATCACGTTCTTCGCCTTGGTGCGGAAGAGGCCGATGGTCTTGATGTACTCCGTCAACTTCGCCTCGCCCAGCGCGGCGAGGGCCTGCGGCGTGTTGGCGACGGGATAGAGCTTCTGCGTGGCGAGGTTCACGCTCTTGTCGGTGGCCTGCGCGGAGAGCACGACGGCCACGAGCAACTCGAACGGCGTGGCGTGCTCGAGCTCGCTCTTCGGCTCGGGCATCGCCTCGCGCAGGCGGCTGAAGAACTCGATGCGCTTGGCAGGGGTCATTCGAGGGCGGCCATTTTCTCGGACCGCTCGCGCGCATCGCGCGCGATCCGCACGTTGTGGAATTCGAAGCGCGCGCGCGAAAGGTCCGCATCGGGCAGCGCGGGCACGGGCTCGAGCACGATGCAATCCACCGGGCAGGGCGGGATGCACAACTCGCAACCCGTGCACCAGCTCGCGATCACGGTGTGCATGAGCTTCGACGCGCCGAGGATCGCGTCCACCGGGCACGCCTGGATGCACTTCGTGCAGCCGATGCAATCCGCCTCCACGATCACCGCGACCTGCGGCGGCCGATAGGCGCCGTTCGCCGGATTGAGTGGCTTGGTCTCGCGGCCGAGCAGGCGCGCGAGGCGGGTCACGCCGTCGTCGCCCCCCGGCGGGCACTGGTCGATGTCGGCCACGCCCGAGGCGATCGCATCCGCATACGGGCGGCATCCGGTGAACCCGCACTTCGTGCATTGCGTTTGCGGCAACAGCGCGTCGATGCGCACCGCGAGGTCCTGGAGGCTCACGAGAGGGTCCCGAGGGGCAGCTTCGCTTCGCGGGCCAACCCGGCATCGACCACGTGGCCTTTCCACAGGAGCACGCCCGCGCGAAGGCCCGGATCTTCGGCGACGGCGCCCGGAACGCCGATCGCGGCCATGCGGCGCACATAGGGCAGCGCCGCGCGCGAGAGCGCCTGCGTCGCTTCCCGCGGCACGGCGGCCGGCATGTTGCCCACGGCGTAGTGCACGACGCCTTCCTCGACGAACGTCGGCGCTTCGTGCGTGGTGCGGCGCGAGGTCTCGGCGATGCCGCCTTCCTCGATGCAGACGTCCACCAGGACGGCTCCGGTCTTCATGCGCGAGAGCAGCGACCGCGGCACCAGCTTCGGCGTCGGCGCTCCCGCCGCGAAGACCGCGCCGATGAGGGCATCGGCGCCGACGGCGTGTTGCGCGATCGATTCGGGTGTCGCGGCCCCGGTGGCGATGCCGTCGCCGAACGCCCCGCGCAGCGACGCATGCGCGGACTCGTTGCGGCACAGCACCGTGACCCGCAGGTCGTGGTCGAGCGCCGCTTCGATGGCCGCCCGGCCGACGTGGCCGGCGCCGATCACGAGCACGCGTTGCACGTCGCGGCCGTGGGCGAGTGCGGCGTCGATGGCGAGCTGTCCGGCGAGGCGCGACATCGGTGCCAGGATCGGGAAACGGCCGTGCTCGTCGCGGACCATTTCGTACGCGATGACCGTCAAGCCGGCCGCGGCGAGGGCTTGCACGGACGCGGGCGCGCCCACGAGATGCTGGAAGGAGAAGAGGGCGGTGCCTCGCGGCACGCCGTCGCATTCGCCGTCCTGGAGTTCCTTCACCTTGACCACGAGGTCGCAGGACCACGCGCCCGCGCGATCGACGATGATCGCGCCCGCGCGTTCGTAGTCGTTGTCCGTGGCGCCGATGCCCGCGCCGGCACCGGCTTCGACGCGCACCGCGATCCCGTCGCGCCGCAGGGCCGCGACCGCCTCGGGGTCGAGCCCGGCGCGGCGCTCGCCCGGCTTCACCTCGCGCGGGACGCCGACCCTCATCGCGCCGCCTTTGCCGGGCGCAGGGCCGCGCGCGCGTCGGCGATGAGGCCCGGGCCGCGGTAGATGAAGCCGGTGTAGACCTGCACCAGCGAAGCCCCGGCGTCGATCTTCGCCTTCGCGTCGGCGCCCGAGAGGATGCCGCCCACGCCGATGAGCGGGACCTTCTTCCCCAGTGCGGCCGAGAGCTTGCGCAGGACCTCGGTCGATTTCGCGAACACGGGCCGGCCGCTGAGGCCGCCGGCTTCGGCGGCGTGCCGATGCCCCGCGACCGCCTCGCGATCCACCGTGGTGTTGGTCGCGATGAGCGCGTCGATGCCGTGCTTCAACGCGAGCTCCGCGATCGCGGCGATCTGTTCGTCATCGAGGTCCGGCGCGACCTTCACGGCGAGGGGCTTGCGAATGTGGTGCTTCGCGGCGAGCGCGTCGCGGCGGCCGACGACCGCGCCGAGGAGTTCGTCCAGCAACTTGGGCGATTGCAGGTCGCGCAGGTTCTTCGTGTTGGGCGACGAGATGTTGAGCGTGACGTAGGTCGCCGCTTCGTAGACCGCGTCGAGGCAGAGGAGATAGTCGTCGGCCGCGCGTTCCACCGGCGTGTCGAAATTCTTGCCGATGTTGATGCCCAGCACGCCGCGGAAGCTCGCGCGCTCGACGTTGCGCAGCAGGTTCTCGAGGCCGCCGTTGTTGAAGCCCAGCCGGTTGATGATCGCCTCGTGCTCGGGCAGCCGGAACATGCGCGGCTTCGGGTTGCCGGGTTGCGGGCGCGGGGTGACGGTTCCGATCTCGACGAAGCCGAAGCCCAGTGCGGCGAGCGCGTCGATGGAGTCGCCATTCTTGTCGAGGCCCGCGGCGAGGCCGACCGGGTTCGGGAAATCGATGCCCATCACGCGCTTCGATTCACCGGCATCCGCTCCGGCGCCCAGCAATGCCGCGGCGGGGCCGAGGGCGCAGAGCGACTTCAGCGCGAGGTCGTGCGCAACTTCGGGGTCAAGGCGGAACAGGGCCGCGCGGGCTAGGGAGTAGAGCATCTAACTGCCAGGAAAATGCATTGAACCGCGGAGGCCCCGGAGGCCCCGGAGGAAAATCTTGCTTGAGAGCTTGCGTGATGGGATGCACCGCCGCGAAATGCCGTCCTCACCCGAATTGCTTTTCCTCTGGGGCCTCCGGGGCCTCTGCGGTTCAATCGCTTTTGACTTTCAAGCGAGCCGCTTCCACTCACCCCGGGAGAGCCCCTCGATCGGACGGAACTGGTTCTTGTAGCTCATCTTCCGGCTCTGCGCGATCCAGTAGCCGAGGTACACGTAGGGCAGCCCGCGGCGGCGCGCCTCTTCCACCTGCCAGAGGATGTTGTAGGTGCCGTAGCTCGCCTTCGGTACCAGCGGGTCGAAGAACGTGTAGACCGAGGAGAGCCCGTCGGCCAGCTCGTCGATGATCGAGACCATGCGCAGTTCCCCGTGCTCGCGGAATTCGATCAGGCGCGTGGCGACGTTCGACTGCAGCAGGAAGTGGGCGTACTGCTCGCGGCTGTCGTGGTCCATGCCGCCGCCGCGGTGGCGCTCGCCCTGGTAGAGGCGGTAGAGCGCGTAGTGCTCGGCGTTGAACTTCAGCTCGCCGTACTTCGGTTCGAGCGCCGCGTGGCGCGCGGCGGCCCGGCGTTGCGCGCGGTTGGCTTCGAACTCGGCGGCGACCACGCGCACCGGCACGCAGGCGTGGCAGTGGTCGCAGTAGGGGCGGTAGGTGAAGGCGCCGCTGCGCCGGAAACCCGCGGAGACCAGGGCGCTGTACGTGTCCGTGTCGATGAGATAGCTGGGCGTGGCCACCTGCGAGCGCGCGAGGCGGCCCGACAGGTAACTGCAGGGATACGGGGCCGTCGCGTAGAACTGCAGGTTCGCGATCGGGAGGTCGTTCAGCTTCGCCATCGGGCTCGGGTCAGGTCCAGCGGCTACCGGATGGCGGATATTGTATCGACTCCCGGAGCAGGCGCACGAACGCCGCTCGGGGAATCTCCCGGGCGCCCAGGGAGGCCAGGTGGCCGGTGGCCTGCTGGCAGTCGATCACCCGGCAGCCCGAGGCGGCCAGGCGCCCGACCAGGGCTGCCAGCGCCACCTTCGAAGCGTCCGTCGCGCGAGAGAACATCGACTCGCCGAAGAAGGCCCGGCCGAGCTGCAAGCCGTAGAGGCCGCCCACGAGTTCGCCTTCCCGCCACGACTCGACCGAGTGGGCATGGCCCTGCTCGTGCAGGCGCGTGTAGGCCGCGATCATCTCGGGGAGGATCCACGTGCCGGCCTGCCCGTCGCGGGGCGCGGCGCATTCCGCCATCACGCGGGTGAAGGCCGTGTCGACGCGGACCTCGTAGGTCTCGTGCGCGAGGGTCTTGCGCAGCGAGCGCGAGACCTTGAGCTCGGCGGGGAAGAGGACCATGCGCGGGTCCGGCGACCACCACAGGATCGGGTCGTCCTCGGAGAACCAGGGGAAGATCCCGTGCGAGTACGCCTCGAGCAGGCGCTCCGGCGAGAGGTCGCCGCCGGCGCAAAGCAGGCCATTGGGCGATTCGAGCGCCGTTTCGACGGCGGGAAACGGGTCAGCGAGGCCGAGCCAGGGGATCACCCCCGCATCTTAGCGGCCACGGACACGGGCGGTCGGCGATAATGCGCCATGAAAAAAATCGCCCTCCTCGGTGCCGGCCACATCGGCCGCACCATCGCCAAGCTGCTCGTCGATACGAAGGACTACGAAGTCACGGTCGTGGACCGCGATGCCAAGGCATTGGCGGCCCTCGCGAAGATCGGCTGCCGCACGCTCACCGCGCCGACCGACGAGCGTGCGCGCATCGCCAAGGCCATCAAGGGCCACGAGGCGGTCGTGAACGCGCTTCCCTACGACCTCGCGGTGGAGGTGGCGCACGCGGCCAAGGCGGCCGGCTGCCACTACTTCGACTTGACGGAAGACGTCGCGGCCACCGCGGCCATCCGCGCGCTGGCCAAGGGCGCCTCGACGGCCTTCATGCCGCAATGCGGCCTCGCCCCGGGCTTCATCGGCATCGTCGCCCACCACCTCACGAAGGGCTTCGAGAAGGTGAACGACGTGAAGATGCGCGTCGGTGCGCTGCCGGCATTCCCCACCAACTCGCTCAAGTACAACCTCACGTGGAGCGTGGACGGGCTCATCAACGAATACCGCCATCCGTGCGACGCGGTGCGCGACGGGCAACTCGTGCAGGTGCTGCCGCTCGAAGGCCTCGAGCACTTCTCGCTCGACGGCGTGGAGTACGAGGCGTTCAACACCTCGGGGGGCCTGGGCACGCTCGCCGAGACGCACGCGGGGAAAGTAGACAACCTCGACTACAAGAGCGTGCGCTACCCCGGCCACCAGGCGCTGATGCGCTTCCTGCTGGAAGAGCTGCGCATGAACGGCCGCGTGGAGGAATTGAAGGAGATCCTGCGCGAGGCCGTGCCCGCGACGATGCAGGACGTCGTCCTGATCTTCGTGACGGTGACGGGCAAGCGCGGCGGCGCGCTGGTGCAGGAAGTCTTCGCGCGCAAGATCTTCGCCGACCGCGAGGCGCCGCTCTCGGCGATCCAGATCACGACGGCCGCGGGCATCTGCGCGGCCATCGATCTCTTCCGCGAAGGCAAGCTGCCGAAGAAGGGATTCATCCGGCAGGAGCAGATCGCGTTGCCGGATTTCCTCGCGAATCGTTTCGGTTCGGCCTACCAGAACTTCCGCCGGATCGAGGCGATTTCCTGATCCGCCCTTCGCTCAGGCCGCGGGCTTCGGCAGGACGATGCGGAGCCGGGCTCCGCCACCGACGCGGTTCTCCGCCGACAGCCAGCCATGGTGGGCCTCCACGATCGAGCGGGTGATGGCGAGCCCGAGGCCGGTCCCATGGGGCTTCGTGGTGAAGAATGAATCGAACACTTTCGGCAGGTCCTCCGGTGGAATGCCGGGGCCGGTGTCGGAGACCACGATCGCCAGCCCTCCGCCCGGGGCCGCGGCGACGTCGATTTCCAGGCGCCGCACGCTCGCATCGCCCGAGGCCATCGCCTCCAACGCGTTGAGGCACAGGTTGATGATGGCCTGCTGCATCTGGATGCGATCGATCGGTATCGGGGGGAGGCCGGGGGCGATCGTCGCCTCCGACGCGACACCCGCGCGGCCAAGCTCTCCCTTGAGGAGCGACAGCGTTTCGTGCACCAGGCCATCGATGCCGACGAGCTCGCGCCGAACCTCCTGCGCGGTCACGAGCGCGCGGACGCGGCGGATCACCTCGCTCGCGCGCAGGTCGGCCGAGGCGATGTCGGCGAGAATCATGCGCAACTCGACGCTGGAATTCGGATCGCGTTCCAGCAGGAGCTCGCCGGCGCTGGCGTTCGCCAGGATCGCGCTGAGGGGTTGGTTGATCTCGTGCGCGATCATCGCGGTGAGCTGGCCCGCCATCGCAAGCCGCGAGGCGCGCGCCAGCTCGGCACGGCGCATGCGCACCTCGTCCTCGGCCTTCAAGCGGCGGCGCCACTGGAACACCAGTCCCGCGATCAACGCCGTCTGCGCGATGAGCGTGGCCGCGATCAGGACGATCTGCCAGCGGTACTGCTCCCAAGCGCTCGGCGAGCGGAACCGGATGTCGCTGCCCGATGGGAGATCCGCTTCACGGATGCGCCAGCGCTCCAGCTGCCGGTGATCGAAGATGGGCCGCGTGTATTCGCTGGCCTGGATGGGAAGAGCGCCGACATTCGCGCCGTCGATGACGCGCAGCGTGAGCGCCGCGACCTCCCGGCCGTAGGACACATTGTCGATGGCGAAACCGCCGGTGGCCCCGGAGCCGACCAGCGAGGCCACGTCGACCAGGATCGGCCGGTTCGCGACGCGGGCGATCTCGGCGAGCGCTTCGGGTGAGGAGTACCGCGTGCCTTCGTCGTCGACGAAGAGCGAGGTATAGAGGATCGCCGTGTCGGCCGGCAGGGTGCGGACGCTTTCGAGCTGCTCGCGCAGCGGCCGCCCGGTGAGGTCGGTCACCGCGACTTCGCGCGCGAGCGCGGGAAGCTCATTCACGTAGTGACGCCGATACACGTCGCGCGGAAGCGTGCCGCCCAGGATCACGACACCTTTCAGGCCGGGTACCGCGAGGCGCGCCGCGTCCAGCATCGAGCCGAGCTTGCGCTGCATCACGATCCCGGTGACGCCGGGCTCGAGATTCATCCGCGACAGGCTCGCGGGGTCGATCGCGCCGAAGACGATCGGCGTTCCGCGCCAAAGGCCCGGGCGCCATCGCATTTCCTGCGCGAGCGCCGGCGCTCCCACCGCCACGATCGCGGCGAAGCGCATGCCCCTGTACTTCTCCTCCAGGTAGGTGCGAAGGGCGGCCTCCGACCGCGCATCCCCGAAGCGCGTGAAATCGAGCGTCTCCGCATACACCGCGACGTGCGGTTGGGCGTCGATCAGCGCGCGGCGCAGCGCGGTCGAGAAAGCGGTCGGCACTCCGTCCGAGGGGTCGGCTTCGTCGAGCACGAGGACCGCCCTCGAATCGGACCTGCCCGGATCGACCGGCCCGGCTTGCCCGGAAGCAAGGGTCGCGGCGAGCAGGACGGCCGGGAGCAGCCGGATCAGGGGCCGGCGCGGGCGACGGGCGTCGGGGCGGGCGGGTGCGAGCTTGCGATCACCGGGGCGCGAGGAGAGCACCTGCGAAGTCTACCGCTCGGGCGCTGCCGGAAGTTCAACGGTCGGGCTGCGGCGTGATGCGAAGGTAGGGCTTCACCGCCTTGAACCCCTTCGGGAACTTCTGCTTGATCAGCTCCGGATCCTGCAGCGAGGGGACGATGATGACGTCCTCGCCCTGCTTCCAGTTGGCGGGCGTGGCCACCGAATGCTGGTCGGTGAGCTGCAGCGAGTCGATCACGCGCAGCACCTCGTCGAAGTTGCGGCCCGTGCTCGCCGGGTAGGTGATGGTGAGGCGGACCTTCTTCTTCGGGTCGATCACGAAGAGCGAGCGCACGGTGAGCGTGTCGTTCGCGTTCGGATGGATCATGTCGTAGAGGTTCGCGACCTTCCTGTCCGGGTCGGCGAGGATCGGGAAGTTCACCTTCGTGTTCTGCGTCTCGTTGATGTCGCCCACCCAGCCGTTGTGGGATTCGAGCGGATCGACGCTGATCGCGATGGCCTTCACGTTGCGCTTCCTGAATTCCTCGGCCAGCTTGGCCGTGGCGCCCAGCTCCGTCGTGCACACGGGCGTGAAGTCCCTGGGGTGCGAGAAGAGCACGCCCCAGGAATCGCCGAGCCATTCGTGGAACTTGATCTCGCCGGCGGTGGATTGCTGCGTGAAGTCGGGGGCGATGTCGCCGAGTCGGATGCTCATGTTTCTTCTCCTTGCGGATCCAAGTCAAAGTCCAAGGCGAAAGGCGCTCTCCGCAGATAAACACAGATAAACGCCGATGAAAAAACAGCAAGGGCTTCAAACCCGAGACTTGCCTTTGACGTTATCGGCGTTTATCTGTGTTTATCTGCGGAGGGAGCCTTTTGCCTTGGTTCTTTTTACCCCTGGACCCAGGGCAATCCGGCCTTGCGCCAGCCGGAGACGGTATTGCGATGGCCTTCTTCGTCGTGCGGTCCCTCGAAGCCTTCGAGGATGTTGAACGCGTGCTTGAAGCCGGCCTGCGTGGCCGCCGCGGCGGCGTGGTGCGAGCGCGCGGCGCTGCGGCACAGGAAGAGGATCTTGTCGTCCGGCCCGAAGTGCCGTGCCAGTTCGTGCAGGAAGTCCGGGTTCTGCCCGATGCCGTAGCGGTTCCATTCGATCAGCGGCGTTTCGGGAGGACGCCCCACGAACTCGGCCTCGGGCCGCGTGCGCACGTCGACGATCTGCGCCGCGCCCTCCTGCTGCAGGCGCCAGGCTTCGGCCGGCGTCACGGCGCCCGCATACGGCAGGCCGGTGGCGCGGCCCCGCTCGGCGGCGCGCGCCAGGATGGCTTCGGGAGTGTCCTGTGCAAGGTCGCGTGCGGTCACCAGTAGTTCTCCACGGCAAGATGGCCGGGTTCGCCCCGGCGGGAGAGCCGGAAGCCCCGGCCCAGGAGGAGCTTGCGGGAATCCTCGACCATTTCCGGATTGCCGCACAGCATGATGCGCGAGCGGTCGTGGTCGAGCTTCAGCCCCAGGTTCTCTTCGAGCACGCCATTGGCGAGAAGTTTCGTGACGCGATCGCCCAGAGCACCTTCCACGGGCTCGCGCGTCACGATGCGCGCGTAACGCAGCTTGTGCGCGAATTCCGCGTAGTACTCGCTCTGGTCGAAGCCCTGGATCAGGTCTTCGTACGCGAGCTCCGCCTGCGTGCGCACGCTCTGCACCAGGATGAGATTGTCGTACTGCTCCCAGGTCGGGAACTCGTGGAGGATCGACAGGAAAGGTGCCAAGCCCGTCCCGGTGGCGAGCATCCAGAGGTCGCGGCCCGCCTCGAAGCGGTCGGTGGTGAGGAACCCGTAGCTCTTCCGCTCGACGAAGATCGGGTCGCCTTCCTTCAGCTTCGACAGGCGGCTGGTGAAAGCGCCGCCCGGGACCACGACCGAGAAGAACTCGAGGTGCTCGTCGTGGCTCGCCGAGGCGATCGAGTAGGCCCGCCACACCATTTCTCCCGAGGCCGCGTCCTTCACGCCGATGCGCGCGAACTGGCCGGGCACGAAGCGGTAACCCCGGTCGCGCGTGGTGCGGAAGGAGAAGAGGCTCTCGGTCCACGGACGCACGTCCGTGATGGTCTCGATGGTGAATTTGTCGGTCGGTTGCATGGCGGTCATGGTTCTTGGGTCAGGCGGCCTGTGCGTCGGCGAGCGGGAAGACGCGCGCGCGGCGCGGAGCGATGTGCAGTGTGTCCCCGGCCTTCACGCCCAACGAGGAGAACGTGTCGGCGGAAAGCTCCACTTCGAGAGGCGTGTTGCCGGCGGTGGCGAGCAGTTCGAGGCGCACGCGCGGGCCGAGGCGCACCACGTGCTCCAGCACCGCTTCCACCGCGTTCGCGTGTCCGCGTTCGACCACGTCGATTTCGTGCGGCCGGACGTAGGCGATGCCGTTCTCCCCGGCCAGCTCGTTCACGTGGCCGATGAACTGGTACACGAAGGGCGAGGCGGGCGTGTCGTAGACCTCGGAAGGCGTGCCCACCTGCTCGATCTTCCCGTGGTTGAAGACCACCACGCGATCGGCGACTTCGAGCGCTTCTTCCTGGTCGTGCGTCACGAAGACGCTCGTGAGGTGGATCTCGTCGTGCAGGCGGCGAAGCCAGCGGCGCAGCTCCTTGCGCACCTTCGCGTCCAGGGCCCCGAACGGTTCATCCAGCAGCAGGACCTTCGGCTCGATGGCGAGCGCGCGGGCCAGCGCGATCCGCTGGCGCTGGCCGCCCGAGAGCTGGTGCGGGAATCGGTCGGCGAGCCAGTCGAGCTGCACGAGTTCGAGGAGCTGCTTCACCTTGCGATGGATCTCGGCGTCGTTGGGCCGCTGCGCCCGCGGGCGCACGCGGAGGCCGAAAGCGACGTTCTCGAAGATCGTCATGTGGCGGAAGAGCGCGTAGTGCTGGAACACGAAGCCCACGCCGCGGTCCTGGACGCGCTGGTCGGTGATGTCCTCGCCTTCGAAGTGCACCGCGCCGCGGTCCGGACGCTCGAGGCCCGCGATCACGCGCAGCAGCGTGGTCTTTCCGGAGCCCGAGGGGCCGAGGAGGGCGACGAGTTCGCCGGGTTCGATTTCGAGCGTGACGTCGTTCAGCGCGCTGAACGCGCCGAAGTTCTTCGAAACGCCTTGGACCGAGATGCTCATGACGTTACCTCGCTTCTTCTTGAATGACTAAAGCGATTGAACCGCAGAGGACGCAGAGGACGCAGAGGAAAGCAAATTCGGTTGATCGGTATGGCTTGCGGCATGTCTCGCCATCATTGGGTTTCCTCTGCGTCCTCCGCGTCCTCTGCGGTTCATGTTTTTGATCTTGTCTTCACTTCAACCCAGCTCTTGAGAGCAAGGGTCACGAGCGCGAGCAGCGCGAGCAAGGAGGCGCACGCGAACGCTGCCGCGAACTGGTACTCGTTGTAGAGAATCTCCACGTGCAGCGGCAACGTGTTGGTCATGCCCCGGATGTGGCCCGACACGACGGACACCGCGCCAAACTCCCCCATAGCCCGCGCGTTGCAGAGGATCACGCCGTAGAGCAGGCCCCATTTCACGTTGGGCAGCGTGACGCGCCAAAGCAGTTGCCAGCCGTTCGCGCCCAGCAGCACGGCGGCTTCCTCCTCCTCGCGGCCCTGCGCCTGCATGAGGGGAATCAGCTCGCGCGCGACGAACGGGAAGGTGACGAAGACCGTCGCCAGCACGATGCCCGGCACCGCGAAGATGATCTTCACGTCGTGGCCTTGCAGCCAGGGTCCCAGCCAGCCTTGCAGGCCGAAGATCAGCACGTAGATGAGGCCGGAGACGACCGGCGATACGGAGAACGGCAGGTCGATCAGCGTGATGAGCGCGCTCTTGCCGCGGAAATCGAACTTCGCGATCGCCCACGCGGCGGCGATCCCGAAGACGAGATTCAGCGGCACGGCGATGGCCGCGGCGATCAGCGTGAGGCGGATCGCCTCCCATGCGTCCGGCTCGCGGATGGCCGCGAGGTAGACGCCCCAGCCTTTCTTCAGCGCCTCGAAGAAGACGGCGAAGAGCGGGATGAACAGGAACGCCGTGAGGTAGAGCAGCGCCACGCCCACCAGCGCGACGGGAATCCACGCGATCGGGCGCGACGCGCGGCGGGGGCGGGCGGCCGGAGCGGGCGAGGAGAGCACGGCGGCCATGTCAGCTCTTCCGTTCCGCGTGGCGCCGCGACCACCACTGGAGCCCGTTGATGGCGAGCAGCAGGATGAAGGATGCGACGAGCATCACGACCGCGATCGCGGTGGCGCCCGCGTAGTCGTACTGCTCGAGCTTGGTGATGATCATGAGCGGCGCGATCTCCGAGACCATCGGCATGTTGCCGGCGATGAAGATGACCGAGCCGTACTCCCCGACCGCGCGCGCGAAGGCGAGCGCGAATCCGGTGATGAGCGCCGGCATCACGGTGGGCAGGACCACGCGCGTGAAGGCCTGCAACCGGCTGGCCCCCAGCGACAGCGCGGCCTCCTCGAGTTCGCGTTCGAGGTCTTCGAGCACCGGTTGCACGGTGCGCACCACGAACGGGAGCCCGATGAACGTGAGCGCCACGAGCACGCCCAGCGGCGTGAACGCGACCTTCACGCCGAACGCATCCAGCAACGGCTTGCCCAGCCAGCCGTTGGGCGCGTAGATCGTCGTGAGGGCGATGCCCGCGACGGCGGTGGGAAGCGCGAAGGGCAGGTCCACGAGGGCATCGATGAAGCGGCGCCCCGGAAAGTTGTAGCGCACGAGGACCCAGGCCACGAGCAGGCCGAACACGGCGTTCAGCGCCGCCGCGATGAACGAGGCGCCGAAGGACAGTTGCAACGACGCCACCACGCGAGGGTTCGTCACGTGCGCGACGAACTGGTCCCACGTGAGCGTGAACGTCTTGATGAACGCCGCGGAGAGCGGGATCAGGACGATCAGGCTGAGATAGAGCAGCGTGAACCCCAGGGCGAGGTTGAACCCGGGGAGCACGCTGTGGCGTCGTTGCAGGACGTTCACGCTATTTCGCGCCCGGCTGGTAGATCTGGTCGAAGGTACCACCGTCCTGGAAGTGCGTCTTCGAGGCCTTCTGCCAGCCGCCGAAGGCCTGGTCGATGGTGAAGAGCGTGACCTTCGGGAAGTCCTTCTCGTGCTTCGCCGCCACCTTCGCGTTTGTCGGGCGGTAGTAGTGCTTCGCGGCGATCTCCTGGCCCTCCTCGGTGTAGAGGTACTGGAGGTAGGCCTCGGCGACCTTGCGCGTGCCGCGCTTGTCCACGACCTTGTCGACCACGGCGACCGGCGGCTCGGCGAGGATCGACAGCGGGGGCACGACGACCTGGAACTTGTCGGGGCCGAGCTCCTTGATCGAGAGCTGGGCTTCGTTCTCCCAGGCGATGAAGACGTCGCCGATGCCGCGTTCGACGAAGGTCACCGTGGATCCGCGCGCGCCGGAATCGAGGACCGGCACGTTCTTGTAGAGCGCCGCGACGAATTCCTTCGCCTTGGCGTCGCTGCCGCCGTTCTTGCGCTTGGCGAATTCCCAGGCGGCGAGGTAGTTCCACTGCGCGCCACCCGAGGTCTTGGGGTTCGGCGTGATGACGGCAACACCCGGCTTCACGAGGTCATCCCAGTCCTTGATGCCCTTGGGGTTTCCCTTGCGCACCAGGAAGACGATGGTCGAGGTGTACGGCGTGCTGTTCTGCGGCAGGCGCTGCTGCCAGTTGGGAGGAAGAAGCTTCGCCTTCTCCGAGATGGCGTCGATGTCGTAGGCGAGGGCGAGCGTCACCACGTCGGCTTCGAGGCCGTCGATCACGGAGCGGGCCTGCTTGCCCGAGCCGCCGTGCGACTGCTTCACGGTGACCCTCTCTTTCGTCTTCGCCTCGTACTGGGCGGCGAAGGCTTTGTTGAAGTCGGCGTAGAGCTCGCGCGTCGGGTCGTACGAGACGTTGAGCAACGTCGTATCGGCGAGCGCGAGGGTGGATGCGAGGAGTGTTGCGGCGGCAAAAACGGTCTTGCGGATCATGAAGAGCTCCGTGGGGAAGTCGGAAAGATCACCGGCTGCGGCCGGCGCGGGCGTCAGGCGGACTTCGCCTGACATCGCTCGGTCACGGCGAGGCGAATTTCGGCCTCGTGCTCCATGACGCTGAGCGACAATTCCCGGAAGACTTCTCCTACGAGCAGGATCGCCGGCCCTTCGAAGGAAGGCGTGGGGCCGTTGCGCAAGGCTTGAAGCGTGGTGACGACGCGGCGCTCGTTCGGCAGCGACACGTTTTCGACGAAGATGGCCGGCGTCGTTGCGGGACGGCCGGCGGCGATGAGGTCCGCCGCGACGGCTTGCGATTGCGTGGCGGCCATGTAGAGCGCGACCGTGTCGGCGGACGACGCGGCACCGAGCCATTCGGTGGGCGACTGGTCGGCGCCGGTGCGTGGCGTCACGAAGGCGACGTGGCGCGAGAGGCCGCGGCGCGTGAGCGAGAGGCCCAGCGAGGCGCTCGCGGCGAGCGCGGCGGTGATGCCCGGCACGACTTCGGCTTCGATACCGGCTTCGCGCAGCGCTTCGAGTTCTTCATGGGCGCGGCCGAACAGCATCGGGTCGCCGCCCTTGAGGCGCACGACCACGGCGTGGGTCTTCGCGGCTTCGACGAGCGCGCGATTGGTGAAGCGTTGCTCGGTCGAGACCTTGCCGTTGCGCTTGCCCACGTCCACGAGCCTCGCCTGCGTGGCGAGCTTCAACGTGTCGGCATGCACCAGCGCGTCGTGGAAGACGATGTCGGCCCGCTCCAGCAGGCGCGCGGCGCGCAGCGTGAGGAGATCGGGTGCGCCCGGGCCGGCGCCGACGAGATAGACCTTACCCACGCTGCGGCACCTCTTCGACCAGCCCGGCGGCGACGGTGGCGAGCGTCGCCTCGTCGATCAGCAGGAAGCTGCCGTTGGAGCGCACGGCGGCGTACGGATCCAGGGGCAGCGCACGCGCGGTCTTCAGGCGCACGCGCCCGATGTCGTTCGCCGAGAGCGTGGTGTCGCCCGCGATGGGCTGCAGCGTGTGGATGTCGAGGCGATCCTCGATGGCGACGATCTTCGCTTTCACCACGGCCGTCCCGTGCTTCACGAGGTAGGCGCGGCGCGGATCGAGCGGGGTGTTGTCCAGCCAGGCGAGGCGGGCGGCGAATTCCGACGCGAGCACCGGTGCGTCGTGGGCATGGGTGAGGAGGTCGCCGCGCGTCACGTCGACCTGGCGATCGAGGATCAGCGAGACCGAACGCCCGGCACCGGCGGTTTCCAGCGTGCCGTCGAGGGTCACGATCTGTGCGACCTTCGCGGCCACGCCCGAGGGCCAGGCGCGCACTTCGTCGCCGACGCGCACGGAGCCGCTTTCGATACGGCCCATGTAGCCGCGGCTGTCGGCACGCTCGCCGAAACGCGAACGCGAAACCAGTTGCACCGGATAGCGGAAGGCCCCATCGATGTGCCGCGTGGTCGCGGCGGACTCCAGGACCTGCAGCAGCGTCGGGCCCGTGTACCAGTCGAGGTTCGTGCCCCGGTCGACGACCATGTCGCCTTCGAGCGCGGAGAGCGGAACCGGCGTCACGCTTTCGAAGCCGAGCGAAGCGGTGAGGGCGAGGAATTCGTCGCGCAGGCGTTCGAACACGGCGCGGTCGAATCCCACGAGGTCCATCTTGTTCACGGCCAGCGCCACGTGCGGCGTGCGCAGCAACGCGACCAGCGCGGCGTGGCGCTTGGTCTGCGGGAGGATGCCTTGCCGCGCATCGACCAGGATGATCGCGAGGTCGGCGTGGCTGGTGCCGGTGACCATGTTGCGCGTGTACTGCTCGTGCCCCGGCGTGTCGGCGAGGATGAAGCGCCGGCGCGGCGTGGCGAAGTAGCGGTAGGCCACGTCGATGGTGATGCCCTGCTCGCGTTCGGCGGTGAGGCCGTCGGTGAGCAGCGCGAGATCCATCCCGCTGCCGCCGCGGCGGGCGGTGTCGCGTTCCACGGTGGCCAACTGGTCCGCGAGGATCGCCTTGGTGTCGTAGAGCAGCCGGCCGATGAGCGTGCTCTTGCCGTCGTCCACCGAGCCGGAGGTCGCGACACGCAGCGTATCCGCGGCGGGAAGGCGGGTGAGGGTCGCGGACATCAGAAGTAGCCTTCCTTCTTGCGCAGCTCCATCGACGCTTCGGAGGTCTGGTCGTCCATGCGCGTGGCGCCGCGCTCGGTGATGGTCGTGGCCGCGGTCTCGGCGATGATCTCGTCCAGCGTCGCGGCGGGAGAAGCGACCGGGCAGGTGCACGTGATGTCGCCGACGGTGCGGAAGCGCACGGTGCGCGTCACGGCCTTTTCCCCGGCGCGCGGCGGCGTGAGCGCGGTCACCGGCGCCAGCAGTCCGTTGCGATCGACGACCGCGCGTTCGTGCGCGAAGTAGATCGACGGCACGGCGAGGTTCTCGCGGCGGATGTACTGCCACACGTCGAGTTCGGTCCAGTTGGAGATCGGGAAGACGCGCAGGTGCTCGCCGGGCGCCACGCGGGCGTTGTAGAGGTTCCAGAGTTCCGGGCGCTGGTTGCGCGGGTCCCACTGGCCGAATTCGTTGCGGTGGGAGATCACGCGCTCTTTCGCGCGGGCTTTCTCTTCGTCGCGGCGGGCGCCGCCGAAGAGCGCGTCGAAGCCGTGCTCCTGGATCGCGTCGAGGAGCGTCACCGACTGGTGCACGTTGCGGCTCTCGTCCGGGCGGCGCAGCACGACGCGGCCGGTGCGGATCGATTCGCCGACCGATCGCACGATGAGCTTCTCGCCCAATTCCTTCGCGCGCTGGTCGCGGAAGGCGATCACTTCGTCGAAGTTGTGCTCGGTGTCGATGTGCAGCAGCGGGAACGGGAAGCGGTCGGGACGGAACGCCTTCTCCGCCAGGCGCAGCATCACGATGGAATCCTTGCCGCCCGAGAACAGCAGGGCGGGGTTGCGCGCCTCCGCGACCACTTCGCGCAGGATGTGGATCGATTCGGATTCGAGGGCGTCCAGGTGCGACAACAGGAGCCCCGGTCCGGGGTCGGACCCCATTCTCGAAATGGGGTCCGACCCCTTGAATGCATGCAACGCAGTTGCCGCGCTCACGCGAGCTCCTTCTGCAGAACGATCGGGATCGCATGCAGGCCGCATTCCTTCTTCGCGCCGTCCTGCTCCCACCACCAGCGGCCGGCGCGCGGGTGCTCGCCCGGTTTCACGGCCCGCGTGCAGGGCTCGCAGCCGATCGACGGGTAGCCGCGGTCGTGCAGCTTGTTGTAGGGCACGTGGTTGGCGCGCAGGTAGGCCCACACCTCGTCCTCGTTCCAGTCGGCGAGCGGGTTGAATTTCCAGAGCGCGAAGGTGGGATCGTAGGCGGCTTCGACCACCTCGGAACGCGAGTCGGACTGCGCTCGGCGCAGGCCCGAGACCCAGCCGCGCTTGCTCGCGAGCGCGCGGCGCAGGGGCTCGACCTTGCGGACGGCGCAGCACGCCTTGCGTTGCTCGACGCCGTCGTAGAAGCCGTCGGCCCCATGCTCGGCCACGTAAGCCTCGACGCTGTCGGGCCACGGCGTGTAGACCTGCACGTCGAGCGCGTAGTCGTGGCGCACGCGCTCGATGAGGGTGAGCGTCTCCACCGGCAGGCGCCCGGTGTCGAGGGTGAAGACCTCGATGGCCAGGCCGTCGCGGGCGATCAGGTCGAGCAGCACCATGTCCTCGGCGCCGAAGGAGCTGGAGAGGGCCGCGGAAGAATAGTTCTTCTCGATGCCGGCGAGGAGCTTGCGTGCGCGTTCGACGCGGTCGTCGAGGTTCATCGGGTCGTCCCGGCGGTTTCGCGGCGACGGAACAGCGGCGCCGGCTGGTTGATGGAGCCCTGGTAGGTTTCGTGGAAGTCGCGCAGCGAGGCGATGGCGCCGGCCAGGTCCTCGCGTTCGCGCAGGGCGAACGCATCGAAGCCGACGCGCGACAAATAGAAGAGCTGGTCGCGGCCGAGGTCGCCGAAGGCGCGCAGCTCGCCCTGGTATCCGGCGCGCCGCAGCAGCACGGCCGTCGAATAGCCACGGCCATCCGTGAACTTGGGGAACTGCACCGCGATCAGGGCCAGCCGGCCGAGATCGCCACGCAGGGCCTCCGCGTCGTCGGCGGGCGCGAGCCAGACGCCGATCGATTCGTTCCGCGCGAGCAACGCTTCGCGCTGCGCTTGCCAGGCGGCGAGCGGAACCACGATCGCGCCGGTGGGCAGCGGGGCGGCCGCGTCGAAGCCTTCGCCCAAGCCCACGAAGGTCCAGGCATCGGGCGTCACGGCGCCGTTGCGGATCACGTCAGGCATGGACCGCCTCGCGCGAGCCGTAGACGCGGGCCTTGAAGGGGGCCACGCCCAGGCGCTTCACCGTGTCGATGAAGCGCTCTTCCTCGGTGCGGACATCGACGTAGGTATCGATCAGCTTCTCGATCACCTCGGGCATCTGGCTCGCGGCGAACGAAGGGCCGATCACGTGGCCCAGCGCGGCGTCGTTGCCCTGGTCGCCGCCGATCGAGACCTGGTACCACTCGGCTCCGTTCTTGTCGACGCCGAGGATGCCGATGTGGCCCACGTGATGGTGGCCGCACGAGTTCATGCAGCCCGAGATGTTGAGGTCGAGCTCGCCGATGTCGTGCAGATAGTCCAGGTCGTCGAAGCGGCGCTGGATCGCCTCGGCGATCGGGATCGACTTCGCGTTGGCGAGCGAGCAGAAGTCGCCGCCCGGGCAGCACACGATGTTGGTGAGCAGGCCGATGTTCGGCGTGGCGAGGCCCTGCGACTTCGCCTCGAGCCAGAGCGCGAAGAGGTCGCGCTTGCGCACGTCGGCGAGGATGAGGTTCTGTTCGTGGGAGACGCGCAGCTCGCCGAAGCTGTAGCGGTCGGCGAGGCCGGCGACGAAATCCATCTGCTCGGCCGTCGCATCGCCCGGCGGCAGGCCGGTCTTCTTCAGCGAGAGCGTGACCGAGGCGTAGCCGTCGACCTGGTGGGCGTGGACGTTGCGTTCGGTCCACTTGGTGAAGGCGCGGCTGTCGGCAAGCGCCTCGACGTAGAACGGGTCCAGCGCCGGGAGCAACTCGTAGGCCGGGCGCGTGAAGTGCTTCGCGATGCGCTCGTACTCCGCGTCGGTGAGGACCGAGGGGGAACCCTTCCCGAATTCCCACTCGGCCTCCACCTGGCGCGTGAACTCCTGCGGCCCCAACGCCTTGACGAGGATCTTGATGCGCGACTTGTACAGGTTGTCGCGGCGGCCGTGGCGGTTGTACACGCGCAGCACGGCTTCGCAGTAGGTGAGCATCTCGCGCCACGGCAGGAAGTCGCGGACCACGTGGCCGATGATCGGCGTGCGGCCCATGCCGCCGCCGACGATGACGCGCAGGCCCAACTCGCCCGACTCGTTGCGAACCGCGTGCAGGCCGATGTCGTGCAGCAGCGTGGCGGCGCGGTCCTGGTCGGAGCCGGAGAGCGCGATCTTGAACTTGCGCGGCAGGAACGCGAATTCGGGGTGGAACGTCGACCACTGGCGCAGGATCTCGGCCAGCACGCGCGGATCGACATGCTCGTCGGGCGCGACGCCGGCGAAGTGGTCGGTCGTGATGTTGCGGATGCAGTTGCCGCTGGTCTGGATGGCGTGCATCTCGACCGAGGCGAGGTCGGCGAGGATGTCGGGGACTTCTTCCAGCTTCGGCCAGTTGTACTGGATGTTCTGGCGCGTCGTGAAGTGGCCGTAGCCGCGGTCGTACTTGCGCGCGATGTGCGCGAGCATCCGCAGTTGTTCCGAGGAGAGCATTCCGTACGGCACGGCCACGCGGAGCATCGGCGCCTGGCGCTGGATGTAGAGCCCGTTCTGCAGGCGCAGCGGCCGGAACTCGTCGTCGGTCAGTTGGCCGGCGAGGTAGCGCCGCGTCTGGTCGCGGAACTGCGCGACGCGGTCGGCGACGATGGAATGGTCGTAGTTGTCGTAGCGGTACATGACCGCATCCTAGGGACTCCTTATATGCCTGAAAAATACCTAATGATGATATCCTTATAACAATCAAGCATAAAAGCCCAAGCCCATGAATATTCAACAGTTTCGTTACGCGGCCGAGGTCGCCAGGCGCGGCCTGAACGTCTCGGACGCCGCTTCCGCGCTCCATACCTCCCAGCCCGGGGTGTCCCGCCAGATCCGGGAACTGGAGGCCGAGCTGGGCACGCCGCTCTTCGTCCGGCAGGGCAAGCGGCTCACCGCCATCACCGACGCGGGGCGCGAGATCCTGGCCGGGATCGACCGCATCCTCGACGAGATCGCGAACCTGAAGGCCGTGGGGCAGCAGTTCACGGCCGGCGACCGGGGCAGCCTCTCGGTCGCGGTCACGCACACCCAGGCGCGCTATGCGCTGCCGCCGGTGGTGACGGAGTTCAAGAAGCGCTTCCCCGACGTGCACCTGAAGCTGTTGCAGGGCAACCCGCACCAGCTCGCGCGCCACCTGCTCGACGGCGAGGCCGATCTCGCGATCGCGACCGAGGCGTTGATGGAGTACGACGAACTCGTCTCGCTGCCGGGCTACCAGTGGCACCACTGCGTCGTGGTGCCCGAGGGCCATCCGCTCACCGCGCTGAAACGCCTCACCCTCGAGGCGATCGCCGCGCATCCGATCGTCACGTACGACCCGACGTTCGCCGGTCGCACCGCGATCGACAAGACGTTCGCCGCGCGCGGGTTGCAGCCCGATATCGTGCTGACCGCGCTCGACTCGGACGTGATCAAGTCGTACGTGGCGCTGGGGTTGGGCGTGGGGCTGATTTCCGAGAAGGCGTATCGCACGGGGCGCGAGGAGGGGCTGGTGGCGATTTCCGCCGCGCATCTCTTTCCGACGCAGACCACGCGCATCGCGTTCAAGCGCGGGACCTACCTGCGCGGCTACGTCGTGGAATTCATCCGCCTCTTCGCGCCGCACCTGCAGGCGCAAGACCTGAAGGACCTCGACGCTGGCGCTCGGGAGAGTTTTTCGATTTGAAAGGACTAAGGCGAAAGGCGCTCTCCGCAGATAAACGCAGATAAACGCAGATGAACTTCTCTAGAAAAGACAAAGTCTGGGGTTAAACCCAAAGCTCCTTCTGTTTGCTTGAGAGGGTCATCGGCGTTTATCCGCGTTTATCGGCGGAGGACGCCTTTCGCCTCAACACTGCGCCCACTGGGCGCTGTAGTTCTTGAGTTCCTTCACGACCGCGGTGCGGTCGACTTCGCCGCGGGCGCGGCCGCCCATTTCGAGCTGGAGGCGGAACTCGTACTTCTTGAAGAACTCCGCGAACATCTCCCCGCCGAACGTCCCCACCGCCCAGATCTCGTCGGCCTTCGCGTCGTGCTCGAGCAGGATCGTGGCGAGCGGCTGCGGCGCGGGACCCGCGACGACGCGCGCGCCGGCCGCGGGATCGTAGACGCTGCGGTCCGAGCAGCACGTGATGACCTTGCCGGGCCCGGCCACGGGGCTGGGTCCGTCGCGATAGCCGATGAAGCTCACCTGCTTCGTGGGATACGTCATCTTGTGCGCGCAGATCGCGGAGTACGCGACCACGGTCTTGTCGGGACCGATGCCGCCGTTCCAGCGATAGGCGTCGCCCGCTTCGGTGCGCAGGTCGACGCCGCCCGCGGCGGGCTTCGCGAGGCGCAGGAGGAAGCAGGGGGTGGCGGCGAACGGATAGTCGAAGACGTAGGTGACGCCCGCCAGGATCGCCGTGGCTCGCAAGGGAGACCCGCGCTCGTCGACGAGCTTTGCCTTGCGGTAGGTGCGGGCGGTGAGGTTCGTGGCCCCGGCCTCGGGCACGGCGGCCGCGGCGGAGGCCGCGCAGAGCTTCACGAAATCGCGGCGTTGCATCGCCCCGAGACTAGATCAAAGTGCGGGCCGTGGCGAGGGCGAAGCAGGTCGCAGCGATGGCGATTCCGATGAGGGGAATGCGGAACCAGTACTTGATCGCCATGGCGAGGTAGGCCAGGCACGTGACCAGGCCCAGCAGCAGCCAGGCGGGCTGGGCGAGGAGGGCGGGGCTGGTGGCGGCGATCATCAGGAACACCGCGCCGAAGAACATCGCGCCCAGGCTGTGGCTCGCGTTGAAGCCGATCCACGCGCGCCAGATCGTGGTCTGGCGCGTGATGCGCGGCGACGTGCCCTTCATCGCGACGGCGACCGCAGGATCGTACGGGTCGAACTTGGGCGTGAAGAACGTGTAGAGCATGTGGAGCGTGCCGAGCGCGCCGAGGATGCCGGCCGCGAGTGCCACGAGGGCGACGTTGCTCATGCGGCCTCCGGGGATTGGGGTTTGCGCACGCGGAACCACGCGGCATAGAGGGCGGGAAGGAAGAGGAGCGTGATCACGGTGGCCACGACGAGCCCGCCCATGATCGCCACGGCCATCGGACCGTAGAAGGCGCTGCGCGTGAGCGGGATCATCGCCAGCACCGCGGCGGCGGCGGTGAGCACGATCGGGCGCAGGCGCCGGACGGTCGCGTCCGCGATCGCATCCCACGGATCGCTCCCGTCCCGGATGTCGTGGTCGATCTGGTCGACCAGGATCACCGAGTTGCGCATGATCATGCCCGCGAGCGCGATCGTGCCCAGCATCGCGACGAAGCCGAACGGCACGTTGAAGGCGAGCAGGGCCGCGACCACGCCGATCAATCCCAGCGGCGCGGTCAGCAGCACCATCGCCAGCCGCGAGAAGCTCTGCAGCTGCAGCATCAACGCGGTGATCATGACGATGATCATCACGGGCGCCACGATCGCGATCGACTTCTGGCCCTTGCCCGCATCCTCGACGGCGCCGCCCGTGTCGATGCGGTAGCCGAACGGCAGCTTCGCGCGGATCGCCTCGAGCTTCTCGTTCACCTGCGCGCTCACGACCGGAGCCTGCACGCCATCCTTGAGGTCCGAGCGCACGGTGATCACCGGCAGCCGGTCGCGCCGCCAGTAGATGCCCTGCTCGAAGCCATAGGTGATGTCCGCGATCTGCGCGAGCGGCACGGTGCGGCCGCGGCCGATGGGCACCGCGAGGTCCTTCAGCAGGCTCATGAAGACGCGCTCCTCGCGCGCTCCGCGCACCACGACGTCCACCTGCTTGTCGCGTTCGCGGTAGGTCGTGATGGGCGAGCCGGAAAGCACGGTGCTGAGGAAGGCCGACAGTTCCTGCGTCGAGATGCCCAGCACGCGGGCGCGGTCCTGGTCGATGGTGAGGCGGATCACCTTCGAGGGTTCGTCCCAGTCGAAGTTCACGTCGCGCATCCACGGGTTGGCGCGCATCACCGTGGCCACCTCGTTGGCGATGCCGCGGATCACCTGCTTGTCCTCGCCGATGACGCGGAACTGCACGGGGAAGCCCACGGGCGGTCCGTTCTCGAGGCGGTTCACGCGGCCGCGCAGCTCGGGGAAGTCCTCGTCGAAGGCTTTCTGCAGGCGCGCGCGGACGATCTCGCGCGACTCGTTGTTCTTCGTGTTGACGATGAACTGGCCGAAGTTCGCGTTCACGAGCTGCTGGTCGAACGGCAGGTAGAAGCGCGGCGAGCCGCTGCCCACGTAGCTCACGAAATTGTCGACGTTGTCGCGCAGCACGGGCTCCTTCATCAGCAGCGACTCGAGCTTCTTCACCTGCGCCTCGGTGGCCGCGAGCGAGGCGCCCTCGGGAAGGCGCAGGTCCACGATCAGCTCGGGGCGGCTCGCGGCGGGGAAGAACTGCTGCTGCACGAAGCGGAACCCGAACACCGAGACGAGGAACACGGCGGCCGTGGCGCCGAGCACCACCCAGCGGTGCTCCACGGCCCACACCACGACGCGCCGGAAGCGCAGGTAGAACGGGCGCCGGTAGACCGCGTGCTCGTCCAGGTGCTGGCCCGCCTTGCGGAAGTCGGGCAGCAGCTTGTAGCCGAGGTAGGGCACGAAGAGCACCGACACCACCCACGAGACCAGCAGGGCGGTGGTCGTCACCGCGAAGATCGAGAACGTGTACTCGCCCGTGGACGAGCGCGCGAGGCCGATCGGCAGGAAGCCCGCGGCGGTGACGATGGTGCCGGTCAGCATCGGCATCGCCGTCGAGGTGTAAGCGAAGCTGGCCGCGCGCACGCGCTCCCAGCCCTGCTCCATCTTCACGACCATCATCTCGACGGAGATGATCGCGTCGTCGACCAGCAGGCCCAGCGAGATGATGAGCGCGCCCAGCGAAATCTTGTGCAGGTCCACGCCGGTCTGGTACATGAACAGGAACGTGACGAAGAGCGTGAGCGGGATCGAGAGCGCCACGATCAGCCCGGTGCGCAGCCCCAGCGACAGGAAGCTCACGATGAGCACGATCGTCACGGCCTCGGCGAGCGAGCGCGTGAATTCGCCCACCGAGCGCTTCACGGTGGAGGGCTGGTCGTTCACGCGGTCCAGCTCCAGGCCCACGGGAAGCTCACGCTCGATGCGTTCGGTCTCGGTGTCGAGGGCCTTGCCGAGCGCGATGATGTCGCCGCGCGGCACCATCGACACCGCGATGCCGAGCGCGTCGCGGCCCATGAACCGCATCTTGGGCGCCGCCGGATCGACGAAGCCGCGCGAGACGGTGGCGATGTCGCCCAGGCGGAAGAGCCGCCCGTTGGCGCGCACCGCGATCTGCTTCACGCTCTCCACGGAGTCGAGGGCGCCGCTCGCGCGGATGTAGATGCGGTCGGTGGGCGTCTCGAAGCTGCCCGTCGCGCCCACGGCGTTCTGTTGCTGGAGCGCCGCGAACACCAGCGCGGGCTCGATGCCGAACGTGGCGAGCTTCGCGTTCGCGAGCTCGACGTAGATCTTCTCGTCCTGCTCGCCGATCAGGTCGACCTTGGCCACGTCCTTCACGCGCAGCAGCTCGTTTCGGATCCGGTCGGCCGTCTCCTTCAACTGCGCGTACGTGAAGCCGTCGCCGGTCAGCGCGTAGATGTTGCCGAAGGTGTCGCCGAACTCGTCGTTGAAGAACGGCCCGATGACGCCCTGTGGCAGCGTGGCGCGGATGTCTCCGACTTTCTTCCTCACCTGGTACCAGGTGTCCTTGATCTCGTCGGGGCGCGAGTTGTCCTTCACGAAGACGAAGATCGTCGACTCGCCGGGCTTGGAGTAGCTGCGCAGGAAATCCAGGCGCGGCGTCTCCTGGAGCTTCCGCTCGATGCGGTCGGTGAGCTGGCGCTCCACTTCATCGGCGGACGCGCCGGGCCACATCGTGCGCACGACCATCAGCTTGAAGGTGAAGTCCGGATCCTCGGCCTGGCCCAGGCGGATGTAGGAGCCGATGCCCGCCACGGCCAGCACGATCATGAAGAAGAGCACCAGGACCTGGTGCTCCAGCGCCCACTCGGAGATGTTGAATCGCTTGCTCATGGGCTACGGCGCGAGGCCGACTTGCGTGGGCGCGGCGGGGACCAGCGATTCGGAGATACGCACCACTTGCCCGGCACGAAGCTTGTGCACGCCGGCGGTGACCACCACCTCGCCGGAGGCGAGCCCCTCGGTGACCGTGGCGCCGTCCTCGCGGAACTGTCCCACCTTCACGCGCCGCGGCTGCACGGCGTTGGTCTTCGGGTCGACCACCCAGACGGCGGGCGCGTCGCGCTCGCCGGCGATGGCCGTGAGCGGGAGCAGCACGAGCGCGGCATCGGACGCGGGCCGGAAGATCACGTTCGCGGTCATGCCGATCTGCGCGTTGGGCGGCGGGTCGATGGCGGTCACCTTCACGGTGTAGGTGCGCGTGACCGGATCGGCGCCGCCCGCGACCTCGCGGATGCGCCCGGCGAAGACGCGTGTCGGGTCGGACCACAGCGCGAGGCCGACCGCGTCGCCGACCTTGAAGCGCGCGAGCTGGCTCTCGGGCGCGTTGATCACGACTTCCTTCTCGCCCGCGCGCGCGACCTTCATGATCGGCTGGCCGGCGCCGACCACCTGGCCCGGCTCGGCCATCGCGACCAGCACCACGCCGTCGGCGTCGGCCACGAGCGTCGTGTACGAGGCCTGGTTCGACGACACGGCGGCCTGCGACGCCATCTGGTCATGGCGCGCCTTTGCCGCGGCGTAGACGTTCTGCTTCACGTCGTAGGCGCTCTGGCTGATGAATTTCTGCTGCAGCAGGTCGCGGCTGCGGTCGAGCTCCGCCTTGGCGAGTGCCAAGTCGGCGTCGGCCGAAGCGACCTGCGCCCTCGCGGCGTCGGAGGCGAGCTTCGCGTCCTCGGGGTCGAGGCGGGCGAGGACCTGGCCCTGCTTCACGCGCGCGCCGGCATCGACCTCGCGCTTGAGGATCTTGCCCGCGACGCGAAAGCCCATCTCGGTCTCGTAGCGCGCGCGCACCTCGCCCGAATACACCTCGCGCGTGACGGACGCGCCGACGGCGACTTTCTGCGTGATCACGGGCCGAACCGGTTCGGTGGCGGTCTTGGCGCCGCCGCAGCCGGCCACCAGGGTTACAGCCGCAACAAGGGCAAGGCAGGGGAGCTTCGTCATCGGGACTTCTTTCGGGGCGGGGAAGGGGCGATCGCGGTCATTCCGGACCAAAGCGATCGCAGGGCGGCTTCGACGTCGTGCTCGTAGTCGCGCTTGAACAGGCGCAGTTCCGGCCGGTTCATGGCCGCGCCGAAGCGTTCATTGGGATGCAGCAACTGCCAGAGCCCCACGATGAGGGCGTAGCTGTGCAGGAAGACGAGGACGCCGGTCCCCGGCGCCAGCGTCGGGAAGTGGCGTTCGAGCGCGGTCCCGGCCAGGGCGATGGTCTGGCCCACCCGCATCTTGAAGGCGAGCGCGGTTTCCATCGGGATCTCGCGCTCCATGAGGCCGAAGCAGCGGCTGGTGAGGGCCAGGTAGCCCGGCATGCGGATCAGGTGCTTGCGCGTGACCTCGAAGACGGCATCGAAGTCGACCGGCCCGGGGCCGTCCAGCAGCGCCATGACGGCCTCGAAGAAGCGCATGACGTGGCGCTCGTGCAGCGCCAGCAGCATCTGCTCCTTGCTGGGAAAGTAGAGGTAGACGGTGCCCTTGGCGAGGCCCGCGGCCGCGGCGACTTCGGAGACGCTCGCGACCCGCTCGGGGTGCTCGACGAACATCGCCTCCGCGGCATCGAGGAGGGCCTGGCGCCGTTCTTCCTTGTCGGCGTCCGCGACGGCCCTTTGCATCACGCGCATTAATGACTCCCGGTCAGTTGGAAGACATTAAATGACCGGCGGTCAGCAGTCAAGCGTGATTTGCGACACACCCGTCAAGCGTGATTTGCGGCATTGGGCTTCCGGCCCCGTCCTGTGATAATGGGGGCATCTACAGGGAGGGTTTGTCCGTAACAAGCCCATGATTAGAAAAAAGGACAAGCGCACATGAAACGATGGGGTGAGGCCGAGGACCCTCGGCGACGCTGGCTCATCCAGGCCCTGGCCGCCGGTATGTTCTCGGGCGGTAGCCTGGAGGCGCTGGCACAGGTTCTGGGTAGCGCGCCATCGCGCCTGCCCACGGGCAAGTCCGTGTATCGCGTCAACGGCCAGGTGCTGATCAACGGCCAGGCCGCGACGACCGAAACGAAGATCGGCGCGGGCTCGACCATCCAGACCGGCAGGAACAGCGAGGTGGTCTACGCCGTCGGCGAAAGCGCCTTCATCCTGCGGGCCGACAGCAACGTGGTCGTGGAGGCCCCGCCCGCCGATTCGCTGGTGGTCACGGGCATCAAGCTGCTCACCGGCAAGCTGCTCTCGGTCTTCCCGAGCCGCCGCCCGGTCCAGCTCACGACGCGCATCGCCTCGATCGGCATTCGCGGCACCGGGGTCTACATGGAAGCCGATCCCGACCAGACGTACTTCTGCACCTGCTACGGCGTGGCCGACGTCGCCGCGATCAACGACCCGGAAAGCAAGGAGACGATCGCGGCCAAGCACCACGACCGTCCGCTCTACATCCTGCCCAACGAGCAGCCCGGCAAGAACATCCGCCCCGCGCCGTTCGTGAACCATACGGACCAGGAGCTTTCGCTGATCGAGACGCTCGTGGGACGCCAGCCGCCCTTCGTTTTCCCGAAGAGCGACTACACGGGGCCGCGCCGGGGCTACTGACCCGCGCAGTGCCGTTGCCGCAAACGACAAGGGCCGCTTTCGCGGCCCTTGTTCATTTCCGCCACTTGCCGTGGATGTGGGCGAGGGCCGTCCGGACGGCGAGCGCACGCTCGGCGGTTTGCGTGCCGGTGCCCGAGGTGCCGGCCTCGATGTTGTACCGATGCACGGCCCGGGGCACGAAGAGCATTTCGCTTCGCTGCGCGCACTGCGCGAAGAACTCGAGGTCTTCGAGGACCTCGAGTGCCTCGTCGAAGCGCACCCCGGCTTCGACCAGGCTGCGGCGCATCAGGAAGCTGCCGACCGCGAAGTGCCCCTGGACCAGCATCCGGGACGCGACGAACGGTTCGCCGTAGAGGCGCAGCACCTGTCCGTGGACATCGGTGACGCACGACACCCCGTACGCGAATGCAACGTCGGCGCGTTGACGAAGGGCTTCGGAGAGCACCGCGAAATGCTCCGGAAGCAGCGCGTCGTCGTCATCGAGGAAGGCGATGGCCGGCGCCGTGGCGTGTCGCAGGCCGAGGTTCGCGGCTTCGGGACGGGTCAGGCGGCGGTTGTCGTGGAGCAGGCGCAGGGTGTGCCGCCCGAGCCGCTGCGGCAGGGGCGAATGGCCCGCGCCGCACGCGCTGGCCACCAGGACCTCCGCGGTTTGCTCGCCCTGCTGGGATTCGATCGACCGCAGCGCCGCCCCGAGGCTGGGGCGGTCGATGCTGCGGACGATGACCGTGATGTCAGGCGGGATCGTTCTGCCGCGTCACTGGTATGGCGCGCCGTTGAGGATCCAGTTGAGGAACGTGTCGTAGTTGCGCCGCGTGGCTTCGCCCGGAGCCTTGGAGGTGTCGAATCCGACGAGCAAGCCGCCGCCGTGATGATTGCCGGAGGGCTTGCGCAGGATCGGGCTCGCCGCGACCTCGGTGAAATTGATGCGGCTGCGCACCTCCGTGTAGAACCAGAGCTCGTCCGTGGCGTCCTGCACTCCGTCGCCGTTGCGGTCGTAGTTCGTGTAGAAGAGCGGCGGCCGCGGCAGTTCGCCGGTGGCGCTGTGGCAGTTGGTGCAGCCCGCGGTCTGCAGGACGTTCTTGATGTCGGCGAACTTGATCGCGCCGGGCGCGATGGCGAGGTCGGACTTCACGACGAGCGTCTGCTGCACCGGGGCGCTGGTGGCGCCGTTGCCCGTCACGACGAGCTGGACGACATACGTGCCCACCGAGGACGCGAAGAACGTAGGGGTGGCGGTCGTCGCATTCGTGAGGGTGGCGCCGGTGCCCGAGACCAGCGACCACTGGTACGTGCTGGCGAACAGGCTGTCCGATCCGTAGAGCGTGGAGTTGCCGGGAGCGAGCACGCGGTCGGGACCGGTGACGGCGATCGGGCGGCCGGGCAGCAGCGCGGCGCCTGCGCTGTCGCGAGCGGTGTGGCCCTGCGCCGCCAGGAACGTGGCGACCGAGTTGGGACCCGTGCCGGCGTAGAACGCGGTGTAGACGATCTTCGCGAGGGGCATGTTGCCGCGCTCCTGCACGTGGATCTTGATCCGGTCGTTGTAGGCGCGGAATTTTTCGTACGTGTGGAAGTCGATGTCCGAGTTGCCACGCGTGCCGCGCATGATGTGGCAGGTGCGGCAGGAGGGACGGATCACGTTCTCGTAGAGCGTGGATTGCCCGGCCGACTGCCAGCCTTCGGGCACGTAGTCGTCCACGAAGGTCGCGTTGGGCAAGCCGTCGCCGCCGTAGTACGCCTTGATCAGCGCCGCGGCCGTGCCTTGCCATTCGCTCGGGTTCGCGGGGCGGCGGCACTGGTCCTCGGGCGCCGTCGAGGTTCCGGCCAGCGGATAGCTGCAGAGGATCCAGCGGTTGATGGTCTTGATCGCCGCTTCCTGCTCCGCGCGCGTGAAGCCGGGGGTGGTGTTGAAGCCGAAGGCATCCACCTCGAACGGGTGCATGTGGCCTTCGACGTCGCCGCGGGACTTCGACTCGGAGAACTGGACCAGGTTGAAGAGCGGATTGCCGTTGGCGGCCGGCGGCGTGAGCGCGTCGCCGCGTCCGCCGTGGCACGTGATGCAGGGGCCGGGCATCGCCTTCGTGCCGCGTCCGTCGAGGTCGACCTGGGTCGCGCGATTGCCGGTGGTGGAGCTGAAGTTGTACCACTTCGCATACGGCGCGCCGCCATTCGGGCCGGGACTGAACTCGATCGCGTTGACGCCGATGAAGTGGCCGGCATCGCGGGCGATGGCGGCCTCGAGGTTCAGGTTCGAGTACGTGTAGTCGGCGCCGAGGCGCACGAGGTAGTTCTCGACGTAGAAGGCGAGGGTGCCGTCGGGATTGCGCCGCGCGTTCATGCGGCGGCCGTAGCCCAGGTCGCGCTGGTCGCCGAAGACGACCGTGATCTCCTGGCCGGTGCCGGTCTCGAAGCCGTTCTTCGCCTTCCACTTGGCGAGCGTGTCGCGTTCGTTGTTCGGGTCGTTGGCACGGTAGTACGCGGCGGCGTAGGCGTCGGTCGTGGTCTGGACCGTCCCGTCCGCCTGCTTCTGCGGGTTCGGGAACATCAGGAACTTGTCCGGTCCGACGACCGGTTCGACCGGGGGCGTCGGGATGCTGGTACGCGTGTCGCCGGGGCTGCCGCCGCCGCCGCAGGAGGCGACGAGCACCGCGGCCAGGAGGGCCGCGGCGTGGGCAGGGAGCTGTCTTGCGGTCATGCTCGGATCCTCTAGAAGCGCAGGAGGTACACGATGGAATACTGGTTGTCGATGTAGCGCAGCGGCCCGCTGTACTCGAAGGACGGCTTGTGCGTCGGGTCGGTCTGCACGCGGCGATACGAGAAGTCGATCGAATCGCGCGGGCCCAGCGGACGGTTGAAGCCCACGGTGCCCAGGGCGGTGCGCGCCTCGAGGCGGTACGTGAAGAGGTCGTTGTTGAACGCGTCGTCGGCCACGAACACATCCGCGATGGCCAGGTTCACGAGGCCCGCGGTGCCCGAGGCGAACGTGTCGCCCTTGCGGAACTCGCCCGCCGCGTAGATCAGGCCGTGGCGGCCGAGCGAGTAGTCGACGTTCGCCTTCGCGCTCCAGTCGCGCAGCTGGAAGACCTCGCTCTTGCCGTCGCGGCGATTGGCGCCGATTTCGCCGAAGAGGTCGATCTTGTCGGTGACCGACTGGCGCGCGTTCACGCCCAGGAAGTAGCGCCCGCCGCTGCGCAGGTTCGACTCGTACTGGTCGTAGATCGCGCTGCCCTTCACGGCGAAGGTGATGGCGTTGAAGGCGCCCGACGTGCGGTACTGCACCTCGCCCGACATGCCGCCGGAGAAGCGGCCCAGGCCCGAGTAGAGCCGGAACTTCTCGGCCGTCACGAGCGGCGTGGCCACGAGGCGGTAGTTCGTGCCCAGCGGAATCACCCACTCCTGGCCCACGCCCATGCTGAACAGGCTGTCGGAGCGCTTCTCGCTGTCGAGGCGGCCACGGCTCACGTTGTCGTCGTACGTGAAGCCGAAGTCGATGGAGATCGGCTTCGCGAGCGCCTCGGAGGTGAACCGGAACGCCGACGGACCCTTGAAGTCGAGGTCCTGCGACACGAACAGGCGCACCGCCTGCACGTTGTTCGTGCCGGAGCTGCGCTCGCCCGTGTAGTCGAAGCCGAGCTTGAGGCCGCGGCCGAGGATGAAGTCCGCGCCGACGCCGAGCAGCAGCGCGTTGCGGCTCACGCCGGTCGAGGTCACCGTGTATTCGGGGCCGGAGAAGAGATCCGCATACGAAAGCTTCGTGCTGCGGTCGTCCTGGAACTCGCGGCGGTATTCGACGCGCGCCCTCGGGATCACGCGGCCGAAGTCCGCCTCGTGCTGGGCCTCCGCGCGCAGGCCGATGGCCATCTGCGAGCTGGTCTGCGTCTGGCCGGCGAAGGTGAGGTTGTACTGGCCGGCACCGCTTTCGCTCGCCTGCTTGAACTTGTCCGAGGAGAAGTCGTAGCGCAGGTAGGGCGAGACGAGCACGCCGTCCTGGCGCCACTCGTAGCCGCCGGCGATGGAGCCGAACACCTGGTCGACCCGGCGCGTGCCGGTCGCGTAGAGATCCAGCGGCTCCACGAAGCGCGAGCTGTCGAGGTCGATCTTGCCGTAGCCGATGAGCGCGTCGAGGTAGGTCTTCGCGGTGGGCTGGTAGCTGCCGTAGACGGCCAGCGACGCGCCGCTCGACTTGGACGTGGTGCCCTGGTTGCCGATGCCGGAACGGTCGCGCGCGTAGCCGCCGCCGAAGCCGAGCACGAGTCGCTCGCCGAAGCGCTTGTCGACGCCGACGCTCACGCCATCGGTGCTGAAGCGCGAGCCGCTGCGTCCGCCGCCGGTGGCTTCGAGCTCGCCGAACTGCACGAGGCCGCTGGTCCAGACCGTCGTGCCGTCGCGGAACACGGAGGCGCCATTCACATCCATCGACTGCGACGTGGCGAGGCTCACCAGCGAGGAGACGAGCGAGCCGGGAACCGCGCTCGCGCTTCTCGGAGGCGCCGCACCGAAGCTGGGCGACGAAGGCGCCATCGCGTTCGGTTTGGGGGTGGGCTCGGCCGGCGTGCCTGCCGGGGCGGCGCCATCGCCGGCCGGGTTCGTTTCGGGCGTCGGCGTGCGCACCGGCGCGGCGGGGAACGCGGAATCCGGACCGCGATGCAGAGTCTCCATGCGGCGCTGGAAGTTGCTCACCTGGGCGCGGCTGAAGCGCGACGGCACCTGCGACTGCGCATTGACGAGCCCGCGAACGTTCGGGTCGTCGCGCGGGTCGGGACGGCCGACGACGGTCACGTTGACCGTGGCGGGCGTCGACGCGCCGAGGTTGCCGAACGCGACGTACTGGAACGAGTCGGGTCCGAAGAAGTCCTTGCGCGGCGTGTAGGTGACCGTCGTTCCGTTCACTTCCACGGTGCCGTGCAACGCTTTCTTCGAGACGTTCACGCCGGTCACGCCCGAGCCCGTGGTGAAGGGTCGCAAGTCGAGCGTCTTGGACGTGTTGATGTCCACGATCATGGATGCGGTGCCCGCGAGCGGCTTGAGCGAACCCACCGTCACGTTGATCGTGGCGGGGGCCGAAGTCCCGGCCCCGTTGACCGCCGCGAACGCGAACGTGTCGGCGCCGAAGTAGCCGTTGGTCGGCGTGTAGGTGGCGATGTTCCCGGCAATCACGATCGTGCCGTGCGAGGGCTGCGTGGTGATCACGAAACTGGTCGCCACGCCGCTGATGTACGTCTGCAGGTTGACCGGCGTCGGCGTGTTGAACGCGACGCTGAGCGTGCCGTTTTGCACCGTGGCCTGCAGCGGGTTCACCGTGATGCTGACGGTCCCCGGTTGCGACGTGCCGCCCGTGCCGGTGGCCGTGTAGGTGAAGCTGTCCGGCCCGAAGTAGCCGCCGTTGGGCGTGTAGGAGATCTCGTTGCCGCGCACGAGGATCGTGCCGTGCTGCGGCTGCGTCGCGATGTTGATCGACGAGTAGAGGCCGGCGATGCCCGACGCGAGGTCGATGATGGTGATGGTATTGAACGGGACCACGACGGTGCGATTCGGCGTGATCGGCGCGCTTGTGTACGACATCGTGACCGTGGCGATGTTCGAGACGCCGCCCGGGCCCGTGGCCTGGTAGGTGAACGTCACCGAGGCGCCGGAAGGCAGGCCGGGATCGGGCGTGTACGTGACGCGATTGCCGCTTGCCGTGGCCGACCCGAACGCCGGCTGGCCGACGACGGCGACCGCGTTCGAGAAGCCCGTGATCGACGCCGTGAGGTCGATCACGGTCGGCATCGACGACGACACCAGCGTGAGGATGGACTGCGCGACCGGCGGCGGCGGGGCTCCCACGTTGATGGTGACGGTCGAGGGCGGCGCCGAAGTGCCGCCGGGACCGGCCGCGGTGTATTGGAACGTCGCGACGCCGATGAAGCCGTTGGCCGGCGTGAACGTGACCTGGTTGCCCGCGACGCCCGTGATCGTGCCGTTGACCGGATTGAAGGCCGTGACCGGCGGCGTCTGCACGCCCGTGATCGACGCGGTGAGGTCGACGACGACCGGCGTCTGGTAGGTGCCGGCGAAGATCGCGTTGCCCGTGGTGGGCGGCGGCGGCAGCACCGTGATGGTCACGGTGTTCGGCGTCGAGGTCCCGCCGGGACCGGTCGCGGTATAGGTGAAGGAGGCCGGGCCGAAGTAGCCCACGGTCGGCGTGAATGTAACGACGGTACCGGCAATGGACGTCGTGCCATTCGTCATGCCGGGCGTGGCCACCGGCGGCGTGAAGGTGCCGGCGATCTGCGGTCCGACGTCCACCAGGATCGGCGTGTTGAACGCGGTCGTGCCGCCGACGAAGTCGGTGCCGACCGGTGCGGCCGTCACGGTGAGCGTGATGGTCCCCGTGTTGGACGTGCCGCCGGGGCCCGGCTTCGTGTACGTGATGGTCGTCACGCCCGTGAACGCGCCGGGGGGTGTGTAGGTGATCGTGTTCACCGCGGAAACGGCCGTGCTGCCGGAGCCCGGGGCCGTCGGCTGCGAAGCGTTCACGTCGTACGTGCCGGGGGCCGGGGCGGGATTGCGCAGGACCACGCCGCTGATGCGGGCCGGCGCCGTGAGGTTGATGATGGTCGGGCTGGCGGCCGGAACGGTCTGGGCGAAATCGACGACGACCGGCGCCGGCGGCAGGTTCACCGGGATGGTCGCGGTGGCGACGTTCGAGGAGTTCGGGGCGCACGGACCGTCGACCGAGTACTGCTGCGTGATGGTCGGTGCGTACGTGGTTGCGTTCGACGCGACGTTGAACGAGGTCGCGCCGACGGCGGCCGAGGTCCCGGTGGGGCTGGGCCCGCCGGAGAGGTTGATCGTGCCGATGGCGGCGGTGCCGGCCACGGGGTTGCTGCTGATCTCGGCGGCCACGCTGATCAACGTATTGCCGGTGCTGTAGGCGATGGCCGGATAGGTGTGGTTCGCGGCCACCATGTTCGGCTTGTTGACGCTCACGTTGATGGTGCGGTCGGCCGTTTGCACGCCGGCGGCGCCTTCGCGGCCCGCCACCGTGATGGTGACGGGATTGCAGTTGGCGGCCGAATGCGTGTACGTGAACGATTCCGTACCGAGCAGGCCGGCGCCGATATTGGTCCCGGCGGCGCCGTTCGTGAGCACCAGGCGGTCGAGGAAGTTGCTGATGGCGATCTCGAGCTTGTTCACCGAGATCGCGTTGTTGATGGAGTGGTATTCGACGGTGCGGTTCTGGGAGAGCGCGCCGATGAATCCGAGGATTTCGTTGCCGATGTTGTCGAGCGACACGGAATCCGTCGGCGCGGCGGGCGACATCAAGGGAATCGCGATGGCGCGCCCGATGATCGCGGAGCCCGCACCCGCGGCGTTGACCCGTGGCGTGTTGAGCAGGAAGCCGGAGTTGTGGCAACCGTTGCATTGCGAGGCGAAATCGGCGAACGCCAACGGAGCGCCGGCCAGCATCGCCAGGAACAGCGTTGCTTGTGCGCCCATCGCCCGCCATGTGCGGTGCTGTCTTGTTATGGCCATGCCCAGCGCCCTCCCGAGGGCTTTTTATTCGATATGAAACAACCTTTTACAGCACCACAATCCCGGTTACAAGGTGAAAAGTCACTATTTCCGGGGCAAGATCAGGCAGGTCGTGGACCCGTGCGCGAGGAGCTTTCCGTCGGCATCCGTGAGCCGGGCCTCCGAGGTGGCGACCCGGCGACCCGCGTGGATCACGTTTCCCTCGGCCCGCACGGCCATCCCGGCCGTGATCGGGCGCACGTAGTTCACCTTGATCTCGAGCGTCGTGAAGTTCGAGTCCGCGTCGAGCGAGGAGAGGATCGAGAGCGCCAGGGCGCTGTCGAGGATGCTCGCCGCGTAGCCGCCATGCACGGTGCCGATGAGGTTCAGGACGTTCTCGCCGGGCGTGCCGGTGAAGACGATGCGCCCCTTCGAGACTTCGGCCATGCGGAAGCCCATGTGGTCGCCGATCGGGACGTTGGCGTATTTCCCCGCCACCACTTGCTGGAGGTATTCCAGCCCCGAACCGCTGCGGTCCAGCGCCGAAACCAGGCTCAAACCACGCCCTCCAGCAGTTGCACCTCGACCGTCGTGCCGGCTTCCACGTTGCCGACCGCGTCGCCCAGGATGATGAAACAGTTCGCATCGCTCATCGATTTCAGGATTCCGGAGCCCTGTTCTCCCGTGGGCCGGACGGTCCAAAGGCCGTCCGTGCCGCGCGAAAGGATGCCCCGCTGGAATTCAGTACGTCCGGGAGCCTTTTTCAGTTTCACCGTGCAGGTGGCCCGGAAGGTCGGCACCGGCTCGACCGGGTTGGCGCCCATGAGGACCAGCAGGGCGTCGCGGACGAACTGGTAGAAGGTGGCCATCACCGACACCGGATTGCCCGGCAGGCCGAAGAAGTGCGCGTCGCCGATCTTGCCGTAGGCGAGCGGGCGCCCGGGCTTCATCGCGATCTTCCAGAACACGACCTCGCCCAGCTTGGCCAGCATCGGCTTCACGAAGTCGGCTTCGCCCACCGAGACGCCGCCGCTGGTGATGACGACATCCGCGCTCGCCGCGGCTTCGCGGAACGCGCGCTCGATCGCGGGCGGGTCGTCGGGGATGACGCCCAGGTCGAGCACGTCGCAGCCGAGGCGCTTCAACATCCCGTGGAGCGTGTAGCGGTTCGAGTCGTAGATCTCGCCCGCGCCGAGCGGGGTGCCGATGCCCTTCAATTCGTCGCCGGTCGAGAAGAAGGCGACGCGCAGCGTGCGGTACACCCGGACTTCACCGATGCCGAGCGAGGCGATGAGGCCCAGCTCCGCGGGGCGGATGCGCCGTCCGCGCGTGAGCGCGACCGAACCCTTCGCGAGATCCTCGCCCGCTTCGCGCACGTTCTGGCCGGTCTTCTGGCCGGGCGCGAACGCGATGCGCTTGCCGTCGACGCGCGAGCGCTCCTGCATCACGACCGTGTCGCTGCCTTCGGGCACGACGCCGCCCGTCATGATGCGCACGCACTCGCCCGCGCCCACGGATCCGCCGAAGGGACGTCCCGCGAACGAAGCGCCGATTTCGGTGAGCGTGGTTTCGCCCTCGGCCGCGAGGTCCGCTCCGCGCAGCGCCCAACCGTCCATGGCCGAGTTGCGATGCGACGGGACGTCGAGCGGAGTGACGATGTCTTCGGCGAGCACGCGCCCGAGCGCATCGCGGATCGGCAGTCGAACGGTGGCCTGCACCGGCTCGAGGAACTGGAAGATGAACGCGCGTGCCTTGGCGACCGGCATCGAGTTCGGGTCGTAGTCGTCGGCGCAGGAGGCCTGGGCGATGGTGAGGGGGGGCATGTCAGCGGGAATCCAGCGGCAAGTCCTTGAGACGTTCGATTTTACCGTCGGCACGCAGCGAGAGCAGCGTGAGTTCGCGAAGGACGGTGCTGAATTCGCCGTCGAACGTCGCCGTGGCCTGTGCCAGCGCCGCCTCGTAGCGCCCGGGCTCGGGCTGGCGCGCGAGGGTGATGTGGGGTTCGTAAGGCAGGTCCTGGCGAAGGTGCATGCGCAGGGATCTCGCATAGAGCTTGTCGTGGAGACGCGCGAGCGCCTCCGCCCCGCGCGTGGCCATCAGCAGCACGAATTCGTTGGCGAGGCCGCGCACGGGGCGGAACGCGACCGGGATCGGCGGCCAGCCGGCCGCGACCTTGCGCACGTGCGTCTCGACCTGCAGGGCGCTCAACGCCGTGGGGAACGGGAAGACCAGCGTGAGGTGCGCCGCAACCCGGGGCGCGAGCGGGTCATGGCGTTCGCGGAAGGCCTCGATGCGGTCCACGCCGTCGAAGTCCGGGAACCACGCGACGGCGAAGCGCGGCAGCGGCGGGCGCGGCAGGCGCAGGGCGCGGGCCATCAGGCCCGCGGCGGCTCGAGGCCGGCGAGTTCCTCGCGCGTGTTGATGTTGAGGAAGGCGTCGGCTTCGTCGTCGAACGCAACCTCGACGAACGCGTGGCTCGCGGTCCAGCGGTCGATCTTGCGTTGGCCCGAGGCGAGGAACGCGGCGAGCGAGGCATGCAGCGACCGGCGCATGAGGCAGAAGACCGGATGGACCTGCGTGCCGGTCTTCGCGATGGCGATATCGGCGCCGGCGCCTTCCAGCCCCTCGCGCAGGCGCCGGACGAGGTCGGACGGAAGGAAGGGCGAATCGCACGGCACGGTGACCACCAGCGCACCCGCGGCATGGGCGAGGCCGCGCTCGAAACCGGCGAGGGGGCCCGCGAAACCCGGGATCTCGTCGGCGATCACGCGGTAGCCGAAGCCCTCGTAGGCCTCCGGGTTCCGGTTGGCATTCACGAGGAGCTCGCCGACCTGGGGGGCGAACGCTTCGAGCACATGCGCCACCATCGGCTTGCCGCGAAACGGTTGCAGGCCCTTGTCGACGCCGCCCATGCGGCTGCCCTGTCCGCCGGCGAGCACGATGCCCGTGACGTCGATCATGGCGACTTCACGAAGCGTTGCGCGCCTGTGAAAAGCAAGTAGTGGCGATTGACCGCGCGCCCGATCATGGTGATGCCCACCTTCTCCGCGATCTCGTGGCCCATCTTCGTGAGGCCCGAGCGCGAGACGAGGAAGGGAATGCCCATCTGCGCGGCCTTGATCACCATCTCCGAGGTGAGCCGGCCCGTGGTGTAGAAGATCTTGTCGCCGCCGTCCACGCCCTCGAGCCACATCCAGCCCGCGATCGCGTCCACGGCGTTGTGGCGGCCCACGTCCTCGACGAACGTGAGGATCTCCGAACCGCGAGCGAGCGCGCACCCGTGCACGGCGCCGGCCTGCTTGTAGATCGATTCGTGCAGGCGCACGGCGTTCAACAGCGCGAAGAGCGTCGCTTCCTCGAGCTTCACGTCGTGGCGGAGATGGATGTTGTCGATGTCCTCCATCAGGTCGCCGAAGACCGTGCCCTGGCCGCAGCCGGTGGTGGCCGTGCGCTTCTCGGTACGGGCATCGAGGTCGGCGAGGCCATTCTTCGTGGTGATCGCGACGGCGTTCACTTCCCAGTCGACGTTGACCGCGACGATCTCCTCGATCGAATCGACCAGGCGCTGGTTGCGCAGGAACCCGAGCGCGAGCGCCTCCGGCGCGGCGCCGAGCGTCATCATCGTGAGGATTTCCTTCTTGTCGACGTAGAGGGTGAGGGGATGCTCGCCGGCGATGGGAGTCGGGACGAGGGCGCCGTTCTCGTCGCGCGCATCCACCGTATAGGTCGCCGGGCGGGCGGCGTTCGAGAGCTGCGGCTTGTAGCCCATCTAGCCGCCGATGTACGACATCTCGACCTTGCGGGCCTTCGCCGTCTCCTCGGTGCGGATCTGCGAGTAGCGATCCTCGCGGCGCTGCCACACGGCCGCGATCGCTTCGGAAATGGCGGAATCGCTCGCGCCGCCGCGCAGCAGCGTCTTCAGGTCGAAGCCCTTCTGCGCGAAGAGGCAGGTGTAGAGCGCGCCGTCCGTGGAGAGGCGCGCGCGGGTGCAGGTCGAGCAGAACGCCTCGGTGACCGACGAGATCACGCCGACCTCGCCTTGCCCGTCCTTGTAGCGCCAGCGCTCCGCCACTTCGCCGCCGTAGTTCGGGTCGACGGGCTCCAGCGGGAAGGCGGCGTGGATGCGGCGGATCACCTCGGCGGACGCGATCACGTCGTCCATGCGCCAGTGGTTCGTCGAGCCCACGTCCATGAATTCGATGAAGCGCACGATGTGGCCCGTGCCGCGGAAGCGCCGCGCCATGTCGACGATCTCGGCGTCGTTCACGCCGCGCTTCACCACCATGTTGACCTTGACCGGCCCCAAGCCCGCGGCCGCGGCGGCGTCGATGGCCTCCAGCACGCGCGCGGCGGGGAAGTCGACGTCGTTCATCTTCCGGAACGTGGCTTCGTCGAGTGAATCGAGGCTGACCGTCACGCGCTTGAGGCCCGCGTCCCGCAGGGCTTTCGCCTTGGCCTTGAGCGCCGAGCCGTTGGTCGTGAGGGTGAGGTCGACGTCCGGGATCGCGGCGGCGAGCATGGCCACCAGCTTTTCGATCCCGTGGCGCAACAGCGGTTCGCCCCCGGTGAGGCGGATCTTCGCCATGCCGTGGCCGCGGAAGATGCGCGCCAGGCGAACGATCTCCTCGAAGCTGAGCAGCTCGCCCTGGGGAAGGAACGCGTAGTCGGCGTCGAACACTTCCTTCGGCATGCAATAGACGCAGCGGAAGTTGCACCGGTCCGTGACCGAGATGCGCAGGTCGTGCAGCGGGCGCGCGAACGTATCCGCGAGGCGCCCGGGCACGACGGGCGAAGCGAGCGGCGGAAGCGGCGCGTGCCGTTCGGAGCGAGCGATGGGGATGACGACCTTCGACATGGATGAATTATAGTGTCCCGATGAACGAGCGGCCCTCACGAACGGTAGCAGTCATCCTCGAGACGGCCCCGGCGAACAACCGTTGGGAGGATTTCCAGTGGCGCCTGGTCGCCGCGGTTCCCGACATGGGCGGAGAGCCGCGCGACGGCCTTCGCAACGCGTCGGGACACCAGCGCATCTTCCCCGGCCTCGAGCTGACCCTGTTCCAGGATGAAGCGGAGGGGTATTACCTCAACGCCTCGAGCGGTGAGCCCAGCGTGTTCGTCACCGTGCGCTTCGACGAGGCGACAGGGCAACCGTACGCCTTCATGGCCACGCTCTCCTACAACGAAGCGGCGCGGCGCATGGACGGCGGCGAACGGGTGGAACGTGTCCCCGCCTGGCCGGAACTCGCGGAATGGCTCTCCGCCTGGGTCGACGTGCACTACAAGCCGGAGCCGAAGCAACGCCGCAAACCCGGGTCCTTCAAGGGCAAGGAAGGCCGCCTCCGGGAACGCAACTGATGGCCGACGAACCGTTCCTCTCTCGATGGTCGCGGCGCAAGGTCGAGGCCCGCGTGGCTCCGCCGCAGGAACCGCCGGCCGAGGCGATCGCCCCCGCGCCGGTGGCCGAGCGCTCCGGCGTCGCCGAGCCTCCCGCCCCGCTGCCGCCCATCGAGTCGCTGACCGCGGAGTCGGACTTCACCGGCTTCATGAAGCCCGACGTGGAAGCGGGCCTGCGCAACAAGGCGCTGCGCACGCTGTTCCAGAACCCGCAGTTCAACGTCATGGACGGCCTGGACATCTACATCGCCGACTACTCCCAGCCCGATCCGATGCCCGAATCCTGGTTGTCGCAGCTGAACCAGGTCGCGCGACTGGGGGCCTGGGAGGACCCCGACGAAAAGGCTTCGAAAGAGGCCGCCGCCGCAACCCTTGACGCCCCGCAGGCGGCCGAAAAACCCGCGGTGGAACAGGGTCTTGCGGATTCTTCCTCCGCCGCTGCATCCGATACCGCAGGTGGGGGAATTTCTCCACCGCCGGTAGCGCAATCGGACCCCTCCGCACCCCGCTAGTGCGCGTTTCTTTGGGTGTAAACTCGACTTCATAGGCAGTCATGATCCGAGGAGCGGATCCCGTCGCGTAGGCAGCGTGGCGGGAGACCGGGACACTGACCACTGAAAGAAACATGACGTCGACCGACGAGCAGGCCGCGGACGTGCACGTGATTCCCGCGCTTCACGGCCTCGATGAACAAGGCGACCCGCTTTCCCTCGAAGGCTGGGGCTGGACGGTGCGTCCGGAAGCGGGCGAGGCCAAGCGTCTCGCCATCGCATCCCTCGTCAATCTCGAAGCACCGGCTCCCGTTGCCGGTATCACCTATGTGTCGCATGGCAACGTCCTGGTCGTCGCGGGACGCGATGCCGCGCGTGCGCGTGAATCCGCTTCGAAGCTCGCAACCGGCTTGCACGTGACATTGCTCGGCGAAGGCACGGTGGCTCCCGTCGAAGGCTGCACGGCCTGGAGCGGGCGCATCGAGACGCTCGAGGGCTACCTCGGCGAATTCTCCGCGACGCTCGCGAGCCTGAACGGCGCCGCGGGTGCGAAGGCGAAGTTCGACCTCGTGCTCGATTTCTCGCAACCGCCGTTGTTCGCGATGCACCAGCCGCCGCAGGGCTACTACCGCGCGCCGGCCGAGGCCCTCGCGCTCGAGTCCGTGCTGGCCGAATTGAAGGAGGCGGTGGGCGAGTTCGAGAAGCCGAAATACTTCGCCTATCGCGAGAACCTGTGTGCGCATGCGCGCTCGGGGATCACCGGTTGCACCGCGTGCATCGACATCTGCTCCACGTCCGCCATCGCGGCGAAGGGCGACCACGTCGAGGTCGACGCGCACCTGTGCATGGGGTGCGGTGCCTGCGCGACGGTTTGCCCTTCCGGTGCGATGGGCTACCAGTTTCCGCGGCCCGCCGATCGCGGGGCGCAATTGAAGCAGCTGCTCGCCGCCTATCGCCATGCGGGCGGCGCCGACGCGTGCATCCTCTTTCACAATGGCACCGACGGCCGCGATGCGCTGGCCGCGAGCGCCGCGCGGGGCCAGGGTCTGCCGGGCCGCGTGATCCCGCTCGAGACCTGGCACGTCGCCGCGATCGGCCCGGATCTCCTCCTTTCGGCCGTCGCATTCGGCGCGAGCCAGGTCGCGGTGCTGTGCGCGGGATCGGAGTCGCCGGATTACGTGCGTGCGTTGCGCGAGGAAATGGACTTCGCGCAGTCGATCGTCTCCGCGCTGGGCTACGCGGGCGTGCATTTCGCGCTCGTCCAGGCGCCGGCCGGCGTGGGGCTCGAGGCCGGCCTCGAAGCGCTGGCGCCCGCGGCCACGGTGCGCGAGGCCGGGACCTTCATGGTCTCGAACGACAAGCGCACCGCCATCGAATTCGCGGTGGAGCACCTGTTGCGCAACGCGCCGCAGCGCCGCGAGGTCATCGCGCTCGCGCCGGGCGCGGCCTACGGGGAGGTCGTGGTCGACCGCGAGAAATGCACGCTGTGCCTCGCCTGTGCCGGCGCCTGCCCGGAGTCGGCGTTGATGGATGGCGTCGACCAGCCGATGCTGCGCTTCCTCGAGCGCAATTGCGTGCAGTGCGGCCTGTGCGAGAAGACCTGCCCGGAGGATGCGATCACGCTGAATCCGCGCCTGCTGCTCACGCCCGCGGTGCGCGAAGCGCGCGTGCTGAACGAGACGAAGCCTTTCCATTGCGTCCTCTGCGCGAAGCCCTTCGGCACGCTGCAGATGGTCAACACGATGCTGGGCCGGCTCGCCACGCACTCGATGTTCTCCACCCCGGAAGCGCAGCGCCGCCTGCAGATGTGCGCCGACTGCCGCGTGGTCGACATGATGTCGAACAAGAACGAAGCCTCGGTGCTGAAGCTGTGAGCGTCGAAGCCCCCGCCCGCGTCCACGTGCACCGCCCGCTCGCGTCCGAGGAGCAGGCGCGTGCCGATTTCTACGCGCTCTTCGCGCGCCTGATGGCTTCGGCGCCCGACGCGAAACTGCTGGACACGATCGCCATCGCGGGCGAATTCCCGCCGGACGGCGATCCGGCGCTCGCCCGGGCCTGGAGCGATTTCATCGCCGCGGCCGCGGTCATGGACCCGGAGGCGCTTCGCGAGGAGTACCAGGCCTTGTTCGAGGGCATGGGGGCGGCCGAAGTTTCGATGTACGCCGCGTTCTTCCTCGGGGCCACGGCGGTCGACCACCCGCGCGTGCTGTTGCGGGCGGACCTCGCGAGGCTCGGCCTCGGTGCGGCCGACCACGTGAGCGAGCCCGAGGACCACTGGGCCCTGCTGTTCGATGCGATGCGGGTGCTGGTCGCCGGCGGCGCGGGCCGGGCGAGCGCCACGATCGAGGAGCAACGCCGGTTCTACCAGTCGCACCTGCAGCCGGGCGTGGCGAAGTTCTTCCACGCGATGAAGGCCGCGCGCAGCGCCAATTTCTACCGCAGGGTCGCGGACCTGGGACTCGCCTTCGAGGCCCTGGAGACCGAATCGTTTCGCCGGGATTGAATCGCACGCAAGCCAAAGGAGTCGCGCCATGAAGAACGCCAAGCCGAGCAGCCGCAGGAACTTCCTCTTGACCGCGGGCCTGGGTACCGCCGGAGTCGCGGCGGCCGTCGCCACGGCAACCCGGGGCGAGAAACCGCGGGCGGCCATGCCCGGTGCGACCGAGGGCTCGGGCTATCGCCTCTCGGAGCACGTCCAGAAGTACTACAAGACCACCAAAGTCTAGGAGCACGGCCATGCTACTCACGAGAAAATCCGAAGGGCACGCCGAACTTCGCAACCCGCTCGCCCGTGCGGCTTCCGCGCTGGCCGCGAAGACCATCGACCGCCGGGCCTTCCTCAAGGGTTCGGGCATCGCGGCGGGCTCGGCGGCGTTCGCGAGCCAGTTGCCGCTGAACCTCATTGGCGAAGCCAACGCCCAGGCGAAGGCCGCCGGCAAGACGGAAGTGAAGCGCACCGTCTGCACGCACTGCTCGGTGGGCTGCTCCGTCGACGCGGTGGTGCAGGACGGCGTGTGGGTCCGCCAGGAACCGGTATTCGATTCGCCCCTCAACCTGGGCGCGCACTGCGCCAAGGGCGCGTCGGTCCGCGAGCACGGGATGGTGGAGCACTCGCATCGCCTCAAGTACCCGATGAAGCTCGAGAACGGCAAGTACAAGCGCATCTCGTGGGACCAGGCGATCAACGAGATCGGCGACAAGCTGCTGCAGCTGAAGAAGGACTTCGGGCCGGATTCCACGTTCTGGGTCGGCTCCTCGAAGCACAACAACGAACAGGCCTACCTGTTCCGCAAGTTCGTCTCCATGTTCGGCACCAACAACATGGACCACCAGGCGCGCATCTGCCACTCCACGACGGTCGCCGGCGTCGCGAATACGTGGGGCTACGGCGCGATGACGAACTCGTACAACGACCTGCAGAACGCGAAGTGCATGTTCTTCATCGGGTCGAACGCGGCCGAGGCGCACCCGGTCTCGATGCTGCACGCGCTCCACGCGAAGGAAACGGGCGCGAAGATGATCGTGGCCGATCCGCGCTTCACGCGCACCGCGTCCAAGGCGGACCAGTACATCCGCTTCCGCTCCGGCACGGACGTGGCGCTGCTCTTCGGCATGCTGTACCACATCTTCAAGAACGGCTGGGAAGACCAGCCGTACATCAACGACCGCGTCTACGGCATGGACAAGGTCCGCGAAGACGTCATGAAGAAGTGGACGCCCGACAAGGTGACCGAGGTGACGGGCGTGCCCGAAGCCGAGGTCTACGCCGCGGCCGAGACGATGTCCAAGAACCGGCCCTCGACCATCGTCTGGTGCATGGGGCAGACGCAACACTCGATCGGCAATGCCTTCGTGCGGGCCTCCTGCATCCTGCAGCTGGCCCTCGGGAACATCGGCAAGGCCGGTGGTGGTGCCAACATCTACCGCGGGCACGACAACGTGCAGGGCGCCACCGACATCGGCCCCAACCCGGACTCGCTGCCGGGGTACTACGGCCTGGCCGCGGGCGCGTGGAAGCACTGGTGCCGCGTCTGGGGCGTGGACTACGAGTGGATGAAGGCGCGCTTCCCGTCGCAGACCATGATGGAGAAGTCGGGCATGACCGTGTCTCGCTGGATCGACGGCGTCCTCGAGAAGAACGAGCTGATCGACCAGGATTCGAACCTGCGCGCGATCATCTACTGGGGCCATGCGCCGAACTCGCAGTCGCGCGGCCTGGAGATGAAGCAGGCGATGGAGAAGGTCGACTTGATGGTGATCGTCGACCCGTACCCCACCGCGGCTTCCGCGATGCCCGACCGCAAGGACGGCGTCTACCTGCTGCCCGCGGCCACGCAGTTCGAGACATCCGGCTCGGTGACGGCGTCGAACCGCTCGATCCAGTGGCGGGAGAAAGTGATCGAGCCGCTGTTCGAGTCGAAGACCGACCACGCGATCATGACCCTGTTCGCGAAAAAGTTCGGCTTCGAGCGCGAGATGAACAAGAACTACAAGATGGTCAAGGACAAGGCCGGAACCGAAGAGCCCCTGATCGAGGACATCACCCGCGAATTCAACAAGGGGTCGTGGACCATCGGCTACACGGGGCAGTCTCCCGAGCGCCTGAAGGCCCACATGCGCCTCATGCAGCACTTCGACGTGAAGACCCTGCGCTGCACGGAATCCGTCGTCGACAAGGAAAGCGGCTACGACATCAAGGGGGACTACTTCGGCCTGCCGTGGCCCTGCTATGGCACGCCCGAGGTCAAGCACCCCGGCTCGCCGGTGCTCTACCGCACCGACCTCAAGATGATGGACGGCGGCGGCTGCTTCCGCGCCAACTTCGGGGTCTCCAAGGATGGCGTGAACCTGCTGGCCGAGGAGGGCTCGTTCCCGAGCGGTTCGGACATCACCACCGGCCACCCGGAGTTCGACCACATCCTCATGAAGAAGCTGGGGTGGTGGGCCGAGCTCACGCCCGAGGAACAGAAGGAAGCCGAGGGCAAGAACTGGAAGACGGATCTGTCCGGCGGCATCCAGCGCGTGTGCATGGTCAACCACAACACGCACTTCTGGGGCAACGCGAAGGCGAGAGCGGTCGTCTGGAACTTCCCCGACGGCATCCCGCAGCATCGCGAGCCGATCTACAGCCCGCGCCCGGACCTCGTGGCCAAGTATCCGACGCACGACGACAAGAAGGCCTTCTGGCGCCTGCCCACGCTGTACAAGACGGCGCAGCAGAAGGCGGTCACCGACAAGGTGGCCGAGAAGTACCCGATCGTGCTCACTTCGGGCCGCCTGGTGGAGTACGAGGGCGGGGGCGACGAGACGCGCTCCAACCCGTGGCTCGCGGAGTTGCAGCAGGAGAACTTCGTCGAGGTCAACACGAAGGACGCCGAGAACCGCGGCATCAAGTACTGGGACTTCGTCTGGGTCTCGACGCCCACGGGCGCCAAGATCAAGGTGCGCGCGCTGGTCACCGAACGCGTCGGGCCGGGGACGAGCTTCATCCCGTTCCACTTCGCGGGCTGGTGGCAGGGCAAGGACCTGCTCGACAAGTACCCGGATGGCTCGGCGCCGATCGTGCGCGGGGAAGCCGTCAACACCGCCACGACCTACGGGTACGACTCGGTGACGATGATGCAGGAAACCAAGACCACGCTCTGCAACATCGAGCGGGCCTGAGGAGAAGACCATGGCGAGAATGAAATTCATCTGTGACGCCGAGCGCTGCATCGAGTGCAACGGCTGCGTGACCGCGTGCAAGAGCGAGCACGAGGTGCCCTGGGGCGTGAACCGCCGCCGGCTGGTGACGGTGAACGACGGGGTGCCTGGCGAGCGCTCCATCTCGGTGTCGTGCATGCACTGCTCGGACGCCCCCTGCATGGCGGTTTGCCCGGTCGATTGTTTCTACAAGACCGATGAAGGAATCGTGCTGCATGACAAGGACCTCTGCATCGGCTGCGGCTACTGCTTCTACGCCTGTCCGTTCGGCGCGCCGCAGTTCCCGCAGGCGGGGGCCTTCGGCCTGCGCGGCAAGATGGACAAGTGCACTTACTGCTCGGGCGGCCCCGAGGAGAACCACAGCGCCGAGGAATTCCGCAAGTACGGGCGCAATCGACTGGCCGAGGGCAAGCTGCCCGCGTGCGCCGAGATGTGCTCCACCAAGGCGCTGCTGGCCGGCGATGCCGAGGTCATCACGAAGATCTACAAGACGCGCGTCGTGACCCGCGGCAAGGGCGAGGAGATCTGGGGCTGGTCCATGGCCTACGGCGGCAGCGACAAGCTCTCCGACCTCCCGGGAGGCAAGGCATGAAGTTCCTCGCGAGGCTGGCGGCAGCGGGGGCAGCCGCGGCGCTGGTGGCCGCCTGCACCGAGCCCTCCCAGGATCCGGCGCGCAGCTACGCCGGCAAGGAGGACGCGAAGGCGTATTCGGGAGACGCTTTCAAGGGCGACAAGGCGAAGTGGGAGTCCGCGCTTGCCGCCCGGTCCGAGGCGCAGAACGACTACGGCAACTATCGGGCGGCCGGAAAGAAGAAGACGCCATGAACGACGCGAACACGCTTGGAGGAGAACCCATGATGCACAGGCCTGTGAATCCCCTCGCCGCGCTGATGGTGGGCGCGTGCCTGCTCCTCCCGATCGGCGCGATGGCGCAGCAAGCGGCGGCGCCGGGCAAGGCCCCCGAGGCCGCCAAGCCCGTGGCTGCCGCGCCCGCGGCGCCTGTGCCTGCGCCGGCGGCTTCCGTGGACGCGCCCGCGCCCAAGCTCGCACCCGGCTCGACGGCGGCGCCGGGATGGAACGTGCCGCCCCAGGAGTGGGACAAGGTCGACCGCAAACCGCAATACGCATCGGTGCCCGGCCGCGAGACCAATGTGCTGATCCAGGGCACGGGCCACGAGTGGCGCAAGTTCCGCAATGGCCCCGAGACCTTCTACGGGGGCATCCTGTTGCTGCTGCCGTTCGCCGCGCTGCTCGGGTTCTACCTGCTGCGCGGTCCCATCAAGGTCCACGACCCGCTCACCGGCCGCACCATCGAACGCTTCAACGGGGTCGAACGCACGACCCACTGGACGATGGCGATCAGTTTCGTGGTGCTCGCGTTCTCCGGCATCGTGATCCTGTTCGGCAAGCACATCATCCTGCCGTGGCTCGGGCACTCCGCGTTCTCGACAGTGACCATCTTCTCGAAGACGCTGCACAATTTCGTGGGTCCGCTGTTCATCTTCGCGCTGGTGATCTTCATCATCCTGTTCGCGAAGGACAACATTCCGAAGGCCCACGATTGGCAGTGGATCCCCAAGTTCGGCGGGATGATTTCGGGCGAGCACGTGCCATCCGGCAAGTTCAACGCCGGCGAGAAGGCGCTCTTCTGGTCGCTGGTCGCCGGGCTTTGCGTGATCCTCAGCATCACCGGCCTCATCCTCGACTTCCCGAACTGGAACCAGTCGCGCGAAGCGATGCAGGTCGCCAACGTGGTCCACGGCGTGTGCGCCATCTTCGCGATGGCCATGGCCTGCTTCCACATCTACCTCGGGACCATCGGCATGGAAGGCGCGTACAAGGCGATGAAGACGGGCGTCGTGGATGAAACCTGGGCGAAGGAACACCACGAGATCTGGTACCAGGAGGTGAAGGAGGGCAAACGCCCCGAGAAGATCGCGGCCGGCAACGCGCAGCCGGCGACGGGAGACTGACCATGACGAAGATCGCCTCGCTCGGTCTCGCCGCATGCTTCGCGCTGTGCGCCTCGCTCGCCTTCGCGAAGATCCCGCCCCCGCCGCCGCCCGACGAGAAGGCCAAGGCGGCCGCCGAGGAGAAGAAGGCCAAGGACGCGGCCGCCGCGGAGAAGGCGAAGGCCGACCAGGCCGCCGCCGAAGACAAGGCCGTCAAGAATTTCCAGGGCAACATGAAGAAGGCCGGCAAGCCGATCCCGAAGCCCACGCCGGTGGCGGCCGCAACGCCGCCCCAGTTGGTCCCCGGGCCCGCGGGCGGCAAGGCCACGCCAACGCCGGGAGGCGCGGCGCCGAAAGCCGCGGTCTCGGCGAAGGGCCACGAGCAGGGCGCCATGACCCCCTCGGGCAACACGCCGCCCAAGGGCAACGACACGCCCAAGGACGCGAAGAAATAGGACGCCCGGGACTCGTGCTGTTGCGTCTTCCCGAAGGCCGGATCGAATCCGGCCTTCGTCGTTGGCGCGTATGATCTTTGCATTCCCACAGGAGAATCCCATGGTCCGAATCGCTTTCACGCTCGCTGTTGCCACGCTCGCTGCCGGTTGCGCCGGAACGTCCCCTGGTTCCGCCGCCACGGCCAGCAACACCGGGGCGACCGCCGTTGCGAAGCTCGAATCCACGAAGGGCAACGCCGTCGCCGGCACCGCGACGTTCGTGCAACGTGGCGACGAGGTGTACGTCACGGTCAACGTGACGGGACTTCCGCCGAATACGTCGCATGGGTTCCACGTCCACGAGAAGGGCGACTGCAGTTCCGGCGACGGGATGAGCACGGGCGGGCACTTCAATCCCACGGGCGCGCCGCACGCCAAGCACGAGGCCGCCGCACACCACGCCGGCGACCTGCCGAGCCTCACCGCGGACGCCTACGGAAACGCCTCGATCAATTTCAAGTCGAAGACCATCACGGTGGGTAGCGGCATCACGGACGTGATCGGCCGGGGACTCATCGTTCACCGCGATCCGGACGACTACACGACCCAGCCGACCGGCAATGCCGGCCCGCGCGTGGCGTGCGCCGTGATCCAGAAGGCCTAGCGCTGCCCCAAAGGTCAATTGACGAGGACTTCGCCAGTTAGGCATATCAGGAGAGTGGAAGGCTAAGAAATACAAAGAGCGGTAGCCAGGTGGCCGGCGACATTCCGTGTCGCCGCTGCCCAGCCAGAGGGAGGGTTCGATGCGCTTCCGATCGAGCATCACCGTCGCCGTTGGACTTTCCCTGTGGACCGGACTTGGCGCCGCGATCGCAGCCGACGCGCCTCCGGCCGGCAAGGTGGCTCCCGCAGCCGCGGAGGTTCCCGCCGTCCCCGTTTGCGCCGGGTGCCACGAGGACAAGCACACCTCGATTGCCGCCACCTTTCACGGCGCCAAGAACGACGCCACGGGCAGCATGTGCCAGGCGTGCCATGGGGACGCCACCGAGCACCTGAAGGATCCGACGAAGAAGCCGGCCCGCCTGGGCGCATCGGTGCCGCCGGCGGAGAAGAGCGCGGTCTGCCTCACCTGTCACGTCTCGAACCGCCAGCTTTCCTTCTGGGAGTCGGGCAAGCACGCGAAGAACGACGTCGCCTGCTCCAACTGCCACAACATCCACAAGCCGGCAAAGCTGCAGCCGTCGCCCTACACGACGACTTCGCGACCCATCGAGGCGGACACCTGTGGCAACTGCCACCGCCAGGTGCGCAACGCGACGCTCAAGCCCTCGCACCATCCGATCCTCGAGGGCAAGGTGAAGTGCTCCGACTGCCACAACCCGCACGGCGCACTGACGCCGATGATGCTCAAGCACGAGACCGTGAACCAGCAGTGCCTCTCGTGCCACGCGGACAAGCGCGGCCCCTTCGTCTTCCATCATCCTCCCGTCGAGGAAAACTGCCTTTCCTGCCATACGCCGCACGGGTCCTCGCACGACAAGCTGCTGGTGTCGAAGGCGCCGAACCTGTGCCAGGACTGCCACGTGACCGGCAAGCATCCGACCAACTTCTACGGCTCCGGCCAGGCCTGGAATCTCGCGGACGGCACTCCGAACAGTTCGCCCAACACGCGGTTCATCGCGCGCGGGTGCCTGAACTGCCACAACTCGATCCATGGGTCCAACGCGCCGAGCAGCCGCGGCAAGGCCCTGATCCGCTGAGGAGGCGACCATGAACCGCAAACTGATCGCGTTCCTGGTTGCCAACGCGCTTGCCGCGCCCGCCGCCCTTGCCCAGGAAGCGAGCAATTTCAGGATTTCGGGCACCGTCGGCGTCGGCGGAATCAGCGTGGACGACAAGGACGCCCTCGACGCGTCGAAGCTGAACGAATACATGGACCTCTCGAGCGGCCTGCTCACGATCTTCGACGTGAAGGGTCGTGGCAGTCGCTACTGGTTCGACCTCTTCGGAGAGAACCTCGGGCGCGACGACCAATACATCGCCGCGCGGGGCGGGGCCTACGACACGTTCAAGTACCGCTTGTGGACCGACGCGCTGAAGCACAACTTCCTCTTCAACGGACGCACGCCGTATGCCGGTGCCGGCAGCACCGTTCAGACCGCGACGTTCCCGCGGGTGGATCCTGCGGCGTGGAATTCCCTGGACGAGGGCTACAAGCGCCGCGACGACGGCTTCTCGTTCGAATGGCAGAAGGCGGCCCCGTGGTATGCCCGCGTGGAGGCGAACCAGGTCACCTGGAGCGGGACGAAGTCCGGCGCCTCCTCGCAGGGCGGCAGCCCGGGTAACGGCTTCGTCGAGCTCGCCTTCCCGGTCGAATACAAGACCCGCAACGCCCTCGCCGAGGCCGGCTACAACACGCCGTCGATGCATTTCGACCTCTCGTGGATGGCGAGCAAGTTCGAGAACGACAACGAGAGCTTCACCTGGACGAACGGCTACCTCGGCAACGCGGCGGACCGCACCTACCTGGCGGCGGACAACCGCTACCAGCGCCTTGCGGGCAACGCCACGTTCCGCTTCCTGCCCCTGGGCACCACGCTCGCGGCGCGCTTTACGAGCGACGAGCTGAAGAGCAGCACGGAGATCGGGACGTCGTTCCTCAGCGGGACCAACGGCTCGAGCACGCAGAGCGGTCCGAGCCAGTCTTCGTTCAACGGCAAGATCAGGAACGAGACCTTCACGGCCTCGGCGGCTTCGGCACCGCTGGCCGGATTGGACACGCGCCTCTACTACAACTACCGCAAGCGCGACGAGGATTCCTCGGTCATCACCTTTGCCACCGGCGAGGTGACCGAGCCGTTCTCGTACAAGAAGAACAACTGGGGCTTCGACGGGTACTACCGCCTCAATCGCGGCAACCGGATTGGCGCGGGCTACGACTACCTCGACACGAAGCGCGAGGGGCGCGACGACTTCGACCGCACCAAGGACAAGCGCTTCTTCGCGGAGTGGCGCAACACAACCCTGGATGACCTCGCCGCGCGCCTCAAGTACACGCGACTCGAGCGCGATGCGAACTTCCTCCATGCCAACGACGGGACGAACCCCAACGACTCGGCGTACCTGAACCGGTACGTGACGGCGTTTGACCTTTCGAACGTGGACCAGGACCAGTGGAAGCTCACGCTCGACTACACATTGCTGGACAACATCGACTTTGGCTTCGAGGGCACGATCAAGAACAACAAGTACAAGGACAACACCCTGGGCCGCCTCGAGGACGATCGCCGCGAGCTCTACTTGAGCGCTTCGTACGGCGTGCCCGGCGGTCCGCGTTTCTCGGTCTTCGGGGACTGGGAAGAGGTGAAGGTCGATTCGCGCCATCGCATCATCGGTTCCGGCGGCGTGGACAACTCGTACGACCCCAACTCGCCACCCACCTCGGCCAACTACAACTGGACCGGCAACATCAAGGACAACAGCTACGCGGGCGGCATCGCCGTCGACTGGCCCGCGACGGAAAAGCTTGCGATCAAGGCTTCGGCGATCTACTACAAGACGAACGGCTACGTGGACCTCTCGCTGCAGCAGGGCGTACCGGCGTCGGTCACGCCGCCGGTCCCGATCGGCAGCTGGGACGATTCGAAGCGCATCTCGCTCAACATCAAGGCGGTGTATGCGCTCAACAAGGCCTGGACGCTCACCGGCGGCTACGCGTACGAGCGGTGGGAGTACTCCGACTCCCAGACCGACGGCTACCGCTACATCGTCACCAACTCCAATGCGACGCAGAACGCCTACCTGAACGGCGTGGGCGCCTTCACGCAGTACAAGTCGAACATCATCTATGGCCTTGTGAACTACCGCTTCTGAACGAAACCGGAGGAAAGCGGCATGTCGAGTGATCCGCAGGGGGGGCTCATCAAGCGTACGTGGCGCCGGTTGAGGAGCCCGAGCGCGCGCTTTTCAGTGCTGACGCTGCTCATCGTCGGCGTGGTGATCGGCTTCGTGGGCACCGCGGGGACCCAGGTCATGGTCGCGGTCACGGGGACCGACAAGTTCTGCGGCACCTCCTGCCACTCCATGCAGTGGGTCGCGAAGGAGCACCTGGCGAGCAGCCACAGCGCGAACCGCACGGGAGTGCGTGCCGGCTGCCACGACTGCCACATTCCGCACGAGTATCCGCAACTCCTCTGGTACAAGGCGAAGGCCGGCACCAAGGACATCATCGGGGAGATGCGCGGCGTGATGGACACCGAGGAGAAGTTCAAGGCGAAGCGCAAGGAAATGGCCGAGCACGTGTGGGCCGAATACAAGGGCAACGATTCGCGCGCATGCCGGCACTGCCACCAGTTCTCCAAGGAAGTGATCGCGAAGCAGAAGGAAATGGTGCAACCGATCCACACCATGGTCCTGCAGGGCCAGGGAACGTGCATCGACTGCCACCAGGGCATCGCGCACACCCCCCCGAGTTAACCCGCCGTCCACATTCTCCCGGAGGAAAGATGAAGACCGTAGCGATCATCGGTGTTGCCGCTCTCTCCCTCACATTGGCGGGCACGGCTCCCGCCCTGGCCTCGGAAGAGCTGGCCAAGAAGGATGGCTGCCTCATGTGCCACAACGTGAGCGGGGCGAAGAAAGCCGGCCCCAGCTTCAAGGACAGCGCGAAGCTTGGCGAGGAGAAGATCCTGGCCGCACTGAACGACAAGGCGAAGCACGGCGCGGTGAAGGCGAGCGACGACGACAAGAAGACGCTCGCGAAGTGGATCGCGTCGATGAAGTGAGACCCGGCCGGCCGCCGCTCTAGGTGGCCAGCGACCAGGTCTCGTTCGCGTGGCGCAGGAGGCCCGGGTCCGCCGCGCAGCGCGCGATGAACTCCCGGACGGCGGTGCTGCGCCACGCGTCGCGGTAGGCTATCCACGCGGTTTCGAGCGAGTCGCACCGCAGGTCCGCGGGCGCGAAGGGAAGCGCGTTCAGCAGCTTCACCTTGCCGTTCGGGACCACCAGCAGCATCGCCTGCGGGCTCTCCAGGCGCGTGCGCATCTCGGTGACGATATCCCACGGGTAGATCGAAAGCGCGACCTCGGGACGGGCACGCGCCTTCAGCGCTTCCACGGCCCGGGCCCAGTCCTCGTTCGAGGGCGCGAGGCGCTCCCAATCCAGCGCGGCACGGCCGAGCCGCATGAGCGGGCCGGTCACGAACGTGTCGCAGCCCAGCGATCCGGCGAGCTCGTAGGCCGCCTCGATCTCGCCCAGGTTGATGCGCGACGGCACGAAGACGAACTGCGGCTTCAGTCCGCGGTCCGCCAGGCGCCGCATCGCTGCGGTGGCGGAGGCAAAGCTCCCACCCGGGCGCATGCGCTCGTGCGTGGCTGCCGTTGCGCCATCCACCGAGACCTGGACGCACTGGACGGGAAGGGCGGCGAGGCGATCGGCCGCCGCGTCGTCGATGTAGCTGCCCTCGGTCTCGAGCTTGAGCGACACGCCGGCGGCGGCGAGGGTCTCGAGGATCTCCCAGGCGTGCGGGACCCCGAGGGGCTCGCCGCCGCCGAAGGCGACATACGGAATGCCCGCTGCCGCGATGTCGCGGGCGAGGCGCAGGGCTTCAGGCGGGGCGAGCTCGTCGCGCCAGGCCTTGTCGGGACCGGACTCCTCGCAGCAGGAGAGGCAGCGCGCCCTGCAGCGGTTGGTGAGCTGCCAGGCAATGAAAAGGGGCGCCCGGTACTCGTCGACCGAGCGCCCCTGCAGGGGGTGCGGCAAAGCTCAGGTGAAGCGGATGTACGGCTGCGCCATCACCTCTTCCGAGACGTCTTCCATCTTCGGGGTCTCCCAGGGCTGCTTGTCGCTGGGGATCGCCTTGCGGGTGGTGGGTTCCTGCGGGACGCCGGGCTTGTCGATCGAGAGTTTCGGTTCGCTCATTCCAGATCTCCTTCAGGCAGGGAGTAGGGGAAGCAGCCGCCACTGATTTGCCGATGCGTGGTGCGTCTCGTCGGCAACGGCCTTGCCGATGGCTGAGATCATTGTAGACCCGTGCCACGCGTCTTGGTAGGCCGTCCAGGCCTGGGCCAGGCTCGAGCGGCGCAGGTCGGCGCAGGCGTGCGGCAACGCGGCGGCGATCTTCACCCAGCCGTTCGGCAGGACAAGGAGCGTGGCCGGGGGCTCGCGCAAGCTCTCCGCAAGGCCTTCCTCGAGGCTGAAGGGCTCATAGCAGACCTCCATGCCTCCGTCCCGTTTCGCTTCCGCGAGCAGGGTCCGGAATTCCGTCCAGTCCGCCTCGGGCGCGGCGACCCGCTCCCAATGGCGCGCGGCCGTTCCGACGCGCATGAGACGTCCGGAGTTGAATCGGAACGCACCCAGCGCGCGGGCGCGCTCGAGGACCGCGGCGGCCTCGTGCAGGTTGATCCGCGTCGGGGCGAACGTGATCTCGAGCGGCAGGCCCGCCTCGCGTACGGCGCGGCAGGCCGCGTGTGCCTTGGCAAGCGAGCCTCCCGGGCGCTGGCGCGCGTAGGTCGCTTCCGTGTCGCCATCGAGGCTCAGCTGGATCGACCGGATCGGCAGGGCCGCGAGCCGGCGTGCGATGGCGGTGTCGAAACGCTGCCCATTGGTTTCGATCTTGAGCTGCACGCCGGCCGCACCCAGCGTCTCGGCAACGTCGATGAAATGGGGCGAGACGAGCGGCTCGCCGCCGCAGAGCATCACGTAGGGAACCTCGTTGGCGATGATCTCGCCCGCGAGCCGCAGCGCCTCCTCGCGCGACAGCTCGTCGGGCAGCCGCTTGCCCGGCGCGGACTCGGTGCAGCAATGCAGGCAGGCGAGGTCGCAATCGCGCGTGAGTTGCCAGGTCACAAGCAACGGTGCCTTCAGCGAATCGATGCGATGAGCCACGCTACCGCCAGGCCTGGAGGAGGATCGCCAGGCAGAAAGCCCCGGTCGCCACGACATACGCGAGGACCATGGCACGCATCGCCGGCAGGAAGTGGCGTGGCGCGGAGAAGTGGCGCGCCGCCGTGCGGGCGCTCGACACCACGAACGGCAGGGCCGCGAGCGTCGCGAGGCATGCGACCGGAAAGGCTCCCGCGAGAACTCCCGCCACGACGATCCCGAGCCCCGCGAGCGCGAGGCCGACGTAGAGCCGCACGGCGTTCTCGCGCCCGAAGCGGACCACGAGGTTGCGCTTGCCGACGAGCCGGTCCTGGTGGAAGTCGGGGATCGCGTTGACGATCGCCAGCGCCATGATGAAGCACGCCGGCACCAGCGAGGCGGCGAACGCGGGCCACGAGGCCGAGCGCGTGTGCAGGTAGAGGCTGCCCAGCACCATCCAGGGACCGTACGAGAGCGCGATCATGAGTTCGCCCAGCCCGCGATAGGACCAGCGGATCGGCGGGGCCTCGTAGAAGATCGCGGCGGCGCCGCCCAGCAGTGCGAACGCGAGGATGGGCCAGCCCACATGCAGTGCGAGGTACACACCGACGGCCAGGGCTCCCGCGAACGCAGTGCTGCCGATCCAGAACACCGCGCGCGCCACCGGCGGGACGTCCTCGGGGTTGAAGACGCGATCGGTTCCCATGCGTGCATCGAAGTACTCGTTGAAGGCTTCGACGCCGATCACGCTGAGCACGACGCCGCCGAAGGCGCTCCAGAAGGCGGAAGGATCGAAGGCTCCGGCCATCGCGTAGGCCCACGCCGCACCGAGCAGGTAGGGAAGCAGCCCGGCGTAGAGAAAAAAGCGGTAGCGAACGAGGGTCGCCACGCGCATCAGGCGCGCGGCGAGGCCGAGCCCGGGCGCGGAGTGCGGTGCGGTGGTCACACGTGGACCCACTCGTGGAGAGTACGCGTGCGCCCGGGGTCCACGGCGAGCTCGTCGACGAACGTGGCCACGCGCGGGTCGCGCCACGCACGCCGGAAATTGGCCCAGACCTCGGCGAGGGGTTGCGTGCGCAGGTCGCCGCAAATGAAGGGAAGGGCGTTGATCAGTTTCACGAGACCGTTGGGCAACACGATCAGCAATGCGGCCGGATGGTGCAAGCGGTATCGCAGTTCTTCCAGCAACCCGGCTTCGTGGTAGTCCACGCGCATGCGCCCGCGATACTCGAGCCGCTTGGAAGCGAGGATGCGGAAGTACTCGGCATACGCCTCGTCGGTGAGGGCGAGGTGGCGCCAGGCCTTGACCGCGTTGCCGGTGAACATGGTCCTGCCGGAGTAGAAGCTCGAGGCGCCGAGCTCGAAGGCGAGGTCGACGATGCGCTCCGCCTCGTGGATGTTGAAGCTCGCGGGCGAGAAATTCACCTCGATCGGAACGCCGGCTCGCGCGAGGTTGCGGATGCCGTCCACGGTCCGGTCGAATTCGCCGCGCACGCGCATGCGGCCGAACGTGGCGCTCGAGGCGCCATCGAGGCTCACCTGGACCGCCTTCACGCCCAGGTCCTTCAGGCGCGCGCAGTTTTCCGGCGTGAGGTAGTGGCCGTTGGTTTCGATCTTCAACTGGCTGCCGCGCTTGGTGACGCGCTCGACCATCTCGAAGAAGTGCGCGTGCAGCATCGGCTCGCCGCCCGAGAACGAGAGGTAGGGCACCTCGTTGTCCATGAGCTGGTCGATCACGGCGAGGACCTCGTCGCGGCCGAGCTCGTCGGCGAATGCCTTGCCGGGCCCGCTTTCCTCGATGCAGTGGAGGCAGGCGAGATTGCACTCGTTGGTGATCTGCCAGGCCACGTACAGCGGCGCCGCGAGTTCCCCCGATTGCGCTTCGCCGCTCAATCCGCCACCAGGCCCTTGTCGCGCATCTCGGTGATGAAGGCTTCCACTTCGCGCTCGATGGTGCCGCCCGACGCCTCGAAGCGCGTGGCGAGCCGCGGGGCGATGTCCGCCGTCGCCGTCCCCGCGACGATCTCGCGAACCACGGCCGCGGCGGTCGGCGTGAGCGTGAAGACCTTCTCCGAGCGGGTCTCGAACAGGACGCCGCCGAACTTCTCCTCGCGAAACTTCACGTACTGTGCGAGTCGCATGCGATCTCCCCGGTCAGGAACGGCGTATCGCCGCCTTCGGCGGATTCTAGCGCCGACCGCGGCCGGGGAGGATTGCCCCTTGGTGCTAGTTCGCGCGCACGAAGCGCTCGATGTCGTCGAGGATCGGCTCGTCCTTCCGGAACGGCGCGGCGAGCAGGCCCACGATCGTGTAGTGGTTGCAGTCCGGATAGTGGACCTCGGTCACCGTCCGGCCCTCCCGCTTCAGCTTCGCGGCGAGGCGAATGGTGTTCCCGGGCGAGACCGACGCGTCCTTGTCGCCGGTCATCAGCAGGGCCGGCGGCGCCGAGGCGCTCACGAAGTTGATCGGCTGCGTCCGGGCGATGGTCGCCTCGGGCGCGAAGATCTTCTTCAGCGTTTCGTCGCGCAGCGGAAGGAAGTCGTAGGGACCCGCGAGCCCGATGAACCCGGACACGGCCGTGGGCGTGAGGCCCTGTTGCGCCAGGAACTGTGGATCGAGCGAGACCATGGCGGCGATGTGCGCGCCGGCCGAGTGGCCCATCAGGAACACCTTGTCGGGATTGCCGCCGTGGGCGCGCGCGTTCTTCTTTGTCCAGGCCACTGCGGCGGCCGCGTCGTCGAGGAAGCCCGGGAAAGTCACGGCCGGATAGACGCGATAGTCCGGAAGGATCGCGACGAAGCCGCGCGAGGCGAGCGCTTCGGCCGCGAACAGGTAATTGCCCTTCTCGCCGGAGTCCCACGAGCCGCCGTAGAAGAACACGACCACGGGGGCGTCGGGTGGAAGGTCGCGCTGCCGGTAGACGTCCAGCTTGTAGCGGGGGTCGGCGCCGTAGGCGATGTCACGCCGGATCTCGAGGTCGCTGGTCGGCGTGAGCGTGTTCAGCAGCGTGATGGCGGAGCAGCCGCCCAGCGCCATGGCGGCGGCGCAGAGGGCGAGGAAGCGGGCGAGGAGGCGGGAAGCGGCGGGGGCGGTGGGGTTCATGGGGCTATTTTGCCCCCACCGCGTTTCGCATGCACCCCGTCCCGGCCTACCAGGTGTAGCGCACCGTGTAGCGCACCACCGCCTCGCCCTTCGGCCCGATCTTCACCGGGAAGTGCAGCGTGCGCGAATCTTCCTTCGTGAACTCGTGCGTCTTGCGCAGGATCGTCCAGTTGCTCCAGCGGTAGAGCGATTCGCGCACCAGCACGGTCTCGCTGGCGTCGGGCTTCTGGTTGCGCACGCGCACCTCGATGTCCTCTTCCATCCACTTCGCGTCGGTGTTGATGCGGAAGTCGACCTGCTTCCGCTCGCCGACCACGTCGAAGGCGCTACCCAGCTTGATCTGCACCGTCTCGTCGCGCGCGGTGTGGTCGATCAGGTCCTCGCCGATGAATTCCAGGCTCTGGTCGGCTTCGTCCAGCTTCGAGACGCGCACCTTGCCGGCCGGCAGCGGCACGCCGAGGTTGTTCGCCTTCGCGTTCTTCACGCGCAGGTAGACATCGACCTTCTTGTTGCCGGTGGCGCCGTAGGCGCGGTCGACCATCGGCGAGCCGTAGTACGGATAGGCGTAGCCCTGGCCGAAGTACACCAGCTTCTTCTCGCAGCCCACGCCCGCGGCCATCGGGAAGAGCTCGATCTGCTTCATCGAATTCTGCGCGAGCGACGTGGGCCGGCCGAGCGTGTAGAGGTGGTACTCGAAGAAGGCCTTTTCCTGGAAGCCCTCGTCTTTGCGCGCGACGCGGGATTCGAGCGCCATGGCACCGACGGCCGCGGGCCGCGCAGCGGGGGGCTGCGCGCGTTGCACGTCCCCGGCGATCAGCTTCAGCTTCGCATCGGAGAACGAGGCGCCCGACTGGTTCACGATCGTGACCCACGCACCCACGTCCACCTTGCAGTTGCCCGCACTGGTCTCCGTGTAGGTGAGGTTGTAGTCGGTCCACCATGTCATGCCGCCGGTCTGGTAGGTGAAGCGCGACTGGTGCGTTCCCGCGGTGGCGGCGTCGAGGTCCCAGGCGAGCGTGGGCTTGCTGATGAGGCCGCCGGGCAGGCTCGGCAGCCGCACGCCCGAGTAGCCGTGGACCACGCGCAGCGACCCGTCGGGATTGCGCAGCGTGACGCCGCCCTGCGTCCCGATCAACGTGCCGGTGATCGACTCGACCGACTGGCCGCGCACCTGTTCCAGCGTGACCTCGCGGTCGAGGTAGCGCGACATCAGCTTCTGCGGGCTGGTGAGGTCGAACTCGAAGCTCTGCTCCACCACGCTGGTGCCCTTCGGATCGGTGAGCGACGCGAACGAGACCGTCGTCGGGTCGATCAACGCCGGCACGTCGGTGATCCTCAGGATGTTGCGGCCGGACTTGAGCACGAAGGGGCGCTCTTCGCGCACCAGCGCATAGCCGGGCACCGCCGTGCCTTCCCCGCCGCTCTTGAAGGTCTGGGGGTCGAGCGTCCCGGGGCGGGCGCTGGAGTAGATCGTGAGGGACGTGGCGGCGTCGGCCAGGGCGGGAATCGTTGCGGCCAGGGCGACGGCGAGCGGGCGGAGGAGGGGTTTCATGGGGGTTCTCGGTGGGTAGGTCCGGTTGTTAACGTGCGGCCCTCGCCGGGGGGTTAAAATCGGGGCATGAGATTCCAGGGCACCGACACCTACGTCGCCGACGACGACCTCAAGATCGCGGTGAACGCCGCGATCACCCTGCAACGCCCGCTGCTGGTGAAGGGCGAGCCCGGCACCGGCAAGACGATGCTCGCCGAGGAGGTGGCGCGCGCCCTCGGCATGACGCTCCACCAGTGGCATATCAAGTCCACCACGAAGGCGCAGCAGGGTCTCTACGAGTATGACGCCGTTTCGCGCCTGCGCGATTCGCAGCTGGGCGACGGGCGCGTGGCCGACATCGGCAACTACATCCTGAAGGGCGTGCTCTGGCAGGCGTTCGAGTCGGAGAAGCAATCGGTCGTGCTGATCGATGAGATCGACAAGGCCGACATCGAGTTCCCCAACGACCTCCTGCGCGAGCTCGACCGCATGGAGTTCCACGTCTACGAGACGCGCCAGACCATCCGCGCCCGCCACCGGCCCGTGATCCTCATCACCTCCAACAACGAGAAGGAGCTGCCCGACGCCTTCCTGCGCCGCTGCTTCTTCCACTACATCCGCTTCCCCGACAAGGACGCGATGCAGGCCATCGTGGACGTGCACTTCCCGGGCATCCAGAAGCGCCTCGTTCAAGCAGCCATGGAGGTGTTCTTCGACATCCGCGAGATGCCCGGCCTGAAGAAGAAGCCGTCCACGTCCGAACTGCTCGACTGGCTGAAGCTCCTGCTGGCCGAGGACATCCCGCCGGAGGCGCTGAGGAGCGAGGGCCACCAGGCGGCCATCCCGCCGCTCTACGGCGCGCTGGTGAAGAACGAGCAGGACGTGCACCTGTTCGAGCAGTTGCTGTTCCTGCAGCGTCGCGGACGCTGAGCGATCCCAAACCCGAGGAGGTCGTCATGGCAACGCGCAAGGCGGTGAAGGGCAGGAAGGCCGTCGCGGTGAAGACGAAACCGAAGGCCGTCGCGGCGAAAGCGAAAGCGCCGGTCCGGAAGGCGAAAGCGCCGGCCCGGAAGCCGGTTGCTCGCAAGGCGGTATCCCGGAAGACATCGCCGGGCACGCAGGTCCTGAAGCTCGCGGGCATCGGCAGCGATGCCGTCCTGAAAGCCACGGGCAAGGCGTGGTCGGACTGGCTGAAGATCCTCGACAAGGCCGGCGCGGACGGGATGCGCCACAAGGAAATCGCCGAGATGGTCTACGGGAAGTTCGGCGTGCCGGGCTGGTGGTCGCAGATGGTGACGGTCGGGTACGAGCAGGCGCGCGGGCTGCGCGCCGTGCACGAGAAGGTGAGCGGCTTTTCCGCGTCGGTCACAAAGACGTTCCAGGCCAACATGGACCGGCTCTACAACGCGTGGCACGACCCGAGGCTGCGCGAAGTCTGGCTGCCGGGCGCGCCGATGCAGGTGCGCCGCTCGACCGACGGCAAGTCGATGCGCGTCACGTGGACGCTCGGCAATTCCAACGTCGACGTGAACTTCACCTCGAAGGGCCCGGAGAAGAGCACGGTGCAGGTCGAGCATTCGAAGCTCTCCGACGCCGAGGCGGTGGCGGCGCAGAAGGCCTACTGGAACGCCGGGCTCGAACGCCTCGGCGCCTGGCTCGGCAACGCGCGCCCGCAGTAGTGCTCTTCGATTTCTTCTTCGCCGTCCGCGAGGCGGGCGTCCCGGTGAGCGTGAAGGAGCACCTCACGCTGCTGGAGGCGCTCGACAAGGGCGTCGTCTACGGCAGCGTGGACGATTTCTACGTCCTCGCGCGGGCCTGCATGGTGAAGGACGAGGCGTACTTCGACCGCTTCGACCTCGCCTTCGCCGCGTACTTCAAGGGCGTGCAGGCGATCCCCGACGCATTGCTGCGCGACATTCCGGCGGAGTGGCTGAAGAAGATCGCCGAGCGCTGGCTCACCGAGGAAGAGAAGGCCCGCATCGAGTCGCTCGGGGGCTGGGAAAAACTCATGGAGACGCTGAAGCAGCGCCTCGAGGAACAGAAGGCGCGCCACCAGGGCGGCTCGAAATGGATCGGTACCGCGGGCACTTCTCCGTTCGGCGCGTACGGGTTCAATCCGGAAGGCGTGCGCATCGGGCAGGACGGCTCGCGCAACCGCAGCGCGGTGAAGGTCTGGGACAAGCGCGAGTTCCGCGACTACGACGACAATCGCGAGCTGGGCGTGCGGAACGCGAAGCTGGCCCTGCGCAGGCTGCGGCGCTTCGCGCGCCAGGGCGCACCCGACGTGCTGGACCTCCCCGACACGATCCGCTCCACCGCGCGCAACGCCGGCTGGCTCGACATCAAGATGGTGCCCAAGCTGCACAACGCGGTGAAGGTGCTGCTCTTCCTCGACGTGGGCGGGACCATGGACGACCACATCCACGTGGTCGAGGAACTCTTCTCGGCGGCGAAGAGCGAGTTCAAGAACCTCGAGCAGTTCTATTTCCACAACTGCGTCTACGAAAGCGTGTGGAAGGACAACCGCCGCCGCAACGACCGCACCGCCACGGTCGACGTGATGCGCAAGTACGGCCACGACTACAAGCTGATCCTCGTGGGCGATGCGGCGATGAGCCCCTACGAGCTGGAGCAGAAGGGCGGCAGCGTCGAGCACTGGAACGACGAGCCGGGGCGCGTCTGGCTGGAGCGGCTGCTGCGTTCCTGGCCGCGCGCGGCATGGCTGAATCCCATCCCGGAGACGCAGTGGGGCTGGACCACGTCGATCCAGAACGTGCAGCGCATCATGGACGACCGGATGTTCCCGGTCACGATCGCGGGGCTCGAAAAGGCGATGAAGTCCCTCGCTTGAAGATCGAAGACGTCTTGTCGACGCAGATGCCCACCCTTGGAAAGAAGAAAGCCGCCCACAGGCGGCTCTCCAGGCTGCAAGTTATCGCAGATGAACACAGATAAAGCCCAAACCCGAAATGAAGCGAATGGGACTCTCAGGTTCTATCTGTGTTCATCTGCGATAACCCGCCTACTGAAAGCCGCCTTCTGGCGGCTTTCTTCTTTCTAGAAGGGTGGGCATCTGCGTGGACAAACCTTCGAGGTCTCCCCAGCACTAGCGGCAGAGCGGCTGCGTCGCCGCGAAAACCTGCCGCGTGATCGACTTCGACTGGCTCACGCCATCCACGGTGTAGTCCATGCGCGCGTGCTCGCCGTCGGTGAAGGTGAGCGCGATCTCGCCGATATCCGTCGCGGCCGAAGTGACCGCGGGCGTTCCGTTGATGAGGTTGAAGGGCGTCCCGGTCGTTCGGTAGAGGCGACCGCGGAACTCGCCCGTGGGCTGCCGGCTCGCGTTGGAAGCGACCAGCCATTGGCCGCGGCCGCCCGCGCCGTACGTGAACCAGGTGGCGAAGAGGATATCGCCCTGCTGCGCGAAGTTGACGCCCCATCCCGATTCGGACGGGTTCCACCACAGGTCCTGGTAGTTGGTCGCATGGCTTCGGCTGGCCGCCGTGGCCATGCAAGTCGTCGGCGTGGAGAAGACCTGGCGTGTGATGGCTTTCTGCTGGCTCACGCCGTTCACCGTGTACGCAAAGGTCCCTTGCGACGCGGAGGTGAAGGTCAGCGTGCCGGTGCCCAGCGGAGCGAGCGGCGTGGTGACCGCGGGCTGGCCGTTGATCTGCGCGAGCGGCGTCCCGGTCGCGCGGTAGATCGTTCCCGTGAAGCTTCCGTTCGCCTGCCGCCGGGCATCCGACATCAGGAGCCACTGGCCCGCGCGATCCGCGTCGTAGGTGAACCAGGTGACGAAGAGGAGATCGTCCTGTTGCACGAGGTTCATGCCCCATCCCGATTCGGCCGCGTTCCACCACAGGTCCGTGTAGTTCGTCGGAACGGTCGCCGCGGCGTTCAGCGCGAAGGAGGTCTGCGCGCGCGAACCCGAGTTCGACGCTTCCACGAGCCAGGTTCCCGCCGGCGCGGTCGGCTCCAGGGTGAACGACACATACCAGTACGACGCGACGTAGACCTGGTCGATCGGTGCCGTGGTGTAGCGTCCCCACTCGGATCCGTCCGGACGGCGAACGACGAACTCGACGCCCTGCGTCGTGGGCGCGTCGCGCAGCAGGGCCACGAAATACATCTTCTCCCCGGGCGCGAAGGCCGATTTCACGTTGAGCGTGCCGGCATCCTGCAGCCGTCCGTCGGCCCCGCAGGTCGAGAACACCGGCGGAGCGCTCGCGGTGACGATGCGATTGACCTGCGGCCGGAGGTAGGCCGGTTGCACGGCCCACCACGACTCGGCATTGCGCGTGTTGCAGGGCCCCGCGAACGGATCGATGAGGACGCGCGCCGCGTCGTAGACCTCGAAATGCAGGTGCGGACCGGTGGAGTTTCCGGAGCTGCCGACGTTGCCGAGGAATTCGCCGGTGACCACGCGATCGCCGAGCCCCTTGGCCGTGAGCGACTCCGATTTCATGTGGCCATACCAGGCGATCGAGCCGTCGTCGTGCTGCACGTAGATCGCGTTCCAGGGGAGGTCGCTCAGCTTGCAATTGCGGTCGAAGTTGCCGTCCGACTTGAGGACGATGGTGCCCGGCGCCGCGGCCACGATCTCGACCTGCCGTGCGGCCATTACGTTCCACGAGTCGGGCCAAAGCGAGATGTCGGTGCCGCGATGGTTGTAGCCGCTCGCCTGGTCGTACGTGCGCACGCCGCAGTTGAAATCCTTCACCTTGTCGGGAAAGGCGGGATCCTCGTCCACGAAATTGGCGATCGTCTCGAAGCCGGGATCGGAGTAGCCGCGCGCGGCGCGCAGCGGCCACTGGAAGCTGGGGCGGGGCCCGGCCTTGGGAATCGCGAGCTTCGCGCGGGAGGCGTCGATCTCCCGCCAGATGCGCGAGCGTTCCGCCGGCCCGATTTCGTCCTGCGGTCCGACGGGGACGGGCACGACTCCGCTCTCCAGCGGCGAGATCGTGTCCGCGGCATGGACCGTGACGGCGAATGCGCACGCGGCAAGGGCGGCGAATCCCCAGGGGCGAATCGAGAACATGCGCGCAGGATAGCGCAAACGCGCGCGGACCTAGCCGTGGTGGCGGATGGCGAGCAGCGCCTGGTTGCGCAGGGCTTTCAGCAGGTTCAGCTCTTCGGGCTCGAAGCGCAGGGTCTCCGCGTCGTCGGAATCCGCGTAGATGAGCGCGATCGGGCTCTTCTTCACGTGCAGCGGGAAGAGCGTGAGGCCCCTGGTCGCCAGGTTCGCGCGGAACCAGGCCGGCACGTGCTCCCGGATGCGCTCCGCGTCGATGTCCGCGATGCAGATGTCCACGGCTTCGCCGAGCGCGGCGGAGAAGAGGTCGCGCGATTTCTCCAGCGGGATGGAGAAGCCGCGTGCCACAAGGTCGGCGGCGTCGGCCCCGAAGCCCAGCCGGCAGCGCAGCGACGTTCCCTTGGTGTCGCGCGTGAAGAAGAGCACGCGCTTGAAGCCGATCGCGCGGTAGGCGGTCTCGACGATCATGCGCAGCACGTCGTTCAGGACGAAGTCGCCCGCGAGGGTCTGGGTGATGTCCTGCACGCCGGCGGCGAGCAACGCGCGGCGGTTGGCGGCGCGCGCCTTCGAATGAGCCTCCACGACGGTGGCCGTGGTGTCGCGATCGAGGCGCGTCTCGTCGATGGCGGTGGCGAGCGTGCGGGAGGGCGTGTCGCCCGGCACGATGGCCGGTGGCGTGGACTCCGGGAGCCGTGCGAGCCGCGATCCGCCGAGGCCCAGCGAAGGCGCGTCGCGGGAGAATTGCTTCTGCGCTTCGTCCAGGGAGTCGGCGAGGATCTTCGAGGTGCTGCCCGTGGCGCGACCGAAGCGGGCGTGCAGCGCCGAGAGGCGCTTAATGCGGGCGGTCTCGTCGGTGAGCGCGGCGGCATCCGCCATCGCGCAGGCGACCTCCGCGACGATCCGCGCGGGATTCACGTCGTAGGAAGCGTGGGTGACTTCGGCTTCGCGCACCGTCTGCAGCGATTCGACGATGGTCGCGGGGAAGTTCCACTGGCGGGCCACCGCGATGCCGAGGTCGTCATAGGTGACACCCAGCACTTCGCGCGCGGCGCGATGCTCGTCGATGCCACGCGCTTCCATGAGGCGCTGGATGGCCTGCGCTTCGTCGTTGAGATAGTAGAGGGCGAGCAGCCGTCCGAGGCGATGGAACATCGCGCAAACGAAGGACTCCTCGGGACTCGCACCCTGCCCGAGGTTGCGGGCGAACTCGCGTGCGGCGACGCCCGAGAAATAGGCGGAGGCGATCTCTTCGCGCATCGCGGAAGCCTGGGGCTTGTTCTGCAGGTGCTCGAAGAGCATCAGCGTGAGGGCGACGCTGCGCACCCCCTCGAAGCCGAGCACGGCCACGGCCCGCGAGACGGTGCCGATGGAGCCGCCGAATTGCGTGTAGAGCGCCGCGTTGACCAGCCGCAGCAGCTTGTTGGTGAGCGCGAAATCCTTCAGCACGGTATTGCACAACATGCTCGCCGGTTCGCGCTCGCTGGCGAGGAGGCGGTTGATCTCCTGCACCGTGGAGGACAGCGCCGGGAAGTCGCTCTTGTGGCGCATGCGCCGCAGCAGGAAGTCGACGGTGCCGCCGCCGGAAGCCGGGGCCTGCGCGGGGTCGAGGTAGTCGGCGAGGGCCGCGATCATCTTCGCCGCGTCGCCATGCCGCTCGGCGGGATCCTTCGCGAGGGCCTTCATCACGAAGGCGTCGAGGCGTTCGTCGACGGCCGGGTTGGACCTGGACGGCGGCTCGAGCGCCGGGCGCTCCTTGCCCATGAACGCGGGCTTGCCGGTGAGCATTTCGTGGAGCGTGACCGCGAGGGCATAGAGGTCGTTGGAGGGATGCGCGCGGCGCGACTCCATGTATTCCGGGGCGAGGTAGGGCGGGCTGCCGGTGAGTCCGGCCTCGGGCTCCGCGCTCGCCTGCAGTCGGGCGATGCCGAAGTCCATCACGCGCGCCACGCCCGCCTCGGTGAGCAGCACGTTGGACGGCTTCAGGTCGCGGTGGATGATGCCCTTGGCGTGCGCGCATTCGAGGCCGCGCAGCACTTCGAGGGCGATGACCACGGCGCGCGCCGTTTCGAGCGGCACGCCGGTGTCGAGCGCTTCGGCGAGGGTCTTGCCGGAAACGTATTCGAAGACGAGGCACGGAGAGCCGCCATCCTCGAGCACGTCGTGCAGGGTCACGATGTTGGGGTGCGAGAGCTGGCTCGCGAGGCGCGCTTCGGCGAGGGCCGCGCGGCCCCGGCGCTCGCGCGTGGATTCGTCGGCGCCTTCGAGGCGCAGGGTCTTCAGCGCGACCTGGCGGTCGAGGTGCGTGTCGTGCGCGAGGTGCACCGTGCCCTGCGCGCCCTGGCCGAGGACGCGAAGGACTTCGAAGCGCCCGATGCGGGTGCGGGGAAAGGTCGGCGCGGCGGACGCCATGGCAAGTTCCGGAGGCTCTGGGGGGACGCTGGAATTCTGGGCCCCGGGCCCCGCCGCCGATGCGCCGGATTGGGCGGGATTTCCCCCGCTGAACGTACGATGGACCTAAGCGGCCCGGAAGCGCCGGATCCCGTCGGGCGCGACGTCGCGAACCACCGCGCCCCGGTGCCAGAGGTAGTGCAGGTGCGCGATCGCCTCGCCCATCGCGAACATGAGCTGGTGGTCGTCGAGCGCACGCTTGAAGAGCACCGGTAAGACTTCATGCGCGGTCACGGGAGACGCGCAAGCCGCGAGCAATCGGCCGAGGCGCTCTTCGTGGTGCGCGCGCAATTCGGCGATGCGGCCGTGCAGGCCGCGAAACACGCGGTCATGCGACGGCAAGACCAGCGCATCGGCCGGCAGCGGCAGGAACCGCCCGATCGAATCGAGGAACAGGGCGAGCGGGTTCGACTCGGGCTGGTTGCCCCACACGCCCACGTTGGTCGTGATGCGCGGCAGGACCTGGTCGCCGGAAATGAGGATGTTCAGGTCCGCGCAGTAGAGCGCCGCGTGCTCGGGCGCGTGGCCGAAGACGGTGATCACCTGCCAGTGGTGCGCACCGATCGCGATGCGGTCGCCGTCCAGCATGCGCCGGTAGCTCGTCGGGATTTCGGGAACCCCGCGGCGGTAGCCGTTGCCCGTGCGCATCCGCTCCGGGAAGCGCGAAGTGTCGAGCCCGTTGATGCGGAAGAATTCGATCCCGGTCGTCCGGTCGAATCCCGCGGTGTCGTCGTGCGCGGCGTGGCCCGAGAGGAACTCGCCCGTGGTCATCCAGAAGGCCGCGCCGGTGCGCTTCACGAGCCAGGCGGCGCTCCCGAGGTGGTCGGGGTGGTAGTGGGTCACGACGACGTTGTTCACCGGGCGGCCCTTCAGAGACCCGGCGAAGTGGCGATCCCAGAGGTCCCACGTGGCCTGCACGCCGAAGCCCGTGTCCACGAGCGTCCAGCCTTCGCCGTCCTCGATCGCCCACAGGTTGATGTGGTCGAGCGCGAACGGCAGGGGCATGCGCAGCCAGAGGATGCCGGGCGCGACCTCGATCGACGCGCCGGGCGCGGGGATCGTCTCGCCGAAGACGTACTCGGCGGCGGTCACTTCGTGGTGAACGTGAACACGCCGTCCCAGTTGGGCGGCGGCGGGTTCGTGCGGAAGTGGATGATGCGCTCGAGGTAGAGCTTGTAGAGCTTCGTCTCGGGATTGGCGTAGGCGAGCGGCTTGATCACGTCCTTGGAATCCTCGAAGCGCTGCTTCCGGTACAGGTCGAGCGCCTTGTGCCACTGGTCGATCTCCTTCATCAGCGTGTCGCCGATCTCGGAGGCGCGTCCCAGCGGTTCGTAGATCGAGACGCCTTCGGTCTTGCCTTTCACGCGGACCTTGTCCATCTCGCGGTACACGTAGCCGTCCACGCTGCTCACGATGTTGCCCGAGACGAGGATCTTCGCGCCGTATTGCTTCGTGAGGCCCTCGAGGCGGGCCGCGAGGTTCACCGCGTCGCCCAGCACCGTGTACGCGCGCCGGAACGCCGAACCCATGTCGCCCACGTTCATCGGGCCGCAGTTCAGGCCCACGCCGATGTGCAGGATCGGCCAGCCGCGCTTGATGAAGGACTCGTCCAGGTCGCGGATCTTCTTCTGCATCGCGAGCGCCGTTTCGAGCGCGTGCCGCGCATGCTCGTTGTCCGGCAGCGGCGCGCCCCAGAACGCCATGATCGCGTCGCCGATGTACTTGTCGATCGTGCCGCGGTGGCTCTGCACCTCCTCGGTCATTGCCGTGAGGTAGGCGTTCATCATGTCCTTCAGCTGCTCGGCGGTGAGGCCTTCCGAGATCGAGGTGAAGTCGCGCACGTCGGAGAAGAGCACCGTCATCTCGCGCGTCTCGCCGCGCATCGAATACTCGCCCGGGTTCTTCGACATCTCGGCCACGAGTTCCTTCGGCACGTAGGTGCCGAAGAGACCGGTGATGAGGCGGCGGGAACGCGCCTCCGAGAAGAAGCCCCAGGCCATGTTGATGAAGTACAGCAGCAACATCATCATCAGCGGCGGCGCCAGCGGCAGCACGTAGTTGTTCGACTGCCACTGGTAGAAGTTGAAGGCCACGACCGCGCCGCAGAGCACCACCATCACGACCGTGCCGACCACCGCGGACAGGCGCGGCATCAGCACCGCGAAGGGAATGCCGATCAGGAACAGCGTCAGCACCGAGATGCCCAGCACTTCGAACGGCCGGTGCTTCATCGACTTGTCGAGGAAGCCTTCGATCAGGTTGGCGTGGATCTCGACGCCCGGGAAATCCTCGCGCACCGGTGTGGCGCGCAGGTCCAGCAGGCCCTGCGCCGAGGTGCCCACGATGACGATCTTGCCCTTGAGTTCGTCCTTGGGGTAGGTGCCGCGGATCACGTCCGTGGCGGAGACGTACTTGAACACATCCCGCGCACCCCGGAACGGCACGAGGGCCGTCATGGAGTCGTCCAGCGGAATGGAGATGCTGCCCAGCTGCAGGTTCTTGATGAAGCCCACGCCGGACTTCACTTCGTTGTTGACCTCGATCGGGACGTTGAGGAGGAAGGTGCGCGTGACCGCCAGCGCCATCGCCTCGTAGTAGCCCTCGCCGTAGCGCATGAACATGGGCACGCGCCGCGTGGTGCCGTCCTGGTCGAGGGCCGGGTACAGGTGGCCGGCGACGGTTGCCGCTTCCTGGAGGATCTTGATGTTGCCGCTATAGCCCTTGGCATTGAAGTGCTTGTAGGCCGTGGGCGGCAGGGCTTCCAGGTTCAGCACCGGCGCGGGCAGGACGCCCGCCTTGTCCGCCGCCTTGTCGCCCAGGAAGAATCCGAGGACGACCGGGTATTTCGAGACCTGCTCGGCGAAGAGCGCGTCGTAGTCGAGCGACTTGCGCGAGCGCTCGAGGAAGGCCTGGTAGCCCGGGGTGTCGCGCAGCTCGCCCTTGCCCAGGGCTTCGAGGTTGATCAGGCCCGAGCTGTTGTCCGCTTCGGGGAATGCGACGTCGAATCCGACGACCTTGATCTGGTAGGTCTCGAAGAGCTCGTGGACCATCTTGGCGAGCTTGTCGCGGCTCCACGGCCAGCGACCTTCGGCCGCGAGGCTCTTTTCATCGATGTCGAGGATCACGACCTTCTTCGCCGGCAGGTTCGGCATGAACAGCCGCACGCGCGTGTCGTAGGCGTTCAACTCCATCTGCGTCACGAACCGCAGCGGGACCCACTCCGCTTCGTGCGCGATGAACATGAGGACGACGAGGACGCCGATGCCGACCCGCGCCAAGCCGATGAGGGAGAAACGGGGAATCCAGCGACCGATCTTCACGGGATGTGCGGCCTCATTGTTGGGGTGATACGCCCGGTGCTTGCTATTGGTTTTCCGGCCCCGGCAACTCGGCGGAATGATACGCGAACGTCGCTTCGAGCGCCCGCGCGGCGGCCTGTGGCGAGAAGTGGTCGCGGACGTTGTCCAGGCCGCCCCGGGAAAGCGTGTTCCAGAGGGCCTCGTCCGCATAGGCGCGCGCCACGGCTTCGGCGAAGGCCTCCGGACCCTCGGCGACCAGCACCTCGCGGCCCTCGACGAGGTGCATGCCCTCGACGGTCATGGGGGTCGCCACCACGGGCAGGCCGTGGCTCATCGCCTCGTTCACCTTGCCCTTCACGCCGGCGCCGTAGCGCAGCGGCGAGACCGAAAGCCGCATGCGGGCATACCAGGGAGCGAGGTCCGGCACGTAGCCCACGACTTCCAGGCCTTCCTGCGCAAGCTCCTGCACCGTGGGTGGCGGGTTGCTTCCGATGAGGTAGCTCGTGACCCCCGGCAACAGGCGGCGCAGGTGGGGAAGGATCTCGCGTGCGTAGAACTGCGCGGCATCGACGTTCGGCGGATGGCGGTAGCCGCCGACGAACAGGATGCCCTCGCGCCCGGCGAAGGGAGCCACGGGACCCGCGGTCTCGTGGATGTTGGTGAGTTGCACGACGTGCGCCTCCGGGGCCTCTTTCGCAAGCACCTCCTGCTCCACGGGGCTCACGACCCAGGTTACGTCGCTGCGGCGGATGCAGTCGAGCTCCTGCGCGTAGATGGTCTCGGCGCTGCGCTGCAGCGCGCGGCTGCCTTCCAGCTCGGCCAGGCGGCGCGTGCGCAGGAAATGGAGATCGAGCGTGTCGAGCACGAGCAGCGCCTGCGGGGCGTGGCGCCGCACGGCCTCGATGAGCGGCGCGGCGACGTAGTAGCGCGCGAGCACGACCATGTCGAACTCGTGGCCGTTCTGCTCGAGGTATTCCTCGATCGATTGCGTGTGCGGGTAGTGGAGGACCTCCACGCCTTCGCGGGCAAGGTCCCTCGCGTAGGGTTGCCGCTGCTCGAGGTTGTCGGCGACGAAGGTGACCTTGCAGCCGGCCTCGCGCATCACGCGCAGCAGGCGCCAGGTGCGGACCGATCCGGAATCCTGGTCCGGCGTGAGCATGCAGGCTTCCACGAACAGCACGCGCCGGCGCGCGGAGCGGTCACGCTCCAGCCGCGGAAAGAGGCCGTTCACGCGGTGCGAGGCCAGCGTCGAGCGCCACTTCGCATAGAAGCGCTCGCGGTTCACGACCTGGTGGCGCTTCAGGCCCTGGCCGGCGTCCGTGCCGTGCGAGACGCCCTCGAAGTGCACGACTTCGGCCGCGGGCTGGTAGTAGACCTTCTTCCCGGCGGCGCGCACCTGGAAGCAAAGGTCCGTGTCCTCGTAGTACGCCGGGGCGAACGTGGCATCGAAGCCCCCCAGCGACCGGAACAAGGCCCGGGGAATCATCAGCGCCGCGCCCGAGCAATAGTCCGCTTCGCGCAGGTATTCGTACTCGGGCTTCGCCGGATCGTCGCCGCGGCCGTAGTTCCACGCCGAGCCGTCGCGCCAGACGATGCCGCCGGCCTCCTGCAATCGCCCGTCCGGATACACGAGCTTCGCGCCAACCGCGCCCGCGTCGTCGTGCTTCGCGAAGACATCGAGCATCGCCTCGAGCGCGCCTTCGCCGGCCACCGCGTCGTTGTTGAGGAACAGCAGGAACTCGCCGTGCGCGAGGTTCGCGCCCTTGTTGCAGTTGCCGAGGAAGCCGAGGTTCGTCGGGTTGCGCACGAAGCGCACGCCGCGCACGTTGGCGAGGGCCTCGGACGCGGCCACCGGAGCCGCGTCGTCCATGACGATCACTTCGAGGGCGAGGCGCTCCGCGTCGCGCGCCAACGCTTTCAGGGCCGTGAACGTGTGCAGGTCCTGGCCGTAGGTCGGGACGATGACCGTGATGCGCGGCTTCGCGACTTCCGGGAACTGCAGCGTGCCGATCGCCGGTTCGAGGCCGGCACGCGGGTGCAGCCCGGTCGCATGCGGCTGGCGCACGAGCTTGTTGCGAACGCGGCGGGCGAGGGCACCGGCGCCTTCCTCGCGCAGGATGTGGCGCGCGAGCGCCAGCCGCGGCGGCAGCAGGCGGGCCTGGTGGCCGAGGCCGCGCACATACCGGCTCGCGAGCTTCGCGCGGTGCACCGTGAAGCGCAGTGGCGCCGTCATGCGCCAGAAGGTGCTCTGCTCGAATTCGCGGGCGCGCGCGCGAGCGGCTTCGACCGCCGCTTCGAGGGCCTTCACGTGTTGTTCGTGGGCGCGGTGCAGCTCGACGAAGTCGGTGCGTTGCCGCGCGATTTCCTCGTTGGCGTTTACCAACTGGTCCACCTGAAGGTCGGCTTCGCGCACGCGAACGCCGAGATGCGCGAGCGTCTCGCCATGGCCGCAGTACACGCCCGCCGCGTAGAGGTGGGTGAGGCTCACCGGACGCGGAGGCTCGGCGGGGCGGTACCAGTGGCGCGCGTCGGGCACCGAAGTGTTCGAGGTCTCGTTGCGTCCCGGCTTGAGCGGCTCGAGGTACTGGCGGCGATAGAGTTCCGGCGTCATCTCAATCACCCGTGGCAGCGCGCGCCAACGGCCGCAGTTGCGCGAGGAGCGTGTCGTTGATCGTAGCCGGCGTGGCGTTCCACGGGAACAGCGTGCCGTCGCGGTGGCCGCGCATGCGCTCCGGGAATGCGCCGAAGTCCGGGGCCAGGATCGGCAGGCCGGAGCGAAGCGCCACGGTCAGCGTGTACGAGTAACTCTCCGGGACCTGCGAAAGGAACAGGACCGCGTCGGCTCGCTCGAGGGCCAGCAACTCGTCGAGCTTGTCATCGGGATACGAACCGGTAATGGACAGCGGTGCCTGGGGCCACCTCGCGAGCGGCCGCCCCACGTGGCCGATCACCTGGAAGTGCAGCGGCAGGCGTCGAGCCTGCGCGTCCTGCACGCAGGCTTCGAGCACGTCGAGGCCCTTCACGGTCGAGAGCCCGCCCAGCAACGCGATGCGGAACGCAGGCCCCGGCTCGGGCTCGGGCAGCGATTCGAAGTGCTGCCATTCGTGCACTACGAGCCCCGGGAAGCGTGCGCGGATGCGATCGGCGAGGTCGCGCGACGGTGCGATGACGCGCGCGGCGCCGTGCAGGAAGCCCGAGAACAGGTTCCGCCACTCGACGATGTCGAGCCCCCAGGCCGAAGGGCGCTTCGCGAGGCAGGCCCGGCATCCCGCCTCGTCGGGCTCGCCACAGTACCGGCCGTTCTCGTCGGCGAGGTGGTACTGCGGGCAGTATGGGTAGTAGTCGTGCAGGGTCACGTCGTAGGGCAGGCGCAGGCGATCGGCGAGGTCCACCGTGGCGCGCGGCAAGCCGTGGAAATGGTGGAAGTGCACGCGCGACACGCCGAGGTGCCGCAGGAGGTTGTCGAGCGCGGCCTCGTCGCGGCCGGGCTCGAACCACGCCTCGAAACCTTCGTCGGGCCGCATCCAGCGCAGGGCGTAGTTGCCGCCTTCGGTCGGATGCAGCAAGAGGACTTCGGTTTCGGCCTCGACCAGCTTCGCGAGGGCATCGACGTGCTTCTGGATTCCGCCACCCCAGAGGTGCGAGACGAGCAGCAGCCGCGGCCTCGCCGAGGCGCGCAGGCGCTCGAGGTCCACGGCCCGGCGGAACGCGCGCGCAGGATCGGATGCGATGAAGGCCTGCACGCGGGGACCGAACTCCGGATAGCGTTGGTCGACGATGCGTTGCGCAGCCTCGCGGCGGCTCGTGCCCGAATCGCGGAACGAGACCTCGCCCTGGTGGAAGACGAACGCATCGGCGCACAGGCGGTGGCGAAAGCCCGCGCGGGTGGCGCGCATGCAGAAATCCACTTCCTCGCCGTAGCCGGTGCCGAACGCCTCTTCGTCGAATACGCCCACCTGGTCGAGGCACTCGCGCCGGATGAGCATGCAGAAGCCGACCGCCGTCGGGATCTCCACGCTCGCACCCGCGTTGGCGGAGGCGAAATGGCGGTCCAGCGCCGCGACGGTCATTCCCTCGGGCAACGGGTTGGAGACGTTCGGGCGCGGGTAGCTGCAGATCGTCGCGTTGTTCGAGAAGGGCGTGACGGTCCCGATGCCGGGCTCGTGGTTCGCGCAGGCCACGAGGCGGTCGAGCCAGCCGTCGGCTACTTCCGTATCGCTGTTCAGCAGGACCACGTCGCGGTCGGGATCGAGGGCCATGGCCTCGTTCACGGAGGCGACGAAGCCGCGGTTCTCAGAGTGCGCCAGCAAGCGGATGCGGCCAGCGCGTTCCAGTTCACGCAGCCACGCGGACAACTCCGGTTCGGGGCTCGCGTCGTCGACGACAACAATCGCGTGCGCGGTCTTGCAACTCGCCGCGATGACGCTCTCGATGCAGCGGCGCGTCTCGCTCAAGCCACGATAGACGGGGATGACAACGTTGACCAAGGTTGGCGCGGCATCGGAGGGGAGTGCGACATTTTATCGGAAAATACCCGCCTTCCCTAATAAATCAGCGAGTTAGATCGTGATGTGGTCATTGCGGAACTCGGAAGATCTCGCGCAGGTCTACTTCATCGATTGCAGGGGGGCGGGCAACTCAGGCTTGATCCGACGCGCGTTTTTCTCTATTTTCCCTCGCTGGTGCCCACATGATCAGACCCGCAGTCATCGCCGACGCCCTGGAGATTCAACACGCCTTCCAGGACGCCAAGCCCTTCCGCCATATCGCGGTCGAGAATTTCCTGGAGCCCGCCGTCGCCGACGGCCTGCTCGCGGACTTCCCGCCCTTCGACACGCGCAAAGCCATGAACGAGCACGGCCAGGTGGGCCGCAAGGCCGTGTTCGAGCACGTAAGCGCCATCAGCCCCGCCTATCGCGAGTTCTACCGCTACATCAACTCGAAGGCCTTCCTCGATGCGATGTCGGAACTCACGGGGATCCCCGACCTCATTGCCGACGAGACGCTCTTCGGCGGCGGCACGCACGAGAACCTGGACGGCCAGAGCCTCGACGTCCACGTCGACTTCAACATCGACGAGCGACGCATGCTGCACCGGCGCGTGAACCTGCTCGTCTACCTCAACAAGGAGTGGGACGAGTCGTGGGGCGGCAACATCGAGCTGCACTCCGACCCGTGGACCCCGAAGGCGAACCAGGTGAAGTCCTTCCTGCCGCTCTTCAACCGCGCCGTGATCTTCGAGACTAACGAGTACTCCTGGCACGGCTTCAAGCGGATCGCGCTGCCCGAGGCGAAGAAGGGCCTCTCGCGGAAGTCCTTCTCGATCTACCTGTACACGAAGGATCGTCCGGCCGAGGAAGTGGTGGCGCCGCACACGACGTTCTACGTTCCGACGCCGCTCCCTGAACGCATCGCGGAGGGTGCGACGCTGTCGGCGCAGGACGCCAATGAGATCCAGGTGGCGTTGGCGAGCCGCGAGGGACTGCTGCGGATGTACCAGAAGCTGCTCGTCGACAAGGAGCAGCGCCTGCGCGACTTCATGGGACTCGCATCCGATGAGGACGTCACGATCCCCGCTTGGTCGCCGCGCTTCTGGCGGCTGCTCATGCTCCTGCACCGGACCGGGCATCGCCTGACGACGATCACCCGCGGGCTCGGCTCGGCCGTCGGGCTCAAGCGCTAGGCGACTTTCTCGATCCAGAAGCTTCCGCCCCCGAAGCTCTTTCCCGAGGGCAGCGCCAACGCGTCCCGGACAAGGTCCGGGTATTTCGAGAAGGCGTAGAACGAACCGAACAGCGGCCTGAATGTGGTCGAGTACATCAGCAGCGCCTGCAGCAGGTACTGCTCGTTCCAGCTGCGCCCGTCGGTCAACACCCACTCCCGGAGATAGTCGTGCGGCAGGAAGATGTCGTGGAAATGGATGCGCACGCCGCGGCGAAGGCGAGGAAGCACGTTGAAGAGGAGGTGATTGACGTCGCTTCCCGTCTTGGACACGTGCGATGAGTCGATGAAGAGCACGTCGCCCGATTCGAGTTGCTCGAATTCCGAGATCGCGACGTCCTGTACGCGTGCTTCGATCAAGCGCTCGATTCCCTTGATGCCATTGCGCAGGAACGGGCGAGGATACGGTTCGATGCACGTCACCTGGCAACGGCCATCGAGGAAGCGGCGGACGACGTCGGCGATCAGGAGCGATGAATATCCCGAACCCACCTCCACGAGGCGACGCGGCTGCCACGTGCGCAAGAGCACGAAGAGCGTTCGCGAATCGAGCCAGCCGAACTGGCTGTTGCCGGTGTAGTAGGCATCGAGAGTCGGCGAGTCTTCCAGTTGCTCGGGATAGTCGTAGTCGCGGATGAAACGGGGAAAGTGCTCCGTGAGGATGCGCTGGTGGCTGTCGTCGTCGAAGTCGATGCCGAGGACCTGCGGCGCCGCGGGCCAGATGCGATCGGAGTCTCGCTCGACCTCCGCGAAGTCGACGGTCGGGGAGTAGAAATGGCCATCGGGATATCGGTTTGGCATGGTCGGCGAACTTGCAACTGCGAGACGAGTACGGAATCGTTTGAACATTGCAGTATTGTAGTGTGCCCTGCGACGCGCTACTCGCGAAGCATTGCCCGAACAGCCTCCAGGTAGGTGCCCGGCTTTCCGTCTTCATCGTAGATCCTCGAGCGGTACACCGTTCCCCAAAGGTTCAGGTCGGTGAGCTCGACTGCGGCGCTTCCCACGTTCTCGATCGAGAAGCGGGCGAAGCCGCTGCGATGGCGGTCCGGGCGGAACTCCACCTCGATCCTTCCATCGCGGTCCACATTGAATTCCGTTTCGACCTCGCCATTGGTCACGAGCCGAAGGCTTGTCGCGGCGTCGTGCGTGCGAAACGTTGCAGCGAATCGCATCGTTTCGTAGTGGGGTGTTCCCCAACCCACCTTGTCGGGGTGCATCGACTGCGCGATGGTCGCTCCCGGCAACAACCGAACGAGCCGGGGTTCGGCCGGCGGGCCGAGCTCGACAAGCCCCGAAGACTCCCAGCCCAGCAACTCCCGGAGAAACGCCGCGTTGTACAAGTGGTTCACGCGATAGTCGAAGTAGTTCCAGAAGCCGAAGCCGCACGAGTAACGCCTGAGCAATGGGGCAGCGCCAACGAGGTAGTCGCCCATCTCGTCGGGTTGCACGCGCGTCCACGCATGGAGTTGCGCCGACTCGTCGTGGAAGATGAACTGGTCGAGGAAGTGTCGCGTGTTTCGCCCCTCGTCCGACAGGCGGCGCATGACGTGCTCGAGGTTGGACAACACCTTCGCGGCGGGCAATACCGTCTCATGATCCTGTGCGTACATCGCCGGAAAGAAGTAGGTTGCACGCATGCCGGTGTCGTCGATACGAATGTCGTTTTCGAGCCACTCGTTTTGCCCCCCTAGCTGCAAGCGGTCGAAGTCCACGCGCACTTGCATGGCAAGCCGCGGCCACGCGGCACGTCCGCTTGCCAACAGGCTGTCCAGCGCTTCGTTCACGAAGTCGTGGTACGTGCGATAGCCCTCGCAATCGTTCGAAGGAATGGGGACGTCGGCCATGCTCGCGAAGGGTTTCCCGAACATCTCGGAGACCTTCGCGATGTCGAAGCGCGACGCGAGGTAGGCCTGGTAGCCGAGCACGCGCGCAAGCGCCAGGCGCTCCTTCTCCGTACGGTAGATCATGTGTTCGCGAATCGACGGCATGTCCTCCCAGGAAAAGAAGGCAAATTGAAAACCGTCGAAGGCCTCCGAGATCCGACGGATCTCCCGCAGGTAGGCCAGCCAACCCCTGCGCACGTCGTGGCGGCTGAAGAGCCCGAGAATGCGCTCGTCGAAGCCTCCCTCGCTCTTGGGGTCACTGTTCCAGGGGAAGGACACGCGCACGATGAAGCGCAGTCCCGCCTGCTGGGTCATGATCAGCAGTTGGCGGAGGCGATCGAGGTTCACTTCATCGAACGTCGAGGGCACGACGGTGCGCTGGAATCCGCGCCAGGGCACCACCACGATGATCGTATTGAAGCCGTCGCCGCGGATTTGCTCCAGGTGCGCCGGAACTTCGGAAAGAATAGCGCTGTCCCAGAAGTTCAGCGGCTGCGTGCGGCCGAAGTAGTGCACGGCGCGGAGGAATGCGGTCGGTTCGCGCCGCCAGAATGCCCATCTCACGGATCGCACAATAGCAAGAAACATCCATCACCAGAACGCCCGGTTGTGCCGAGGCGATCTTGGAATCCTTGCGAGCCCGCGTGACGCGCGAATCGAACAGCTTCGACTTTCTTCGCCTGGTGGCCGCCACCTTTGTGCTCGTCAGCCACGGGGCCGGTTTTTGGGACGGGCGCAACGACTGGTTCGCCGATCACACGGGACTCACGACCTTGGGCACGGTCGGCGTCGCGATGTTCTTCTCGATCAGCGGCTATTGGGTCACGGCATCATGGTCGAACGCAGCGAGCCCACGAACCTTCATGGCCAACCGCGCGCTGCGGATCTTCCCGGGGCTCGCGGCCTGCGTGCTCGTGACGGCGTTCGTGCTCGGGCCGCTGGTGACGACGCTCGACGCGCGCGGATACTTCACCTCGCCGCTCACCTGGGCCTACCTCAAGAACGCCGTCCTCGACCTGCAATGGCCCCTTCCAGGGGTGTTCGAGGCGAACGCGATGCCGAAAGCCGTCAACGGGTCGCTCTGGACCCTGCCGGTCGAGGTCTTCGCCTATTTCACGCTAGGCGTGCTCGCGCTTGTGAAGGGGCTCGACCGGCGCGTCGCGCCCATCCTGGCGCTCGCGTTCTTCGTGCTCTACGTCGTCTCGAGCCAGGGCCTGGTTCCCTGGTTGCCTGGCAGGATCCTGACGAGCGTATTGCCCGTGGCCGACACCGCGAAACTCCTCATGGCGTTCTATATCGGTGCGACGCTGCGGCTGGATTCCGGGCGCTGGGGGCGGCCCTGGATCACGCTGGCGTTGGCCATCGCCGCGATCGCGACGTCACGGACCGCCTGGGCGCCTGCCTTTACCATCGCCGCGGTCGCGCACGGCGTGATCCTTCTTGGCCGACATGCGTGGCCGGTCGTTCATCACGCGGGGCGCTTCGGCGATTTTTCCTATGGTCTCTATCTCTACGCATATCCGCTGCAGCAAGCCCTTGCCGGTCCCTGGCGTCCGGACGTGGGCGTCGTCACCTACCAGTTGATCTCCTTCGCCATGGTTCTTGCCGTCGCGATCGTGTCGTGGTTCGTCGTGGAGAAGCCGGCCTTGCGCCTCAAGCGGCGCACGCTCCTCCCGGGCGGGCGAGTGCCGACGCGCGACATCCTCCAGCATTCGGCGCAGAGTGTCTCTCGATGAAGAACGGTCTGCATATCGGCGTTTTGGCTTTCGTCATGGCGGGCTGCGCGACGAACCCGATCGGGACGGCGGCGAGGGTGATCGACGATCCGGTCTACGCGAGCCCGCAAAGACTTGTCGAGGTCGAACCGAATCGCAGGCTCAATCTCCATTGCACCGGCAGCGGTTCTCCCACGGTCGTGTTCGATTCGAGCCTCGCCGCCGAAACGAGCGAGTGGGGGCTGGTGCAACCGGTGGTCGCCCGGAAGACGCGCGCCTGCTCCTACGACCGGGCGGGGATCGGTTTCAGCGATGCGGCGAATCGTCCGGGTTCGAGCGCCAACATCGTGGACGACCTGCACCGGCTCCTCGTCGCGGCCGCGATCGAGCCTCCGTACGTCCTCGTGGGCCACTCCTACGGCGGCATGAACATCAAGTTGTACGCGCACCTGCACACATCGGAAGTCGTCGGGATGGTGTTCGTCGATCCTTCGCACGAGGATCAGCGCTCGCGGTACCGGAGGCTGAATCCGAAGCAGCCCACCGAGGCCGAATACGACAAGCTGAGGCTCGAGCCGATCCTGGCGAGTCACCGCGAATGCATCGCCGCGGCGCCCGCAGGATTCACGCCGGGTACGCCGCTCTACGGGAAGTGCGTGGGAGATCCGGATGCGCGCTTCAGCGAGGCGATCAACGCGGCGCACCTGAAGAAGTACGCGCAGGTGGCCTACCAACAAGCGGCGATGAACGAGGAGGAGGCCATCTATCACGCGAGCGCCGAGCAACTGCGGGCCGCGCGGCGCAGCCTTGGCGACGTGCCGATCATTGTCCTCACGAGCGACACGAGGGGCGTCGCCAGCACCAATCCGGAACCTCCGAACGATCCGCCGTTCAGGCTCTGGATGGTCCTGCACGACGACATCGCGGCGCTGTCGTCCCGGGGAAGCAATCGGATCGTTCCCCGCACCGGTCACCTCGTCCACACCGACCAGCCCCAGGCGGTCAGTGACGCGATTTTCGAGGTCCTCTCGATGGTGGCGGGCAAGAAGTAGCGGGGCGCCGAATGGCCTAGGCCATGCGTTTAGTTGTACGGCGACGCCGGCGCGCCAAGAATCGGGCATGGACATCGCCCTGAATGGCAGCAAGCACGACAGCGTGAAAGCGAAAGTCGACGCGCCCCGCGACGACAAGAAGCCGGCGGATCCCGGCTTGCTCGCACTGGTGACCTACCTGGCCTCGCTGGAGATCGCGGCGAGCGCACAGCACCGCGAGAAGCGAGAGCGGCGCCCTTGGGAGGCGCCGTCTTAGTCCAGACGGGCCATCCGTGTCGCCTTCAAATTGCCTTGTGAGAAACAGGTGCGCCCTGGCATGAGCGAAGCAATCCTCAAGGTGCCCTCGGTGACGATCAGCAATCGGTAGCAGGTGGTCGCGGGCGGCGTCGACCCACATGGAGTACGATCTTTAGCACTTGGTCGACAGTCTTAACGTCTTGACTGTGCGGTTCCTCTGCCTCCAAAGTCGCAGACCTTTGACATGCCAAGTCTTCAGACAGCACTCGGCAACGACATTCCTAACGCCCAAGAAAAGGGCGTGATGACTCCTCAGGAGATTCAGGGTAGAGCCGAGACCTTTCGGCGCGCCTACCCTCGAAGCAAGGAACGTCTCGCAGCCCCAACTGGTATCTACAACTGTCACGGCTTGGTCTTCGGTGCTCGGCGAACGCAAATCGCAGATGGCCGTTTTGGTATTCGAAGAGTGCTGATGGAGGATCGCTACAAGAAGGTTGAGGTGAACGATGTTCGCGCCGGTGATGTCGTAATTTTCATTGCGGGAAATGGATCAGTTGAGCATTCGGCGGTGGTGATCACACCACCCCGAGAATGCCTCGCAGGGTTTCCATTCGTATTTAGCAAGTGGGGCGAATTCCTCGAATACACCCACTACGCCAACGAATGTCCCTATGAATCCTCCAATCTTGAGTACTACAGAGTCGATTGGGCTGCCCAATGAATTTTGATCTGCTAAGTCGGGAGTCGTTGGCGAATGTCGTCGCAGTTGCGAACACCCCAGACTACATATATCGACATCTCTCTGGGGATGCTGGTGTGGGAGCATTGGCTGAGCATTCTTCCACTGACGAACTACTAGGTTTCATAGCGGAGATTGCCGCTAAGGATGACCGTTCGTTCTCGGAACGCTGCCTCGCGTACGCCGCGGCGGTGGCTGTGACGTTGAAGCCAATTGCGGAAGTTGAGAACTGGATCAATGGAAACGGATGCCCGGCATTGCGCTGGATTCCTGAGATCATCGAGCTCCAGCGAAGGCTACGGATCGGTGGAACATTTAGCGCAGAGGACTGGGTGAGAAAGCCGCTCGTTGTAGTTTCGGGAGATGGTGCCAGTTCGCTGAGGACGTCAAATACTCCCAGTCCCAGAATTTACAGAGGGGACGCAAATGATTAGGACGAAGCTCGCCCTGTGTGCGTCTCGAATGATACGAGACGCTCAGGAAAACAAGATCTCCGCCATTGATATTCTCGAGGACATGGAGATCCAAGGCTTCCCACTGGTTGTGGCAAGGCTGTCGATCATGTGGGTGTTGACGCGAGACGACGGCGATCCCAATAGACTTCCCGGAACCATCTCAATCACTCTTGATGCGGCGACGCTGGCCGAATTCCCTATTGAGATCAATTTTCGTGATCTGCCGAGAACAAGATCATTTCTTGTTTTGGCCGGTATGGCTATTCCTGGGCCAGGTCTGCTCAGATTCTCGTTTAAACGTGACGAGAGTCCGGCCCCCGATGCTGTATATGACGTGATCGTTCGAGGAGTGCCGGCTGTCGTAGATGCGCCTGCGGGACCGATTTTGGGAAATCTCGCTGTCTGATCCGACCGTGACGAACTACGGCACGTGGCTTCATAGACGGAAGGTAGAAGAGCTGGCGTGAGTCTGGCAAAGGAGATCGCCGAGGCCATGCACCAGCGGAGCGCCGCTGTACTTGGCGTTCGACGCCTTTATCGTTTTCTTCCTCTCGCGGGAGCGCTCGAAAAACTCACTCTGCTCTTCCGAGACGGGAAGATGCGAGCTTCGCACCCTCGATATTTCAACGATCCCTACGATTGTCGTCCGTTTTTCGACCCTGAGTGCCTCGAGCCTGAGGGTGCTCTCGACGGGTTTCAGCGCCTGATGCAAAAGAGTCTGGTGGGGAACCATGAAGCGCTCGCCGCGCTTGAGGCCGACATTCTCAATCTCCGCGACAGCAAGCAAGCTAGAGTAGATGCCGTTCAATCTTTGAGCAGGGCAGCGCTGAAGCAGATACGCGAAGTCCACCGCGTGATCTGCCTTTGCGACCACCTGTCCCCGCTCCTGTGGGCTCATTACGCGAGCGGGCACTCGGGTGTATGTCTCGAGTTCGACGCGACCCAAGAGCCGTTTAGGAATGCGGTAAGAGTGGAGTACGAGCAGGACTATCCGACACCCGATTTCGCGAACGGCAACGTCGATCAACTCGCACGCATAGGCCTCCTCACAAAGGCAGCGTGGTGGGAATACGAGAAGGAGTTCCGACTGATTACTGCTGAGATGGATGGATCCTACGCGAGGTCCACCGATGGGTATTTCCCGGTCACGAAGACGGCCACGATTGCCGTCATTCTTGGCCAAGCGTGCCCCGGAGCTGACCCGGAAGCGGGGGAGGCAATTCGCCAACTGCTCGAGCAGCACGCGCCAAGCGTGCATCTACGCATGGCGAGCAGGAACATACGTAGTTTTTCGCTCGACTACCGGCGGATTCACGTTGACGTTCCCCTAGCTAAGCAGATCAAAGGCTATCCCTCGAAGCCTGCGACTACGTAGCTCGAACGCGGTAGCCTCCGTGCCAGTGTGCTGCATTGCAACCGACGTCTAGGGTCGGTTCGAGAGTTCTTCGCTCTGGAAAAAGAAACGGCGTCCACTTGGACGCCGTTTGAGTTTCCCTTGCGGGGAGTTGGTGGAGGCGGCGGGAATCGAACCCGCGTCCGCAAGCCGTTCACAAGCAGTTCTACATGCGTAGCCAGGCCATTTGTATTAACCCGCACCCCGTAGACCGGCGAACTGGATGAAGGCGAGCCGCCTTGGTTTTAGCAGCTCACGAAGCGGCCCCGTGAACGTGCGATCTCATGAATATGACTCTGCGGTAGCGGTGAGCTGCTACTCCGGGTCATGAGAACCCCGGTGCAGAGTCCAGCCGGTATTAGGCGGCTAGAGCGAAGCTATCGTCGTTGGCGACTATAGTGTTTTGCGGCTGTATTTACGAGGTAACCACGCCTCGGCATGCCCTGCATTGCTTCAGAACCCACGTCGAAACCAGGTCGCCCCCGGAAATCCGGGGTTGCTGCGGTACTACGTGTTCGATTCTATCAGGTGGGGGTAGTTCCCCCGCTTGCAACCGCCCGGGAGCACAGGTAGTCGGCAAAGGCCCGGACGGGGCGATCGTCGTCGAAAAGGCGGCCGGAGCGCTCCCGGATGCGTGCTCGGAGGCGTTCTCGCAGGCTCGCATCGCCCAGCAGCGCTTGCGCGCGCTCGACGTAGCCGTCGGAATCCCTCGCGATGAGCTCCTCCACCCCGAGCATTCGCAGCATGGCGCTCGTCTGCCGGCCCCGCGCGCGATCTCCTTCGAACGCGAGCACCAAAGCGCCCACGCCCAACGCATCGAGGCTGGTGCCGCCGCCAGAGAAACCCGGTGAATCGAGGACGAGGTCGGCTTCGGCGAGGCCCGCGACGTAGTCCGCGTAGGCATGGACCGGTTCGAAGTGGACCTGCGAGGCCTGCACGCCGCGCCGCGCGAGTTCGGTCGACAGGCGTTCGGCGAAGCGCCGCGTGAGCCCGGCTCCGCGATCGAAGAAGACGAGGCGGGCCCGCGTGGTGGCCGCGATGCGAGCCAGCGTTGCGTCGAAGTCCGGAAGCAGTTTCTGCAGGCTCTGCGCGCAGAGGAGCAGCGGTTCGTTGCCGCGTCGCAGTGCACGCGCCCATCCCGCGTTGCCCGGAGAGGGCGGCGCGTGCGGCTTGGCACCAAGACCCGGCAGCTGCACAAGGCGTTCGCGATAGTGTGATGCGGCGCCGGCGGGTTCGAGCGCTTCGCCACTCACGAAGTCGTCGATCGACTCGAAGCCCGTCGTCACCGGATGGCCATAGAGCGCCGCTTGCACGGGCGCGAGTCGAAGCGAGGCCAGCACGCCCTGCGGCGGATCGAGGCCGATGTCGGGATAGACCAGGACATCCAGGTCGGCCGCGCGGATCGCCGAGGCGATCTCGCCGGGCGTGGAGCGCATCGCATGGAAATGTTCGACGCCTGCCGCGATGGCTTCGGTCGTCGCATCGCTCGTGGCACCCGTGTGCCAGGCCCAGCGCTCGAAGTGCGCCGGATCGAGCCCGGTGATGAAGGCGCCGAAGAAACGTGTCACCACATGCGTTCGCAGGTTGCCGCTCACGAAGCCGACGCGGATGCGTGCGTTCGGGGTATCGCGAATCCGCGGCGGTTCGAGCGGGATCGCTGCGCGAGCGACGCGAGTGACCACGTGCGCGAAACGAGCCTGCCGTTCAACATGCTCGCCCGGAAGATAGTGCAGGTTGAACGGCAGGACTCCGAGCGCCGCGGCCAGCGATGCGTCGATCGTTGCCTTGTCTTCCGGCAATCGCGTGGACTCGAGCGCGGCGAGTCCCGCGTCGAAGCGTTCGAGGGCACGAGCCGCTTCCTGGTTGTCGCACACGAAGAGGGGAAGGTGCAGCGCCTCCGCCCAGCGCAACTTTTCCCACGCGGGCGCAAGGGCGCGAGCCGAGGCAAAGGCCTGCAGTGCACGTTCGTCGTCACCTGTGGCCGCGCGCGCCAACGCGAGTTCGAAGTGCACTCCGGCCTCGGCCGCCGAGAAACCCGCCGCGCGTTCGAGCAACGGGACTGCGCCTTCCGCATCGGGCATCAGTCGCGCCGCGGTTCCCGCCGCTTCCCACCAGCGGACTTCGTTGGGGGCGAGTCCCGCAGCACGCTCGGCCAGCTTGCGCGCTTCCGCGTGCCGCCCCGCGTCGAGGGTCGCGAGGGCAAGATTCCCGATCGCACTCGCATCGGAAGGCGCGAGCGTTGCTGCTCGCCGCAGCACGCCCTCGGCTTCTTCGAGTCGGCCCGCACGGCGCAACAGGTTTCCGAGGTTGCCGAGCACGCGCACGGCATCGGGGTTCGTGGCGAGCGCGCGGCGATACGCGCGCTCGGCGAGTGCGGTTTCGCCATCCTCGTCCAGCATCAAGCCGAGGTTGAACGCGGCTTCCCAGTAGTCGGGACGCAGGCGCAAGGCATCCACGAATGCGTTGCCCGCTGCTTCGTGATCGCCTGTGGCCTTCAGCGCGATCGCGAGGCCGTGGTGCAGCGAAGGGTTACCGGGTTGCAGTGCGACCAGTTGACGGAAGGCGGGGAGGGCTTCGGCCGGCCGCTTCTCCGCGAGCAATGCCTGCGCCCGGAGCAGCAGGTCCTCGGGCGCCGAGGCCATGCGACTACGCGCGCAATAGGTCGAGCGGCCGGTAGCGGCGGGCGAAGACGCCGTCGGCGCTGGCACCCCACCACTGCTCGATCACCGTGGTCCAGAGGCTGCGCGTGTCGATCACCGGCGGCGGGCCGCCGATGTTGTGCACCTTGATCACCGCAGGCGCCTCGCCGAGCAGGCCGCCCTTCACGCGCCCGCCGAGCACGAAATGCGTCGTGCCATGGCCGTGGTGCGTGCCCTTGTCTTCGTTCTCGACCGGCGCGCGGCCGAACTCGTCGTACGTCGCGACGAGCGTTTCGTCCCAGCGGCCGATCTCGATCAATCCCGCGCGCAGGGCCGCGAGCCCTTCGGCCAGGCGCTTCAGCGCGTCGCCGTGGTACTTCGCCTGTTCCCAGTGGCAGTCCACCGAATGATGCTTGTCGTCGTCGAGGCCATTCAGCGCGAGATGGATCACGGGAATCGCACGGTCGCTCGCGGCCAGCTCGACGGCGGCGCGCGCCGACTGGCCGAAGGGATCGGCCGGAAACGCGGTCTTCAGTTCGAGCATGCGCAGTGCGCCGGCATTCGCCTTCACGGCCGCGGCCCCGCGCGTGTTGGTGCCAATCACGCAGTCGGCGATACGGCGCTTGGCGAGCAGCTCGTGCGCGTAGTGCACCTGCACCACGCGCTGGCGATCGCCGCGCATCGGACCCATGGGATCGGACTCCCGGATGTCGAGCAGCCCCAAGGCCACCGCATCCGCGAACGCCTGCTCGTCGGGCGTGCGTCGCTGCAGCGCGCGCGTGACCCAGCCGTCATTGAGGTATTGATCCGTGTCCGCCGCGGTGAACGCGCGCTCGGCATCGCGGAAATGCTGCTGCGTGATGTCTTCGAGGCCGATGCCCTGCACGAGCGCCATTTCTTTCGAAGCGAGCAGGGGTGCGAGCGGTGCCAGCGACGGATGGAATCCGTGGTGCTCGGTCACCTTGAGCACCGCATCGCGCGGGATGGCGATCGTGGGACGCAGCTTGTAGTAGAGCGGCGTGCCGTACGGCACCCACGAGTTGTAGCCGTCGTTGCCGCCGTAGAGGTACACGAGCACCAGCAGGCGGTTGGCATTCGCGCCCGGGGCGGCGCCGAATGCGGGCGCCGTGGCGGCCAGCGGCGCCGTTCCCAGGAGCTGCAGGAAATCGCGGCGTTTCATGGCGTCATCATACGGCGGACAGGCCGAGCCAGGCGCTGAGCGCCGCCGGCGAATCGACGATGCCGTCCGCGCCCCAGAACGAAGGCGCCGGGCCGTCCCCGAGATAGCCGTAGCCCGCGACCACGACCTTCATGCCCGCGGCGCGCGCGGCCTGCACGTCGCGCACGTCGTCGCCCACGTAGAGCGAGTGCATCGGCGCGATGCCGAGCGACGCGGAGGCATGCAGCAAGGGATCGGGAAAGGGTTTCGGTCGTGCACAGGTGTCGCCACCCACGACCACTTTCGCGCGCGAGAGCACGCCGAGGCCTTCCAGCACCGGGCGCGCGAGGCGCTCGTACTTGTTCGTCACCACGCCCCACGCGATGCCGCGCGCTTCGAGTTGCTGGAGCAATGCGTCCATGCCGGGGAAGAGCACGGAGTCCACGCACAGGTTCTCGGCGTAGAGGTCGAGGAATTCCTGGCGCATGCCGCCGAACGCCGGATCGTCGGTGCCGATGCCGAACGCGGCCTTGATCATGCCGCGCGCGCCGTTGGACACCTGCGGCCGCACGGCTTCGACCGGGACCCTCGGCTTGCCGCGGCTCTCGAGCATGCGATTGACGGTGCGCGCCATGTCGGGCGCCGTGTCGGCGAGCGTGCCGTCGAGGTCGAAGAGGACCGCCTCAAACACGGCAGGCGAGGAGGTAGTTCACGCTGACGTCGCGGCCCAGCGCGTAGACCTTCGTGAGCGGGTTGTACGTCATGCCGGTGAGGTCCGCGGGTTCGAGCCCCGCGGCGCGACAGTGGGCCGCGAGCTCCGAGGGCGTGATGAACTTCGCGTATTCGTGCGTGCCTTTCGGCAGCAAGCCGAGCACGTACTCCGCGCCGACGATGGCGTAGAGGAACGACTTGGCATTGCGATGCAGCGTGGAGAAGAAGACGTGCCCACCGGGCTTCGCGAGCTGCGCGCAGGCCCGCACGATGCTCGCGGGATCGGGGACGTGCTCGAGCATTTCCATGCACGTGACGACGTCGAACGTGCCCGGGGCTTCCGCGGCGAGCGCCTCGGCCGAGACCAGGCGATAGTCCACCGCGCTACCCGATTCGAGCTGGTGCAGCGTCGCGACCTTCAGCGGTTTTTCCGCGAGGTCGATGCCCGTCACCCGCGCACCGCTGGCCGCCATCGCTTCGGCGAGGATGCCGCCGCCGCAACCGACGTCGAGCACGCGCTTGCCCGCGAGGCCGCCCGCGAGGCGTTCGATGTGCGCGAGGCGAAGCGGATTGATCTCGTGCAGCGGCTTGAACTCGCTCGTGGGATCCCACCAGCGATGCGCGAGCGCGCTGAACTTGGCCAGCTCGGCCGGATCAGCGTTCACGCGGCCTGGAGTTTGCGTTTCCACGAATGGGCCTTTTCGCGCAGTTCGGTTTCGTCGAGTCCCACCAGCTTGCGTTCCACGAGCCTCGCCTCGCCGCCGACCCAGACGTGCGAGACGTGTTCGCGTCCCGCGGCGTAGACGAGGTGCGACAGCGGGTCGTAACAAGGGAGCGTTTCCAGCGAAGAGAGTTCCACCGCGGCAATGTCGGCCTGCTTGCCGGCGACGAGCGAGCCAATCTCGCGGTCGAGGCCGATCGCGCGCGCGCCGTCCAGCGTGGCCATGCGCAGCGCATCGGAGGCCCTCACGACCGCCGCGTCCCCGGAGGACGCCTTGGCCAGCAATGCCGCGGTGCGCATCTCGGTGAAGGCGTCGAGGCGGTTGTTGCTGGCCGCGCCATCGGTGCCGAAGCCCACGTTCACGCCCTTCGCTCGCATCGCCGCCACGCGGGCGATGCCGCTCGCGAGCTTCAGGTTCGAAGAAGGGCAGTGCGCGACGCTCGAGCCGGCGCGAGCCAGGAGATCGATCTCCGCGTCGTCGAGATGGACCGCGTGCACGGCGATCAGGCGCCCGGTCACGAGGCCGAGCTTGCGCAGCCGTTCCAGCGGGCGCACGCCGTGCTTCACCACGTCGGGCCCGATCTCGCCCTGCGTCTCGTGGATGTGCATGTGGATCGGCGCGCCCAGGTCCTCGGAGAGCGTTGCGATGCGCTTCAGGGTTTCGTCGCCGACCGTGTAGGGCGCGTGCGGCGCGAGCGTGAACGAGAGCAGAGGCTCTCCGCGGAAAGCCTCGCGCACGGCGAGACCCTTCTCGATGGAGGTGGCGGCGTTCGGCGCATACGCGGTCGGAAAATCGATCGCGACGATGCCGAGGCTCGCCCGCAAGCCTGCACGCACCAACGCGCGCGCCGTGGCCTCGGGAAACAAATACATGTCGTTCACGCACGTGATGCCGCCGCGCAGCATCTCGGCAGCCGCGAGCAGGCTGCCGTCGTGCACGAACGCATCACTCAGGTGCTTGCCCTCGGCGGGCCAGATGTGGTCCTGCAGCCATTGCATCAACGGCAGGTCGTCGGCGATGCCGCGCATCAGGCTCATCGCGGCGTGGCAGTGGAGGTTCACCAGCCCGGGGATGAGCGCGTGATGGTCGAGCCGCACGACCGACTTCGCTTCGTAGCGTGCGAGCGCATCGGCCGCGGGCAGGACGGCGACGATGCGCCCGCGATCGATGGCGACCGCGTGGTCCTGGAGCACCACGCCGGCCGGCTCTACCGGAACGACGTGGGCCGCGATGAGGAGGGAATCGATTCGCTGCATAGGAACAAAAAACCCCGCCGGAGCGGGGTTTTCTGACGGATCAGTGAAGCTCGTTACTGGCGAACACCCTTGAACTCGATGTCCACGCGACGGTTCTTCTGGCGGCCTTCGGCGGTCTTGTTGGTCGCGACCGGCTGGCTCTCGCCCTTGCCGATGGTCGTGATCTTCGCCGACGGGATGCCCTTGCTGACCATGTAGTCCTTCACGGCCGCGGCGCGGCGCTCGGACAGCTTCTGGTTGTACGCGTCCGTGCCGACGGAGTCGGTATGGCCGGTGGCGATCACCATCTCGAGGTCGACGCCCTGCAGCTTGGCGACGGCTTCATCGATGCTCTTCTTGCCATCCGGGCGAACGACGGACTTGTCGAAGTCGAACAGCGCGTCGGCCTGGATCACGATGGCCTGGCGGACGGACGCGGGTGCCGGACGCGCAGCCGGCGTCGCAGCCGGAGCGGGTGCAGACGGCGCGGCGGGTGCCGCGGGGGCGGTCGGCGTCGGAGCCGGGGCAGCGGCGGCGGGTTTGCAGTCCGGGTGCTCGATGCCGGAGGACAGGACGCAGGCACCGGAAGCATCGCGAACGGGGGCGCCGCTCGAATCGGTGGCGTTCGGAACGCCGCCGGCGAAAGCCGTGCCGGTCAGCGCCAGGGCTGCAGTACCGAGCATCAGCTTCCCAAGCATCGAAATCTTCATAACGGAACTCCCAAGAGATTGTGTAGGTGGTTGTTTGCCGCGTGGCTTTTTTGTGGTGCCTGCCGCCAAAAGTGCTCGCGCCATCATACACAAAGGCCTTTTGGTTCCACAACCAATGAGTGTGCTTTTCGCAACACTCCAAGCTTCGCAGTTGTAATTCCGCCACACCCCTTCGGGACCACTCGGCGGGTTGGAAACGGGCTCGTCCGTATGGTAGGATTGGCGTTTGGTCGGTCCAAAAAATAGCTTAAATAACAAGCACTTAACGGCATCCGCTCTCGCCGGGGATGCATCAGGAACCCATGGAACAGTTCGCCAAAGAAACCCACCCCATCAGCCTCGAGCAGGAGATGCGCCGGTCCTACCTGGACTACGCGATGAGCGTCATCGTCGGGCGCGCTTTGCCGGACGTTCGCGACGGGTTGAAGCCCGTGCATCGCCGCATTCTCTTCGCGATGCAGGAGACCAACAACGTCTGGAATCGCCCGTACGTGAAGTGCGCGCGGGTGGTGGGTGAAGTGCTCGGCAAATACCACCCGCACGGCGATACGGCGACGTACGAATCGCTGGTGCGCATGGCGCAGGACTTCTCCATGCGCTATCCGCTCGTCGACGGCCAGGGCAACTTCGGCTCCATCGACGGCGATTCCGCGGCGGCCTACCGCTATACCGAGTGCCGCCTCCAGAAGATCGCGAGCGAGCTCCTGGCCGACATCGACATGGAGACGGTGGACTTCGTGCCGAACTACGACGGCAAGGAGATGGAGCCGTCGGTGCTGCCGGCGAAGTTCCCGAACCTGCTGGTCAACGGCTCCTCCGGCATCGCCGTGGGCATGGCCACCAACATCCCGCCGCACAACCTGGGCGAAGTGATCGATGCCTGCCTCGCATTGCTGAAGGACTCGGCGATCGACCTCGAGGAATTGATCCGCATCGTTCCCGCGCCGGACTTCCCGACGGCCGGGATCATCTACGGCACGGCCGAGGTGAAGGACGGCTATCGCACCGGCCGCGGCCGCGTGATCATGCGCGCGCGCACCCACATCGAGGACGTGGACAAGGTCGGCGGCCGCCAGGCGATCATCATCGACGAGCTGCCCTACCAGGTGAACAAGGCGCAGCTGCTGATCAAGATCGGCGAGCTGGTGCGCGAGAAGCGCATCGAAGGCATCTCCGACCTGCGCGACGAAAGCGACAAGTCCGGCATGCGCGCGGTGATCGAGCTGAAGCGCGGCGAAGTCCCCGAGATCGTGCTGAACAACCTGTACAAGCTCACGCCGCTGCAGGAAACGTTCGGCATGAACATGGTCGCGCTGGTCGACGGCCAGCCGAAGCTGCTGAACCTGAAGCAGTTCCTCGACGCGTTCCTGCGCCATCGCCGCGAAGTCGTCACGCGCAGGACCGTCTTCAGCCTGCGCAAGGCGCGCGAACGCGGCCACGTGCTCGAAGGCCTCGCCGTCGCGCTCTCCAACGTGGACGAAGTGATCGCCCTCATCAAGGCGGCGCCCACGCCCGCGCAGGCGAAGGAAAGCCTGATGCGCCGGACGTGGAAGTCGACGCTGGTGCAGGAGATGCTCTCGCGCGCTTCCAGCGACTACCGCCCGGACAACCTGCCGAAGGAATTCGGCCTGTCGCCGGAGGGCTATCGCCTCTCCGAGCCCCAGGCGCAGAAGATCCTCGAGATGCAGTTGCAGCGCCTGACGGGCCTCGAGCAGGACAAGATCCTGTCGGAGTACAAGGAAGTGATCGCCACCATCGAGGACCTCCTCGACATCCTCGCGAAGCCCGAGCGCGTCTCCGCGATCATCGCGGGCGAGCTGGCCGAGGTGAAGCGCGAGTTCGCCGATCCGCGCAAGAGCGAGATCGTCGTCAACGGCGAGGACATCAAGCTCGAAGACCTGATCACGCCCGAAGATGTGGTGGTCACGCTCTCCCATGCGGGCTACGTGAAGGCGCAGGCGATCGACGAGTACCGCGCGCAGAAGCGCGGCGGCCGCGGCAAGCAGGCGGCCACCACGAAGGAAGACGATTTCATCGAGAAGCTCTTCATCGCGAACACGCACGACTACGTGCTGTGCTTCTCGAACAAGGGCAAGGCCTACTGGCTCAAGGTCTACGAAGTGCCCCAGGGCAGCCGTACCAGCCGCGGCAAGCCGATCGTGAACCTGCTGCGCATGGAAGCGGACGAACGCATCAACGCGATCCTCCCGGTGAAGGAGTTCGTGGAGGACAAGTACGTGTTCTTCGCCACGCAGGAAGGCGTCGTGAAGAAGACTTCGCTCTCGGACTACTCGCGTCCGCGCCCCTCGGGGATCATCGCGGTGGACCTCGACGAAGGCGATCTCCTGGTCGGCGTGGCGCTCACCGACGGCAAGCACGACGTGATGCTCTTCTCCGACGAGGGCAAGGCCGTGCGCTTCGACGAGAACGACGTTCGCCCGATGGGCCGTGGCGCGCGCGGCGTGCGCGGCATGAACCTCACGAAGGGCGGGCGCGTGATCGCGCTGCTGGTCGCGGAGAACGAACAACAGAGCGTGCTCACCGCCACCGAGAACGGCTTCGGCAAGCGCACGCCGATCGCGGAGTACACCCGCCACGGCCGCGGCACGCAGGGGATGATCGCCATCCAGACCAGCGAACGCAACGGCAAGGTCGTCGCGGCGACGCTCGTCGGCGCCGAGGACGAGATCATGCTGATCACCGACGGCGGCGTGCTGATCCGCACCCGGGTGAAGGAGATCCGCGAGATGGGCCGCTCGACACAGGGCGTGACGCTGATCAACCTGGGCGAAGGCGAGAAACTCTCCGGCCTGCAGAACATCCTCGACCGCGACGAAGAGGAAAACGGCAACGGCAACGGAAACGGCAACGGAAATGGCAACGGCCACGCGCCGGCTGCCGAGGCCTCCGCCTCCGAAGCCGCGGCCCCCGAAGCGCCAGCGTCCGATACGCCGGAAGCGCCCGCACCCGACACTCCGGACGATGGCAGCAATGGACCACATTAAAGCCGCCGCGAGGATCTTCAACTTCGGCGCCGGCCCGGCCACGATGCCCGTGGAAGTGCTGGAGAAGGCGAAGTGGGAGCTGGTCAACTGGCATGAGGCCGGCATGTCCGTGATGGAGATGAGCCATCGCGGCAAGGAGTTCGTGGCCATCGCCGCGGAAGCCGAGGCGAGCCTGCGCGAGCTGCTCGCGATTCCCGCCGGCTATCGCGTGTTGTTCCTGCAGGGCGGGGCCAGCATGCACTTCGCCGGCGTGCCGATGAACCTGCTGCGCGGCAAGACGAAGGCCGACTACGTGAACACCGGCGAATGGTCGAAGAAGGCCATCGCCGAGGCGAAGAAGTTCTGCGAGGTGAACGTCGCCGCTTCGAGCGAGGACAAGAACTTCACCTACGTGCCGAAGCAATCCACGTGGAAGCTCTCGAAGGATGCGGCTTACGTGCACTACTGCTCCAACGAGACCATCGGCGGCCTCGAGTTCCAGTGGACGCCGGACACCGGTTCCGTGCCGCTGGTCGCCGACATGTCTTCGCACATCCTCTCGCGTCCGCTTGATGTTTCGAAGTACGGCCTGATCTACGCCGGGGCGCAGAAGAACATCGGCCCCGCGGGGCTGGTCGTGGTCATCGCGCGGGACGACCTGCTGGGGCAGGCGCTGCCCACGACGCCCACGGTGCTCGACTACAAGAAGATGGCCGACGCCGACTCCATGGTGAACACGCCGCCCACGTTCTCGCTGTACCTCGCCGGCCTCACGTTCAAGTGGCTGTTGGAACGCGGCGGGCTCGCGGCGGTCGAGAAGGTGAACATCGCCAAGGCGAATCGCCTCTACGACTACATCGACGGCCAGGATTTCTACTCGAACCCGATCGCGAAGGAAGACCGCTCGCGCATGAACGTGCCGTTCCGCCTGCGCGATGAAAAGCTCGACGCGAAGTTCCTCGAAGGCGCCGAGGCCCGCGGGCTCTCGCAGCTGAAGGGCCACCGCTCGGTGGGCGGGATGCGCGCTTCGATCTACAACGCCATGCCGCCCGAGGGCGTGGAGGCGCTCGTCGAGTACATGCAAGAGTTCGCGCGCGCCAACGGCTGACCGGGGGCTCGCCATGGCCTACCGAGTCGCCGTCTACAACGCGATCTCCGCGAGCGGGCTCGCGCGCATGGCCTCGCCGCACTACGCGGTGGGCAAGGCGCTCGCCGAGCCCGACGCCATCCTGCTGCGCTCGCATGCCCTGCAACTCTCCGAGATCCCCGCGACGGTGAAGGCGATCGCCCGCGCCGGAGCGGGCGTGAACAACATCCCGGTGGACGAGATGAGCCACCGCGGCGTGCCCGTGTTCAATGCGCCGGGCGCGAACGCGAACGCCGTGAAGGAACTCGTGATCGCCGCGATCCTGCTGGCCGCGCGCAACGTCGTTCCCGCCCTGGGTTACGTGCAGGCGCTGGCCGACACGCCCGATTTCGAGAAGCGCGTGGAGGACGGCAAGAAGCAATTCGCCGGCGTGGAGATCCGCGGCCGCACGCTCGGCATCATCGGGCTGGGTGCGATCGGCGGGCTCGTCGCCGACACGGCCATTCGCCTCGGTATGAAGGTGCTGGGCTTCGATCCCGAGATCACGGTGGACAACGCCTGGCGCCTGCCGGCGTCGGTCAAGCGCGCGGGCTCGATCGAGGATGTGCTGAAGGGCTCGGATTTCGTCACGCTGCACCTGCCGCTGAACGGGCACACGCGCCACCTCATCGGGCGCGAACGCCTCGCCGTCGCGCGCAAGGGCCTGGTGCTGCTCAACTTCGCGCGCGATGCGATCGTCGAGGAAGCCGCGGTGCTGGGCGCGCTCGCCGACAAGCGCGTCGGCGCGTACTTCTGCGATTTCCCCAGCCCGACGTTGCGCGGCCACGCGAACGTCGTCGCGTTGCCGCACCTCGGAGCCTCGACGGAGGAAGCCGAAGAGAACTGCGCGGTGATGGTGGTCGACCAGTTGAAGGCCTTCCTCGAGGAAGGCACGGTGGCCAACGCGGTGAATTTTCCCTCGGTGGAGATGGCGCGCGAATCACCCCATCGCATCGCGATCTCGAACGCCAACGTGCCCAACATGGTCGGCCAGATTTCCACTACGATGGCGCAAGCGGGTCTCAACATCCACAACATGGTGAACAAGTCGAAAGGGGAGATGGCGTACACGCTCGTCGACCTCGACAGCGCAGCCGCGCCTGAAGTCCTCGCCCGGATCGCGAACATCCCGGGTGTCCTCTCGGTTCGCGCGATCCCGCCCATCTCCGGGGCGGCGAAATGAGCACAGAGCTCGATCGCCTGCGCGAGCAGATCGACCAGATCAACGACCGCATCCTCGAGAGCTTGAACGAGCGCGCCAAGCTCGCCCGCGCCATCGGAACGCTGAAGGTCGGGCAGGCGTATCGCCCGGAGCGCGAGGCGCAGGTCCTGCGCCGCATCAAGGAGCGCAACCAGGGTCCGCTGTCCGACGAAACGGTGGCGCTCCTCTTCCGCGAGATCATGTCGGCGTGCCTCGCCATCGAGCGCCCGATCACCGTGGCCTACCTCGGACCCAAGGGCACGTTCAGCGAAACCGCTTCCATGAAGCACTTCGGCCACGCCGCCGAAGGCCAGCCGACGCCCTCGATCGACGAGGTGTATCGCCGGGTGCAGTCGGGTGAAGCCGACTTCGGCGTGGTCCCCGTGGAGAATTCCACCGAGGGCGCGGTCGGCCGCTCGCTCGACCTCATGCCTTCCACGCCGCTCAAGGTGTGCGGCGAGGTCCTGATTCCGATCCACCATCACCTCATGGCGAAGGGCGTGACCGATTCCGCGAAGATCACCCGCGTCTTCTCGCACAGCCAGTCGCTCGCGCAGTGCCACGAGTGGCTGAACACGAACCTGCCGCGCGCCGAGCGCATCGCCGTGGCGAGCAACGCGGAGGCAGCGCGCCGCGCCGCGGAAGAGCCGGGCGCCGGCGCCGTCGCGGGCGAAGCGGCCGCGCAGCACTATGGCCTGGGCCTCCTCGCCTCCAACATCGAGGACGAGCCCAACAACACGACGCGCTTCCTCGTCCTCGGGAACTACGAACCCAGGCCCAGCGGCCGCGACAAGACTTCCCTCGTGCTCTCGGCCAACAACCGCGCCGGCGCCGTCTACGAGATGCTCACGCCGTTCGCCACGCGCGGCGTGTCGATGACCAAGTTCGAGTCGCGCCCTTCGCGGGTGGCGCTCTGGGACTACCTCTTCTTCGTCGACATCGAGGGCCATCGCGACGACGCGAACGTGGCCGCGGCGCTCGCCGAGGTCGGGAAGATCGCCGGCTACCTCAAGGTGCTGGGCTCCTATCCCGCCGCCGTGCTCTAGATGGAAGGAACGCGACACCCCATGAGCCTCATCTCGGAACGCGCGCCCGCGAACGTGCGCGCCATCGCGCCCTACGTGCCAGGCAAGCCCATCGCGGAGACCGCGCGCGAGCTGGGCCTGGCGGAGGCCGACATCCTCAAGATGGCGTCCAACGAGAACCCGCTCGGCTCCTCGCCCAGGGCGATCGCCGCGATCCACGGTGCGTTGAACGATCTCGCCTATTACCCGGACGGCAGCGGCTACGACCTGAAGGCGCTGCTCTCGCGCCAGCTCGGCGTGACGCCCGCGAACCTCGTGCTGGGCAACGGCTCGAACGACGTGCTCGAGCTCACCGCGCGCTCCTTCCTCACGCGCGATGCTTCCGCCGTGTATTCGCGCCACGGATTCATGGTCTATCCGCTCGCCACGCAGGCCATCGGGGCCAACGCCATCGAAGTGCCGACGCGAGGCTACGACACCGACCTCGATGCGGTCCTCAAGGCGATTCGTCCCGACACGCGCATCGTCTTCGTCGCCAACCCGAACAATCCCACCGGCACCTTCACGCCCTGGGCGGAACTGGGCGCGTTCGTCGAGCGCGTGTCGCCCGGCGTGCTGGTCGTGATCGACGAGGCCTACGGCGAATACCTCCCGGATGAACTGAAGTCCCCCGCGGTCGAATGGGTGGCGCGGTTCCCGAACGTCGTGCTGTCGCGCACGCTCTCGAAGGCCTATGGCCTCGCCGGCCTGCGCGTGGGCTACGGCGTGGCCAGCCCCGAGGTCGCGGACCTCATGAATCGCGTGCGCCAGCCGTTCAACGTGAATCACCTGGCCCTCGTGGCGGCCCATGCGGCGCTGCAGGACCACGCGTTCATCGAGAAGAGCCGCGCCAACAACGCCGCGGGGCTCGTCCAGCTTTCCGCGGGTTTCGACCGGCTCGGGCTCGCGTACATCCCGACGCGCGCGAACTTCATCACCGTGCGCGTCGGCGACGCGGCCGCGGTCTACGCGAAACTCCTCGCGGGCGGCATCATCGTGCGGCCCGTGGCGAACTACGGGATGCCCGAGCACCTGCGAATCACGGTCGGCTTGCCGGAGCAGAACGCGCGCTTCCTGGCCGCGCTCGAAGCCGCGCTCGCGCGCGGCTAGCCCGCATGCGCCGCATCAAGACCCTCGCGGTCGTCGGCGTGGGCCTCATCGGGGGCTCGTTCGCGCAGGCGATCAAGCGCGCCGACGCGGGCACGACCGTCGTGGGCCACGACCGCGATCCCCGCGCCCTCGAACGCGCCATCGAGCTGGGCATCATCGATACCGCCGCGGAATCGGCCTCGGATGCCGCCCGCCAGGCGGATCTCGTCTTCGTCGCGGTTCCGGTGCGGCAGATCGGCGGCGTGCTGCGCGACATCTCCGCGTCCCTCGGCGCCGAAGCGGTCGTCACCGACGCGGGCAGCACCAAGGCCGAGGTCGTGCGCATCGCGCGCGACTCGCTGAAGGACCGTTTTGCGCGCTTCGTGCCCGGCCATCCGATCGCGGGACGCGAATCGAGCGGCGTCGATTCGGCGATCCCCGATCTCTTCCGGGGCGCGCGCGTGGTGCTCACGCCGTCGCCCGAGACGGCGCCCGACGCGATCGAGATCGTGCGCGGCTGCTGGGAAGCCGCGGGCGCGCGCGTGGCCCAGGTCGCGCCCGAGACGCACGACCAGATCTTCGCCGCGGTGAGCCACCTGCCGCACCTGCTCGCCTTCGCGCTGGTGTCCGAGATCGCCGCGCGCGACAACGCGCAGGACCTCTTCGGCTTCGCCGCCGGCGGTTTCCGCGACTTCACGCGCATCGCCGGCAGCTCGCCCGAGATGTGGCGCGACATCGCCCTGCAGAACCGGGACGCGTTGCTGTGGGAGCTCGACCAGTACGGCACGCGGCTGGCCGTCTTCCGCGAATTGATCGAGCGGGGCGACGGCCCGGCGCTCGAGCGCCTGATGCGCGAGGCGCGCGGCGCCCGCGCGTCGTGGATCGCCAGCACGCGCCGCAGCGCCTCGAGCGAATGAGCGGATACCTCGACCTGCCGGCGGTGCGCCGCGCCGCGGGCACGCTCCGCCTTCCCGGCTCGAAGAGCATCTCGAACCGCACGTTGCTGCTCGCCGCGCTCGCCGAGGGCACGACCGAACTCACCGCGCTGCTCGATTCCGACGACACGCGCGTGATGCGCGATGCGTTGGGCGCCCTCGGCGTGCGGGTCGACGTGCAGGGCAGCGTCGAACACGTGAAGGTCACGGGCATCGGAGCGGCCCGGGGCTTTCCGGTGAAGGCCGCGAAGATCTTCCTCGGCAATGCGGGCACCGCATTCCGTCCGCTCACCGCGGCGCTCGCCTTCGCCGACGGCCACTACGAGCTCTCCGGCGTGCCGCGCATGCACGAGCGCCCGATCGGCGACCTCGTCTCCGGCCTCGCCCCGGCCGGCGTTCGCATCGAGTACCGCGGCAATGCCGGCTTCCCGCCGCTCGCCATCGCGCCATTCACCGGCCGCGGGCCGTTCCAGTTGCGCGTGCGCGGCGATGTCTCGAGCCAGTTCCTCTCGGCGCTGCTCATGGCGCTGCCGTGGGCCGGAGGCGGCGCGCGCATCGAGGTCGAAGGCGAACTGATCTCGAAGCCCTACGTGGAGCTCACGCTGGGCCTGATGCAGCGCTTCGGCGTCACCGTCGGGCGCGAGGGCTGGAGCGCGTTCACGATTCCGGCATCCGCGCGCTATGTTTCTCCCGGCAAGCTCGCGGTCGAGGGCGATGCCTCGTCGGCGTCGTATTTCCTCGCGGCCGGCACCCTCGCGGGCGGCCCCGTCCGGGTCGAAGGCGTGGGCCGCGCGAGCTTGCAGGGCGACGTCGCCTTCGCCGACGTGCTCGAGGCCATGGGCGCCAAGGTCACGCGGGGCGACGACTGGATCGAGGCGAGCGGAAGCGCGCCCCTGCGTCCCATCGACCTCGACATGAACCGCATTCCCGATGCCGCGATGACGGCGGCCGTGGCCGCGCTCTATGCGACCGGCCCGTGCACCTTGCGCAACATCGCGAGCTGGCGCGTGAAGGAGACCGACCGCATCGCCGCGATGGCCACGGAGTTGCGCAAGCTGGGCGCGAACGTGGAGGAGGGCGCCGACTTCATCCGCGTCTCGGCTCCCCCGGGTTTCGCCGTGGGCGCCGCGCCGCAAGGCGGTTGCGTCGCGATCGACACCTACGACGACCACCGCATGGCCATGTGCTTCTCGCTCGCCTCCTTCGGCCCGCGCCCGATCCGCATCAACGACCCGGGCTGTGTCGCCAAGACCTTCCCCGGCTATTTCGCCGCATTCTCGAAGCTCGTTTCCTGAAGCCCGTGACAGCGCCGGTTCCCGTCATCGCGATCGATGGTCCCTCGGCCTCCGGCAAGGGCACGGTAGCCGAGCGCGTCGCACAGGCGCTCGGCTTCCACTACCTCGACAGCGGAGCGCTGTATCGCCTGACGGCCCTCGCGGCCCTCCAGCGCGGCGAACCCCTCGACGACGCGCAAAAACTCGCCGGCCGTGCCGCCGCCCTTGAAATTGCGTTCCGCGATGGCCGCACCTGGCTCTCCGGGCAGGACGTCACGGAGGCCCTCAGGACCGAGGAGATGGGCGTAGCCGCCTCCCAGGTGGCCGCGCACCCCGAAGTCCGGGCCCGCCTGCTGGAGCGCCAGAGGGCCTTCCGGCAGCCTCCGGGCCTGGTGGCCGACGGGCGAGACATGGGCTCCGTGGTGTTCCCGGACGCCCCTCTGAAGGTGTTCCTGACGGCCGCCGTCGAGACACGGGCCCAACGGAGACATAAGCAGTTGATGGAAAAGGGAATGTATGCAAAAATGCCGGACGTCGTGGAGGAATTGCGGAAGCGCGATGCGCGAGACACCAATCGCCCCGTGGCTCCGCTAAAGCATTATTCCGACGCGATTTTTCTCGATACCACGAACATTTCGGTCGACGAGGCCGTGGCAAGCGTCCTCGAAGAGTGGAGAAATCGCGCCGCAAGATAGTGCTGTATCCTGCACGGCTGGGCAAAAGCCCAAGGGTGTCAGTGAGTTAGGCCCAAGCGCCACTCCCTGGCTGAGATCAACCGGCCCGCAAGGCCGCCAACCAACCGAAAGTACCTTCCAATGCTGTCTCAAACCTCCACCGCCCCCGCCACCGAATCCTTCGCAGCTCTCTTCGAGGAGAGCCTGACGCGCCAGGAGATGCGCATCGGCGAAGTGATCACGGCCGAGGTGGTCAACGTTGACATGAACGTCGTCATCGTCAACGCCGGACTCAAGTCCGAAAGCGCAATCTCCACCGAAGAATTCAAGAACGACCGCGGCGAGCTCGAAGTGAAGATCGGGGACTTCGTCTCCGTCGCCATCGAAGCCCTCGAAGACGGCTTTGGCGCCACCAAGCTCTCGCGCGACAAGGCGAAGAAACTCGCCGCCTGGACCAGCCTCGATGACGCGCTGAACAACGCGACCATCATCAAGGGCGTGGTCTCCGGCAAGGTGAAGGGCGGCCTCACCGTCATGGTGAACGGCATCCGCGCCTTCCTGCCCGGCTCCCTCGTGGACCTGCGTCCGGTGAAGGACACCTCGCATTTCGAGGGCAAGGAACTCGAGTTCAAGGTCATCAAGCTGGACCGCAAGCGCAACAACGTGGTCGTTTCGCGCCGCGCCGTGATGGAAGAGACGGCGGGTGTCGAGCGCCAGCAGCTCCTCGAGACGCTGAAGGAAGGCGCCATCGTGAAGGGCGTCGTGAAGAACATCACCGACTACGGCGCGTTCGTGGACCTGGGCGGCATCGACGGCCTGCTCCACATCACCGACCTCGCCTGGCGCCGCGTGAAGCACCCGACGGAAGTCCTGTCGGTGGGCGACGAAGTCACCGCCAAGATCCTCAAGTTCGACGCCGAGAAGAACCGCGTGTCCCTGGGCCTGAAGCAGCTGGGCGAGGACCCGTGGATCGGCATCTCCCGCCGCTACCCGCACGGCACGCGCCTGTTCGGCAAGGTGACCAACATCACCGACTACGGCGCGTTCGTGGAAATCGAGAGCGGCATCGAGGGCCTGGTGCACGTCTCCGAGATGGACTGGACCAACAAGAACGTCCACCCCGCCAAGGTCGTGTCGCTCGGCGACGAGATCGAGGTGATGATCCTCGAGATCGACGAAGACCGCCGCCGCATCTCGCTCGGCATGAAGCAGTGCATGCCGAACCCGTGGGAAGAGTTCGCCATGAACCACAAGAAGGGCGACAAGGTCCGCGGCGTGATCAAGTCCATCACCGACTTCGGCGTGTTCATCGGCCTGCCGGGCAACATCGACGGCCTGGTGCACCTGTCCGACCTCTCCTGGCAAGCCGCCGGCGAGGAAGCGGTCAAGAACCTCAAGAAGGGCGACGAGGTCGAGACCGTGGTGCTGTCCATCGACGTGGAGCGCGAGCGCATCTCGCTCGGCATCAAGCAGCTCGAGGGCGACCCGTTCGGCAACTACGTCACCATCCACGACAAGGGCGCCGTCGTGAAGGGCATCGTGAAGTCGATCGAGCCCAAGGGCGCCGTGATCACGCTCGACAGCGACGTGGAAGGGTATCTCCGCGCCTCGGAAGTCGCGCGCGACCGCGTCGAGGACCTGCGTACGCACCTGAGGGAAGGCGAGGAAGTCGAAGCGGTGATCGTCAACATCGATCGCAAGAACCGCTCGATCAACCTCTCGATCAAGCAGAAGGATGCGGCCGAGGAACAAGCGGCCATGCAGAAGCACGCTGCCGAATCGAGTGCCAGTGCCGGAACCACGAACCTGGGCGCGCTGCTGAAGGCGAAGCTCACGGGCAAGGACTAAGGGGACCCGGCCATTACTACCAGGGGAGAATCCCAGGCGATGACCAAGTCACAGCTCATAGAGCTGTTGAGCGCGCGTCATGGCCAGCTGGCACCGAAGGACGCCGAGCTGGCCGTGAAGACGATGCTCGACGCCATGGCGCACACGCTCGCTTCCGGAAACCGCATCGAGATCCGCGGTTTCGGCAGCTTCGGGTTGAATTACCGGCCGCCACGAGTCGGACGCAACCCGAAGACCGGCGAGAAGGTCCAGGTTCCGCGCAAGTACGTCCCGCATTTCAAGGCGGGCAAGGAATTGCGCGAACGGGTGGATTTCCACGAGGGGTAAACGGCCATCATCCCCGGCATGAAACCGGAAGCGGCAGGGTAGAATGCGCCCTGCCGCTTTTTTTTCGCCGGCACTTTAAACCATGCAAGTCCTCGTCTGGCTCTTTCGATTCGCGATCGTCCTCGTGCTCGTCTGGTTCGCCGTCAGGAACTCGGGCGAAGTGACCCTGAACGGCTTGCCCGGCCAGGAGTGGAAGGTCTCGCTCGTGTTCGTCCTGCTCATCGCCTTCGTGGGCGGCGTGGTGATCGGCCTGCTGGCCTGGGTGCCCACCGTCGTCCGCCAGCGCCGCGAGCTCTCGCGCCTGCGCAAGGCCGCGTCGCAAGCCGAGGTGTTGGGCGCCGTGCCGCCCCCGCCCGCGGATCCGCCGCGCGCGGACGTCCATGGAATTTGAGTTCTGGTGGCTCCTGGCCCTGCCGGTGTTCTTCGGCATGGGCTGGATCGCCGCGCGGGTCGACCTGAAGTCGCTGCTGTCGGAGTCGCGCGCGCTGCCGCGCTCGTACTTCCGCGGCCTGAATTTCCTGCTGAACGAACAGCCCGACCAGGCGATCGAATCGTTCCTGCTGGTGGCGAAGGAGAACCCGCAGACGGTCGAGCTGCAGTTCGCGCTCGGCAGCCTGTTTCGCCGCCGTGGCGAAGTCGACCGCGCCATCCGCATGCACCAGGACCTCGTGAACCGCGAGGACCTTCCGCCCGAGGAGCGCCGCAAGGCGTCCTTCGAACTGGCGGAGGACTACTTCAAGGCGGGGCTCCTCGACCACGCCGAGCAGGTGCTCTCGAAGATGGCGGAGGCCGACCCGTCCGCCGATGTCCATCGCCAGTTGCTCGACATCTACATCCAGGAGAAGGATTGGGCGAAGGCCGCGGACACGGCGCGCAAGCTCGAGGTGAGCGCCAAGCGCAACTACCAGAAGGAGATCGCGAACTACAACTGCGAGCTCGCGATCACCGAGCAGGTCCATGGCCGGCGCGAAGGGGCGGATGCCTTCCTCGACCGGGCCCTCGAAGCGAACCGCAAGTGCGTCCGCGCGAACCTGCTGCGCGGCGAGTGGAAGGCGCGCGAAGGCGACCATGAGGGCGCGATCGCCGCGTGGAAGAAGGTCGAGGAGCAGGACCCCGCGTATCTCGGCCTCGCCGCCGAGGGCATGCTCGACAGCTTCAAGGCGATGAACAAGCTGGGCGAGGGCCTCTCGCTGCTGCGCGGCCTGCAGCACCGCTACCCGGGCCTGGACCTGCTCAACGTCGTCTACCAGGCCACCGCGGAACACGAGGGCGACGAAGCCGCCTGGCGCCTCGTGCGCGAGGAAGTGCGGCGCAACCCGACGCTTCCGGGGCTCGACCGCCTCATCGACGCCGAGCTGCTGCGCGCGCCGGCCGAACGGCGGCAGGACCTGCAACTGATGAAGAACCTGGTGCACTCGCATGCCCAGGCGCTCTCCGTGTACCTGTGCGGCAACTGCGGCTTCAAGGCGCGCCAGTTCTTCTGGCAATGCCCCGCATGCGGCGGGTGGGAGACGTTCGCACCGCGGCGCACGGCCGAGCTCGATTCCGCCGGACGCCACCTCGCAAGGATGCAGATTGGACAATAAACGCGTCATCGTGCCGCTCGACTTTCCGGACGCGTCGTCGGCGCTCGCCCTTGCGGCGAGGCTCGATCCGCGCCTTTGCCGCGTGAAGGTGGGCAAGGAACTGTTCGTGGCCGAGGGGCCCGGCGTGGTCTCGCAGCTCCACCAGCGCGGCTTCGAAGTCTTCCTCGACCTCAAGTTCCACGACATCCCCAATACCGTGGCGGGGGCCTGCAGGTCGGCCGCGCGCATGGGCGTGTGGATGATGAACGTGCACGCGAGCGGGGGCGAAGCGATGCTGCGCGCCGCGCGCGAAGCGGTCGAATCGGTCACCAAGCCGCCGCTGCTGATCGCCGTGACCGTCCTCACGAGCCTCGACGACGTGTCGCTCGCCCGCGTGGGATACGCGGGCACCGTTCGCGAGAACGTCGAGAATCTCGCGCGGCTCACGAAGGAATGCGGCCTCGACGGCGTCGTCTGCTCCGCGCAGGAGGCTCCGTGGGTGCGTGCCGCGGCGGGAAGCTCGTTCACGCTGGTCACGCCGGGCATTCGCCTCGCGACCGACGAGAAGGGCGACCAGGCGCGTACCGTGACGCCGCCCGAAGCCGTGAAGCTCGGTGCCGACTACCTCGTCATCGGCCGCCCGATCACGCGCGCACCGGATCCGGTGGCGGTGCTCGATGCGATCCGGGCCAGCCTCGGCGAATCGCGGGAGGCCGCGTGAAAGTCACCCTGATCGGTACCGGCTACGTGGGCCTCGTGACCGGGGCGTGCCTCGCCGACGTCGGTAACGACGTGCTGTGCTTCGACGTCGACGCGCGCAAGATCGGCATGCTCGAAGGCGGCGAAATCCCCATCTACGAACCCGGCCTGCGCGAAATCGTGCGCTCGAATGCCGCGGCCGGACGCCTCGCCTTCACGACCGACCCGAAGGCGGCCGCGACCCACGGCCGCATCCAGATGATCGCGGTCGGCACGCCGCCGGGCGAAGACGGCTCCGCGGACCTCTCGCATGTCATCGCGGCGGCACGCGGCATCGCGAAGCACATGGACGCGCCGAAGGTCATCGTCGACAAGTCCACCGTTCCCGTCGGCACCGCGGACAAGGTGCGCGAAGCCATCGCCGAGGGCCTGCGCGAGCGCGGCGTGAACATCCCGTTCAGCGTGGTCTCCAACCCGGAGTTCCTCAAGGAGGGCGCCGCGGTCGAGGACTTCATGCGGCCCGACCGCATCGTGATCGGCGCCGACGACCCCGAGGCGATCGCCGCGCTGCGCGAACTCTACGGCCCGTTCCAGCGCAGCCATGAGCGCCTGCAGGTCATGGACGTGCGTTCGGCGGAACTCACCAAGTACGCGGCCAACGCGATGCTCGCCACGCGCATCTCGTTCATGAACGAGCTGGCGTTGCTCGCCGAGAAGCTGGGCGCGGACATCGAGCACGTGAGGAACGGCATCGGTTCGGACCCGCGCATCGGCTACCACTTCCTTTATCCGGGTACCGGCTACGGCGGATCGTGCTTCCCGAAGGACGTCACGGCGCTGCTGCGCACCGCGCAGGCCCAGGGGCTCGACCTGAAGGTGGTGCGTGCCGTGGAGGAAGCCAACGAGCGCCAGAAGGGCGTGCTCGTGGACAAGGTCGTCAAGCGTTTCGGAGAGGACCTGAAAGGCCGGCGCTTCGCGATCTGGGGCCTCGCCTTCAAGCCCAACACCGACGACATGCGCGAGGCCCCGGCCCTCGTCGTGATCGACGGGCTCCTCGCGCGCGGCGCCTCGGTGACCGCGTTCGATCCGGTCGCGATGGAAGAGGCCGAGCGCATCTATGCGGGCGAAAAGCGCGTCACGCTCGCCGGCACCGCGCAGCAAGCCGTGCAAGGCGCGGATGCGTTGCTCATCGTCACGGAGTGGAAGGCGTTCCGCAGCCCCGATTTCGACGCCCTGAAGGCCGCGCTGAAGGCGCCGGTGATCTTCGACGGCCGCAACCTCTACGACCCGGCCGCCGTGCGTGCGCGGGGATTCGACTACTACGCCATCGGACGGTGAAACCCTTGCGGACGATGAATTCCTTGCCCGACTTCACCGCCTGCCGCGTCCTCGTGGCCGGCGACGTGATGCTCGACCGCTACTGGTTCGGTGACGTGAACCGCATCTCCCCCGAGGCCCCGGTGCCCGTGGTGCTCGTGAACCGAACCGAGGAACGCCCGGGCGGCGCGGCCAACGTGGCGCGCAACATCACGGCGCTCGGCGGCCGTTGCACGCTGCTCTCCGTCGTCGGCGAAGACGATGCCGGCCGCGCCCTCGAGGATCTCCTGCTGCGCGACCGCGTGACCGCCTCCCTGCATCGCGACCGCGAGCTCTCGACCACCGTGAAGCTGCGCGTGGTGGGGCACCAGCAGCAGCTCCTGCGCATCGACTTCGAGCGCGTGCCGAGCCACGAGGTGCTGGCCGCGAAGCTGGACGAATACGAGCGCCTCGTCGACGAAGCCGATGCGGTGGTGCTCTCCGACTACGGCAAGGGCGGCCTGAAGCACGTGACGCGCATGATCGAGATGGCCAAGGCGCACGGCAAGCCGGTGCTCGTGGATCCGAAGGGGTCCGAGTACAAGCGCTACCGCGGCGCCACGCTGCTCACCCCCAACCGCTCGGAGTTCCGCGAGGTGGCCGGACGCTGGAGCGACGAAGCCGATCTCGAGCGCCGCGCCCGCAAGCTGCGCGAGGAGCTGGCCCTCGACGCGCTGATCGTCACGCGCAGCGAGGAAGGCATGTCGCTCTTCACGAAGGACGAGTCGTATCGCGAGCCCACCGTCGCGCAGGAAGTCTTCGACGTGAGCGGCGCCGGCGACACGGTCATCGGCGCGCTGGCGCTCATGGTGGCTGCGGGCGCGAACCTGCACGACGCGATGCGCGTAGCCAACCACGCGGCGGGCATCGTGGTCGGCAAGCTGGGCACGGCCACGGCGAGCCACGCCGAGCTGGTGAAATCGCTGGAGGCGGCATGACCCTCATCGTCACGGGCGCGGCGGGCTTCGTCGGCGCCAATCTCGTGAAGGCGCTGAACGGCCGCGGCCTCGCCGACATCATCGCGGTGGACAACCTCACGCGCGCCGAGAAGATGCCCAACCTGGTCGATTGCGAGATCGCCGAGTATTTCGACAAGCTCGATTTCATCGAGCGCATCCGCAACGGCGCCTTCGAAACCGGCATCGACGCGGTGTTCCACCAGGGCGCCTGCTCCGACACCATGGAGCAGGACGGCCGCTACATGATGGAGAACAACTACCGGTACTCGTGCGACCTCCTCGAGTGGTGCCAGGCGCACGCCATCCCGTTCATCTATGCGTCGTCGGCCTCGGTCTATGGCGGCGGCCGCGTCTTCAAGGAATCGCGCGAGCACGAAGCGCCGCTCAACGTGTACGGCTATTCGAAGTTCCTCTTCGACCAGGCCGTGCGCCGGAAGCTCGGCGGTGCCAGCGCGCAGGTCGCGGGCTTCCGCTACTTCAACGTCTACGGCCCGCGTGAATCGCACAAGGGGCGCATGGCTTCGGTGGCCTTCCATTTCTTCAACCAGTACCTGAAGGACGGCAAGGTGAAGCTCTTCGAAGGCAGCGGCGGCTACGGCCCCGGCGAGCAGATCCGCGATTTCGTGTTCGTCGACGACGTCGTGCGCGTGAACCTCTTCTTCCTCGACCATCCGAAGGTCTCCGGCATCTTCAACGTGGGCAGCGGCAAGGCGCAGAGCTTCAACGACGTGGCCCACGCCACCATCAATGCGGTGCGCAAGGCGCGCGGCGAGGCGCCGCTCGCGATGGAAGCGCTGAAGAAGGGCGGGATCGTGGAGTACGTCCCGTTCCCCGCGTCGCTCGTCGGCAAGTACCAGAGCTATACGGAGGCCGACATCACGGCGCTGCGCGCGGCCGGCTACAGGGACGCCTTCCTCGACGTCTCCGCGGGCGTGGGCCGCTATGTCGAGGCGCGCCTGGCCCGGGGCGAAGGCGCGAAGTGACCGAACGCGCCAGCCGCAGCGGCTTGCTGGCATTGGCCGCGCTGGCGCTGGCGTCCTGCGCGACGGCGCCGGTTTCGAAGGGGCCGGCCGTCGCCGAGTTGCCCCGCGAGATCGCGCTCAAGAATCCGGGCTTCGAGACGGCGATGCCCGCCAACAGCAGTTGCGCGCCGGGATGGGGCTGCAGTGCGCACTCGGATCTTTCGTCGTTCACCTTCACGCTCGATGCGACGGGGCCCGCCGAGGGTGCGGCCAGCTTCCGCGTGCAGCGCGTGAAGCGCGAACCGTGGGCGCTGGTCTTGCAAGCCGTCGAGGATGCGAGGTTGCGAGGCAAGCGGCTGCGTTTCAGCCTTTCCGTGCGCACCGAGGATGTGGCCGAAGGCGCCGGCATCTTCATGGTTGCGCAGAACGCGGGCGGCACGTCGATCACGCACGACAAGGCCCTCCTGAAGGGCACCACGCCGTGGACCCGCCAGTCCCTCGAGTTCGTCGTGCCCGAGGCGACCCAGATTTTCGAGGTCGGGGTCACGCTCGAAGGCCCGGGCCGCGTCTGGATCGACGCGGCGCGCCTCGAAATCCTCTCGCCTTGACAGGCAAAAACCCTGTATAATCAGCGGGTTTTGGCCAAGGGGGGATTCCATGAAGAAGCTGTTTATGTTTTTTGCCGTGCTGCTCGCGTATGCGGGCCTGGCACTGGCGGGTGTGAACATCAATTCCGCGACGCAGGAGCAACTCGAGTCGCTGAGCGGCATCGGCCCGGTGAAGGCGCAGGCCATCATCGAGTACCGGAAGAAGAACGGCCCGTTCAAGGCGCTCGAAGACATCAAGAAGGTCGATGGCATCGGTGACGCCACGTACGACAAGATCAAGGGCGACATCATGCTGAGCGGCCGCACCGAGCCGGTGAAGTCGGACGCGCCGAAGGCCGCCGCCGAGCCGAAGAAGGCTGCCGCCGAGCCCAAGAAATCCGAGCCCGCACCGGAGCCGAAGAAGGCCGCCGCACCCGAGCCCAAGAAGCCCGAGCCCACGCCGGAGCCGAAGAAGGCCGCTGCACCCGAGCCCAAGAAGGCCGAGCCCGCCGCCGATCCGAAGAAGGCCGTAGAGCCGAAGAAAGCCGAACCCGCGGCCGATCCGAAGAAAGCCGCCGCGGAAAAAGCGGCCGCCGACAAGAAGGCGAAGGAAGACGCTGCCGCCGAGAAGAAGAAAGCCGCGGCCGACAAAGCCGCGGCCGACAAGAAAGCCGCCGCTGACAAAGCCGCGGCCGACAAGAAAGCCAAGGAAGACGCCGCAGCCGAGAAGAAGAAAGCTGCTGCCGACAAAGCCGCGGCCGACAAGAAGGCCAAGGAAGACGCCGCCGCTGCTGCCGCTGAGAAGAAGAAGGCCGCCGAACTGAAAAAGGCGGAGGAGAAGAAGGCGCGAGACGACGCCAAGAAGGCCGCTGAAGCGAAGAAGCCGGCCGATCCGAAAGCGGAACCGAAGAAGCCCGTCGATCCGCCGAAGGAAGACGACAAGAAGAAGCCCTGAACATCGGCTTCCGATCCCAAAGCCCCGCCGAGTGCGGGGCTTTTTCATTGGCTATACTCGAACGATGCACGCGACCCTCGAACAATTCGTCGGCAACACGCCCCTGGTGCGCCTGCAGCGGCTGCCCGGAAAGACCACCAACGTCCTGCTCGCGAAGCTCGAAGGCAACAACCCCGCGGGCTCCGTGAAGGATCGTCCCGCGCTCTCGATGATCGTGAACGCCGAGAAGCGCGGGGACATCAAGCCGGGCGATACGCTGATCGAGGCCACGAGCGGCAACACCGGCATCGCGCTCGCGATGGTGGCCGCCATGCGGGGCTACAAGATGGTGCTGGTCATGCCCGAGCACCTCTCGATCGAGCGGCGCCAGACGATGGGCGCCTTCGGCGCGCGCTTCGTGCTCACGCCGGAGAAGGGCGGCATGGAGCTTTCCATCGACACGGCGCGGCGGATGCGCGACGCCGGCGAAGGCATCATCCTCGACCAGTTCGCGAATCCCGATAACCCGCTCGCGCACTACACCGGCACCGGTCCCGAGATCTGGCGCGATACGCGGGGCTTGGTCACGCATTTCGTGGCCACCATGGGCACCACGGGCACGATCATGGGCACCAGCCGCTTCCTGAAGGAGAAGAACCCGGCCATCCAGGTGATCGGCGTGCACCCGGGACCGGGCGCGCAGGTGCCGGGCATCCGCAAGTGGCCCGAAGCGTACCAGCCGAAGATCTACGACAAGTCTCGAATCGATCGGATCCTCGAGGTCACTCAACCGGAAGCCGAGGAGATGACGCGCCGGCTCGCGGCCGAGGAGGGCATCTTCGCGGGCATCTCGTCGGGAGGCGGCCTGGCCGCGGCGCTGAAGGTGAGCTCCGAGGTGAAGGATGCCGTGATCGTGCACATCGTGTGCGATCGCGGCGACCGCTATCTCTCGACCGGCGTGTTCCCGGCCTAGCGCGATGGCGGCCCCGATCCTGGTCTTCGACATCGAGACCGTCCCCGACGTCGCGGGGCTGCGCAAGCTCTGGGAGCTCGCGGACACGGTGAGCGACGATGCGGTCGTCGACCTCGTGTCGCAACGCCGGCGCCAGGCGACGGGCAGCGATTTCCTGCCCACGCACCTGCAGCGCATCGTCGCGATCTCGTGCGTGCTTCGCGCGGGCGCGGAGACGCTGCGGGTCTGGTCGGTGGGCACTCCGGAGGATGGCGAGCGCGAGCTCGTGAAGCGATTCTTCGAGGGCGTCGACAAGTACGTGCCGACGCTGGTGTCGTGGAACGGCTCGTCGTTCGACCTTCCGGTGCTCCACTATCGCGCGCTGTTCCACGGCGTCCAGGCGAGCGCGTACTGGGATCTCGGCGAGGAGAACAAGGAATTCAAGTGGAACAACTACATCAGCCGCTGGCACCTGCGCCACACGGACCTGATGGACGTGCTCGCGGGCTACCAGAACCGGGCCTGGGCGCCGTTGAACGAGATCGCGGTGCTGTGCGGGCTGCCGGGCAAGCTGGGCATGGACGGCTCGCAGGTGTGGCCCGCATACAAGCGCGGCGAACTCGACGCGATCCGCAACTACTGCGAGACGGACGTCGCCAACACCTACCTGCTCTACCTGCGCTTCCAGCACATGCGCGGCGCGATGGGGCCCGAGGCGTACGAGCGGGAGGTCGCGCTGTTCAAGACCTTCCTCGCCGCGCAGCCTGCGCCGCACTGGAAGGAGTTTTCCGCAGCGTGGAAATAATTGGGGTCAGACTCCCATTAAGTTAATTCGGATGCGGCACACCGCATCGAAGGAATTAACTTAATGGGAGTCTGACCCCAATTATTTCTTGAACGGCGAGTGGTCGTTCAACTCGTCGACGTACTCCGCGATGTGCGATCCCTCGCGTGCGAGGTAGTCGTCGACGGCGCGCTCGAAGGCGGGATGCGCCAGCCAATGGAATGACCGCGTGACCGACGGCAGGAACCCGCGGGCATGCTTGTGCTCGCCCTGCGCGCCGCCTTCGAAGAGCGGGATGCGCCGCTCGATGCAGAACTCCATCGCCTGGTAGTAGCACGCCTCGAAGTGCAGCCCGGGGACGTAGTCCATCGCACCCCAGTAGCGGCCGTAGAACGCCGAAGCCGAGAAGAGGTCCAGCGCCGCGGCGATCGGGAATCCGTCGCGCTCCGCGATCACCAGCAGCACGTTGCCGGGCATGCGCTCGCCCAGCAGGCCGAAGAACGCGCGATTCAGGTACGGCGTCGAGCGATGCGCGCGGTAGGTGCGGCGGTAGCAGGCCGTGAAGAAGTCCCAGTCCGCGCCCGTCGCTTCGTGTCCCGTCACGCGGCGAAACGTGACGCCGGCCTCGAAGACCTTGCGGCGCTCCTGCCGGATCTTCTTGCGCTTGTCGTGCGAGAGCGCGCCGAGGAATTCCTCGAAGTTCGCGTATCCGGGGTTGCGCCAATGGAACTGCACGCCGGTGCGCTCGAGCCATCCACCGGCGCGCAGGACTTCCGCGTCTCGATCGTCGGGAAACAGCACGTGCGCGGAGGAAAGCTCCGAATCCTTCGCGAGCTTCAGCATTCCCGCGGCGAGGGCCACGCGGGCGTCGCGGGACTCGGCGAGGAGGCGAAATCCCGTGGCCGGCGTGAAGGGCACCGCGGCGAGCAGCTTCGGGTAGTACGCCAGCCCATGCTTTTCGTGCGCCTCGGCCCACGCCCAGTCGAAGACGTACTCGCCGTAGGAATGCCCTTTCACGTAGAGCGGAACGCCGCCCGCGAGCCGTTCGCCGTCCCAGAGCGTGAGGTACTGCGGCGCCCAGCCCGATTCCGCGGAAGCGCAGCCCGTCACGTGCAAGGCGTCGAGGAATGCGTGCGCCAGAGTGGGGTTGTCGCCGGCGAGGGCGTTCCACTGCGGGGCGGGAATGGCGTCGAGGGAGGCGAGGAGGCGAAGCTGCGTCACGGTTCGGAGCGCGGAGGGCGGCACCGTATAATGGCGGACAACTCGAATTCTATCCGCCCGAATGAAGATCGCCGTCGCCCAGATCAACACGACCGTGGGCGATTTCGCCGGCAACGCGGAGCGCATCCGCGGCGCCATCGACACCGCCCGTGCCCAGGGAGCGCGCCTCCTCGTCACCCCGGAGCTTTCGCTCGCCGGCTATCCGCCGGAGGACCTCCTGCTCCGGGACGACTTCAACGACCAGTGCGTCTCCGAGCTCCAGAAGCTCGCCACGTACTGCCTCGACATCGCGGTGGTCGTGGGCCACCCGTACCGGGAGGGGCGCACGCGCTACAACGCGGCTTCGCTGCTGCGCCACGGCCGGATCGAGCAGATCTACTTCAAGCAGCGCCTGCCCAACTACCAGGTCTTCGACGAGAAGCGCTATTTCGAAGCCGGCAACCGGCCCTGCGTCTTCGAGCTCGAGGGCCGCAAGGTCGGCCTCACCATCTGCGAGGACCTGTGGTTCCCCGAGCCCGCGGCGCAGGCCAAGGCCGCCGGCGCCGAGATCCTGTTGTCGATCAACGCCTCGCCCTACCACCGCAACAAGCTCGCCGAGCGCTACCGCGTGATGGGCGCGCGCGTGAAGGAGACCGGCTTGCCGCTCGTCTACGTGCACTGGGTGGGCGGGCAGGACGAGCTCGTCTTCGACGGCGCCTCCTTCGCGATGGACAGCGAAGGCGCGCTCACCTACCAGGCCGAGACGTTCCAGGAGTCGGTGGACATCCTCGAGTTCGAGGGCAGCGCCGCCAAGGGCATCATCGCGCCGCCGCTCACGGAAGAGGAGGTCATCTACCGCGCGCTGATGACGGGCGTGCGCGACTACGTGCGCAAGAACGGTTTCCCCGGCGTGCTGCTGGGCTTGTCGGGCGGCATCGATTCGGCCCTCGTCCTCGCGATCGCGGTCGACGCGCTGGGCGCCGAGCAGGTCCACGCGGTGATGATGCCCTCGGACTACACGGCGAACATGAGCCTCGAGGACGCGCGCGAGATGGCGAAGATCCACGGCGTGAAGTACACCGAGATCCCGATCAAGCCGATGTTCGAGGCGTTCCGCGCGCAGCTCGTGCCGAATTTCGAGGGCCGACCCGAGGACGCGACCGAGGAAAACCTGCAGTCGCGCATCCGCGGCACCCTGTTGATGGCGCTGTCCAACAAGATGGGCGCCATCGTCGTCACCACCGGCAACAAGAGCGAGATGGCCACGGGCTATTGCACGCTCTACGGCGACATGGCGGGCGGCTACGCGGTGATCAAGGACATCGTGAAGACCCTGGTCTATCGCCTGTCCAACTGGCGCAATTCCCAGGGGCGCGTCATCCCGCAGCGCGTGATCGACCGGGCGCCGTCCGCGGAGCTGCGGCCCGACCAGACCGACCAGGACACGCTCCCGCCCTACGAGGTGCTCGACGTGGTCGTCGAGAAGTTCATGGAGCGCGACATGACCCCCGAGGCGATCGCGAGCCTCGGCTACGACATCGAGGCGGTGCGCCAGGTGATCCGCCTCATCCGCGTGAACGAATACAAGCGCCGCCAGGCCCCGCCGGGAGTGCGCATCACGCCGCGCTCGTTCGGCAAGGATTGGCGCTACCCTATAACATCGGGTTTCCGCCCGAAGGCCTAGAAGGCGAGCGCCATGAAGAAGATCGAAGCCGTCGTGAAGCCGTTCAAGCTGGACGAGGTGCGCGAAGCGCTCTCGGAAATCGGCGTGTCCGGCCTCACCGTCACCGAGGTGAAGGGCTTCGGCCGCCAGAAGGGCCACACGGAGCTCTACCGCGGCGCCGAGTACGTGGTCGATTTCCTGCCGAAAGTGAAGGTGGAGGTCGTCGTCGCCGACGCGATGCTGGAGAAGGCCATGGACGCGATCGTGAAGGCCGCCCGAACCGGAAAGATCGGCGACGGCAAGATTTTCGTCTTCGACGTGGCCCAGGTGGTCCGGATCCGCACCGGCGAGACCGGCGAGGACGCCGTCTAGGCCGCTCCGGGGCCTTCCTGCTATCCTAGGTCGCGCACGGACCAAAAAAGGCCTACAAGAATGCTTCTCGCCGCTTTCTATGTGTTCGCGATCGCCGCGATCATCCTCCACTACACGGGCCACCTGAAGCGGTGGAACTGCGAGTGGGTGCTGATCGTGCTCGCCATAGCTGTCTTCCCCGCCGTCCTCTTCCTCTGACGCCCGGCGCCCCGCCGAGCGTGTAGGGCGCTTCCTACGCGCCCGCCCGGCCGCCTCCCGCAGGCAAGCCGTTCGCGATCCGCCATGCTGGTCCTCACTACCCGAGGACCATGGAGATCGCGATGAAACCCACCGTTTCGAAGGACCCGAAAGGCGAAGGCAGCTATGCCGGCACGCGCCAGTACAACGAGGGCGTGAAGGACCACGTGCAACACCACGACATCGAGAAGGAAGCGCGCGACGCCGAGCCGCGCACGGCCGCGGAGGCGCAGGAGATGAAGGACGCGGAGCGCGAAGGCGCGAGCCGCTCGAAAGGCGAGGACCCTTCGGTCAGGAAGTCGAAGCCGTCGAAGTAAGGCGCGCCAGCGGATCCTGGCGATAGAACAGCCGGAATTGTTCGTACACCGCCGGGTAGGTGGGTTCGAGCAGTTCCGGGGTTTCGAAGAACGCCTCCGACGTGACCGCGAAGAACTCTCCGGGCGACTCGGACGCGTAAGGGTCGATGGGCAGCGTATCGAGCGCTTCGCCGTCGTCTTCTTCCGCGAGCGCATCGGCTTCGTCGACCATGACGCAGAAATCCGCGTAGGCCTCGCTGAACGCCTTGCGCCAGGCCGCCACGCTCATCCCCGCGTGCAGCGGCGGGAAACCGTTGGGCTCGCCCTGGCGCATGTCGAGCTTGTGCGCGAACTCGTGGATCACGACGTTGTAGCCCGCGATCCGCGCGTCTTCGTCGCCGGTCATCGCGACGTCTTCGTACGAGAGCACGACCGGACCGCCGAGCCACGCCTCGCCGGCCATCGGATCGTTGGTGACGTGGACCACGCCGTCCTCGTCCATGACCTCGCGTTCGGGGGCGAACTGGCTCGGGTAGACGATGATTTCGGTCCAGCCTTCGTACCACTCGATGCCAAGCTCGAGCACCAGGATGCAGGCCTGCGCGGCCACGTGCACCTTCATCAGCGGCGTGACTTCGAGGCCATGCGTGCCGGAGAAGTGCTTGCCCGCGAGGAATCGCTCGCAGAGCCCGCGCAGGCGTTCCCGTTCCTCGTCGTGCAGGCCGCGCATGAAGAGCCACGGTGCGGTGGCGCGCAGCCAGAGCTCCGGCGTGACGGCGATCGCTTCCGCCGCGGGCTTGCCCCGGAGCCAGCCCAGCATCAGGAAGGTGAGGCGCCCGCGCGGCGGACTTCGCCCGACCCCACGACCGCCTTTTCGAGCGCGGGATCGCCGTAGTAGCGCACGCTGCCCGAGCCCGCGACGCTCACGTTCAGCGTTTCGCGCGCCCAGACGCTCGCGTCTCCCGACCCGCCGATGCTGACCTTCGCGCGCTTGCTCTCCAGCTTCGGCGCCTTCAACGTGCCCGAGCCGCCGATGGCGACCGTGAGCGCCTCCGCGTGCCCGCCGCCGACCGCGAGGTCCCCGCTGCCGCCGATGCGCACGTTCACCTCGAAGGCGTTCACGGTGTCGATCGAGACGTTGCCCGAGCCGCCGATCATCACGGCGAGCTTCTGCGCCTTGAGCGGGCCGCTGGCCACGTCGCCCGATCCGGCGACGGCGAGGCTCTCGAGGTTGCGCACCGTGAGCACGGCCGCGATCTTCGCGTTGCGCACGTTGATGTTGTCGCGCGCGAACTTGAGCTTGAGGGTGCCTTTCTCGACCACGGTCTCGATCACCAGCATGACGTTGTCGTCCGCGGTGAGCGTGAGGCTTTCCTTGTCTCCCTGGGTGACCTGGAGCTTGCCGGGCAGGGCGAACGCCACGCCGGTGAAGCCCGAGACGTTTCGAGTCTCGGTGACGGACCTGCCGGAGCCCGTGAGGCTCTCGGATGCGGCGGTCGCGAAGGGCACGAAAAAGGCGAGGGCGAGCGGCAGGATGCGGTTCAGCATGCGGTTCATGGGGTGATCCTCCTTGTGCGGTATTGCTGGGACGCGCCGGGAAGTTCCACCGGATTCGAGCCGTCGTCCGATGTCCCGGGCCCCTCGATACCGCCCGTTCATTCGATCCCCCCGTTCATTCGATCCCAAGATCGCGCCGGATGGCCAGGGCCACCTCGAGCGCGCGTTCGGGCGTCGCCTCGCAGACCGTCACGTGGCCCATCTTGCGCCCGGGCCGGGCCTCGCGCTTGCCATAGAGATGGAGGTGGGCGCCGGGGTGGCGCAACACCGCCTCCCAGGGCGGCTCGGCGCCGCGCCAGATGTCGCCGAGGAGGTTCACCATCACGGCCGGACTGTGCTGCGACGGGTCGCCCAGCGGCAGGCCGCACAGCACTCGCACCTGCTGCTCGAACTGCGACGTGCGGCACGCATCGATCGTGTAGTGGCCGCTGTTGTGCGGGCGGGGCGCGACTTCGTTCAGCAGCAGCTTGCCGCCGACCACGAACATTTCGACGGCGAGAACGCCGACGTAGCGCAGGTCTGCGGCCACGCGGGTGGCGAGCGCGGTCGCCTCGCGGGCCAGCGCCTCCGGGATGCGCGCCGGGGCGATGGTGATGTCGAGGATGCCGTGCGCATGCTGGTTCTCGGCGACGGGAAACACCGCGACCTCGCCCGAGGCGCCGCGCGCGAGGATCACCGAGAGCTCGCGCTCGAGGGCCAGGAACTCCTCGAGGATGCAGGGCACGCGCTTCCATTCGCCGAACGTGCGCTCGAGGGCCGCGCGGCTGTCGATGCGCGCCTGCCCCTTGCCGTCGTAGCCGAAGCGCGCGGTCTTGAGCAGCGCCGGGAGCTTCACGCGCGCGAGGGCGGCGTCGAAGTCCGCTTCCGTGCGGATCGCGGCCGCCGGGCCGAGCGGAAACCCGCGCTCGGCGAAGAAGCCCTTCTCGCGGGCGCGATCCTGCGCGATGGCGACCGAGTCGCCGCTCGGGCGTACGACGATGCGCTGGGCCAACGCGTTGAGTGCTTCGGCCGGGGCGTTCTCGAATTCGGTGGTCACCGCGGCGCACGTGCGCGCGAGCTCGTCGAGGGAGCCCGGGTCGGTGTAGGCCGTGTTCAGGTGCCCGGTCGCGAATTCGGCCGCGGGCGAGAGGGGATCGGGATCGAGCACCGTCACGCGGTAGCCCAGCGTGCGCGCGGCCACGGTGAACATGCGGCCCAGCTGCCCGCCGCCCAGCAAGCCGAGGGTGGCGCCCGGTGCGATCACAAGACGTCGGGCAGTTGCATCGCGGCGACCTGCTCGGCCAGCTTCGCGCGGTACTCGGCGAGCTTGGCGACGAGCGCGGCATCCGTCCCCGCGAGCAGGCTCACGGCGAAGAGGCCCGCATTGGCCGCGCCCGCTTCGCCGATGGCGAAGGTGGCCACGGGAATGCCGCGCGGCATCTGCACGATGGAGTAGAGCGAATCCTGTCCCGCGAGGTGCTTGGACGGCACCGGCACGCCCAGCACGGGGATGGTCGTCTTCGAAGCGAGCATGCCCGGCAGGTGGGCCGCGCCGCCCGCGCCGGCGATGATGCACTTCAACCCGCGGCCGCGCGCCTGTTCGGCGTAGACGAACATCGAGTCGGGCGTGCGGTGGGCCGAGACGACCTTCGCCTCGTAGGGCACGCCGAAATCCTTCAGCACGCGCGCGGCGCACTGCATCACGTCCCAGTCGCTCTGGGAACCCATTACGACGCCGACGAGGGGATTCGTTTCCATGGATTGTGGTTCTTTAGGGAAAGGTCAAAGTCAAAAGCGATTGAACCGCGGAGGACGCAGAGATCGCAGAGAAACCCCACTCGAATCGTTGCACCTTGGCTCGCGATCTCGACCGCGCATGACTGAACAGGTTTGGCTTTTCTCCGCGTTCTCCGCGTCCTCTGCGGTTCAATCGCTCTTTCTCCATCAGTTCGCCAGCGTCCGCGCCTCGTCCAACTGCCCGCGGTAAGCATCGAAGATGTTCTTCAGCGCCGTCTTCATGTCCACCTTCGGCGCCCAGCCCAGCTCCTTCTTCGTGTTCTCGATCGAAGGCACGCGGTTCTTCACGTCCTGGTAGCCCTTGCCGTAGTACTTCCCGGCGCTGGTCTCGACCAGCTTCACCTTCGCGGCGTTCTTCTTGTACTCGGGGTAGGTCTTCGCGAGCGCCAGCATCATCTCGGCCAGTTCGCGCACCGAGTAGTTGTTCCTGGGATTGCCCACGTTGTAGATGCGCCCGCTCGCCACGCCGTCCTTGTTCTCGATGATCTTCATCAACGCGGCGATGCCATCGTCGATATACGTGAATGCTCTCTTCTGAGAGCCTCCATCAACCAGCTGGATGGACTCGCCGCGCACGATGTGGCCGAGGAATTGCGTGATCACCCGGGAGCTGCCTTCCTTCGCGGTGTGGATGGAGTCCAGGCCCGCGCCGATCCAGTTGAACGGGCGGAACAGCGTGAAGTCGAGCTGGTCCATCGAGCCGTAGGCGTAGATCACGCGGTCCATCAACTGCTTGGAGCAGGAGTAGATCCAGCGCTGCTTGTCGATCGGCCCCAGCACGAGGTTGGAGGCATACGGATCGAACGCGTCGTCCTCGCACATCCCGTACACCTCGGACGTCGAGGGGAACAGGATGCGCTTCTTGTACTTCACGCAGCTTCGCACGATCGGCAGGTTCGCTTCGAAGTCCAGCTCGAAGACCTTGAGCGGCTCGCGCACGTACGTGGCGGGAGTGGCGATCGCGACCAGCGGCAGGATCACGTCGCACTTGCGCACGTGGTATTCGATCCACTCCTTGTTGATCGTGATGTCGCCTTCGAAGAAGTGGAAGCGCGGGTCGGCCAGGAGGTCGCCGATGCGGTCCGAGCTCATGTCCATGCCGTACACGTCCCAGTCCGTGGTGGCCAGGATGCGCTTGGACAGGTGATGGCCGATGAAGCCGTTCACGCCGAGGATGCAGATCTTTTTCATGGGAAGGGGCGGTCCGAGGAAAGGAGGGCTTCGCGCTCGGCGCCACGCTGTTCCATGCGCCGGCCGATGCGGCCCAGCACGACCATGAGGATGAACGCAGTCGTGCCGAAGTAGGGGTTCCAGAACGAGATTCCGATGGCGAGCGCGGCCACGGCCACGATGCTGCCGCAGCGGAAGCGCACGGCCTTCAGCACGTAGTGCGGCACCGGCGGGTCGCAGATCTCCGGTTTCGCGGCGAGGTGGTTGATCTGCCAGATGGCGATCAGGGCCATCGCCGCCATGTCGACGGCGTAGATCACCTGGGCCACGAAGAAGCCGGCATGCTCGCCGACCAGCGACGCGGCGAACGGCAGGAAGCTCGCGAACAGCAGCCCCAGGATGTTGATCCACAGCAGCTTCACGTCCACGCGCTTCACGAAGTGGAAGGCGCGATGGTGGGAAATCCAGAAGGTCGCCAGGATGAAGAAGCTGATCAGCCACGCGATGAACTTCGGGATCAGGTGCAGCAGTTCCGCGTGGAAGGCGGCGCGGGTCGTGAATTCGGCGCCATGCGGGAACTTGAGCTCCAGCACGAGGATCGTCATCGCCACGGCGTAGATGCCGTCGGTGAGCGCCTCAATGCGGTGCTTGTGGAGGAAGCGGGCGGGATGCGTCGGAACCATGGTCGGGGGTCGAAGGCGCTAGGGGTCCGGAGCGTGAATCCCCGGGCCCATATTGTCGCAGAACGTCCGCGGCGGCATGGCGCTTCCGTCGTAGTCGAGCTCGAGGATCTCCACCGCGTTTCCGTCCCCCCCGAAGGCGTACAGGCCGTCGGGCGCGACCACGAGCGCGGAGCGGGCCCCGGAGGCCTTCCCGGGCGCCAGGCGCGTGCGCAGGATGCGGAGCACCTTGCCCCGGACCGTGGTGAAGGCACCGGGATAGGGCGGGGCCACGGCCCGCACGAGGTCATGGATCGCCCGGGCGGGCTGGGTCCAGTCGATGCGCCCGTCCTCGGGCTTGCGGCCGCCGAAGTAACTGCCCTGCGAGAGATCCTGGGGCGTGAGGATCGCCGTGCCATCCAGCAGCTTCGACAGGTCGCGCCACAGCAAACCCGCCGCGGCTGCGGTGACGCGCCGGAATACGTCGATGGCGAGATCGTCCTCGCCGATCGGCACCCTCATCCAGCCGACGATGCGGCCCGCGTCGGGTTTCGCCACCATCTCGTGCAGCGTGGCGCCGGTCCAGCGCTCGCCCTTCAGGATGGCCCAGTTCACCGGGGCGCGCCCCCGGTACTTCGGCAGCAGCGAGCCGTGCATGTTGAAGGCGCCGCGCTTCGCCGTGGCGAGCACGGCGGGCGAGAGCATCTTCCGGTAGTAGAACGAGAAGATGAAATCCGGCGCGAGGGCCCGCAGGCGTTCGACGAATTCCGGGGCGTTCGCGTCGGCGGGCGTCTCGACGGCGACGCCGCGGCGTGTCGCCAGCTCGCGCACGCTGCCGAAGAACACCGTCTCCTTCGGATCGTCCTCATGGGTGACGACGAGCTTCACATCCACGCCCTCGTCGAGGAGTACGGAAAGGCAGCGCACGCCCACGTCGTGGTAGGCGAAGACGACGGCCGTGGCGTTCATTCCGTCTTTTCGAGGATCGCCTGGATGAGGTATCGCGGGCGCTCGCGCACTTGCTGGTAGATGCGGCCGACGTATTCGCCGATCAGGCCCAGGCCGAAGAGCTGCACGCCGATCAGGAAGAACTCCAGGATGTCGCGATCCCAGATCACCTCGAGGCCATAGCTTTCGCCCAGCACGACGCGCTTCACGATGACCACCACGTACACGATCACCGACAGGATCGACACGAGGATGCCGAAGAGCGAGAAGAGCTGCAGCGGCACGACGGAGAAGCCGGTCACGAGGTCGAAGTTGAGGCGAATGAGGCGGTACAGCGAATACTTGGACTCGCCCGCGTGGCGTTCCTCGTGCGCGACCTCGATCTCGGTCGGGTTGCGGGAGAACGAGTAGGCGAGCGCGGGAATGTAGGTGCTGACCTCGCGCGAAGAGCGGATCGCGTCGACGATGGCGCGATCGTAGGCGCGCAGCATGCAGCCCTGGTCCGTCATGTGGATGTGCGTGAGCCGTTCGCGCAGCCGGTTCATCGCCTTCGAGGCCCAGCGGCGCCAGGCCACGTCCTGGCGCATGCGGCGGATGGAGCCCACGTAGTCGTGGCCCTCGTCCATCTTGGCGAGCAGGTTGCCGATCTCCTCGGGCGGGTTCTGCAGGTCGGCGTCGAGCGTCACGACGCGCTCGCCGCGCACCTGCTCGAAGCCGGCCATGATCGCCATGTGCTGGCCGAAGTTGCCGTTGAAGAGCACGACGCGCGTCACGTCCGGGCGCTTCTGGAATTGCTCGCGCAGCAGCGCGGCCGACTTGTCCGAGCTCCCGTCGTTCACGAACACGATCTCGTAGGGGGTGCCGAGGGCATCGAGCGCCGGGTACAGGCGCGCGAAGAGCGCGGGCAGCACCGCTTCCTCGTTGTAGACGGGGATCACGACGGAGACGCGGGGCTTGGCCATGTCAGGCGGCCTTCCGGCGGAGCAGGCGCGAGAGGGCCGCGCACACGCGCTCCACGTCGGACTCCGTCATCTCGGGATGGAGCGGCAACGTGACGGTCTCGCGCGAGATGCGTTCGGAGTTCGGGAACATGCCTTCCTGGAAGCCCTTCTGGCGGAAGAGCGAAGTCAGATGGATCGCCTCGTAGGAGATGCCGATGCCGATGCCTTCTTCGCGCATCGCGTCGATGAAGGCCTTGCGCGGCTTCCCGTACGCGGCGAGCGGCAGGAGAACGGTGAACATGTTCCAGCTGTGGCCGGGATTGTGGCGGGGCGGAAGGCGATCGGGTGTCAGCAGGTCGTCGCCCTCGAGGCAGCGGAAGTAGTGCATCGCGAGGCGTTCTCGCTGGGCGCACCAGTCGTCGAGGTGTTTCAGCTGCTCGAGTCCGAGTGCCGCGGAGACGTCGGAGAAGTTGTACTTGGTGCCCGCCTGCTCCACGTCGCGCGTGCCGTCGGGCAGGCGGCGGATGCCGTGGAAGCGAAGCTCGTCGATCGTGGCGATCTCGTTCGCGGCGTCGAGCACGATCGCGCCGCCCTCGATGGTCGTCATGTTCTTGTTCGGGTGGAAGCTGAACGTGACCAGGTCGCCGGTGGCGCCGACCGCGCGCCCATCGGGGTAGCGGGAGCCGATGGCCAGTGCCGCGTCCTCGAGGATGCGAACGCCGTGGCGCTTCGCGAAGGCCGCGAGCGCTGCAGGGTCGAGCGGGGCGTTGTAGTGCGTGGGCAGCAGCAGCTTCGTCCGCGGTGTCACGGCGGACTGGGCCGCGTCGAGGTCGAGGTTGCGCGTGACGAGGTCCACGTCCACGAAGACCGCCTTGGCGCCGCTGCGCTCGATCAGGTTCCCCGTCACGAAGAAGCTCTGCGCGGGGGCCACGATCTCGTCCCCGGCGCCGATGTGGAGCATCTCGAGGGCGAGCTGCATCGCGGCCGTGGCGGAAGTCACCGCACGCACGGATCGTCCCCCAAAGCGCTGCGAAAGCGCGGATTCGAACTGCGCCGAGCGCGGGCCCGTGACGATCCAGCGGCTGCGCAGCGTGTCGGCGACGGCGGCGATCATGGCCTCGTCCATGGCCGGCCGCGCGAAGGGCAGGTCGAGCGGCTTCACGAGCGCGCCACCAGGAAGACCCCGACGACGATGAATCCGATGCCGATCAGCTTCTGGATCGCGAGGGATTCGCCGAACAGCATCCAGGCCGCGAACGCGTTCACGATGTAGCCGATGGAGAGCATCGGGTAGGCCACGCTGACCGGCACGCGCGAGAGCGCCATGATCCACACGACCACGCTCACCGCGTAGCAGGCCAGGCCGCCGAGGATGTGCGGGCTCGAGGCGACCTTCACGCCGACCGGCCCCAGGTTCTCCCACGAGAACGCGAACTCGCCGATGCGGTTCGTGCCCGCCTTCAGCAGGAGCTGGGCGGCTGCGTTGAGCAGCACGCCGGTGAGCACGAGGGAGAAACTGATCGGGTTCAAGGTTTGCGCACCACGACTCGGCGTTCGTCTGCGTGGATGAGGATCATCGCCAGTCCCGCGGGCTTCAGGACTTCCTCAAGGAGGCCGGGCTGCATTATAGCGACCGCGCTCCCGGGTCGTTTCCAATCCTCGACGAACGCCGCGACGGTCGGCAGGGATCGCCGCGGCTCGCTGGCCTGGCCCAGCGCGAACTCGTCCACGTAGTTCACGAGCGTGACCTCGCGCTTCAGGTAGAACGGGAAGGTCTGGTCGTAGTAGTTCACGGAGTAGATGCGCGTCGAGGGATCGACCCATTGCCGCGTGACCGCCGCCGCATCCCTGCCCGATTGGCGCGGCGAGAGCATCTCGTAGCCATCCTCCACGCAGTCGACGAAGACCAGGGTCGCGAGCACCACGATGGCGAGCGGGACCACGCGCTCGCCCTTGCGCAGCAGCCACGCCGCGCCCGCGATGCCGAGCGAGATCACGAGCCCGCCGGCCACGATGAACGGGCGCGCGGTGCCGTAGAGGTCGCGGGTCCACGCGCTCTTCGCGCGTTCGGGCGCGCCCCAGCCGATCGCCAGGCCGATCACGATCACCACCACGACCGGCAGGAGGTAGAGCGCGATCCTCCGCGGCTCGGTGCGCGCGAGCCAGTCGCCGATCACGAGGGCCAGCATCGGGAAGACGGGCAACAGGTAGGCCGGGAGCTTCGAGCCCGAGGCGCTGAAGAACAGGAAGATGAATCCCGCCCAGAGGAGGGCGAAGCGCCGCCAGGGAAACGAGCGCCGTTCGCGCTCGGCAAGCCAGGATGCCGCGGCCACCGACGGCAGCGTGAACATCCACGGCAGCACGCCGAAGAAGAGGATGGGGACGAAGTACCACGCCGGCTCCACGCGCCGGTGCTGCGTGGTGAGGAAGCGCTCGAAGTGCTCGTGCACGAAGAAGAAGTGCGCGAACTCCGGATTGGCCCGCGAGACCATCACGAACCACGGCGCGGCGATGGCGAGGAAGATCGCGATCCCGCGTCCCCATGCGAGGCGCTTCAGCAGCGTCCAGTCGCGATGCAGGAGGCAGTGGAGAAAGATGGCCGCCGCGGGGAAAACGATCCCGATGAGGCCCTTCGAGAGCACGGCGAGCGCCATGCCGGCCCACGCCACCCCCATCGCGCGGCGCCGCGTCGGCTCGCTCGTGCCATCGGATTGCGCGTAGAGGAAGCCCGCCAGCGCCACGGTGAGCCAGCACGTGAGGCCCATGTCGAGCGTGACGATCACGCCCAGCGCCATGAAGTACGGGCTGGAGAGCAGCACGCCCGTGGCGAGCAACGCGGTCTCGTTGTTCGTGAGGCGGCGCATCGTGAACCACGTTGCGAAGAGCGTGAGCAGCCCGCAGAACGCCGTGTAGAAGCGCGCGGTGTACTCGTTCTCGCCGAAGAGGCTGAACGAGACCGCGGTCGCCCAGTACTGCAGCGGCGGCTTCTCGAAGTACTTGAGGCCGTTCAGGCGCGGCGTGATCCAGTCGCCGGAAGCGGCCATCTCGCGCGAAATCTCCGAGTAGCGGCCCTCGTCGGGATTGGCGAGCGGGCGCTCGAGGGTATCGATGCCGACGACCAGCGCCAGGATCGCGAGCAGGATGAAGAGGCGCCGCCGGCTCGCCATCGCGCTAGCCCTTGAGCAGCACGACAACCGCGCCGCCGCCGCCGTCGGCGGCCCGGGGCTCCACGTACGCGAGGACCTCGTCGCGCTTCGTGAGGAGCTTGCGGATCTTGTGCTTCAGCACGGGCTGGCGGCCGTGCGAGCGCAGCCCCTTGCCGTGCACGATGCGCACGCAGCGCACACCCAGCCGCAGGCACTCCGTGAGAAAGGCGGCGGTGGCGAGCGCCGCCTCGGCGGAGGTCATGCCATGCAGGTCGACCTCGTCCTGGATCACCCAATGCGTGCGCCGGAGCTTGCGCAGGATGTCGCGCGGCAGGCCCGGGCGCAGGAAGAGGCGGTCTTCCTCGATCTCGATGTCGTCGGTGTCGTCGGCGAGGCGGCCCAGCTCGGCCAGCACCGCGCGTTCGTCCTCGAGGCGCTTGGCCGCGACGGCGGGGCGTTCGGGCCGATACGGCTCGACCCGGTTCGAGGCGGGCGCCGGCCGCACGTCGCGCACGGCCTCGCGGAACAATTCGAGGTCGTTCGCCGCGCGCGGCGGCAGCTTCAAGCCGGCAGGCCTTCCAGGTACTTGTCGGCGTCGAGCGCCGCCATGCAGCCGGTGGCCGCGCTGGTGACGGCCTGGCGGTAGACGTGGTCCTGCACGTCGCCGGCGGCGAACACGCCCGGGATGCTGGTGGCCGTGGCCCCGCCCGCGAGCCCGCTCTTCGTGACGATGTAGCCGTCCTTCATCTCGAGCTGGCCGGTGAAGATGTCGGTGTTGGGCTTGTGGCCGATGGCGATGAAGCAGCCCGAGACCTTGAGGTCCTCGGTCTTGCCGTCGTTCTTGATCCGCACGCCGGTGACGCCCGACTTGTCCCCCAGCACTTCCTCCAGCGTCGTGTTCCAGAGGATCTTCGCCTTGCCTTCCTGCACGCGCTGGAAGAGCTTGTCCTGCAGGATCTTCTCCGCGCGGAACTTGTCGCGGCGGTGGATCACGGTCACGTGCTTCGCGATGTTGGTGAGGTAGAGCGCTTCCTCGACCGCGGTATTGCCGCCGCCGATCACGCAGACGTCCTGCCCCTTGTAGAAGAAGCCGTCGCACGTGGCGCAGCCCGACACCCCCTTGCCCATGTACGCCTGCTCGGAATCGAGCCCGAGGTACATCGCGGAAGCCCCGGTCGCGATGATCAGCGCGTCGCACGTGTACGTGGCCGAGTCGCCGATCAGCGTGATGGGCTTCTCGGTGAGCTTGGCGGTGTGGATGTGGTCGAACACGAGCTCGGTGTTGAAGCGCTCGGCGTGCTTCTGGAAGCGCTCCATGAGCTCCGGACCCTGGACGCCGCTAAAGTCCGCGGGCCAATTGTCGACATCCGTAGTGATCATGAGTTGGCCGCCCTGGGCGAGCCCGGTGATGAGCACGGGCTTCAGGTTGGCGCGCGCGGCGTAGACGGCGGCCGTGTACCCGGCCGGCCCGGAGCCGAGGATGAGGAGGCGGCTATGCTGTGTTTTCATGTTGGCAATTATCGCATTCCGGCGCCGTTCCGGGCCGCGTGAACCTCGGGCGAGTTGGCAGGTTGGCCGACTAAATATTTGACACAAAACGGAATTATTGCTATTACCCCTGCATGAGCACACCTGCCCGCCGCAACACCCTCATCGGCGACCGCACCATGACGTTGAAGGCGGTGCCGTTCTTCACCCAGCTTTCGGATCGCGAGCTGGATGTCGTGCGCACGCTCTCCGTCGAGAAGTCCTACCCGCGCAACGCCGTCGTGCTGACGGAAGGCGAGATGGGGGATTCGCTCTACATGATCCAGACCGGCAAGGTGAAGGTCTTCATCGGCGACGAAGACGGCCGCGAGATCATCCTGAAGATCCTGAGCCCCGGCGATTTCTTCGGCGAAATGTCGATGATCGACAAGCAGCCGCGCTCGGCTTCGGTGACCACGCTCGAAGCCTGCACGTTCCACATCCTTTCGCACTCGTCGTTCGAGAAATGCGTCGAGTCGGCCCCGCGCATCGGCAACATGGTCATGCGCGTGCTCGCCTCGCGCGTGCGCGAAGCGGACCGCAAGATCGGCACGCTCGCGCTGATGGACGTCTACGGCCGCGTGGCCTCGACGCTGCTCGAACTCGCCGTCTACAGCAACGGCAAGCTGATGGTGGGCGAGAAGCTCTCGCAGCAGGATCTCGCCAACATGGTGGGCGCCTCGCGCGAGATGGTGAACCGCATCCTGAAGGACCTTTCGGACCGCGGCTTCATCACGGTGGAATCGAAGTCCATCACCATCATCAACCGGGAGTTGCCGCCATCGCTGTGAGACAATCGGGCATTACGCAGGACGATGCATCGATGGCCGATCTCCCGCAGCGCGAATCACCCGCCCAAGCCAACCCCCGGCTGGGCCGCCTCCTTCGCGAGGCGCTGTGGATCCTCCTGCTGGCCGCCGGCCTGTACCTCGCGCTGGCCCTCATCAGCTACGACAAAGGCGACCCCGGCCCGTTCTATAGCGGCAGCGGCGCTGCGCTCGCGAATCGCGGTGGTGCCCTCGGCGCGTGGATCGCGGATGCGATGCTCTATCTCTTCGGTCTTTCGGCCTGGTGGTGGGTCGCCCTCGCCGCGGTCGGGATCCTCCGCCTGTATGGCCGCGTGGAATCGTGGGGACTCGTCGATCGCCGCACGCTGGCCGTGTGCCTGGCGGGCTTCGCGCTCGTGCTGGCCTCGAGCGCCACGCTGGAATCGCTGCGCCTGCATAGCCTCACAGCCGCACTGCCCGGGTCTCCGGGTGGCGTGCTGGGCGGCGTGCTCGCGCGCTTCGCCATGACCGCTTTCGGATTCACGGGCGCCACGCTCGGATTGATCGCCGTGCTGGCCGCGGCCTTCAGCGTCTTCACGGGATTGTCCTGGATCCGCTTCGCCGAACGCGTCGGGGCCGGCGTCGAGTGGGCCTTTGCCACGATTCGCTCGCGCATCGAGGCCAAGCGCGACCGCGAAGAGGGCAAGATCGCTGCGCAGGTCCGCGAAGAGAAAGTGGAAGAGGCGAAGAAGGTTTTCGAGGAGCACGAGCCGATCCGCATCGAGATGCCCGTGCTCGAGATTCCCCGCAGCGAGCGCGTGGTGCGCGAGAAGCAGAGGCCGCTCTTCGCCGATTTGCCCGACTCGCCCCTGCCGCCGCTGGCGCTGCTGGACGCGCCCGATCCGCACATCGAACGCCCCACGGCCGAGACGCTCGAGTACACCTCGCGCCTCATCGAAAGGAAGCTCCTCGACTTCAACGTGCAGGTGAAGGTGGTCGCCGCCTATCCGGGCCCGGTCATCACGCGCTACGAGATCGAGCCCGCGGTGGGCGTGAAGGGATCGCAGGTCGTGAACCTCGCGCGCGACCTGGCGCGTGCGCTGTCGGTCACGGCCATTCGCGTGGTCGAGACCATCGCCGGCACGTCCTGCATGGGCCTGGAGATCCCGAACCCGAAGCGCGAGATCGTGCGCCTCTCGGAGATCGTGGGCTCGCAGGCCTACGCCGACATGGGCTCCAAGCTCGCCATCGCGCTCGGCAAGGACATCGCCGGCAAGCCGGTGGTCGCGGACCTCGCGAAGATGCCCCACCTGCTCGTGGCCGGCACCACCGGTTCCGGCAAGTCGGTGGCCATCAACGCGATGCTGCTTTCGCTGATGTACAAGGCGACGGCGAAAGAGGTGCGCTTCATCCTGATCGACCCGAAGATGCTCGAGCTCTCGATGTACGAGGGCATCCCGCACCTGCTGGCGCCGGTGGTCACCGACATGAAGCACGCCGGCGCCGCGTTGAACTGGTGCGTGGTGGAGATGGACCGGCGCTACAAGCTCATGTCCACCTTCTCGGTGCGCAACCTCGCCAGCTACAACACCAAGGTGCACGAAGGCATCGAGAAGAAGCAGCCGCTCGTGAACCCGTTCAGCCTCACGCCCGACGATCCCGAGAAGCTCGAGCCGCTGCCCTTGATCGTGGTCGTGATCGACGAACTTGCCGACCTCATGATGGTCAGTGGAAAGAAGGTGGAGGAACTGATCGCCCGCCTCGCGCAGAAGTCGCGCGCCTCGGGCATCCATCTCATCCTCGCCACCCAGAGGCCTTCCGTGGACGTGATCACCGGCTTGATCAAGGCGAACGTGCCGACGCGCATCGCGTTCCAGGTGAGCTCGCGCATCGATTCGCGCACGATCCTCGACCAGCAGGGCGCCGAGAGCCTGCTGGGACAGGGCGACATGCTCTACCTCCCGCCGGGCACCGGCCTCACGCAGCGCGTGCACGGCGCGTACGTGTCGGACGGAGAGGCCATGAAGGTGGTCGAGAACGTGAAGAAGCAAGGCGAGGCGCAATACATCGAGGGCATCCTCGACGAGCCGGACCTCGCCGATGCGGCCGGTGGCGGCGATGCACCCGCGGGCGAAGCCGACCCGCTGTACGACCAGGCCGTGCAGATCGTGCTGCAGAACAAGCGGGCCTCGATCTCGCTCGTGCAGCGGCACCTGCGCATCGGCTACAACCGCGCGGCCCGCCTGATCGAGGACATGGAGCGCGCCGGCATGGTGTCGTCGATGGCCTCCAACGGCAACCGCGAGATCCTCGTTCCCACGCGCGTGGAGAAGTGACCCTGAAGAATTTCCTCCTGGCGGCGGTGCTCGCCGCGTCTCCCGCCGCGTTCGCCAACGCACTCGACGATTTCCTCGCGTTCAATGCGCAGGCGAAGACCGCCACGGCTCATTTCGAGCAGCAGGTGTTCGACCAGCGCGGCAAGGTCGTCGACCGTTCCTCGGGCACATTCGCTTTCGCGCGACCGGGAAAATTCCGCTGGGTCTACGAGAAGCCGGTGAAGCAGGCCCTCGTGGGCGACGGTGCGAAGCTCTGGATCCACGACGCGGACCTGAACCAGGTCACGGTGAAGCGCATCGACAAGGCGATGTCGGCTACGCCCGCCGCGCTGCTCGCCGGCAAGGACGACATCACGAAGGTCTTCCTGCTCACCGACGCAGGAGAGAAGGACGGGCTGGGCTGGGTCGTCGCCACGCCGAAGGAGAAGGACACCGGCTTCGAGAGCGTGCGGATCGGCATGAAGGGCAAGACGCTCGCCGCGATGGAGCTCTCCGATTCGCTCGGCGGACGCACCAGCCTCGTGTTCTCGGACCTGAAGCCCAACGCCGCGCTGCCGCCCAACACCTTCACGTTCACGCCGCCCAAGGGCGCCGACGTGATGGACGAAACCAAGTAGAAAAAATCGGGGTCAGGGTAGAAATATCTAGATATTTCTACCCTGACCCCGATTTGGTTTGGAGGCGTTCGAGCATTGCCTGGAAGTCGGCCGGGGGCTCGCGCTGGAAAAGGACGTGCTTGCCGGTTCGGGGATGCAGGAATCCGAGCGTCTGCGCGTGGAGCATCGGACGCGGCGACTCGATCTTCGCGCCGGTGTAGTCGCGGATGTACACGCGTTCGCCGGCCAGCGGATGCCCCAGTTCCGACAGGTGGATGCGAATCTGGTGCTGGCGTCCGGTTTCCAGGCGGCATTCGACCAGCGTGGCACCCTTGAGCGAAGCCAGCGGCGAGAGGACCGTGATCGCGCGTCGTGCGATGGCCGGAGGATCGCCCGTCGCACGCTTGTAGTGGCCGTACGAGCCCCGCAAGCCGTCGCCTCGATCGGGAATCAGGTAGGTCTCGACCCGCGCGGCGGCGACGGTGCCGTGGGCGATGGCCTGGTAGACGCGATCGACCTCGTGGTCCCGGAACTGCGCCGCGAGCGCGCGCTGGGCCGTCGCGGTTCGCGCAAACGCCATCGGGCCGCTCGTGTCCTTGTCGAGGCGGTGGACGACGGCCAGCGCGGTGTCCTCGGCGCCCATCCGCCGCAGCAGCGTTCGCGCGTGGACGCCGAGCGTGTCCTTGTTGCCCGGCACGTCGGGAACGCTCAGCATTCCGGCCGGCTTGTCGACGATCACCACGTCCCGGTCGAAGAAGAGGATCGCTTCGCGGGAAAGCGGCCCGGCGGGTTGCTTCGGCCCCTGCAGGTCGACCACGACCACCGCGCCCTCGGGAACGCGCTCGGCCGGATCGAGGCAGCGCTTGCCGTCGACCGTGACACGCCCGTCCGTGCAGAGCTTCCGGGCCCGGGACCAGGAGAGGTGGGTCTGCTCGCGAACGACGGCTGCGACGGTGGGCGGAGTCGACTGCATACCGGTCGCATGTTACGCAAACCGCGGTTCAGGTATTGATCGACCCCGTCGAATGGGAAGCGTAGACGACCTCCGACCGTGCAACCCGCCGCTTTGCCACGGGATCCGTTCGCCTCCAGTACGTCTGCGCGGCCGCGACGCCGCTCCCGGCCTCCACGGGAATCCCGACGTCGGCCATCGCCATCTCCACGCCGCCCAACGCGCCCAGCAGCATCAGCTCGTTGAGATCGCCAAGGTGCCCGATGCGGAAGAGCTTGCCGGCCATCTTGCTCAATCCCGCGCCGAGCGCCAGGTTGTAGCGCCGGAAGGCCACGTCGATCACGTGAGCGCCGTTGATGCCCTGCGGCACCATCACCGCGGTGACCGTGTTCGAGTACCAGCGCGGATCGCGGCAACAGGTCACGAGCCCCCACGCATCGACCGCCTCGCGCACGCCTTCGGCCAGCCGCGCGTGTCGTGCATAGACCTGGTCGAGTCCTTCCTCGTTCAGCAGGTCGAGCGAGGCGCGCAAGCCGTAGAGCAGCGGCAGCGCCGGCGTGTACGGGAAGTAGCCATCGCCGTTCGCGCGGCGCATGTCGGCGAAGTCGAAGAAGACGCGCGTGCACTTGGCCGTCTTCGTGGCTTCGATGGCCTTCGGGCTTGCGCAGACGATCCCCAGGCCCGCGGGCAACATGAGCCCCTTCTGCGAGCCGGCGACGGCGAGGTCCACGCCCCAGTCGGTCATGTGGAACTCGATGCTGCCGAGCGAGCTCACCGCGTCCACGTAGAGCAGGGCGGGGTGCTTGGCCGCATCCATCGCACGGCGCACGGCGGCGAGGTCGCTGGTGACGCCCGTGGCCGTCTCGTTGTGCACGATCATCACGCCCTTGATCCTGTGGCCCTTGTCGGCGCGCAGCGCTTCCTCGATGCGCGACTCCGGAGCGCCTTCGCCCCATTCGGTCTCGAGCACCTCCACGTCGAGGCCGAGCCTTTGCATCATGTCGATCCACAGGTGGCTGAACTGCCCGAAGCGCGGGGCGAGCACCTTGTCGCCCGGCGAGAGCGTGTTGCAGAGCGCCGCTTCCCAGGCGCCGGTGCCCGTCGAGGGAAAGATGAACGCCTCGCCGTTGCGGCAGCCGTAGATCTTCAGCAGGTCGGGAAAGAGCCCGCGCGTGAGTTCGGGGAAGCGCGAGGAGCGGTGGTCCTCCATCGCGATCACCATCGAGCGCATCACGCGGTCCGGGACGTTGGTGGGCCCGGGAACGAACAGGAAATGCCGGCCGGCCATTCTCATACCGCCTCCGTGGTTTCGAGCGCGCGGCGCTTCATCGCGCGATAGACGGGGAACGCGTCGCAGATCTCGCGCACCTGCTTCTGCACGCGCACCAGCCGCAGGTCGTCGCCGCGAGCCACGAGCGCGTCGGCCACGAGTCCGGCCACCACGCGCGCCTCGACCACGCCCAGCCCGCGCGTGGTGAGCGCGGCGCTCCCGATGCGGATGCCGCTGGTGACCATGGGCTTCTCGGGATCGTTGGGGATCGCGTTCTTGTTCACCGTGATCTGGGCACGGCCCAGCGCGGTTTCGGCGTCCTTGCCGGTGACGGCGAGCGGCCGCAGGTCCACGAGGAACATGTGGCAGTCCGTGCCGCCCGAGACGATGCGCAGCCCGCGCGAGGCGAGCACCTCGGCCATCGCGCGTGCGTTGGCGAGTACCTGGACCTGGTCGTTGTGGAATCCGGCCGTGCCCGCTTCGTGGAAGGCGGCGGCCTTGCCGGCGATCACGTGCATCAGCGGCCCGCCCTGCAGGCTCGGGAAGACGCTCGAGTTGATGGCTTTCTCATGCTCGACGCCCGAGAGCACGAATCCTCCGCGCGGCCCGCGCAGCGTCTTGTGCGTGGTGCTGGTCACGAAGTCGGCGACCGGCACCGGGTTGGGATACAGGCCCGCGGCGATGAGCCCGGCGTAGTGGGCCATGTCCACCATCAGTTTCGCGCCGACTTCGGTGGCGATCTCGCGGAAGCGCGACCAGTCGATGACGCGCGAGTACGCCGAGGCGCCCGCGACGATCATCCGCGGGCGATGCTCGCGGGCGAGGTCGCGTACCTGGTCGAAGTCGATGCGCTCGTTCGCGTCGAGTCCATAGGCGGCGGCGCGGAACACCTTCCCCGAAAGGTTCACCGCGGCGCCGTGCGTGAGGTGGCCGCCGTGCGCGAGCGACATGCCGAGGATCGCGTCTCCCGGCTTCAGCGCGGCGAAATACACGGCTTGATTCGCCTGCGAGCCCGAATGCGGCTGCACGTTCGCGTAGCCCGCGCCGAAGAGGCGCTTCACGCGCTCGATCGCGAGGCGCTCCACGTCGTCCACGTGTTCGCAGCCGCCGTAGTAGCGCTTGCCGGGATAGCCCTCCGCGTACTTGTTGGTGAGGACCGAACCGGTCGCACGCAGCACGGCGGGCGAGCAGTAGTTCTCGGAGGCGATCAGTTCCAGGTGCTGCTCCTGGCGCACGGCCTCGGCATCGATGGCGCCCCAGAGTTCCGGGTCGCTCGTCGCGGGATGGGTATTCGAATCGAACATGGGTCTCCTCGGATTCTTATTGGCGGACTGTGGCTTCGAGCAATCGGGTGCAGGCGTAGACGGCGCGGATGTTGGGAACGTCGGAACCGGTGAGGCGGGCGAGCTCGATCACCGAGCCCAGCAGCGGATCGAGCTCGGTGGGCCGCCCGGCTTCGATGTCCTGCAGCATCGAGGTCTTGTGGCCCCGCACCTTCGAGGCGCCTTCGATGCGCCGTTCGATCGGCACGCGGAAGGAGATGCCCAGCCGGCCCGCGACGAGGGCGGCCTCGGTCATCATCGCGGCGGCGAGTTCGCGCGTGAGCGGCTCGGCGCAGATGCGGTCGAGGGTCGCGCGGGTCAGGGCGGAAAGCGGGTTGAACGTGAGGTTGCCCCAGAGCTTCAGCCAGATCTCGGAGCGGATGTCGGTCAGCACCGGCGCCTTGAGTCCGCCGTCCTGGAACGCCCGCGAGATCGCCTCGACGCGCGGGGTGACGGTGCCGTCCAGCTCGCCCAGCGGGAGGCGCTCGCCTTCGACGTGGCGGATCACGCCGGGCGACGCGATCTCGCTCGCGGGATAGACCACGCAACCGACGATGCGCTCCGCGGGAATGGCCGCGGCGAGCGCGCCCGACGGATCCACCGAGGCGAGGCTGAGGCCTTCGTGCTCGCCGCCGTGGCGCTGGAAGTACCACCAGGGCACGCCGTTCTGCATCGGCACGACGACCGTGCCGTCGTGGAAGAGGTTGGGGAGGTCCGCGGCCATGGGGCCGAGCTGCATGGCCTTCAGGGTGAGCAGGACCACGTCCGCGGGCCCGGCTTCGGAGACGTGGCCATGCGCGGCCACGCGATGCGTGTGGCGCGTTCCATCGGCTTCGAGGACGGTGATGCCATCGCGCTTCAGCGCGGCGAGGTGCGGGCCCCTCGCGACGAGCGCAACCTCATGGCCCGCGCCGGCCAGGCGCGCAGCCACGAACCCGCCGATGGCTCCGGCGCCGACGATGCAGAATTTCATGGTCGGCGCGGTCGGCGGGCTTTCCGGGGATCAGGCCGGCTTGAACTGTTCGATCGACAGCGGCGCGGAAGCCTTGCGCGACTTCGCGGCCAGCACCAGCGAGACCAGGGCGTCGAGGTCGTAGGACTCGAGCAGGTGCGGGCGCTCCTTGCGGATGAAGGCTCGGATCACGTCCGCGTCGTCGGTGGCGCCCTTGGCGGCGTGGGCAAGTCCTTCGCGGGCCCCGTAGAGCAGGCCCAGGGTCGAGAGCGCTTCGGCGAGGCCGTGCGCGTCGACTGCGGGAGCGGTGTTGGTCATGTCGGTCTTCCTCCGTTGCACGGCCTCACCGGACCGCGACGAACCCATGCTAGCTCCGGGGCAGCCTTAGGCATAGTTAAACTTACTTTGCTTTTAGGTAAGTTATTGCTAATGTAATCGCATGCGTTCCGCCACCTTGCGCCAGCTGCGGGTGTTCGCCTCCGCCGCGGCCCACCTCTCCTTCGCCCGCGCCGCGGCGGAGCTGCACCTCACCGCGCCGGCCGTCTCGCTGCAGGTCGCGGAGCTCGAGCGCCACGCCGGCACGCCCCTGTTCGAACGGCTCGGCCGGCGCGTCTACCTCACCCCCGCGGGCGAGACCATGCGCCGCGCCACCACGGCCATCCTCGACCAGTTGCGCGGCCTCGAGGACGACCTCGCCGCCCATCGCGGCGTGGAGGGCGGCACGCTCAACGTGGGCGTCATCAGCGCGGGGGATTATTTCTTTCCCACGCTGCTGAACGCGTTCTGCGCCAACCACGAAGGCGTGAACGTCGCGCTGTCGGTCTGCAACCGCGACGAGTTGTTGCGCCGCCTCGACCGGAACCTGGTGGACCTCGGGATCATGAGCCTGCCCCCGGCCGACGGCGATTTCCGCGCGAGCGAATTCGCGACCAATCCCCACGTGATCATCGCCCCGCCGGGCCATCCGCTCGCGGCCTCGCGCCGCATCCCGATGTCCTCGCTCGGGCGCGAGCCGTTCATCGCGAGGGAGCAGGGCTCGCTCACGCGCGGCGTGATGGACGAGGTCCTCAAGCGCGCGCGCATCCGGCCGCGCATCGTGATCGAGGCGGCCAGCAACGAGACGTTGAAGCAGGCGGTGTCCGCGGGCTTCGGCGTGGCGTTCATGTCGGCCCACGCGATCGCGCTGGAAGTCGAGGCGAAGCGCCTCGTGGTGCTGGACGTGGTCGACTTCCCCATCCGCCGGCGCTGGTACTGCGTGCATCGGCGGGGCAAGCGGCTGCCCCCCGTCGCCTCGGCCTTCGAGCAGTTCCTGCGCGAGGGCGGCGACGAGGCCATCCTGCGGCTGGTGCCCGCGTCGATGAAACGCTTCTGGCGCGTCGGGAAAGGGGCCGGCACGGCCTAGAATAGCGGGGTGGAACGCGACCTCTTCAACGAGTCCGGGGCGGCCTATGTGCCGCTGGCGGAGCGCCTCCGGCCGCAGAAGGTCGAGGAGGTGGTCGGCCAGCGCCACCTGCTGGGCGAGGGCAAGCCCCTCTGGATCGCGCTGCACGCGGGCCGGCCCCATTCGATGATCCTCTGGGGTCCCCCCGGCGTCGGCAAGACCACGCTGGCCCGCCTGATGGCCCAGGCCTTCAAGGCGGAGTTCATCGCCATCTCCGCCGTCCTCGCGGGCGTGAAGGAGATCCGCGAAGCGGTGGAGCGCGCGAAGCTCACCCGCGAGCAGTACGGCCGCTCCACGATCATGTTCGTGGACGAGGTGCACCGCTTCAACAAGTCGCAGCAGGATGCGTTCCTGCCGCACGTGGAGTCGGGCCTGCTCACGTTCATCGGCGCCACCACGGAGAACCCGTCGTTCGAGGTGAACGGCGCGTTGCTCTCGCGCGCCGCGGTGTACGTGCTGGAGAGCCTGACCGCGGACGACCTCGACACGCTGATCCAGCGCGGCTTCGAGGCCGAGCAGGTCGACGTGACTTCCGAGGCGAAGAAGCGCATCGCCGAATTCGCGGACGGCGACGGCCGCCGCGCGCTGAACCTGGTCGAGCAGATCGCGCAGGCCGCGCGCCTCGAGGGCCGGCGTGGCGCCGACGTGGACTACGTGGACGCGGTGGCCCAGCGCGCCGGGCGGCGCTTCGACAAGGGCGGCGACAACTTCTACGACCAGATCTCCGCGATGCACAAGAGCATGCGCGGCAGCGACCCCGACGCGGCCCTCTACTGGCTCGTGCGCATGCTCGACGGCGGCGCCGACCCGCGCTACATGGCCCGCCGCATGATCCGCATGGCGAGCGAGGACGTGGGGCTCGCGGACCCGCGCGCCCTCGAAGTGGCGCTGAACGCGGCCGAAGTCTACGAGCGATTGGGCAGCCCCGAAGGCGAGCTGGCGCTGGCCGAATGCATCGTCTACCTCGCGATCGCCGCCAAGTCGAATGCGGTCTACACGGCGTACAACGAGGCGAGGGCCTTCATCCAGAAAGACGGCACGCGTCCGGTGCCGATGCACATCCGCAACGCGCCCACGAAGCTCATGAAGAACCTGGGATACGGCGACCACTACCGCTATGCCCACGACGAGACCGAAGGCTACGCGGCGGGCGAGAACTACTTCCCCGAGGGCATGGAGCGTCCGAACTGGTATCGCCCGACCGACCGCGGCCTTGAATCGAAGATCCGAGAGAAGCTCGAGCACCTCCGTTCACTGGACGCGAAGGCCCGCAAACAAGGAAAATAGAAAAATCGGGGTCAGGGTAGAAATATCTTCATATTTCTACCCTGACCCCGATTTCAAAGATATTTCTACCCTGACCCCGATTTCTCCCCAATGCTCGATATCCAGCTTCTTCGCAAAGACCTCCCCGCGGCCATCGCGGGCCTGAAACGCCGCGGCTTCGCCTTCGACGAGGCGGCTTTCCTCAAGCTCGAGGGCGAGCGCAAATCCGTGCAGTCGCGCACCGAGGAGCTGCAGGGCAAGAAGAACACGCTCTCCAAGCAGATCGGCATGCTGAAGGGCAAGGGCGAGGACGCCTCGGTCGCCATGGCCGAATCGACCGCGATCACCGACGAGCTCAAGGCCAACGAGACGAAGCTCGCGGAGATCCAGGAGAAGCAGTCGGCCTTCCTGCGCGTCGTTCCCAACATCCCGCGCGCCGACGTGCCCGACGGCAAGTCCGAGCACGACAACGTCGAGGTGCGCCGCTGGGGCACGCCGCGCAAGTTCGATTTCAAGCCGAAGGACCACGTCGACGTTGGAGCCGGCCTGGGCGGGCTCGACTTTGACACGGCCTCGAAGCTGGCCGGTGCACGCTTCTCGGTGCTGAAGGGCGGCGTGGCGCGGCTGCACCGCGCGCTCGCGCAGTTCATGCTCGACGTGCAGACGCGAGAACACGGCTACACCGAGGTCTACGTTCCTTACATGGTCACGGGCGAGTGCGCCGACGGCGTTTCGTCGCTCGCGAAGTTCAAGGAAGACCTGTTCAAGATCGAGGGCCGCGACCTCTATCTCATCCCGACGTCCGAGTATCCCGTGACGAATTTCGTGCGCGACACGATCGTCGACGCGAAAGACCTCCCGATGAAGTTCGCATGCCACAGCCCGTGCTTCCGCTCCGAAGCCGGCAGCTACGGCAAGGACACGCGCGGCATGATCCGCCAGCACCAGTTCGACAAGGTCGAGCTGGTGCAGATCGCGCACCCGGACAAGTCGACCGAAGCGCACGAGGAGCTCACGCGCAACGCCGAGGCCATCCTGCAGAAGCTGGAGCTGCCCTACCGCACCATGCTGCTTTGCACCGGCGACATCGGCTTTTCGAGCGCGCGTACCTACGACCTCGAGGTGTGGCTGCCGGGACAGGACGCGTACCGCGAGATCTCGTCGTGCTCCAACTTCGAGGGCTTCCAGGCGCGGCGCATGCAGGCACGCTTCAAGAACGAGAAGGGCAAGACCGAGCCGGTGCACACGATCAACGGATCCGGCCTCGCCATCGGGCGCACGCTGGTGGCGGTCCTCGAGAACGGGCAGAACGCGGACGGCTCGGTCACCATCCCCGCCGCGCTGGTCCCCTACATGGACGGCGTGACCGTCATTCCCGCGAAGGCGGGAATCCAGCCCTCCAAGTGACCACGCGCTTCATCGTCGTGCGCCATGGCGAGACCGCGTGGAATGTCGCCGCGCGCATCCAGGGCCACTCGGACAGCAACCTCACCGACGTGGGCCGTTCGCAGGCCGCGGCGATCGGGGCCCGCCTGCGCGCGGAGGATTTCGAGGCCCTCGTCTCGAGCGACCTGGGCCGTGCGTACGAGACGGCACGCATCATCGCCTCGCTGACCGGGCACAAGGTCGCGCGCGACGCGAGGCTGCGCGAGCGGTCCTTCGGCGTCGGGGAAGGCCTGACCTACGGCGAGCTGGACCACCAGTACCCGGACGCCTTCTCGAAGGTGCGCGATACCGATCCGGATTTCGCGATTCCCGGGGGGGAGAGCCGCCGGCAGTTCTACGTGCGCGTGAAGGAGGCCTTCGAGGCGCTGGCCCGGGAGCACGCCGGATCGCGGCTCGCGGTCGTGGCGCACGGCGGCGTGCTCGCATCGCTCTACCGCGTGATCCACGGCCTCGCGATCGCGGCTCCGCATCCCATCCCGATCGCCAACGCGTCCTTCAACGCCCTCGCGTTCGACGGTTCAAGCTGGACCGTCGAGGCCTGGGGCGACACTTCTCACCTGGACGCGGGCGCGCTCTTCGAGACGCTCTGAACCGGCTCGAGCACGGCGGGCCGCGGGATGAGCGGCGTGTCGCGCGGCGAGAGGCGGTCGATGATGTCGCGGTAGTTCCGGATGTTGTCCACGAAATCGAGCGTCTCGTAGCCGCGCGCGTACCCGTGCTTCAACGTGGGATAGATCTTCGGGTCGGCGAGCTTCTTCAGCACGAAGCGCACGTTCTGCCACTGGTCCGGGTCCAGGCCCGAGCGCTGCGCGAGGATGCGCGCGTCCTCCAGGTGGCCCATCCCCACGTTGTAGGCGGCGAGCGCGAGATACGTTCGGTCGGGCTCGGGAATGCGCTGCGGAACGTTGTCCTTCATCAGCACGAGGTAGCGCGCGCCGCCGAGGATGCTCTCGCGGGCATCGAGGCGGTCCTTCACCTGCAGCCGCTGGGCGGTGTCCTCGGTGAGCATCATCAGCCCGCGCACGCCGGTGGGCGAGGTGGCCTTCGGGTCCCAATGCGACTCCTGGTAGCCGATGGCCGCGAGGAGGCGCCAGTCGACGCCGCTCGCCCGCTCCGCTTCGATGAAGTAGCCGCGCAGCGCCGGCAGCGTGGTGTCGATGCGTTCGAGGAACGTGGAGGCATCCACCACGGAGATGCTCTTCACGTGGCCGTAGTGCCGGTCCACCAGGCGCTTCAGCGTGCCGTCCTTCGTGACGCGTTCGAAGAACGGTCTTGCCGCGCCGAGAATCCGATCCTTGTCGATCGACGCGACGAGCCACGCATGGTCCACGGGCTTGCCCACGTCGAAGGCGGTGTCGAGCTGGGGGAAGTGCTTGCGCAGGAGCGTAAAGCGCGTGGACTCCATCAGCGCGTAGTCGAGCTTCCCATCCACGAGCTGCTGCAGCAGGTCGCCGGTGGGTGTGCCCGGCGGGAGGCGCTCGATCGGTACGGAGAGCTTCGGCGGCTCCATCAGCAGCGAATCCGCGTAGGACTCCTCGACCACGCCCACGCGCTTGCCCGAGAGCTCCACCAGCGACTTCGGTTTCGGCTCCGCGGTCCGGTAGACGACGACGTGCTGCGCGGTGAAGTACGAGGGACCCCAGGTCGTGCCGCCCGGGAGATCGAGCTGGCGCACGAGCGCGGCCGCCGCCAGGTGCGCCCGGCCGGCCTTGATCGCGGGTTCGATCTTCGACACGTCGTCGGCAAGCACGAACCGCACCTTCACGCCGAGGTCCTTGGCGAAGAGCGTGACCAGGTCGTATTCGAAGCCGGACGCGTGGCCCTCGGCGTCCTCGAAGTAGGTCGCGGGGCCGTTCACCGTGAGAACGACGAGTTCCCCGGCCTGGTCGATCGTGCCGATAGGCTTCGGCCCGACGTCGCATCCGGAGGCGAGGCAAGCGAGAAACACGAGGAGTCGCCGCGCCAGCATGGACCCAGTTTACAATGGCCGCCTCACTCGAACTCACATGCCGAAGATCTTCGCTCTCGTGCCCGCCGCCGGGCAGGGCACGCGCCTCGGGGATGCCGTTCCGAAGCAGTACATCCCGCTGGCCGGCAAGCCCATGATGTTCCACGCGCTGGAGACGCTCGCGTCGATCGCGCGCATCCACACGGTGGTCGCCATCCTCTCGCCGCTGGATCGGCACTGGGGCGAACATGACTGGAGCGAATTCCCCGAGAAGATCGAAGCCGCCTTCACCGGCGGGGCCAACCGCGCCGAAAGCGTCGTGAACGCGCTGGAGCACCTGGCGCCGCGCATGGCGAAGGACGACTGGGTGCTGGTCCACGATGCCGCGCGCCCCTGCATCACGAAATCCCTGGTGGAGCAGTTCCTGGACGAGGTGATCACCGATCCCGTGGGCGGCCTGCTCGCGATGCCGCTGGCCGATACGTTGAAGCGCGCCGAAGTCACCTTGCGCGTCGCCGAGACCGTGCCGCGCGAGCACCTCTGGCGCGCCCAGACTCCGCAGATGTTCCGTTGCGGAATCCTGAAGCGCGGCCTGGCCTCGAAGCCCGATGCGACCGATGAATCCCAGGCCGTCGAGAACCTGCTCGGCCAGGCGCCGAAGCTGGTCCAGGGCGAGAACTCGAACATCAAGGTCACGTTCGCCGAGGATCTCGAGCTCGCCGAACTCATCCTCCTGCGCCGCGCGATGGTGCCCGCGTGACGATGCGCATCGGCCAGGGCTTCGACGTCCACCAGCTGGTCGCGGGCCGCAAGCTCGTGATCGGCGGCGTGGAGATTCCGCACGAGAAGGGTTTGCTCGGCCACAGCGATGCCGATGTGCTCCTGCATGCGATCTGCGATGCGTTGCTGGGCGCGGCGGCGCTGGGGGACATCGGGAAACATTTTCCCGACAGCGACCCGCGCTACAAGGGCATCGACAGCCGCGCGCTGCTACGCCACATCTTCGCGCTGCTGAAGGAGAAGGGCTATCGCGTCGTGAACGTGGACGCCACGATCATCGCGGAAGCCCCGCGGATGGCGCCGCATATCCCGGCCATGTGCGTAAACATCGCCGCCGATCTCGATGTCGGGGTGAACGACGTGAACGTGAAGGCCACGACGACCGAGAAGCTCGGGTTCACCGGGCGCGGTGAGGGGATTGCCGCTTCCGCGGTTTGTCTGATTGACTGACTAGGGCAAAAGGCGCTCTCCGCAGATAAACGCAGATAAACGCCGATGACCCCCTCAAGCAAATGGAAAGGACATTGGGTTTAACCCCAGTTCTTCTTGTTGTTGCTTGAGGAGATCATCGGCGTTTATCCGCGTTTATCTGCGGAGGGAGCCTTTCGCCGTAACGCGCGCTAGCGCCGGAATTGCGCCAGCACCGAAGAAGTCCACGTCAGCCGCTCGATGAGCGTGCGCAGGAACTCCCGGTTGAAGCGAAGCTGGCAGCCGTCGGAGAGGCTCTCCAGCTGCGTCGCCTGGATCTTCAGCAGGTGCACTTCGGAGACGGAGATGATCGAGGCCGAGCGCCGGGCGCGGTCGCCCGAGAGGTAGGCCATCTCGCCGAAGCAATCGCCTTCCTTCAGGACGTTGAGCAGCTTGCCGTCCTTGACCACTTTCACCTGCCCACCCACCACGATGAAGAAGGCCTGGCCGACTTCACCCTCGACCAGCAGGTTTTCGTCGCGTCCATGCGTTTCCCACACGGCGCCGCGCAGCACTTCCCAGAGCTCGGCATCGCGGAACTCGCGGAAGAACGGCAGCGAGCGCAGCTTGTTGAACTTCTCCGTCGAGCTGATCTCGTGCGAATAGCGCTCGAGCTGCGGGAAAGTGTTGGCAAGGTCCGTGGCCATCTCGAACCAGGAGCCGTAGCGCACCTTCGGATCCTTGTGCATCGCCTTCTTCACGATCTCCATCAGCTTCTCGGGGAGGTCGGGGCGCAGCTGGTCGATGGGGACCGGATCCTCGTTCAGGATCTTGTTGATCATCGCGACCGAGTTCTCGGCGCGGAACGGCAGCTTGCCGGTGAGGAGCTCGTACATCACCACGCCCAGCGAGTAGATGTCCGACTGGACGCTGGGGCCTTCCTCGTTGATCTGCTCGGGCGACATGTAGGCCGGCGAGCCGAGGAAGCCGTCGATCTGCGTGTGGGTCGCGTGCGAGATCTTCGCGGTGCCGAAGTCGCTGATCTTGATGTCGTCGCGGTCGCTCAACAGGATGTTGGCGGGCTTGATGTCGCGGTGGATCACGCCGTTCTGGAAGGCGTAGTCGAGCGCGCGGCACATCTTGAAGATCACCAGCACGGCCTGGCGCACGGGCAGCAGGTTGGTCTCGGTGCAGTACTTCTTGAGCGAGCCGCCCGTCACGTACTCCATGACGATGTAGCGCTGGTCGCCTTCGACCACGGCATCGAACACGCCGACGATGTTCGGGTGGTTCAGCTTCCCCGCGAGCGAGGCTTCGTTGAGGAACAGCTTCTCGAAGCGGATCGCTTCCTCTTCGCCCATCTCGGAGTCGCTCTTGGCGACCTTCACGGCCACCTTGCGATCGTTAAACGGGTCCTCGGCCAGGTAGACGACCGCAGAAGCGCCCTGGCCCAGTTCGGACAGGAGGTTGTACTTGCCGATCTTCGAGGGGCGGTCGGACACGAGGCCAGCGCCGGAGGGTGCGCAAGGAAGGATTATTTCAAGCGAGTTTAGCCGAAATCTCCCGGGCAATCCGCACAAACCCCTCGCCGGAGACGTCCGTCACCGTTACAGGCGTGGCCGTCTGCGCATCCTGGTAGTTCCGGTACATCGAACGCCGGTAGGCCGGGTCGTAGTGTTCGTCCAGCAGGTCGGCCACCAGGTCCTTCCAGCGGCCCTCCGAGGCGTGGGTACGCCATCGCTCGATGCGCTCGGCCCCGTGCAGCGGCCGCAGGCAGTCGATCTTCTCCAGCAGGACCGCGGGGCGCTCGATGAGGTGCACGTAGTCCTCCAGGAGCAGCGCGATGCGGCCCTCCCGGGTGGTGTCCAGGCGCAGGCACCGGCCCGCGCGCATGCGCTCCATCAGCACCTCGGGGACGCGCAGGTTGCCCACCTTCCGGCTCTCGGACTCGACGAACACCGGGCGCGCGGCGTCGAAGGTCGAGAGCGCGGCCCAGATCGCCGTCTCGAACGCCTTCTGGGTCGGTTGCGGGGCGTCGGGCAGGTCGCCCAGGAGCGATCCGCGATGGGCCGCCAGCACCTCGAGGTCGAGCACCTGCGTGCCCTGGCCCGCGAGCGCCTCCAGCAGCCGGCTCTTGCCCGTGCCCGTGGCACCGCAGACCACGCGGAAGTCGAAGCGCACCGGCATTTCGTCGAGTTCCTCGACCACCTGCTTGCGAAAGGCCTTGTATCCCCCTTCGAGCCGGAAGGCGTCCCAGCCGACCTGCCGCAGCAGGTACGCGAGCGCGCCGGAGCGCGCGCCCCCGCGCCAGCAATAGGTCAGGGGCCGCCATTCGCGCGGCTTGCCGGCGAAGGACTCGGAGATGTGGCGCGCCACGTTGCGGGCCGCCATCGGGGCCCCGATGCGCTTGGCCTCGAAGGCGCCCTGCTGCTTGTATGCGGTGCCCACGACGATGCGCTCCTCGTCGTCGAGCGTGGGGCAGTTGATCGCACCGGGCAGGTGGTCCTCGGCGTACTCCGAAGGGCTGCGCGCGTCGATGATCGCGTCGAATCCGCGCAGTTGCGCGAGGGTCAGCGGTGGCGCGATGAGGCCCGCGGGGCGCTCTCGAACGAACGGAAGCTCGGTCACGAAGCCTTCTTCGGCACGAGCACGGGCTGCAGCACGGCCCAGACGTTGTCCAGGATCCGGGGTTGCGCCTCGGCCGTCGGGTGCAACTGGTCGGCCTGGAAGAGCTCGCGCTTGTCCGCCACGCCCTCCAGCAGGAACGGCACGAGCGGAATCTTCATGCGCTTGGCGATATCGCCATACATGTCGCGGAACTGTGCCGCGTATTCGATGCCATAATTCGGTGGAATCATGAGGCCCACGAGCACGGGCGTGGCTTTCGCCTCTCGTGCGAGGCGCACCATCTGTTCGAGGTTGGCCCGCGCGGCGGCGATCGGCAGTCCCCTCAGCGCGTCGTTCGCGCCGAGCGCGATCACCACCACCTGCGGGCGGTGCAGCTTCAGGTCTTGCGGAAGGCGGCGCAAGCCCCCGGCGGTCGTTTCGCCGGAGACGCTGGCGTTCACCACCTTCCACGCGGGCGCCTTCTGCTCCAGGCGGCGCTCGAGCAGCGCGGGCCAGCCCTGGGTCGTGGCGAGCCCGTAGGCGGCCGAGAGGCTGTCCCCGAACACCAGCACGTTGCCGGCACCCGCGGCGCTGCCGGCCGTGGCAATGAAGGCGAAGACAACGCGAAGCAGGGCGGAGAAGAATGGACGCACGGACGCAGGATGGGATTCAGCCGGTGGGGCAGGAAGTCCGCCCCGCCGCCATTGTGAGGGCGGCGGGCCTCACGAAACAAGTCGCCACGCCCGACCACACGCTGGTCATCGTGCGCGATGCGAACCTCGCGGTGCAGGCCGGCGAAGCCGTCGCCATCCTCGGAGCCTCGGGTTCGGGGAAGTCCACGTTGCTGGGATTGCTCGCCGGGCTGGACGTTCCCTCGTCCGGCAAGGTGTGGATCGACGGCGAGGACCTCTTCGCGCTGGACGAAGACGGCCGCGCCCGCCTTCGCGGCCGCATGGTCGGTTTCGTGTTCCAGTCGTTCCAGCTCCTGCCGGCCCTGACGGCCCTCGAGAACGTGATGTTGCCGCTCGAGCTCGCCGGCGGTCGCGATGCGAAGGCGCGAGCGTCCCGCGTTCTCGAAGAAGTGGGGCTGGGCGATCGCCTCGGCCACTATCCCCGCCAGCTTTCGGGCGGCGAGCAGCAAAGGGTCGCGGTGGCACGCGCGTTCGTGACGGAACCCAAATTGCTCTTCGCGGATGAACCGACGGGGAACCTCGATTCGGTGACCGGTGACCATGTGATCGAGTTGCTGTTCCGCATGAATCGCGAACGGGGGACCACGTTGGTGTTGGTCACGCATGACGAGCACCTGGCGGCGCGATGCGGGCGGCGGATCCGGATCGTTTCGGGCGTGGTGCAAGAGTGAAGATGAAAGGCATTGAACCGCAGAGGACGCAGAGGTCGCAGAGGAAAGGCGAGGCTGCGAACCTGGCTCCACGTTGCTCAATCACGCATTTGACCCGGGTTTCCTCTGCGTCCTCTGCGTCCTCTGCGGTTCAACGCTCTATTCCATGAATCGTCTCGGTCTCTCCCTTCGTCTCCTTCGCCGCAACTGGGCCGCGGGTGAATCTCGCGTCCTCCTCGCCGCGTTGTTCATCGCGGTCGCGAGCGTGACCACGGTGGGCTTCTTCGCGGATCGCGTACGCAGCGCGCTCGACCGGCAGGCGAATGAATTGCTCGGCGGAGACCTCGTCGTGATCGCCGACCAGCCCCTCGCCGCGGGATTCCTCGAGGCCGCCGCGAAGCAGGGCCTCGGGGTTGCGCAGACGCGAACGTTCCCCAGCATGGTGTCGAACGGCGACGCGGTGAACCTCGCCGAGATCAAGGCCGCGACGGACGGTTTCCCGCTGCGCGGGCGCATTCGCCTCACCGATGCGCCCGGCGCGCCGGAACGCGAAGTCGATGGGGGTCCCAAGCCGGGCGCGGTGTGGATCGGCATTCCGCTGGTGGGACGCCTGAAGCTCCAGGTTGGAGACACGCTCGCGGTCGGCCGCGCGAAGCTCACGGTGGCCGCGCTCATCTCGCGCGAGCCCGACAGCGTCCTCGACTACTTCGGAATCGCGCCGCGCGTGCTCATGAATGCGGCGGATGTCGATGCGACCGGTCTGCTGCAAGTCGGAAGCCGCGTCACGTACCGGCTGCTGGTGAAGGGCGAGCCCGATGCGGTCGCGCGCTTCCGCGCCGAGGTGACGCCGATGCTGGCGCGGGGCCAGCGCGTCGAGGGCGTGCGCGATGCGAGGAGCGAAGTCCGCTCGTCGCTCGAGCGCGCGCAACGCTTCCTCGGCCTCGCATCGCTGCTGTCCGTGGTGCTCGCCTCGGTGGCGGTGGCGCTGGCCGCGCGGCGCTTCTCGCAGCGCCAGACGGATGCGGCGGCGATGATGCGTTGCCTGGGCGCCAGCCAGGCCGACATCTTCGCGATCAACGCGTGGCAATTCGTGATCCTCGGCGTGATCGGCTGCGCGCTCGGCACGCTGGCGGGATACGGGGCGCAGGCCGTGCTGGCGACCTGGCTCACCGGATTCTTCCAGGTGGCCCTTCCGTTGCCCGGAGCCACGCCCGCGTTGCAGGGCGCGGTGATCGGCTTCGTCCTCCTGCTGGGCTTCACGCTGCCGCCGCTGCTGCGCTTGCGCAATGCGTCCACCTTGCGCGTGCTGAGGCGCGACTTGGCACCCGCCGAGCCGCTCAGCGTCGTCGCCTTCCTGCTCGGGCTCTCCGCGCTGTCCGCGCTGATCATCTGGCAGGCGGGCGACGTGAAGCTGGGCGCCATCACCATCGCCGGTTTCGCGATCGCCATGGCCGTCGCGGCAATCCTCGGCTACGGGTTGATCGTGCTCGCCTCGCGCCTGCGCGGCGCCGCGCCGGGGCCGTGGCGCTACGGGCTCGCCAACCTGCGCCGGCGCACCGGGGGCAGCCTCGTGCAGATCATGGCGCTGGGCCTGGGCATCATGGCGATGGTGTTGCTCACGGTCGTGCGCTCGGACCTGATCGCGAAGTGGCAGCAATCGATGCCGGCGGACATGCCCAATCGCTTCGCGATCAACATGCAGACCGACCAGTTGCCCGAGATCCGCCGCTTCTTCGCCGAGCAGAACCTCGCCACGCCCGACCTCTATCCGATGATCCGCGGCCGGCTCGTGGCCATCAATGACAAGAAAGTCTCCGGCGCCGACTACAAGGAAGAACGCGCCAAGCGCCTGGTCGAGCGCGAATTCAACCTCTCGTACACCGACAAGCCGCGGCCGGACAATCGCATCGTCGCCGGCACGTTCTGGAAGGAGCGCTCGGGCAAGCCCCAGTTCTCGGTCGAGGAGGGGATCGCCAAGACGCTGAACATCCAGATCGGCGATTCGCTCACCTACGAAGTGGCGGGCTCGCGCTTCACCGCGCCCGTCACGAGCTTCCGCAAGGTGGACTGGGATTCGTTCAAGGCGAATTTCTTCGTGATCGCGAACCCGGAGCTGATGGAGTCGTACCCGGCGAGCTGGATCACGAGCTTCCGCCTCGACCGGGGTCGCGAGGAAGTCGTCTCGGCGCTGGTGCAGAAATTCCCGAACGTGAGCGTGATCGACCTCTCCGCGATCATGGAGCAGGTCGTTCGCGTGACCGACCAGGTCTCGCGCGCCGTAGAGTTCGTGTTCCTCTTCGCGATCGCCGCGGGGCTCGTGGTGCTGTTCGCCGCGATCACGACCACGCAGGACGAGCGCGTCTTCGAAGGCGCCATCCTGCGCACGCTGGGTGCCAGCAGCGCGCAGCTGACGGCCATGCAACTCGCCGAATTCCTGGCCATCGGCCTGCTCTCGGGCACGATCGCGGCCGCGGGATCCGTCGGACTCGCGATGGTGTTGTCCGACAAGGTGCTGGGCATCCCCTACGAGTTCAACGCGACCGTGCCGCTGGTCGGGCTCTTCGCGGGTGCGATCGGCGTGGCACTCGCCGGCCTTCTCGGAACGCGTCGTGTGGTGTCCTCGCCGCCGCTGCCGACGATCCGGGCTGTTACGTGAGCCCCGGGCGGTTGCGTGAGCCGCTGCGCTACTTGAGCGAGGGATGGCGCGCGACGTATCGCGCGATGCGCGGCGGCTCCTCGCCCAGGTGGAAGGCGTAGCGCTCCGCTTGAAGCTGTTCGTCGCCGGCGGTGAAGCGGTCGAAGCGCCGCAGGTAGTCGGCCCACGAATCGCACGCGAAGTACTCCACGAAACGCCCCGGGCGTTGCACATCCTCGAAGAGACCCCATGACACCGCACCGTGGCGCAGCCGCGCGCTGCGGCTGCGTGCCATGACCCGGTCGAACTCGGCGGCGCGATCCGGATCGATGAGGTATTCGATCGTGCACATCACCGGGCCTTCGAAGGGCTCGATGGCGCGCGCGGGAACCGGTTCGTCCCACGGATGCGTCGGCGTGTAGTCCTCGTCGCCTTCGGCGTCGAGCGTGCGCTTGCGCGTGAGCAGGGCGGCCACGATGGCCAGGGCCCCGGCGATCGCCAGGCTGGTCGGCACGCTCGTCAGGCCCGCGATGTGTCCCCAGAGCGCGGCGCCGAACGCGGAAGCCCCCATGATCGACATCTGGTACATCGACATGCCGCGCGCGCGAACCCAGTTCGGCAGCGCCAGTTGCGCGGCCGTCGTGACCGCGTTGGCCACCGCGATCCAGGCCACGCCCGCGACGAACAGGATCGGCACCGCCACCCAGATGTTGGGCGCGTAGGCGACAAGCACGATGCAAAGGCCCGTGATCGCGGTGCCCCACAGCGTGAAATGGTCGCGAGTCCACTTCGCGCGCATCTTCGGCAGTTGCGTGGCGGTCACGATCGCGCCCGCGCCCATCGAAGCCAGCAGCAGCGTGAAGGTCCCCGCACCGCCGCCTTCGCCCAGTTGCTTCACCACGAGCGGCAGCAGGGCCAGCAGCGCGGTCGAGTGGAAGAAGAACACCGAGATGCGCACCAGCGCATCCTTCATGCGGCGCGATTCGCGCACGTACTGCACGCCGATGCGCATCGCCCCGATGAAGCGCTCGCCGGGCAGGACCGAGGGCTTCACCTCGCGCTTCCAGCGCGAAACCGCGATGGCCGCGGCCACCGACAGGACGAAGTTGAGCGCGAAGACGAACTCGGTGCCGATCGACGCGATGGTCACGCCCGCCACCAGCGGACCCACGACGCGGGAGAGGTTCATCGCGACGGCATTCAGAGCGAGTGCGGTGGGTAGCAGCGGGCGCTCGACCAGTTCGGGAACGACCGCCGCGTAGACCGGCCAGCGCATCGCGAGGCCGATGCCGTTGGCGAACACGAGGGCCAGGAGCACCGGCGCGGTGAGCCAGCCCAGCGCCGAGACCGCGAAGAGGGCGGCCGCGTTTGCCGCGATCCAGATCTGCGTGCCCATCAGCAGGCGACGGCGATCGACGATGTCCGCCACCGCGCCCGAGGGCAACCCCAGCAGGAAAACCGGCAGCGACGAAGCCGTCTGCACGAGCGCGATCAGCACCGGGGAGGTCGTGAGGCCGGTCATCGCCCACGCCGCGGCGACGTCGTTCATCCACATGCACGTGTTGGCGGCGAGCCACGCCAGCCACAGCATGCGAAACACCGGCTCGCGCAGCGGCGTCCAGGCGGTGATGGCCGCGGGCGGCTCGGGCAACGGGGCATTCATCGGTTCGAGCGTAACACCCCGATATACTCGCAGGCTCGATGACGTCGTTCCGCGCCTCGCCCTACCTGCTGCTCACGCTCACGTCCCTGTTCTGGTCGCTGAACTGGATCGTGGGCAAGGCCATCGTGGGCCATGTGACGCCGCTCACGCTCACCTTCATCCGCTGGGTGGTGGCGGCGGTCGCACTCCTGCTCTTCGCGTGGCCCCAGGTTCGGGCCAACCTCCCCGTCGTGCGGCGCCACTGGAAGTTCATCGTGCGGCTGGGTTTCTGGGGCACCGGGCTGCACAACGCCTTCGCGTATGTCGGCCTCCAGTTCACCACGGCCACCAACGGCGTGATCCTCAACAGCGCGATCCCCATCCTCATCATCCTGCTCGGGTGGCTGGTCTATCGCGATTCCCTCACGCGCATCCAGACCCTGGGCGTCGGCGTTTCGATGGCGGGCGTGCTGTCGGTGCTGACCGGCGGGGACCTCACGGTGCTGGCGCAGCTCGAGTTGAACAAGGGCGACGTGATCGTGCTCGCGGGCATGGTGTTCTGGGCCGCGTACACGGTCTTCCTGCGCGAGAAGCCCGCGGAGTTGCCGGGCATCGTGTTGCTCGTCTGCTGCGCGTGCGTCGGCGTGATGCTGCTCTTTCCGCTGATGCTCGTGGAGGTCCTGGTCTTCGAGGGGCACGCCGAGTTCACGCCGGCCACGATCGGAGCGATGCTCTACGTGGGGCTCTTCCCTTCGTTCCTCGGGTACATCTTCTGGAACCGGGGCGTCTCCGAAGTGGGTTCGAACGTGGCGGGCATCTTCGTGCACTTGATGCCGGCGTTCGGGAGCCTGCTGGCCTGGATGTTCCTCGGCGAAACGATCCACCTGTATCACTTGATGGGCATCGCGCTCATCCTCGCGGGCATCGCGCTCACGACGCGCGGGAGGAAAACGAACTAACCCAAAGGCATTGGACACAGATAAACACAGATAAACACAGATGAACACAGATAAAACCAAGCTGGGTCGGAGACGTCGGCGAACTGAATCCCCATTGCCTTTGTCTGTGTTCATCTGTGTTCATCTGTGTCCCCTTGCCCTTTCTTGAATAGCCCGGAGGGCTGAATGGAATTGATTCTTTGGCGGCACGCGGAGGCAGAGGACGGCACCGGCGACGACATGGCCCGAGCCCTCACGAGGCGCGGCCACAAGCAGGCGAAGCTGATGGCCGCATGGCTCCGGCCCCGCCTGGGCAACGACTGGAAGATCCTCTCCAGTCCCGCGAAGCGAGCGTTGCAGACCGCGGAAGCGCTGGAACGTCACCTCGAGATCCGCGAACGCCTCGACACCTCGTGCGGTCCCGCCGATGTCCTGCGCGAGTCGGGATGGCCGGACGCGAAGGGCTCCGTGATGGTCGTCGGCCACCAGCCGACCCTGGGGCAGGTCGCGGCGCAACTGCTGGGCGTTCCCGGCGACGTGGCTTTCCGCAAGGGCGCCGTCTGGTGGTTCTCCACGCGGCAGCGCGACGGCGGCGGGGAGACCGTGCTCAAGGCGGTGCTGAATCCCGATCTCCTCGAAGATTGAGTACGATGGTGTTTCCCGTGTGGAGGCCCCGATGAAGCTCACGCCCGAGCAACTCGCGCAATTCGACCGCGACGGCTACCTGTTCTTCCCGTCGCTGTTTTCGCCCGCGGAAATGAAGGTCCTCCTCGACGAAGTGCCGAAGCTCTACGCCCAGCGCCGCCCGGAGAACGTGCGCGAGAAGGGCAGCGAAGCGGTACGCACCAATTTCGCCGCGCACCTCTACAGCGAGCCCTTCGCGAGGCTTGCCCGGCATCCGCGCATGGTCGAGCCGGCGATGCAGCTCTTCGGCGAGCCGGTGTACATGCACCAGTTCAAGATCAACGGGAAGATGGCCTTCGAAGGCGACGTCTGGCAGTGGCACCAGGACTACGGGACCTGGATGAACGATGACCTGATGCCGGAAGCACGCGCGATGAACGTCGCGATCTTCCTGGACGAGGTGAACGAATTCAACGGCCCGCTCATGTTCATTCCCGGCAGCCACAAGCAGGGCGCGCTGCCCGCGGGGCACGACACGAGCACGACGAGCTATCCGCTGTGGACGATCGATAGCAATGCCATCACGAAACTCGTGGAGAGTGGCGGCATCGTGGCGCCCAAGGGGCCGGCCGGTTCGATGATCCTCTTCCACGGCTGCCTCGTGCATGCGTCGACGTCGAACCTCTCGCCATGGAACCGCGTGAGCGTGTACCTCTCGCTCTGCGCGGTGTCGAACCACATCCGCCGCTTCAAGCGCCCCGAGTACATCGCGCATCGCGACTTCACGCCCATCGAGATGCTGCCCGACGATTGCCTCACGAAGCCGTATCCCGTACACCTCCCGTGGAAGGACGGCACGCCGCCCTCCGCGTACAAGACGGAGCTCGCTGCCTGACATGAAACACTATCCCCTGATGGTTCCCGGCGCCACGCCCGGTGCGAAGCGCGCCGAGGTGCGCTCCCCCAACGACATGCAGGTCTTCGCGACGGCCGACACGGGAGGCGCGGCCGTGGTCGAGAGGGCGCTCGCCACGGCGTATGGCCTCTTTCGCGATCGCGACCAGTGGATCCCGGTGCCCAAGCGCATCGAGGTGCTGCACAAGGCCGCGGAGATCATGCAGAAGCGCTTCGAGGAACTCGCGCTGCTGATCGCGCAGGAAGGCGGCAAGCCCCTCATCGATGCGCGCGTCGAAGTCGCGCGCGCGATCGACGGCGTGAAGAACTGCGCCGACCTTCCGCGTTCGCACCCGGGCCACGTGATCCCGATGAACGTGAATCCGGCGTCCGCCGGGCGCATGGCCTTCACGCAGAAGGAGCCGATCGGCGTCGTCGTCGCCGTGAGCGCCTTCAACCATCCGCTGAACCTGATCGTTCACCAGGTGGCGCCCGCGGTGATCGCCGGCTGCCCCGTGATCGTGAAGCCCGCGGCCGATACGCCACTCTCCTGCTTCACGTTCGTGCAGATCCTGCGCGACGCCGGTTACCCCGACGTGTGGGCGCAGGCACTGATGACGGAGAATCGCGAAGCGGCGACGCAACTGGTCGCGGACAAGCGCGTGGCGTTCTTCAGCTTCATCGGCAGCGCGGCGGTGGGCTGGAAGCTGAAGGCGCAACTCGCGCCCGGTGCGCGCGCGGCGTTGGAGCATGGCGGCGCGGCCCCGGCCATCGTCGCCGAGGATGCGGACCTCGACCTCACGCTGCCCAAGCTTTCGAAAGGCGGCTTCTATCACGCCGGGCAGGTGTGCGTGTCGGTGCAGCGCGTGTTCGCGCACCGTTCGATCGCGGAGAAGCTCGCCAAGGGTCTCGCCGAGCTCGCGAAGAAGCTGAAGGTGGGCGACGCGACCAAGCCCGACACTGAAGTGGGCCCGCTGATCCGCCCCGCCGAACTGAAACGCGTCGACGAGTGGGTGCAGGAAGCGGTGAAGGGCGGCGGCAAGCTGCTTTGCGGCGGCAAGGCGATCTCGGAGACTTTCTACGAGCCGACGGTCATCCTCGAGCCGCCGGCCGACAGCAAGCTCTCGAAGATGGAAGTGTTCGGCCCGGTGGTGTGCGTCTACGCGTACGACAACATGGACGAGGCCATCGCGCGAGCCAACTCGCTGCCGGTGGCGTTCCAGGCGTCGATCTTCACGCGCAGCTATTCGACGGCGTTGCGCGCGTACCAGCGCCTCGATGCGTCGGCTGTGATGCTGAACGACCACACGGCCTTCCGCGTCGACTGGATGCCGTTCGCGGGATTGCGCGAATCGGGCTTCGGCGTCGGCGGCATTCCGTACACGTATCACGACATGACCATCGAAAAGATGTTCGTCGCGCCGACGGCGTAGGCGTCGGTGTCGGGTAGGATTCGTGTCATGCGAATCCTCCCCGTAGTCCTGGCGGCGTGCGCCAGCCTCACCGCCGGCGCCGACTTTCTCTTCCCCGCCGTTCCCGTGCTGGGCACGATGCAGGCGGAATTCACGGTCACCACCGTCAGTGGCGCGCCGCTCGGCGGGCTGCCCGTTTCGCTCACCGTGACGGGCCAATGCGGAACCGTCAGTCCGTCCTCGGTCACGACGGATTCCGCGGGAGTCGGGCGATTCACCTTCGTCGCCGGCAGCAATCCCGGCGTTTGCACCATCGCGGGCAGCAGCAGCGGCACGACGCTCTTCGGGCGCACGACGATCTTCCGTCCGTCGGATGTTCAAGTGGACCCCGCGCTGTGGGTCCTGCAGCCGGGCACGGGAACGATCGAGTCCACGCTGCGAATCACCGCGGCGAATCAAGCCCTGGCCCTGGTTGCGGTCGACGCGGGCCAATTTCCCTCGGGAGGACCGAACTGGCTTTCCGGCTCGCGCGTGACGACGGACGCTTCGGGAACCGCGCGCTATCGCTACCGGGGAACGAACCAGCCGGGCATCTACGACCTTCCGATCCAGGTCGCGGGCTTCGAGCGGCGGATTCGCGCGAATGTGCTCGCCCCTTCCTTCGAAAGCGTCCCCAACGGCGTGAAGGTCCAGGGCCAGCCCTGGGACGACATCCGCGTGATCCTGCTGAACGGTTCGGAGACGGGGTGCGGGCTCGCTTCCGCGCTCAAGTCCAGGGGCGTCGTGCCGCCGGGCTCCGTCGACCTCTTTGGCGGCTCGATCGCGATGAACCTCACGTGCGCGGGAACCTCCCCGTTGCAGATCCGCATCGACTATCCGGATCCGCTGCCGGCCGACGGGCAACTCTGGCAGTTCGATTGCGGCGCTACGTGCCCGAAGCAGCTCACCGCCGCAATCAGTGGCAACTCGGTGACGTTCACGGTTTCCCAGTTCCAGCGCCAGAGCGGTTCCACGCTGGGAAAGGCTTCGGTGGGCATTTCACGGCCCGGAGCTTCGCCGGCGCCGGTTCCTCCGATGGTCCAGGACATGTGGTGGAGCGGCCCTGCGGAGAACGGGTGGGGAATGAGCATCCTGCGGCTGCCCTCGGGCGGGCTCTTTTCGGCACTCTACGGCTACGATGCGGCCGGTGAGCCCACGTGGTGGGTGATGTCCGATGGCGAATGGCTCACGGGGCGCGAGAAGCTCTTCACCACGGCCGCTTATTCGCCGGTTGGTACGCCCTGGTACGACTATGACGCCCCGGTCCTCGTCGTCGGCGACCCCGTGGGACGCATGCAGATGCGGTTTTCCGACACCGGGCACGCAACCCTGGACTACACGTTCAACGGAATCGCGGGACACAAGGCGATCGAACGCCAGATCTTCATGTCGACTTCGGGATCGGGGCGCCCGGTCGTCGGCGGCATGTGGTGGGGCGGCCCGGCCCAGAACGGCTGGGGGATCGCGGTGATCCAGCAAGGCGGCGAGCTCTTCAGCGTCTGGTTCACCTACGACGCCGCGAACAAGCCGCGTTGGTACGTGATGCCGGCTGGCCGGTGGTCCGACGCGACCTCCTACGAAGGGCGGCTCTATCGCACGCACGGTTCGCCGTTCCTGGGCGTGGCATACGACCCGGCACGACTCCAGGTGAACGACGTGGGCTCCTTCAAGCTGACGTTCAGCGGCGACCGCGCGACATTCCGCTACAGCCTCGAAGGTCGCGAGGGCACGCTCGCACTGCAGAAGCAATTCTGATCGCGCTCATGCGGGCCATCACCATCGACCGGTATGGTGGGCCCGAGGTCCTGCAGCATCGAGACATCCCGATTCCCGAACCGGGTCCCCGCGACGTGTTGGTGAAAGTCGCCTGTGCGGGCATCAACTTCATGGACATCCACACGCGGCAGGGCAAGTACGCGAAGTCGCGGACCTACCCCGTGCGATTGCCGTGCACGCTGGGGATGGAAGGCGCGGGCGAGGTCGTAGAGGTGGGCGCGGAAGTCACGCGCATTGCCGCGGGCGACCGCGTCGCGTGGTGCATCTCGTGGGGCAGCTATGCGGAGTACGCGCGTGTTCCCGAAGCGCGCCTCGCGAAGATTCCCGCGGCGATCGGCTTCGACGTCGCGGCGGCGAGCATCTTCCAGGGATCGACGGCGCACTACCTCGTGAACGATGTCGCGCAACTCGGCGCTGGCACGACCTGCCTCGTGCACGCCGCCTCGGGAAGCATCGGCCAGATCCTCGTGCAGTTGGCGAAGGCTCGTGGCGCGACGGTCTTCGCCACCGGCAGCTCCGAAGAGAAGTGCGAAGTGGCACGCCACCTGGGAGCGGATCACGCGATGCAATACGCGGGCTTCGCGGAGCGCGTGCACGAGGCCACCGCCGGGCGCGGCGTCGACGTCGTGTTCGATTCGGTGGGGAAGGCGACGTTGCGCGAGAGCTTTCGCGCAGCGCGTACGCGAGGGCTGGTGGTCAACTACGGGAATGTTTCGGGTTCGGTCGACGACCTCGATCCCATCGAACTCGGTGAAGCCGGATCGCTCTTCCTCACGCGCCCGCGGCTCGCCGACCACGTGGCCGATGCGCAGGTCGTCCAACGGCGGGCGGACGACGTGTTCGCGGCGCTGCTCGACGGCGCGTTGAAGATTCCGATCGCGGCGCGCTACACGCTCGAGAATGTCGAGCAGGCGCACGCGCTCATCGAGGGGCGCGAGCAGATCGGGAAGGCGGTACTGGACCTGCCTCGCTAGGCATCCTCCAGCACTTCCCGAAGGGTGGCTCGCGGGTTCGCCCACTCGGCGGCGCTCGTCTGCGAAAGACGCGCGGCAAGGATGAGCCCCTTCCACAGCGTCCAGGCCCGCGCGCGGCACCACGTTCCTGCATCTAGCGGAAGGCGCGAGCGAAACGCCCTCCGACCTTCGCCTCGCAAGACGGTCCAGGCCATCGAGAGGTCGCACGCGGGGTCACCCACCGCCATCGATCCGAAGTCGATGACGCCCGCCAAACGACCGTTGCGCACGAGGAGATTTCCAATGGCGATGTCGCCGTGCACCCACACAGGCAGGCGAGCCCACTCGGTACGAAGGGCGGCTTCCCACAGATCGGTGACTGCGCGCGAGTCGATTGTGGAACCGAGGATCCGGATCGCTTCGCGCGTTTCACCATCGTAGTTCGCGAGCGAACCACCCCGGTGGAAGTTGTGCGCACCCGGAGCCGGACCGTCCGCGGAGTCGATGCCTTGAAGGGCTACGAGGAAGTCGGCAACGTCCGCCGCAAAGCGGGAGGATCCGGCAACGTCGTCGGGCGCGACGACATCCCCTTCGATCCACCGATGGATCGACCATCGCCACGCGTATTGCGCGTCAGGCTCGCCGAACGCGACCGGCGTCGGGATCGGATGGGGCAGCGATGGCGCGAGATGGGGGAGCCAGCGATGCTCCTTCTCGACCTGGTTCGCGTATTCGGCGGCGCTCGGCATGCGAACGACGAACTCGCTGCCGAGGCGGAACGATCGATGGTCCCAACCCCCGGGGACCACGGGCGTGACGGGCAGGTGTGCCCACTGCGGAAACTGCCGGCGCACCAAACGGCGCGCCAGCCCGGCATCGATTTCAGCCGCCGCGTTTTCCATTCACGCGCGTCGGAACGCTTGAACCGTCGCGAAGCGCCTCCGGCAGGAGCTCCGCCGGGAAGTCCTGGTAGCACACGGGCCGCAGGAAGCGGTAGATCGCGAGGCTGCCCACCGACGTCGAACGCCCGTCCGCCGTCGAGGGGAACGGACCGCCATGCACCATCGCGTGCGCGACTTCCACGCCGGTCGGGAAACCGTTCACGAGCAGGCGCCCGGCCTTGCGCTCGAGCACGGGCAGCAGCGCCTTCGCGTAGGCCATGTCCTCGGGATCCATCTGCAGCGTGATGGTGAGCTGGCCCTCGAGCGATTCGAGGATGTCGCGCATCGTGTTCACGTCCGGGCAACGCACCAGCAGCGAGGAGGAACCGAAGACTTCATCTCGCAAAGCGTGGTCGGCGAGGAAGGTCTTGGCACTCGTCGAAAAGAACGCAGCCTGTCCCGCGTTCGGACCCGCAGGCGCTTGCCCGCGCGCGACCGTGTTCACGCCCGCGATCTTCGCGAGCTTCTCGACGCCGCCGCTGTAGGCCTTGTGGATGCCGGGCGTAAGCATCGTCTGCGATGCGCAAGCGGGGAGGTTCTCCGCGACCTTGCCGACGAAGGCATCGAGGTCCTTGCCCTCCGCGCCGAGCAGCAGGCCGGGGTTGGTGCAGAACTGTCCGGCGCCGAGCGTGAGCGACCCGATGAAGGCCTTCGCGATCGCTTCGCCGCGAGAGGCCAGCGCGTGCGGCAGCACCAGCACCGGGTTGATGCTGCTCATCTCCGCGTAGACGGGGATCGGCTCCGGCCGCGCGTTGGCCGTGCGCATCAGCGCCGTCCCGCCGCCGCGCGAGCCCGTGAAGCCCACGGCTTTGACGCGCGGGTCCGACACGAGCGCGGTGCCGAGCGAGTTGCCCGGCCCGTAGAGCAGCGAGAACACGCCCTCGGGCAGGCCGCACGTCTTCACCGCGGCCTGCACGGCACGGCCCACCAGCTCGGAGGTGCCGGGATGCGCGTGGTGCGCCTTCACGATCACGGGGCAGCCCGCGGCCAGCGCGGACGCCGTGTCGCCACCCGCGACGGAGAACGCGAGCGGGAAGTTGCTCGCGCCGAAGACCACCACCGGACCCACGGGCACGTTGCGCATGCGCAGGTCGGAGCGGGGCAGCGGTTTGCGGTCGGGCATCGCGGGATCGATGCGCGCCTCCAGCCAGCTGCCTTCGCGCACGACTTCCGCGAAGAGCTTCAGCTGGTTCATCGTGCGGCCGCGCTCGCCTTCGATCCGCCCGCGGGGCAGGCCGCTCTCCTGCATCGCCCGCACCACCAGCGCATCGCCGATCGCGAGGATGTTGTCCGCGATCGTCTCGAGGAACTTCGCGCGCACCTCGAGCGTCGTGCCCCGGTACGCATCGAAGGCCGCGTGGGCGAGGGCACACGCGCGCTCGATGTCCTCCGGGCGCGCGGCGCCGTACGCCGGCTCCAGCTCGGCGCCGGTGGCGGGATCGATGCCTTTGACTTCGGGAGACGCGCCGCGCTGGGAGGCGGCACCAATGAGCAATTGGCCGTTGAGGCCGATCGGGGTGTCCATGGGAATCCTGGGAAGAGAGAAAGAAAGAAGCGGTCCAGGCGCTATTTTGCCTGAGCGCTACTCCTTCTCGGAAACAACGAAGTTAACACCGACCGAGTCCCACTGTTCGTGTTCGGCTTCGAGCGCGTGGGTGACGAGCGTGTTGTGTTCCAGCCAGCCGCGCTCGACTTCGAGGCGGTAGCCCTTGGGCTTGCGCTCCACCGTGAGCTTGGGAAGCTTCAGCGTGCGGCGTCCGCGATGGAAGATCACGGCGAGGCGCAGCGAGAGGGCCAGGTCCTGCAAATCGGGATCGGCCTCGAAGGCCGGACGCATCTTGCCGAGGCTGCCGCGCTGCGCGAGCACGAGGTTGGAGAGCCAGCCCTGTTCCTGGCGCGAGAATCCCGGCATGTCGGCGTAGGCGAGCACGTAGGCCGAATGCTTGTGGTAGCCCGCCTGCGAAATGGTGAGGCCCACCTCGTGCAGTTGCACGGCCCAGCCGAGGAAGGAGAGCTTGCGGAACTCCGCTTCGCCTTCGAAGGGCTCGAGCTGCTTGTAGAACGCGCGGGCGAGGTGGCCCACGCGTTGCGCCTGCGCCTGGTCGAGGTGGTAGCGCTTCACGAACTGTTCGACCGTGACCTCGCGGATGTCCCGGTGGTGCACGCGGCCCAGCAGGTCCCACAGCACGCCCTGGCGCAGCGCCCCGTCGGCCACGCGCATTTCGTCCAGGCCCAGTTCCGCGAACACGGCCGACATGATCACCACGCCGCCGGGGAAGACCGGCACGCGCTCCTCGCGCAGGCCGGGCAGCGAGAGCTTCTTCATCTCGCCGGCCTTGTGCAGCTCCTCGCGCAGGAAGGCGAGGCCGCCCTCGGTGATGGTGCCGTCGGAATGGCCGTTCACCTGGATCGCCTCGGCCAGCGCCCGCGCCGTGCCGGACGAGCCGACGGCTTCCTTCCAGCCGACCTTCTCGTAGCGGGCGACGATCGCCTGCACCTGTTCGCGCGCTGCGAGCTCCGCGGCCTTGAGCGACTTCCTGTCGAGCTTGCCGTCGGGGAAGTACCGGCGCGTGTAGCTCACGCAGCCCATGTAGAGGCTTTCCATCGCGAGCGGGCGCAGCTTGTGGCCGATGATGAGTTCGGTCGAGCCGCCGCCGATGTCCACCACGAGCCGGTTGTGGCCCGAAAGCGGCAGAGAATGCACGACGCCCGAGTAGATCAGGCGCGCTTCCTCGCGGCCCGAGATCACCTCGATCGGGAATCCCAGCGCGGATTCGGCGCGCGCGAGGAATTCCTTGGCGTTTTTTGCGACGCGCAGCGTGTTCGTACCCACCACGCGCACCGTTTCCCGGGGCATGCCGGTGAGGCGCTCGCGGAAACGCTTCAGCGCCGTGATCGCCTTTTCCTGGATCGCGGGCTCGAGCTTCTTGTCGGCGGTCAGGCCGGCGCCGAGGCGCACCGTTTCCTTCAGGGCGTCGAGCGGGTAGATCTGGTCGTCCACGACGCGCCCGATCTCCAGGTGGAAGCTGTTGGAGCCGAGGTCGACGGCGGCGAGGGTGTTATATTCCATGCGAGCCGAGAGCGTAGCAGGCTCGGAGCGTAACAGGATTGTCACACCGCCACGGCAAGATCATGGCCAAGAAACCCCCCTTCGAACCCAAGCGCGTGGCGCGCCTTTCCCCCGAGCATTTCCTCAACCGCGAGTTGCAGGCGCTGGAGTTCAACCGGCGGGTGCTCGCACAGGCCGAAGACAAGTCCGTTCCCCTGCTGGAGCGCCTGCGCTTCCTGTGCATCGTGTCGTCCAACCTGGACGAGTTCTTCGAGATCCGCGTCTCGGGCATGAAGGAGCAGATCAAGCTGGGCAGCGCTTCGGCGGAGCCCGACGGGCTCTCGCCGCCGGACGTCTTCGCGCGCGTCGCGGCCGCCGCCCACGCGGTGGTCGACCGCCAGTACGAGCTGCTGAACGGCGAGATCCTTCCCGCGCTGGCGAAGGAGGGCATCCGCTTCATCCGGCGCGGGCAATGGAACGCCGCGCAGCAGGAGTGGATCAAGGGCTACTTCTTCCGCGAGATGATGCCGGTGCTGACCCCGATCGGGCTCGATCCGGCGCACCCGTTTCCCCGCGTCTTCAACAAGAGCCTCAACTTCGCGGTCGAGCTGGAAGGGCGCGATGCCTTCGGGCGCGATTCGCGCGCGGCCATCGTGCAGGCCCCGCGCGTGCTGCCGCGGGTGATCCGCCTGCCCAAGGGCGTGGCCCAGGGCGACAACGACTACATCTTCCTCACCTCGGTGCTGCACAAGCACGTGGGCGAGCTCTTCTCGGGCATGAACGTGCTCGGGTGCTACCAGTTCCGCGTCACGCGCAATTCCGACCTCTTCGTCGAGGAAGAGGAAGTGAAGGACCTGCGCAAGGCCCTGCAGGGCGAGCTGCCGCAGCGCCACTTCGGCGATGCCGTGCGCCTCGAAGTGGCCGACAACATGTCGGAGTCGATGAAGGGCTTCCTGCTAGGGCAGTTCGGCCTCGAGGAAGCCGATCTCTACCAGGTCAACGGCCCGGTGAACCTCGTGCGCCTCATGAGCATCCCCGACGAGGTGAATCGTCCCGACCTCATGGACCCGCCGTTCAACCCCGGCGTGCCGAAGGCGCTCGCCAAGGCCGAAGACCTCTTCGAGGTGATCCGCAAGGGCGACGTCCTGCTGCACCGGCCGTACCAGTCCTTCGCCCCGGTGGTGGAGTTCATCCAGCAGGCCGCGCGCGACCCGCAGGTGGTCGCCATCAAGCAGACGGTCTATCGCACCGGAACGGACTCGGTGATCATGAAGACGCTGATCGAGGCGGCGCGCAACGGCAAGGAAGTCACCGTCGTGGTCGAGCTGATGGCGCGCTTCGACGAGGAGGCCAACATCAACTGGGCGGCCAAGCTGGAGGAGGTCGGCGCCCACGTCGTCTACGGCGTGGTGGGCCACAAGACCCACGCCAAGATGGTCATGGTGGTGCGCCGCGAGGAAGGCCGCCTCGTGCGCTACTGCCACCTCGGCACCGGCAACTACCATCCGCGCACGGCCCGGCTCTACACCGACTTCGACCTCCTCACCTGCAGCGAAGCCATCTGCGGCGACGTGAACGAAGTCTTCCAGCAGCTCACCGGCCTGGGCAAGATGACCAAGCTGAAGCACGTGTGGCAGGCGCCGTTCACGTTGCACTCGAAAGTCCTGGAAGCGATCGAGAACGAGATCAAGCACGCGAAGGCCGGCAAGCCGGCGCGCATCGTGGCCAAGATGAACGCGCTCCTGGAGCCGCTGGTGATCGAGGCGCTCTACAAGGCTTCGCAGGCGGGCGTGAAGATCGACCTCATCGTGCGCGGCGTCTGCGCGCTGCGCCCGGGCGTGCCGAAGATCTCCGAGAACATCCGCGTGCGCTCGGTCATCGGCCGCTTCCTCGAGCACACGCGCATCTTCCATTTCCGGAACGGGGCCGAGCCGCTGGTGATGCTGTCCAGCGCCGACTGGATGGACCGCAACTTCTTCCGGCGCATCGAGCTTTGCTTTCCCATCCTCGACAAGAAGTTGCGCGCGCGCGTGATGAACGAGGGCCTGGCGCCCTACCTCGAGGACAACACGCACGCGTGGGAGATGCGCCCGGACGGCACCTATGCGCGCAAGCGGCGCGGCAAGGTGGCCGCGCACAGCGCCCAGGACGAACTGCTGGGGAAGATGACGCGCGGCGGCTAGGCCCGCCGGCCGGAAGGCCCCGCGCAGCGCACGCAACCCCCCCATCCCGCCGGGTTGCCTTTTATTTGTATTGGGGCATATAGTAGGCCACCATATCAATGGTCGGGAGGTGGCCCATGCACCGGTTCCGCAGCGCCGAAAGCCTCGAATCCCTGCGCCGCCTCGAGCGGATCGGGCTCCTCACCCCGGTGGAGGCCGGCCAGCTCCACGCCCTCGGCGGCGATCCGGCGCTCGACGAATGCCTGTCGCGGGCTGAAACGGTGCATGTCCACGTGAAGGTGGAAGACACCGATGCGCTGCCCCTCGGGGAACTCGCCGCCGCGGGAGCCGTGCTGGACCACGGCAAGCCCGGTTTCGTGAAATTCCGCCTGCCCGGCGCGGTGAATGCCATCTTCTCGCACATCCCGGTTTCGGACGACGACCTGCGCGAGGCCGCGGGAACGCGCCGGCCCCGGCCTTTCCTGGACCACATCGGCGTCGACCTGCGCAGCACCGACGAGCGTTCGCGGGCCGCCTTCGCGTCGCTGGACACGCTCGCCTCCACGCGCGGGTGGCGCACGGTGTCGCAGGGCGGCGAGGGCCAGCCCGTGCGCTGCTGCCACGTGGAGGTGCTCGAGAAGCGGTGGCTCTTCCCCACGGCGCCCGGCGCGCGGCCCGTCGAATTCGCCTTCGGTCCCCTGCGCGAGAACGCGGCGGGTTCGGGCTGCGACTTGCGGCCCTCGTCGTCCGCGGAAACGCCGAAGTGCTGCGGCGCCGCGCGGCCGCCGGCCTAGCGCCCGGCGAAGGAACGCCGCTTGCGACACGATCACGAGAAGGATGAGGCCGCCGCGGCCCTGTCGCGGCTGGTGGGGGAGATCTCGCTCAACCGCGACTTCACCGGCCTGCACGAGGCGGCCTTCCTTTCTCTCGCGTGGACCTGGCAGCGCCTCGAGCATGTGGGCCGCGTGTTCTTCCCGCGCTATGGAATCACGGGCGTGCAGTTCAACGTGCTGATGATCCTCGACGACTACCGCGGCCGTGCCTTCCGGCAGCACGAGCTGGCCGAGATCCTGGTCGTGAATCGCGCCAGCGCGGGCAGCGTGATCGACCGCATGCAGCGCGCGGGCTGGATCGAGCGCGCGGCCGACCCGCAGGACCGCCGCGCCCAGCTGGTGTCGCTCGCCGCCGCGGGGCGGGCGAAGCTGAAGGAAGTGAAGGGGCCCTACTACCGCCTCCTCGACAGCGTTTTCGGCGAAGAGGATGCGAAGGAACTTCGCGCCGCGATCCTCTTCTTCGACCGGTTGCGCGTGCGGCTCGCGAGCGCCGAGGCGCGCCGCAGGCACGCACAGTCCCCACGACATTCGACACCCTGAAAGGCCCGCCATGAAGACGCCCCCGGCATACCGCGAGAGCCGCCCGTACACCTTCTTCAAGATGACGATGAGCACGTGCCCCGAGTGCCTGAAGGTGCTGCCCTGCCAGGTGGTCTTCCAGGACAACCACGTGTACTTCCTCAAGCACTGCCCCACGCACGGCGCGAGCCAGGCCATGGTGAGCGAGGACGCGGAGTACTACCGCAACGCCTTCAACTACGCGCAGCCGGGCACGAAGCCGCTGCATTTCTCGACGGAGGTAAAGCACGGGTGCCCGACCGACTGCGGCCTTTGCCCGTCGCACCAGCAGCACACGTGCCTGCCGATCGTCGAGATCACGGACCACTGCAACCTCGACTGTCCGGTGTGCATCGTGGACAACCAGTATTCCAACCACATGTCGCGCGCGGACTTCAAGAAGATCGTCGACGGCCTGATCCGGCACGAGGGCACGCTGGAGACCATCACGCTCTCCGGCGGCGAGCCCACGAGCCACCCCGAGTTCCTCGGCTTCGTGGACGAGGCCACGCGGCCGGAAGTGGGGCGCGTGTCGGTCGTCACGAACGGCATCGCCATCGCGCGCTCGCGGGAGTTCGCGGAGAAGCTGAAGGAAAAGAACGTCTACGTGATCCTGCAGCTCGACGGCTTCGACGACGAAATCCAGCGCGCGGTCCGCGGCGTGCCGCTGATGGCGGTCAAGCACCAGGCGCTCGAGTACCTCGCCGAGTTCGACATTCCGACGCAGATCGCCTACGTGCCCGCGCGCGGCATCAACGAACACCAGCTGGGCGACGCGGTGCGCATGCTCATGGAGCGCGACCACGTCCTGTCGCTGCTGATCCAGCCCATCGCCCACACCGGACACGGCGGGGGCATGTTCCCGGTCGACCCGATGGACCGGCTCACGATCCCCGGCGTGATCCGGGCGATCGACGAGCAGACCGGCGGCCTGGTCGCGCGCGAAGACTTCATTCCGCTGCCGTGCTCGCACCCGCTGTGCGTTTCGCTCACCTACCTGCTCAAGCTGGACGACGGCAGCTACCTGCCGTTCCCGCGCTTCGTCGACATGAAGAAGCACCTCGACCTCTTCCAGTCCACCGCCACGCTCGAGCCGGGCGCGAAGGTGGAGAGCGCGCTGCAGCAGGCGATCATGGATCTCTGGAGCGCGGCGGGCGAGATGCCCAACTGCGACAAGATCATCACCGCGATGCGCAGGGCGCTCACGGAGATGTTCCCCGGCCGGAAGATGGACCGCGAGGACCTGATCCGCATCGCCGAGCGGCAGGCCAAGACCATCTTCATCCACCACTACATGGACCGCCACGATTTCGACCTGGAGCGGCTCATGAAGTGCTGCCACCACTATCCGCAGATCGACGGCCGCATCATGCCGGCGTGCGGCTTCAACATGTTCCATCGCGGCGCCGCGAAGGGCTCGGGCACGCCCGTCACGCTCCATCCGCGGGCCGTCATGCGCGGCGACTAGCATGACGCCCTTCGCGCGCAATCCGGTGGCCGCACGCCACGCGAAGCACTTGAACGCGCCCTTCGTCGAGCTGCTCGACGTGTTGGGGTTCGGGCGGGTGTACACGCGCGCGAGCGGGACCTGGATCTGGGACGAGGAAGGGCGGCGCTACCTCGATGCGCTCGCGGGCTTCGGGGCGTTGAACCTCGGCCACAACCCGCCTCGCATCGCGGCGCGGCTGCGGGCGTTCGTCGATGCCGAGGCCCCGAACCTCTACCACGTGGGCCCGTCGCCGTACGCGGGCGAGCTCGCGGAGGCGTTGGCCGCGCGCATGCCGGCGCCGTTGCGCGTGGCGATGTTCTCCAGCAGCGGCGCGGAGGCGGTGGAGGCGGGCATCAAGCTCGCCCGGGCGGCCACGCGGCGTTCCGCACTCATCCATTGCGAGGGCGGCTACCACGGCACCAACCTCGGCACGCTCTCGGTGATGGACGCGCCGCGCCTGCGCGGGCCGTTCGAACCCTTGCTCGCGGATTGCCGCGCGGTGCCGTTCGGCGACCTCCCGGCGCTCGAACGCGCGCTGAAGGACGCGCGGGCCGCGGCCTTCGTGGTCGAGCCCATCCAGGCCGAGGCGGGCGTGCGCCTGCCGCCACCCGGTTACCTGCGCGAGGCGGCCGCGCTCTGCAAGCGCCACGGCACGCTGTTCGTGCTCGACGAGGTGCAGACGGGCCTCGGCCGCACGGGCTCGCTGTGGGCCTTCGAGGCCGAAGGCTTCACGCCCGATGTCGTGGCGCTCGCCAAGTCTTTGGGCGGCGGGATGATGCCCATCGGCGCGACCGTCACGAGCGAGGCGTTGCATCACGCCGCCTACGGATCGGCCGACCGCTTCGACCTGCACGGTTCCACGTTCGGCGGCAACTCGCTCGCGTGCGTGGCGGCACTGGAAACCCTGCGCACCATCGAGGACGAGCAGCTCGTGCAACGTTCGGCCGAGCTCGGCGCGCGGTTGCTCGGAGGATTGCGCACGCGTCTCGCGGATCATCCGCTGGTGACGGACGTGCGCGGCCGAGGCTTGCTCGTCGCCGTGGAGATCGGCCCGACGGGCGCGGACTGGATGCAACGCGTCGCGGCGGGAGCCGTCACGATCGCCGCGGAGAAGGCGATCGGCCAGTGGCTCGCGGTGCAGCTGCTGGAGGACGGCGTGCTGTGCCAGCCGGCCGCGCGCGCCTGGAACGTGCTCAAGCTGCAGCCGCCGCTCGTCGCGGGCGAGGCGGAGATCGACCGGCTCATCGCGGCCGTCGGCGATGCCTTCGATGCGAACCGGCGCCTCCCGGAGGTGGCCGCACGCCTTTCCGCGCGGCTCGTTCGACGCTCGGTGGCCCGGGTGGTCGCGTGAATCGCACGCTTGCGCCGCTGCGCTTCGCCTGGGGCCTCGCCGCGCGCCGGCCGTTCCAATGCTTGGTGCAGGTGACCAACCGCTGCAACATGAAATGCGGCTTCTGCGACTTCTGGCCCAACGGCGTGCCCTCGGACCAGGAGCTGACCGTGGACGACTACGTCCGCCTGTCCGACGCGCTTTCGCGCGTGGGGACGTTCCTCGTGTCGATCGAGGGGGGCGAACCCCTCGTGCGCCGCGACCTGCCGGAGATCGTGCGCGCGTTCTCGCGCCACCACCTCCCGGTGCTCTTCACCAACGGCTGGCACGTCGATCGCGAGATGGCGCGCACCTTGTTCGACGCGGGCCTGTGGCAGGTGGGCGTCTCGATCGATTTCGCCGATTCCGCGCGCCATGACATCGCGCGCCGCCTGCCGGGTGCGGGTGCCCGGGCCTGGCAAGCCATCGAGCACTTCAAGGCCGCCGCGCGCACGCCCGGTCGCCAGGTGCACGTCATGTCCATCGTGATGAAGGACAACGTGGAAGCGCTCGAGCCGCTGCTCGAGGCTTCGGCGGCGCGTGGCGTGGGGCATTGGCTCACGCTCGTCTCGGACAAGGGGCACCGGCGCGGGCCGGCCTCGACGTTGCCCGCGCCCGGCACCGGCGAGCGCTTGCGCGCGCTGTGGAAGCGCCATCCGCACCTGCGCACGTTCCGCGACTATCTCGACGGCATCGATCCCTTCCTGCAGGGCGCGCCGGACGCGCCGCGCTGCCACGCGGGCGAGCAGTCGTTCAACGTCGACCACGTGGGCAACGTCTCGCCCTGCATCGAGAAGATCGACAAGCCCGTGGGCAACGTGCGCCGCGATCCGGTCCCGATGCTGCTCGATCGCATGAAGGGCCTGGAATCCGTCGCGCGGTGCCAGGACTGCTGGACGCTCTGCCGCGGCTTCGGCCAGGTGATGGGCGCCGGCGGAACGCGCCGCGGCTGGACCGATCTCGCCAGCCGAATGCGGGGCGCCTGACGATGTGGTTCAACGGCTTTCTCGTGGCCATCGACGGCGCCCTCTCGCAAATGGGGAATCCGTCGCTGGCGCGCCATCGCGATGCGCTGGTCCTGGGATGCTTCCGGGAGGATGTCTGGTACCTGCGCGGCATCGGCGCGGTGACGCAGAATCCGTCGCTCGACCATTTTTGCCGCCGGGACCGGCGCGGCGGATTCATTCCCTGGATCACGCGCGATGCGGGCGCATGCACCGAGAAGCTGGCGCGGCGTGCCGTGCGCGCCTGGCGTTCGGGCCGCGTCGCGCAGGCGCTGGTGGATCTCGGCCGCGCCGCGCATCCGGTGATCGACATGGCGTGCCCCGTGCATGCGCAGGGCGTCGCGCACGGAGACGATCCCTACGAGTGGCGCGTGGAAGCGATGGCACAGGAGCTGCGCCGCCTTCCCGCCGCCGAGGCGGCGCGGTGCGAGGACTTCGCGCAGGCCGCGCGCGATCTCGCGGGCCACGCGCAGAAACACCGCATCGCGCGCACGCGCGACGAGGCGGACGCCCAGGCACGCGCACTCATGCCGCTCGCCGCGGCGCACACCCGCGCCCTCTTCGAGCGCTTTGTCGCGCAGGCGGGGGACACGGCGAATCCCCGGGAGGATCGCACCGGCGAGGCGCTCGGGGCCTTGGGCATGCCGCGCGCCGGACTGGCCAAGTGGTTCGCGCAACTCGAGGGATTCGCGCATCGCCACGGCGGGGAACGCCACTACGCGGAGTTGCTGGATTTCGTCCACGGCATGCAGGCGCGCCTCGATGAATGAGACCCGCGCCGAGGTCCTCGTGGTCGGTGCGGGTCCCGCGGGGCTCGCCACCGCGGCCTCGCTCGCGGCCGAAGGCGTGCGCTTCGAGCTCGTCGATGCGCACGGAACCGCGGGTGGCGCCTATGCGCGCGCGTACGGCCCCATGGAGCTCGCGTCGCCCGCGCGCTACAACGCCTTGCCCGGCCTTGCGATCGAGCCCGCGGGCGAGTACATGAGCGTCGCCGAGTACGCCGCGTACCTCGCGCGCTACGCGGCGCACCATCGACTCGAGCCGCGGCGCGCGCGCCTGCGCGCCGTAGCGCCCGCCGGCAGCACCTTCGAGACGACCTTCGACGAGACCGCCGCGACGTCTTCGTATCGTTTCGTCGTGGTGGCGACCGGCATGTTCGATTTTCCGAAGACCGCCCGCATCGAAGGCCTGGAAAGCTCGACGCTCGAGACGTGCCACGTCGCGCGCTGGCCGGGCGCCGCGGCCTTCCGTGGCCGTCGACTGCTCATCGTCGGTGCCGCGACAAGTGCGGTGGAGATCGCGGAGGAGTGCGGGCGGGCCGGAATCCCGGTGACGCTGGCCGCCCGCGGCGCTCGCGTGAAGCGCTTTCCACAGCGCGTCCTGGGCCGCGACATCCACGACTACCTCGTGCGCCTCGAGCGCCTGCCGCGTTTCACGATGCGTTCGTTCTGCGCCGGAAGCGAGTCGCTGCCCGGAACCGAGATGGGCTTCGCCGATTTCCAGCGGCGCGGCCTCATCCGGATCCGCGATCGCGTGGCGCGCGTCGATGCACGCACGGTGACGTTCGTCGACGGCGCGCGGGAGGACTTCGACGCCGCCGTGCTGGCGACGGGCTATCGATACGAGACGGACTTCCTTCCCGACGCGGTCGCGCGCGCCGCCGTGTCGCGCCAACCGCTCGCCGATGCGAACGAGAGCCGGTCGTGGCCGGGACTCTTCGTGATGGGGATGCCGTGCGCGCGCGGCCTCGCAAGCCCGTTCCTGAGGGGCATCGCGCAGGACGCGCCGCGGGTCGCGGGCCGGATCCGCCGCCGACTGGAGGCCTCCCATGCGCATTGAGGCGCGCGCGATGCTCTGGGCCATCGTCTTCGTGGCGACGGTCGCCGGGGCGGCCTGGGCGATCGGGCATTTCAGCGGCGGCTACGAACGCTTCCTCGAGCTCGCCGCGGGGATCGCGCCCGCGCAATGGGGGGCGATCGCCGCCGCGGCCTTCGTCTTCTACTCGCTCGACTACGCGCGCCTCGGGACGCTGATGGCCCTCCTCGGCGTTCGCGTGGGCCCGGCGCTGGGGGCGCGGCTCAGCTGCGTCACCTATTTCATCTCGAGCCTCACGCCCACCGCGGAGCTCAACGTGCCCGCGATGATCCTCATGCTCCGTTCGCGCGGCATCGCGGCCTCGATCACCACGGCGGCCACGCTCGTGAAGGCGATCTACATGACGATGTGGCTGTGCGTCTTCGGGTTCGCCGCGATCTTCTTCGGAGGCGTGGGATTGCCGCCGGCCATTGCCGACCACCTGCTTCCGTTGGTCGCGCCGGCCGCGCTCATCCTGGCGGCGTTCTTCTTCGTGATGTTCGCGCCGCGCCGGGCGCTTGCGCTCGGCGAGCGCTGGGTCGCGCGGTCCACGGCCGGCGGCTGGCGGCGCTCGCTCGCCGCGGGCGTGAACCGCTGCGTCGCCGCGATCGCGCGGATCGGGGCGTCGCGCCACGGTTGGCACGCGGCGTCCCATGCCGCGTGCATCGCATCCATCGTCGCGTATGCGGTCGTCGGTTCGCTGCTCTGCCACGCCGTGGGAATCGCGATGCCGGCCGAGCGCGCGCTGGCTGTGTTCTCGGCGAGCCTGCTGGTGGCCTACCTCGCACCCGTGCCCGGCGGCATCGGCGTGAGCGAGGTGCTCACGAGCTACTTCATCGATCCCGCGATGAGCGGCGAAGGGATGGTCGTGGCGACCCTGCTGCGCTTCGTGTGCTCGTACGCACTCGTGGTTCCCGGCGCACTCGTGCTCGCCGACGAGGTTCGCGTGGCCGGATGGCGCGCGCTCACGCAACCCTCGGAGCGCCCATGAACGCACGCGATCGCCGGCTGCTCGAAGGCAAGCGCGTGCTCGTCACCGGCGGCTCGCGCGGGCTGGGCTCGGCGATCTGCAAGGAGTTCGGCTCGCAGGGAGCCTCGGTCGCGTTCAACTATTCGAACGACGCCGAAGGCGCGGCGAAGACGCTCGCCGCCGTCGAGGCCACGGGGGCGCGCGCGCTCGCGTTCCGGGCGTCCGTCCTCGACGAGGCGGCGCTCGCCTCGATGGTGAAGGACATCGAGGGCGCGTGGGAGGGCATCGACATCCTCGTGAACAACGCGGGAATGAGCCAGCCGCTGCCGCTGCCCTTGATGGAACCGTCCGACTGGGACCTGGTGATGGACGTGAACGCGAAGGGCTCGTTCCTCGCGGCGCGGGCGGTGCTGCGCGGCATGATCCGCCGGCGGGGCGGAGCCATCCTCAATATCGGCTCGCTCGCCGGCATTCGCCTCATCGAGGCGCCGGCGCACTACGCGGCCAGCAAGGCGGCGGTCAAGGGCCTCACGCAATCGCTCGCGAAGGAAGTGGCGCGCTACAACATCCGCGTGAACTGCCTCGCGCCGGGGCTCCTCGAGGATGGCGTGGGCCAAAGCCTGCCGGAGCATCGCCTCGAGGAATACGTGCGCCACACCGCGCTCGGGCGCGTGGGCACGCTGGCCGAGGTCGCCGCGTTCGCCGCATTCCTCGTCTCCGCCCGCAACAGCTACATGAACGGCGAGACCATCCTCATGGACGGCGGCCTGTGAATCCCTCCGCCTACCAGGCGTTCGCGCGCCACGTGAATCCCCCGCTCGCGCGGTACCTGGCCCTTTCGGGCCGCGACCAGCGCTTCGCACGCGCGAGCGCCTGCGAGATGGAGACCGACGCGGGCGAGGTGTACACCGACTGGATCGCGGGATTCGGCAGCCTCAACCTCGGCCACAATCCGCCGGCGCTCGTCGAGGCCGCGCGCGCGCACCTCGCGAGCGGCGTGCCGAATCTCTTCCTGGAATGCCTCAATCCGGTGGCGGGGCTGCTCGCCGAACGCCTGGTGCAGGCCGCCGGCCCCGGATTCGCGACGGCGTATCTCTGCAACAGCGGGACGGAAGCCGTGGAGGCCGCGGTGAAGCTCGCGATGGCCGCGACGGGACGCCGCGGCATCGTGTACTGCGAGGGCGCCTATCACGGCACCACGCTGGGCTCGCTCTCGATGATGGCCGATGGCGAGTACCGCGCTCCGTTCGAGCCGCTGCTGCCCCATTTCAGGCGCATCCCGTTCGGCGACCTCGATGCGCTCGCGACGGCGCTCGACGCCGGGCCGGCCGCCCTGGTGATCGAGCCCATTCAAGTGGAGAAGGGCGTGCGCGCGCTTCCCGGTGGCTTCCTCGCGCGCGCGAAAGCGCTTTGCCACGACCACGGCGCGCTCCTCATCCTCGACGAGGCGCAGACCGGCATGGGACGCACGGGCTCCCTCTTCGCGTTCCAGGAGGAAGGCGTCGCGCCCGACGTGCTGGTGCTTGCCAAGGCGCTGGGCGGCGGCGTCGTGCCCCTGGCCGCGATGGTGGCGGGCGAAGGACTCTTCGAGCGCGCCTATGGCGATCCGCTGCGCTGCGAAATCCACAACTCGACTTTCGGAGGCAACTCGCTCGCCTGCCAGGTCGGCCTCGAAGCGCTCGCGCGACTCGCATCGCCGGAATTCCTCGACGACGTCCGGGCTCGCGCCGCCGAGCTCGCCCGGTTGCTGGAAGCGCAGGTCGCCCACCATCCCCTCGTGGAGCGCTGCTTCGTGAAGGGATTCCTCGGGGGCATCCGCCTGCGCGAAGGCGATCATCCCTGGTTCACGTGGAGCCACTGGGGCATGGACGAGTTCGCCGCTCGGCCCGCGATGGGTGCGCTGCTCGTGCACCGGCTGCATCGCCGGCGCATCCTCGCGCAGGTGTGCGCCCACGACTGGTCCAGCGTGCGCATCGAGCCGCCGCTGGTGGTGACCGTCGCGCAGTGCCAGGCCTTCGTCGCGGCGCTGCGCGAGGAACTCGACTGGATCGCCGGCCATGGCTGAGCGCGAGCCCCTGCGTTGCCTGGTGCTGGGCGGCTCCGGCTACGTCGGCTCGGCCGTGTGCCGCGCGTTGCATGCGGAGGGCGCGCGCGTTGCCTTCACGTTCAGGTCGCGCGAGAACGAGGCGCGCGTGCTCGAGCGCGAGCTGCCGGGCAGCCGCGCGATCGCGCTCGACTTTGCGTCGCACGAGGCGGTGGGCGCGGTGGTCGACTCCCTCGCGCGCGACTGGGGCGGGCTCGACGCGCTGGTGCAATGCGCCGGCACGGCCGGCAACCCGGCGCTGTATCGCAACGATCGCACGCCCAAGCCCGACAAGTTCCTCGACATCGATGCGCCCGGCTGGCACGAGATGATGGATGTCACCGTCGGCAGCACGTTCGCCGCGTGCCAGGCCGCGGTGCGTGCGATGACCGGCGGTGGACAGATCGTCGTCGTGGGTTCCATGGACGGCGTGAAGTCGGTGCCGGCGCCGGTCCATTACGCCGCGAGCAAGGGCGCGTTGCGTGCGATGGTGACGGCGCTCGCCCACGAGCTGGGAAAGCGCCGCATCCTCGTGAACATGGTGGCGCCCGGCCTGCTCGACGGCGGCATGGCGAAGTTGCTGAGCGACGACCTGCTCGCGGACTACGTGAAGCACTGCTCGCTCAAGCGCACCGGAACCGCGGCCGAGATGGCGGAGCTGGTCGCGTGGCTCGTGATGGAGAACACCTACGTGACCGGACAGTCGATCCTGCTGGACGGAGGCCTGTGATGAACCTGTCACGCGCCTGGGGCCTGCTGCCGTTCGGCTTCTTCGTCGCCTACCTCGCCATGGCCGTGAACGCCGGGCGCGGCTGGGATGCGTTGTGGGTCTGCCACGTCGCGAACCTGCTCCTGGCCGCGGGCATTTTCGCGCGCCGGGTGCGGTGGGCCCGCGCGGCACTGCTGCTGATTCTCGCCGGCCTGCCGCTCTGGGCCGCCGACATGGCGCACACGGGCCACGTCGAAGGGGTCTCGGTTGTCTCGCACCTCGGCGGATTCGCGGTGGCGGTGTTCGCGCTGCTGCGCTCCCCGCGGCCGCCGGGCCCGGCCTGGGGACTCGCGCTCGCCACCTACCTCGCCGCGCAGCTTGCCGCGCGCCTCTTCGCACCGCCCGCGCTCAACGTGAACGTGGCGCATGCTCCGTACCCGGGCTGGGAGGGATGGTTCGAAAGCCATGCCGCCTACTGGGTGTTCGTCACCGCGGCCACCGCCGCGGCGCTGTGGCTCGGGGATCGCCTCCTCCCGCGCCGCTTCCTGCCAACGCACCGGGAGTCCAGACCGTGACCTCCACGCTCCTCAAGGAAACGACCAGCCTCTGCACCACGTGCAAGACCGGCATTCCCGCCGCGATCTTCGAGAGCGACGGGCGCATCGTCATGCGCAAGTCCTGCACGCGGCACGGCGAACAGGAAGTCCTCATCGCCAGCGACGCGGCGTGGTACCACGGCGCCATGGCGTTTCCGGCGGCGCTGAAGAAGCCGTCGCACGTGGCCAAGCCCGTGGACGCCGGCTGTCCCTACGATTGCGGCGCCTGCCCGAGCCACGAGCAGTCGGTGTACCTGCCCGTGATTCCCATCACGAGCGCGTGCAACCTCGACTGCCCGATCTGCTACACGATCAACAAGAACGACGGCGCGTTCCACATGTCGCTGGAGGAATTCGATCGCACGCTCGCCGTGATCCGCCGCAACGATCCGGACATGCGCATCATCAACCTCACCGGCGGAGAACCCACGCGGCACCCGCAACTGGTCGACATCGTGCGGCGCTGCCACGCCGCGGGCATCCACCGCGTCACCATCAGCACGCACGGCCTCACCTTCATCCACGACGAGGACATGCTGAAGGAGCTCGCGGCGCTGGATGCGCGCATCGTGCTCTCCTTCGATTCCTTCGACGAGGAGGTGAACCGGCGCATGCTGGGTGCGACCATCTTCAAGGCCAAGCTGAAGGTGCTGGAGCAGCTCGCGAAGCACGACGTGGCCACGACGCTGATCCCGGTGCTCGCGATGGGCGTGAACGACCACGAGGTGGGCGCCCTCATCGACCTCGCGCTGAAGAGCGACTTCATCCGCAGCCTCGAGATCCACACGATGACTTTCACGGGGCAAGGCGGCACCGGCTTCGACGCCACGGCGCGCCTCACCGTCCCCGACGTGCTGAAGGGCATCGAGGCCTCCACCGGCGGGCGCATCGCGATGAGCGACTTCGTGCCCTCGCCCTGCGCGCATCCGCTGTGCTACCAGACGTGCTATCTCCTGGGCACGGGCGGCGGCGAGTTCGTGCCGTTCGCGCGCTTCATGGACCAGCAGGACCTGCGGGCGCTCCTCACCGACAACCTCTACATCGAGCCCGGGGAGAAGATGGAGCGCGTGCTGGGCGGCGTGATCGCCGACCTGTGGTCGCGGGAGATGCCGGACGGCACCGCCGATCGCGTGCTGGCCACGCTGAAGCGCCTGATCGGCGAGCTCTTCCCGGCGCGCCCCGTCCCCTACGCCGAGCAGCAGCGCATCGCGGAGCGCTCGTCGAAGACGATCTACATCCACTCGCACATGGACGAGGCCAACTTCGACACCGACCGCATTCGCCAGTGCTGCGTCGGCGTTCCCTCGGCCGACGGCGGCAACGTGCCCACGTGCTCGTACAACATCCTCTACCGCGAGCGCGACATGCGCTTCGCTTCGAAGCCCAAGCCCGAGATCAACACGCTGCCGGGCGGAAGGAAATGGCATGCGATTCATCCTCGTTGACCGCGTCGACGCGCTCGAGCCCGGGCGCCACATCGAGGGCGTGAAGAACGTCGCGATGAGCGAGGACGTGTTCGCCGACCACTTCCCCGACAACCCGCTCTACCCGGGAACGCTGCTCGTCGAGTCGCTCGCGCAGCTCGGCGGCTGCCTCGCGGAGTTCAGCTTCCACGCGGGCTCCGAGGAGACGCGCCGGGCCGTGCTCATGCACATCCGCGAGGCCAAGTTCCACGCGCCATGCCGTCCCGGCGACCAGTTGCGGATGCGCTGCGAGCTCACGAGCGAGCTGCAGGAAGTGGCGCTGGTCTCCGCGGTCGCGCGCGTGGGCGAGGCGAAGGTCGCCACCGCGGAGCTCACCTTCCGGCTGGTGCGGGTCGATTCGCCGCGCCTCCACGAACATCGACAGGCTCTCTATCGCACATGGATGCGGGACCTCGACACCACCAGGCTCGCGCTGCGCTAGCCGTCACGGCGGCCGGCGCCTGCGTGCCGCGCGACGGCGACGACACGATGTCGGCCGTCGTCCCGTTCCTGCGCGTGCCGAAGACGCGCAAGTTCATGGGCAAGCAGGACCGCATGGCGGTGATCGCCGCGGGCCGCGCGCTCGCGGGCGTGGACCTCCCGGCCGAAGCCCGCATCCGCACGGGTTTCTATCTCGCCGTGGGGTTCATCCCCTTCGAGCGCCCGGAGATCGAGACGCTCGCCGAGCATTCGGCGGAGGCGGGCGCGTTCTCGATGGCGCGCTTTTCCGGCGAGGCCATCCACCGCGTGAACCCGCTGCTCACCTTTCGCTGCCTGCCCAACATGCCGATGTTCCACGTGTCGGCCAACTTCGGCGTGATGGGCGGCTACCTCGTCACCTATCCGGGCGCGGGCCAGCTCTACGTGGCGCTCCAGGAAGCTGCGTGCGCGCTCGAGGCGGGCGAGATCGACCGCGCGTTGGTGGGAGGCGTGGCCGACCAGGACAATTTCCTGGTCGAGTTCGGACTGCGCCGGTCGCCCCCGTGCGACGGCGCCCGGCCCGTGGACGCGGCCGCGTTCGTGCTGCTGGAGCGCGAGGCGGATGCGCGGGCGCGCGGCGTGACGCCGGGCTTGAGGCTCACCGCGCTCGACGTGGCCTACAACCCCCGCGAGGAAGCGACGCACGAAGAGACGCCGAACGCGGGCGGGCACGACTACTTCGGTCCCGCCTCGTTGCCGATGGCGCTCACCGAAGCATTCCGCGAGCGGCGATCGCTCCGGCATCGCGTGACCACGCGCGACGGCTTCGACGCCGCCAGCACCTGGGAGGCCGCGTGAGGCGGGTTGCCGTCACCGGGATGGGCATCGTGTCGCCGCTGGGCACGAGCCTCGGCGAATACCGCGACCGGTTGCTCGCGGGCGAGCCGGCCGGCGCGCCCATCACGCTCTTCGATCCCGCGGCGCTTTCCACGCGCATCGCCGCCGAGGTGCGCGGCGACGTGGGCGAGCGCGTGGAGCGCGACCGCAAGGTGGCTTTCGGCGTGGCTGCGGCGCGCCTTGCAATGGCCGACGCGCAGATCCAGGGCGCGCCGCTCACGCCCAACGGCGCGGGCGTATCCATGGGCATGGGCCTCGAGCTCTTCTGCATGGACGACATGGTCGAGTTCATGGGCGCGGAGCGCATCCCGGCCGGCCGCGACGCGTCCACGTTCCTGCAGACGCCTTCGGACACCTGCATCCACCGCATCGCGCGCGAGCATGGGTTGCGCGAACCCCCGATGCTGCACGTGTCCGCATGCGCCGCCTCCACCGACGCCATCGGCGCGGCCTTTCGCCAGGTGCGGTCCGGACGCCGCCGCTGGATGCTCGCGGGCGGCGCCGATTCGATGATCAACCCGCTGGGCGTGGCCGGCTTCTGCAAGATCGATGCGATGACCACGCGCAACGGCGATCCGTCGCGCGCCTCGCGGCCGTTCGACCGCGACCGCGACGGTTTCCTGCTGGGCGAGGGCGCGGCCGTGCTGGTGCTGGAGGACCTGGACGACGCGCTCGCCCGCGGCGCCCGGATCCACGCCGAGATCCTGGGCTACGGCAGCTCGCTCGACGCGCACGGCATCAGCGAGCCGCATCCGGAAGGCGAGGGTGCGTTGCTCGCGATGCGCCGCGCGCTCGATTCCGCGGGCGTCGGTGCCGGCGAGGTCACGCACGTGAACGCGCATGGCACCTCCACGCCGAAGAACGATCCGGTGGAAACGCTCGCGCTGCGCCGGCTCTTCGGCGAGCGTGCGGGAGAGGTCACGGTGAACGCGACGAAGTCGATGATCGGCCACCTGGTGAGCGCCTCGGGTGCCGCCGAGCTCGTGGCGCACATGGCTTGCGCCGGCGCCGGCTGGATCCATCCCACGATCAACCTCGAGAACCCTGACCCGGCCTGCGACCTCGACTACGTGCCGCGCGTGCCGCGCCGCATGCGTTCGCCGCTGGCCCTCAAGAACTCGTTCGGCTTCGGCGGCCAGAACGCCTCGATCGTGGTCCGCGCGCCATGCTGAAGGGCCGCTTCGTGGTGGTGACGGGTGCCACGCGCGGCATCGGCGAGGCGATCGCACGGACCTGCGCGCGCGAAGGCGCGGTGGTGGGGCTCAACTATCGCGGCGACGACGGCCGCGCCCGCGCCCTGGCCGAGGCGCTGCGCGGCGAATTCGGCACGGAGGTGGAGCTCCTGCGCTTCGACGTGAGCGATGCGGCCCAGGTCGAGGCCGCGTGCGAGGGTCCGATCGCCGCGCGGGGCGGCCTCGGCGGCTGGGTCAACAACGCCGCGATCAACCTGCAGGGCCTGGTCCTGAACCAGGACGACGAAATGATCGCGCGCCAGTTGCGCACCAACGTCGAGGGCACCGTGATCTGTTGCCGCTATGCGCTGCGGCACATGCTCGCGCGGCGCCGGGGCGCGATCGTGAACCTGGGTTCCATCGCGCGCGAGTCCGCGGCGCCGGGCCAGGCGGTCTACGCGGCCACGAAGGGGGCGGTGGCGGCGCTCACGCGCGCCCTCGCGCTGGAGTACGGCCGCAAGAACGTGCGCGTGAATTGCGTCGAGCCCGGTCCGGTGCGCACGGACATGCTCGAGAAGACCCTGCAGCTGGCCGAAGGGCGCGTGGAAGACCGCGTTGCCTTGCGGCGGCTGGGCGAGCCCGCGGAGGTGGCCGAAGTCGTGGCCTTCCTCCTCTCGGACCGCGCGAGCTACATGACCGGCGCCACGGTCGCCGTCGACGGAGGATATTCGCTATGAACCTCGAGGAACTCATCCGCTCGCGGCGCTCGATTCGCCGCTACAAGCCCGAGGCGCCGCCGCGCGAGACGATCGAGGCGCTGATCGCGGTGGCGGCGCTCGCACCCTCGGCGAGCAACAAGCAGCCGTGGCGCTTCTTCGCCTGCGACGACCGCGCGACGATCGACCGCATGGCGGCCGCGGTGCAGGAGAGCGTCGATCGCATCGCCGCACGGGTGGACGCGCGCCTGATGGAGCAGTTCCGTGCCTATGGCGACTACTTCGTGCGCTTCCGCGAGGCGCCGGTGGTGATCGTCCCCGTCTTCCGCGAGATGGCGGTGCTGTCGCATCTCGTGGACGCGGACGTGGACGCGGCCGACCGCGAGCGCATCGCCGAGCTCGAATTCAACTCGGGCATCGTCTCGGCGTCGCTCGCGTTGCAGAACCTGATGCTCTACGCGCACTCGATCGGCCTCGGGTCGTCGTCGATGACCGGTCCGTTGCTGGCGGCTCCGGCGATCAAGGCCATCCTCGGCATCCCGCCGTCGTGGCGCATCGTCGCGATGGTGCCCGTGGGCTTTCCCGCCGAAGCGCCGGCGCCCACGCCGCGCAAGGCCGTGGAAGACGTGGTGCGCTGGAGCCCGGAGGTGCGGACATGACGACCATGGACAGGAGCACCATCTTTCCGGCCGTGGCCGATCTTCTCGCCGACAGCCTCGCCATCGACGCGGCGCGGATCCAGCCCGATTCGCGCCTCATCGACGACCTCGGCATGGACTCCCTCGACTTCGTGGAGCTCGTCTTCAGCCTCGAGCGGCGATTCGACGTGAAGATGCGTAGCGCCGAGCTGGACATGCTGCTGCGCGCGGAGTTCGACCCGAAGCGGCTCGTGGAGGGCCGGTACCTGCCTCCGGAGGACGTGGCGCGGATGCTCGAATGGATGCCCAACCTCGCGAGGGCCGATGCCGCGCGCGTCACGCCCCGGGATCTCTACGGGTTCATCAGCGTCGAATCCCTGGTCCGGCTGGTGGATCGCCGGCTCTGATGCTGCTGCCGGCCGCGCTTTCGCCGCTGGTGCCCGCGCCGCTCTACCTTCCGTATTGCCTCGCGTTGCTTGCCCTTGCGCGCCGGCGGCTCGATCGCCGCGGGGAGGTGGAGGGCGTGCCCGTGTACGAGCTTGCCGGGGGCGGCGCGCACGATGCGATCGGCATCGGCCTGGGAAATGGCGGCCTGATCCTCGCTTCCCGGGCCGCGATGGCCGATGCCGCGTGGCCCGGGCTGCGCGCGCATCTCGCGAGCCACGTCCGGCGTCGCGACGGATTGCGCGTGTCCTTCGTCATCACGACTTCGGTCCTGCTGGCCGCGTGGCAGCCGTGGGTCCTCGTGCCGGGCGCGCTGTGGCTCGCGTGGACGGCGCGGGACGCCGAGCGGCATGCGGATCTCGCCGCCGCGAGGGCCGTGCGCCACGACGGGGATGCCCTGGCGGCGTTCGCGCGATATGCGGCGATCGATGGCGCGCGCGGCCGCAGCCTTCCGTTCCGATGGACGCTCGAAGGGCTGCGGGCGCTGCGCCTGTCGTCGCATCCGCGCCCAGAGCTGCGGCGCGAGAACTTCCTGCGGATGGCCTCGACGGCGGCCTAGCGAATGAACTTCCCGTCCTTGCTGATCATCGTCATCTCCATGTAGTCCGAGCCGGTGCGACCATGCCCGGCGAAGTCGACGATGAAGCCGCCGGTGTCGTACTTGCTCAAGCCCGACAGAGCCTTGATCACCGCCTCGCGGTTCGGATTCGGCCCGGCGCGCCTCAGCGCCTCCGTCATGATCTTCGCCGCGAGGAAGCCCTCCATCGCCGAGTAGGACTGCGCGAGCTTGTATTCCGCCGCGAGCAACCGGAACTCCTTCGAGGCGAGCGGCGTATCCGAGAAGGGATACGGGTAGACCTGCGTCACGATCACGCCGCGTGCGGCCGCTCCGAGATCCTTCACGTAAGCACCGGAGCTCGTGTTCGAGAGCGACACGAACTGTGCGTAGACGCCCTTGGTCCGCAACTGCTTCACGAGCGCGGCGCAGCTCTTGGCGATGCAGATGCCGACGATCGCATCGGGCTTGGCGGCCGCAAGTTTTTCCACGGCCTCTTCCACCTTCGGCTCGCCCCGCGGGATCGTGACGAGCGCGGCCGGCTCGAGGTTCGCCGCCTTGAGGCCGGCGAGCGCGCCCTTGTGCGCGTCGTTGCCGAGGGCGTCGTCCACGTAGGCCACGGCGATCTTCTGCAGGCCCTGCGAGGCGAGCTGCGCCACGGCGCGCTCGGCTTCGAGGCGGTGCATCGGGCGGATATTGAACAGGAAGTGGTCGGGAGGCGTATGCATGAGCTGCGAGCCGCCCACCGGGGCCAGGACGGCGATCTTGCGCTCTCGCGTGAACGGGATCAGCGCTTCGGCATTCGCCGTGCCGCGGCTCAGCATGAGCGCCAGCACCGGCCGCTCCGTCGCCAGCTTCGTGGCGTTGGCCACGGTGCGCTTGGGATCGAAGCCGTCGTCGAGCGACTCGAGCACGATCGGCCGGCCCTTCACGCCGCCCTGCTTGTTGACCCAGTCGAAGTAGGCCCTCGCCGCGTCCGTCGTTTCCTTCACGGGTGCGGCCTGCGGTCCTGAGAAATCCGCCGTCTGTCCGATCAGCAGCGGTTCGGCGGCAAGGGCGCAGGTCGCTGCCGCCGCCAAAAAGGCGATGGCCGCGCCGCGCAGGCGCAACAAGTCCATGACGTTCTCCCTGATGGACCGCGCGCTCCCTCTGCCGGGGACCGTCGCGGCTGAAAAATTACGAGAGCGCTTCCTCCGACTGTTTGAGGATGCGGCGTGCGAAATAGTGGAAGGTCGCCCCGACGGCCTTGGGCTTCAGGCGGTAGTCGTGGGCTTCCTTCGCGTGCTCGGGGTTGATGGGCCGGATCTCGCCCACCGAACGCGCGAGCAACTGCATGCGGGCGGCCCGTTCGATGAACACCGCGAGGACCGTCGCCTCTTCCATCGAAGCGCAGGCGACGAGCTGGCCATGGTGGGCGAGGAGGATCGCGCGGTTCTTCCCGAGCGCCTCGTGGATGATGCGGCCCTCTTCGTCGCCGATCGGCACGCCCGGCCATTCGGGGAGGTAGGCGCAGTCGTCGAAGAACATGGTGGTGTCCATGTGGGCGACCTTGAGCGGCTCGCCCACGAGCGAGAGCGCGGAGATGTAGGGCGGGTGCGTGTGGATGATCGCGTTCACCTGCGGGCGGTGGCGGTAGATCCACAGGTGGAAGCGATTCGAGGGATTCACGAAGCCGCGGCCCTCGAGGAGGTTCAGGTCGTCGTCGCAGAGGACGATGTTGGTGGCCATCGCCTCGTCGAAGCCCAGCCCGAAGCTCAGCATCCAGTACGTTCCGGGGCGTGGCCCGCGCATGGTGATCTGCCCCGCGAGGGCCGACTCGTGGTTCTCCGAGGCGAGGATGCGGCAGGCGAGGGCCACCTTCTGCTGCGGCGTCCAGTCCGGAACCTTGAAGAAGCGCTCCATGTTGGCGCTGGTCTTCGCGTGGTACTCGCTCTTGTCGCGGACGATGGGATCCATGGCGGGCCTCCGTTCAATCGGCTTTGATGTCGGACTGCTTCACGATCTGGTTCCAGCGCGGCAGCTCCAGGCGCACGTACGTGGCCAGTTGCGTGGGCGTGCTCGCCACGACCTCCGCGCCCTGCAGGGCCAGCTTGGAGACGATGTCCGGGTCCTTGAGGGCAGCCGCGACCGAGTTGTAGAGCAGTTCGAGCACGGGGGCGGGCGTGCCCGCGGGCGCGAAGAGCATGTAGTCGTTCGTGGCCACGATCGCGGGGAAGCCCTGTTCGACGGCCGTGGGGACCTCGGGCATGTTCTTGCTGCGTTCGCGGCTCGCGACGGCCAGCGCGCGTGCCCGTCCGGAACGCACGTGGGGCTGCAATGCCAGCATCGTCTCGAACGCGAGATCGATCTCGCCGGCGATGAGCGCGGCGACCACCGGAGCGCCGCCCTTGTAGGGCACGTGCGTGACCTGGATGTTGTTCTCGCGCTTGAACACTTCCGTGGCGAGGTGGAAGACCGTGCCGTTGCCCGCGGATCCGTAATTCAAGTTGGTGTTCGTCCGCGCGAGCGCGACCAGTTCCGCGAGGCTCTTCGCCGGCACCTTCGCCGCGACCGCGACGAGGATCGGCGTCGAGGCCACCATCGAGATCGGCGCGAAATCGCGTTCCGTGTTGAACGGCAGCTTCGGATAGATGCTGGGATTGATGACGTGGCTCGTGGGCACGAGCATCAACGTGTAGCCGTCCGCGGGAGCCTTCGCCGTGAGGTCGGTGCCGATCGAGCCCCCGGCCCCGGCCTTGTTCTCGACGACGAATTGCTGTTTCAGTTCACCCGAGAGTTTCTGCGCGAGGATGCGAGCCACCACGTCGGTGCCTCCGCCCGGAGCGAAGGGAACGATGATGCGCACGGGCTTGTTCGGATATTCATCCGCGGCGCGGGCAATGGGCGCGGCGAAGGCGGCGATGCAGGATGCGATGAAGAACGCGGCGATCCGGACCAAGTGATTCTCCTTCGAAAAATGGTAACCGAAATAACGTTTGTTACCTACCCGGACCACGCTTGAAACGGCTTTTCCTTCGCGTCGCGCCGTCGCGAAGTGCCGTTTCTGGTCGGTAACCGACGAAGGAGGTTTGTCGGTTACCGACGAAGGCGGTGAGGTTGCAGTTGTATTGGCGGGCGAGACCGGATTGTGTGGGGATCCACAGCCTCCCGGCAGGGCGCAACGGATGATGGATTCCATCGCGGCCGCCGGCCGTCCGCAGGAATCGAAAGCCATGAATTTCCGTCTTCGCTGGATTGCAATCCTTGCCACCGCCTTCGGCGCCTGCGCCGCAACGGCCGCCCCGGTCTCCGGACCCGGCTTCAACTCGGCCGATGAAGGCCGCGCGGTGCTCGACGTCCTCGAAGGCAAGGCGGCCGCGGCTTCCGTGACCACCAACCTCTACGATGCCGTGATGGCTGCCCGTGAAACCGCGTGGGCCGACAATCAGCGGATGCTCGCGGTCCCCGCGACGCTGCGGATCCATGCGATGGCGCCGGGCAAGCCGGGCGCGCTGGTCACCGTCGGCGATCCTTCGCCCGAGGTGGCCGCGCTGCTGCGTGCCCAATAGGGCCGCGCCCTAGTTCCAGGACCTTCCTAGTTCCAGAACTTCCACCACGAACCCGTGCGGTTCGATTGCGAGGCATCGGGGAAGTTCTTCGCGAGGACCTTCTTCGCGTCGTCGCGCAGCTCCGGCAAGGCCATGCGGTCGTAGGCCTCGACCATGATCTGCAGTGAAATGCGCCGGTCGTCCGCGCTCGCGTTCGGGAACCGCGTGAGCACGTCCTGGGCGCGGTTGGCCGCCGCGAGGTAGGCGCCGCGGGCGAGGTAGTACTGGGCCACGTGCACTTCGTGGCGCGCGAGGGCTTCCACCAGGTACGTCATGCGCGCCCGCGAGTCGGCGGCATACCGGCTTTCCGGGAAGCGGTTCACCAGCTCCTTGAACACTTCGAACGATTCGCGCGCCGCCTTCGGATCGCGGTCGGCGAGGTCCTGGCTGATGATGCGCGCGAGCGGCCCGAGGTCTTCCTTGAAATTGATGAGGCCCTTCAGGTACAGGGCGTAGTCGAGGTTCTGGTGGTTCGGGTGCAGCTTCACGAAGCGCTCGATCGCCGACAGGGCCTGCGCCGAATCCCCCGCCTTGTAGTAGCAGTAGGCGATCTCGATCTGCGCCTGCGTGGCGAACTTGCCGAACGGGAACTTGGACTCGAGCTGCTCGTAGAGCTTGGTCGCCTGTTCCCAGTTGCCGTTGTCGAGCTGCTCCTTGGCCGCGTTGTAGTACTCGGGCGCGCCCCAGTCCTTCTTCGGGTCCTTCTTGTCGCCGAAAACGCCGCAGCCCGCGAGGGCCATCGCAAGGGCGAACGCGACGAATCCCATTACACTTCGATTCATGGTGAATCCTGTTCCCGGAAGCGCGGATTATACCGCGCCGGATGGGGCCGCCCGCCGCGTGCGCCTCACGATCCCCACCGAATTGGCGGGCCTGCGGCTGGACCAGGCCCTGGCCCGCCTGCTCCCCGACCACTCCCGCAGCCGCCTCGCGAAGCTGATCGCCGAAGGGCACGTGTTGGTGGACGGGGCAGCGGGCAAGGGGCCCGCCCGCATGCGCAGCGGCGAGGCCCTCGAGGTGACGCTCGTCCCGCGCCCGGAGGAGGAATCCTTTCGCGCGGAGGCGCTCGACCTGCCCCTCGTCTTCGAGGACGACGACGTGATGGTGGTCGACAAGCCCGCGGGCCTGGTCGTGCATCCGGGCTCGGGCAACTGGGCCGGCACGATGCTGAACGCGCTCCTGCACCACGCCCCGCAGGTGAAGCACCTGCCGCGCGCGGGCATCGTGCATCGCCTCGACAAGGAGACGAGCGGCCTGCTCGTGGTCGCGAAGACGGAAGCCGCGCAGAACGACCTCGTGCGCCAGTTGCAGGCGCGCACCGTGAAGCGCACGTACCTCGCCATCGCCCGCGGCAAGGTTCCCGACCAGGGAACGGTCGACCAGCCCATCGGCCGCCATCCGGTGAACCGGACGCGCATGGCCATCGTGGCGAGCGGCAAGCCGGCGGTCACGCACTTCCGCGTGAAGGAGCGCCTTCCGCACCACACGCTCGTGCAATGCGAGCTGGAGACGGGCCGCACGCACCAGATCCGCGTGCACCTCGCGTCCCTGGGCCATCCGCTCGAAGGCGACCCGGAATACGGCGGGCGAGGCCCGCGGCGGCTGCCGAGGCAGGCGCTGCACGCGTGGAAGCTCGCGTTCCGCCATCCGCGCACGCAGGAGACCGTGTCGTTCGAGTCGCCCGTGCCCGCGGATTTCCAGGCGCTCCTCGAGGCCTTGCGCAGCGAATGAGTTCGCACCCCTGGATCGTTCCCGACTGGCCCGCGCCGCCCAACGTGCGCGCGTTCGCGACCACGCGTGAGGGCGGCGTGAGCGAAGGAGCGTACGCAAGCTTCAATCTCCGCGCGAGTGGCGGCGACGACCCGGGGCACGTCGCGCGCAATCGCGCCATCCTGCGCGAGCACCTGCCCGAGATGCCGCAGTGGTTGATCCAGCGCCACACGATCGACGCCGTGCGCTTCGGCGCCGAGCATCTGCCCGCGAATCCCGTGGCCGATGCCGCCGTGACGTCCGTCCCGGGCCGCGTGTGCGCCGTGCTCACCGGGGACTGCATGCAATTGTTGCTCTGCAACGACGCGGGAACGCAGGTGGGCGCGGTCCACGCGGGCTGGCGTGGCATGGCGAACGGCGTGATCGAAAGCGGCGTGCGGGCGATGGACTGCCCGCCCGGCACCCTCATGGCCTGGATGGGGCCGACCATCGGGCAGGACGCGTTCGAGGTCGGCCCGGAAGTGCTCGAAGCCTTTCGCCCGGGCCACCCCGATGCGCCCCGGGCCTTCCGGGCCGGCAAGCCGGGCAAGCTCCACGCGGACCTCTACCGCCTCGCGCGGCAACGCCTCGAGAACGCCGGCGTCACGCGCGTCCATGGCGGTAACTTCTGCACATTTACCGAATCCGATCGCTTTTTTTCCTATCGCCGCGAGAAGGAAAGCGGCAGGATGGGCGCCTTCATCTGGCTGAACCCATGACCACGCTCGCCTGGATCCTGCTTTCCTGCGTCGCCGGAGGGGCCCTTTCCCTCGGCATCGCGGCGCTCGTCGCCTTCCGCGTGAAGGCGCGCTGGATCTCCACGCTGGTGAGCTTCGCGGTGGGCGCATTGCTGGGCGCGGTCTTCCTCGACATCCTCCCGCACCTCTTCGAGCACAACCCGCACCCCGGGGCGACGGCCGGGATGCTGCTCGCCGGCATCCTCGTGTTCTTCGTGCTGGAGAAGGTGCTGCTGTGGCGCCACCACCACCACCATGGCGGGGACGACGAGTCCGAGCACGGGCACGGCGAGCACGACCACGGCCGCTCGGGCTGGATGATCGTGTTCGGCGATTCGTTCCACAATTTCACCGACGGCGTGATCATCGCCGGCGCCTTCCTGGCCGACGTGCGGCTGGGCATCACCACGTCGCTCGCGATCATCGCGCACGAGATCCCGCAGGAGATCGGCGATTTCCTGATCCTGCTGCACTCCGGCTTCGGCAAGCAGAAGGCGCTGCTGCTGAACGCGCTTTCCAGCTTCGCGACCGTGGTGGGCGCGCTCCTCGGCTACGTGATGCTGAAGGACGCGCAGGAATGGGTGCCGACGCTGCTTGCGTTGGCGGCCGCGAGCATGATCTACGTGGCGGTCGCGGACCTGATCCCGGGCCTGCACCGCAAGTCGGCGTTGCGCGAGACCGTCATGCAAGTCGTGTTCATCCTGCTGGGGGTGGGGCTCATCGCCGCCATCCACGAACTCGCGGGCCATTGACACTCCGCAAGGCTTGGCCTTCAATCCCCGGTAGCATCCGTACGACCATGGCCAAGCCGCTCCCGCCCGCACTCCCCCTCGAAGAGACGCCGACCCAGCAGGTGATGGCCTCCTTCGCGGACACCTATCGCGCGTGGATGGAGTCCTTCCTGGCCCGCCCCGACGCGATGGTCGAGCAGCAACGGCGCTTCTACGAGGCGCAGGTCCAGGCCTGGCAGCACGCCTTCACGGAGCCGCCGAAGGAAGGCGAAGCACCGGCCGACAAGCGCTTCGCCGCGCCCGAGTGGAACCAGCACCCGCTGTTTCGCTACTACCGCGATGCGTACCTCGCGGCATCGACGGCGATGATGCAATCGGTCGAGGCGGCGACGCTGGACGAGCCCACGCGCGAGCGCATGCGCTTCGTGATGCGCCAGTACCTCGACGCCACGTCGCCGTCGAATTTCCTGGCGACCAATCCCGAAGCCCTCAAGGAAGCGGCCGAGAGCGGCGGCGACACGCTCGTGAAAGGCTACGCGAACCTGGTGGCCGACCTCGGCAAGGGCCACGTGTCGATGACGGACGAATCGGCCTTCGAAGTGGGCCGCAACGTCGGCACCACCAAGGGCTCCGTCGTCTTCGAGAACGGGTTGATCCAGGTGATCCAGTACGCCCCGCAAACGGCCCGCGTGCACGAGACGCCGATCGTGCTGGTGCCGCCGTGCATCAACAAGTTCTACATCATGGACCTGCAGCCCGACAATTCGCTCGTGGGATTCCTGCTGGCGCAGGGCCATACCGTGTTCATGGTGTCGTGGCGCAACGTGAAGGAAGACCAGGGCAGCCTCACGTGGGACGACTACATCGCCGAAGGCGTCATCGCCGGCCTGGAAGTGGCGCGCAAGATCGCGAAGACGCGCAAGGTGAACGCGCTGGGCTTCTGCGTGGGGGGCACGCTGCTCGCCACCGCCGTGGCGGTGCTCGAGGCGCAGGGCCGGAAGATCGTGGAGAGCCTGACGCTTCTCACGACGCTCCTCGACTTCCGCGACGTGGGCGAGATCAAGGTCTTCATCGACAAGGCCTTCGTGGACAAGCGCGAGCAGCAACTCTGCGGCGGCGGCATCGTGCCGGGCCGCGAGCTCGCGAGCTCCTTCTCGTTCCTGCGCGCCAACGACCTCGTGTGGGCCTACGTGGTCAACAACTACCTGCGCGGCAAGTCGCCGCCCGCGTTCGACCTGCTGTACTGGAACTCGGATTCCACCAATCTGCCGGGGCCGATGTACGCGTACTACATCCGCCACACCTATCTCGAGAACAACCTCGCGAAGCCCGATGCGCTCGCGGTCTGCGGCGTGCCCGTGGACCTGAAGCGCATCACGATGCCGGCCTTCGTGTTCTCGGCGCGCGAGGACCACATCGTGCCGTGGCACGGCGGCTACGCGAGCGCGCGCTGCCTCGGCGGGCCGGTCACCTTCACGCTCGGGGCCAGCGGCCACATCGCCGGGACGATCAACCCGCCGGCCAAGGGCAAGCGCAGCTTCTGGTCCAACGCGAAGCGGGTGGCCGATCCGAGGAAGTGGCTCGAGCAGGCCGAGGAAACGCCGGGCAGCTGGTGGCCCACGTGGTCGAAGTGGTTGAAGCCGCACGGCGGCAAGCTCGTCGCGGCGCGCAAGGTGCTGGGGGACGCGCGCCACAAGCCGATCGAGCCCGCGCCGGGCCGGTACGTGAAGGAACGCGCCGAGTAGGATTCCTGGAACGAACGGAGGAGTGAAAATGACCAAGCGCATCGCACTGGTGACGGGCGGGATGGGCGGCCTCGGCGAGGCCATCTGCATGAAGCTGGAGAAGATGGGCATCCGCGTCGTGGTGACGTATTCGCCCGGCAACAAGAAATCCGCGGAATGGCTGAAGGAGATGAAGGGCCAGGGCTTCGAGTTCGTCGCCTACGCGTGCGATGTCTCCGACTTCGACTCGTGCGCGGCGATGGTCGCCAAGGTGACGGCCGAGCTGGGGCCGATCGACATCCTCATCAACAACGCCGGCATCACGCGCGACATGACCTTCAAGAAGATGACCAAGGTCGACTGGGACGCGGTGATGAAGACCAACCTGGACAGCGTGTTCAACGTGACCAAGCCGGTGGTCGACGGCATGGTCGAGCGCGGCTGGGGGCGCGTGATCAACGTGTCCAGCGTGAACGGGCAGAAGGGCGCCTTCGGCCAGACCAACTACTCCGCGGCGAAGGCCGGCATGCACGGCTTCTCGAAGGCGCTGGCCCTCGAAGTGGCGCGCAAGGGGGTCACCGTGAACACCATTTCGCCGGGCTACATCGGCACGAAGATGGTGATGGCGATCCCGAAGGACGTGCTCGACTCCAAGATCATTCCGCAGATCCCGGTCGGGCGGCTCGGCAAGCCCGAGGAAGTGGCGGGCCTGTGCGCCTATCTCGCCTCGGACGAAGCGGCGTTCCTCACGGGGGCCAACATCGCCATCAACGGCGGCCAGCACATGTTCTAGGGGCTAGGCGGGGCGGCGCCGCTCGCCCTGGTCGCGCCGCACGATGCCGGTGGGCTCGAGCAGCGGGGTCACCATCTCGCGCGGCATCGGGCGCCCGGTGAGGTAGCCCTGCACCTGGTGGCAGCCTGCGGTGGAGAGCAACCGTGCCTGGTCTTCCGTCTCCACGCCTTCCGCGATCGCGACGAGGCCCAGGGATTTCGCCAGCGTCACGATCGTGGTCACCAGCGTCATCGCGTGCGAATCGCGCATCATGCCGACGATGAACGAGCGGTCGATCTTGATCTGCTGGACCGGCAACTTCGCGAGGTAGGCGAGCGACGAGAAGCCGGTGCCGAAGTCGTCGATCGCGAGGCCCACCCCGAGCGCACGCACGGCCTCGAGCTTCGCGATGCTGCCTTCCACGTCGCCGGCGAGCAGGCTCTCGGTGATTTCCAGGTCGATGGGCGGCGCCGCTCCGAGCGGCCGGACCGCCTCGCGCACGACGTCCACGAAGTCCGCGCGATGGATCTGCACGACGGAGACGTTGACGGCGATGCGAGGCGCCACCACGCCTTCGGCCACCCAGGCCTGGTAGTCGCGCACCGCCTGCTGCAGCGCCCATTGGCCCACCTCGGCGATCATCCCGGTCTCTTCCAGCAGCGGGATGAAGTGACCCGGGAGCACGAGCGACCCTTCGGCGTTGTTCCACCGGATCAGCGCCTCCACGCCCACGATGCGCCGCGTGGCGAGGTTCACCTTGGGCTGGTACTGCAGCACGAACTCGTTGCGCTCGAGCGCGCCTCGCATCCGCGTCTCGAGCGTGAGCCGCTCGGACACGCGCCGCGTCATCGTCTCGGCGTAGAAGAGATAGGGTTCGCGGGCCGTCTTCGCGCGTACCGCCGCGGCCTCGGCGTTGCGCAGCAGCACGTCGGCGTCCTTGCCGTCGGCCGGGAAGAGCGCGATCCCGGAGCGCGCGATGACCTGCACGTCGCCGCCGTTCAACGTGAAGGGCGCGTCGAAGCAGGCGCGCAGCCGTTCGAGGTCGACGCGCGCGAGCTCGGTCTCGCTGCGGAACTCCGGGATGACGATGGCGAACTGGTCGGCTTCCGTGCGGGCGAGGTGGTCCGGATCCGGCGTGCTGCCCGACAGGCGCACGGCCGCCTGGGCGAGCAGCGTGTCGCCCGCCTGCCGCCCGAGGGACGCGTTGATCGACTTCAACTGGTCCAGGTCCAGGACCGCCACCGCGAGCCGCTGGCGATCGCGCCGCGCCGCGTTCAGGAGCTGGCCCACGCGCTCGGCGAACAGCGCGCGGTTGGCAAGGCCCGTGGTGGCGTCGAAATACGCGAGGTAGTGGAGGCGCTCGCGCTGGTCGCGCCGGTTGGCCGCCTCGCGCAGCTCCCGCTGGACCGCGGGAAGCAGGCGCGCGAGCTTGCCCTTCATGATGTAGTCGTTGGCGCCGGATCGCATCGCCTGCACGGCGATGTCCTCGCCGACGGTGGCGGAGACGAGCAGGAACGGCAGGTCGGGGCTACGCCGGCGCACGATCTCCAGCGCCGCGAGGCCGCTGAAGGCCGGCATGTTGAAGTCGCTGATGACGATGTCCCAGGCCTGCGCGTTCAGCGCGGCCTCGAGCGTATCGGACGCCTGGACGCGGACGATTCGCACGCCTCCCTCGAGGCGCTCGAGTTCGATCGCCAGCAGCAGGGCGTCGTTTTCCGAGTCCTCGACGAGCAGGACCTGGACTGTATCGGCCATTGCCTGCGGAGCCTCCCGGTCCGGGCCACGATTCACGATGACCCATTCTATGCCAAGGCGGCGGGCCGGACGGCGCCCCCCGGAGTCAGGGTTCCAGCGTGAAGCGGAACGTCGCGCCTTCGCCGCGCCGGCCCTCCGCCTCGATGGTGCCTTCGTGGCGGTTCACGATGCGCTTCACCGTCGCGAGTCCCACGCCCGTGCCCTCGAAATCCGACTCGGAGTGCAGGCGGGTGAAGGGCGTGAAGAGCCGTTCGGCCCCTTCGGGCGCGAAGCCCGCGCCGTTGTCCTTGATCCGGAACCCCGCGCGCCCACCCAGGACCGTCGGGCCGATTTCGATGCGCGCGACCGGGACCTTCGACGTGAATTTCCACGCATTGCCGATGAGGTTCTCGAGCGCGATGCGGGCGAGGCCGGGATCGGCCCACGCCTTCATGCCCGGCTCGACGCGCACCTCGATCACGCGCCCGGGCGATCGCGCCCGCAGGGCCTCGCAGACGGCCGTGGCGATGAGGCTCATGTCCACGACGGTGCGCTTCAGCTCGACGCGGGCGAGCGTCGAGAGCTGGAGCAGGTCGTCGATGAGCCGCTTCATGCGGTCGCAGGCGGCCAGCATCCGTTGCACATGCTCGCGCGCCTCTTCGTCCAGTTGCGTGTCCTGCAGCAGCGCGGAGCCGAAGCCCGAGATGTGGCGCAGCGGGGCGCTCAAGTCGTGCGAGATCGAATAGTCGTACGCGTGCAGCTCCTCGTTGGCGGCCTCGAGCGCGGCCGTGCGTTCGGTCACGCGCTTCTCCAGCTCCGCGTTGAGGCGCAGGATCTCGGCCTCGGCGGCCTCGTGCGCCAGGCGGCGGCGCACACCGTCGAGCGAAAAGGAAAGGTCCGCGGCCATTTCGTCCAGCAGTGCCACGAGCGGCTCGTCGAAGAAGTCCCTTTCCCCCACGTGCAGGCTGATGGCGCCGGCGATGCGGCCCTCGCATCGAAACGGAATGGCCGCGACCGAGCGCGTGCCGATGGCCAGCGCGCGTTCGCGCCACGGGTGCGTCTTCGGATCGCCGAGGAAATCGTTGGAGATGTAGTCGCGGCCTTCGCGCACGGCGGTGGCGATCGGCCCGCTGCCCTCGGGACGGGTGGGATCGAGCGGGATGTCGAGGCCGTCGAGGAAGCGCTGGCCCGGCCCGGCGGCCGCGACGGGCTCCGCGTGGTCCCCGTGCGCGATCGCGATGAAGGCCAGCTTCACGCCGCCATACTCCACGCAGATGTCGCAGATCTCCTGGTACAGGGCGGCCGGCTCGGCGATGCGCACGATCGCGGAGTTGGTGCGCGAGAGCGCCGTGTAGAACTGCGTGAGGCGCTCCAGGCGCCGTTCGGCTCCGGAGGAGGGGGGCGCGTCCACGATCGAATGCCCCTTCGAGGCAAGCAGTGCGATCACGGAAGCGCGGTCCGGCGAACCGTCGTCGAGAACGTGGATCGTGGCCATGGTCTTGCAAATGTTAATTCCGCCGGGGAATCGTAACATTGGCCGTACAAATCCGTAAGGCCTCACTGATAGAGGTGCAGGCCTCCGTTCACCGGGAGGTTCACGCCGGTGATGTAGGCGGCGCGGGCCGAGGCGAGGAAGGCCACCGCGTCGGCGACTTCGTCCGTTGTCGCCATGCGACCCATCGGGATGCTCCCGACGATCTGGCCCAGGACGTCGGGGCGGATCGCGGCGGTCATGGCCGTCTCGACGTAGCCGGGAGAGACCGCGTTCACGGTGACGCCCTTCCTCACCACCTCCTGCGCGAGAGACTTGGTGAACCCGAGGATGCCGGCCTTGGCCGCCGAATAGTTGACCTGGCCGAACTGGCCGCGCACGGCATTCACCGACGAGATGTTCACGATGCGGCCCCAACCGCGCTCGACCATGCCCTCGACCACGTGGCGCGTCACGTTGAAGACGCTGGTGAGGTTGGTGTCGATGACCTGGTGCCACTGGTCCTCGGTCATCTTGCGGAACGTGGTGTCGCGCGTGATGCCGGCGCAATTCACCAGCACCGCGACCGGGCCATGGTCGGCTTCGACTTGGCGGACCATCGCGCCCATGGCCGCGAAATCGGTGACGTCGCCGAAGGCGAGGGCGACGGCGTCATCGCCCAGCTTCGCATCGGCCATCGCCTTCTTCCACGCCGCCTCGGTGCCCGGGATGCCGTAGTTGGCGACGACGAAGTAGCCTTCGGCCGCGAGCTTTCGGCACGTGGCGGTGCCGATGCCGCCGACGCCACCGGTGACGAGGGCTACTTTTTTGTCGGTTCTCATGGATGGGGTGCTCCTAATTTCAATTCAGGTACGTGGCTCCGATGGGAGGGAGGCACGAGGTGGGTAGGGCCTTTTTTTCTTGCCGCGGGAATTACTGAGGCATGGCTGGAAACATTTGGGCACGAGCGAAAAAAGAGGTCCTACCCACCCCGTCCTCCGTCCGAGGGCTTAAGCGCAGTGCAAGCAATCCGAATTGAGCATTCAATGCGACACCACACATCAACGAACGAAGTGGATTTTCGCCAATTCAAACCACGAATCCGGTGCCACGGGTGAGAGTGAGGGAGGACAGGGGGTGGCGTAGGACCTCTTTTTCGCTCGTGCCCAGACGTCTCCTGCCATGCCTCAGTAGTGTCCGCGGCAAGAAAAAAGGTCCTACCCACCCCCTCGTCCTCCCGCCGCGCAGCGTGAGGGCCGCTTGATTTTCCGATCCACAAAAAAAATCCCCAGCACAGGGCTGGGGATGGAACCTTTATGCGGACCTGACGGGCCGACGATAAAGGAGGAGGAGACTTCTGCGGCCGGGTGCTGCCTGCTGCGCCGCAACAATTCCATAATAGGAAGGTGATTCCCGAGTGTCAAGGAGAAAATGGTGCGATGCACAACCGCTTGTGCGTCGCGCCGCCGCAATGTTCCAAAATATAATAAAATGAAGCACTTGCCACGGCACGCATAACCATTTCTTACGCGCCGCACACGCCCGGATTGATGTAGCGCAGCATCCCGAGAAGGATCCCCCGATGGCCACGCCCCGCATCATCAAGAAGTACCCCAATCGGCGCCTGTACGACACCGAAACGTCGACGTACATCACCCTGGCCGAGGTGAAGGAACTGGTCCTGGCCTACCGGGAGTTCCAGGTGCAGGACGCGAAGACGGGCAACGACCTCACGCGCTCGATCCTGCTGCAGATCATCCTCGAGGAGGAATCGGGCGGCGTGCCGATGTTCTCGACCGGCATGCTGGCCAACATCATTCGCTACTACGGGCACGCGATGCAGGGCCTGATGGGCTCCTACCTCGAGCGTTCGATCTCCACCTTCCACGAGGCGCAGAAGCGCTTCCAGGACCAGGCCTCGTCGCTCTACGGCGACGTGCCGAAGGTCCCGGCCGAAGCGTGGGCGCAACTGATGGCCGGCGGCGGCAAGCAAATCCCCAACGTCATGGGCAACTACCTCGAGAAGGGCGCCCAGGCCGTCATCGACATGCAGGAAGAGCTGCGCAAGCAGGCGCTGAAGGTCTTCTCCGGCTTCCCGTACGCGAACCCGGAAGAGGGCGCGCCCAAGCCCGCGCCCAAGGCCAAGCCCGCGGCGGCGAAGAAGCCGAGGCCGAAGAAGAAGTGAAGAAACAGGCCGTCCCGAAGGTCGGGTTCGTCTCGCTCGGCTGCCCCAAGGCGCTGGTCGACTCCGAACAGATCCTCACGCAGCTGCGTGCCGAGGGCTACGACATCGCGCCCAGCTACCAAGGCTCGGACCTCGTCGTCGTCAACACGTGCGGCTTCATCGACTCCGCCGTGCAGGAGTCGCTCGACGCGATCGGCGAGGCGCTGAGCGAGAACGGCAAGGTGATCGTCACCGGCTGCCTCGGCGCCAAGGGCGACATCGTGCGCCAGACCTATCCGAACCTGCTCGCCGTCACGGGCCCGCACGCGCGCGACGAAGTGATGGACGCGGTGCACAAGCACCTGCCGAAACCGCACGACCCGTTCACGGACCTCGTCCCTCCCGCGGGCATCAAGCTCACGCCGCGCCACTACGCGTACCTGAAGATTTCCGAGGGCTGCAACCACCGGTGCACGTTCTGCATCATCCCGTCGATGCGCGGCGACCTCGTGAGCCGCCCGGTGGGCGACGTCATGAAGGAAGCCGAAGCGCTGGTGAAGGGCGGGGTGAAGGAACTGCTCGTGATCTCGCAGGACACGAGCGCCTACGGCGTCGACGTGAAGTACCGCACCGGCTTCTGGGGCGGCAAGCCGCTGCGAACGCGCATGACCGAGCTGTGCGAAGCGCTCGGCGAGCTCGGCGTGTGGGTGCGCCTGCACTACGTCTACCCCTATCCGCACGTCGATGAAGTCGTCCCGCTGATGGCCGAGGGAAAGATCCTCCCGTACCTCGACGTGCCGTTCCAGCACGCGAGCCCGCGCATCCTGAAGCTCATGAAGCGCCCGGCCTCGAGCGAGAAGAACCTCGAGCGCATCCAGGCCTGGCGCCGGGACTGCCCCGACATCACGCTGCGTTCGACCTTCATCGCGGGCTTCCCCGGCGAAACGGAGGCGGAGTTCGAAGAGCTCCTGGCTTTCCTGAAGGAGGCCCGGCTCGATCGCGTGGGTTGCTTCGCCTATTCGCCGGTGGAAGGCGCGAAGGCGAACGAGCTCCCGGGGGCCGTGCCCGATGAATTGCGCGAAGAGCGTCGCGCGCGGTTCATGGAAGTGCAGATGGAGATCAGCCGTGAGCGGCTGGCCGAGAAGGTCGGGCGCACGATCGACGTGCTGGTCGATGGCGTCGAGGGCACGGTCGCGATCGGCCGCAGCACCGCCGACGCGCCGGAGATCGACGGGATCGTGACCGTGAAGAAGGCGAAGGGCGCGAAGCCCGGCGACTTCCTCCGGGCCCGCGTCACCGCGGCGGACGACTACGACCTCGAGGCCGTCGCCACGGCCTGAGGCGCGCCTACTTGTTGTACTGCAGGCGCCCCTCGACGATCTTCACCTTGTCGCCGGCCTTGAATTTCGGCGGGCTGGAGTAGATGAAGGTGCGGTCCTTGCCTTCTTCCATGTTGATGAGGATGTGGTATTCCGTGACCGCGTTCTTGTTCTTCTCGACCTGGTTGCCTGCGTAGGCGCCGCCGGCCGCACCCGCGATCGTGGCCGCCGTGTTGCCACGGCCGCTGCCGATCTGGTGCCCGATCACGCCACCCAGCACGCCGCCGATCACCGCGCCGCCGCCGGAAGATTCGCCCTTCTTCTGGACCGCCTTCACTTCGAGGACTTCGCCGCAGTTCTTGCAGCCGGCGTATGCGGCGGGCGCGAAGGCCAGCGTCGCGAGCAGCGCACTTGCGAGAGCGATGGGGATTGTCTTCATGCTTTCCTCCGTCAGTCGGTGGACTTGAGCTGCGGAAACAGTATCACGTCGCGAATCGACGGCGAGTCGGTGAAGAGCATCGCGAGGCGGTCGATGCCGATGCCTTCGCCCGCCGTGGGCGGCAGTCCGTATTCCAGGGCCCGCACGTAGTCGGCGTCGAAGTACATCGCTTCCTCGTCGCCGGCTTCCTTGGCCCGGGCCTGGTCGGCGAAGCGCGCGGCCTGGTCCTCGGGATCGTTCAACTCCGAGAAGCCGTTGGCCAGCTCGCGCCCGGTGATGAAGAGCTCGAAGCGGTCGGTCACGGCCGGGTTGGCGTCGTTGGCGCGGGCCAGCGGCGAGACGTCGGTGGGGTGGGCGATGATGAACGTCGGCTGCACGAGCTTCGCCTCGGTCGTCGCCTCGAAGAGCTTCAGCTGCAGCATGCCCAGGCCGTCGGTCGGGTACACCTTCACTTCGGGGAAGCCGGTGAGCGCCGCGCGCAGGTTGTCCGCCTTCGAGAGCTCCGCCAGCGGGTATTCGGGGTTGTACTTCGCGATCGCCTCGGCCATCGTGAGGCGGTCGAATTTCTTCCCGAGGTCGATGGTGTCGCCCTGGTAGGTGAGGGTGGTGGTGCCGAGCACCTTCATCGCGCATTCGCGCAGCAGGTTCTCGGTGAGGTCCATCAGGTAGTGGTAGTCCTGGTAAGCCTCGTAGAACTCGAGCATCGTGAACTCGGGGTTGTGGCGCGTGCTGATGCCTTCGTTCCGGAAGTTGCGGTTGATCTCGAACACCTTCTCGAGGCCGCCCACGGTGAGGCGCTTCAGGTACAGCTCCGGCGCGATGCGCAGGAAGAGCTGCATGTCGAGCGCGTTGTGGTGCGTCTTGAAGGGCTTCGCCGCCGCGCCGCCGGGGATCGGATGCATCATCGGCGTCTCGACTTCGAGGTAGCCCTTCGCCACGAAGAACTCGCGCATCGCCTGCACCAGCTTCGAGCGCTTGATGAACACTTCGCGCGACTCCGGGTTCACGATCAGGTCGACGTAGCGCTGGCGATAGCGTGCTTCCATGTCCGTGAGGCCGTGGAACTTCTCCGGCAGCGGGCGCAGCGACTTCGACAACAGCCGCAGCTTCGTCACCTGCACCGTGAGCTCGCCCGTCTTGGTCTTGAAGAGCGTGCCCTCGGCGCCGAGGATGTCGCCCATGTCCCAGTGCTTGAACGCGTCGTGCGCCTCGAGGCCCGTCACGTCGTTGTTGATGTAGAGCTGGATGCGCCCGCTCATGTCCTGGATCGTGGCGAACGAAGCCTTGCCCATCACGCGCTTGAGCAGCATGCGGCCGCCGACCACGACCGGGATCGGAGTCGCGGCGGCGAGGTCTTCCTTCGTCCTCGCGCCATGCTCGGCGTGGAGGTCGGCCGCGAGATGCAGGCGGCGGAAGTCGTTCGGGAAAGCCTGGGCTCCGCCTTCGCGCAGCTTCGCGAGCTTGGCGCGGCGCTCGGCGATGATCTGGTTTTCGTCGACGGGCGGCGCGGGATTGTTGTTGTCTTTGATTTCCATCGGCGGAGCTTTCAGGCGGAAGGTAAGGAAGGCGAGAAGGAGCGGGAAGGTGAGAACGGACGGGACGGCATGCCGCAGAACACCTGGTGGATGCCATCCGGCAGATGCGCGACCTCGAAGTTGATCAGCAGTCCGCATGCATGCCGTGTGACCGCGAGGCACTGGCGCAGCCGCGACACGTGGCGCCGGTGGAAATGGGCGAGCGCCTCGACTTCGACGACCACGCATTCTTCGACCAGCAAGCCGAGCCGGATGCCGCCGTCGAGGTCGAGTCCGCCCAGTCCCACCGGCACTTCGCGCGGCATCTCGTACCGGAGTCCATCCAGGGTCATCGTGCGGCAAAGCGCCGCCTCGTAGGCGTCCTTCGCGAGACCGGGCCCGAGTTGCGCGTGAACCTCCAGCGCGCCGTCGAGAATCCGGTTCGACAGGCGGTAGAGGTGCTCGCGAGCGGGGCGGTCCGATGTCACTGCGTGGCGACCTTCCCGCGGGAGAAGTCCATGATCATCCGCACCGCGAGGTAGAGCCGCGGCTCGATGTTCTCGATGAAGATGTACTCGTTGTCGTTCGAGTGCGCGCCAAAGCCCCGCAGGCCGAAGCCTTCGACCACGGATCCCTTCGACTGCAGGCCGGCGAACGCCGCATCGGTACCGCCCCCGGTACTGACGGTGCCGACGTTGAGCTCCTTGCCGAGCTCCGCCTTGTAGAGCGCCTTGGCGTGCTGGGCGAATGCAACCGACGCGGGCGGCGCTTCCAGCGGGGGACGGCGGCGGTCGAAGACCACTTCGACCTTCGCGTCGGGAATCAGCTGCGTCTTCACCTTCTCGCGGACCTTCTTCTCGATGCCGTCGAAGTCGGCGACGCGCAGCACGCGGATGTCGGCCATCGCTTCGGCTTCGGCCGGAATCACGTTGCGGTTGAATCCGGACTTCGACACCGTCCAGTTCATCTTGAGGCCGGTCGCCGGATCGCTGAAGTCCCGCATCTGCAGGATCTGGTGCGAGAGCTCGTAGAGCGCGTTGACGCCGCGCTCGGGCGCGGAACCGGCATGCGAAGCCTTGCCCTTCACCTTGATCGTGACTCCCGCGATGCCGGCCGTCGCAAGCCGGAGGTTGTCGCCGTTCGGGCCGCCGCCGCCTTCGAAGGACATCGTGGCGTCGTGTTCGGCGCCCATCTTCGTGATGATCGCGCGATGGCCGGGAGAGCTGATCTCCTCGTCGGGGTTGATCAGCACCGTGAGCGTTCCGTACTCGTCGAACGCGAGGTCCTTGAGGATCTTCGTGGCGTGCAGGATCAGCGCGACGCCCTGCTTGTCGTCGGCGATGCCAAGTCCGTAGGCCTTGTCGCCCTCGATGCGGAAGGGCTGCTTCGCGCCATCGCCCTTGGCGTAGACGGTGTCCATGTGAGCGATGAGCAGCAGCTTCCGCGTGCCCTTGCCCTTGAACGTGGCGCGCACGGCACGGGCGATCTGCTCGGGCGTGTCTTCCATGCGATAGATGTCCGCCGGCGCCAGCATCTCGACCTGCGCTCCCGCGGCCCTGAGGTGCTCGGCGATCAGCGCGCCGATCTTCTCGTTGCCCTCGACGTCACGGCTGCCGGATTCGATGGCGGTCAGCGACTTCAGCGTGTCGAGATAGGGCTGCTTGTGGGACTGGACCTGCTTCAGCACGGGTTCGACCGGTTGCGCGAGGGCGGCGGCGCAGAGCGAGAGCGCGAAGGCGGCGAGAAGGGCGCGTTTCATTTTCCTAGACTCCCTGTTTGAGGCTGGCGCTGATGAAATCGTCGAGGTCGCCGTCCAGCACGGACTGGGTGTTGCCCACCTCGTGGTTGGTGCGAAGGTCCTTGATGCGCGACTGGTCGAGCACGTAGCTGCGGATCTGGTGGCCCCAGCCGATGTCGGTCTTGGCGTCCTCCATCTTCTGCTTCGCGTCGTTCTGCTTCCGCAGCTCCAGCTCGTAGAGCTTGGCCTTCAGCATCGCGAATGCCTCGGCGCGGTTGCGGTGCTGCGAGCGGTCGTTCTGCGAGGACACCACGATGTTGGTCGGCAGGTGCGTGATGCGCACGGCCGAATCGGTCTTGTTCACGTGCTGGCCGCCCGCGCCGGAGGCCCGGTACGTGTCGATGCGAAGGTCCGCCGGGTTGATCTCGATCTCGATCGTGTCGTCCACCTCGGGGTAGACGAACACGGCGGAGAAGGACGTATGGCGGCGCGCGTTCGAGTCGAACGGGCTCTTGCGCACGAGGCGGTGGATGCCGGTTTCCGTCCGGAGGTATCCGTACGCATAGGCCCCGCTGATCTTGATCGAGGCGCTCTTCAGGCCCGCGACTTCCCCGTCGCTCTCTTCGAGCACTTCGGCCTTGAAGCCCTTCTTGTCGCAGTACTTGAGGTACATGCGCAGGAGCATCGCGGTCCAGTCCTGCGCTTCCGTGCCGCCCTGGCCCGCGTTGATGTCCATGAAGCAGTTGTTCGGGTCCATCGGGTGGGAGAACATCCGCTGGAACTCGAGGTCCTCCACGAGCTTGCCGGTGGCGTTCACGTCGTTGCGCACGGAGACGAGCGTGTCGTCGTCGCCCTCGGCCTTCGCGAGGCCGAAGAGCTCCGCGGAGTCCTTCAATCCGGACTCGACTCTCTCCAGCGTGTTGACGGTGGCCTCGAGGGCGCTGCGTTCCTTGCCGAGGTCCTGGGCGCGCTTGGAGTCGTTCCAGACGCCGGGATCCTCGAGGGCCTTGCCGACCTCTACGAGGCGCTGCTTCTTCGTGTCGTAGTCAAAGATACCTCCGGAGCTCTGCCGATCGCGCGGCCAGGTCCTGGAGGGAGTTCTCGATCTGGTTCAGTTGGTCCGATTCCATAGCCCGCAATTATAGGGGATGGAGGGGCCCGGGTTGCATCCGAAATGTGCGCGGGCACCGGGATGTGGATTCAGTCACATACGCGACGGCGCTGGACCGCGATCATCCTGCCGTGGCCAAATGTCGGCAAGGTTGAACCCAGACCGGCAAGGCATCCATCAGGAGGCATCCCAATGAAGATCACCGCAACCCTGGTCGCGGCGCTGCTCGGCGCAGCCGCTTTCCAGGCCCATTCCCAGGGCGACAAGGTCATCAAGATCGGCCAGACGGCCGACCTGAGCGGCCCGCAGGCCGCGTCCGTGAAGGAGACCGCCGACGCCGCGCGGGCCTACTTCGCCCAGGTGAACGCCAAGGGCGGCGTGAACGGCCGCAAGATCGAATTCGAGTCGATGGACGACGGCTTCGATCCCAAGCGCTCGGTCGAGAATGCGAAGAAACTGATCGACGAGAAGAACGTCCTCGCGCTCTTCCTGTTCCGCGGGACGGCGAATGCCGAAGCGGTCATGCCGATCATCCAGGAGAAGAAGACCCCGATGTTCGCGGGCGTCGGCAGCTCCCTCAAGATGCACGAGCCGCCCAGCCGCTACCTGTTCAACCTGCGCGCCCCCGTCCAGGTGGAAGTGTCCAGCGTCGTGTCGCTGCTGGCCACGCAGGGCGTGACCGACGTGGCCGTGATCTACACCGACGACGGCTTCGGCAAGGACGCCCTCGGCGGCGCGCAATCCGCGTTCGACAAGCTGAAGATCAAGCCGAAGGCGATCGTGTCGATCCCGCGCGGCGCGACCAATATCGACGAGGCCGTGAAGACGATCGTGAAGGCCGCCCCGGCGACCACCTTCGGCTTCTGCATCCCGAAGATCTGCGCCAACATCGTGGGCAAGCTGCGCGAGGCGAAGTCCGGCACGCAATTCATCTCGCTGTCGAACACCTCGTCCGGCGCGTACGTCTCCGACCTCGGCAACAACTCGCGCGGGGTGATGGTGACGCAGGTGATGCCCTATCCGTTCGACCTGCGCGACCCGATCTCGCGCGAATACCAGCAGTTCACGCGCGAAACGAAGATCACGCCGTCGTACGCCTCGATGGAAGGCTACATCTCGGCGCGCGTGATGGTCGAGGCCCTGAAGGCCGCCGGCAAGAACCCGACGCGCGAAGGGCTGGTCTCGGCGTTCGAGGGGCTGGACCTGAACATGGGTGGCTTCCGCGTGAAGTACGGCGGGGCCAATCGCACGGGCTCCACGTTCGTCGACCTCACCATGATCGGCAAGGACGGTCGCTTCATCCGATAGAGAAGCGCGGCATCGTTGAGACGCTGCGCGGCGGGAGGACGAGGGGGTGGGTAGGACCTTTTTTCTTGCCGCGGTCACTACTGAGGCACGGCAGGGTGCATTTGGGCACGAGCGAAAAAGAGGTCCTACGCCACCCCCTTTCCTCCCTGACTCGCACCGTGGCATCCGATCGATGGTCGAAGTGGCGACAGTTTTGATGTGAACGAAGGCAGTGCATTCAGGCACTCGGACGGAGGACGGGGTGGGTAGGACCTCTTTTTTCGCTCGTGCCCAAGTGTTTCCCGCCGTGCCTCAGTAGTAACCACGGCAAGAAAAAAAGGTCCTACCCACCTCGTGCCTCCCCTCCAACGAAGCCACGCGGCGATCGGCAAGGACGGCCGCTTCATCCGCTAGGGGGCCGCCGGCTCCCAGTGCTCCACCAGCAGCTGCAGCGACTCGACGCCCTGGTACTCGTTCAGGTCCAGCCGATAGACCGCGTCGATCGCATCGGGGAGCGGATCGGCTGACCCGAAGCGCATCGCGGACAGGTTGCGGCCCTCGCGCCGCAACGCGAGCTTGCGGTGGTGCTCGCCCACGACACGCTGCGAGTGCACCTCGAAGCGCCCGATGAAGCGCGGCTCGGGGAATCCCTGGCCCCAGACCGTTTCGCGCAGCAGGCGCGCGAAGCCGGCGGTGAGATCGGCCGACGCAAGTTCCCCATCCACGTCGATGCGCCGCGCGAGATCCGCGGGGCCGAGCATTTCGCGCGCGGTGGCCTCGAACGCGGCGCGGAAGGATTCGAGCCCACCCGCGTTCAGCGTGAGCCCGGCCGCGGCCGCGTGGCCCCCGAAGCGCTCGATCAACCCCGGCCGGCGCTTGTCCACGAGATCCAGCACGTCGCGCAGGTGCAGGCCCGGAATGGAGCGCCCCGAACCCTTGAGGCGCCCGTCGGCATCGCTCGCGAACGCGAACACCGGGCGATGGAAGCGGTCCTTCAGGCGCGAGGCGAGCAGGCCCACGACGCCCGCGTGCCAATCGGGATGGTGCAGGCTCAACGTGAAGCCGTCGCCCGGATCCACGCCTTCCAGCAGCGCGAGCGCGGAGGCCTGCATGTCCACCTCGATCTCGCGGCGTTCCCGGTTCAGCTTGTCGAGCTTTCCGGCCAGCTCGCGGGCCCTCGCTTCGTCGGTCGCGAGCAGGCATTCGATGCCGACCGACATGTCGTCGAGGCGCCCGGCGGCATTGATGCGGGGCCCGACCACGAAGGCGAGGTCGTACACCGTGGCCCGTGCGACCGAGCGGCCCCCGGCCTCCAGCAGCGCGAGGATTCCCGGAGCCGCGCGCCCGGCGCGAATGCGCGCGAGGCCCTGCGCCACGAGGATGCGATTGTTCGCATCGAGCCGGACCACGTCGGCTACCGTTCCGAGGGCCACGATGTCCAGCAGCTCCGCGAGCGCAGGCTCGGGCTTCGAAGCGAAGGCCCCGCGTTGCCGCAGTTCCGCACGCAGCGCGAGCATCACGTAGAAGATCACGCCCACGCCCGCCAGGTGCTTGCTCGGGAATCCGCAGCCATCCTGGTTGGGATTCACGATGCAGGCGGCCGCGGGACGTTCGGCGCCCGGCAAGTGATGGTCCGTGACGAGCACGCGCATGCCGAGCCGGTTGGCTTCGGCCACGCCGGCCACCGCGGCGATGCCGTTGTCCACCGTGATCAGGATGGCGGGCGATCGCTGCGCCGCTTCGCGCACGATCTCCGGCGTGAGCCCGTAGCCGTGCTCGAAGCGATTCGGCACGAGGTAGTCGACCACCGCCCCCATCGACCGCAACGAGCGAACCGCGACGGCGCACGCGGTCGCGCCGTCGGCATCGTAGTCCGCAATGACCAGCAGGCGTTCGGAGTGCTCGATCGCATCGGCCAGCAAGCGCGCCGCGTCCTCGATGTGCGCGAGCTGCCCGGGGGCGACGAGCGCCGCGAAGGCGGTTTCGATCTCGCGCATCTCGCCGACGCCGCGCGCCGCATAGAGCCGCGCCAGGCGCGGGTCGCAGCCCGCTTCCACGAGGCGCTGCAACGCCGCGGGGTCGATGGGCCGATGGGCGATTTCCATGCGGATCGGCGCTTCAGGCATGGTCGACCAGCGGCCGGGGCCGCTTCAGCCAGCGCCAACGCGCCGCCTTCGTGACGGTGGCCACGAGCGTCGCGTTCTCGCCGGGAAGGACGAGCGTGAGGGGGGCGAAGCGCGCGAAGTCGCCGTCGATCGCGGCGAACCAGTCCTGCTCCAGCCGGCGGCCCGCCTCGCACCACGCCTCGACGTCGCCGGAGCGGATCGGGCGCGTGAGCGTGTCCAGCACGGCGAGCGTGTTTCGCGGTCCGTCGAGGTTGCGCGGGGAAGCGGGCAGGGCCTCGCAGGCCACGCCGGAAATCGTGGCCAATCCGCGGGCCAGCGCCTCGTTCGCGACGATGCGATCGAAGGGAGGCACCGGTGGCGGCGGCAGGCGGCCTTCGCCCCAGAGCCACACGCTGTTCAGGGCCGGAGCGCCGCGCGCATCCCGCGCCTGGTTGACCGCGTGATTCGACATGACCATCTGCGCCTCGGTCAGGGCCGAGCGCCAGTTGAAGCGGCCCTTCACCACCGGCAGCGAACCGAAGATGTCGCGTCCGGCGACTGCATCCAGCGGCGTGGTGGACGGTGCCTCGCCTTCGGGGACGCGCACGTACCAGCGCTCCGGCACGGGCGCCGTGAACTTCAGTCCATCGTCCTTGAAATGCGTGTTCAGCGACGCGACCAGGGCCCAGGCTTCGTCCTGCGTGACGCCGAGGCCGGCCGCGTCGTGGAGCGCCACGAGGTCGCGCTCGATGCGCAGGTGCACGGGATCCGCGCGCAGCCACGAGCCTTCGCGCGGCTCCACGTCTCCCGCGAGCGAGATCGCGGCGAACGCGGGCGGCGGCGCGAGTTTCCACGCGCGCGCAAGCCAGGCCGAACCGCTTCCGGCGGGGAGGCGCTCGACGTCGGCGCGCGCGAGCCAGCGCTCCATCGTCGCCAGGCGCAGCGCGCGCAGGGCCGCAGGGGCGTCGCGCGGCGCCAGCAGGTCGGGAATGAGGAGGGTGAGGGGCACGAAACTTATCGCCGGGGCGGGAGTCGATGGGTTGCCCCGCGATTATCGGGGATAATCGAGGGCTCCAAGCCTCACATCCCGAACAACGGCAAATAAAGAGACCGTCCCTCCCTTGCAACCCTTCGAGCTCTTCGTCGGCCTGCGCTACACGCGCGCCAAGCGCCGCAACAACTTCATCTCCTTCATCTCGTTCATCTCGATCCTCGGGATCGCGCTGGGCATCGCCGCGCTGGTCACGGTGATGTCCGTGATGAACGGGTTCGAGAAGGAGATCCGCACCCGCATCCTCGGCGTGGCGGCCCACATCCAGATCATGGGCATGGACAAGGGCCTGGCCGACTGGAAGTCCGTCGCGGCCGAGGCGAAGAAGAACCCGGCCGTCATCGGCGCCGCGCCCTACGTGCTGGGCCAGGGGCTGCTGTCGACCGGCGGCGGCGTGCGTGGCGTCTTCGTGCGCGGCATCCTCCCCGAGCTGGAAGGGGAAGTGGCCGACATCGGCCGGCACATGCAGGCCGGGCAGATGGCGGACTTGAAGTCCGGCGAGTTCGGCATCGTGCTGGGCGCCAACCTGGCGTCGGGCCTGCGCGTGGGCGTGGGCGACCGGGTGACCCTCATCGCGCCCCAGGGGCAGGTCACCCCGGCCGGGCTCGTCCCGCGGCTGAAGCAGTTCAAGGTCGTCGGCATCTTCAAGGTCGACCACAACGAGTACGACTCGTCGCTCGCGATGACGCATCTCGAGGACGCGCAACTGCTCTACCGCCTGCAGGACACGGTGAGCGGCGTGCGCCTGAAGACCCGCGACATCTACGAAGCCCCGAGCGTGGCGCGGGCGCTCACGCGCACCATCACCACCGAGGCGTACGTGAGCGACTGGACGCAGCAGAACGTGAACTACTTCCGCGCCATCCAGATCGAGAAGCGGATGATGTTCATCATCCTCACGCTCATCATCCTGGTGGCGGCCATCAACGTGGTCTCCACGCTGGTGATGGTCGTGACCGAGAAGCATCCGGACATCGCGATCCTGCGCACGCTCGGCGCGGCGCCTTCGAGCATCATGAAGATCTTCGTGGTCCAGGGCGCCGTGATCGGCCTGGTGGGCACGATCACCGGCGTGGTGCTGGGCATCCTGCTGGCCCTCAACATCGACACCGTGGTGCCGTTCGTCGAGCGCGCCTTCGGCTTCCAGATCCTCTCGCGCGAGGTCTACTACATCAGCGAGCTGCCTTCCGACCTGCATTGGGGCGACGTGGGCTACGTGGTGGCGATCTCGCTCGCGCTCTCGTTCCTCGCCACGCTCTATCCCAGCTGGCGGGCCTCGCGCATCAATCCCGCCGAGGCGCTTCGGTATGAGTAGCCAGAATCCAGCGGTCCTGTCCTGCAGCGGCCTCACCAAGGTCTACGGCATGGGCGATGTCGCGGTGCCCGTGCTGCACGGCATCGACTTCTCCGTGGCGCGCGGCGAATCGGTGGCCATCGTCGGGGCCTCGGGCTCGGGCAAGAGCACGCTGCTGCACCTGCTGGGCGGCCTGGATGCGCCGACGTCGGGCACCGTATCCCTGCTCGGCAGCGACCTCGCGAAGCTGGGTCCGGCGGCGCAGGGTGCGCTTCGCAACAAGCACCTGGGCTTCGTCTACCAGTTCCACCACTTGCTGCCGGAGTTTTCCGCGATCGAGAACGTGGCGATGCCGCTGGCCATCCGCCGCATGCCGGCGGCGCAGGCGCGCGAGCGCGCGAAGGCGATGCTCGATGAAGTGGGCCTCGCGCATCGCGGCGAACACCGGCCCGGAGAACTCTCGGGCGGCGAGCGCCAGCGGGTTGCCGTGGCGCGTGCGCTCGTGACGGAGCCGGCCTGCGTGCTCGCCGACGAACCGACCGGCAACCTCGATCGCGGAAACGCCGCGAAAGTCTTCGAACTCGTCCTCGCCCTGAATCGCAAGCACGGCTCGGCCTTCGTGATGGTGACGCACGATCCCGACCTCGCGGCGCGCATGGACCGCACGCTGCGCATCGACGACGGCCGATTGGCCTGACGTGAGCGCCGACGACCTCTCGAAGTTGTGCGCCCTGGTGGGCCGTGAGCGCGAAGCGCTGCTGGCCGACTGGCGCCGGCAGGTCCGCGAGCTACCGTCGGCCAAGGGACTCGACGTTCCCACGCTGAACGACCACATCCCCATGCTGATCGACGAGTTGCGCGAGGCCCTGCGGCGCGGCTCCGACGAAACCATCCCCGAGGCCCTGAGCGAGGGAAGTTCGCCGGCCCACGGCGAGCAGCGGTTCGAGGACGCCTTCGATATCGAGGAGATCGTCGCGGAATACAACATCCTGCGCGGCTGCGTGCACGACCTCGCGGATTCCAACGGCCTGCGCCTGCAGGGGCGGCCCTTCCACATCGTCAATCGCGTGCTCGACGGGGCCATCGGCCTCGCGGTGCAGGCGTACGCGACCGAGAAGGCCCTCGAAGTGCAGCGCCGCCGCGAGGAATACCTCACGTTCGTGGCGCACGACATTCGCACGCCGTTGAACGCCATGGCGATGGCGGTGATGGTCCTGGAACGCACCCTGCCGGAGCGTGAGAACGTCCCGCAGGTCGGGAAGATGCTGAAAAGCCTGGGGCGCAACGTGCAGCAGGTCGCGGGACTGGTCGCCAAGGTCATCGAGGAGAACTCGCACTCGGAGACCGAGCTCGGCGTGAAGCTGGAGCGCCGGCCGTTCGACCTGTGGGCCCTGGTGGAGTCGCTGATTCTCGACCTGCACCCGGTGGCCGGCACCGACAGCACCCAACTCGTGAACGAGGTGCCGGACGACCTGGTCGCCATTGCGGATGCCAACCTCGTGCGCCGCGTCTTCCAGAACCTGATCGCCAACAGCATCAAGTACACGCCGCGCGGGCGCATCGAGATCGGTGCGCGCGAAGTCGAGTCGGGGTCCGTCGAATGCTGGGTGGCCGACAACGGGATGGGTATTTCTCCCGATCTCCTCGCCCGGGTGTTCCACAAGGGCGAGACCGATCCCGAAGGCGGCGACGGACTAGGCCTGGGGCTCGCCATCGTGAAGACCTTCGTGGAGGCGCACGGTGGCCTGGTGAGCGTCGAGAGCCGCGAAGGCGAGGGCAGCCGCTTCCGGTTCACGCTGCCACGAGCGGCAGCGGCCGGCGCCTAGCGCACCCGCGGCCTACTTGGCTCGCGTGCAGGCCGCGAAGGGCAGGAAGAGCTCGTCGCTCGCGGCGCGCGCGCGGACGTCGTCCATCTTCCGCGCCTCGTAGCCGCCCTTCACCTGCTGGTCGTTCGCCACGCGCAGGTACAGCTTGTTGCCTTCGCGCTTGTAGCGCAGGAAGAACCACTTCGCGTTCGGCGCCACCTCGAGCACGTTGATCACCACGGCCGAGTCGATCTTCGAGCCGTGCGCGCGGTAACGCGAGGTCTTGTCGCCGTCCGTCCACGTCGCGTCGTAGACCCATTGGTCCACGTTGCGAAGGGTGAGCGTGGCCTTGTCCTGCGGGCGCAGCGGCGGGTCGGGCACGCAGGTCCACGAACCCAGGACAGTCGTGTCGTAGGGCACGGCGCCGGCGGGCGAGAGCGGCTTGGTCGATTCGTAGCAGCCGGCGAAGAGCGTCACGGCGAGGAGGACTACCAGCGGCGGGATGAAGGATTTCACCGGGTCACTTTCAGTATTCGACCGGTACCGGGTCGAGCGAGCGCCAAAGGTACCACGTCGCCACGGTGCTCCACGGCTTCCACGCGGCGCCGATGGCGCGGATTTCGGCGAGCGTCAACGCCTCGCCGTCGTTGTAGTGCAATTCGACCGCGCGCCGCAGCCCGAGATCCCCGACCGGCAGCACGTCGGGTCTCAGGAGATGGAACATGAGGAACATCTCCGCGCTCCAGCGCCCGATGCCGCGCACCTGCACCAGCTCCTCGATGATCGCCTCGTCGTCCATCTTCGGCCAGCGCCGGGGCTTCACCTTGCCGCCATGGAAATGGGTGGCCAAATCGCGCAGGTACGTGGCCTTCGCGCGCGAAAGGCCGCATTCGCGCAGGCGCTCCTCGGCCAGTGCCAGCACCAGCGGCGGCTTCATGCCCCCGGCGGCCGAATGGAAGCGATCCCAGATCGACTGGGCCGCCTTGACCGAGATCTGCTGTCCGACGATGGAGCGGGCGAGCGTCTGGAAGGCGTCGCCGCGCGAAGCGAGGCTTGCATCGCCGTGCTTGCGGATGATCTTGCGCAGCTTCGCGTCGCGCTTCGCGAGGGCGGTCTTCGCTTCGATCCAGTAGTCCGGGGTCATGTCTTCTCGCTCAGCGGCCCGCGGCCGCGCGCTCGGCGCGCACGCTCGACCGGCGGCGCCAGGCGACCGTTACCGCGACGCGCCACACCACCATCGTCACGACGTAGCCCAGGATCGCGCTCAGCGTGAGCTGGATCGCGAGCCCGATCAGGAGCGTGTCGCCGAGCGAGGCGACCCATCGCATGAGCTCCGGAATGTAGTGCACGACACTCGACCAGGACCATTCGAGGTCCTTCGGCATCGCGAGCGGCGCGTTGTCGCCGGTGACGAGCCGGCCGATGTTGTAGGCCAGGACGTAGAGCGGCACGAAGGTGAAGGGGTTGGTGTAGAGCGTGGCGAACATCGCGGCGGGGATGTTGGCGCGCAACGGGATGGCGATGAGCGCGGCGAAGAGCATCTGCACCGGGCCCGGGATCATGCCGGTGACGAGGCCGATCGCGATGCCGAGTGCCACGCCGCGGCGGTGCAGGTGCCAGAGCCGGGGATGGGCGAGCACGGGCGCGCACCACTGCAGCCATTTGTGGGCGCGAATGGAGTCGGGGTCCGGTAGCCAGGATCGAAGTTTGCGTCGGAACATGTCGTCGCGCCGTCGAAGCGGCGCGTTAGTGATTCTATCTTGCGACCCTTCGCGCTCGGCTTCGTTCTCGGTACGTGGTGGCTGCAGCATCGATCTTCGCTGCCGGAGGGGTCCTACGCCGCGTTGGGGGCCGCGCTGCTGCTGGCGTGCGCCCTGGTCCCGGCACGTCATCGCGTGCTGCGCGTTTGCGTTTGCCTGGGCGCGGGCGCGTTGCTCGGCATCGGCCTCGGGGCGTGGCGCGCCGAACTACGCCTGGCCGATGCATTGCCCTTCGAATGGGAAGGCCGCGATGTGGAAGTGACCGGCCTCGTTGCCAGCCTGCCGCAGCCGGGTGAGCGAGGCACGCGTTTCGCCTTCGACGTGGAGTCGGTCGCAACCCAGGGCGCCATCGTCCCGCCGCGCGTGGCGCTCACGTGGTATGTCGATCGTCCCCGCGCGGATCGGGAGACGCTTCCGCCACGGCTGGTTGCGGGGGAACGCTGGAGGCTCACGGTGCGCCTGAAGCGCCCGCGGGGGCTCGCCAATCCGCACGGCTTCGACTTCGAGGCGTGGGCCCTGGAACGCGGGTTGCGCGCCGGGGGCTACGTGCGCTCGAAGGAATCGCCGGCCCGGCTCGCGGCGCGCGTCGACGGCTGGCCGTACACGCTGCACCGCTGGCGCGGCGAACTGCGCGATCGCATGCTCGCGCACCTCGGCGAGGGACGGTTTCGCGGCGTGCTCGTGGCGCTGGCCCTCGGGGACCAGGATGCGATCGCGGCCGCCGACTGGCAGGTCTTCTGGCGCACGGGCGTGGGCCACCTGATGAGCATCTCGGGGCTGCACATCACCATGCTGGCGGCGCTGGCCGCGGCGGTCGCGGCGTTCGCCTGGCTGCGCGTTCCCGCGCTCGCGTTGCGATGGCCCGCCCGCAAGGTGGCGCTCTCCGTGGGCGTGGTCGTGGCACTGGCGTACGCGTTGCTGACGGGCTTCGCCGTTCCCGCGCAGCGCACGGTCCTCATGCTCGCCACCGTCGCGGCTTGCGTGCTTGCCGATCGCCATGGGTCCCCTTCGCGCGTGCTGGCGCTGGCGGCCCTCGTGGTGGTGTGCGCCGATCCGTGGGCCGTGCTCGCCGCGGGCTTCTGGCTCTCGTTCGGCGCGGTGGCGGCCATCTTCTACGCCTTCGCGCTGCGCACGGGCCAGCCCGGCCGGTTGCAAGGCGCCGTCGTCGAGCAGCTTGCGGTCACGGTCGTGATGGCGCCGATGATGCTCGCCATCTTCCAGGAAGTGTCGCTGGTATCGCCGCTCGCCAACGCATTCGCGATTCCGGTGGTGAGCCTCGTGGTCGTGCCGCTCACATTGGCCGGGGTCTTCCTCGATGTCGGTGCGCTGCTCGAGGCCGCGCACGCGTTGATGGCGTGGCTCATGGTGCCGCTCGAGGCGCTCGCGGCCCTGCCGGGCGCGGTGCTGGAAAGCCACGCGCCGGTCGGATGGACCGTGGCTTGCGGGGTGGCGGGCTGCGCGTGGCTGCTGGCGCCGCGAGGCTTCCCGCTGCGGATCCTCGCGTTCGCGTGGGTGGCGCCGATGTTCCTCGTGCTGCCGCCGCGCCCGCCGCCCGGCGAAGCGTGGGTGGACGTGCTCGATGTCGGCCAGGGCCTCGCGGTGGTCGTGCGCACCGCTTCGCATGCGCTGGTGTACGACACGGGTCCCTCGTGGAGCGCGGAGTCGGACTCGGGCAGCCGCATCGTCGTGCCGTTCCTGCGCGGCGAAGGCTTGCGGCATCTCGATGGCCTCGTCGTCTCGCATGCGGATGACGACCACGCGGGCGGCGCGCCTTCCGTGGCGGCCGCTCGTGCGCCGGATTGGTTGCTGTCGTCCCTGCCCCTCGATGCGCCGCTACGCTCGCGCTTCGCGTTGGCCTGGCCGTGCGCGGCGGGGCAGGACTGGGAATGGGACGGCGTGCGCTTCCTGGTCGTGCATCCGTCGGAAGCGCAACGCGATGAGGTGCGGCGCAAGGAGAACGACCGCTCGTGCGTGTTGCGCGTGTCGGCGCAAGGCGCATCCGCGTTGCTCACGGGCGATGCCGAGGCGCGCAGCGAATCGGAAATGATCGCGAGGGGCGCGGCGCTGCTGCGGTCCGACGTGCTCGTGGTTCCGCACCATGGGTCGAAGACGTCGTCCACGGCACGATTCCTCGATGCGGTGGCGCCGACGATGGCCGTGAATTCGCTCGGCTACCGCAACCGGTTCCGCCATCCGCACGAAAGCGTCGTGCACCGCTATGCCGAGCGCGCCATTGTCACCTGGCGCACCGACGAGCTGGGCGCGTTGCGGATCGTGCTGCCGGTGAATGGATTCCCGCGCATCGTCCGCCTCGCGCCCCCCGATCGCTACTGGAGCGACCGACCGTTGCTTAGGGGTCAGACCCCTGACGTTCTTGCCGAAGGGTCCCGCTAGAACGTCGGGGCCGGAACCTCGGCAACCGCGGGCGTGGGAATCGCCGCGTGCATCTCACTGTACGGCGTGGGTGCGCTTGTGGGGCTGCTGGCCGCTTCGCCCATTTTCGCGGGCGGATGGGTCGAAGCGGATGCGGAAGCGATACCGACTGCAATTCCCGCGATGAACGAACCGAAGACCTTGATCATATCGATGCTCCTGATGGCGCTGGTGACGGAGTTGATACGCGCCCGGAGCGGCGTGGATTTGGTGAATATTCAGCACTTTGCGTGTCGCCCCGCGGAGACGCCGCGCAGGAGTATCGTGGTCGCATGAACCCGAACCCGCATCGCCGCACGCTGGTCCTGCTCGGGGCCTCGCTCCTGCTGCCGGCCACGCCCGCGCTGCCCGCGGACCGCGCGCCCACGCCGCGCATGACCGAAGGCCCGTTCTATCCGCGCACCTTCCCGAAGGACATCGACGGCGACCTCACGCGCATCGTGGGCCAGGCCGCGCCCGCGCAGGGCACGGTGCTCGACGTGTCCGGGCGCATCGTCGATCGCTCGGGCAAGCCGCTCGCGGGCGCGAAGCTCGAAGTCTGGCAATGCGACCAGCTCGGCCTCTACCACCACGTCGGCGACATGCAGGCCGCCGGCGATTCGGGCTTCCAGGGGTTCGGCGCGGTCACCGCCGATGCCGAGGGCCGCTACGCCTTTCGCACCATCAAGCCCGTGCCGTATTCGGGCCGCTCGCCGCACATCCACTTCCTGGTGCGCGAGGGGGCGAAGCCGCTGCTGGTTTCGCAGATGTTCGTCGAGGGCGACCCCGGTAACGCGAGCGACTTCCTCTATCGCGGTCTGGGCAAGCGCGCAGAGCTGGTCACGATGCGCCTCGAGAACGCGGGCGCCGGCCTGCGCGGAGCGCTGGAGATCGTGGTCTAGCGGGCTGTCGGGTAACCCTCAGACGATCTTCGGGTAGCCATAGATGCGCGCGGGATTGTCCACGAGGATCTTCGCGCGCGTCGCGTCGTCGTCGGCCCAGTGCAGCAGGAGATCGAGCATCGCCGCGCTGGACGGATTCTCGGGCCGGTTCGGGTGCGGCCAGTTGCTCGCCCAGACGCAGCGTTCGGGATGGGTTCGCACCAGTTCGCGGGCGATGGCGCTCACGTCGTCGTAGAGCGGCGGTCCCACCTTCGAGGTCTCGTACGGCGCGGCGAGCTTCACGGAGCAGCGGCCGCTGTCGAGCAGGCGCTGCAACACGCGAAACGAGGGATGCGCGACCGGAACGGGCTCGAGGAACTTGCCGTTGTGGTCGATCACGAGCTCCACGGGGAGCGCCGCCAGGCGCGCTTCGTAGTGCGGCAGGTCGCGCCCGTCCAGCTGCAGGTCGATGTGCCAGCCGAAAGGCTGCACCCGCCGGGCCAGGGTTTCGAGCGCTTCCCACGGCAAGACACCGCCGGAAAGCATGAAGAAGCGCACGCCTCGCACGCCGGCGGCCGTGAGCCGCTCGAGTTCGGCGTCGGTCACGTTGACGGGCACGACGGCCACGCCACGCGCACCGGAGCCGATCGTGGCCATCGCTTCGAGCAAGCAGGTGTTGTCGAATCCGTAGACGCTGGCCTGCACCACCACGACGCGCTCCAGGCCCAGGGCGTTGCGCATGTCGAGGTAGGCGGAGGTCGGCCGATGCGGCGGCTGGTAGACCGCGGTGGGCACGGTCTTGTAGCGCTCGTCGAAGATGTGGATGTGCGTGTCGCAGGAGCCCGGTGGCGCGATCAGCTTCGGTTTCATTTCTCCAGGTCTCGCCGAAGGTCGAGCGTCACGGGGAAGCGGGGGTTGCGCGCTTCGCGCACCACGTCCATCGCGCCGGGGGTGTGGCCCATTGCCTGGAAGCGAGCCACGCGCCGCGCTTCGGCCTCGAGCGCATTCACGGGGAAGGTGGCGTAGTTGCGGCCGCCCGGATGCGCCACGTGATAGGTGCAGCCGCCCAGGGAGCGGCCGTTCCACGTATCGACGAGGTCGAACACGAGGGGCGTGTGCACGCCGATCGAGGGATGCAGCGCCGAAGGCGGGGCCCAGGCCTTGTAGCGCACGCCGGCCACCGCTTCGCCCGCCTTGCCCGTGGGCGTCATCGGCAGCGCGCGTCCGTTGCACGCGATCACGTAGCGCGAATCGTTGAGGCGCGTGGCCTTCACCTGCAGGCGTTCGACGGACGAGTCGACATAGCGCGAGGTGCCCGACTGCACGACTTCCTCGCCCAGCACGTGCCAGGGCTCGATGGCCTGGCGCAGCTCGATCTCGATGCCTTCGTATGTCACCGTGCCATAGCGCGGGAAGCGGAACTCGAGGAACGGCGCGAACCAGTCGAGCTTGAAGGGGTAGCCGTTGGCCTTCAGGTCCTCCACCACGTGGCGCAGGTCCTGCTGCACGAAGTGCGGCAGCATGAATTCGTCGTGCAGGCGCGTGCCCCAGTGGACCAGCGATTCGCGGTAGGGCGCCTTCCAGAAGCGCGCCACCAGCGTGCGCAGCAGCAGGATCTGCACGAGGCTCATGCGCGCGTGCGGCGGCATCTCGAAGGCGCGGAATTCGAGGATCCCCAGCCGGCCCGTGGCGCTCCCGGGCGCGTAGAGCTTGTCGATGGAGAACTCGGCGCGGTGCGTGTTGCCGGTGAGGTCCACGAGGAAGTTGCGCAGGATGCGATCGACCAGCCAGGGCCGCTCGTTGTCCTTGCCGCGCGGGAACTGCGCGTCGAGCTGTTCGAACGCGATCTCCAGCTCGTAGAGCGCATCGTCGCGCGCTTCGTCCACGCGCGGGCTCTGGCTCGTGGGCCCGATGAACGTGCCCGAGAAAAGGTAGGAGAGCGCCGGGTGGTTCTGCCAGTAGCCGATCAGGCTTCGCAGCAGGTCGGGCCGGCGCAGCAGCGGACTGTCGGCCGCGGTCGCACCGCCGAGCGTCACGTGGTTGCCGCCGCCGGTCCCGGTGTGGCGGCCGTCGAGCATGAACTTCTCGGTGGCGAGACGCGCCTGGCGCGCCTCTTCGTAGAGGACGGGCACGTTCTGCTTCAACTCGTCCCAGCTCGAGGCCGGATGGATGTTCACCTCGATCACGCCGGGATCGGGCGTGACACCGAAGCGCATCAGCCTCGGGTCGTCGGGCGGGGGATAGCCTTCGATGCGCACCGGACGCTCGAGCGCCTGCGCGGTCTCCTCGACGGCCGCCACCATCGCGACGAAATCCTCGAGCGTGCCCATCGGCGGCAGGAAGACGTACAGGCGGCCCGCGCGCGGCTCGACGCACACCGCGGTGCGCACGACTTCGCGCGGCGCGACGCTGCGCTTCGAAGCCTGGCGCTTGGCGCCGGCCACGGCCTTCGCGGGCTTCTTGTGGCCGAGCGCGTCGCGGCGCTCGAACGGATCGGTGGCGGTCGTCTCGTCGTCTCCGGGCAGCACGGCCGGCAACGAGGCGAGCGGCAGGCGGAAGCCGAGCGGCGAATCGCCCTCGACGAGGAAGATGTGCTTGCGGCGCAGCGGCCATGGCGAGGTAACCCATGTGGTCTCGGCCGACGCCTTTGCGCGAGGCGCCGGTTTCGTCGGGATCACATAGCCCGCCGGCTTGCCGAGGCCACCGCTCAACTGCTCGCGCAGCTTGTCGCGGGCGCCGGCGGTGTCGAGCGGGCCCGCGAGCGGATCGAAGCCCGCGGGCAGGTTCGCTTCGTTGCGCAGGACGGCCAGCGGGTCTTCGTAGGCGGGCAAGACTGCATCGGCCGCGAAGCCGAGCGCGCCCGCGATCTCGGTGGCGAAGCGGCGGGCATCCTCGATCGTCGCGTCTTCTTCACCGTGCAGCCCGGGCAGGATGCGGTCGTCTTCCCACAGCGGCACGCCGTCCTTGCGCCAGAAGCACGTGAGCGCCCAGCGTGGCAGCGGCTCTCCGGGGTACCACTTGCCCTGGCCGAAGTGCAGCAGCGAGCCCGGCGCGAAGCGCTTGCGCAGGCGATGCACGAGGTCGAGCGCGAGTTCGTACTTGCGCGGCGAGAGCGCGGTGTAGTTCCACTCCGCGCCTTCCATGTCGTCGACGGAGACGAACGTGGGCTCGCCGCCGAGGGTGAGGCGCACGTCGCCCTCGGCGAGCTCGGCGTCGACCTTCTTGCCGAGCCGGTCGATGGCCGTCCACTGCGCGGGCGAGTACGGGCGCGTCACGCGCGGGTCCTCGTACAGGCGCGTGACGGTCATCTTGAAATCGAGCACGGTCTTGCAGATGTCCGTGAACCCGCTCACCGGAGCCGCGGAAGAAGGCAGGGCCGTGCACGCGAGCGGGATGTGGCCTTCGCCCGTGAGCAGGCCCGAGGTGGGATCGAGGCCGATCCAGCCCGCGCCCGGGACATAGACCTCGCACCAGGCGTGCAGGTCCGTGAAGTCCTTCGTGGTGCCCGAGGGGCCGTCGAGCGGCTTCTGGTCCGCGACCAGCTGGATGAGGTAGCCCGAAGCGAAGCGCGCGGCCAATCCGAAATTCCGCAGGATCTGCACGAGGAGCCACGCCGAATCGCGGCACGAGCCGCAGCCGCTTTCGAGCGTGAACTCGGGCAACTGGATGCCGGGTTCCATGCGGATCAGGTACTTCACGTCGCGCTGCAGCTTCGCGTTCACGGCGACGAGGAAGTCGATGGTGGCGGGGGAGCCCTCCGCGAAGCTCTTGCGTGCGTCGTCTATCCACGCAGACACGCGCGGCGTGAGCGGATCGGCCTCGAGGTACGGGGCCAGCTCGCGCCGGTTCTCGGGCGTGTAGGCGAACGGGAAGCGCTCGGCGGTCGCGTCGATGAAGAAATCGAACGGATTGATGACCGTCATGTCGGCCACGAGGTCGACCGTGACCTCGAGTTCGCGCGATTTCTCGGGGAACACGAGGCGCGCGAGCCAGTTGCCGTACGGGTCCTGCTGCCAGTTGAGGAAGTGCTTGGCGGGCTTCACCCGCAGCGAGTAGCTCTCGATCGGCGTGCGCGCATGCGACGCCGGGCGCAGGCGCACCTCGTGCGGGGATAACGCGACCGGGCGGTCGAACGCGTAGTGCGTCCGGTGGTGGAGGGCGACCTTGATCGTCACCGGGCGGCAGGCGCCGTCACGGGACGAGCGGCATCGCCGAGGCGATCTCGTAGTTGATCACGGCGCGCATCTTGTTCTCGAGCTGCATGTAGCGCGCGGCCTTGGTCGCGGGCAGGACCTTCAGCACTTTCGCGAAGTGCGACTGGCGCAGCTTCGCCTCGTCCAGTTGCGCCTTCAGCACCTCTTCGGAGATGCGCTTCGCGTTGGCGTCGGTGATGTTGGAGCCCGCGTTGATGTAGTCGAGGATCGCGCGGTTCGCCTTCGACTGCGGTCCGGCGAGGTCCTTCTCGAAGGACTCGTACAGCGGCCAGAACTTCTTCGCCTCGGCGTCGGTGAGCGGGAGGTTGCGCTGGACGATGCCCTTCTTGTCCGACTGGATCTTCGCGCGCAGCTCGGTGGAGCTGATCGCGACCGGCGCAGCCGGGGCGGGCGCGGCGGCCGGGGCGGGAGCGGGGGCGGCGGCCTTCTTGTCCTGGGCCGGAGCGAGGAGTGCCGCGGTAAGGCCGAGGACGAGGGCGAGGAACGGGGCAACGAGTTTCATGGCGATGTCTCCGAGGGTTTGTCGTTATGTTCTGGGTCCAGCGTTCATTCGAGCCAGTCGGGATCGGGCAATTCGGCGAACACGCGGCGCAAGCCCCCGCCCCAGCGGGTGCGCAGCATGGTGAAGTAGGGGTCGTTGTCGCGGATGCGCTGCTGCAGGCCCACGCGGAAGCTGTCCCTCGGGTACCAGAGCATGTCGATCGGCAGGCCGACGGAGATGTTGGACTTCATGGTCGAGTCGAAGGAGATGAGGACGCACTTGGCGGCCTCCTTCTGCGGCGTGTCCGGGGTGATGACCCGGTCCAGGATGGGCTTGCCGTATTTCGATTCGCCGAGCTGGAAGTAGGGCGTGTCCTCGCCCGCCTCGATGAAGTTGCCCTGCGTGTAGATGTAGAAGAGGCGCGGGGCCTCGCCGCGGATCTGCCCGCCCACGAGCATGGACGCCGTGGAGTCGATGTTCTGCGCCTGCAGGAACGTGCCGTCCCGGCGCTGCATTTCGCGCAGCGCCTCGCCGACGATCGTCGCGACGTCGTACATCGTGGTCGCGTGGAAGATGCTGGTGGTTTCCTCGTCGGCATCCCCCGAGGCCTTCGCGCGCACCTGCCGGTCGAGCAGGTTGGTCACGCCCTGGGTGACCGCGAGGTTTCCCGACGAGAGCAGGGTGATCATGCGCTCGTCGGCCTTCTCGTAGACCTTCATCTTCGGGAAGGTGGCGACGTGGTCCACGCCCGCGTTGGTGCGCGAATCGGACGCGAAGATCATGCCCGTCTCAAGCTTGATGGCCACGCAGTACGTCATGAGATCCCTTACTCCTGGAGCATCGGCGCGAAGAAACTCTTCTGCACGCCGTTCGAGACCTCCAACGTCGATTTGAGGAAGCCAGTCAGGTACTCGTGCAGCCCTGCGGCGAAGATATCCGAAATCTTGCCGTATTGCAGGGAGGCCAGCAGCAACCCGGCCTTGCGGAGCGTCTCCTGCGACTGGTCGTTCTTGATGTAGTTGAGGGTGTCGAACGCCTGCTTCACGCAGAAGTGCATGCTGCGCGGCAGGTCGTCGCGGAGGATCAGGAGCTCCGCCAGCTTGATCGGCGTCACCACGTCGCGGTAGACCTTGCGGTACGCCTCGAAGGCCGAGACCGAGCGCAGCACCGCCGACCACTGGTAGTAGTCGACCGCGCCGCCCACTTCCTTCACGCTCGGCAGCAGCACGTGGTACTTCACGTCGAGGATGCGCGCCGTGTTGTCGGCCCGCTCCAGGTGGGTACCCAGCCGCGCGAAATGGTAGGCGTCGTCGCGACGCATGGTCCCGAAGGTGACCCCCCGGAAGAGGTGGCTGCGGTCCTTCACCCACTCGAAGAACGACGAGATGCCGCGCATCAGCATCTTGTCCTCGTCCATCTGCTGGAGTTCCAGCCACGTGGAGTTGAGCACCTCCCACATCTCGGAGGTGATCGAGCCGCGCACGGCGCGGGCGTTCTCGCGCGCCTGGCGGGCGCATGCGTAGATCGACGACGGGTTCTCGGGGTCGAGCGCCATGAAGTGCAGCACCTCGCGGGCGCAGACCTCGTTGTGGCGGCCCGCGAACGGGAACAGCGTGCCGGTGATGCTGAGCGGCGCGTACCACTCCTGGTCCTGCAGGCGCGGCTCCTTCACCAGCAGCGACATGCGCCAGGTCACGTCGAGCACGCGAGCCGTGTTCTCCGCCCGTTCGACGTAGCGGCTCATCCAGTACAGGTTCGATGCGACGCGCGAGAGCATGGAGGTTAGTAAGGGAAAGTCAAAAGCAGGGGACACAGATGAACACAGATGAACACAGATAAAACCAAAGCCGGGCAAAACCCCTCGGTGAGTTCCTTCATGCCCTTGACCTTATCTGTGTTCATCTGTGTTTATCTGTGTCAACGAATTGCTTTTTCTTGGTCAGTCCACGACCCACGTGTCCTTCACGCCGCCGCCCTGGGAGGAGTTCACGACGAGCGAGCCTTCGCGAAGGGCGACGCGCGTGAGGCCGCCCGGGACGAAGCGCGTGTGCGAGCCGGTGAGGACGTAGGGCCGGAGGTCGATGTGGCGCTCGGCGAGCTCGGTCCCGCAGAAGGTCGGCACCACCGAAAGCCGCAGCGTGGGCTGCGCGATGAAGCGCTCCGGGGCGTCGATGATGCGCTGGCGGTAGCGTTCGCGCTCGTCGCGGGTGGCGGTGGGGCCCACGAGCATGCCGTAGCCGCCCGAGCCCTGCGCTTCCTTCACGACGAGCTCGGCCAGGTTCTCCAGCACGTACTCGAGGTCGGAGGCCTTGTGCAGCACGTACGTCGGGACGTTGTTGAGGATCGGCTCTTCGTGGAGGTAGTACCGGATCATGTCGGGCACGAAGGGATACATCGACTTGTCGTCCGCCACGCCGGTGCCGATCGCGTTGGCGAGCGTGACGCGCCCGGCGCGGTACGCGTCGAGGAGGCCCGGCACGCCCAGCATCGAGTCGGGACGAAAGGCCCGGGGGTCCAGGAAGTCGTCGTCGATCCTCCGGTAGATCACGTCCACGCGCTGCGGGCCTTGCGTCGTGCGCATGAACACCGTGTTGTTCTGCACGAAGAGGTCCTGCCCCTCCACCAGCTCCACGCCCATCTGCTGCGCGAGGAAGGCGTGCTCGAAGTACGCGCTGTTGAAGTGGCCCGGCGTGAGCACGACGATGGTGGGATCGGGCGTGCCGAGCGCCGAGATCTCCTTCAGCGTTTCCAGCAGGAGGTCCGGATAGTGGTCGACGGGGCGGATGGTCTGCTGCGCGAAGAGCTCGGGGAAGAGCCGCATCATCATCTTGCGGTTCTCGAGCATGTACGAGACGCCGGAGGGCGTGCGCAGGTTGTCCTCGAGCACGTAGTACTGGCCGTCGGCGTTCTTCACGATGTCCACGCCGGCCACGTGCGCGTAGACCCCGCCGGGCACGTCCACGCCGATCATCTCGCGGCGGAACTGTGCGTTGTTCGTGACCTGGTCGTACGGGATCACCCCGTCCCGGAGGATTTCCTGGCCGTGGTAGACGTCGTGCAGGAAGCGGTTCAGGGCCGTCACGCGCTGCGTGAGCCCGCGCGACAGGACGTCCCAGTCCTGGCCGGGAATCACATGCGGGACGATGTCGAAGGGGATCAGGCGCTCGGTGCCCGAGGCCTCGCCATACACGGCGAACGTGATGCCCACCCGGTGGAACAGGAGGTCGGCCGCGTGGCGGTTCTGGGCGATGCGCTCGGGCGACGTCTCCCGGAGCCAGTCGGCGAACGCGGCGTAGTGCGACCGGACTTTCCGGTCGCCGGTGTACATCTCGTTGTAGAGCTCGATGGGGGGCATGTTCCGGGAATACGGGTGCTGCCATGGAGGGAGCAAGCCCCGTGCCACGAGGATACACGGCCCCAAAGAGAAAAGCCGGTCCCGGGGGGCGGGACCGGCCGAAAACCGCGTCGGGCCGCCTAGCGGCGCGCCACCGTGAGGAGGCCTATGACGCGGGAAAAGAGATTCTGGTGCGGCGGCTCGGCGTCCGGGGCGTCGGCCGGTTGCGAGAGGCCCACGAACTTCACCGCGGCGAGGCGCTGCTCGCGGTTCATGCACCGAAGCGGAGCATGCGTGGGATCCAGCATCGGGACACCCGAAACCTTCGACGTCGTCATGGGTCCCATCATCCCGGCCCGCACGTCGGCCCGCCCACGACGAATACACCCTCGCAGTACTGAATATTCCGCATTGCAAGGCGGATTAGGGGTCGGACCCCTAAGCCGGTAAAATTCAGACGTGCTTACGTCCACCACAGCGACCGAGGCCGACCGTTTCGAGCGGGAGGTCCATGCCACCTACGGCGAGGCCCTGGCCGAGGCGCCCGTGCGCGCGCTCCAGTTCGCCCGCGGCGCCTGCCAGGCCACCGGCCGGCCGGAGGCCTTCGAGCGCGCCGTGGCCGTCGCCCGGTTGCTGCTGCTGCAGGGGGCCGACCCCGAGACGGTGACCGCGGCCCTGGTGAGCCAGTCGATTCCGGAGGCCGAGCTGGACCTGGAAGCGATCCAGTCCAACTTCGGCGACGAGCTGGCGGGCCTGCTGCGCGGCCTCGCTCGGGCCGGGCGCATCGAGACACTCAACTCCTCGGGCGTGGACATGGAGCAGCTGCGCAAGATGCTGCTCGCCATCGCCGAGGACGTGCGCGTCGTGCTGGTGAAGCTGGCCGAGCGCGTGGTCTACCTGCGCTCCATCACGAAAGCTGACGACGCGATCCGCCGCGCCGCGGGGCGCCAGACGCTGGAGCTCTTCGCGCCGCTGGCCAACCGCCTCGGCGTCTCGGAGATGAAGTGGGAGCTGGAGGACTACGCCTTCCGCTACAACGAGCCCGACGTCTACAAGGACATCGCGCGCCTGCTGGACGCGAAGCGGAACGATCGCGAGGCCTACATCCAGCGCGTGATCGAGGTGCTCAAGATCGAGCTGAACGCGATGGGCATCGAAGGCAGCGCGATCCAGGGCCGCCCGAAGCACATCTATTCGATCTGGCGGAAGATGCGCGGCAAGAGCCTGCCGTTCGAGAAGCTCTACGACATCCGCGCGGTGCGCGTGGTCGTGAAGAACATCCGCGAGTGCTACACGGTGCTGGGCATCGTGCACGACCTGTGGACGCCCATCGAGGGCGAGTTCGACGACTACATCGCCCACCCCAAGGCCAACGAGTACCGCTCGCTGCACACGGCCGTGGTCGGGCCCGAAGGCCAGACGCTGGAGGTGCAGATCCGCACCGAGGAGATGCACCTGCACTCCGAGCACGGCGTGGCCGCGCACTGGCGCTACAAGGAAGGCGGCAAGTCGGACCGCAAGTTCGATTCGAAGATCGCCTGGCTGCGCCAGGTGCTCGCGTGGAAGAACGAGCTCACGCAGGGCACCGCGGCCGCGAAGGAAGGCCTGTTCGAGGACACGATCTACGTCCTCACGCCGCAGGGCAAGGTCGTGGACCTGCCGGCGGGCTCCACGCCGATCGACTTCGCGTACCACGTCCACACGGACCTGGGCCACCGTTGCCGCGGAGCCAAGGTCGACGGCCAAATGGTGCCGCTCAACTACAAGCTCCAGAATGCGCAGCGCGTTGAAATCATGGCCGCGAAGCAGGGCGGTCCGTCGCGCGACTGGATCTCGTCTCAACTCGGATTCCTCGTAAGTTCGCGCGGGCTTGCGAAGGCGCGCCAGTGGTTCCGCCATGAGGATTTCGAGAAGGACGCCGCCGAAGGCCGCACCGCGCTCGACAAGGAGCTGCAGCGCCTCGGCGCCACGCACGACTCGCACGAGAAGATCGCCACGAAGTGCGGCTTCCCGAAGCTGGAAGAGTTCTTCGCGGCCCTCGGGCGCGGCGAGGTGACGTCGCGGCAGATCGAGATCGCGGTGCGGGGCGAGCCGGTCGCGGCGCCCGCGGCGCCGGCCCACGCGCCCGCGCCCGCTCCGTCCAACCGCACGTCCTCGGGCGTGCTGGTGCTGGGCGTGAACAACATCGCGACGATGGTGGCGAAGTGCTGCAAGCCCGTGCCGCCCGATCCCATCATCGGCTTCGTCACGCGCACGCGCGGCGTGATGGTCCACCGGACCACTTGCCCCAACATCACGGTGCTGCGCGAGGACCAGCGCGACCGGCTGATGCCCGCGGACTGGGGCAACACCGGCGCGGCGCCGTTCTCCGCGGAGATCGAAGTGGTCGCGCTCGACCGCCAGGGCCTGCTGCGCGACATCTCGGAGGCGATCGCGCGCGAGCGCATCAACGTGATCGCGGTGAACACGCTTTCGCGCGGCGCGCATGCCTACATGCGGTTCACGCTGCAGGTGAACGAATCCGAAGGCATTGCCCGCGTGCTGCGCCAGGTGAAGGACGTGCCCGGCGTCGACACCGCGCGCCGGCTCTAGCTTGGCCCGCCTCGCGGGGTTCCTGCTCGCGGCGTGCGCGCTGGCCGCCGCGGCCGAGCCGCCGAAGGGCATCCCGTGCCGCAACGTGAAGTCCGATGCGCAATGCGCGGCCGACGAACGCGCGCAGGCCCGGGAGCGCGCGAAGGCGGGAGCCGACCAGGCCACCGAGGTGCGCACGCCGAACGGCGCCGTGCTGGTGGAGAAGATCACGGTCGAGGCGAACCCCGAGGACCGGGCCGCGCCGGAGCTCACCCGCTGGGAGAAGTTCGACCGCGGGCTGCAAGGCGAAAAGGTCGTCGAATTCGTCGGCAACGACGGCGTGCGCCAGATGTGCCTCGACCCCTGCAAGCGCGGCATCAATTGCTGCGTCCGCGGCCGCGAGTTCACGACCACGGGCCGCGAGGCGGGTCGCTAGGGTTTCCCGGGTCTGTGGCAGACTCCCGGCCATGAACACGACCGTATCCCGAACGTCCCAGCAGCAGATGCGCCTGCTGCTCGAAGAGCTCTGCTGCGACCTCGGCCGCTTCGGCCACTCGGGCAAGGGCATCGTGCGCATCGCCCGCGAATTCGAGTTCGGCCCGGGCGCGTTCGCCGACATCCGCGTGGAGGCGCCGGGCAAGGCGCCGTACTACATGGAAGTGAAGTTCGGCTACGAGAACGCGCCGCTCGTCTCCCACCTCGCCCGCAAGTACGGACCCGGCACGCCTGGCACGCAGGACGCCGAGGCGGTGATCCTGCTGGTCGACCTCGTGGGGCGTACCGACTGGGACTCGACGCGCGAAGCCATCCAGAAGGTGCTCCGACCGGGCCTGCGCCTCGAGGTGTGGGATGAAGCGGAACTGGCGAAGCGCCTCATGGCCGCGTTTCCCGTCACCATCCGCTCGCTCTCGGCCGAGGACTTGATCGACGTCCGGCACGCGATCGACGAAGCGAAGGGACGCATCGCCTTCGGCGGCACGCAAGCCGACTACGATCACGACCCTCTGAAGGCGGAGCTGCTCTGGCATTTCGACTACTGGCGCCTGCGCGAGTTGCGCGAGGAGCGCGGGCTCGGCCCCCGCGAGGTCCTGCCGCCGGGGGACTACCAGAACGTGTCGATCGTGCTGGGCGACCTCTGCGGCTTCTCGAGCTACGTGCGCGACACGCCCGATCCGCAGATCGTGCGCGATTGCCTCACCTCGTTCTATTCGAAGGCGCGCTACCAGATCCTCAACGCGGGCGGCATGCTCTACCAGTTCGTGGGCGACGAAGTCGTGGGGCTCTTCGGCCTGCATGGCGATCCGGCGCTCGCGGCGCGCCAGGCCCTCGAGGCGGCGCGCGGACTGCTCTCCGTGGGCAACTCGGTTTCGCACCATTGGCAGCGCCACCTCGACCGCGTGCAACCCAAGGGCGGGCTGCACATCGGCGTCTCCTCGGGCGACCTGCAGATCGTCTCGCTGCGGCCCTACGGACGCACGCACGTGGGAGTGCTGGGCGACTGCATCAACGTCGCCGCGCGCCTCATGTCCACGGCCGGCCCGGGCGAGATCGTCGCGACGAACAACTTCCACCGCCAGCTGGACGACGCGCAGCGCGAACGCTTCACGGAGATCGAGCCGGTCGAGCTGAAGAACGTCGGGCGGCTGCGCGGCTGGAAGACGACGCTCGCCGCGGCCTAGGCGTTCTCGACGAAGGTCTTCGCGTCTTCGGGCGCGAAGAACACCAGCCGCACCTCACGGATCCCCGCATGCTCGTCGAGCGCCTTGGCGAGGGCGGCGCGTGCGACACGCGCGGCTTCGGGCTTGGGATAGCCATAAACGCCGGTCGAGATCGCGGGGAACGCGATCGAGGCGAGGCCGTGCTTCGCGGCGAGCGCCACCGAGTTGACGTAGCAAGCGGCGAGCAGCGCCGCATCGCGCCCGCCGTTCTGCCCATAGATCGGGCCCACCGTGTGGATCACGTGGCGCGCGACGAGCTTGCCGCCCGTCGTGATCACCGCTTCACCCGTGGGCAGGCCGTGGGGGTGCTGCGTGCGCCGGATCTCGCGGCATTCGGCGACGATCGCCGGGCCGCCCGCGCGATGGATCGCGCCATCGACGCCTCCGCCGCCGAGCAGGGCGGAGTTGGCCGCGTTCACGATCGCGTCGACGTCCTCGCGCGTGAGGTCGCCGACTTTCACGACGATGCGTTCGTCGATGCGGGTTTCCGTGGTTCGCGTTTCCAAGGTTCGCGTTCCTGCGCTGCGCTTTCGGATACGATGTGGGCCGTTCATCCTGCATCGCCCGCTCCCATGAAGCAACAGATCCGCCTGGTCCTGAAGCCCGGCCGCGAGAAGTCCCTCAAGCATCGCCATCCGTGGGTCTTCTCCGGCGCCGTCGACCGCGTGGAGGGCGAGCCCGCCGCAGGTGAACTCATTCCGGTGACCTCGAGCGACGGCGCGTTCCTCGCGACGGCCGCGTATTCGCCCGCTTCGCAGATCCGCGCGCGCGCCTGGTCGTTCGACCCGAAGGACACGATCGACGAGGCCTTCCTGCGCGCCCGGCTCGCGGCCGCGGTGGAGCGCCGCAAGGCCGGCCTCGAGGGCAGCGATGCGTGCCGCCTCGTGCACTCCGAATCCGACGGGTTGCCCGGGCTCATCGCCGATCGCTATGGCGATACGCTCGTGCTCCAGTTGCTCTCGGCGGGCGCGGAGAAGTGGCGCAGCCTCTGGCCGAAGGCGCTGATGGAGCTCACCGGAGCGAAGAACGTCTACGAGCGTTCGGACGCGGAGGTGCGCGACCTCGAGGGCCTCGGTTCGCGTACCGGGACGATGGTGGGCAACGTGACCGGGCCGATCACCATCACCGAAGACGGCATCCGCTACGAAGTCGACGTGATCCACGGCCAGAAGACCGGGTTCTTCCTCGACCAGCGCGAGAATCGCGCGCTCGCCGGGCAACTCGCGAACGGCGCCAACGTGCTGAACGCCTTCTGCTACACCGGGGGTTTCTCGCTCTCCGCGCTGAAGGGCGGTGCAAAGCATGTGGTTTCGCTCGACACCTCGGCCGAAGCGCTCGCCGCCGCCGGCCGCAACGTCGCGCTGAACGGGCTCGATGCCACGAAGGCCGACTGGCTCGCGGAAGACGTGTTCGCGTATGTGCGCAAGCTGCGCGACCAGGGAAGGCAATTCGACCTGATCGTGCTCGACCCGCCGAAATTCGCGCCGACGGAGAAGCACGTCGAGAAGGCCGCGCGGGCCTACAAGGACATCAACCTGTGGGCGATGAAGCTGCTCTCACCCGGCGGACGGTTGCTCACGTTCTCCTGCTCGGGCGCGGTTTCCGCGGAGCTCTTCCAGAAGATCGTGGCCGGGGCCGCGGCCGATGCGCGAGCCGACATGGTGATCGAGCGCAGGCTGGGCGCCTCGCCCGACCATCCGGTCTCGATTCACTTCCCCGAGGGCGAGTACCTCAAGGGCCTGGTGCTGCGAAAAGCGTGAGCCAGCCGCGGGCGAGGCGGCGGTTCCGCTTCGCCGATTCCGCCGAGTGGGCGCGTTGTTCGCCGACCCATTCCGTGAGGTAGCTGCCCGCGTTGGGTGCATCGAGCGCGAGTTGCGCCTGGCTCTCTCCACCGTCATAGACGATGCGCATGCCGTTCTTGCGCGCCAGGTGCATCATCGCGCCGTTCTCCGACAGGCAATGCATGTGGACCGTGCGCACGCCGCGGTTGCGAAGGTGGATCACGGCGCGTGCGAAGAGCGCATTGCCGATGCCGCGGCCGCGCGCGCCTTCCACGACGGAGACTCCGAGCTCGGCGGTGCGCTCCGTGCAGGCGACGTGCACGACGCCCGCGATGGCGAACTCGGCATCGGTCACGGCGAAGAACGCATCGCGCTCGAAATCGAGGCGCTCGGCGTATTCGCGCACCAGCTCGTCGCCGAGCGTGGAACCGAAGCGCAGGCGGCGGTCTTCGGGGGCGAGGGACAGGAAATGGGCCTCGAGCGCGGGACGGGCGCTGGAGGAGAGGCGGACGGGCAGTGGGGTGGTCGATTTCATGTCTGATTCCAAAGCACGAAAGGTGCCTTCGTTTGTTCAGACACTGGAAATCGGGTAAAATTCAGCTCGAATTTACAGGCGCGTAGCTCAGTTGGTTAGAGCACCACCTTGACATGGTGGGGGTCGTTGGTTCGAGTCCAATCGCGCCTACCAGGAATTCAAAAATGCCCCGCCCGCGTGCGGGGCATTGCTTTTGGTGCGTTAGAAAAGCTTCGCGTGGGATTAGCGCTGCTTCTTCCTCGCGCGCCGCAGGGCGTAGGCCCCGAAGCCCACGACGGCAATCCCGACGATCACCCCGGCCATGATGAGGGCCTCGCTCCAATCGTGCGCGTGGACCGGCGGCGCGTCGTGGCCCGGATGGGCGATGGCAGCGATCGCGATGAACGCGGTGAGGAGGGCGGGCAGGGTGCGAGCAAATTTCATCGGTAGTCTCCGGCTCATGCGATGCGGCGCTTCGCTTCGGGCGCGAGCATGCCCTGCGTCTCGATGAAGCGCACGACCACGTCGAGGTTGTGGTTGGTCTTGAGGTTCGTGAAGACGAACGGACGCTCTCCGCGCATTTTCTTCGCGTCGCGCTCCATCACTTCGAGCGAGGCGCCCACATACGGAGCCAGGTCGATCTTGTTGATCACGAGAAGATCCGACTTCGTGATGCCGGGCCCGCCCTTGCGGGGGATCTTGTCGCCGGCGGCCACGTCGATCACGTAAAGCGTCAAGTCCGAGAGTTCGGGGCTGAAGGTGGCCGCGAGGTTGTCGCCGCCGCTTTCGATCAGCACCAGCTCCAGCTTGGGAAACGCGCGAGTGAGCCGAGCGACGGCCTCGAGGTTGATCGACGCGTCCTCGCGGATCGCCGTGTGCGGGCAGCCACCGGTTTCCACGCCGAGGATGCGTTCGGGCGGCAGCGCCTCGTTCGTCACGAGGAACTGCGCGTCCTCGGCGGTGTAGATGTCGTTGGTGACCGCGGCGATCTCGTAGCGGTCGCGGAAGGCGCGGCACAGGGCCAGCGTGAGCGCCGTCTTGCCGGAACCGACCGGGCCGCCGATGCCGACGCGCAGGGCGGGGCGATTCATCGTTCGTTCCTCATGAGCGGAAGATCCGCGAGTACTGCGTTTCGTGTTGCGCCGAGAGCAGGGCGAGGCGCGGCAGCGACGGCGCCATGCCTTCTTCATCGAGCGCGAGGGCTTCGGTGACCAGAGTCTCGATGCGCCCGCCCAGTTCGAGCAGCGCGCGCTGCGCGTCCGTCTGCCCGAGCGGCACGCACTTCACCGCGGCCATGACGGCGTTCTCCATCCACGACCAGAGGTAGGCCACCAGCGCTTCGCGTTCGGGGATGCTCCAGGCGGCGACCGCGAATGCGAACGCCGTGGGAAACGCGGGTTCGTCGATGGCCTCGAGCGCCGCGTGTCCCTCGAGCTCGAGCTGCGCGGAAAGTCGGGCGAGCGAGTAGCCCATCTGCACGGTCTCGGCGCGCAGTTCGGCGCTTTCTCGCGTGGCGAGGAAACGCGCGTTCCAGCGGGCGGCGGCCTCCGAGTCCTTCGCGCGCCATGCGGCGATCATCTTGGCCAGCATCGGCAGCTCCCAGCGTGCGAGCGAGAGCGCGGCCACGTCGCCGATCCAGCACGTGGCACCCGCGCGATCGCGCACGACGCCCGCTTCGACCGCCGATTCGAGCCCCTGCGAATAGCTGTACGCGCCCACCGGTAGCGCCGGGCTCGCGAGCTGCAGGAGCCGGGCGAGCGGCAGGGCTTCGTGCCTAGCCATCTTTCTTGCCCTTGCCGAAGTGGTGGATGCGGGCGGGATGGGCAGGGGGACCTTCTTCGTGGTGATGTCCATGTCCATGGTGATCATGATCGCAGTGCTCATGGTCATGATCGTGTTCGTGTTCATGGTCGTCCCCGTGCGCGTGTTCGCCGGAATACGCTCCACCTTCGGGCTCGAAAGGCGCCATCAACGCACTCACCTTCGCACCGAGCCCGGCCAGCATCTCCTCGAGCACATGGTCCGCGGCAATGCGCAGGTAGCCATCCCCGACCTGCACCGCCACGTGCCGGTTGCCGAGGTGGTAGGCGGCGCGCGCGAGGTCCTGGGCGGAGCCGCAAACGATGTGCAGGACTTCTTCGGGGCTCGCGACGACCTCGATCAGCCGCCCGTCGCTCGCGGCCAGCAGGTCGCCGCCGCGCAGCACCTCGCCGCGAGGCAGCATGAGTGCCACTTCCTCGCCGCTCTCGAGCTTCACGCGCTGGCGCGTCTTCGTGCGCCGGTCGAAGTCGAGCAGCAGGCGCCCGGCGGTCTTGGCGCCGCGGACGAAGACGCGGGACTTGAGCTCGACCATCAGAAGAGGAAGTAGCGTTGGGTCATGGGCAGCACCTTCGCGGGTTCGCACGTGAGCAGCTCGCCGTCGGCCTTGACGACATACGTCTCGGGATCGACTTCGATCTTCGGCTGCCACGTGTTGTGGATCATGTCCTTCTTGCCGACCTTGCGGATGTCCTTCACGACTTCGAGTTGTCGCGTGAGGCCGAGCGCCTGCACCTCCGGATTCTTCATCGCCGCCTGCGAGAGGAACGTGATCGAGGTGCGCAGCCCGCCGCCGAACGCGCCGAACATCGGGCGATAGTGCACCGGCTGCGGCGTGGGGATGGACGCGTTCGGGTCGCCCATCGCGGCCGCCGCGATCATGCCGCCCTTGATGATCGTGGACGGTTTCACGCCGAAGAACGCCGGACGCCAAAGCACGAGGTCGGCGACCTTGCCCACCTCGATCGAGCCCACGACGTGAGAGATTCCATGCGCGATGGCCGGATTGATCGTGTACTTCGCGATAAATCGCTTCACGCGAAAGTTGTCGTGTGGTGGTCGCCCCGGGGACCGGTCGCCACTCGACGAAGGATGCGCCCTGTCCCCCAAATGTCCGCGCTGCACCTTCATCTTGTGCGCGGTCTGCCACGTGCGGATGATCACCTCGCCCACGCGGCCCATGGCCTGCGAGTCCGAGGACATCATCGAGAACGCGCCCAGGTCGTGGAGGATGTCCTCGGCCGCGATCGTTTCCTTGCGGATGCGCGATTCGGCGAAGGCGACGTCCTCGGCGATCGCGGGATCGAGGTGGTGGCACACCATCAGCATGTCGAGATGCTCAGCGATGGTATTGGCCGTGAACGGCATCGTCGGGTTCGTGGACGACGGCAGCACGTTCGGCTCGCCGCACACGCGGATGATGTCCGGCGCATGCCCGCCGCCCGCGCCTTCGGTGTGGAAGGTCGCGATCGAACGGCCCTTCATCGCGGCGACCGAGGCCTCGACGAAACCGGATTCGTTCAGCGTGTCCGTGTGGATGGCGACTTGCACGTCCATCTCGTCGGCCACGGTGAGGCAGCAATCGATGGCGGCGGGCGTGGTGCCCCAGTCTTCGTGCAGCTTCAATCCAATGGCGCCGGCCTTCACCTGCTCGCGCAGCGGCGCGGGTTGCGACGCGTTGCCCTTGCCGAGGAAACCCAGGTTCATCGGGAAGGCTTCGGCCGCGAGCAACATGGAATGGATGTGCCACGGGCCGGGCGTGCAGGTCGTCGCGAACGTGCCGGTCGCGGGGCCGGTGCCGCCCCCGAGCATCGTGGTGACGCCCGACATCAACGCCTCCTCGATCTGCTGCGGGCAGATGAAGTGGATGTGGCTGTCGATGCCGCCCGCCGTGACGATCATCCCTTCGCCCGCGATCGCTTCGGTGCCGGCGCCGATGGGAATCGTGATGCCGGGCTGGATGTCGGGATTTCCGGCCTTGCCGATCTTCCAGATGCGGCCACCCTTCAACCCGATGTCGGCCTTGACGATGCCCCAGTGGTCGACGATGAGCGCGTTGGTGATGACGGTGTCGGCCACGTCCTTCGACAGGCGCTGGCTCTGGCCCATGCCGTCGCGGATCACCTTGCCGCCGCCGAACTTCACTTCCTCGCCGTAGATCGTGAAGTCGCGCTCGACTTCGATCCACAGCTCCGTATCCGCGAGGCGAATGCGGTCGCCCTTCGTGGGCCCGAACATCTCCGCATAGGCCTGGCGCGAGATCTTCGTCATTTGGAAAGCTTTCCCATGACCTTGCCCTGGAAGCCGTAGACGATGCGGGCTCCGGCGAGCGCCACCAGTTGCACGCTGCGCGTCTGGCCCGGTTCGAAGCGCACGGCGGTGCCGGCGGCGATGTCGAGCCGGAAGCCACGTGCCTTCGCGCGGTCGAAGCGCAACGCGTCGTTCACTTCGAAGAAATGATAGTGGGAGCCGACCTGAACGGGGCGGTCGCCGGTATTGGTGACCTCGAGCTTCACGGTCTCGCGGCCCTTGTTGATTTCGATGTCGCCTGCGGCGACCTTCATTTCCCCCGGAATCACCGAGAGAACTCCAGCAAAAGGCGATTGAACCGCAGAGGACGCAGAGGACGCAGAGGAAAAGAAAAGCAAGGACGGGGTATGAGCATCATGGGGGTGGCGGAGTAAGTCACTGGATCAGGGTTTCCTCTGTGTCCTCTGCGTCCTCTGCGGTTCAATCGCTTCTTGTGAATGTCTTTGCACGGCGCCAATCGCTACGGTATCGGGTGATGCACCGTCACCAGCTTCGTCCCATCCGGAAAAGTCGCCTCGACCTGGATCTCGGGAATCATTTCCGGAATGCCCTCCATCACCTGCTCGCGAGTCAGGATCGTCGCGCCCCAGCCCATCAGTTCGGAGACCGTCTTCCCGTCGCGCGCGCCTTCCATGATCGCGGCCGAGATGAGCGCCACCGCCTCGGGATAGTTGAGCTTCAGGCCGCGCGCCATGCGCCGCTCCGCCACCAGGGCGGCCGTGAAGATGAGGAGCTTGTCCTTTTCGCGTGGGGTGAGTTCCATGTCAGGTGCGCCAGATGCGCGGCTCGATGGCCTCGCGTTGCAGGACGGCGGGGCGCAGCACGCCCCAGAGCCGGGTGAACCATTCGCGGGCCGCATCGCTTCGCGTGCCGACGTAGCGGGCCACGAGGACGCCGGGCAGCCTCGTGATCGCGCCCGCGCCATGTGCGGCCGGTGCGACGTCACGACAGGCGGCGACGTGCTTCGCATCGAGTGCCTCGCAGGCCACGACGAACGTGGCGGAAATGGGGGCGCCCGCGAGTCCCGCCGGCGAATCGAGCAGGCGCCCACCGCCGTCGACGCGCAGGCGGTCGATGAAGATCGGCTTGCCGTCGCGCGTGATCTCGGTGGCGGCGAGGATTTCGCCGAGGTCGAAGCGCTCGCCCGATCCGGTGCGCCCGAGGCAGAGGATCTCCCAGCCGAGGTAGCGCGCCGCACCGCTCAGGCCGACGATCGTGGTCATGCGCGCGAGGGCTCCGGAGAAGACGATGGTTTCCTGCGGCAGCCACTCGAGCGCGGCGCCGTCCGCGACGGTCCAATCGATGCGGCTGCTGGCGTGCGCGCCGGCGGAGCGATACCACTTGGTGGCACCCGGCGTGGTGAGGAGTGACTCGGCGCGCGGCCCGAGGTTCGCGGAGAGGTGCAGCTCGTCGCCGCCGGCGATGCCCGCGGGCGGATGCACGATGATGCCGTGGCAGACCGCGTCGCCTTCGGGGTAGAGCGCCTTCTGGAAGACGAGCGGACCGTCGTGGCGCCGCGTGGCGAGGACGGTGCGTTCGCCGCGGCGTTCGAGCCCGAGGGCCAGCTCGGCGCGCCAGGCTGCGGCAAGGACGGGTTCCGCGAGGAGCATGCCGCGATCATACCGCCAGCAGGTCGCGCACTCCGTCTCGATCCATGTCGGGACCGGCCCCGCGCTTGACGATCTCGCCACGCTCCATCACGAGATAGTGGTCGGCCAGCGAGCGCGCGAAATCGTAGTACTGCTCCACCAGCAGGATGGCCATCTCTCCGCTCGAGGCGAGCGTGCGGATGCAGCGTTCGATGTCCTTGATGATCGAGGGCTGGATGCCCTCGGTCGGCTCGTCCAGCACGAGCAGCTTCGGCCCCGCGGCAAGCGCGCGTCCGATGGCGAGCTGCTGCTGCTGGCCGCCCGAGAGGTCGCCGCCGCGCCGGCCCATCATCTGCTTCAACACCGGGAACATCTCGAAGATGAACGCGGGCACCTGGGCGCTGCCCGGCTTCGAGGCGAGGCCCATGCGCAGGTTCTCCTCGACCGTGAGGCGCGGGAAGATCTCGCGGCCCTGCGGCACGTAGCCGATGCCCGAGCGCACGCGCAGGTAGGGCGCGGCGTGCGTGATGTCGGTGTCGCCGAACTTCACGGTGCCCGTCGCGACGGGCACCACGCCCATGAGGCTTCGCAGCAGCGTGGACTTGCCGACGCCGTTGCGGCCCAGGAGGGTGGTCACTTTTCCCGCGGGAATCTCGAACGAGAGATTTCGCAGGATGTGGCTGCCGCCGTAGTACTGGTTCAGTTCAGTGACCTTGAGCATCGGAGTTCCCGTTCAAGTTCAAAGGCAAAGTCAAAGTCAAAAACGATTGAACCGCAGAGGACGCAGAGGACGCAGAGAAAAGCAGACGAGATGATCCACTCATGCACTTCCTTCCTGACCAGCCTATGCCTTTGCTTTCCTCTGCGCCCTCTGCGTCCTCTGCGGTTCAATGTCTTTTCTACAAGTCATCGACCCAGGTAAACCTCGACGACCCTGGGATCCGCTTGCACTTCCGCCAGGCTTCCCTCCGCCAGCACGGATCCTTCGTGCAGGACCGTGACCTTCTTCGCGATGGTCTCGACGAACTTCATGTCGTGCTCCACCACCACCAGCGAATGCGTTCCCGCGAGGGAAAGAAACAGTTCGGCCGTGCGTTCGGTCTCGTCATCGCTCATGCCCGCCACCGGCTCGTCGAGCAGCAGCAGCTTCGGCTCCTGCATGAGCAGCATCCCGATCTCCAGCCACTGCTTCTGGCCATGGGAGAGCAGGCCGGCCTGGCGGTCCGCGGCGTCGGTGAGCCGGATCTGCGCGAGCGTGGTGGCGATGCGGTCGCGCTCCTCGGAGCTGAGCCGCGCGAAGAGGGTCTTTCGCACGCGCTTGTCGGCCTTCATCGAGAGCTCGAGGTTCTCGAACACGGTGTGGCGCTCGAAGATCGTCGGCTTCTGGAACTTGCGGCCGATGCCCGCGTGGGCGATCTGGTTCTCGGTGAGGCGCGTGAGGTCGATGGTCTGGCCGAAGTACGCGGTGCCGGTATCGGGCCGCGTCTTGCCGGTGATCACGTCCATCATCGTCGTCTTGCCCGCGCCATTGGGGCCGATCACGCAGCGCAACTCGCCCGCGTCGATGGTGAGCGTGAGTGCGTTCAGCGCGCGGAAGCCGTCGAAGCTCACCGTGATGCCGTCGAGATACAGGACCGGGCCGTGGCGGACGTCGAGCGTGCCGTCGACGACGCTCCCGAAGCTCGCGTCGCTGGAAGGCTGCGCGGCGGCCGTCGCGGCGGCGACGGCCTCGGGGCTGCGCGCCGGCGGCCACCACGGCCAGGGCCGGGGCGCGTCGCGGTCCACGGGGGGCACGGGCGGCGCGTCGCGTTTCATGGCGACTTGCGCTTCCACTTGTCGAGCAGGCCGGCCACGCCCGCCGGCAGGAACAGCGTGACGAGGATGAACACGAGTCCGAGCAGGTACAGCCAGAATTCGGGGAAGTACTGGGTGAAGACGCTCTTCCCGCCGTTCACCAGGAATGCTCCGAGGATCGGCCCCGCCAGCGTGCCGCGCCCGCCGACGGCGACCCAGATCGCGATCTCGATCGAGTTGGCCGGCGACATCTCGCTCGGGTTGATGATGCCCACCTGCGGCACGTAGAGCGCGCCGGCGATGGCGCAGAGCACCGCCGAGAGCGTCCACACGAAGAGCTTGTAGTGCACGGTGTCGTAGCCGCAGAACATGACGCGCGTTTCCGCGTCGCGGATGGCCGAGAGCACGCGCCCGAACTTCGAGGTCACGATGAAGCGCCCGAGCAGCAGCGTGCCGATCAGCGCCGCTCCCGTGATCGCGAAGAGCGCCATGCGCGTCTCGGGCGTGGTGATGGGAATGTCGAGGATGCGCTTGAAGTCGGTGAAGCCGTTGTTGCCGCCGAAGCCGGTGTTGTTGCGGAAGAAGAGCAGCATCGCGGCGAAGGTGAGGGCCTGCGTGATGATCGAGAAGTACACGCCCTTCACGCGCGAGCGGAAGGCGAAGTAGCCGAAGACGAACGCGAGCAGGCCCGGCACCACGAGCACCAGGAACACGGCCCACCAGAAGTGCTCGGAGCCGGTCCAGTGCCATGGGAAGGTCTTCCAGTCGAGGAACACCATGAAGTCCGGCATGTTCATGCGGTACTGGCCGTCGGCGCCGATCTGGCGCATGAGGTACATGCCGAAGGCGTAGCCACCGAGCGCGAAGAAGAGGCCGTGGCCGAGCGAGAGGATGCCGGCGTAACCCCAGATGAGATCCATCGCGACGGCCACGATCGCGTAGCACATGATCTTGCCGAAGAGCGTGACCCAGAACGCCGAGAGGTGGAACGCGCTGGTCTCCGGCACCACGAGGTTCAGGACCGGGAAGACGGCGAAGACCACCACCGCGCACGCGATCAGCATGGTCCAGCCGCGGGGCGTGAAGTAGCGCGTCACGATTCCACCGAGCGGCCCTTCATCGCGAAGAGGCCCTGCGGCCGCTTCTGGATGAACAGGATGATGAACACCAGCACCACGATCTTCGCGATGACCGCGCCCGCCCAGGTCTCGAGCAGCTTGTTCATGATGCCCAGCCCGAGCGCGGCGAGCACCGTGCCGGCCAGTTGTCCCACGCCGCCCAGCACCACGACCAGGAAAGAATCGACGATGTACGACTGGCCGAGGTCGGGCCCGACGTTGCCGATCTGCGAGAGCGCGCAGCCGGCCAGCCCCGCGAGGCCGGAGCCCAGCCCGAAGGCCCAGAGGTCGACGCGCGCAGTGGGAACGCCCACGCACGAAGCCATCGCGCGGTTCTGGGTGACGCCGCGGACGAACAGGCCCAGGCGGGTCTTCGCGAGCAGCAGGCCGATGCCCGCGAGCACCGCGACGGCGAACGCGATGATCACGATGCGGCTGTAGGGCAGCACGACGCCGGACAGGATCTCCAGGCCGCCCGACATCCAAGACGGATTCTCGACCTGCACGTTCTGTGCACCGAAGATCGTGCGCACGGTCTGGATGAGCATGAGCGAGATGCCCCAGGTCGCGAGCAGCGTCTCCAGCGGGCGCCCGTAGAGGAAGCGCACCACGCACCGCTCGAGGGCCATGCCGACCAGCATCGAGGCGAGGAAAGCGGAAGGGACCGCGAACAGGAGGTAGGCGTCGAATGCGCCGGGAAAGTGCGCGCGGAAGAGGTTCTGCACCAGGTAGGTGGTGTAGGCGCCGATCATGATCAGCTCGCCGTGGGCCATGTTGATGACCCCCATCAGCCCGTAGGTGATGGCGAGGCCCAGCGCGGCGAGCAGCAGGATCGAGCCCAGCGAGATGCCGGCGAACAGCAGGCCCGCGCGTTCGGCCCAGGCGAGGCGGCCTTCGACTTCCTTCAGGGCGCGCTGCGCCGCCGCGCGAATCTCGAGGTCGGGTTCGTCCTTCAGTTCCGTGAGCAGCGCGCGCGAGGTGGGGCTGTTCGACGACCCGAGGGTCTTGATGGCCGCGAGGCGCTCGGCCTTGTCGCCGGCGCGGATGCCGAGCGACGCGGCGATCGACGCCAGCAGGCCCTGGATCTCGGCATCCTTCTCGACGGCGAGCGCCTTCCGGACGGCGGGGAGCACCGAAGGTTCGGCGCCGTTGGACAACTCCTTGGCGGCGGCGAGGCGCGTGTCGTGGTCGGGATCGACCAGCTTCAGGGCGGCGATGGCGCCGTCGATCTCCTTGCGCAACCGGTTGTTGACCGTGACTTCGACGGGCTTGCCGTCGACCGTGACCGTGCCCTCGGCGAGGGCCTTGAGAAAGGGGATGTCCTTCGGATCCGCCGCGGCGACGATCTTCGCGAGGACGGCGACCTTCTCGTCGTTGTCGCCCGCGGCGATGCGCTGCGCCAGCGCGGGCTCGACCGCGTGGACGGGCGAGGCCAGCACGACGCACAGCAACGCGAGGCCCTGCAGCAATGCGCGCATGGAGCGGGGTGTTTCCTTCAGCGAGAGGGTGAAAGCCCGGGCGGCGTACGTGCGCCGCCCGGTGCGGGTTGCGTTACTTCTTCGGCGCGGCCGGCGCGGCGATGACCGTCTTGCCTTCCGGCTCGTCCTTCTTCTTGTCGTTGCCGGCGATGAACGGGCTCCACGGCTGGGCTTTCACCGGGCCGGGCGTCTTCCACACGACGTTGAACTGGCCGTCGGCCTTGATCTCGCCGATGAACACCGCCTTGTGCAGGTGGTGGTTCTTCTCGTCCATCTTCGACGTGATGCCCGAGGGCGCCTTGAACGTCTGGCCGGCCATGGCGGCGATCACCTTGTCCGTGTCGAACGACTTGGCTTTCTCGACCGCCTGCTTCCACATGTAGACGCCGATGTACGTCGCTTCCATCGGGTCGTTGGTGAGCGGCTTGTCGGCGCCCGGCAGTTTCTTGGCCTTGGCGTACGCGGCCCACTTGGCCTTGAACGAATCGTTCTCCGGTCCCTTGATCGACATGAAGTAGTTCCACGCCGCGAGGTGGCCCACGAGCGGCTTCGTATCGACGCCGCGCAGTTCCTCTTCACCCACGGAGAACGCGACCACCGGCACATCCGTCGCCTTCAGGCCCTGGTTGCCCAGTTCCTTGTAGAACGGGACGTTCGAATCGCCGTTGATCGTCGACACGACGGCGGTCTTCTTGCCCTCGGACGAGAACTTCTTGATCTTCGCGATGATCGTCTGGTAGTCGGAGTGCCCGAACGGCGTGTACTCCTCCATGATGTCGGCCTCGGCCACGCCCTTGGACTTCAGGAACGCGCGCAGGATCTTGTTCGTCGTGCGCGGGTACACGTAGTCGGTGCCGAGCAGCACCCAGCGCTTCGCACCGCCGCCGTCCTTGCTCATCAGGTACTCGACCGCCGGGATGGCCTGCTGGTTCGGCGCGGCGCCGGTGTAGAACACGTTCTTCGAGAGCTCTTCACCTTCATATTGCACGGGGTAGAAGAGCAGGCCGTTCAGCTCCTCGAACACCGGGAGCACGGACTTGCGCGAGACCGAGGTCCAGCAGCCGAAGGTCACGACGACCTTGTCCTGCGAGATGAGCTGGCGCGCCTTCTCGGCGAACAGCGGCCAGTTGGAAGCGGGGTCCACCACGTCGGCTTCGAGCTTCTTGCCGAGCACGCCGCCCTTGGCGTTGATCTCTTCGATCGCCATCAGGGCGACGTCCTTCAGCACGGTTTCGCTGATGGCCATCGTGCCGGAGAGCGAGTGCAGGACACCGACCTTCACGGTGCCGCCGGTTTGGGCATACGCGGTGCCCAGGGCCGCCGACGCGGCAAGCGCGACGGAGACCAGCGTGGTCAGGAACTTGCGGCGCAGCATTGGTTTTTCCCCTTTTGAGTGATGAGCAGGACTGCCGGACTGCTTTGAGCAGCATTCGTGCCAGCGGGGAAGGGCAAAGGCGAAAGGCAAAAGGCGAAAGGCGTCCTCCGCAGATAAACGCGGATAAACGCCGATGACCCCCTCAAGCAAACAGAAAAAGCTTCAGGGTTTAACCCAGAGTCTTGTTCTTGCTGGAGGAGTTCATCTGCGTTTATCTGCGTTTATCTGCGGAGGACGCCCTTTGCCTTCCGCGCAGCAGGAAATGTGCATGCACCAATGTGATGCCATGCCGTTCCGTTTTGGTGCGGCGCTACTCGTTGGTGCTCGAAGTCCCGTGGGCGCGGGCCGTGCGCACGTGCAGGTCGCGCAGCGTGACGAGCTCGAGCTGCGTCGGAGGCGCGATCGCGGCCACCTGGTTCGCGACCTTGAGCGGCCACCCCGTCATGGCACGCGCCTGCTCCTCGGTGACGCCGGGATGCAGCGCCGCGAGCACGAGTTCCTTCGTGACGGGATCGGGAACCAGCACGCCGTGGTCGGTGATGACCGCGGTCGGGCCCGCGCCACGCGCGCCGGAGCGTTGGCGCGAGTCGCCGCCCTCGTAGTGGCCGACCGAGGTGAGGAAGTCCAGCTTCTCGACGAAGGTGCGCGGGCTCTGCTTGATGATGATCCACGTCTCCTTCGCGTTCGACGCGATCTCCGGCGCGCCGCCCGCGCCCGGCAGCCGCACCTTCGGCTTCGCGTAGTCGTCGCCGATGATGGTGGAGTTGATGTTGCCGAACTTGTCGATCTGCGCGGCGCCGAGGAAGCCCACGTCCACGCGCCCGCCCTGCAGCCAGTAGCGGAAGATCTCGGGCACGGAGACCACCGTATCCGCGTACTCCGCGAGCTCGCCGTCGCCGATCGACAGCGGCAGCACGTCCGGCTTCGCGCCGATGGTGCCCGACTCGTAGATCAGCACGACTTCGGGTGCGTGCGTGAGGCGCGCGAGGTTCGCGGCGGCGGAGGGCAGGCCGATGCCGACGAAGCACACCGTCCCGTTCGAGAGCCGCCGCGCGGCCTCGATGGTCATGATCTCGGAGGGCGTGTAGCCCGGGTGGCTCATGGACAGGCTCATCGGATCCCCGCGTAGGCCAGGAACTGCGCGTGATTGGGCGTGCCGAGCACGTGAGCCTTCATCCATTCGAGGAAGCGCTCGCGTTCCTTCGAGATGCCGTCCCACTCCTTGCAGAAGGCGTTGTCGCGCTCGTAGTAGCCGTGCGCGTAGCTCGGGTGCGCGCCCATCGGGACCTCGCAGATCGCGTCGAGCACCCAATGGGGCAGCACGCACGCGTTCATCGGCGCTTCCAGGTCGTCGACGATTTCCTCGACGGTGACGATCGCGGCCTTCGCGGCGAGGACGGCTTCCTTCTGGATGCCGACGATGCCGTGCACGAGCACGTTGCCCTTGCGATCGGCCTTCTGCGCGTGGATCACCGTGACGTCGGGATTGATGGCGGGCGTGGCCGCGAGGACCTCGCCCGTGAACGGGCAGGTGATCGTCTTGATCTCCGGGTTGTGCTTCGGGAGGTCCGAGCCCACGTAGCCGCGCAGCACCGAGAACGGCAGGCCCGAGGCTCCGGCCTGGTAGCGGCCCGCCATGTCGGCGTGGCTGTGCTCCGAGATCGCGACCGCGTTGGGCCATCCGTTCTGGATCGCGTCGCGGAAGCGGTGCAGCGAACCGACGCCCGGGTTCCCGCCCCACGAGAAGATCACCTTCTTCGCGCAGCCCATGCCGATCATCTGGTCGTAGACGATGTCGGGCGTCATGCGCACGAGCGTGAGGTCGCGGCGCTTCTGGCGGATGATCTCGTGGCCCGCCGCGGTGGGAATGAGATGCGTGAAGCCCTCGAGCGCGACCGTCTGCCCATCCTTCACGAGGCGGCGCACGGCGTCGGCGAGCGGCATGATCTTGTCGGTCATCGGTCGGTTCCTGCTTCAGGCCTGGAGGAATCCGCGCACGAGACGCGCGAACTCCGCGGGTTTCTCATAGGCGGAAAGGTGGGCCGCGCCCTCGATCACGGCGAGCCGCGATTTCGGGATGCCGCGCACGAGCGTCTCGGACATCGCCACGGGCGTGCCCGGATCGAGCGAGCCCGCGATCACGAGCGTCTCGGCGAAGATGCGCGGCAAGGCTCCGGTGAAATCGAGCGCCGCGATCGCATCGCAGCAACCCACGTAGCCTTCGACGGGCGAGGCGAGGAAAGGCTTCATGGCTTCGGCGACGCTCTCCGGGTGCTCGCGCCGGAACGCTTCGGAAAAATTGCGCGACACGGCCATGTCGTGGAGCGCGGCGAGCCCGCCTTCGCGCACGAGCTTCTTGCGCGCTTCCCACATCTCGCGCCCGGCGCTGCCGTACGAGCTGCTGGTGTTCGACAGGACGAGGCGATTCACGCGGTCCGGATGGTGCAGCGCGAACGCCTGGCCCACCATGCCGCCCAGCGAGAGCCCGACGAAGTCCGCGCGCTCGATGCGCAGGTGGTCCAGCAGCGCGGCGCAATCGCCGGCCATCTGCTGGAGCGAGTAGGGTCCCGGCGGCACGGCACTGCGCCCGTGGCCCCTCAGGTCGGCGAGGATCGCGCGGCGTCCGCTCCCGAAGTGCTCGAGCATCGGCAGCCACATGCGATGGTCGTAGGCGATCGCGTGCGCGAAGAGGACCGGCGGCCCGTTGCCGCGCACCTCCGCGTGCAGGGCGACGGCGTTCACGATCGACGCTTCGCCTTCTTCGGGGGTTTCAGCGCGTCGATCTCCGCGCGCGCTTCCTTGAAGCCGTGGTTCGCGGTGGGCACGCCGCAATAGATCATCGCGGTCAGCAGCAGCTCGCGGACGTCGTCGGTGGAGAGGTCGCCGGAACGCAGGGCCGCTCCGACGTGCAGCCGGTACTCCGTCCAGTGGCCCAGTGCGGCGAGCATCGCGATCGTGAGGAGCCGGCGCGTGCGATGGTCGAAGTGGGGGCGGTTCCACACGTCGTCCCAGGCGTGATGCGTGATGAGGCGCTGGAACTCCGCATTGAATTCGGTCTTCGTGGCTTCGGCGCGGTCGACCCACTCGTCGCCCAGGACCTTGCGCCGGGTCTTCATGCCGCGGCGGTAGGCGTTCTCGCTCATCGTTCGATCTCCTTCAGCAGTTCTTCGAGGGCCGCCTGCAGGCCGGCGCCCGAGGCTTCGCCCGCCGCGGCCACTTCGGGCTGCGCGCGCAGGTTCGCGGCCATGCGTTCGGCGTCGACCACCAGCGAGAGCGCGATGCGGTCGAGGAAATCGAGGCTGCAGCCGAGGGCGTTGGCGAGGTCGGGCACGGTGGCGACTTCGGCCTGCCAGCCGCCCGCGGCGCGCTCGTGTTCCGCCTGGCCGGCGGCGGCGTGGATCGTGGCCAGCAGGCCGGGCGCGCGCAGCGCCGCGGCGATGGCATGCACGCATCCGACGGGATTCCGCTTGTGCGCCATCGCGCTCGACGCGCCCACGCCGGGCCGCGGAGGCGCTTCCCGCATCTCGCCCACTTCGGCTTGCGAGAGCAGCACGAGGTCGTTCGCGATCTTGCCGGTGGCGAGGATCACGAGGCCGATGCGATCGAGGAGGTCGATCCAGGCGCCGCGATGCGTGTGCCACGAAGGCGCGTCGGTGAGGCCCAGGCGGCGCGCAACGTGCGCGCGCACCGCGCCGGCTTTCGTGCCGAGGCGTTCGAGCGCGCCGACCGGGCCGCCCAGTTGCACGGCGAGCGCGGGACGGGCGGCCTCGAGGCGCTTTCGCTCCGCTTCGAGGGCGGCCGCCCAGCGGGCCAGCTTGAGACCCGCGGTCATGGGCAGGGCCGGCTGCATCAGCGTGCGCCCGAGCATCGGGGTGGCCCGGTGCTCGCGGGCGCGGCGGGCCAGCGACTTCACGGCCACGCGCAGGGTCGCGTCGGCTTCGTCGAGGCAGCGGCGCAGGGCCATCGCCATCGCCGTGTCGATCACGTCCTGGCTCGTGGCGCCGACGTGCACATGGGCCGCGGCTTGCTGCGATTCCTTCGCGACGCGCGCGCGCAACGCGTCGACGAACGGTACGGCGATGCTGGCCGATTGCTTGCCTTGCGCGATCAGGGTCTCGGCATCGAGCGTGGCGCGTGCCGCGGCTTCGATCAGCGCCGCGGACGCCGCCGGGATGATGCCTTCCTCCGCTTCGGCGTGGGCCAGGGCCACTTCGAAATCGAGCATCGCGCGGACGAACGCTGCGGCGCCGAGCGCAGCCTCGAACGACGGACGCAGCAGCGTGCGCGCGGCCGGGTTGGCGCTCACGAGTTCCCCCGCGACGCCGGCACGCACAGGTCCTCGGCCGCTTCCCGCAGCACGGGGAAATAGGTGCGCTGGAGTTCGGCCACGGTGATCCGGTAGGCCTGCGTTCCGGCGTTCATCGCGGCCACGATGTTGCCGTTGGGGTCGCGCACCGGGACCGCGATCGATCGCAGGCCGATCTCGAGCTCCTGGTCGACGACCGCGTAGCCGTCGCGCTGCACGGCTTCGATGGCTACGCGCAGCTTCTCGCGCGAGACGAGCGTGTGTTGCGTGTGGCGCTCGGGTTCGATGCGCGCGAGGTAGGCCTGCAATCCGGTGGAGGTGAGCCCGGACAACAGCACGCGGCCGAGCGACGTGCAATACGCGGGCAGGCGGCTTCCGACCGCGAGATCCACCGACATGATCCGCCGCGAGGTCTTCGATCGCGCGACGTAGACCACTTCGTCCTTCTCGAGCACGGCGATCGAGCTCGATTCGTGCAGCTTCTCGCTCACGCCGTCGAGCACGGGTTGCGCCAGCGCGGCGAGCGGGCTCGAATGCAGGTAGGCGAAGCCCAGCGTGAGGATCTTCGCGCGCAACGCGAACGTGCGCCGCTCGGCGTCGTGGCCGACGTAGCCCAGGCGGGTGAGCGTGTGCAGCACGCGCCGCACCGCGGCGCGCGGGATCCCGGTGCGCAGGCTCAATTGCGAGATCGACTGGTTCGGGCGTTGCTGCGAGAACGCGCGCAGCACGACGAGGCCGCGGGCGAGCGACGTCATGAAGTCGGGATCGCCGCCGAGGGCCTCGATCTCCTGCGCGGGTACGCTCGCGGGGGCGTCGGCCTTCGCTTCGGGGGCGTCGGTTTTCTTGCGGGGCAGGGCTCGAGCCAAGGCGAAGCCGTGTGGGCGATAAACGCACAATGTGTCAATAATCGCCCTTGACGTCAATGGGCGCAACGTCGATGCTCTCGAAAAAATATCAACATAAGAGAAACACGAGAGGAGAAATGGCCCACGACGGACCCTATCGCCGGAGCGCCCCGGGCTCGCAGCCGGCGTACCTGCACGAACCCTACGGTTCGACGCGCAAGCGCGCTCCCCTGAAGCCCCTGGTGGCGGCACCGCAACTCGCCGGCGAACTCGCCGGCCCCGCCTTCGCCGCCTCGGACCTGGGCCCGGCCCACGACGACCTCACCGCGCACGGAAAAGGCCCGGTGCTCGGCGAACGCATCATCGTCTCGGGCCGCGTGCTCGATGAAGACGGCCGCCCCGCGGCGAACACGCTGGTCGAGGTCTGGCAGGCGAATGCGGCCGGCCGCTATGCCCATCGCGGCGACCAGCACGATGCGCCGCTCGATCCGAACTTCTCCGGCGAAGGCCGCGTGATGACCGATGCGGAAGGCCGCTATCGCTTCGTCACCGTGAAGCCCGGTGCCTATCCTTGGGGCAACCATCCCAACGCGTGGCGCCCCGCGCACATCCACTTCTCCGTGTTCGGTCCTTCCGTCCTCACGCGGCTCGTGACGCAGATGTATTTCCCCGGGGATCCGCTGCTGGAGATCGACCCGATCTACAACAGCACGCCCGACCCGTCGGCGCGAAAGCGGCTCATCGCGGCGTTCGACCTCGGGCTCACGAAGCCCGACTGGGCGCTCGGCTACCGCTTCGACATCGTGCTGCGGGGCCGCGACGCCACGCCGAGGGAGCGCTGAGATGCAAGGAACCACGCCTTCCCAGACCGTCGGCCCGTTCTTCAGCATCGGCTGTTCCTGGATGGATTCGGGCAACCTCGCTTCCGCCGCATTTCCGGGCGAACGGATCGCGATCCGCGGCCGCATGCTCGACGGTGACGGCAAGCCCGTCGCCGATGGACTGATCGAAATCTGGCAGGCCGATCCCGCGGGCCGCTTCGACAACCCGGCCTTTCGCGGCTTCGGACGCATTTCCACGCAAGCCGAGGGCCGCTTCGCATTCACGACGGTTCGACCGGGCCGCATCGCCGCGCCCGGCGGCCCGTCGCAGGCCGCGCACCTGTTGGTGACCGTGTTCGCGCGCGGCATGCTGAAGCACGCCATGACGCGCCTGTACTTTCCCGACGACCCCGCGCATGCGGAGGATCCGGTGCTCTCGCGGGTCGAGCCCGCGCGCCGTGCCACGCTGATCGCGCGCAAGGGGGCCGATGCGCTCGAGTGGGACATCGTCCTGCAGGGCCGGGACGAAACGGTTTTTTTCGATCTCTAGTTCGATCTCCAGGAGGAGTAGACCGATGAAACGATTGTTCCTCGCCGCCACGCTGCTCGCCGCCGCGCCGCTCTTCGCCCAGGAGCCCCTGAAGATCGGCGTGATCGCGCCGTTCTCCGGACCGTTCGCCGACTACGGCCGCCAGTTCGAAGGCGGCATCAAGGCCTTCATGAAGGTGAATGGCGACACGATCGCGGGCCGCAAGGTCGAGATCCTCTATCGCGATACCACGGGACCCAACCCCGAGATCGCCAAGCGCTTCGCGCAGGAGCTGGTGACGCGCGACAAGGTCGACTTCCTCGCCGGCTTCGGGCTCACGCCCGAGGCGCTCGCCGTGGCCGACGTCGCGACCGAGGCGAAGAAGCCCATGATCGTGATGAACGCCGCCTCGTCGATCGTCACGACGAAGTCGCCCTACATCGTGCGTTTCTCCATGACGCTGCAGCAGGTCTCGGCGCCGATGGGCGCGTGGGCCGCGAAGAACGGCATCAAGAAGGCGTACACCCTGGTTTCCGACTATGCGCCCGGCATCGACTCGGAAACGGGCTTCAAGAATGCGTTCACCGCGGCGGGCGGAACCGTGGCCGATTCGATCCGCGTGCCGTTGCGCAATCCCGATTTCGCGCCGTACCTGCAGCGCGTGAAGGACGCGAAGCCCGATGCGGTGTTCGTCTTCCTTCCGGCGGGCGAGCAGGGCATCGCCTTCATGAAGGGCTTCCAGGAGCGCGGCCTCGCCCAGGCCGGCATCAAGGTGATCGCCACCGGCGACATCACGGACGACCACGTGATCGACGCGATGGGCGACGTGGCGCTGGGAATGATCACCACATTCCACTATTCCGCCGCGCACGAGTCGCCGGAGAACCAGGCGTTCCTGAAGGCCTTCGCCGAGGTCGCCGCCGACAAGGGCCGGCCGAACTTCATGGCGGTGGGCGGCTACGACGGCATGGCCGGCATCTACGAGGTGACGAAGAAGCTCGGTGGGAAGATCGACGGCGACAAGGCCATGGAGGCCTTCAAGGGACTGAAGCTCGCGAGCCCGCGCGGCGCGATCGCGATCGACCCGGCCACGCGCGATATCGTGCAGACCGTGTACGTCCGCAAGGTCGAGAAGCGCGGCGCCTCGTACTACAACGTCGAGTTCGACCGCATCGCCGACGTGAAGGACCCCGGCAAGCCGTGAGCTCGATAAGCATTTTCGATAGGCACGCCGCGCGGAAAGGTGCGCTCCGCGCGGGGCCGCGACGCAGAATGCCGCTGTTGCAGGAGGCGGCGCCGATAAGCCGTCCCGATAATCGACCAGGAGGAGCGTGATCGCGAATTTCATCGGCGTGCTGTTCGACGGCATCGCCTACGGCAGCCTGCTGTTTCTGATCAGCATCGGGTTGTCCGTCACGCTCGGCCTCATGAATTTCGTGAACCTCGCCCACGGGGCCTTCGCGATGCTGGGGGGGTACGTGTGCGTCATGCTCATGACACGCTGGGGCGTACCCTTCCTCGCGACCCTCCCGATCGCGTTCATCGCGACGGCTACCGTGGGCGCGGTGCTGGAGCGCACGCTCTATCGCCGCTTGTACAAGGCAAGCCACCTCGACCAGGTGCTCTTCAGCATCGGCCTCACCTTCATGGCGATCGCGGCGGCCACGTACGCGTGGGGTCCGTCGCAGCAGCCGGTGCGCCTGCCGGACTTGCTGCGCGGCCAGGTCGAGGTCTTCGGCCTGCAGCTCGGCACCTATCGCCTGTTCCTCGTCGCCGTCGTCGTCGCGATCACCTTCGCGCTCGCGTGGCTGATGGAGAAGACGCGCTTCGGCGCGCAGGTGCGCTCGGCCGTCGACGACGCGGACGTGGCGAACGGCGTGGGCATCAACGTGAACCTGATCTTCAGCCTCATGTTCGCGCTCGGCACCGGGCTCGCGGGGCTGGGCGGGGCGCTGGGCATCGACGTGCTGGGCCTCGATCCCACGTTCCCGCTCAAGTACATGGTGTACTTCCTGCTGGTGGTGGCCGTGGGTGGCGCGGGAACGATCCGCGGGCCGCTGGTCGCCGCGCTCGTGCTCGGCATCTTCGACGTGGCGGGCAAGTACTACGTGCCCCAGGTGGGCGCGTTCATCATCTACACGCTGATGGTGCTGCTGCTGATCGCGTTCCCCGCCGGGCTCTACGGGAGGCGCGCATGACCGGCGGCGCGCAGATCGCCGAGATGGCACGTCCGCGCATCGAGGCGATGGCCGAGGGCCTGTCCACGGCGCGCTGGACGCTGACCGAGGTCGCGTTCTGGCTGGTGCCGGTGGCGTGCTTCTTCCTGCTGTCGGACTATCTCGTCCTCGGCAGCCAGATCCTCATCACGGCGCTCTTCGCGCTCTCGCTCGACCTCGTGCTCGGCTATGCGGGCGTCGTCTCGCTGGGCCACGCCGCGTTCTTCGGCCTGGGGGCGTACACCGCGGGCCTGCTCGGGCGGCATGGTTGGGGCGAGCCGCTGTCGGGACTGTTGCTGGCCGCGGCGGTCGCCGCGCTCGCGGGATGGCTCACGAGCTTCCTCGTCGTGCGCGGCCGCGACCTCACGCGGCTCATGGTGACGCTCGGCATCGGGCTGTTGTTCTTCGAGGCCGCGAACAAGGCGGCGTTCGTGACCGGCGGCGTCGACGGGCTCTCGGGCGTGACGATGTGGAAGCTCTTCGGCGTCTTTCGTTTCGACCTTGGCGGCAAGACGGCGTATGCGTACAGCCTCGTGGTCCTCTTCGTCGCGTTCGTGTTCGCGCGGCGGCTGGTGGCCTCGCCGTTCGGCCTTTCCTTGCGCGCGGTTCGGGAGAACGCCACGCGCATGCCGGCACTCGGCGCCTCGGTGCGCTCCCGCCTGGTGATCGCCTACACGATCGGCGCGGCCCTGGCGGGCATCGCCGGCGCGCTCCTCGCGCAGACCACGCAATTCGTGGGCCTCGATTCCCTCGGGTTCCAGCGCTCGGCCGAACTGGTCGTGATGCTGGTGCTGGGCGGTGCCGGCCGCCTGTACGGCGCGGTGATCGGCACGGCGCTCTTCATGATCGCGCAGGACTGGCTGTCGGGATTGAACCCGGTGTACTGGCAGTTCTGGATCGGCTTGCTGCTCGTCGTGATCGTGCTGTTCGCGCGCGGCGGCATCCTCGGCGTGGCCGACCAGGCGATGGCCGCCTGGCGGCGGAAGGCGGAGCCATGAGCGCGGTCGCGCTGCGCGCGGCGGGCCTCAACAAGACCTGGGGCGGCTTCGTCGCCAACCGCGACGTGTCGCTCGAACTCGCCGTGGGCGAACGCCACGCGCTGATCGGCCCCAACGGCGCGGGCAAGACCACGTTCATCAACCTGCTCACGGGCGTGCTCACGCCGACCGCGGGCGACGTCTACGTCGGCGAGGAAAACGTCACCCGCCTCGCGCAGCACGAACGTGTCGCTCGCGGCATGACGCGCACCTACCAGATCACCTCGCTCTTCCCCAGCCTCACCGTCCTGGAATCCGTGGTGCTGGCCATCCTCGAGCGCGAGGGACTCGCCACGAACTGGTGGAAATCCGTCGCGCAGCACAGCGGTGCCGCGCGCGAGGCGAAGGACCTCCTCGAACGCCTGCACCTGGGTGCCGAGGCCGGCAAGCCCACGAAGAGCCTTGCGTACGGCAAGCAGCGGCTGGTGGAGATCGCGCTGGCGCTGGCCACGAAACCGAAGATCCTCCTGCTGGACGAGCCGGCCGCGGGCATTCCCGCGGCGCAGAGCGCGGAAGTCTTCGAGGTGATCGCCGGCTTGCCGCGCGACGTCACGATCCTCTTCATCGAACACGACATGCAGATCGTGTTCCGCTTCGCCGAGCGCGTGTCGGTGCTGGTCGCCGGTGCGATGCTCATGCAGGGCACCCCGGACGAAGTGGCGAACGACGCGCGCGTGAAGCAGGTCTACCTCGGCGAGGCCCCGCATGACTGAGCGCCTCGGCCTCGAGCGCGTGAGCGCGGGTTACGGCGAGTCCGTGATCCTCGACGGCGCGGAGCTCGCGTTGCAGGCCGGGGAGAGCCTGGCCCTCCTCGGGCGCAACGGCGCGGGGAAGTCCACGCTGCTGCGCACCGTGATGGGCCTCACGCGCCTGCACGGCGGCACTGTCCGCTACGACGGTCGCGACCTCGCGCGGGACCCGCCGTGGAAACGTTCGCGCGCGGGAATCGCCTGGGTCCCGCAGGAACGCGGCATGTTCCCGTCGCTCACGGTGGACGAGCACCTGACGACCGTGGCGCGTGCCGGCCCGTGCACCGTCGACCGCGCGTACGACCTCTTCCCCTCGCTGGCGATGCGTCGCTCCAGCCCGGGCAACCGGCTGTCCGGCGGCGAGCAGCAGATGCTCGCCATCGCGCGTGCCCTGGTGATGAACCCGGCCGTGTTGCTCCTCGACGAGCCGATGGAAGGCCTGGCGCCGGTCATCGTGCAGGAGCTGAAGGGCTTGCTCGCCACGTTGATCGGGCAGGGCGGCATGACGGTCGTGCTGGTCGAGCAACACGCGCGGCTGGCACTCTCGATCACGGCGCGCGCGGCGGTGCTCGAGCGCGGGCGCATCGTGCACCAGGCGCCGAGCGCGCAGTTGATCGCCGACCCGTCGACCCTGCAGCGTCTCGTGGCGGTGGCCTGAGCATGGGCACGCGCGTCCCGGTGGCGATCGTCGGCGCGGGCCCCGCAGGGCTCCTGCTGGCCAACTTGCTGCAGCGCGAGGGCATCGAGTCGGTCGTCCTGGAATCGCGCAGCCGCTCCGAGATCGAGGCGACCGTGCGCGCCGGGGTGCTGGAGCAGGGCACCGTGGATCTCCTCAAGGAAGCGGGCCTCGGCGAGCGCCTCGTGCGCGAGGGCGTGGTCCACCACGGCATCCACCTGCGCTTCGACAAGCGCACGCGCCGGATCGACCTTTCGAGCCTCACGGGCGGGCGTTCGATCACGCTCTACGCCCAGCACGAGGTGATCAAGGACCTCGTCGCGGCACGCCTGCGCGCGGGACGCGCGATCGAATTCTCCGTGCGCGACGTGCACCTGCGCGATCTCGAAGGCGATTCGCCGTCGGTGCGCTATCGCCGGGCGGATGGCACCGAGGCCGTCGTCGAGTGCGATTTCATCGCGGGCTGCGACGGCTACCACGGCGTCTCGCGCAACTCGATCCCGGCGCGCAGCCGCGTCGAACACACCCGGGCCTATCCGTTCGGATGGTTCGGCATCCTCGTCGAAGCGCCGCTCGCTTCGGAAGAGCTGATCTACGCGTGCCACGACCGCGGCTTCGCGCTCGTCTCGACGCGCTCGCCTTCGCTGCAGCGCCTCTATTTCCAGTGCGACCCGGCCGATTCGGTCGAGGCCTGGCCCGATGCGCGCATCTGGGACGAGTTGCACACGCGGCTCGAGACCGATGACGGCTGGACGTTCCAGGAAGGCCGCATCACGCAGAAGAACATCGTCGCGATGCGCAGTTTCGTGTGCGAGACGATGCGCCACGGCCGTCTCTTCCTCGCGGGGGACGCGGCGCATATCGTGCCGCCCACCGGCGCCAAGGGCCTGAACCTTGCCGTGGCCGACGTGCGGCGGCTCGCCGCGGCCCTTGCCGAGCACTATGCGAGCGGCCGCGACGCGGCCCTCGATCGCTACGCCACCGACGCGCTGCGCCGCGTCTGGCGCTGCGAACATTTCTCGTGGTGGATGACTTCGATGCTCCATCGCTTTCCGGGCGAGGACTCGTTTCACCGCCATCTCCAGGTTTCGCAGCTCGAGTACCTGACGCAATCGAAGGCGGCGGCCACCGCGTTGGCGGAAAACTACGTGGGTCTGCCCTGGGACTGGACGAACGACAACGGAGGAGGACTGCAATGAAGATCCGGCACACGGTATTGGTGGGTGCACTGGGGTTCGCGGCGTGCGGCCTGGCGCAGGCGCAGGCGATCACGGTCTACGGCCTGGTGTTCCAGTTCGCGGAGAACACCAAGACTTCGGGGGCGACGAGCCCTGCGCCGGCGGCCGGTGAACGGCCCTCGATGCGCAACGCGTACACGGGCGTCAACGATCCGTCGCGCAACCGCATCAGCGCGGGAACCTCGAACCTCGGCTTTCGCGGTTCCGAGGACCTGGGGGGCGACGTGAAGCTCGTCTTCCAGCTGGAGAGCGGCTTCTCCGTCGACGGCAGCCCGGGGCCGGGATGGTCCGGGCGCAACTCCAACGTCGGCCTCTCGAGCGCCTGGGGCACGCTCTCGCTCGGCCAGTGGGACACGCCGTACAAGACGGTCGCGCTGCCGGTGAATCCGATCCGCGTCGGCTACCAGGCGGACTACACGCCGATCATGGGCAACCCCGGCTTCGGCACGCCGGCGACCACGACCCAGCAGACGCGAGCGGGCACGCCGCCGGACGCCGCGTTCGACCGCCGCAACGGAAACGTGGTCCAGTACTGGTCTCCGACGGTCGCCGGATTCTCGGGCCGCATCCAGTACTCGGCCGACGAGGGACGCACGGCTTCCTCCGCGACGGCTCCGGCCATCCAACCGGTGATCTGGTCGGGCAACCTGCAGTACGACGTGGGCGGGCTCAGCCTGCGCTACGCGTACGAGCAGCACGAGGACTACTTCGGCATGTCGCAGCTGGGCGGTGGCGCCGGCGCGACGCTCCTCAACCCGAGCTCGAAGGACCAGGGCAACAAGCTGGTGGCGATCTGGCGCATCGGGTCCTTCCGCCTGGCCGGCATCCTCGAGGAGCTGAAGTACCACAACGACGATTCCACGGCCGGCAACGTGAACGACTACAAGCGCAAGGCCTACTACGCGCTGGGCGAGTACTACTTCGGCAAGGCGAGCGTCTGGGCCGCGTATGGCAAGGCCGAGGACGGCACGTGCAGCCGCGTGGGCGGGGCCTCGTGCTCGACCGTGGACCTCGGAGCCGACTACATCTCCGCGGGCCTGGTCTACAACTTCTCCAAGCGCACGCAGGTGATCGCGACCTACTACAAGGTGGACAACAAGAAGTCCGGTACCTACACCGTGCAGCCTCCGGTCGGCGGGCCCATCGCGGCCGGTGCCGACACCATGGCCTTCGGCGTGGGCATCGCGCACTTCTTCTAGACGCGTCCCTCGGACGACCGGCGCGCGATCTCCTCCATCAGGGTTTTCGCGCCCGGCGACGAGACGCTGTCGGAGCGGCGCGTGATGCCGATCGTGCGCCGCGTGTCGGGCAGCGGGAAGGGAAGGCGCGAGAGCAGGCCTTCGGCCCGTTCGTAGTCGACCTGGCGCGGCGAGATCGCCGTGAGGAGGTCCGTGTTGAGCAGGATGCCGCGCAGCACGGCGAGGTCGCTCGTCTCCACGACCACCACGGGCGGCGGAAGCCCGCGCTGCGCCATCGCGCGCTCGAACAGCATGCGGTTCGGGGTGCGCGCGCGCGGCAGGACCCACCGCGCGCGCGCGAGGTCTTGCGCCGTGATGCGCCTGCGCTTCGCCCACGGATGGGTCCCTCGCGCGAACACGGCCAACTCGTCCTCGGCGAGCGGCTCGCCCTGGAGGTCGCTCGCGAACTCGGCCGGGCGCAACGCGCCGAGGATGAAGTCGAGCTCGCCGGCGCGCAACGCGGCGGCCAGCGCCTCGAACGGGCCTTCGACGGTGGCCACGCGCAAGCCGGGGAAGCGTGCGATCGCCGCCGCGATCGATTCGGGCAGCAGGCGCGTGCGGCCGAGCGGCAAGGCGCCCACGGTCACGGTGCCCCGCGTGATCCCGCGCAGCGCATCGATGTCGGCGGCCGCATGGCGGATCTCGGCCATCGCGCGCTTCAGGCGCAGGGCGAGGGCGCCGCCGGCCGCGGTCGGGATCATGCCCCTCGCGGTCCGGTCGAAGAGCGGCGCTCCGATGGCTTCTTCCATCTGGCGGATGCCCAGGCTCACCGCCGGTTGGGTGATGCCGAGGCGTTCCGCCACCGAGGGCATGTGCCTTTGCTCCGCGAGCGCCACGAACGCGCGCACGCGCCGCTCGTGCGTGAGCATCGCGAAGACCGCGGCGTTGGGCACGGAGCCCTTCTCCAGCAGCGCTCCGAGTTCCGCGCGCGCCCGCTGCAGCTCCTCGTCCACCCGGCGTCCGCGCACGACCAGCGCGCGGCCGTACTCGGTGAGCAGCATGCCGCGCGCCTTGCGCTCGAACAGCGGCACGCCCAATTCGCGCTCGAGCTTGTGGATCGAACGCGAGACCGCGGACTGCGCGCGGAAGAGGGCGGCTCCCGCGCGGTTGGCGCTGCCCTGCTCGGCGACGGCGAGGAACGCGCGCAGGTGGCGCAGGTCGAGCGGGGTGGCGTCCGTCATAAGCATTTTCGATAGCTGTAAGGCCCGTTTCCGCATGCATCCGCAGGGAAACGGCGGGAGAATGACCGCTGGGCGCCGCGAACCGATAAGACGGCGCGATACATCCGGAGGAGCTCATCATGCATGAATCCGTACCCTCGTTCCGCGCCCTGGCGCGGCTGGCGGCCGGTGCCATCCTGGCCCTGGCCCCGCTTGCCGCGGCCGCGCAGCCGGTGAAGATCGGCCTCATCCTGCCGCTCACCGGGCCGTTCGCCTCGACGGGCCGCCAGATCGAAGCGGCCGCGCGCTTGTACATGCAGCAGAACGGCGACACGATCGGCGGCCGCAAGATCGAGCTCATCGTGAAGGACGACACCGGCGTCGCGCCCGAGACCACCAAGCGCATGGCGCAGGAGCTCGTGGTGAAGGACAAGGTCGCGGTCCTCGCGGGCTTCGGCCTCACGCCGCTGGCCCTCGCCGCCGCGCCGGTGGCCACCGAGGCGAAGAAGCCGATGGTGGTGATGGCCGCGGCCTCCTCGGTCGTCACGACGCGCTCGCCGTACATCGTGCGCACCGGCTTCACGCTCCCGCAGGTGACCGGCCCCATCGCGGACTGGGCGGCCAAGGGGAAACTGAAGACCGTGGTCACGCTCGTCACGGACTACGCGCCGGGGCTCGATGCCGAGAAGGCCTTCCTGAAGACGTACGCCGAGGGCGGCGGCAAGGTGCTCGAGTCGCTGCGCATGCCGCTGCGCAACCCCGACTACGCGCCCTTCCTGCAGCGGGCCAAGGACGCGAAGCCCGATGCCATCTTCGTCTTCGTGCCTTCCGGCGAGGGCGCGGGGGTGATGAAGCAGTTCAACGATCGCGGATTCAAGGAGGCGGGCATCCAGATGATCGGCCCGGGCGACGTCGTCGACGACGACCTCCTCGAGGGCATGGGTGCCGCGGCACTCGGCGTGGTCACGTCGTTCCACTACTCGGCCGCGCACGATTCGCCCGAGAACAAGGCCTACGTCGGAGCGTTCATGAAAGCGAACGGCTTCCGCCCCAACTTCCACTCGGTGGGCGGCTACGACGGGATGCACCTCATCTACGAGGCGCTGCGCAAGGTGCCCGACGCCGACGGCGACAAGCTGGTCGAGGCGATGAAGGGCGCGAGCTGGACCAGCCCGCGCGGGCCGATGCGCATCGATCCGGCGACGCGCGAACCGGTGCAGACGGTCTACATCCGCAAGGTCGAGATGGTGGACGGCAAGGCGTGGAGCCTCGAGTTCGCGAAGTTCGAGAACGTGAAGGACCCGGGGCCGTGATCGCTCACGATCCGGTCGCGCGGCGGGTTTGAGGCTCCGCCGCCTCGCATCGGTCCGCCCACGCGCGCCAGCCCGCATCACCGGGCAGGCCGTCGAACGCGCCTTGGGCGCGAAGTGCGGCGACCTGGGCCTGGACTTCCGCCGTCGACGAAGCCATGCGGGGGGTGATGCCCGCGTCCGCGACGGCAACGGCCGCCTCGCGCATCTCTTCGGCGCGGCGTTGCCCGTGCTGCAGTACGCGCTGCCAGAAGCCTTCGACCTGGCGGTCCCAGTCGAGGCCGGGAAAGGTTCGCGCGAGCGAAGCCAGCACCGCGTCTTCCACGCCGTAGTGCCGTGCGGTTCGCAGGCCCTCCACGGTGAGCGCCTCGAGGCCCTTCACGAAAATGCTGCGGCAGAGCTTGATCGCCGAGACCGTGCCGTAGTCGGTCGCGCCGACGGTCGCCTCGAAGCCGAGGCGTTCGAGCGCGGGGAGGACGGCCTCGGCATGCGGCCCGCCCAGCAGCATGGGCACGCGCAGGCCGAAGGGCGGGACGGCGCTCATCACGGCGGCCTCGACGTAGCGGGCGCCCGCCGCGTTCACGATGCGCGCGCACTCGAGCTTGGTGCGGGGCGATGCGGAGTTCACGTCGAGTACCCAGGCGCCCGGCGCGACGGCGTGCGCGATCTGGCTCGCGGCGGTTGCCGTCGCCTCGGCGGTGACCGCGCTGATCACGAGACCGGCACCCTGCAGCGCTTCAGCCAGCGCGGGCGCGAGGCGCACGCCATCGGCCGTCGCGCGGGCGTGTGCCGGCGTGGCCCACGCAGGGACGCTTGCCAGGATGTCGCACGCGCTCACGTCGCACGCTCCGTCCTTGGCCAGTGCAGCCGCGAAGATGCGGCCCGCCTCGCCGTAACCCACGAGCGCCACGCGGCGCGGAAATTCGGTGCCAGGGGACATGGAATCGCTCTCCGATCTGCAGGCGCGCGCAGTCGCACCGCACCCCGAGCTTACCCGCGCCGCGGCCGCGCGCGGGATGCCGCCGGCCCGAACAAGCCATCGAATTCGCTGATGGACCTGAACGCAATCCAACCCGGACGATAAACGCATGGCCAGGATCATCGGCGGCCTCGCCGCCTCGCACACGCCCACCATCGGGTTCGCCCACGACCGCAGCAACGCGGCGGACCCGGTCTGGGGCCCGATCTTCGAGCAGTTCGCGCCGCTCGCGCGCTGGCTGGACGAGAAGCGCCCCGATGCGCTGCTGCTCACCTACAACGACCACATCACCTCGTTCTTCTTCGACCACTACTCGCCGTTCGTGCTGGGCGTGGGGGACGAATGGGCCGTGGCCGACGAAGGCGGCGGGGCGCGCAAGCTTCCGCCCATCGCCGGGCATCCGGAGCTCGCTGCGCACATCGGGCGCTCGCTCATGGCCGACGAGTTCGACATGTCGTTCTTCCAGCATCGCGCGCTGGATCACGGAGTCTTCTCGCCGCTTTCGATGCTGATGAAGCACGAGGCCGGGTGGCCCACGAAACTGATCCCGCTGCAGATGGGCGTGCTGCAGTTGCCGGTGCCGAGCGCCCGTCGCTTCCTGAAGCTCGGCCGGGCCCTGCGCCGCGCGATCGAGAGCTACCCCGAGGACATTCGCGTCGCCGTGGTGGCCACGGGCGGGCTCTCGCACCAGGTCCACGGCGAGCGCGCGGGCTTCAACAACCCCGAGTGGGACGCGCGCTTCCTCGACCTCTTCGAGCACGATCCCGAGCGCCTCGCGGGCATGACGCTCGCGGAGTACGCGACGCTCGGCGGCGTGGAAGGCTCCGAGGTCATGGCCTGGCTCACGATGCGCGGGGCGCTTCCCGCGCAGGTCCAGTGCCGCCACCGCAGCTACTACCTGCCGTCGATGACGGGCATCGCCACGGCCATCTACGAAGCCGTCGACGAGGCGCCCGACGCGGCGTCCGTTGCGCGCCATCGCGAACACATGGCGCGAGAGCTCGCGGGTGCGGAGGCGCTCCAGGGCTCGTACCTGTACACGCTCGAGCGCAGCCGCAAGGCCTTCCGCATCAACGACTACCTGCATCGCATGGTCGAGCCCGCGCATCGCGAGGCGTTCAAGCGCGATCCGGAAGCGAGCTTCGAAGCCGCGGACCTCACGACGGAAGAGCGCGACCTCATCCGCCGCCGCGACTGGCGCGGGTTGATCCACTACGGCGCGATCTTCTTCATGCTGGAGAAGCTGGGCGCGGTCGTGGGCGTTTCGAACCTGCACATCTACGCGGCGATGCGCGGGGAGACGCTGGAGGATTTCCAGAAGACGCGAAACACCAACGCGCTCTACTCGGTGGCCGGCAAGGATGCGGGCACCCTGGGGTGGGACAAGACGGGCGGGGCGCGCAAGTGATCATCGACATCCACGGGCACTACACCACCGCGCCCGCTGCCCTCGAGGCCTGGCGCAACAAGCAGATCGCGGCGCTCGCCAATCCCTCGCAACGGCCCAAGGCCTCCGAGCTTCGGATGGGCGACGACGAGATCCGCGAGTCGATCGAGGCGAACCAGTTGCGGCTGATGCGCGAGCGCGGCATCGACCTCACGATCTTCAGCCCGCGCGCGAGCTTCATGGCCCACCACATCGGCGACTTCGAGGTGTCCAGCACCTGGGCCGCGATCTGCAACGAGCTCTGCTACCGCGTAAGCCGCCTCTTTCCCGGCCGGTTCGTGCCCGCGGCGATGCTGCCGCAGAGCCCCGGCGTCGACCCGGCCACGTGCCTTCCGGAGTTGCGGCGTTGCGTGGAGGAATACGGCAACGTGGCGATCAACCTCAATCCGGATCCGGCGGGCGGGAAGTGGAATTCGCCGCCGCTCTCCGATCGCCATTGGTATCCGATCTACGAGGAGCTGGTGCGCTACGACATCCCGGCGATGATCCACGTGAGCACGAGCTGCAATCCGTGTTTCCACACGACCGGCGCGCACTACCTCAACGCCGACACCACGGCGTTCATGCAGTGCCTCACGTCGGATCTCTTCCACGATTTCCCGACGCTGCGCTTCGTGATCCCGCACGGCGGCGGCGCGGTTCCGTACCACTGGGGCCGGTTCCGGGGCCTGGCGCAGGAAATGAAGAAGCCGCTGCTGAAGGATCATCTCCTGCGCAACATCTTCTTCGACACCTGCGTCTACCACCAGCCGGGCATCGACCTGCTCACGCGCGTGATCCCGGTCGAGAACGTCCTTTTCGCGAGCGAGATGGTCGGTGCGGTGCGCGGGATCGACCCGGAGACGGGGCACTACTACGACGACACGAAGCGCTACCTGGAGGCCGCGAACGTCACCGACACGGAGCGGCGGATGATCTTCGAGCTCAACGCGCGCCGCGTCTACCCGCGCCTGGACGCGCAGCTCAAGGCCCTGGAGCAATGACCATGTACGAGATGGGCGTGGTGTATCGCAACATCGCGCGTGCCGACGCCGAGACGGCCCGCCGCCTGGGTGACCTCGGCACCGCGACCGTCCACGAGGCCATGGGCCGCACCGGGCTCCTGCAGCCGTACATGCGCCCCGTGTACCCGGGCGCGCGCGCCGGCGGCACGGCCGTGACCGTGCTGCTGCATCCGGGCGACAACTGGATGCTGCACGTCGTCGCGGAGCAGATCCGGCCCGGCGACCTCGTCGTCGCCGCCGTGACGGCCGAGTGCACCGACGGCTACTTCGGGGAGCTGCTCGCCACCAGCTTCAAGGCGCGCGGCGCGCACGGGCTCGTGATCGATGGCGGCGTGCGCGATGTCGCGCAACTCGCGCAGATGCCGTTTCCCACCTGGAGCCGCGCCATCTCCGCGAAGGGCACCGTGAAGGCGACGCCGGGCTCGGTGAACATTCCCGTGGTGTGCGCGGGCGCGTTGGTGACGCCCGGCGACGTGATCGTGGCGGACGGAGACGGCGTGGTGGCCGTGCCGGCCGCGTGGGCCGCGCGCACCCTGGAGGCGGCGCTCGCGCGCGAGGCCGCCGAGGGCGCCAAGCGCGAGAAGCTGGCCGCCGGCGTGCTGGGCCTGGACATGTACGCGATGCGCGAGCCGCTTCGCAAGGCGGGCCTGCGGTACATCGACTGACGGGATGCGCGTGGCTTCCACCGAAACCCGGGCCGCGACCGTGAGCGCCATCTCATCGATGGCCACGCGTGAATTGCTCGCGGAGCTCGCCGCGTCGTACCGGGGAGGCGCGACCGTCGCGCTCGAATCGGCCGGCGGCGTCGAGGTCGCGCGGCGCATCCGGGGTGGCGAGGCGTTCGACGTCATCGTGCTCGCGGACGAAGCGCTCGCGGCCCTCGAATCCGACGGCCATGTCGTGCGCGGCAGCGTGGTGGATGTCGCAACGTGCGGCATCGCGGTCGCCGTTGCCTCGGGAAAACCGGCACCCGCGATCGCCACCGAGGCGGCCCTTCGCGAAGCCCTGCTCGGTTCCGCGTCGATCGGGTTCTCGACGGGACCCAGCGGCGCGCACCTGCGGCGGCTCCTGGAGCGCTGGGGCCTCGTGCAGGCGCTCGAGCCGCGTCTCGTGCAGGCACCGCCGGGCGTGCCGGTCGCGAGCCTGGTCGCCTCGGGGCGTGCGGCGATCGGATTCCAGCAAGCGAGCGAGTTCCTCGGCGCGCCCGGCATCCGGGTGCTGGGACCGCTGCCCGCGTCGGTCCAGCTCGACACCACCTTCAAGGGCGGCGTGGGAGTGTCGGCCCGGCAAGCCGGCGCGGCGCGCGAATGGCTCGCCTTCCTGGCTTCCCCCGATGCGTCGGAGGCGAAGCGAAGGCACGGGATGAGGTAAAATGGATTCCAGGAAAAGGGCTGGAAGGGCCGACATGGTTATGAGACCGCCGACTACGCTGCAAGGAAAAACCCGGTAGGGCGGGCGCGGACCTTTTTCGTCTCGAAAAAAGCGCGGCTCGTCCGCGCTTTTTCTTTTTTGAAGGGCTGGATCCCCGCCTTCGCGGGGATGACGAGGACACACACATGGTTTCCATCACGCTCCCGGACGGTTCGGTCCGGCAATTCGACAAACCCGTCTCGGTCGCCGAGGTCGCGGCCTCGATCGGCCCGGGCCTCGCCAAGGCGGCGCTGGGCGGCAAGGTCGACGGCGCGCTCGTCGACACGTCGCACCGCATCGACCACGACGCGAAGCTCGCGATCGTCACGGACAAGGACGCCGACGGCCTCGATCTCATCCGCCACTCGACGGCGCACCTGCTCGCCTACGCCGTGAAGGAGCTCTTCCCCGATGCGCAGGTGACGATCGGCCCGGTGATCGAGAACGGCTTCTACTACGACTTCTCGTACAAGCGCCCCTTCACGCCGGAGGACCTCGCGGCCATCGAGAAGCGCATGGGGGAGCTCGCCAAGAAGGACATCCCGGTCGCACGCGAGGAATGGAAGCGCGACGACGCGGTGAAGTTCTTCCACTCGATCGGCGAGAAATATAAGGCCGAGCTCATCGCGTCAATCCCCTCCGATGAGGCGCTTTCTTTGTACCGCGAGGGCGATTTCATCGACCTCTGCCGCGGCCCGCACGTGCCGTCCACGGGCAAGCTGAAGGTCTTCAAGCTGATGAAGGTTGCCGGGGCCTATTGGCGCGGCGACTCGAAGAACGAGATGCTCCAGCGCATCTACGGCACGGCCTGGGCGAAGAAGGAAGACCAGGAGGCGTACCTCACGATGCTCGAGGAGGCGGAGAAGCGCGACCATCGCCGCATCGGCTCGCAGTTGGACCTCTTCCACCTGCAGGAAGAAGCGCCCGGCATGGTGTTCTGGCACCCCAAGGGCTGGGCCATCTGGCAGCAGGTCGAGCAGTACATGCGGCGTGTCTATCAAGACAATGGGTACCAGGAGATCCGCTGCCCGCAGATCCTCGCGCGCTCGCTGTGGGAGAAGAGCGGCCACTGGGAGAACTACAAGGACAACATGTTCACGACCGAGTCCGAGAAGCACGACTTCGCCGTGAAGCCGATGAATTGCCCGGGCCACGTGCAGGTCTTCAACAAGGGCGTGCGCAGCTACCGCGAACTCCCGCTGCGCTACGGCGAATTCGGCGCCTGCCACCGCAACGAACCCTCGGGTGCCCTGCACGGGATCATGCGCGTGCGCGGCTTCACGCAGGACGACGGCCACATCTTCTGCACGGAAGAGCAGATCCTCCCCGAGTGCGTGGCCTTCACGGCGCTCCTGCAGAAGGTCTACGCCGACTTCGGGTTCACGGAGATCATCTACAAGATCGCCACGCGGCCGGAAAAGCGCGTGGGGTCGGATGCGTCGTGGGACAAGGCCGAGGAGGCCCTGATGGAGTCCCTGCGCCGTTCGGGCTGCGAGTTCACGATCTCCCCGGGCGACGGGGCGTTCTACGGCCCGAAGATCGAGTATTCGCTGAAGGACGCCATCGGCCGGGTCTGGCAGCTCGGGACGATGCAGGTCGACTTCAACATGCCGGGCGCCTTCGGCGCGGAATACGTCGCCGAGGACAACACGCGCCAGGTTCCGGTCATGCTGCACCGCGCGATCGTGGGCTCCTTCGAGCGTTTCATCGGGATCCTGCTGGAGAACTTCTCGGGCGCGCTGCCGGCCTGGCTGGCGCCCGTCCAAGTGGTCGTGATGAACGTGACGGACCGCCAGGATGCCTACGTCCGGGAGGTCGCCGAGGCCCTGCGGCAGGCCGGTTTCCGGGTCGACTCCGATTTGCGGAACGAGAAAATAACGTATAAAATTCGGGAACATAGCATGCAAAAACTTCCTTACCAGCTGGTTCTGGGCGACAAGGAAGTAGCCGCAAAGACGGTCTCCGCGAGGACGCGATCCGGGGAAAACCTGGCGCCGGTCCCGCTCGAGGCCTTTATTTCGCGCTTGAAGAACGACGTCGCGCAGCGCCTTTAGCGCCTCGCGGCAAGCGCCGCAGCCTTCCAAGAAACAACTTGAAAGGTCTCCGGCACACGATTGATTTTTAAAAGGAATTTTAGCCCATAGCTCAAGACAAATCGGTACGCATCAACGGGGAGATCAACGCACCGGAAGTGCGCCTGGTCGGGGTCGATAACGAACCTCTTGGCATCGTCCCCATCGCCGATGCGATGAAGCTCGCGGAAGAGAAGGAGATCGACCTCGTCGAGATCGCCCCCACCGCCAAGCCCCCCGTTTGCCGTTTGATGGACTACGGCAAGTTCAAGTACCGGGAGAGCAAGAAGGCGCACGAGGCGAAGCTGAAGCAGAAGCAGATCCAGGTGAAGGAAGTGAAGTTCCGGCCTGGTACCGATGACGGCGACTACAAGATCAAGGTCCGCAACCTGATCCGCTTCCTTACCGAGGGAGACAAGGCAAAGATCACGTTGCGGTTCCGCGGGCGCGAGATGGCGCACCAGGAACTGGGCATGGCCCTCCTGAAGCGCGTCGAGGCCGATTTGAAAGAGGTCGGCGTGGTCGAGCAGTGGCCGCGCCTCGAAGGACGCCAGATGATCATGATCATCGGGCCGAAGAAAAAGTAGTTCGCAGGGCCTCCGCCAAGGCGGGGTTGAAAAAGGTGACTTCAGGTCCAAAGCGCGGAATCGTTCCGCCACCTGCTGCACCAACGTGAAGAAAAGGAGGGCATTCCATGCCCAAGATGAAGACCAAGAGTGGCGCCGCCAAGCGCTTCCGGGTCCGCGGTAGCGGCTCGGTGAAGCGCACCCTGGCCGGCAAACGCCACATCCTCACCAAACGCACCACGAAATCGAAGCGCCAGCTGCGCGGTACGTCGGGGGTCCACGCGACCAACGCCGCCTCCGTGAAAGCCATGCTTCCCTACGGCTGAGGAGACTGACAAATGCCTCGCGTTAAACGTGGCGTAACCGCCAAAGCCCGTCACAAGAAAGTCCTTGCCGCCGCGAAAGGTTTCCGCGGCCGCCGTGGCAACGTCTTCAAGATCGCCAAGCAGGCGGTCATGAAGGCCGGCCAGTACGCGTACCGGGACCGTCGCAACAAGAAGCGCGATTTCCGCGCCCTGTGGATCACCCGCATCAATGCGGCCTGCCGCATCGAAGGCGTGAGCTACAGCCGTTTCATGGCCGGCCTGAAGAAGGGCGCCATCGAGATCGACCGCAAGGTCCTCGCCGACCTCGCCGTGTTCGACAAGCCCGCGTTTACGCGGATCGTCGAGCAGGCGAAAGCGAGCCTTGGCGCCTAGGACGACGTAAAAAAAGAAAGGGGCTCTTCGGAGCCCCTTTTTTGTTTCTGTTGGGGGAGCGGGGATGTTCGACGAAGCTTGGCGCAAGAAGGTCCTGGAGGAGGCGATCGCGGCCATCGCGAGCGCAGGGACCGAACACGACCTCGCCAATGTGAAGGCGCAGTACCTCGGCAAGGAAGGGCGCGTCACCGAGGGCATGAAGGCGATGGGCAAGCTGGCGCCCGAAGAGAAGAAGGCGCAGGGCCAGATGCTGAACGGCCTGAAAGTCGAGATCGAGCAGGCGATCGCCCGCCGCATCGAGTCGCTCAAGAACGCCGAGCTCGAGTCCCGCCTCACGGCCGAGGCCGTCGACGTCACGCTGCCCGGACGCCGGCAGTCCATCGGCGGGTTGCATCCGATCGCGCGCGCGCAGGAGCACGTCGAGGCGCTCTTCGCATCCATGGGTTTCTCGGTCGCCGACGGCCCGGAGATCGAGGACGACGAGCTGAACTTCACGGCGCTGCGCATGTTCCCGAACCATCCGTCGCGGAGCATGCAGGACACGTTCTACGTCGAGGGATCGTCGCGCGTGCTGCGCACGCATACCTCGCCGGTGCAGATCCGCCACATGCAGTCGCACAAGCCGCCGGTGCGCATCATCTGCCCCGGACGCGTGTACCGCGTGGACCATGATGCGACCCACTCGCCGATGTTCCACCAGGTCGAGGGCCTGTGGGTCGACGAGGGCATCAGCCTCGCGGACCTGAAGGGCACCATCACGCAGTTCTGCCGCGCGTTCTTCGAGCGCGACGACATCGGGGTGCGCTTTCGCCCTTCGTACTTCCCGTTCGTCGAGCCCGGCGTGGAGATCGACATGGAGTGGGAAAACAAGGGCGGCGAGATCAAATATCTCGAGATCGCCGGGGCCGGGGTCGTGCACCCGGACGTGCTTCGCAACATGGGTGTGGATCCCGAGAAGTATTCGGGCTTCGCCTTCGGCATGGGCCTCGACCGGCTCGCGATGCTCAAGTACGGGGTGAACGACCTGAGGCTCTTCTTCGAGAACGACCTCAAGTTCCTGAGGCAATTCCGATGAAAGTCTCCGTCAACTGGCTGAGGGAACTCGTCGACACGAAGCTCGGCGTCGACGAACTCGCGCGCGTGCTCACGATGGGCGGCCTCGAGGTGGAGGAGATCACGCCGGTGGCCGCGATGTTCGACCGGATCGTCGTCGCGCACGTGAAGAGCGTGGCACCCCACCCGAACGCGGACAAGCTGCGCGTGACGGAAGTCGATGCGGGCACGGGATCGACGCTGCAGATCGTCTGCGGCGCGCCCAACGTGGCCGCGGGCCAGCGCGTTCCTTGCGCCCTGATCGGCGCGAAGCTGCCCCTCGAAGGCGGCAAGGTCCTCGAGATCAAGGCCGCGAAGCTGCGCGGCGTGGATTCCAACGGCATGCTGTGCTCGGCTCGCGAGCTGGGCCTCTCGCAGGACCACGCGGGCCTGCTCGTGCTGCCCGAAGATGCGCCCGTCGGCCAGGACATCCGCAAGTACCTGGATCTCGACGACACCTACCTCACGCTCAAGCTCACGCCGAACCGCGGCGACGCGCTCTCGATGCTGGGCATCGCGCGCGACGTGGCTGCGCTCACGGGATCCGCGCTGCGGGCCCCGAAAGCCGACCCTGTCGCGAGCACGATCGGCGACGCACGGGTGGTTCGCATCACCGAAGGCAAGGCGTGCGGCGCCTACTCCGGACGCGTCATCAAAGGGCTCGACGCGCAGGCCGCCACGCCGGGCTGGATGGTCCGCCGCCTCGAGCGCGCGGGCCTGCGTTCGATCCGCCCGCTCGTGGACATCACCAACTACGTGATGCTCGAGCGCGGCCAGCCGATGCACGCCTTCGACGACGCGAAGCTGAAGGGCGCCATCGGCGTTCGCTTCATGAAGGCCGGCGAGCGCGTGAAGCTGCTGAACGACCAGGACGTGGAATTCCGCCCGAAGCTGCTCGCGATCACCGACGAGTCCGGCCCCATCGCCCTCGGCGGCGTGATGGGCGGCCACGCCACGATGGTGGGAGACGCCACCACGGATGTCTTCTTCGAAGCGGCGTTTTTCGACCCCGAGGCCGTGCAGGGCAAGGCGAAGGAACTCCAGCTCACCAGCGATGCGGCCTATCGCTATGAGCGCGGCGTCGATTTCGCCGGCGCGCGCGCCGCGCTCGAACGCGCCACGCAATTGACGCTCGAGATCTGCGGCGGCCAGGCCGGCCCCGTCACCGAGGCGTTGGGCACGCTGCCGGGCCGGAGCGCGGTGCGCGTTCGCCCCGACCGCGTGCGTACGCTCCTCGGGTACGCCGTCGCCGACGATGAGATCGCTGCATTCCTCGAGCGCCTGTCCTGCATCGTGAAGCGGGAGCCGGGCGCATTCGTCGTCACGCCGCCCACCTGGCGCTTCGACCTCGCGATCGAGGCGGATTTCGTGGAGGAAGTCGCCCGTGTGCATGGCTACGACCACGTGCCCTCGGCCCCGCCGCGTTCCAGCGTTCCGATGCTCGCGCGCCATGACGGGGAACGCGACCGGTTCGCCCTGCGCCACGCCGCCGCCGCACTGGGCTACCAGGAAGTGGTGAACTACAGCTTCGTGCCCGAAGCGTGGGAACGCGACTTCGCCGGCAACGAAAAGCCCGTGCGCCTCGCCAACCCGATCGCCAGCAACATGAACGTGATGCGCACCAGCCTCGTGGCCGGCCTGGTCACGACGCTCGTGTCGAACCTGAACCGGGGCGAGGATCGTGCGCGGCTGTTCGAGATCGGCCGCTGCTTCGAGCGCGACGAAGCGAGCCTCGCCGCCCAGCCCGAACGCCTCGCCGGCCTCGCCTTCGGCCTGCGGGACCCGGAACAGTGGGCCGAGAAGTCCCCCCGCGTGGATTTCTTCGACGCCAAGGGGGACCTGGAGGCCCTGGCGGGCCCCCTGGCCCTGTCCTTCGAGGCCTCCACCCATCCCGCCTGCCATCCGGGGCGCTGCGCCGCCGTAAAAGCGGCCGGGAAAACGATCGGTTTCGTAGGCGAACTGCACCCGAGGCTGCAGCAGGCCTTCGAGCTGCCGTACCCCCCGGTCGTCTTCGAGGTGCTCACCGCACCGCTCCTGGCGGGAGCCGCCCCGCGCTTCTCGGGCCTCTCCCGCATGCCCGCCGTGCGCCGGGACCTGGCGGTCACCGTGCCGGAGAACCTCGCCGTCGGGGCCATCCTGGGGGCCGTCCGGGGCCGCCTACCCCCCTTTGTGAGGGAGGTGGAGGTGTTCGATCAGTACCGGGGCAAGGGCGTCGAGCCCGGGAGAAAAAGCCTTGCGTTCCGTATACTTATGCAGGATACTGACAGGACTTTGACAGATTCGGAGGTCGAAGTTGTAGTCGCCTCCATTCGCGATCAGCTCGTCCAACAATTCCAAGCCCAGCTGCGCACGTGAAAGACAAAGTCACCCTCACCAAGGCCGAGCTGGCAGACCTGATGTTCGAAAAGGTCGGGCTCAACAAGCGCGAAGCCAAGGACATGGTGGAGTCCTTCTTCGAGGAAATCCGCATTGCCCTGGAGCGCGGCGAAATGGTCAAGCTCTCGGGTTTCGGCAATTTCCAGCTTCGCAAGAAGCCCCAGCGGCCTGGTCGGAACCCGAAAACCGGCGAAGAGATCCCCATTACCGCCCGGCGAGTGGTGACGTTCCACGCCAGCCAAAAACTGAAGAGCCTCGTGGAGAAGTCCTTCAATGGCCACGGAGAACCTGGCGACGACTGAACTTCCGGCCATCCCCGCCAAGCGCTATTTCACGATCGGCGAAGTTAGCGAGTTGTGCGGGGTGAAGCCGCACGTGCTCCGATACTGGGAGCAGGAGTTCACGCAGCTGAAACCCCTGAAGCGCCGGGGTAATCGGCGTTACTACCAGCACCACGAAGTCCTCCTGATCCGCCGCATCCGCGAGCTGCTGTACGAGCACGGCTTCACCATCAACGGGGCGAGGAACCGCCTCGAGGAACCGGTGAACATGAACAGCGTGATCACGGAGCGGGGCGGCCAGCGCACGATGACGGTTCCCCAGCCCATCTCGCCGGCGAACATCCGCAAGGAACTGAAGGGCATCCTGAAGCTGCTCGAGCCCTGAACCTCCCCGCGAGTCCCACGGCCATGGCTTCTCCCGGCCGCCGCTGTTTCCTCTTCCTGCAGGGCCCCACGAACCTCCTCTTCGCCAAGGTGGCCGATCGGCTGCGCGCGCGCGGCCACGAGGTCCATCGGATCCACGTTTGCGTCGGCGACCGCATCTTCTGGCGCGGGCCGGGCGTGACGGAGTATCGCGGCACGCTCGCGGACTGGCCCGCGTTCATCGCGGATTTCTACGACAGGCACGGCGTCACCGAGGTGGTCCTCCTGGGCGAGAAGCGGGACCACAACAAGGTGGCCATCGTGGCCGGCCATGCGAAGGGCATCCGCATCACCGTGACCGACTTCGGCTACTTCCGTCCGGACTGGGTCGTGGTGGAACGCGATGGCTTGAATGGAGACAGCCACTTTCCGCGCGATCCCGAGGCGATCCTCCAGCAGGCGCGGGGCCTCCCTCCCATCGACCGGCGCGTTCGCTATCCGCACCGGGCCGTCACGCAAGCCGCGTGGGACATGACGTTCCACTTGTCCTCGGCCGTGATGCGCCGGTCGTTCCCCCACTTCCGCCGCCATTCGCTGAACCATCCCGTGGTGAACTACCTCGCGACCGGATGGCGGCTCGCGCGCGGGCCGATCGAGTCGCGCCGGGCCGCACGCGTGGTCCAGGCCGTGAAGCGCTCGGGTCCGTATTGCATCTTCGCGATGCAAATGGAAGACGATTACTCGCTGCGCGCTTATTCGCCGTATCCGGATCTCGACGCGGCGATGGACGAGGCGCTGCGCTCGTTCGCGGCGAATGCGCCGGCGCACGCCCACCTCGTGTTCAAGCTCCATCCGCTCGATCCGGGCCTCAAGCGCTGGCGGCATCGCATTGCGCGGCTGGCCGCGAAGCACGGCGTTGCGGGCCGGGCGCATTTCATCGATGGCGGCGACCTCGACGCCCTCATCGCCGGAAGCCACGGGCTGGTCACGATCAACAGCACCGCCGGTCTTCGTTCCCTCGAGTTGCGCTGTCCCACGTTCGCGATGGGGCAGACGATCTATCGCGTGCCGGGCCTGGCATTCGACGGCACGCTGGACGATTTCTGGATGAAGGCGCCGGCGCCGGACCCGGCGCTCGTCGAGGCGAGCCTGCGTCTCATGGCCGCGACGCTGCACGTCCGGGGAAGCTTCTACGACGCCGCCGGCATCGAGGCCGCCGCCGAAGGCATGGCGTATCGCCTGCATCATGGCCGCGTGAACCAGCCACTCGCCGCGGTGCTGCGCGGCGAGATTCCGCGCGACTAGGACTTCGCTTCGAGTTCGGTGACCAGCGCATCCACGACCGCGAAGTGCCCATCCCAGGTGGGTGGGGAGAACGAGGCCATGCGCAGCACCTGGGCCTCGCGTGCGGGGCTCGCGGGCCGCGCATAGTCCTCGACCAGGGCCCGCCAATGCTCGTCGTCGTCGGCCCTGGCGTAGTCGGGGATGGCTCCGGCGATCTCGCGGTAGACGGGAAGGTCGCTCGCGATCACGGGCAGGCCTGCCGCGAGGGCTTCGGGCACCGGCATTCCGTAGCCCTCCGTGAACGAGGGAAAGAGCAGCGCCCGCGCGTGGGCCAGCCACGCCGCCAATGCGTCGTCCGTGCAGCTCTCGCGCAGGAGGATCGTGCCGCCGGAGGCTGCCGCGGCCTCCTGCAGTTGCGCGGGGATGGCGGGATTCCATCCGGGCTGCCCGATCACCACCAGCTTCGGCGCCGCTTCGCGGTGCTGCGCGATGAGTTGCTTCCAGATGCGCAGCAGCAGCGCGTGGTTCTTGCGCGGCTCGAGCGTGCCGAGGGCGACGAAGTACGGACCCTCGAGCGGCGCCGGTCCGGCGGCCGTGCGTCTCAGGCCAAGCCCGAGGAGTGCGACGGCGTTGCGGGGAACGGGCAGGGCGGCGGCCTCGCAGAAGCGCGCGAACTCGGCGAGCGTGTGCCGCGAGTTGGCGACGATCGCATCGGCCACGCGCGCGGCGCAGCGCATGCGCGTGCGGTGCGTTTGCGCCTCGTCCGGGCGGCAGAACTGCGGGTGCGTGATCGGGATGAGGTCGTGGATCACGACCACGGCCTTCACGCCCCCGATGCGCAGCGACGCCCCGTAGCGCGGGTTCTCGAGCCCGGTGTGGCCGGTGTTGAAGAGCACGTCGCCGCGCGAACCCCGGACGAGCCAGCGCCACAGGAACGCCTTCGCCACGACCCGGGCCGCGAGCGCCCGGGCCGGCCGGGCGGCATCGCCAAAGAGCGCGAAGATCGCGCGGGAATCGGATTCCGAGAGGAGCGCGCTGAACGGCCCGAGGCTGAGGACGGCGCGGCCCTGCGGCCCATAGCGCCGGACGTACGCGAGGGCCACGCGGTCGATCCCGGTGGGAAGCGTGCCGCGCGCCCGGCGATAGAGCAGGCGGGTGACGTCGAGAAGGGGGCGGGGCACGGCTCGAAGCGTAGCATTTGCTAACATGCGTGGTCCTACGTCCCCCCGGAACTGACCTCACGATGCTTCGCCACGCTGGGTTGTACCTCGCCGCGCTCGCCGCGGTCCTCGCCGCCGGTTGCAACTCGATTCCCACCAGTGGCCCTACCCGCGCGCGGGTCGAAGAATCCGCCGGAGCCGCCGCCGCGGCTGCGGTCATCCAGGTGGTCGACGTCAATGACGCGATCACGCGCCGCCTCCTCGACCAGCCGCCGCAGCCGCTGTTCTCCGAGACGCTCGGGGAGGCCGGATTCGCCCACGGGCGCATTGGTCCCGGCGATTTCGTCGAGATCTCCATCTGGGAAGCGGCTCCGGCCACGCTGTTCGGCGGGCTGTCCTCGGTCGAGGCGCGCGGCACGATGTCGACCTCGCGCGCCGTCACGTTGCCCGACCAGATGGTGGGCGCCGAAGGCGACATCGCCGTGCCCTTCGCGGGTCGCATCCGGGCCGCGGGGCGCACCAACACGCAAGTGGCTTCGGACATCGCCGCGGCGCTGAAGGGCAAGGCGAACCAGCCTGAAGTCCTGGTGCGCGTGACGCGGAACCTCTCGACCAGCGTGACGGTGGTGGGCGAGGTCAACACGAGCACGCGCGTCCCCCTGATGCCGGGCAACGAGCGCCTGCTGGACGCACTGGCGGCCGCGGCCGGCGTGAAACAACCGGTGGGCAAGACCACGATCCAGGTGACGCGCGGCAAGTCCGTGCATTCCCTGCCGTTGCAGACGATCATCCGCGACCCGAGGCAGAACATTCCGCTGCAACCGGGCGATGTCGTGACCGCGCTCTTCCAGCCGCTCAGCTTCTCCGCGCTTGGCGCGACCGGCAAGAACGAGGAGGTCAACTTCGAGGCGCCCGGCATCACGCTGGCCCAGGCGCTCGGGCGCGCCGGCGGGCTGAAGGACGATCGCTCGAATCCGCAGGGCGTCTTCGTCTTCCGCTTCGAACCGAAGAACGCGTTGGCCTGGCCGCGGCAGCCCGTGGGCGTGACGCCCGAGGGCCTCGTGCCCGTGGTCTATCGCATCGACCTGCTCGACCCCGCCAGCTTCTTCGTGATGCAGAGCTTCCCGGTGCGCAACAAGGACGTGCTGTACATCGCGAACGCCCCGGTGGCCGAGCTGCAGAAGTTCCTGAACGTGATCTTCACGATCGCGTATCCGGCACTCACGGCCGTGCAGATCACGCGCTAGGGGGCCCGGATGCCTCCGCGAGGCGCGGCTCCCGCGCCGGTCGATTCGCTCGAAGCGCTGCTCGCGCGCGAGGACGCCGCCTTCGTCCGGGCGGCGTACCAGCTCCTGCTCGGCCGCGAGGTCGACCCGGAGGGCCTCGGCAACTACCTCGAGCAACTGGCCGATGGACTGGCGCGCACCGACTTCCTCGCGTCGCTCGCCTTGTCGCGCGAAGGGCGCCGGCGGGCCGTGGCGGGCGCGGGGAACGATCCCGAGGCGGCCCTGCGCGATCGGGTCCATGCATTCGCCGCGCCGTCCGCCCGATCCCTCGACGCGCTCCTGGCCTACCACGACGCCGCATTCGTGAGCTGCGCCTACTTCGCGTTGCTGGGCCGCGACGCCGATGCGCAAGGCGCGGGTGAATACCTCCGGCAACTGCGAGAGGGCGCTTCCAAGTGGAGCGTGCTCGGTTCGCTGCGCGCCTCCCGCGAATACGCGGACCGTGAAGCGGCAAGGCACGCGATCGCTCGGGGGCAACCCGGTCCCTTCGCCAACACGGCAAGCCCGGCCGTCCGCTCGGATGCGAAGTTCGCGCTCGCGGTCCACCTCCTGCTCACCGGCCGCAAGCCCGGGCCCGTGGCGCTGGCCGCCGAGGTCGCACGCCTGCACGCGGGCCTGGCTCGCGAGGCGTTCGTGGCCGGGATCGCGGCCTCCGACGCCGCGCGCGAATCGCGCGAATTGCTGGCGCAACTCGAATCGACGCTGCGCCGCCAGCGCCTGGCGCGCCTGCCGATCGTGGGCCGGTGGCTGGCTGCACTCCTCGGCCTCGAAGGCGAGTCGCGCGCCGAGAAGCGGCTGCGGCGCATCGAGAACGAGTTGCACCTCTTGGTCGCGGGCCCCGGACGCACCGCGCCGCGCGCCCCGGCGCCCCCGTCGATCGAGGAACCCGCCGCGAACGATCCCGATGTCGTGCTGAGACCGCACCTGGTCCTGGCCCCCAGGCTGGCCACGCTGGGTTCGACGGTCGACCGCCGGCAGGAGGCCGCGCGATGAACCGGCGCGCCGCGGTCACGATCGCCTCGAAGAACTACTTCGCGCTCGCCTCGACGCTCGCGGCGAGCTACCTGCACCACCACCCGGACCACGACTTCATCATCGTGCTGGTCGATCGCGCGGACGGCTACGTGCCCGCGAAGCTCGACTGCGGCGCCGAGGTGATCGAGCTCGCGCGCTTCGCGATCCCCGACATCGGCCGGTTCATCTATCGCTACACGGTGATGGAACTGAACACGGCCGTGAAGCCCTTCGTGCTCGCCGACCTCTTCGAGCGCCGCGGCTACGAAACGCTCCTCTACCTGGATCCGGACATCTGGGTGCACCGGCCGCTCGAGGCGATCCATGCCGCGCTGGGCGAGGCGGCGATCGTGCTCACCCCGCACATCCGCCGGCCGTACGGCGACGACAAGCTGCCGAGCGACCTGACGATCCTGCAAAGCGGCACGTACAACCTCGGCTTCATCGGCCTGCGGGCCGGCGAATCGGCCCGCCGGCTGCTCGAGTGGTGGAGCGCCAAGCTGCACCGCGACTGCGTGGTGGATATCCCCAACGGCCTTTTCGTCGACCAGAAGTGGATCGACCTGGTGCCGGGGCTCTTTCCCGACCACCGCGTGATCCACGACCCGACGTGCAACATCGCGTACTGGAACCTGCACGATCGCAAGCTCACGATGGAGGGCAAGCACTGGTTCGTCGACGGCCAGCCGCTCACGTTCTTCCATTTCTCCGGGTTCTCGCCGTTCGCGCCCCACGTGCTCTCCAAGCACCAGAACCGCCATACGCTCGCGCGGATCCCGGCCCTGAAGGCGCTCACCGACGCCTACGCCGCCGCGTTGATGGCCGCGGGCTACGGCGAATCGCACGCGTGGCCGTATGCGTTCGCCACGCTCGCCAACGGCGTGAAACTGCCGCTGCAACTGGTGCGCCACGCGATGCAGTGGGCTTCGCGCGCGGGCGTGGAAACGCCGTGCCCCGTATCCGATCCCGACGCTTTCTGCCGGTTCCTCATGTCGCGCGGCGTGCTGCCCGGCCACCCCAACGACGTGGTGCTGTTCCATTTCCTGCTGCGGCTGCGCGGTGACGTCGCCGCGGCATTTCCCGGCGCGCTGGGCGATCACGACGATGCCGGCTTCCGGGCCTGGGCGCGCTCGAGCGGCGTGGAGGAATGCGGCCTCGGGGACCTGCTCGCCTACGAACGGGTCGGCGCGATCCCCGACTACGTGGCCGATGCGTACAAGCGCCTGCGCGCCGACGCGAGGGCCGATGTTCTCGGGCGCCACCACGACCTCTGGACCAACGCCGAATCGTTCAACGCGTTCGCCGAATGGTTCGCCACGCGCGGCGTGAAGCAGATGCGCTTCGAGCGTGCGCACGCGGAGCGCCTGAAGCGGGCTCGCCCCGGCATCACGCGCATCCTGAACCTCTACTACCTGCGCGGGGACTTGCAGGCGCGCTATCCGTCGCTCGGCACGGCGGCCGAGCTCGAGGGGTTCGCCGCCTGGCTGCGGCAGGAGCGCTACGCGCTCGGGCTCACGGCCGAGGAGATCTCGCTCTTCGTCGAATTCGGCCACCGCTCGAGCGAGCTGCTCGAGATGATGCGGTTCCTCTACCAGCACCGTGGCAAGCCCTCGACGGTGACGCCCGGCATCTACGAGGTCGAGGCCCGCCAGCGCGAGATCGGCTCGGTGTTGCCGCCGGAACGCATCGCGGTTTGCCTCGCCAAGCTCGAGGGCCTCGAGCCCGCCGACCAGTTCGCCGCGCGCTTCGGCGACGATCCGGAGCGCCTCGACGACTTCGCGGGGGCCAGCGTGGAGGGCCTCACGCCCGCGGACAACTTCGCCTTCGTGAAGCGCGTGCGCGAAGGCTTGCGCGCGCGCGGCACCGGCGAGGCGCTCGTGAACGTGGCCGGCTTCCTCGATGCGCCCACGGGCATGGGCGAGTCGGCGCGCAGCCTGCGCCAGGCGCTCGCGGCCGCCCAGGTGCGCACGCGTGCCATGTCGCTGCCGCATCCGCAGGCCACGAGCGCGCCGGACGCCTTCGATCCGCTGCTCTTCGGGTGGCCCGCCACGGGCGCGGATGTCTCGATCACCGTCGCCAACGCGGATTGCGCGAGACTCGTGGAGTCGTTCCTGCCCCGCAGCTACTGGGCGCGGCGCAACGTGGGGTACTGGGTCTGGGAGACCGAGGCGCTGCCCGCGGAGTTCAAGGCCGGCGCGCGGCTCTTCGACGAGATCTGGAGCCCGTCGCGTTACGCGGCCGATGCGATCGCCGGGACGATCGGGCGCCCGGTGCAGGTGCTGCACCACACCCTCGACTTCGAGGCGCTCGACCAGGCGCAACGCAATCGCCGCCGCTACGGCCTGCCGGAATCGGCCACGCTGTTCGGCTTCGCGTTCGATCCGATGAGCGTGCTGGAGCGCAAGAACATCGCGGGCCTGGTGCGCGCTTTCCGCGCCGCGTTCCGGGAGGACGACGACTGCTGCCTGGTCCTGAAGGTGAACGGCCGTTCGCAGGGCAGCTTCGAATACGAGATGCTGCGCGCGCGCTCCGAGGGCGACCGCGTGATCTTCCTCGAGGGCACGCTCACGCGCGCCGACACGTTCGGATTCATGAAGTCGCTCGACGCGTACGTGTCGCTGCACCGCTCGGAAGGCTTCGGCCTCACCTGCGCCGAAGCGATGGCCCTCGGCCTGCCGGTGATCGCGAGCGGCTACTCGGGGAACCTGGAGTTCATGGACGAGACCAACAGCTTGCTGGTCCCCACGCGCGTGGTGGAAACGGAAAGGGACTGGGGCGCGTACCCCGCGGGCAGCCGCTGGGGCGAGCCGGACCTCGAGGCCGCCGCCGCGATGATGCGTTCCCTGCGCGACGGCAATGCGCGCGAGGCCCTGGGGCGCAAGGGCGCGGCCAGCGTGCGCGCGCGCCTCGATCCGAAAGTAGTGGGCGCGGCGGCACGCGCCTTGATCGCGAAGGCGAGCGGGAGCCACGAATGAGCGACTTGCGGGATACCGACAACGACTGGAAGCGCGTCGCGAAGGACGACCCGTTCTGGGGCGTGCTGAGCCGCGACCAGTTCCGGAAGGAATCGATGAGCGACGAACGCCTCGCCGAGTTCATGGCCACGGGCGAGCGGTTCATCGGCGACATCTTCGGACTGGTGAAGGCGCATGTCGTGAAGGACTTCGCGCCCAAGCGCGCGCTCGATTTCGGCTGCGGGGTGGGGCGCCTGCTGGTGCCCATCGCGCGGCGCGTGCGCGAGGCCGTGGGCGTGGACGTGGCGCCGGCGATGCTCGAGCTCGCCGCGAAGCACGTGGCCGCCGCGAGGCTCGGCAACGTGACGCTGCAGACCAGCGACGACGCGCTCAGCAATGTCGACGGGCCGTTCGACTTCGTGAACTGCTACATCGTGCTGCAGCACATCCCGCCGGAGCGCGGCTACGGCCTGATCGACGCGATGATCGAGCGCCTGGCCATCGGCGGCGTGGCCTCGCTGCAGGTCACGTACGCGAAGTCGCGCAGCTTCTGGAAGTACGAGGAGCCGCGCGCGCGGTACTACCGCCGCGACGGGCGCGGCATCATCGACATGGTGGACTCGGGCTGGAAGGCGCCCGAGGGCACGATCAACATGTACGACTACGACCTGAACCAGGTCATGGCCCAGATCGCGCTCGCCGCGGGCCACCCGGTGATCACCCTGCCCACCACGGACGACGACCACCTGGGCGTGCACTTCGTGTTCCAGCGCGCCCGCTAGGGACTCGCGCCGGAAACGCGCCAGCCGCTCGCGGGGCCGATCACGCCCTGGCCCGAGGCCATCGCCGTGCCCGTCATCAGCCACACGGCGACGCTCCCGTCGGTGTGCTCCCAGACGATGTCGGCCTTGCCGTCCCCGTCGAGGTCCTGCACCCGCCGCGCACTCCAGCCGCCCGCGTTGAGCACCTGAGCGGCCGCGGTGGTCGCGAGCCCGCTCATGAGCCAGATCGCGGCGCGCCCGTCGGTGTGCTGGAACAGCAGGTCGGCCTGGCGATCGCCGTCGAAGTCGCCCGAGCCGGCGACGCTCCAGCCCGAACCCGCGCCCAGCAGGGTCGAGCCCTGGAGCACGGTGGTGCCGTTCATCAGGTAGGCCGCGATCGTGCCGTCGGTATGGCGCCAGACGATATCCGCGCGGCCGTCGCCGTTGAGGTCGACCGCGTGCGTCGCGGTCCAGCCGCCGGCGCCGAGGATCTGCTTCGTGGACGCGACGGCGAGCCCGTTCATGAGCCAGATCGCGTGCCGGCCGTCGGTGTGGCGCCAGAGCAGGTCGGTCTTGCGGTCGCCGTCGAAGTCCGCGGCGAGGATCACGCTCCAGCCGGTGCCGGCGCCGATGATCGTGGCCCCCGCCGTCATCGCGGTCCCGTTCATCGTCCACGCGGCGACGCTCCCGTTGGTGTTGCGGAAGAGGAGATCGGCCTTGCCGTCGCCGTTCAGGTCCGGCGTGTGCGTGACGGTCCATCCCGTTGCCGCGTTGAGGATCTGCGCGCTGGCCGTGGGCGTGGCCCCGTTCATCAGGTACACCGCGGCGCGCCCGTCGGTGTGCTGCCACACGAGGTCGCTCTTGCCGTTGCCGTCGAGGTCGGCCACGTTCGAGACGCTCCAGCCGGTGCCCGCGCCGAGGATCTCGGACGAGGCGAGGACGTTCGCGCCCTGCATGAGCCAGATCGCCGCGCGGCCGTCCGTGTGGCGCCACAGCAGGTCGCTGCGCGCGTTGCCCTCGAAGTCGAACTCGGGGCGGCGGATCGCGTCGGTGAGCTTGATGACGCGCAGGCCCGAAGGCATGCCGGCTTCGATCGATTCGCCCGCGATCACGACACCGCCCGGAACCAGCGCGATCCCGGCCACGCGATCGCCCAGGTGCGCACTGCCGTCGTAGGTGTACTTCCAGATGAGGGCACCGGTCGTGCCGTCGAGCTTCACCGAGCCGATGTCCTTCGTGGTCGCGTCGACGCCGGCCTGGTTCATCCTCCCGGCGACGAAGACCCCACCCTGCGCATCGACGGCCACGGCGAACGCGGCGTCGGCCAGGCCTTCGCCCGTGCCGATGACCTTCTCCCAGAGCAGGTTGCCGTTTGCGGCCGCGTACTTGAGCACGACCCAGTCCTGGCTTTCTTCGCCGTTCGTGTGCATGCCCGCGACGACGACATTGTTCGCCGCATCGAAAGCCAGTGCGTAGAGGAAATCGTCGCCGAACTCGGTGCCGGGATAGGTCTTCGACCACACGATCGCGCCCGTGGCACCCGAGTACTTGATCACCTGCCCGTCGCGCGTCGCGCCGTTGAAGCGCACGCCGACGATCACCACGTCGTTGTTCGAGTCGCGGCGGACGGCATAGGGCACGTCGATGCCGCCGGCCGGGTCGCTGAACTCGGCTTGCCAGAGGATCGCGCCGTTGGCGGCCGCGTACTTGATGGTGTTCCAGTTGGAATCGACGTCGCTGAGCTGTTCCTCGCCGGTGACGATCACGTTGCCGTTGCCGTCCACCGCGAGCGCGAACCAGTAGTCGTTGAAGGCCGAGACGCCGGCGAAGGTCTTGTCCCACAGCACGACGCCGGTTGCCGCGGCGAGCTTGAGGATCTTCGCGTCGTCGTTCATGCCGTTGGTCACCTTGCCGGCCGCATACACGTTGCCCGCCGCGTCGGTGCCGAGCGCGATGCCGTAGCCGGTTCCCGCGACCGGTCCCGGGAAGTTGTTCTGCCACGCGATGGTGCCGGCCGCGCCGTTGTACTTGATCGTCTTGAACTCGTACTGGTCGGTGGTGAGGTTGTACGCGTAGCCCGAGACGATCGGGTTGCCCGAGGGATCGAGCGCCAGGGCCCAGGCCTGCTCGTAGAGGTCGCCGGGGCCGTTGTACGTGGCACTCCAGAGCACCGCGCCGGTCGCCCCGTCGTACTTCACCAGGAGCATGTCGCTATTCGTCACGGTGTCGGTATAGCCCGACACGAACACATTGCCCTGAGCATCGACCGCGATCGAGCGCTGGTCGCTCGCGCAGCCTCCGCAGCCGATGGTTGCGGGTGACGTGCCGGGCCCGTAGGTGGACACGTTCCAGGCGACAGGAGGCGTTTGCGCGAAGCAGGAAAGGGACAAAGCAGCGGCAAGGGCCGCCGCAAGGCGCAGCACGGTGGACATGGTTGTTGCTCCCCGATGGTGGATCGTCTTGTTCTTCGGGGAAATGGCACAGCAAGTCGCGTGCCGCGCGCGCAGGCGCTTGAACTCAAAGCAAAAAGCGTTCGCGGGCCGCCTGCGCGACCCGCGAATCCGTCGCCTTCGAACGACGCGTTACGGGCTCACGCCGCTCACGCTCCAGCCCGTGCCCGTGCCGAGCAGGCCCGCGCCGGAAACGAAAGCGGTCCCGTTCATCAGCCACAGTGCCGTGCGTCCGTCGACGTTCTCCCACACGATGTCGCTCTTGCCGTCGCCGTTCAGGTCTTGCACGCGCTTGGCGCTCCATCCGCCGCCCGCGTTGAGGATCTGCGTGGTCTGCGTCGGCGTGATGCCGTTCATCAGGAAGATGGCCGCGCGTCCGTCGGTGTGCAGGAAGAAGAGATCGCCCTTGCCGTCGCCGTCGAAGTCGCCGGTGCGCGTGACGCTCCAACCCGTGGCCGCGCCGATGAGACCCGTGAACGCGGTGGGTGCGGTGCCGTCCATCAACCACACGGCTACCGACCCGTCGGTGTTCTGCCACACGAGGTCGCTCTTGCCGTTGCCATCCAGGTCCGGCGTGTGCGTGACGGTCCATCCGGTGCCGGCGTTCAGGATCACCCGCGTGGACTTCACGGTGAGGCCGTCCATCAGCCAGATCGCGAGGCGCCCGTCGGTGTGTTGCCAGACGAGGTCCGTCTTGCCGTCGCCGTCGAAGTCGCCGGTGCGAATGACGCTCCAGCCGCTGCCGGCGGCGAACAGCGTGGCGCCCGAAGTCATCGTCGTGCCGTTCATGAGCCACGCCGCGATCGTGCCGTCGACGTTCCGGAAGATGAGGTCGGCCTTGCCGTCGCCGTTCAGGTCGGGCGTGTGCGTCACGGTCCATCCGCCGCCCGCGTTCAGGATCTGCACGGTGGACGTGGGCGTGGTGCCGTTCATCAGGTAGATCGCGATGCGCCCGTCGGTGTGCTCCCACACGAGGTCGGTCTTGCCGTTGCCGTCGAAGTCGGCGACGTTCGTGACCATCCAGCCCGTTCCGGCCCCGATGATCTCGGCCATCGAGGTCGACGTGATGCCGTCCATGAGCCAGATCGCCTGGCGCCCGTCGGTGTTGCGCCACAACAGGTCGGCGTTGCGGTTGCCGTCGAAGTCGAACTTCGGCTTCGGCGTCGTGATCGGCGGGTCGGGCAGGAGCAAACGCACCAGTAGCGCGCGTGAATAGTACGCACCGCCGAAGCCGTAGAACGCCGAGGTCTCGCCCACCAGTACCAGGCGACCCTGCGCGTCGCGGGCCATGTCGTACGGCATGTCGCGCACTTCGTTCACGTAGGTGAGGCGTGCGCCGCCGTTGCCCCAGGTCGGATCGATCGTGCCGCCCGCATTGAAGAGGACCGTCGCGGGGATGTAGTTCTTGGTCGAACCCATGACGTAGCCGGCGAGGAGCAACTGGCCGTTGGGCAGCGCTTCCAGGGCGCGCACGGCACCCGAATAGCCGAACACGTTGCGCGTGGCCACCGAGCCGGTCCCGAACGCGGGATCGGCCGTGCCGTTCGCGAGGAACTGCGCGACCGCGAAGTCGCGCTTCGTGGGCTGCGTCGCGTTCGGCATGTCGAAGGCGATCGCGATGCGGCCGTCGGATTTGATCGCCACGTCGCGCACGAGCTCGAGGTTCGAGCCGGCCGACAGGTTCACGCGGCCATTGTTGTTGCCGCCGAAGCGGATGTCGAGGACGCCCGTGGGCATCAGGCGCGAGAGCGCGAGGTTCACGTTCGTCGACGCGGTGAAGCTATGGGCCACGATCAGTTCCTGCGCCGGTGTCTCGCGCATCGCGACGGTGCCGTCGGGCGCGCCGTCGGTCGCGACGACGCTCTTGCCGGCGGTGCCGAACGTCGGATCGAGGACACCTGCGGCGGTGAGTTGCGTCACCACGATGTTCGTCCCGGAGCGTCCTGCCACGACAATGCGCCCATCGGCGCGCACGATGAGGGCCGATCCGCCGTTGCCCACGAGGACGGTGGCGCCGGCCGTTCCGAACGTCGTGTCCGCGGCGCCGTTGGGCATCAGGCGGCGCACGATCGCGTCGGTCGTGCCCGTGGGGCCGGGCGTGGCCGAGACCACGATCACCTTGCCGTTGGACAGGACCGCGAGGCCGAGAGGCTCCTCGGTCGTGCGGCCGGCGTAGAGGTCGATGTACTGGCGGCCCGTGAATCCGAACGTGCCGCCGAACGTGGGATCTTCGAGGCCCTGGTCATCCAGCTTGTAGACGGCGGTGGTCGTCTCGGGTCCGCCGGAGATCGACAACGAACCGGCTGTGTAGATCGAGCCGCCTGCGCCGAACGCCACGCGGTTGAAAGTCGACACGCCGGCCTGCTCGAACTGGAAGGTTCCGAAGCGGCCGTTGCCCCCGACGAACGCCGGGTCAACGGTGCCGCGCTGCGACGGGTCCTCCGCCGTCCCCGAGATCTGGATCGTCTTTGTGCCGGCATCCGTCGTGATCGTGAGCGTCGCCGTGTGCGTGCCGGGGGTCGTCGGGTAGTAGAAGACCTGCACCGCGCAGGAGAAGCCGCCGGCGGCCAGCGTGGCCGGGCAGTTGTTCTGCACGCTGAAGGGATGGAAGAGTTCGGAAGGCTGGATCGTGACGGCTTGCGTGCCCACGTTGACGAGGGACGTGTAGCGGGTGGAGTAGCCACCGACCGGCGTGCTCCCCATCTGCATCTCTCCGGTGTCCAGGGCCGATGGCGTGCCGTTGTCGTAGAGCGCGATGCGCTTCTCGGTCGTATTGATCGCGTAGCCCTTGAGGTTGAGGCGCTGGACCACGCTGTCGCCCAGCGAGACCGTCCCCTCGAAGTAGCCGGCCAGGGCTGAATTCATGAAGAGCAGGGAGGTGCAGTAGTCCCCAGCGAAGATCGTCGGGCCGCACGTGTCGTTCATGTGCTGGAACGGCCCTCCGAGGACCGTGATGCCGGGGAAGGGCACCGACGCGGTCCCGGTGTTGCGCACCTCGATCTCCCATTTCTGCTGGCTCACGGTCCCCTTGGGCACGTAGCCGAAGAACATCCCCGTTTGCTGGGGCCGGCCGCGCACGATGAGCTTCAGCGACGTCAGCGCCTCGAAGGCCACGGGGAAGGCCTGGTCGCCGGTGATGGTGAAGGTGCACGTGTCCTGCAGCGCGGGGCAGGGGCCCGGATACGGCCAGGACTTCACGACGGCCGTCGGCGCGTGCACGGCGGTGATCGTGATCGCGCCCGTGGGAACGGTGACGGTGCAGGTCCCCGGGCAGTTCAAGCCGCCCGGGCCGGTGATGCTGCCGGGGCCGGAGACGCTGGCGAAGAGCGTGACCGCCTCGGCGGAACCGGCAAATGCGGCGCAGGCGGCAAGGACTAGGGCGGCGGCGATCTTCATGGCGGGCACTCGTACGGAAGGGAGCGGATTGCTCCTATCCGTACGAACGGATTCCGGCGGGAAATCCCGCCACCGCCACCCCGCGAATTACGGGCTGACGCCGCTCACCGTCCAGCCCGTGGCCGGCCCCATGATGCCGGAGCCGGAAGTCATCAGCGTGCCGTTCATCAGCCAGATCGCGACGCTGCCGTCGACGTTCTCCCAGACGATGTCCGCCTTGCCGTCGCCGTTCATGTCCTGCACGCGCTTGGCGCTCCAGCCGCCGCCCGCGTTGAGGATTTGCGTGGTCTCGATCGGCACGAGGCCGTTCATGAGGTAGATCGCGGCCCGGCCGTCGGTGTGCAGGAAGAAGAGGTCGGCTTTGCCGTCGCCGTTGAAGTCGCCGGTGCGCGTGACGCTCCAGCCCGTGCCTGCGTTGAGGAGGCCGCTGCCGGAGGACATCACCGCGCCGTTCATGAGCCAGATCGCGATCGAGCCGTCGACGTTCTGCCACACGAGGTCGGCCTTGCCGTCGCCGTCGAAGTCGGCCACGTGCGTGACGGTCCAGCCCGAGCCTCCGTTGAGGATCTGGTTCGTCGATTTCACGACGAGCCCGTCCATCAGCCAGATCGCGACGCGTCCGTCCGTGTGCGTCCACAGCAGGTCCGCTTTCCCGTCGCCGTCGAAGTCGCCGGTCTTCGTCACGCTCCAGCCGGAACCGCCGCCGAGCAGCGTCTGGCCCGCCGTCATCGCGGCTCCATTCATGAGCCATGCGGCGATCGTGCCATCGGTGTTCTGGAAGATGAGGTCGGCCTTTCCGTCGCCGTTCAAGTCCGCGGCTTGCGTCACGGTCCAGCCGCCGCCCGCGGGCAGGATCAACTGCTTCGTGACGGCGGTAGTGCCATCCATCAGGTACACCGTGATGCGGCCGTCCGGGTTCTGCCACACGAGGTCGCTCTTGCCGTCGCCGTTGAGATCCGCGATATGCGCGACCTGCCAGGCGGTTCCCGCCGGGAAGATCTGCGCGCTGCTCGAGATGGCGAAGCCGTCCATCAGCCAGACCGCCACGCTGCCGTCGTTGTTGCGCCACACGAGGTCGGCCTTGCCGTTGCCGTCGAAGTCGCTGCCGCCGTTGCCCGAGAACGTGGCGGACACATTGCGCGAGCTCGACATGTTGACCGTGCACTGATTCGCTTCATTGACCGAGTCGCAGCCCGTCCACGCGAGGAAGACCTTCCCCGGGAATGGAACGGGCACGAGCACGATGTTCTCGTTTGCGTTCTCGACCTCCGTGCAGTCGCCGGGACAGTTGATGCCGACGCCGGTGACGCTTCCCTGGCCTGTCACCGCAACGTTGAGCACGGGTGCAGAGGCCGACACGTGGATCGTGCCGGTACGGATGTCGCCCAGCACCAGGGACGGCGTGTTGCGCCGGCCGCGATACGTGAAGGTGAACGTGCCGGTCACGCCGGGCGCGGGCGTGTACGTCGCGCGCAAGTTGGCCGGGAACGCCGAGAGCGTGCCGCTCGCCGGTTGCGAGACGATCTCGATCTGCTGGAACGACACCGTGTTCACGAAGATCGTGCCCGTGAGGCGAACGACCTTCGGCGTGTCGGGCAGGGTGGTCGCGACGACCGGCGGCACCTGCTCCTGGATGTAGCCCGCGAGTGCGGTGAGGTCTTCGGTCGTCAGCGCCTGCACGCCCGGGTTCGCCAGCATGAGTTCCTGCGTCGAGCGCACGTATTGCAGCACGGTCGGCGTGGTGCCCGCCGCGTTGAAGCGCGCGCCGGAGGGCGGCTCGGTGCCGTGGCAGCCGCTGCACGTCGATTGCCAAATGGCCGAACCGGTGGCGCCCTGCGGGGTCACGTTGACCGAGGCCGAATTCAGGCTGTTGCCCATTGCGTTGGTCGCGTAGACGGTGCAACTGTAGGGCGTGCCGTTCGTGAGGGTCTTCACGACGATGGGCGAGACCGCGTTGGTGCCGGTCTTCGGGCCCGGCGTGCAGCTCGCCGTGTACGAGAGGATGGGCGATCCGCCGTCGTTGGCGGGCGGCGTGAAGGCGATGCTCGCTTCGGCGCTGCCCGGCGTGGCGGCACCGATGACGGGCGCGTCCGGCGGGGTCGCGTTGATCGTCACGGACTGCTGGACCGGAGAGGCCGCAGAGTAGTTCGCGTCGCCTGCCTGGTTCGCCACGATCGTGCAGGTGCCCGCGGCGACCATCGTCACTTGCGTGCCGGCCACCGTGCAGACGCCGGCGGTCATCGTTCCGTAGCTGACCGCGAGGCCCGAGCTGGCCGTGGCCACCGGGCTCACCGCGAATTGTCCGCCGGGCGCGAAGTTGCGCGCTGGCGTGGTCTGGGCGTTGAACGTGATGCTCTGCGAGGCCTGCTGGACCACGATGTTGCGCGCGATCATCGGCGCGGCCGCGAAGTCGCCGTTGCCGGCTTGCGTGGCTTGCAACGTGCAAGTGCCGGTGGCGAGCAGCGTGACGTTGCCGCCTGCATAGGTGCAGACCGCGAGTGTCGTGGACTGCACCGTGACCGTGAGCCCCGAGCTGGACGTCGCCGGTGCCGCGAAAGGGGCCGTCGTGTACGCGCGCGGAGAGGCGGGCTGCGCGAAGGTGATGTCCTGCGCGATCTTGTCGACGTTCAGCGTGAACGGCTGGTTCACGGATCCCGAGCCGTTGGTCGCGGTGAAGGTCACGTTGTAGGTGAGGTTCGACCCCAGCGCGGGCGTGCCGGCGAGTGCGCCGGTCGCGGGCGTGAACGTGACACCGGTGGGCAACGTGCCGGTCATCGACAGCGTGGGCGTGGGCGTGCCCGTGCGGGTCACGCTGAAGTTGCCCGCCGAATTGCGCGTGAAGGTCGTGCTGTTCGCGCTCGTGAAGGCCGGCGGAACGGGCGTGTTCTGCGGGGTCACGTTCGTCGCGGACGAGGCCGCGCCCTGGCCCGTGGCGTTGGTCGCGGTGACGCTGCACGCGTACGTGATGCCGTTCACGAGCGAGGTCACGGTCACCGGGGGCGCCGAGTTGGTTCCGATGCGCGTGGTCTGCGCGGCGGCGGTGCAGGTCGCGGTGTAGAGCGTGATGTTGCTGCCGCCGTTGTTCACGGGCGGCGTGAAGCCGATGCTCGCCTGCGTGTCGCCGGCGGTGGACGTGGGCACGGTGGGCGCGCCCGGCACGGTGCCGGTGATGGTGACGTTCTCGGTCTGCTCGGCGGCGGCGAGCCAGTTCACGTTGCCGCCCTGGTTCGCCTCGAGGATGCAGGTGCCCGACTTGATCATCGTCACCGTGGTGCCGGAGACGCTGCAGATCGTGGGGCTGCCCGAGGTGTAGGTGATGGCCAGCCCCGAGGTGACCGTGGCCGGCGCCGAGGCCGTGAGCGAGGCGAGGGGCAGGATGCTGAATGTCGAGGTGCTGAACGGGCGCGACGCGGTGGTCTGCGTCGGGAAGTTGATCGCCTGCGGGCCCTTGCTGATGGTGAACGTCGTGAGCTGCGTATCGGTACCGCTCACGTTGGTGGCGCGCAGGGTGTGGTTCGACGTCGCGAACGAATCGGGCGTTCCGGTGATGGCACCCGTGGAGGCATTGACCGCCAGCCCCGCCGGGAGGCTCGCCGCGCTGAACGACGTCGGGCAATTGCCCGCCGTGATGGTGTAGGTCAGCGGCACGCCCACCTGGCCGCTCTTGGCGGCGGAACTCGTGATGTTGGGGACCGGCGGATTGCCGATGGTCATGTTGACCGTGCGCGTGGAGGTGAAGAGCGTGCTGCCCGCATTACGTGCGCGGTACGTGAAACTATCGGAGCCGAACTCGCAGGTGGTCGGGTTGTAGGTGAAGCTCACGTTGACGTTGTCGTACGTGACCGTGCCCTTGCCCGGCGCGGACACGGTCTGCAATGCGGTGAAAGCGTTGTCGGTATTGAGGAAGACCTTGGTCGAGAGGGACTGGACCTTGGTCACGTTGTACCCGGTGCTCACGGACATCGGCGTGGTGTTGATCACCGATTCGATGTACGCGGCGAGATTGCTGCGCTCGGTCGAATTCGCCGTCACGCCGGCGTTGGCCATCGTGGGAACGTTGGTGATGGCCGCGGCGATCACCGCGCCGGCATTGGCCGCGTTGGCGCGGGCCCCGCTCGGGCTGGCGCCGTGGCAGGTGTCGCACTTGCTGTTCCAGGTGGTTTCCCCGTCTTCTTCCGGGGTGGCGAAGGCGGCGGGGGCACCCGCCAGGAGACAAGCGAGGGCGAAGCCCCGGACCAGACCCAGTGTGCGCATGTTTCTTATTCTCCCTATGGACGCCAGTATCCCACCCGGCTCCAGCGGGGCAATACGGAATATTCGACGTTATGGATTCACGCCGGAAACACTCCAGCCGGTGCCCGCTCCGAGGATTCCGGAGCCGCTGGCCAGGGCCGCGCCGTTCATGAGCCAGATCGCCACGCTGCCGTCGACGTTTTCCCAGACGATGTCGGCCTTGCCGTCGCCGTTCATGTCCTGCACGCGCTTGGCGCTCCAGCCGCCTCCCGCGTTGAGGATCTGCGTGGTCTGGGTCGGTGCGAGTCCGTTCATGAGGTAGATCGCCGCCCGGCCGTCGGTGTGCAGGAAGAAGAGGTCCGCCTTCCCGTCGCCGTCGAAGTCTCCCGTGCGGGTGATGCTCCAGCCCGTTCCCGCGCCCAGCAGTCCGGACCCGGACGTCATCGTGGTTCCGTTCATCAGCCAGATCGCGATGCTGCCATCGACGTTCTGCCACACGAGGTCGCTCTTGCCGTCGCCGTTGAAGTCCGCGGTGTGCGTCACGGTCCAGCCGGTGCCGGCATTGAGGATCTGCAGCGTGGATTTCGCCGTGAGCCCATTCATCAGCCAGATCGCGACGCGGCCATCCGTGTGTTGCCACACGAGGTCGTCCTTGCCGTCGCCGTCGAAGTCGCCGGTGCGAATGACGCTCCAACCGGAGCCCGCGCCGAGCAGCGTCGTGCCGGAGGCCATCGCGGTTCCATTCATCAGCCACGCCGCCATCGTTCCGTCGGTGTTCTGGAAGATGAGGTCGGCCTTGCCGTCGCCATCGAGATCCGGCGTATGCGTGACGTTCCATCCGCCGCCCGCGTTCAGCACCTGCTGCGTGGCGGTGGGCGTGGTGCCGTTCATGAGGTAGATCGCGATGCGCCCGTCGGTGTGCTGCCACAGGAGGTCGCGCTTGCCGTCACCGTTGAAGTCGGCGGCCTGCGTGACCGTCCAGCCCGTGCCGGCGCCGATGATCTCCTGCGTGGCGAGCGTTGCGAGACCGTCCATCAGGTAGATCGCCTGCCGGCCGTCGGTATTGCGCCAGAGGAGGTCGGCCTTGCCGTCGCCGCTGAAATCGAAGCCATCGTCGTCGGCGATGGTGACCGTGGCCGAGAGCCGGTCGCCGATGACGGCGCCGCCCGTCGCATTCGAGAGGAACACGGTGAAGGTCTCGGGGCCTTCCGCGCGCGCGTCGTTCACGATCGGGATCGTGAACGACTTCGTCGACGTGTCGCCGTTCGCCCAGTTCAGCGTGCCGGACGTCGCGGTGTAGTCCTGTCCGGCCAGCGCGGTTCCATCGGCGGTGCCGTAGTTCACGCTGACCGCGCCGCTCGCGCCGGTGCGGAATACGTTGACCGTGAGGCTGCCCGCGCCTTCGTTGACGGCATAGCTCGCGAACTCCAGCAGCAGCGTCACCGGCGGCGCCGAATTCGCGAACGTGCGGTTCGAGTTGGGCCAGACCGGGTTGCCGGGCACCGCCGCTTCCTGCACGCGGTTCACCGTGAGCCGGTAGAGCGTGCCCGGCGCCATGGGCGAGGTCGTGAGCGTGACCGTGCGCTTGTCGGGCTCGAGGACCGCGCCGGTGACCGTGACGCCGCCGTCGAACGCATAGTTGGCGAGCGTGGTGGCCGCCGCGGGGTCGAGGTCGCTGTTGAAGAGCGCACGCACCTTGTTGTTGGCGTTGCCCGGGACGTTCGTGGATACGAGATCGAAGGCGTAGGTGATCCACGCCGAAAGCGTGCTGATCCAGTTCTGGTCGACGACGTTCTTCGCGATCGGGGGCATGCCGCCCGCGGGCGAGGTGAGGCTGTCGCGATTGAGCAGGTGCGAGTTCGCGGTGAGGTCGTTGCGCCAGAGCACCGCCCCGGGATTCAGCGTCGCGCTGCCGGCCAGGTTCTGGTCGAGGATCGGCGTGTCGTAGCGCCCGTCGTAGATCGGTCCGGGGCCGGCCGGGCGATGGCAGTAGGCGCAATTCGAATCGATGTAGGAACGCGAGCGCTTCTCGAGCGACGCGGTCGTGTCGCCCAGCGCGGCGACCTTCGTGTACGTCGGGATGTCGTTCTCGTTGAGCGGCGTGTCGAACATCCCCAGATGGTTCCAGGTGCGCAACTGGTTGTCCGTGACGCCGCTTCCGCCGGCGGCGATCGCAGGCGTGTAGGTGAGGTCGCTGTTTAGCTGACGCGTCTTCGGACCGATCACGCCGTTGGCGATGTTGGTATTGAAGGCGGTGTTGTGGCATTGCTTGCACTGCTGCGGGCTGGGGTAGGTGTAGTTCTGCATCCGCGTCGTGCCGCCCACTTCGGTGATGGTCAGGGGCTCGGTCATTCCGCCGGAGAGGAGGTCCGCATCCAGCTGGTCCGGCCGCCACTTGTACGTGCGCCCGTAGATGTTGTTCCCCACGCGCACGAGGATGCGCGTCTCGAGCTTTCTCTTCTCGAGGGTCTGTTCGTTCACCACCATGTCGAACTGCTTCACGAAGACCGTGCCCTGGGGAAACGTCCATTCGCCCGTGGGTGCGAAGCCGATGGTGGGATTGACCATCTGCCCCGAGTCGTACGGCATCGCCATCCAGCGCGCCTTCACCGCGCCGTCGGACCACAGGGGATTGATGAGCTGGTACGGGATGAGGCCCTGGTTCGGCGTGAGTGCCGCGAGGTTCGAGAAGATGCCGAGGGCGGAGAGCGTCGTCGGGATGCCGGCGTTGCTGGGATCGCCCGGATCGGTCGATGGCATCTGGCCGTTGAGGTAGGCGGCGATGCTGCCACGTGACGGAAGCCCGTAGGGCTGCGCGAAGGCGGTCGTGGAGGCGAGGAGCGTGGCAGCCACGATCAGGAGCAGGGCGCGGCGCGTGGAAGCGAGGGACATCGGAAACCTCGAGGAAGGCACAGATTCCCGAAAGGATACTGGAATGCGCCTACTCGACGATGAAGATCAACCTACCGTCCCGACGGTGTGCCGCCAGATGATATCGCTGCGCCCTTTGCCTTGCGGTCAGTGGGTCATTGGCCCAACGGCGAGATGTCCCACCCCGTGCCGGCGCCGAGGATCTGCGAACCGCTCGACATCGCAGTCCCGAACATCAGCCAGGCGGCATAGCGCCCGTCGGTGTGGCGCCAGAGGATGTCGGCGCGGCCGTCGCCGTTGAGGTCCAGGAGCTTGCGCACGGTCCAGCCGCCCGCAGGGTTGAGGATCTGCGTTTGCGTGACGGCCTTCAATCCGTCCATCAGCCAGATCGCGGCGCGGCCATCGGGATGCTGGAAGAGGAGGTCGGCCTTGCCGTCGCCATCGAAGTCCCCGGTGAACGCGACGCCCCAGCCGCTGCCCGCGGCGAGGATGCCTGCGCCCGCGCCCACCGCCGCGCCGTTCATCGTCCAGATGGCGACGCTGCCATCGGTGTGTTGCCATACGATGTCGGCCTTGCCGTCCCCGCTCAGCTCGGCGACGTGCGCCGCGCTCCAGCCGCTGCCGGCGTTGAGGATCTGGTTGGTCGCGGCGACCGTCGTGCCGTCCATCAGCCAGATCGCCACGCGGCCATCGGCGTGCGTCCAGAGGAGGTCGGCCTTGCCGTCGCCGTTGAAGTCGCCGGTCTTCGTGACGCTCCAGCCGGTGCCGGGCCCGAGGATGCCGGATCCGCCGGTCATCGCGGTGCCGTTCATCGTCCACACGGCGACGCTGCCGTCGGTGTTGCGGAACACGAGGTCGGACTTGCCGTCGGCATTCAGGTCGGCGACGTGGGACACGCTCCAGCCCGTGCCGGCGTTGAGGATCTGCTGCGTCGACGATGCGCTGAGGCCGTTCATCATGTACAGCGCGACGCGTCCGTCGGTGTGTTGCCAGACGAGGTCGGTCTTGCCGTCGCCGTCGAAGTCGCCCGCGTGCGTGGCGGTCCAGCCGGTCCCGGCGCCGAGGATCTCGGCACTGCCCGTCGCCGCAAGGCCGTTCATCGTCCACAGCGCATGGCGGCCGTCGGCGTTCTGCCAGGCGAGGTCGCCGTAGCCTTCGCCGCTCATGTCCTGCGCCTTGTTGGCCGCGAGGTAGCGGCTGAAGGGAATCGTCGAGTTGATGCGCACCTGGCCCCAGAGCGGCGGTTCCGTGACGCCGCAGCGCTGTTCGAAGTCCACCGCCAGCCGCACGAGTTGCGCACCCGAGTACGTCGCTTCATGCACCACGAAACGTCCCACGGGATCGCACCCGCGGCCGTTGCCGCCGAAGCTGAGCCGCGGGTCGCCGGTCCCGGGATTGCCCAGGGCGTTCTCGTAGATGCCGGGCGTCAGCTGCGCATTGTTGGCGGCGCCGACGAAGAACGTGTACTGGGTTGCCCCGGGAACCTTGATGATCGAATACCAGGCCGAACCGCTCCACGGCTGCAGCAGGTGCGTGGTCGGCGGACCGGGATAGTAGCGGGTCTCGCCGACGCCGATGTAGTCACCGGCAGAACTGCGGAAGTACAGGCCGTTCACCGTGGTGCCGGGGCCGTACGTGGTGACGATGAATGGCGTCTGGCGGCCTCCGGTATCGAGGACCGCGGTGCGCGTGCCGTTCGGCGCTGTCGATGCCTTGAGGCGCACCTGGATCTCGGCGAGCTCGTTCACCGTGCCCGGGGCCGACGTGAAGGGTCCGCCATCCACGCTGTACTCGCCGCCGCCCGAGATGGAGATCGGCACTGGCGCATTGGTGCCGTAGATGCGCGTGTAGTTCGAATACGCGATGGATCCGGCCGCCACCCGATGGTAGGGCGTGAGCTCCATCGCGTCGGGCAGGCTGTCGCCCGCGGGTGCCTGGAAAAAGTACGGAATGGCCGAATTGATGCGCAACTCGCCGAACAACGGCGCGGTCGTTCCTTCGCACCACTGCTCGAAGTTGACGGCGAGCTTCTTCGGATTCGTTGCGAGATTGATCTCGAGCACGACGAAGCGGCCGAAGACGGCGTTGCAGCTGGCGCCATCCATGGAGAAGTCGAGTCCGGGCGAGACGTCCGCGAAGGGCGCGCGATCCGCCTCCTCGTACGGACCGACGGCGAGAGCAGCGTCGTTCGGACCGCGCAGGGAGAGCGTGAAATACCGGCCGCCGGTGCCGGTGCCGTCGATGCGCGTGTAGGTGGAGGGGCCGAAGGCGAGCGTCCAATCGGGTGCGTGCGCGTACAGGAACCGCCCGCCGCCGACGTAGTCGCCGGGATAGCTGTTGATCACCAGGCCCGTTTGGGGAGTTCCGGTTGCGTAAGTCGCGATCGTGAAGCTGCCAGTCGCATCTCCACCGACGACGAGCGTCACGTATTTCACGTCGCCCGGTGTCGCCGAGGAAACGCCACGCACGCTCACCTTGTCGCGATTGGCCACCGTTCCGGTTGCCGAGAGGAACGGTCCCCCGTTCACGCTGTACTCGCCATTCACGACCGAGATGCTCGCGGGCGCGTTGATGCCGTAGATCGTCGTTGCCAACGAGGTGACGAGCGCGCTCGGCTGCACTGCGAGTTCACCGCCGAACGTGAAGTTGTCGGGGACCGTCGAACCGGGCGGCTTCTCGTGCGTGAACGGCAGGGACGAGTTGTAGCGAAGCTCGCCCCACAGTGCGGGAGCACCCGCATCGCAGTGCTGCTCGAAGTCCACCGCGAGGCTGGTGATCGCGCCCGAGCCGCTGAACGACACCGCAAGGATGACGAAGCGTCCGGTCCCCGCGCACCCGCGACCATTCCCGGAGAAATCGATGCCGGGCGAATTGCCCTGGAAGGGGTATCCGCCGGCGGCTTCATAGGGACCGGCGCCAAGGACACGGCTGGGGGGTGCCTGCAGGTTCAGCACGTAGCCGCCCACGCCGACCGCGACGTGGCTGGGGCTGGACGAATTGAGCACGAAGGCGTTGGCGGGGGACGTGTACGTCTCCGTCTGGCCTTGCCCGATGTAGTCGCCGGGATCGCTCTGGATCCAGAGCCGGGTCTGGGCGCTGGCCGAAAAACCGACGGCGCACAGTGCTGCCATGAACAGCGTTGAGAAGGCTCCCGAAAGGGAAGGCCGGGTCGTGCGCATTGGGAGCCTGCCGATCGTTCCTGGTATGCCGACATTTTACCCGCCCGGAAGCGAAACGGCCGCCCGAAGGCGGCCGTTTCGTTGCTGCGGTTGCTGTGAGGCTTACTGGCTCACGGGGCTGACGGCCCAACCCGTGCCCGGGCCGAGGACGCCCGCGCCGCTGGACATCGCAGTGCCGTTCATCAACCAGATGGCGAGGCTGCCGTCGATGTTCTCCCAGACGATGTCGGCCTTGCCGTCACCGTTCAAGTCCGCGACGCGCTTCACCGTCCAGCCACCGCCCGCATTGAGGATCTGCGTCGTGGCCGTCGGCGTGAGGCCGTTCATCAGGTAGATCGCGACACGGCCATCGGTGTGTTCGAACACGAGGTCGGCTTTTCCATCGCCGTCGAAGTCACCCACGCGCGTGACGGTCCAGCCCGTGCCGGCGCCGAGGATTTCGGAGCCGCTGGTGACGGAAGTGCCGTTCATCAGCCACACGGCGGTACGGCCATCGGCGTTATGCCAGACGATGTCCGCCTTGCCGTCGCCGTTGAGATCGGTCGCATGCGTCGCGGTCCAACCCGTGCCGGCATTCAAGATCTGCACCGTGGCCGTGGGCGCGAGGCCGTTCATGAGATAGATGGCCGCGCGTCCGTCGGAGTGGGTGAAGAAGATGTCCTTCTTGCCGTCGCCGTCGAAGTCCGCAACGAGGGTCACGGTCCAGCCGGTGCCCGGCCCGAGGATCGTCGCGCCCGAAGTCACGGTGGTGCCGTTCATCAGGTACGCGGCAACCGTGCCGTCGGCGTTCTGGAACACGATGTCGGCCTTGCCGTCCCCGTTCAGGTCACCGGTGCCGGCTACGCTCCAGCCGCCGCCTGCGGGCAGCAGGTTCTGCGTCGCCGTTGCCGTGGTGCCATTCATCAGGTAGACCGTGATGCGCCCATCCGGGTTGGCCCACACGAGATCGGCCTTGCCGTCGCCGTCGAGATCCGCGATCTGCGCTACCGACCAGTTGGTACCTGCCGGGAAGATCTCCGCAGAGGATGCGATCGAAAGGCCGTTCATCAGCCAGATCGCACCACGGCCGTCAGCGTTGCGGAAGAGCAGGTCCGCCTTGCCGTTGCCGTCGAAGTCACCCTTCGGCGCCGGCGGCGGCAGCGTGAAGTCGAGGCGCGCCACTTCCGGATCGTGATCCGAGATCTGCACGCGGTACTCGCTGTTCACGTGCACCACGTCGTACTCCGCGCCGGTCGCAAGGGCCTGCGTGACCACGATGTGGTCGAGCACCTGGCTGTTGCCCCGGAAGCTGTAGCTGTAGCGCTCCCCGGACGGCAGCGTCTCGACGAGGTCCAGCAGCGGAGGCGTCGTGGCCTTGAGGTTCGACACCGCGGGCGAGAACTGGAAGTCGTTCAGGTCGCCCACCAGCACCAGCTTCGTCGCCGGGTCGATGTTGAGCGCGCTCTGCACGAAGTTCTTCACCACGGCCGCGATCTGCAGGCGCTGCGGCTCGCTCGCGAGAATCGGCGGCTGGTAGCGTCCGTGCTCCGGACCATCCCCGCCCTTCGAGTTCCAGTGGTTCGCGACGACGATGAACGGCTGGCCGTTGAACACGAACTCGGCAACGAGCGGCTTGCGGCTCGAGGAGAACGCCGCGTTCGTCGGATCGATGCGTCCCGGGTTGTGCTGGAGGCGCGCCTTGCCGGCCACGTTGACGATCTGCGTGTTCACCAGCGTGCCGCCACCCGCGCTCGGCGTGAACGACACCCGCGCCGGGTTGTAGAGGAACGCGACACGGATGTTGCCCGTGGGTGCTCCGCCATCGGCGCAGTTCACCGGGTCGATCTGCTGGACCTGGTAGGCCGCGCCGCCCGCGGTGGTGATGGCGGCCGTCAACTTCGTGTACGTCGTGGACGCGCTCACGTTGCCGTCGCCCGGGCAGGCGCCGGTCTCGCCGTTGTTATCCTGCACTTCCATGAGGCCCACGATGTCCGGGTTGCCCATGCGGTTCACGATCACGTCGGCGAGGCCGTTGTACTTCGTGGTCGATTCGGTGCCGGCCAGGTTCTCGACGTTGAACGAAGCGATGGTGAGCTTCGTCGCCGTTCCGGTCAGCGTCGTGGCTTCCTGCGGCAGGACGTTGGAGCCCGCATCCGGCGCGGGCATCACGAAGCCCGTGGGCAGGTCGACCTTGTAGTCGCCGAACGAGTACGTGAGGATGCCGTCGAAATTGCCGGTCCAGCGCGCGCCGGTGTTCAGGCCCGCGAGATTCACGCCCGTGCCGCTGCCCGTGAGGTTCAGCATGATCCGCTCGGGGTTCTGGTCGGTCGCCGAGATGGTGATGCCGCCCCGCGCGCTGCGGTTCGTCGCCGCCACTCCGTTGTCGCCGAGCACCCAGAACTCGTCGAAGTTCGTGACGAAGCCCGAGACCGCGACCGGATTGGCCACGCGCACGCGCATGCCTTCCAGGGACTCGAAGAAGTCGATCGCGTTGTTGTTGGGATCGTACGTGCACAGGCCCGGCGTCTCGATGTTGGCGTTGGCCACCGTGCAGCTCGGGGAAACGTTGCTCGTCGGAGGCGCACGGCCGCCGGCACCGATGATGACCGGGGCCGGAAGGGGGAACGGACCCGCGGCGGTCACGACGATCGTCGGCGTGGCGCCGCTGCGGCCGATCTCCGTCAGAGTGAGGTTCGCGTAACCGTCAGCGCTCGGCGCGCACGACTGGTTGTTGTTGCCCGTCGAGCACGAAGGCCGGAACTCGAACACTTCGCCGGTCACCTGCACGCGATTGCCCACGGCCACCGAGGGCGCCGTCACGGTGTAGACGAAGATGCCATCCGAAGTAGCGGGATCGCCATCGCCGGTCTCGTCCTGCATGTAGAAGCCGTCGGCCTGCACCTGCGTCACGATGCCCGGGACGTCGGTGACGACCTGGTTGTGGTACGTGGAGTAATGGCCCGCGCCCTGGATGTGGTAGATCTTCACCGCGCCCGGGGGCGCGTTGTCGTTGTCGAGGATCTGGATCGTGCGGAACGAGGGCGCACCGAGGACGAGGCCGGCGCTCGGGTTGGCGAGCGTGAGCGTCGCGGTCTCCGGGCCTTCGATGTCGCTGTCGTCCAGCACCGTGAACGTCACCGAGCCCGTCGTGTTGCCGGCGAGGATGGTGATGGTGTTGCTGCTGAGCGTGTAGTCGGTTCCGGTGATGCCCGTGCCGGTCACGACGATATCGACCGTCTGCGTGGTCGGCACCGGCGAGGACGCGGTGGCGGTGACGGTGACGACGGGACCAATGCCTTCCGTCGCCGTGTTGGCGCTCACGGAGAGGCTCACCGATTGCGCTTCGTTGTCCTCGATCGTGATGGACTGCGTGGTCGTCGATCCGAGCACGATGCCCGGGGAAGGCGCGCTGATCGAGAGCACCGCGGTCTCGGGGCCTTCGACGTCGCTGTCGTCCACCACCGTGAAGGTGACGGAGCCGGTCGTCGCGCCGTTGGGAATGTTGATGACGTTGCTGGTGAGCGTGTAGTCGCTCGGAGTGATGTTGATGCCGTTCACCGTGAGCAGCACGCTCTGATTGCCGGTGACCGGGGCGCTGGCCGTGGCGGTGACCGTGATCGCGGCGGGGGCCGCTTCGGACGCCGTATTGCTGGAAACGGAGAGGTTCACGAGGACGGTGTTCACACCGCTGCTGGGCGCGAGCGCGATGCCGCGGAACGCCGTGTTCGCGGGGGCCGTGGCGAGCAGCGTCGCCGTCCCGGCAAACGCGCCGGAGTAGCCGCTGCCGTCCACGATGGACACGAATTCCCCGCCGCCGGTGGCGCTGGTGCCGCCCTTGCGCGTGAGGTACAGGGTGACCGTGCCGGCGTTCACGACGCCGGTGATGCCGCGATACGTGTCGGTACTGAGCCCGATCGTGCCCTTGGCGACCCAGACACCGCCTTCCAGCGAGTATTTGGTCACGGCCAGCGCGTCGTCCGAGGCGACGTAGAGCGTGTCCATGCCGGGAATGCCGGCATTCAGGTCCGCAAAGAAGAAGGAGTACTGCGAACCGGCGACCGGAAATCCGGGCAGGCTCGTGATGGCCTGGCCCGCCGTGGTGGGCAGGCCGGTGCCGACGGCGCCGATGCGAAACGCGGTGCCCGATCCGGTGGAGACGTAGAGCTGCCCGCTGTCGATCAGCAGGTTGCGCATGTTGGTGCCGGTGGTGTTCACCTGCGTCGACGTCGTGGCGCCGAGCAGGGCGTAGCGGACGCCGCCCGCGCCGCCCGCGACCCAGAAGCCGGCGCCGTCATTGCTTGCGATGCCGCGCGGGCTGCTCCCGGACGCGTAGTCGGAGAGCGCCGTCGACGTGTCGATGGTTCCGTTGAAGCTGACGCGCCCGGCGACGCGCGGGATGGCCGCGGAGGTCGAAGTGCCGAGGACCACGGCGTTCGGCAGCGCGGCGCTGTAGCCCGGGAGGACGATGTACTGCCCGTCCGCCGAGCGCGTGAGGAAGCCTTCGGTGCTCGCCGTACCCCCGGTGATGAGCGGGAATTGGCCGCCCGATGCGGTCGTGGGCATCGGGATCGACTGGACCAGCGCTCCCGCGGGCGTGTACTCGTCCAGGAAGACCGGATTGCCGGTGTTCACCAGCGAACCCGTCCCGCTACCGACTCGGTAGATGACGAGGTTGCCCTGGGTGAACGGTGCGGCTTGCGCCGGGCTGAACGCCAGGCTGCTGACGACGAGGAGGAAGGCGAGGGAAATGCGGCTCAACAGGTTTGTGCGCAGCATGGGGAGGCCTCTGGCTAGGGTCGCTGGAAACAGACTAGCAGATTCCGCGCAAACGATTGCGCGTTCGTGACATCCCGGGTGTCTTGGGGCCGTTCGCGCGGCCTCCAAAAGCGAAACGGCCGCCCGAAGGCGGCCGTTTCGTTGCTGCGGTTGCTGTGAGGCTTACTGGCTCACGGGGCTGACGGCCCAACCCGTGCCCGGGCCGAGGACGCCCGCGCCGCTGGTGGTCGTCGTGCCGTTCATCAGCCAGATGGCCAGGCTGCCGTCGACGTTCTCCCAGATGATGTCGGCCTTCCCGTCGCCATTCACGTCGGCGAGGCGCTTCACCGTCCAGCCGCCACCCGCATTCAGGATCTGGGTGGTCGCCGTCGGCGTGATGCCGTTCATCAGGTAGATCGCGACACGGCCATCGGTGTGTTCGAACACGAGGTCGGACTTGCCGTCGCCGTCGAAGTCGCCCACGCGGGTGACCGCCCAGCCCGTCGCGGCGCCGAGCAGCTCGGTGCCAGACGTCATCGTCGTGCCGTTCATCAGCCACACGGCGGTGCGGCCATCGGCGTTGTGCCAGACGATGTCCGCCTTGCCGTCGCCGTTGAGGTCGGCCGTGTGCGTCGCGGTCCAACCCGTGCCTGCATTGAGGATCTGCACCGTTGCCGTGGGCGTGAGGCCGTTCATCAGGTAGATGGCCGCGCGTCCGTCCGTGTGCTGGAAGAACAGATCCTTCTTGCCGTCGCCGTCGAAGTCCGCCACGAGCGTGACGCTCCAGCCCGTACCGGCGCCGAGGATCGTCGCACCCGAGGTCACCGTGCTGCCGTTCATCAGGTACGCGGCAACCGTGCCGTCGGCGTTCTGGAACACGATGTCGGACTTGCCGTCACCATCCAGGTCGCCTGCACCGGCCACGCTCCAGCCGCCGCCCGCAGGCAGCAGGTTGGTCTTCGTGGTGGCGGTGGTGCCATCCATCAGGTACACGGTCACACGACCATCCGGGTTGGCCCACACGAGGTCGGCCTTGCCATCCCCATTCAGGTCGGCGATCTGCGCCACGGCCCAGTTCGTGCCCGCCGGGAAGATCTCGGCAGACGACGCGATCGTGAGGCCATTCATCAGCCAGATCGCGCCACGGCCATCGGCGTTGCGGAACAGCAGGTCGCCCTTGCCGTTGCCGTCGAAGTCACCCTTCACGAAAGCGGGCGCCGTCGGCGTCGCGCTGTTCGAGGGCATCGACGGCGGGCTGGTGCCGATCGCGTTGATCGCGCGAGCCGTACACGTCACCGCGGCGCCGTTCGGAAGCGGCGACACCACGATGGGCGAGGACGGGCCGGCGACGGTCACCGCACCGCACGTGGCGCTGTAGCCCGTGATGGCGCTCAGGCCGTCGTAGGCGGGCGGCGTGAACGAGACCGACACCTGGCCGTTGCCGGCCGTCGCCGTGCCGATGATCGGCGAATCCGGCGCGCTGAAGGCGGTGAAGGTCGCGCTGACCGTGCGCGGCTGCGAGAGGTTGTTGATGAAGCAGACCACGCCCAGCACGCCATCGCAGCCGGAGATGTTGCTCACTGCCGAGTTGACGGCCGGCGAGAAGCTCACCGTGAAGCTGCTGCCACTGGTGAAGTCCGCCACGCAGTTGTTGGCGCAGTTGAGGCCGGCGACCGAGGAGGTGATCGTCCCCGTCCCGGTGCCCGTCGCGGTGGCCGTCAGCGCCGTGGTGTTCGCGGCGAGTGCGACGGCGCGTTGCGCGTTCAGGAAGCCGTAGCCGGAGAGCGGCGAGTAGCCCGTGCCGATCTTGTTCCGGAAGACGCCCGAGAACGCGGTGCCGTCCTGCATCGTGCCCGTCACCGTGACGCCGCCCGGGCTGATCGTGCCCTGCGGAATCGCGACGTTGGCGCCGAACAGGTCCGCCGAGTTGCCGATCTGCGGGCCGAACGTCGCGAGGGAGTGGATGAGTGTCGTCCCGTCGACAACCTCGATGGCGAAGATGTTGAGCTCGTCGCGATCGACGTTGAACGCGAACGACTTGCCGTTCGTGAACGTGCCGTTGCCGAGGTTGATCGTCAGCGTGAACGACTCGCCCGCGACCGCCGGAGCCGGAGCCGTCGGGCCGTTGACCGTGGTGATGTCACCCGGGACCAGGCCCACCAGCGTGCCCAGCGTGAACGGCAGTCCGCTCGAGGCGATGGCGCGTGTGTCGAACACCATGCCCGGCGCCACGCCGACTGTGTTGTTGCCGCCGGTCGTGTTGCCGTTCGTGCCGTTCAGCGTGATCGAGGCAACCGCTCCGGCGCCGGAGTAGCTCACCTTGAACACGTTCGGATCGATCAGCGGCAGGGTCGACGTCGTTGCGCTGGAGTTGGTGTAGTCCGCATCCAGCGTGATGGTGAGCGTGCCGCCGTTGGTCTTGATCACGGCCTCGGCGTGGTTCGGGTCGAGGTCGTTCGGGATCGCGCTGTTGATGAGGATGTTCTTCATCTGCGCGACGGTGAGCGAGCCCGGGCCGCCCTTGGCCTGGAGCACGAGGGCTGCGATGGCCGCCGCATTGGGCGCTGCCGCGCTGGTGCCGAAGAAGTTCGGGAAGATCCCCGCCGTCGGTCCAGGACCTTCGAAGTCGCCCTGCGAATCACCCGAGAAGAACGTGGTGTTGCCGCCGTCCATCGCGGTGATCACGGGTTGCTGGCGAATTTCCGGCGTCACCAGGCGATTGCCCGCGGCGTCGAAGAGGATCGTCACCGGCCCCGGCGAGGTGAAGTTCTCCGGGATGTACGGACGGAACGCGCTCAGCGCCGCGACGCCATGGCCGTTGGCCGTGCTGTTGTGGCCGTAGGTCACGGGGTACTGGTAGCTGATGTACTCATCGGGGCGGACCGAAGAGTTGTTGTCGAAGAGCACGTACTTCAGCCGGTTGGCGGTGCTGCCGGCGGAGCGCGCAATGACCATCTGCACCGTGCTCTGGCCGGCGGGGAAGGGGATCGAAGAGGCGAAGACGAAGGGTTCGTTGACGATGAATGCATTGGCAAGCGAGGAACTGATGAAAGCGCCCGTATCGGGACGGAACCACAGCACGTTGTATTCCGTCGTGATGCCCTGGCTGCTGTTCTCGAACGCGGTGACGGAGAAGTCCCCCGTCGTGCTGTTGAAGGCGGTGAGGCGGACCGTATAGGTGCCGGTGACGGACGGCGTGAAGAAGATCGTCTCGTCGGTGCCCGTATCCACGGGGGCGACCACGACGGCGTTGCTCGGATTGAGGATGGACACGATCGCGTCGTAGGCGCTGCCGTTGATGGCAGTGACGACGATGCGCGTCGGCAGGCCGCCGGTCAGCGTGACCGGGACATCCAGCGTGGCCGGCGTGCCGGTAAACGTCGAGCTCGTCGTGAAGACCTGCGTACCGGGAACGATGAGGTCGAAGGGATCGTCCCACTGGAGGACCACGCGGGCATTGTTCGTGTTGCTGGTCGCTCCGCCAGTGCGGCGGATCGTTTGCGCGATGTCCTGCCCGCCGTCGGTGCGGAAGTTGTGGAAGCCACCCGCGAACAGGGCCGGGTTCACGCCCGTGAGGTTGATGTTGCTGCCCGCGGTCGGCGTGCCGACCGGGTTCACGAAGTTGAAGTTCGCCGCGTAGGCTCCGGAAGAGGCGCGGTTGCCGGCGGAGGAGAAGTAGTGCGTGCCGGTGGAGGTCACGTCGTTCACGGCCTGCGCGACGATGCCGTCAGAGAACATGTTTTCCGTGAGGAAGATCACGTCATCGACGATGATGTCGGCCTTGAAGCCCGGGACGATGCGCGGCGCGCCCGGGAAAGCGGCGAGCGAGCGGATGTTGTCGGCGAACTGGAGCTGGCTGCTGCCGGCCGTGGCGAAGCCCAGCCGCGCCTTCGGGGCGATGTCGTGCACCAACTGCGTCATGGCGCGACCTTCGTCCGTTCCCTGCGTGGCACGTTCCTGGATGATCACGACGTCCTGCAGGTTGCCCAACGGATTGCCGGCGCCGGGCAGGTCGCCCGAGGCCACGTCGTTCGGAGCCTTGATGGGGTTTGTGGAGAAGTTGAACGTGTCGGACATGACACCGACCGTGATGCCCGTGCCGTCGAAGCCGGGGCCCGCGATCTGGTCGACGCGGTGCTGCACGACGCCCTGCTGCGTGACGAGGCCGACGTTCATCTCCGGCTGAATCTGCAGCATCACGGAGTTGACGCCGCGCGCCCCGGCCACTGCGGCAACGCTGCCGATCTCCAGCCAGCCATCGATCACACCGTGGCGGTAGCGGTCCGATGTGCCGACAATCTCGAACCCCTTGGACTGGCCGAGCGACTGCACGACCTGCGCGAGCGTCTTGTCGCCAGTCAGGTAGAGCATGACGCGGAAGCGCCCCGTCGAATCCATGACGGCGTCTTCACGATAGGAGGCCGCCTGGGCGGAGATCTCCGCGCGGTTGGCTGTCTGGGGAATGGCCCCTGTGGTCTGGAGGTAGTCCTCATATATGGCGCCGAGGCCGGCGCCGAGGTTCTTCGGCACGCTGCCAGCTTGAGCGATGGGAACAAAAAGCGAAATGAAACAGGCAAATACAACGGCGGAACGCAGCGCGCGTGAAAGAATCGTATTCAAGGTTAAAACTCCCCTGGACAGATTTGCAGGAGCGACTCGGTCTGTTGGACTGGCCGCCGTTGTGGGTTTCTCCCGGTCCGGGAGAAGCTGGTCACGTTACCAGAATTTGCACGGGTCGCAACCCGTTAGGGGTGCCTACAGGGTGGCCTTCCGCCGATCAATGTGCTGGGGACGCGTCGCGCTCCTTTGCAAGCGTTAGTCAACTGCCAAGGAGTGTTTCATCAGGCCAGAGGGCGAGCGCGCTACATCCAGAACGCCGCAATGAGCTTCACGACATGACCCGGAAACGTAAGCACCGGCGGCAACTGCGAGTTCGGAGCCCGCCGGTACAAGACGATCGCTCCCAGTTCAGTTGGCGCCTTGTTCGGATTTGCGATGAATGCCTCTCCGATAGCCGACACGTCTCCGATCAGGGCGTTCGGGCCGAAATCGAGCGAGTCAACGGGCAATGACCCGAGACGATAGGTCGCGCTATTGGCGCTACGGTCAATGAACAGCGTTTCGTTCTCTGCACCCGAAAAGCTCTGCACGACTTCCGTTCCGATCAATTTCTTTTGGGGGTTGTCGTCGTAGTCGTCTGGCATGATTGGCGCGCCATACGTCGGGACCGTGCAATTCAGGTGATCATCGGGCGGGGCGCCGGAGTAGGTGTCGGTCCGCGTTCCGATGAGATTGTGTCGCACGTGCGCTGGATCGGGATTGTACTTATCCTCGCTGATAACCTGGGTGCCGTCCGAGAGTCGGCTTGTGTACCGTGCGTAGCTGTGCGTGGTCTTCTCGTTGACGGAGTTGCTTTCAAAGACCTGTTTGTATGGGCAGCCGTCCCCTTCGGTGTAACTGCGCCCTCCACCGCCGAAGCGGCTGTCATCCGTGTATTCGGAGTACTCCTGCCGTGACCAATAGCGTGGTTCTTCGTCGACATACCCGATCCAGCTCCTGGGCAGCTCGGTGGTGAATTGGCCAGTCTTCGAAACAGTGCAGAACTGCGTCAGACTTGGTGTGCAGGGGCCTGTACTGCTTGCGTTTGCCACGTTTCCAGGTGTGGGGATCGAAACCCACGACAGCGAGGGCGACGAGCCGAGGGTGACCTTGAGTTCGTCGTTCGACATCGTGCTCTCCGTTGGCCTCGACCAGAAGCCCTTGACGCTGAGCCCGTCGGGTGAGATTACCAGTTCACCCGTGCGGAATGCGCTGTATGACTTCTGGGCGCCTACCGGTAGTGGTGGAAGCGTGATCGAGCCGTTTCCTGTGAGCGCCCCATTCTTGGAGCTACCCCATCTCATGAAGGGCTGGATGCTCTGCAGGTCGACGTCAAACGTGTAGATCGTCCCATCGTCGGTCTTTGCCCTCCATGCTGCGTCCGAGTCGCCACTGAATCGCATTTGGCCGATCCCTAAGGCATCTCGCAAGTAAGTCAGGGCGCGCTCCGACCCTCGGTAGAACGAGATTCCCGCCGTCTCATAGCCCGGGTAAAAACCCTTCGAGTAGATCACCTGGGGAGTTCGCGCGACCCGACCCAATGGTTGGATTCGGTCGGTCTTTTTCAGCACCTCGTACAACGGGTCAAGATCGCCATAGGGCGGCTTCGGAATCGTGGGCGATGTGCCGCCCGGCGGTCCGCCGGGTCCACTCAAAATGCGCAGGCCGTGCTCGTCGATTTTCATCGAGACCCAGTTGTTCTGGTTGTCGAGGCCGGCGACGTAGAGCGCCGTCGGACGGCGCGCGTCAATCACCCGGCCGGCCACAGCCCCAACATACTCACTCCCAATGTTGATTCCACCTGCGGGCGACGGCTTCTCCTCGCCCATCTCGCCGCGGAAGACGAGCATGTACTGGCCGGGAATTTTCGCGTCGAGGGGGACGTTGAAAATGACTTCGAAGTCCACGTAGCCCCCGGCGGAGATCGGAGAGTTCGCTTGCAGGATCAGGGGAGTGCCATCCGGTCTCAGAACCGGCTTGCGCTTTCGTTCTTCGCTCGTATCGTCGTAGTAGAGTTCGAAAGTCCCCTTGATATCCTCGTTGCCGAGATTCTTCACCCGGTACGTGTCTGGCTCACCGGGCACGCTTACCATGTCGATACGCGCCCGGAAGAAGTAGTCGATCAAACCCGCGGTGTACGCCGCCGCCTTGGGCAGCAGAATCGCGGCCTGGTCGTCGTAGTTGAAGCGGTTCATCGAGTAGCAGGGCAAGGGCGTTCCTCCCGTGCTCGCGCACTGGAGGTAGTCCGCCACGGAGCTTTCCGTCGTAATGCGCGCCGCGCGCGCCGTGGGTCCGTACGGTGGCACCTTCGCGTCAAGCAGCTTGCTCGTGAGGAAGACACGGTTGAAGCCGGGAATAGTGAGATCCGTCGCCGGCACGGACTCCGCGACGTAATCGTTGCGATCATGCGACGGCAGCGGGTAGTTGAGGATCCCGACAGTCCCGATGTTGGTCTTATCCGTCATGAAGGTGCGACTGGAGAAATTGGCCAATCCAAGGCCGTCACCGGCGCTCCAGAAATCCGAATACCGTGTCCGAGATACGGAAGGCCCTTCCGTCAGGGGGACAGGCGTCAGCGGGAATTTCGTCCCGTCAATCCGATAGCCCTCGGCAGAGCTTGTCCGTCCTTCGATGTATAGCTCGTAAAACCCTCCTGGGTGCGGCTCGTTACGCGTGTGCTGGGGTTGGGCCATGTCCTGAAGGAGATGGCTCGCATCCCCGAGAGATCGCAGAGCCGTTGCCCACCAAGCCTTGCGCAACTCTTCGGATCCGGCGTTCATCGCGTTGCTATCAGGGTCCTTTCCTGACAAGGCGTAGTACATCGCATTGCGAGCGTCGACGAGCGAGAACTTGTTGCCGCGAGACGTCGATGGCGTGACGCTTGCGTCGTCGAAGGCATGGTCGGTACCAATCGCCCAGTTGACTGCACTCTTTGCACCTGGCGTCGACGTCGCCGCGCTGTTGTTGTGCTGGGGGTCTAGGAAATGATTGAACACTCGGTCAATCGGCGGGTGGTCCTCTTGCGGGTTGCATTCGTCGGCGCGCCGGGTGTGCTGTAGCAGCGTGAAGACGTTGGCCCCTCCGCATCCCAGGACGGTCGTAAGGTCGTCCTCGCGAATTGCACCGGTGATGAACCAACTCGCCACGGAGCCGTCAATGATGCCCTCTCCAGCTCGCGCGCTCTCGAAACGCCGTTGAAGGCGTGTATAGCGACCGACGTTCGTCCCCTCGAAGTACATTGTTCCCAGAGTGTTCGCTTCGTTCAGCTGAAGCCCCAGTTCTGACGCAAGTGATCCATCAGTGAAGAGCTTCGACCGTTTGATGCCCTCCGTCGTTACGTATGCATGGGTGCGAAGTTCGTAGGCCAGTCCGTGCGTGTAGTACAGCATCGTGAGAACCGTGGCGAGCAGTGCTGTGCGTTTCATTTCTCGGACGCCTCCAGGGAGTCCAGGCTGCGGATCTTGCTGGTGAACGGATTTGGAGCACCAAATCGACGGTCGATCTTCAGCTTGGCGTGTTCCTCGTCCAACGCCTTGAACAACGGGAGGAGCTTTTCGCGGACCTCCCGGTACGGCCCGCACGTAAGCAGTGACGAATACTTGCTGAACGACGCCGCGCGCGCTTCATCGGTGCCTACATAGCGTTTCATGCGCTTTCCTGTGACGGAATCCGGATCGAATTCGGCCTCAAGACCAGGGGCATAGGCCATGATGATTCGGTCCGCATTCAGCGCAGTTCCTCTCGTGACCCGGTAGCGCCCTTGGTCATCGGTCTGAACGACCTCGAGATCCACGCATGACGAACGTGAGCCCACTAAGTCCGCCCCTTGAATTCGCGTGAACGCGATCACGAACGTGCCCTGCATCGGCTTGTTAGTAGTTGCATCAACGACCACACCCTCCAGTGGGCCACCCACGGTGGTCGCGCATCCGGCAACTCCAAACAGAGCGCTTGCGATGGCGCCCGTGGCAAACACTCGGCGACAGGCTTGATTGAATGTTGTTTTCACAGCTGCGAAATCCTCCAGACCCCGTCAGGGCCGCGCATCAAGTAGATGAAGTACGCGCGCTTCTGCCCGGGCACGCGTTCGCGCATCACGATGTACTCGGCAAACGAGTTGGTGATGAAGCTGGTGGCGACCGTGCCGAATGGCGGGGGCTCGACCGGCGGTCCCGACGGGGTGGGCTGGTACAAGGCGCTCATGGCCTCGATGCCGGGTCGGAAGTGCTCGGCCGCCTGGGGCGTCAGGGCCTGCAGCGCGCCCGGTACATCGCGCGCCGCGATTCGCTCCAGCATTCCTGAGATCACGCCCTTCAGCTTTGCGTCGAGCGTGAGTACGTCCTGGACGACCACGGGAAGGTCCCAGTACACGTAAGCCCCAGCCCCGTAATCCCACATCCGCGCTTTCGCGTTGTAGACGCCGGGAGTCGCGTAGGTGTGGCTCACTTGCTGCCCGGGGTAATTCAGCGGGGCCTCGTAGACTTGCCCGTCTCCGTCAAAGTCGACCTCGATGAGGCCGCCTGGCATCTCGGGCGGGAATAGAGGCGCCGTGACTGTTGCCGTAAACGGTGCGATGCCCACCGGGGGTTCGATAGTCAACTCGACCAGGCGCGCCGAAGTCGGAGATGTCACCGTGACGGACGTGTGCCGCGTCACCCCGCTTTGGGCTGTTGCCACTACGTCCAATTGCACGGTGCCGGTCGGAATCGGGAGTGTCGCTACAAACTGATTCCCGAAGACCGATGCCGCCATCCCGTTGACGGTCACCCCGACATTGGATACGCCGGAGATCGTCCCAGTGACTGTCACCATGGACCCGGAGATCGAGGCTCCGTTGGCAGGACTGGTGATCGCCAGCTGGATCGGGTTGACCACCGCAATCGTGATCGAAGTCGAAACGCCGTTCGCACTAGCGACGATCTGGTATGTGCCTTCCGGGACCCCGGTCCAGGTGTAGAGATTGACCGGTGGCGAGGATGGGTAGGTTTCCGTCGTCGAATTGGGAGGGTCGAGGATCACGTCGAATCCCGCCGGTGAATCGTTGTGCACCGAAACAGGGATGAACACGTTTCCGACGCGGGCCTCTGCTATCACTGGAATTGCGTCGGGCATCGTGAACTGCTCCCCGTCCGTCGGCGAAGTGATCGTGACTTGAGGAGCGCCGCCCCCAGTCTTGTCCGACGTTCGCGCCCCGCTGGCGACCCGCGTGACCTTCAGCGACATGCTCGACGGGTTGCCTGCCGGGTCTAGCGCGCGCAGTTCGAAGCTGTTCAAGCCCATGGCCAGGTTCTTCTCGACCGAGAAGGTGCGGTCACCTGTCACCGGCACGGAATCGCCGTTCAAGGTAAGGAGCGCGGGCTCGCTGAGACGCCCGGAGATCACGGCCGACTTGAGGTCGGTGACGAATCCATTCGGAGGTGTGACGGCCAGGATCGAAGGCGGCGTCGTATCGATTCGGAACGACTGGGAGAATTCCGGGGACGGCACGCCTTGCGCGTCGATTGCGACCGCTTCGATCGTGACTTCGCCATCGGGCAGCACGCGATCGGGACGCATGACGAACTTGTCGAGAGCAGGGCGCGTCGCTTGCAATGCACTCCCGTTCGCCGTCCCGGTGACCTTCAGGCCTTCCGCGAAATCCTTCACGCCCTCGCAAGGCCGGCCCGAGCATGCCGTCCCAGCCTTCAGCACAATGGTGGGGCGGTTGTTCTTCGTGACGGAGCCCGGCTCAGGAGACTCGAGGGACAACGCATGCGACACGAGCATTGCCGGTGCCGCAACGAGGGTGGTCGGAAGGGGAGTGCGAAGGAGAGTGGGGTTCTGGCCCGCGGCGTCGAATCGTGCGATGCCTTGCTCCAATCCCACGACGACGACACGATTGCTGGGGTCGAATTGAACGGCCGTTGCCCGTCCCAGTTGCAGCGGGCTCAGTTCGGATACCGAGGCGGGCGCTCCTCCTTCGATGCGCACCAGCCGGTCGGCAGTCACGCCCCACGAGCGATCCCATTCCGCGTCCTTCGCCATCCCGAGGTAGACCGGCCCTGTGACCTCACCGGTTCGCGTGCCGGCAAGCGCATTCACGACGTTGCCTTCGGAATCGATGCGATGCGTGACCGGCCCGGTGCTTCGGGTGCCGGCGATCAAGAGAGACCCATCGGTGACATCGACCGTCAGCGAGAGGTTCGATTCGTCGCCGACCGGAGACAGTCTCTTCTCGAGTTGCGACTGTCCGTCGCGACTCCATCGGGTCAGTACTTCTCCTGAGAGAGCCCAAGCCGCACCGGAAGTGGGATCGACGGCCAGCGCGCGTACGCCGGCGAGTGGTACCGAGACCTCTATCGTGAATCGAGCGGTATCGATCCGGTGGATTGCTTGGCGATCGGCAATCCAGACATCAGCACGTGCAGCAAGGGAAAGGAAAGATAGGACTGCGAGGAACGCAATTCGTCGCATCGGGGCTCACTCGGCGGTGGATTCCGCTTTCGGGGCGGAGCATAACAGATGTTACCGGCCCGCCAAGGCCCCTGGTCTGGCGCGTTCTTCGGGTGACCGGCCTAGTACGGCCCTTGCCCCCACTGCAGTGCGGTTCCGCAGGTCGTCGCGCCGTACGCGCAACCGTTGTGCTCGTATCGAACGTTGAGGTACCAGGGTCCGTTGCCTTCGGGCAGGTAGCACATCCCCGCGGGCGTTCCAGCGCCGGAAGACTTCTTCCAATACACGTTGTTGTAGTTGATGTTCGTGCTGCGGAGATAGCAAACGTCGCCAAAGGTGGGATCGACCTGCTGCGTGTGGTACGAGAGATCGCCGGGGCACTTCGAGAACGACATCGTGATGACGGCGGGATTCGGCGAGTAGGCCTGGGTCGATTCCCCGCTGATGAAGATTCCAGAGATCCGGTTGGCTGGCAGTTGCGGGACCTTCGTTGCGCCGATGACCCCCTGCGGCAGCAGGACAGTGAGGGGCACATTGATCGCCGGCATGTCGGGCAGCATCACCACGTTGGACGGCAGGCCGGTGGGGCATTCGCCCGCCGCGGGGTTCGGGCCTCCGGTGTCCGCGATGCTCCATCCGCTCCCGGGTCCGAGGATCTCCGCGCCGCTCGAAAGCGTGAGTCCATCCATCATCCAGATGGCCACGCGCCCGTCGCTGTGTTGCCAGAGGATGTCGGCCTTGCCGTCGCCGTTCACGTCGCCCAGCGCCTTCGCGCTCCAGCCGGTGCCCGCGTTCAGGATCTGCGCGGTGGCCAGTATGTTCATGCCCCGGATCAGCCAGATCGCGGCGCGGCCGTCGGTATGCTCGAAGTAGACGTCGCTGTATCCATCGCCGTTGAAGTCTCCGACGTGCTTCACCTTCCAGCCGGTGTTGTCGCCCAGGAGCTGCGGGCCGTTGGCATTCGGGCTGAGCCAGATGGCCGCGCTGCCCTGCGCGCTGCGCCACAGGAGGTCCTTGGTACCGTCGGCGTCGAAGTCCGCGACGTGCGTGAGGGTCCAGCCGGCGCCGGCGTTCATGATCGGATAGCTGAGGACTTTCGTGAGTCCATTCATCAGCCAGATCTCGTAGCGCCCGTCGGTGTGCGCCATCACGAGATCGTCGGTGCCATCGCCATTGATGTCGCCCACTTGCGCGACGTACCAGCCGGTGCCCGCGGCGCGAAGCGTGTCGCCCGCGATCATGGTTGTGCCGTCCATGAGCCATGCGGCGATGCGCCCGTCCGGGTGCCGGAAGAGGAGATCCGCCTTGCCGTCGCCGTTCAGGTCCGGCGTGTTCGTGACGACCCACCCGTCGCCCGCGTTGAAGATCTGCTGCGTGGCGGTCGGCACGCGCCCGTCCATGAGGTAGAGCGCGGTGCGGCCGTCCGTATGGCGCCACATCAGGTCGCTCTTGCGGTCGCCATTGAGGTCCGCGATGTGCGTCACGCTCCAGCCCGTGCCCGCGTTGATGATCTCTCCGCCGTCGGTGGTCGTGAGCCCGTCCAGCATCCAGATCGCGGCGCGTCCATCGGTGTGCGACCAGAGGATGTCGGTCTTGGCGTCCGCGGAAAAGTCGAGGGACTGCGCGCGCTTCGCGACGTAGAGGCCGTCTTCCAGCGAGAGCGACAAGGTGCGGCCGCCGTTCGGCGCGCTGCCGAAGGTGCGGATGTCGGATCCGCCGAGGCCGGCGGAGTAGGCAGTCCAGCTCACGCCGCCGTCGACGGATCGATACACCGCGGGCTGGCCCGCCGGGGCGCCGACGCCGATCAGCACCGGGCCGGTGTTGTGGGCTGTGGAGGCGACATCAATGCGTTCGACGTTCTGGCCCGCGAAGACCTGCGTCCACGTGTCGCCGTTGTCGATGCTCTTCCATGCCCCGGAGGAGGCGGGCAGCGTGCCGTCGGGATTGAGATGGCTGTTGGCGAGCCAGACCTGGTTCCCGAAGTCGGGCTTCGTGAACACGCCGGCGGTGGGCAGGAGCTGCCCGGCCGAGTCGAGCGCGGTGTAGATCGCGGTCCACGTCTCGCCGCCATCGGTGCTGCGGTACACGCCCGCGTCGGTCGCGGCGTACGCGTACCCGTTCTGCGTGAAGGCGAGGCTGTTCACCACGCGGGAGGCACGCGTGGCTAGACCGACGTTCGCCGCGTGCCAGTTCGCTCCACCATCCGTCGAGCGGTAGACGCCCGAGCCCTGGAGGTTGGACATGCCCGCGAGCAGCTTCGACGCGTTGGTCGGATCGATCGCCAGCTTGGGCGACTGGGCGCCGAGGGACGGCAGCCCGGTGTTGACGGCACTCCAGAGCATGCCGCTGTTCACGGTCTTGAAGATGCCCCGGTTGTTCGTCGTGACGTAGAGCGTCGGGGCGTTCGATCGCACCTGCAGCAGAGTGCCCTCGGTCGTGTGGCCGGTGATGCCGCCGTCCCAGGCGGCTGCCGCGCCGTAGCCCTCCAGTTCCAGGTTGCTGATGCGGCGGACCGTATTCGTCGCGAGCAACACGGTGCGGCGGTCCGCGACGTCATGGACGATGGAGTTGGCGCGGCCGTGGCCGAGGTAGAGCCCGCTGGGCTTGGCCACCGCGTTGCCGCTGAGATCCACGATCGAGATGCCGGCCAGCGTGTTTGCGTAAATGCGCCCGTTGGGACTGCCGGTGATCACGCCGCGCACGACCCCGAGGGTGGAATCGGCCGCAGGGTCTGCCCAGAGCGTCCATGTGGCGCCATCGTCGGTGGTGCGATAGACGCCGTGCTTGTCGAGGCCCACATAGAAGGTGTTGGTGCCGGTCCCGCGCGAGAACCCCGAAAGCACGACGGCTCCGGCGGGCAGGCCCGTGTTGCTGGGCGCCCACGTGGCGCCACTGTCGGTGGACTTGTAGATCCCTTCGCCCTCGACGTACGCGAGCGCCACGCCCGTGGTCGTGGAGAAGATCAGGTGGTAGACGGTCGGGTTCGCCGACACGAAGCCGGTGTTGGACGGGACGAAGGTCGCGCCGTCGTCGTTGCTGCGGTAGATGCCGCCATTGTTGGTGTTGACCATGATCGCGAAGCCGGAGACGACGATCGACTGCACGCGAATGTCCCCGGGCAGCGTGAGGCCGCCCAGCCGCGTCCACGTGGCACCGCCGTCCGTGCTGCGGAAGACGCCGCCTCCGCTCGTGCACGATGTGCCCGCGTAGATGGCGGACCCGAAGATCGTGAGCCCGCGGATGTAGGGGCATCCGATCGCCGTGGCGCCGCTGCCACTGCGCGGGGACCACGTGGCGCCGCCGTCCGTGGTGCGGTAGACGCCGTGGCCTTCGGGGGCCGCGTAGATCGTGCTTGCGCTGGATGCCGCGATGTTCTGCAGCCGCAGCGACGGCAGGCCCGTGTTGGCCTGCACCCAGCTCGCGCCGGTGCCGGAGACCTCCACCTTGAAGAAGCCGGCGCCCAGGGTTCCGGCGTAGAGCGTGTCGGTACCGGCCACGGGGGTGTTGAAGAACGACGTCATGCCGCGAACGATGGGTTCGGGCGCGCCACGCGCCTCCCATTGCGCGGCGGCGGGAAGCGTCGCGGCCAGGGCCGCGGCAAGCAGGATCGATGCGGACTTCGAGATGCGGATCGTGTGCGCCATGTTGGGTTCTCTTGAATTCTTTGGGGGGGATTCTACAGGCGGTGCGCTCCGAACTCGTCGGTGTGCTGTCAGAGTAGATCGTCCTAGTACAGCCCGTTACCCCACTGCAGCGCGGTCCCGCAGCTCGGCGCCCCGTACGCGCAGCCGTTGTGCTCGTATCGAACGTTGATGTACCAGGGGCCGCCGGCTTCGGGCAGGCGGCACATCCCGGGAGGCACGATTGCTCCTGTAGATGTCGTCCACATCAGTTCGTTGTAGTTGAGGTTCATGGCGCGGAGGTAGCAAACGTCGCCGTAGGTGGGATCGATCTGCTGCGTGTGATACGAGAGGTCGCCGGGGCACTTCGAGAACGCCATCGTCATCACGGCGGGATTCGGCGTGTAGGCAGCGGACGTTTCTCCGCTCATGAGGATCCCCGAGATCCGGTTGCCTGACAGGTGCGGGACCTTCGTTGCGCCGATGACCCCCTGCGGCAGCAGGACGAGGAGGGGCACATTGATCGCCTGCAGGTCGGGCAGCATTACCACGTTCGACGGGAGAGCAGGGCAGTCGCTCGCTCCCTGGTTCGAGGCTTCCGCGCTCGCGATGCCCCAGCCGGAACCGGGGCCGAGGATCTCGAGTCCGTCCACCAGTGTCGTGCCGTTCATCAGCCACGCGGCCACGCGGCCATCGGTGTGTTGCCAGAGGATGTCGGCCTTGCCGTCGCCGTTCAGGTCCGCCAGCGCCTTCGCGCTCCAACCGGTTCCCGCGTTGAGGATCTGCGCCGTCCCCAGGACGTTGAATCCCTTCATGAGCCAGATCGCGGCGCGGCCGTCGTCATGCTCGAAGTAGACGTCGCTCGCGCCGTCGCCATTGAAGTCGCCGATGTGCTTCACCTTCCAGCCCGAGTTGTCGCCGACGAGGTTGGGTCCATCGCTGTTGGGGCTGAGCCAGATTGCGGCGCGGCCCTGCACGTAGCGCCACACGAAGTCCTTCGTGCCGTCGCCGTCGAAATCGCCGAGGTGCGTGAGCGTCCAGCCTACGCCCGCATTCATGACCGCATAGCTTCGGACCTTCGTGAGCCCGTTCATGATCCAGACTTCGTAGCGCCCGTCGGTGTGCGCCATCACGAGGTCGTCGGCGCCGTCGCCGTCGATGTCGCCCACCTGGGCCACGCTCCAGCCCGTGCCCGCACCGCGCAGCGTATCGCCCGCGATCATCGTCGTGCCGTCCATGAGCCACGCGGCAATGCGCCCGTCGGTGTGCCGGAAAAGGAGGTCCGCCTTGCCGTCGCCGTTCAAGTCCGGCGCGTGGGTGACGGTCCAGCCGTCACCCGCGTTGAAGATCTGCTGCGTGGTGGTGGGGACGCGGCCATCCATGAGGTAGATCGCGGTGCGGCCGTCGGTATGGCGCCACACGATGTCGCTCTTTCCGTCGCCGTTGAAGTCCGCGAGGTGGGTCACGCTCCATCCCGTGCCGGCGTTGATGATCTCGCCACCGTCGACCGTCGAGAACCCGTCCATCATCCAGATGGCGGCGCGGCCGTCCGCGTGCGTCCACAGGAGGTCGCTCATGCCGTTGCCGTTGAAGTCGGCGCCCGGTGCGGGGATGGGCAAAGACGCATCGAAAGGCCGAACGGTGTACGTCGTGGAGATAGTGCCGCGCCCGCTGATCCCGTCGATCTTCACCGTGTATCGGCTGCCCGCGACGATCGTGGTCTGTGGCACGAAGACGATCGTGTTGTCGCCCGCGCTCGTGTCGTTGTTCGAGAGCACGGTCACGCCGATCGGAACGCCGTTGGCCGTCATCGATACGGTGGCGAAATCGAAGCGCCAGCTATAGAAGTCGCCGAGGGAGTAGGACCAGCGGTTCGACGCCGGCAGGACCTGGATGGGCACGTAGCCGCCCGCCGGCCACGCGGAACCGTATTGGTCCGCGTCTCGCCCCGAGCGATCGCGGAACGTGCGCACCGCGCTGCCTCCCGACATCGCACCCACGGGTGCTGCACCAACGGCGACGCTCGGCTGCACGCGGTAGAGGATCCAGCGCCGGTCGGGCACCGCTTCGTTGCCGCTGCCGGCGTCGTCCATGTACAGGGGGATGACATCGTCGGTGGCGGAGCTCGCAACGCTCGAGATCGCCGCCGCGTTCGAAGCGGCGGGCAATAGCGACGTACAAGCGGAGAACGGCGGGTTGACGGGCACGTGGCCCGCCGCCTGGTTGGCCGCGAAGAGCACGGCGGCGGATTGCTGCTCGCCCTCGCGCGTGGCGTCCGAATCCAGCGTCACGTCGCCGGGCACGCCGGCCATGCGCCGGAAGTAGTTGATGCGCCCGATGGTGAATTGCTTGAACGCGGGCGAGATCGTTCCTGCGATGCAACCGGCCACCGAGCCCGTGAAACCCATCGCGGGCATGGCGGGTGCGAAGTAGGTGAGGTACGCGTCGCGAACGGCGCGCTTGGAGCCACGTGCGAAGGGATCCTGCGCGGTGGCGATGGCCGGAAACGATCCGAGGATCAGTGCGGTCGCGATGAGTTTGGGTATCTTCATTTTCCTGGTTTCACGTTAAAGGCCCGAGGCCCAGATGCTCCATCCCGTGCCGGCGGGAAGGATCTCCGCAGAATTCGTCATCGCCGTGCCGTTCATGAGCCAGATGGCCACGCGCCCGTCGGTGTTCTCCCAGACGATGTCGGCCTTGCCGTCGCCATTGAAATCCCCGAGGCGCTTGGCAGTCCATCCGCCGCCCGCGTTGAGGATTTGCGTCTGCATCGCGGGGGCCAGGCCGTTCATGAGCCAGATGGCCGCGCGCCCGTCCGGGTGCTCGAAGTAGAGGTCGGCCTTGCCGTCGCCGTCGAAGTCGCCGACGTGCTTCACGTTCCAGCCCGAGCCGGGGCCGAGGATGCCGGTGCCCGAAGTCATGACCGCGCCATTCATCAACCAGACGGCGAGCGATCCATCGGTGTGGCGCCAGAGGAGGTCGGCCTTGCCGTCTCCATCGAGATCCGGGGTCTGGATCGCGGTCCATCCGGATCCCGCATTGAGGATCGTCGCTCCGGACTTCAGCGTGAGCCCGTCCATGAGCCAGATCGCGTGGCGGCCGTCCTCGTGGACCCAGAGGAGGTCGTGCTTGCCGTCCCCGTCGAAGTCCGCGACGCGGGCCACGCTCCATCCCGTGCCGGCGCCGAGGAAGTCGGCGGTGGCGCCAAGGGCGTAGCCGTTCATCGCGCGCGCGGCGACACGCCCGTCCGTGTGGCGAAGCAGCAATTCAAGACGACCGTCCCCGTCAAGGTCCGGCACGTGCGTGACGGTCCAGCCGCTTCCGGCCGCCAGCACCAGCGTCGGCGGGTACGCGCCGTTGGTTGCCGAGCGCCAATCGACTTCCGCGCGGCCGTCCGTGTTCTGCCACACGAGGTCCGGGTAGCCGTCGACGTCGAAGTTGCCGCTGTGGATGACGCTCCATCCCGTGGCCGGCCCGTTGATCTCGGCCGTCACGGTGGGCGTAAGGCCGTTCATCAACCACATGGCGCTGCGTCCGTCTCCGTGGCTCCACACGAGGTCGGTGTTGCCGTCGCGGTTGAAGTCGGTTGCGGGCGGGGGAAGCACGCGAAGGGTGACTTCCGCCTCCTGGTAGGCGAGGCCGTAGCTCACGCGGTAGCGGAAAGAGTCGGGGCCCGCTGCCGGCGGCCGCCAACGATACGTCGCGGTGGGACCGTTGAAGTCCACGGTGCCGCGCGTGGGGGCGCGCACCAGCGAATAGGTCAGCACGCCGCCGTTGCCGATGGAGCCGGGCAGCGAGAACACCTTGAATGCGTAGCCGTTCACGACGGCGCTCGTATCCGCCGCGCTCAGGCCGTTGTAGAGGCGGTGGATGCGAATGCCGCCCTCCACCTTCACCATCAACAGGGAGCCGTCGGCTGAGATTTTCGTCCTGCCCGGGGTGTACGCCCACCCGCCGGTAATGCCAAATTGATATCCGAAATCGTACGCACCGACCTGCGTGATGGGATTCGTCGCCGTGTTGTACACGCGCACCTCACGGGTCGTTCCCCATGGAAAGTACGCGAGGTTCTCGACGGGATGGTAGGCGCCGGCGATCGGCTGGTCCCCTCCGAAGTCACCGATGATTTGCACGCCGGGCTGCCCGACGTTCCACACGCCTGCGCGACCGCGATTGTCGGGCGCCATGACTTGCGTACCGCCCTGGTTGACCGCCACTTCGTACGAGGTGCCGACTCCGCCGACCCTCGAGACCTGTCGTGTCGCGGCGTCGTAGAGGCTGATTTCGTTCGAGTACTCGGCCCCGGCGATGGCAATCTTGCGGCGATTGCCGCTCGCCGCGAGCATTGCGTTGTCTTCGGCGAATCCAACGCGGGAGAAGTTTCCCAGCGGATCGTAGCGCCGCAGCGGATGCGATCCACCCGTCGTGGTCAAGGACTCGCTCGAGAAGAGAATCGCGCCGTCGAAGTCGAAGGCCACGGAATGCACAACGTCTTCCGTGCTGAACGGCTCCGTGTCGGTCACGGTCACCGGTATAGGAGATCCGGTCTCGAGGTTGTAGAGATGGAGTCCGTTGACGAACGAGTTCCAGTCTCCCGCGGCGAGCCTCCCGGCATCGGACGAGATATCGATCCCCATGAGGTAGGCGCCGGGAATCGACCAGGGCGTGAGGAACGTCGCGCTTCCGACGTGGTAGCGCAGGATGGCGCCGGCGGTCGCGATGTACATCACGTCGCGCTTGAAGTCGTGGACCATGTCGATGGCGCCGGGGTCGCCGCCGACCGGCACCAGCGTGCCGACGGTTTGCGCCTGGGCCTGCGCTGACAGGCAGGTCGCGGCCAGTGCGGCCAGGATCGTTTTTTTCATGGCGGAATCTTACTCGCAGCTCATTGGCTCACCGCGGAGACACTCCATCCGGTACCGGCCCCGATGATCCCGGTCCCGCTCGTCATCGTCGTTCCGATCATCAGCCACACGGCGGTGCGGCCGTCGATGTTCTCCCACACGATGTCGGCTTTCCCGTCGCCGTTGAGATCCACGAGGCGCTTCGCGCTCCAGCCCCCGCCTGCGTTGAGGACTTGCGTGGTCTGCGTGGGAACGAGGCCATTCATCAGGTAGATCGCCGCGCGCCCATCGGCATTCAGGAAGAAGAGATCGCCGTTCCCGTCGCCATCGAAGTCGCCCACGCGAGTGACCGTCCAGCCGTGCGCGCCCGCATTGAGCAGCGTCGCGCCCGAAGTCATCGCGGTCCCGTTCATGAGCCACGCAGCGATCGTGCCGTCCGTGTTCTGCCACACGAGGTCGGCCTTGCCGTCGCCGTTCAGGTCCGGCGTGTGCGTCGCGGTCCAGTTGCCGGCGTTGAGAATCTGCGCAGTGGACTTCACGACGAGCCCGTTCATGAGCCAGATCGCATGGCGGCCGTCCGTATGGCGCCACAGCAGATCGTCCATTCCATCGCCATCGAAGTCGGCCGTGCGGATCACGCTCCAGTCGCTGCCCGGACCCATGATCGTCGTTCCACCCGTCATCGCGGTGCCGCTCATCGTCCACACGGCCACCGTGCCATCCGCGTGCGTGAAGAGGAGGTCGGCCTTTCCGTCGCCGTTCACGTCGGGCGTGTGCGTGACCGACCATCCACCCGCATTGAGGAGTTGCTGCGAGGAGAGCTTGGCCGTGCCGTTCATGAGATCGATCGAGATGCGGCCATCGGTGTGGCGCCATACGAGGTCGCTGCGGCCATCGCCGTTGAAGTCGGCGACATTCGTGACGCTCCAGCCGGTGCCGGCTCCGAGGATCTCCGCGGTCGCCGTGGCCGTCGTGCCGTTCATGAGCCAGATGGCTGCGCGACCATCGGTATTCGCGAAGAGCAGGTCTTCGGCGCCGCTGCCGTCGAAGTCCGTGCTGGGGAGGTTCGCCGGGATCGTGCGGCCGCCGGAGACTTTCGTGATCGAGCGCGCGAAGCCCACGCTCGAGCCTAAGTAGAGTCCACCCGTCGAATCGCCGACCACGTCGCGGAAAGAACCCTGCCCGGGAGCGGTGATGTCGAGGCTCCACAATGGACGGCCCGTAGTTCCGTGGAACTTGAAGAGGACGGTTGCCTCGGATCCTCCGGATGCCGTGCCGACCAGCGTCACGTTTCCATCGGTGTCGACCCAGGGCATCACGAAGAACAGGTCGTCGCGCAAGTACTGGCGAGCCCAGAGGCGCGCGCCGTCAGCCGAAGCGTAGCGCCGCAGGCCTCCTTTCCGGGGAACATTGACGTCAATGCTGGCGAGGATGGGATCGATGCCCGCTGCAAGACCGAAGCCCGTCGCGCTGAACCCCGGCTGCGGTTCGTCGACCATCCACGCGGTATTGCCCGTCGCGCCATCCAGCTTCACGAGCCCGAGTGCGTTGCGACCGACGACGTTGTCGGATAGATCGACGGCCATCTGTCCGAAACTGAGCGTCCTGTTCCAGAGCTCGACGCCGCTGTCCGCGTGGTACTTGACGGTGCCGCCCCCCGAGAAGATCACGTGGCGCTGGCTGTCCGTGGCGACATTGCCGTAGTAGTACGAATTCGTGAACTTGGACCACACCTCGGCCCCGGTCGCGTTCGCGTACTTCATTGCCCGCGAGGCCTGCGTGCAAGGGACGTTGTCGAAGAGCAAGCACTCGTCGGCGATCACGATGACATCGCCGGCCGCGTCGACGGTGAGTGCGACGGGCGCGAGGCGCGGAGACGAAACGCTGTCGGCAGTCCAGAGCACGGCGCCGTTCGCGGCCGCATGCAAGGTCGTGCGGAGGAAGCCGCCGACATGGCGCATGGTGACCGCCACGTTGCCGGACGGATCGATGGCGACCACGCGCTGCTGCAGCAGGAAATTCGAATCCCATCCAACCAGCAGGACGTCCCAGAGTGCGTGGCCATCTGATGTGTCGTGGAGCGAGAGGCGAACTCGCCGGCCGGTGATCTCGAACGCTGTGCCGATCGCGGCGATCCGGCCCGCCCGGGGGATGGAGAGGCCGCGAGACAAGGGGCCCGGCGAGTAGGTCTGAACGGCCCGGCCCCAGCTCAGCACGCCGGAGGAGCCCTCGTATCTTGCGACACGCACTTCGCGTGTGCCCGGAGCGCTTCCGAATGCACCGAACGCCGTGGTTGCCGAAAACAGGTTGCCGTTCGCATCGAGTGCCACCGCGGTATTTCCTGCGTTCCAGTCATAGCTTTCGGCTCCACTATCTCGCCGCCAAAGCGACGTGCCGTCGGAGCCGCGACGCTTCACGGCGCAAATCTGCCCGCTGCCGTTGAATCCCGCGATGAGTGCGTCTCCCGATGCATCGACGGCAATCCGGTCCGCCCCGCACCCGTCCGCGAGGGATACCGCGACATCCCACACCACCAGACCCGTGTTGCCGGTGACCCGCAGGGTTCGCACGAACGAAAAGCTGTCGGTCGAAATCCCCGCGATGAAGACGTCTCCCGAAGCACTCACCGCCATCGCGGCAAGGCGCCCCGAGCTGGACGGCGAGGAAATCGAGGTGGTCCAGATCGCAACGCCCGTGGCTGGGTCCAGCCTCAGGATTCGGAATTCGAAGGTGCTCGCGAAGGCGACGGACCCCGCGACGAACAGGTTGCCCGCCGGATCGAGCGCGACCTCACGGCCATGCCCTGTGCCCCCGTCACCCGTTTCAATGTGGGACCACAGAGGCGTGCCGGTTGCCGCTTCGAACTTGGTGGTGCGAAACACGAAGACCGGCCCGGTTTCCGACGTCGAACCCGTGACGTACGCATTTCCGGCCGCATCGACCGCGATGGCGGGCGCGAACACGCCGCCCGGCGACGACCCGTTGAGCGACGCATTCCAGACGACGGCGCCCGTGGCGCCATCGAATCGCATCGTGCGCCACGCTCCGCCCTGGGCTCCAGTCACGTAGGCGTCGCCCGTGGGTCCGATCGCGACCGCTTGCACGGTGCCGGTCCCGCCAGGCGCGTAGTCGGCGCTCCAGATCTCGACGCCGGTCGCGCCGTTGTACTTGGTGACGCGATAGCGTTCCGAGTTTGGCGCCGCGAAGGGGCTGCTGAACCCGGCTGCGATGATGTCTCCCGCCGCGTCCACGGCGACCGCGGTGTAGCCGTCCGACCCCGATGCGCCGCCGTCTCGCGTGACCGACCACACGACTTCGCCCGATGCGCCCTTGAGCCGGGCGAGCAGGGCGTCTTTCGGTGTCGAGCCATCGGTGGTGCAGCCCGCAACGATCACGTCGCCGTTGGGAGCGAGGGCGGCACCGCGTCCGACCCCACCGCAACTTGCCTTGCCCGTACGCTGCGCCTCTGGCCGCTGGTCGACCCATTGCACCGATTGGCCGAGTGCCTCGCACGCGCACAGGATGAGCAACATGCCGACGACATTTCGAAGCATCACGATGAAGGGCCTTGCCGGATTGGACTTAACAGGCGCAATTGTACTGGGCAAAGGTGACGAATCGGATTGAGTGGGCTATTGGCTCACGGGGCTCACGGTCCATCCAGTGCCGGGGCCGAGGACCTCGAGCCCGCTCATCATCGAGGTGCCGTTCATCAGCCATACGGCCATGCGTCCGTCCGTGTGCTCCCAGACGATGTCGGCCTTTCCGTCGCCGTTGAGGTCCACAAGGCGTTTCGCACTCCAACCGCTACCCGCGTTGAGGATCTGCTGCGTGGCCGTGGGCGTGATTCCATTCATCAGGTAGATCGCGGCTCTCCCGTCCGTGTGCTGGAAGAAGACATCGTCCTTGCCGTCGCCGTCGAAGTCTCCCGTGCGAGTGACGCTCCAGCCCGAGCCCGCGCCGAGGAGTTGCGAGGACGACGTCAGCACCAGTCCGTCCATGAGCCAGACCGCCGTCATTCCATCCGTGTGTCGCCACACGATGTCGGCTTTGCCGTCGCCGTTGAGGTCGGGCGTGTGCGTCGCGGTCCAGCCGCCGGCGTTCAGGATCTGCAACCAGCCCTTGACGATGAAGCCGTTCATCAGCCAGATAATGTGGCGGCCATCGGTGTGACGGAAGAGCAGGTCCTGCACTCCGTCGCCGTCGAAGTCCGCCGTTTGGATCACGCTCCATCCGATTTCCGGGCCCAGGATCGTGGCGCTGCTGGTCACGGCCGTGCCGCTCATGGTCCAGGCCGCGGTCCTGCCATCCGTGTGCCGCAAGATGAGGTCGGCCTTGCCGTCGGCATTCAGGTCCGGGGTGTGCGTCACCGACCAGCCGCTGCCTGCGTCGAGGATCTGCTGTGTTGCCAGCGGCGCGGTTCCGTTCATGAGGTAGAGGGCGGCGCGTCCGTCGGTGTGTGTCCACACGAGGTCGGTTTTCCCGTCGCCATTGAAGTCGGCCATCTGGGTGACGCTCCAACCGGTGCCCGGGCCGATGATCTCGGCGGACGACGAAGGCGTTGTGCCGTTCATGAGCCAGATCGCCGCGCGTCCGTCGGTGTTCGCGAAGAGGAGATCGCCTTTGCCGCTGGCGTCGAAGTCCGTCGCTGCCGGAACGATTCCGTCGCCGCCGATGAATCGCGCGAGGGTCGCAAGGGACGCGCCATAGGACGTGCCTGCGAGGACCAGCCCGCCATTCGGTTGGATTGCGAACCCGCCCCAGCTCAGGTAGCTCAACCCGATCCGCGCGCTGGTAGTTCCTCCCTGGCCAAACGACAGGTCGGGCGATCCATCCGGATTGAAGCGAGTCAGGTAGAACCTGGATTGCAGTTGGTCCGAACCTCCCAAGAGCATGCGGCCGCTCGAGTCGATCTGCATGCTGCGGCCTTGCGTCGGCACGGTGAAGCGGATTCCGCCGCTCCCGAATGACGGGTCGAGGCTGCCATCCGGCAGGTAACGGGCGAAGATGGGCTTTTCATTGAGGTACCCGGTGACGAGGATTCGTTGCCCCGCGACGAGTGCCGCATCACTGATGCCAGCCCGCATCGGCGTCTGGACCCTGCCATTCGATCCAAAGCCGGCATCCGGCAATCCTGCCGCGGTGTATCGCAGGATCACGGGGTTGTCCCCCCCAATTGGGCGATATTGGGAGCCGGCAAGGACGATCTTGCCGTCGGATTGGATCATCAAGCGCTTGAGCGAATCCCACACCTGCGAACCGTTGTCGAACATCGCGGGCGGGATCACGACGCCCCCGCTACCGAATGTCACGTCCAGGGATCCGTCCGTGTTGTAGCGGGCGAGCGTGCCGCGATAAGTTGCCGCGACGATCTTGCCGTCGCCTTGAATGGCGAGATAGGTGAGGGGGTAGTCGAATCCCACCGATGCGAGCGGCGTCGCCACGAACCCGGACGTCCCGAATCCCGTGTCCATGGAGCCATCGGGATTGAGGCGCGCGAGCTCGAATCCCGACAAGACGCCTCGCAACCCTCCGAGCACGATCTTCCCGTCGGCCTGGAGCGCGGACACCGTCATGCTTTTCGAAACGAACGCATGGCCGGCGACTCCGAAGGAAGGATCCAGACCTCCATCGGGATGGAAACGCGCGACGAGTCCATAGCCGACCCCAATGAGTTTCCCATCGGGCTGCACGAGAAGCGATTCGAACGACGTCGAGCCCGAGTCCGGATACGGGTTCGCACGCGCGACGGACTGGATCCCGAACGAGAGGTCCGGCGATCCATCCGCCTGCAGGCGCATGGCGCCGAGCGGGCCGACGGCGATGAGAATCTTGCCGGTGGTCGCCATGGCCATCGCGTTGGCCATCGTCCCGAGCCGGACAAAGCCCGCGTTGCCGAATGTCGGATCGACGTTGCCGGCGGCGTCGTATCGCGCGACGTAGCCCGTTCCACCGCTCCCCTCGTCGGGCCGGTCGGCAATGCCGGCCAGGAGGATACGTCCGTCGGGCAGGAGCGCAACGCTGCTGGGACTTCCCATGTCGTACTGGCCCGGCAATGCGGACGGCACTCGCCCCGCGATCCCGAAAGACGCGTCCGGCGTTCCGTCGGCGTTGTAGCGCACCATCGCCCAGCGTGTGTCGTAGGGATAGTAGATGTGGCGGTCCACGGTGCCCGCCACGACGATCTTGCCGTCCGATGCGATGGCTACGGCCTTCGGTCTGTCGTCGGTGGAAAGCGCCGTGAATGTCGTTGTCGCCATGCCGCCCGATGCAAATCCCGCGTCGGGGGCTCCGGTCGGAAGCATGCGCACCACGCAGAACGACGTATAGATCGGCGTACCTTCGATATTGGTCGTGTAGCGCGTTCCCGCCGTCACGATCCTGCCATCGGCTTGCAGGGCGATGGCGCTGGAACTGCAGTCGAAGTCAGTCACGGCGCTTCCGCCGACTCCGAATGCGGCGTCCACCGCGCCTTGCGCAGTCAGCCGCAGCACGGCCAGCTTGTTGGACTGGTTGCCGGCCAGCAGGATTCCGCCATCCTGCTGCAACGCCATGGCGTTGGAGAGGTTGCTGAAGAAGCCGGGGCCGTTGGAATAGGGGCTGTTGCCGAAGGTCGACACCCCGCCTTCGCCGAACGTCGCGTCCGGGGATCCGTCGGGATTGAGGCGCATGACGGCTATCGGAAAGGCGTCGTTCAGCTCCGTCGGTCGCGGAACGCGCTTGACTCCGGCCACCACGATTTTTCCGTCTGGTTGCACGACGACGGCCATAGCGCCTGGAGACAATTCGCCGAAGGGGAGGTTGATGTTTCCGTTCGACCCGAATGCGGTATCGACGGAGCCGTCCGCATTGAAGCGGGAGATCGTTGCGCTGATGAGGTAGCCCGTCGCCGAGCCCGCGACAAGGACCTTTCCGTCCGCCTGGACGGCGATAGTCCGACCACTGGTTCCCGCGTCACCCAGCGGCAGGAACACCTTGCCGCCATTTCCGAACCCGGGATCGAGATCTCCCGGCGCGGCAAGCGCGTTCGCACAGGCGAACGCCATCCACGCAACGAATGCACGCATCGATCTCACGGGCTCACTCCCGAAACGCTCCATCCCGTGCCGGGGCCGAGGATCTCCTGCCCGCTCATCATCGAGGTGCCGTTCATCAACCATACGGCCACGCGTCCATCCGTGTGCTCCCACACGATGTCGGATTTGCCGTCGCCGTTCAGATCCGCGAGACGCTTCACGGACCACCCGGTTCCCGGCCCGAGCACGATCGCCGTTTCGGAAGGCCCGGGTCCGTTCATCAGCCAGAGTGCGACGCTGCCATCGGTGTGCTGGAAGACAAGATCGTCTCGGCCGTCGTTGTTGAAGTCACCGGTGTGGGTCACGCGCCAGCCGCTTCCCGCGCCGAGCAGCGTCGGCTGCTGGGTCGGAGTCACCCCATTCATCATCCACAGGGCGATCCTCCCGTCGGCATGCTGAAGCACGAGGTCGCTCCTGCCGTCGCCGTTCGTGTCCGGTGTGTGCGTGATCGTCCAGCCGCCTGCGTCGAGGATCTGCTGCTGCGCGGGCAAGCCGGGGGCGTTGGGGTCGGGCGAGATCCAGATGGCATGACGACCGTCGGTGTGTTTCCACACGAGATCCTGCCGCCCGTCACCGTTGAAATCGGCGGTGCGAGCGATGCTCCAACCCGTTCCGGCGCCGAGGATCGTTGCACCACTCGTCATCGTCGTGCCCGACATGGTCCACTTCGCGACGGACCCATCGGTGTTCCGGAAAAGCAGGTCCGCCTTGCCGTCACCGTCCAGGTCGGCCACGTGCGTGACCGTCCAGTTTCCGGCGTTGAGGATCTGTTGCGTGCTCGCCGGCACCGTTCCCAACATCAGGTAGATCGCCACGCGGCCATCGGTGTGCTGCCAGACGATGTCGTCCTTCCCATCGCCGTCGAAATCCGCGACGTGCGTGGCGCTCCATCCCGTGCCCGCCGCGATGATCTCGCGCGATTGCGTCGGCGTTGTTCCCGACATCAGCCAGATCGCCTGGCGACCGTCTCCGTGGTGCCAGAGGATGTCGCTGTGGCCTTCGCCGTCGAAGTCGGTGGCGACGGGCAGGATGCCGTCGCTGCCGCCGAGGAAGCGCAACATCAGACCGCCGAAGCGGATGTCACCGCCGGCCAGCAGGTGTCGTCCGTCGGCCTGGCGCGCGAGGGCCACCAGCGCCGGCTGGCTATAGGTGTCGACGGCGTAGGCCGCGACGTACGCGACGCCCGCTGTTCCGTAAGTGGCATCGGGCTGGCCGTCGGGGCGATAGCGCGCCATGGCGTAGCCGCTGCTGGTGAGGCCCCCGAGGACGATGCGGCCGTCCGGCTCGAGCACCAGTCGCGCGGAGAGGAACAACGGCGCACTCCTCACAAGGCCGCCATTTCCGAAGGACGTGTCGGGTGTTCCATTGGCCATGTAGCGGATGAAGTACGTTTCATTCGGCCCACCGGCGGCGAGGAGTATCCGTCCATCGCCGTATTGCTCGACGCCGAATGCAAAGGTGCCTTCCGAGACGGCGAGACTGACCCCACCCAAGGTCCCGAAGGAAGTGTCGAACGAGCCCGTCGTTCCCAGGCGCCGCAAGGCGAGTGTGCGGGGAGGGTTGAGGGACAGGCCAACGCCCGCCACCAGGAGCTTTTCGTCGGCCTGCAGCGATTGGACCATCGTCTGGCCGGAGGCGAGGTTCACGACGCCGCCGGAGCCGTAGGTCGCATCGAGCGTGCCGTTGGCCTGGTAGCAGCCGATGTACTCACCGTCGAAGGCGAGGAAGCGGCCTCCGGAGAGCGTCAGGATGCGAGAGACACCGATCCTGCCGGGTCCCGGTGCGATGCCTCCGGAGCCGAACGTCATGTCGATCGTGCCGTTGGCATTCAGTCGTGCAAGCGAGCGTCCCTGGTTCAGGAAATCGTAGTACGGACGGCCGCCCACCAGGATCTTGCCGTCGGGAAGAAGGGCCACCGCACCCGTCGGACCATCGAGCGGCGAATCCACGATGCCGGCCACCCCGAACGACGCGTCCTTCGTGCCATCCGCGAGGAATCTGGCGACGAAGAATCCATCCGAGAACGTCCCTCCACCGGCAACGATCCTGCCGTCTCCCCCGATCACGACATCGCGGAACGACGCGTAGGTGGAGCGTTCCCCCAAAGGGAAGCTCGCGGTCCCATGGGCGCCGAAGGCTTCGTCCGAAGTCCCGTCCGGTAGCAGCCGCGTGAGCGCCGTCCATCCCGCACTGACGATTCGATCCAACGGGTCGACCACCACGTTTCGCGATCCCGACACACCGTTGTTGATGATGCGCACGCCACCGGAGCTGAAGGAGGCGTCGAGCGAGCCATTGGAGTTCAACCGTGCGACCAGCGATCCCCTCGAGGCGAACGCAGTCACGACGATCTTTCCGTCCGCGGACACGGCGATCCCATGGCTCTCGGTGTAGTTGTTGTGCGGGACCGTGGCGACACCACGTTCGCCGAAAGACGCATCGAGTTGGCCGGAGGTCTCGAAACGCGCCACTCGCAACCCTTCGAGGGAGGGGCCGGAATTCGAAAATGCGCTAACCGTGATCTTGCCGTCGGTCGCGAGCACCACTGCCCGGGCTTTGTAGACACCCAAGAAGTCGAGATCGGAGCTTGCCTTGCCTCCGGTCCCGAAGGACGTGTCGGGCGAGCCATCCGCATTGAGCCGAAGGATCGCGACCCTCTGCCTGTCTTCGTCGTCCCCGGCCGCGACGATGCGGCCGTCTGCCTGGATCGCAACCGCGTATGCCACGGTTTCGGGGAATAGCCGCGCGAGGCCGCCTACGCCGAATGAAGGATCGGGCGTTCCGTCGAGATTCAGTCTGGCAAAGAACGCGTTGTCCGAATCGCGCCCGACAATGATGGCCTTGCCGTCGCCCTGCACCGCGAGTGCCTGGACGCCTGCCGTTGGCAGGACAGCGGCGACCCCCGAACTCCCGTAGCCGCCATCGACCGATCCATCCCCATTGAAGCGAGCCACCGTCCCGCGATATTGGCCGCCGGATATCGTGGTGCCGAGCACGAGGATTTTCCCGTCCCCTTGGAGGGCGAGGTCCATGTTCCAGCTCGGTGTTCCGCCGAAGGGGACCGCGACCCGTCCTGCATTGCCGAATGTCGTGTCGAGGGAGCCGTCGGGCATGTAGCGGGTGAGCTTCGTCAGCACCGGCTCGCTCCCGACGGTACCGACGGCGACGATCTTGCCGTCGCCTTGAAGGCGCACGGCGATCACGGTTCCTTGGGCTTGGCCGTAGGGAAAGGTGACGCGCCCGTTGCCGTTGAATGAGGGGTCGAGGTCGCCGGGAGCGGCAAGCGCGTTCGCGCTCGCGAGCACCATCCACGCAACGAACGCACGTATCGATTTCACGGGCTCACCCCCGAAACGCTCCACCCCGTGCCGGGCCCGAGGATCTCCTGCCCGCTCATCATCGAGGTGCCGTTCATCAACCACACGGCCACGCGTCCATCCGAGTGTTCCCACACGATGTCGGCTTTGCCGTCGGCGTTCAGGTCGGCGAGACGCTTCGCGCTCCAGCCTCCACCGGCGTTCACGATCTGTTGCGTAGCCGTCGGCGTGAGGCCGTTCATCAGGTAGATCGCCGCGCGTCCATCGGGGTGCTGGAAGAAGAGGTCCGTCTTCCCGTCGCCGTTGAAGTCGCCCACGCGAGTCACGCTCCAACCGGTGCCCGCGTTCAGCAGCGTCGAGCCGCTCGACATCGCGGTGCCGTTCATCAACCACGCGGCGACCGTTCCGTCCGTGTTCTGCCACAGGATGTCGGCCTTGCCGTCGCCATCGAGGTCGGGCGTGTGCACGGCCGTCCAGTTGCCGGCGTTGAGGATCTGCGCGCTCGATTTCACGGCAAGTCCATGCATGAGCCAGATCGCGTGACGGCCATCCGTGTGCCGGAAGAGCAGGTCGTCGTTGCCGTCGCCGTCGAAGTCGGCGGTGCGGATCACGCTCCAGCCGGTGCCGGCGGGAAGCAGCGTGGCGCCGCCCGTGATCGTCGTGCCGTTCATCGTCCACGCGGCGATCGTGCCGTCGGCATGCTGGAAGAGCAGGTCGGCCTTGCCGTCGCCATCGAGGTCGGGCGTGTGGGTGACGGTGAAGCCGCTACCGGCATCCAGCACCTGCGCTGTTTGCTGCGCCGATTTTCCGTTCATGAGGTAGATCGCCACACGGCCGTCGTTGTGCGTCCACACGAGGTCGCTTTTCCCGTCGCCGTTGAAGTCGGCCACGTTCGTCACGCTCCAGCCCGCAGCCAGGCCGAGGATCTCCTGCGAGTCCGTTCGCGTCGTGCCGTTCATGAGCCAGATGGCTGCGCGGCCATCGGTCCTCGCGAACAGGAGATCCGAAGTGCCGCCCCCGTCAAAGTCGAACGCCGCCTTGCTCCCGGGAACGAATCCGCCGCCACCAAGGAAGCGGGCGATGCTGGCCACGCCGTCCGCGGTTTGGCCCGCCACGACGATCCCGTCGTCCGGCTGGATCGTGAAGACCCGCCTAACCAGCCCGTTGGAGCCGACGGGCGTGCTGGCGCTGCCGCCCTCGCCGAACGAGACATCGAGCGTTCCGTCCGGATTGAAACGACTAACGCGCAGCCTGGACTCCATCTCTCCGGCGACGATCATCCGTCCTTGAGCATCGATGGCCATCGAGCCCCAGGTCGACGGCTTCTGGTACGTTCCTCCGTTTCCGAAGGCGGCGTCGAGGTTCCCGCTCGGCAGGTAGCGCTTGAAGTACGTTTCACCCAGCACGAGGATGCGCTGGCCCTCGACGATCGCCGCATCATGGACTTCGCCGTAGGCGATGGGAGTAACGACGCGCCCGCCGTTGCCGAATCCGGGATCGGGCAGGCCCGCGGTCGTATACCTGCGGATCACGAGGCTTCTCGAGTTGAGGTAGTAGCTGCCAACCAGGACGATCATCCCGTCTTGCTGCAGCCTCAGGGTCGGAAACGATTCGTAGACCCGCTGAGCCCCCTCGAACACCAGTGGCGGGATCATGACGCCGCCATTGCCGAATGTCGCGTCCGGCGATCCATCGGTGTTGTATCGCGCGAGCGCACCCCGCCCGCCCAGCGCCAGCAACTTGCCGTCGGGCTGGACGACGATCTGCGCGATGTTGTCGAACGTGGCGTCATTCAGCGTGACGATTCCGGACGTCCCGAATCCGTTGTCGACCGAGCCATCGGCGTTGAGTCGTGCGAACTTCGTCACGTTGTATTCGGTACTTGCGAGGAGGATCTTCCCGTCGGCTTGCAGCGCGGACCTGAATGACGACATCGGAGGCGATACGCGGCCGCCGGCTCCAAAGGACACGTCCGGCCCGCCGCTCGCATTCAACTGCACGACGAACGGAGACGCACTGCCCGATCCGATGACGACGAGCTTGCCGTCGGGTCGCGCGAGGAGAGCACTGATCGTCGAGGGCCCCGAATCAGCATAGGGAATGGCGTGCGCCACGCCCTGCACGCCGAAAGATGTGTCGACCGATCCATCGGCCAGCAGGCGAGCGGCTTCGAGCGAAAGGCCGTGGTTTCCGGCGACGGCGATCTTGCCGCCCGCGGCCAGGCCGATCGCATTCAGGAAGTACGGACCGGCACGCGCGAACCCCGCGTCTCCGAACGTGGGGTCGAGACCGCCAGTCGCACTGTAGCGAGCCACATAACCCACATTTCCGAAGTCGTTCAAGAGGAACGCGTTGCCACCAAGCAGGATTCGCCCGTCGGCAAGCAATGCGATGCTTTTCGCGACGCCGTCGGCATCGGGATGGGGAAGCCCGGATGCGACGAGGCCGGCGTTGCCGAATGAGGCATCGAGCGTGCCATCGGTGTTGTATCTCGCCATGGCCCAACGATCGGGGTGGCTCGCCGAAGACTGTGCGGTTCCCGCGACTACGATCTTGCCGTCCGGGGCGATGGCGACCGTACTCGCGTGATCCAGCACGGGGCCGGCGCGAAAGTTCGTGATCGCGATGCCGCCGGTGGCGAACGCCGGGTCGAGCGCGCCCGTGGGCATGAGGCGCACAACGCAGAAGGCGGCTTGTGCCTGGAAGGAAGGTGCTGAGCTGTAGCCCCCGCCGGCCCCGACGATGCGGCCATCGGGCTGGATCGCCAGGGAGGATGCCAAGCAGTAGTTCGTGGCGTCTCTCGTCGGCGCTCGCCCGCCGGTTCCGAAAGTGGTGTCGAGGACACCCTGCGCATCCAGCCGGAGGACCATCACGGTTCCATCGGAACCGGCCAGAAGGATGCCTCCGTCCGGCTGCAGCGCGACCGCACTTGCATTGACGTATTGCGACAGCGCGTCGACAGCGGCTAGCCCTGCCGCGCCAAACGAGGTGTCACGCGATCCGTCCGGGTGGAACCGCGCGACGACAAGGCGGGAGGAACCGTATACCTGTCCCGAATCCGGGAGGAACTCGACGCCGGCGGCCACGATCTTTCCATCGGGTTGCACGGCGAGGGCAGTCAGGACGTGTGGCCGGTCCTGGCTGAGCGGGTTCTTGATGTTTCCATTCGCTCCGAAGGCGGAGTCGATCGACCCATCGACATTGAATCGGGAAATGGTCGAGCTGGTGAGATGGCCCTGCGCCCGGCCACCGACGACGATCTTGCCGTCGGCCTGCACGGCCATCGCGTTGCCTTCGGTCCAGGCGTCGCCGCTGGGAAAGAGGACCTTGCCGCCGGTTCCGAAAGTGGTGTCGAGGTCGCCGGGCGCCGCCTGCGCCAGCGCGCAAGCGAACATCGTGATCGCGGTGAATGCGCTTCGCGCAATCCTCGCTACATTCGTATTCATGTTGAATCTTCCCCCTCATTCGGTTCTGGAGGGGTAGAGCAGGATCCGTACCATGCCCTTATGACGCGTTTTGGCCGGTTTCCCCGTTGCGTGGGCCACCAACTGGGCGCAAAAGTAACGCGCCCCGTCACCTTGCGATGACGGGGCGCCGTGTTGCGTCAGGTGCGGGGTGGGCTACTGGCTTACGCCCGAAACACTCCAGCCCGTTCCGGTTCCGATGATTCCGGTGCCGCTCGTCATCGTGGTTCCGTTCATCAACCAGAGCGCCGTGCTGCCATCGACGTTCTGCCACACGATGTCGGCCTTCCCGTCGCCATTGAGATCCACGAGGCGCTTCGCGCTCCAACCGCCGCCCGCGTTGAGGATCTGCGTGGTTTGTGTTGGAACAAGTCCATTCATAAGGTAGATCGCCGCGCGCCCATCGGCATTCAGGAAGAAGAGATCGCTCTTCCCGTCGCCGTCGAAGTCTCCGACGCGAGTCACGTTCCAGCCGTGCGCTCCGGCATTGAGCAATCCCACGCCCGAGGTCATCGCGGTTCCGTTCATGAGCCACACGGCGATCGTGCCATCCGTGTTCTGCCACACGAGGTCGGCCTTGCCGTCGCCGTTCAGGTCCGGCGTGTGCGTCGCGGTCCAGTTGCCGGCGTTCAGGATCTGCGCGGTGGATTTCACCGCGAGCCCGTTCATGAGCCAGATCGCGTGGCGGCCGTCGGTATTGCGCCACAGAAGATCGCCCTTGCCGTCGCCGTCGAAGTCCGCGGTGCCGATCACGCTCCAGCCGTGCGCGCCGGCGCCGAGGAGGCCGACGCCGCCGGTCATCGTGGTGCCGTTCATGGTCCACACCGCGACCGAGCCGTCGACGTTCTGGAAGACGAGGTCCGCCTTGCCGTCACCGTCGAGGTCGGGGGTGTGCGTCACGGACCAGCCGCCGCCGGCATTCAGGATCTGCTGCGTGGCGAGCGGCGTCGTGCCATTCATGAGGTAGATCGCGATGCGCCCGTCGGTGTGCTTCCACACGAGGTCGGTCTTGCCGTCGCCGTTGAAGTCGGCCGTGTTGGTGACGCTGAAGCCCGTGCCCGCGCCGATGATTTCCTGCGTCGCGGTGGGCGCGATGCCGTTCATGAGCCAGATCGCCGCGCGGCCATCGGTGTTGGCAAAGAGGAGATCGCCCTTGCCGCTCGCATCGAAGTCGGGTGCGACCTTGCCGAGGGCCGTGAATGCGAAGTTCGTGATCGACCATGAGCCACCGACCGCGCGCTTGATGCGCATCGCGTTCAGGCCCTTGCGCATCGTGACCGTGAGGCTCGTGGATTGCCCGGCGGACGTGGGCAGCGAAACGTTCGTCGCCACCAGCGCGTTGTCCAGCTCGACGCGAAAGGTCTCGCCCGCGGGCGCGGTGCCGGTGAACACGAGCTTGAAGGTGCCCGCGTTGTCGGCGCGCAGCAGGTACTCGACATAACCCGGGAAGCCGAACGGTCCCGCGCTGCCGGTCACCGGGCCCGCCGTGTTCGCGCTGCCACGGAAATTTCCGCCGGCCACCGGCGCGGTGATCGGCGCACCGATGGTGATCGCGGGCAGGGGAGCCGCGAGGATGTCGTCGATGCACTGGTTCTTCGGCACCGCCTGGTTGGTCATGTCCTCGACGAGCGGCCACATGCCGAACTGCGTCTGGTAGCTGTCGGCACCGGCATTGAACCAGAGGATGTGCTCGAAGCCGTGCGCGTGCCACAGGTTGATCAAGTCGCGGCAGATCGTGCGGACCTGCGGGTCGAGGTTCGCGGCTCGCTTGGCGGCGATGTTGTTCGCGCCGAAGTTGTCGAAGCCCGCTTCGTACGCGACGACTTTCAGTCCATACCAGGCGCCGAGGCCCGCATGCGTGATGTATTGGTACGCGTTGGATTCCGACGGCGAGTTGGCCACGCCGGCCGCCATGCCATCGAGGATCTGCTGCGCGGTGAGGCCGGCGCCTTCGTCCGCGTTTCCATCGGGAATCGCGGAGGCGAAGATATAAGGTGCGCCGCTGATCGCATAGAAGATCGTGTCGGGCTTGATGCCGAGGCCTTCGTCGACCAGCCGCAGCCCCTCGCTCACGATGAAGCTGTTGGCCATCTGGCCGGCCAGCACCGGGCGCACGCGCGTGTTGATCGCGGCCGCACCCCACACCGTCTTGAAGATGTCGCTCACTTCCTTCAGCCGCAGGGCCACGCGCCTGAAGCCGAGCGTGGTGGCATCCGTGGTGCCGTCGAAGCGCAGCGGCGAACCACCGGGAGATGCGGCGGCGAGGTCGCGGTTGATGGTGGCGCCGTTGAAGAAGGTGCCGCCGTTCATGTTGTCCATGTCGGTGTCGCGCAGGCTGAAGTTCCACAGCTCGTTGCCGTACTCGACGTAGACGTTGAGGCTGGGAGAGAGGCGGTCGCGCAGGAGTGTGGCGAGGTTGGTCACGTACTCGTCGTTCGCCTGCACGGGGATGTTGATCCACGCGTCGTGGCCCATCGCGTTGGCGGCGTCGATCACCGTCTCCCATTGGGCGATGTACTGCTGGGTCTTCAACTTCTCCGGCGTGGTGCGGTCGGCCCACGCGATGGAGCGATTGCCGTTGGTGCGCGTCCAGTCGAGGAAACGCAGCACCGGGAAGCGTCCCGCGTGGGCCTGCCACGGTGCGTGGAGCAGCGGCGGATTGTCCGCGTTGTAGCCGGGCCGCACGATGCGCACGTTCTTCACCGTGCCGCCCGTCGCGCTGAAGTCCACGATCATGTTCTCCGCGCCTGCAGGAAAGACGAGGTCGGCGCGCGTGGTGTTGGTGCCGGCGTCGAACGTCTTGTTCGCGATCGTGCCTTCACCGCCGGTGGCGAGGTTCGCCTGGCCGTTGAAGACGATCTTGTAGGTGCCCGCGAGCCCGGCCGTGCTGTTCTGTGCGGCCATCGCGAGGATGCGGAAGTCCGTCGTGGGCCAGCCGTCGGCGCCGATGGGGGCCAGGTTGGCGGGCGTGAAGTCATCGAAGGTCCCCAGCTTCAGGAACCTGCGCGACTGCTTCACCACGTCGGCGAACTCGTGGTTGCGGCGGAAGTCGCCGATGAAGTTCAGGTTGGCGCCGAGCTTGTCGTGGGCATTGGCGCCCAGCGAAATCACGACGACGAATGCAGCGAGGAGTGCGGCCGGAAGGAGTGTGCGCATGATCGTTGTTTTGCCTGCGTGAGGGACACGTGCAAGCTACACGATCGAACCGCTCCTGGATGTAGGAACTTTCAGCCGGAATTCACGATCGATTCACGATCGTGAATAAAGGGGTCAGACTCCTTTATTGGCTGCCCCCTTTATTGGCTGACGCCCGAAACACTCCATCCCGTCCCGGTCCCAAGGATCCCCGCTCCGCTCGTCATCGTGGTTCCGTTCATCAACCACACGGCGGTGCTGCCGTTCACGTTCTCCCACACGATGTCGGCTTTGCCATCGCCGTTGAGATCCAGGAGACGCTTCGCACTCCAGCCACTACCGGCATTGAGGATCTGCGTCGTTTGCGTCGGCGTGATCCCGTTCATGAGATAGATCGCGGCTCTTCCGTCCGTGTGCATGAAGAAGAGATCCGCTTTCCCGTCGCCGTCGAAGTCACCGGTACGCGTCACACTCCAGCCCGAGCCCGCATTGAGCAGCCCGGTACCGGAAGTCATCGCGGCGCCGTTCATGAGCCACACCGCGATCGTTCCATCCGTGTGTTGCCAGACGATGTCGGCTTTGCCATCGCCGTTCAGGTCCGGGGTGTGCGTCGCGGTCCAGCCGCCGGCGTTCAAGATCTGCACGGTCGACTTGATCGCGACACCGTTCATCAGCCAGATCGCGTGACGCCCGTCCGTGTGGCGGAAGAGGAGATCGTCCATCCCGTCGCCGTCGAAGTCGGCTGCCTTGATGACGGTCCATCCCGTGCCGGAGCCGAGGAGGGTCGTACCGCCCGTCATCGCGGTTCCGTTCATCGTCCAAACCGCGATCGTTCCGTCGGTGTGCTGGAAGACGAGATCCGCTTTGCCGTCGCCATTCAGGTCCGGTGTGTGCGTCACGCTCCAGCCGCCGGCATTGAGGATCTGCGCGGTCGAGGAGGGCGTCGTGCCGTTCATGAGATAGATCGCGATGCGCCCATCGGTGTGGCGCCACACGAGATCGGTCTTGCCGTCGCCGTTGAAGTCGGCGGCGTTCGTAGCCTCCCAGCCCGTGACGGCGCCGATGATCCCCTCCATCCGGACCGGCGCGATGCCGTCCATCAGCCAGATCGCCGCGCGGCCGTCCCACGCGTTGACCCAGAGGAGATCGCCGCGCCCTTCACCGCTGAAATCGTGATCCGTCTGTCGGGACGCGTGAAGCTTGCGCGCCGCCAGAATGTACGGGGAAGGGCCCGTCGTCGTCGCGATGGCAAGCACCACGCTCGAGTCGCGGCCAACCATGCCCACCACGCGCCCCTCGGTCGAGCTGTCGGGAATCAGGACCTGACCGTCGAGGCCGAACGCGCTGTCGCGCAAGCCGTTGGCCATATAGCGCGTGACACACAGGTCGTACGTGGAACTCGGGTGCCGGTTGCAGGTGCCCGAGAGCAGGATGCCGCCATCCGAGTCGAGTGCCATCGCGGCGGGACTCTCGTGGGGAGCCCAGTTGGACAGCGGCGTTGTCCCGCCGTTTCCGAATGTGGGGTCCGGCGTACCGTCCGGCATCAGCCGCGCCGCCCCCATCAAGGTGCCGAAGTCTCCCGACCGTCCGCCGCCCACGACAATGCGTCCCATCGAATCGAGGGCAATACCTACGACACCGTCCGCCGACGGAGGCGTGATCGTAGCGATGCCGCCAGTGCCGAACGACGGATCCGGGGATCCATCCGCGAGCAATCGGCGCACGACCCAATCGCGAAAGCCCCCGGCCAGGAGGACCTTCCCGTCGGCTTGCACTTCGAGTTGGCTGTAGGGACTGACGTTGGTGGCGTTCGGCAGCGTGAGCTTGCCGCCGCTGCCGAACGAAGCGACCAGGGTGCCATTGGCATCGAGGCGTTCGAGATAGGTTCCGGTGGATGACTTCGCGAGTACGAAGTACCCGCCTTCGGGCCGTACCTTGATGCGCGTGGGCTCCAGGTTTGGGTCCGCTTGAAGGGCGACACCCTGGTTGCCGAAGGTCGGATCCAGCGAGCCATCGGCAAGGTAGCGGACCCATGCGACGTCGCGCACGTAGTTGAGCGGCCCCACACGGGTCGTCCGGACGCCGGCCACGGTCAGGCGGCCATCGGGTTCCGTCGTGCTCGTCGATGACACAACGCTGCTCTCCGTGCCGAGGTCGGTCCGCACGAAACCGTTCGTGCCGAACGCGGGATCTTGCGTACCGTCGTCGAGGTAGCGCGCGACGGTGATGTACGACCGCAGCTTGTCCATCCCCGATCCGGTGGCGATCACGCGACCATCGGGCATCGCGTGGACAGCGTTCCAGGAAGCTCGATCGCCATTGCCGAAGTCGGTCATGGCAATGCCACCCGATGCGAACGTCGGGTCGATCGACCCGTTTGCCCCGAGGCGGACGACCGTGAAGTCGTCGCTGTTTCGCAACCAGGTCCCGGCGAACACCAGTTTTCCATCCGCCTGCGTGGCGATGGCCCCGCGCGCACCGCTGATGTTGGATCCAAATGGCGGTAACGGAAGCGGAGGCATTCCGATGGAAACGACGCCCGCGTTGCCGAACGTCGCATCGGGCGCGCCGTTGGCGAGGAAGCGCGCGGCGGGAAAGCCAATGCCCACCGAGCCACCGGTCACGACCATGGCGCCATCCGCTTGCACCGTGATGCCAGTGATCCAACCGCCGGCCCCGGGTTGTGCCACCGTCGCGGCGAGGCCCGCATTGCCGAACGTCACGTCGACGCCGCCGTTGGCTCCGTAGCCCACGACCGCGAAGGCGCTGTTGCCAAACGCGCCGAGGCTGCCTGCCGCGAGGATGCGGCCGTTCGGCTGCAGGGCCAGCGTCACGTCGCCCTCCGCGGCCAGCAGGTCCATCGTGGAAGGGGCGAAGGTGTTGTCGAGCGATCCGTTGTCGCCGAGGCGAACAACGACTTGCGCGTTGCTCCACTCGACCGAATTGCGGGCGATCAGCGCGTAGCCGCCGAGGAGGATGCGACCGTCGGCCTGCACGACGATTGACGAGGCGCCCTCGCGGGGTGCGAGCTGTGTTGGAATCGACGCGACACCCGCAGTGCCGAATGACGAGTCCACGCCGCCGTTCGCCTGGAATCGCCAGGCCGTGATGTGGCCGTCGGGGAGACTTCCCGCTTCGCCGGCGACCACGATCTTTCCGTCGGCCTGGAGCGCGACCGCCTTCGCGAGGGATCGCAACGCTCCCGCGGTCGACGTGACGATGCCGCCGTTCCCGAACGAGGAATCCAGTTGGCCCTGGGAAGTGAAGCGCAGTAGCGCCATTCGCCCGTAGTCGTTGGTGTCCGACTGCGAAAGGCCCGCGACGAGGATCGATCCATCCGGTTGAAGCGCAATCCCGCGGGCTTCGTAGCCTCTCGCGACCGTCTTGCCCTGGGTGCCGAAGGCCGGATCGAGGGTTCCATCGGGCAGGTAGCGGGCGAGGGCCGTGTCATACGTATACGCCGCGTTACGGCTGCGTCCCGCCACGAGGATCTTCCCATCGGGCAGGATCCGCACGGCGAGCGCTTCGTCGAGGCTCTCGCCGAAGCGAGACCGGACGAACCCTCCCGTACCGAATATGGCCGGGTCTCCGGGGAAGGCCATCGCCCACGAGGACGTGACGATGCCGAGCCCCATGATTGCCGCGCGCGCCCACTTCCCAACCATCGAGTTCTTGTTCAATTCTTCGACCCCTGAATCTCGAAACAGTCCCTTGAAATGCGAAACAGCCCTCCGGAGAGGGCTGTCGCATTTTAACGGATGCTGGGAGGCTACTGGCTGACCGCGGATACGCTCCATCCGGTGCCGGTCCCGAGGATGCCCGTCCCGCTGGTCATCGTGGTCCCGTTCATCAGCCACACCGCGGTGCTGCCATCGACGTTCTGCCAGACGATGTCGGCCTTCCCATCGCCATTGAGATCGACGAGGCGCTTCGCACTCCAGCCACCGCCCGCGTTGAGGATCTGCGTGGTCTGCGTCGGGACGAGACCATTCATGAGGTAGATCGCCGCACGTCCGTCCGTGTGCAGGAAGAAGAGATCCGCTTTTCCGTCGCCGTTGAAGTCGCCGGTACGCGTGACACTCCAACCCGAGCCCGCGCCAAGCAGACCCGAACCCGAAGTCATCGCGGTACCGTTCATGAGCCACACCGCGATCGTGCCGTCGGTGTGCTGCCAGACGATGTCGGCTTTGCCATCGCCATTGAGGTCCGGCGTGTGCATCGCGGTCCAGCCGCCGGCGTTGAGGATCTGCTGCGTCGACTTGATGGCCGTGCCATTCATCAACCAGATCGCATGGCGCCCATCGGTGTGGCGGAAGAGGAGGTCGTCCATTCCGTCACCATCGAAATCGGCGGTGCGAATGACGCTCCAGCCGCTGCCCGGACCCATGAGGCTCGCACCCGCGGTCATCGCCGTGCCGTTCATCGTCCACACCGCGATCGTGCCGTCGGTGTGCTGGAAGACGAGATCCGCTTTGCCGTCGCCATTCAGGTCCGGTGTGTGCGTGACCGACCAGCCGCCCGCGTTGAGGATCTGCTGCGTCGAGGTCGGCGCCGTGCCGTTCATGAGATAGATCGCGATGCGACCATCGGTGTGGCGCCACACGAGATCGGTCCTGCCGTCGCCGTTGAAGTCGCCGACGTTGGTCACGGCCCAACCCGTACCCGCTCCAATGATCTCGGAAGTCGCCGTCGGCGCCGTCCCGTTCATCAACCAGATCGCGGCGCGGCCGTCGGTGTTGGCGAAGAGCAGGTCGCTCGAGCCGTTGCCGTTGAAGTCGCCATTCACGCCGGGGATCGTGGCCGTCGCGTCGAAGGGGCGCACCGTGTAGGTGTAGGAGGTCATGCTCGCGCCCGCCATGCCGCTGACGGTCACGGTGTAGTTCACGCCCGCGGTGATCGTGGTCTGCGGCACGAAGACGATCGTGTTGTCCCCGATGCAAAGGCATCCGGTCGAGCGGTAGATCACGTTCACCGTGATCGGCGAACCATTGGCCGTCATGCTGACGTTGGCGGCGGCGAAGTCGGTGGTGCCGAAGGTTCCGCTGTTGTAGAGCGAGTACGACCAGCGGCCCGAAGGAGGGAGCACCTGCGTCGGCACGAAGCCGGCGGGCGGCCAGGCCACGCCGTTGGGCATCGCGGGGCGCGAGCCCCAAAGGGTGGCGTCGATCACGCGGATGGCGTTGCCGGGGGAGCCGCCGGACGTATTGCCGACGGACACGAGGATTTGCGGCGGATACAGGAACCAACGCCGGTGGCCGGCCAGTTCGTTGCCCGAGCCATCGTCGTCCATGAATCCCGGAACGACGTCCGTGAAGCCGAGCGCGATGTTGGACTTGCCGCCGGCGATGTCGGCGTTCGGAATCAGGCCCGGACAGGTGGTGAACGCGGGATTGGCCGTCGAAGGCATGTGGCTCAGCCTTCCGTTCGCGGCGTACAGCACCGCGGCGGATTGTTGCTCGAGTTCGACGGACGCGGGATTCGACGTGTTGAGGCCGACGCTGCCCGGAAGTCCGGTCATCGCGCGGTAGTAGTTGATGCGCGAGACAACCCACTCCTTGTACGCCGTCGAGATCGTTCCCGGCGTGCAGCCGGCGACGCTGCCGGTGAAGTCGATCGACGGCATCGCGGGGAGGAAGTACGTCTGGTACGCACTCTTCGTCGCGTATTTCGACCCGGTGGCGATCGGCGTGATCGTCGTCACCGCCTTCGCGAACGACTTCTCCTGGGTGAAGAAGTACGCGTAGGACGAAGCGTCGAACCAGGGTGCGGGGCCGAGCTGCGCGTCCTGCGCGAACGCAGGAGCGGCAGCCAGGAGAACGAGGGACAGCAAGCGGGATTTAGCCATGGGTCATTTTCCCCCAGCCGCAGGGGATGCCGGTGTTACGCAAGTCACAGAATTCCTACTGACTTACCGGCGTGACCGTCCAGCCCGTGCCCGTGCCGAGGATGCCCGCGCCGCTGGTCATCGTGGTCCCGTTCATCAGCCAGATCGCGGTGCTGCCGTCGGTGTTCTGCCACACGATGTCGGCCTTGCCGTCGCCGTTCAAGTCCACGAGGCGCTTCACGCTCCAGCCGCCGCCGGCATTGAGGATCTGCGTCGTGGCCGTCGGCGTCGTGCCGTTCATGAGGTAGATCGCCGCGCGCCCGTCCGTGTGCAGGAAGAAGAGGTCGGCCCGGCCGTCGCCATCGAAGTCGCCGGCGTGCGTCACGCTCCAACCCGTACCTGCGCCGAGCAGGCCCGTGCCCGTGGTCATCGCGGTGCCGTTCATGAGCCACACGGCGATCGTGCCGTCCGTGTGCTGCCAGACGATGTCCGCCTTGCCGTCGCCGTTGAGATCCGGCGTATGCGTCGCGGTCCAGCCTCCGGCATTGAGGATCTGCGCCGTCGACTTCACCGCGAGCCCGTTCATCAGCCAGATCGCGTGGCGCCCGTCGGTGTGGCGGAAGAGGAGGTCGTCGTTTCCGTCGCCATCGAAGTCGGCCGTGCGGATCACGCTCCAGCCGGTGCCCGCGCCGAGGATGCCGGTGCCGCCGGTCATCGTTGCGCCGTTCATGGTCCAGATCGCGACGGAGCCGTCGACGTTCTGGAAGACCAAGTCCGCCTTGCCGTCGCCGTTCAGGTCCGGCGTATGCGTGACCGACCAGCCGCCGCCGGCGTTGAGGATCTGCTGCGTGGCCGTGGGCGCCGCGCCGTTCATGAGGTAGATCGCCATGCGTCCGTCGGTGTGCTGCCAGAGCAGGTCGGTCTTGCCGTCGCCGTTGAAGTCCGCGACGTTCGACACGCTCCAGCCCGTGCCCGCGCCGATGACCTCCGCGGTCGCCGTCGGCGCCGTGCCGTTCATCAGCCAGATCGCGTGGCGGCCGTCGGCGTTGGTGAAGAGCAGGTCGCTCGCGCCGTTGCCGTTGAAGTCGCCATTCACGCCCGGGATCGTCGCGGACGTGTCGATCGGGCGCACCGAGTACGAGGTGGTGGCCGGAACGCCGCTGCCGGCCATGCCGCTCACGGTGACGATGTAGTTCGTGCCCGCGACGATGGCCGGCGTGTGCTCGAACACGATCGTGTTGTCGCCGTAACCGTTGTCGACCTTGGAGACGATGTTCACGCCGATCGGCGTTCCGTTGGCGGTCACGGTGACGGTGGCGTTGCTGAAGTCCGCGTTGTTGAACGAGTACGACCAGCGCTTCGACGTGGGCAGGAGCTGCATCGGCACGTAGCCCGCCGGCGGCCACGCGACGCCATTCAGTGTTGCCGGGCGCGTGCCGAAGCCGCCGGTCACGCGCAGCGCGTTGGCGCCCCAGGTGCTGAAGGTGGTCGGCGTCGAGGCGTTGAGCATCGTCGCTTGCGGCGGGTAGAGGATCCAGCGGCGGTGGCCGGCGTTGGCATTGGTGCCCACGGGGCCTGATCCGTCAGATTCGTCGATGTAGCGCGGCACCACGTCGTCGGCCGTGCTGTCGCCGAACGACAGCGCGATGTTCGAGCCGCTCGCGGCGTTGTTGGCCGCGGCGAGCAGGTTCGTGCACGAGGTGAACGGCGGATTCGCCGGCGCGTGGTCGAGCTTCTGGTTGGCGGAGAAGAGCACGGCGGCCGATTGGCCCTCGGTCTCGCGCGTGGTGCTCAAGTCGTGAACGACGTTGCCCGGCAAGCCGGCCATGGCGCGGTAGTAGTTCACGCGGCTCAACGTGAAGTCCTTGAACGCGCTCGACACCAGTCCGGGCGAGCAGCCGCCGATGGACCCGGTGAAGTTCATCGAAGGCATCGCGGAGACGTAGTACGTGTTGTACGCATTCACGACGGCGCGCCTGGACCCGGTCGCGATCGGAAGCAGGATCGTCAAGGCTTTCGCCTTCGGGGCCACGGGCAGCCACAGGTCCGGCTGCATCGGGTCCAGCCACGGCGCGGGGCCGAGCGTCTGGATCGGGGCCGCGAGCGCGGGAGCACAGGCGAGGGCGAGGGCAAGCGGGAGCAGGCGCGATGCGTTCATGTTCGGGGCTCGTTTCGTGGTTTTCTTGTGGGGGTCGTTCACTGGCTCACGGGCGAGACGCTCCACCCGGTGGCCGCGCCGAGGATGCCGTTGCCGCTGGTCATCGTGGTGCCGTTCATCAGCCACACGGCGACGCGTCCGTCCGTGTTCTGCCAGACGATGTCGGCCTTGCCGTCGCCGTTCAGGTCGGCCAGGCGCCGCGCGCTCCAGCCGCCGCCGGCATTGAGGATCTGCGTCTGCGTGGCGGGCACCAGGCCGTTCATCAGCCAGATCGCGGCACGGCCGTCGGTGTTGAGCCAGAAGAGATCGCTCTTGCCGTCGCCGTCGAAGTCCGCGGTGCGCGTGACGCTCCAGCCGGTGCCGGGGCCGAGCAGGCCCACGCCGGAGAGGAACGTCGTGCCGTTCATTAGCCACACGGCCGTGCTGCCGTCCGTGTTCTGCCACACGATGTCGGCGCGGCCGTCGCCATTGAGGTCCGGCGTGTGCACCACGCTCCAGCCCGTGCCGGCGTTCAAGATCTGCCCCGTGGCCTTCACGTTGAAGCCATTCATCAGCCAGATGGCCACGCGTCCGTCGGTGTGCGTGAAGAGGATGTCGCGGTTCGCATCGCCGTCGAAGTCCGCCACGCGCGTGACGCTGAAGCCGGTGCCCGCGGGCAGGATCTCCACGCTCGAGAGCGTCGTGAGGCCGTTCATGAGCCACACGGCCACGCGTCCGTCCGCGTGCTGCCACACGAGATCGGCCTTGCCGTCGGCGTTCAGGTCGCCCGTGCCGGCCACGCTCCAGCCCGCGCCCGCGTTCATGATCTGCGCGGTGGAGATGGGTGCGGTGCCGTTCATGAGGTAGATCGCCACGCGCCCGTCGGTGTTCTGCCAGACGATGTCGGTCTTGCCGTCGCCGTTGAAGTCCGCGAAATGCACGGGGCTCCATCCGGTGGCCGGACCGAGGATCTCGATCGCGTTGGTCGAAGCCGTGCCGCTCATGAGCCACACGGCCACGCGGCCGTCGGTGTTCTGCCACACGAGGTCGTCGGCGCCGTTGCCGTTCAGGTCGACCACGCGGTCGGGAACGCCGGGGCCGGAGCCGTCGATCGCGAACACGCGGCCGGTGTTGATGCTCGTGATGTAGAGCTCGCCCGCTTCGTCTTCGCCGAAGCCCGTGGGGCCACCGTAGTTGGCCACGGTCTGCGCGACCACGAAGCGGCTCCAGGCGCCGGCTTCGTTCTTCGTGGCGAAGATGCGGTTGCTGCCGCTATCCGCGTAGAGGTAATAGCCGTAGAGGTCGCGCCACTTGCGGCCGCGATAGACGTTGCCGCCGATGACCACGTTGCCGAGCGAGCGGTCGTACGACGTGATCGGCGGCGTATGGCCCGCGAGGGCGCACAGCGTGGTGGTGCTGCCCGTGACGAACGGGCCTTCGCAGGTGCTCCAGCCGTAGTTGCGGCCTCCCTGTGTGCCGAAGGGCTGCATGTCGATTTCTTCGGTGGTGACCTCGCCGACGTCGCCGATGTAGTGGTCGCCGGTGTGGCGATCGAAGCTCATGCGGAACGGGTTGCGCAGGCCGAACGCCCAGATCTCCGCGCGCGTGTTGGCCACGCCCACGAACGGGTTGGACGGCGGAATCGCATAGCCCGGGCCGCCGGCGCTCACGTCGAGGCGCAGGATCTTGCCCAGCAGCACATTCTTGTTCTGACCGTTGGCGCCACCGGTGCCGCCGTCGCCCACGCTGATGTAGAGGTAGCCATCGCGGCCGAAGGCGACCTTGCCGCCGTTGTGGTTCGTGGGCCCGCTGCCGTGGTTGATGGTGATGATCGACTTCTCGCTCGTCATGTCGGCGAGGTCGGGGTTCGCGAGCTGCGTCGTGAACGAGCTGATCTGCAGGTTGCCCGTGCCGTCGTTGGGCACGTAGAACACGAAGAAGCGGCGGTTGGTGGCGAAGGCCGGGTCGAACGCGAGGCCGAGCAGGCCGCGCTCGCCGCTGGTGTCCACCGGGATCGTGAAGAACGCCGTGCCGTTCAGCACGCCGTTCTTGAGGATGCGGATGCCGCCGGTCTTCTCGACGAAGAAAAGCCGGTTGGTGCCATCGTTGGCGTTCTGGATGTCGAGCGGCTGCGAGAGGCCCTGGGCCACCTGGCGCAGCGAGATGGCGGGCGGCGGCTGGAAGGCCTGCGTCGAAGTGCTGGTGATCTGCAGCGGGGCCGTATCCACCGCTTCGAAGTCGCTGCCGTGCAGCGTCTTCAACTGGTTCAGCAGGTTGTCGTCCCAAAGCGGGCTGTGCTCGCCCTGGAAGTACCACGCGCTGCCGTTGTCGGCGAGCACGAGGCCGTACTTCTTCATCGCGCGCAGTACGACCTGGATCTTCGGGTCGAACGTCGAGACGTTGAAGTTCGCTTTCAAACGGAAGCGCGCGCCCATCGGCGGCAGGCTCGTGTTGCTCGAGCCCGCCTGGTGCGTGGCGGGCCAGATGAACTGGTTGCGCGTGCTGGGGGCGGTGAAGCGGATCGCGTGGTTGATCTCGCCGGCCACGAACTCGTCGTAGCGCAGCAGGCCCGGGAGGATCGGCAGGCCCGCGGCGTCCGCGGAGGTGAAGGTGTCGGGGCGCCGGGCGTTCAACTTCAGGTCGAACTTCGCGCCGGAATAGGCGGCCCAGCTGTTGTCCACGTTCTTCACGCCTTCGTCGAGCTCGTAGAGCATGCACGTGTCGCGCGTGACGACGATCACGTGGCGGTCGCCGGGCGCACCACCGCCTTCGACCAGCGCGTTGGCCGGGATGGGATAGGGGCCGGGATCGCTTTCATCCGCCGCTTCGGGGTCGAAGGTGATCGCCACCGGGGTCTGGTTCGCCGGAACGATGTTGAAGGGGATGCCGATGGGAATCCCCACGTCGAACGTGCCGAAGTCCGGGTGCGTGGGCGCGGCGGAACCGATCGAAGTGATCCACGTCGCGGACGACGCATGGACCGCCAGCGTGTCGATGGGCGTGTTCCAGAAGTTCTTCTTGTCGAAGACCTGGCAGCCGCCGACGGTCGGGGAGGGCGCGGCCATCGCGGGAGCGGCGAGGGCGGCGGCGAGGAGGGCAATGAGGGCTCGGGACATTCGGATGCCTCTGTGTCTTGTCGTGAAAAAGTGGATACGCCGGTACCTGACAGCAAGATTCGGACCGCCCCGGTTTCGGGGGTTTTGAGACGGATTGCGTCGTTGCAAGGCGACAACCCGGCTGTCTTCAGAGTGTCGCGGCCTCTCGCGTGGGGTCCAGCCGCGCCCGTTCCGGCGAGTCGCCCGGCGGAGACAAAGTGCCGAAGATTGCGCATCCGCACCCGGACCCCCGCCGTATCGCGTGGGTGGCACGAGTGCGAAGCTTCACAGTGGCCGGGCGAAATCCTCTTTATGATTCGCCGGTTTGGGACGCGCACGGGCGGCAACGCCGATCAACGAACAGGGATAAAAAGAATGAAATCCAACCGACTGGCCGGCATTGCGCTGGCGACGTTCGCAACGCTCGCCATTTCCTTTCATTCGCCCGCGGATGCGCAGTCGCGCGTGGCTTCGCTCGTGCAGGGGAGCGCACCCAAGTTCCTGCGCGGCGACGCCGACCCCAGCGTGCTTCGAGAACGCGGCGTCACTCTCAGCCTCGGCAATCTCGCGAAGGCGGCCACCGACGGCTATCGGGTCATCGAGATCGCGTTCTTCGAGGACGCGATCTTCCACATCGTCATCGATCGCACCGAGGCCACGCAAAGCGGCGGCGTCGCGTACGCGGGCACGGTGCTCGGCTCGACCACGCGCCAACCCGCGGTGATCGTGGACAACGGCGGCGTGATCGCCGCGAACGTGAATGTGGGGGATCGCCGGTTCGTGCTGCGGGGCAGTGCGGACCAGGGTTACGTGGCGCGCGAATTGGCCGCGTTCAACATTCCCGACCATCCGCCGGCGGTCCAGTACGCGCAGCCTTCGAGGGCCGCGGTCGCCAAGGACGGAATGCCGATCCTCTGGCCGTCTACGCCCCCGGTCACGGCACCCGACACGAACAACATCATCGACGTGATGGTCGTCTACACGCCCGCCGCGCGGGCTGCAGCGGGAGGCACGGCTGCGATGGGGACCCTCATCGACGCCGAGTTCGTCGAATCGACCACCGTGTATGGAAACTCCAACGTCGTGCAGCGCCTGCGCCTCGTCTACAAGGGCGAGGTCAACTTCGTCGAGACTGCGGGCGGCGGTGGTTTCAACACGGCGCTGGCCCAGATCGCGTCGCCGACCGATGGCGTCCTCGACGAGGTTCCGGTGCTGCGTGATCTGTACCGCGCCGACTTCGTGAGCCTGTGGATCAACAACGGCGCTTCGTGCGGCCTGGGCTACCTCATGAGCCAGGAGCGCAACTCCTTCCAGAACCTCGCTTACAACGTCGTGCACTGGGGCTGCGCCGGCGGGAACCTCACGATGCTGCACGAGCTGGGCCACAACATGGGGCTCAACCACGATGAGAAGCCGTCTCCGGGTTCCTCCACGCAGGTCAGCCCCGAAGGCGCCCCGGTCGATCCAGGCACGACGACCATCAACTATTCGCGCGGCTACGTCGATACGACGAACCGGTTCCGGACCGTGATGGCATACAACGATGCATGCGCTGCGCTGGGATTCAGTTGCCTGCGTGCGCCATTCTTCTCGAACCCCGGGATCAACTTCCTCAACACCGCGTTCTACCCGGCGGCTGTGTTGGCGACGACGGGCGGTCTCAACCCGCCTGCTGTCGGAGTTTCGGACGAACACCAGGCCCTGAACGACACGCGTGAAACCACGCAGAACTTCCGCCAGGCGCTGGCGACCCTCACCGGCCCCGGCATCGTGACGTTCCTGCCGCTCAGCTATGACGTCGCCGAGTCTGCGGGGAATGTCGTACTCACCGTGCAGCGCCACGCGGGCTCGACGGGCGCCATCTCGGTGAACTACACCACAGTGAACGGCACGGCGACGGCGGGCTCCGACTTCACGACGACCACCGGCACGTTGAACTGGGCCAACGGTGACGTGGCCAACAAGACCATCACGGTCCCGATCCTGCAGGACAGCGTACTCGAGGGCTACGAGTCGTTCACGGTGGCGCTCAGCACGCCGACGGGTGGGGCCTTCATCGGCAGCTCGGGCTCGACAGCACAATCGGCCACGGTACGGATCGCCGACGACGAGCCGGATACCTTCCCGGTCGCCAGCGTCGCGCCGAAGGGCTTCCTCTCGCCGAACGTTCCCAACGCGAATACGCCGAACTCGTCGTGGACGGTCGACCCGGTTGACGGGTTCATGAGCACGTCGAGCCTTCGCTCCGCGCAGATGTTCGCGCCCGACAGCGCCTTCACCACGTTCGGCAACTCCGACATCACATACACCGGCGTCTTCCTCGCGGGCAACGTCTCGTTCCGCTACAAGCTGTCGAGCTATCAGTCGAACTATTCAGGCTTCGACTTCATGGTGGACGGAGCCACGGTGTTCACGAATTCGGTCGGCGGTGAAGTGGATTGGACGCTCGTGACCCAGGCGGTCACCGCGGGCACGCATACGCTGCGCTGGCGTTTCAAGAACCTGCTGCCGTTCCCGTGTGCGAACGTCTCGAGCCCCGCGCCCGCGCAAGGCGGCGCCAACTGCAAGGACCGCGCGTGGATCGATGCTGTCTCGATGCCGCTCGCCAAGGCCTTCGACTTCAGCGCCGACGGCAATACCGACCTCGTGTGGCAGAACACCGACGGCCGCGCCGCGATCTACCTCATGAACGGCCTCACGCCCACGGCCACGACCGAGATCATCGGCCCGGCGACGGGCTGGGCGGTCACGAACGTCGCGGACTTCAATGGCGACGGCAAGGCCGACCTCGTGTGGCGCCACACGGATGGCCGCATCGCGATCTACCTCATGAACGGCACCACGCCCACGACGACCACGCAGATCCTCAACGCAGGAGGCTGGAGCGTCACGCACACGCCGGACCTGAACGGTGACGGCAAGGCGGATCTCCTCTTCACGCACACGGACGGCACCGTCGCGGTCTGGACGATGAACGGCGCCACCATGACGGGCGGCGCCTCGATCATCAACGCGGGCTCGGGCTGGAGCGTGATCCGCGTGGCCGACTTCGACGGCGACGGCAACGACGACCTCCTGTGGCGCCACACGGATGGCCGCCACGCGATCTGGTTGATGAACGGCATCGCCATCAAGGCCACCACGCAGATCCTCAACGCCGGCGGCTGGACCGCGATGCACACGCCCGACCTCGACGGCGATGGGCGCGCGGACATCGTCTGGCAGCACACCGACGGCACGATCGCGGTGTGGCTGATGGACGGCGCGGTGATGAAGTCGGGCATCGGGCTGCTCAACGCGGGCGCGGGCTGGACGGCGCTTCGCGTCGGCGATTTCGACGGCGACGGGAAGGGCGACATCGTCTTCCAGCACACCGACGGGCGCATCGCGATCTACCTCATGAACGGCATCACGCCCAAGCAGACGGCGCAGATCCTGCAAGGCGGCCTGGGCTGGACCGTGAAGCGCGTCGGAGACTTGAATGGCGACGGCAAGTCGGACCTCATCTTCGAGAACGCCGACGGCCGCGTGACGCTCTACATCATGGACGGCGTCGTGAAGTCGAGCAGCGTGAACCTGCTCGGTGCCGGCACGGGTTGGGCGGTGAACGGCGCGAGCCAGTAGTCGCCGATCAGCGACACAGCGCCCCGGAGATTTTTCATCCGGGGCGTTTTTCTTGGTGCTTCGCGAAATAGAATCCGGAAAACCGGAAAGAGCACCATGACCTTCATTCGCATCATCGCGGCCGCTGCGCTCTCGTTCTGCGCGATCGCGGCTCGCGCACAGCCCGTTGTGTGGCAGCACGACGAGCCGGGCCGCTATGTCGGCCCCGAGATCAGCGCACCGCGCGGAGGACGCATCGCGTCGGCGGTTTTCGAAGCCCCAACGGGTTCGCATCTTTCGCTGAGGGATACGGCAACGGGGCTGCCGCTGTGGACAGTCCGCGGGCCGAACACATCGGCGCATCCGGGCAAGCGCATCGCCGTCGATGCCGAGGGCAATGTCATCGTCGCGCTGAGCTCGGGCGCCAACGTGCTCACCGTCAAGTACGCGGCCGTCGACGGCGCGGTGCTTTGGGGGCACGTTCATGTCGACGAGCCGCTGACGCTGGGCATGGTGGGATCGCTGGCGATCGATTCGGGCGGTGGCGTGATCGTCGGCGCCGCAACCTGCTCTCAGGTGTACGAGGAATGCCGGGTGGAGCATTGGATCGAGAAACACGATGCGCAATCGGGCGCGGTCCTCTGGCACGCAAGCCACAGCTTTGGCTTTTCCGACCATGGGATGTTCCCCGGGGCGGCGGTCTCCGTCGCGACGGATTCGGCGCGCAATGTCCTTGCGGCCGGCGGGCAGGTCATCGCGAAGTACGCCGCCGAGACCGGCGTCGCCCTTTGGAGCGTCCCCGTTGCGATTCCCCCGGCTTCGCAGCAGGTTGTCGTGGTGGACCTCCATGACGACGCGATGGTCCTGGTCTCCGACGCATCGGGCGCGCGTGTGATGAAGGTGTCGGGGTCTGACGGATCCACGATGTGGTCCACGCCGGTCCCCGGCGCGACGAAGATCGTCCTCGCATCGAATGGGGACGCGATCGTCGCGGGCGGCGCTTTCACGCGCCGGCTTTCGGGCGCCAATGGCGCCGTGTCGTGGGCGCGAAAGCTCGCGGGCGTCACGCGCGACCTTGCGATGGATGCGGACGGCAACGTCGTGGCCGCGCGCCAGGGATTCGGCAACGACGGCGCACCGCGCGCGCGAATCGTGAGGTATGAAGGTTCGAGCGGCCGCGTGCTTTCGATCTTCGCGGTGGAAGATGGCACCGAGTCGACCGCGGAGGCGATTGCCGCGGACGGTGCGGGCATCTATGCCTGCGTTTCCATCACCACCAACAACCCTTCATCGGGATCGACGGCCCGGACGGCAATGTTCACCAACACGGCGACGATCGTTCCCGGCGTGCTCGACTTCAATGCCGACGGACGTTCGGACCTCACGTGGTCGCACCCGGATGGCCGGCATGCTCTTTGGCTGGTCGACGGCCTTTCGGTACTCGCTACAGGCGAGGTCTCCGCTCCCGCTGCCGGCGTTTCCATCACAGGTATCGCCGACTTCGACGGCGACGGAAGGGCGGATCTCCTCTTCCAGCATCCGAACGGCGAGATCTCCCTATCGTTAGTGAGCGGCACGCTTGCCACGGCGGCCTCGACCCTCGTGAGCAATCACGATGGCTGGCATGTGGCCGCCGCCGGAGACCTGGATGGCGATGGCCGGGCTGACGTCGTCCTGCAGAACGCCGATGGCCGCGTCTTCGCCTGGACCAGGATCCTGGCCGGAGGCGTGGGGTCCTACATCCTCGACGCGGGAACGGGTTGGGTCGTCTCGCACCTCGCGGATTTCGACGGCGATGGTCTCGACGACATCCTGTTCCGGCATCCGGATGGACGCCACGCGATCTGGCTCATGGATGGAAAGACGCCGAAGTCGCAAGCGCAGATCCTCAACGCAGGAGGCTGGACCGCGATGCACGCACTCGATCTCAACGGCGACGGCACGGCCGACATCCTGTGGCAGCACGCGGACGGCACGATCGCCGCGTGGCTGATGAACGGAACGTCCATGGCGAGCGGCGCGACGTTGATCGGTCCCGGTAGCGGGTGGAGCGTCACGCACACCGGGGACTTCGACGGGGACGGCAAGTCGGACCTGCTGTTCACCCACGATGACGGGCGCGTGGCGATCTACTTGATGAACGGCCTCATGCCCGCGCAAACGACGCAGATCCTCAATGCCGGCAGCGGCTGGAGCGTGCGGCGCCTGCTCGACCTCGATGGCGACGGAAGGGCGGACATCGTGTGGCAACACACGGATGGCAGCGTTGCGGCATGGCTCATGAACGGCACCGCAATGACCAGCGGATCGACGCTCCTCGGGCCCGGGACGGGCTGGAGCGTGAGCACCGCGAACCCGTAGTCGATCCCCCATAGACACGATTGTGCTTGACACCCGCCTCGCGTTCCCGCACTGTGGGAAAAAAACCCACACCCAGGGAGCAATTCCGTTTCGCCCCTCTGTTGATGTGAAATCAACAGCTTAAGGAGCTTCGATGTTCATGAGAATTGCTGCCGCTGCCTGCCTGATGGTCCTCCTCACCGCGTTCGACGCCTCTTCGCAGGCGCCGATCTGGTCGAAGGAAGACCACGTCCCGATCGCTTCCGACCAATGGTTCGCGAACCCTCCGCGTTCGATGGCGGTGGCACCCAACGGGGATGCCATCGCGGTGGGCGCGGTCGGAAACGACATCGGTTCGAATGTCGCCGTCATCCGGTATTCGGGAGCGACCGGCGCCGTCGCCTGGATCAACTCTCAGCTAGCGCTGCCCTACGGGTTTCTCGAGGCGGTCGCGGTCGATGGCGCGGGCCACGTCATCGCCACCGGCTCGACCTACGTGGGCCATACCGAAGCGGCGGTCACGATCAAATTCGACGCAGCGACGGGTGCGGTCCTCTGGACCGCGATCGTCTACCAGATCGGGCGTGGTACCGCGATCGCCATCGGCCCGGGCAATCACGTCTACATCACCGGCTACGCCAATTTTCCCGATCTCGGTGACATGACCGCAGTGAAGCTCGATAGCGCGAGCGGTGCAGTGCTCTGGGCCGGGTCCTATCCGGGCGTGCAGGCCGACGGCGGTGCCCATGGTGGCGCGATCGTGGTCGACGCCGCGGGCGACGCGTACGTGACCGGCCAGTCGGGACCCGCCAGCGGGCTCACGTTCCAGGTGGCTCGCTTCTCGGGCGCGAACGGGTCGCTCACGTGGTCGCGTGGCATCGGTGGCGTGGGCGGGCGGGGACGCGACCTGCGCATCGACGCGGCGGGCGATGTCATCGTGGTGGGTGAAGTTGAAGCCGGCGCGGGACTGCGCTTCTGCGCGGCGAAGCTCGCGAAGGACACGGGCGTCGAAACGTGGACGCGTTGCGTCGAAGGCACGGCCGCGGGAGCTGGGCGTGCGAACAGCGTTTCGCTCGACGCAGCGGGCAACGCGTACGCGACGGGCTCCACGCAGGGTCTCGATGCCCCGGAGATGCGCACCGTGAAGTTCGCGGCCGCCACGGGCCTCGTGCAATGGAGTCGCGTAGCCACGCACAAGTTTCCCGGCGTCGTGACCGGCATCGGCCAGGCGATCGGCGGCGCGGCAAACGGATCTCCGGTCGCGACCGGCGAGCTGCGCGTGCCCGACCCGGGCAGTTTCCTGTTCACGAGCTATCCGATGACGGTGCGCTACTCGCCCCTCGACGGGACGCCGACGTGGAGCATCGGCGGCACGGTCGGTTCACCGGCCGGATATGGCCGCGCGGTTGCCACTGACGCCGCGGACAACGTGCTGATCGCCGGCGTCGGCTCGAGCCTGTACGGGGTCCACAAGGTTTCGGGCGCGAGCGGTGTCGAGCTTTGGGAAGCCGCGCCTTCGATGGTCAGCGGCGCGACGATGTACGCCGGTCCGAACTTCACCCTGCGTTCCGGCCGTCTCGCCTCGTTGCTCCTTCGCGCCGGATCGACTGGCCAACTCGTCCTGCGCGATGCAGCCACGGGCAACACGGCCTGGAGCGTCGAAGTGGACGGCGCGCTCGGCGCGGGTACGGATGCGCGCGTCGCGATCGATGGTGCCGGCGACGTCGTGTATGCCGGCATGGAGAGAGTGGCGCTGGGTTTCCAGGGAAGTGCGCGCACCGCGAAGCGCTCGCACGTGGATGGGGCCGTGGTCTGGAGCGCCGACTACTCCGTGCCTTCCACGATCTACTCGCGTGCCAATGTGCTCGCGCTGGACTCCGAGGGACACGCCGTGGTGGGTGGCTCGACGTGCAGGTCCGTGCATCCGCGCTTCGGCAGTTGCTTCGACCAGCAGGGGTGGGTGCGCAAGCTCGACGCGGCAACGGGGGCGCTCCAGTGGCACGTGGCGCTGGGGAGCTTCGAATCCCCGTCGCTCGCCGTGGATCCCTCGAACCATGTGTTCGCAGGCGCGGGCCCGTCCGTCTTCAAATTGAATGCATCGACCGGCGCAGTGCTGTGGCAGGACACGGCGTCGGGCTCGAGTGCGGTCCAGCTGATCGCATTGGCCAGCGGCAATGTCGTCGTGCTGCGCGATAGCGGGGTCGCGACCGTCGTGACGCACCGCGACGGCTCCACGGGCGCGGCGCTTTGGGAGGCGACGATCCCGTCACCCGGAAACGGTGGGTTGATGGCCCTCTTACCCGGTGGCGACATCGTCGTGTTGTCGTACGACTACCTCGGCGAACGGTTCGGGTATCGACTGCTTCGCCTGTCGGGCGCGGACGGGACCATCCTGTGGTCGCGACGCGAGGTGGCGGCGAGCGGCTCCATCTACGCGCGTGGCGTGACGGTCGATCCGGACGGGAACGTACACGTGGCACTCACGCTGAACGTGGAATCGAACTTGTCGATGCGCGTCGCCAAGTTCAATGGCGCGAGCGGCGCGGCGATCTCGGACAAGGCCTATTCGAACGCCACGGCCACCGTGTACACGGTGGGCATCCTCAGCGATTCGACGGGTCTCTATCTCGCAGGCTATGTCGACGGCACCGGGCTCCCGCGCGCGGCGCTCACGCTCAAGCTGGACTTCGGTGCAACGGTTCCGTTTCACGCGGCTTCACTCGACTTCGACGGCAACGGGCGCTCGGACCTGTTGTGGCGCCACACCGATGGCCGCACGGCGATCTGGCTGATGGACGGCCTCGTGCCGATCACGGCCAGCGAGGTCCCGACCTTCGGTCCCGGTCCTGTCACGCGCGTGAACGACGCGAACGGCGACGGAAGGGCGGACCTGTTCATGGAAGGCCCCACGGGCGCCATCTCGGGCTTGCTCATGAATGGCACCTTCTACTCGTCGGCCTTCTACATGGGCAACGGGAGCGGCTGGCACATCGGCGGGACGGGCGATCTCGACGGCGACGGAACCGCCGATCTCGTGTTGCAGCACACCGACGGCCGCGTGCTCGCGTGGACCCGCATCACCGCGGGAGTGGCAGGGCAGGCGACGATCCTCGGCGCGGGAACGGGCTGGGTCGTCTCGCGCCTGGCCGACTTCAACGGCGACGGGGAAGACGACATCCTCTTCCGCCATCCCGACGGCCGCCACGCGATCTGGCTCATGGATGGAACGACGCCGACGTCGCAAGTGCAGATCCTCAATGCCGGCGGCTGGACCGCGACGCACGCGCCCGACCTCAACGCCGACGGCACGGCCGACATCCTGTGGCAGCACACGGATGGAACGGTCGCGGCGTGGCTCATGGACGGCACGTCGATGGTGAGCGGCGCCACCTTGCTCGCTGCGGGTTCCGGCTGGACCGTCACGCACACCGCCGACTTCGACGGCGACGGCCGGGACGACCTCTTCTTCACGCACACCGATGGACGTGCCGCGATCTACCTCATGAACGGCCTCGTGCCGATGCAGACGACGCAAATCCTCAATGCGGGGAGTGGTTGGAGCGCGAAACGGATGCTGGATCTCAATGGCGATGGGAAGGCCGACATCGTGTGGGAGCACACCGATGGACGCGTCGCCGCGTGGTTGATGAACGGAACGGCGATGGTGAGTGGGAGCGAGATCCTCGGACCTGGAACGGGGTGGAGCGTGAATGGGGCGGCGAAATAACAACAATCGGGAGGCGGTGCACATGAATCTCCAAGGGACACGCATCATCGTTGGGTCGCTGCTCGTGCTGGCGGCCCTTGCGGGGCAGGCGCAAACGCCGATCTGGTCGAAGCTGGATCGGGCGGCGATCGAAGCGAATCAATGGATCTCGTCGACGAGGTCCCTGGTCGTTGCGCCCAATGGAGATGCGATCGCGGCCGGAGGCATCGGCAACGGGAGCGGCGGCGACTTCGCGGTGGTTCGGTACGCGGCTTCGACCGGGGCCGCGGTCTGGACGTCCACTTATTCGGCGTCCTTGTCCTACGAAGCGGCCCTTGCGGTGGCACTCGATGCGGCAGGCGATGTGATCGTCACCGGCTACGTTCCGGGCGGGCTACCGGGCTATGGGATCACCGGCGCCGTGACGGTGAAGTTCAATGGCATGACCGGCGAGCTCCTGTGGGTCGCGAAGACGGAGATCCTGTCGACCGGCAACGCCCTCGCTGTCGGTCCGCAGAACCATGTCTACGTGACGGGGAGTGCGCTGGGCGGCGGGTCCGCGATGACCGTCGTGAAGCTCGACGGCGCGACCGGCGCCGTTTCCTGGGTTGGCACAGCGCCGGATGCGGGCACGGAAGGCGGCGCGGGCAACGCGATCGTCGTCGATGCCACCGGAGATGCGTATGTCGCGGGCATCTCGAACGCCAACGTCTTCCAGGTGGCGCGCTTCGCCGGAAGCAGTGGCAACGTCACTTGGTCGCGTGCGAGGGGCTCCGCGGGCAGCCAGGGTCGTCACCTGGCGCTCGATGCCGCGGGCGACGTGATCGCGGCAGGCGGCATCGATACCGGCATGGGGATGCGGTTCTGCACCCTGAAGCTCGCGAAGGACAGCGGCACGGAGGCGTGGATGACCTGTGTCGGAGGCACGCTCGAAGGAGCCGGCCTGGCGAACGGCGTCGCACTCGATGGAGCCGGCGACGCATACGTCACGGGCTATACGAAAGGCACGTCATTCCCGGGGCAAGGCGGCGGAAATGCGGTCGGTGTCGAGATGCGCACTGTGAAGCTCGCGGGCTCGACGGGCGTCGTGCAGTGGAGCCGCACGGTCGCTCCCGAAGTGAACGGGATCGGCAATGTCGTTACCGGTGCCGGGAGCGGTGCGCCGGTCGTCACGGGCGTCCTGCAGCAGTTGGATCCCACCTACGGTTACGTGACGGCGAGCTATCCCGTGACCGTCCGCTACTCGGCTTCCGATGGATCTCCGACGTGGACCGTCGGCAGTTTCGGCTCGCCGGTGCCGGGGACGGGACGGGGACTCGGCGTCGACGCGTCCGGCGACGTTCTCTTCGCCGGTGCAGGGTCGACCTTGTTCGGCGTGCACAAGTACGCGGGCGCGACAGGCACCGAGCTTTGGACGGGCGCCGCCACCACGGTGCCGGCCTCGACCCGTCTCGTGGGACCGCATTTCGCCTTGCGAGGCGGGCGCCTCGCGTCGCTGCATTCCTTCGGGTACGCGAAGGGGCAGGTGGTGCTGCGCGATGCATCGAGCGGCGATCCGTTGTGGCGCGTCACCACGGACGACACGACCCTGGGGAATGGTGTGCCGCGCATCGCGATCGATGGCGCCGGAGACGTCGTGTTGACGGGGGGCATCGGCGCGAGCTTCCAGGACAGCGTGGCGTACGCCGCCAAGCGGTCGAAGGTCGACGGCTCCGAGCTCTGGCGCGTGACGTATTCGGTTCCCGGCACGGCCTCTTCGTCCGGCACCGCGATCGCGGTGGACAGCGCGGGACACGTCGTGAGCGCGGGATCGACCTGCGGCGCGTGGGATCCGTTCATCGGAGGCTGTTTCACCCCCTCTCCCTGGGTGCGCCGCTACGACGGGGCCACGGGCGCGCTGCTGTGGCATGCCGCAGTCGCTCGCGGGGTCGCTTCGCTGGCGCTCGACGCCGCCAACAATCCGGTGATCGCGGGCGGCGACAGGGTCGCCAAGCTCGACGCGGCCACGGGCGCTCCGCTCTGGACGACAACCGAGCCCGGGGGCGCCTTCGGCGAGATGCGTCTCGATGCAGGCGGCGACGTGTGGGCCATCCGGTCCGACGGAACCTCGACCTACCTGACCAAACGTTCCGGCGCGGATGGCAGGTTGTCGTGGTCGGTGAGAGTGGCGCAATCGACGTACGGGGGCCGGTTGACGCTCGCTCCGGACGGCGATGCCGTGTTCGCGGTGGATGAGTACTCGAACTCTGCGTACGTGTATCGCGTGGTGCGCGTCGCGGGCGACGGGACGATCCGCTGGTCGCGCCGCCAATCGCAGGGAAGTCCCTCGAATGGGGTCACGGTCGATGCGGACGGAAACGTGTACGTCGCGTCTTCGTATGGGCTGCGCGCGAGCAAGTTCCACGGCGCCACCGGCGCCTGGATCTGGGATTTCGTCCACGAGTACGGCACGAGTACCAACGCGATCCTCGCCGACGTCTCGGGAATCTACCTGGCCGGCTACGGAACGGTGCCGGGCAGCGGGCTTCCCGATGCCGCATTGACGCTCAAGCTGTCGCCGGGCGCGACGATGCCGCCGTACGTTGCGTCGTACGACTTCGACCGCGACGGTCATTCCGACCTGCTCTGGAAGAACGTCGACGGCCGGCATGCGATCTGGCTGATGAGCGGGCTGTTGCCCACGGCCACGGCCGAGGTCGCGGCCTTCCCCGCGCCGTGGGTCGCGACGCACGTCGACGACATCGACGGCAACGGCAAGGCAGACCTGCTGTTCCAGCATCCCGATGGACGGATCGGACTCTCGTTGATGAACGCGACGCAGGCCGTTTCCACCAACGTCATCGTCGGCAACACGGAAGGCTGGCACATTGCCGCGATCGGGGACCTCGATGGCGATGGGCGCGCCGACCTCGTCCTGCAGCACGCCGACGGCCGCGTGATGGTGTGGGTCCAGGTCGTGAACGGCACCGCGGGGCAAGCCGTGATCCTCGGGACCGGTACCGGGTGGCTCGTCTCGCGCCTTGCCGACTTCAACGCCGACGGGCAGGACGACATCCTCTTCCGCCATCCCGATGGCCGCCACGCGATCTGGCTCATGGATGGAAAGACGCCGTCATCGCAAGTGCAGATCCTCAACGCGGGCGGTTGGACCGCGACGCACGCACCCGATCTCAATGGTGATGGCAAAGCCGACATCCTGTGGCAGCACACGGACGGAACTGTCGCGGCGTGGATCATGAACGGCACGTCGATGGCGAGCGGGGCCACGTTGCTCGCGGCGGGGTCGGGTTGGACCGTCACGCACACCGCGGACTTCGACGGCGACGGCAAGGACGACCTCTACTTCACGCACGCCGATGGTCGTGCCGCGATCTACCTGATGAACGGGCTCATGCCGACGCAGACCACGCAGATCCTCAATGCGGGAAGTGGCTGGTCCGCGAAGGTGATGCGCGATCTCAACGGCGATGGAAAAGCGGACATCGTCTGGGAACACACCGATGGACGTGTCGCCGTGTGGTTGATGAATGGGACCGCGATGGTGAGTGGGAGCGAGATCCTGGGGCCTGGGACGGGGTGGAGCGTGAGTGGGGCGGGGCAGTGACGATCTCACGCGCTCTGCTCGCCATTGCCGCCGCGCTGGTGATGCCGCTGGCTTCCCTGGGCCAGACGACCCTTTGGCAGCACGACGAGAAATTCGTCGGCGAAGTGCATCCGGTGCCGGGCTGCGGCGACACGCGCACCCCGGAGAACAAGGCGGTGGCCCTCTTCGCCAACGGGGATCTCGCAGTCACCGGTTGCACGTCGCGACTCTCGGGATGGACCGTCGTTCGCTACGCCGCAGCAACAGGCCAGCCCGTGTGGACGGCGGTGCTGGGCGAATCGACCATTGACGGCCAGCAGCGGGGATACGCACTGGCGATCGATGGAAATGGCGATGTCGTCGTGACGGGCGATCGCTACGGTGTGGCAACGGCACCGACCTTCGCCTTTCCGATCTTCAAGTTGGACGGAGTGACGGGCGCGGTGCTGTGGGAGTCGCAGCCGCTGGGCGAGCCCGGATTCGGGTTTGCGATCGCGATCGGTCCGTCGAACGATATCTTCGTCACGGCGCGGGGTACCCTCTACACGGGGTTTCGCGCGGCCCGCCTCGACGGCGCCACCGGTTCGGTGAAGTGGAACGTGGCCTCGCCGATTGCGCAACCACCGGATCGACTCTCCGGATCCGCGATCGCGGTGGACTTGAACGGGGATGCATTTGTCACTGGAGACGGGGGGTCGTCCGGCCTCTTCCACGTGGTCAAGTTCGGTGGCTCCGACGGAAGCGTTGCGTGGTTGCATGTTTCCGACCCGGGTGTTGGCATGGACGTAGCCCTGGACCCATCCGGGGATGTCATTGCCGTTGGCCGCAAGCGGGCGGCGGGCGGCGAGATGCGCTTCTGCGCCGTGAAGCTGGCGAAGGCCACGGGCATCGCGGCTTGGACCTCGTGCATCGAGGGCACCGGCGGCCCCGCGGGCCAGGCCAATTCAATCTCGATCGACGCGATCGGCGATGCCTACGTGACCGGATACACCGCGGGCGCTCTCGACACCGAGATGCGTACCGTGAAGATGTCGGGCGCCACCGGCCAGGTCGTCTGGGCGGCCGTGGATCCCGGTGCGAGAGGCGGCGGCAACGCAATTGCCGGGGCATCGACGGGCAACCCCGTCGTCACGGGCTTCGCGGGCAGCAACGCGCTGGACGAGAAGGCGCGCACGGTTCGCTACTCGAGCGCGAATGGCATGCCGATCTGGGTCGTCGATCGAGACACGGCCAGCGTTGCCGGTATGGCGGCGAAGGTCGACGCCGCGGGCGACGTGATCGTGGCGCTCAACGCGGGCTACGTGAAATACGCGGGCTCCAATGGCGCCCTTCGTTGGGAAGCTCCAAAGGTTGCCCCGCCCCGTCTGACGTTCTCCGTCGGCGGCCGCCTCACTTTGCGCGGGGGCCGTGTCGCCTCGCTCGCCGTATCGAATGCCGACTCGCGTGTCCAGTTGACGGTCCGCGATGCGATCTCCGGCGCGGTCGCGTGGCGCGCATACGTCGAGGGCCCCGGCTACCTCTCGTCGATGCCGGTCATGGCGCTGCATGGCAGCGGCGACGTACTGGTCACCTCGAACTCCGCGGGTGGGTCGCGCATCGCCAGGGTCTCGGCGGTGGACGGTTCCACAGTCTGGACTTCGGATCGAGCGGCGCCGAACGGCGACTTCGCTCGCATCGTGGCGTCCGGGGGCCCCGGGCGCGTCGTGACCGTCGGCATTGCCTGCTCTGCCAACGCATGTCCTGCGACTTCGTGGATCGAGATGCGCGATGGCGCTTCGGGCACGCTGCTGTGGCAGGTCGAGCACGGCCAAACCCTCGACCGGACAGTCGACGCGATCTCGGGCGTGGGCATCGATGCGGCAGGCGACGTGATTGCGGCCGGAGTGCTGTCGACATCGAAATATTCCGGCGCGAACGGGACCTTGCTGTGGAACGCGTCCGAGTGGCCCGGCTATGCGATCGACATGACGATGACGGCTCAAGGCGATGCCATCGTGCTGGCCGAGGGTAGCAACAGCGCGGTTCAGCTCTCACGAATCGCGGGCGCCAGCGGCATGCGCACCTGGTTCGTCTCGTTTCCCCGATCCTTGAACCGGCCGCGAATGGCCGTCCTGCCCGGAGGGGATCTCGTGCTTCGGGTCGACGGAGTCGTGCGGCGCATTTCGCCCGCCGACGGCACCGTGATCTGGGCGCGGGCGTCGCGGGGTACGGCGATCGGCCTGGCCGTCAACGCGGCAGGGGACATTCTCGAACTCGGGCTCGATCCGACGGTTGGAGAGCAGAAGGCGCGCCTGGTGAAGTACGAGGGATCTTCCGGGGGCATCCTGACGGTGGACGCTCTCGATTTCGTTCCCCAGCCCAATCTGCCGCTGGCGATCGAGGCCGATACGAGCGGCGCGTATCTCCTGTTCTCGCTCGTGACCGGGGCCCGCGTCATGAAAGTGTTGCCGGGCAGCAACCCGCCCGTGCCACGCCTGACCGTGGACTTCGACCTCGATGGCGATGGCCGCAACGATTTGTTGTGGGTGCACGCCGACGGGCGCAAGGCCGTGTGGCTGATGAATGGTCTTACGCTCAAGGATTCCGGCGTGCTCGCGGTACCCGCGACATTCGTGCCCCGGGGCCGTGGCGACATCGATGGCGGCGGCAAGTCGGACATCTTCTGGGACAACGCCGATAGCACAGTGTGGATCTCGTACATGCAGGGCGCCGGTGTCGAGCGCAACGTGCCGCTCGTTTCCAACACCGACCGTTGGCACGTCGCAGGGGTGGGCGACCTCGACGCGGACGGCACCACCGACGTTGTGCTGCAGAACGCGGACGGTCGCGTCTTCGCATGGACCGCGATCGAGAAGCCCGCGGCGGCGCAGGCATTGATCCTCGGACCCGGTACAGGGTGGATCGTTGCGCGCGTTGCGGACTTCGATGGCGACGGCTACGCCGACATCCTCTTTCGACACCCCGATGGCCGCCACGCGATCTGGTTGATGGGCGGCGTCCAGCCGATCGGGTGGGCGCAGATCCTCGGCGCGGGTGGCTGGACCGCGACGCACGTCGGCGATTTCAACGCGGACGGCAGGGCCGACATCGTCTGGCAGCACACAGATGGAACCATCGCCTTGTGGCTCATGAACGGCACCTCGATGGCGAGTGGTGCGACGTTGATTGGCCCGGGTAGTGGGTGGACCGTGACGCACACCGCCGACTTCGACGGCGACGGCAAGGACGACCTCTTCTTCACGCACGCCGATGGTCGTGCCGCGATCTACCTCATGAACGGGCTCGTGCCGACGCAGATGAAGCAGATCCTCAACGCGGGGAGTGGTTGGTCCGCGAAGCTGCTGCGCGATCTCGACGGCGATGGAAAGGCCGACATCGTCTGGGAGCACACGGATGGGCGCGTGGCGGTGTGGCTGATGAACGGGACGGCGATGGTGAGTGGGAGCGAGATCCTGGGCGCGGGCACGGGCTGGCGCGTGAGTGGAGTGTCACCATGACGCGCATCGCCAGGAAGCCCATGGCGCGTACTCTCGCGGGCCTGCTCGTGGTGCTCTCGATGATGCTGGCATGCGCGGGCGCCAGCGCGTCTTCCGTGGTTTGGTCGCAGGACGAGTGGGGCACCGTCGACGCGGCCCTCTCGCCGGGGTGCACGTTTGCGCACGGCACCGGCGCGGCGAAGCAGGCCATGGCCGTGGCCGCGAATGGCGACGTCGTCGTCGCCGGATGCGCTCTGGACCATCAGCCCGCGCCGCTCGTGGCCGCGCGCTTCAGCGCCGCGACCGGACAGCCGGTCTGGATCGCCACGTACCACGGCTTGTTCCCCGGGTACGACCGGGCGGGCGGCATCGCGGTCGCCATCGACGCGGCGGGGGACGTGGTGGTGGGCGGCTATTCCAGCGACGAGGCCTACGTCATGACCGGACGAGTGAACAAGTACGACGGTTCCACGGGCGCGTTGCTCTGGAGCGCGGCGCTGTCCGATCTCATGCGGGTGGAGGCTCTTGCCCTCGGGCCCGGAGGTTCGGTCTATGTCACCGGCACCACGCGCTCCGAACTCGACGTGCGCGCCGCGAAGATCGACGGTGCGACGGGCGCCGTGGCGTGGCAGTCGGGCGGGTCGCTCGCGGAGCGAGGCGAGGGCACGGCGATCGCGGTGGACGGCTCCGGCCATGCCTTCGTCACGGGCAACCTATCCGGGAAGATGCGCGTCCTGCGGCTCGACGGCGCGACAGGCGCCGTCGCGTGGCAATTGCTCAACGCAAGCGCAATCGGCAACGACGTGAAGCTCGATGCCGCGGGTGACCTCCTGATTGCCGGCGGCATCCTTCGCACGTACCCGGCGGATTTTTGCGTCCTCAAGCTGGAGCGCAACGCCGGTGGAACGGTGTGGACCGCGTGCCTCGACGGGGGCGGCTCCGCGGCGGCGCTGGCGCTCGGCCCCTCGGGCGAGATCTACGCGACCGGTTCGACGATCGTGGGCCCGTATTTGCAGATGCGCACGGTTCGCATCGATCCGACGGGAACCGTGGCATGGAGCGTCGCGCCGACCGGCTTGCTGGGTGACGGCGTGGCGATCTCGGGTGCCGCGACCAGCTTGCTGGGTGAGGGCGTGGCGATCTCAGGTGCCGAGACCGGCTCGCCGGTCGTGACCGGGTGGACCACTCCTGACTTCCAGAACGCGTTGCGGGTTTCGCGAACGGTTCGATACAACGGGACGAGCGGCGCGGTCCAGTGGACGGTCGACGGCCCGCAGGGCGTGTACTCCTCCGGCGCGAGCGTGGCCGTCGACACCGCGGGAAACGTCTTCACCGGATTGCGCAACGGCGTCCGGAAGCATTCCGCGGCCGACGGGGCCGAGGCATGGCTCGCATCGCCGATCACCCTGCGCGGCGGCACGGGTTTCAGCAGGGGAAGCGGTCCCGCCGGGCCTCGTGCAGGCCGTATCGCGACCCGGGCCACGATGTCTCCTTCGGGCAGCGTTCTCACCGTGCGCGACACGACGACGGGCGCCGCCATCTGGTCGCGCGAAGTCGATCCGGAGACGTACGGTCGCCATCACCTGGGCGCGGACGGTAGCGTCGTCACGAGCGCGTCGCTTGCCATCGATCCCAAGACGCGCGGGGGGCTGTCCGATCGGGTCGTCACGACGAAGTACGCCGCCGCGGACGGAGCGATCCTCTGGCAGGCGCAATACGGCCCCCGACCGAGCGCCTACATGAACGTCGGGATGTCCGTGGTGGACGGGACCGGGGCAGTCACGATCGCGGGTTCCACGTGTCCGTACGATCCACCGTTTTCCGGCCTGTGCCCCTCGGAAGGCTGGATCGAGCGCTACGGCGGCTCCACCGGCCACCGCCTCTGGCATGCGACCCACGGCACGGTGATCGATGGCGTGAGCGATTTCATCGGCGCGATCGTGGTCGACGCGGCCGGCGACGTGATTGCCTCGGGCTCGCGAACGCGAGCGAAGTACTCGGCCGCGACCGGGGCCGTGCTCTGGTCCGTGCCGCAGGATTCCCCCCCGGTTTACGGCGGCGTGGTCGATGCGCAAGGTAATGTGACAGGTTGGCGCCGCACAAACGACGACCGGGTGAGCGTGAGCAAGTTCTCCGGGTCGACCGGAGCGGAGCTGTGGACCACGTCGTCGGTGGCCGGATCCTATGTCGGGCCGATCCAGCTCGCGCCGAACGGCGACGTGATCGCCGCCGCCGGAGACTATGACGGATCGGTCCGGCGCGTTTCGGCCGACGGCCGCGTCCTCTGGGTGCGACTCGTGAAGGGAGCGACGACGGGCATCGCTGTCGATGCGCAAGGCGACGTGCTGCTCTCGCAGTCCCTGTTCGATTGGCAGTCCCAGCGGTACCGGGAGAGCCGCGTCGTCAAGCTGCGCGGCGACACCGGCCGCATCGTGGCGCTGGATTCGATTGGTGCCGCGGACACCGTGCCGATGGGGATCGCCCTCGACGCGACGGGCGTCTACGTGACCCTTTCGATCACCGCCGGCCGCGAGCCGTCTCGCGCCCGCACCCTGAAGATGGTCGTCACCGAGGCATTGCAGCCGGTGCCGGCCGCGATGGACTTCGATGGGGATGGAAAGAGCGATCTCCTCTGGGCGCACACCGACGGTCGCGTGGCCGTGTGGCTGATGGACTCTCTCTCGCCGGCCGTGCAAGCCGAGGTGCCGCCGCCTTCGGGGTCGGCGAGCTTCGCGCTCGTGGGCGCTTGGGACGCGCACGGCGATGGCAAGACGGATCTTGTCTGGCAGCAATCGAACGGCGCGCTCTGGCTCTCCCCTATGAACGGTGCCGCGCCCTACTACGCGCCGTGGCAGGTCACCGGCAACGCCGAGGGCTGGCAGCTCGCCGCGGCGGGGGACCTCGACGGCGACGGGCGCAAGGACTTCGTGCTGCAGCATCCGGATGGGCGGGTGCTGGCGATGATCTATCCGGTCGGGCCGCAAGCCACGATCCTCGGCGCGGGCACCGGCTGGATCGTGCAACGGGTCGCCGACTTCGACGGCGACGGGCGCGACGACATCCTCTTCCGCCACCCGGATGGACGCCATGCGATCTGGCTGATGGACGGCACCACGCCGAAAGCGCAGGTGCAGATCCTCAATGCCGGCGGCTGGACTGCGACGCACACGTTGGACCTCGACGGTGACGGCCGCGCGGACATCCTCTGGCAGCACACGGACGGCACCGTCGCGGCGTGGATCATGAACGGCACGGCGATGAAGAGCGGCGCCACGATCCTCGACGCGGGCTCGGGTTGGAGCGTCACGCAAACCGGCGACTTCGACGGCGACGGCAAGGACGATCTCTTCTTCACGCACGCCGATGGACGGGCCGCAATCTACCTCATGAATGGTCTCGTGCCGGCACAGACCACGCAGATCCTCAATGCGGGGAGCGGCTGGAGCGCGCGGCGTCTTCTCGACCTGAACGGTGATGGAAAGCTCGACATCGTGTGGGAGCACACGGATGGCCGCGTGGCGGCGTGGCTGATGAACGGCACCGCGATGACGGATGGGCGCGAGGTCATCGGCGCGGGTACGGGGTGGCGGGTCAGCGACGTGGGCCGATAGGAAGACTAGGCGCGGCGGTACGCCTAACGCTGGATTAACGCTCGATTCACGCAGGCTTGCGCGAAGCGCGGGCATAGTGGATTCCTCGATAGAGAGGAACCACCATGGTCCCCGTTTCCGCGCATCGCCTTCTCGCCGCGCTCGCATTCCTGCTGTTCTCGATGGTCGCGCACGCCCAGCAGATCGAGCGGCCCACCAACGTCGTCGCGACCGCGGGCGTGGGGCAGGCGACGATCACCTTCTCGCCTTCCGTGTGGCACGGCGCGCAGGGGCCCAGCGGCTACGAGGTGTTTTCGACGCCGGCCGGCGGCGTGGACGTCACGGGAAGAAATACCTCCACGACGCACGTCGTGAAGAACCTCGTCGCGGGCCAGGCCTACACGTTCATCGTTCGCGTGTACGACTTCGGCGGCACGTACGTGAATCTCTCGTTCCCCTCCAACAGCGTGACGCCGACGGCCGGCCCGCCCGAGGTGCCGACGAACTTCACCGTGGTCCCCGGCGTCGGCCAGGCGACGCTCACCCTCACGCCGCCGGTCAACAATGGCGGAGCGGCGATCACGAGCTACACGGCGACGTGGTCGCCTGCGCACGGCGTCGACACGTCGGCGGGAACGAATGCGACCACGCGCGTGATCACCGGCCTCACCAACGGCGTGCAGTACACGTTCTCGGTGGTGGCCACCAATCCGTCGGGCTCGAGCCCGGCCACGCCGCAGGTGCAGGCCATCCCGCGCGCGGCCGCGGCCACGATCACCGTCAACAATCCGTTCGACAACGACAACCTCTGCACGCTGCGCCGCGCGGTGGAGAACGCGAGCGGCTTGTACCCCGCGCATCCGCAGTGCGCGCCGGGCGCGTTCGATACGACGATCGCCTTCGACTACTTCGGGTACGACACCTACGCCATCGGGCCGGAGCCGCTGAACCTCGCGAACAACTCGACGGCGGCTGCGTCGATCACGCTGCAGGGCAACGGCCGCGGCCGCACGATCATCAACGGGCAGGGTGCGACGCGCATCTTCGAGAACGACCCGCCGAATCCCATCACGATCCGCCTGAAGGACCTGAGTGTCGTGAACGGCCACAACGAACTGCCCGGCATTCCGAACGACCTCTCGCGCGGCGGGGCGATCTACTTCTCGCCGGGCGCCACGGCTTACCTGGACAACGTGGCGGTGGTGAACAACAACGGTTCGCAGCTCTCCGCGGTCTACAGCCGCGGCAGCCTCACGGTCTCGCGCAGCACGTTCCAGGGCAATGGCACGGGCAACTCCGGTTTCGCCGGCGCCATCACGAGCTACGGCGGGCTCGTCGTCTCCGACAGCACGTTCGAGGGCAACACGGGTTACGTCGGCGGGGCGATCCTGCATTTCGTCAACGACGGCAATCCCGCGAAGGCGCTCACGATCTCCAACAGCACGTTCACGGGCAACCACGGCGTGTCGCAGGGTGGGGCGATCTTCGAGAACTCGAACGTGCCGACGACCCTCACGCACGTCACCATCACCGGCAATTCCACCGACGAGGGCAGCTTCCAGCAGGGCGGAGGCGTGGTGCACGGCGGGCCGGGCGTGTTCACGCTCGACCGCAGCATCATCGCGGGCAACACGTCACCGATGGGGGCGGATTGCATGACGTTCGTGTCGTTCAACCAGATCGTGTCGGCGGGCTACAACGTCGTGGGTTCGCTGCAGGACTGCAACATCACCGGGAACACCGCGTCCAACATCGTCGGGCCCGCCCTGCTCGGTGCGATCGGTGAGAACGGCGGGCCCACGCGCACGATCGCGCCGCTGGCCGGCAGCCCCGCGATCGACCGGGCGCCTACGTGCACGAGCGCGTTCGACCAACGCGGACGATCGCGTCCGCAGGGCGCAGGCTGCGAGAGCGGGGCCTTCGAGATCACGGCGCCCGATGCGCCCTACGATGTTTCGGCGTCCATGGCCAGCACGCAAGCCACGGTGACGTTCACGCCGCCGGGTGTCGACGGCGGTTCCCCGATCACGGGCTACACCGTCGTCTCCAATCCCGCGGGTGGCGTGGACACGAATGCCAACACGCTTGCCACGAGCCACGTCGTGACCGGCCTCGTGGATGGCGTGACCTATGTGTTCACGGTTCGCGCGGTGAACGCGATCGGAACGGGCCCCGCTTCGGATCCCTCGTACCCCGCCGTGTTCGCGACGGTGCCGGGCGCGCCGTCCATCTTCGCGGTCAATACCGGCAATGGATCGGCCACGGTGTTCTTCAGCGCGCCTGCACTCGACGGCGCATCGCCCATCACGGGCTACACCGTGACGTCGAATCCTGCGGGCGGCACGGACAGCAACGCGGGTACGCTGGACGACCCGCACGTCGTCACCGGGCTCACGAATGGCGTGGCCTACACCTTCACCGTCACCGCGACGAATTCCGTGGGGACCGGCCCGGCCTCCGCGCCTTCGGGCAGCGTGACGCCGAACGTCGTTCCCGATGCGCCGAGCAACGTCGTGGCCGCGGCCACGGGCGGCAGCACGGCAACCGTGACCTTCGCCGCGCCCGCGCCCAACGGGGGCACATCGGTCACGGGCTACAGCGTGTTCTCGGAGCCGAGCGGTGCGGTGGACATCAACGCGGGTTCCACGTCGACGTCGCATGCGATCACCGGCCTGCAGTCCGGCAACGTCTACACGTTCTACGTCGTCGCGACGAATGCGGCCGGCAGCGGCCCGGCGTCGGCGCCTTCGAACGCGCTGTCGTTCGTGACCGTGCCCGCGGCACCGAACATGATCGGCGCGACGCCGTTCAGCAATGCCGGTCCTGTTCAAGTGGTGTTCGACGGGCTGGTGAACGACGGCGGCTCGCCGATCACGGGCTTCACGGTGTATTCGAATCCGCCCGGCGGTGTCGACCCGCAGGCGAACACGCTGGCGCAAGCGCACAACATCACCGGCCTCACGCCGGGTGTGTCGTACACGTTCACCGTGCGCGCGAGGAACGCGATCGGGGAGGGCCCGGCGTCGCAACCTTCGAATGCCGTGACGCTCTCCGGCCCGCCCGGGGCGCCCACGAACGTGACCGTGACGTACGGGTCGCAACCGATGACGCTGGTCGTGAGCTTCACGCCGCCCGCGGACAATGGCAGCTCGCCGATCACGGGCTACTTCCTCTCGAGCCCGCAGTTCATCAACGACGCGGACGGCGGCACGACGAAGACCTCGCACCTGATCGTCTCGCTGAGTTCCGACACGACTTACACATTCACGGCGCGAGCCCGCAACGTGAACGGCTTCTCGTCCTTCTCGGCGGAATCCAACGCGATCTACCTCAACCAGCGGCCGGGTGCGCCGACCAACGTGACGGCCGAAGCGCGCAGTGGCGAGGCGCTCGTGTCGTTCGCGGCGCCGGCGTATCGCGGCAACTATCCGCCGACCGGCTACACGGTCACCTCGGTGCCCGGCGGGGTCAGTGCAACGGGCGCGTCTTCACCGCTCGTGGTCGGCGGCCTCACCAACGGGATTGCGTACACGTTCGTGGTGACGGCGCAGAGCCTGGCGGGGCCGGGCGACATGTCCGCGCCCTCGAACAGCGTGACGCCCGCCAATCCGCCGGCGAAGCAGCGCGAGGTCGATTTCAACGCCGACGTGAAGTCGGATGTGCTCATCCGCAACGTCGATGGCAGCTCCGCCATCTGGCTGATGAACGGCACGGCGATCGCCTCGAGCACGCAGATCTTCCCCGCGGGCACCGCGTGGCAGGTCGCGCACATGGTCGACCTGAACGGCGATTTCAAGACCGACCTCGTGTGGCAGCACCCGGACGGCCGCGTGACCGTGTACCTCATGGACGGAGCGACCGCGGTCACGAAGCAGTTGATCCTGCCCGCGGGTGGCGGCTGGACGGTGACCCAGGCGGCGGACCTCGACGGCGACGGCAAGGCCGACCTCGTCTTCCAGAATGCGGACGGCACGCTCGCCGCATGGCTGATGAACGGGGCCACGATGACCGCCGGGGGAACGATCCTCGGCCCGGGCAGCGGCTGGAGCATCACGAAGACCGGGGACTTCAATGGCGACGGCAAGGCCGATCTGCTGTTCACGCACACCGATGGCCGCGTCGCGATCTGGCTCATGAACGGCCTCACCCCGATCCAGCAGACGCAGATCCTCAATGCCGGATCCGGCTGGAGCGTTTCGCACGTGGCCGACCTCGATGGCGACGGCAAGGCCGACCTCGTCTGGCGCAACACCGACGGGCGCGTGGCTGCGTGGCTGATGAATGGAACCGCGATGACCTCCGGCGCGGAGCTGCTCAACGCGGGTACCGGGTGGACCGTCACCAGGACGGGCGACTTCGACGGCGACCACAAGGCCGACCTCCTCTTCGAGCACACCGACGGGCGGGTGGCGATCTTCCTGATGAACGGCCTCACGCCCGTGACGACCACGCAGATCCTGAACGGCGGGAGCGGCTGGAGCGTGAAGCGCACGGCCGACTTGAATGGCGACGGGAAGAGCGACCTGGTCTGGCAGAACGCGGATGGGCGCATCGCGGTGTGGTTGATGAACGGCACGACGATGGTGGGCGGGAGCGAGGTCCTGGGGCCCGGCACGGGATGGACCGTGTCCACCGTGAGCCAGTAGGGGGAATCCGGCCGTGACCCGGGGGGAAAGGCGCTGGTTTCGGATGTAAGAACGCTTGCGTTAAGGCTTCGGTAGAATGTCGCCAGACTTAACAACAAGCAAAAACAGATGCGCACGCTCTCCCTGGTATTCGCGGCTTTCCTGGCCTTCGCGGTGCCCGCGGCGGCCCAGACCCGGCTCTGGATCCAGAGCGATTCGGGGGACTACATCGGGCAGGGCGTGACGCACACGTACACGCACCCGGCCGAACCCGTCACGTACTACTCGTCCTCGCCCAGCGCGGTCACGGTGTCCGCCGGCGGCTACACGCTCGACGTGGTGGCGCCCCAGGGCGCGGTCCTCGGCGCCGGCCCCTACGAGAGTGCGGCCCGCTACCCGTTCCAGGGCAACTCGCCCGGGCTCAACTTCTCCGGCAACGGCCGGGGCTGCAACACGCTGACCGGCCGCTTCGTCGTGCTCGCCGTCTCGTTCAACGGCAGCGGCGGCATCTCCAGCCTCGCGGTGGACTTCGAGCAGCATTGCGAGGGCGGCACCGCGGCCCTCTGGGGCGAGCTGCGCATCAATTCCGCCTTGCCGCTCACGGTCGAGAAGCCCCCCGGTTCCACCGTGCCCGACAACATGACCTTCGGCGGGCAGCTCGCCGTGCCGCCGTCGACGCTCGTCACCTCCGGCGCCAGCACGGTGTACGGGATCAACGCGCCCGCGGCCATCTCGGTGGTCGATGGCGAATACAGCATCGATGGCGGCGCCTTCACCTCGGTCGCGGGCACGGTGACCAATCGCGCGCATGTGCGGGTGCGGGGAACTTCGTCGACCACGCCGGGCGCGGTGAAGTACGTGACGCTGCTGGTCGGCGGCGATGCGGTCGGCAGCTTCTCGATCGCCACCTACCTGCCGGGGTCGGTGCAGACAGGCCTCGTCGTCGACAGCTTCCCGGGCGACTACATCGGGGGAGGGCAGTTCCTCTTCGCGCGCGCTCCGGATTGGACCGTCGCTTTCAACTCGAGCTATTCGAACGCGATCGACGGCACGGGCCCCAACGGCCGCCGCTTCTCGCTCACGCTGCGCGCCGCGGGCAGCGAGGCGCTCGCGGTCGGCCCCTACGAGGATGCGGTGCGCGCGGGCGGCGCGAGCGCGTCCCCGGGGCTCGACCTCAGCATGGACTCGCGCGGCTGCAACCGGATCGCCGGCCGCTTCGTGGTGCTCGAGATCGACCTCAACGCCGTTCCGAAGCGGCTCGCGGTCAACTTCGAACAGTGGTGCGAGGGCTCGAGCCAGCCGCTCTTCGGCGAGCTGCGCATGAACTCCACCATCCCGTATTTCTTCCAGGCGCCCGCCGGCGATGCGCAGCCCGACGCGATGGGCCTCACCGCGCAGAACCCCGTGCGCGCGGGCTCGATGGTGTCTTCGAACTTCACGCGCATCTACGGTGTGAACGCCCCGGTGCCGATCTCGATCTCCGGCGGTGGGGAGTACAGCGTGAACGGCGGCGCCTTCACCTCGGCCGCCGGGACCGTGAGCGAGCTCGACTCGATCCAGGTCCGCCTCAAGGCCTCGGCCACGCCCAATGGGGTGAAGACGGCCACGCTCAACGCGGGCGGCACCCTCTCGAACTTCCAGGTCCGGACCTACGGCCCGGGCACGGTGGTGAACGGGCTCTACTTCAGCAGCAGCCCCGGCGATTACGTCGGCCTCGGCCAGACGAAGTTCTATCCCGCGCCTCCGAACCGGATGTCGGTCCAGCCGTACGGCACCGGGGCGTACTTCAGCTTCGACGTGGTCGGCGGCACGTGGTGGAGCCTCATCATCGGCGCGGCCGGCGGCGCGCAGCTTGCCCCCGGGACGTACGAAAACGCGCAACGTTTCGCCTCCGGCACCAACCCCGGACTCGACTTCAGCGGCGACGGTCGTGGCTGCAACCAGCAGGCCGGGCGCTTCGTCGTCCACGAAGCCGTGTATTCGTTCGGCACCCTGGTCAAGTTCGCCGCGGACTTCGAGCAGCACTGCGAGGTCACCGGTCCGCCGCTGCGCGCGCAGGTGCGCTTCAACACGACCGTCCCGTTCAGCCAGTACCTCGCGCAGAACGTGCCGCAGGACCTGAGCGGCGAAGGTTTCGACGATCTCCTCTGGCAGCATCCGGACGGGCGCCACGCGCTGTGGCTGATGAACGGAACGTCGGCCACCGCGACGGGCGAGATCCTCGGCGCGGGCACGGGCTGGAACGCCACGCATGCGGCCGATTTCGACGGCGACGGCAAGGCCGACGTCGTGTGGCAGCACACCGACGGACGCATGGCGATCTACCTCATGAACGGGCAGGTGCCCACGGCCACGCAGCAGCTCCTCAACGCCGGCAGCGGCTGGACGGTCACGCATACCTCGGACTTCACCGGCGACGGCAAGGCGGATCTCCTGTTCCATCACACCGATGGCAGCACCTCGATGTGGCTGATGAACGGCCTCGCGGTGACGGGTGGCACGACGCTGGTCGGCCCGGGCAGCGGATGGAGCGCCACGCGCACCGGCGACTTCGACGGCGACGGCAAGGCCGACATCCTCTGGACGCACACCGATGGCCGCGTCGCGATCTGGCTCATGGACGGCGCCGGCGTGAAGTCCACCAACCAGATCCTGAACGCGGGCAGCGGATGGAGTGCCACGCACGTCGGCGACCTGAGCGGCGACGGCAAGGCCGACATCGTCTGGCAGCACATCGACGGCCGCGTTGCCGTGTGGCTGATGAACGGCTCCGCGATGGCGAGCGGTGGCGGCATCCTCAACGCGGGCAGCGGCTGGAGCGTGGCGCGCGTCGCGGACTTCGACGGCGACGGCAAGGTGGACCTCTTCTTCCAGCACACCGACGGGCGCGCCGCGATCTGGCTGATGGACGGGCTCGTGGCCGCGACGCAGACCCAGATCCTCAACCCCGCGAGCGGCTGGACGGTGCGCCGGGTGGCGGACCTGAACGGCGACGGTCGTGCCGACATCATCTGGCGCCATACCGACGGGCGCCATGCGGCGTGGCTCATGTACGGCACGGCGATGACGAGCGGCACCGGCATCCTCGGGCCCGGCACGGGATGGAGCGTCTCGACGGCGGGGCAGTAGGGATGCGCGCGCTCTCGCTGCTCGTCGCCGCCACGGCACTCCTGTGCGGCAACGTCCAGGCCCAGTATCCGGTGCAATCGCTCGTGATCGAGGGGCCCTCGGAAATCAACAGCCTCGTGGACCTGAACGTCCAATACCGGGCCAAGGCGGTGTTCACCGACGGCAGCACGGGCTACGTGAACGCGATCTGGCACGCGAACTCGAACGGGTACGGAGAGGGCGTCTTCCAGGCACCGGGACTCTTCAGCGTGCAATCGCTGGGCCCCACCACGATTCGCGTGGAATACACGCAGTCGTACCCTCCGTACTACCTGTCGGACCAGCGCACGGTGACGGTCGTGGATGGCACGCCCCCGACCGGCGAGGCGGACTATGAATGCGGTCCCGTCGAAGCGCCGGTCGCACCCGATGGCACGCTCCTGCAGCTCCCGACGGGATACACCTATGATTTCCTGCCGCTGTGCAACGGGATGGTCCTCCTGTCGAACTCCGGGTTGAAGCGCGTGCAACTCGTGGACGCGGCCACGGGAGCTCTACGCCGCAATTGGCAATTGAACGAAATCCCGGGTCGCCTGATGCGCGTTCCCGGCACGCCGTACGTGTTCGTGACGATGTACAACGCGTCGGGCGCCGCGCGCCTGGACTTGCGCGGTGGCCCGCCCGAGTTCATCAACGGCGCCGGCACCGACGTCACGCTGGGCGAAGCGGGCGAGGTCTGGATGGTGCGCAGTGTCCAGGGGAACCCGGGCGTGGGGCGCTACGACGCAGCCACGCTGGCGTTGCGCGGCGAGATGGTCCACGGGTCCGGAATGTGGCGCATTCACTACGATCGCGAGCGCCGCTTGCTCTACGGCGCGGAGACCGGCTTTTCCTCCGGGCCGGTGCGCCGCTCCTCCTATTCGCCCAAGACTCGCCAGCTCACGCTGCAGCAGCAGGTGGAGATCGGCTCGTACACCAGCGCGCTCGCCGTCTCCCCGAACGGGCGCCACCTGATCGTGCCGGCCGGCGGCGGCAACGGGGGCTTTTACGCAATCTACGATTTCGACCCGTTCAACCTCACGGCGCACTTCGGGGAATTCCCGGTGGGGCCTTATCCGAGGCATGGCGAATTCCGGTTTGACAGCAAGCAACTGTTCGCGACCAACGGCATGGATCTGCTGATTTACGACGTGGCGGCGCACCAGGCTGTTGCGGGTTGGACGCTGCCTTGCTACAACGCGGAGTTCACGAAGGTGCGCTGGTCGCCTTCGGGCCGCAACCTTTACGCGGTCGGGGGCTGCGGCGACAACTATGGCGGCTCGCGGCTCTTCCGGGCCTCCCTGCCGGCCCCGCTCGGGCTCGCGGTCACGCGCAGCGGCCTGGGTACCGGATCGGTGTCCTCCACGCCCAACATCCAGTGCCCTCCGGACTGCATCGACAGCTTCGCGTCCGGCACGGTCGTCACGCTCGTGGCCGCGGCGGATTTCGGCAGCGTGTTCATCGGGTGGTCGGGCTGCGGCACCGTCGCAGGGAACACCTGCACCGTGACGATGGACGGCGCGCGCAACGTGAACGCGCAATTCCTCCGGCCCGTCGCGGGCGATTTCAGCCTCGACGGCAAGGTCGACATCGCGTGGTCGCATCCCGACGGCCGCGCCGCGGCGTGGGAGATGGATGGCCTCGTTCCCAAATCCCAGCTCGAGCTGCGCGCGGCGGGCACCGGCTGGTCGATCGCGCAGGTGGCCGACTTCGACGGCGACGGACGCAGCGACATCGCGTGGCAACACACGGATGGCCGCGTTTCGATCGATCTGTCGCAATCGCCGCTGGCACCGGCCGCCGGCACGGTCGTGCTTTCCGGCGGCGGATGGCACGTGTCGCATGCCGCGGACCTGAACAACGACGGGCGAGCCGACCTCGTCTGGCGGCACGATGACGGGCGCGTCGCCGTGTGGCTGATGAACGGGCTGCAATTGGCCGGCAGCGCCACGATCCTCGGACCCGCAACGGGATGGAGCGTGGCCCGCACCGCCGATTTCGACGGCGACGGCAAGGCCGATCTCCTCTGGACGCACACCGACGGCCGCGTGGCGATCTGGCTCATGGACGGCGTGACCGTGAAGGCCACCAACCAGATCCTCAATGCGGGCAGCGGCTGGAGCCCGGTGCAGGCGGCGGACCTGGACGGCGACGGCAAGGCCGACATCGTGTGGGAGCACACCGATGGGCGAGTGGCGGCGTGGCTCATGAACGGCCCCGCGATGGGCACGGGCATCACGCTGATGGGGCCTGGCAGCGGATGGTCGGTCGTGCGCACCGCCGATTTCGACGGCGACGGCAAGCGCGACCTCTTCTGGCAGCACACCGACGGGCGAGCGGCCATCTGGCTCATGAACGGCCTGGTGCCGGCGACGATGGCGCAGATCCTCAACTTCGGCAGCGGCTGGACGATCCGCACGACCGCCGATCTCGATGGCGACGGCAAGGCGGACATCCTGTGGCAGCACAGCTCGGGACGCGTGGCGGCCTGGCTCATGAACGGCACGACCCTGGTCAACAGCACCGAACTGCTCGGCCCCGGAACCGGATGGAGCGTGAACCCATGACCTCGAGATTTTCCTTCCGCTTCGCAGCGCTGGCGCTCGTGCGTGGCGTGATGTTGCTCACCGCGCTCGCCTCCACCGCGGCGTCGGCCGTGGAGCAGTCGGGCATGGTCTTCGAGGACTGGAACTCCACCAGCATCATCACGAAGTCCTACTCCGCGCCGGACTGGACCTTCACCATCACGACTTCGCCGGGCTCGGTCGCCATTTCCGGGGCCGGACCGGCCGGTGGCAACGTCCAATTCACCTTTAACGCGCCGCTCGGCCAGCCCGTCGTGCCGGGCGCCTACGAGGACGCCTATGTCGATCGGTTCCCCTCGGCCTCGCCCACGATGGACTTCAGCACCGTGTCCGCGTGCACGCCACTCATGCGCATCGTCGTGCTGGAGGCGGACCTCACCAACGTGCCGAAGCGCTTCGCCGCGAACATCCAGCTGGCTTGCCCCGGCGTGCCGCGCCCGATGATGCGCGAGGTCCGCATCAACTCCGCGATTCCGTTCAGTTCGGAGGTCGTTGGCACGGCCACGCTGCCCGATGCGATGGCGTTCGAGTCGCGCAATGCCGTGCGCGCAGGTTCGCAGCAGGTCTCGAACGAGACCATCGTCTACGGCATCAACGTGCCGGTTCCGATCTCGATCACCGACGGCGAGTACAGCCTGAACGGCGGCGCATACACCGCGGCGCCCGGCACGGCGTCGAAGTTCGATCGCCTGCGCGTGCGCACGAAGGCCTCCCCGGTGCCGGGTGCCACGCGCGTCGCGACGTTGCAGGCCGGCAGTCGTGCCACGACGTTCACCGTCAACACCTACGGTCCGGGCGCCACCGCCAGCGGCCTGTACTTCAAGCAGATCCCGACGGGCTCCTTCAGTCCCTACGCGACCTTCTTTCCGGCCCCGGCGAGTCTCATCACGAGCAGCGCGAGCGCATCGAAGGACTTCGTGGGGCTCCGCCTGAAAGCCGTGCGCGAATCGGGCGAGTTTCACACCGATTTCAAGACGCCGTTGGGAGCGCCGATCGCGCCCGGTGCCTACGAGAATGCACAACGCTATCCGTTCCAGCCCGGCGGCACCCCCGGATTGTCGTTCTATGCATTCAGTTTCATGCCGATCAGCTGCAACACGCTGACGGGGCGGTTCGTCGTGCACGAGGCCACTTTCGCCGGAGACGGCACCGTGCAACGCTTCGCCGCGGATTTCGAGCAACGCTGCGACAGCTTCGGGTCCGAGCTCCACACGGGCCAGGTGCGCTTCAACTCGCTCGTTCCGTTCGGCTTCAGCCGCGGCCGGTACGTCGGACTCGACGTCAGCGGCGAGGGCTTCGACGATCTGCTCTGGCAGCACACCGACGGCCGCCACGCCGCGTGGCTCATGAACGGGCTCACGCCCACGTCCACGGCCGAGATCCTCGCGGCGGCCTCGGGGTGGAACGTCACGCACACCGGTGATTTCGACGCGGACGGACGCACCGATCTCGTCTGGCAGCATCCCGACGGCCGCATGGCGATCTGGCTCATGAACGGCCTGGCGCCGTCCGCGACGCAGCAGCTTCTCGATGCGGGCGGCCGCACGGTGGTGCACGTTGCGGACCTGAACGGCGACGGCAAGCCGGACCTCGTGCTGCGCAACGCGGACGGCACGACGGCGCTCTGGATCATGGACGGCCTCACGGCCACTTCGCAGGCCACGCTCGCGGGCACCGGAGGCGGCTGGAGTGTTGCGAGGACAGGAGACTTCGACGGCGACGGCAAGGCCGATCTGTTGTGGAAGCACACGGATGGCCGTGTCGCGATCTGGCTCATGAACGGCACCGCCGTGACGGCCACGAACCAGATCCTGAACGCCGGTACCGGCTGGTCGCCCGTGCACGTCGCGGACCTCGATGGCGACGGCAAGTCGGACATCGTGTGGCAGCACACCGACGGCACGATCGCCGCGTGGCTCATGAACGGCACCGCGATGGCGAGCGGCTCGGGCATCCTGGGCGCGGGCAGCGGCTGGAGCGTGGCGCGCACCGCGGATTTCGACGGCGACGGGCGTGCCGACCTCTACTTCGAGCACACCGACGGCCGAGCCGCGATCTGGCTGATGGAAGGGCTGAAGGCCACGCAGCAGACGCAAATCCTGAACGCCGGCAGCGGCTGGTCGCTGCGGCGAATCGTGGACCTCAACGCCGACGGCAAGGCCGACATCGTCTGGCGCCACACGGATGGCCGCCATGCCGCGTGGCTGATGGACGGCGTGGCGATGACTTCGGGGCAGGGCATCCTCGGTCCCGGCACCGGCTGGAGCGTGCTCGGAGATGCGCCATGAACATGAAACGCGTGATTCGCGCCGTAGCACTCCCGCTGCTGTTGGCCGCGGGACCGGCGCTGGCGCAATCGGTGCTCTGGCAAACGTCGTTCGCGGCGCGCCTCCCCACGAGCACGACCGCGACCTCGGTCGCGTTCGATGGCGCCGGCAACGTGGTTGCCACCGGCAAGACCTGGGGCTTCTACATCCCCGATTGCCTGACCATCAAGTACGCGGCGGCGACCGGGGCGCAACTCTGGCTGGCCGAGTTCTCCGGCGGGCAGGACTCCTTCGACAAGGACTGCTTCGTGGCCACCGATGCGGCCGGTGACGTGTTCCTCGCGTCGCGTCGCGGCGCCGAGTTCGCGATGGCGAAGTACGCCGGGGCGACCGGTGCACTGCTCTGGGAGTCGACGACTTCGGGCGCGCCGGTTTCTTCCTCGGGGCGCGTCACGGGGATCGCCGTCGACCCTTCCGGCAGCCCCGTCCTGTTCGGCACGCGCTTCGCCGCATCGGCCGGGCGCATCCGCGCGGTCAAGTTCGCATCCGCCACGGGTGCCATCGCGTGGGACTTCATCGACATGTTCGATACGGGCTTCGCGACCTCGTTGGCGACCGACGCCGCGGGCAACGTCTTCGTCGCAGGCGCGCACGGCTCGGAGGCGGTTCTCCTCAAGCTGTCCGCGGCCAGCGGCACGCTGATCTGGGGCAAGACGTACGCGGGCGTCGACCAGGAAATCGAGTTCCACACGGCGGTCGCCGTCGACGCGGGCGGCAACGCGATCGTCACGGGCGTGACCACGGCCGTGAGCGCCGTCACGCCAAGCCCGGCGCGCAACTTCAAGACGTTCAAGTACGCCGCAGCCGATGGCGCCATCCTCTGGGAGAAGACGTACGACACGCCCGGTACGATGACCGACGACACGCCCGGCTTCCTTTCACTGGATGCCGCGGGCAATGCGTATGTGGTCGGATACGCGAACGGCAACTACCCGAACATCGCGGTCTTCAAGGCGATCAAGTACGCCAACGCCGATGGCGCCGTCCTCTGGGAGAGCGCCGGTCCCGAGGTCGCCTCCATGAGTGCGAGGGCTGTGCGTATCGCGGGCGACGGCCACCTCGTCGTCGCGGGGACGTCGGGCCCCGGCAGTGGCGGGTACGACATCCGCACGATCAAGCTCGACGGCTCGAACGGCACGCTGCGCTGGGACCGGGCCTACGCGGGCCGGGCCGGCAAGGACGACATCACGCGGGCGCTCACCGTCGCACCCGACGGCGGTGCCGTGATCGCGGGCGGGACACGAGGCGGGGACAGCCTCGACGACTTCCTCTTGATCCGCTACACCGCGGCCGGCACCGAGTCCTGGCAGGCCACGGCACCCGAACGCACGATCCCGACCGAGACCGCGCCCGCGAAGATCGTGGCCGACGCTGCCGGCGACCTGTTCGTGACCGGCTGGTACGGAAACTACAGCACGGGCCTGGGCGACAACGACGAGATCCTCACGCTGAAGCTTTCGGGTACTACCGGCGCCGTGCTGTGGTCGCACGTGTACAACGGGCTCGGCGAGGACGGCCCTACGGACATGGCGGTCGATGCCGCGGGCAACCTCTTCGTCACGGGATGGACCACGGCCGCGAACGGCAAGAAGGACATTCGCACCGCCAAGCACTCGGGCGCCACGGGCCAGGTCCTCTGGACCGCATTCTTCAACGGGCCTTCGAACGACAACGATGAGGGCTACCGCGTCGCCGTGGACGCGGCCGGTGACGTCATCATGAGCGGCCGCAGTGTCAAGGACGGAAGCACCGCCCGGAAGACGATCAAGTACGCCGGGGCGAGCGGCACGTTGCTGTGGCAATCGCCCTACGACGGGTACGGCGCCGATGACGTGCTGGTCCTCGACGCCGCGGGCAATGCGATCGTCGCCGGGTACGCGTACGACTCGGGGACCGGCCTGTCGTCCACACGCATCATCAAGCAGGCCTCGGCCAACGGTGCGATCCTCTGGGAGCGCCTGATCCCCGGAGGCTACCAGGCCAACCTGGCGATCGACGCGTCCGGCAACGTGATCGTCTCGACGAGCCACTTCGCCGATCCGGTCTTCTCCTATCGAGCCCTGAAGCTCGCGGCCGCGAACGGTGCGACCGTCTGGGACATGATCGTTCCCGGGCCTTCCGGAAGCTACGCGAACGGGGGCCCTGTCCGCGTCGATGCAAGCGGCAACGTGCTCGTCACGGGCATGATCCAGTTCCCCGGCCCCGTCGGTGGCGGTTACCTTCGCACGCTCAAGCTTGCGGCCGCCGGTGGTGCGATTCTCTGGGACCGGAGCGAGAACTACGTGACGGGCGTGTACGAAAGCGTCTACGACCCGGGCGTCGCGCTGGACGCCGCCGGGAACCTCCTGGTTTCCTCCAACCTGAGCCTGCGCAAGTACTCGGGCGCCACCGGGCAGCGGCTCTGGACCTTCACCGACAACGGCGCGGGTTTCTACAACGTCGCGGTCGCTGGCGGCTCGGTCTTCGGCGCGCGCGAATGGAACGACCCCGTGTCTGGCGGCGCGATCCACGCGGTGAAGCTCGTCAATGGCTCGGCGCTGCCGGTCGCCCTCGACCTCGATGCGGACGGCCACGCCGACCTCTTCTTCCGCCACACCGACGGACGCGCGGCCGTGTGGCTCATGAATGGCGTGGCGCCCACGGCCACCGCTGAAATCCTCGGACCGGGCACGGGCTGGAACGCGACCCATGCCGCGGATTTCAATGGCGACGGCAAGGCCGACTTTGTCTGGCAGCACCCCGATGGACGCATGGCGGTGTGGCTGATGAACGGCACCACGCCCCTGGCCACGCAGCAACTGCTGAACGCGGGCGCCGGTTGGACCGTCACGCATGCGACGGACCTCAACGGCGACGGCAAGGCCGATCTCGTCTTCCACCACACGGACGGGCGCACGGCGGCCTGGATCATGAACGGCACCGCGATGACCGGGGGCGCCACGCTGATGGGTCCGGGCCTCGGCTGGAGCGTCGTGAAGGCGGGTGACTTCGACGGCGACGGCAGGACCGACCTCGTCTGGGCGCACACCGACGGGCGCGTGGCGATCTGGCTCATGGATGGCACGACGGTGAAGGCGACCAACCAGATCCTCAACGCGGGCAGCGGCTGGAGCCCGGCGCATGTGGCCGACTTGAACGGGGACGGCAAGGCCGACATCGTGTGGCAACACACCGACGGCAGCGTCGCGCTGTGGCTGATGAGCGGCACGGGCCTGGCCTCGGGGGCGGGCATCCTCGGCGCGGGCAGCGGCTGGAGCGTCTCGCGCACGGCGGACTTCGACGGCGACGGCAAGGCGGATCTTTTCTTCGAGCACACGGACGGTCGCGCGGCGATCTGGCTCATGAACGGCCTCACGCCGACCGCGACCACGCAGATCCTGAATGCCGGCGGCGGCTGGACCCTCGCGGGCACGCCCGACCTGAATGGCGACGGCAAGGCGGACCTCGCATGGCGCAACAGCGACGGACGCATCGCCGTGTGGCTGATGTCCGGAACGACGATGACCGGCGGCAGCGGCATCCTGGGCCCGGGCAGTGGATGGAGCTTGATGCCATGAAAGCCATTGACGGCATGGACGGTTTCCGAGCGGCACTGAACGTCGCTCCGGGGAAGATTGCCGCCGCGAAATGCGGCTTTCGCTGCGGTATCGGCGCGCGCGGGAATCTATAATCCCGATGTGGATCGCCGCCGAACCTCCAGTCGCAAGTCCGTACCGACCCTCGAACTGGTCGAGCGCTTCCGCGCGGACGGGTTTGTCGTCCTGAGAGGGTGGGTCTCGAACCCGGGCGCATTGCACGAGGCGCTCGAGTCCGCCGTGCGCGAGAACGCGGCCAAACCAACGTTCCTGCGGCAGCGCGAGGTGGTGTCGCTGGACGACATCGCCTGCACGAGCGAAGACTTCCTGCGTATCCCGGCGTTCCTCGGGATGCGCAACGTGCACGTGGCCTCGCAGCGCGTGCGCAAGCTGATCGCGGGCCATGGGTTCGAGGCCTACCTGGCCGAACTCGCGCCGGACGCCGGCCAAAGGGAACTCCTGCAATCGGCGTTCGTCCCATTCTCGATGCAGCACGCCTCCCACTCCGACCAGTTCCTGGTGCATCCGCCCGCGGCCGCGCATCGGCGCGAATCGCTGGCCGGCGTCGCCCTGGCGCTCGACGGCATGTCGAAGGAAAACGGCGCGCTCTTCGGCTGGCCCGGCTCGCAGTGGGTGAGTCCCAAGCCGCTGCCGGCGGACTACGAGGCCTACGCGGACTACACGCGCGACATGGCCGTCACCATGCTCAACGCGGGCCTGCATCCCCACTTCATCGAAGCCGCACCCGGCGACGTGATCGTGTGGGCGGGTGACTTCGTGCATGGCAGCGCCAAGCCGCTCGTGCCCGGGGTTGCCCGGCATGCGTTGATGCTGCACTACGGGGTGCGACTTGCGCATTAGCCTGCACGTGGGCCCGCACCGGACGGGAACCACGTACATCCAGTACGCCGCCCACCGCAACCGGGCCCTGCTCGCGAAGCATGGCATCCAGTTCATCAACGATCCGGCGCAGGCCGACGAGATGGCGCGCGCCCTGGTGCGGCTCGATCCGCAGGCGGCCCTGGCCCTCTTCGACCGGCTCGTGGCGTCCGCGAAAGCGGCGTTCCCCGTCCCGGTTCCCGAAGTGGCGACGCTCTATTCGTCCGAGACGCTCTGCGTCGTGCCGCGCGAATTGCGCAACGAGTACGAGCGCGGATTCGCCGCCTTCATCGCCGGCCTCGAGGAGCGCGGCTACACGGTGGAGCTGATCTTCGTGGAGCGCGACCTCGAGGACACGCTGACCTCCAACGCGTTGCTGCAGACCTCGATCGGCAACCTCGAATTCGTTTCGCCCGATCCGCTGCCCTTCGTGCACTACCTGCGGGGCTACTCGGCGCAGAAGATGTTCTTCTTCGAACGCTTCAAGGTCGTGCACCTGGACTTCGCGCACCTCGCGTCGGGCGGCGACCTGTTCGCCAATTTCCTGAAACTCGCATACGGCGTGACGGTGGCGGGGCTCGAGCCCATCGACACGAAGATCGACGCGCACAACTCCACCTCCGACGAGCAGCTCGCCCGCGGCCTGGTGATGGCACCGGTCATCAACTGGCTGGAGCAGTTCGGCTCGGTGTCGCGCTTCGACCTCTTCAACGCGTCGCAACCCTTCGCGCCGCCGATTCCCGAGGCGACGTGGGCCGAGGTCGCGGACGAGATTCCCCTCTTGCGCGATTGCATGCGCGTGACGGCGCGGCGCGCCCTGGAGCTGTTCGCGGCGGGCGGGTCGGCCTAGCGCATGCGGATCACTTTCGAGGCGGCGCCGGGCGCCATGGAGTGCGGCGTGCAGTTCTCGGACTGGGATCGCGCCGCGCTCAACGGCAATTCGCTGGGACTGTTCGCGTGGGTTTCGGCGGGGGGCACGGCGGCGGTTCCCCGCGAAATCGTGCTGCGCGACGGCGCCTCCGTGCTGGCCCGCTTGTCCCCGCTGTACGACACCGCGGAGATCGTGGCGAAACTGGCTCCGGGCGCGACGGGGCGAACGCGCTTCGCGCACGCATGCGTGAACCGCCTGGCGCTGCGCGAGCAGGGCGCGATCGCGGTCGAGGTCGTGGACGAAGCCGGCGTGCGCGCGCTCGTGGGCCGATTGGTCTACGCCGGCAACGACCTGCGCGACATCATCCCGCCCATCGTCCTGGACCTGGCTCCGGTGCTGGTCACGAGCCTCGGCCGCTCGGGTTCGACCATCCTTTCCCAGGCCCTCGGGGCGCATCCCGCGCTGTGCACGGTCGGCGGCTATCCGTTCGAGTACCGTTTCTTCTCGTACTGCCTGCACGCCGCGCTCGTGCTCACGTCGCCCGCGGGCCACGCGCACTCGATGGGTGGGGATTCCTTCGAGGACCGCCATCCGTCCGACGTGGGATTCAACCCGTTCAACCACCGCGACTACGATCGAGCGCTCGGCCACGACGGCCTGCGCGAATTCTACGAGGGCGCCTTCGCGCGCGACGCGGCGCGTTTCCTCGTAGGCCAGGCCGGCGCGGCCGTGACGCTCGCGGCGGCGGGCAAGCCGGGCGCGACCGGATTCGTCGAGAAGATGTCGGGCTTCGCGCTGGCGAACTTCGCGCACAACGCCTGCGCGGGCACGCGCGAGATCGTGCTCACGCGGGGCTTCGAGGACCTCGTGCGTTCGATGCTCGCGTTCGACCGCCAGCGCGGCACCACGAACTTCTTCGACGCCGATTCCCCCGAGGCGGCCGATGCGTGGCTGATGGAGATGGCGTATCGGCAGGCCCACCTCGCGGGGCGAGCCCGGGAAGCGGGCCTCGTGCACGTGGCCTACGAGGAACTCGTGGGCGATCCGCGCGCGCGCCTGACCCGGCTTGCGAAGGAACTGGAGATCGACGCGAATCCCGCCGCCGTGGAGGCGATGTGCGCTCCGTTCGACGGCAGCGCCTTCAGCGAGGCCCACTCGACCGCGGCGAGCAAGGCGGACCTCGACCTCGAAGCGATGTTCTCCAAGTCGGCGCGGGAACGTGCCGCGGCCTTCGTCCGGGGAAGCGGCGCGGCGCCATGAAAGTGTTGCGCTGGTGCGCGCTCTTCGTCGCGTGCTGGGCCGCGGCCGAAGAGTTGCCCGCGGGCCTTTCGCGTTTCAATCCCGCGGGCCTGTCGAAGGAGTGGGTCTACGAGGGCGTGGACCGCCGCGAGGGCGCGACGGACATCTGGCGCTATCGCCGAGCCGAGCCACCCGAGGTGCGCTTCACGTCGAAGCGCGAAACGCCATACGTCGTGGGCGCGTTCTACTTCGGACTCTTCTCGCCCAGCGGCACGCAGTCGATCGAGGGCAGCGAGCGCGTGCACGGACGCAAGGGCGACTGGTGGGGCGGCGTCTCGGATTTCTACGGCAAGGAGAAGGGCATTCCCGCGGACCGGCGCGGCTGGAGCGGCGACTTCTCCGAATTGAAGCCCGCCATCGGCTACTACGACCAGCGTTCGGTCACGACGCTCGAGCAGCACATTCGCCAGGCCTCGGATGCGGGCCTCGCCTTCTTCAGCTTCTATTGGTACTGGAGCAACAAGAAGGGCGACGACCGCTTGCCCGAAGCGCTCGATTCGTTTCGCAAGGCGCGCAATCCCGCCGGGCTCAAGTTCAACCTCTCGCTCTACGCGCATCCGTGGGACGACGACATGGCGATCGATCCCGCGAAGGCCGCGGCGCCGATCGCGAAGCTGGTCGCGTACTTCGCCGATCCGAATTACCTGAAATTGCCCGACGGCCGCCCGGTGTTCTCGATCGGCGACGCGCGCAACATCCGCGGGCCCGCCAACGAGAAGTGCGGCACGACGGCGTGCTTCGTCGCGGCCACGGAGAAGTTCATCGCGGCGCTGAAGGCCGAGTCGAAGCGCCGCCTCGGCGTCGAGCCCTTCGTGCAGATGCAGCCCGGACCCGGATGGGACCAGGTGAAGGAGGTCGACGGCGCGACGTGCCTGCTGCCGCCGGTGGAAGTGAAGGGCGGCACACCGTATCCGAAGTTCTCGGAATCGATCTACGCGCCGTGGGTGCGGCCGGGCAAGCCGGTGAGCCCGTGCATGATGCAGAACTTCGACGAGCGCCCGCGCCAGGACGTGCAGATCGCCGAGCGCGCCGCCGTGCGCTACTTCACGGGCAAGACCGAAGCGGGGTTCCGTTCCAACCTCGAGGCGGCGAAGCGCTTCTCGGACGAGAGCTTCGCGAAGGACCGCAATCCGGCGTCTCGCATCGTCTACCTGTACGCGTGGAACGAGTGGCACGAGGGCGGCATCCTTGAACCCAATGCCACGACGGGCGCGCGCGACCTCAACATCGTTACCGATGTCTTCAACCTGCCGCGCTTGCCGTCGCAGTGCCTCGATCGCAACGCGTGCTGAGTGACGAAATAATTGGGGTCAGACTCCCATTCCTGTAATTCGCCGAGCGGCACGATTGGACCGATCCAGGCACGTCCAGGGCGCTCACAGTGCCCCTGAAATGCATTCGTGGTGTCGGTTCGGCTGGGTGCAGTGGGTGACGCCTGGTCGTCGACGTCCCGCGTTGCTGGAGGTCTTCATCCTTGGTCCCAGGCCGAGCAGTCAGTAGGGCCTCCGTCGCGGCCTTCAATCAAGCTGGAGCCTGCCCCCAGTCAACTCGTACGAGCGGTGCTGAGAGACGGCTGGGACGCTCCTGGGCCGGTGTTGCCGCATCCCACCCGGAATTAGGTGAATGGGAGTCTGACCCCAATTATTTCAGGCGCGGTTCGACAAACTCGAAGAGGCGCCGCTCCGCTTCGTCGAGGGCGAGGGCGCCCGTGTCGATCACGAAATCGGGCGAGTCGGGCCGCTCGTACGGCGAATCGATTCCGGTGAAGTTGCGGATCTCGCCGCGCCGCGCCTTGGCATAGAGGCCCTTGGGATCGCGACTCTCCGCCACCTCGAGCGGGACATCGACGAAGACCTCGATGAACTCGCCGGGCGCGAAGAGGGCGCGCACCATGCGCCGTTCGGCGGCGTAGGGCGAGATGAAGGCGGCGATCACGATCACGCCGGCGTCCACCATCAGCCGCGTCACTTCGCCCGCGCGGCGGATGTTCTCGACGCGATCGGCGGGCGTGAAGCCGAGATCCTTGTTCAAGCCATGGCGCAGGTTGTCGCCATCCAGGAGATAGGTCCGCAAGCCCAACGCGTGCAGCCTCGCCTCGAGGCGGTTGGCGAGGGTGGACTTGCCCGCGCCCGAGAGCCCCGTGAGCCAGATGGCTGCGCTGCGATGCGCGTTCAGTCTCGCGCGCGCGTTGCGATCCACGGTCACTGCCTGCCGGCGCACGTTGGCCGAACGCCGCAGCGCGAAGCGCAGCATCCCCGCGGCCACCGTGTCGTTGGTGAGCCGGTCGATGAGGATGAAGCCGCCGGTATCGCGGTTCACGCCGTACGGATCGAAGGCCATGGGGCGGTCGAGTTCGAGCTCGCAAGAACCGATCTCGTTCATCGCGAGCGTTTCCGCGGCGAGCTTCTCCAGCGTCTCGACGTTCACCTTGTGGCGCAGCGGCAGCACGGTTGCGCTCACCGTGCGCGCGCCGATCTTCATCAGGTAATCCCGTCCGCGCAACAGCGGTTCATCGCCCAGCCAGACCAGGTCGGCCGAGAACTGGTGGGCGACCTCGGCCGGGGACTGCGGCGCGCACAGGAGGTCGCCACGCGAGATGTCGAGCGCTTCGGTGAAAGTGAGGGCCACGGAGCGATTGGCCGCGGCTTCCGCGAGATCGCCCGCTGCGGTGACGATGCGCTCGACAGTTGCTTCGCGTCCCGAGGGCAGTACTCGCACGCGGTCGCCGGGCGCCACGCGGCCCGCGGCGATCGTGCCCGCGTAGCCTCTGAACGTCGCGTCGGGCCGGATCACCCATTGCACCGGCATGCGGAAGGGCTGCAGCGCGAGGCGGTCCTCGTCGAGCGGAACCGATTCGAGGTGCTCCAGCAGCGCGGGACCGTCGTACCAGCGCATGCGCTCCGAGCGGCGCACGACGTTGTCGCCATCGACCGCGCACACCGGGATGGCCGCGATGCGCTCGAGGCCCAGCTTCGTGGCGAAGGCGCGGTAGGCCGACGCGATCGCCTCGAAGCGCGCGGCGTCGAAGCCGACGAGGTCCATCTTGTTCACAGCGAGGACGACCTCGCGCACGCCCAGCAGCGAGAGCACGTTCGTGTGCCGATGCGTTTGCGGCAGGAGCCCGCGCGAGGCATCCACCAGCAGCACGGCGAGCTGCGCCGTGGAAGCGCCCGTGACCATGTTGCGCGTGTACTGCTCGTGGCCCGGCGCGTCGGCCACGATGAACCGCCGGCGCGGCGTCGCGAAATGGCGGTAGGCGACGTCGATGGTGATCTTCTGCTCGCGCTCGGCCGCGAGCCCATCGAGGGCCAGCGAATAGTCGATGCCGCCGCCGCGAGTGCCGTGGCGTTTCGAATCGGCTTCGAGTGCCACGCGCTGGTCGTCGAAGATCTGGCCGGCGTCGTGCAGCAGGCGCCCGACGAGCGTGCTCTTGCCGTCGTCGACGCTGCCGCAGGCGATGAAGCGCAGCAGGCTCAGAAGTAGCCCTCCTGCTTCTTCTGCTCCATCGAGCCGGCCCCGTCGTGGTCGATCAGGCGGCCTTCGCGCTCCGAGGTGCGCGCGGCACGCAATTCGCGCACGACTTCCTCGACCGTCGCGGCGCGCGATTCCGTCGCGCAGGTGAGCGGGTAGCAGCCGAGCGTGCGGAAGCGCACCACGCGCGTCTCGGGCTTCTCGCCCGGTTCGAGGCGCATGCGCTCGTCGTCCACCACCACCCATCCGCCCGGACGGCGCACCACGGGCCGCGGCGCCGCGAAGTAGAGCGGCACGACCGGGATGCTTTCCCGCAGGGCGTATTCCCAGACGTCGAGCTCGGTCCAATTGGAGAGTGGAAACACCCGGAAGCTTTCGCCCGGATGCTTGCGCACGTTGTAGAGCCGCCAGAGCTCGGGGCGCTGGCGCTTCGGATCCCAGGCGTGCTTCTCCGAACGCAGCGAGAACACGCGCTCCTTCGCGCGCGATTTCTCCTCGTCACGCCGCGCGCCGCCCATCGCGACATCGAAGCGGTGCGCGTCCAGGGCCTGCTTGAGGCCCTCGGTCTTCCAGAGGTCGGTGTGGCGGCGCGAGCCGTGGTCGAACGGGTTGATGCCCAGTCGTTCGGCTTCGGGGTTGCGGTGCACGATGAGTTCAACGCCCGGCTCGGCGGCCACGCGATCGCGCAGCGCGTACATGTCGCGGAACTTCCACGTCGTGTCCACGTGCAGCAGCGGGAAGGGCAGCGGGGCGGGGAAGAAGGCCTTCTTCGCCAGGTGCAGCAGCGTGGCGCTGTCCTTGCCGATCGAGTAGAGCAGCACCGGGCGCTCGGACTCGGCCGCCACCTCGCGCAGGATGTGGACGCTCTCGTCTTCCAGGCGCTGCAGGTGGGCGGGCGCGGCCATGCCCTAGGGCTCGAGCGGCTTCCGGAAGAAGAGGAAGAGGCCCAGCTCGCCGCCGTGGTCGGTGAACTCGGTGTGGAAGCGATGCACGCCGCGGCGTTGCAGCGTGAAGAGCAGCGGGTTCACGTCGTAGGCGTTCATCTGCATCTCGGGGTCCGCGGCCGGGTCGCTGGCCGGCGTGGCGGGGACGGGCGCTCCGGGCGCGGGCGGCGGCGCGCGGCCGTTGGTTTCCGCGTGATACGCCTTGGCATACGTGACGTGCAACGCACCCACGCCGCCGGGTGCCACGAGGTCCACCAGGGCGGCAAAGATCGGCAGGCCGCGCGCCGGTGGAATGTGCTGGAAGACGATGTACGAATGGACGAGGTCGAACTTGCGGCCGAGCGCGGCCAGGCCGTCATCGGTGGAGACCAGCAGCCTCGCGTTGGCCACGCCCTGCGTCTCGCAGTTGCGCCGCGCCTCCTCGATCATCGAAGGGGAGACGTCGAGGCCGTAGGCTTCGTCGGTCACGCGCGCGAACGGGATCAGCAGCCGGCCGACGCCGCAGCCGAAGTCGAGCACCGAACGCGCGTGGAAGTCGGCGCCGAGGTATTCGCGGATCATGTCGGACACGTAGCGCACGTGCACCTCGCCCGACGCGAAGAACTCGCGCCGTGCGTCTTCGGTGAGGCCCGTGCGGCGGAACTTGGGATCCGTGATCACGCTGAAGTACGGATCGCGCTTTCCCCACTCTTCCCATTCGCGGTCGGTGCTCATCGCGGCAGTCCCAGAAGGTATTCGCGCCAGCGCGGCAGGATGCGCTCCGGCAGGTAGCGGGCCGCGACCGGCTCGCCGCGGCGCACGAGATCCTCCCGGCGAGCCGACTGCGCGGGATCGATCACGCGCGCGAGGGCCTGGGCGAGGTCGTCGGCCGAGTACGGGCTGAAATACTCCGCGGCATCGGCGAAGACCTCGCGATGCACCGCGATGTCGGAGGCCACGACGGCGCCGCCGCAGCGCATCGCCTCGACGCCGGAGAAATCGAACCCCTCGCCGAAGCTGGGGCACGCGGTGGCGCGCGCATGGCGGTAGAGCAGCCGCAGTTCGGGAGAAGGCACGTCCTGCAGCACGAAGAGCTCGCCACGTTCGATCCAGGGGCGGAACTTGCGCAGGATCGGCTCGTGCTGCCAGCCGAGCATGCCCACGACGACGAGCTTCAGGTCCGGATGGGCGCCGGCGCGCAGTTGCTCCCAGGCCGAGAGCAGTGCCGCGTGGTTCTTGCGCGGTTCGAGCGTGGACACCATCAGGAGGTAGTCCACGCGCTCGCCCAGCTCGCGGGGCGAACGCTGCCCGAGCGCCTCGTCGTCGTTCAGCCGCGTGCGGATCACTTCCGGAACGCGCGCCGGCGTCGACAGCTCCGGGTAGTAGTGGTGCGAGACCATGTTGTGGATCGTGACGGCGCGCGACTCGACCTGCGGGAAGATGCGCAGGAGGTCCTGGCGCGTGGACTCGGAAACGCAGGCGAAATGCGCGCCCGCTTCGACATTGGTGCGCAGCGCGTGGTAGTGGGACGCCTGGTGGTAGGCCATGTCCGAAATGGTATGCGGCATCAGCAGCGGGATGGCGTCATGGTAGCGAACGACCAGGCGCGTGGCGCCGCTCACGCGGGCCGGATAGGGCGTCTCGGCGATCATCACGTCGAAGCCGCGCGTGTCGAGGCGGGGGTAGGTCGCGTGCCCGAGCTTGCGGGTGAGCAGCGCCATGCGGTGCATCGCCGTCCACGGAACGCGCGCCACGCGGTACCCCGCTTGCGTGACGGAGTCGAAATCCTCCGCGTGCAGCGTGCGCGCGAAGAGCGCCTGCCAGATGAAATCGCGGAACGCGGCGGCCTCGAAGCGCGAGAGCTCTTCGGTGGCTCCGGTAAGCGCCCGCACCAGCATCCCGAGCGCGGCCACGTACGGGTTGTGCACTTCCTTGCGCAGCGAAACGACGACGCGCGACAGGCGGTTCAACTGCTTGTCGCGGCTCCAGCCTTCGTCCTTCACCGGCAGCCCGCGGGCGAGCGCATGGCCGCTGCTCTGCAGCAGGCCCTCCACGTCCAGGCCCTCCAGCCGGCGCAACCCGCGGAAGAGCAGCCGCGCTTCCTGCGGAATGCCGGCGTGCCCGTCGAACGCGGGTCGCAGTTCCAGCAGGACGCGCAGGGCCGGATCAGCCAAGGTCGTGCACGACGTGCTTCGTGTAGTAGTCGTAGGCCGCGTCCACCGTGTCGAACGGATGGAGCTTCCCCTCGTGCAGCACGCTCGCCCGCTCGCAATAGAGCTTGATCACGTTGGCGTCGTGGGTCACGAGGATGAAGGCGCGGTCCTTGCGCTTGTGGAAGAGCTCGACGTGGCAGCGCTCGTGGAAGCGCACGTCGCCCACCACCATCGCCTCGTCGATGAGGAAGCAGTCGAACTCGATCGCCATCGAGAGCGCGAAGGCCAGGCGCGTGAGCATGCCGTGCGAGTAGTGGAATACGGGCTCGCGGAAGTAGACGCCCAGTTCGGTGAAGTCCTCGACGAAGGGCACCAGCGGCTTCCAGTCGACGCCGTAGATGCGGCAGACGAACTTCAGGTTGTCCAGGCCGGTCATGTGGGGCTGGAACGCGCCGCCGAACGCGAGCGGCCAGGACACGCTCATGTCGCGCCGGATGTGCCCGCCCGTGGGCTGCTCGGCGCCGCTGATGAGGCGGATCAGCGTGGACTTCCCCGCGCCGTTGCGCCCGAGGATGCCCATGTTGCGGCCGCGCTCGAGCTCGAAGCTCACGCGGTCGAGCACCGTGTGCGGACCGCGTCGCGTCGAGTACACCTTGCTCACGTTCTCGACGCGGATCACTGGACCTCCACGCGCCGTCCGGCTTCGCGCACGAGGTAGAGCCCCGCCCAGGTGAGCAGCAGGCAGCACGCGCCCATGTAGCCCGCGTCGTAGCGCGTGACGACCGCATGGCCGAAGTAGCCGTCGCGCAGCATCTCGACGCCGTGCACCATCGGCAGCAGCAGGACGCCTTCCTGGAATGCGGGCGGCAGCCAGTCCACCATGAAGGCCGCGCCCGAGATCGGGAAGAGCAGGTAGGCCGCCGGATGCCAGAGGCGCTCGGCGATCGGCGAGTACGCCGTGCCCGCGCCGATCAGCAGGGCCAGGCTCGTGCCGAACCAGGCGAGCATGAGCCAGCCCGCGACGACCTTCAGCGGGTCGCGCGGCAGGTCCATCCAGCCGATCCAGGTGAAGAGGGCCGCGAGGATCAGCAGCGAGGCGGTGGCGCCCGCGATCTCGAGCACGATGCGCGTGAGGAACACGTCGATCACCTGCACGTTGCGGTGATAGAGCAGCCCCTTGTTGGATTCGATCGCCATCGCGCACCGCGAAGCGCAGTTGCGCCACAGCAGCACCGACGAGTAGCCCGTGATGGCGAAGGCGATGATCGGCAGCGTCGAGCCGTGCTGCAGCCCGACGGCGGTCCACAGCGCGGCCACGCCGAGCGTGAAGAGCATCGGCTCGGCCACGAGCCAGAGCACGCCCAGGTTGTCGCGCCCGAACCGCGTGATCACTTCGCGCATCAGCAGCGCGTGCAGCACGCGGCCCTGGATGCGCAGCGAGCGCACGAACGAAGCGCGTCCGTTCATCGCGCGTGCCTCAGTCGGCATGCTCGCGCACGCTCGCCACCAGGAGGCTCACCACGCCCCAGGCGGCCAGCGACAGCACGAACACCGTGAAGATGAGGCGCAGGCGCCGCGGTTCCACGGACTCGTCGGGCAGGTTCGGGCGCACCAGGCGCTCGAGGTAGAGCTGCTTCCTCAGGGCCTCGCTGCGCGCCGTCTCCGACGCGGCGAGCGCCGTGGCGAGCTGGCGATCGGCGAATTCCTTCTCGAGCGCGAGCTTCTGGAAGTCCGGCGCGCGGGCGCTCAGCGATCCGCTGCCGGTCACTTTCGCGTTCTCCGCGGCGATGGCACCCCTCAGCGTTTCGGCCTTGCTGATGAGCCCCGGGATCTGCGGATTGCTGGGCGAGAGGCGGCGCAGTTGCGCGATCTGCGTCTCCGTCGCGAGCAGTTCTTCCTGGATCTTGGCCACGCCCTGCAATTGCAGCGCGGCCTGGCGATCGGGTTCGTACACGGCCTGCCGGCCGCGGAACGACGACATCGCGAGCGCGGCGTCCTTCACCTTGTCCTCGGCCAGCTTCACCTCGCGGTCGGCGAACGACACGAGGTCGCGCCGGCTGCGCTCGTTCAGCTGGTTCACCAGGCGCTCGCCCATGGTGAGCAGCATGTCGTTGATCTTCTGCGCGTCCGCGGCCTTGAAGGCCCGCACGCGCAGCACCGTGATCGACGAGTTGGGATCGAAGTCGACCGTGGCCTTCTTCTGCCAGTAGCGGTGGAAGGCCTCGAAGCTGCGGTCCCAATCGAGCCCCGGGAAGCGGCCGACGAAATCGCCGGCGTCGGAATAGGCCTTGATCACGCCCAGCTTCTCGTCCAATTCGTGCAGCGCGTCGCGCGAGAGCATGAAGTCGTGGACGGAGTAGCTGTCGTCCTGCGCGCGGCTGAACGCGGAGCCCTGCAGCAGCGCGCCCATCAGGCCCGCGGAGGACTGGCGCTGCGGGCTGCGGATCACGAAGCGCGACTCGGAGACGTATGTGTCGGAGGCGATGAGCCCGAAGTACAGCAGGGCGAGCGCCGTCGGCACGACGACGATGAGGAGGAAGAGCGGATGCTTGCGGAGCCAGGTCATCGGTGGAAAGGGTCTTTCAGGGCGGGGACGTGCGTGCGGATTCTACTATGCGGGTCGCCTGGGACAGGTCGCTCCAGCGGGCCAGCGCCACGCCGCGGCCGCGCAGGCGCGCGACTTCCTCTCGCGTAGGCCAGGAGTCGTAGCGCGCGGCGCCCTCGTCCTGGGCCCGGCCGGGGACGCGCTCGGCGATCGCATCGGCCAGGCCGACCAGCCGCGCGGCGCCGGCGGCATAGGTTCGGGCGGTGGCGCGCAGGAGGCTCTCGCCCGCCACGGCCGCGACCTCGACGTTCCCGAGCAGGGCCCCGGCATCGAATTCGGCGCTCACGCGATGCACGCTGGCCTCCAGGGTGGGCGCCTCCTCGAGCCAGGCCCGGAACACGGGATCGACGCCGCGGAAGCGCGGCAGCGCGCCCGGGTGGATGTTCAGGCCGCCGAGTGGGGCTGCGGCCAGGGCGCCGGGGCCGATGCGCTGGTTGAAGAACGCCGAGACCAGCAGGTCGGGCTTCGCCTTCGCGAGGAAGGCGAGCGATTCAGGCGCGTTGATCCGGTCCGTTTCGAGCAGCGCGATCGCTTCGCGCCGCGCGCGGCCGGCGACCGACGCTTGGGCAAGTGCGCGATCGGAGAGCATCGAGGAGCACGCGACATAGGCCGCATACGCGAGGCCGCAGCGGCGCACGTATTCGCGCGCGCCGGAAACCAGGCCCTGGCCCGGACGCAGGATGCGGCTGGAAAGCACGATGGCGGCGACCGTGAAGCGCTCGGCCCGGAGGAGCCGGTCGAGGACGAGCGAACCCGCCAGGCCGCCGGAAGTGCAGAGGACCACGCGCAGCGGCGGGCCCGCCACTCAGAGCTGTCGCCAGGCGTCGGCGAGGTGGTCGACCGCCGCCTGCACCTGGGCTTCCGTGTGGGCGGAACTCAGGAAGAACCGCAGCCGCGCCGCGTTCTCGGGGATCGCCGGATAGATGATGGGCTGCACGTTGATGCCGCGCTCGAACAACGCCTCCGCGAGCCGCGCCGCGCGGATGGAGCTTCCGGTGACGGCGGGGACGACGGCCACGCCCTGGCTCGTGCCGGTGTCGATGCCCGCGGCGCGCGCGCCCTCGAGGAACTGGCGGCCGCGCTCCTGCAACGCGCGCACGCGGCCGGGCTCGGCATGCAGGCGCGAGAGCGCCGCGAGCGACGCGGCCGCGACGGGCGGCGGCATCCCCACGGAGTAGAGGAAGCCGGGCGCCGCATGCTTGAGGATTTCCACCAGCGCGCGCTCGCCCGCGATGAATCCGCCGCAGCCGGCCAGCGTCTTGCTGAGCGTGCCCATCCAGATGTCCACGTCGCGCCCGTCGATGCCGAAGTGGTCGCGAATGCCCAGGCCGCGCGGACCCATCACGCCGAACGAATGCGCCTCGTCCACCATCAGGAAGGCCTGGTGGCGCTCTTTCAAGCGGATGATCGCGGGAAGGTCGGGGAAGTCGCCGTCCATGCTGTAGACGCCTTCGATCACCACCAGCGCGCGCTCGAAGTGCGAGCGGTGGGCGCGCAGCAACTCCTCGAGCGCGCCGACGTCGTTGTGCGCGAAGGCCATGCGCTTGGCGCCCGAGAGCTGCGCGCCCTGCAACACGCTGTTGTGGACCAGCGCATCGTGCAGGATCAGGTCGCGCGGGCCGAACAGGTGGCCGATCGTCGAGACGTTGGTGGCGTGGCCGCTCACGAAGGCGACGCAGTCCTCCACGCCATAGGCGCGCGCGAGCGCGGCCTCGAGCTCGCGATGCACGGGCCGCTCGCCCGAGACCAGGCGGCTGGCCGAAACCGACGTGCCGTAGCGATCGATCGCCGCCGCGGCCGCCGCGTTCACTTCCGCGTCGCCGCAGAAGCCGAGGTAGTTGTAGCTGGAGAAGTTCAGGTACTCGCGTCCGCCGATGCGCGTGGTCGCGCCGGCCACGCCGTCGTGGGCCTGGAAGTAGGGGTCGGCGATGCCCAGCCGCGCCGCGCCTTCGCGCACGAGCTGCATCTGCTGGTAGGTCGGGTGCTGGTCGAAGCGCCGGAAGCGTTCGGGGACGCTGCCCGGATCGTGCAGCGAGCGCAGGTTCGGAATCGTGCTTTCGCGCAGGTCGGCCGGCTCCTTCTCGAGGCGGCGCACGCGCTGCTCGAACACGCGGCGGATCAACTGCTCCTTCACGCCTTGCGAGAGGCCGCGCAGGGTGCGTGATTTCATGGGCAGGGCGGTCTCATGGGCGCGACGGGTTTATGAACGGGACTGGGCTTCGTCGTGCGCGCCGCCGGAGCGCGTGAGCTCGTCGATCTGCGCGGCGTCGAGCTCGGGGGCGTATTGCGCGGCGACGAGGCTCACTTGCTCGCGCGCGGCTCGCGCATCCTCGACATCGCCCGCTTCGGCGGGATCCTGCAGCGCGCGCACCACGCGGGCCACGAGCTTGTCGATGGACGGTCCCTCGGAGAGCGCCAGCAGCGGCAGGTTCACGCCGAAGCGCGCTTCCACCGCGGTGAGCAGTTCCATGCCCATCAGGGAATCCATGCCCAGGTCCTGTAGCGGCTGCTTCGCGTCGAGGCGCTCGGCGGGCAGGCGCAGGATCGCCGCGATTTCCTTCTTCAGCAGGTCGGTGAGCACCGCGGCCATTTCCTCGGGGCCCAGCTCCTGGGCGAGGCGCCGCAGGTCGTGCTTGCGTTCGGAATCGTCGGTGTCGGTGTCGCCGCGCGCGCCGATCTCGTGGAAGCGCGGCGAGGCCGAAGCGGGCAGGAAGCGGCGCAGGCTCCGCCAGCCGTAGTCGAGCACGGCGAGGCCCGAGGCGTCGGCCAGCAGGAGCTGCTCGAGGATGTCGAGCGCGGCGCCGGCCTCCATCGCGGCGCCACCCATGTGCGAGGTCAGCGCCTCCCGGATCTTCTCGTTGCGCGCCAGGTAGCCCGCGTCGCCGATCGCGCCCCAGCTCACGCACAGGGCGGGGAGCCTGCGGTGCCGGCGCGAGACCGCGAGGGCTTCGAGGAACGCGTTGGCGGCGACGTAGTTCGCCTGGCCCGGATTGCCGAAGAGCGTGGTGGCGGAGGAGAAGAGGACGAAGAAATCGAGCTTCGCCTTGCGCGTGAGTTCGTCCAGGTGCAGCGCGCCCAGCATCTTCGGGGCAAGCACGTTGCGCAGTTGGGATTCGCTGAGGTTCGCGATGAGCCCGTCCTGGATGACGGCGGCGGCGTGCACGATGCCGCGCAGCGGAGCGCCGGCCGGAATGCTCGCCAAGAGCGCGGCCAAGGCTTGCCGGTCCGTCACGTCGCAGGCGGCGATGCGAATGCGTGCGCCGAGGGCCTCGAGGTCGGCGAGGATCGCCCGCGCTTCGAGCGAAGGCTCTCCGCTGCGCGAGACCAGCACGAGGTGGCGCGCGCCGCGGGCGACGAGCCACTGCGCGGTCCTCAGGCCGAAACCCTCGAGGCCGCCGGTGACGAGATAGGTGTCGTGCCCGTCGAGGGTCAGCGTGCCCTTGCGCGCGGCGGGAGCGACGGCGGACTTCACGCCGTCCTCGAATCCGAGCACGACCTTGCCGATCTGGCGCGACTGCTGCATGTAGCGGAAGGCGTCGAGCGCTTCGTTGGCCGGGAACGCGCGGTAGGGCAGGGGCGTCAGCACGCCCTGCTCGAAGAGCGCCATCAGCTCCCCGAAGAGCTGGCGCGTGAGATCCGGTTTCTCGCGCAACAGCTGGTCCGCATCCACGCCGAAGTACGAGACGTTGTTGCGGAAGGGGCGCATCCCGATCTGCGTGTTCTCGTAGAAATCGCGCTTGCCCAGCTCCACGAAGCGGCCGAAGTGCGCGAGCGCGCGCAGGTTCCTCGGGATTGCTTCGCCCGAGAGCGAATTGAGCACGACATCGACGCCCACGCCGCCGGTCACGGCCAGCACTTCGTCGGCGAAGGCGAGCGTGCGCGAGTCGAACACGTGGTCGGCCCCGAGCAGGCGCACGAGGTCGCGCTTCTCGCTGGTGCCCGCGGTCGCGAAGACTTCGGCGCCGAGCCAGCGCGCCATCTGGATCGCGGCCAGGCCCACGCCGCCCGCGGCGCCGTGCACCAGCAGCTTCTCGCCCTCGCGCAGTTGCGCGAGGTGCTTCAGGGCGTAGTAGACCGTGAAGAAGACCGTGGGCACCGTGGCCGCGGCTTCGAAGGACCAGCCCGCGGGCTTCTTCGCGACGATCGATGCGGGCGTGACCACGCGCGTGGCGAACGCGCCGGGAGCGAAGGCGATCACTTCGTCGCCGACGGCCAGGCCGTGCGCTTCCTTGCCGACGGCGGTGATGACGCCGGAGAGCTCCATGCCGAGGGACGGACCGGCGAAACCGGTCTCGACGGCTTCGTCGGAGAGCAGGCCCATCGCGTACATGACGTCGCGGAAATTCAGGCCCGCGGCTTTCACTTCGATCTGCACCTCGCCCGGCCCGGGGCGGCGCGCGGGTTCGGAGCGCCAGAGGAGGTTGCGCAGCGTTCCCGGGGTCGTGAAGTCGAGGCGCGCGATTTCGCCGTCGCGCGCGTGCGCCACGGCGGGCGTCGGCACGGGGCCCAGGCGCATCGCATACCGAGCCGCGCCGGCCAGGACGACTTCGTCGTCGGCACCGGGTTCGAGGATCTCCCGCGCCACGCCTGCGGAAGTGCCTTCGAGGTTCGCGGGGTCGGTGCAATCGATGAGCCGCACCTTGAGCTCGGGGAATTCGTTGGCCGCCGTGCGCGCGAAGCCCCACAGCACGGCTTCGCTGCCGTCCGGCGATTTCGCGGGCGAGGTAGCGCCCGCCGTCACGACGAACACGGAAGGCGTCATGCCGTTCGCGCGGCAGGCGATCAGCAGGCGCGTGAGCGCGGCACAGCGCGCGGCTTCCTGCTCGAAGGCCGCCTCGGCATTGCGCGGGCCCCGGTCCCCGGGCAAGCCGGAGAGGAACACGACACTCGCGAAGGGACCGTGTTCGCCCAGCAGCGCGGCGAGGCGTGCCTGCGTGTCGAGCGGGCTCGCGCCGAAATCGGCGGGCAGGAATTTGGCGACGCGTTGCTCGCGTCCGTCCAGCCAGGCCTCGATGCACACGCCGAGCGCGGCGGCGTAGCCCTCGTTGTCCTGCACGATGAGGTGCGTACCCTGCGCCGGTGCGGCGGGCAGGGCCGCTTCGACCGCCTCACTGCGCGCGGCGAGCAGCAGGTAGGCGCCGCGATCCGAATCGGGCATCTCGGGCACCGCGATGGCGTTTGCGAAGCCGTGGCGCGCGAACTCCGATTCCCATTCGCGCGGCGTGCGCAGGCGCGAGCGGGTGGCGCCCTCCCGGTCCTGCACCCACCACGACGGGTCGGCCCCGAAGATGAGATCCAGCGCGCGCGAAGGCTGCGGGGCCAGCAAGGCAATGACGGCTTCGGGCCCGAGCAGTGGTGCCAGCTGGTCGAGGGCCGAGGGTGCATCGGCCGTGGCCATGAACCCGTCGGGGATGACCAGCAGGTCGTAGCTGCCTTCGAGCCGGGCCTTCAGGCCGAGGTGCGGGGCTTCGAGGTCGATGCGGCAGGTGGAGACGTTCGTGTTCGCATCGAACGACGCGGCGCAGTCGCCCAGCGCGGCGTCCGTGGTGCACGCCAGCCGATAGTGGCAGCGGTCGCGATCGATGGCGCCCACGATGCGCGAAGTGATTTCGGAGCGGCACGACGTGACTTCGAGGATGCGCACGGCGCGATCCGGCGGGAAGCGCGCGACCATGGCCGCGACCGCCGCGGCGAGCGCGTGGCCTGCATGGGCGGCGGCGCGGGCTCCGGAAGCCAGACGCGAGATGGCTCCGCCGTCGGGGGATTCGGCGGCCGCTTCGCGGCCCGCCAGCACGCCGGGCAGGTGCATGCCCGCGCGTCCCCACGCCATCACTTGCGTGGCTTCGTCCGGATAGTCGCCCAGCACCGTGATCCAGCCTTCGCGCGCATCGGGGAGGTCGACGGCCGTGCTCCAGCGCCATCCGCCTTCCGCCGGCTCGATCAACTGGTCTTCCTCCAGGACCTGCAGCGTGCGATGCAGCAGCGGCCTCTGGCTCGCGGGCACCACCGCGGCGAGCGCGGCCGGATCGATGAGCGGGGCGTTGCCGGCGAGCTGGCGCACGGCGCGTTCGGCGAACGAGGCGCACAGCACGTCGGAGAGCGGTTCGAGTTCTTCGTAGAAGCGCTTGCGCGCGCTGCCGAGCGTGAGCGGATGCAGGCGTTCGGCGCACGTGGCGGCCAGGCGGGCCAGCGTCGGCATCGCGCCTTCCAGTGCATCCTGCGGGCGGGCGGCGGGCACGGCGCGATAGGCGAGATAGCGCGGCCGCGCGCGCCCGTGTTCCAGCGGCACCGCGCGGAAGCGAACGCCTTCGGCCTCCGCCACGAGCAGGCCTTGCCCGTCGTAGAGGGCGAAATCGGCGGCCAGGGAGCGGCCGCTGCGCGTGGTGATGCGAACGCTCCCCGCGGTGGCGATGCTGCCCGCGCGATGCAGGCGGATGCGGCCCACGCTCACGGGCAGGAAGGCGAATCCCCGCGGATTGGCGATCTCGTCGCGCAGCACATCGACCAGCAACTGGAAGCAGCCGTCGAGGTAGGCCGGGTGCAACAGGCTTCGCCCGAGCGCGTGGCGGATCGGTTGCGGCGTGGCGAGGCGCGCATAGGCGCCGTACTGTTCGCCCGGCTCCAGCCAGATGTGCGCGACGGATCGGAACGCGGGTCCGTAGGCGAGGCCCACGGATCGTGCGAGCGCGTAGTGCTTCGCATCCGTGATGTCGGGCTTGCGGGCGGGCGTGGCCCTCTGGGGCGGCGCGCTCGCGGCCATGGGGGCGCCGAGCAGGCGGCCCACGGCGTTCAATTGCCAGGGATCGTCGCTCGCGCGGACGCGGCTGCGAATGGTGAAGCGGCCATCGGCGCTCTCGATGCAGAAGCGCACCGTTTTCGAAGCGCCTTCGTCGAAGACCAGCGGATTGCGGATTTCGAGGGATTCGACTTCGTGCGCCTCGCCGCCATGCACTTCGCGCGACGCGGCGAGCGCCATCTCCACGAAGCCCGCGGCGGGGAAGACGGCCGCGCCGCCCACCACGTGGTCGGCGAGCTCCGGATGCAGCGAGACGTCGAGGTGGTTCTCCCAATGCTGCGCGCTCTCGTGCAGGCGGTAGCCGAGGAGCGGGTGGACCATCGCCTGGCCGAGGAGGTCGTAGGCACCGGGCGAAGGCTCGCGCCAATGGCGTTCGCGCTGCCACGGATACGGCGGCAATTCGACCAGGCGGCCGCTTCGCGGGAAAGCCTTCGCGAGGTCGACGGGGCAACCCGCGATCACGAGCTGGTGGAAGGCCTCGCGCGCGGCGACGGGCCCGGCCATCGAGCGCTGCAGCGTCGCGAGCGCGCGGCCCTCGACGCCCGCGCTGCGCAGGCTGTCGCTCATGTAGTTCTTCAGGACCGGGTGCGGTCCGACTTCGAGCAGCACGTTGAGGCCGGCATCGGCGAGCCCGCGGATGCAGGCCGCGAAGCGCACCGGCTCGCGGATGTTGCGCCACCAGTAGGACGCGCCGAGCTCCGTGCCCGCGAGTTCCTCGCCGGTGACGGCCGAGTGGAACGGAATGCGCGACGGCGCGGGCTTCAGGCGCGCGAGTGCTTCGAGCAGGCCTTCGCGCACCGGGTCCATGGTGGCGCTATGGAAGGCGTAGTCGAGGTCCAACTGGCGGAAGAAGACGCGCTGCGGCGCGAGCGCCTTGCCGAGTTGCGCGAGCGCGGCGGCGGGACCGGCGAGCGTCACGTGGCGCGGGCTGTTCACGCAGGCCACGGTGATCGCGTGCGCGAGGCCCTGCGCGACGAGCCATTCGCGGGCGGCTTCCTCCGACAGGCCCACGGCGGCCATGCGGCCCGAGCCTTTCGTGAGGCCCTGGAAGCGGCTGCGGTGGAAGATCACTTCGACCGCTTGCTCGAGGTCGAGGGCCCCGCAAGCCCAGGCCGCGGCGATCTCGCCCACGCTGTGGCCGGCGACACGGGCCGGCTCGATGCCCCAGGAGCGCAGCAGCTCGGTCGTTCCCACCTGCACGGCGAAGAGCGCGCGCTGTGCTTCCTCGGTGCGGTCGAAGAGCGTGGCGGGGGCGTTGGCGGAGAGCAGTTCGACGACCGGCGGCAAGTCGTAGCGGCGGAAACGCGCATCGACGCGCGCGACCGCATCGCGGAACGCGGGCTCGCGTGCGAGGAGGTCGGCGCCCATGCCGATCCATTGCGCCCCGTTGCCGGAATACACGAATGCCGGGGCGCTGGCTTGCGGCAGCGCGCGTCCCTGCGAAATTTCGGGCAGCGAGCGGCCCTCGGCAAACTCGGCCAGGCTCGAGGCGATGCGCGCGCGGTCCGTGCCGCTCACGAGCGCGCGATGGGCGTGCCAGTCGCGGTGGTGCAGGTTCGTGTGCGCGATGTCCGCGAGCGAAGGCCGTTCGCCGGAGCGCAGGAAGCGCGCATGGAGCGCGGCGTTCGCGCGCAACGCGGCGTCGCTGTGGCCCGAGAGCAGGATCGAGACTTCGCCGGCGGCGGCTTCGACCGACTTCGGCGCGCTCGGCGGGCTTTCGAGGACCGCGTGCGCATTGGCGCCGCCGAAACCGAAGGAGTTCACGCCGACCACGAGCTTCTTGTACGGGTGCAGCGAAAGCGTCTCGGCGACCGGCTTCAGGTTCCAGTCGTCGAATGCGATGTGCGGATTCGGCACGTCGAGGTGGATCGTCGGCGGCACCGCGCGATGCTTGAGGCACAGCAGCGCTTTCACGAGGCCCGCCACGCCCGCGGCAGCCTCGAGGTGGCCGAGATTGCTCTTCACGGAACCGATGGGCAGCGGCGCCTCGCGCGGGCGATGGCGGCCGAGCGCCAGCCCGAGGGCCCGCGTCTCGATCGGGTCGCCGACCGCCGTGCCGGTACCGTGCGCCTCGAGATAATCCACGTCGGCGGGATCGATGCCGGCGCGCCGGTAGATGTCCCCCAGCAACGATGCTTGCGCTTCCGCGTTGGGCACCGTGAGGCTCGAGGCTTTTCCGCCGGCGTTGACGCCCGTGCCCGCCACCACGGCGAGGATCGGGTTGCCGTCGGCAATGGCTTGCTCGAGGTTCTTCAGCACGAAGATGCCGCCGCCTTCGCTCCTCACGTAGCCGTCGCCCGCGGCGTCGAAGACGCTGCAGATGCCGCGCCGCGAAAGCATCGAGGCCTTGGAGAACGCGATGAAGCCGTAGGGATGCAGGTGCAGGCTGATGCCGCCGACCAGCGCCTGGCCGATCTCGCCGATCGCGATGGCCTGGCAGGCCTGGTGGAAGGCCACGAGCGACGACGAGCACGCGGTATCCACGACCATGCTGGGGCCGTGCACGTCGAAGAAATACGAAAGCCGGTTGGCCGCGATGCTCGCCGTGCTGCCGGTGGCGGACGTGGCATCCATCGAGGCCAGGTCGTAGGCGAGGCGATAGCCGTAGTCCACCGTGGACATGCCCACGTAGACCCCGCAGTTCGAGCCGCGGATGCGCGAGGGTTTGATCCCCGCGCTCTCGAACGCTTCCCACGCGAGCTCGAGCAGGATGCGCTGCTGCGGATCCATGTGCACGGCTTCGCGCGGCGAGATGCCGAAGAAGCCGGCGTCGAATCCCGAGATATCGCCGATCGAACCCGCGGCGAACGAGTAGCTCGTGCCGGGCTCGGACTTGCGGGGGTGGTGGTAGGCCTCCTGCGACCAGCGCGAAGCCTCCACGGTGGTGACGAGGTTGCGTCCCTCGAGCAGGGCCGGCCAAAGACTGTCGCCGCCCGCTCCGGGGAGGCGATAGGCGAGGCCGACAATGGCGACGGGATTGGGTGCGAGGTCGCGTTTCACGATGCCTGTTAACAGCTTGTAGGGCAGGATCGTTCCGGAGCGGGAGGGATCCAAACTAGCACCCCAACGATCCCCCCTTCTGTAGGCACAGGCCTACAGCGCCTATGTTAGTGGCTCAGGTGTATTCCACCAAGCGAAGAATCGGTAGTACGGTTGCGGAGGATTCGCGGATGTGTACTTGCGCATAGCGGTACGAGGGCGGAACCGGTATAATTTCAGGCTCGGTCGGGGCGTAGCGCAGCCTGGTAGCGCACCTGCATGGGGTGCAGGGGGTCGAAGGTTCGAATCCTTTCGCCCCGACCATTTCCTTCCGCGTCCTGCGGAACGCCATCAGCACTCCTTTGCACTTTCAATCGATCGCGGATTACGGGCAAAGCTCGTGCACCGTCGACACACCCGGTGCGTCCTTCGGGACCTGGATCACCGAGCTCGGGCTCGTGATGCGCGGGAACGTAGAACGGAATCCACAGGAAAAGGACGCCATCGTTCCGGGTGCCATCAGGCTCACGACCGTGTTGTCCTGAAGCATCATCGGGTCCGCGGGCGTGCCCGCGCCACCGGCCAGCACGCCGATCTTCGCGCCCGTGATCGTGTTGCCCTGGACCGTGCCGCCGCGGATGTTCGCGGAGAGGTACCACGCGCGCGGCCCGAGGTTCATGCCGAAATCGCACTGCAGGTTGCGGCAGTCGATGGTGTTTCGCGTGACCACCGTGCCCACGAAGCTCCCCGATTGCGAGCCGTTGAAGTTGTCGAGTGCCAGCGCCGCGAAGATGGGCGTGGCCTGCTCGAAGAGGTTGTCCGCGACCAGCGTGCGCTCGCCGCCGCCGAACACCAGGCCCACATCGCTGTTGTCGGTGAACCGGTTGCCGGTGACTGTGCAGTCGTCGCAATTGAGGAGGGTGAGGCCATCGGCCCACTGGTTGCTCCGATGCGTTCCGTTGCGCTCGAACACGCTGTTCACGATGCGCGCGCGCTTGCCGGAGAAGTGCATGCCGGAGCCGCACACCGCATCGCGGGTGGTGACGCCGTCGAGCACCACGTCGTCGACGTGGTCGAAATGGATGTTGCCGCCCGCGTAGGCGTCGTTCGTCCCGTTGCAGAACCAGGCGCCGGCGCGTTCGGGGAGGTTGCCGTCCAGCGTGAGGCCCGTGAGGCGCACGCCGCTCATGTAGCCCGAGAACACCATCGTGTGGCCCCCGAAGGTTCCGATGATGTCGCGCTGGGCCTTGAAGGTGGCGCCGTGGGCGTACACCGCGATCGGCCGGCGAATGGTGAGCGCGGCATCGAGCGCGTAGACGCCTGGCGGGATCGTCCAGGGCGAGGGCGTCGTGTCGAGGCATTGCTGCAGGGCGCGCGAAGCTCCCGTGGTGCCCGTGGCATCGGCCAGCACGCCGGGGCATACGGCCACGGGGGCGGGGGCGTAACGCGAAGGCTTGGCCAGGGAGGCGGCGCCGGCGCTCGTGCAGGCGAGCAGCAGCAGCGGGAAGAGCAGTCGAAGCACGGGAACCCCACGGAATTAACGCGTGGAGTTCCATCGACAGGCTCGTGACCCGGCACGAGTCGGGCGGAATCGGTAAAGCCTGTAGGAAGAGTTCCTACAGGGCGGCCGCGCTCAGGATTGGGGACGCGGCAAGGTCACCGTGACCGAGAGGCCACCGCCGCCCCGGTTCGCGAGCACGAGGTCGCCGCCGTGCGACTCGATGATGTCCTTCGCGATCGCGAGGCCCAGGCCCATGCCGCCCGTGTCGCGGCTGCGCGAACCCTCGACGCGATAGTACGGATTGACCACCTTGGCGAGTTCGTCCGGGGGAATGCCCGGGCCGCGATCCTGCACGACGATGCGCGCCTGCGCCGGGCTGTCGGCGAGGTCCACGGTGACGTCGCGTCCGTACTTCACCGCGTTGTCGACCAGGTTCGCCAGCGCGCGCGCGAGGCCCAGCGGCCGCCCCATCAGCGGGGCGCAATGCCCGCTCACGATGATGGCGTGCTCGCCGGTCGAATGGTCCAGCACCACGCGGTGGACGAGCTCGTCGAAATCGATGAGCGCCGCGCCTTCGTCGGCCGAGAGTCCGCGAGTCACCTCGAGCGCGCTCCTGGCGAGCGTCTCGATCTCGTCCAGGTCGGCGGAGAACTTCTCGCGCTGTCCGGGCGCGTCGAGATTCTCCAGCCGCAGGCGCATGCGGGTGAGCGGCGTGCGGATGTCATGCGACATCGCGGCGAAGGCGAGCGTGCGGTTGCGCACGTGCCGCCGCAGGCGGTCCTGCATGCGGTTGAAGGCGCGGGCCGCGTCCCGGATCTCGGTGGCGCCCGCCTCGGCGAGCGGCGGCTCGTCGATGTTGCGCGAAAGCCGGTCGGCCGCCTGCGCGAGCGTGCGCACGGGCTTGACCGCGAGGCGCGCGGCCCAGATCGAGAACGCGGTGGTGACGAGGAAGATCAGCGCCACGTTGGCCCAGATCTCCGCGGGCATGCGCTGCTGCCCCTGGATCACGTGCGACTCCGCGATCCCGTAGCGGCCGTCCGCAAGTTTCAGCACGACCTGGATGCGATGCACTTCCGGCGGCATGCGCGGGCCACTGTCCTCGGGACCGGAAACGAAGGCCATCACGTCGGGCTCCGGGCCGGGCCGCGCGCGCGCGGGCTCCTCGCGCATTCCCACCGAGGCGACCGGATCGCTACCCATCGCCTCGGTGAGCGTACGGCGGATCTCGGACTCGACCACGCCCGGCGCCTCGGGCGCGTCGAGCCGTGGAGGATCCGGTGATGCGACCTCGCGCCATCCGAGCGGCATGCGAAGGCGGCGAGTGGCGAAGCGTGGGCCACCGCCCGGACCGAAGCCGGGACCGCCGAGCTTGCCGAAGTTCGGACCTCCGCCCGATCCGAAGGCCGGACCTTCCCCGCGAATGCCCGGACCGAACGGCGAGTCCGGCGGGCGCTGGAAGAGGCGTCGATGCTCGCCTTCACCCGAAGCCGCCGCCGCGCGATCCGACGAGCGCAGGACCTCGGCGATGCGCACCCCGAGCTCGTAGGCCTGGAGGCGCTGCACGGTTCGCACGCGATCGAAGGTGAAATAGGCGACGGCCGCGGCGTGGGCCACGGCCAGGCCCGTGAGGATGACCAGCAGCAGCCGCGTGGAGAGGCTCATGCGAGGCGGGCCTCGACCTGCGCGGCGAAGATGTAGCCCTCGCCGTAGACGGTCTGGATCAGCCGCTGCTCGCGCGCCTCGTCGCCGAGGATCTGGCGCAGGCGGCTCACGCGCACGTCGATGCTGCGATCGTAGGCCGGCGCCTCGCGTTTTTGCGTGAGCTCCACGAGCAGGTCTCGCGAGAGCACGCGATTGGGCCGGGTGAGGAAGATGGCGAGCAAGTCGAACTCCGCGCTGGACAGCGGCAGGCGCTCGCCGCTGGCGCGCCGCAGCTCGCGCTTGATCATGTCCAGCTCGTGGCCCTCGAAGCGCAGGCCCTGGCACCCGGCCGCGATCTCGGGTTGCTCGGAGCGCTTCAGGATGGCGTTGACGCGAGCCAGCAACTCGCGCGGATGGAACGGCTTCGGGAGGTAGTCGTCCGCGCCCGTCTCGAGGCCCACGATGCGGTCGACGTCTTCCCCGAGCGCGGAGAGCATCAGGACCGGCAAGCGGCTCCTGCGGTCGCGCAGGGCGCGGCACAGCGCCAGCCCGTCGACGCCCGGCATCATCAGGTCGAGTACGACGAGGTCGATGGCCCGTTCCTCGAGCTCGCGCCACAGGCCGCGCCCGTCGGGGAGGGTGAAGACGCGGAAGCCGTTGCGCTGGAGGTAGTCGGCGAGGAGGCTGCGAATCTCGACGTCGTCGTCGACGATGAGGATCTGCTTCATGGGCCCTAAGTTGCCACGGGCGGACGGTGCCGCGGCCCGGTAAGTGCATCGAATTGTATCGAAAGTCGAGGGTTTCCCCGGGACGGGCAAGTCGATTGCAATTGCGCGCGCCCGCGGGCATGGGGGCTTCGTAGCATGGCCGCGGTTTCCCATTCCGCGAGGTCATGACGTGAAGAAGACACATTCGAAGGGCTGGATTGCGTTCGCCGCCGTGCTGGGCGTGCTGCTGGGCGGCTGCCAGCCGACCGCGAAGGAAGACAACGAGGGCAACCTGCGCGTCGTGCATGCGGTGCTCGATGCCGAGGCGCTGAACGTGGTGGTCAAGGACGATTCGAAGGCGACGGGGCTTTCCCTGGGCAACGTGAGCAGCTACGTCTCCGTGGCCAAGGGGTCGCTCACGACCGACGTGAAGTCCAGCACCAACGGCACGCTGCTGCTCGAAAGGGCGATCTCGTACACCAACGGGGACCAGACGCTCGCGCTGTATGGCAAGCGTGGCGCGATGCAGGCCGTGCTGCTCTCCGACGAGACATCCGATCCTTCGTCGGGAAAGTTCAAGGTGCGCGCGCTGGGCCTGTCGCCCGATGCCGGCATCGTGGACGTGTACCTGACGAACGCGGACCTCTCGACCGTGCCCGCGAACTTCACGAACATCGCCTATGCCTCTTCGACGGACTTCATCGAGCTCGCGGAGGGCGACGCGCGCTTCGTCTTCACGGCCGCGGGAACGAAGGATGTGCTCTTCGAGTCGCCCACGCAGCGCTACGCGGCGGGCGGCAAGTACACGCTGGGGGTCTTTCCGACCACCGGCGGGAAGCTCGTCAACGCACTGCAGGTCACGTCCGGCAGCGGTGCCGGCGGCTCGGTGCTGTCCAATACGAAGGCGCGGGTGAAGGCCGTGAACGCCGACCCCGCCTCGGCCGGCTACAACTTCCTCGCGGGCGGCGCGCCGCTCCTGTCGAACGTGCCGTACAAGGGCGCGTCGAGCTACGTGACGACCGGCGCGGGCACCCCGTTGCTCACCCTCGAGGCCGCGAACGTGCCGGGCACGGCGGTGGCCTCCTCGAGCCAGGCCCTGGGCGCGGCGCAGGACTTCTCGCTCGTGGCCGTGAGCAACGCCGGCACGACGCAGCTCGTGGCCCTGGCCGACAACAACAACCTGCCGACGACGGGCAAGGCGAAGGTGCGCTTCGTGAATGCGCTTTCCGGCACGGCCGCGGATGCCCTCGTCGACTTCGCCACGCAGGCCTCGGGCATCGCCTTCCGGTCGGCTTCGGGCTACGTCGAGTTCGTCCCGGGGGACTCGTACACCGTCACGTTCACCACGCCCGGCGGGGTCACCGCGCTCGCCACGCTCACTTCGGTGCAATGGGTCTCGGCGGGCGTCTACACGGTGTACCTGTTCGGCATCGCGGGCGGCGCCATGGAGGCGCGTCTCGTGCGCGATCGCTGATACAATCCGCGCATCCGACCGGGAGAGAATCCGGTCAGGGGTCAGACCCCTGACTCGATCGCCGAAGGGGTAGCACCCGCAAACTCTCAGGCAAAAGGACCGATCGGACCCGGGGCATCACCCCGGACTCTGGAGAGCAGGCGGAGGATTCCGCCCACCGAAGGGGCTAGCGGCGCAGGGCAGGGTCCCGCGCTGTAATCTCTCAGGTACCCGGGACAGAGGGGTTGTGCGAGCCTTGGCTCGCCCAACCCCTCTGTCTTTTTGTTTTCTGGAGAACCGCTTGCCTGTGCTCAAGACCACGCCGCTCAACGCCCTCCACCTCGCCGCCGGCGCCCGCATGGTCGACTTCGGCGGCTGGGACATGCCCGTCCACTACGGCTCTCAGATCGAGGAGCACCACGCGGTGCGCAAGGACTGCGGGATGTTCGACGTCTCGCACATGCAGGTGGTGGACATCGAAGGCAGCACCGCACGCTCCTTCCTGCGCCATGCGCTCGCCAACGACGTCGAGAAGCTCAAGGTCCCGGGCAAGGCGCTCTATACGTGCCTGCTGGACGAGCGCGGCGGGGTGATCGACGACCTCATCGTGTATTTCTTCCGCGAGGATTTCTTCCGGCTCGTCGTGAACGCGGGCACGGCCGACAAGGACATTCGCTGGCTCACCGCGCTCGCCGATCGCACGCACGGCTCGGTGCACGTGACGCCGCAACGCGACCGGGCGCTGCTCGCGATCCAGGGCCCGAACGCACGCGAAGTGTTCTGGAAGGCCTTCCCCGAAACGCGCGCCGCCACGGAGCCGCTGGCCCCGTTCAACGCGGTGCTCTCGGGCGGGATGATGGTCGCCCGCACCGGCTACACGGGGGAAGACGGATTCGAGATCGCCTTCGCGGCCGAACGCGCCGAAGCGGTGTGGAAAGCGCTCGCCGCGGCCGGCGCGCGGCCCGCGGGCCTGGGCGCGCGCGATACGCTGCGCCTCGAAGCCGGGATGAATCTGTACGGCCAGGACATGGACGAATCCGTCTCGCCGCTCGACGCGGGCCTCGCATGGACCGTGGACGTGAAAGGCCCGCGCGACTTCATCGGCCGCGCCGCGCTCGAGGCGAAGGGGCAGTCGTCGGCGTTCCTGGGCCTCGTGCTCGTCGATGCGGGCGGCGTGCTGCGCGCCCACCAGAAAGTCCTCGCCGCGGGCGGGGAAGGCGAGACCACGAGCGGTACCTTCTCGCCCACGCTCTCGCAATCGATCGCGCTCGCGCGCCTGCCGCTCGCCACGAAACCGGGCGACACGGTGAAGGTGCAGGTGCGCGACAAGCAACTCACCGCACGGGTGGTGAAGCCGCCTTTCGTTCGAAACGGAAAACCCCTCATCTAATCCTCACCCAACCCTCTCCCAGGGGAGAGGGATTTCATGGAGCTTCGATGAACGTCCCCAAGGATCTGCGCTATACCGAATCCCACGAGTGGCTGAAGGCGGAAGCCGACGGCACGTTCACGGTCGGCATCACGGACCACGCCCAGGAGCAGCTGGGTGACATCGTGTTCGTCGAGGCGCCGAAGCCCGGCCGCAAGGTTGCCGCGGGTGAAGCCATCGGCGTGGTCGAGTCGGTGAAGGCCGCCTCCGACATCTATGCGCCGGTGGCGGGCGAGATCGTCGGCGCGAATGCCGAGCTCTCGAGCGCGCCCGAGAAGGTGAACGCGGATGCGTTCGGCGCCTGGATGTTCCGCATCAAGCCCGACAACGCGGGCGACGTCGCGAAGCTGCTCGACGCCGCCGGCTACGAGAAATCCGCCAATGCCTGATACCCACGCGAAGCCGCCGCGCGCCACGCTCGAGGCCCTCGAGGACCACGCAGCGTTCCAGCGCCGGCACATCGGACCCGACGAGGTCGATGTCGCCCAGATGCTGGGCGTGCTGGGCCACGGTTCGCTCGATGCGCTGATCGAGGCCGTCATCCCGCCCGCGATCCGCCGCGCCACGCCGATGAAGCTGCGCAGCGCGCTGAACGAGGCCGAGGCGCTCGCGGAAATCCGCCGCCTCGCCGTGAAGAACAAGGTCTTCCGGTCGTTCATCGGGCAGGGCTACTACGGGACATACACGCCCGGCGTGATCCTGCGCAACGTGCTCGAGAACCCCGCCTGGTACACGGCATACACGCCGTACCAGCCCGAGATTTCACAGGGCCGGCTCGAGGCGCTGGTGAATTTCCAGACGATGGTGGCCGACCTCACGGGGCTCGCGATCGCCAATGCGTCGATGCTGGATGAAGCGACGGCAGCGGCCGAAGCGATGACGCTTTGCCTGCGTTCGTACAACGGAGCGTCGCGCACGTTCGCGGTGGCCGACGATGTGTTGCCGCAAACGCTCGATGTCGTGAAGACGCGAGCGAAGCCGCTCGGCATCGAAGTGCGCGTGATGCCGGCTGCGCAGTTGGCTACGGCGGGCGCTTTCGCGATCCTCGTGCAGTACCCCGGCACCGAGGGCGAAGTGCGCGACTACCGCGGCATTGCGGCCACGGTGAAGCAGGGCGGCGGACTCGTCGTTGCCGCCGCGGATCTTCTCGCGCTCACGCTGCTCGAAGCACCGGGTGCCTGGGGCGCGGACGTGGCCGTCGGTTCGGCGCAGCGCTTCGGCGTGCCCATGGGCTTCGGTGGCCCGCACGCCGGGTTCATGGCCGTGCGCGACGAATTGAAGCGCAGCATGCCCGGCCGGCTGGTCGGCGTAACGGTCGATGCGCAGGGCCATCGCGCCTATCGCCTGGCCCTGCAGACGCGCGAACAGCACATCCGGCGCGAGAAGGCCACGTCCAACATCTGCACCGCGCAGGTGCTGCTCGCGGTGATGGCCTCGATGTACGCCGTGTACCACGGGCCGCAGGGCCTGGAGCGCATCGCGCGGCGCACGCATCGCATGGCCACGCTCCTGAAGGCCGGCCTTGTGCGACTAGGCTTCACCGTGCCGACGACGCATTTCTTCGATACCGTCACCGTTGCGACCGGCGAGCAGACACGCGCGATCGTGGAGCGTGCGGTGGCCGCGGGCGTGAACCTGCGGCGCGAAGGCGTGCTGCTGGGCATCTCGTGCGACGAGACCACGACGCGGGCCGACCTCCAGTCGCTGTGGGCGATCTTTGCCGGGAGCGCGGTGGATTTCGACGCCTCCACGCTCGATGCCGGCGTGAAGGACGCGATTCCCGACGGCCTCGCGCGCAAGACGCCCTACCTCACGCACCCGGTGTTCAACCGCTACCACTCCGAGACCGAAATGCTGCGCTACCTGCGCAAGCTCGCGGACAAGGACGTGGCGCTCGACCGCTCGATGATCCCGCTGGGCTCGTGCACGATGAAACTGAACGCGACGAGCGAGATGGCCCCGGTCACCTGGCCCGAGTTCGGCGCGATCCATCCGCTGGCCCCGGCGGACCAGTGGCAGGGCTACCGCGAGCTGGTCTCGAGCCTCGAACGCATGCTCTGCGAAGCGACGGGCTATGACGCGGTGTCCCTGCAGCCGAACGCGGGCTCGCAGGGCGAGTACGCGGGCCTGCTCATCATCCAGGCGTACCACACGAGCCGCGGCGAAGGGCATCGGAACGTGTGCCTCATTCCGACGTCGGCGCACGGAACGAATCCCGCTTCGGCGCAGATGGTCGGCATGCAGGTCGTCGTCGTCGCGTCCGATGCGAACGGGGAAGTCGATGTCGCGGACCTGCGAAAGAAGGCCGAGCTGCATGCGAAGGACCTCGCGGCGATCATGGTCACGTATCCGTCGACGCACGGCGTGTTCGAGCCGGGGATCGTGGAGATCTGCGAGATCGTGCATCGCCACGGCGGGCAGGTGTATGTCGACGGCGCGAACCTCAACGCGATGGTGGGCCTCGCCGCGCCGGGGCATTTCGGCGGCGACGTGTCGCACCTGAACCTGCACAAGACGTTCTGCATCCCGCACGGCGGCGGCGGCCCCGGCGTGGGTCCCGTGGCGGTGCGCTCGCACCTCGCGAAGTTCCTGCCGGGGCATCGGCACCTGGAGAATGGCGCGGACGCGATCGGTGCCGTGTCGGCTGCGCCGTTCGGCAGCGCTTCGATCCTGCCGATCTCGTGGATGTACATCGCGATGATGGGCGGCGAGGGGCTCGCCGATGCGAGCCGCGTGGCGATCCTCAACGCGAACTACATTGCCCGGCGGCTCTCGCCGCATTACCCGGTGCTCTACTCGGGAGCGGGCGGCTTGGTCGCGCACGAATGCATCCTCGACCTGCGGCCGATCAAGGAGTCCTCCGGCATCACCGTGGATGACGTCGCCAAGCGCCTCATCGACTACGGCTTCCATGCGCCGACGATGTCCTTCCCCGTGGCCGGCACGTTGATGGTGGAGCCGACGGAGAGCGAGTCGAAGGCCGAGCTCGACCGGTTCTGCGAGGCGATGATCGCGATCCGCAACGAGATTCGTGCCGTCGAGGAGGGCAAGCTCGACCGCGAGGACAATCCGCTGCGCCACGCTCCCCACACGGCGGCCGTCGTGGTCGCGGACGATTGGCCGCACAAGTACTCGCGCGAGCTGGCGGCGTATCCGCTGAAGTCCCTGCGGGATGCGAAGTACTGGTCTCCCGTGGGGCGGGCGGACAACGTCTATGGGGACCGGAACCTGTTCTGTTCGTGCATTCCCGTGGCCGAATACGAGTAAAGGGCGGGATCCCGCGTGGCCATCGAGGTCGTCCGCCTCCGTGAAGATGCCTCGGAACATCTCGATCTCGTGGCGGCCCGCATGCGCGCCACGCTGGTCGAAGTGCTGGGCCGCGAGCTGGGTGAATCCCTGTACTCGCTGGAGTGGTTGAAGGATCGCGCGGCCTCGCACGTCGACGGCCGGTGCACCGGCGCCATCTTCATTGCGAGGGAAGGCGCCGAGGCAACGAACATCGGGCATGTCATCGTGAGGGAAGAGGCCGACGACGAAGGGCCGCTGGGCCTCGTGTCCACGATCTACGTCCTGCCGGAGGGCCGCCGCCACGGCGTGGCCAGGCGGCTCGTCGATGCCGCGCACCACTGGTTCCAGTCGAGGGACCTGCATCGGTCGGCCACCGATACGTCGGAAACGAACCTCCCGCTCATCAATCTCCTCGGCGGGCTCGGTTACGAGATCGTCTTTCGCAGCGACGAGAAGAAGATGGTCCGCCTGATGAAGGACGCCCGGCCTGCCTAGGCCTGCGCCCGGACTACAGGGAATTCGTGGAGTGCCCGCCGTCGACGGTGATCACTGAACCCGTCATGTAGCTCCCCGCATCAGAAGCGAGCAGGAAAAGCGCACCTTCCAGCTCGCCCGCCACTCCGATCCGTCTCATCGGCACCCGCTTGATCAGCGCCTGGCCCGCTTCGGTGTCGAACATGCCCTGGTTCATCTCGGTCTCGACGTAGCCGGGCGCGATCGCATTCACGCGAACCCCGTAGCGCGCCCACTCGAGGGCCAAAGCCTTCGTAAGCTGCACCAAGCCTGCCTTCGCCGTCGCGTACGAAGCAAGGTTGTTGGCCACCCGCAGCCCCAGGATCGACGCGATGTTCACGATGCTGCCGGGCTTCTTCGCGGCCACCATCGCCTTCGCCGCGGCCTGCGCCACGCGAAAGGCACCATCGAGGTTGGTGGCCATCATGGAGCGCCAGTCTTCCTCGGTGAGGTCGATGGCGGGCTTGGCCGAACCGATGCCCGCGTTGTTCACCACGATCTGCGGCACGCCGATCGTCTTCACGATCGTCGCGAACGCGGCTTCGACGGATTTCGGATCGGCGACGTCGAGCGAAACCGCGTGCGCCTTGCCACCGGCCGCGGAAATCTCCGCGACGAGCTTCGCGAGCCGCTCCTGCCGGCGTGCGGCCGCGACCACGATCGCACCCGATTGCGCGAGCGAGCGTGCGAAGGATTCGCCGAGCCCGCTCGATGCACCGGTCACGAGCGCGACGCGGCCCTTTACGTCGAAGCGGTCGGCTTGCATCGCGGCTACCAGATGTTCGGGCGGTCGGCTTCGGGCCGCAGCGTCTTCGCGGCATCGCACGAGAACGCCTTGGCGAACTCGGGCAGGTTCTCGCTCGGGCCGCGCACGCGGAAGCGCGCGGGCGAGTGCCCATCCGTCTGGATGATGAGCCGCTCGCGCTCCGGCCGGTCGAGCCGGCGCCAGGCCTGCGCATATGCGAGGAAGAAACGCTGGTCGGGCGTGAGGTCATCAACCTTGGCCATCTTCTTGGATTTCGCGAGCGCGCTCTGGAGTGCCAAGTACGCGAGCTTCACGCCGCCCAGGTCGGAGACGTTCTCGCCGAGCGTGAGCGCGCCGTTCAGGTGCAGGCCTTCGACGCCCACATAGGCATCGAACTGCTTCACCATGCGCTGTGCGCGCTCCTCGTAGCGCTTCGCGTCCTCCGCCGTCCACCAGTCCTTCAGGTTGCCCTGCGCATCGTACTTGCGGCCGCTGTCGTCGAAGCCGTGGGTGATCTCGTGCCCGATCACGGTCCCGATGCCCCCGTAGTTCAACGGGTCGTCGGCCTTCGCGTCGAACATCGGCGGCTGCAGGATGCCGGCGGGGAACACGATCTCGTTCAGGTTGGGGTCGTAGTACGCATTGACCATCTGCGGCGCCATCCACCAGTCGCCGCGGTCGACGGGCTTGCCGAGGCGGGCCAACTGGCGGCGATGCTCGAAGCGGTTCGCCTCGACCCAGTTCACCATGAACGGCGCGACCTCGATCTTCGCGTCGGTGTAGTCGCGCCACGTGTCGGGATAGCCGATCTTCACGCGCATGGCCGAGAGCTTCTCGATGGCCTTGGTGCGCGTGGCCTCGCTCATCCAGTCGACCTGCTTCAGGCGCGCGCCGAGCGCACCCTGGACGTTCTGCACCAGTTCCAGTGCACGGGCTTTCGAGGAAGCGGGAAAGGCCTTCTCCACGTAGATCTGGCCCAGCGCCTGCGCCATCGGCGCATCGCCGTAGCGGCCGTTCATCATGTCGATCACCTTGCGCGAACGCGACGGCGGCGCCTTGATCCCGAGGAGCTCCGTGCTGTTGAACGCGAAGGATTCCTGCTCGAAGTCCGCCGGCAGCGTCGGGGCGACCGCGCGCAGCATGGTCCAGCGCAGGTACACCCGCCATTCGTCGGAGGTGCGCTTGGCGGCCATCTCGGCGAAGGCCTTCATGAACTCGGGTTGCGCGACGTTGAGCGTCTCCAGCTTCGGGGCGCCGAGCTCCTTGAAGTACGTGCGCCACGGGAAGCCGGAGCCGAGGGCCTCGAGCTGTTCGAGCGTCATCTTGTTGTAGGTCTTCTCGTCGTCGCGCACTTCGACCGCGGTCATCGAGGCCTTCGCGAGCGCCGTCTCCATGTCGAGGATGGTCGCGGCGTTCTTCTTCGCGAGCTCCGGCTTGTTCTCGAACAGGATGAACATCCGCTCGATGTGGCCGCGATAGGCCTCGCGGATCTTCTTCGAGCGATCGTCATCGCGGAAGTAGTAGTCGCGGTCGGGCAGGCCCAGGCCGTCCTGCTCGATCTTCGCGAGATACGACGCGGAATCCTTCGGGTCCGGCTGCACGGAAAACTGGAACCCGGCGCGCATGCCGGCGGGGTGGAAGAACGCGAGCCGCACGGCGAGGCTCTCCGGCGTCGTGACCGATCCGGCGCGCGTCTGGAAGTCCCACAGGCGCATGAGCGAGGTCACGCCGATCAGGTTGGTGTCCATGCCGCTCGCATAGAAGTCGACCGCCTTGCGCTGGGCGCTGCCTGCGGGCGGGAGGTTCTGCATGCCTTCCTCGAGGGCGGTGCGCAGCAGTTCCTCGTTGCGCTTCGCGATCGCCGTACCCGTGCCCCAGCTCGCGCGGTCGTCGGGGATGGCGGTGTCCTGCAGCCATTGGCGGTTCGCGTATCCGTAGAGGTCGGTGCACGCGTTCACGTCCTTCGCGAGGCCGGCGACGTCGAGTGCGGCCTGGGTGGCGGGAACGAGGGCGAGCAGGGAGGCGGCGAGTGCGCCGCGACAGAAGCGGGAGGTCATGGAATCACCAGATGTTGGCGCGCTCGGATTCGGCGCGGAGGGTCTTTGCGGGGTCGCACGAGAAGGCGCGCGCGAATTCGGGAAGGTTCTCGAGCGTGCCGCGCACGCGGAAGCGCGGCAGGGCATGCCCATCGGTCAGCAGGTAGATGCGCTCCTGCTCGGGGCGGGCCTTGCTTCGCCAGCCTTGCGCGAACGACGCGAAGAAGCGCTGCTCGGGCGTGAGTCCGTCGATGGGCGCACGCGGCGTGCCCTCGAGCGCTTTCTGCAGCGCGACGTACGCGATCTTCAGGCCGCCCAGGTCGGAGATGTTCTCGCCGAGCGTGAGCTTGCCGTTCACCTTGATGCCGTCCACGCCGGTGAAGCCGTCGAACTGCCGCTCCACCCGCGCCGCGCGCTCGAGGTAGCGGGCCTGGTCCTCGGCCGTCCACCAGTCGCGCAGGTTGCCCTTCGCGTCGAAGCGGCGGCCATTGTTGTCGAAGCCGTGCGTGATCTCGTGGCCGATCACCATGCCGATGCCGCCATAGTTCACCGCGTCGTCGGCTTTCGCGTCGAAGAACGGCGGCTGCAGGATGCCCGCGGGGAAGATGATCTCGTTGGCGCGTGAGTTGTAGAACGCGTTCACGATGTGCGGCGACATGTTCCAGCCGCTGCGATCCACGGGCGTGCCGAGCAGGCCCACGAGGCGCGCCCGATCGAACTGCGAGGCGTGCATCCAGTTTTCCACGAACGGGCCGGAGCCGATGTCCGCGGCGCTGAAATCGCGCCAGCGGTCCGGGTAGCCGATCTTCACGGCCATCGCGTCGAGCTTCTCCAGCGCCGCGACCTTCGTCGCTTCGCCCATCCAGTCCAGGGCGCGGATGCGATCGGCCAGCGCGGCTTTCACGTTGGTCACCAGCACCAGCGAACGCGCCTTCGCTTCCGGCGGGAATGCGCGGTCCACGAAGATCATGCCGACGGCCTGCGCCATCGACTCCGTTCCGTAGTTGCCGCTGATGAACGCGAGCACGTGGCGCGCGCGCGGCGGCGCCGTCTTCGTGCCCTTCAGCACGCCCGAGTTGAATGCGAAGTGCGCTTCCTCGAAGGCCGCGGGCAGCGTGGGGGCCGCGTCATTGGCGAGGTGGAAGCGCAGGTAGGCCTGCCATTGCGCGGGCTTGCGCTCGGCGGCGAGGCGGGCGAAGGCCGTGAAGTAGGCGGGCTGCGCCACGTTCACCGGATCCACGCCCTTCGCGCCGGCGGCATCGAAGTAGCTGCGCCACGGGAAGCCCGGCGCGCGCTGCGAAAGCGCTTCGACGGTCATCTTGTTGTAGGTGGCGTCGACGTCGCGGCGCTCGGTGGCGGTCATCGAGGCACGCGCGAGCTCGGTCTCGAGGTCGATCACCTGCTCGGCCGATTCGGCGGCCTTCGCGGCGCCATCGCCCAGCAGCGTGAAGATGCGCTCGACGTAGGCGCGATAGGCCACGCGCTGCGACTTCGCGCGCTCGTCGTCCTTGAAGTAGCTGTCGCGGTCCGGCAAGCCCAGCCCGCTCTGGCCGATCTCGGCCAGGTAGCGGCTCGAGTCTTTCGCATCGGGCCGGACGGTGAGCGTGAAGCCCGCCTTGCTACCCGCGCCCTGCAAGCGCGCCAGCGTCGGCGCGAGGGCTTCCGGATCCTTCACGCGGGCGATCTCGGCCAGCAGGGCGGCGAGCGGCTTGGTGCCCGCGCGCTCGATGGCCTCGCGATCCATGCCGCTCGCGTAGTAGTCCACCGCCTTCCTCTGGGGGCTGGCCTTGGCGAAGCGGGCGGTGCGCCGCGCCTCGTCGAGGGCCTCGACCAGCAGCGCGGAGTTGCGCTCGCCCAGGATGTCGAACGTGCCCCAGCGGGAGCGGTCGTCGGGGATCACCGAAGCGGAGAGCCACTTCGCATTCGAATAGGCGTAGAAGTCGGTACAGGCGTCGAGGTCCTTCGACAGGCCCGGGGCGTCGAGCCCGGCGCGGGCGCCGAGGGAAAAGGCAAGGAGGAACAGTGCGGCGATTCGGGGTGTCATGGGTGGATTTCAGGCGGGTAAGCGGGCGATTTTAGCTGACCTCGATGCTATAATTCTTCACAAAAAATGCGCATCCTCCTCTCGAACGACGACGGTTACTTCTCCCCCGGTCTCGCTGCCCTCGCCAAGGGCCTCGCCCCGCTGGGCGAAATCACCGTGGTGGCCCCCGAACGGGACCGCAGCGGCGCCTCGAACTCCCTCACGCTCGACCGCCCGCTCACGCTGCGGCGCGCGCCCAACGATTTCTGGTACGTGAGCGGCACGCCCACCGACTGCGTGCACATGGCCGTCACCGGCATGCTCGATTTCGAACCCGATTTCGTCGTCTCCGGCATCAACCTCGGCTCGAACATGGGCGACGACACGCTCTACTCGGGCACGGTCGCCGCCGCGACCGAAGGCTACCTGCTGGGCATTCCTTCCGTGGCCGTCTCGCTCGTGGGCAACGAGCTCTCGCACTTCGAGACGGCGGCCCGCGTCGCGCGCACGATCGTCGAGCGGCTCGCGAAAGCGCCCTTCGGAGCCCCGATCCTCCTCAACGTGAATGTGCCTGACGTCCCTTACGAAGCGCTGAAGGGCATCGAGGTCACGCGCCTGGGCCGCCGCCACAAGGCCCAGCCCGTCGTGCGCGGCAAGAACCCGAGGGGCGAGACGGTCTACTGGGTCGGCCCCGCGGGCGCGGCGCGCGAAGCCGGTCCGGGCACCGATTTCCACGCTCTCGAGAACGGGTCGGTCTCCGTCACGCCCCTGCAAGTCGACCTCACGCACCTCGCGCAGGTCCAGCAGGTCAAGGACTGGATCGAGAAGCCATGACGGGCGTGGCCGGCATCGGCATGACCTCGGACCGCACCCGCCAGCGGATGGTGGAGCTCCTGCGGCGCGAAGGCATCACCGACGAACGCGTGCTGGCCGCGATGCAGGAGATCCCCCGCCATGCCTTCGTGGAGGAGGGCATCGCCTCGCGCGCCTACGAGGACACGCCGCTGCCGATCGGCCACGGCCAGACCATCTCCAGCCCCTACATCGTGGCGCTGATGACGCAGCTCCTGCTCGAGCACGGCCCGATGGGCAAGGTGCTCGAGGTCGGCACCGGTTGCGGCTACCAGACGGCCGTGCTCGCCAAGCTGGTAAAGGAGGTCTACACGCTGGAGCGCATCGCGCCGCTGATGGACAAGGCGCGGCGGCACCTGCGCGACCTGCGCTTCTACAACGTTCGCTTCAAGCACGCCGACGGCCATGCGGGCTATGCCGATGGCGCTCCGTACGACGGCATCCTCTCGGCCGCGTCGGCGAGCCACGTGCCGCCCGCGTTGAAGGAACAGCTCGCCGTGGGCGGGCGCCTGGTGCTGCCGGTCGGCACCGGGGACCAGTGGCTCTACGTGATCGACCGAACCGAAAAAGGATTCACCGAGCAGAAGCGCGAGGCGGTACGCTTCGTTCCGCTGCTCCCGGGACTCGCCCCATGATGACCTCCAGGAATCTCCTCATCGCCTTGCTCGCGGTCGTCCTCGCGGGCTGCGCCGCGCGCAACCCCGCGCCCGTCGTCGAGCGCGCGCCCCCGGCGCCGCCGCCGCCGGTCGAGGCGCCGCCCCCCGTTGTCGAGGCGCCCGCGCCCAAGCCCGTGCCCACGCACACCGTGAAGCGGGGCGAGACCCTCGTCGGCATCGCGCTGCAGTACGGGCTCGATTACCGCGAGCTGGCTGCGTGGAACAACATCACCAACGTGAACGTGATCAGCGTGGGCCAGGTGCTGGCTCTCGGTGCTCCCGCGGGCTCCGTCCCCACGGCTACGCCGATCGGCACGACGCCGCTCGCAACGGGCGGCTCCCCGATCGAGGCGCGCCCCCTCGCCAACACCGAAACGATGAAGGTCGAGCCGCGCGGCCAGAAGGTCCCGTTCTCGGAGAAGGCGCTGGCGCAGATGTCGTCACCCGAAAGCGGCGGGCCGCCCGTTTCCGCGCCGCCCGTGGCCCCGCCCGGGCCCGTCGCCGCCGCGCCCGCGATCGCGCCGCCCGTCACCGCGCCTCCCGGTCCCGTCGCGGCGCCGGAGCCCGTGAAGCCGGGCACGGACAACGAAGACGTCGACTGGATGTGGCCCGTGAAGGGCAAGGCCCTGGCGCCTTTCTCCGAGGCGTCGAAGGGCGTGGACATTCCCGGGAAGAAAGGCGCCCCGGTGCAGTCGGCGGCGAGCGGCCGCGTCATCTATGCCGGCGAGCTGCGGGGCTACGGGCGCCTGGTGATCATCAAGCACAACAGCACCTGGGTCACCGCCTACGCGCACAACGAAAAGCTCCTGGTCAAGGAACAACAGGACGTGAAGAAGGGCCAGAAGATCGCGGAGATGGGCTCCACCGATACGGACCAGGTGAAGCTCCACTTCGAAGTCCGCCGCAACGGCAAGCCCGTCGATCCCGCGAAGCTGCTGCCGGCGCCCTGAGCCTAGGCCGTCCCTTCCGGCCGCGTGATCCGCATCTCGCGAAACCACGGCGAGCGTTCGCCCGCCACCAGCCACCGCCACTCGGGCGGGTTCGGCACGAAGACCCGTTGCCCCTTGCCCAGCCCGGCCCGCAGGTGGGTGTTCGCGTTGCTGGGCCCCACGTAGTCGTCCACCAGGTCGAGCAGGGCGAGCATGTCTTCGAGGTCTTCGTTGACCGCGCTGAAGTCGTGCACCGTGGTACCCAGGGCGGCTTCGAGTTCCTCGCGCGATCCTTCCGCCGGGCGCCGCTGGATGCCGATCCACGTCGCGCGTTGCCCGGCCAGCAGGCTGGCAATCGCTTGCGGCGTCGCCTCCTTCACCTGCGTGTGGGCCGGGCCCGCGGATTCCACGCCCGAGCGCCAGGTGATCGCTACGCGAGGGGCCGGGCCGGCGGCTTCCAGGCGCGAGCGCATCCGCGCGATGCGATCGGCCTTCGGCGTGAGCGGCAACGCGGGCGGCAGGCGCGCGGCCTCGTTCGCCTGCGTGAGCCACGGAAGGTCGCCCACGAAGATCGCTTCGAGGCCGGGCGCGGGTTCGCGTTCGTCCGCGCAGCCGAGTGCGAAGTGGCCGGTGCGATCGAGCATCGCATGCAGCCTCGCATCGCCGCGGAAGGCGAGCGCCGCGCCGCGCCGCGTGAGCTCGGGTGCGAAGCGCAGGAAGAACAGCACGTCGCCGAGGCCTTGCTCGGCGAGCAGCACGAACTTGCGGCCCGCGAGCGACGCGGGCAGGGGCTGGGCCTTCGCGTCGGGCGGCGCGGCCGCGAAGCCTCGCGCGAGCAGGCGCCAGCGATATTCCTTCCAACCCTCTTCGAAGCGGCCGAGCGAGAGCAGCAGGCGAGCGAGGTTTTGCCGCGCCGTCGCATACGCAGGTGCCTGGGCCAGCGCGGCGCGGAACGCGGCCTCGGCCTCTTCCCAGCGCAACGCCGCTTCGTAGGCGAGCCCGAGGTTGCTGTGGGCCTCGTACCACGCCGGATCGATCTCGAGCGTCCTGCGAAAGCCCTCGATCGCCTCCGCCCCGCGGCCGGTCTGTCCGAGCAGCAGGGCGAGGTTGTTGTGGAAGTCGGGGATCGTCGCGTTGGCCGCGATCGAGGCGCGCAGGTTCGCTTCGGCTAAGGCGAGATCGCCGCGCGTCCACGCGATCATGCCGAGGTAGTGGGTCGCGATCGCGTTGCCGGGATCGGACTCGAGGACGGCGCGATAGGCCGCACCCGCTTCGTCGAGCCTTCCCTGCTGGTGCAGGCGCAGGGCCTGCTCGATGCGCGCTTCGAGCGTGGGCGCGCTGCTGCCTTCGAGCTTGCCGTGGCAATCCTTGAAGCGCCGGCCGCTGCCGCAGGGGCAGGGGTCGTTGCGGCGCGTCGGGGCGGGCGTGGCCATCAGGCCGCCTTGAACGCGCGCACGCGGCGGCGCAATTCGCGGATCTCGTTCGCCGTGGCTCCCGATCCGTAGCGCGCGTCGATGTAGCGGCGCGTGATCTCGGAGGCGTCGGGCTCCAGTTCGGGCCGCGCTTTCGTGACGCGGGCGAGGTAGTCGAGCGGCCCCTCGTTCGGCGCTCGCACGAGTCCCGCGGCGGCGAGCTTGGCGCAGAAGCGTTTCCACGCGACCAGCGACGGTTCACCGCGGCGCGGCCGGTCGCGCACCAGCAACCCGAGGGAAATCGCGCCACCGATGAGGAAGGTGAGCCCGATCAGCCAGAGCGCCATCGTGCGCCAGTCGATGTTCAGCCCGAGCCCGAGCTGCGTGAGGAACTGGCGCTGGCGCTCGACGTTGTACCCGACCACCCATTGCTCCCAGCTGCTGTTCGCGAATTGCCACGCGTAGCGCAGGCGCGAGAGGACTCCGAACTTGTCGGCGGCGATGAGCGAGTTCATCGCGCCGATCGGGCCCAGGGCCGCGTTCACGCCACCCTCGACGCGCAGCGGGGAGACGGCCGCCGTGGGATCGGTGCGCACCCAGCCCCGGTTCTCGATCCACACCTCGGTCCAGGCGTGCGCGTCGGCCTGGCGCACGATCAGCTCGTTGTTGAGCGGGTTGATGTCGCCGCCCTGGTAGCCGGTCACCACGCGGGCGGGGATGCCGGCCGCGCGCATCAGCAGCGCGAAGCTGCCCGCGTAGTGCTCGCAGAAGCCGCGCTTCGTCTCGAAGAGGAATTCGTCGTAGGGGTCGCGCTCGCCCAGCATCGGCGGCTCGAGCGTGTAGGTGAACTCCCGGTTGTAGAACTGGAACGCGCGGTTCACGATCGCCGTCGCGTTGCCGCCCAGCTCGTCGCGCCATTGGCGGCCCAGGGCGATGGCGCGCGGGTTGCGGTCCTCGTCGAGCGAGAGCGCGAAGCGGCGCAGGATGCCGGCCAGCTTCTCGCCGTACTGGTAGTCCAGGTAGGAAGTGAGCTCGTAGCGCACGGTCTGGTCCACCGGGCGAACGGAGCGCAATTGCAGGTCGTCCCGTGCGGAGGAGCCCGGCGGGGCGGTCGCGGGAACGTCGAGCGCGAAGAGCCAATGCTTGCCGTGCGGCTCGAGGGTGACCGCGTACCGGACCGGCTTCTCGGCCTTCGAGTACTCCAGCGTGGCGGCCCGCGAGAACTCCGAGGCCTTCCACGTGCGCCCATCGAAGTTCCACATCACCGGCCCGCGCCAGTAGAGCGTCTGGTAGGGCGGGATCCTGTCCTCGAACCGCACGCGGAAGGCGATGCCTTCGGACTGGATCAGTTGCGAGATGTTGCCCGGCGTCATCGAGTCCGAGAGGCCGGTGACGCCCGCTCGCGCATCCTGCGGAAGGGCCCAGAGCGGTCCCTGGATGCGCGGGAAGAGCATGAAGAACACGGCCATCAGGGGCAGCGCCTGCAGCAAGAGCAGGCCCGCGGGCACGAGGCGCTCGCGCATCGTGGGCGTACGGCCCACGCGGTGGAACCCCACCAGCGTGGCCACGAAGAACCACACGGAGAAGAGCAGGTAGATGCCGAGCGGGATCGATTGCGAGTACAGGAAGTTCGTGAGCACCAGGAAGAAGCCCAGGTAGATCGACAGCACCACCTCGCGCTGGGTGCGCATCTCGAGCAGCTTCATCGAGGCCATCACGATCAGCAGCGTCACGCCCGCGTCGCGGCCGATCACGAACGTCCGGTACGAATAGAGCGTGGCCACGGTGACGCCGACCGTGAGCAGCTTGATGATCCAGTGCGACGGGAAGCGCTGCGCGGCCCAGGCGATCCAGGCGCGCCACGCGAGCATGGTCGCGCAGAAGATCGTGGCCCAGGCGGGCGTGCGTTCCAGGTGCGGGGCGACCACGAACGCCATCGAGGCCAGCAGCCAGAAGACGTTGCGCACATCCAGCGACGGGCCGCCGTAGGGGAGGGAGGCGGCGCTCATTGCGGTTTCGGATCCCCGAAGAGCGCGAGGGCCTCGAGGCAGCGTGCGCGATGGGCCTCGCCGCGGCCCTGGGGCAGCGTCATGCCCGGAATGCGCAGTCCGTAGCCCTGGCCCAGTCGCTCGGCTTCCATCACCCAGTGCGTGAGCGCCGAGAGCCGCGCCTCGGGGTCGGCGCCGCGCGCATCGTTCCAGTCGAGCCACAACTCGCTGGAGGCGGTGGCGTTGAACTCCTTGCTGAGCAGGCCCTGCTCGCGCGCGAGGGCCTTCCACGCGATCTGCCGCGGCGGATCGCCCGCATGGTAGGGCCGCAGCATGTTGAACTCGTCGTCGCCCGGGATCGGGATGCCTTCCTCGCTTTCGTTGCGCGAGTGCGTGGGCGGCGGGCCCGCCGCGGTGTCGGGCCGGGGATAGACGATGACGGTGAGGCCGAAATCGAAATACGACCACGCATGGAAGAGGCCCACGGGATAGCGCGTGAAGATTTCCATGCGGCCGCACGCCAGGCGGCCCCGGCGCGGGGCCGGGACGGGCATCGAGAGCATGGTGACGTTGGACGCATCGATGTCGGCGAAGACCGGCTCTTCCCCGCGGCGGCGCACCGCGACGGCGAAGCGCGTGCGCGAAGGCGTCTCCACCGTGACGCCGAAGTGGGCCGCTTCTCCCGCGAACACGGGCGGGCAGGGTCCGGGCCGCAGGCGCAGGTGCGCGAGGTTGCGCCACGTGTGCAGCATCGCGACGCTGCCCATCGCCGCCAGCAGGAACGTGAGCAGGAAGCCGAGCGAGAGCGTGTAGTTGATCGAGGCCATCAGCAGCAGGAGCAGCGTGAAGGCGAAGTAGTAGCCCTGCCGCGTGGGCAGGATGAAGATCCGGCGCTGCGAGAGCGTGACCGGCGGCGCCTCGGGGACGGTGGCGCGGAAGATCCAGTCGGAAACGGATTGGCGGAAATTGGCAAACATTGCGTTGGTTTGCACCCTCTCCCTTGGGAGAGGGCCGGGGAGAGGGTTGTGAGCGCGCGCGGGCGCGCTAAGGGATCGCGACGTTGCCCAGCAAATCCTTCGCCGCCTCGAATCCGCCCTTGGCCGCATCGGCGCTGCCATGCACGCGGTGGCTCACGACGGAAGGCAGGATCGCCTGCACGTCCTCGGGCAGGACCTGCCGGCGGCCCTTCATCATCGCCCACGCCTGTGCAGCCCGGAGCACCGCGAGGCCCGCGCGCGGCGAGAGGCCCTGCGCGTAGCGCGGCGAATGGCGCGTGTGGTTGATCAGCGCCTGGACGTAGTCCAGCAGCGCCTCCGAAACCTGCATCATCGGCACGGCCTTCTGCAGTTCCAGCAATTGCGCGGTGGTCATCGCCGGCTTCAGGTGCGCGATCATGTCGCGGCGCTCTTCACCCATGAGCAATGCGCGCTCGGCCTTGGCGTCCGGGTAGCCCAGGTTGATGCGCATGAGGAAGCGGTCGAGTTGCGATTCCGGCAGCGGGAACGTGCCCACCTGGTGCAGCGGGTTCTGCGTGGCGATGACGAAGAAGGGCTCGGGCAGGGGCCGCGTTTCCCCCTCGGCCGTGACCTGGTGCTCCTCCATCGCCTCCAGCAGGGCGCTCTGGGCCTTCGGGCTCGCGCGGTTGATCTCGTCGGCCAGGATGATCTGCGCGAAGATCGGGCCCGGGTGGAAGCGGAAGGTGGAGCTGTCGCGATCGAAAATCGACACGCCGATCACATCCGCCGGGAGGATGTCGGACGTAAATTGGATGCGCTGGTAGTCCAGGCCCAGGAGCCGGGCCAGGGCGTGCGACAGGGTGGTCTTGCCGACCCCGGGGACGTCCTCGATCAGCAGGTGGCCCCGCGCCAGGATGCAGGCCATGGCGAGGCGGATCTGGCCTTCCTTGCCGAGGATCACCTGCCCGGCCTGGGCGATGACTTCCTCGATGGGACTGGCGAGCGGCTTACGGGCGTCGAGCAACATGTTGGATTATTTGGGAAACCTGTAGGCGTGATACGCGGTCAGACGTTACGTGGATTATAGTTGCAGACAGGAGAAAGCCCCGATGATGACGTTTCGCCCCTTCCTCGCCGCCGCGCTGTTTGCCCTGGCCCTTCCCGCGGCTGCCCAGGCCGTTCCCAACGCGAACTACAGCGACATGTGGTGGAACGCCAATGAATCCGGCTGGGGCCTGAGCATCATGCAGCACGCCAACAACAAGGTCTTCGTGGTCATGTACACGTACGACCCGCGGCTGCCCGATACCACCACTGCGGACGGATCCGACTTCAAGCCCCTTTGGATCTTCCTGTCCGACAGCACCTGGGTCACGCCCACGCAGTTCACGGGCCGCGTCTACGTGGCCGACGGCATTCCGTTCTTCCAGACGGGCTCCAATACGACGATCAATGACGTGGGCACGTTCACCTTCACGTTCAGCGATTTCAGCAACGCGACGTTCCAGTACAACATCGCCCCCCAGGGCGGACTCGCGGCGAATGCGCCGGCGTTCGGTCTGCCCGCATTCAACGGCGTGAAGGCCATCACGCGCCAGCCGTACTGACGCGCGGTCCATGGCGGTCGCGCTGCTGTCGCATCCGGATTGCGTCCTGCATGAGATGGGCCCGCACCACCCGGAATCGCCGGAGCGCCTGCGCGCCGTGCTGGCCGCCATCGAGGCGGCCGGACTTTCCCCGAAGCTGAAGATCGAGCGGGCACCGCCCGCCACGCGCGAGCAACTGTTGCGCGTGCACCACCCGGACCACGTCGACCTCATCTTCGATTCCGCGCCCGAGTCGTCCTATGCGTTCCTGGACCCGGACACCTCGATGAACCCGAAGTCGCTCTCGGCCGCGCTGCACGCCGCGGGCGCCGTCGTGCGCGCCACCGACCTCGTGATGTCCGGCGAGGCGAGCAGCGCCTTCTGTGCCGTGCGCCCGCCGGGCCACCACGCAACGCCCGAACGCCCGATGGGGTTTTGCATCTTCAACAACGTGGCCATCGGCGCGGCCCACGCCCTCGAGGCGCACGGGCTCGAGCGTGTGGCCGTGCTGGATTTCGACGTCCACCACGGCAACGGAACCGAGGATGCGTTCCACGAAGATCCGCGCGTGATGCTCTGCTCCACGTTCCAGCATCCCTACTATCCGTACTGCGGATCGGACTCGGGCAATGCCCACATCATCAACGTGCCGCTCCCGGCCATGACGGACGGGGCGGGGTTCCGCGATGCGGTCGAGAGCGTGTGGCTCCCCGCGCTCGATCGCTACAAGCCGCAGCTCGTCTTCGTCTCCGCGGGCTTCGATGCGCATCGCGAAGACCCGCTCGCCTACCTCAATCTCGAGGACGAGGACTACCGCTGGGTCACCGAGCGGCTGCTCGAGGTGGCCAAGCAGCACGCGAAGGGCCGCGTGGTCTCGACCCTCGAAGGCGGCTACGACACCGTCACGCTGGGCCGCTGCGTGGTCGAGCACCTGGAGGTTCTCGTCGCCGCGTGAGGTAGGAAAGTCAAAGGCGATTGAACCGCAGAGGCCCCGGAGACCCCGGAGGAAAGCCAAACCGAAAGTATCGGGCAGACCCCGGTTCTCCAGGGTGCCGCAAGAATCCCAGTTCTGTTTTTCCTCCGGGGTCTCCGGGGCCTCTGCGGTTCAATCGCTTTTGATTTTTCGAGGCGAGGGCACGTCCCCAACGATCAGAGCGTGAGGATCGAAGTCGGATCCCCGAACTTCCACCCTCTTCTCCCGCGATTTCTCCCCCGAAAGCAGCGTCACGTTCCGCACGGAAACGCCGAATCGCAGGGCGATGTACGCGAGCAGGGCCGCATTGGCTTTGCCTTCCACGGGCGGTGCGGCCAGCCGGATCTTGAGCGCGTCACCATGAAGACCTGAAACCTCCGTCCGCTTCGCGCCGGGCTGGACGTGCAGGCGCAACACGACGGCCCCATCGGGCGCGCGCGAGTGCCAGGCGGTGCTGCTAGCTTCGGGCGACGGCGGTGGACTTCGGAAGCAGGCCGATCAGCGACCAGTTCCGAGTCGAGATGGCATCGTGGATGATGCCGCGGTAACGCATGGCCTGGACGTACGCCCAGGGCGAGGCGAGGAAGTTCTGGTACAGGTCTTCGTACGACTCCGCGCTGCAGTAACCCGCGTAGGCGCAGGCGTTGAGCGACTCGCGATTGACCGCGAGGCAATCGGGGCCGAAGTCGCAGGCCACGAGCGAGAACGCACCGAGGAAGGCGGACGGCTCGGGCACTTCGCCGGCCGGCCCGATGCGGATCTGCTGCGAGAACGACGAGGAGGCGAGGTACTGCCCGACGATCAGCATGGCTTCCGGATCGTGCGTCTCCAGCAGGCCGATGAGGCGCGAGAGGTCCGTGGCTTCCATGCGCGTGGTGCCGCCCGATTCGGAGATCGGCTTGGAGCCGCCGGAGTGCTTGTTCAGGTCGGCCACGAGGAGGCGGGCTTGCGCGCGGGCGTCGCCCTGCTGGGCGGCGGCGGCGTAGAGGTCCTCGATTTCCTTGGGCGAGATCTTCGCGTTCTGGAAGCGGGCGCAGCGCTGCGTGTTGTCGCTGGCCTCGAAGGCCGCGATGCGCTTGGCGTTCATCGTGTCGCCCGCGGGCAGGTTCGCCAGGAAAAGGCGGCGCTGCTTGGCGGCGTAGGCGACGAGGTCCTCGTTCATCGAAGCGACGAACTGGCACTCCTCGAGCGTCTTGGCGAGGTGGTAGCGCTCATCGCCGTTCAGGTCGCCGCGACGGGCGTTCAGCGCGTCGGCGTAGGCCTTGAGGTCGCGGGCGGCGCGGAATTCCAGGGAGGCATCCGAGGGGCGGACCGTCTGGATGCGCTGCGGGGCCGGGAAGGCGGCCGTGACGCGCGGCTCCGGCGTGACAGGCATGACGCCTGAATCGTGGCGCGCTTTCGCCCCGGAAGAGGGCGTACGGGAGGCTTTGTCTTCGCTCGTGAAAGACGCGAAGCCCGCGTACTGGGTGGCGACCAGGACGCCCCAGGCGACGAGAGAAGCCAGGCCGATGGCCTTCAGGCGGTTCATAGACAGGGAGTTTCGACGGAAAAACCCGTTTCGTCAATGGTTTGAGTACCCCCGGGGGAGCCCTTTTTCGGCAAGCCTTGCCGAAAAGCGCCGGAAATGCCTCGGAAGGGTCAGTGATGCAGGATTTTGGAGAGGAATTGCTGGGCCCGCTCGGAGCGTGGTTGGCCGAAGAATTCGGCCTTGGTGCAGTCCTCCACGATGGTGCCCCGGTCCATGAAGATGATCCGGTGGGCCACGGTCTTGGCGAAACCCATCTCGTGGGTGACGCACATCATGGTCATGCCCTCCTTGGCGAGCTCGACCATCACGTCCAGCACCTCGTTGATCATTTCCGGGTCGAGGGCCGAGGTGGGCTCGTCGAAGAGCATCGCGATCGGGTCCATCGAAAGCGCCCGCGCGATGGCAACCCGCTGCTGCTGGCCGCCCGAGAGCTGGCCCGGGTACTTGTCCTTCTGCGCGATGAGGCCCACCCGGTCGAGGTATTTCAGGCCGTGCTCGATCGCCTGTTCCTTCGGGCGGCCCAGCACCTTCATCTGCCCGATGGTGAGGTTGTCCACGATGCGCATGTGGGGGAAGAGCTCGAAGTTCTGGAACACCATTCCGATGCGCGAGCGCAGCTTGGGCAGGTTGGTCTTCGGGTCGTGGACCTTCACGTCCTCGACGGTGATCTCGCCCTTCTGGAACGGCTCCAGGGCGTTCACGACCTTGATCAGCGTGGACTTGCCCGAGCCCGAGGGGCCGCAGACCACGACGACTTCCCCCTTCTCGACCTTGGTCGTGCAGTCGGTGAGCACCTGGAATTGCCCGTACCACTTGCTCACGTTCTTGATGTCGATCATCGGCATGCGATTGGTCCTATCGAACGATGGCGTATTTCGCCTGGAGCTTCTTCACGGCCCACGAGGCCCCGAAGCAGATGATGAAGAACACGAACGCCACGAAAATGTAGAGCTCGACGATGCGCCCCGAGAGTTGCCCGGCCTTGCTCGCGGCGCCGAGGAAATCCTTCAGGCCCACGACGTACACGAGCGAGGTGTCCTGGAACAGGATGATCGCCTGCGTGAGCATGATCGGGATCATGTTGCGGAAGGCCTGCGGCAGCACCACGGTTCCCATCGCCTGCCAGTAGTTCATGCCCAGCGCGTACGCGGCCCAGGGCTGCCCGCGCGGGATCGACTGGATGCCGGCGCGGATGATCTCGGAGTAGTACGCCGACTCCACCATGATGAAGGCGACGATGGCGGAGGTGAACGGTCCCACGGCCTCGCCCTGCTGGCCCGTGAGCTTGCCCACGAGGACCGGCGTGAGGAAGTAGAACCAGAAGATGGCCATGATGAACGGGATCGAGCGGATCAGGTTCACGAAGCCGGCGGCGGGGTAGGAGAGCACCTTCCACGACGACAGGCGCGCCATGGCGAGCAGCGTGCCGAAGAAGATGCCGCCGGCGAGCGCGATCGCGAAGAGCTTCAGCGACAGCAGCATCCCGCCCGCCAGCACCTCGCGGTTTTTCCAGATGACGTTCCAGTCGAAATCCATCAGTGGCCCGCGGCTTGCGAGATGTACCCGGGAACGGACACGCGCTTCTCGAGCCAGCGCATGAAGAAGATCACGCTGAGCGTGATGACGATGTAGATCAGCGTGGCCGCCGTGAACGCCTCGAAGGTCTTGAACGTGTACTCCGAGATCTGGCGGCTCTGCGCGGTGAGCTCGATCACGCCGATGGTGAGCGCGGTCGACGAATTCTTGAAGATCGTGAGGAACTCGCTCGTCATCGGCGGGATGATGATGCGGAAGGCCATCGGCACCAGCACGAAGCGGTAGACCTGCGCGAGCGTGAAGCCCATCGCGAGGCCGGCGTTGGTCTGGCCGCGCGGCAGCGACAGGATGCCGGCGCGCACCTGCTCGGCCACGCGCGAGGCGGTGTAGAGCCCGAGGCAGAGGACGGCGGCGGTGAACTCCCACATGCTGAACTGCGCGAACGGCAGCTCGACCAGGTTGGGAAGGTCCTGCTTGAGGTACGTGCCCAGGCGCTCGGGCACCAGCTCCGGCATGACGAAGTACCAGAGGAACATCTGCACCAGCAGCGGGACGTTGCGGAAGACCTCGACGTAGGCCGTGGCGATCGCGTACGGGACCTTGAGCGGGGTGGTGCGCATCACGCCGAGCACGGAGCCCAGCGAGAACGCGATGATCCACGCGAAGATCGAGACCAGCAGCGTCCATAGCGTGCCGGACGCGAGCCAGCCCAGGTACGTCATGCCCCCCGAGGGGGCCTGCTCCAGGAAGACTTTCCAGTCCATGGGAAATGTCATTCCCGCGCAGGCGGGAATCCAGACAGTGCGGGAGAGGCCTTGTCTGGATTCCCGCCTTCGCGGGAATGACGAGCGTCAGTCAGGCAGCGCGTTGGTGCGGCAGACAGTTTCCAGGAGCGGGCTCATCGGCACGCCCATCGTCTGGCCCGAGGGCAGCTTGTCCACGAACCACTTCTTGTAGGCCGCCTTGATCGGGCCGTTGCACAGGCCCGGCTCGCCGAAGAAGCGAGCCACGGCGCGGCGCACGACCACGCCGAACGCATCGTCGTTGGTGCGGAACATCATCCCGTACGGGTCGTACGAGAGGTAGTCGCCGACCACTTCGAAGTCCTTCGGGTTCTTCGCGGTGCCGATCAGGCCGTAGAGCAGGATGTCGTCCATCGAGAAGGCGGCCGCGCGGCCCGATTCCACCGTGAGGAAGCTCTCGGCGTGGTCCTTGGCGTTCAGGAACTTGATGTTCAGGTTCTCCTTGTCGGAGAGCGCCTTGATGATGCGTTCGTTGGTCGTGCCCTGCGTCACCACGACCGTCTTGTTCTTGAGGTCCTTGTACGACTTGATCTTCGCCGACTTCTTCACCAGCAGCTTGGTGCCGGTGATGAACGTGGTCGGGGCGAACGCGACCTGCTTCTGGCGCGTGAGCGTGTTGGTCGTGGAGCCGCACTCGAGGTCGATGGTGCCGTTGGCCATGAGCGGGATGCGCGTCTGCGACGTGACGGGGTTGTACTTCACCGTGAGCGTCGGCAGGTTCAGTTCCTTCTTCACTTCTTCCACGATCGCGGCGCAGATGTCCATCGAGTAGCCGATGGGCTGCTGCTTGTCGTCGAGGAAGGAGAAGGGCACCGAGGTCTCGCGGTGTCCGATGGTGATCGTGCCGGAATCCTTCACTTTCTTCAGGGTGCCGGTCAGGTCCTGCGCGAGCGCCGGAATGGCGAGCATGGCGCAGATCGCGGCCGCGGCTGCGGCACGGGTTTGGCGAAGCATGGGGGGTTCCCTCCTCTGGTTGATAGCGAAGAATACTGCAACTGCCGCCGGTTGTATCGGGGACATCGGGAGGTTTCCGTCATGAAAGAGTGCCCCGGAATGGCGCAGAATGGCGGCCTCGAATCCGATCACGCACCCTTCCCATGCATTTCCCCACGCACGAACAGAAGCAGGCCATCCTCGAGCAGGCCCTGAAGCTTTCCGACCAGCGCCTCTCCGGCGCCGCCGCGAAGGAAGCGCGGGCCTTCATCGCGCACTACTACGACCAGCTCGATGTCGAGGACCTCGCCGACCGGTCCGTGGAGGATCTCTACGGCGCGGCCATGGCGCACCTGCAGTTCGCGCGCCGCTTCGATACCGGGATGCCGAAGATCCGCGTGTACAACCCGAGGGCCGAGGAGCACGGCTGGAGCAGCCCGCACACCGTGATCGAGATCGTGAACGACGACATGCCGTTCCTGGTCGATTCGGTCGGCATGGAAATCAACCGCCTCGGCCACACGCAATTGCTGCTCGTGCACCCGTTGTTCGGCACGCGCCGCGACAAGGAGGGCACGATCCAGTCGATCGGGGCCCCGGGGGGCGATGCGAAGGTCGAGTCGCTGATCCACGTCGAAGTGGAACGCGAGAACGATCCGGAGCAACTCAAGCGGATCGGCACGCAACTGCTCTCGGTGCTGGCGGACGTGCGGGCTGCCGTCACCGACTGGGCCGCGATGCGCGAGCGCATGGGCGAGATGGCGAAGTCGCTCGATGCGCCGCCCGCGAACGTCGACCGCGGCGAAGCGAAGGAGATCCAGGCTTTCCTCGCGTGGGCCATCGACGGCCACTTCACCTTCCTCGGTTGCCGCGATTACGAACTGGCCACCGTCGAGGGACAGGACCAGTTGAAGATCGTGGCGCGCAGCGGCCTGGGCGTGTTGCGCGAACCGATGCTGGGCGGCGTCTCGCAGAGCTTCGCGGAACTTCCCCCGCAGATCCGCGCGCTCGCGCGTGAGCCGCGGCCGCTCGTGCTTACGAAGGCGAACTCGCGCGCGACCGTGCATCGCCCCGGCTACCTCGACTACATCGGCGTCAAGAAATTCGACGCCTCCGGCAAGGTCACGGGCGAGCGGCGCTTCGTGGGCCTCTACACGTCGTCGGCCTACCACGCGAATCCGACCGAGATTCCGCTGCTGCGCCGCACCGTCGGCACCGTGATGGAACGCGCCGGCTTCGCCAAGGGCGGCCATGCCTTCAAGAACCTGGTGCAGGTGCTCGGCGACTACCCGCGCGACGAGCTGTTCCAGGTCGGCCCCGAAGCGTTGCTCGACACCGCGCTGGGGATCCTGCGCCTGGGCGACCGGCGCAAGACCCGCGTGTTCATCCGCCGCGACGTCTTCGGGCGCTTCTACTCGTGCCTGATCTTCCTGCCGCGCGAGAGCTACAACACCGACGTGCGCGTGAAGATCCAGGAGATCCTGAAGCGCCACCTCGGCGGCACGAGCGCGGAGTTCACGGTGTCGCTCTCGGAAGCGGTGCTGGCGCGCATCCACATGCTGGTGCGCACGTCCCCGCGCGAGAAACCCGAATACGACGTGCGTGCGATCGAAGCCGAGATCGCGCAGGCCACGCGCCGCTGGGAGGACGACCTCAAGATCGCGCTCACCGCCTCGCTGGGCGAAGAGGGGGCCGTCGCGGCGCTGCGCACCTACGGCACCGCCTTCCCCGTGGCCTATCGCGAAGACGTGACGCCGCGAGCCGCGGTGCGCGACGTCGCCGCGATGCAGACGCTCGGGACGGAACGCGAGTTCGCCGTGAGCCTCTACCGCCCCGTCGAGGGCGATGCCAACACGCTGCGCCTGCGGGTGTTCCGCCTCGGGGCGAACGTGGCGCTCTCCGCGAGCCTGCCCGTGCTGGAAAACATGGGCCTCGAAGTGCTGGACGAAGTGAGCTACGAAGTGGAGCGCGCGGGCGGAGAGATCGTCCACCTCCACGACTTCGGCCTGAAGAGCCACCGGCCGATCCCGAACGTGGAAGCGATCAAGGCCATCACCGAGGAAGCGATCGCCCGGGTCGCGCGCGGCGAAATCGAGAACGACGGCTTCAACCGCCTCACGCCCGGCGCGGCGCTCGCCCCGGACGACGTGGTGATCCTGCGGGCCTACGCGAAGTACCTGAAGCAGGCGGGCTTCACGTTCAGCCAGGCCTACGTCGAGCAGACGCTGGCCACCCACGCGGAGATCGCCTCGAAGCTGGTGGCGCTGTTCAAGGCGCGCTTCGATCCCCAGCGGGAGGCCAATCGCGAAGCCGCGCAGCAACAGTTGCTGGTGGAACTGAAGGACGCCTTGAACGGCGTGGCGAACCTCGACGAGGACCGCATCCTGCGGCGCTTCCTGGCCGTGATCCGCGCCACGCTGCGCACCAACCATTGGGTGAAGGGCGCCGACGGACTGCGCAAGCACTATCTCGCCTTCAAGCTCGAGTCGGCCAAGGTGCCGGAGCTCCCCGAGCCCAAGCCGCTCTTCGAAGTCTTCGTCTACTCGCCCCGGGTCGAGGCGATCCACCTGCGCTCCACCAAGGTGGCGCGCGGCGGCCTGCGCTGGTCCGACCGGCCGGAGGATTTCCGCACGGAGGTGCTGGGCCTGATGAAGGCCCAGGTCGTGAAGAACGTGGTGATCGTGCCCTCGGGCTCGAAGGGCGGCTTCGTGCTGAAGAAGGCCCCGCCGCAGTCCGACCGCGAGGCCTACCTGAAGGAAGGCATCGAGTGCTACAAGTGCTTCCTTTCGGGCCTGCTCGACATCACCGATAACCGCGTGGCCGGCAAGATCGTCCCGCCGAAGGACGTGGTGCGCCACGACCCGGACGATCCGTACCTCGTGGTCGCCGCCGACAAGGGCACGGCCTCCTTCTCGGACTACGCGAACAGCGTGTCCGAGGCCTACGGCTTCTGGCTGGGCGACGCGTTCGCCTCCGGGGGCAGCGTGGGCTACGACCACAAGAAGATGGGCATCACCGCGAAGGGCGCGTGGGAAAGCGTGAAGCGCCACTTCCGCGAGATGGGCATCGACACGCAGTCGCAGGATTTCGTCGTGGCCGGCGTGGGCGACATGTCGGGCGATGTCTTCGGCAACGGCATGCTGCTGTCGAAGCACATCAAGCTCGTGGCGGCTTTCGACCACCGCCACGTCTTCCTCGACCCGAATCCCGATCCCGCGACGACGTGGGCGGAACGCGAACGCCTCTTCAACCTGCCGCGTTCCTCGTGGGACGACTACGACAAGAAGCTGATCTCGAAGGGCGGCGGCGTCTTCCCGCGCTCCGCGAAGTCGATCCCGTTGTCGCCCGAGGTGCAGGCGCGGCTCGGCATCACGGACGAAAGCCTCCCGCCGCCCGAGCTGCTGCGCGCGATCCTCAAGGCGCCGGTGGACCTCCTCTACAACGGCGGCATCGGCACCTATGTGAAGGCCTCGTACCAGACGAATGCCGACGCGGGCGACCGCGCCAACGACGCCATCCGCGTGAACGGGGCGGACCTGCGCTGCAAGGTGGTGGGCGAGGGTGGCAACCTGGGCTTCACGCAGCTCGGGCGCGTCGAGTACGCGCTGGCGGGCGGGCGCATCTACACCGACGCCATCGACAACTCCGCGGGCGTGGACTGCTCCGACCACGAGGTGAACATCAAGATCCTCGTGGGCCTGGTGACCGCCGAGGGCGAGATGACGTTGAAGCAGCGCAACAAGCTGCTGGCCGACATGACCGACGAAGTGGGACAGCTCGTCCTCGTGGACAACTACTACCAGCCGCAGGCGCTCTCCGTTCAAGGGGTTCGCGGCGAGAAGCTGCTCGACGGCCAGGCCGCCTTCATCCGCGCGCTCGAGAAGGCCGGCCGGTTGAATCGCCAGGTCGAGTTCCTGCCATCCGACGACGAGATCGCCGAGCGCCGCTCGAAGAAGAAGGGGCTCACCGCGCCCGAGCGCGCCGTGCTGCTCGCGTATTCGAAGATCGCGCTGTCCGACGAGCTCGACCGCTCGACGCTGATCGACGATGCCTACGTGGGCAAGGCGCTGGTCGACTATTTCCCGTCGCTGCTGCGCGAGAAGTATCCCGAGGCCATCGCGCGGCATCCGCTGCGCCGCGAGATCATCGCGACCGTCGTGGCCAACACGATGGTCAATCGCACCGGCAGCATCTTCGTGCATCGCATGCAGGAGGAGACCGGCGCCTCGGCGGAGGAGGTGGTCCGCGCCTTCATCCTGGTGCGCGACATCTACGGCCTGGAGCCGCTGTGGCTCGAGATCGACCGGCTCGACAACAAGGTCCCCGCGCAACTGCAATACGAGTTGCTCGTGAACGTCGGGCGCGTGCTGCTGCGCGCCGTGCTGTGGTTCCTGCGCCGCCGCCGCGAGAAATTCCCCATCGCCCAGGTGCTGGAGATGTTCCGGCCTTCGCTCGGCGCGCTGCAGAAGTTGCTGCCCGCGGCGTTGTCGACGGGAGACCGCCTCGCCTGGGAAGCCAGCGTGGGGAGCCTCACGAAGAGCGGCGTGCCGAAGGACCTCGCCGAACGCCTGGCCGGCCTCGATTCGCTCTACGCCGTGCTCGACGTGACCGAAGTCGCGCACGACACGAAGAAGGGCCTCGAGCCGATCGCGGCGCTCTACTACGCGATCGTGGGAGAGCTGAACCTGCGCTGGGTCGCGGAGAAGATCACCGCGCTGCCGACCGACACGTCGTGGCAGGCCCTCGCGCGGAACGCCCTGCGCGACGACCTCGCGAGCCAGCAGCGGGCCATCACGCAGTCGATCGCGAGGATGTCGCCCGAATCGAAGGACCCGCAAGCCATGCTCGCCGCGTGGAAGGAGCGCTACGCCCCGGCGATCGCAAGGCTCGAAGCGATGGTGAAGGACCTGCAGGGGCAGGGCACGCTCGACCTGGCCGTGCTCTCCGTGCTGCTGCGGGAACTTCGCGGCTTGGCATGAGTTACTTCGGGAGACCGCACATGAACGCATTTCAAACCGCAATGATCGGTGCATCGCTCGGATTCGCGGCCGCCACCGCCTCCGCGCAGAACATCGACAACAGCAGCATCGGCAAGCCCGAGTTCCGCGAGCACAAGGCCACGTACGGCGTGGTCTACCGGTTGCCGAAGGACGTGACCGACGTGCTCGACGCGAAGGTCTATCCGCCGCTGCGCGAGCGCCTCGTCAAGCTGGGGCTCGTGGCCGAAGCGCGCACCTTCAACCTGCAGCACGTAACGGTCGTGCACATCCACAGTGCGGACCCGTCGACGCCGAAGAAGATGCTCGCCGCCTTCCCGAAGGCGCCGCCGGTCCTGACGCTCACGTTGAAGAACTTCTACAACACGGAAGCCGCCGCCGGTGCGGGCGCGCCGTGGTGGTTCGACCTGGGCGTCGTGAAGAGCGGGCAGGGCTACACGGAGATGATGAAGTTCAACACCGTGGCGACGGCCGCGATGGCGCCGCTGCGCGACGGTCCGCTGCCGCGCGTGACCGGCCCCGTCTACGAAAAGATGGGCGACGCGGGCAAGGAGCTCGTGAGGACCGTTGGCGTGAGTGGCGTGAACGTCATCAAGGACGGCAAGGAGACGGCCTCGCACAATCCCCACAACACGCTCGTCTACAGCATGGTGCGCTGGGACGACCGCCTGAAGACGGCCATGAACGAGTTCGCCGCCGAGATGAATGCGGTGCTGCCCAACGGCATCGACACGCAATTCCGGGAAGTCTCGATCGTGGAGATCGGCTTCATGGGCAACGTGCTGCGCGAGTTCTACCGCGTGAGCCTGGTCGACGGTTCGGCGTACGACGTGGTGAACGGGCAGGCCGTGAAGGCAGGCAGTTAGTCCACGATGAGGGCCGCGACCACGTTGCGGCCCTCGCCGAGCAGGATGTTGTAGGTGCGGCAGGCCGCCGGCGTGTCCATCACCTCGACGCCGATGCGCTCCGCGTAGAACGGGGCCAGCACCGCGGGATCCGGGAAGGCGAAGCGGGATCCCGAACCCAGGAGGACGATTTCCGGGCGCGCCTGCAGGATCGCGGCGACCTGCCCGGGTGAAATCGCCTCCACCGAACGCACGTCCCAATCCTCGATGCGCTCGCCCGTCACCAGCACGCTGCGGTCGACCTTCGCGTTGTTGACGAGGACGTAACCCGCGCCGTAGCCCGTGAAGAAGTTGCGGCCCTCGGCCGCCATGTGGTCGATTTTCATGTCGCGATTGTCGCATGGGGCTTCGCGTAGAATACCGCCACGAAATTGGACCGACGCCATGGCAACACTCCCCGATTACTACGAAATCCTCGGCATTCCGAAGCGAGCGAAGCTCACCGACGTCACCCGTGCGTACAACCGCTGGGTGGCGGAGTTCAAGAAGGAAAGCACCGCCCCCGACCCGCGCCGCGAATCGCTCCTGCGCGAGGCGTTCGAGATCCTCTCCGACGACGACCGGCGCGACGCCTACGACAAGGAAATGGCGGCCCAGGCGAAGGCCGCCGGGAAGAAGCCCGGCGTGCCCGTCGCCGCGATCGCAGCCGCCGTATTGGTGGGGGTTGCGGGTGCCGGAGCGTTCTTTTTCCTGCGCTCCCCCGCACCACCCGTGGCGAAGACCAAGAGCACCGATGAACTCCAGTTCGCCATGGCCGGATCGGTCTCGCCGATCGTCACGTTCGACGTCTCCGGCAAGGTGGAGCCCGTGGGCCTCGGGTTCGTGATCGAGAACAAGGTGATGGTCGCCAACTGCAAGGGCGTGCCTCCGGGCGTCCAGTTGATGGTGAATAACGGCAAGAATCCGGTGGCCGCGCGCGTCACGATGGCCGACGAAGCGCTCGGCATCTGCAAGATCCTCACGGACAGCTATGTAGGCGAGCCGCTGGGCGTGAGCAACGTGACCCCGGTCGTGGGCGCGAAGGTCTACGCAGCATCCCTGGGAGCCAAGGGCGAGGTGGGGCTTCGCGAATCCACGATCACGAAAGTGGTCGACGACGCGAACGGCAAGGCGATCCTGTCCTCGTTCTCCGCGCAGGCCGGCGGCAACGGCGGCCCGTTGCTCGACGCGGCGGGCAAGGTGGTCGCCGTCGCCACGCTGCAGGCCGATGGCAGCACCGTGCATCGCGTCATTCCGCCCGGCTGGCTCGCGGCCAACAAGCCCGTGGCGCAGGAACCCAAGCCGTACCAGCCCAGCGCGACGGCGACGGCCGGTGCCGCGCCGGCGGATGGCTCGGTCGATCCGGGCGCGGCGATGCTCAAGGGGCAGAAGCCCGCCAACTGGGACGAGATGGGCGCCGAGGAGAAGGAGCAATGGGAGCGCGGCCAGGCGGAAATCCAGCGGCGCATGGGCGCGATCGAAAAGGGAATGCGCGGCAAGAAATAGCCCTGCGATAGAATTGGGGGATGCAACCCGAATTCCCGCGCATCAAGCGCCTCCCCCCGTACGTCTTCAACATCACCAACGAGCTGAAGATGGCCGCCCGCCGAGCGGGCGAGGACGTCATCGACCTCTCGATGGGCAACCCCGACGGCCCCACGCCGCGCCACATCGTCGACAAGCTGGTCGAGGTGGCGCAGCGCGAGGACACCCACGGCTACTCCGTCTCCAAGGGCATCCCGCGCCTGCGCCGGGCCATCTGCCAGTGGTACAAGCGCCGCTGGGACATCGACCTCGACATGGACACCGAGGCCATCGTCACCATCGGTTCCAAGGAGGGCCTCGCGCACCTGATGCTCGCCACGCTCGATCGCGGCGACACGGTGCTGGTCCCGAACCCGAGCTACCCGATCCACATCTACGGCGCGGTGATCGCCGGAGCCGACATCCGCTCGGTGCGCATGACCCCGGGCGTGGATTTCTTCGAGGAAGCCGAGCGCGCCATCCGCGAGCTCTTCCCCAAGCCCAAGATGATGATCCTGGGCTTCCCGTCCAATCCGACGGCCAAGTGCGTCGAGCTCGACTTCTTCGAGAAGATCATCGCGCTCGCCAAGCAGCACAACATCCTCGTGGTGCACGACCTCGCGTACGCCGACATCACGTTCGACGGCTGGAAGGCGCCCTCGATCATGCAGGTGCCGGGCGCCCGCGACGTGGCCGTCGAGTTCTTCACGATGTCGAAGAGCTACAACATGGCGGGCTGGCGCATCGGGTTCATGGTCGGCAACAAGGACCTGGTCTCCGCGCTCGCGCGCATCAAGAGCTACCACGACTACGGCACGTTCACGCCGCTGCAGGTCGCCGCCATCGCCGCGCTGGAAGGCCCGCAGGAGTGCGTCGAGGAAATCCGCGCCAAGTACGAGAGCCGCCGCGACGTGATGGTGGCGGGGCTGCACGACGCGGGCTGGATGGTCGAGAACCCGAAGGCCTCGATGTACGTCTGGGCGCAGATCCCGGAGCCGTACCGCGCCATGGGTTCGATCGAATTCGCGAAGAAGCTGCTGCGCGACGCGAAGATCGCGGTCGCCCCTGGCATCGGCTTCGGCGACTACGGCGACGACCACGTGCGCATCGCATTGATCGAGAACGAGTCGCGCTGCCGCCAGGCCGTGCGCGGCATCAAGGAGATGTTCCGCAAGGACGGGCTGCTGTGAGCACGATGAAGCCGATGCAGGTGGGCCTGCTGGGCCTGGGCACGGTCGGCAGCGGCACGGTCGAGGTGCTTCGCCGAAACCGCGAAGAGATTTCGCGGCGCGCAGGGCGCGACATCGTCGTGAAAGTGGCGAGCGCCCGCGACCTGAGGAAGGAGCGGGCGGTCTCGATGGCCGGCATCGAGCTGATCGCCGATCCCGCCGCGATCATCGCGCGCCCGGACATCGACATCGTCGTGGAGCTGATCGGCGGCGACACGGTCGCGCGCGACCTCGTGCTGAAGGCCATCGCCGCCGGCAAGCACGTCGTCACGGCCAACAAGGCGCTGCTCGCCAAGCACGGAACCGAAATCTTCCTCGCCGCCCAGAAGAAGGGCGTGATGGTCGCGTTCGAGGGCGCCGTGGCCGGCGGCATCCCGATCATCAAGGCGATCCGCGAGGGCCTCACCGCGAACCGCATCGAGTGGATCGCCGGGATCATCAACGGGACCTGCAACTACATCCTCTCGGAGATGCGCGACAAGGGCCTGCCCTTCGACATGGTGCTGGCCGAAGCGCAGCGCCTCGGGTACGCCGAAGCCGATCCGGCCTTCGACATCGAGGGCATCGACGCCGCGCACAAGCTCACGATCCTGGCGGCGATCGCCTTCGGCATCCCGATGCAGTTCGACAAGGCGTACGTCGAAGGCATCACGAAGTTGACCGCCATCGACATCAAGTACGCCGAGGGCCTGGGCTACCGCATCAAGCTGCTGGGCATCGCCCGGCGCACGCCCGCGGGCATCGAGCTGCGCGTGCATCCGACGCTGGTTCCGTCGCGCCGCCTCATCGCCAACGTGGAAGGCGTGATGAACGCCGTGCTCGTGAAGGGCGACGCGGTCGGCGCCACGATGTTCTACGGGCGCGGCGCGGGTTCCGAGCCCACGGCGAGCGCGGTGGTGGCCGACCTGGTCGACGTCACGCGCATGGCCACGGCCGATCCGGAGCACCGCGTGCCGCACCTGGCCTTCCAGCCCGACCGCCTTTCCGACGCGCCGATCCTTCCGATGGAGGACGTCTCGACCGCGTATTACCTGCGCTTGCGGGCCTACGACCGGCCCGGCGTGCTCGCGGACGTGACGCGCATCTGCGCCGACCTCTCGATCTCCATCGACGCCATCTTCCAGAAGGAAGCGGGCGAGGGCGAAGACCAGGTGGACGTGGTGATCCTCACCCACGCCACGCGCGAGAAGAACGTGAACGCCGCGATCCATCGCATCGAGGCGCTGTCGACGATTCCCTCGCCGGTCGTGCGGATCCGCCTGGAGGAGCTGCTGTGAGGGCCGCGTTGCTGTTCGCGGCGATGGGGTTCGTGTCGGCCAACGCTTTGGCCTACGGCCCCTGCGAAAGCCCCGCCCAGTACAACGCCGTTTACGAGGCGCGCAAGCCCTGGGGCAAGGCGCTCGCGGAAAAGCGCTTCGACGACGTCGAGCAGCACTTCTCGTCCGTCTTGAAGTCGGTGGAGACCGGGGCGATGACCGACGCGGAGGCGGCCATCCTCTTTGGCGTGTTCGAGGACAAGTCGACGAGCGCGCAGGAGCCGCTGCATCGCGAGTGGATCAAGCGCTATCCGAAATCGGAAGCGGCTTACCTCGCCGCGGCGATCTACTACCTGGGAGCCGCCCATTCGGCGCGCGGCAGCAAGTTCGCGGAAGATACCTCGGACGAGCAGTTCGAGGCGATGGGCGAGTCGCTGGTCAAGGCGAACGGCCTGCTGGACGAGGCCCAGCGTCTTTCGAAGCGCCCGGCGATGGAGATCTCGCAGCGCATCCGCATTGCGACGAACACCGGCAATCCGCAGCGCTCGACGCAGCTCTATCGCAAGGCCATCCAGGACGACCCGCGGACGCTCACGGTTCGCGTCCGCTACGCCTGGGCGAGCAACCCGAAGTGGGGCGGCAGCGTCTCGCAGTTGACGTCGATCGTCGAGGACGCGAAGGGCCTGCCGGAACCCGACCAGCGCTACGTGAAGTACCTGGTCCAGTACGAGCTCGCCTCCTCGCGGGAAACGCAAGAGGACGTGAAGGGCGCCGTCGAGGGCTTCGAGAAGACGTACCCGCTGTGCCCGGGGCTGGAAGGCGCGCTCGGCGCGGCGCTTCGCCTGCGCGAGAAGAACAAGGAATACGCCGCGGCCCTGCCGCTGGCCGAAGAGTTCATCAAGCGCTATCCGGAGCGCGGCCGCGGATACGTGGCTCGCGGCTGGTCGCGCTACTACTCGGGCCAGGTGAAGGAATCCATCGCCGACTACGAGAGGGCCGCCGAGCTCAACTACGGGCGCGGCTACAGCGGCCTCGCGTGGTACTACGAAACCGGCACGGTCGTCGCGAAGGATCCGAAGCGTGCCTCCGAGCTCTACCTTGCGGCTGCGGCGCAGGGTGTTCCCGGCGCGAAGGAGAAGGCCGCCGCGGCGAGGGAGAAGGCGGTGAAGTCCGGGGCACCGTCGGCGCCTGCGAAGCCGTGATCCGACGCTCGTTCCAGCCTCATTGACGATCCAATAACGGGGCATTAACACCGCTGGGCTGCCGTTTTCCCGAAACTCGGTCCATTCCGATCGAACGGGAAGGGCCGGTCATGCAACTCCAGCGAGTCCCACGCACGCTCCTCGCGGCCGCCGTCGCATCCGGCGCCATCGCCGTGCCCACGGCAACCCTCGCCGCCGACTGTCCGGCGGGCGACTACGCCACCCTCCTGGCCTGCGCCGCCGCGGCCGCACCCGGCGACACGATCACGCTCTCGGCCACCGTGAACGCGGCGATCACGCCCACGCTCGACGTTCCCGCGAACGTGAGCGTGATCAACAACGGCTTCATGCTGAACGGCGCCATTGTGAAGACGGGCACCGGCACGCTCACGCTGAACGGTCCGAACGCGCCGACGCTCGCCGTCATCAACGCCGGCACGATCGCGATCAACCAGAACGATTCGCTGGGCGGCGCCGCGATCCAGATGAACGGCGGCACGCTGCTCTCGAACAGCAACCTCAGCATCTCGCCCGCCGGCTTCACGTTCGTGAGCGGCACGAGCAAGGTCTCCGCGGTGAATGCGGGGCAGCTCGGCATCTCGGGACTCATGACACTGCAGGCCGGCACGACCGCGGCCTTCGGAGACGCGACGCACACGGGTTCGGTGTTCCTCGGCGTGTCCGGCGCTTCGTCGGCCGATGCGACCTCGCAGGTCACGGTCAACGGCGCCCTGGTCAACGCGGCCTCGTCCGGCGCCTCGCAGATCATGGCCCAGGCCGCGAGCGTGACGGTGAACTCGGGCGGCATCCGCACCAACGGCGGGCCACTCACGATCGGAAACCTGCAGGGCTCGGTGCTCACGAGCATCACGATGGCGGGCCCCAGCCCGCAGGCGCTCACGATCCTGAGCGGCTCGTACGGCGGCACCATCGGCGGCAACGCGATCCTCACGAAGAACGGCCCGGGCACGTTCGTGATGAGCGGCTTGCCGGCCTGGACCTCGGGCACGTTCATCCAGCAGGGCACGCTCCAGCTGGGCAACATCAACGCGATCACTTTCGGCGGCAGCATTACCGTCAACGGCACGCTCGCGATCGACTCCGCGAACAGCTTCCAGCTCATCGGCTCGATCAACGGCACCGGCGGCCTCGTGAAGAGCGGCACGGGAACGTTGACGGTCGCTCCTCCCGGGGGCAACACGTACCAGGGCACCACCCGCATCAACGCGGGCACGCTGTCGTTCTTCGATGGGTCCTCGCTGGGCAACTCAGCCAGCGCGGTCGAGATGAACGGCGGAACGCTGCAGCTGGGAGGTTCGGGCCTCTCCAGCCTCGACAAGCCGTTCTCGATGATCGGCGGCTCGAACCGGATCTGCGCCGTTGGGGGTGCCGAGCTGAGGCTGACCAATGCGTTCTCGGGATTGTCCGGGGATACGCACCTCGGGGGCTGCGTCTCGGGCACGGGCGTGGTCACGTTCGCGGGCCACGCCTCCTTCGACCCCGGGGCGCTCTTCATCGACGCCGGCACGGTGAACATCCAGGACCCGTTCGACGGCAACATGTTCCGCGTCGCATCGTCGACCACGCTCGTGGCCGGCGCAACGCTGAACGCCAACGTGACCATCCCGCTGCGCATCTTCAACCTGCAGGGCCTGGGCACCGTCTTCGTCGCCGGCAACGAGCTGCAACTGGACCAGGGCAACTACGACGGCGTGATCGGCGGCCCGGGCGCGGTTCGCATCCTGGGCTTCTCGCCCGGTGTCGTGCTTTCGGGCGACAGCACCTACGCGGGCTCGACGTTCGTGCAGGGCAAGCTCACGGTCGGCGCCGGCGCCGCGAGCGGCCGCACCGGCTCGGGCAACATCCAGCAGTCGGGCCAGATGATCTACAACCGCTCCGGCGCGCTCGATATCCCCAACGTGATCGACGGGTCCGTCGGCCTTCAGTTCATGGGCGGCGGCACCTTCACGTTGTCCGGTACCGGCAGCAACACAGGCACGTTCCGCACGGATGGACCGGCCACGCTCGTCGTCACCGGCACCTACCTGTCCGCGCGCCCGCAGCTGAACAACATCGGCGTGCTTCGCGGCACGGGCAGGGTGCAGGGCTTCCAGGGATTGACCGGATCGGTGTACGAGCCCGGCACCGGAACCGCGACCGGCGTCTTCACGGTGGACCAGCCTTCCTGGCCGGGCGTCACCTATCGCGTCAAGCTGAACGGCCCCGCCGCGGGTACGCAGTACGACCAGACGCGTATCGACACCGTCGCCACCTTCTCGCCGGCGCTGAACGTCGTGATGGGATACACGCCGGCGCCGGGCACGACGTTCGTCATCGTCGACAACCAGGGCGCGGGGCCTATCGGCGGCATCTTCACGGGCATGCCGGAGGGCACGATCTTCGCGGCGGGCGGCACGTCGCTGCGCGTCTCGTACGTTGGCGGCACCGGCAACGACGTCACGCTGACCGCGGTGGCCGTGCCCGGCGCGCCCGTGATCGGCACCGCGACGTTGCTCACGCCCACGAGCGCGCGCGTGACGTTCACGGCGCCGGCGAGCGACGGCGGCTCGCCGATCCTCGACTACACGGCGACGTGCGGCGGACAGAGTGCGACGGGTGCGGGCTCGCCACTGACGGTGACCGGCATTCCCGCGGGCCCGACCACCTGCGTCGTTCGCGCGCGCAACGCCGTCGGCAACTCGCCCAACTCGGCGGCCGCCGCGATCACGCCGGGCCTCTTCAACTACTCCGGTACGAGCCCCACCGGCACCGGCACGATCTCGATCGCCCTTACCGGCGGCGGGGGCGCGTGCCAGTTCTCGATGAATCCGGCATTCATTCCGCTCACCGGCGATCCGGCCTCGCCGCCGGCAGGCACGGCACCCGCGAACGTGGACTTCCCGCATGGCCTGGTGAAATTCGCGGCTTCCGGTTGCACGCCGGGCTCCGCGATCACGATCGCGATCGCGTATCCCGCCGCGATCCCCGCGAACGCGGTGTACTGGAAGTACGGTCCGACGGCAGCCACGCCCGCGCCCCATTGGTACACGCTGCCGGCCACGATTGCCGGAAACACGGTGACGATTTCGATCGTCGACGGCGGCGTCGGCGACGACGACATGGCGGCCAACGGTACGGTCACGGACCCGGGCGGGATCGCGGTGCCGAAGGCGCCTACGGTCGTGATGCCGAAGGCCGGCCCGGCGTACCAGGCGTTGTGGTGGGCCGATCCTCCGGGCTCCGAGAACGGCTGGGGTCTCAACACCACGCACCAGGGCAACACGATTTTCGCGACGTGGTTCACCTACGACGCGAACGGCGACCCGATGTGGCTGGTGATGCCCAACGCGCAGTTCACGGCCGACGGCATCTACGCCGGACCGATCTATCGCACGACGGGCCCGGCGTTCGACTCCGTGCCGTTCGATCCCGCGCAGGTGCGCGTCACTCCGGTCGGCGATGGGCAGCTCACATTCACATCGCCGACGAGCGGCACGTTCGCGTACATCCTCGATGGCGTGAGCCAGGTGAAGCGCCTGGTGCGCCAGGAGTATGCGTCGCCGGTGCCCACCTGCTCGATCGAAGGTGCGGCCAACGGCAACGTCAACTACCAGGACCTCTGGTGGGGACCGAACGGCGTGGAGTCGGGCTGGGGCCTGAACATCGTCCACCAGGGCGACACGCTCTTCGTGACGTGGTTCACCTACGACCGCAACGGCAAGGGCCTGTGGGTCGTGATGTCGGACGTGCGCAGGACGGGCGAGGGAACCTACACCGGCAAGATCTATCGCACGCGCGGCAACCGCTTCGACAGCATGCCGTGGAACACGAAGTCCTTCTCGGCGAGCGAAGCGGGAACGGCGACGTTCACGTTCACGGATCGCAACCGGGGCACGTTCGCCTACACGCTCGACGGGGTGAGCCAGGTGAAGGCGATCGTGCGAGAGGTGTTCGGAACTCCGGCGGCACTGTGTCAATGACGGGGTAAGGGCGGGGCTGGCCGGTCGATCCGCTAAAATGCGGGTCGACCATGAAATATCTCAGCACTCGCGGCCTCGCGCCGCCGCAAGGATTCACCGACATCCTCCTCGAGGGCCTGGCTTCGGACGGCGGTCTCGCCGTCCCGGAGCAGTGGCCGCGCATCATGCCCGTGAAGCTGCAGGCGATGCGCGATCTCGCCTATCCGCAGCTCGCGTTCGAGCTGCTGCGCTTCTTCGCCGACGATTTTCCCGGCGCCGACCTGAAGCGCATCGTCGAGAAGACCTACACCGCGGAAGTCTTCGGCACGCCGGAGATCACGCCGCTGAAGACGCTGGACAGCAATCTCCACTTGCTCCAGCTCTCCAATGGGCCGACGTTGGCGTTCAAGGACGTGGCGCTCCAGTTGCTGGGCAACCTGTTCGAGAACGTGCTCGAGCGCCAGGACCGCCGCCTCACCATCCTCGGGGCCACGAGCGGCGACACGGGCTCGGCCGCGGAGCACGCACTGAAGGGCAAGGCCCGCGTGCAGGTCTTCATGCTCTCGCCCAAGGGACGCATGAGCGCGTTCCAGCGCGCGCAGATGTTCTCGCTGCAGGAATCCAACATCCACAACATCGCCCTCGAGGGCGTGTTCGACGAGTGCCAGGACCTCGTGAAGGCCGTGAATGCGGACGCTGCCTTCAAGGCGAAGCACGCGATCGGCGCGGTGAACTCGATCAACTGGGCGCGGGTGGCGGCGCAGGTCGTCTACTACTTCAAGGGCTACTTCGCCGCGACGCGCTCGAACGACGAGCAGGTCAGCTTCGCCGTGCCCTCGGGCAACTTCGGCAACATCTTCGCGGGCTACGTCGCGAAGCAGATGGGCCTGCCGATCCGCCGCCTCGTGCTCGCGACCAACGAGAACGACGTGCTGAACGAGTTCTTCACGACGGGCCGCTACCGCCCGCGACCCACGGCCGAGACGCATGAGACGTCGAGCCCCTCGATGGACATCTCGAAGGCGTCCAACTTCGAGCGCTTCATCTGGGACATCGTCGGGGGCGACGGCGACAAGGTCCGCTGGCTCTGGGACCAGGTCGCCACCGAAGGCGGCTTCGACCTCTCGCGCGAGAAGGAGTGGGAGAAGGTCGAGGAGGATTCCGGCTTCGTCGCGGGGAGGAGCACGCACGCCGACCGGCTGGAGACGATCCGCCGCGTGAAGAAGGAATACGGCGTGGTCATCGACCCGCACACCGCCGATGGCGTGCGCCTGGCGATGCGCTATCGGGAGCCGCGCTACCCGATGATCTGTCTCGAGACCGCGCTCCCGGCGAAGTTCGAGGCGACGATCGTCGAGGCCCTGGGCGAGCCCGCGCCGCGGCCGCCGGGCTTCGAAGGGCTCGAGGCGCGTCCGCAGCGCTTCGAGGTCCTGAAGCCCGACGTGGAAGGCCTCAAGCGCTACATCGAACAGCGCGCTTGAGGGGCTTGGGGCGGGCGGCCTTCGCTACTTGCAGACGGACAGGGGTGTTGCGAAACCCTGCTTCGTGATGGGCTTGGTCTGCGTGACGCCGTCCAGCGTGTAGTTGAAGCTTCCGTGCTCCGCGTCGGAGAAGGCGATGGTCGCCGTGCCCACTTTCGTGGGGACGACCGTCGAGGGGACGAACGGCACACTGTTGAACGGATTGCCGCGCGTGCGGAAGAGATCGCCGGTGAAGGTCTGCGTCCCGGGCGTGCGGTCGCCGCGCGACAGGATGACCCACATGCCCTTGCCGGTCGCGTCATAGGTGAACCAGGTCGCGAAGATGATGTCGCCCTGGTGGATGATATTCATGCCCCAGCCCGATTCGGCCTCGAGCCACCACAGGGCCTGGTAATTGGGCGTGGTGCCGGCCGCCCCTCCTGCAGTGCAGTTGGGAACCGGGGTCGAGAATTCCTGGCGGACGATGCTCTTGGTCTGGCTGATTCCGTTCAACGTATAGGCGAACGTGCCGGCCGTTGGACTCGTGAACGTGAAGGTCGCCGTGCCCACCTTCGTGGCGACGACGTTCGAGGGGGTGAACGGCACCGAACTGAAGACCGGCCCGGTGGTGCGGAAGAGATCGCCGGTGAAGGACTGCGTCCCGGGCGTGCGGTCGCCGCGCGAGAGGATGATCCACATCGGGTTGCCGTCGGCGTCGTAGGTAAACCACGTCGCGAAGATGATGTCGCCCTGGTGCGTGACGTTCACGCCCCAGCCCGATTCGGAAGCGGCCGGCGAGGCCCACCACAGCGCCTGGTAGGTCGCCGGCCCATCGACCAGGTGCCCGATGACGCCCGCGAAGTTCTGCGGTGTGGCGGCGGCGATCGTTCCGCCACGGGAGTACGAATTGGTGCCGTCGGTGGGAAGCGCGGGGTAGTCGAGGGTGCTCGAGCCCTCGCCCCAGTTGACCGTGCCACCGTTCTGGCCCAGGAAGTTGTTCGGAATGATGTAGTCGGGCGTCACGCCGAAGGCCGCCGCGATTCCCGAGGTGCCGAACAACACGCGGCGCTGCGAAGTGTCCCCGGGAAGGTTGAGGCCGAGCGTGAAGGTCTTCGGGCCGCTGACATCGATGGCGACGAGCGTGTGGCCGGCCGTGAACTGCTGCCCGCCCGCAAGTGCGGTCATCTCGACGAACTGCAGGGTGCCGCTCGAGTTGCTGTAGACCTCGTTGACCGTGAACAGGTGGAATGCCGCGTGAGCCTGGGCGCAGGCGAACAGGGCGGCGGCGGTCGCAAGGGAACGCAAGGTGGTGGTCAGGCGCATGGCAATTCTCCGGTATCGGTCAAGCGTGCAAACAGTTCGAACGCGAAAATCCTTCCCGGTTCCTACTCGTTCATCGATTCGCTGGATTCGCTGACTTGCAAGCCGTGGTCGCGTCGTCGATGCCCGACAGTAACAAGTGCAACCTAGAGGAACACCAGCCAGGCGACGAGGATCGTGAGCAGGAGGCCGCCGATGGCCGAGGCGAAGATCGTGACGAGGACCCTCGAATCCTGCGCCTCGCCGGCCGCCACGTCACCCGGCGCGATCGCGTGACCCCGCTTGCGCTCGCGGATCGTCATGAAGAGCACGCCGCCCATCAGCGCGCAGAACGCGACGAACACGATGAAGAGCTTCCAGCCGAGCGTCATGGCCTAGAAGTCGTCGTCCTTGCGCTTGGGCGGCTTGCCGTCGTAGACCGCGTTCTGGCGGCGCTGCAGCCACGCGTCGCGCAGGAACGAGTACTTGTCGAGCGCGGCGTCGTCGAGAACCTTCTCGGCGTCGAGCAGGTTCGCGCGCAGGTTGATGATGTTCGTCCCGGTGAGGATCCACATGGCCGCTTCGTTGTCGAGGTAGCGGCCCTGCAGGTACTGCGGGTCCACGATGCGTGCCGGCGCGTCGCGCGCGGTGCTGGGCCCGAGCAGCGGGATCATGAGGTACGGGCCCGAAGGCACGCCCCACCAGCCGAGCGTCTGGCCGAAGTCCTCGTTGTGCTTCTCGAGCCCCATCGGCGTGGCGACGTCCCAGAGGCCCAGGATGCCGAAGATGCTGTTCACGGCGAAGCGGCCCACGTCGCTCGCGCCCTGCGAGGCCTTGCCCTGCAGGAAGTTGTTGAGCGCGGTGCCGATGTCGTCGAGGTTGCCGAAGAAGTTGGTCACCCCGGTGCGGGCCGGCTTCGGCACGACCGCCTTGTAGCCCTGGGCGACGGGCTTCAGCACCGCCTTGTCGACCGCGTCGTTGAAGGCGTAGACCGGCCGGTTGAAGCCTTCCCACGGGTCGCGCGGATTGGTTTCACCGGTGGAGGCGCAGCCGGAGGCGAGGAGGACGAGGCACAGGGCAAGGAGGGTTCGCATGTCGGGGGAGGGTGTCCTGGAAGTGATCGGGTTCAGCGGTGCAGGAAGCGCATGGACAGGTCGAGGGCCTCGACGTCCTTGGTGAGCGAGCCTACCGAAATCCGGTCGACGCCGGTTTCGGCGATGGCGCGCACGGTGGAAAGATTGACGCCGCCCGAGGCTTCGAGCTCGGCGCGCCCCGCGGTCTCGGCCACGGCGGCGCGCAGCAGGGCGTTGTCGAAATTGTCGAGGAGGACCAGCTTCGCCCCCGCGGCGAGGGCCTCGCGCAGCTGCCCAAGGTTCTCGACTTCCACCTCGACCATCGTGCCCTCCGGTGCGATGCGCAGCGCGTCGTGCACGGCCGGGGCAATGCCGCCGGCGGCGAGGATGTGGTTTTCCTTGATCAGGATGCCGTCGTGCAGCCCGATGCGGTGGTTCATGCCCCCGCCGGCGCGCACGGCGAACTTCTGCGCGATGCGAAGCCCTGGAATGGTCTTGCGCGTGTCGTAGATGCGCGCCTTCGTTCCGGCCACCGCGGCCACGAACCGCGCCGTGCGAGTCGCGACCCCGGAGAGGAGCTGCACGAAATTCAGCGCCGTGCGTTCGGCGGTAAGAAGTGCACGCGCATTGCCTTCCAGCTCGCACAGGGATGTGCCGGCCGCGACCCGGTCCCCGTCGGCGCAGTGCCAGAAGATCTCGACGTCGGGATCCAGCTCCTCGAATGTCCGGTTGAACCACTCGACGCCGCAAAGCGTCGCGTCCTGGCGGGTGAGGAGCCGCGCCGCGCATTCCCGGTCCTTCGGGACGAGCGAGGCGGTGAGGTCGCCCACGCCGATGTCCTCGGCGAGCGCCCGCGTCACGTCGGCGGTGACCGTTTCCTCGAGGGCGTGGTAGGGATCGGACATGGAGGGATGCCTGAAAAAAGGCCTTGAAACCGTGGGGTTTCCACCCAAAATGAGGGTGTAGACAAGGAATGATACCTATGCGGATCGACAAGCTGACGACAAAGTTCCAGCAAGCCCTCGAAGAGGCCCAGAGCCTCGCGCTCGCGGGGGACAACGCCTACATCGAACCCCAGCACCTGCTGCTGGCGTTGCTGCGCCAGTCCGACGGAGGCGTGGCCTCCCTCCTGCAGCGCTCCGGCGTGAACGTGACCCCGCTCGCCCAGGGCCTGGAGGCGTCGATCGCGCGCCTTCCGAAAGTGGAGGGCACGGGCGGCGACATCAGCGTCTCGCGCGACCTCTCCAACCTCCTCAACATCACCGACAAGGATGCCTCGAAGCGCGGGGACAAGTTCATCTCCTCCGAGCTCTTCCTGGTCGCCGCGGTCCACGACAAGGGCGAGGTCGGCAAGCTGCTGAAGCAGCACGGCGCCAACCCGAAGGCGCTGGAGACCGCCATCCAGGCCGTGCGCGGCTACGGCAACGTGGACAGCGCCGAAGCCGAAGGCCAGCGCGAAGCGCTGAAGAAATACACGATCGACCTCACCGAGCGCGCGCGCCAGGGCAAGCTGGACCCCGTGATCGGCCGCGACGAGGAAATCCGCCGTGTGATCCAGGTGCTCCAGCGCCGCACCAAGAACAACCCGGTGCTGATCGGCGAGCCCGGCGTGGGCAAGACCGCCATCGTCGAAGGCCTCGCGCAACGCATCCTCAACGACGAAGTGCCCGAGGGCCTGCGCGGCAAGCGCGTCCTCTCGCTCGACCTCGGTCTCCTGATCGCCGGCGCGAAATACCGCGGCGAGTTCGAGGAGCGCCTGAAGGCGGTGCTGAAGGAACTCACGCAGGACGCGGGCAAGACCATCGTCTTCATCGACGAGCTCCACACCATGGTCGGCGCGGGCAAGGCCGAAGGCGCCATGGACGCCGGCAACATGTTGAAGCCCGCGCTCGCGCGCGGCGAGCTGCATTGCGTGGGCGCGACGACGCTGGACGAATACCGCAAGTACATCGAGAAGGACGCCGCGCTCGAGCGCCGCTTCCAGAAGGTCATGGTCGACGAGCCGTCCGTGGAGGACACCATCGCGATCCTGCGCGGCTTGCAGGAGAAGTACGAAGTCCACCATGGCGTGGACATCACCGATCCGGCGATCGTCGCCGCGGCCGAGCTCTCGCAGCGCTACATCACCGACCGCTTCCTGCCCGACAAGGCGATCGACCTCATCGACGAGGCCGCGTCTCGCATCAAGATGGAGATCGACTCCAAGCCCGAGGTGATGGACCGCCTCGACCGCCGCATCATCCAGCTGAAGATCGAGCGCGAAGCGGTGAAGAAGGAAAAGGACGAGGCTTCCCGCAAGCGCCTGGGCCTGATCGAGGATGAAATCAAGCGCCTCGACAAGGAATACGCGGACTACGACGAAGTGCTCAAGTCCGAGAAAGCGCGCGTGCAGGGCTCGACGCACATCAAGGAAGCGCTCGAGAAAGCCAAGCTCGAGATGGACGAGGCCAAGCGCAAGAACGACTGGCAGAAGATGTCGGAGATCCAGTACGGGAAGATCCCGGAGCTGGAGAAGCAACTCAAGTCCGCGGAAGCGGCCGGCGAGTCGAAGGACAGGCCCAAGCTCCTTCGCACGCAAGTGGGCGTCGAGGAGATCGCGGAAGTCGTCGCGCGCGCCACCGGCATCCCGGTTTCGAAGATGCTCTCGGGCGAGCGCGGCAAGCTGCTCGCCATGGAAGATCGCCTGCATGAACGCGTGATCGGCCAGGACGAGGCCGTGCGCCTGGTCTCGGATGCGATCCGCCGTTCCCGTTCCGGACTCTCGGACCCGAAGCGTCCCTATGGTTCGTTCCTGTTCCTGGGCCCCACGGGCGTGGGCAAGACCGAGCTTTCGAAGGCGCTCGCGGAATTCCTCTTCGATTCCGAGGATCACCTGATCCGCATCGACATGTCCGAGTACATGGAGAAGCACTCGGTGGCTCGCCTGCTGGGCGCGCCTCCGGGCTACGTGGGCTACGAGGAGGGTGGCCAGCTGACCGAGCAGGTTCGCCGCAAGCCGTACTCGGTGATCCTGCTCGACGAAGTCGAGAAGGCGCACCCGGAAGTCTTCAACGTGCTGCTGCAGGTGCTGGACGATGGCCGCATGACGGACGGGCAGGGCCGCGTCGTGAATTTCAAGAACACCGTGATCATCATGACCAGCAACCTCGGCTCGCAGATGATCCAGCAGATGCAGGGGCAGGACTACCAGGTCGTGAAGCTCGCCGTGATGGGCGAGGTGAAGCAGCATTTCCGCCCGGAGTTCGTGAACCGCATCGACGAGATCGTGGTGTTCCATGGCCTCGACGAGAAGAACATCGAGGGCATCGCGCGCGTGCAGCTGAAGGCGCTCGAGCAGCGCGTGGCCGCGATGGACATGGCGATCGAGATCCGTGACGCGGCGGTGATCGAGCTGGCGAAGGCGGGCTTCGATCCGGTCTACGGCGCGCGGCCGCTGAAGCGCGCCATCCAGTCGGAGATCGAGAACCCGCTGTCGAAGGCGATCCTCGAGGGCAAGTTCGGGCCCAAGGACACGATCGTCGTCGACGCGAAAGGCGGCATGCTCACGTTCGACAAGGGCAAGGGCGAGCGTTTGAAGGCCGCGTAATCTGTCAGTGACGCATCGCACATTCGAGGGCCGCCCTAGTGCGGCCCTTTTCTTGCGGTCGGCGCTCAACGTTCGTGTATATTTTTCCTCGCGGTCATTTTGCAGGCGCACACCTCACCGAATGACCGGGCGCGATAACGATAAACAATAGTCGCGGCCCAGCCGCGGCCCCCGGGAGAACCCCGTGATTCGCCGACTGATAAAAGTCGCAGCGCTCTGCTGCGCGTCCTCGCTTGGCCCCGCTTTTGCAGCCACCGACATCATCGTCACCACGACGGGGGAGTCGAACGGCAGCGACGGGAAATGTTCGTTGCGCAATGCATTCGATGCCGCGAGTGGGCAGTCGAACTTCAAGGGGTGCCTGGTGCCGGCCGGCAGCAGCGCCCCGTACCGCGTGATCCTGCAGACCGGCCAGACCTATGCCTTCAACACGCCGAGCCCGCTCGTGGACGGCTTCTATGGCAAGCAACTCTTTGTCGCCACGCGGGGCACCAAGGTCACGGGCATCCCGCCCGGGCAGTTCCTGACCGAGGTGATTCCCGATGTCGAGATCATCGGCAACGGCGCCACGATCGAGCGCGCCGAAGGCGCGCCGAAGTTCCGGCTCCTCTTCATGACGCACGGCAAGGTCACCCTGCGGGACCTCACGTTGCGCGGCGGCGACGTCCGAGGTGCAACCGAGTTTGACCACGGTGGAGCCATCCTCGTGCAGAGGGGCGTCCTCTCCCTCGACCGCGTGACGCTGGACAAGAACACGGCCGACTTGGGCGGCGCCATCTACGCGCACTACTTGGCCACGGTGAACGTGCTCGGGAGTACCTTCACGCGCAATTCCGGTGCGGGGGCCATCACGAGTTCCGCCGAGGCACCGGTGAACGTGGCCAACAGCACGTTCTCCGACAACTCATTCGACATCTTCGCGATGCACGACTTCAACACGGACGTCACGCTGAGCCACAACACCTTCCAGGGCGAGCTCGCCTGGGTGGGCACCGGCGTCCTGATCGCCCGCGGCAACATCTTCGGGAAGAGATGCCAATTCGACGGCACGGGAGCCCTCACCACGGGCGACAACGTCGGCCACTCGTCCTGCCCGGTGGTCCATGGCGACCTGGGGTCCCTCCAGGCCTACGCGGACAACGGAGGTCCCACCGACACGCGGGGCTTCATCGTCCCGAGCCTGCTGCAGGACGTCGATCCCACGTGCACGTTTGCTTCGCGCGGCACCAACCCGCTCTTCACGGACGGCGCGGCCATCACGACGGACCAGCGCGGCGTGCCGCGCGCACCGGGCACGTGCGACGTCGGCTCGTACGAGGAGGGCAGCGTCAAGCTGTCGGGCACCATCCCGGGCGCGCCGCAGGGCTTGCCGTATGCGGCCGTGCTCGCGGGCACCGGCGGCACCGGCCCGTATTCGTTCGAGCTGGTGAGCGGCCTGCCGTGGCTCACGCTCGAGCAACTCGGCAACACGTACACGCTCAAGGGCACGCCGCCCGCGGGCCACGGATCGACATTTCCGATCGTGCTGCGCACCGCCGATGCGAACAGCCTCGCGGGCTATGGCACGTACTCGATCTCCATCGCGAACGGGGTGCCGTACGCTCCGACGCTCACCGGGTCCAGCTTCAACCCGGCGAACGGAACCATGACGGTGACGTTCACGCCGCCGACCGATGACGGCGGGGGCGCCATCAACGGCTACAAGGTGAAGTGCGCTTCGAGCGGGTTCCAGTCCGCGGCGTCGTTGACTTCACCCCTCGTGTTCCCGGTGCCCGCCGGCCCGACCCACACCGGCTGCGCGTTGTACGCGACCAATGGCATCGGAGAATCGCCCGCGTCGAGCGCCACGTTCACGATGGCCTCGGCCATCGCGGTCGTGACGAGCCTCACGCGCGCTTCGCCGGAGATCTCGCCGCCCGACACGCGCATCGACTTCAACGTCACGTTCAATCGTCCGGTGACGAACCTCTCCGGCGCGGATTTCGAACTCGTGACCACCGGCAACATCACGGGTGCGGTGAACACGGGCGTCGTGGGCAGCGGCACGAACTACACCGTGGTGGTCTACACCGGCACCAGCGGGTCCGGCACGCTGAAGCTGAACTTCATCGACCGCGACCTCGTGTTCGACAGCAGCTCCACGCCGGTCGGCGGCGCGGGCCTGGGCAACGGCAATTTCGCGGGCCCGACGTACCGGATCGCCCTGGCTCCCGGCGCTCCCACGGTCAGCGCCATCCAGGCATTCAACTCGTTCGTCGAGCTGTCGATCAACCCGCCCGGGAGCGACGGCGGGTTGCCGATCACCGGCTACCAGGCGACCTGCAACCCGGGCGCGCACATTTCGCCGGTGAGCCTTTCGCCGGTGGTTCGCGTGCCGGTGATCAACGGACAGGGCTACGCCTGTACGGCGGTCGCGATCAATGGGGCGGGCGCCGGCGCCGCCTCGGCGGCGTCGAACGTCGACGTGGATCCGGTCTTCGTGTCGCGGATCCGGCGGCTCAATCCGAGCCCCACCACGAAGCACCTCGTGTACTTCGAGGTCACGTTCACGCGCCCCGTGACGGGCGTGGACTACACGGACTTCGTCGTCACGACCACCGGCCTCTTCGACGCCACCGTCGTGGGCGTGTCCGGCACGGGCACCACCTACCAGGTGTGCGTGTATACGGGCCGGGGATCGGGAACGCTGCGCCTGGATCTCGTGGACAACGACACGATCCGCGACGCGACGGCTCCGCTGTACGGAACCGGGACCGGCACCGTCATCGACAGCGGTGACGTCTACCGGGTCAACGCCACGAAGGACGATTTCTACGGCTTCCGCTCCGGCGACCTGCTGTGGCAGCACACGGACGGTCGCGTGGCGATGTGGGCGATGAAGGGCAGCATCATGGTTACCGGCGGCAACATCTTCCCCGGGGGCACGGCGTGGACCGTGACTCACGCGGCGGACCTGGACGGCGACGGCAAGTCCGACCTCGTGTGGCAGAACGCCAACGGCGCGATCACGCTCTACACGATGAACGGCAGGGCGGCGGTCATCAAGGCGAAGATCATCAACCCCGGCGACGGCTGGACGGTGACGCACGTGGCCGATCTCAACGGCGACGGCAAGAACGACCTCATCTTCCAGCACGCCGACGGCACGATCGCGGCCTGGCTGATGAACGGCGTCACGATGACCTCGGGCGCCTCGCTCCTGGGGCCGGGCGGCGGCTGGACCGTCACGAAGACCGGCGACTTCAACGGCGACGGCAAGGCCGATCTCCTCTTCACGCACACCGATGGACGCGTGGCGATCTGGTACATGAACGGCCTCACGCCGATCCTGACGACCCAGATCCTCGACGCGGGCACGGGCTGGTCGGTGAAGCACGTGGTCGACCTGAATGGCGACAACTTCAGCGACATCGTCTGGCAGCATGCGGACGGTCGCGTGGCCGTGTGGACGATCAACGCCTTCGGCAACTTCAATGGGCAGGACCTCCTGGGCGCCGGCACGGGCTGGACCGTCACGCACACCGGCGACTTCAACGGCGACGGCAAGGCCGACCTGCTGTTCTCGCACACGGACGGGCGCGTGGCGATCTACCTGATGAACGGCCTCACGCCGTCGGTGACGGCGGAGATCCTGAACGCCGGCACCGGCTGGAGCGTGAAGCGCGTCTCGGATCTCGACGGGGACGGTTCCAGCGGCGACCTCGTCTGGGAGCACCTCGACGGGCGGGTTGCCGTGTGGAGGATGGTCGGAACGAACATGCTGGATGGCGCCGAGATCCTGGGCCCGGGCACCGGCTGGAAGATCCTGGACGCGAAGTGACGCCGTAGGACCAAGCCTCTACACCCCGGCATGCCTTGCTGGCATGCTGGGGCGATGAAGCGCCATTTCTCGATGATCCGCGACTTCCACGTCGCGGATTTCTTCACGCTCGGCAACGCGGCCTGCGGCATGGGCGGCGTGATGCTGGCCATGCTCTACATGTCCAGCGGCGATGCGGCGCACTTCCTCGCGGCCGCGGCGTTCGCCCCAGCGGCTTTCGCCTTCGACGTCCTGGACGGAAAGATCGCGCGGGCCCGCATGGAGCACTCCACGCTCGGGCGCGAGCTCGATTCGCTCGCCGACGTGATCTCCTTCGGGGTCGCCCCGGCCACGCTCGCCTTCGCCGCGGGCATGCGCGGCGGCTGGGATGCGGTGGTGCTCGCCTATTTCGTCTGCTGCGGCGTGAGCCGGCTCGCGCGCTTCAACGTCACCGCCGAGACGCTGGCCGAAGGCAACGAAGGCGGCAAGGTGAAGTACTTCGAGGGCACCCCCATCCCGACGAGCGTCGTGCTCACCGGCGTGCTCGCGTGGGCGTGCTGGCAATCGCGCATCGGCGAGGCGCTCTACGGCGGCGCGTGGCAACTCGGCCCGTGGCAACTCCATCCGCTGGTGCTGCTCTTCGCGCTCTCCGGCTCGCTCATGATCAGCAAGACCCTGCGCATCCCCAAGCCCTGAGGAAACGGGCCCGGCGAGCGCCGGGCCCTCCGGGTTCAGTTGCTGCAGGTCGTCGCGGGCGTCGAAAACACCTGGCGCGTGATCGACTTTTCCTGCGCGACGCCGTCCATCACCGCGCGCATCGAGCCCACGTTCGACGTGGTGAAGTCGAGGTTCATCGTGCCGGTTGCCACGAGATGGCCGCCTTCGACGCGATACAGCGTGCCCGCATGGCGGCCGTCGCCTTGTTGCGCGCCGTTCGTCATGACGGACCACGTGGGATTCTGCTGGGCGTCGTAGCCGTAGAGGACGCCGAACACCGTATCGCCCTGGTGCGAGAGCGTGAGGCCCCAGCCCGGCAGCGTGGGCCCGTACCAGAGGCCCGTGAAGTTGGCCTTCGCGACCGAGCCTTCGATGGGCGCGGCGTCCCAGGTGCAATGCTTCGGCACGCTGCGGAACGTGAGGCGGGTCACGGCCTTGGAGACGGCCACTCCGTCCGCGGAGTACTGCAGCAGCGCTCCGTCGGCGGTGGCCGTGAAGATCATGACGCCGATGGGCGCCGCGTACGCACCCAGCGAGGTGGCCGGTCCGCGGGTCCGGTAGAGCGTTCCGGTGAAGGAACCGTTGGCCTGGCGCTTGCCTTGCGGCATCACCAGCCACGAGCCGTCTGCGCTGAAGAGGGCGCCGAAAGCCGTGAGGCCCTGTTGTTCGAGGAACAGACCCCAGCCCGGCTCCGATTGGCTGGACCAGAGGTCGGTGAGGTTGACCAGGCTGGTCGCATCGCCTTCCCGCGCGGACTTGAGGAGAACCAGCACGTTGTCCTTCGGATAGGTTGCGTACGCGTCGCCCGTCGCGGGATTCACCAGGACGGCGTAATCGCCGACGGATTGGGCGCGTGGCGTGGGTGCCCCGAGCGGAATGGTGTCGAGGCGCTCGAGGTCGCGCGAATACGTGCCGACGTAGCCGTCGTCGGCGAAGGTCACGAGCAGCGTGTTCGTGACGGGATTGAGTGCGAGGGCGCGCGTGTAACCCTCGAGCTTTTGAACCTGGATCGCACCCGTCGCGAGGTCGATGCGCATGAGCCGCTTGTTGTAGCTCTCTTGCGTGAAGAGGCTGTTCGTGGCGGCGTCGAGGACCGCCGTACCCTCGAACGAGTGTGTGGGCTCGGTGAGCACCCCGTAGGCCTCGGCGGCCGGGATGATGCGGCGCACCGTGACTTCCGGAAGGGGGTAGGTCGCGACGGTCTGCAGCGTCGACGGATCGATCACGAAGACCGCCGAGCGCAGGGACGGGATGCTTAGGCCATCTTCCCAAAGCTCCGTGGTGTCCACGTGCGCGATCACATAGAGGCGGCTGCCGTCCGGCGCCGCGAAGATGGAATGGACCCGCCGGCCGGGGATGCGCACGGCGGGGCCGGCGAGCGCGTGCGTGTCCATGTCGTAGGCCTGGATCCATCCCGTAGCGGCGAGCGCCACGCCGCCCGGGGGGCCGTTGCCGGCCAGGAATGCGCGGTTGAGGCTGGGGATCACGGCGATGTATTCGGTCGAGTAGCCGGGAACCTCGGTTACGCGTGAGGCGCCGGTCCGCAGGTCGATCTCGGTGATCGAACCCGGTCCCACGTCGCCGTTGTAGGAGTGACCAGGCACGTAGGCCGTCGCCCGTGCGTCGACGATGGCGGCGCGCCGGGGTGCGTTGCCCGTGACGACCCGCGTCTTGGCGAGCGTGTCGGCATCGAGGATCGTGACACTCGATCCGGAGAAGCCGCCGTTCGAGATCACGACCTTGCGCAACGCGGCGCTGACCACCACGTGTTGCGGCGTCTGGTCGTCGGGGAAGGTGGTGGAGCGGCCGTCCGGGTCGACGACCGTATAAGTACCGGTGCTGTAGCGCGAGCCGCCGACGCTGCCGATGAAGATGCGGCCCGTCGCGGAATCGAGGGCCGCGGACCAGGGGTACTGGCCGATCGGAACGGATTGGGTGGTGACGAGGGCCGTCGCGTCGAGCGCGAGCGCGCCGGCCAGCGATGCAAGCAGGAGTGCAGGCTTCATCGATCTCTCCATTGTTGGAACTAGCGGGCGCAGGACAAGAGTACTCCGGGAATGCTGCATTTGTCTGTCGGACGATTGATGGGATGATGACGGTCCAAGAAAGGGAGAGGACCGAATGCTGAAAATCGTCGCCATCGTGTTGGCCCTGGCCTGCGCGACCGCCGCCCACGCACAGGAGCTGACGGGCACGCTCAAGAAGATCAAGGACGCCAATGCCATCGCGCTCGGCATCCGCGACACGTCGGTGCCGTTCTCCTTCCTGAACGAGAAACAGCAGCCGGTCGGCTACTCGATGGATCTCTGCATGAGGATCGTCGATGCGGTGAAGGCGGAGCTGAACCTGCCCACCCTGCAGGTGAAGCACATCCCGGTGATCTCGCAGACCCGCATTCCCCTCGTGGCCAACGGCACCGTCGACATCGAATGCGGCTCCACCACGAATACGCTCACGCGCCAGAAGCAAGCGGAGTTCTCGCCGGTCACGTTCATCGGCGGCACGCGGCTGCTGGTGAAGGCCAAGTCCGGCATCAAGGAAGTCGAGGACCTCAAGGGCAAGACCATCTCGGTCTCGCAGGGCACGACCAACGAGCGCGTGATCAAGAACCTCTCCGAGAAGCTGAACCTCGGCATCAAGGTCCTGAACGTGAAGGACCATGCCGAAGGGTTCCTCGTGCTGGAGAGCGGCCGCGTGGACGCCAACGTGAGCGACGACGTGCAGCTCTACGGCCTGCGCGCGAATGCCCGCAACCCGGCGGACTACGCCGTGGTCGGCCGCTCGCTGTCGTACGAGCCGTTCGGCCTCATGTTCAAGCGCGGCGACCCGGACTTCAAGCTGCTCGTGGCGAAGACGCTGGCCGGCCTCATGCGCAGCGGCGAGATGGAGAAGCTGCACGCGAAGTGGTTCGGGCCGCTGGGCCTGCCCCTGGATGACGCGACCAAGGCGGCGTTCGCACTGCAGGCCTTGCCCGAGTAGTCCCGCCGGATGCGCCGCTTCGCCATCACCTTCGTCGTGTTGCTCGTCGCGCTGTTCGCCTTCGAGCTCACCCCGCCCGGCCAGGCGATCGTGCAGCCGTGGACCGCGCTCGTCGCGCAAGCGAGCGCGGGCGCGATTCGCGCTTTCGACGGCAGCGCGGTCTCGCAGGGCAACGCGCTCTACGATGCGAAGACGGGCTTCGGCGTGACGATCGTGGCGGGCTGCAACGGCGTCGAGGCGATGCTCGTGCTGCTGGCGGGCATCCTCGCGTATCCCGCGCCGTGGCGTTCGAAGGCGATCGGGCTCGCCATCGGCCTGGTCGCGATCCAGGGGCTGAACCTGGTGCGCATCGTGAGCCTGTTCTACCTCGGGCAATGGGATGCGCAGTGGTTCGAGTGGGCGCACCTCTACGTGTGGCAGGCCCTGATCATGCTCGACGCGCTGATCGTGTGGCTGCTCTGGATGCGCTCGGTCCCGGATCGTGAACCGGCCGTGCCCGCGCCGGCCGCCTGACGTGCAAGCCTCGAAGCGCGAAGTCCTGCTCCTCCTGGGCCGCACGCTGCTGGCGCTTCCCGTGGCGATGGCGCTCTGGTATTTCGCCTCGCCGTTCCTGAACGAATTCGCCGGGCACGTCGCCAAGCCCGTGATCGGCGTGTCGAGCGGCGGGACCGTGACCACGGTCGCGATGCGGGATCGCACGGTGCACTACGAAATCCGCCTCTATCCCGAGTACCAGGCGGGACGTGCACGGCCGCCCGCCCATGCCGACGTCGATGTGAATGCCTCGCTCTACACGTTCGGACTCGCGCTCTTCCTGGCGCTCAGCGCCGCAGCGCGGGCGTCCCGGCGGGCGGCTCCGGTCTTCGCGGGCGTGGTCGCGCTCATGTTGCTGCCCGCCTGGGGCGTCACCTTCGACGCGTTGAAGCAGCTCGCGGGGACGCCTGAATTGGCGACCTATCTCGGGTACTCGGGCACGGGCCGGGAGGCGATCGCGCTGGGCTACCAGGTCGGGACATTGCTTCTGCCCACGCTGGCCCCGATCGCGCTCTGGCTGGGGCTGAACCCCGAGATCACCGTCCAGTCCTACAAATTGCACGGTTCATCCGAAGGCTCTCCGGCCCCGTAAAATACGGGTCTGCGCCCGCTTGTGCGGGTGGCCTGGAGATTTCATGCGTTTCCGTCATTTCGTCGTATCCGCTGTCCTGTCGATTGCGATGGCGGCCCAGGCAGGTCCCTCGGTCGGCGGCGCCATCAAGCCTTTCGAGTCGGCGCCCAAGCGCGTCGAGTCCCTCACGCTCACCGCGCCGAATGCACCGGCCGAACTGGTGCTTCCGCCCCTCGGCGCCGAGGCCAAGGCGAAGCTGGATGGCGTCCTGCCTGCCGAGCAGATCGGCTTGTCGCGCCGCGGCGACGTCGATGCCGCACCCGTGGTCGATGCCGCGCGCCTCACGTGGGTGCGTTCCGGCAACGGCTATGCAAGCCAGGTGCGAGTCGTTTCTCCGGGAGCGGTCGAGTTGCGCGTGGGCCTGCGCTTCACCGCGATGCCCGGGGACCTCGAGATCCGCGCCGCGTCGTCCTTCAACGACAGGGACGTGACCCGGGCGACGGCCTCGGATCTCTTCAAGGTCACGCGCGGCATCTGGCCGATCGAGCACTGGACCGCGACGACGCAGGGCGACACCCAGTGGATCGAGCTGTGGACCGCGCGCAAACCCGAGCCGCAGCAACTCCTGTTCCGCGTCACGGATGTCTCGCACGGCTTTCAAAAAGCAGTGACGTTCACGTGCCACGTGGACATCGCGTGCATTCCCGATCCCAACGTGCGCGAGGACGGCCGCGCCGTGGCCCGCATGCGCTTCGTGAAGGACGGCGGGGCATTCGTCTGCACCGGTTCGCTGCTGAACGACGCGACGGGCTCGTTCACCCCGTATTTCGTCACCGCGAACCACTGCATCTCCACCGCGGCGGTGGCGGCCACGCTCGAGACGTGGTTCTTCTACTACCCGGCTGACTGCAACGGCATCGCGCCCGCGCCCACGCGCCTCACCGGCGGGGCCACGCTGCTGATGGCCGACTTCGACACCGATTTCTCGTTCATGCGGCTCATGAACGCGGCGCCCGCGGGGGCCTTCTTCCTGGGATGGGATTCCACGCCGATGACGATCGGCACGCCCGTCTTCGGCATCCATCATCCGGCGGGCGACGCGCAGCGCTACATGGCGGGCACCTACACGGCGAGTGGCCGCGTGCGCGACAGCGAGACCGGCATCACCTTCGGCCAGCCGATGAGCCGCATCACGATCACGCAGGGCATCATCGAAGGCGGCAGCAGCGGCTCGCCCCTGATGACGGGCACGGGCAAGTTCCGCGGCACGTTGTTCGGAAGCCCCGCCGGCAATGCGTGTGGGCTCACCACGAACACGGCTTCGTATTCGGATTTCTCGATCGCCTATCCGCTGGTCTCCACGTTCCTCTCGGGCGCCGGCGTCGACGAGCATTCGGATACGCCGGGAGGGGCCACCACCATCAGCGCGGCGCAGCGCATCGTGGCGCAGATCAACCGCGATGGCGACGCCGACTGGTTCCGCGTGAACTTCGGCAGCGGCGGCACGTGGACCGTGAAGTCCTTCGATCCCGCGACCGGCGGCCTGACCACCGATGTGATCGGGCAGGTGTATGCCTCCGATGGCACCACGCTGCTCGCGACGAACGACGACCGCACGGCCACCGACCGCAATTTCGAGATCGTGCGACTCGTGCCGGGTCCGGGCACCTACTACGTGCGAGTGACGGGCCATCCGGGAACCACGGGCCCCTACGGCCTCGCCACGACGTTCGACCTGCCCGACGACCATGGCAACACGCCGGCCACCGCGACGACGTTGCCGCCCAACGGCAGCGTGGCGGGCGGGCTCGGCAGTACCACCGACCAGGATTGGTTCCGCATCACGTTCGACCGCGCCGGGCAGTTCACCGTGCGCTCCACGGGCGACACCGACATGTACGGGCGGCTGTACCGCTCCGATGGCGTGACGCTGATCTCCGAGAACGACGACATCATCCTCGGCCAGGAAACCAACTTCCAGATCATCGCCAACGTGAATGGCGTGGACACGTACTACCTGAAAGTCACCGGCTTCGACGGCGACATCGGCAACTACGGGCTCACGACATCGTTCGTCACGACGATCGCCAACCCGAACTACACCGACCTCTGGTGGAATCCGTCGGAATCCGGCTGGGGCATGAACCTGAACCACCAGAGCGACATCATCTTCGCCACGCTCTTCACCTATGCGGCCGATCGCGGCAACCTGTGGCTCGTCGGAACGAACCTCGCCAAGCAACCCAACGGCTCGTATGCCGGTGCGCTCTATCGCCTGACCGGTTCGGCGTTCAATGCCCAGCCGTTCACCGTGGCCCCGCCCACGCAGGTGGGCGACATGACGTTGACCTTCTCGGGCAACGACAGCGCGGTGCTCCAGTACACCTTCGCCGGCGTGAGCGTGACGAAGTCGATCATTCGCCAGCGCTACGGACCCGCGCCCACGTGCACGTTCACCAGCGTTTCCCGAACGGGTGCGAACAACTACCAGGATCTCTGGTGGAACCCGTCGGAATCCGGCTGGGGCATCAACCTCACGCAGCAGGGCCAGGGCATCTTCGCCACGCTCTTCACCTACGACCTCGCGGGCCGCGACATGTGGCTGGTGGCCGACGCGATGACGCCGACAACCGGCAACAGCTACACCGGCACGCTGTACCGGGGTTCCGGGCCGCCGTTCAACCAGCAGCCATGGTCGGCGATCTCGCTCACGCCCGTGGGTGCGATGACGGTGTCGTTCACCAACGGCCAGACCGGCACGCTCACCTACACGGTGGACGGCGTTCGCGTGGTGAAGCAGATCCAGCGCCAGGTCTTCGCCCCGCAGACGACGTTGTGCCAGTAGGAACGGCGGCGGAGCGGGAAGGAAGCTAGGCGGGGAGCGCCGGGAGGCGCACTTCGTAGCTGGTGCCGAGGCCCGGGCCGAGGCTCTCGGCCATCACGCTGCCGCCGTGCAGCTCGACCAGGCCCTTCACGAGGGCCAGGCCGATGCAGAGCCCGCTCGCGCCCAGGCCGTAGTCGGCCTCGACGGTGGGGAAGATCCCGAAGACCGAAATCACCGGGGGGCGTGGCGGCACCGGTGCGTCGTCGCGCACGGTGATCACCACCTCGGCGTTGTCGAGCGTCGCGGCGATGTGGATGACGCCTTCGCGGACCGAGCGCCACGCGCCGTGCGTCAGCAGCGTGCCCAGGGCCTGCGCGAGGCGCGCGAGGTCGCCATCGACGTACAACGGCGCCTCGGGGATCGAGACCTCGATCTCGTGCCGGCCTTCCTCGAGCGCGGGACGTGCCTGGTCCACCGCCGCGGCCACGAGCGCGGAGAGGCGCATGCGGTCGCGCGTGATTTCCATCTGGCCCTCGCCCAGGCGGGCGATGTCCGCGAGGTCGTCGAACAGCCGCGCCATGTGCTCGAGCTGGCGCTCCATCAACGGCAACTGGTGGGCGAGGAGGGCGCCGTAGTCGTCGCGGCTGCCTTCGGCCCGGGGCGTGCGCGCATGGCGGGCCGCGGCGGCGATCACGCGCGAGGTGAGGCGGTTCAGGTCCTCCATGGCCCGCAGTTCGAGGCTCACGATGGAGCGCTCGGGAGCGTCGTCGCGCACGCGCGCCGCGGCTCGGGCGCCGGGGGCGGCCGTGCGGGCGGGGCTGTTTCGCTGGGCGGTTTTCATGGGAAGGGGGCCATTCTGCTCCGACTTCATGAAGGGGACAACGACTACAGAATGATGGTTTCATGGCGGCTATTCCCTGTCCCCGAAAGGCCCCCATGCCCCGCTACCTGGTCGAACGCACGTTTCCCGCCGGCCTCGGCATCCCCATGAACGACGCCGGCGCCCGGCTCTGCGCGACCGTCATCGCCAACAACCTCAAGGGCGGCGTGACCTGGATCCATTCCTACGTGACTCCGGACCGCAAGAAGACCTATTGCATCTATGACGGACCTTCCCCGGACGCGATTTGCCAGGTCGCGGAGAAAAACGGGCTGCCGGTGGACCGGATCGAGGAAGTCCGCGTCCTGGACCCGTACTTCCACCGGCTTTCGGAGACCTGAATGAAACGCTCGCACCGCCTCCTGCTCGCCATCGCCGCCTTCGCCGCGGCCGGCGCCCAGGCCCAGGTCGTGAAGATCATCGTGCCAACGCCCCCGGGAGGAGGCACCGATGGCTTCTTCCGCGTGGTCGGCAAGGAAGCCGAGGCGTACCTCAAGCAATCGGTCATCATCGAGAACGTCCCCGGCGCGGGCGGGACGATTGGCGTGGCGAAGCTCGTGAACGCGAAGCCCGACGGCCTCACGCTGGCCGGCATCTGGAGCAGCCCGCTCACTGCGACGCCGCACACGTTGAAGGCCACGCCGTATTCGACCGCGGACTACGTTCCCGTGATCGAGCTTTCGCATACGCCGTACGTGATGTGCGTCGACGCGAAGTTTCCCGCGTCGACCGGCGCCGAATTCGTGGCCGAGCTGAAGAGGAATCCGGACAAGTACACCTTCGGCAATGACGGCGTCGGCGGCACCGGCCAGCTTTCCGCGGCACGCGCCTACCGTGCGCTCGGGCTCAAGGTGCGCGACGTGCCGTTCAAGGGCGCGGGCGAGACGCTTGCCAGTTTCCTCGGTGGGCACGTGGACATCTACGTCGGCTCTCCGGCGCCGATCCTGTCGTCGGTCGCGAGCGGGAAGTCGAAGTGCCTCGTCGTGACTTCGGCGGACCGGGTGCCGGCCTTGCCCGCGGCGGCCAGCCTGAAGGACCTGGGCATTCCGGGCGAGGAGACGATGCTCTGGCGCGCCATCCTCGCGCCGAAGGGCACGCCGCCCGACGTCCTTCGCAAGCTCGAGGCCGCGTTCGAACAGGCCATGGCCACGCCCGCGACGAAGGCCTATGTCGAGAAGGCCGGCGAGATCGTGCGCATCCGCAAGGGCGCGGAGCTGCGCGCGATGCTCGAGACCGAATACGCCTCGCTCGCGGCGGTCGCGAAAACGCTCAACCTGCAGGCCCAGTAATCGACACGCACGCCCACGTCTGGCAGGGCCCGCTGCGCCTGATCGCCGGGGCGCGCCACCGTCCCACGTATGACGCACCGGTCGACGCGTATATCGCGAACCTCGACCGCCACGCGATGGGGCGCGGACTCCTGATCCAGCCCAGCTTCCTCGGGACCGACAACGCATTGATGCTCGATGCCGTGCGCCGCTATCCGCACCGGCTGAAGGCGGTGGTCGTCCTCGATCCGGATGTGCCGGACGACCGGCTCGACCAGCTCGCCGCGCAGGGCGCCGTCGGCGTGCGCTACAACCTGATCGGCCTGCCCCTCGTCGATTTTGCGCAGGGGCCATACCCCGCGCTCCATCGCCGCCTCGCCGAGCGCGGATGGCACGTGGAAGTGCATCGCGAGTCGCGCGACCTGCCGAAGCTGCTGGCACCACTGGTGGAGCAGGGCGTTCGCATCGCGGTGGATCACTTCGGGCGCCCTGATCCGGGCGCCCCGCTGGAGGATCCCGCCTTCAAGTTCCTGCTCGGCCTCGGCGCGCAAGGCAAGACGTGGATCAAGATTTCCGGTGCGTATCGCTGCGGCGGGGACGCCATCGCCACCACCCTCACGAACCGATTGCTCGAGGCGTATCCGCCCGAACGCCTGCTCTGGGGCAGCGACTGGCCGCATACGCAGCACGAATCGCTCGTCACATACGGCTCGACTCACGCGCTATTCGAGCGCAGCATCCCGGACACGGCGACCCGGCAGCGCATCCTCGAAGATGCACCGGCCGCACTTCTAGGGGAAATCTGAATGCCGACCGATCGCGTGCAGCGCGTCTCGTATGTCCTTGCGGCCTTGACGCTCGTGTTCGTCCTTTACGTGCACCTGCTTCCCGCGTTGCTCGCCGGGCTCCTGGTCTACGAGCTGGTGCACCAGGGCGGCGCGCTGCTCGACAGCCGGCTTTCCAGCCAGCGGGCCAAGCTGCTCGTCGTGGCCCTGCTCGCGTTCACCATCGCGGGCGCCGTCGTCGCCGCGGCCGTGGGCATCGCCGCGTTCCTGCGCGACGAGAACAGCCTCGCCGCGCTCGCCGCCAAGATGGCGGAGATCCTCGAGAAGTCGCGCGGCTCGATGCCCGAATCGATCCTGGCGATGCTCCCGGAAAGCGTGAGCGATGCGAAGGATGCCGCGGTCGCGTGGCTGCGCGACCACAGCCAGTCGCTGCAAGGCTATGGCAAGGAAGCCGGCGTGGGCGCGGCGCACATTCTCGTGGGCGTGGTCATCGGCGCGATGGTGGCGATGCGCGAAGTGGCGCACACCGCGACCACGGCGCCGCTTACGGTCGCGCTCGCCGAACGCTGCGGGCGCTTCGCCGATGCGTTCCGGCGCATCGTGTTCGCGCAGATCCGCATCTCGGCGCTGAATACGGTGATCACCGCGGCCTACATCCTCGTGGCGTTGCCGCTCATGGGCATCCACCTGCCGCTCGCGAAGACCATGGTGGCGGTGACGTTCCTCGCGGGCCTGCTGCCGGTGATCGGCAACCTGATCTCCAACATCGTGATCGTGGTGCTTTCGCTCGCGCACTCGCCCCAGGTGGCGGTGGCCTCGCTCGTGTACCTCGTCGTGATCCACAAGCTCGAGTACTTCCTCAACGCGCGCATCGTGGGCTCGCGGATCCAGGCGCAGGCGTGGGAGTTGCTGCTGGCGATGCTCGCGATGGAAGCCGCGTTCGGGATCGCGGGCGTGGTCGCCGCGCCGATCTACTACGCCTACGTGAAGCGCGAGCTCACCGACGTGGGGCTCGCGTAGCGCGCCGGGGAAGCCCGGATCGGGCGCTTCCCTAGAGGTTCTTCAGGCACTTCTCGCGCGCTTCCTGGTCGATGATCCGGTTGCACTCGGCGCGCTGCCATTCGCGCGAGGCCTTGTCCGAATCGGACATGGCGCAGCCGCAAGTGGCGAGCGCGGAGAAGAGGAGCGCCGCGGCGAGCAGGATCGATTTCATCGGAGTACTCCTCAATACAGGACGTTGACGATCGCGTTACCGATGCCGACCAGCGCGGCGCCGGAGATCAGCCCCGCGCAGATCGGTTCCATGCCTTCGACCCAGAAGTCGTGGCCGCGCGTTCCCTTTTCCTTGTGCTTGCGGCCCATGAGCCAGAACACCAGGGCGCCGACCCACATCGCGAACGTCGCTTCGGGCGGCAGCACCACACCGAGGCCGATCGACACCGCCGAGAGCGGGAAGCGGCCCTTCGTGACGATCTTCGTGATCTCGATCGCCGCGGCGGCGCAGGCCGCGACCACCATCGAGATGATCGCGGACTGCGGCAACGCACCGATGCCCTTGGCGATCAGCTCGGCCACGCCTTTCCATTGCAGCGCGGCGGGGAAAGCGAAAGTGTCCGACACCATCTTCTCGACCGTGCGGTTGCCCGCGGCATCCGGCGGCAGGAAGAGCAGGAAGAAGAGCGGCACGCAGAAGAGCGCGCCCGAGAGGATGCCGATCACGTGGCCGACCGCCTGCTGGCGCGGCTTGGCGCCCAGCATGTAGCCCGGCTTGATGTCGGAGAGCAGGTTCGAGGAGTTGGAAGCGATCTCCGCCGTCATGCCCGCGGGGATGAGGTTCGAGGCCGGGTTGGCGCGATCGATGGCGCCCATCGAGAACTGCGTGATCTTCGAGAGCGCTCCCGTGGGCGTCCACGAGGTGAGCGCCATCGAGTTCGCGCAGATGATCGAGAGCACGAAGATCAGCGGCAACGAGATGAACGCGAGCAGCCATGGCACGCCGAAGAAGTAGTGCGTGACGCCCGCGCCCAGCACGCTGAACACCGGGATGCCCAGCGCCGAGATCCAGAGCGGGAACTCGATGTGCTTCAGCACGTCGTGCTTGCCGCTCTCCGTGGAGCCCGGGGTCTTGCGCTTGAAGAAGCTGGTGAAGATCTCGGGGCGACCGAGCAGGCTCACGAGTGAACCGACCACCATCATGGTGACGCCCCACCAGAGCGACCACTGGTTCACGATCTCGATGCGGCTGATCGGCACCGGCTGGCCGGTGGGCCCGATGCGCACTGCGATCTCGCCGGCCTGGATCATGATCGGCGCCAGCACGGTGAAGTTGATGAGCGCGCCCAGCAGCACGCTCGTGGCCACGGCCATGCCCATCAGGCCGCCCACGCCCAGCATCGCCGCATCGAGCGTGAGGCGCAGCCCCAGCTGGCGGATGTCCGTGCCCAGGATCGACGGGATCATCCAGCCGAACTTCTGCGCGGCGGCGTAGTAGTAGCTGTCGAGGCGCTCGTGGAAGACCCACGGGTCCTTGGTGAATTGCACCAGGCGCATCCAGCCGTCGGAGGTGATGGCCTGGTAGGTGCCGGCCACCAGCGCGGTGTAGCCGAGCAGCTTCGCCTTGAACATGCCGGCCTTCTCGGCGCCGGTGTAGAGCGCGTCCAGCACGACGCCGGCGGCGCGGCCTTCCGGGAACGGAAGCTGGTCGTCGTTGATGAACCGGCGCTTCAGCGGAAACGCGAGCAGCACGCCCAGCACCGAGCACACGACCATCCACGTCACCATGTGCCACCCCGGGATGATCGTCTGCGTGACGAGCATGTAGGCGGCGAGGCTCGAGATCATCGGCGCCACCATGTAGCCGGCCGCCGTGGCGATCGACTGCGTGCAGTTGTTCTCGAGGATCGTGAAGTCCTGCGCGATGCCCACCTGCGCCATCAGCTTGTAGATCGCGAAGGCCAGGATCACCGACGTGAGGCCCACGCCGATCGTGATGCCGGTCTTGGCCGCGATGTAGAGCGCGGTGGCCGAGAGCACGCCGCCCAGGAAGAAGCCCGTGAGGGCCGAGCGCACGGTGAGCTGCGCCATGTCGCCGCGAAAGACGTTCTCCAGCCACCAGCGGTCCTTCTGGTCGCGGGTCCAGGTGCGGATCTGTTCGTCGTTGAGTTGGAGCAGGGCCATGGGTGGTCTGGGGGTCCGAGAGGTGCCGTATCGTACGACAAAAGGTCGGGTTGAAATCCAGCCGTCACAATTCGGTCTGGCGCGGGGTGTTGGGGCGATTCTGGGGGGAGGACGGGGGGTGGGTAGGACCTTTTTTCTTGCCGCGGACACTACTGAGGCATGGCAGGAAACATCCGGGCGCGAGCGAAAAAGAGGTCCTACCGCACCCCCCATCCTTTCGAGTGTGCGGCCAACGATCCCCGTGCGAAGACAAACCAGGTTCGTAAGGTTGGGTTGGACCGATGACCTTTTGATTGGGTTCTGCACTTCGATGGATCACGATCGAAGAGCAGCTTGGGAGGACAGGGGGTGGCGTAGGACCTCTTTTTCGCTCGTGCCCAGATGCCTCCTGCCGTGCCTCAGTAGTGACCGCGGCAAGAAAAAAGGTCCTACCCACCCCCTCGTCCTTACAACAGAAGACGAACTAATCGATATTCAAGAACCTCAACTCCACGAGGTCATTGGGACGGGGCTTCACCCGAACCTTGTCCCGCGCCGCCCAATAGATTTTCCGGTAGTGCACCGGAATGAACCCGACGTCTTCATCCACGAGCGCCATCGCCTCGACCAGCATCGCGAGGCGCTTCGCCGGATCGAGCTCGACGCGCGCCTTGTCCACCAATGCATCGACCTTGGGATTCGAGTAGTTCCCGGCGTTGTACTCGCCGTTGCCGGGCGCATTCGGCGTGTGGACGATGGGCACCAGCACGCCTTCGGCATCGGTGGACGGCGTCCAGCCCAGCGCATAGAAGCTCACGTCCTTCGTCATGATCTTCGGCACGAGGCTGTTGAAGGGCAACGGCGCGTACGTGACGCGAATGCCGATGCGCGCGAGCATTCCCGTCACCGCCTGGCAGATCGAATCCGCGGGCTGCGCGTTGCTGCAATGCAGCGTCACCGCGAACCCGTTGGGGTAGCCGGCCTCCTTCAGCAGTTCGCGGGCCTTGGCCGGGTCGTACGCGGGAGGCTTGTCGAAGCGCTTGTCGTAGCCGGCGACCATCGGCGTATAGAGCGCGCTGCCGGAGAGGGCGAGGCCGCGCATGACCTTCTCCTGCATCGCGTTCAGGTCGATGCCGTAGCGCACGGCGAGGCGCACGCGCCGGTCCTTGAAGGGATTCTTCGCGCCGGCCTCGGCGTAGAGGAGCTTGTCGCGTGCCTGGTCGAAACCGAGGAATTGCGTGGCGCGCGAGAGCCCCGTGACGATCTTCAGGTGCGGCGTGGACTTCAGGCGCTCGATGTCCTGCGTGGCGGGATCGATCACGAGGTCGATCTCGCCCGAGATGAGACCGGCCAGGCGCGTGGCGGGCGAGCCCAGCACGAGGTACTGCGCCTCGGTGACGTTGCTCTTCTGGCCCCAGTAGGCGGGATTGGCGACGAGCACGGTCTTCGAGTCGGGCACCCAGGACTTCAGCATGTACGGGCCCGTGCCGTTGGCGTTGCGGGAGACGAAGGTGTCTTCCTTCGCGCTGAAGTTCTGCGGCTTCGCGGCGTTGTGCTTCTCCATCCACGCCTTGCTCGCGATACGCATGTTGGTGAGCGCGGCCGGAAGCACGGGCGTGGGTCCGTTCGTGACGATGTCCACGGTGAGCGCATCGACCTTGCGCGCGCCGGTCACGTTGGGCAGCGACGATTTCACGGCCGAGGTGGGTGAGAGTGCGCGCTCGACGGAGAACACCACGTCGTCGGCGGTGAAGGGCGTGCCGTCGTGGAACTTCACGCCGGGGCGCAGCTTGAAGCGCCAGGCGTTGGGCTGCACCGCTGTCCACGACAACGCCAGGCCGGGCTCCATCTCGAAATTCTCGTCGCGTCTCACGAGCGAGTCGTAGACCTGCGAGAGCACGCGCGTGTTGTAGGTGGTCGCGACGGCGTGCGGGTCCATCGAACCGGGCTCGAAGGCGGAGGCGTAGCGGAAGGTGGCGGCCGTGGCCGGCAGGTTCCCGGCCGCGAGAAAGCCGGCGGCAAGGAGGAGGGCGCGGAGATTTCGGGTCATGCCGCGAGCATTGGGGCGATCCCGGGCGCTGTCAATCATCGAGGGTGGAAATCGCCCTAATCCGGCGTCATGATCGCGGGCATGCCGACGACGGGGAGGAGCGAACATGGCCGTGGAAACGTTCGAAGGGGGCTGCACATGCCGCCAGGTGCGCTACCGGATGGAGAGCCGCCCGATGTTCGTGCATTGCTGCCATTGCCGCTGGTGCCAGCGTGAATCGGGTGCGGCCTTCGCGCTGAACGCGCTGATCGAATCGAGCCGCCTCACGAAGCTCTCCGGCGAGCCCGAGATCGTCGACACGCCCTCCAACAGCGGCAAGGGGCAGAAGATCGCGCGTTGCCCGGCCTGCCGCGTGGCCGTCTGGAGCCACTACGGCGGCGGAGGCACCCAACTCTCGTTCGTGAAGGTCGGCACGCTCGACGAGCCCGATCGCTTGCCGCCCGACGTCCACATCTTCACGGCCTCGAAGCAACCCTGGGTCGTGATTCCGCCGGGCGCGCTCGCCGTGCCCGAGTACTACAAGAGCGCGGAGACCTGGCCCGCCGAGAGCCTCGAACGGCGCAAGGCCCTCTTCGGAAAATAGAAATAATTGGGGTCAGACTCCCATTAAGTTAATTCGCATCGATGCGGGGTACCCGCATCCGGAATTAACTTAATGGGAGTCTGACCCCAATTATCTTCGTTGCTCCGCTCGGTCGGCGATCCAGCCGGCGGGGTTCGCGATGACGTTCACGGGGATCTTCTGCAAATCGCGATAGAGGGCGATGCGCTGCTTGCGGGCCGGATCGCGCGGCCACGGTTCATCGACGGGCTGCGTGACCCACTCCGAGAGGAAGGCGCGCGCGGCGGCCTTCGTCGCGTCGCTCGCACGCGGATCCGAGAGCGCCTCCGCGGCGGCGGGCAGGAAGGCGTAGCCCGCGCCGTAGAGGGAGCGCACCTTCTCGGACTTGAGCGCCACGAACACTTCCGCGCGCTGCTCGTCGGGCCAGGCCCGCACTTGTTCGGACACGCGACCGTTCAAGGTTGCGAGAGCCGCATCGCCGGACGAGAAAGCTTGCGCGGGCGGGGCGATCTTCAGCAAGCCGAACGTCTTGTCGTATGGCGGGCCACCTGGCGCCCACGCGAGGCGTTCGCCGTTCGCGAGCAGCGCCTCGCCCGGGTCGCTCGATACCAGCCGGCCGAGGCGGTCGACGTCGCCCAGCATGTCCTCGATCACCTCGCCGAAGTCCTCGTGCAGGCGCGCGATCGCCTTCGGCAGGTATTCGCCCCACCACGGCAACGCAAGCAAGGGGATCACGGTCATCAGGATCCGCGTGACGAACGGCAGGTTGGCGAGGAGCAGGCTCATCCCCACCCAATAGAAGACGCCGCCGAACACCGCGCAGAAGATCGTCGCGTAGATCCACGCGCCCTTCGGCGGCCGTTCGAGGAAACCCGCCGGCATCGCGTTCGCGGGATCGGCGGGATCGATCGCCACGCGCATCGTGGGCTCGGGCGACGTCCAGCCGCGGATCGTCGCCGCGACGGGCGACTGGATCTCGAACTGCAGCAGCTCGAGCGCATTGCGGGCCGTCGCGGTATTGGGAAAGGCCGGCACGGACGGCTTCGCGCGCTCCAGGTAGACCTTCGTGGCGCCCGCCACGCGGACCTCCGGCACGGCGATCCCCGACGCATCGCGGGACCAGGAGAACGGAACGCCGGGCGCGAGCTGGTCGAGGTCCGTGACCCCGAAGGACGGACGGAAGGGCAGGCGTGTGCCGCAGAACGCCCGCCTCTGGTTGCCCCAGTCGCCTTCGTATTCGACGACCGCGCATGCCGTGGCCTTCGCGACGTTGCGCCAATCGGGGGCCTTCGCTTCGTCGCCGGGCTTCCACTCGACCGCGAGCCAGCGATCGACGACCCGGGCTTCCACCTTCGTCGTGAGCTTCGCGAAGCGTGCGTCGTCGATCAGTTGCTGCGGCCCCATCGTCCAGCCCATCGACAGGACGAACCCGCCGATGCCGATGAGCGGCGCCGATGCAATGCGCAGGAACTTGCCGAGCACGGTCCCCGCCAGCCACGCGGCGACGACGCTCGCGTGGGGCGCGCGCTGCGGGCTCGCGCTAGGGCTTGTCGACGAGGCGGAAGACGGTGACCTTGTGGTCGCCTCCGGCCGATTTTTCTTTTTGCGTGGCACGGACGATCCCGTAAATGGTTCCAGGTTGGGAGCGGTCCCAGGCGATGCCCTGGCCGCGGATGTTCATCGGGATCGTCTCCACCAGCTCGAGGACGGAGCCGGCCTTGGGCGGACGCACCTTGTAGATCTCCGCCGGATCGTGGCCCGAGAGGTACAGGAACCCGTCGGGGCCGAACGAGCCGCCCGAATTGCTCATGTCCTCGAACTTGTCGAGCAACACCTTGGGCAGCGTCCACGATTCCACGAGCCTGAAGTCGCGCGAGAGCTTCACCACCAGCGTGTTGGCCTTGTGGCCGTAGGGCGTCTTGTTGGGACCCAGCAGGCGATCGTAGTTGGCGAACCCCATCCACCAGTGGTCTTCCTTGAAGTCCACCCAGGTGAGCGAACCCCACTGCACGCCGAAGCTGTGGCTGCCCACGTGCTCCATCGTCGCGGCGTCGAAGACCTCGAGCGAGCTGGTCATCGGCCAGTCGGGATAGTTGGAGTGCGCCGCGTAGATCCGCCCGTCCTTCAGCATCGCACTGTCGAGGTGCAGGATCGGGCCGGCCTTCGGTCCCTCCCACCGTTTCACCAGCTTGCCGGTCTTCTTGTCGTACTTGGCGACGACCTGGTTGTCGACCGCGTAGAAGAAGTGCTGGTCCACGCCCACGCCCTGGTTGGCCTCGGGGATGGTGAATTCCCCGGCCTGCTCGAGGGTGGGGTGGGCGAAGGCGATGGGGGGTGCCGTGGCGGCGGCGAGGGTGAAAAGCAGCAGGAGGAGTTTTCGCATCGGCCGATTCTACCGTCCCGGCCTTGCCGAAAATTACGCAGCCCCGGGAGAGCCTTCCGTGGGACAAAGGCAGTCATGGAAAACGCACAGATCGCATCGAGGGAGTTCCTGGAGCACCGCCTGAGGCGCGTGCTGCGTTTGCTGCACACGAATCTCGTGCACGTGCGCGACGCGGCGGCAGGCGACGCACGGGCCGACGAGGTGTCGTGCGCCACCGCGCAACTCTGCTGCGCCCTGCGCCGCAACGGCCACCTGGAGGACGCCGCGCTCTGCGACGAACTCCTCGCCGTCGCCGACCAGCGCCTGCGGGGTCCCACGGTCGCGAACGCATTGCTGTGGGAGCCGGCCCGCGTGCCGACGCTCTCGCGCGGGACGACCCTGCTGAACGAGATGGGGCGGACCGACCCGCGCTTCGACATCAGCGCGATCTCCGCGTGGGAGACGCGCTTTCGCGAATCCACCGAAGACGTTCCGGTGGAGGTGCTGGCGGCGCGCTGGAGCGCGCAACGCTTCGGCTGGGAGAGCGACGCGCGCATTCCCGAGACCAGCCTGCTGCTGAGGAAGCCCTTCGCGCCGATGATGTCGCCGGCGGATTTCCGCGCCTATGCGCGCTCGCTGTTCTACGTGACCGACTACGGGCGCTCCGCGATGCCGTCGAAGCCACTGCCGCGCGATACGTGGGATGTCCTGGACGGCGCCATCGTCTGGAACCTGTTGGCACTCGACTTCGACCGCCTCACCGAACTGCTGCTGGCCGCGATCTACGCGGGCATGCCGGCCACGCAGGCTTTCCGTGCCGGCCTCTATTCGCTACTCATCGCCTGGGACGAACAGGGCTACGTGCCCGGCTGCGAGTCCGACCCCGGCGACGGCGATGCGAAGGCGCTCTTCTTCGCGATCGTGCACGCGAACATCCATGCGGCCCTGCTGTGCAGCGAGATGCTGGTTCGCGAAGTGCGCTTGCAGCTTGCACCCGTGGGCGAAGTGCCCGAAGCCCGGCCCGCGCGTGCGATCCTCGAGTCGCGCCTCGGTGCCCACGTGGCCACGCGCGTGCAGGCGCTGATGGGCACGGCCTCGCTCGACGCGCTCGAAGGCGATCTCCTCGTGGCCCGCGGCTTCGCGATGCGCGAGATCGAGGACATCTCGGCCGGCGTGCGTTCGGGCACGGCCACCTGGATGATCCGCTGCGCCGCCGAGTGGCTCGCGATGGTGAAGTCGGTCGCCGAGACCACGCGCCACACCGATTGCCGCATCGCCACCGGGAGCGCGGTGGTGACCTGAGCCGTATACTTCGCGCAACACCGCATTCGCGGGGAGCGCATCGTGAAGAGATCCGGTTGGGCCTTGGCAGTGGCATTGGCGGCATCCTGCTTCGGGGCCGCGGCCGCGGATCCCTCCGTCCAGGAAATGATCGACGCGCTGGCTCCCAAGCCCGCCATGCCGCTCTCGCGCGGGCTCTCTCGCGGCGGCAAGCCGGCTCCACAGGTGCGCGAAGGCCGCCTGCAGCTCTCCGTCCAGTTCGACTACGCCTCGGCCAACATCACGCCCGAGAGTCGTGACCTGCTCGCGCGGCTTTCCACCGCGATGGGCAATCCCGCGCTCGCCCAGCTTCGCTATCGCATCGAGGGGCACACGGACGCTTCCGGAGATCCGGTTCGCAACCAGGGCCTGTCCGAGCGGCGCGCCGCCGCGGTGGCGAGATTCCTCGGGACTTCGAGCGGCGTGCAGGCCGCGCGCATGAACACCGTGGGGCTCGGCAGCTCCGTGCCCGCGAACGACAAGGATCCGAAGGCCGCGGAGAATCGCCGCGTGGTCATCGTCTCGCTCGAGGCGGGCGAAGCGGTCGCGAAGCAGGAAGCGGGCAGCGGCACGGTGCAGGAAATGAAGGGCTCGCTGCATGTGCGCCGCGCGGGAGCCACGCAGACGCTGCGCCAGGGCTCGCGCGTGAGCGAGGCCGACGTGCTGACCACGCCCGCCGCTTCCACCGCGCTGCTGAAGATGGATGACGGCGCGAACCTGCTCATCCGGCCCGACACGACCATCGAGCTGCGCAAGCTCCAGAAGGACGGCGAGCCCGGCGCGCTCACGCAGGTCTACGAGTTGATCGTGGGGGCGTTCCGCTATGTCTCCAGCCCGACTTCGAAGCGTTCGGAGTCGATCGCCTTCGTGACCTCGACCGCCACGCTCGGCCTGCGCGGCACCGACTTCGACGTCGTCCACCGCCCGCAATCCACCGCCTCGCAGGACCCGGGCACGTACGTGAAGGTCAATCGCGGCGCCGTCTCGCTGGGCGGCCTCGACGGATCGATGGTCGACGTGGCGGTGGACCAGCAGGCTTACGCCGGCAAGCCCGGCGGACTTTCGCGCGGCGGCAAGGCGCAACCCGCGGCGCTGCGCATCGAACCCGCGGCCGACGTCTTCAAGACGGGCGATCTCGACAGCCTCCTGCCTCGTTGAGCGCCGAGCCGAAACCGATCGAGGAACTCCACGACGTCGATGCGTGGAGGTTCCAGAGCGAGGTCGTGACGCGGTACCGGCCCGTCGTGATGCGCGGGCTGGTCGCGCAGTGGCCCGCGGTGGCGCGCGCGAGGGAGTCCATCGAAGCCTTCGCGGCCTATCTCACCGCCTTCGACAGCGGCAAGCAGGTCGACGTGCTGATGGTGCCGCCGCACGCGCGCGGGCGGATCTTCTACAACGAGAACCTGAGCGGCTTCAACTACTCGCACGACAAGCTCTCCGTGGGCAAGGTGGCGAGCCAGCTCCTGCGCTACGCAAAGTTCGAGAACCGGCCCGGTGTCGCCGTGCAGAGCGCCCCCGTGGCCGAGTGCCTGCCCGGCTTCGAGAAGGAGAACGTGCTTCCGCTGCTGGAGCGGGACGTGGCGCCGCGCGTCTGGATGGGCAATGCGATCGTCACGCCCGCGCACTTCGACGAATCGAGCAACGTGGCCTGCGTGGTGGCGGGGCGGCGGCGCTTCACGTTGCTGCCGCCGGAGCAGGTGACGAACCTCTACGTGGGGCCGCTGGACTATGCGCCCACCGGTACGCCGATCAGCATGGTGTCGTTTCGCGAGCCCGACTTCGCGAAGTTCCCGCGCTTTCGCGAGGCGATGGCGGCCGCCTTCGTCGCCGATCTCGGGCCCGGCGACGCGATCTACATCCCGCCGCTCTGGTGGCACCACGTCGAGTCGCTCGAACGCTTCAACGTGCTCGTGAACTACTGGTGGCGGCCGGCAATGGACGTGGCGGAGAAGGCGAACTCGGCGTTGAACGTGCTCCTGCTGGCGCTGCTGAACCTGCGCGACCTCCCGCCCGACCAGCGCGCGGCCTGGCGTTCGATCTTCGACCACTACGTGTTCTCCGCGGATGAGTCCGTGGCGGCGCACATTCCGGTGCATCGGCGCAGTGTGCTGGGGGAGATTTCTCCGAAGTTGGCTGCCGAAGTGAGAGCGTTCCTGGTGACGCAGTTGGAGAAGAAGGAATAGATCTGTTTGGAGCGCTTCGATTTTGGAGCTGCGAAGGTTTATCCACGCAGATGCCCACCCTTGGAAAGAGGAAAGCCGCCAGAAGGCGGCTCTCAGAAGGCAGGTTACGCAGATGAACACAGATAAAACCTTGCGAGGTGCCTTCTAAGAGACTCTATCTGGGGTTATCTGTGTTCATCTGCGATAACCCGCAGTCTGGAGAGCCGCCCGTGGGCGGCTTTCTTCTTTCCAAGGGTGGGCATCTGCGTCGACAAGACGTCTTCGATCTCACTCAGCGGACCCGCATGAAACTCCAAAGTGCAGTTCGTTTCCTGCCAGGGCATGTCGGGAGGCGACGGTCACCGCGAGGGCGACCACGACCAGCGAGAGCGTGAGGAGGCGCGCGCGATTCACAGCAGCGACCTCGCCGTGGATGCGAGCCCCGGGGCCTCGGGCTCCGCGCGGCGGAAATCCATCGTCCAGTTGGTCTCCCACGTCTTCTCGCCGTCGGTGGAGAACGCCTGCTCCCAATGCGCCCGCTTGTCGGAGAGCACGGTCCAGTAGAAGCGCACGCGCACCGGAAGGCCTTCGTCCACCCAGCCCCGCGTGGGGAAGCGAAGCTCGTCCACGTTGCCCAGGCCGCCCAGCACCGGCCGGATCGAGGAGAGGCCCGGGAACTCATCCCAATCCGTGCTGCCCACGTGGCGTTGCTTCAGTCGGCGGTTGGCGACCTCCCAGTCGCCGTGCAGGAAGTCGAAGTCGCGCACGCCTTCGACCTTCGGAATCGTCAGGTCCACAGTTCTCTCCCCGGCAATGGAACGGTTATGGCCGCCCACGACGATCAGCACGATCGCAAACAGGGCGGCGGCGAGCAGGCGGATCATCGCGTTGGTTTTCATCGTTCGCGTAGACTATTCCGCATCTAGGACGATCCATGCCCTAGTTCCTCTATATATTCGCCCTATGTCATTGCCAACCACGCGGGTACTCGCGGTCCTCGAGCTGCTGCAATCCCAGACGCAGATCGGCGGCGCGGAGCTGGCGGCGCGCGTCGGCGTCGACCGGCGCACGCTGCGCAGGTACATCGCGACGCTGGAGGAGATGGGCATCCCGATCACCACCGAGCAGGGCCGCTACGGCGGCTACAAGCTCGTGCCCGGCTTCAAGCTGCCGCCGATGATGTTCACGGACGAAGAGGCACAGGCCCTTTCGCTGGGGCTGATCGCGGCGCGCGGCCTGGGCCTCGCGGACGCCGCCCCCGCCATCGAAAGCGTGCAGGCCAAGCTGGACCGCGTGCTGCCCAACGCGCCGCGCAAGACCATCGCGGCCCTGCGGGAGAGCGTCGCCCTGCAGACGGGCGGGGCGCGCGCCAACGCGGATGCGAAGCTGCTGCGGGTGCTGAGCGAATCGGCGCAGGCCCGCCAGACCGCGTCGCTACGCTATCGGGCCGCGGACGGCGCGCTCACCACGCGCGACTTCAACGTCTTCGGGCTCGTCTTCCGCTCGGGGCGCTGGTACGTGGTCGGCTTCTGCCACCTGCGGCTGGGAAACCGTACGCTGCGGCTCGATCGCGTGGCGCATGCCGAGGTCACGGAGCGGGCCTTCTCGCGGCCCGAGGGGTTCGATGCGGGCGAGTACCTCACCAAGGCGCTCGCCACGCTGCCGCGCGGCACGGCGGTCGAGGTCCTGCTCCTCACCGATCTCGAGCGCGCACGCCGCGAGGTGTTCAATCCGATGGGCTTCTGCGAAGCCTGTCCCGAGGGCGTGATGCTCAAGGGCGCGGCCGACGACCTCGATTGGTATGCGCGGGAGTTGATGCGGCTGCCGTTCAAGTTCGAGGTTCGCGCGCCCACTGCGCTCCGCAACGCGCTTGCTCGCATCGCTCGCGAGTACCTCGAAGCATTTGCTTAGCCCGCTGGCGCGGGGTTAGGTCAAAGGCTATGTCCGCAGATGAACGCAGATGGACGCGGATGCACGTCCTCAAGCAAACACGAAATTGCTTCAGGTCTTGACCCAAAACACCATGTCTTTGCTCGAGGGAATTCATCTGCGTCAATCCGCGTTCATCTGCGGACATAGCCTTTGCCCTAGTGCGCGTCAGCGCATAAGGCCTTCGATGTCCTTGCGGTAGGGCGCGAGCGCCTTGTCGTTGGCCATCAGCTTCGCGACCTGCACCCGGCCCAGCGCCTTGACCTCGGGGGCGAGGAAGGCGATGGCGCCCTCCAGTTCGCCGCGCAGCTTCGCCATCCGTTCGGCGCGACCTTCGCCGGGCGAGGCGACGACGAAGCGGTCCATCCGAGACACGCGCTGCTTCGCGTCCTCCCACATCTGCAGGCAACCCTTGAAGCGCGGTTTCTCCGCCATGCGGCCACGGCACTTGTCGAAGGCCTCCACCTGGAAGCCGAGCGTAGTCGCGTCGTTGTCCCAGGCCGCGGCGTCGTAGACCGCGGCGGCGGCTGAGAGGCTCGCCAGGGCGGCGAGCAGGAAGAGGAAGGCGCGCATGGCGCCAGTGTAGCGGCTAGAGCGCGAGGTAGCGCTTCAGGTCCTCGAAGCGGATCACGCCCGAGCGGCGCGTGTCGATCGCGTCGAAGTTGTCCGCGACGAAGCCGAAGCCGGCCGCCCGGGCCTGCTCGCGCGTGAGGGTGCCCGACTTGGCCGGGTCGGCCGCGTCGAACTGCGCACGCAGCTTCTGCTCGACCTGCGCGCGCAACGCCTCGCCGCGCGTCTCGACGTAGTTCTCGGAACGCTTGATGTGCGGCGGCACGTACGGGTCGGACCATTGCTGCTGGGCCGCGGCGCCGAGGCCGAGGGTGCAGAGGACGACGAAGAGGAGTCGGTTCATGGCGTGGTGGCGATGCGGTAGAAGTCGGCGAGGTCCGCCTTCTGGGTCACGCGCGAGGCGTCATCCAGGTAGATCATGTGCCCGCCCGAATAGTTGCGCACGCGCACGTTCGGAAGCGAACCCAGGCGCGAGATGTCGCGCTCGGTCTGGAACCAGGGCGTGGCGAGGTCGTGGTAGCCGCTCACCGCGAGGACCTGCAGTCGCGGGTTCAGGGCGAGCGCGGTCGCGAGGTCCGGCACCACGTCGGGAAGGTCCTGGCCATCGTGCGAGAAATTCCACGTGTTGATGGCGTTGCCCAGGAACGTGTAGTTCGACGGGTTGGTGTAGCGCAGCGTGTCGTTGAAGTAGCCCTGCAGGCCCACGCTGAACGACGTGGTGATGAACGAGCTCGAGATGTCGAAGTTCCCGACGCCTCCCGCCGCGCTCATGCGGGCGTCGTAACGGCCGAGCTGGTAGCCCGGGATCAGCGTGTTGCGGAACGGATCGGGCCCCAGGTTGAGGCTGCCTTGCCACTGGGCCACGGGGACGCCGGTGGCATCCGTGAAAGTCTGGAGCGTGGCCGGCGGAGGCACCGTTCGCGACGAGAGGAAGGAGACGACCGCGGGCGCGTACACGTTGTTCGTGAGGGCACGCAGTTGCTCCGCGAAAGCGGGCAGCCCCGCCACGTTCACCGGCGGGTTGGTGCGCCCATGCCACGCGCCGATCGCGCCGTAGCTGGGGAAGTAGCCGCCGCAGCTCAGCGAGTTCGACGACGTGAGCCCGCAGTTGGAGTTGTAGTTCAGCACCGAGGAGAGCAGCACCACGCCGCTCAGCCGCACGCCCGCGCTCTCGAGCGCTCGCGCCAGCACGGCGCTTCGCGTCGTGCCGTAGGACTCGCCGAACAGGAACTTGGGCGAGGCCGCGCGGTTGTTGACGGCGACGTAGCGGCGGATGAAGTCGCGGAAGACGCCCGCATCCGCATCCACGCCGAAGAAGGTCTGGTTCGTGTTGGGCGCGATGGCTTGCGAGTAGCCGGTGCCGATCGCATCGACGAACACGAGGTCGGAGATGTCGAGCATCGACTCGGCGTTGTCAACGAGCGGGAAGGGCAGGGGCACGTCTTGCGATGGCGCGTGCGCGTCGAGCCGCTTCGGTCCATACGAGCCCAGGTGCAGCCACACCGTCGCGGAGCCGGGCCCGCCGTTGTAGAAGAACGTGACCGGGCGTGTGGCCGGGTCGCGTCCGTTGGCGGTGTAGGCGACATAGAAGAACGACGCATCGGCCGCATCGGTGCCCAGCCGGCGCGCGGTGAGGTGGCCCGTCGTGGCGGTGTACGCAATGGCTTGGCCCGCGACGGTGACCGAGCCCTGCGTCACCGAGGTGATCTCGTTCGGGGAGGCCAGCGATGCGTTGGCCGCGCTCGAGTAGACCTGCGCGTCGGTGTAATTGAAGGTGTTCGAAGGCGGCGGCGGGGTGGGGTTGCTGCCGCCACCCCCTCCACCACCGCAACCCGCGACGACCAAAAGGGCCGCGAAGACCGACAGGATTCGATTCATGCGGCCAAGGATAATCGGAGAAGGGGGGGCTTCTGTAACTGGATGTGACCAATCCCCCCCGTCGTCCCCGCGAAGGCGGGGACCCAGCCTGGATTCCCGCCTTCGCGGGAATGACGGTCTGCTAGGGCGCCCCGAGCACCCGCATTCCCACCGGGCTGGCCTTCAGCGGGATGCGCTGCCCGCTGTCCTTCAACTGTCCGTTGGCATCGATGTCGAGCACCTGGAGCTGGTTCTCCAGGATGTTCTGCGCGAAGAGCTTGCGGCCGTCGCCGCTGAAGCCGTTGCCCTGGACCCACGCGCCCACCGGCGCCTCCGAGAGCCGGGTGAGCTTCGTGCCGTCTACGCGCACCAGCACGACCTTGCCGTTGCCGGAGTACCAGGGGAAATCCTTCGCCTTGTTGCTGCCATTGATGACGGAGACCGCGACCATCTTCCCGTCGGCGGACATCGAGATCGCCTCGGGCGTCTGCCCGATGGTGAGGTGCTCGGCCACGCGCGGCCACTTGCCCGTGAGATCGATGGAGGCAATGGCGTCGGCATCTCCCGTGCCACGGCCCACCAGGGCGACGACCGCCGATTTCCCGTCGGGAGCGATGACCAGCCCATAAGGCCGAATGCCGGGGAAGAGGTCGCGCTTGTTGTACTCGACCTTGTCGCCGTTCACGGAGAGGACCGAGACCGCGCTGTCCCCGTCGCGGGTGACCAGCGCCATCTTCCCGTCCGGCGTGAATGCGACGTGGCTCGGCCCCGAGGTCGCGGGCCCCAGTTGCAGCGAGTCGATGCGGGTGACGCTCGTGCCCGCGATCTTGAGCACGGTCACGGTGCCGTCGCTGCGATTGGCGACCAGTGCCAGGCTGCCTTCCTTGTTGAACGAGAGCCCCGAGGGTGCGGCTCCGCATTCGACCGTGGCGATCACCTTCGGCGGGGAGGACTTGAGGTCCACCACCGCGACCTTGTTGTCGGGAATCCAGCCTTTCGGATCCGCGGGATTGATCTTGTAGGCGCTGGCGATGAGCGCCATGCGTCCGTCCGGCGAGATCGCGACGTTGGATGGCGGACCCATGAAGCTGCCGGGCACCTCGATCTCGGCAATCACGCGTGGCGTTCCGGACAGCTCGAGGATCGCGATCGTGTCGGGTACGACCTTCGCGGGCATCGAGGCCACGCCGTTCACGAGCGTGACCTTTCCGTCGTTGGAGGAGATCGCGAGCTGCGCGGAAGCGCTCGTCGCGAAGGCGGCGAGCAGGGCGAGGACGAGCGGCTTAGCGAACACTGAACGGCGCATTGTAGGGTCTCCCGAAAGCGATGCCGGCGGCAACGGTTTGCACCGGGCGAAGATGAACCTTGCCGGTGCGCTTGTTATTCCTCGTGTCGACGAATTCAACGGGACCGTCGACCAGTTCCAGGACCGAGACGTCCCCCGGCGCGCCCACCTGCAGCGTGCCCAGCTTCGGGACGCGGCCGATGACGCGGGCGGGCACGCTCGTCGCCATCGAGACGACCTGCTCGAGCGAGAAGCCCATGTTGAGGAACTTGCTCATCACCCACGTGAGGTACGGCATGCCGGGCGTGTTTCCGGAGAACACGTGGATGTCGGAGGAGATCGTGTCCGGTCCCGCGCCCTGCGCGATCGCGGCTTCGGCGATCGTGTAGTCGAAGCTGCCGCCGCCGTGGCCGATGTCGAAGAGCACGCCGCGCTTCTTCGCGTCGAGCGCCGCAGGCAGGAGCTTGCCGTCCTGGACGATGTTCGTGCCTTCGTTGGACAGGTTCGGGGCGCCCGAGTAGCAGTGCGTGAGGATGTCGCCCGCGCGAAGCAGGTCGAGGATCTGCGACATGAGCCCGCGATTCTCGACGCCACCGATGTGGCACATCACCTTCGCGCCGGGAACGCCGGAGAGCTCGCACGCCTTCAGCGCGCGCTTGAGCGGCTCCAGCCCGTGCTTGGCGACCACGTTCTCGCTCATGCGTACCTTGATGCCGATGGCGAGGTCCGCATTCTCCGCGAGCGTGCGCGCGGCGTCCTCGGTGCGCGCGAAGTCGAGGTTGTAGAGCTCGCCGATCGGGAACCCGGTGAGGCCAATGTTCGCGATGTGCACGAACGCGAAGAGGCGCGTGCGCGTCGATCCCACGATGAAGCGGCGGAACGCGGCGAAGTTGTTGGCGCCCGCGTCGCCGGCGGACACCATCGTCGTCGTGCCCTGGAACGGCACGAGCTCGTCGGCCGGAATGCCGATGCCCGAGCCGTACGGGAACACGTGCGAGTGCAGGTCGACGAGGCCGGGCGTGACCAGGCGTCCGGTCGCGGTGATCACCTTCTGCGCGCGCGCCACGGGAATGTCGGCCTCGACCGCTTCGATGATCCCGTTCCGGATGCCGATATCGCGCGTGCCGCGCAGCTTCTGGCTCGGGTCGAGGACGTCGCCGCCCTTGATCAGCAGGTCGAACTTGTCGTTGGGGCCCATCGCCGCGCGGACCGCGGCGGGCAGGGCGGCGAGCGCAGTGGCGGATACGGCGGCGCGTACGAACGCGCGCCGCGATTGCAGGCGATCCATCTTTTCTCCTCCCAGGATGTTTTTTGACGGCTCACGCATCCTGAGCGCGTCGCGGCGCCGCGGTCAACCCGATGATCCGCACCCTTCGACGCAGTAACGCTCGAGCTTCCATCCGAAACCGGCGAGGCAACGCGCGAGCACCGATTCCCAGGCCTTCTCGCCCGCTCTCACCACCTGCATGGGATCGGAGCGAATCTCGCCGAACTGGCTCGCCTGCGCCGCGGTCTCGGGCCTGCAGTCGATGTTCTGGTAGTGGCCGTTCATACTCGTGGGTATGGGAGCCGTGCACCCCGAGCCGATGCCCCGGCCTTCCTGGAGCAGTTGGTCGCGGGCTTTCGCGCGCGCCTGCACCGCGGCCGTGCCGGCTTCCGGCTGGCAGGCGTTCGCGGCGATTTCGAAGGACGCGCCGGGCGTGCCGGCGATGGGGGCGGGGCGGGTGGCGTACTTCGCGGTCGAGCAGCCCGACACGAAGACCACGCCCAGCAGAAGCACGATCGATGTTTTCATGGCGATCTCCCGGGTGCTGCCGGCCATGATGCGCCCGGAAACCCGCATTGCGCTAGCGATGCACCGCCTTCGAATCCGCCGGCGCCTGCGCCCGCTCGTTCATCCCGTAGTCGCGGAGCACCTCGGCCACGCGCAGGCGATAGTCCAGGAAGATCTGCTTGCGTCCCGCTTCCTGCACGCCCCGGTGCGCCTCGATGTTGCGCCACTGTTTCACGGCTTCCTCGTCGCGCCAGAATGAAAGGGACAGGATCTTGCCCGGCGTGGTGAGGCTCTCGAAGCGTTCGATGGAGAGGAACCCGTCGATGTCCTTCAGCAGCGGGCGCAACATCGCCGCCGCGTCGAGGTAGGCCTGCTGCTGCCCGGGCTTGGCCTGGACTTCGAAGATGACGGCGATCATGCGGCCTCCACGTTCTCGAGGAAGGTGCGCTCTTCGCGCAGGATGAAGCGTTTCGATTGCGCCAGCGCGAAGTTGGCCCGGCCCTCGGCATCGGCCTTCAGCCGCGCGCGGTACGCCTCGTACGCCGCGAGGCTCTCGAATCCGATCAGTCCCCATGCGATGTCATTGGTGCCTTCATGCGGCAGGAAGTAGCCGAGGAGGTCGCCGCCGCAGCGCGGGATGATGCGCAACCAGCCCTGCGCGTATTCGCGGAAGGCTTCGCGCTGGAACGGGTCGATCTGGTAGCGGATGAAGACGGTGAGGGCCATGGGCAAGTCCGGAAAGCGATGGCGCTACTGTAGCGCGGTGGTGCGGCCGCATGGTTCGGCGCACGACGAACCGTTGGTATTGCAACGCCACCATCGTTCGCCTAGCATCGAACGATGAAAGACGGTCCTCCCATCGCCGGCATCGCCGCCCTCATCGGCGATCGCGCGCGCGCCGACATTCTCGTCGCATTGATGGCCGGCCAGGCGCTCACGGCCACCGAGCTCTCCGAAGTCGCGGGCGTCACGAAGCAGACGATGAGCGCGCATTTGTCCAAGCTCCTCGACGCGAAGTTGCTCAGCATGCAAAGCCAGGGCCGGCATCGCTACTTCCGGCTGGCCGACCCCGACGTGGCCGACCTCATCGAACGCCTCACCGGTGTCGCGCAGCGGTCGGGCGCGGTGCGGCTGAAATCCAGCCCGCGCGAGCCGGCGCTGCGCAAGGCCCGCGTCTGCTACGACCATCTCGCCGGCGACCTCGGCGTGAGGGTCCTCGACAGTTTCGAGAAGCGCCGCTTCGTGCGCCACGTCGAAGACCGCCTCGAGCTCACGCGCAGCGGCCGTGAATTCTGCGAAGCGTTCGGGCTCGACCTCGAATCCGCGCCGGGCCGCCGTCCGCTCTGCCGCCCGTGCCTGGACTGGAGCGTCCGGCGCAACCACCTCGCGGGCGTGCTCGGCGCCGCGATCCTCGAACGCTGCTACGAACTCGGCTGGGCGAAGCGCGTGGCCGGCACGCGCGTCGTGCAGTTCACGGCCGCCGGCGAACGCGCGTTTTGCGAACGATTTTCCGTGGAAGGAAGGACCCGATGAACAAGCTCGAGTACAAGGATCGCGAGACGCTCCTGTCGACCCTCGGCATCGACATCGTCGAGGCGACGCCGGACCGCGTCGTGGCCACGATGGCGGTCACGCCGAAGGTCCACCAGCCCTTCGGCCTGCTGCACGGCGGCGCCTCGGTGGCGCTCGCTGAAACCGTCGCCTCGACGGGCGCCTTCATGAATTGCGACACGAAGAGCCAATCGGCCGTCGGCATCGAGATCAATGCCAACCACTTGCGCGGCAAGCGGGACGGCATGCTCACGGCGGTGGCGCTTCCCCTGCACAAGGGACGCAGCACGCATGTCTGGGAAGTGAAGATCACGGACGAGGCGGGGAAGCTCGTGTGCGTCTCGCGCTGCACGCTGGCCATCGTGCCAATCGGATGAACGAGTACCTGATCGTCAAGACGGTGCACGTGCTGTCGTCGGCGATCCTGTTCGGCACCGGCATCGGCACCGCGTTCTTCGGCCTCGCCACGGCGCTCGGTCGCGATGCGCGCACCGTGGCCGCCGTGTGGCGCTGGGTCGTGCGCGCCGACCTGCTCTTCACCACGCCCGCGGTGATCCTGCAGCCGCTCACCGGTTTCCACCTCGTGCAGGCCGCGGGCTTCCCGCTGACCAGCACCTGGGTGGTCTGGGGAACCGTCCTCTATCTCGTCGCGGGTGCGTGCTGGTTGCCGGTGCTGTGGATCCAGGTCCGCATGCGCGGCCTGGCGCAGGCTGCCGCGCAGTCCGGTGCCGAATTGCCGCCCGCGTTCTGGAAGCTGCTCCGGTTCTGGGTAGGCCTCGGCATTCCGGCGTTCGTGGCACTCGTCGCCGTCTTCTACCTCATGGTGGCGAAGCCCGCCTGATCAATCGACGCGGATGTTCGCGGCGCGCACCACTTCGCCCCAGCGCGCGAGGTCGGCCTTGATCTGCGCGGTGAATTGCTCCGGCGTATTGCCGACGGGATCGATGCCGAGCACCGCATAGCGTTCGCGCACGGCGGGGGTCTGCAGGGCGGCTGCGATTTCGCGCTGCAGCTTGTCGACGATGGCGCGCGGCGTCTTCGCCGGCGCGAAGATCCCCACCCAGGAGACCGCCTCGAATCCGGGAATGCCGCTTTCGATGAACGTCGGCACGTCGGGCAGCGACGAGGACCGCAGCGCGCTCGGCACGCCCAGCCCGATCAGCTTTCCGGCCTTCACGTGCTGCTGGGCCGAAGCGATGGCGGTGAACACGAGCGGGATCTGCCCGCCCAGGACATCGGTCACCGCCTGCCCGCCGCCCTTGTACGGGATGTGCTGCAGGTCGAGGCCCGTGCGCTGCTTGAGCAGTTCACCCGCGAGATGCGGCGTGCCTCCAGTGCCGGAGGTGCCATAAGGATACGGGCCGGGTTTCGTCTTGGCTAGTGCGAGCAGCTCGGCCAGGCTTTTCACGTTGAGCGATGGGTTCGCGACGAGCAGCAGCCCGGCGTCACCCAGCTTCGAGACGGGAACGAAGTCGCGCAGCGTGTCGAACGGCATTTCCTTGAACACGTGCGGGTTGATCACCATCGTGCCGTCGAAGCCCAGCACCAGCGTGTAGCCATCGGGTGCGGCACGCGCAACCTGCTCGGTGCCGATGTTTCCGCTCGCACCGGGTTTGTTCTCCACGACCACTTGCTGGCCAAGCCGTTGCGAGAGCGCTTCGGCCACCGCGCGGGCGCTGGTGTCCGTGACGCCACCGGGGGCGAAGGGAACGATGAGGCGGATGGGGCGCGTGGGCCAGTCTTGCGCGAACGCGGAGGAGGCCAGGAACGCGAGGCCCAGGGAGAGAGACCGGAGGAGGGTTTTCATGCCGGGCAGTCTACAACGCTCGACATTGCCGCAAGGGCGGGAATTCTGAAGTCAAAAGCGATTGAACCGCAGAGGACGCGGAGGTCGCAGAGGAAACCCGACAGCAAGAACTGGGGTCTGTCCCCATTTCCTTTCGAGTGGTCTTCTCTGCGATCTCCGCGTCCTCTGCGGTTCAATGCCTTTGACCTTGACTGCCTAGAAGTCCGCCCAGGAGGCCCAACCGAGGATGTGCTTCGCGATCTTGTCGAGCGGAGCTTCCACCACCACGGCCTCGGCCTCGAGCGCCGCGCGCGGCATCCCGTAGACGAGCGACGTGGCTTCGTCCTGCGCGATGGTGTGGCCGCCGCGCAAGTGGATGGCGCGCAGGCCCGCCGCGCCGTCGTCGCCCATGCCGGTGAGGATCACGCCGCAGGCGTTCGAGCCCGCCGCTTCGGCCGTGGCGTTGAAGAGGGCATCGACCGGACGCGTATCGAGCATCACGTCCATCACCTGGATGCCGTAGCCGCGCGCTTCGTACTTGCCGATCGTGACGCTCGCTCCGCTGGGCGCCACGTAGACGTTGCCCGGCAGCACCGGTTCGCGGTCCGTCGCTTCACGGATGGTCATCTTGCATTCGCCCTGCAGGCGCTTCACGAAATGGCGCGTGATGCCGGGCGGCAGTTGGAGTGCCAGCACGACCGGCGGCGCTTCGGCGGGCATCTGGGTGAGGATCTCGCGCACGGCTTCCGCGCCACCCGTGGCCGCGCCGATCACGACCACCTGCTGCAGCGTCTGCGTGCGTTTTCCGAGATTGGGAAGTACCACCTTCGCGTCGCTGGGCGACGAGGAGGGCGGTTTCAAATTGTGGCGGGCTGCGTGGGCGCCGCGAATGGCGTCCACGATCGAGCGCGAATACTTGTCGTCCACGGGCGCGCCCATGGACGGCTTGCCCACGACCTCGACGGCGCCGAGCGACAGCGCCTGGAACGCGACGTCCGAGCCCTGCTGGGTGAACGAAGAGAGCATCACGACGGGCATCGGGCGCACCGCCATCAGACGCTTGAGGAACGCTAACCCGTTCATGTGCGGCATCTCGATGTCGAGCGTCAGCACGTCCGGGTTCAACTTGGCGATGAGCTCCTTCGCCACGAGCGGATCGGGTGCGGCGCCGACGACCACCATGTCGGGCTGCTCTTCGATGATGGCCGTGAGGATGCTGCGGATGACGGGTGAGTCGTCGACTACGAGAACCTTGGTTTTCACGGCGCCATCCTACAATGGCGCGAGCCTCGAAAACCCGGCAGATTACGATTGAAAATCTCGGCTGTTTCACGTAGCGACGCGGAACTTTTTCTCCTCGGGGCCGGAATATTCCGGGTTTGGCCATGAAGGGGACGAAACTCCCCCGTTCCTTCTACGACCGCGACACGATCGAGGTGGCCCGGGACCTGCTCGGCAAGCTCCTGGTGCACGAGACCGCGGGCGGCAGGCGCGTCGGCCGCATCGTCGAGGTCGAGGCCTACCTGGGCGAGCACGACCTCGCCGCCCATTCCTCGAAGGGCCGCACCGAACGCACGAAAGTGATGTTCGGTCCGCCCGGCCACGCGTACGTGTACCTGATCTACGGGATGCATTGCTGCATGAACGTGGTCACGCAGCGCGAGGGCCACGCTTCCGCGGTCCTGCTGCGCGCGCTGGAACCGGTGGAAGGCCTCGAGGGGCGCACGCAGGGGCCGGGCCTGCTGTGCAGGGCGATGGGCATCGATCGCACGTTGAACGCGGTCGACCTCACAGCCCGCACGCTCTACATTGCAAGCGCACGCCAGGAGCCGGACATCACGATCGTGAAGCGGCCGCGCATCGGCGTCGACTACGCGGGCCACTGGGCACGGCGCCTGCTGCGCTTCTACGTGAAGGGCAACGCGTTCGTGTCGAAGGTGTAAACACTGCAAACGCGGGTTACGGATGCAGCCGCGGCCAATCTTGCAGGGGCCGCACCGGTCCCCACCTTTCGAGTCGTAACAGCAGTGCCCGGCGGACGTACGCACCGACCCTCCAGGTCTCGCCCGGGGTTCCCCCAACAAGCCATACGAATCGGCGTCCGTGAGACGCCCAGGGACCCTTATCGCCATGAAGATCCTGCGTACCGACCGGCTCGTGCTCGAACCGCTCCAGGAGGCCCACGCCCCCGAGTTGTTCCGTGCATTGGTCGACCCCATCGTCTACACCTACCTGCACGAGCGACCTCCGTTCACCGAAGAGGAACTGCGCGCGCGTTTTCGCTTCCTCGAGAAGCGCAGGTCGCCCAACGGCGTCCACGACTGGTTCTGCTGGGCCATCCGCGGGCCCGGCGGCGAAATGCACGGCCACCTCTCCGCGATCGTCCATGCGCGCGGCGCGGTCGACCTGGGCGTCGTGCTCACGCCACGTGTGTGGCGCCAGGGCATGGCGCACGAATCGCTCCTCGCGGTCATGCGCGAGCTGCAATCGAGCCACCGGGCAAACGCGTTCTTCATGACCATGTCGCCGCGCAACGACCTCGGCATCGCGCTCGCGCAGCGCCTCGGCCTGCGCCTCGTGAGCCGCGCGGACTTCGACCTGCGCGCGGTCGACAACGGCGACCTCATCTTCGTGAGCGGCAGCCTCTCCGATCGCTCGTCGCCCTGAAGCCCTGGCCTAGTGCGGGGGCGATTCCGTGGCGAGCAGGCGGATGTGCGCGATCAGGTCGCGGTCCGCCTGCAGCCACGCGTTCCTCAGCGCTTGCGCGACCTCGGGCGTGAGGGGCGGGTGCCCCTGCGGGAATTGCTCGTAGGTGAAGCGCACGAAGAGCTCGCCGGGCGCGGGCTCCTCGATGCGCAGGTCGCGGCGTGCCGCCGGAATGGTGGGCGTGGGCTCCGTGCGGATCTCGATCTCGCGCAGGGGCACCAGGCGCACGTGATCGCGGATCACCGTGTGCCCGTAGTGGAGTTCCCGCTCCATGCCGTGGGGCCGGCGATCGAGGATCTTCACCTCGTCGAGCGCGGCGAGGAACTCGCGCGGGTCCTCCACGCTCCTCAGCAGGCCCTTCCAAAGCGTCTCGCGGGTGAGCGATTCCACCAGCGGGTTGAGGAAGTCGTTGATCTCGACCAGATGCTCGAATTTCATGTCCGGTTTAGGATAGCGCAGCCTGCCGCCTCGAAAGGGCCGAATCCGTGGTTTCCAGCGCTGCCGCGACCGTGTCCGAATACCTCGAGGAGCTCCCGGCGGAGCGCCGGGCGGTCATTTCCAAGGTGCGGGCGCTGGTCCGCAAGCACATGCCCAAGGGCTACGTGGAGGCGATGGGCTGGGGCATGATCTTCTGGAGCATCCCGCTCAAGCGCTATCCCGACACCTACAACGGCAAGCCCCTGGGCTACGTCGCCCTGGCCGCCCAGAAGAACAACTACACGATCTACCTGATGGGGCCCGCCATCAGCGACAAGCAGGATGCGGCCCTGCGCGGCGCCTACAAGCGTGCCGGCAAGAAGCTCGACATGGGGAAGTGCTGCCTGCACTTCAGGAAATTCGAAGACCTGCACGTCGAAGCCGTCGCCGAGGCGATCGCGAGCTTTCCCGTGGAGCTCTACCTCGAGCATTACGAAAAGACGCGCCCGCCGAAGCCCGGGAAGAAGGCGGCATGACCATGCGCCTCGCAACGCTCGCGTTCCTCGCCGTCCTCCTGGCCTCGTGTGCCGCCCCGACCTCCAGCGTGCCTCCGGCGGTGCGTTCCGAACTCGCGCCGACCGGCAAGCTGCGCGTGGGCGTGGTCGGCTCCACTTCGAAGGGCGTGGGCGTGGACATCGGCCGCGAGCTGGGCCAGCGCCTCGGCGTGCCCGTGGAATTCGTGCGCTATGAATCCGCCTCGGCGTTGTGGGTCGGGGTCACGAAGGGTGAATGGGACGTCGCCTCGCTCGGGATCGATGCCCAGCGCGCGAACGAGATGAATTTCACCGCGGCCTACCTCTACCTCGGCGATGTGCCCGTGGCCCTTGCGGTTCCCCGGGGACGCACGGCCGCGTATCCGTACACTTACGAGTTCGTCGAGGACCTGAAGTCCTCCGGTTTCGTGGGCGAGGCGATCGCCCGCGATACGCTTCCGGGGGCGCGGGTCGCGCCGGCGCGGGCAAAATGACGGCACAACGAGGAGTTCCACCGATGCGGGTTTCGCGTTTCACCCTCCTGGCCGCGGCCTGCCTGGCTGCAGCCGCCTGCGCCTCGACCCCGGCCACGCCTCCGGCCGACGTCGTGCGCGACCTGGCGCCCACCGGCAAGCTGCGCGCCGCGATCAATTTCGGCAACGCGGTGCTGGCCCAGAAGGACGCGGCCACGGGCGAAGCGAAGGGCATCTCGGTCGATCTCGCGCGCGAACTCGGGCGGCGTCTGGGCGTGCCGGTGGAGATCGTGAGCTACGACGCGGCCGGCAAGGTAGCCGCCGCCGCGAAGACTGGCGCCTGGGACGTGGCCTTCCTCGCCATCGACCCGGAGCGCGCGCAGGACATCAACTACACGGCGCCCTACGTGATCATCGAAGGCGGCTATCTCGTGCGGAAGGATTCGCCGTTGCAGGCGATCGGGGATTTCGACCGCAAGGGCGTGCGCATCGCCGTAGGCAACAAGAGCGGCTACGACCTCTACCTCACGCGGGAATTGAAGAACGCCGAACTCGTGCGCGCCCCGACCACGCCGGCGGCGCTCCAGCAGTTCCTCGACACGAACCTCGAGGCGGCGGCGGGCATCAAGGCACCGTTGGTCCGCTACGCGGAAGCGCATCCGGAAGTACGCGTGATCCCCGGGCGGTTCATGGTGATCGAGCAGGCCGTGGCCCTGCCGAAGGGAAAAGAAGCGGGCCTGCGGTACGCTCGGGCCTACGTGGAGGAACAGAAGGCGAGCGGTTTCGTCGCCCGTGGTTTGCAAAGCAGCGGCCAGCACGACGCCACCGTGGCGCCGGCGGCCGCGAACTAGGGAGGCATCGGGATGAGAAAAACAATCGTCACACTGGCCCTGGCCCTCGCGGCCGGCCCGGTCTTCGCGACACCTTGCGACGAGGTGAAGGCGAAGATCGAGGCCAAGCTCGAGAAGAAGGGCGTGAAGGAGTACACGATCGAGGCCGTCGACGCGGCCGACGTGGGCGACCGGAAGGTCGTCGGCTCCTGCGAGGCGGGGAAGAAGAAGCTCGTCTACAAGCGCGGAAAATAGAAGCTGGGGTCAGACTCCTTTATTCGCATGCCTCTCGCGAATAAAGGAGTCTGACCCCTTGCTTTATTCCCAGGTCTTGAACGCGAGGAATTCTCGCCGCGTGCGAGGCCCGTGGGTGAGGAAGGTGGGATCGGCGCGTTCGGCGCGGTATTCCTCGCGCGCCCGCGCCACGCGGTCGCCGCGCAGGTGCTTGTCGAGCACATCCTTGGGCACGGGGTAGAGCTTGAGGGCGTTCACGCCGAACACCTTCGCGCGCAGGGCCGGCGTGATCTCCGGGTAGCCATGCTTCGCGCGCAGCTCCGGCGCGATCTGGAACGTGCGGAACGCCTGCACCTGGTCCTGCGGAGACCCGTACCAGACCGAGTCGGTCCCCCAGAGCACGTTGTTCTCCCCGCAGTGCTTGAAGAGCTTGCCCATCATGTGCGCGGCCGTGTCGGGGTCGCGCATCGCGAAACGCCAGGACGAGCCCAGCTCCGCGTACACGTTCGCGTTCGGCTTGATGCCGTTCTCGAGGAGGCTCGTCACCAGCGCGTCCACGCCGTCGGTGCGCTTCGCGTCGTAGGCGCCTTCGCCTTTCTCCGCGACGAACCCCGAGTGGTAGATGAGGAAGTTCACGTCGGGGAATCGCTTCGCCACGCGCCCGATGTCCACGCACGTCGAATGCTCGTACGACTTCGGCCCGAACGGCAGGCCCTTGTGGATCGCCACGTTGCGGATGCCGAGCTTGCGCGCTTTCTCGATCATCGCGAGTCCCGGCTCGTCGTCGAGGAAGAATCCCTTCCCGCCGGGGCCGAACTGCGTGTAGGTCTTCCATGCGGCGATCTTGTGGCGCGAAGCGAGCTCGTCCATGCCCTCGAGGTCGCCGGGCTGGTTCGGGTTCACGCGCCCGTGGATGTACATGCGGTGCGTGCCCTCGAGCTTCTCCACGATGCGCGCCGTGGCTTCGGCCTCCTGGATCGTGAGCGGCTCGCCCTCGCGCGTGGACGGCACGAAGGACAACACCATGAGGTCGGTGTCCGAATCGAGGAAGACATCCTTCACGAACTGGTCGGGCCCCACGCAACGCAGGTAGTCGAAGTCGCCGGGTCCCTGGTGGACCTTGCACGCGTCGCGCGACGTCGCGAACCCGAGCGGTTTCGCGCCCTTCGGCAGGCGCTTCAACCACGCGCCCGACGGATTCACGAAGTGGCCCTGCACGTCGAAGATGAATTCGCTTCCGTCCACCGCCGATCGCGCCAGGGCGTTGTCGAGCGCGGCCTCCTTCGGCAGCTCGTAGTAACCGCCGGTCATCCCCGCGCGCGCGTAGGCGGCGTTGAAGCCGAGGAGGGTGGTCGCCACGCCGCAGGCGGAGACCAGGAAACCGCGCCGGTCGAGCCCGACATGCTTCGCGTTGAGGCCGCAGGATTCGAAGGCGCGCTGCCGGGCCTCGAGGTGCACGGGCGAAAGCGGGATCGGCGCGAATTCGCCGTTGGTGGTGGTGTCGAGCTTGACCGGGAGCCGCAGGCCTTCGGGATCGTTCTCGTAGCGCATGGTCACCTCCGCAAGCGATTCGTCATTGTAGGTCGTCGGCGACCAACGCGAGCGCCGCTTCGAGCCGCCGAGCGTAGCGCTCGCGTTCGCGCTGCGCGCGCTCCGGCGTCCACTCGAAGAAACCGCGCCCGCTCTTCATCCCGTGATGGCCCGCGGCGACGTGGTCCGCGAGCACCTTCGCGGGCTTCGTGCCGGCGGCGAGATCGGGGTAGATGGTCGCAGCCGCGGCGCAATGCACGTCGAGGCCGGCCAGGTCGCGCTGCAGCACCGGTCCGGCGGCGATGAAGCGGAAGCCGAAGCCGAAGCGCACCGCGAGGTCGACGTCTTCGGCCGTCGCGACCCCCGCGTCGATCAACGCGAACGCCTCGCGGCAAAGCGCATGCTTCAGGCGATTGGCGAGGAACCCGGGAACGTCCTTGCGAACCTTCACGGGGACCTTGCCCGTCGCGCGCATGAAGTCGCAGAGCGCATCGCCCAGTGCCGCATCGCTCGCCTCCGAGTAGATCACTTCGACGAGCGGGACCTGGTGCGCCGGCATGAAGTAGTGGAGACCGAACATGCGTTCGCGCGTCGCGAGGCCTTCGCCGATCTTCCCGATCGGGATGGCGCTGCTGTTGCTGGTGAGGAGTGCATCGGCGGGCGCGAGCCGCACGAGGTCGGTGAAGAGGGCTCGCTTCGGCTCGAGCCGCTCGGGAATGGCTTCGATCACGGCACCGATGCGCGGCCACGGCACGGTCTCGAGCGAGGCATGCAGCTTCGCAGCCGGCAACCGCTTCGCGATCGCATCGCGCAGCGCCGCGACGGGCTCGACCACGTGGGTTTCGCAACCGGCGTGCACCAACGTGTGCGCCACGTCGGCGCCCATCGTGCCCCCGCCGATGACGGCGGTCGTGCGCAAGGGATTCATGGAAGGAATTACAAGGTGGGGAGCGGGGATTTCAGCACAGTAGAATGGAGGCCGCCAGTCCGCCGATCCCATGACCCTCCGAACGCGACTCTTGTTGCTCGTGGCCGCCGCCGCCCTGCCGGTGATCGCGTTCGCGTGCTTCGTCGTCGCCACGCTCTGGCAGGAGCAGCGCGCGGCCTATGCGCAGGCGGAACTCGGCACCGTGCGCGCGCTCGCAATCGCCGTGGATTCCGAAGTCGAGGGTTACGTCCGGGCCTTGCAGGGCCTGGCCGGCGACCTCGAAACCGTCGAGCCGGGGGAACGCTTTGTCGCCGCGGCCCGACGCGAACTCGCCACGCAACCTTCGTGGACTTCCATCGCCGTCGCGGATTTGTCGGGCAAGCCCCCGCGCGGGATCGGACGCAACGTCTTCGAGGCTTCGGGCGGCTTCATCGACGAGACGCTCTACACGACCGTGGTCGCGACCGGCCGGCCCGCGAGCTCCGGCTTCCGCAAGCTCCCCGGCACCGCAACGACGATCGTGCAGGTCGGTATTCCTGTGTTGCGCGGCAATGCGGTGACGCACGTGCTCGCGGCGAACGTGGAGGCCGCGTACTGGGCGCGCTTCCTTTCCGGCTATCCGGTGCCGACGGCCGCCACGGTGACGCTGCTCGATCGCAACGGCACGATCATCGCGCGCACGTTGAACAACGAACGGTGGTCCGGGAAGCTCGCTTCGAAGGGCTATCTCGATGCGGTCGCGCGCTCGCCCGAGGAAGGGACGTTTCCCAACGTCGGCCTGGACGGCGTGCCTTTCCAGTCCGCGCATCGGCGCACGCGCGCGGGCTGGTCGCTCGGAATCGGCATTCCGCTCTCGGAGATCGAGAGCGCGTTGTTGCCGCCCACGCTGGTGATGGCGGGCATCGGCATCGCGGCACTGGCCCTCGCGCTGCTGTCGGCGCTTTTTCTCGCGCGGCGCATCTCGCGTCCGGTCGCGGCCCTGGCCGACGCGGCGCAAGCCCTGGCCCGCGGTGAGCCGGCCGCGGCGCTTCCGCGCGCTCGCGGAATCGCGGAAGTCGAAGAGGCGAGCCGCGCGTACTCCGAAGCCGCGCGCCTGCTGCACGAACGCCAGGATGCGCTGAACGAATCGCTCGCCCGCGAGCGCGAAGCCCGCACGCAAGCCGAGGGCGCCAACCAGGCGAAGGACGAATTCCTCGCGATGCTGGGCCACGAACTGCGCAACCCGCTGCATGCGATCACGGCGGCGATGGCGGTGATCGAGCGCGTCGAGCCCGGCAGCGAGCACGCGACGCGTTCGCGGGAGATCGTGGTGCGCCAGGCGCGCCATCTCACGCATCTCGTGGACGACCTGCTCGACGTCGCGCGCGTGACGAGCGGCAAGATCGTGCTCGATCGCGCGTTGATCGACCTCGGCGTGGTCGTGCAACGCTCGGTGGCGATCCTGCAGGAAGCCGGACGCCTCAAGGGCCATCCCGTGACGCTGGAGATCGCGCCGGCGTGGATCCCGGGCGACGAGACGCGCATCGAGCAGATCGCGGTGAACCTGATCGAGAACGCCGGCAAGTACACGCCGGCCGGCAAGGCCATCCGCGTGCGCGTGGCCGAAGAGGGCAGCGAGGCGGTGTTCGAGGTGAGCGACGAAGGCGAGGGCATCGCGCCGGACCTCCTGCCGCGCATCTTCGACCTGTTCATCCAGGGCGAACGCACGCTCGATCGCGCGCAGGGCGGGCTGGGCCTGGGCCTCACGTTGGTGAGGAACCTGGTGGAGCTGCACGGCGGCCGCGTCTCCGCGCACAGCGAGGGCGTGGGCCGGGGTGCCCGCTTCGTGGTGCGCATCCCGAAGGCCGCGGCGCCGCAGCCGGCGGCCGCGACCCCCAAGGAGTTCGTCCGCGAGGAGCGCGCCCTCCGCGTGCTCGTGGTCGAGGACAACGCGGACAGCGCCGAGACGCTGCGCACGCTGCTCGCCTTGCGCGGCCACGACGTCCAAGTCGCCCACGACGGCCCCGCGGCGGTCGAACGGGCCCTGTCCTCGCGTCCCGACATCGCGTTGGTCGATATCGGCCTGCCGATCTTCGACGGCTTCGAAGTCGCCCGGCGGCTGCGCGCCGCGCCGGGGGGCGATGCGATCCGCCTCGTGGCGCTCACCGGCTATGGCCAGCCCGAGGATCGCCGGGCCGCGGGGGCCTCGGGCTTCGACTCCTTCCTGGTGAAGCCCGTGGAGATGGCCGCGCTGCTCTCGGTCCTGGCCCTCCAGTAGCCCCTGCGCGTTTCCCGATCCGAAACCCGGTTGCACGCATGCGACGGAATGCGCAGCTGGGGGAATGGACGGTAACGACGCGAGGCGACGGCGAGGTGATAATTGCAGGATGTCCCGTGAACTCGCCCAACTGAACATCGCGCGCCTGAAGGCGCCGATCGATTCGCCCGAGCTGGCTGATTTCGTCGCCGGCCTCGACATCATCAACGCGCTCGCCGAGAAGGCTCCGGGCTTCGTCTGGCGCCTGAAGGACGAGTCGGGCAGCGCCACCGCGATCGAGACGCCTTTCGGCGAAGGCGTGATCGTGAACCTCACGGTCTGGCGCGACGCCGAGTCGGTCCATGCATTCGCCTTCAAGGGCGAGCACGCGGACTACATGCGCCGCCGCCGCGAGTGGTTCGTGAAGATGGCCGAGGCGTATGCCGCGCTCTGGTGGGTGCCCGCGGGGCATCGTCCCGATGTGCACGAGGCCGCGCGCCGCCTGGACCACCTGCGCCGCAACGGCCCGACGCCCGAGGCTTTCACCTTCCGCGAGGCCCTGAGTCCAGATACGCTCACGGCGTGAGCGACCCGGTTCGATCCCAGTACGAAGCGCTGCCGTACCCCACCCGCGATCCTGCCGAGGAAAAGCAGCGGCTGCTGCGCACGTGGCTGGACGACCTGCCGATGATTTCCCACTACGGGTTCGGCGGGCGTGCCCCGTTCGGGAAGGGCTTCCGCGCGTTGGTGGCCGGTGGCGGCACGGGCGACGCGACGGTCTACCTCGCCGAGCAATTGCGCGCGACCGACGCCGAGATCGTCCATCTCGACTTCAGCCGCACCAGCCTCGAGCTCGCACGCCGTCGCGTCGAGGCGCGGGGCCTCGCCAACGTGCGCTTCGTGCACGAGTCGCTGCTCGACCTCCCGAAGCTCGACCTCGGCCGCTTCCACTACATCAACTCGGTGGGCGTGCTGCATCACCTGCCGGATCCCGATGAAGGCCTGCGCGCGTTGCTGGGCTCGCTCGACGAGGGTGGCGCGATGGGGCTCATGGTCTACGGCACCGTCGGACGCGCGGGCGTCTACCAGATGCAGTCGCTGATGCGCCTGGCGATCGGCGAGGAAGGGGAACTACGCAAGCGCATCGCGGCCGCGAAGGATCTGCTCGGCGTCGTGCCCGCGTCCAACTGGTTCATGCGCGGCGGGGATCTCTACTCGGACCATCGCGTGAGCGACGCGGGGCTGGTCGACCTGCTGCTCCACCCGCAGGACCGCGGCTACACGGTGGAAGAGCTCTTCGCGTGGCTGGAGGACGGCCATGGCCTGCACCTCGAGCTCACCGACGTGCAGAACGGCCGCTCCGCGTACCTGCCGCACCTGCGCATGGGTCCGAAGCCGCCGAAGCTGGTCGAGCGCATTCGCGCGATGCCGTTGCGCCGGCAATGCGCGATCGGCGAGCTGCTCACCGGCAAGATCCAGACGCATTCGTTCTACGCGACGCGAACGCCAAGCGCCGCGCGCTATGGTGACGTGGACCTCGTGCCGTTCTTCTTCCACGAGCCGCTGGACGGAGCGCAACTGGCGCGCTTCCTGGCTTCGGGACGCGGGCAGCCCGTGGTGCTGGACCATCGGTACACGGGGCTTTCGGTCACGGTGTCCCCGGGCCGGCACGGTCCGGCGATCGTGCAGCAGATCGACGGGAAGCGTTCGTGGCGGGAGATCTTCGAGGTCGTTCGTGCCGGAGGCGCGAGTGCGAGCGACGAGGAATTCTTCAGGGACTTCGCGCCGGTCTATGAAGTCTTGAATTCCATCGATCGGGTGCTCCTCAAGCAATCTGCAAAAAGCGATTGAACCGCAGAGGACGCAGAGAGCGCAGAGGAAAGAAAAAAACGATCAGCAGTTAGATTTACCTCTGCGTCCTCCGCGTCCTCTGCGGTTCAATCGCTTTTGACTTTGTTTTTCATTTGAAAGCGCCTTGCTCGATGAGCAGGGAGGCTCCGCTCCCGAGGTAGACCACCCCGACCACCATTACCGTCCACCGGGTCCACTGGCGGAAGGACTTGTCGTTCATCTTCTCCAGCACGCTGCGCGACAGCGACGTCCCGATGACGGCGAGCGCGATCATCATGCCCGCGACGGCCCAATGCACGTGGGTGCCGTCGCCAACCGTGATGGCGCCGAAGTAGCCGATCTTCATGAAGTGGCTGAAGCTCTGCGTCATGGCCTTCGTCGCGACGACGCGGTGGCGGCTCATCTTCGAGCGCACGAAGAAGACGTCGAGGATCGGTCCGGACACGCCCGCGGTGAGCGAAAGCACGGTGCAGATGATCCCGCACGCGGCGGAGTGGAAGCGCCGCTCCACGTTGAGGTGCAGCTTTTCCGGCAGGGCCAGCGCGATGAACGGCGTGAGGCCGAGCAGGATGAACGCCATCGGCTTGCCCACGACGATGCGCACGACGATGAAGACCGCGAGCGAAAGCAGCGACCCGTAGACGTAGCCGCGGAATACGCGCCAGTCGACTTCCGCGCGCCAGAGCCAGGCGCGCCAGCCGTTGGCAGAGAGCTGCGTGATCCCGTGCAGCATCATCGCGGCGGGCAGCGGCAGCATCGCCAGCAGGATGCCCATCAGGATCATCCCGCCCGCCATCCCGAGAATGCCCGAGATGAAGGACGTTACGATTGCCGAAATCGCGAGGATCGAAAGGATGGCGAGCGAGGGCATGGGCGTGAAATTATCACGCGCCGCCTCACGCCATCGGACAAGGAACCCCCATCAACCGGCCAACGAACCCTCGAGCGGCTCCTCGCGCAGGGCCCAGTAGCACGCGCCCAGCAGTCCACCGAAGACGGCATGCGAGAAGAGCGTCACCGGTTCTCGCATCTCGGCCATCCAGGGGAAGAGCTCGGTGAACCCGTGGAAATTCACCGAGTAGAGGATGACGCCGCCGATGGCGCCGATCCACGGCGCGGTCTCGGGGGAGAGCGCCCGGGCGATCGGCGAGAACGCGAGCCCGTAGAGCGCGGACAGGCCGATCGTCACGGCGAGGCCCGCGAACACGATGCGTCCCTGGAGGGCGTCGAGGTCCTCGAGCGCGACCGGTCCCATCACCATGGCGGCGATGCGGTGGAACGGAACCCACACGCTGTCGCCGTAGGCGATCGAGCTCATCACGGAGAGGATGGCGAGGAACCCGATGCCCGACACCACTCCCGCCGCGAGAGCCACAACCGTGTGCGCGCGGTGGCGGACCCTGCGCGGCGGGTCGTTCCGGTGGTGAAGGGTGAGCTCGCTCATGCAGCCATTGAACCGCGGCGTGCCTGCGCGGGCCATCGCCGCTGTCTGAACTCGGTGTAGGAGGGAAGGCGGTACCGCCGTCAGGCGGCGACGGCCCCTTCGGCGATGAGCCGGGCCACGTCCGCGTCCGAATAGCCGAGGCCGGCCAGCACCTCGCGCGTGTGCTGCCCGAAGGTGGGTGCGCCGCGCGTGACCGCGCCCGGCGTCTCGGAAAACTTGATGGGCAGGCCCAGCGCCTTCATGCGTCCCGCCTTCGCGTGCTCGACCTCGACCACCATCTCGCGCGCCGCGACCTGTGGATCGGCGAGCATCTGGCCGATCGTGTTCACGGGGCCGACGGGCACGCCGGCCGCCTCGAACTCGCGCACCCAGTCGGCGCTGGGGCGAGCACGCAGCCGCTCCGCGATGAGCGGCGTCAACGCGGCGAGGTTTCGCATGCGGTCGCCGTTGGTGAGGAAACGCGGATCGGCCGCGAGTTCGGGGCGCCCGATCACTTTCACGATGCGCTCCCAGTTGGACTGGTTGGCGCCGCCGATGTTGATCCAGCCGTCGGAGGTCGGGAACGCCTGGTACGGCGCGGTGAGGATGTGCGCGGAACCCGACGGGCCGGGGCTCACGCCGGTGGCGAAGTAGATCGCCGATTGCCAGTAGGTCTGCTGGATCGCCGCTTCCATGAGCGAGGTCTCCACCATCTGCCCGCGTCCGGTCACGCCGCGCGCCACGAGCGCGGAGACGATGCCCAGCGCTGCGAAGATGCCCGCGTTGATGTCCGCGATCGACGTGCCCGATTTCACCGGCGGCCCGCCGGGCTCCCCGGTGATGCTCATCAGGCCCGCGAAGCCTTGCGCGATGAGGTCGAAGCCTCCCTTGTCCGCGTACGGCCCGGTGCGCCCATAGCCCGAGACCGCGCAGTAGACGAGGCGCGGGTACAGCGCCGACAGCGTCTCGTAGCCGAGGCCGAGTTTCTCCAGCGTGCCCTTGCGGTAGTTCTCGGTCACCACGTCCGCATCGGCGAGGAGCTTCTTCACGATCTCGAGGCCGCCGGGGGTCTTCAGGTTCACCGCGATGCCGCGCTTGTTGCGGTTCAGCATCATGAACGCCGCGGATTCGCCGGCGATCGACGGCTCGCTGTAGCTGCGCGTGTCGTCGCCGCCGGGGATCTTCTCCACCTTGATGACATCGGCGCCCATGTCGGCCAGCAGCATGCCGCAGGTGGGGCCGGCCATGATCTGCGCCAGTTCGACGACCTTGATGCCGGAGAGCGGTCCGCTCATTTTCGAAACCCAAAGTCAAAGGCGAAAGGCGTCCTCCGCAGATAAACGCGGATAAACGCCGATGCCCCCCTCAAGAAAACAGAAAGGACATTTGGTTTAACCCAGTTCTTCTTGTTGTTGCTGGAGGCGTTCATCGGCGTTTATCTGCGTTTATCGGCGGAGGGAGCCTTTCGCCTTTGGCCTTAGCAGTAGTCATTTGCCCTCGAAAGAGGGCTTCCGCTTTTCAAGGAACGCGCGATAGCCTTCCCGGAAATCCGCGGTACCGAAGCACTCGAACCCCTCGAGATACTCCGCCTCGCTCAACGGCCTCGCATCGCGCAAGCGGCGCGCGAACTTCTTGTGCCACCGCGCCACCAGAGGTGCACCGTCGGCGATGCGCTGCGCGGTGGCGAGCGCTTCTGCCTCCACCTGGTCGTCGGGTACGACGCGCGTGACGAGGCCCTTGTCCTTCGCTTCCTGCGCGTCGAACACGCGGCCTTCGAGGAGGATCTCGAGCGCGGCGGCCTCGCCCGCGAGCGAGATGAGCGAGCCGATCTCGGCGTAGGCCATCACCAGGCCCAGCTTGTTGATCGGCGCGCCGAAGCGGCTCGACTCGCCGCAGATGCGGATGTCGGCCAGGCCCGCGATCTCCAGCCCGCCGCCGACGCAGATGCCGTGGATCTGCGCCACCACCGGATGGCGGCACGCGCCGATCGCCTCGATCGTGCGGCGCATGTCCTCGCCGTAGCCGCGCGCCTGCTCGACGTTCGAGCGCTCCGTGGTGAATTCCGAGATGTCGTTGCCCGGCGCGAAGGCCTTCGTGCCCGCGCCGCGGATCACGATGCAGCGCAGCGTGTCGTCCGCGGAGAGCTCCGTGAACACGGCACCGAGCCGTTTCCACATCGGCCGCGTGAGGGCGTTGAGTTTTTCGGGGCGGTTGAGGACGACGGTCGCGATCGCGCCGTCGCGTTGCACGAGGATGAGGTCAGCCATGGGAATCTTGCTTCAGGGGACGAGGGATTTCGCGACGTCCTCGATGGCGCCCTCGATCGAGGCCTGCGCGACACCGGGCCCGTCGACCGGCATCGCGGTTCCCGCGCGGCGGCGATCGCGGACCTCGGCGAGCGAAATGGCGAAGGAGCGATTGTGCTCGAGGTCCTTGAAGAGGCAGGTGCCTTGCACCGGGCTCATCCAGGTGAGCCGGCAACGGCGGCGCGTGCCGTCGGGCTCGACGAATTCGAACCACGCGCCGCGCGACAGGCCTTCCTCGGCGAGGGACGCACTGGAGACGTGCAGCGTCGCGGTGTAGTCGTCCAGCGACGCGGGGACTGTGGCCTCCATGCGGGCCTTGCGCATCGCATGGCCGTGCGCGGCCGCCGCGGGCGAACGCGCGAGGCTGGCGTGCATCTCCTTCATCTCCTCGATGAGGGCCGCGGACCGGTCGCCGTCCATGCCCGCGCGCACGTGGCCCAGGCGCACGCGAAACGCGAGCGAGGGGAGGAGCGAGACGATGCGCTCGCGCTCCGGCAGCGAGGAGCGCGGCGTCATGATCCACAGGATGTCGTCCAGCGTCTCGAGGTCGGCTTTCCAGTCGGCGCTGTCGTCGCCTTCGGCGAGGTAGTCGCACATCATCACGTCGCGCCAGGCGCGATAGAGGAATTCCGAGACCTCGCGCGTGTAGTTGCCCGCGGAGAGGCGATGCGCGATGGCGAGCGACGCCTCGCGCACCGCGGCGAAACGCACCTCCTGCCGCCGCAGCTCGACCACGGCCTTGTCCACTTCGAGCGCGGCCTCGCGATGGCGCTCGAGGATCTCGGCCAGGTGGCGCGCGGTGCGCTCGAACGCCGAGGTGTCGTCGGCGTGCTCCACGACCAGGCGCTCGACGCTGGCGGCGACCCATTGCTCCGGCGTGCGGCCGTCGACCTTCACTTCGTCCTCGGCCACGCCGAGCTGGGCCATCACGTCGATCAGCATGCGGATCGGATGCGCCTTGTCGGTGAAGAAGTGGCGGTCCTGCATCACGGCCTTGAAGACCGGCAACTGCAGGCGGCCCACTTGCGCCTTGAAGGCGTCGGCGAGGCGGCCATCGGCGAAGAGGCGTTCGAAGAGCGCGGCCACGATGTCCGCGACGACCGCGTCGGCGGGCGTGAGGGCCGAGCCCATCTCGCGCTTGATGCGCGGGATGACGACCGGGTAGAGCGGCTCCGCGGCGATGAAGGAATCGCCCCCGGCTTCCGGGGACACCGCTTCGTGGCGAATGACGCGTCCCGCGCCCGCGGTGGTGCCCGCGCCCATCCCGCCGGCGGCACCCGCCCCCATTCCGGCGGGGGCCGGGGGCGCATCCGCCGAGCCGGCGCCGCCTTCCGGCATGCGGGACTCGAGCGCGCGCAGGGCGGCCACCAGCTCGGGGCGCACCTGGATCGTGACCATGCCCGGCGTGGCGGCCACCGGGGCCGGGGTGCTCGCTCGTGTTGCCGCCCCGGAGATGAGTTGTTCGAAGCGGGAGGCCGGCGAGTCGGACCCGGCATCGGATCCGCTCGATCCACCCGAAGTCGAGGACCCACCGGTGCCCGCGGAGGCGGCGCCGGCGGGGCGCGCGCGCAACTCCGGGTTCACCGGGGCCCCGAACGCGCGGCGGAAATCGGGCATCACGCCGCGCTCGCGCAGCATCTTGTTCACGGTGGCGTAGGCCTGCGGCACGACTTCCAGCATCACCGGCCCGAACGCGGAGAACGCGGCGATGCGGCTCGCGGGCTCGACTCCCGGTTGCGACAGCGCATCGAACAGCCCGCGCGCGAAGATGCGCGGGAAGGCGGGATTGTTCTCGTCGGGGAGGTTGTCGCGGCCCATCAGCGAAGCCAGGCGCTGCGTGAGCGCGAAGAGCTCTTCGTCGGACTGCTCCTTCAGGCGCCGCGTCGCGTTGCCCAGCACGATCTCTTCCTGCATCTCGGAGTCGGCCACCAGCGAGAGCGAGTCGAGCGAGAAGCGAGCCGTCTGTCCGAACGTGTCGGCACCGGGCGTGCGCTTGTTGTCGAAGCGCTTCTTGACCGCGTCCATCGCGCGGCCGCCGAGCGTGGCCTCCTGGTCCTTCAACGCCGTGATGGCCGCCTTGAGCGGCTTCCAGAGGTCCCGGTTCTCCTCTTGCATGAGCTGTTGCTCGAGCACCTCGACGACCGCAGGAATCCTCAGGGCGATCGCCTCCGCGAACGGTGCGGCCAACCCGTCCCGTACGGCGTCGATGAGGGGATCGTTCATGGAAGCCTAGTTTAGGGCATATATAATCCTGGGGTCCCCCGGAAAAAACTGCAGGTCTCCCCGGAATAAACCGTGTCCGCCGCTTCTCCCGTCGCCAGCCTTCGCCAGGACGCCACCGTGATTTCCCTCGTGGGCTACGTCCACGGGACCTCGCACTTCTTCCATTTCATGTTCCCGGCGCTGTTCCCGTGGTTGATGGCCGATTTCGGCCTCAACTTCACGCAGGTCGGGCTCACGATGACGGTGTTCTTCGTGGTCTCGGGCATCGGCCAGGCGCTCTCGGGGTTCGTGGTCGATCGCATCGGGGCGCTGCGCGTGCTCTACGGGGGCACCGGCCTCCTCGCGTTGTCGGGCCTGGCACTCGCCGCCGCGCAGAACTTCCCCATGCTGCTCTTCGCGGCATTCCTGGCCGGGCTCGGCAATTGCGTCTTCCATCCGGTCGACTTCACGCTGCTCAATCGCCGCGTCTCGCACCCGCGCCTGGGCCATGCCTTCTCCGTGCACGGATTGACGGGCAACCTCGGGTGGGCCGTGGCGCCGGTGATGCTCACCACCATCGCGACCGCGTGGCATTGGCGCGTCGCCGGCGTGGCCGCCGCGATCGTCGGGCTGGTCGCGTTGCTGGTCGCGTTCGCGAATCGCGAAACCCTGGGCGACGCGCATGCGCCCACGGAAGCGGACGGCAAGCCGAAGGGCGGCACGTTCGACTTCCTGCGCACGCCCACGGTGTGGCTCTGCTTCACGTTCTTCCTGATCGTGACGCTCGCCTTCGGCGCGCTCCAGAATTACTCGACGCCGATTTTCCGGGAGGTCTACGGGGTGTCGATCCCGCTGGCGGCCTCCGCGCTCACCGCCTACCTGCTCGCCAGCGCCGCGGGCACCGCCACCGGCGGCTTCTTCGCCGCGCAAGGCGAGGGACAGGATCGCCGCGTGGCCATCGCGCTCGCGATCGCGGCCGTGGCCGCGGCCGTGCTCGCCTCCGCGGTGCTCTCGGCGTTCTTCCTGCCGGTGCTGATGGCGATCATGGGCTTCTGCGTCGGCTTCTCCGGGCCTTCGCGCGACATCCTCGTGCGTCGCGCGGCCACCAGCACGTTCGGCCAGCGCGCCTTCGGTCGCGTCTACGGGTTCACGTACTCGGGGCTCGACGTGGGTTTCGCCATCGCGCCGCTCGTCTTCGGGCCGATGATGGACGGCGGGCAGTACACGCATGTGCTCTGGGGTGCCGCTGCGCTGCAACTCCTAGCCATCACCACTGCGCTGACGGTGGGCTCGCGCGCTCGCGTGAAGGCTGCGCCGAACTGACTCAGGCGAAAGGCGCTCTCCGCAGATAAACGCAGATAAACGCAGATGATCTCCTCAAGCAAAGAGAGATTTTCATAAGGGTCTTTTTGGGGTTATCGGCGTTTATCTGTGTTTATCTGCGGAGGACGCCTTTGGCCTTTCTTTAGTCCTTCGCGGGGCAACCCGCGATGTGGTCATCCACGAGACCGGTCGCCTGCATGAAGGCATACATGATCGTGGATCCCACGAACGTGAATCCGCGTTTCTTCAGGTCCTTCGAGAGCGCATCGGATTCGGCGGTCGTGGCGGGCACCGACCTCGTCGATTTCGGCCGGTTGCGGATGGGCTTGCCCCCGACGAATCGCCACACGTAGGCGTCGAAGCTCCCGAACTCCTTCTGCACCGCGAGGAACGCCTTGGCATTCTTGACCGCGCCCGCGATCTTGAGCCGGTTGCGAACGATGCCCGCATCGCCCATCAGCTTCTCGATGCGAGCCGGCGTGAAGCGTGCGACTTTTGCCGGATCGAACTCCGCGAACGCCTTGCGGTAGTTTTCGCGCTTCGCGAGGATCGTGGACCAGGAGAGCCCGGCCTGCGCGCCCTCGAGGATCAGGAATTCGAAGAAGACACCGTCGTCGTGGACGGGCTTGCCCCACTCGCGGTCGTGATAGGCGATGTACTCGGGGCTTCCGAGGCACCACGGGCAGCGTTTTTCGGCCATGCCTTCTCCCGGCGTGATTTCATGAACGGTTGCTCGACCCAGCGGAACGAGAGCCACGAGACGCCCAGCACAACGGCGAGGTAGCACGGCGCGCTCGCCCAGCCGAGGCCGGGTGCGTACTTGTTCCAGAGCAGCAGCAGGGGCAAGTGGTACAGGTAGGCGGAGTAGCTCACGCGTCCGGTGAATTGCAGCGGCCGGTTGGCGAGCAGGGCGTGGCCCACGGAAGGCGCACCGACGACCAACGCGAAGAGCGCGATCCCGAAGCACAGCGGGACCACGGCCCAGCTCATCTCGCCGAAGAGGCCGCCCTCGGTCGAATGCGCGACGACGACCAGGTAGATCGCGAGGAGGCCCGTCCCGGCCCAGTACGCCTGCAACCGCGCGCTCACCGGCCGCGAGCGCAGCAACAGCCATGCGCGCCCGATGACGATCCCCACGGCGAAGTGCGCGAGGTAGCCCGGCAGTTGCGTCGTGAGCAGGTGGCGGATCACGCTCTCGGGCAGGTTCCACGGCGCACCCATCCGCATCTCGAAGGCCACCAGCGGCGCCAGGTCGTGGTCCGCGAGCCAGCGCCATGCGGCGGCGATGGCGACGAGGACGAAGGCGGAGCGCCACGGGCCCCGCACGAAGAACGGCGCCAGCAGCGGGACCAGCAGGTAGTACTGTGCTTCGAGGGCCAGCGTCCAGAGCGCGCCGTTCAGGCCCAGCGACGCGGAAGACACCGGCGTCGTGTAGTGCAGGAACGTGAAATGCGCCGGGATGTTGGCCGCGAGGAAGTAGAGGTTTCGCATCCAGAAGTCGCGGCCGAGCACGAGCGGGACGACGATGGCGAAAAGCACCACGAGCTGCACGTAGTACGCCGGCACGATGCGCCGCGCGCGCCGCTTGTAGAACTCGCGCGCCGAGGGACGCTCGAGCCCGAGGAAGTCGTGGCGGAACCACGGCAGCGTGAGCAGGAAGCCGGTGAGGACGAAGAAGAGATCGACGCCGAGGAACCCGTGGGCGACGAACCGCTGCAGGGGCGTACCGGCGATGAGGTGGAGCAACGGATCGCCGAACTTGTCGAGGCGCAGGACCCAGTAGTGGAACGCGATCACGTAGAGCACCGCGACGCCGCGCAGGCCCTCGATCGTTTCGATGTTGCCGACTTCCGCGCGAACCCCGGGCTCTGCCATGGCTCGATGATAGCGGACTAGAACGGCAGCTTTTCGCGGTAGCCCGTGAGCTCGAGGTAGCCGCGGCCCGTTGAAGCCCCGCTGGCGCGTACCGCGCCCTCCCAGTAGAGCGTGCCGGTGCTGCCGCGCGCGTCGAGCTCCTGGTCGTCGAGCAGCGGCTCGAGGCGCCACGTACGGTCGTCCACGCGCAGGTCCATCGCGACCGGATACGTCGTGCCCGTGCGCGGCGATTTCCAGGTTCGCACCGGCTCGAAGCGGACCTGCCCGGGCCGCAAGGTGCGCGCGGTTCCGGCCCCGTCGCGGTACGTGCCGCCCGCCCAGAGCGTGTGCCCGTCGAGCGCTCGGATGCGAAAGGCCATCAACGATGCGCCGTCGTCGAAATTCAAGCCGGCCCAGTCCCACCCGGCGGCGTCCTTCGCCAGCATGGCGCTGGACCATTCGTGGTCGAGCCACGCAACGCCGCGGACCGCCATCGACTCGGACTCGATGCGCACGTTGCCGGTGACCTCGAGTTGTGGCTCGCTGTAGTAGTAGCTCGCGTGCTCCCCGCCCGGTCCCTTGCGGCTGAACCCGCCTTCGCCCTGCGGCATCGGCGCCTGCGTCGGGCGCATCGCGAGCTCGAGCGTGAAGTCGCCCGCCGGAATGCGCGTGCGATAGGCGCCGTCCTCGAGCTTGAGCGACCAGTCGTCGATGAAGACGTCGGTCGCTCCGGCACGGGCCTCCGCCAATCCGAAGCCCGCGCGCGCGCTGCGTTCGTCGTGGCGCAGGCGGCCCAGCTTCGGATCGGCAAGCGCGGCGTGCGCGAACAGGAGCTGACCCGGCGCGAAGCGGCTCGCTTGCCCCTCGGCCGCGGGATTGCGCACGCGAAAGAAGGTGACCTGGAATCCGATCGGCCCGCGCGGCGCGTCGAGGTGGCCGGTGACGTACCACCATTCGAGGCGATGGCCGGCGTGCGATCCGAGGTCGCGCGGGAATTGCAACGCGTGGCCCGGCACCACGGGATCGTATTGCGCGAGGGCCATGCACGCCGCCAGCATTCCCGCCAGCAACAGGAGGGCTCTATGCATCATCTCGAACCGCGCGCACGGCGTCATCGCGCAACGCCGCGCGTGCGCTCCAGCTCGCCCCGGCTGCACACGCCGCGACGAGGGCCAGGACCAGCGCGGCCAGCGCCGCGAGCGGCCAGTGCACTTCCATGCCCCAGTGGAAGGACTGCCGGTTCACGACGTGCACGAGCACGAGGCTGATGGCCGCACCCGACGCGAGCCCGATGAGCGCGCCCAGCAGCCCGGTGGCCGCGCCTTCGAGGGCCAGCATGCGCAGGATTTCGCGCCGCGTGAGCCCGAGGTGGCGCAGCAGCCCGAATTCGCGGCGCCGGGACCACGCGAGCGCCGCGAAGCTGCTGGTGATGCCGCCCAGCGCGATCGCGATCGCCACTGCTTCCAGCGCATACGTGACGGCGAAGGTGCGGTCGAAGATCTCCAGCGAGCGGCGATGGATCGAGGTGCCGTCCTCGAGCGCGAGGCTACCCATCTCGGGCAACGCCGCCCGCATCGCCGCGCTCACCGCCGTGGCCTGCGATCGATCCCGCAGGTGGATCGCGAGGTCGCTCGCGGAGGAGTCGCCGGTGATCCTGCGATACGCCGCGAGATCCATCAGCAGCGCGCCCCAGGTGCGCGAGTAGTCGCGATAGCGTCCCGCGATGACGACCGCGATCGAGCGTCCCGCGACGGGAATCGTGACGCGGTCTCCGATCCGCCAGGCCTGGAGGTCCAGCGCGGCATCGTTGGCCCAGACGGGCACCTCGGAAGTCGCGGGCGGCGGCTCGGCGGGCTCGGCCTGGAAGCCGCGCAGGATGGTTGCATCGAGGGGACGCGCCACCAGCGTGAGCGGTGCGGCGCCTTCGGCGATCGCCAGCCGGTCGTATTGCCGCGCATCGACGCGCGCGATCCCGGGCAGTGCGGCCACGCGGCCTTGCTGTTCGAGCGAGAAACGCACGGTGTCGCCTTCCTCGGCAGCGCGCGCGTAGAGATCCGCGCCGATCACGCCCTGGAGCCAGGCGTCGAGCGAGACGCGGAACGAATGGACCATCACCGCCATCGCAACGCAGAGCGACGCGCTGACCACGATGCCGGCCACGCTCGCGGAAAGATGGCCGGGCAGGTGGCGCACCTGCGCCACGGCGAGCGCGGCGACGGGGTCGCGCACGCGGGCCAGGTGTTGCAGCGCGCCGCGGCACGCGGGGGCCACGAGCAGCACCGAAGCGGCCAGCCAGCAGGTGATCGCGAGGTAGCCGCCGACGGGAAGGCCGGTGACCGGCGGCACAAGCAGCAGGACTGCGCCGAGGGCCGCGAGGCACGCCGCCGCGATCACGCCACCCGAACGTTGCTGCGGGACATCGAGCGCGCGGTCGCGAAGGGCGGCTGCCACGTCGAGGCGGCTTGCCGCGCGCGCGATCACTCCGCAGCCCGCGGCGGCTGCGGCGACGCCGAGCAACGCGATCGCCCCGAGCGCCCATGGATCCGGAGCGAACGTCGCGTCGAGGCCGCGGAAGTAACCCGCACCGAGGTCGGTTCCGGATCGGCGCAGGATCGCGCGACTCGCGGCGAGGCCCAGCAACGTGCCGACGATCGCGCCGGCCACTCCGACCAACGCACCCTCCATCACGATGAGGAAGGACAACCCGCGTCCCGTGACGCCGAGCGCACGCAGCAACGCGTGTTCCTGGCGGCGGCGCGCGGCCTGCAGCGCCAGCGTCGAATAGACGAGGAAGAGTCCCGTGAGCAAGGCCATCAGCGCCAGGGCCGTGAGGTTCACGCGATACGCCCGCGTGATCGACTCGGCGCGCGTCGCGATGGAGGCGGGCGCGGAAGCCACGACGCCGGGCGGAAGGACGGAAGCGAGCGCCGTGCGAAACGCGGCCGCATCGACCCCGGGGCGCAGGCGCACGTCGATGCGCGAGAGCCTTCCCACGCGGCCGAAGCGTTCCTGCGCCGCGGCGATGTCGACCACTGCCGCGTCGCCGCCCGCATCGAGGCTGGGCAGCACGCCCGCGATGCGCAGGTGCACGTCACCTGCGTCGGAGCGCAGCGCGATCGTCTGCCCGGGCTGCGCTCCCAATCGCGCGAGCGCGGCGGGCGTGAGCCATGCGTTGGAGGCGTCGAGGCCTTCCGTGGACCACGTGAAGTTGGCGCTGCTGGAACCGGCGACGTAGCCCGCTTGCAACCGCGCGGCGCGGAACGGATCCACGCCGAGCACGCGCAGTGTTCCAGGGCTGTTCGCGAGCGGCGCTTCGAGGTCCACCACGGGACTCGCCACCAGGACTTCTTCGCGCTTCGCGATGAGCGGATAGAGCGCCTCGTCGAAGCCGCTGCGCGGCCCGCGGATCTCGACGTCAGCCTTCCCCGAGAGGGCCCGTGCCGCGCGTTCGATCTCGGCCAGCGCGGAGGCGTGCAGGGTGTGCACGGCGCCGGCGAGGGCCACTCCGAGTGCGATGCACAGGACGGTGAGGGCCAGCCGCGCCTTGTTCCCCGCGAACGACCCGCGCAGCACGAGCCGCAGGACGGAGGCGTTCATGCCGCCGCGAGATGCCGGCCCGAAAGGCGCAGCACGCGATCGGCCGCGGCGGCCGCCACCGGCGAATGCGTCACGAGCAGGCCCGCGGCCCCGGAGCGTTTCACTTCGGAACGCAGCGTGTCGAGGACTTGCGCGGCGTTCGCCTCGTCCAGGTTGCCGGTCGGTTCGTCCGCGAGCAGCAGGCGCGGACCGTGCACGACGGAGCGCGCGATCGCCACGCGCTGGGCTTCGCCGCCCGAGAGCGTCCCGGGCTTGCGTCCCGCGTGCCGCGCCATGCCGACGGATTGCAGCGCCGCCAGCACGCGCCCCGCACGCTCCCCGGAAGGCACGCCGTTCAACACGAGCGGGAGCGCCACGTTCTCGGACACCGTGAGATAGGGCAGCAGGTGAAAGGCCTGGAAGACGAATCCCACGTGGGCCCGGCGCCAGAGGGCGAGGGCTTCGTCGTTGCCGAAGGGCAGGGCCTGGCCCGCCAGGTGCACGGAGCCCGCGTCGGGCCGCTCGAGCCCGGCGAGGATGTTGAGCAGCGTGGACTTGCCGGATCCCGATTCGCCCACGAGGGCGACCAGCTCGCCGGGTGCGACGCCGAAGGCGACGGCCTCGAACAGCGGCGCCGCACCGAAGGACTTCGCGAGGTCGCGGACCTCGAGCACGGCTAGCCTAGATCCAGGCGATGATCCCGAAGACGGCGCCCGCCAGCGCGGCGAGCCCGGCGCCGCCGAGCAGCCAGCGCTTCTGGGTGAGCACCGTGATGGAAGCCAGCGCGATGGCGATCTGCAGGAGCGTCATGGAGATCGCGAGGTGCTCGTGCGGATGCAGCGCGTGGCTGCTCTTCTCGGAGGCCGCCTTCGATTGCTCCTCGAGCTTCTCGGCTTCCTTCTTGATCTCCGCCTTTTCCTTCTCGTAGCGCTCGACGCTCGCGCGGTACTTCTCCGCCTTCGCCGGATCGGTCGTGATGCCCGCCGCGAACTCGGCCAGCGCCTGCTTCGTGCTCTTGGCCTGGAAGTAGTTCCACTGGTTCGAGGCTTCGGTCTTCTTCAGCACGGCCTCGTTCTTGTAGAGCAGGGCTTCGTTCTGCGTGTGGCCGCCGAGGAAGCTCACGATCGCGCCGATGGTGGCCAGCACCGCGGTGAAGATCGCGATCTTCTGGCCGAGGTCGCCGCCGTGTTGTGCCGCGTGTTCCACTGCGTGGTCGTGGGGACCGTGGACGTGTACACCGTGTCCGGACATGCGTATTGCTCTCCTGTGTGGTTACTGGCCGCTGATGTAGTGCTCGAGTTGTTCGATGGTGAAGTCCTGGTCCGCGATGATGTCGCCCACGATGTCGCGGATGGACACCATGCCGATCACGCGGCCCTGTTCCACCACCGGCAGGTGGCGGATGCTTTTCTCGGTCATGAGCTGCATGCACTCGCGCGCGTGCGTGCGCGGGTTCACGACGACCACGCTGGTGGTCATGATCTCCTCGACGCGCGTGGTGTCCGAGGAGCGGCCGTGGAGGATGACCTTCCGGGTGTAGTCGCGTTCGGAAAAGATGCCGGCGAGCCGATCGTCCGTCATCACGACCGCGGCGCCGATGTTCTCGCGCGCGAGGACCTTGATGGCGTCCAGCACGCTGTCCTCGGGTTTCACGGAAACGACGCGGGTGGGTTTTGCCCTCAGAAGTTCGGAAACGGTCTTCATCGCCAGTCCTCCTTCGCGAAGAATGCCTGCGCCACGTTACATGTTCGGGTAGTTGGGTCCGCCACCACCCTCCGGGGCTACCCAGACGATGTTCTGGGTCGGGTCCTTGATGTCGCACGTCTTGCAGTGCACGCAGTTCTGGGCGTTGATCTGCAGCCGCGCGGAAGTGCCCTCGTTCACGATCTCGTAGACCCCAGCAGGACAGTAGCGCGTCTCGGGGGCGTCGTAAACCGACAGGTTGATCCGGATGGGGACTTCCGGGTCCCTCAGGGTGAGGTGGGCGGGCTGGTCCTCCTCGTGGTTCGTGTTCGACACGAAAACCGAGGAGAGGCGGTCGAAGGTGAGCACGCCGTCGGGCTTCGGGTAGGCGATCGGCCGGGACTCGGCTTTCGGCCGGAGGGTCTCATGGTCGGCATGGGCGTGCCGGAGGGTCCAGGGCGCCTTGCCCCGGAAGAGCATCTGGTCGACCCCGACGAGGAAGGCGCCCGTGTACAGCCCCCCGGACATCAGCGGCTTGAAGTTGCGTGCGCGATGCAGCTCGTCATGCAGCCAGCTCTTCTCGAACGCCGCGGGGTAGGCGGCCAGCTCGTCGTGCGCGCGGCCGGCGCCCAGCGCTTCGAACGCGGCTTCCGCCGCGAGCATCCCGGACTTGATCGCCGCGTGGGTTCCCTTGATGCGCGAGGCGTTGAGGAAGCCCGCGTCGTCGCCGACGAGCACGCCGCCGGGAAAGGTGAGCTTCGGCAGGGACTGCAGCCCGCCCGCCGCGATGGCGCGCGCGCCGTAGGACAGGCGCCGGCCGCCTTCGAACGTGCCGCGGATCGCAGGGTGGGTCTTGTAGCGCTGGAACTCCTCGAACGGATGCAGGAACGGGTTCGAATACCCCAACCCCACCACGAAGCCCACCGCGACCTGGTTGTTCTCGAGGTGGTAGAGGAACGAGCCGCCGTAGGTGTCGGCGTCCAGCGGCCAGCCCGCGGTGTGCATCACGAGTCCGGGGACGTGCTTCCCGGGCTTCACTTCCCAGAGTTCCTTCAGCCCGATGCCGTAGACCTGCGGCCCGCGTCCCTCGCGCAGCTTGTAGCGCGCTTCGAGCTGGCGGCCCAGGTGCCCGCGGCAACCCTCGGCGAAGACGGTGTACTTCGCCACGAGCTCCATGCCCGGTTGGTAGCGCGAGGTGCGCTCGCCCTTCTTGCCGATGCCCATGTCGCCGGTGGCTACGCCGCGGACCTTGCCGTCCTCGGTGTAGAGGACTTCCTGCGCGGCGAAGCCCGGGAAGATGTCGACGCCCAGCGCCTCGGCCTTTTGACCCAGCCAGCGCACGAGGTTGCCCAGGCTCGCGGCGTAGTAGCCGTGGTTGGTGAAGCAAGCGGGAAGCGCGAAGCCCGGCACCTGCATCGAGCCGGTCTCGGTGAGGAACAGGAAGCGGTCCTCGGTCACCGGCTGGTGGAGGGGCGCGCCTTCTTCCTTCCAGTTCGCGAAGAGCTCGGCCAATCCGCGCGGGTCGATCACGGCGCCCGAGAGGATATGGGCTCCGACCTCGCTGCCTTTCTCGACCACGCAGACGGTGGTCTCGCGGTTGTTCTGCACCGCGAGTTGCTTCAATCGGATCGCCGTCGCGAGGCCGGCGGGGCCGGCTCCGACGACGACGACGTCAAACTCCATCGATTCGCGTTCGCTCATTTTTCAAAGATTAAGGCAAAAGGCGGTCTCCGCAGATAAACACAGATAAACGCCGATAGAGATTTGGGTTGGACACGGAAGAATGCTTGAGGGAATCATCGGCGTTTATCCGCGTTTATCTGCGGAGGACGCCCTTCGCCTTAGTCCTTTGAGTTTAGAAGTGCACGAGCGGAAAGGATCACGTCGGAGGCGGTGAGGCCGACCGGACCGACGCCGCGGGCGACGCACGCATCGGCGGCGGCTCCGTGGAGGCAGACGGCGAACTCGAGCGCCCGGGCGGCCGCGAGGCCCTGGCAGAGCATCGCGCCGATCATGCCGGCCAGCGCATCGCCCGTGCCGCCGCTCGCGAGCCCCGGGTTCCCGGTGGTGTTGATCGCGTAGGTGCCGTCGGGATGGGCCACGACACTACCCGCGCCCTTCAACACGACATGGGCCTTGAACGTGCTCGCGAGGCGCAGGGCGCACCCGACGCGGTCGGCCTGGATGGACTTCGTGTCGGTGGAAAGCAGCCGCGCGGCCTCGCCGGGGTGCGGCGTGAGGATCGTGGGCGCGGCGCGGGCCAGCAGGACGCGGCGCAGTGCGTCCGAATGCGCGACCTCGTTCAACGCGTCGGCGTCGAGCACCAGCGGCTTCGACAGGGGCAGGGCCATCGCGATGCCCGCGCTGTTGCCCGCGCCCGGACCGGCGACGATCACGTCGGCTTCGATCGCGTCCTTCAATTCGCGCAGCATCAATTCCGGCGCGCCGGGATCGTAGGCGGGCGCGTCCTCGTCGAGGAGGGCCACGATCACCTTGCCGGCGCCGGCGTGCAGGCCCGCGCGTGCGGCCAGGATCGCGGCACCCGTCATGCCCGGCGCGCCGCCGACGATGCCCAGCGTTCCATGCGTGCCCTTGTGGGCGTTCGTCTCGCGCGGCGGAAGCCCATCGCGAACGTCGTTCCAGGCGAGCAGCGTGCCGCGCGGCAAGCCGAAATCCGCGGGCGCGAGGCCGAGGGACGCGAGGTGGACGCGCCCGCGCAGCACGAGCCCCTCGCCGGTGTAGAGGCCCGGCTTCAAGGCGAGGAACGTGATGGTGTCGTCGGCGCGGACCGCGAGACCGAGGCGGCGGCCGGTATCGGCATCGATCCCGCTCGGCAAGTCGAGGGCCAGCACCGATGCGCCGCAGGTGTTGATGCGTTCGATCGTCGCGGCCAGGGCGCCTTCGGGCGGGCGCGATCCGCCGATGCCGAGCAGGCCATCGACGACCAGGGCGGGGCGCAGGTGCGTCGTCCACTCGCGCAGGACCACGCCGCCTTGCGCGATGAAGCTCGCCTTCGCGGCCACGGCTTCCGGTGCCCGCGGCGGCGTGCCCAGGACATCGAACACCACGGCGCGCCGCGATGCCGCGGCGAGCCGCGCGGCGACCACCCAGGCGTCGCCCCCATTGTTGCCGGGGCCCGCGGCCACGAAGATCGTTGCGTCTTCCGGCGCGAGCGTCGAGGCGAGATCGGCGGCGGCCTGGCCCGCGCGCTCCATGAGGGGTGGGGTGACGTTGCCGAAGCGTTCCTCGACGGCCCGCAGCTCCGCCGTGCTTCGCAGCACGCCTGCGCTCACGGCGTGACGGCGGCGGCCAGCGGCGTGTCGCGGACCGAGGGCCGGGCGGCGGCCGCCACGCCCGGGATGATCACGGTGTCGCGCGGTTCGGCCAACGTGTCCGGGTAGTCGCGGCTGTAGTGCAGGCCGCGGCTTTCCTTCCGCGCGAGGGCCGAGCGCACGATCAGCTCGGCGGTCATCACGAGGTTGCGCAATTCGAGTAGGTCGTTCGACACGCGGAAGCTCGAATAGAACTCGTCGATCTCGCCCTGCAGCAGCGCGATGCGGTGGCGCGCGCGCTCGAGGCGCTTGGTGGTGCGCACGATGCCCACGTAGCTCCACATGAAGCGGCGCAGCTCGTCCCACAGGTGCGCGATGATCACTTCCTCGTCGGCATCCGTGACGCGGCTCTCGTCCCAGTCGGGCAGGCGCGGCATGCTCGAAGCTCCGGACGCGAGGATGTGCTTCGCGGCGGACTCGGAGAACACGAGGCATTCGAGCAGCGAGTTCGACGCGAGACGGTTGGCGCCGTGCAGGCCGCTGCTCGCCACTTCACCCAGCGCATAGAGGCCGGGCAGGGTGGCCCGGCCATGCAGGTCGGCCACGAGGCCGCCGCAGGTGTAGTGCGCCGCGGGCACCACGGGAATCGGCTGCTTCGTGATGTCGATGCCGAACTCGAGGCAGCGTTCCTGGATGTTGGGGAAGTGCTCGTGGATGAACGCCGCGTCCAGGTGCGTGATGTCGAGGTACACGCAGTCCAGGCCCAGGCGCTTGATCTCGAAGTCGATCGCGCGGGCCACGACGTCGCGCGGCGCGAGCTCGGCCCTCGGGTCGTGGCGGGGCATGAAGCGCTCGCCGTCGGGAAGCCGCAGGATGCCGCCTTCGCCGCGCACCGCCTCCGAAATCAGGAACGACTTCGCATGCGGGTGGTAGAGGCAGGTCGGGTGGAACTGGATGAATTCCATGTTCGCCACCGCACAGCCCGCGCGCCAGCCCATCGCCACGCCGTCGCCCGTGGCCGTGTCGGGATTCGTCGTGTACAGGTAGACCTTGCCCGCCCCGCCGGTGGCGAGGATGGTGTGCGGCGCGGCAATGGTCTTCACCCGGCCGCAGTCCTTGTCGAGGACGTAGGCGCCCCAGACGCGATCTTCCCCGCCGCGGCCCAGCTTGCGGTTGGTGATCAGGTCCACCGCGATGTGGTGCTGCAGCACGGTGATGTTCGGATGGCTCTTCACCTGGCCCACGAGCGTCTTCTGCACGGCTCGTCCGGTGGCATCGGCGGCGTGCACGATGCGGCGGTGGCTGTGTCCACCCTCGCGGGTGAGGTGCACCTCGCCCCCGTCCTCGCGCGTGAACTCGACGCCTTGCGCGATCAGCCATTCGACCGCCGTGCGGCCGCCTTCGACCACGAACCGGACCGCGTCGTCGTGGCAGAGGCCCGCGCCGGCCACGTGCGTATCGCGGATGTGGCTTTCGAGGGAGTCGGTGCTGTCGAGCACCGCGGCGATGCCGCCCTGGGCCCAGGCCGACGCACCGTCCAGGAGCTCCTGCTTGGTGACGAGCGCCACCCGGCGGGTCGGGGCCAGCCGCAAGGCTGCCGACAGGCCGGCCAAGCCGCTGCCGATGATCAGGACGTCGAAATCGGCCATGGGGGCTCTGGAAGGTGGTTGAAAGACCTTGTCCGCCGTGGAACTATTTGCAGGGCTCCCGGTCTGGAAGCCATGGCGTGCATGATTGCGGCAAGGGAATGAAAAACCTGACGTTTATAATACCGCAGGCAGCTTCCCGTCCCTTCGTGGGCGATGCTGCCGCGCATGCCCTTCCGGGCGGCGCAGCCCCGATACCCAGAACAAGACAGGCTCCCGAGCGGATGAGCGATCGTGAAATCGACCAGCAACTGGTCGAGAAGGCGCAGCGGGGCGACAAGCGAGCCTTCGAGCTGCTGGTCATCAAGTACCAGCGCAAGCTGGAACGGCTGCTTTCCCGCGTGATCCGCGACCAGGGCGAGGTGGAGGACGTCGCGCAGGAAGCCTTCATCAAGGCCTACCGCGCGCTCCCGAACTTCCGGGGCGACAGCGCGTTCTACACCTGGCTCTACCGCATCGGCATCAACACGGCCAAGAACCACCTCATCGCGCTCGGCCGGCGCGCGCCCACCTCCACGGAATACGGCGCGGAGGAGGCGGAAAGCTTCGAGGATGCTTCGGGCCTGCGCGACATGAATACGCCCGAAAGCATGCTGGCGACCAAGCAGATCGCGCAGACGGTGAACGATGCGATCGAGGCGTTGCCCGAGGAACTGCGCACGGCGATCACGCTGCGCGAGATCGACGGGCTGTCGTACGAGGAAATCGCCCAGATCATGAATTGCCCGATCGGAACGGTGCGTTCGCGTATCTTCCGGGCACGGGAAGCCGTGGCCGAGAGGCTTCGCCCGCAACTGGGCACCAGCAAGGATCAAAGGTGGTAGCACGCAACAGGCAGTCGCAGTCCATAACTAGAAAATCCATGCAGCAGGGCGGCAACACTTAGGCAGGACAGGAGCAGGAACCATGAACCAGGAAATCTCTTCGCTGATGGACGGCGAGCTCGACCCGCACGCGAGCGACCGCGCCATTCAGTCATGCACCGGTTGTCCCGAAGGCAAGCAGGCCTGGGACGAGTACCACCTGATCGGCGAGGTTATGCGAGACGGCGGAGCACGCCGCTTCGACATCGCATCGGCCGTGATGGCCAAGCTCGAGCAGGAGCCCACCGTGCTGGCGCCACGCGCCTCCCGGCGGTTTCCGGTCCGGGCCCAGGCCTTCGGGCGCATCGCGTTCGCGGCGGCCGCCTCCGTGGCCACCATCGGGGCCGTGGGCTGGATCGCTACCCAGGGCATGAGCACCGGCAGCGCGCCGGCCACCATGGCCAGCACCGGCGGCGTGACGTTGCAGGCCAACGTCCCCGTGGAGCAGGTGGTTCTCAAGGCCGATCCGGCGTATGCCGCGATCGAGGTGAACGACTACCTGGCCGCCCATCGCCAGGTGCCCACGCCGGACCAATACCGCACCGTCGCGGCCCGCCAGGCGGTCCGCACTCGATGAGGCGCGCTTCGCGCGCCTGGCTGCCCGCGCTGGCCTTCGGCTTCACCGCCGGAGCCCAGGCAGCCCCGCAGGACGAACCCCTCGCCTGGTTGCAGCGCGCCGCCAACGCGGCCCGCACCTCGTCGTATTCGGGCACTTTCGTGCACACCAACGGCGAGCGCACCTCCACGGTCCGCATCGCCCACGCGATCATCGATGGCGTGGAGCAGGAACGGGTCGAGCCCCTGGAGGGCGAGCCCCACGAGATCGTCCGGCGTGGCGAGGACATGATCTGCTACTTCCCCGAAGCGAAGACGATGCGGCTGGACAAGCGCGTCTCCGCCCGGTACTTCCCGTCGATCTTCCGCGGCCCGCCGGAGGCCCTGGCGGAGAACTACACGCTTCGCCTGGGCAATACGGAACGCATGCTGGGCCTGGAATGCCAGTGGATCCGCCTCGATCCGAAGGACGCCCTGCGATTCGCGCAGCGCCTTTGCGCCGAGGTCACCACGGGCCTGCTGCTGCGGGCCCGCACGCTGAACGAGCGCAAGCAGCCGATCGAGCAATGGACGTTCACCGACATCAAGCTCGGCCCGCAGGTGGCCCGCAGCGACGTGAAGCCGACGCTGCAGTCGCGCGTGAAGTCCTGGATCACGGATTCCCAGCCCCGCGACGAAGCCAAGGGGGTGGATACCGGCTGGGCCGTCACCAACATTCCCGCCGGCTATCGCAAGATCGGCGAAGTGCGCCGCACGCTTCCGGGCCGTTCGCAGCCGGTCTCCCAGATCATCTATTCGGACGGCCTCGCGAGCCTGTCGGTTTTCGTGGAGCTCGCCGGGGTTCCGGCGCGGCCGGCCGAGGCGGCGAGCGAAGAGGGCACCACGAGCTTCTTCGTGCGTCCCGCGGGCGATTTCGTGGTGACCGTGCTGGGCGAAGTGCCCATCGCCACGGCCCAGCAGATCGGGCGCAGCGTTTCGCGCCGCCCTTGAACTTTCGCCCGTTCCCCTATATCTAGTTCGGTAAGACGTTCCACTGTCGCAAGGACCATTCCCTATGACTCAACGCATCAATACCCTGATGGCCGGAGTGGCCATCGCACTCGGCATCGTCGGCGCCGCCGCGATCTCCGCGTCCCACACCGCGACCGCGAATGCCCAGCAGCAGCCGGCGGCCGCCGCGCCCGCGCCCCTGCAGCTCGCCCAGGCCCCCGTGCAAACGGCGTCCGGCGCGCAGATGCAGATGCTTCCCGACTTCGCGGACCTGGTCGAGAAATACGGCCCCGCGGTCGTGAACATCAACACCTCGACCCGCAAGGCGCGCTCCGCTTCGGTGCCGGGCCTGTCCGAGGACGACCCGTTCTACGAGTTCTTCCGCCGCTTCATGCCGCCGGAAGCGCGTCCGGGCCCCGAAGGCCGCGGTCCGCGCGGCGGTGAAGGCAAGGGCGCCACGCCCGAGCGCCGCGGCCCCCCGCGTGCCCTGGGCCTGGGCTCCGGCTTCGTGATCTCGCCCGATGGCTACATCGTCACCAACGCCCACGTGATCGAGAACGCGGACGAAATCACCGTTCGCTTCACCGACAAGCGCGAGTTCAAGGCGAAGGTGATCGGCGCCGACAAGCGCAGCGACGTGGCCGTGATCAAGGTCGAGGCCTCGGGCCTGCCGAGCATGAAGATCGGCAACTCGACCAAGGCGCGCGTGGGTGAATGGGTGATCGCCATCGGCTCGCCGTTCGGCTTCTCGAACACGGTGACCGCCGGCATCATCAGCGCCACCAGCCGCGAGAACCTGTCGGACCCGAACATGGACGCGGTGCCGTTCATCCAGACGGACGTGGCGGTGAACCCCGGCAACTCGGGCGGCCCGCTGCTGAACCTCCGCGGCGAGGTGATCGGCATCAACTCGCAGATCTTCTCGCAGACCGGCAGCTTCGCAGGCATCTCGTTCGCCATTCCGATCGACTTCGCGATGAACGTCGCGAACCAGATCCAGGCCGGCGGCAAGGTCACGCGCGGGCGCATCGGAGTCCAGATCACCGCGGTGAGCAAGGACGTCGCCGAGAGCCTCGGCCTGCCGAAGGCGCAAGGCGCGATCGTGCAGCGCCTCGAGGAAGACTCCCCCGCGGCCAAGGGCGGCGTGGAAGCCGGCGACGTGGTTCTCAAGATCGACGGCCGGACGATCGAGGGCAACTCGGACCTCTCGCGCTACGTGCGCCAGGTGAAGCCGGGCACCAAGATCAACATGCAGGTCTGGCGCGAGGGCAAGACGAAGGACCTCGTGGTCACCGTGGGCGAGCTGAAGGAAGAGGGCGAAACGCGCGTCGCTTCGGCCAAGGGCACCAAGCCCGAGGTGAAGACCACCAAGCTGGGCGTGGCCGTGACCGACTTGAAGGACGACGTGAAGAAGAAGCTGAAGGTCACCGGCGGCGTCGAGGTCGAGGCCGTGGATGGCGCCGCGCTGGCCGCGGGCATCCAGCCGGGCGACGTGATCCTGCGCGTGAACAACACGGGCGTGACCAGCGTGAAGTCGTTCAACGACGCCATCTCGAAGATCGACGTGAAGAAGCCGGTCACCCTGCTGGTCGCCGACGAGAACGGCACCCGGCTGGTTCCTTTCCGTCCGGAAGAGGGTTGAAGAAGCTCACGCTTCTTTCCCGCGAGTACTGCCACCTTTGTGAGGAAATGCTTTCGGCCCTGCGTGCATTGCAGGGCCGATTTTCTTTCGACATCGAGGTCGTGGACGTCGACAGCCGGCCCGAGCTGGAGGCCGCCTGGGGCGACAAGGTCCCGGTCCTGCTGGATGGCGACGAAGAGCTCTGTCACTACCACCTGGACGCCGAGGCTCTAGGTGCGCGAATGGCCCGGATCGAGTAGAATGCTGCACCGCAAAAGGCCACGTTTTCGTGGCCTTTTGCGCGTTTAACAGGGCTTTCGGTACCAATGGATCACATCCGCAACTTCTCCATCATCGCGCACATCGACCACGGGAAATCGACCCTGGCCGACCGCATCATCGAGCGCACCGGCGGCCTCTCCTCGCGGGAGATGGAGTCGCAGGTGCTCGACTCGATGGACCTCGAGCGCGAGCGCGGCATCACCATCAAGGCGCAGACCGCGGCCCTTAGCTACCGCGCGCGCGACGGCAAGGAATACCGCCTCAACCTGATCGACACCCCGGGCCACGTGGACTTCTCGTACGAAGTCTCCCGGTCGCTTTCGGCGTGCGAAGGCGCGCTGCTGGTGGTCGATGCGTCGCAGGGCGTCGAAGCCCAGACGGTCGCCAACTGCTACACCGCCACCGAGCTCGGCGTGGACGTGGTGCCGGTGCTGAACAAGATCGACCTTCCGTCGGCGCAGCCCGACCGCGTGATCCAGGAGATCGAGGACGTCATCGGCATCGATGCGACCGACGCGGTGTTCTGCAGCGCCAAGACGGGCGAGGGCGTGGACGACGTGATCGAGGCCGTGATCGCGCGCATCCCGCCGCCCACGGGCGACCCGACCGGTCCCCTGAAGGCCCTCATCATCGATTCGTGGTTCGACAACTACGTGGGCGTGGTCATCCTCGTGCGCGTGAAGGACGGCCTGCTCAAGCCCAAGGACAACATCCTGCTGATGGCCACGGGTGCGAAGCACCTGGTGGAGCAGGTGGGCGTGTTCACGCCGAAGTCGCTGCAGCGCGAGAGCCTGGGCGCCGGTGAGGTGGGTTTCATCATCGCCGGCATCAAGGAACTGAAGGACGCGAAGGTGGGCGACACGGTCACCACGGTCGAGCGTCCCGCCACGGAGCCGCTGCCCGGCTTCAAGGAGATCCAGCCGCAGGTGTTCGCGGGCCTCTATCCGGTCGAATCGAACCGCTACGAAGCGTTGCGCGACGCGCTGCAGAAGCTGCAATTGAACGATTCGTCCCTGCGCTACGAACCCGAGACGTCGCAGGCGCTGGGCTTCGGCTTCCGCTGCGGCTTCCTCGGCCTGCTGCACATGGACATCGTGCAGGAGCGGCTCGAGCGCGAGTACGACATGGAGCTGATCACCACGGCGCCCACCGTGGTCTACCAGCTGGCACTCCGGGACGGCACCGTGATCGAGATCGACAATCCGTCGAAGCTCCCGGACGCGTCGAAGATCGAGGAGATCCGCGAGCCGATCATCCGCGCCACGATCATCATGCCGAACGAATACGTGGGCCCCGTGATCACGCTCTGCGAACTCAAGCGCGGCTCGCAGGTGAACATGCAGTACGCGGGCCGGCAGGTGATCCTCACGTACGACATGCCGTTGAACGAGATCGTGATGGATTTCTTCGACAAGCTGAAGAGCAACTCGCGCGGCTACGCTTCGCTCGACTACGAATTCCGCGAGTTCCGTGCCGGTGACCTGGTGAAGCTGGACATCCTCATCAACGGCGACAAGGTCGACGCGCTGTCGCTCATCGTGCACCGCGAGACCGCCAAGTACCGCGGCCGCGAGCTCGCCTCGCGCATGCGCACGCTGATCCCGCGCCAGATGTTCGACGTGGCGGTGCAGGCGGCCATCGGTTCGGACGTGGTCGCCCGCGAGAACATCAAGGCGCTGCGCAAGAACGTGCTCGCCAAGTGCTACGGCGGCGACATCTCGCGCAAGCGGAAGCTGCTCGAGAAGCAGAAGGCCGGCAAGAAACGCATGAAGCAGGTGGGCAACGTCGAGATCCCGCAGGAGGCGTTCCTCGCCATCCTGCAGGTGGAGAGCAAATGACAAAAGGCTCCCTCCGCAGATAAACGCCAATAAACGCAGATGACGATTTTCAAGTTCAATCTGCGTTTATCTGTGTTTATCGGCGGAGAGCGCCTTTCGCCTCAACGGAGCGAAGCGACAAGATGCAACAGGGCGGACTGGATTGGGAAATGATCGCGATGGTGGCCGCTGCGGCCAGCTTCGCGCTGATCGGCTGGGACTGGTTCACCACGCGCGGCGGCGCCCCGCGCTCCGATGCGCGCAAGGGCCTGCTCGAGATCGCCTGGCCGGTGCTCTTCATCGCCGTGATGGGCTTGATGCTCAAGTTCACCGACTTCGCCGCCGTGCTGCTGGTGGCCGCGATCGTGACCGGCCTGATCTGGCTGTTCGACGCCCAGTGGGCGCGGGCGCGGCGCCCCGCGGGAGCCGCCGAGCCGATCGTGATCGACATGGCGCGCGCCTTCTTCCCGGTGATCATCGTCGTGTTCATGATCCGCTCGTTCTGGGTCGAACCTTTCAAGATCCCGTCGGGCTCGATGAAGCCCACGCTGCTCGTGGGCGACTTCATCCTCGTGAACAAGTACACGTACGGCATCCGCCTGCCCGTGGTGAACAAGAAGGTCGTGGAGATCAACCCGGTCGCGCGCGGCGACGTGGTCGTGTTCCGCTACCCCGTCGATCCTTCGGTCGACTACATCAAGCGCGTGGTGGGCCTGCCGGGCGACGTGGTCGAGTTCCGAAGCAAGCGCCTCACGATCAACAAGGAGGCGGTGCCGGTGCAGCCCGCGGGCTTCTACACGGATGCGGAGCTGAACTACATGCGCCTGCCGCAATTCCTCGAGAAACTGAACGCGCATTCGCATCGCATGATGGTGATTCCGTCGCAGCCGGTGGTGGAGCTGTCGCAGGTCCGGCAGTTCGCCCACCGCGACAATTGCGAATACAATGACGACGGTTTTCGCTGCACGGTACCCGCGGGCCACTACTTCATGATGGGCGACAACCGCGACCAGAGCAGCGACAGCCGGTACTGGGGCTTCGTCCCCGACGACCACATCAAGGGCCGGGCTTTCCTCGTGTGGATGAATTTCGGCGACCTGAAGCGCATCGGTAACGGCATCGACTAAAGGCAATCCCCTGGGAGGATCCATGAGGAAGCAAAGCGGGATCACGTTGACGGGCGCGCTGCTGGCAATGATCGCGATCGCGTTCATCGGTCTCTTCGGAGTGAAGCTCGTGCCGTCGTACATCGAATACTTCGCGGTGAAGAAGATCCTCTCGACCATGGAAGCGGCGGGCGACACCAAGGGCACGGTGCGCGACATCCGCGTCTCCTTCGACCGGCGCAACAGCATCGAAGGCGTGAAGGAGGTCAAGGGCGACGACCTCGAGATCACGAAGGAAGGCGGCGAAGCCGTCGTCACGGCGATGTGGTCGGTGAAGGTCCCGATGATCTACAACTTCTCGGCGTGCCTCGACTTCGTCGCGACCACCGCGAAGTAGATTCCCCCGGCGCCATCGTGCCCGAGGCCCTCGCGCGCCTCGAGCGCGCGCTGGGCCACCGCTTCAACGACCCGGGCCATGCCGCCCGGGCGCTCACCCACCGCAGCTACGGCACCCCCCACAACGAACGCCTGGAATTCCTGGGCGACAGCCTGCTCAACTGCGCCGTGGCCACGATCCTCTACGAACGTTTCCCAAAGCATCCTGAAGGCGACCTTTCGCGCCTGCGCGCGCAGCTCGTGAAGCAGGCCTCGCTGTTCGAGGCGGCGCAGCGCCTGGAGCTGGGCGACCTCATCCGCCTGGGCGAAGGCGAGCTGAAGAGCGGCGGCCATCGCCGTCCCTCGATCCTCGCCGATGCGGTCGAAGCGCTGCTGGGCGCGGTCTATCTCGACGGCGGCTTCGAGGCCGCGCGGAAGGCCGTCGAGTCGTTGCTCGCCGGCTCCCTCGACGAGGCCGAGCGCCACCCGGTGGACAAGGATCCGAAGACCACGCTGCAGGAAGTGCTGCAGGGCCGCAAGCTCCCGCTGCCGCGCTACAAGGTCGCGGCGACCGAGGGCGAGGCGCACGACCAGACCTTCATCGTCGAATGCCGCGTGGACGAGTTGTCCATCGTGGTGGAGGGACGCGGCCCCAGCCGCCGCGCCGCCGAGCAGGACGCGGCGTCGCAAGCGCTGCAGAAACTCGACGCGGAACGCAAGAAAGCGCGGCCTTGAGCGAAACGAAACGCGACGAATCCGGCGCCACCGGATTCCGGACGGGTACGGTGGCCATCGTCGGCCGGCCCAATGTCGGCAAGTCGACGCTGCTGAACGCATTGGTCGGCCAGCACGTGGCCATCACGTCGCGCAAGGCGCAGACCACGCGCCATCGCATCCACGGCGTGTTCACCGACAATCGCAGCCAGTTCATCTTCGTCGACACGCCCGGCTTCCAGATGCGCCACCAGAACGCGCTGAATCGCGGCATGAACCGCACCGTGCGCCAGGTGATGGGCGAGGTGGATGCGATCGTGATGGTGGTCGAGGCCTGGCAGCACGACGTGCGCGACGATCCGATCCTCGAGATGCTCCCCGCGGAGATTCCGGTCATCCTCGCGCTGAACAAGGTCGACCGCATCAAGGACCGGGAGAAATTCGCACAGGCCCTCGTGGAATGGAACGCGAAGCGCGACTTCGCGGCCCTGGTTCCGGTGAGCGCCGAGAAGGGCACGCAGCTGAAGTCGCTCCTGTGGGAGATCCGCAAGCACTTGCCCGTGGCGCCCCCCGTCTTCGACGCGGAGGATTTCACCGACCGCTCCGAGCGCTTCCTCGCCGCCGAGCTCGTGCGCGAGCGCATCTTCCGCCTGCTGGGCGACGAGCTGCCGTACTCGACGGCGGTGGTGATCGAGGCGTTCGAAACCGAGCCGTCGCCCACGAATCCCGGCGGCTTCCGGCGCATCACCGCCACGATCTTCGTCGACCGCGACAGCCACAAGGCGATCGTGATCGGCGAGAAGGGCGCGTCGCTGAAGCGCATCGGCACCGAGGCCCGCCATGCGATGGAAGCGCTCTTCGGCGGCAAGGTGCACCTCGAACTCTGGGTGCGCGTGAAGGGCGGGTGGGCCGACAACGAGGCCATGCTGCGCCAGTTGGGTTATGAGTAACGGCGGCCCGGACCGGGGATACGTCCTGCATTCGTATCCCTACAAGGAAACCAGCCTCATCCTGCAGCTGTTCACCGAGCACCAGGGACGCTTCGGCGCCGTGGCCAAGGGCGCGCGCCGGCCCAAGTCCGCTTCGCGCGCGGTCCTCGTGCCGTTCCAGCCGCTCTCCCTTTCCTGGTTCGGGCGCGGCGAACTGAAGACGTTGAAGGCCGGCGAGCCCGACGGCCCGGCCTTTCCGCTCGCGGGCGCCGCATTGCTGGCGGCGTTCTACCTCAACGAGCTGCTGCTGAAGCTCACCCACCGCGACGATCCGCACCCGGGGCTCTACGCCGCGTATCACGAGGCCATCAGCGAACTGCGAGCGCTGTCGCGCTCGCGCACCAAGCCTGCCGCGGACGCGGTGGAACCGGTGCTGCGCCGCTTCGAAGTCCGGTTGCTGCGCGAACTGGGTTACGCGCTGGAGCTCGCGCGCGAAGGCGAAAGCCACGTGCCGATCGCCGCCGAACGCGAGTATTTCTACTATGTCGAGCGCGGCGCGGTACCGGCGCCCTCCCACGAGGAACCGCGGGCGAATGCGGTAAAATTACGCGGCCTCACGCTCCAGCATCTCGAGCGCGGCGAGCTCACCGACCCCGTCACCGCCACCCAGGCCAAGCAGCTGATGCGACTCATCCTGCACCACGTGCTGAACGGCGAGGAACTCTCGACGCGCAACCTCGCGCGCGACCTGCAGCGCATCGACCCGAAGCGTACCGAAGAGGCCAAGCGATGATCGAACTCGGCGTCAACATCGACCACATCGCGACCATCCGGCAGGCTCGCAGGACGTACGAACCGGACCCGGTCTGGGCTGCCGTCGAGGCGCACCTCGGGGGCGCCGACGGCATCACCGTCCACCTGCGCGAGGATCGCCGCCATATCCAGGACGAAGACGTGCGCCGGCTGCGCGAAGTGACGAACATCAAGCTCAACTTCGAGATGGGGGCCACGGATGAGATGGTCGCCATCGCCGCGCGCATCAAGCCCGAGATGGCGATGCTCGTGCCCGAGGGCCGGGAGGAAATCACCACCGAAGGCGGCCTGGACATCGTGGCGCGCGAGAAGCGCATCGCAAAGCAAGTGGAAAAGCTCGCCAAGGCGGGCATCGTCGTGAGCGTCTTCATAGACGCCGACGTGAAGCAGGTGAAGGCGGCCGAGCGCGTCGGGGCGCGCGTCTGCGAAATCCACACCGGCCCGTACGCCCACGCCTTCCACTCGAAGGGCCGCGACGCGGAAAGCCCGGCCGTGGTGAAGGAGCTCGACAAGATCCGCAAGGCGGGCGATGCGATCCGTGCGGCCGGCATGCGCTTCAACGCCGGCCACGCGCTGAACTACTTCAACGTGCAGCCCGTGGCGGCGCTGCCGGGCATCCGCGAGCTGCACATCGGCCACGCCATCGTGAGCCGCGCCGTGTTCGTGGGCATCCGCGAGGCGGTGCGCGAGATGAAGGACTTGATGAGGCAGGCGGCGCGATGATCGTCGGCATCGGCACCGACGTCACGTCGATCACGCGCATCGAGGCCGCGCTGGAACGCTTCGGCGAGAAGTTCGCGCATCGCATCCTGGCGCCCGAAGAGCGCGGCCGCTATCACGCGACCAAGCAGAAGGCGAACCACCTGGCCAAGCGCTTCGCGGCCAAGGAAGCCTTCGCCAAGGCCATCGGCACCGGCATCCACTCGCCGTTCACCTGGCACAGCATCGCCGTCGCGCGCGACGTGCGCGGCAAGCCCCTGTTGCATCCGAGCGAGGCGATGGCGCGCCACCTCGCGGAACTCGGCGTCAAGGCGTCGCACGTTTCGCTCACCGACGACGCCGGCGTGGCCGTCGCGTTCGTCGTGCTGGAAGGATAGTCATGCGGTTGGGACCGGTCATGGTGGACGTCAGCGGCCTGGAGCTTTCCTCCGACGACGTCGAGCGCCTGCAGCACCCGCAAGTCGGCGGGGTGATCCTCTTCGCCCGCAACTTCGCAGCGCCGCTGCAATTGATCCAGCTCGCCCAATCGATCCGCGAGTTGCGCAAGCCCGAACTGCTGATCGCCGTCGACCACGAAGGCGGCCGCGTGCAGCGCTTCAAGCACGGCTTCACGCCCATTCCGGCCATGACGCACCTGGGCAAGCTCTTCGACCGCGATCCCGCGCAGGCCATCGCCGCGGCGCGCGGCTGCGGCTACGTGATGGCGAGCGAGCTGCAGGCGCACGGCGTGGATTTCACGTTCGCGCCCGTGCTCGACGTGGACTACGGCGAATCGAGCGTGATCGGCGACCGCGCGCTGCATGCGGACCCGAACGTGATCGCCGTCCTTGCCGAGGCGCTGCAAGCCGGCCTCGCGGCCGCGGGCATGACGAGCGTGGGCAAGCATTTTCCCGGGCACGGCTTCGTGCGCGCCGATTCGCACCTCGAAGTGCCTGTCGATGACCGAACGCTCGCCGAGATCACCGCGACGGACCTCGTGCCGTTCCAGCGTCTCGCGCGTTCCGGCATGGGCGGCATGATGCCCGCGCACGTCGTCTACTCGAAGGTGGATTCGAAACCCGCCGGCTTCTCTTCCATCTGGCTGCAGAAGATCCTGCGCGAGAAGTTGGGCTTCGAGGGGCTCATCTTCTCGGATGACCTCTCGATGGAAGGGGCCAGCACCGCGGGCGGCATGGTCGGCCGCGCCAACGCCGCCATGAACGCCGGCTGCGACATGGTGCTCATCTGCAACGACCCGCGCGCCCAGGACACGTGCCTCGAAGGCCTCGAGCGCCGTCCGGTGGCGCCCACGCTGCTGCGCCGCGTCGACCGCATGCGCGGCCGCGCCATTTCTTCGGCTGCGTTGAAGTCGAGCGCGAACTACCTGGCGGCCGTGGAGAACCTCGCGCGGATCCGCGGGGTGTGAGTGGCATCCGAATTCGATAGCGCCGCGTTCCTGGCCGGCGTCCCCACGCTGCCGGGCGTCTACCGGTTCAAGAACGCCGCCGGCGAGATCATCTACGTCGGCAAGGCGAAGGACCTCAAGAAGCGCGTCTCCAACTACTTCCAGAAGACGCACGCGAGCCCGCGCACCACGATGATGGTGGGCCAGATCGCCGATGCCGAGTACACGGCCACGCGCACCGAAGCCGAGGCGCTGCTGCTCGAGAACAACGCGATCAAGAGCGCGCAGCCGAAGTTCAACGTGCTCTTCCGCGACGACAAGAGCTACGGCTACGTGCTGATCACGGGCCACAAGTTCCCGCAGATCCGCTTCTACCGCGGCGTGCAGCACAAGGGCAATCGCTACTTCGGGCCGTTCCCGAGCGCCTGGTCGGTGCGCGAGACCATCGGCCACCTCCAGAAGATCTTTCTCCTCCGTACCTGCGACGACACGGTATTCGCCCACCGTTCGCGCCCGTGCCTGCTGCACCAGATCGGCCGCTGCTCGGCGCCGTGCGTGGGCAAGATCGACGTCGAGGCCTACAAGCTCGACGTGGAGCACGCCGCGCAGTTTCTCTCCGGCAAGGACGACGACGTGACGGCCGCGATCACGAAGGTGATGGATTCGGCCGCCGAACGCCAGGAGTACGAGCTGGCCGCGCAACACCGCGACCGCATCCGCATGTTGCAGCGCGTGCGTTCCGGACAAGCGGTCGAGACCGCGAAGGCCGGCGACGTGGACATCATCGTCGCCGTCGAGCGCGAGGGCGTGTGGGCCGTGACGCTCGCCATGGTGCGCGGCGGCCGCCACCTGGGCGATCGCACGTTCTTCCCGCAGAACGCCGGCGGCAGCCTCGCGAACGACGTGCTCGAGGCCTTCATGGAGCAGCACTACGTCCTGCAGCCCGCGCCGCCGAAGATCATCGTCGACCAACTGGAGGGCCCTTCGTCGATGGAGGAGGTGCTCTCCGAATCGGCGAGCCATCCCGTGCGCATCAACTCGCGCCCGATCGGCGAGCCGCGCCTGTGGATCGACATGGCGCGCAAGAACGCGAGCCTCGCCCTCACCACGCGCATCGCCGCGCAGGAAACGCAGGAGGCCCGTGCCGCCGCACTGCAGGAATTCATGGCGTCCGAGGCTCCCGTCGCCCGCATCGAATGCTTCGACATCAGCCACACGATGGGCGAATCGCCCGTGGCTTCGTGCGTGGTGTACGACAAGGGCGGGATGCAGACTTCCGAGTACCGGCGCTACAACGTGAAGGGCGTGGAGCCGGGCGACGACTACGGCGCGATGAAGTACGCGCTCGAGGTGCGCTATCGGCCGCTCGCGGAAGGCGAGGGTCGCGTTCCGGACCTGATCCTGATCGACGGCGGGCGAGGGCAGGTGAACGCCGCGCGCCAGGTGATGGTCGATTTCGGACTCGCGGACATTCCCATGGTGGGAGTCTCCAAAGGGGTCGAACGCAAGGCGGGCCTCGAGCAGCTGGTCTTCCCGGACGAGGAGGAGCCGCGCATCCTGCCGCCGCACCATCCGGCGCTGCACCTGATCCAGCAGATCCGCGACGAGGCGCACCGCTTCGCCATCACGGGCCACCGCGCCAAGCGGGGCAAGGCACGCCGGGCCTCACGGCTGGAGGAGATCGGTTCCGTCGGGCCCAAGCGACGCAAGCAGCTCCTCGCGCACTTCGGGGGATTGCAGGGCGTGATGGCCGCGAGCGTGGACGATCTTGCCCGCGTGGAGGGCATCAGCCGTACACTCGCGGAACGCATCTACAACGAACTGCACTGATGGACGCGCGACCGCATTGAGCTCGAAGTTCAACCTCCCGATCCTCCTCACCTGGCTCCGGGTGGCGGCGATCCCGCTCTTCGTCGCGGTGCTCTACTTCCCCGAGGACTGGCTCACCGAGCGCCAGGCCAACGTGATCTCGATGTGGATCTTCATCGCCGCCGCGGTCACCGACTGGGCCGACGGCTACCTCGCCCGCAAGTGGAACCAGACCACGCCATTCGGCGCGTTCCTCGACCCCGTGGCCGACAAGCTGATGGTCGCCGCCGCGATGATCGTGCTCACGGAGAAGGGCTTCGTGGATCCCTTCGCGACGCTGATCATCATCAGCCGCGAGATCACCATCTCGGCCCTGCGCGAATGGATGGCTTCGGTGGGGCAGTCCAAGAGCGTGGCCGTGAACATGGCCGGGAAACTCAAGACGGTGATGCAACTCGTGGCCATTCCGTTCCTGCTTTTCAACGGCGTGCTCTTCGGCCTTTTCCACACCAACCCGGTGGGGCGCGTGCTGATCTGGATCGCGGCGTTCATCACGCTTTGGTCTATGCTGGTGTACCTGAAGGCCGCGATGAGAGTCCCAAGTACTTGATTTACAATCAATGACTTATATGACATACTTAAAGTCAGTTCGAGTTCACTTTTCGTACTGGGATCCCCGCCGCGTGGACCAGGAACGGACGGAGCGGGCCGAGCGGCGCCTGCGGGAGCTCTACGAATTCGCCGGGAACATCCGGCGCGTTCCTACGCCTGAAAGCGCGGCGAACGTTGAAGGGAAGGGGTCTCCCCGGCTATAATTGCTGTTCTTCGCGGCAGTAGCTCAGTTGGTAGAGCGCAACCTTGCCAAGGTTGAGGTCGAGAGTTCGAGACTCTTCTGCCGCTCCAGCATTACCCGGGGGAAATCGGTCACACCGGTTTCCCCCGTTTCGATTCCGGCCCCTGAATCTCCAAGGGGCGCCTCCCGGGCGGGATGGCAGAGTGGTTATGCAGCGGCCTGCAAAGCCGTGTACGGCGGTTCGATTCCGCCTCCTGCCTCCAGAATTCCCTTCGCCATCCGTTTCACCTCTTGCGAGGCTGTCCACGCGCTCGCACCGATCTCCTGCCCTTTGCTTCGGCAGTCGCGAGCTCCTTCGCGGTCAACACGAACTCCGCGGTGTCCTTCAGGGATGCCACGGCGTGGTCGATGAACGCCCGCACGCGCGCGGGCTGCTCCGCGCGGCTCCCGAAATAGATGAAGACGCTTGCCCGATCGGACACGTGCTGCGTGAGCAGGGGCACAAGGCGTCCGGAGCGAACGTGCTGGGCGACGGCGATGTTCGTGAGCGATCCGATCACGTGTCCCGCAAGCACCGCTTCGGTTTCGAGCTCCTCGTTGTTGCTGCAGAGCGCCGGCGGTACCTGATAGGCCACGATCGAATCGTCGACCTTCACGTTCCACGGCAGTAGCGTGCCCTTGTTGGGGCTGCGAAAGACGCTGCACCGGTGTGACGCGAGTTCCTCCAGGCTCTGAGGCGCCCCATAGCGGGCCAAGTAGCTCGGTGCCGCGCAGATCACGAGCTGCAGGGGAAAGAGCCGGCGCGCGATAACGCCTTCGGCCGGGGATGCCCCGATGCGGAAGCCGACCTCCACGCGATCCTCGACCCAGTTACCCACGCGGTCTTCCATCAGCACATCGGGCTGCACCTCGGGGTATTTGCGGCAGAACTCCTTCAGCACGGGCCACAGCACTCGAACGAAGTTGATGTGCGGCGTAACGATCCGCAGCGGACCGGCCATCTCGTCCTTCGACTGGCGAACTACGGTCAGTGCGCGCTGCAGCCCCGCCAACGCCGGCCTTGCCGCCTCCAGAAAGCGCCGACCGTCCTCGGTCAGGGTCATTGATCGCGTGGTGCGGTGGAAGAGCCGAACACCCAAGTAATGCTCGAGTTGGGCGAGGGCCTGGCTCGCGGCCTGGGGCGTGATCGACTGCGCGGCGGCCGCGCGCCGCAGGCTTCCCAACTCGGCGGTCCTGGCGAACGTGGTGATGGAGCGCAGTTCGTTGATGGGCATGGCCGTCTCTGGCGTTGATAAGCAAGTGTAGCTTGCCAATCCAACAAGGTGTTATGGGCTAGTTCCGTGTGAATCGTCTGCCTACACTGGCGTCATACCTGTCGAACACTCCCTGCAAAACCCATGGAAGGAAGCCCGATGAAAACGCTCGCCGCCGCCGCCGCGACCTTCGCGCTGATGCAACCCGTCTTCGCCGAGCAAGTCGAGATCTCACGCGCGGGCACACGGGCCTCCTCGCCCGGCCCCCGTGAAAACTTTACGGGCACCGTGCGGGTCGATCCCGTGTTTCCCGCCAAGGAGCCGGGCCGAACGTCCGGGGGCAACGTGACCTTCTCGCCGGGAGCGCGCTCGAACTGGCACACGCATCCGATCGCTCAGGTGCTGGTCGTGACCGCCGGTGTGGGCCGCGTGCAGCAATGGGGCTCGGAGATGCAGGAGATCCGTCCGGGCGACGTGGTGCGCATTCCCGCAGGCGTGAAGCACTGGCATGGCGCCGCCCCCGACAGCTCGATGACCCACTTGGCGATCACCGAGCAGCTCGACGGCAAGGCCGTCGAATGGATGGAGCCGGTGACTGACGCGCAGTACGGCGCGAATGTCCCGACGCGGGGCGGCGTGGCAGGCGCGCAGGGGCTCTTCGGTGACGTGGCACCCAAGCTCGCAGATCTCACCGACACGGTTCTCTTCGGCGACGTGTGGGCGCGCCCGGGTCTTTCCCAGCGCGACCGCAGCCTCGTGACGGTGAGCGCGCTGATCGCCCTGAACCGCCCCGAGCAGTTGCGCTCGCACATGGCACGGGCCCTTCAGAACGGCGTAACCGAAGAGGAACTCGTGGAGACCCTGACACAGCTCGCGTTCTATTCGGGCTGGCCCAACGCCATCAATGCGGCGAACGTCGCGCGCGAGGTCTTCAAGCAGAAGCCTTGAAGATGATCGAGAAGCTCGCCAGGTTCCACGCCCGGACGCTCCAGGAGTATTCACATGCGACACGTAAGACTGAACAACGGATTGCAGATGCCGATCGTAGGTTACGGGGCGTTCCAGATTCCTCCGGACGAATGTGAACGCGCCGTGCGCGAAGCCATCCATGCCGGATACCGCCTGATCGATACGGCGGCCTCGTATCTCAACGAGGAGGCGGTTGGGAAGGGGATCCGCTTGGGCGGCGTGCCGCGTGAAGAACTCTTCGTGACGACGAAGCTCTGGGTTCAGGACACCGGCTACGAGAAGACCGTGAAGGCCTTGGACAAGTCGCTTCGCCGGCTGCAGCTGGACTACGTGGACCTCTACCTCATCCATCAGCCGTTCTCCGACGTGCACGGCTCCTGGAGAGCGATGGAAGACGCGTTGAAGGCGGGCAAGGCGCGCGCCATCGGCGTGAGCAATTTCCATCCCGACCGGCTGATGGACATCAAGGCGTTCAACAAGCTCGCCCCGGCCGTCAATCAGATCGAGGTGAATCCGTTTCACCAACAGGCCGAGAGCGTTGCCTTCATGCGCGAGATCGGCGTGCAGCCCGAGGCATGGGCGCCTTTCGCGGAAGGCCGCAACAACCTGTTCCAGAACGAGGTGCTCACCGCGATCGGTCGCAAGCACGGAAAGACGGTCGGGCAGGTCGTGCTGCGCTGGCTCGTCCAGCGCGAGATCGTGGTCCTGTCCAAGTCCGTGCGCCGCGAACGGATGGACGAGAACCTGGACATCTTCGACTTCGCACTCGATGACGCGGACTTCGCGGGGATCGCGAAGCTCGAGACGGGCCAGAGCAGCTTCTTCTCGCATCGCGATCCGAAGATGGTCCAGTGGATGAGCGAGCGGCGGCTCGACACTTGAATGGACCGCGCATGCCATTCCTCCGTCTGGTCTGGCTCTTTCTCGTCCTCGTCATGGGGTTCACGATGAGCGCCGTGCACGGCGCCGACCCAGCCGCGAAGATCGGATCGCATCTCACGCCGAACCATCGCATCGGCGACCTGCTCGCGCATCCGGCGTTCGCGCCGTACGGGCGGCTCCTGCTTCCCTGGGACGGTCGTCGCTACGACGAATCCCTGCGTCTCGCGCAGGTGGGCTCGCTTCTGCCTTACCACGGCCATGTCGACGCTGACGACGTCGTGAGTGCCCTGAACCGGATGATCGATGAGCGGGCATCGGGCAAGACTGTCTTCTACGATTTCTATTCGGAGGCCGAGAAGAAATCAGATCCCTCGAAGCGCAACACGGGGCTCTTCTTCTACCGTGGCAAGCCGGGAGCGCCGTTCGCGCTCATCGCGCCGGGCGGGGGCTTCGAATACGTAGGATCGCTTCACGAAGGCTTTCCCTACGCCGACGAGATCAGCAAGCGCGGCTACAACGCCTTCGTCGTGAAATACCGCGCCGGCGCGGGAGCCACGGTCGCCACCGAAGACATGGCGCAGGCGCTTTCCCACATCTTGCGCAACGCGAGCACATTGGAGGTGGGAACCGCGAGCTACTCGCTCTGGGGCAGCTCGGCTGGCGCGCGCATGGCGGCCGCGATTGGCTCGCACGGAGCGGAGCAGTTCGGCGGCGACAAGCTGCCGAAACCTTCGGTCGTGGTGATGGCCTATACCGGCCATTCCGATCACGCCACGAGCGAGCCGGCCACCTTTGTCGTCGTGGGCGAAAACGACGGCATCGCACCTCCCGCGACGATGGAGCGGCGTGTCCAGGCCTTGCGTGCGCGGGGCACGGAGGTCGAGTACCTCAAGTTCGCGAACGTTGGCCACGGCTTCGGCGTGGGCAGGGGCACGAGCGCGGAAGGCTGGGTCGGCAAGGCCACACGATTCTGGGAGAAACACATGGGGACGACACGATGAAGACCACAACGAAGAAGCAACGCCTCGAGACCGCCATCGCTGGCGCCGTTCTGGCCGCTGCGGTGGCCGGCTGCTCCGTGCAGGCCACCAAGGACGAGGGCCGCACGCCGCAGCCGCTCGTGATCCAGCAACAGGGCAGCTTCGCCGTGGGCGGCACCGTGACGAAGGTGCCTGGCACGTTCGATCCCATCGCGCAGGGCGCCTACACGCCCGCCGGTCCCGATCCCAAGGGTCAGACGATTCACGGCGACCACGCCTATGTCTTCTATCAGGTGCCGGTGAATGCGCGCCGCCTGCCATTGGTCTTCTGGCATGGCCACGGCCAGTCGGCGAAGACGTGGGAGACCACCCCCGATGGGCGCGAAGGTTTCCAGACCATCTTCCTGCGTGAACGCTACCCCGTGTACCTGCTCGACCAGCCCCGACGCGGCCGCGCAGCAAAGAGCGCGGCACCGGGCACCATCCCGGCCACGGCCGATGAGCAGACCTGGTTCGGCATCTTCCGATTGGGTGTGTGGCCCAATCTCTACCCCGGCGTCGCGTTCTCCCAGGAGCCGGCGGCGCTCGAGCAGTTCTTCCGGCAAGCGCTCCCGAATACGGCACCGTATGACGTCGCCGTGAATACGAGCGCCGTCGCCGCGCTCTTCGACAAGATCGGGGAGGGGATTCTCGTCACGCACTCGCAGAGCGGCACGCTCGGCTGGCGCACCGCGATGAAGAGCCCGAAGATCCGGGCCGTGGTGTCGTTCGAGCCGGGCGGCGACTTCGTGTTCCCTGAAGGGGAAGCGCCGTCGTTGCCGTTCGGAGGCCGTACGTTCACGCCGCCGACCGTGCCGCTGGATGAGTTCAAGCGGCTCACCCGCGTGCCGATCCTGGTCTACTACGGCGACAACATCCCGACGCAACCTACGACGAACCCGGGACAGGAGCAGTGGCGCGTATTCCGCGAGGTGGCGGGGCGCTGGAAGGATGCGGTCAATCGCCACGGCGGCGACGTCACGTTAGTGGACCTGCCCACTGTGGGTTTGCGCGGCAACACGCACTTCCCTATGTCGGATCTCAACAACGTCGAGGTCGCGAACCACCTCGGGCGATGGCTCACACAGAAGGGACTTGATCGATGACCTAACGGCCATGTCTCCGAATACGACTTTCGCCATTCGGTGGCATGCCCGGGCAAAACTCGACACAATCGGATTGATTGGCGAAAGAGAAACGATGCTAAGTCTTTGATTGGGCGAATTTCGTACAATCCCTGCAAAGCCGTGTACGGCGGTTCGATTCCGCCTCCTGCCTCCAGTTTCTCCCCTTCCGCTCGAACACGCAGACACGACCATCACGTCCCGCGCGTGCGGAAAATTCGCGTGTGGCCTTCCGGCGCGCCGCGCACAATTTCCCAAGACCACGAAACGCACCTGGCCATTCGACGAGGCTGCCACCTGACCTGGCAATCCCGGGAGACAGACTGTGGATATCTCGGATTCGGAACTGTGTGAAAAAGCCACCCAGTGCACTCGCCTGACTCGCGAGGCCGCCGCCACGAGACCTGGCTGGGACTACATGGGGTGCGTCGGTTCCGCGCTCGTCACCGACCGTGGCCGTGTCTTCACCGGGGTCAACATCGCCCTGCAGTGCGGAATCGGATTTTGCGCGGAGCACAGCGCCGTGGCGGAGATGGTGCGAAACGGCGAGACCCGGATCGTAGCGATCGTCGCCACGACCGCGGACGGGACGATCATCCCTCCGTGCGGCCGCTGTCGCGAGCTGATCTACCAGATCGACAAGACCAACCTCGAGGCGCGAGTGATCGTCGGGAACGGAATGCGCACGACGCTGCGCGACCTGCTGCCCCGCATCTGGCAGGAGAAGTTTCCCTGGGAGCTCTACTCGCAACGATAGAGGCTTCACACAAACAAAAGGCCGGCGGGTTAGGCCGGCCTTTCGAGCCCTACGCCGTGGCGGAGGGGTGGAACCGCCCGCTTCAGGCGATCGTTGCCTTCGCTGCGTGATCCATCACCACTACGGCGACATTCAGGGGCTTTTTCACGATCACCTCCTTTCGTGCGGTTGAGAACGACTTTACTTTACCTCAGGACAACGAGACTGCCTACGGTCCGACGCGGCCCTGCAAGTACACCGGCTGACGCGCGTCATCGGAGCTAGGCGACCGGCAGGGCGGTGATGTGCGCCACCGCCTCGGCCCGATCGTGGACTCCGAGCCTCTGGAAAAGGCACTTCAGGTGATACGAGACGGTGTTGTTGGTCACGGCGAGCGTTCTCGCGATGGCCTGGTTGCTGGCGCCCTTGGCCAGCAACACCGCGATCTCGCGCTGTTGTGGCGGCAACTGGGCCGTTTCCATGGCCCGGATGAAGTGAAGGATCATCGGCTCCTGTCGCCGGATCCGGATGCCGTACATCGCATCGTGGCCTTCGCCCCGCATCAGGTGCGCACAGACACGGAATCGACCCCATCGAGTGACGCGGGAGAAAGTCGTGGTCTCCGCACGCGGGCTCGAGGTCCGGGAATCCACGGCGTTGCACGCGGCGGCCAGGGTCTTGGAGACGTGGTCGGAAATCGAGCCGATGGTCGAGTCGTTGATCGAGTTCATCGAGGCGTGCATGGCCAGGTGGCGCGCTTGATTGCAGGCGAGGCGAACCGCACCCCGGCGATCCACCACCAGCATGGCCTCGTCGTCCGTGTCCCGGTACGAAAGAGATTCGTCGGGCAGGTTCTCGCGTGCGCACTTCACGAAGGAAAAGTAGCTGGCGACGCTCGCCAGGTCGGCACGTTCCTGCTCGCTGAAGGGTTTCAGGTGCGCGGACCGGTAAAGGCATATCTGGCCGCCACTTCGATCCTCATGCCAGATGCGTGCGTACAGCGCATGGTGGGAGGACTCTCGAGTGCCGGCTTCGACGCTCGCGCAGCCCAACGCAGCGCGCAACACGTGGCCGCCGCTGTCGAATGAGAGCGGGGCCAACTCGAGCGGCAGCATGCGCTCCGCGAATGTGTTGGAGACGCTTCCATCCGGGTTCAGCCACAGGAATCCGCTGAAGTCCCCGGGAATGAGCGTTCGGAGCGCAGGAAGGAGCGACCACATGATCAACTCCCCGGCCAGACCACTCCGGCAGAGTTGTCGAATCTGCAGTCGAGCGTAGCTTCGCTTCAAGGGGTGCCTTTTCCGGCATTCGGAACGCGCCCGGTGATCCTCCCACAAGGAACCGCATTAACAAAAGTAAACGGACGTTTATGATCGGCCGGCCTTCGAGCCCTGCGCTGGAATCAGTCCCGGCCGAAAAGGCTGCGCTCGCGAACTTCCACTCGCGTTCCCACGACGTCGCCGTTCGCAATGACGATCCGGTACTTCCGCGGTTTGGCCGGCTCGAGCTCGCCGACGTTCGTGGACGGCTGCACTTCCTTGCCGTCCGCCGAGATCGCGACCAGGCGGAAAAGCGTCCCCACGGTCGCCTGGGAGTAATTGCGCAAGGTGCACTCCACTTCGGTGCGGCCCGGTGTCTGGTCGGCAGGGACCACCGCGCATCCATCGGCCTTCACCAGCAGGAGCGGTGAAATCGCAAGCTCGAGGCAGAAAGCGTCGGTCGCAACCATCATCACGGCGCCAATGAGCAGCTTCTTCATCATGTCCTCCAGGGGAACGGTCGTGGTCGTCCGCATACTACTCGTGCCAGTGGTGCCCGTGTCGCTCCGTGAGCGCCGCGGCTTCGGAAGGTCCCCAGCTTCCCGCGGAATAGGGGCGCACGGCATGCCCGGCAACGCGCCAACCCTCGACGATCCCGTCGATCCACCGCCACGACGCCTCGATCTCGTCGCGGCGCACGAAGAGCGCCGGGTTGTCGCGCAGCACGTCCAGCAGCATCCGTTCGTAGGCGATGCGCCGTCGATCGGTGCCGAATGCGCCGCCGGGCGAGAGGTTCAGCGCCACCTCGCCCAGTTGCATCTGGTTCAGGCCCGGCTTCTTGTGCATGAGCGAGAGCGTGATGGTCTCGTTGGGCTGCAGGCGAATGAGCAGCGCGTTGGCGTCCAGGCCCTGGCCGATGCCGGCGAAGATGTTGAAGGGTGCCGGCTTGAACTGGATCACGATCTCGCTCGTGCGCTGCTTCATGCGCTTGCCGGTGCGCAGGTAGAAGGGCACGCCCGACCAGCGCCAGTTGTCCACCTCCGCGCGGATCGCGACGAAGGATTCCGTCCCGCTCTCGGAATGCGCGCCTTCCTCCTCGAGGTAGCCCGGCACGCCCTTGCCGTCGATGTAGCCTCCCGCATACTGGCCGCGCACCGTGTTCCGGTTGACGTGTTCGCCCGTGATGGGCCGCAAGGACCAGAGCACCTTCACCTTCTCGTTGCGCACGGCCGAAGGCGTGAACGCCGCCGGCGGCTCCATGGCGACCAGGCAAAGGAGCTGCAGCACGTGGCTCTGCACCATGTCCCGCAGCGCGCCGGCCCGGTCGTAGTATCCCCACCGGCCTTCGATGCCGACGGTCTCGGCGACCGTGATCTGCACGTGGTCGATGGCGGTCGAATTCCACAGCGGCTCGAAGATCGCGTTGCCGAAACGCAGCGCGATCAGGTTCTGGACCGCTTCCTTCCCCAGGTAGTGGTCGATGCGGAAGATCCGATTCTCGGCGAAGGCGGATCCGAGCGCGTCGTTGACGGCCTCGGCGCTCGCGGCGTCGTGGCCGATCGGTTTCTCGACGACGGCGCGCGAGTGCTCGTCGACCAGGTTTGCGGCACGCAGACCCAGGGCGATCGGACCGAAGAGATCGGGGCCGGTGGAGAAGTAGTAGATGACGCCGCCGGGTCCGGACGGCAATGCAGCGCGCAGCGACTCGAGGCCGCGAGTCTCGCCAATGCCGACGGCCGCGTAGCGGATCCGGCTTGCGAATGCAGCGAAGGTCGCGTCGTCGTAGAGCGCGGCATTGGCCGATGTGCGTACCGCTTCGCGCACGCGCTCGATGAATTCGCCCTGCGTGACGGCGTGCCTCGCGGCGCCCACGAGCTGCATGGCGCCCGGCAGCAGGTTCTCCTTGTGGAGCGCGTAGAGGGAGGGCCAGAGCATGCGCCGGGCGAGATCGCCGGTGGCGCCGAACAAGACCAGTGCGCGGCAGGGAAGGGACATCCCGTCACGTTATCATTCCTGCGTGAAGCCTCTCGCCCTCGGCGCCATTCGCCTCTACCAGAGGTACATCTCGCCCTACAAGGGATTCATTTGCGCCTACCGTGCGCACACGGGGCGCGCCAGCTGCTCGGCCCTGGGCTACCGGGCCGTTCGCCGGTACGGCGTCTTCCGGGGCGCGGGGATCATCGGCTCGCGAACGCACCTTTGCGGCGTGGCGCATCGACGCTATCAGGCGACTCCGCTTCCGCGTGCCCTTCACTCGCAACGAGGAGATTGCGACCCGGGATGCGACCTGCCGTGCGACGGAGGCTGCGACCTTCCGAGCGGGATATCCAGGGGCATTGCCGACTGCCTGAGCTCGTGCGACTTCGGCGGCGACTGCGATTGGCCCCGCAAGCGCAAGGAGTCGAAGGAGAAGGAGCAACACATCCACATTCCCCCGGAGAGAAAACCGTGATCGCCAGGACGACCATCAGGATGTTTCGACATGCGGCCCTCGTGCTTGCGACAGTTGCGGCCGGCAGCGTCCTCGCGGAGGCCGATCCCCGGATCAACGCACTCGCGCGCGAGCACAAGCCCGCAATGCTCGAGACGATGCGAGAGCTCGTGGGTTTCGAATCGGGCTCGCGGGAGATCGACGAGCTGGACCGCATCGCGGCCCACATCGCCGTGAAATTCCGGGCGTTGGGCGCGCAAGTCGAGTGGGTTGAATCGACCGAAGCGCAGACCACGCGGTTTTCGGACACGCCCGAGCGCATCGGCAAGATGGTGAAGGCCACGTTCACGGGTAGCGGCAAGGCCCGCATCCTGCTCCTTGCCCACATGGACACGGTGTATCCGAAAGGCATGCTCGCGAAGCAGCCTTTCCGCATCGACGGGAATCGCGCATACGGGCTGGGCATCGCCGACGACAAGCAGGGCATCGCGCTGATCCTCCACGTGATGGCGATGCTGAAATCGCTGGACTTCCGCGACTACGGAACGATCACGGTACTCGTCAATGGCGACGAGGAGATCTCCTCGCCCGCGGGCCGCTACCACCAGGCGCTGCTTGGGGAGTCGCACGACGTCGTCCTCTCGTACGAAGGTGGCGGCTCTCCGGAAGAGGAGCGCCTGCGCCTGGCCACGAGCGGCATCGCGCTGGCTCACCTCAACGTGAGCGGCCGCGCCTCGCATGCGGGATCGGCGCCCGAGCGCGGCGTGAACGCGCTCGACGAGCTCGCGTTCCAGATCGGCCAGATGCGCGATCTCTCCGACCCGAAGACGGGCATCAAGGTGAACTGGACGCTCGCGAAGGCGGGTGTCGTGCACAACATGATCCCGCCGGATGCGCACGCGACCGCGGATGTGCGCGTGGAGCGAGTCTCCGATTTCGACGTTGCCGAGAAGGCCATTCGCGCGCGCATCCGCAAGCAGTTGCTGCCGGAGGCGAAGGTGGAGCTGGTGTTCGAGCGCCACTTCCTCCCGCTGGAGCTGCGGCCGGTTTCGCGCGCGCTCGCCGCGCACGCGCAGTCGATCTACAGCGAGATCGGCCGGCCGATCAAGGTCATCGAGCGCTCGACGGGCGGCGGGACCGATGCGTCGAACGCGGCGGTGCGCGCGAAGGGGCCCGTGATCGAGGGCTTCGGCCTGCAGGGCTTCGGCTCGCACAGCGCCAATGCGGAGTACGTCGTCATCGACGACATCGAGCCCAAGCTCTACCTCTCGACGCGGTTGATCATGGACATCGCGAAGGGTAGGGCGCCCGCCCCGTAGGTCCTTCCGGCCCCCCCCGAATCCGGTAACAAGCATTGGGACGTTCCCGCTCGCTTGACGGCATAACGATCGTTATGTATCGTCACATCACGGTCGTTACCTCAATGGCCCGGCCCGCGGCCAACCCTGCGGCTCAAACCACCACCCGGAGCCCTCCATGCCCCTTACCCTGATCGTCACCGAAGGCGTCATCCCCAAGGATCGCGAAGCCGACACGATGGCGCGCCTTTCCGAAACCATGCTGAAGTTGCACGGCCTTACCGGCAACAAGGCCATGACACCGAATGTCATCGGCAGCATCCAGGTCGTGCCGAAGGGCAGTACGTTCGCCGGGCTCAAGCCCACGGCCGTCGCGATCGTCGAATGGAAGGTTCCCGCCTTCGCTTTCACGGACCGCGAGATCCAGAAGGCCTACGTGGCCGAGGCGACGGAGATCGTCCACGAGGCGTCGGGCCGCAGGCATTCGAAGGATTTCATCTGGGTGAACGTGACCCATGCGGTGGACGGCATCTGGGGTTCCTCGGGTAAGGCGCACACCAACGCGGAGCTGGGTGCCGCGGTGGCCCTGGGGTGAAATCCGCGCGCGTGGTCCACACCATGCTTCGCGTCGCCGACCTCGACCGGGCCGTGTCGTTCTACACGGCCAAGTTGGGCATGACGCTCCTGCGAAGGGAAGACTATCCAGCGGGCCGGTTCACGCTGGCCTTCGTCGGTTACGGGGCAGAGGCGGATGGCGCGTGCCTCGAACTGACCCACAACTGGGACCGAGACACGTACGACCACGGCGATGCGTACGGACACATGGCGCTCGCCGTGGACGACGTGGGCGCCACGTGCCTCGCGCTGGAGAGATCGGGCGTTCACATTGCGCGGCCTGCCGGACCGATGTCGGCCGCATCTCCGGATCGGGCCCGGCCCGAGGTCATCGCGTTCATCGAAGACCCGGATGGATACCGCATTGAACTCGTGGAGAATAGGGGTTAGGCCGATCCAGGGGAAATTTGATGTCCAGAACCGAGCAAAAGGTCCTCACACGCCGTCGCATCGTCGATGCGGCGGCGCGCGGGTTTCGTCGCAGCGGTTTTGGCGGCATGGGCGTGGACGGTCTCGCGAAGGAGGCCGGTGTCACATCGGGCGCGTTCTATGTGCACTTCGACTCGAAATCGTCCGCGTTCCGCGAGGCGGTGAGCGAGGGCATGCGGGAGCTGAAGGACGGCGTGCTTCAGTTCCAAACCACGCATGGGAAGGAATGGTGGGCCGAGTTCGTCAGGTTCTACCTGGGGTTCAAGCGCACGTGTGATCTTGCCGAGAGTTGCACGCTGCAGAGTCTCTCCCCCGAGGTGGCCCGCTCCGACGAGGTGTCGCGTGCAGCCTTCGAGGCGGGCTTGCGGGGCGTGGCCGAGGCCATCCTCGCGGGGCCGCGCTCTCCAGGGGCCCCGAAGCATCTCGACGCAGCCTGTGCGGCCCTGGCCGCGTTGGTGGGCGCCGTAACGCTGGGCCGCGCCGTGCGCAACCGCGCCTTCTCGAATCAGATCGCCGAGTCGACCGGACGAGCGCTTCTGGGGGCGCGCTTCAAACTCAAGCGATCGCCCGCCTGATCACACCGGGCCGGCAATTCGTCGTTTATTCGACAAATCCACCTGGCGCCATCGCGCGCCGGATCCCGTTTGATGCCGTGAACCTCTCCAATTTCGGGGATGTTCACCGCACAAAGGAGATCCTCGATGCGCACTTCGAAATCGATTGTTTGCTGGACCGCCGTTGCAGCAGCCCTCGGATGTAGCGCCGCCCATGCCGCGCCCCAGGCCTTCGTGCAGTCGGATGGCAACGACGGCAACACCGGCGCCGGTTGTCCTTCCTCCAGCCCCTGCCGCACCTTCCAGGCCGCGCTCTCGGTGGTGGACGACGGCGGCAACGTGGTCGCACTCGATTCGGGCGACTTCGGCATGGTCACGATCAAGCAGTCGGTCGCGATCATCGGCAACGGCGCGGCCGGCATCGTGGTTCCCGGCAATGGTTACGGGTCGACCATCGGCGTCACCATCGCCGGCAAGGGCATCAACGTCGTGCTGCGCGGATTGAATATCGGCGCGGTCGGGCTGGGCGGCACGGGCGTGTACCTGAAGGAGGGGAAGTCCCTGCAGATCGAGAAATGCGTCCTCTCCAACTTCTTCCGCGACGGGCTCGAAGTGGCCGCGCCGGCCAGCGTGCGCATCGTCGACACCGTGATGCGCGGCAACTCGGGCAACGGGGCCTCGATCCGGGGAGGGGCGACGGCCGATGTGGTCCGCTCGCAGTTCATGGGCAACGGCAGTTCAGGCCTTTCCGTGACCGCGGATGCGGCCGGGACGACGAGCGCCGTGGTGAGCGACTCCGTCGCCTCGAGCAACGGGTACGCAGGCTTCTTCGTGAATGCCGGGGACAAGTCCGCGCTCGGGCGCATGGTGGTGACAGGTTCGACGGCGGCGCACAACACCCGCGCCGGTTTCCTCTCGACTGCGTACCCGGGCGAGGCGATCCTGACCGTCGGCCGCAGCGCGGCGGCACGAAACGGGATCGGGTTCTGGCAGATTCCGAGCCCCGTCGGTGGCCTGAGCTCGATCGAGACGATGGGCGACAATTCCGTGCAGGGCAACGGGACCGCGGCCACGGGAGTGGTCGTCGCCGTGCCGCCGATGTAGCCAGGCCCGGGCGCGGGCACCGCGTCAGGCGGTGCCGCGCACCGCCGGCCTTGTCGTCGGCCCCGAGTTCACGTTCACGCTCCTCTCGAACGCGATGCGATCGCCGTCGAAGCGGCAGATCACCGTGTCCTGGAACGCCGACTCCACGAACACCCACGTCATCGCGAACGTGTTTGCGTCGCGCCATTCGCCGCCGGCCACGACCCGCATGGAATCCAGTTGGTACTCGTGGTGCAGCTTGTTGCCGGTCATCGATGTGTTGCCTTCGATACGCGTGCCCAGGCCGGCCTCGATCGTGTGCGTGCCCCGATCGTCGACGAGTGTGAAGCGGCAGCGGCCCTCGGCGAAGTCGAGTTGGATGCTGCGGATGGCGTCCTCGTTGCCCTCCATCGTGTAGCGCTTGCCGGATACGCGCGCGGCGGTCGGTGAGCTCGCATTGCCCGGAGGCGGCAGCAACTGCAGGTCCCGGGTACGCGCGGTGAGCGCGGCCAGCGCCGCATCATCATTCGCGACCGGGCTCGCGCGAAACATCGCGGGAAAGTGCTTGTAGGTGCGCGCCGTGAAGCCCGTCTTCACGGCCGAGGTGATCGCGAGCACCGCATCGTCCTTCGGGAAGACGAAGGCGAATTGCCCGAAGAGGCCGCGCGCCGAGTAGTTGTCCGGCCCCAGCCACCATTGGTAGCCGTAGCGGTCCTTCGTATGCGGATACTGCACGGCGTCCGTCCAGCCGGCCGGCAGCACCTGCTTGCCGTCCCACATTCCCTTGTTGAGATGCAGGACGCCGAGCTTCAGCGAATCCGCCGTGCGCCAGCTCAATCCGTTCGCGCCCGGCGAGATGCCGAACGGATCGGGATCCCACTCGTAGCCCCGGATGTCGAGCGGCTCGAAGAAGCGCGGCCGGAGGTAGGTCGCGGTGTTCTGCCCCGTGGTCTTCGAAATGATCGCCGAAAGCATGTATGTGGCGGCACTCGTGTACAGGTATTCGGTACCCGGCTTCTTCGTGACGGGGATCTTGAAGAACTCCGCAACCCAGCTCGTCTTGATCGGACGCCACTCGGAGCCCGACACTTCGCGCACGTGGCCCGTTCGCATCGTGAGGAGGTCCTCGATCGTCATCGCGGCCAGGTTGGGATCGACCGCCGCCGGCAGGTACTCCGGGAAGAACGAGACCACCTTGTCCTGCAGGTTGAAGCGCTTCTCGGCGAGTGCCAGGCCCACGCCGCAGGCCGTCACGCTCTTCGTGAGCGAATGCGTCATGTGGATGCGGTCGGCGCGATACGGCGCCCACCAGCCTTCCGCGACGACGAAGCCGCGGCGGTAGAGCATGAAGCTGTGCATCTCGAATTTCGCCGATTGCAACTCGTCGAGATAGGCGGAGATGGCCGCCGGCGTGACGCCCACGGACTCGGGGCGGGCTCGCGGGAAGCCGTCGTTGTAGGCGAGGGGGCCCGCTGGGGTTGTCGCGCAGCCGGGAAGAAGTCCGGATGCGGTGGAGCCCAGCAGCAGGCCAACGAATTCGCGCCGAGTCGCCATCTCTTCAATCTCCTATGAATCGAGTTTGTTCCATTCCCAATATTGGCACGCCCACGCGAGGTGGGCCGACAGTCCGTCGAGATCCGGAAACAGAGTTTGCTTGTTGACGCCAATGCGATCGAGGTCGCGACGCAATTCCTCGCGTACATGGAATGGAATGCGTATGGACACCTTGGGCTTGATCGGGACAAGCGGGTCGCTCCCGATCGTGAACATGGACCCTTGTGCCGTGACGCGTCGGCTGATGTCCGGCGGTCGCACCAGTGCAAGTTTGTTGTACCGATAGATCGGGGGCCAGCGATTCGTCTTTTCCCGGGCCAGTCGGTCCAGCGTGCAGGGATCCGGTCCCTTGAGCACGACGACGGAGGAGTCGTGGACATTCCCGCCTCCGCAATGGCGACACTTTCCGGGCCTCTTCTCGCACTGGTAGGGTTGGCCTTCGACCGCGAAGAAGAGGGCCACGAGTGGGTTCTCGGTCCAGTCCAGCAGCCTCGTTGGAAGCCCGTGATGCTGTGCGAGAAACAGGAGCCTCCAGCCAACGACCGTCTCGTTGCCACTCCAGACCCAATGAGGTGCCAGCTCCGAGACGTTGGCCTTGAACGTGACGAAGAGAGCTCGCTCGATCGACCGGTCTTGTCGGCCCGTGGCGGGTATGGGGCGCCCGGGACTCAGCATCTTGATTCGACTGACGGCTGGAACCAGGCGCCAATGAGCGTTCCTTTGCCCTCGAAACACGGTCGGGGGATCGCCCGCTCGCATCCCCCCGATTCTTCGCGTGACATCCAGGTATTGCGTGAGTGATTCGATCGTTTCCATGAGATCGCCCCCGGGGAATCGCCGCGGCCATTTTGCCCGATCGGTCCGCGCGTCTTGAGTCCGCGGCCCGATTGGCGTCAAATCGGGGTGTCGCACCAACAAAAACCACGAGGAGGATCGAGCCATGTACGCAATCGTCAGGAACTACTCGGGTTCAGGCGCAAAGCAGCTCTTCGACGTGCTGGACAAGCAGAAGGCCGAGGTCGAGGCGAACCTGCGAAGGGTGTCGGGCCTCGTGAGCTACACGCTGGTGCGCAGCGGCGACGGCGGAATGTCGATCACCGTCTGCAACGACAAGGCGGGCGCGGACGAGAGCGTCAAGGTGGCCCGCGAGTGGATCAAGAAGAATGCCGCCGATGTCCCGGCCTACCCGCCCGCGATCATGGAAGGGCCGGTGATCGTCCAGATCAAGTAGCCGGGCCGCGCGCCGGGAAGCAGCGCCTCAGCGGTTCTCCAGCCGGTTGTAGTCGAGCACGCCGGCCTCGCCCGGCTGGTCCTGCGCGTACTTCTCGTGGAGCCTGTCGCTGAACGCCCAGAAGGCGGGATCGGTCCGCCGCACGGCGAAGCGCTGCGAGAGCACGCTGTAGTCCGCTTCCGAACGCAAGCCGCGCACCGCGTCCGCGAACGCCCCAAGCTGCGATGCGTTCATCCGATAGAACGCGTTGGGATAGGCCCCCGCAATGCCGGGCACCACCGTCAGCGTGTCTTCTTCAGGCAGCAGTTGGTGCTTCTCGATGAGGTGCGACACGTTCTCGTGCCCGGTGTCGCGCATCAGCGTGTAGGTGCGCGTGCTGCCATCGCCCAGGGTGACCGACAGCAGTGCGTTCTCCGGCATCCATTGCAGGGCCGCGCCGCGAATCGCGCCAAGCGATGCAAGCCCGCCGCGCACCTCCGGCGGAGCGCTGCGCGTGAGGTCGAGGTTCGCGTCGAGCACGGGCCCGAGGCGTGACTTGAGCTGCACCATCAACTCGGTGCGCGCGTCGCTGGTTCGATAGCGCACGCCGGTCTCGACCGGCAGCGTGCTCACGGGCCCGCCATAGACCATCTCGCGCGCCGACGGGCTGCTGCCGCGGTACCAGTAGTCGCGCACCGCCATGCGCTGCGCCAGCGGCAGGAACGCGAGGAAGTTGAACTCGCCTTCGCCGCGCAGGTAGTCCATGTACAGGCGCGAGTTGAGCTGGTGTCCGACGTTGCCGTAGACGTCGTAGTCCGCCACCAGCAGGTAGTGGATGCGTTCGAGCAGCGGGTAGCCGATGATCCATGCGGTCTTCGGCGTGTCGCCCACGAAGCCCTTCATCACGCTCGCGTTGTCGAAGTGGCGCGAGATGGTGAGCGCGGCGTTCGCGTTGCGGCCTTCTCCATCCCAGATGGAGTCGAGCGTGATGCGCTCGGGGCCGAGGTTGCGGGCGAAGAAGTCGGTGCGCGCCTTGAGGTAGTCGCGCTCGATCTCGCCGTAGCGGATCCACGTGGCGAGGATGGTGCTGTTGCTGCTGCCCGAAGGGAGCGTCGCGTGCCGGCCGGCCTGCCGGAACAGGGCACCGGTCGCGAGATCGTCGGCGGCGTCGGGCGAAATGAACGCGACCCAGAAGCGGTCCTCGATCACGTTCACCGCCACCTGGCCTCGGCACACCGGTCCCTTCACGAAACCCATGATGGTGTACTGGGCTTCGTCGAGCATGAAGCGGTAGCGCGCGCCGACGGGCAAGGCCGCGAACGTGATGAAGGGATTGGCGGCGTCGTCGGGCGAATAGCCCGGCAGCTTGTCCACCGTGTACGACGGATCGATGAACAGCGAGCGCCAGCGCGCCATGCGCTGCGCGTTCAGCGCATACGGCATGAACGTCTTCGCGACGAGGCTCTCGCGCTCTTCCGCCAACCGGTAGTACACGCGCGGCACCTGGGGATCCTCGACCGGGCGGCGCGTCACGATCGGCTTCACCGGCGTGCCCGGCGGCGTGGACGATCGCACGAGGCGGAAGTGGCGCCGCGCACCCGGCACTTCGTCGAAGTACAGGTGCGCCACGAAGAGATGCTCGAAGGCGTATCGGGCGAAGAGCTGCTCCCGGGCCGAGTCGCCGTTGAAGAAGCGTTCCCAGTTCTCGACTTGCGCGGCGAACGGCGCGGGGAGGGAAGAGCGACCCTCGTACGGCGCGCCGCGCTCGATCCAGCGCGAGAGGCGCTGGTGCTCATCCGGGCTCAAGGCCGGGAGCCCGAAGGGCATGCCGCCCAGCGGATTGGCGCGCTCGTAAGCCTCGATCTGCGCCTCGGCCGGACACATCGGCGCGCGGTCGGATGCGATCTTCAACGCAGCGGGTTGCGCGCCTTCATTGGGACCCGGGTGCTGTTGCTTCAGCGCGAGCAGGCGTGACAGGAGACCCGCGGTGCGATTCGCTTCCGGCGTCTGGGCGCGTTCGTTCAAGACGGAGAAGAACTCGCGCCCGCGCCATTCGGAGGGGCGTTCGGCATCCACGTACAGGCGTTGCGGCGGAGCGGCGAGCAATCGCGACTGGTCGTAGGCGTCGACCTTGCTGGCGCCACGCACGAGGCCTTCCCAGCTCTGGGCTTTCAGTTGGCACGCCGCGTCGTAGCACGCGTGGCAAACCACGCAGCGCCGGTCGAGCAGGGGCTGGATCGTCGTCGCGTACTCCTCGCCGGGGAGGGGCGTTGCCGGTCGATCGAAGCGCGTGGGATCGGCCGGACCGACGGTCGCTTCGAACGGGGACACGGCGAGGAGCGTGCACGCGGACAACAAAAGGGCGGCCAGGAGCGTGCTGAGTCGTCGCATGGTTATCCAGTCGGATGGTCGAGAGCGGCGCGGGCGCGCAAGACGGGCGGGATGTCCGTCGGTTCCGGGAAGACTTCCAGCGCATCGCGAAGCCTGGAGAGGGTTGCGCCGCGATCCGCCCCGTTCAATTCACACAAGGCCGTCAGCGCCCTCAGCTCGGTCAGGTGCGCGCCCTGGCGCGAAGCCATGGCTTCGCATTCCAGCAGCGCGGCGCGGGCCTCGTCGATCTTTCCGAGCGCGGCGAAAGCCTCGCCCCGCAACCGCGCCTGGTCGCCCTGGCGCCAACCTTCGACGCCGATGCGATCGACGATGAGCGGGTCCTCGAGCGTTGCGAGCGCCTGCGGAGCGTGCCCCGCGAGGATCTGCACTTCGGCCAGCGTCTGCAGGAAGATCACCATCCCGATGGTCGCACCCGTTGCGCGCCAGGCGCCGATGGCCTCTTCGATCTCGGCCAGGCCTCGCTCGGGATCACTGCTCCTCGCGATGGCCCAGCCATGAACCACCTTGGCCGCGGCCGCGAGGTAGGGGAAGCCGCGTTCGAGGGAGAGGTCGCGCATGCGCGCGGCACGGCCTTCGGCCTTGTCGGGCTGGTCGAGGAACCACGCCGACCACATCGCGGTGCCACCGGCGAATGCGCGGCTGAACGGATGGCCGAGCGCCTCGGCCCGTTCGAGCGCCGCAGTCACGTGGCCTTCCGCGGCGAGCGGCCGGCCCAGGTAGCACAGCGCCCAGGAGAGGATCCCGCGATTGGCTACGTCCGGATCCTGGCCGAGTTCGACGGCCAGGGCCTTGTGGCGCACCGGATCGTAGAGGGCCACCGCGCGCTCCATCTCCGCGCACGCCATCGTGAAATCGCCCGTCCAGAACGCGACGTTGCCCGTGACGCGGTGGGCCTCGATCAGCAGCGCGGGATCGGCCGCGCTCCTGGCAAGTGCGAGCATCTCCTGCGCCGTGGCGCGAGCGAATTCGTACTTCGACTGGCCGATCTGGAATTGCCACATGCCGCGCAACGCGCGAAAGAGCTGCCCCGGATCGCCGCCATGCCGGCACAACTCGCGTGCCCGGTCGTAGACGGCCTGCACTTCCGGTGCGCCATAGCTCGTCGCCGCGACCAGCGCGGGGCCGAGCTCGAGCTGGAGCCGCAATTCGAGGGCCGTGGCCGCGGGGCTTTCCGGCAGCGTTCGCGTCATCGCGATGGCCTGTTGCAGCAGGTCGATGGCTTCGCTGTTGGCGAAGGCGCGCATCGCGTGCTTCGCCGCCTTCTCGTAGTAGGTCGCGGCACGCTCGACCAGCTCGGGATGCGGCACGCGGTCTTCCGAAGCCATCCGCCAGTGATGGGCGAGCTGCGTGACCACTTCGGCTTGATCCGTATCGCCGTGCGCTTCGAGCCACTGCGCGATCTTCTGGTGGAGTTCGCGGCGCTGCGAGAACAACATCAAGCCGTACGCGATGTCCTGCGTGAGCTTGCTCTTGAAGAAGTACGCCTTGGCGTCGGGCGGTGCCGGCGGAGGCCTGCGCCCCGTGAACGACGGCGTGAGCTCGAGCCGCTCCAGCTTTTCGCACTGCGCGGCGACCTCGTTGCGCCCCGAGCCGATCGGATGGACATCGGCGAGCATCCACGGATCGAACACGCGGCCCACGACGCTCGCGACCTTGAGCGTGATCTGCTCCGCGGGCCCCAGCCGGTCGATCCTTCCCGTGATGACGCCGCCCAGCGTGTTCGGCAGCTTGTCGGCGGAGAGAGAACCGGCGCCGCGCACGAGGCGGCACTCCCGGTTCACGACTTCGAGCACGCCCTGGTCGCGCAACCCGAGTGCGAGTTCCTCCGCGAACATCGGATTTCCCTCGGCGCGGTCCTGCACGAGCTTCTGCACCGCCTCCGGCAACTTGTCGACGCCGAGGCGCCTGCGAACCACGGCCGCGATGTCGTCGTTCGAAAGCGGCGGCAGCGAGACGCGTTCGAGGCCGGGCAGGGCGAGGAAGCTCGCGAACGCCTTCGGCGCATCGGCCCCGAGCGGCCGGGACGTGACCACGAGCGAGAGACGCTCGACTTCGCGCGCGATGCGCAACAACACGGACCACGACGCCGAGTCGAGGAAGCCCGCGTCGCGGATGATGACCAGCAGCGGCTTCTCGCGAGAGGCGGCCTGCAGCAGGGCCACGAGGAGGTCTTGCGTCTTTTGCGCGCGGGCCTTGCCGGTGAGGCCCCGGGTGACGTCGTTGTCGGCCCACTGCATCGGCAGCACGGCCTCGATCAGCGGCGTCAACTCGATCAGCTTCGGATCGGCCGGCAGCATCGACGCGAGGCTGGTGCGCCGCGCGCCCGGATCCGTCAGCTTGGGGTCGACCGGATAGAGCCAGTCGAACACGCGCCGCCAGGCGCGATAGGGGATCGTCATCTCCAGCGGATCGGCCGTGCCCATCAGGGCGAGCATGTCGCGGTCCTCCGCGAGCGCGAGGAAATCCCGCAGGAGGCTTTGCTTGCCCATGCCCACTTCGGCTTCGAGGAAGACGCGGCTGGCCGTGCCCTTGCGTCGCAGCGCGTCCAGCCGCGCGATCATCGCGGTGCGCTCGGCCTGCCGGCCGATCACCGTCTCGCGCTTCACGGACCGGCGCTCGGTGCGGTCGACGTCGACTTCCAGCGGGCGCCAGATCTCGATCGGCAGCGCCTTGCCCTTCACCTTGATGGCGGGCAGGGCCTCCAGCCCGACGCGCTGTCCCGCCGCCGTCGCCGTCGCCTTGTCGCAGAGGATGCCGCCCTTGGCCGCCTGCATGAGGCGCGCGGCGAGGTTCACGACATCGCCCATCACCGTGTATTCGCGCCGCCGCGCATTGCCGACGGCGCCACAGAACGCGAGCCCGGTGCAGACGCCGACCGAGCTCTCGAAGCCGATCGCGATGAGTCCTTCCTGCATCGCCATCGCGGCACGGAGCGCGCGTTCCGCGTCGTCCTCGTGCGACAGCGGCGGCAGGCCCAGCACGGCGATCAGCGACGCACCCTTGTCGTCGACGCTGATCTTGTTGATCGAGCCCTCGAAGCGGTAGAGCGCCGTCTGCAGCGCGCGCATGGCGCCCTGGGCCGCCTCGAGCGACGCATCCACGTTGAAGCCCGGCAGGTTCACGAACATGAGCGAGATGCGGCGCATTTCGCCGAGCCAGCCCGTCTGGCCCGCGTCGAGGCGGCCGCGGATCGCGACCGGCACGAAGGACCGCACGGCCGGTGCGATCTCGGGACGCAGCACCAGCGCCTGCGGGGGTTCGATGACGAGCGCGCGATCGAGTGCTTTCAGCCGCACCGCGCCTTCGGCCAGCGTGTCGCCCTGCGCCCGATCCGCGATCAATCGCCAGGCCTCGGCGGAGACGACGATGTCCCCGGGCTCGGCGCGGCCGTTGGCCACGCCCACCTGCGCGAGCGGCCGGCCCGCGATCAGCAATTCCCAGCGGTCGAACACGCCGCCGAGATGTTCCGAAAGGACTTCGCCCGCGCCGATCGCGAGCTTCATCGACAGGCGCAGGCCCTCGGCGACTTCGTAGTTGTGGAGCCGGCCCTGCATGACCAGCGAGCATTTCGCGATGCGTTCGACCAGGTCGGCGATGCCGTCTTCGTCCGGGCTGGGCCACAGCGCCACGAGGGCATCGCCCGCGAACTTGACCACGTCGCCGCCATGCTCGCCGATGAGGTCGATCATCTGGCCGAAGTACAGGTTCAGCAGGACGGTGAGGTCTTCCGCGCCGGCCGGCCCTCGCGCGGCGAGGCGTTCGGTCAACGCGGTGAAGCCGGAAATGTCGGCGAACAGCACCGCCGCGGGGAACCGCACGACCGTCGCGGCCGTGATGCCTTTGGGGTCCTGGTTCGCCCGGCGCAGGATCAGCTGCGGGGCGAAGCTCGCGAGGCTTTCGAGATAACTTGACATCCCTGTTCATGGTAACCCACCGCCAACCTTCTACAATGTCCGCATGCGTCCATTCGCGACTGCGTCGCTCGCCATCGTCGGGCACAGCCATGTGGCCTGTATCGCCACGGCATTGGCTCGTCATCCGGTTGAAGGAGTGGAAGCGGTGAACCTGCGGGCGACGTCCGGGCCCGAGGATTGGCATCCCCAGGAGTTTTCACGAACGCTGCGGAGGATGGTGCGCAATGCCAATCCCGCGGTGATTTGCCTTTGCATGGGCGGCAATGAGCACAACATCCTTGGGGTCGCCGAGCATCCGGAGCCGTTCTCGGTAGGCGACAGCGCCGAGGGTTCTGCTCCAGCGGACCCCGATCGCTGGTTCGTGCCCCGTGCCGTGATGCGCGACGCGCTGCGCGAGTACCTCGAGCCGGTGCGCCGCTTGAACGAGATTGCTTGCGAGACGTTTGCCGACTCCGTGAAGGTTTTCCTTTCGCCGCCACCGCCCATTGCCGATTGGGAGCACATCCAGTCGCATCCCGGCGTCTTCCGGGAAGCGCTCGACCTCGGCCCTGCACCGAATGCCCTCCGAATGGCTCTCTACCGCCTGCAGGTGGAGTTGCTGAGGGAAATGGCCGCCCGGGCCGGCGCGGCGTTCATCGGGCCTCCGGACGAGGCGCTCGACGGCGATGGATTCCTGGCGAAGCGCTACTTCGACGGAAGCCCGACACACGCGAACGACGACTATGGTGCGATCCTGCTCCGGGCCATCCTGGAGCGTGCGGAACCGGCGACGTGAGCCATCCCTACAAAGGGCTGCCCGACGATCGATTCTGGGGGAAGGATCCGGGCATCGGTGACGCCCGCCTGCTCGATCCGCTGGGTCCCCCTCCATTCACGATCACACCTCAGCAGAGGATCGTGACCGCGGGAAGCTGCTTCGCGCAGCACGTCGCCCGCCGGTTGAGCGAAGCCGGATTCAATCACCATGTGACCGAGCGTGCGCATCCCGTAGTCCCGGCGCGGGTCGCGCTTGCGCATCACTATGGCGTGTATTCGGCACGCTACGGGAACATCTATACGGCACGACAGCTCTGCCAGTTGATCGATCGCGCATTCGACCGCTTTGTTCCGATCGAGGCGGCATGGACTGCGGTGGATGGCGAAGGTGTCGTCGATCCGTTCCGTCCGCGCATCCAGCCCGGCGGCTTCGTGAGCGAGTCCGAATTGCGATTCGACCGCGCCCGCCACCTGGCGTGCGTGCGCGATGCCCTGCAAACGATGGATGTCTTCGTCTTTACGCTCGGGCTTACCGAGGCATGGGAGGACCGGCGCGACGGAGCGATCTTTCCCCTGGCCCCGGGCGTGGCCGGCGGGCTGTACGACCCGTCCCAGGTGGCTTTCCGCAACTTTGACGAGGTCGAGTCCCGCGACGACTTGCGCGCGGCGATCACGCGGATCCGGGCCGTGAATCCCCGGGTTCGGGTGGTGCTGACGGTGTCTCCGGTACCCCTCAACGCGACGTTCGAGGACCGCCACGTCCTGCTCTCCAGCACATGGTCGAAGTCGGTATTGCGTGTGGCCGCGGAAAGGGCCACGCGCGACTTTGCGGACACGGTGTACTTCCCGTCGTATGAAATCGTTACGGCCCCGCATGTGCGAGGTCGCTACTTCGCGGCGGATTGCCGCGAAGTCACGGCCGAAGGGGTCGACCACGTGATGCGGTTGTTCCTGAAGCACTTTGCGGGGATCGCGTCCGACACCCGCGTACCGCCGGACAGCGACGACCCTTCCGGGCCCGATAGCCACCTCTCGAGGATGCGGGGGCTGATGGATGCAATCTGCGACGAGGAAGCTATCGACAACGGCTAGAACGTCGCCGCTACTCGTGCCTTCGAGATCGCTTGACATCCGGCGCCAATTTCCCTCGATCTCCCGCATTCGCGGGTGCGTAACCTCCGCGTTGGCGATAGTCTTCGGGCATGACCAACGCAGAACGAACGCTTTCCCTCGATCTTGGATCCGTCGGCGAACTGGGCTCGCAACGCTTCACCGTCGCCCTGGATGCGGCGCCCTTCGAGCGGCTCCTGGACGATGCGCGCAACGCCCACCGGATCTACGAGCTCGCCTTGCTGCAGCGCCCCGGCGACCTCTGGGACTACCTCGAGGTGATTCCTACCCAGGTGCCGCCCGCCATCGCCGATCACCTCAAGAAGGCCCGTTCCGTCGCGACGAACACCGGCGCGCCCTGGCCCGAGGGCCGCGTGCCTTTCGCGGCGTTCGATAACCAGGTGCGCGATGGCGCCGACGAAGCGGCCGCGGCCGCCGAGGCGTGGAGGGACGCGTGCGCGGGCGAGGAAGCGCAGGCGTTCGTACGCCAACTCTTCGGGCGAATCCCGGATCGCCGCATCGCGCCCGGCACCGGTCTCGTCGGACACGAGGAAGCGCGAATCGCCGCCGGCACGCACCCGTACACGTTCCTCCCGCGCGAACAGGCCATGGCCGCGAGCCGCCGGCACGCGCCCAATGCGCCCGCGCACACGGAGGCGTTCTACGCCAAGCTGGACGAGCTCGTGGGCGACGCCGAAGTGGGTTCCGTCTTCGTCCGGGGCCTCGGCGACCATCGGCTGCTGCGCCTGTTGTGCGAACGGCAGCGCGCCCGCGAAGACTTCGAGATCAGCGTCCTCACCGAACGCGAAGTGAACAACGAGGCCTGGGGCGCGCAGATCGCCTACTACACCGAGGACATCGGGCAGGGATTCCTGTTCGTGGAAGACGGCGCCGCCGAAGGGCCCACGGTGAAGGATCTCGTGGAGGTCTACGCGACGCTTGGGCCCGGCGGCCTCATCCTCTCCAGCCAGGACGAGGGCAAGATCCCGGGCTTCGCGCACGAGCACGGCGACGGCTGGCACCTCTATCGCAGCGAGGTCACGCCGCACATGCTGCCGCGCCTTCGCAAGTACCACAGCGTCTGGGCGCTCATGCTGGCGCAGGAAAACGGCGAGCTCTCCGACGCCCAGGTCGTCGAGATCATCGCCCAGTGGGAGAACTTCCTGTCGAAGCGGTTCCCGGCCCGCGAGGGCTGAACCGCGAGGCTACTTCTCCGCGGAGTGCTTCGCGCCCCGGGCGCGCCACCACAGGTAGATGCCGTAGCCGACGATGCCCCCGAGGAAGAGCACGAGGAAGACCACGACCGTGGCCTGGCTCGCATGCTCGACCGGCGCTTCTTCCGCAGCCAGGGCCTGGAGAGGTGTCAACAGCAGGAGCAGGGATGAAAGGAGCCTGTTCATGGCGGCGCGCTCGTTCGAGGATCGGACTCCCAGTACAACAGGGTAGGCTTGCGATCACCTGAGTCTTTACTTGCGCGCAACTTGCGAACCGGACCCCGCTGACCCATGGACATCGGCACCTGGCCGTCCCCGGAAGAGATCGTGGCCAACGCGCTGGTCACGGCGAGCATCGTCCTCGCGGCGCGCAACAGCATCCACGTGTGGTGGACCGGGATCGCGGGTTGCGCGGTCTTCGGCTACGTGTTCTTCCAGTCGAAGCTCTACGCGGATGTGCTGCTGCAGTTCTTCTTCATCGCGGCGAGCGTCGGGGGATGGTGGAACTGGCTGAAGGGCAACGCGGGCGCCGAGATTCCGGTGCGATGGACCGAACGCGGCAAGCTCGCGGCCATGCTCTTCGCCGCCGCGGTATTCGCCGGCGCCTGGGCGATCGGATTGAGCCGGTTCACCGACGCGGCCGCGCCGCTCGCGGATTCCACGGTGCTCGCCTTGAGCGTGGCGGCCCAGTTGCTGATGATGGGCCGGCGCGTCGAGAACTGGATCGTGTGGATCGCGGTGAACACCATCGCGGTCCCGCTGTTCTGGTCGCGCGGGCTGCACCTCACCTCCGTGCTCTATGCGTTCTACTGGGTGAATGCGTGGGTCGCGTTCTTCCATTGGCGCAAGTTGTCGCGCGTCGCAAAGAGCAGCCTGGACCTTCCTCGACCGGCGGGATCGTGTCCCTGACCTTCATTGGCAGAATTAACTAAATGGGAGTCTGACCCCAATTATTTGTTGCGGGGATGACGGATGAAAAAAGGGCCGTGACTTTCGTCACGGCCCTTCGTTTGCTGCGCTTGCTGCGTCGCGATCAGAACTCGTAGCGGAACGTCACCTGCATGGCCCACTGCGATTCGCCGCGCGCCTGGCGCGTGGTGAAATCATCGGGGTCACGCACGGCGTAGATGTAGCGTCCGCTCGCCGGGTCGATACCGACGAAGTTCACGAACGTCCGGATCTGTCCGCCCTGGCCCTGGAACGCCATCTCGTCGATGCGGCCCCACTTCTTGTTGAGCAGGTTGCCGATGTTCAGGATGTCCAGCGAGATCACCGACTTGTGCTTCGGCGAGAAGCCCGGGAGCTCCTGCGCGAAGCGGAAGTCGATGTTGTTCGTCCACGGCGAGAAGGCGCTGTTGCGCTCCACGACCTTGCCGGTGTTCTCCTGCAGCGAGTGGTTCGCGCCGACGATCGCCCAGAAGCGCTGCTCCGTCGCCGTGTTCGTGGCGGTGTCGCCCAGGAAGATCACGTCACCCGAGCCGAATGCGCGCGGGATGTACAGCAGGTCGTTGCCGAAGATGCCGTCGCCGTTCGCGTCGTTCGAGAAGGTCCAGCTATACGGCTTGCCGGTACGCCCTTCGTAGAAGAAGCCGACGCGCGTCTTGTAGCCCTTGTAGAACGCCTTCTCCCAGGCCAGCGACGCGTTGAACCGGTTCTTCACGAGGTAAGCCGAATTGCTCGCCTCGTTGGCGTTCGGATCCAGGCTCGCGCGCGCCTGCCAGTTGGAGTTGGACACCGACGACGTGAGGCCGTTGACTTCCGTCTGGTCGGTGTACGTGTAGGCCAGCGACCAGCTCGTGTCCATCCACGCCTTGCCGGTGAGGGCCAGCGTCACGAGTTGTCCCTTGCCGTCGTCCGTCTTCGTCGCCTGCAGCACGTTGTTGAAGGCCGGATTCGAAAGCGCCCGCGTGCGGTTGTCCACGCTGCAGACGGCGCCCGTCGTGAGGCGGGTGCCGGTCGAGCTCCAGCAAGCCGGGTTGTAGGCGGAAGCCGTGTAGAAGAGCGGCCGTCCGTCCGTGCCCGTGCGCGTCGGTGCGCCGAGGTTCAAGTGCTGGTAATAGATGCCCACGTCGGTTCGCGTCATCAGGTACTCGAGGCTCGCGACCATGTCCAGCCAGGGCAGCTTGTGCTCGATGCCCAGGTTCAGCTTCCACACCGCCGGCTGCGCCATGTCGTCGCTGAGGAAGTCGACGTTGGCCGCGGGAGCGGAGCCCGGGAAGCTGGTGATCTGGTTCGCGGGATCGGGCCTGAAGATGCCGCCGGCCGACGGGCAAGCCGCGAAGCCGGAGGTGCCGCAACCCACGACGCGCGTGGCCACGCCGGTGTTCGAGTAGATGTTCGAGAGCCACACCGTCGCCGCCGCGCCCTGGAACAGGCCGAAGCCGCCGCGGACCTGCGTCGGACGCTCGAGATCCATCATGTAGTTGAAGCCCACGCGCGGCTGGAACAGCGTCTCGCCGTCGATGGTGTGCGTGTTGTCCTTCCCGAAGCCGCCGGAGTTGCGCGTCGTGACCACGCCCGTGGCGCTGGCGCTACCGGCCACGGTCGGCGCGGCCGCCGCGTCGTTCTTGAGCGGGCTCTGCGGCATGCGCGGGACGTCGATGCGCACGCCGTACTGCACGTTGAGCCTGGGGTTCACGGCCCACGTGTCCTGGAGGGCGAAGCCCTCGTTCTTCACGTGGAACTGCGCGACGCCGTCGGTGAGCGACCCGCCGGCGTTGACAGGCACCTGCACGAGGTAGCTCGACGGGCGGCCGATGCGGTAGTTCTCGAGGATCGCCGCATCCACCTGCGCCGACGTCGCCGTGGCGCAGTTGATGGTGCCGAAGGAGTACGTGTACGTCGCGCTGCTGTTCACGCAGCTGAACGTGTAGTTGCCCTTCGTATCCTGGAGGAAGGCGTTGTAGATCTTGTTGTCGCTGTACTCGATCAGGCCCTTGATCTCGTGGCTGCCGAGCGTGTAGGTGGCGCCCGCGTAGAGGTCGTTGGTCTTGGTGTCGAGGATGTTGAACATCCGGCTGCGTTCCGTGCCCGTGAAGAGGCTGCGGGTGCCGGTGTTGACGCCCGCCGGCGCGCCCGTGGGCACCGCCCCGGAGAAGCTGAACACCTGCTGCGGCAGGCTCGCGAAGTTCTCCGGCTCGCTGTGGTAATCGCGGTTGGAGACCTTCAGTTCGGTCGAGAAGTTCGGCGTCCAGTCGGAGAACAGCTGGGCGACCGTCGTGTCGATCTTCTTCTCCTGGTTCCACAGGTTCGAACTCGCCGCGAGCTGCGTGGCCGAGAAGTTCTGGAAGATCGGTTCCGTCTGCTCGGTGCGCGTGAAGCGCAGGTTGGCGCGGTGGTTGGCGTTGATGGTCCAGTCGAGCTTCGCCAGGTAGTCCTTCACCTTGAGGTCGGATCCCGACCCGGTGACCGACCCGAGGTCGATGCCGTACGCGGTGTTGGCCAGCGCCGTGATGGCGGAGATGGTCGTCGGCGAGATCGCCACGATGCCGCCGTTGGAGCTGCCGACCGGCCCGAAGTCGGGCGCGTTGCGCGTGCTGTTCAGTTCCTCGTAGCCCACGAAGAAGAACAGCTTGTCCTTGATGATCGGGCCGCCGAGGGTGAAGCCGTAGAGCTTTTCCTCGAACTTCGGCGGGTCGGAGTAGGTGTCCGCGGCGCGGTTGTAGCGCTGGCCCGCCATGCTGTCGTCGCGGTAGACGTACGTCGCCGTGCCGTGGAACTCGTTGGTGCCCGACTTGGTGACGGCGTTGATGTTGCCGCCGGTGTAGCCGGTCTGCGTGACGTCGTAGTTCGAGACGTTCACCTGCACCGACTGGATCGCGTCGATCGACACCGGCTGCTTCAGCGTGGGCATCGTGTTGGCCTCGAGGCCGAACGTGTCGCTGATGTTGACGCCGTCGATGGTGATCTTGTTGTAGCGCGAGTTCTGGCCGCCCACCGAGATTTCGCCGCGCTCCTTGTCGGTCTGCGACACGCGCGGGTCCGTGCGTGCGTAGTCCTGGAGGTTGCGCTGAACCGAGGGGAGGGCCGCGAGCTCGGTCTTCCCGATCTGCGTCGTGGCGCCCATGCTGCTGGAGCTGAACTTGTCGTCGAGAGCGGTGCCGGTGACGCTGATGACTTCGCGCGTGGCCGCGCCGATCTTCACGTCGATGGCGGTCGTGTCGGCGAGCGTGAGGTAGACGTTCTCGCGCGTCTCGGTGATGCCGTCCTTCGTGATGGTGACCGTGTACGGGCCGCCGACGCGCAGGCCGCGCTGCGAATAGCGGCCGTCGGCGTCCGTGGTCAGGTTGCTGACAGATCCGGATTCGACGTGGCGCACCGTGACGGTGGCGCCCTGGATCGGCTTGCCGTCGACGGACGTGACCTTGCCGGCGACTGCGGACGTGGTGTTCTGCGCTTGCGCGGATACGGCGCCCAGGGCCAGGGCTACGCAGACTGCGAGCCTGGAAAGGCGAAGGTGTGTGCGAGTGTTCATGGTTCTCCCTTTGGGTCTTAGGTTCTTTCAACGCGAACGGAATGCTCCGCCCTAAGGCGTCGTTGCCCCGATGTGGGGCGGTGATCTAGGGCGGGCCTGTCGCGTCCGAGATCGAGGGCATACGAATACACTTTTTTGACCGCATTTTCATGACATGCCTCCTGTCTTTAGCGATTCGCGTGCCAAGTCCTAGCGCGTGCCGTAGATGCGGTCGCCTGCATCGCCCAGGCCCGGCGTGATGTAGCCGTGGTCGTTCAACCGGTCGTCGAGTGCCGCCACCGTGACGGGCACGTCGGGGTGGCGCTCCAGCATCGCGCGCACGCCCTCGGGGGCCGCAAGCAGGCAGACCAGCTTGATCGTGGTCACCCCGTGATCCTTGAGGCGGTTGATCGCCGCCACCGCCGAGTTGCCGGTGGCCAGCATCGGATCGCACACGATGACCATGCGCGCGGCGATGTCCGACGGAACCTTGAAGTAGTACTCGACGGGCTCCAGCGTCGACGGGTCGCGGTAGAGCCCGATGTGGCCCACCTTCGCGGCGGGCAGGAGTTCGAGCATGCCGTCGAGCATCCCGTTGCCCGCGCGCAGGATCGAGACGATGCATTGCTGCTTGCCCGCGATCATTGGCGAGTCGAACGTGGCGAGCGGGGTGCGCACCTTCACGAGTTCCGTGGGCAGGTCGCGCGTCACTTCGTAGGCGAGCATCTGGCCCACTTCGCGCACGAACCGGCGGAAGCGCTCGGTGTTGGTGGTCTCGTCGCGCATCTGCGTGAGCTTGTGCTGGATCAACGGGTGCCCGATGACCTGGAGGTTGGGGAAGTCGTGCTTCATCGCGTGCTCCCGTTCAAAATACGGTCCCGTCGCTGGCCACGTTCACGGGCGGTGTTCCACCCGCGCGCCGTTCGGCGGCGATCTTGCGGCCCGCGGCCCAGGTGCCGCCTTCCAGCATGCGTGCGAGCGGAAACGCCGCGGCCTCGAGGCCCAGCGCATCGCGGACCAGCGGGGCCAGGCGGTCCAATCCCACCACGGTCAGAGCGCGCCATTCGACCACCGCGGGTTCACCCACTTGCAACGGCCGTTCGTGGAACGCGGGATCCTTCGCCTGCACGAGCCCGAGGTCGAGCAGCAGGCCGCCGTTGCGGTATTCGGGCAGGCCCGTGAGCGCGTCTAGGCCCGTGACTTCCAGCCCGCCTTCGGCCAGCGGCTCCAGCAGCGAGTAGGCGAGCCATTGCGTGAGCTTGTGGAACGGGACGAACCCGCCCGCCGCCGCGGGATGCGGCCAGCAATCGCCGAGCGCAACCCCATCGAGCACGGTGCGGGCCGGCCACATCGGCCCAAGGGCCTGCAGCAGCGTGGCGAGGATGTCCTCGGCGGCGATGCGTCCACCCGAGGCGCGTTCCTTCCAGTAGTCGAGGAGGTGGCCGAGTCGTGCGGGCTTGCCGAAATAGCCGGGCTGCACGCTCATGAGTTGCCCCAGGCGGGAGAGCAGCGCGGCGCGACCCTGCAGCCCGACGAGTGGGTTCTGCGGCGTGACCTGGAATGCGCGGGCGATGTCCTCGGCGCGCAGGGCTTCGAGGGCTGGCGCATCGCTGCGCAACGGCGCTCGCGCGTCGGACGAGAGCTTGCCGCTCGCGAAGAGATCGAGGCTCGCCACCGCGAGGCCCTCGGAGCGCGAGAGCGTGCGATCGCCCTCGCGGAATTTCCAGGCGGCGCCGGCGCCCGCGTCGAGTAGCACGCTCGGGATCACGAGGTCGATCGCGGCGCGCGCGCGCTCTTCGGCGTGGCCCGGACCCGCGAGATCGTGGCGTGCGACCAGGGCGCCCCAACGGTCCACGCCCGCGGCTTCGAAATGCCGCCAGCGGCTGTGCACGGGGACGCGCAGGTCAGGATAGCGCTCGCGGATCACGTCGACGACATACGCCGCCACCGCGGGCAGGCGATCCTCGTGCCATGCGAAGTGCGGCGAGCGGCCCGCCATCACCTCGCGCGCCACCTCACCGCAATGCGCGCGCACGGCGCCGGCCGTGAGCAGGCGGGCGGCGGCGGAGGGTTGGGTGGCGTTCATCGGTTCATTCGTCCAGGGCACGGCCTTTGGGGACCACGAGCTCTTCGGCGGCGGGCATGTCGCTCGTGAAATAGCCCGCGGCCTTCTTGGCATCCATCTCGACGCGCGCATCGACCGGGATCAGCGCATCGGGGATCGGCACGCGCTCGACCACCTCGATGCCCGCTTCGACCAGCGCGCCGTGCTTCATGTCGCTCATCGAGGCCCAGCGGTCGATGCGCGTGATGCCGAGCCAGTGGAAGACGTCGGGCATCAACTGCTGGAAGCGCATGTCCTGCACGCCCGCGACGCACTCGGTGCGCGCGAAATAGGTCTCGGCGCGGTCGCCGCCCGGCTGGCGCTTGCGCGCGTTGTACACGAGGAACTTGGTGACCTCGCCCAGCGCGCGGCCTTCCTTGCGGTTGTAGACCACGAGGCCCACGCCGCCTTCCTGCGCGGTCTCGATGCACACCTCGATGCCGTGCGCGAGATAGGGGCGGCAGGTGCAGATGTCGGAGCCGAACACGTCCGAGCCGTTGCACTCGTCGTGCAGGCGGCAGCCGACCCTGGTGCCGGGCTGGCCGAGCTTGGCGACGTCGCCGAAGAAATAGAGCGTCATGCCGCCGATGGGCGGGAGGAAGACCTTCAGGTCGGGCCGCGTGACGAGCTCGGGGAACATGCCCGCGGTCTGTTCGAACAGCGCGCGCCGGAGGCTCGACTCCTTCACTTCGAAGCGATTCGCGATGCCGGGCAGGTACCACACGGGATCGATGGCCGCCTTGGTCACGCGCACGTCGCCGTTGGCCGAAAGGATGTGGCCGTCCGGTTCGAGCCGGCCCGCGGCGATCGCGGCCTTCAGCTCGGGCATGTTGATGTGCGCCTTCGTGACGGCGATCGTCGGCCGCGCGTCGATGCCGGCGGCGATGTGCTCGGCGAACGCGGTCGAAACGAGATGGCCCCACGGGTCCAGCGACACGATCTTGTCCGGGTCACCCCATTGCGGGTGCGGCCCGATCGGTTCGGCCGGCGCGGTGTTGGTGAGGTCCGGGCGATGGTCGCGCTGCAGTGCGCCCGATGCGACGGCGAGCGCGCGATAGACGGCGTACGCGCCCGCATGCGAGCCGATGGCATTGCGCTGGGCCACGTCGGTGAGGCTCGCGATCACCGGTCCGCGCTCGGCGGCCGTGGGCTTGCCCCAGTGGATGTCGTGCAGGCGCGCCGGTCCCTGCGCTCCCGGATGGGAGGACAGGACGATGTGGTCGGAAGCGCGGCGGGTCATGGTCGTCTTACTTCACCCGGTTGATGCGCGCGGCGCCGTCGGGATTGCGGTCACCGGCGCCCAGCCAGGCGAGCAGTGCATCGATGTCCTGCCCGCCGCCCACCGGCTCGGTGCCGTCTCTCGTGGCCGTGAAGCCGTCGCCACCTTCGGCGAGGAAGCTGTTCACGGTAATGCGGTACTTGCGCTGCGGCTGCACGGGCTCGCCTCCGATGCGCAGGTCGGTCACGCGCGAGCCGGGCGCGGCGGAATCGGTCCAGGTGTAGGTGAAGGTTTCGGAGGGCTGGAGGAAGCGCGGCTCGCCGCTGGTGCCTTTCCACTGCGACTCCAGCATGTCCTTCAGTTGCGTCCCGGTGTAGCTCACGACCACGAGGCTGTTGCCGAACGGCTGCATCGTGAAGGCCTGGCCGAAGGTCACCGTGCACGGCGGCGCGGCGCACTCGAAGTTGGCGCGGATGCCGCCCGGGTTCATCAGCGCGGCTTGCGCTCCGAGGCTCTTCGTGGCGGCGTACTGCGAGTCGGCGACCAGGCGGCCGGCGGAGGAGTCGTTGCCGCTGCGGGTGATCGCCCCGCCGATGCGGCCGATGGGACGGTCGGCCTTGGGCGCCACCAGCGCCGCGAACTTCGCGACCTTCGCGGCGATCGAGGCGTCGGGCTTCGCGTCGCGCAGCACGGCGTCGAACGGCGCGGGTGCCGCGCCCGCGAGCTTCGCGCGCTGCGCGGGATCCGTGCGCTCGTTCACCACCGGCAGGTTGTAGCTGCGCACCGGAGGCAGCATGGCGCCGGTGCTGCGATCGAGCTCCACGTCGACCACGGAGATGCCCCGCGCGTAGGAGGTCCCCGAGATGAGCAGGCGCCCGCCGATCTCGCAGCGATAGCCCTGGTGCGTATGCGCGGAGTGGACCACCTTGATTTCCGGCGCGAGGCGTTTCGCGATGTCGAGCAGCGGGCCGTGCGCTTCGGGGCAGGTCGTGTCGTTCCAGTCGCCGCGCTTGGCGTTGGTGCCGAGCTCGATGCCTTCGTGGAACGTGGCGATCATGGATCGCACGCCTAGCGCGCGCAGTGCGTCGGCGGCGCGGTTCACGGCTTCGGCCTCGTCCTGGAACGTGAGGCCCGCGATGCCCGAAGGGACCACCATCTGCGGCGTGGTCTTGGTGACGGCGCCGATGATGCCGACGCGGATGCCGTCGAAGGTCTTGATCGTGTAGGGCGCGATGGGATGCTTGCCCTGCGCATCGACGACGTTCGAGGCGAGGTACGTGAACTTCGCGCCGCCATAGCGGCCGTCCGAAGCGCAGCTCGCGGCGATGTCGGCGGGCTTCGTGGCCGCGCAGCCGCCCTTGATGAGGCGCTGCAGCTCGACCAGGCCCGCGTCGAATTCGTGGTTGCCCACCGTGCTCACGTCGAGGCCCATTTCATTGAGGATCTCGATCGTGGTCTCGTGGCGGAAGAGCGACGAGACCAGCGGCGAGGCGCCGACGAGATCGCCGCCACCGATGGTGAGGCTGAACGGCGAGCCGGCGCGCAACGACTTCATGATTCCGGACATCGCGGCCGCGCTGCCCACGTTCACGCGCAGGTCCGGCGTCCCGGCCGCGGCGGTCGGATCCTTGAGGAACAGCACGTTGTTGCCGGCCTCGAGGTGGCCGTGGAAATCGTTGATGCCGATGATCCGCACCGGCACCGGGTCGAGCTGTGCCGCGAGGAGCGGGGCGCCCGCGAACGACAGCGCCGTGATGGCCGCACGCGTGGCGATTCGGAAAAGATTCTTCATGCCTTCGTTCCTTCGGCCAGCTCGGCGGCCGTCGTGCTCCATTCCCACTTCTTCTCGCCGCGGCCATCGCGCAACTCGATCGTGAGGGCTCGTTGCGTGCGCGGGCCGGTGACGGTGATGAGCGCGAAGTTGCGCTCGGAGAGGATCGACCCCGGCATCGATTCGGGGTTGGTGCGCTCGACATCGGCGATGCGCGAGAGCCCCGAGGTGAGCGGCGAGGTCGTGATCTCGTTCAGGGGATAGAGCCCCGTGCGTTGCACGCGCAGGTGCTGCGAGAAGTGCCGGTCACCCGACAGGAACAGCACGCCGGGGATCTTGCGTTCCTCGAGGAAGCGCAGGAAGTCCTGTTGCTCGGCGGCGTAGTGCGCCCAGCACTCCGCGGTGCTCACGCGATTGAAGAACTGGCTGCCGCCCGCGACGATCTTGAACGGCGCCTTCGAGAACGTGAGCGCGGCCTTGAGCCAGGTCATCTGCTTTGCGCCGTACATCGCCTTGTCCGCGGCCGCGTCGGGCCACTTCTCCGGATAGCGCCAGGTGCGGTCGTCGAGCATGAAGATGTCGACGTCGCCCTGCAGGATCTTTCCGTAGAGCCCATCGGCGGGCGGCGAATACGGCATCGGCCAGTAGCGCAGGAACATCTCGTGCGACCAGCCGGCGCCGTTGTACGAGAAGTCGCTGTTGTCGGGGCCGAAGTCGTGGTCGTCCCAGATCGCCACGTGCGGCGTGGCGGTCCAGAGCTTCTGCAGTGTCGGGTGCGAGCGGTAGAAGCGATAGCGGCGGTTGATGCCCTCGCGGCTCGTGTAGTCGGCTTCGCGCGTGTAGATGTTGTCGCCGAGCCAGAGCATGAGGTCGGGCGAGAGGTTCGCGATGCTGTCGAAGATCTCCTCGCCGCCGCCGTAGGGCTTGCCGGGCCGGTCGTACTTGAAGTCGTTCAGGTATGCGCACGATCCCGTGGCGATGCGCACGGTGGGCGGATCCGTGCGCCACTGCCAGAGCACTTGCGTCTTGAACGTGCCGCGCGCGAGGACCGATTTCGTCTTCGTCGAACGCACCGTGTAGTTGTAGCGCTCGCCCGGCTCGAGGCCCGCGACGGCGATGGTCTCGGTGAAATCGGTGCGGGCGTTGAGCTCCACCGGCACCGTGGTCACGGGCTTCGCGGTCGTGTTCTCGCCCACGCGCACGTCGACTTCCAGCGCATCGGCGCGTGTGCCCTGCAGCCACAGGTTGATGCTCAGGTGATCGGCGAAGCCGTGCACCACGCGCAGCGGCGGCGGAGCGGCTGGCTGCGCGACGGCGGGAAGCGATGGGGCCGCGGCCGCGACGAGGGCCAGGTCGGTGGCCGCGAAGAACGCGCGGCGCCGCGCCGGATTCTGCGGGCGCTCGGCGGCGGGCGGGAGGAGGGCTCGGCTCATGGGTGTGCCGCGCTGACGCGCGAGATCAGGATGGGTCGATCGGAGGGCTGCGTGTCGCCCACCTGGATGATGCGGGTGAGTCGTGCGAGCGCGGCTTCCGCGTCGGCGTCGCTGGCCGCGTGGACGGTGGCCAGCACGTCGCCGGCGTTCACGCGGGCACCCAGCGCCGCCACGTCCGTGAAACCGACCCTCGGGTCCACGGTGTCGGTGGAAACGCGCCGCCCGCCGCCCAGCTCGATGACGGCCAGGCCCAGTTCGCGCGTGGCGATGCTTTGCACCCAGCCACCGGAGACGGCCAGGAAAGGCTTCCTCACCGGTGCCGCCGGCAGGTAGTGTTCGGCGCGATCGGCAAAGTCCGCGGGCCCGCCGAGCGCGGTGACCATGCGCGAGAAGCGTTCGAGGGCCGCGCCGCTCCGGAGCACCTCGCCGATGCGCGCGCGCGCGGCGTCGATGTCGGGTGCCAGCTTGCCCATCACGAGCAGCTCGGCCGAGAGCATCTCGGTGACGACCGCGAAGCGCGCCTCGCGCTCGGTGCCCTGCAGGAAGCGCACGGCCTCAAGCACCTCGACCGCGTTGCCGCAGGTGGGCCCAAGCACCTGGTTCATGTCGGTGATCCACGCAACGCTGGGCAGGCTCGCGCCGAGGGCCACGCGCGTGAGTCCGGCGGCAAGGGCTTGCGCGAACTCCGCGTCCTGCGCGAAGGCTCCGTTGCCCACCTTCACGTCGAGCACCAGGGCATCGAGGCCGGCGGCGAGCTTCTTCGAGAGGATGCTTGCGCAGATGAGCGGGATGGATTCGACGGTGCCGGTCACGTCGCGGATTCCGTAGAGACGGCGGTCCGCCGGTGCGACTTCCGAGGAGGCGCCGACGATGGCGCAGCCCGCCGCGCGCAGCGTGGCTTCCATCTCTTCACGGGAAACGATGGCGCGGTAACCCGGGATGGCTTCGAGCTTGTCGAGGGTGCCGCCGGTGTGGCCCAGGCCGCGGCCCGAGACCATCGGCACGATGCCGCCGCACGCGGCGACGATCGGGGCGAGCGCCAGGCTCACCTTGTCGCCTACGCCGCCGGTGGAATGCTTGTCGAGGGCCGGGCCGTCGAAGCGATCGCTCCAGTCGAGCACGGTGCCCGAACGCAGCATGGCGTCGGTGAGGTCCGTGGTCTCCCGGTCGGTGAGGCCGCGCAGGTAGATGGCCATCGCCATCGAGGCGCACTGCGCGTCGCTCCAGCTGCCGTCGGCCAGGCCGCGCACGAACGCGTCGATGCGCGCGCGGTCGAGCGCGAGCCCGTTGCGCTTGAGGCGGATCACCTCCTGCGCGAGCATGACGCTCTCGTCGGGTACGGTCATGTCATTCACCGTAGGGAACCCAGACGTTCTTCACTTGCGTTGCGGCGCGGAGGAACTCGCGCCCCTCGCCGGTTTCGCGGTCGAGCCAGTCGCGCGGTTCCCACGAGGTCCACGTGCGCTTCATGTTGCCGGCGGAGGCGAGCTCCACGGCCTTCGCGCCCGCTTGCGTGCCGCAGTACCACACGGCCTCCACGTCGTCGTGCTCGGCGAGGACTTTCGCGAGTGCGTCGCGGTCGCCGGTCACGAGGTTCACCACGCCCGCGGGCACGTCGGAGGTTTCGAGCACCGAGTAGAAGTCGGTCGCGGCGAGCGGATGGACCTGCGAGGGCACGACGATGACCGTGTTGCCCATCGCGATGGCGGGCGCCACGAGCGAGATCATTCCGAGGAGCGGGCTCGCGTCGTCGCAGGCGAGGCCCATCACGCCGATCGGTTCGTTCATCGCGATGGCCACCCCGCGGATCGGCACCGAGTGCACGGCGCCGTCGTACTTGTCGGCCCAGGCGGCATAGGTGAAGAGGCGCGCGATGGCGGCATCGACTTCGTGGCGCGCGGCCTTGCGTCCGCGTTCCGTCAACGCATCGATGCGGGCCGCGAATTCGTCGGCGCGCGTGGCGAGGTTCTCGCCGAGGTAGTAGAGGATCTGCGCGCGGTTGTGGCCGGTGGCGCGGCCCCAGCCTTTCGCCGCGTGCGCCGCTTCGACGGCGTTGCGGATGTCCTTGCGGTTGCCCTCGGGCGCCTCGCCGACCGCGGCACCCGACGGACTCACGATGCGCCGCGTGTACGCGCCATCGGGGCGGGCCTGCTTGCCGCCGATGAACAATTTTGGCGTGCGGTCGATCGCGGGAAGTCCCTCGGTTGACTCGACCTTTGCCGAGGCGGGCCGGAGCGCAGCTGCGGGCTTCGTTGCCTTCGCCGGCTTCACGTTGCTGCGCTTCACGTATTCCCACAGGCCTTCGCGTCCACCCTCGCGGCCGAAGCCGGACTCCCGGTAGCCGCCGAAACCGGCCGCGGCGTCGAAGAGATTGGTGGAATTGATCCACACCACGCCCGCCTTGATCTTCGGGGCGATGTCGAGCGCGAGGTTGATGCTCTCCGTCCACACGCTCGCAGCGAGGCCGAAGGGCGTGTTGTTGGCGAGCGCCACCGATTCCTCGGGCGTGCGGAACGTCATCGCCACCAGCACCGGCCCGAAGATCTCGACCTGTGCGATGGTGGAAGACGGCTGCACGCCGGTGAAGAGGGTGGGTGGGTAGAAGGAGCCTTCGGTCGGGCAAGCCCAGCTCGGCTGCCACATCGTCGCGCCTTCATCGACGCCTTGCTGCACGAGGCCGCGAATGCGTTCGAGTTGCACGGGGGCCACGATGGCACCCATGTCGATCGCCTTGTCGAGCGGGGAGCCGATGCGCAGCTTCTCCATGCGCGCGCGCAGCTTGGCGACGAGGCGCTCGGCCACGCCTTCCTGCACGAGCAAGCGGGAGCCCGCGCAGCAGACCTGGCCCTGGTTGAACCAGATCGCGTCGACCACGCCCTCGACCACGCTGTCGAGGTCGGCGTCGTCGTAGACGATGAACGGGCTCTTGCCGCCCAGTTCGAGCGAGAGCTTCTTGCCCGAACCGGCCGTGGCCTTGCGGATGATGCGGCCCACGTCGGTCGAGCCCGTGAAGGCGATCTTGTCGACGTCGGGGTGGTCCACGATCGCGGCACCCGTTTCACCGTGCCCGTTCACGAGGTTGACCACGCCCGGGGGCAGGCCCGCGTCGCGCGCGATTTCGGCGAAAGCCATCGCCGTGAGCGGCGTGAACTCGGCGGGCTTCAGCACCACCGTGTTGCCGGCGGCCAGCGCCGGCGCGATCTTCCACGCGAGCATCAGCAGCGGGAAGTTCCAGGGAATGATCTGGCCCACGACGCCGATCGCTTCGTGACCCGCGAACTCGGTGTCGAGCAGTTGCGCCCAGCCGGCATGGTGATAGAAGTGGCGCGCGACGAGCGGCACGTCGATGTCGCGCGTCTCGCGCACCGACTTGCCGTTGTCCATCGACTCCAGCACCGCGAGCAGGCGCGAATGCTTCTGCACGCCGCGGGCGAGCGCATAGAGGTAGCGGGCCCGGGCATGGGGAGCGAGGCCCTTCCACGCCGGAAGCGCCGCACGGGCGGCAGCGACCGCTGCGTCCACGTCGGCCTTCGAGCCGTCGCCCACTTTCGCGAGCAGCTTGCCGGTGGACGGATCGATCACGTCGAACGTGGCAGCCGGTTCGGTGAACGCGCCGCCGATGAAATGGCCGAAGCGCCCGTTGTGCTGCGCGAGCCACGCCAGCGCTTCCTTGTTGCTTTCGGGCGCCGGCCCGTACTCCATCGTCTCGAAGATCTCTGCGACTTTGGCCATGGCAATCAGGGCATCGGGTGGCGATGCGCTGCCGAGTAGCGTTGCGTTGTGAAGTGCTCCAGTTGCCGCTCGATGTCGGTGAGCAGCGCGGAGGCGCCGAAGCGGAAGAGGTCGGCGCGCAGCCAGCGGTCGCCCAGCTCTTCCTTCATGAGGTACAGGAATTCGAGCGCGGTCTTGGCGGTGCGGATGCCGCCCGCGGGCTTGAAGCCCACGGCGTAGCCGGTCTGCTCGAAGTACTCGCGGATCATGCGGCACATGACGAGGCCGAAGGGGATCGTCGCGTTGACGCCTTCCTTGCCCGTGGAGGTCTTGATGAAGTCCGAGCCCGCCTGCATCGCGACCAGGCTCGCGCGCGCGACGTTGCCGAGCGTGGCGAGCTCTCCCGTGGCGAGGATCGACTTCATGTGCGCTTCGCCGCACGCTTCGCGGAACTGCTTCACCTCGTCGTAGAGCGCTTCCCAGTTGCCGGTGAGCACGTGGGCGCGCGTGATGACGATGTCGATTTCCTTGGCACCCGCCGCCACGCTCGCGCGGATCTCCTCGAGGCGTTGCGGGACCGGCGAGAGCCCCGCGGGGAAGCCCGTCGAGACCGCGGCCACCGGGATGCCGGAGCCTTCGAGCGCCTCGACCGCGGCGGGCACGAGGGCGTGATAGACGCACACGGCGCCCACCTTGATGCCGAGCTTGCCGACGCCGAGGGCCTCGACCAGGTCCGCGCGCAGCGGGTTCCTCGCCTTGGCGCAAAGCCGTTGCACGTTGCCGGGCGTGTCGTCGCCGGAGAGCGTGGTGAGGTCCATCAGCGTGATGGCGCGCAGCAGCCACGCGGCCTGCCATTCCTTCTTCACGGTCCTTCGCGTGCCCATCGTGGCCGCGCGGCGCTCGACGGCGCTGCGGTTCACGCGGAGCGCCCGCACGGCATCGAGGTCGAGCGGCATGCCGGGATTGCGATCGACCGGGCCCGCCGGCACGGGACGCGGCGCGACCAGGGTGAGGTTGGGTTTCGCGGTCATGGGGCGATCTCCTTGATGACGTCGGCCAGGAGCTGGCTCGCCGTGGCGGTCACGCGCCCGGCCTGCGCAAGCGTGTGCGCATGGCTGAGATTTTCCTCCGACATTCCGGCGGCCATGTTGGTCATGAGCGAGATGGCGAGCACCTTCATGCCGGCGCGGCGCGCGAGGATGGTCTCGGGCACCGTGCTCATGCCGACGGCATCGGCGCCCAGCTGGCGGAACATGCGGATCTCGGCCACGGTCTCGAACTGCGGGCCGAGGCACCACAGGTAGACGCCTTCTCGCATCTCGATGCCGCCGCGACGGGCGACGGAGAGCGCCGTCGCGCGCAGCCCCGGGTCGTATGCATTGACCATGTCCACGAAACGGTCGGCGCCGGTTTCACCCACCAGCGGCGAGCGCTGCGGGAGGTTGATGTGGTCGTTCAGGACCATGAGGCTTCCGGGCGGCATGCGGGAGTCGAGGCTTCCCGCGGCGTTGGTCAGCACGAGGACCTCGCAGCCCAGTTCTCGCAACGCGAGCAGCGGGACCTTCATCGCCTTCACGTCGCCGTCTTCGTACGCGTGCTTGCGGCCGCAGAGGATCGCGACCTGGCGCGTGCCGATGCGGCCGAGCAGCACTTCGCCCGCGTGGCCCGCGACGCCGGCGTGGGGGAATCCCTCGAGGTCCGCGTAGGGCACGCGCAGCGGCTCCTCGACGTGCGCCGCGAGGCCGCCCCATCCGGAACCGAGCACGACCGCGACTTGCGGCCGGGCCTTCGGCGCGCGAGCGCGGAGGGTATCGACGGCGGATGCGAGCAGTGCGGTCATGCGAGATTCTCCGGTCCGAAACTTTCGGGCAGCAGCGCGCCCAGCGTGAATTGAGCGCGCACGCCCTTCTTGTCGGCGATCAGCACGGGCGCGGCGTCGGCGGCGAACTCGCGCAGGCGCTGGCGGCATCCACCGCACGGCGTGACGAGTTTTTCTCCGTCGCCCAGCACCAGCACGGCGCGCACGGATTTTCCGCCTTCGCGCACCATCGTCGCGATGGCGAGTGCCTCGGCACACAGGCCGAGCGGATAGGCGGCGTTCTCCACGTTGCAGCCCGCGTGGATGCGGCCCGATTCGTCGAGCACCGCGGCGCCCACCGGAAAGTGCGAGTAGGGCGCATGCGCCCGCGCCTGTGCATCGCGCGCCGCGGCCAGCAGGCGTTCGATCAGTTGGGGATTCAGCGCGGCCGTCATTTCAATGCTCTTTCACGTAAGGGCGGCCCAGTGCCTGTGGCGCCACGTTGCGGCCGATGAACGCGGCGAGCAGCACGACCGTGAACAGGTAGGGCAGCGCCTGGATCGCCTGCACCGGCACTTCGCCGATGTGCGGAAGCTTCACGCCCTGCAGGCGCACGGCGATGGTGTCGAGGAAGCCGAAGAGCAGGCACGCGGCCAGCGCCGGCACCGGACGCCAGCGGCCGAAGATCATCGCGGCGAGCGCCATGTAGCCGCGGCCCGCGGTCATGTTGGGCGCGAACGCGGCGCTCTGCGCCAGCACGAGGTACGCGCCGGCGAGGCCGCACAGGACCCCGTTCATCGAGAGCGCGAGGTAGCGCAGCCGCCTCACCGAGAGCCCGGCCGCATCGACCATGTTCGGGTTCTCGCCGACGGCGCGAAGGCGCAGGCCGAGGCGCGTGCGGTAGAGCAGGAACCAGACGACGCCCACGAGGGCGAGCGCGGTGTAGACGAGCCCGTCGTGCCCGAGCAACCCTTCGCCGACGATCACGCCGAAGGTCTCGCCGGCTCCGGGCCACAGCGGCCGCAGGCGCACGTCCTCGCCCAGCGGCGGCGTCTGGCCGCCTTGCTGGAACCAGGCGATCGCGAGGACCGCGGTGAGGCCGTAGGTGATGATGTTGAGCGCCATGCCGGACACGACCTGGTCGCCGCGGTGGGTCACCGTCGCGAAGCCGTGCAGCCAGGACATGAGCACCGCGATGCCGCACGCGGCGAGCATCGCCACGAAGGTCGAGCCCGTGACGGTGCCGACGGCGGCGGCCGCGAAGGCGGCGAACAGCATCTTGCCCTCGAGGCCGAGGTCGATCACGCCCGAGCGCTCCGCCAGCACGCCCGCCAGGGCGCACAGGATGAGCGGCGTGGCCACGCGCAGCGTGGACGCGAGGAGGGTGCCGGCGAGGATCGCGTCCATCAGGCGGGCCTCCGCTTCGCGATTCCGGGCAGGGCGTGGATCACGCGGGCGAGGGTCGGGGCGAGCACGTAGGCCATCGCGCCCGAGAGGAGGATCACGAAGCCCTGGAGCGTGACCACCATTTCGCGGCTGAACTGGGGCATTTCGAAGCCGACCTCCGCGCCGCCCTGGAAGAGCGCGCCGAAGAGCAGGCTCGCGAGCAGGATGCCGGCGGGATGGTTGCGGCCCATCATCGCGACCGCGATGCCGGTGAATCCCGCGCCCGCGACGAAGTCGAGCAGGAGGCGGCGGTTCACGCCCGCGATCTCGTTCACGCCGACCATGCCGGCGAGCGCACCCGAGATGGCCATGGCGATCAGGATCTGGTGCGCGGGCGGAATGCCGGCATATTCGGCGGCACCCGCGCTCGCGCCGACGGTGCGCAGGCGGTAGCCGGCACGCGTGCGCCACAGGTATGCGTAGACCAATCCCGCGGCCGCCAGCGCCAGCAGGAAGCTCAGGTTCAGCGGCGACGACGGCCATTCGATCCCGAACCACGCGAAGGCTTCCTGCGCGTTGGGCAGCGCCGCCGACGGCTCGAAGGGCGCGCTCTCCACGGCCATGCTGCCGGGTGCCTTCAGCACGTTCACCAGCAGGTACACGAGCAGCGTGTACGCGAGGAAGTTGAACATGATCGTCGTGATCACGATGTGGCTGCCGCGATAGGCCTGCAGGTACGCGGGCACCAGGGCCCAGAGCGCGCCGAACCCGGCCGAGGCGAGGATGATGAGCGGCAGCATCACGAAGCCGGGCAGGTCCCGCGCGAGCCACAGGGCAAAGATCCCCGCGCCCAGGCCGCCCAGCGTGGCCTGGCCTTCGGCGCCGATGTTGAAGAGGCCGCCGTGGGCCGCGACCGCGACGGCGAGGCCGGTGAAGATGAACGTGGTCGTGTAGTACAGCGTGTACGAGAAGCCGCGCATCGAACCGAACGCGCCCTTCGCCATCAACGTGAGGACCTCCAGCGGGTTCTGGCCGATCAGCGCCATCACCGCGCCCGAGATGAGGAGCGCCACGGCGAGATTCACCAGCGGGAGCACCACCACGTCGGCCCAGCGGGGAAGGGTGGGCGCGCTCACGCGGGGGCCTCGGCTTTTTCCGGGTGGACTTCGGTGTGCGCCATGAGCAAGCCCAGCTCGGCTTCCGTGCACGCTTCGACCGGACGCTCGCCGGTGATGCGCCCCGCGTTCATGACGAGCACGCGGTCGGAGAGCGCGAGGATCTCGTCCAACTCCGAGGAGACGAGCAGGATGGCGCACCCGGCCTCGCGCAGTTTGCGCAGCTGGCCGTGGATGAACTCGATCGCGCCGATGTCCACGCCACGCGTCGGCTGGCCCACCACGAGCACGTGAGGCGCCTGGCCCAGCTCGCGCGCGAGCACGAGTTTCTGCTGGTTGCCTCCGGAGAAGCGGCCGCTGGCGAGTTCGGGCTGGCGCGGGCGCACGTCGAAGCGTTCCATCATGTCGCGCGTGTCTTCGCGCATGCGCCGGCGGCGCAGGAAGCCGCCGCCGCTGTAGACCAGCAATCCCTCGTAGCCCAGGATGCCCGACTCCCACGCGGCGAAGTCCATCACCATCGCTCGCGCATGGCGGTCCTCGGGGACGTGGGCCAGGCGCAGGCGCCGTGCGGTGCGCGGCGTGAGCCAGCGCGTGGGCGCGAACGTCTCGCCCGCGAGGCGCAGCGTGCCCGCGCGCGGAGTGCGCAGCCCCGAGAGCACTTCGAGCAGTTCGCTCTGGCCGTTGCCGGAAACGCCCGCGACGCCGACGATCTGCCCGGCGCGCAGCGCGAGGTCGATGCCGTGCAGGCGCGTGACGCCCATCGCGTCGACGACCTGGAGCCCCTTCGCGTCGAGCACCACTTCGCCCGGTGCGACACCCGTGGTGGCGGGGCGGCCGATGTTGACCTTGCGGCCCACCATCGCTTCGGCGAGCTGCGCGGGGCTCGTGTCCTTCACGCCGCATTCGTGCACGATGCGCCCGGCGCGCATGACCGTGACGCGATCGGCCAGGCGCATCACTTCGTCCAGCTTGTGCGTGATGAGGATGACGGTCGTGCCCTGCGAGCGCAGCGTGGCGAGCACGCCGAAGAGGTGCTGCGTCTCCTGCGGCGTGAGCACGGCGGTGGGCTCGTCGAGGATGAGCACCTTCGCGCCGCGGAAGAGGACCTTGAGGATCTCGAGGCGCTGGCGATCGCCCACCGGCAGGTCGCCCACGCGCGCATCGAGGTCCACGCGCAGGCCGGTGGATTCCATGAGCGATTGCAGGCGCGGCCGGACCATGCGCTCGGCCCGCAGGAGCAGCGCGTGCGGCTCGGCGCCCAGCATCACGTTTTCCAGCGCCGTGAGCGTGTCGACGAGCATGAAGTGCTGGTGCACCATGCCCAGCCCCATCGCGATCGCATCGTGGGTGCTGCGCAGGTGCGCGGGCTTGCCGAAGACTTCGATCGTGCCGGCATCGGGCACGTAGAGGCCGTAGAGCTGCGACATGAGCGTGCTCTTGCCCGCGCCGTTCTCGCCGACCAGCGCGTGCACGGTGCCGGAGGCCACGTCCAGGGTCACGTCGTCGTTGGCGCGTACCGGCCCGAAGGTCTTGCGGATGCCGGCCATGCGCACCGCGAGCGGCGGGCCCGGCTCGCGAGACGTGGCGGGGATGGGGGTGTGATCGTTCATGCGCCTCGCGCCGGGCCGGTGGATTCGCGCACGATGAGGCGCGGAGCGACGATCGTTTCGCCCGGCCGCTTGGTGCGGCCCGCGAGGCGGTCGAGGAGGACCATGGCCGCGGTCTCGCCCATCTGGCGGATCGGAACGCCGACCGTGGTGAGCGCCGGCGAGGTGAAGCTGCCGATTTCGATGCCGTCGAAGCCGACCACCGAGAGCGCGCGCGGCACCACCCAGCCGGCCTCCGCGGCCGCGCGCAGGGCGCCGAAAGCAAGCATGTCGTTGGACGCGAAGATGGCCGTGATCTCGCCCTGCGCGAGGAGCTTGCGGGCCAGCTCGTGACCGGACGGCGCGAGGAAGTCGCCTTCCAGCAGCCAGTCCTCGCGCGGCTCGACGCCTGCGCCCTGCAGCGCCTGGCGCCACCCGGCGGCGCGTGCGCGGCTCACCTCGAAGGCGGAGGGGCCGGAGATGTGGGCGATGCGGCGGTGCCCGAGCTCGAGCAGGTGCTCCATCGCCAGGCGCGCGCCGGCGGCATGGTCGATCGCGATGTGGTCGACGCGCGCGCCCGGCACCGGACGGTCCACGATGGCGGTGGGGAGCTTGGTGGCGGCGATGCGCCGCGCGAGCGTCGTGGCCGGGCCCGCCGGCGTGGCGAGGATGACCCCGTCGACCCGGCGGCCGAGCAGCGTGTCGAGCGAGCGGCCCTGGCGGTCGCGGTCGTCGTCGCCGTTGCAGAGGAACACCGAGTAGTTGTTGCGCTCGCACGCATCCTCGATGCCGCGCACGAGCTCCGAGAAGAACGGGTTGATGATGTTGGGGACGATGACGCCGAGGATGCGCGTCTGCGAAGTCTTCAGCGCGCGCGCCACGGCGCTGGGGAAGTAGCCGAGCTCTGCGATGGCGCGCTCCACGCGGATGCGCGCCGCATCGCTCACGGGCCGCGTGCGGTTCACCACGTGCGAAACGGTGGTGAACGAGACGCCCGCGCGCGCGGCCACTTGCTTGATCGTGCTCATGCGGTCCGGAGGGGAGGTACGGTGTTCAGTACTTGCAGGTCGGGTCGGCCATGAAGTCGGTCACCTTGATCTTGCCGGCGATGATGTCGGCCTTGGCCTGGTCCGCCTTCTTCTTCACCTCCGGGGCGAGGACCTTCTCGTTGTACTGGTCGAGCGCGTAGTCCACGCCGTCTTCCTTGAGCCCGAGCGTCGTCAGTCCCGGCTTGTGGGCCGTGAGCGCGTCGTAGACCGAGACCTCGACGCGCTTCACCATCGAGGTGAGCATCGTTCCCGGCTGGAGGTAGTTCTGGTTGCTGTCCACGCCGATCGCGAACTTCTTCGCGTCGCGCGCCGCCTGGTAGACGCCCAGGCCCGTGCCGCCGGCCGCGGCGAAAATCACGTCGGCGCCCCGGGAGAAGTGCGAGCGGGCGAGCTCGCCGCCCCGCGCCGGGTCCGACCACGCGGCCCCCGTGGTGCCCACCATGTTCACGAAGATCTCGGCCTTGGGGTTGGCGTACTTCACGCCCTGCTCGTAGCCGCACTGGAACTTGCGGATCAGCGGGATATCCATGCCGCCGATGAAGCCCACCTTGCCGGTCTTGCTGGTGAGCGCGGCGATCACGCCGACGAGGAAGCTGCCCTCGTGCTCCTTGAAGAGCACGGACTGCACGTTGGGGTGCTTCACGACCATGTCGATGATCGTGAAGCCCACCTTGGGGAATTCCTTCGAGACTTTCTCCACCGCGCCCGCCTGGCTGAAGCCGATGGCGATGATCGGGTTGGAGCCGCGTTCGGCCAGCCGGCGCAGGGCCTGCTCGCGCTGGGTCTCGTTGGCGATCTCGAATTCGAGGACGGGCTTGCCGGTGTCCTTCTTCCACTTCTGGAGGCCGCGGTAGGCCGCCTCGTTGAAGGATTTGTCGAACTTGCCCCCCATGTCGTAGACGATGGCCGGATCGGCCCAGGCAAGGGGACTGGCGGTGGCCAGGGCGGCCAGGCCCAGGCGGACAAGGTTTCTCATCGGAATTCTCCCCAGGATGGCGGCCCATCGACCCCTGCACGAAGTGCACCTGATGGGACGATCCGCGCAAACGTTTGCTAACTTGCTAACGATGTATCAAACTCGGCAAAGAATCAACATGCCCGGCGACAAAAAAACAACACCCGCGCAGGATTGGCGGGCGCTGCCCAAGGTCCTCCTGCACGAGCACCTCGATGGCGGCCTGCGGCCGTCCACCTTGCTGGAGCTTTGCGCCGCGCGCGGTGTTCCCGTGCCCGAAACCGAGGCCGGGGCGCTCGCCGCCTGGATGCACGCCAACGCCGACTCCGGCAGCCTCGAACGCTACCTCCAGGGTTTTGCCATCACGGTCGCGGCCATGGCGAGCGAGTCCGCCTGCGAGCGGGTGGCCTTCGAGGCCGCCGAGGACGCCCGGGCCGACGGCTGCGTGCTGGCCGAATTCCGCATGGCGCCGCTCTTGCTGGAGCCGCATGGCTTGTCCGGGGAAGCGGTCGTGGAAGCCACGCTCGCCGGGCTGGCCCGGAGCCGGTTTCGCTGCGGGCTCATCGTCTGCGGCATGCGCACCGACAACCCCGCCGACACCATCCGCAGCGCTCGGCTCGCGGTGAAGTACCGCGACCAGGGCGTCGTCGGCTTCGACCTGGCCGGCGCCGAGAAGTACTACCCGCCGGGCGACCACGCCGAGTCGATGCGGATTGCCCGGGAGGCGGGGGTGAGCCTCACCTGCCACGCCGGCGAATCGGATGGGGGGGAACGCGTGCTGGAAGCGGCGTCGCTGGGTGCCGTTCGCATCGGCCACGGGATCCGGATCGTGCACGGCGACACCCCGGAACAGACGCGGGCCTGGGTAGACCGGGCCCGGGAGCTCGACCTGCACTTCGAGGTCTGCCCCAGCAGCAACGTGCACACCGGAGCCGCCTCGTCGCTGGAAGCCCACCCCATTCGCGCGATGATCGCCGCCGGACTGTCGGTTTCCTGCAGCACCGACAACCGCCTCATGTCGCACGTGACGCTCTCGGGGGAGATGGAAGCGTTGCACACGCGCACCGGGCTCTCGATGGCGCAGCTGCGCGAACTGGTGCGCGCCGGCGTGAAGCGCTCCTTCCTGCCTCAGTGGGACCGCGCGGCCGCCCTGGCCGAGGTCGAGGCGGGTTTTCCCAGCACGTAGGTTTCGCGCACCGCGCGCTCGTCGCCGAGGATCATCCAGGCGAAGAGGCGCTCCTCGAGCGTCTTGGCCGTGCGCATGCGCCGCTCCATCAGCGGCGTGGCTGCCGGGTCGAGGACGATGAAATCGGCTTCGCGTCCGGGCTCGAAGCTTCCGATGCGATCCTCCAGGCGCAGCGCCCGGGCGCCGCCCAGCGTCGCGAGGTAAAAGGCGCGCAGCGCCGACAACGACTGGCCTTTTTGCTGCGCGACCTTGTAGGCATCCTGCATCGTCTGCAGCAGGCTGAAGCTCGTGCCGGCACCCACGTCGGTGGCGAGCGCGAAGCGCATGTGCGCCGCATCCGTCGCCTCGATGTCGAAGAGGCCGCTGCCCAGGAACAGGTTCGAGGTCGGGCAGAACGCGGCGGCCGCGCCGGTCTGGGCCATGCGCCGGCGATCCTCCGCGTCGAGATGGATGCAGTGGGCGTAGATCGCGCGCTCGCGCAGCAGGCCGAAGCGCTCGTAGACGTCGAGGTAGCTGCGCGCGGCGGGAAAGAGCCGCCGGACCCATTCCACCTCCGCGACGTTCTCGGCCAGGTGGGAGTGGACGAAGGCGTTCGGGTGCGCGCGGGCCAGCTCGCCCGCGCGGCGCAACTGCTCGTCGCTCGAGGTGATCGCGAAGCGAGGCGTGATGGCGTAGTGCAAGCGCCCCTGGCCGTCCCAGCGCTCGATCAGTTCGTGGGCGTCGCGGTGCGCGGACTCGGGCGTGTCGCGCAGGCCCTCGGGGCAATGGCGGTCCATCATCACCTGGCCCGCGCCGAGACGCATGCGTCGTTTGCCGGCAGCCTCGAAGAACGCGTCCGCCGAGGCTCGATGCACGCTGCCGAACACGAGCGCCGTGGTGGTACCGTGCCGCAGGAGTTCGTCGAGGAAGAAATCGGCCACTTCCGAGGCGTGGGCGCGCTCCGCGAAGCGCATTTCTTCCGGGAAGATGTGGCGCTCGAGCCAGTCGAGCAGGGTGCCGCCGCCACTCGCGATGACATCGGTCTGCGCGTAGTGGACGTGCGCGTCGACGAAGCCCGGCATCAACAGCAGGCCGCGGCGGTCCGTCACCGGCGTGCCCTTCGGCAGCGAGGCGAGGAGCGCTTCGGCGGGACCGGCGCGAACGACATGCCCGTCCTCGACGACCAGCAGGCCATCCTCGAGATACACGTGGCTGTCGGCGGCCGACGCGGAGCCCGGGTCGTCCCGGAAGTACAGGATGGCGCCGCGGAACGCGCTCGACTCAGCGGCCATCGGGGCCTCGTGCGTCGATCCACGCGATCAGCTCGGCGCGCTCGGCGTCGGTGAGGTTCGTGAGGTTGCCCGGCGGCATCGCACGGCTCGCGAGCTGGATGCGGACGTTGGCCGCGTTCGCCGCGAGGAGCCCAGGTGTTTCCAGCATCACGCCTTTCGGCGCGGCGGTGAGGCCTTCGAAGCGCGGCGTCGTGGCGTGGCAGGTCACGCAGCGCTCGGCCACGATTGCCTGCGCCCGCGCGGCCGACGTCGTGGACGCGCCGGAAACCTGGGGACGCAAACCCCACGCCGTCACGGCGAGCAGGAGCGCGGCGCCGACGAGGGGCCAGGGCGACGGCTTGCCGCGATGGCGCTGGACGAACCACACGCGGATCAGCGCGCCGGCCGCCGAAACGACGATCAGCCAGATCCAGTTGTTCGGCGCGCCGAAGATCCACGCGTAGTGGTTGCTGATCATCGCGAACACGGCGGGCAGCGTGAAGTACGTGTTGTGCACCGAGCGCTGCTTGCCGTTCTTTCCGTACTTCGGATCGACGGGTTGCCCGGCCGCGGCGGCCGCGACCAGCGCCTTCTGCCCGGGGATGATCACGGCGAAGACGTTCAACACCATGATCGTCCCGAGCATCGCGCCGAAATGCAGGAACGCCGCGCGCCCGGGAAAGACGTGGCACAAGCCATAGGCCGCTCCCGCGGTGAGCACGGCGAGCACGAGGGCCAGGGCTCGATCGTTGCGGCCCAACGGCGAGCGGCACAACCCTTCGTAGACGACGAACCCGCCCATGATCCACGCGACGCTGGCTGCGATGGCACCGGCCGGGCTGAACGCATTCACCGCCGGATCGACGAGCATCGTCGCGGCCTGCGCGTAGTAGACGACCCCGAGCAGGAAGAGCCCCGAGAGCAGCGTGGTGTACGCCTCCCACTTGAACCAGTGCAGGTGCGCGGGCATGGCGGGCGGGCCGGCGCGGTATTTCTGCGCGTGGTAGAAACCGCCGCCGTGCACGGCCCAGAGCTCGCCGCCGACGCCGCTCTCGGAATCCTTAGGATCGGCCGGCGCCTGCAGGTGGTTGTCGAGCCAGATGAAGTAGAAGGAGGCGCCGATCCACGCGGTGCCGGTGATCACATGCACGCCGCGGCCGAGGAGGTTCAACCACTCCCAGAGGTAGGTCGTCATTCGGATGTCTTGCGAAGGGGTGCGACTTCCACTGCGGCGCGCGCATCGCGCAACTGCAGCAATTGGGCCGCCACGGCCACGGCGATGGCGGCGGGTTCCTTGCTCGCGATGCCGCCGATGCCGATGGGCATGGTGAGCCGCGCGAGGGCCTCGGGCGTGAAGCCGCGTTGCGAGAGGCGCTGGCGGAAGCGCGTGGTCTTCGGCTGCGAGCCGATCACCCCGGCCCACCCGAAGCGGCCGTCCTCGAGGAGCGCCTGGCAGATCGCGAGGTCTTCGTCGTGGCTGTGGGTCATGACGAGCGCCCACGCATCGGCGGGCATGTCGCGCACCTCGTCCTGCGGCTCGGGCGCGTGCAGGCTGCGCACGGAATCGGGGAAGCCTTCGGGCCACTGGCCCTCGCGGCTGTCGACCCAGGTGATGCGGAAGGGCAGAGGTGCCAGGACGTTCACCAGCGCGCGTCCCACGTGGCCCGCACCGAAAAGCCAGAGGTTCGTCTCCTCGAGGTCGGTGCGTTCGTAGAGCATGTCGCCGGACTTGGCTGCGACCACCTGCGCCCGCTCTTCGAGTTCCGCGCCTTCCTGCAACGCTTCGGCGCGCGTGAGGCAGCGGGGCGCAAGGGCGCCGGGTGTCATCGATGCACCCGGTGTCATCGACGTGGCGAGCACGTGGGCTCCGGCTTCGCGGCGCGCGATCGCGCCGTCGATCGTTGGAAGGTCGTCCTTTTCGTAGCGCTGGAACCAGAGCTCGACGATCCCGCCGCAGCATTGTCCGAGCGAGGCGCCGAGCGGGAAGCGGTCGAGACGGGTGGCTCCCGGGGCCGACGCGAGCATTTCGTGTGCGGTGCGCGTGGCGACGAGTTCGAGATGGCCGCCGCCGATGCTGCCGATCGTGCCCCTGGCGGAAACGAGCATCGCGGCACCCGGTTCGCGCGGCGCCGAGCCGCGGACCGTGGCCACCACGACGCGCACCACCGGGGCGCCGTCGCGTGCGAGGGCCGCGTGCAGGGTGGTGAGCCAGTCCCTCATGCGGGAACCTTTCGCGCAGGGATGGCGTTCGTCGTGCCGCGAAGCGAGTCGATCGCGTCGAGCAGGGCCTCCGGCGTCGCGGGCGCGCGCAGGCGCGGGGATTCGCGGCCCGACCCGCAGGCAGCGACCGCGTCGCGCAGCGCGAAGAACACCGACATGCCGAGCATCAGCGGAGGCTCGCCCACGGCCTTCGAGCGGTGGATCGTGTCCTCGACGTTGCTGTTGTCCAGCAAGCTCACCCGCGCGTCGGCGGGCCATTCGCGCGCCGTGGGGATCTTGTAGGTCGAAGGCGCGTGCGTGATGAGGTGGCCTTCGGCGTTCCAGCACAGCTCTTCCGTCGTGAGCCAACCCATGCCCTGCAGGAAGCCGCCTTCGATCTGGCCCAGGTCGATGGCCGGATTCAGCGAGCGGCCGACGTCGTGCAGGATGTCCACGCGCAACAACCGGTTCTCGCCCGTCCCGACATCGATTTCCACTTCGGCCACGGCGGCCCCGTAGGCGAAGTAGAAGAACGGACGCCCGGTGAGCTTGTCGCGGTCCCAGTGGATCTTGGGCGTGCGGTAGAAGCCACTCGAGGAGAGCGACACGCGCCGCTCGTAGGCCTTGCGCGCCACCGCGGCGAAGGTCATTTCGCGGGGACCGCCGTGCACCTTGCCGCCGGCGAAGCGGATCGCGGTGACCTCGACGCTCATTTCCTGGGCAGCCACCTCGGCCATGCGCGCGCGGACGGCCAGCGCCGCGGCTTCGGCCGCCTTGCCGTTCAAGTCGCTGCCCGCCGAGGCAGCGGTGGCCGAGGTGTTCGGCACCTTGCTCGTGTCGGTGGTGCTCGCGCGCACGTTTTCGCGCGAGAGCCCGAAGGTCTCGGCGACCACTTGAAGAACCTTGGTGTACAGGCCCTGGCCCATCTCGGTGCCGCCGTGGTTCACCAGCACGGAGCCGTCGGTGTAGACGTGGACCAGCGCGCCCGCCTGGTTGAAGAGCGTGGCATTGAAGGAGATGCCGAACTTGACCGGGGTGAAGGCGAGGCCGCGCTTCGTGGCCGTATTGCCGCGATTGTGGCGCGCCACGGCTTCGCGTCGTTCGCGATACGCGCTGCTCGCTTCGAGCTCGGAGGCGATGCGCGGCATGACGTTGTCTTCCACGGTCATTCCGTAGGGCGTCGTGTCGCGCGGGCCCACGCCGTAGAAGTTCACGCGCCGCACGTCGATCGGGTCGCGCCCGAGCGATCGCGCGATCTCGTCGATCACGCTCTCGATGACCATCATGCCCTGCGGGCCGCCGAAGCCCCGAAACGCGGTATTGGAGACCGTGTTCGTCTTGCAACGGTGCGAGACGATGCGCACGTGTTCCAGGAAGTACGCGTTGTCCACGTGGCAGACCGCCCGGTCGTTCACGGCGGCCGAGAGGTCCATCGAGTAGCCGCAGCGCGAAGCCATCATCACGTCGAGCGCGAGGATGCGGCCCTCGGCATCGAAGCCGACGTCGTAGTCCGCGATGAACTCGTGGCGCTTGCCGGTGGCGACCATGTCGTCGTCGCGATCGAGGCGCAGCTTCACCGGACGCTTCGTGCGCCACGCGGCGACCGCTGCCGCGCAGGCGATGAGCGCGGCCTGGGTTTCCTTGCCGCCGAATCCGCCGCCCATGCGCCGGCATTGGACCGTCACGTCGTGGGACTCCAGCCCCAGCGCGTGGGCCACGAGGTGCTGCACCTCGCTTGGGTGTTGCGTCGAGCTCACGACCAGCATGCCGCCGTCTTCCTGCGGAACGGCGAATGCGACCTGGCCTTCGAGGTAGAAGTGGTCCTGGCCGCCGAGGGTCATCGTGCCCTTCAAACGCTGGGGCGCGGCGGCGAGGCGCTCGATCGGTTCGCCGCGAACGAGCGTGCGGGTCGGTGCCACGAAACTTTCGGCCGCGAGAGCCTCGCGGATGTCGAAGATCGCGGGCAATTTTTCGTAGCGGACCGTGGCCTTGCGCGCGGCCCTGCGCGCTGCGTCGTGCGAATCGGCCAGGACGAGGAACATCGTCTGCCCGGCGTATTGCACCAGGCCATCGGCGAGGATCGGATCGTCCTTGATCACCGGCGCGCAGTTGTTCTCGCCGGGGATGTCGCGGGCGGTGAGCACCGCATGCACGCCCGGAAAGGCGGCGACCGCAGCGAGATCCAGGGCCGCGATGCGTCCATGGGCGACCGACGAGAGACCGAAAGCGCCATGCAGCGCATTCGCCGGCAGCGGGATGTCGTCGGCGTACGGAGCTGCACCACTCACGTGCAGGTGCGCGCTTTCGTGCGGGAGACGCTCGCCGACGCTCATGCGGAGGCCCCGGTGGTCTGGGCGTGGAAGCGCTCGAGCAAGGCGCCCGCCATGCGTTGGCGATAAGCGGCGCTCGCGCGCATATCGTCGATGGGGGCGAAGTCCCGGGCCAGGGCTTCGATCGCGGCGCGCACCGAGGTTGCGCTCCAGGGCTTGCCGCGCAGCGCGTCTTCCGCGGCGGCGGCGCGCTTCGGCGTGGCTGCCATGCCGCCGTAGGCAATGCGCGCCTCTTCCACGTTTCCGCCGCGCAAGGTGAACGCGAACGCGGCGCACACGGCGGAGATGTCCTGGTCGCGGCGCTTGGAGATCTTGTAGGTGGCCACGTGCCGGTCCGCGCGCGGCAGGGGCACGCGCACGGCGCGCACGAACTCGCCGGGTTGCATCGCGCTCTTTCGATATCCGAGGTAGAGCGCTTCCATGGGCAGCACGCGCTCCTGCTCGCCGCGCCGCAGCACCACCTCGGAGCCGAGCGCGATCAGCACCGGCATCGAGTCGCCGATGGGCGAGCCGTTGGCCACGTTGCCGCAGAGCGTGCCCGAGTTGCGCACCGGCGGAGAGCCGAAACGCTCGGCCAGCTCCGCCAGCATCGGATAGCGCGCGACGATCGCGCCATAGCCATCGGTGAGGCTGGCCGCGGCACCGATCTCGAGCGCGCCATCCTTCTCGACGATGCGATCCAACTCCGCGACATCGCCGAGATAGAGGATGGGCGGCAAGTCGCGCAATTGCTTGGTGACCCACAACCCCACGTCGGTGCCACCTGCGAGCAGGAGCGAATCCGGTGCTTCGAGGTAAGCCTGGGCCAGCGCGGCGATCGTGCGGGGTGCGAAGTAGCCCGGCGTCCGAACCGGTTGCGGGTCGACCGGCACCTGGGCTCGCCGGCGCGCATCGTGCTCGGTGCCCTTCGGCCAGTGGGTGGACGGACCGAGCCCGTGCATGCGCATCGCGGCGTCGAGGATCGGACGGTAGCCGGTGCAGCGGCACAGGTTTCCGGAGAGCGCTTCGACCGCGGCTTCGCGCGTGACCGCCTCGCGCTCGAGCCACAGCGCGAAGAGCGACATGACGAAGCCCGGCGTGCAGAAGCCGCACTGCGAGGCATGCGCCTCGACCAGCGCCTGCTGCACCGGATGGAGCGTGCCGTCGGGTGCGCGCAGGCTCTCGACCGTGACGACTTCCTTGCCGTCGAGCGTGGGGACGAAGCGAATGCACGAGTTCACCGCGCGGTAGCGCATGCCTTCACCGTGCGGTTCGCCCACGACCACGGTGCAGGCGCCGCAATCGCCCTCGGCGCACCCTTCCTTGGTGCCGCAGCGCCCGAGCGGGCCGCGCAGGTACTGGAGCAGCGTCGTGGTGGGGGAGGCGTCGGCGGCCTCGACCACATGGCCGTCCAGCAGGAAACGCGCAGGGCGTTGTTTTTCTTCCGGGGGTGAGGCCATCAGCTGCCGCGGTAGGTCGAGTAGCTCCAGGGCGAGACGAGCAGGGGCACGTGGTAGCGCCCCTCGCGGTCGGCGATGCCGATGCGGATCACGACGGTGGAGAGGAAAGGAGGATCGGGCAGGGCGATGCCCCTGGCGCGAAAGTAGGCGTCGATCTCGAACGCGAGCTCGTACCGGCCCGGCCGAAACGCCTCGCCCGTGAGCAGCGGCGCATCGCAGCGGCCATCGGCGTTGGTGACGGTGCGCACCAGCGTTTCGCGCCGGTCGCCCAGGCGAACCAGCTCGATCGGAACGCCGGCGGCCGGCACGCCGTGGTAGGTATCCAGCACATGAGTCGTTAAGATGCCCATGCAGCGAGGATATCGCACGGAGCCGGTTGCATGCCACGGAAGACTGGAGAAGGAGTGACAACCCCACGGGATCTCGTCGGATACGGCGCGGCCCCGCCCCACGCGGACTGGCCGGGCGGCGCGCGCATCGCGGTGCAGTTCGTCCTCAACTACGAGGAGGGTGCCGAGAGCTCGGTGCTGCACGGAGACGCCGCCTCCGAAGTGTTCCTCTCGGAGATCGTGGGCGCGCAGCCTTTCATGGGCTCGCGCCACATGAGCATGGAGTCGCTGTACGAATACGGCAGCCGCGCGGGCGTCTGGCGCCTGCTGCGCCTCTTCCGGGAACGCAAGCTCCCCCTCACGGTGTTCGCCGTCGCGATGGCGCTGGAGAAGCACCGCGAGGTCGCGCGCGCTTTCGTGGAGGACAGGCACGAGATCGCCTCGCACGGCTGGCGCTGGATCAATTACCACGGCATGCCGGAGGCCGAGGAGCGTGAACACATCGCACGCGCCGTCGAGGTGATCCGCGAAGTCACGGGCGAGCGTCCGCTGGGCTGGTACACGGGGCGCACGAGCGAGAACACCCGGCGCCTCGTCGCGGAATACGGGGGCTTCCTCTACGACGCCGATTCCTACGCCGACGATCTCCCGTACTGGGAGAAGGCCGCCGGAAAGCCGCAGCTCATCGTCCCGTACACGCTCGACACCAACGACATGCGCTTCGCGACGCCGCAGGGCTTCAACGCCGGCGAGCAATTCTTCAGCTATCTGCGCGATGCGTTCGACACGCTCTATGCGGAAGGCGAAACGGCACCGAAGATGCTGTCGATCGGCTTGCATTGCCGCCTGGCCGGGCGTCCCGCGCGCATCGCGTCGCTCGCGCGCTTCCTCGACCACGTGCAGAAGCACGACCGCGTGTGGATCTGCCGGCGCATCGACATCGCGCGGCATTGGATCGCACGCCATCCGTACGCGGCGAAGACGTGAGCCTCGTCGGTGAGTTGAATGGATTGTCGCTCGAGGCGTTCGTCGCTCGCCTGGGGTCCATCTACGAGCATTCGCCGTGGGTCGCCGAGCGTGCCTACGCCGATGTTCCGTTTGCATCCATCGACACGCTCCATCGGGCGATGGAGCGGGCGATGTTCTCGGCGACGGCTGACGAGCAGATGGCGTTGATCCGCGCGCATCCGGAATTGGCGGGCCGCCTCGCGGCCGCGCAGCTCACCGAGCACTCGCGCCGGGAGCAAGCCGGTTCGGGCCTCGATCGCGTGACGCCCGACGAGCGCGCGCGCATGCAGGCGCTGAACGACCGCTATCGGGAGAAGTTCGGCTTCCCCTTCATCGTCGCGGTGAAAGGCCTGGACTGGTCGGGAATCATCGAACGCATGGAAGCCCGGCTTCCCAATGCGCGCGAAGTCGAAGTCGCGACGGCGCTCGAGCAGATCGGGCGCATCGCGCGCTTCCGGCTGGACGCGCTGGCGTGAGGGTCCAGCGCTTTGGCTTGAGGGTCCAACGCTTCGGACTCGCGATCATTGCTCTCGCGACGATCGGGGGTTGCGCGACGGAGCGCGCTTCCACGCGGGATCGCGCTCCCGCGCCGGATCTCACAGCGCTTCAAACCGAATTCCTGGCCGGGATCGCGTCCCTCAAGGTGCCGGAGTTCGGTTGGGGCTATGTGCAGAACCTCGAGCGCATCGGCACGCCGGAAACCCTGGCCCAGCGAGATCGGTTCTTCGCGGATTGGCGGTCCCGGGTGGCGGCGATACCGAGGAACACGCTGGATCGGGAGATGCGTCCACGATACGACGCGCTGCTCTTCGAGATCGAGTTCAACCTCGAGCGCTTGCGGCTCGAAAGCCGCTTCGCGCTGGCGCGTACGGAACCGATCCCGGCCGACGGCCTCGCGAAGCTTCCCGACGCGCCGTCCTGGTACGCGCTGCACCTCAAGCGCAACGCGTCGCGCGAGACGACGCCCGATGCGCTCTTCGCCTTCGGCGAAGCGGAAGTGGCCCGCATCCGCGGCGAGATGCGGCGTGTCCAGGACCAGATGGGGTACGCGGGAAGGGACGCCGAGTGGCGCGAGCGCCTGCGCTCGCAAGTCGTAACCGATCCGGATGCGGTCGCGGCGCGCTTCATGCGCGTGCGTGACACGGTGCAGGCCGCTTTGCCGCGCTACTTCCTGCCGAGGGATGTACGCCCGCCGCCGATCGAGCCCGCGCCCAACGCCACGAAGGACACACCACCGGGCTACTACACGAACGGGGTGTTCTACTTCGGCTTCTTCGGCGGCCGGTTTCCCGCGCGGTCGTTCGGTTGGTTGTACCTGCACGAGGCGATGCCGGGACACCACTACCAACTGAGCTTGCCCTCCCGCGCGGCCGACGGCTTCTCGTATCCCGCGAGTGTCGAAGGTTGGGGCGCGTATTGCGAGGATCTCGGCAGCGAGCTGGGTGTTTACGCCGATCCCGATCTCCTCTACGGCAAGTGGGAGTGGGACCTCGTCCGCTCCGCGCGCGTAGCGCTCGATGTCGGCATCCACGCGAAAGGCTGGACGCGCGAGCAGGCCCTGGCCTACTGGCGCGCGAACGTGCCCGACCAGGAGGACATCGCGGTGCGCGAGGTCGATCGCGTCACGCGCTGGCCCGCGCAGGTCGTGAGCTACAAGGTGGGCGAGAAGGCGCTGCTCGACTTGCGGTCCGAGCTCGCGACGCGGCAGGGCGCCGCGTTCGACATCCGGGACTTCCACGCCCGCGTGCTGGCACTCGGCTCGCTGCCGGTCTCCGCCCTCGAGCGGGCGATGCGCGAATCGCCCGACTAGCCGGAAAGCTTCCCGGTGAGTTGCCCGCAGAGATTGATGAAGTTCCAGAAGTCGCCGCGGTCCCAGGTGGGCGGCGTCTTGTTGCCGGACATCGCCGCGATCATCGGATAGGGAACCGGGATGTAGACCTGCCCGGGTTCGAGCGGGCCGGGATCCTTGCGCAGTGCCGCGACCTTGATCGGATCGAGGATCACGGGCGAATGCTCGCGGTCCTTGAGGAAGCGCGCCTCGAAGTCCGCCACGGATTCGCATTTCTCGAGCGTGCTCGCGTTGCGCCCGATGCGCAGTGGCCAGAGGATCGCGTACACGCCGGTCTCCGGGTTGCGCAGGAAGACCGAGCCCAGGTTCGTGAATCCGATGACTTCGCGATAACCGTGCGTGTTGTTCGACCACCACTGGCCGAGGCGCGTGATGGGTTGCGCTTCCTCGAAGAGCGAGTAGAGCGGCTTCACGATGAGGGTGACGGGCGGAAACTCCTCCGGGATCTCGAGGGTCATGTTCACCGCCACGACGCGCGGGCGGCGATGGGCCGTGTAGGCGATCCACAGGGCGAAGAGGCCGACCGGAAAGCCGAGGAGTCCCACACGGTCCTTCGGGTTGCCGTTCATCCCGACCAGCAGCGCATAGAGGAAGCAGAGCGCCGCGATCGCCACGCAGATGATGATGAAGCGCTTCGGAGACTTCACCGTGACGGAGTCGTTCATGCGTGCTCCTAGAACCAGCGGCCCAGCTGCAGGGTGAACCCGGTCATCACTTGCCAGTCGGATGCGGAGCGTGAAAGCCCCGCGGCCACGGCCACATCCAGGACGAGGGCCTTGCTCACGTTGTAGCTGAGCGCGACGAGGCCCTGCGTCTGGGCCGCGGTGCCCTTCTGCGCAAGTCCGGCCACCTCGGCCGTGATGCCGAACCGGTCGTCGAGCGGATGCGAGGCCGCGATCGCCCACAGGCCTTGCCACCGGCCCTGGCCTTCGTCGATCGCGCCGAGGCGGGCGCCCGCGGCATTGACGTCCACGTGGACGCCTGGGTAGTCGAAGCTCGCGATGCCCAGGACGCCCCAGTCGGTCTTTCCGCTGCCGATCGGCGGGCGCGCGGTCGGAAGCGCGGTGCCGAGTTGCGCCCCGAGCGTGAGGTTGTCGTTCACCGGCAGCTTGTACTTGAGGCTCAGCAGCGCATCGCCGCCGCTGTGCGCGGTCATGCCGTCGTAGTCGCGCTGCCACGCGTACGCGTCGGTGCCGATCAACACACCCCAGCTTTCGTTCCACGCAAGCTTGAACGTGACCGGCGACGATTGGCTGCGCGCGGTATCGCCGCCCTTGCTCCACGCGATGCCGCCTTCGAACTCGGGCCATCCGGGCGCGGGCAGGTCGGCGGGTGTCGCGACGGAGGGGCGATAGGGCACGACGGCGGGGGCTTCCTGCGCCAACGCGATACTCGTCGTCGCGACACACGAGAGAACCATGCCGAGAATCGCGCCGCGGATCGAAGGATTCGAATGCATGGGTGATTATTCTCCCCAAAGCGTGGGTACGGGCGGGGCGGCAACCTTTGGTTACCGCGGAATGATCAGTAAGCGACGCGGAGAGATCAAAATGCGACCTTGCAGGTCGGGTGCTCCGTCGGAGAAATGCCTTTTCATACACTTAATACTATTGAGTGTATGAAAGGGCACTTCCAGACTGGTGGCCCCATCATCCTGCTCGCCACACCGAGTACGACTCCGGTTTTGTCAGAACGCGACCTTGTCGCGGCCCTTGAGGTCGAGCAGGGCGCGCGCCTGGTCCGGCGTCGCCACTTCGAGTCCCAGTCCCTCGATGACCTGCCGCGCGGCGCGCACCTGTTGCGCATTTGTCTCGGCGAGTTGCCCGGGCCCGATCCAGAGCGAATCCTCGAGGCCCACGCGCACGTTGCCGCCGAGTGCCACCGACTGCGCCGCGATCGGCATCTGGTTGCGTCCCGCGCCGAGCACGCTCCAGATGTACTGGTCGCCGAAGAGCCGGTCGGCCGTGCGCTTCATGTGCGCGACGTCTTCGGGATGGCCGCCGATGCCGCCGAGGATTCCGAACACGGACTGGATGAAGAACGGCGGCTTGATCGTGCCGCGGTCGGCGAAGTGGCGCAGCGTGTAGAGGTGGCCGATGTCGTAGCACTCGACTTCGAAGCGCGTGCCGTTCACGCGGCAGGTGTCGAGGATGTTCTCGATGTCCTTGAAGGTGTTCTTGAAGATGCGATCGTCGGAACCCGCGAGGTAGGGGCGTTCCCACTCGTGCTTGAACTCCTTGTAGCGGGAGAGCATCGGGAAGAGCCCGAAGTTCATCGACCCCATGTTCAACGACGCGACTTCGGGCTTGAAAAGCGCGCAGGGCTTCAGGCGCTCCTCGACCGTCATCGTGGGTGCGCCTCCCGTGGTGATGTTGATCACCACGTCGCACGCCTGCTTGATCTTCCTGAGGAAGGGCTCGAAAGCCTCGGGCCGCTGGTCGGGGCGGCCGTCCTTCGGGTCGCGCGCGTGCAAATGCACGATGGCTGCGCCCGCTTCGTGCGCGCCGATGGCGGCGGCGGCGATCTCGTCCGCGGTGATCGGCAGGTGCGGCGACATCGTCGGCGTGTGGATCGCGCCGGTGACCGCGCACGTGATCACGACCTTGCGGGAAGCTTTGGGGCTGGCCATTTCGGGACTCCTCGTGGAAAACCACCCCATAATGTCAAAATTCCCGTGAGCCCGGATCCATGAACCTCGAAATCGACGGCCTCCGCGTGATGATCACCGCCGGCGCGAACGGCATCGGCCTGGAAATTGCGCGCGCGTTCGTGCGTGAAGGTGCCCGCGTGCACGTGTGCGATGTCGATTCCGCCGCGATCGCGAACCTGGGGAAGAGCGATCCGTCGATCACCTCGAGCGTGTGCGACGTCTCCGACCGCACGCAGGTCGAGCGCTTCTTCGCCGAGGGCCTCGCGAAGCTGGGCGGCCTTGATTGCCTCGTGAACAATGCCGGCATCGCGGGGCCGACAGGGAAGGTCGATGCGATCGACCCCGCCGAGTGGGACCGCTGCATCGCGATCGACCTCACCGGGCAGTTCAACTGCGCGCGCCTCGCTGTGCCGCACCTGCGCAAGTCCTCCAATGCGAGCGTGATGAACGTTTCTTCGCTCGCCGGCCGCATGGGCTTCGCGTTGCGCACGCCCTACGCGGCGGCGAAATGGGGCGTGATCGGCCTCACGAAGTCGCTCGCCATCGAACTGGGCGACGACAATATCCGGGTGAATGCGCTGCTGCCGGGCATTGTCTCCGGCGATCGCCAGAAGCGCGTCCTCACGGCGAAAGCCGAGGCGCGCGGCATCGACTACGAGCAGATGGAAAAGCTGGCGTTCTCCGCGACGTCGCTGAAAGAGTACGTGACGCCACAACAACTGGCGGATCTCGTCGTCTTCGTGGCGAGCCTGCGAGGCCGGACCATCTCGGGCCAGTCGCTCTCGGTCTGCGGCGACACCAACATGCTGGGGTAGCGGCGGTGCACGGGGTCAGCCTTTCGGGGTGAGCCTCCAGAGCGACGTCACCTCGAGCTTGCGTGCGCGATGCAGCGGATCGCTGGCATCGGAGACCTTCGGATGCTTCGGCCTCGCGTCCATGCGGTCGACAGCCTTGAGGCCCGCTTCATCGAACGCCGCGAGTAACTCGTCCCTGGAGCGCAGCCCGAGATGCTCCGCGAGGTCGGAGAGGATCAGCCAGCCCTCGCCGCGGGGCTCGAGGTGCGCGGCCAATCCTTGCAGATACCCCTTCAGCATGCGGCTATCGGGATCGTAGATGCCGTACTCCAGCGGCGAGCTCGGGCGCGCGGGTACCCACGGCGGATTGCAGAGGACGACGGCGGCCTTGCCCTCGGGAAAGAGATCGGCCTGCACGACTTCTACGCTGGCGCCCAGGCCCAGGCGAGTGATGTTCTCGCGAGCGCAGGCGAGCGCGCGGGGCTCGACGTCGGTCGCCACGACGCGCTTGATGCCTCGCCGCGCGAGGATCGCCGCCAGCACGCCCGTGCCCGTGCCGATGTCGAATGCGACCGAGGAAGTCGCGGCCACGGCCGGCAATGGCATCTTGGCGACGAGGTCGGCGTACTCGTTGCGGATCGGCGCGAACACGCCGTAGTGGGGGTGGATGCGGATGCCGTGAAGGTCGATGCCCTTGCGCCGCCACTCGTGCGCGCTGATGACGCCCAACAACTCGCGCAGCGAGACGAGGGAAGCCGCATCGCCGGGACCATAGGCTTCGAGGCACGCTTGCCGGATGTCGGGCGCGCGCCGCAGCGGGATGCTGTAGTCCGCTCCGAGCGGAATCAGCAGCATGCCCAGCGTGCGTGCGCGTTGTGCGCGGGCCTGGCGGGCGAGGTTGAACGACTCGATCGGCAACTTGAGCGACGGCGCCGCGGCCTTGCGGGGCGGACGATCGGCGCGATTCACGAGAGCCGTCATCATCTGGCGCGCGTTCTGGAAATCGCCGCGCCACAGGAGGCCGATTCCCTGGCATGCGAGACCGTACGCGGCATCGGCGGTCATGCGGTCGTCGGCAATCTGGATCTGCGCCGGAGGCGGCGCTGCGCGTTCGGATTGCCAGCGGGCGCTGCAGGCTTCGCCGTTCTCGCTCCAGTGAACAGCGGGCGCGTTGGACACTAGAGCTCGGTGTACTTCTTGTTGTTGCCGCGCGATTTTTCCACCGGATACTTCTCGGCGGTCTTCACCTGCTTGCGCTGGGCCGCGGCCACGGGATCGATGCCGAGCTTGTCGGCGAGGCGCAGGAGGTAGATGAACACGTCGGCGATCTCGTCGCTCGCCGCGGCGTGCGTCTTCGCGTCCAGCCGCCGGCTCTGCTCCTCGGTGAGCCACTGGAAGATCTCGAGCAGCTCGGCGGCCTCGACGGAGAGCGCCATCGCCAGGTTCTTGGGGGAATGGAACTGGTCCCACTCGCGTTCGCGCGCGAACTCGCGCAGGTGCTCCTTCAGGGCTTCGAGCTCGGTCATCTCAGAATTTCTCGTCCTTGCGCAGGTAGCGCCACTGGCCCACGGGCAGCTTGCCCAGCGGTACGCCGCCGCTGCGCACGCGCTTCAATCCGGTCACCACGAGGCCGACCATCTCGCACATGCGGCGGATCTGGCGCTTGCGGCCCTCGCGCAACGCGAAGCGCAACTGGTCCTCGTTGGCCCACGACACCTGCGCGGGCTTCAGCTTCACGCCGTCCAGCTCGAGGCCGTGGCGCAATTTCTTCAATCCTTCCTCGGTGAGCGTGCCCTGCACGCGCACGAGGTATTCCTTCTCGACTTCGGAGTCGCTGCCGATCAGGTGCTTGGCGACGCGGCCATCCTGCGTGAACACGATGAGCCCGGTCGAATCGATGTCGAGGCGGCCCGCCGGAGCGAGCCCGCGAAGGTGGCCATGCACGAATTTCGTCGGCGAAGGATCCTCCGCCCAACGGTTCTCGGGCTTGATCAGCACCATCGCGGGTTGGTGGCCGTCTTCGGGCTGGCCGGAGACGTAGCCCACGGGCTTGTTGAGCAGGATCGTCACTTGCTCGCTCTGGTGGCGTGACGCGGCCTGGTCCACCTCAATGCGCGCGGTGGCCGGCACGCGAACGCCGAGCGTGTTCACGACCTTGCCGTCCACCTTCACCCAGCCGTTCTCGATCCACTCGTCGGCTTCGCGCCGCGAGCACAGGCCCAGCTCGCTCATGCGCTTCGACAGGCGCGGGTCTTCGGGGTTTTCGTGTGCGGGCGAGCGTGGCGGGGCGGGTTGCGTCGGGGCGGTGGCGCGCGGTGGGGTGGAAGCGCGAGGCGGTGCGACCTTCGGGTACTTTCGCGCGGGCTCCGTGGGTCTCGCCCTGCGTTTGGAGGGGGCGGGCGGGGCAGGGACCGTGACCGGCGCCGCCACCGGTGCCGCGGGCGGAGCCGCCCGGCGCTTGTCCTTCTGCGCGAGCCGGGCGCGCGTCGTCAGTTCCTTTCGCCCGGTCGACTCGGCGATGGGCTTGTTCGGAAGCTTCAAGGGGGTTCGTGCCATGACCTGCAATCCTACCGCACGATGGAGGCGCTCCGTCGTTCATGCAACACGAGGAGCACCCCGCTCGCGACGATGACCGCCATCCCGAGCGCGGAGAACCCGTCCGGATACTGGTTGAACACGAGATAGCCGTACATCGTGGCCCACAGCATCTGGATGTAGGTGAAAGGCGCCACGAGCGAGGCGGGTGCCTTCAGGAACGCGCTGATCAGCGCCCAGTGCCCGATTCCCGCGAGCGAACCCAGCAGTACGAGGAAGAAGGCGTCGCGCGAAGTGACTTCGGAGGGAACCTCGGCCAGCGGCAGCGCGAAGGACAGCACGATCGTTCCGACGAGCCCGGAGTAGAACAGCGTCGTGTGCGGCGAATCGTTCGGCAGGCGGCGCGTGAGCAACTGGTAGAACGCGTTCGAGATCGCGGCCAGCACGAGGAAGCCCACCGCCGGATGGAAGACCGCGGAGCCCGGACGCACGAGGATCAGGATGCCGATGAAGCCCGCGATGGCGGCGGTCCAGCGCGCGCGCGTCGGCTTCTCACCCAGCACCGGGCCTGACAGCACGATGGCGAACATGGGCGCGAGGAAGCTGATCGCCGAGCCCTCGGCGAGCGGCAGGTAGCGCAACGCACCGAAGAACGACATCGTGGCCGTCACGAGGCAGAGCGACCGGACGAGCTGCATGCGCAGGTGCTGCGTGCGCCAGAATCCGCCGCCGGCGCGGTTCCAGGCGATCGGTGTGACGACCAGCATCTGCCCTGCGTAACGCGCCCAGACCACGAGGTACAACGTGTGGTCCTGCACGAGCCACTTGGCCGTCGCATCGAGCGTGCTGAAGCACACGCCCGAGAACAGGACCAGCGGCAGCGCGCGGCGCAGTGGATGGTCATCCATGCGCCACGATACAGCGCCCGCGGGCTATTCGACGAACGCGGGCGCCTTGGGGATCGCCGCGTGCTGCTCCTTGTCGTGGTTGACCCACACCTGCGCGCCCGTCTTCGAGGCGAGATCCTTCATCGCGGCGAGGCTGCCCTTGCTCTGCGGCACGTCGTAGTTGAAGCCCGGCACGATGTTGTTCTGCCAGCTGTACTGCAGGTGCACGAGGTCGCCCGTGAGCAGCACCGGTCCGCGCCGGGGCAGCAGCACCAGCAGGCATTGGTGCCCGGGCGTATGGCCGGGCGTGGACTTGATGACCACCGAGCCGTCACCGAACACGTCGTGGTCGCCCCGGAGCTTCACGAACTTCGCGCCCTTCAACTTCTCGAAGTTGGCCAGGGGCATGCCGGATTTCTCCGCGTTCGCACCGAACACCGCCTCGTATTCCGATTCCTGCATGTAGATCGTGGAAGCGGGGAACAGGTTGGCGTTGCCCGAGTGGTCGCCATGGGAGTGGGACATCGCGAAATACGCGATGTCGGCCGGCGCCACGCCGAGTTCCTTCAGCGAATCGGCGAGCGGCTTCTTCATGTAGGCCGTGATGGTGCCCGCCGGGTTGGTGAGGCCGTTCGGGAGTGCCGCGAGGCGATCGGCGTTGCCGCTGTCCCAGAGCATCCAGCCCTTGGCGTGCTTGATGAGGTAGCAATGGTCCCCGAAGACGTGCGCCTTGCCGACGTTCTCCCCCGGCGTCCAGCGCGAGAGGTCCTGGGTGTGGTTTTCGCCGCAGGAAATCACGTACAGGCGCTCGACGGCCGGAGGCGTGGACGGAGTGCTGGCGCAGGCGGCGAGCAGCGCGAGCAGGGGGAGCAGGGCGGCGCGGAACAGGCGGGTCATGGCGTTCTCCTTGGGCGGGACTGCGGAATATTCGGCTTGCACACCAGCCGTATGCACAGGATGCTAGCGCATGAAACGCATTGTCGTGTGCGCGGACGGGACGTGGAACGAGGCCGAGCGCAAGGACCCGGAGACCGGACGCCCGCAGCCGACCAACGTCCTCAAGATGGCCCGGGCGGTGCGTCCGCGTGCCGCCGACGGGACCGGGCAGGTCGTCTACTACCACTCCGGCGTCGGGACCGGCAATGCCGTCGATCGCTTCACGGGCGGGGCCTTCGGCGACGGCCTCGAGCAGAACGTTCGCGCGATCTACCGGTTCCTCGCCTACAACTACGAGCCGGGTGACGAGCTCTACTTCTTCGGCTTCAGCCGCGGCGCGTTCACGGTCCGCACGCTTGCGGGGTTCATGAACCGCATCGGGCTGATCGACAAGGACGACGAGTACTACACCGCCGAGCTCTACGGGCTCTACCAGTCCGGGGCCAAACCCGACTCGCCCGAATGGCTGCATGCGTTCCGCAAGACGAAGCGGCGTCCCGTGCCGGAGATCCGCTGCATCGGCGCCTGGGACACGGTGGGCTCGCTCGGCGCGCCCGGCGCGCTGGGCCAGGTGCTCAACAGCGACAAGTACCGGTACCACGACATCGGCTTGAATCCCGCGATCCGCAACGCTTTCCACGCGCTCGCGATCGACGAGCGCCGCAAGCCTTTCCTGCCCAGCCTCTGGTCGGTGCCGGAAGGGTGGAACGGCCACCTCGAGCAGGTCTGGTTCGCGGGCGTGCATGCGAATGTCGGAGGCAGCTACCATCCCGATGGCCTCGCGAACGAAGCCCTGCAATGGATGGCGGGCAAGGCCGAAGCCCTGGGGCTCGAACTCGACAAGGCCTACCTTGCGCACTACACGGCGCGCTTCGATTCGACGTTGAACGACTCGATGACGGCGATGTACCGTTTGATGGGTCCTGTCCTTCGTGAAATCGGAAAGCAAACCGACAACAAGCACGCGGTCCATCCCTCGGCGATCCAGCGGCGCAACCAGGCCGACCTCGACTATGCGCCGGCGAACCTGGACGCCTTCCTGAAGGAACAGAAATGACGAAGAAGCCCGCGAAGAAGAAGGCTGCGAAAGCCGCACGCGCTCCCAAGCCGGCCGCCGCGACGGCGCCGAATGCCATGCCGCTCGCCCGGCCCGCGCGCCGTCCGCTGCGCGTGTTCGCCTTCGATCCCAGCCGCGGCCGCCTGCTCGGCAACGAGATGCAGCTCCACGTCCGCTATCGCAAGCTCGGTCCGGGGCCGACCGAACTCGCGGGCGAACGCGACCAGATCGCGGTGATCGACTACAACGCGGCGCTCGGCCACTACTATCGCCCGGTCGATCTCGACGACCCGTTCGTGCTCGTCGGCAACGGCATCGCGCCCTCGGAGACGGACCCGCGCTTCCACCAGCAGATGGTCTACGCGGTGGCGAGCGACACCATCGAGCAGTTCGAGACGGCGCTGGGACGGCGCATCCACTGGCGGCGCGCCGAGCGTCCGCGCAACGCGGAGTGGGGCTGGAAACCCGACGACATCCAGACGCTCGGGCTCTATCCGCATGCGATGCCGCAGGCCAACGCGTTCTACAGCCCGGAGGCGCACGGGATCCTCTTCGGCTACTTCCAGGCGAACCATGACCAGCCCGGCCACAACCTCCCGGGGCAGACCATCTTCACCTGCCTCTCGCACGACATCATCGTCCACGAGACGACGCATGCGATCCTCGACGGACTACGCAGCCATTTCCTCGAGCAGACCAACCCGGACGTGGCCGCCTTCCACGAGGCGTTCGCCGATCTCGTCGCGTTGTTCCGCCATTTCACGCACCGCGAAGTCCTGCTCGACGCGATCCAGCGCACCGGCGGGCGGCTCTATTCCTCGGCGCTGAAGGGCGAGGGACTCGCCGACCAGGCCGCGCAGTCGTGGCTCGCGGCGGGCGACCTCGATCGCAATCCCCTGATCGAATTGGCCGCGCAATTCGGCGAGGCGCGCGGCATGCACGGGGGCCTGCGCTCGGCGATCGGCAAGCCCAAGACGATGAAGGAGCTGCGCGACACGTCCGAATGCCACGAGCGCGGTTCGATCCTCGTGGCCGCGGTGTTCGATGCGTTCTTCACGGTGTACATCCAGCGGGCGGCGCGGCACTTCCGCATCTACCGCTCGGCCGGGGGGCGGGAGCGCGAGGACGTCTCGGCGCCGCTGGCCGACGCGTTGTGCGACGAGGCGACGCGCACCGCGATGCAGTTCTTTCGTTCCTGCGTGCGCGCGCTCGATTACCTGCCGCCCGTCGACGTGACGTTCGGCGATTTCCTGCGTGCGGTGATGACTTCGGAAAAGGATTTCGATCCCGCCGACAAGGACAACATCCGCGACGCGTGGATGCAGGCCTTCCGCCGGCGCGCCATCCTCCCCGACGACGCGGATTCCTTCTCCTCGGCCGGATTGGCCTGGCCGGTGGTCGGGGGCGAGATCCCGGTGCCGGGCCTGCCCTTCGGCGGGCCGCTCGGATTGAGCTGGAAGGAGCAGAGGAGCACGGCCGATGCGCTCACGGCCTTCATCGAGAAGGACGACCACAAGCGCCTGCTGCAACTCGACCCGAAGGTCGAGTACCGTTTCCCGTCCTTCCATCCGCTCTATCGCATCGACCGCGCGGGCAGCATCCGCTGGGACCTCATGGTGGAAGTGGTGCAGACGAAGAAGGGCGGCAAGGATCTCTATCCGAAGCGGGGCGGCACCACGATGATCGTCTCCACGCACGGGACGAGCGGCTGGGGCCATCGGGACAACGTGTTCCTCCGGTACGCGATCGCCAAGCCGCTGACGGGCCCGAAAGGCGCGGCGCGGTCACGCCAGCAGGACAAGTTCCTCCAGGAGCAGGGCATCGCGCCGGGCACGGACCCGTCCAGCCTGCGCATCAATTTCGGCCTCGTCCATTCGGAGGACTGAACCATGGCTTCGAAGAAGAAAGTGGTTGCCGTGAAGGGTCGATGGAAACCGGCCGCGTCGGAAGCGGGCGTGCGTGTCCGCATGTATCGCGTGGGTTTCGGCGACTTCTTCCTCGTGTCCTTCCTGCCCGATGCGGGCGCGCCGGTGCACGTCGTCATCGACTGCGGCGTCTTCAAGGGCACGAGCCAGACCGGCGACATCCAGAGCATCGAGGCCGCGGTCGAGCACATGGCGGGAGAAACGGGCGGCGACATCGCGTTGATCATCATGACGCACCGGCACGCGGACCACATCGCGGGCTTCGCGCGCTGCTCGGCCACGTTCAAGAAGATGCGCGTCGGGGCGGTGTGGATGCCGGTGTGGGAATCGGAATACGAACCCACGGCCGTGAAGTTCCAGGCGGAGCTCACGAGCACGGCCCTGGGCCTGCGAAAGCACTTCGCCGGTCTCGGTGCCGCGGCATCGCCGGAGCAGGACACGGCGCGCCGATACATGGAGAACGCCACCGGTGAATTCACTGGGGCGCTTTCGGTGGCGGGCGGATCGAACGCGAGTGCGCTCGATCTCCTCAAGCGTGGGCTGGGCGTGACTCCGGAGTTCTACAAGGCCGGCGACGAACCGAAGATCCCGGCCGCGCTCGTTAAGGCGGGGCTCGCCTGCCAGGTGCTGGGGCCGCCGCCGCTCAAGGACCTCGACCTCATGAAGTTGATGGATCTCAAGAAGAACGTCGGCCAGTACCTCGCGATGTCCGGCGAAGGCGAGGAAGGCGAAGAAGTCTCGACGGCGCCGTTCGGAAACCAGTGGATCGCGGACGTGCCGGATCTGGCCGAGACGGAGACGAAGGAATTCTTTGCCCGCAACGCCTTTCGCGAGTGGGTGCCGGGCAAGCCTTGGCGCGACATCGACGGGAAGAGAGCGGATGCAGCGCGCCGCAAGATGGAAGCGGTGCTCTCGGAATCGCAGCCGATCGCCGCGCTGACCGCCGCGAAGCAACTGAACGCGTTCCTCAACAACCAGAGCCTCGTGACGCTCTTCACGTTCAAGGGCAAGAAGCTCCTCTTCGTGGGCGACGCGCAGGCGGGCAACTGGGAGCATTGGCTCTTCACGACCGACAAGCCGGACAAGGCGGCGAGTGGCACGATGAGCGCCGTCGCGCAGGAAGTGTTGGGCAGCTTGAATTTCTACAAGGTGGGCCATCACGGCAGCAGCAATGCGACGCCCCGGGCCGCGGCCGAAGCGATGTGCACCCACGGCCACCACTTCGTGGCCATGTGCTCGACGGAAAACGGCGTCTACGGCACCGAGGATCCGGACGATCCGACGAAGGGCACCGAGGTTCCGCGCATTCCGCTGCTCGCCAAGCTCTCGGAGCAGGCCGCGCTCGTGCGCAGCGACCAAGTCGCGATCACGGTCAAGATGAAGAAGATCGCCGCGGCGGTGAAACTGCCGATGCCGAAGGCTTCGCCGGGGACGCGGCTCGTGGAAGGCGAGCTTTGGGTGGACTGCTTCCTCTAGGGTCGTTCCGGCGGTGCTCATCTTCATGATCAACGCCGGTCTCGAAACCGCGTTGACCAGTCCGCTATGACGTCCCGAAGCCCTAACTCCCGCCGGGCCGCCCTCAGTTCCGGGCGTTCATCGTCCGCAGGCGGTCGGCCATCACCCGCATGATCTGCAGCGAGAAGTGCGGCATCGCGGAGACCATGAAGAGGAAGCGTTTCTCCGGGATGGAGAGCAGGCGGCAGTCCGTCTTGGCGATGGCCGTGGCCACGCGCGGCGCCTGGTCGATCAGCGCCATCTCGCCGAACGGCTCGCCCGGCCCGAGGGTTTCGACGACCTTGCCGTTGATCTGCAGCTCCACCTCGCCGTCGAGCACCACGAACATCTCGAACCCCATTTCGCCTTCGACGAAAATGGTATGGCCCGCCTGGAACGTGTCGCCCCCGGCCTCGTTCTTGAAGAAATCGAGCTTCACACCCACGTGGCTTTCCCCCTTTGGGCGCAGTCTACCCCCAGCCGGGTTTCGAGTGAAAGTCGCGCAATCCGATACCGGGCGCCGCGCTATCCGCGACCGTACAAACCATTGATGGCGATCGCGGGCCGCGACCGCTAGCGTGGGTTCCTTCGATCGCCCCGGGGCGATCCCGCATCGGAGGAATCATGGTTCGAATCGGCAAGATTTTCACTTCGTCGTTCATCATCGTGCTGTCGCTCGCGATCCTGGGGGGATGCGCGGGCATGTACGGCCAGGTGCGGAACCGGCAGGCGGCCAGCGTCGTCGAGTATCTGTACCCCGCTTCGCAACCGGTGCCGGCGAGCGAAACCGTCACGCGCCTGAAGCTTCCCGTGCGGGTGGGCATCGCGTTCGTGCCTGCGGGCCGGATGGGCGTAAAGCAGATTCCGGAAGCCGAGCGCAACGCGATGCTGGAGCGGGTGAAGGCCTCGTTCGCGGAGCGTCCGTTCATTTCGAAGATCGAGGTCATCCCCGAGGCGTACCTGCAGCCGAAGGGCGGTTTCGCGAACCTGGACCAGGTGGCGCGTATGTTCCAGCTGGACGTGGTGTGCCTGCTTTCGTACGACCAGGTGCAATACGCCGACGACAACGCGCTCTCGATCCTCTACTGGACCGTCGTCGGGGCCTATGTCATCCCCGCGACAAAGTACTCCACGCACACGCTGCTCGACGCGGCCGTGTTCGACGTCGAGAGCCGCCGCCTGCTGTTTCGCGCGCCCGGCGTGAGCCAGGCCGACGCGCGCCTTCCGCCGGCGTCTTCCAGCAACTACACGCGCCAGAGCCTGAACAAGGGCTTCAACGATGCGCTGGACGCGATGATCCCGGCCCTGCACGGGGAGCTCGACCGCTTCCGCGAGCGCGTGAAGAACGATCCTGAAATGATGGTGAAGGTCGAGCCGCGCGCCGGTGGAGTGCGAACCGGGGGTGCGATCGATCTCGGAGCGCTCGCGCTGCTGCTCGGCGTCGGGGTCGCGTATGCACGCCGCCGATGAAGGGTGGCGGCTCGCGGGCGCCTTCGTGCTCCACTGGGGCACGGCGCATGCGATCGTGAACGCACTCGCGTTGATTGCGCTTGCGGGACTCGTCGCGTGGAAGGAATCGTGGGGCGCCGTCGCGCGCGTGGCGAGCCTGGCCTTCGCGGCGCAGGCGTTGGTGCTGCTCGCGTGGAATCCCGAGGCGTATCGCGGGGCTTCGGGTTTTGTCTACGCGCTGGCGGCTTATGCGGCGGTACGGGCCGGAGCGATCGGGCTCGCGTGCGCCGGGGCGGGGTACCTCACGGCCCAGGCCTTGGGGATGTCTTCCACGTTGCTACCGGAAGGCATCTCGCCGGCCTGGCCCGTGCATGCAGCGGGAGCCGCAAGCGGGGCGCTTGCGGCCGTGCTTCAGGACTTGCCGTCGAAGATCCGGATCTTCTTCTTGTGCGAGCCGTCGAGGTAACCGACGTGGTAGTGCGCGGATTTCGGCGTGGCCGAGCAGGAGGCTTCCTTGGACTGCGCCCGCTTGATGCTGAAGGTCTTCCAGACGGCTTCCGACGAGAGGTCGGTGTCGAGCTGGAACTGCAGTTCCGGCGACTTCGGCGCGTCCTTGTACGCCCAGCACATGTACTCCGCCGCACCGGGCGCGAGGGTCACGGGCCGCCAGTCGCGGTCGCCCCAGCGGAAGCGGTACTTGATGGTCGACTGGATGTTGTTGTGCAGGCAAGCGCAACCATAACCCTCGGCGGCAACGGCACCGCCGGACTGGATCATTCCCGCGGCACCGATCAGGGCCACCGCGAACAGCCGTACGCCATGTTTCTTGATCATTTATTGTTTCTCCCGTGGTTGGGACAAAAAGCATACACCGCCGGCCGACGCGGGTATTACATCTGTCACGCCGTCGTACCCCAGACCTCCTTCGCGATCTCGACGATGAGCTTCAGCTTCGTGGCCTGCGCCTCGCGTGCGATGTCGTTGCCATGGACGGTGCTCGAAAATCCGCATTGCGGCGAAAGGCAGAGTTGCTCGAGCGGCGCGAAGCGCGCGGCTTCGTCGATCCGGCGCTTCAACGTGTCCTTCGATTCGAGCTCGCCCACTTTCGTCGTGACGAGGCCCAGCACCACGGTCTTGTCGCGCGGCACGAAGCGCAGCGGCGAGAAATCCCCCGAGCGTGGGTCGTCGTACTCGAGGAAGTAGCCGTCCACCTCCAACTCGTTGAAGAGCACCTCGGCCACCGGCTCGTAGCTGCCCTCGGCGACCCAGGCGCTCTTGAAGTTGCCGCGGCACAGGTGCGTGCAGATGGTCATGCCCTTCGGCCGGTCCTTGATCGCCGCGTTGATGAGACGCGCGTAGCGATGCGGCAACTCGTCGGGATCGTCGCCGCGGCTGCGGGCGCCTTCGCGCATCTTCGGATCGCAAAGATAGGCGAGGTTGGTGTCGTCCAGCTGCAGGTAGGTGCAGCCCGCGGCCGCCAGCGCGCGGATCTCGTCGCGATAGCACGCCGCGATGTCCTCGAAGAATTCCTCGATGTCGGGGTACGCCTCCCGGCTAATCGCGCCGCGCCCGCCACGGAAATGCAGCATCGTGGGCGAGGGGATCGTGAGCTTGGGCACGCGTTTCGTGACGGACTTCAGGAACGTGAAGTCCTCGACCATGATCGGCTTAGCGTGCCGCACCTTGCCCACCACGTGCATCACCGGCGGCGCGAAATCGACGTTGCCGGTGGCGGTGTGGAAATGCGAAGCCATTCCGGCGCGGGTCTCGACACCGTCCAACTGCTCGAGGAAGTCGATGTGGAAATAGGTGCGGCGGAACTCGCCGTCGGTGACCGCGTCCAGGCCGAGGTCCTCCTGGAAGCGGACGACCTCGCGGATGGCCTGGTCTTCAACGCGACGCAGCTCGGCTTTGGGAATCTCGCCCTTCTTGTGGCGCTCGCGGGCGTCGAGGAGTTCCTTGGGTCGCAGGAAACTGCCGACGTGGTCCGCACGGTAAGGGGGATGGGTTCGCTTCGTCATCGCGATCGGCTCCGGGAAGGGTTGGAGCGAATATAGCGCCGGTACGCCGTGGCCCAAACCGCACGGGCCGGTAATCGCACAGCGGATTTCTCCCTACAATGCGGCATGACCGATCCCCAGCAGGCCGAAGCCCATTACCAGGCCGGCAGCACGCTCCACGCGCAGGGCCGCTTGAACGAGGCGATCGCGCTCTACGCGCAGGCCATCGCGGCGAATCCAGCCCACTCCGAAGCGCACAACAATCTCGGCTCGGCGTTCCAGTCGCTCGGCCGCCGGCCCGAAGCGGTGGAGAGTTTCGGACGGGCGGTCTCGTGCAATCCCGCGTCGGCCTACTTTCGCTACAACTTCGGCACCGCGCTCCAGGACGTGGGCCGGCTCGACGAGGCCGTCGCGCAGTACCAGCACGCGTTGGCGGTCATGCCCCAACTGGCGCCCGCGCACTTCAACATCGCCAACGCGCGCAAGGACCAGGGCCGGTTCGAGGAGGCGGTGGCCGCCTATCGCAAGGCGGTCACGCTGAAGCCGGACTACGCGGAGGCCTTCAACAACCTCGGCTGGGTGCTCGCGTCGTTGGGCCGGACCGAGGAGGCCATCGCCAGCTATCGAAAGACATTGGCGCTCGTGCCGGGCGTCGGAGTGCCGCATCACAACCTGGCCCGGGTCTTCCTCGGCCTCGGGCGCTACGACGAGGCGCTGGAGAGTTGCACGCGGGCGCTTTCCCTCGGCGAGACCCCGGAGTACCGGGCGACGTTTGCCGAATGCCTCCGCCACATCGAATTCACCCGGGCCGATCCCGCGCTGAGGCGCTATGCGGCGCGCGCCCTGTCCGATCCGTGGGCGCGGCCGGTGGATCTCGCGCGTGCGGGCGTGCGCCTCGCGAAGCTCCTGCCGGCCTCCGAATGGCCGGGAGACGCGCTGGTGCTCGCGCTGCTGGCGAGCGCGCCGGTCACGGACCCCGGGATGGAACGCGAGCTCACGCGCCTGAGGCGGATCCTGCTGGAAGAGTCCGCACGGGCCGGCGTGGGCGGGGTGGAGGACATCGCGCCGTCCGCATTCCATTGCGCCCTCGCACGCCAATGTCTTCTCAACGAGTTCGTGTTCAGCCAGTCCGAAGAAGAGGTCGCGCTGGCCAACGAGCTGCGCGCGATGCTCGAAGCGTCGCTCGTGACGGGCAAGCCGGTGCCGGCCTCGTGGGTCGTGGCGGTCGCCAGCTACTTTCCGCTGCGGTGGCTCGCCTCGGCGCCCGCGTTGCTCGAGCGAAGCTGGCCCGACGGCCTGCAGGTCCTGCTGGACGAACACATCGTGCAGCCGCTGCGGGAACGAGCCGAGCGCGAGACCGTCGCGCGCCTCACGCCCGTCGAGGAGGGTGTCTCGCGTTCGGTACAGCAGCAGTACGAAGAGAATCCGTATCCGCGCTGGCAGCGCTTGCCGCCCGCGCCGCCGCCGTCCGCGCCGTCCGCGGGCCTGCAGGTGCTCGTGGCCGGGTGTGGAACGGGGCGGGAGCCGATCGAGCTGGCGTCGCAATTCGAAGGCGCGCGCATCCTCGCGATCGATCTCAGCCTCGCGAGCCTGGGCTACGCGAAGCGCAAGGCCGTGGAGCTGGGGCGCACGAACATCGAGTTCGCGCAGGCCGACATCCTCGCGCTGGGCCCATTGGGCAAGACCTTCGACTTCATTTCGTCGGTCGGCGTGTTGCACCACATGGCCGATCCGGCCGCGGGGCTGCGGCAATTGGTGGCGTTGCTTCGTCCGGGCGGCACGATGCTCCTGGGCCTCTACAGCGAAGCGGCGCGACGCGGCGTCGTTGCCGCACGGCAGTACATCGCCGAGCGCGGATACGCCCCGGATGCGGAAGGCATACGCCGATGCCGGGCCGACCTGATGGCGCTCGATGACGCGTCACCGCTGAAGGGGGTCACGGCGTTCCACGATTTCTACGCGATGAGCGAATGCCGCGATCTCCTGTTCCATGTCCAGGAGCATCGCTTCACGTTGCTGCAGGTCGCGGAATTGCTCGCGAATGCCGGATTGGCTTTCACGGGGTTCGTCCTGGATCCGCAAGTCTTCCGGGAATACGCGAAGCGCTTTCCGGACGATGCCGCGGGCACGAACCTGCGGAACTGGGCCGCGTTCGAGGAAGCGACGCCGGAAGCTTTTTCCGGGATGTACGTTTTCCTCGCTCGCAAGGCCGGCGAAAGAGCCTGATTCCGTCGCGGGCACAGCGCCCATGTAAAATCACGGCATGCGCCCGCTATCACACCTCTTCGAGAACAACCGGGCCTGGTCCGAGCGCAGGCGCCGCGAAGACCCGGAATTCTTCTCCCGCCTTTCGCGCCAGCAACGCCCCAACTACCTGTGGATCGGCTGTGCCGACAGCCGCGTGCCCGCCAACGAGATCGTCGACCTCGCGCCGGGCGAGCTCTTCGTGCACCGGAACATCGCCAACGTGGTCGTGCACAGCGACTTGAATTGCCTGTCGGTGATGCAGTTCGCGGTGGACGTGCTGAAGGTCGAGCACATCATCGTCTGCGGCCACTATGGATGCAGCGGCGTGGGCGTCGCCCTGCAGGGCCAGCGCGTGGGGCTTGCCGACAACTGGCTTCGCCACGTGCAGGACGTCAACGCCAAGCATGCGGCGCGCCTCTCGAAGATCCTCGACATCCCGCACAAGATAGACCTCCTGTGCGAGCTGAACGTGATCGAGCAGGTCGGCAACGTGTGCCAGACCACGATCGTGCAGGACGCCTGGGAGCGCGGGCAGGCGCTGATGGTCCATGGCTGGGCCTACGGGATCCAGGATGGCCTGGTGCGCGACCTCGGCACCTCGGTCTCCAGGCCGCACGAAGTGGTCCGCGCGTACGACGCGGCGCTCGCCGCGCTCTGACCCCATGGTGAGGAAGGACCTCCTGGAGCGCATCCGGGGCGAGGGGTTCGCCTTCGTGCCCGGCCGCGAGCTGGAGGCATTGCTGCCCATCTCCGCTTCGGACTGGACTGCCTTCGCGGACAGCTGGGCCGAACTTCCGCTCGACACGCACTTGCCCGACGGCCATCGCTATCGCCGCCGGCGCCACGCGACGTTGTCTGCCCGCTCGGGCGAAACCGCCGCGCGCCTCGAGCCGCACCAGCCGCACTACCAGGGCCTCGAGTACAACAAGCTGGTCGGCGGCATCGAGCGCTGGTTCGAGCCGATCCATCCGGAGATCCTCGGCGGCGAGACGTTTCGCGGCGTGCTCGGGTTCTGCCTCTCGTTCTTCGGCGCGCTGCGGCCGGACACGAACTGGCACATCGAATGCCACCAGTTCCGCATCGAGGCGCGCGCCGATGCCCTCGGCCTGCCCACGCCCGAGGGCATGCATCGCGATGGCGTGGACTACGTGCTGGTGATGCTGGTGAACCGAGACAACATCCGCAGCGGCACGACTTCGGTCCATGCGCCGGACGGCAAGCTGCTCGGCAGCTTCACGCTCGAGGCCGCGTTCGACTCGGCGCTGGTGGACGACCATCGCGTGATGCACGGCGTGACCGCGGTGCATCCGGTGGATCCCTCGCGGCCCGCCAGCCGGGATGTGCTGGTGGTCACGCTGCGAGCTAGCGATCGAGGCCGAAGAAGTCCCTGATGCGCGTGAGGATCACGTCCGACGTGGACGCCTTCATCGATCCGTTCGATTCCGCCGCGATCGCGTTCAGGCGGTCTTCCTCGCGCGTCGCGAGCACCCGCGAGATCTCCTTCGCGACGTCGGGCCGCGCACGGAGGATCGCCTCGAGGCTCGCCTTGTCGAGGCGGTAGCATTCCACGTCCGTGCGCGCGATCACGGTCGCGCCGCGCGGTTCGCCGGTCATGAGCCCCATCTCGCCGAAGGCGCTGCCGGCCAATAGCGTCGCGAGGGGATGCTTTCCGGTCGGCGATTCGTGCACGACTTCGGCGCGGCCCGCATCGAGGATGTAGAGCCAATGCGCGACGTCGCCCTGGCGCGTGATCGTGTCGCCCTTCACGAAGGGCGCGTGAACCAGCTTCGACGCGAGCTGGCTGCGTTCCTCTTCGGTGAGGCTGCCGAAGAGCTCGCAATGCGCGAGCACCCGGGCATTGCGTTCGCGTTCGCGCGCGGTGTTCAGCGCGCGGGTCGCTTCGTCGTCTGTGATCTGCAGCTCTTCCTGGTACGGCACGCCGATCTTCATGCCCTTGCGCTCGAGGGACGCGAGCACGTGGGCGCGGACCAGCGAATCCGTCGGATCGTCGATCTGCGGGTTGGTGAGGAAGTAGCGCAGGGCGTAGGTGCCGTAGCGCGGCCCGATCTCGAGCAGCACGGCGTTGGCCGCCGGCTCGCTGGCAACATTCGGGATCTCGGCGTCCCGCACGGCGCGTTCCAGCGCCGCGCAGACCGCCGTGGGCGACGCGGCCAGGTCCACGTTCACGCGCACCCACCGGCGCCACAGCGGTCTTGGATCCGAGCGCGAGCCCACGATCAGGAAGCGGTTGGACATGAGCCAGCTATTCGGGAAGACCACCGTCTCGCGGTTGCGGGTCTCGATCGCCACGTGGCGCCAGCGGACTTCCACCACGCGCCCCGACACGCCGTCGATCACGACCCAGTCGCCGACGCGAATGGATTCGTCGAGTTGCAGGACCACGCCGCCCAGCAGGTTGCCGAGCGTGTCCTTCATCGAGAAGGCGAGCACCGCGGTGATGACCGCGGAGGTGGCGAGCAGGCTGCCCACGTCCACGCCCGCGAGGCGGAACCACACGATGCCCCACGCGAAGAACACGCCGGTGACCACGAGGTCCTCGACGATGCGCGGGGCTTCGAAACGCAGGGCGGGCAGGAGCACGCGGAACACGAACATCGCCGCGAGCCGCAGCAGCACCAGGCCCACGAGGATCGAGGCGCCGTCGGCGACCCAGCCTGCGACGCGGGCGGCCATGCCGCCTTCGGCCGCGTGGCCCGCCACCTCGCCGATGAAGGCTAGGAGGAGGATCACGAGGTGGTTGCGGACGCTCGCGCGGTCAGCGGGGCGAAGCGCCAGGAGCCCGAGGCCGAGCACGAGCGCGACCAGCGCCGCGTACCCGACCTCGTCGCGGAACATGCCGGAGAACGACAGGGTCAGCCCTTCGTGTAGTCCACGTAGCGGGGGTCGTACATCTTCGAGCGGATGAACGCGAGGATGTCGGCGGGCTTCGGATCCTTCGTGAGCCCGCGGTCCCACGCGACCTTCGCGATCGCCGCCGCGATATGCGCCGAGACTTCACGCACGTTCTTCAGCGGCGGGTAGAGCGAGCCCTGGTCCAGGTCCGCCTGCGTGACCAGCTCCGCGAGCGACTTGGCCGACTGCATGAACATCTCCTCGGTGATGCGCGAGGAGTGCGAGGCGATCACGCCCATGCCGACGCCGGGGAAGATGTACGAGTTGTTGCCCTGGCGCGGAACGTACGTCTTGCCGTTCAGCGTGACGGAGTCGAACGGCGAGCCCGAAGCGAAGAGGGCGGTGCCGTTGGTCCACTTGTACGCCTGCTCGGCCGTGCACTCGGCCTTCGAGGTCGGGTTCGACAGCGCGAAGATGATCGGGCGCTTGTTGTTCGCGGCCATCGTGCGAATCACTTCTTCGCTGAACGCGCCGGGCTGCGCGGCCACGCCGATGATCGCGGTGGGCTTGAGGACCTTCACGGCCTCCGCGAGCGTCTTGACCTCGGCGTGCTCGTGCGCGAAGGGCACCTTCTCGCCGGCGACGTCGGCGCGGCCCTTGACGACGAGGCCCTTGGAGTCGACCAGCCAGCAGCGCTTGCGCGCCTCGGCTTCGGAGAGGCCGTCCTGCACCATCGCGAGCACGGCGAGCTTCGCGATGCCCGTGGCGGCACTGCCCGCGCCCTGGAACACCAGCGTCTGCTGGGACATCTTCTGGCCCGTGACGCGAAGCGCGGTGAAGAGGCCTGCGAGCGAAACGGCGGCCGTGCCCTGGATGTCGTCATTGAACGTGGGCAGGCGGTCGATGTACTTCTGCAGCACCTTGAACGCGCTGTGGTTCGCGAAGTCCTCGAACTGGATCATGAGGCCGGGGAAGACTTCCATCGCGGCGACGACGAATTCCTCGATGAAGGCGTAGTACTCGTCACCCGTGACGCGCTTCTGATGGAGACCAATGTAGAGCGGGTCGTCGAGGAAAGCCTGGTTGTTCGTGCCGACATCCAGCACGACCGGCAGGCACTCGGACGGATGCACGCCGGCACAAGCGGTGTAGAGGGCCAGCTTGCCGACCGGAATGCCCATGCCGCTGGCGCCGAGGTCGCCCAGGCCCAGGATGCGCTCGCCGTCCGTGACGACGATGATCGAGACCTTCTTCTCCGGCCAGTTCTTCAGCACTTCCTTGACGCGGCCCTTGTCCTTGATGGTCACGTACAGCCCGCGCGGACGCTGGAAGATGTGGCCGAACTTCTGGCAGGCGAGGCCCACGGTGGGCGTGTAGACGATGGGCGTCATTTCGTCCGGATGGTCGACCAGGAGGCGGAAGAACAGGGTCTCGTTGCGGTCGTGGAGCGCGGAGAGGTTGATGAACTTCTCGAGGTCGTCGGGCTTGCGGCGGAAACTGGCCAGCACGCGGTCGATCTGCTGCTCCTGGGTGCAGACGTACGGGGGCAAGAGGCCGCGGATGCCGAGCGCGTCGCGCTCCGCGTCGGTGAAGGCCGTGCCCTTGTTCTTCTCGGGCGAACGCAGGAGGTCCATGCCCCGCAAGTTCGTGCTGGCGCCGTGCTTGTCAGTCATTTTTATTGCTCCCTGATGGAAACGGATGGGGTCGGCCACCATTCTAATCGACTATGATTCCGCCAACCTTTCCGGGAGGGCCCGCCATGGCCAGGAAAACCGCACCAAAAGCGCCCACACGCCCGACCCGCACCCAGGCCGAGGAAGCCGTCCGCACGCTCATCCTGTGGGCCGGGGACGATCCGACGCGCGAAGGCCTGCTGGAAACCCCGTCCCGGGTGGCCCGTGCCTACGAGGAATTCTTCGCCGGCTACCTCCAGGACCCGCGCGAAATCCTCGCGAAGACCTTCACCGAGGTCGAGGGCTACGACGAGATGATCGTGATGAACGACATCCGCTTCGAAAGCCATTGCGAACACCACATGGTGCCGATCATCGGGAAGGCCCACATCGGGTATCTCCCGGACAAACGGGTCGTGGGCATCTCGAAGCTCGCGCGCCTGGTCGAGGTCTACGCGCGGCGGCTGCAGGTCCAGGAAAAAATGACGGTGCAGATCGCCGATACGCTGCAGGAGATCCTGCATCCGAAGGGTGTGGCCGTCGTGATCGAGGCCGCGCACCAATGCATGACCACGCGCGGTGTCCACAAACCCGGTGTGGGATTGGTCACCAGCCGGATGGTGGGCGCGTTCCGGGACGATGCGTCAACGCGCCGTGAATTCCTCGCGGTGATCGGGCGGACGGGGGCGGGCGGGTTTTCGAATACCTGAGCGCCGTCACGCCCTGGGCCGGGCGTGCCACTGCCCGCCCGGCCCGAGCGGCACGCGTCAGCCTTTCAAGCACGTGCTCATGTAGCTGCGACGCTCGTCGCCGTGCAGGTCTTTCACGCGCGCGGTGGCGTTGCAGTACTTCATCTTGTCCTGCTGCGTGTGCGGCTTCGGGCACTCGGCGATGGCTTTGTCGCGCTGTTCGCCCTCGAGCGAGCCCGCGTCGGCGATGCAGTGCGACTCCGGCCCGGCGTGGGTCTTGTCGGCGGCATGGGCGGGGGCGATGAACGCGAGCGCGGCGGCGGCTGCGGCGATAAGGATCAGGTTGGGTCTCATGGGGTTCCCTGGTGTGGTTGGTCGAGGCGACATTCCACACGGACCGCTTCCTGGCGACCACTCAGAATCTCGAACGCCTGCGAACGATTTTCGCGAAGGTGTGCGACACTTCCCGCGATGCCTGGGTGGTGAAACTGGTAGCCACGCGAGACTTAAAATCTTGTGGCCGCAAGGCCGTGCCGGTTCGAGTCCGGCCCCAGGTACCACCGGCGCTACGTCGCCTTGCAGATCCCTTCGAGCTTCTCGCGCGGCTTCTTCGGGTAGGTGTACTTGAGGCTTCGCGCTTCCATGAACAACTCGGTCAACGTGCCGCCCCATTTCGATGCGACATCGGGATCGAGCGCATAGACGGGATCGGACTGTGCGTCCTCCAGCGTGGTGAGCTGGAATCCTTCCTTCCGAAGCAGCGCAACGAGATCCGGAAGGATCGTCGAGCTGAAAGCGCCGAGATGCAACAGCAGGACGTGCGAGATCTCGCGGCCAAACACCATGCGTGCCGTCTCGCGTCCTGACTTCAAATACGCCGTGGCCATCTCGAGGTAGCTCTCACGCAGCCACGCCATGGCTTCCTTGTCGCCACGATCGAGGCAACGCGCGTAGGCCGTGTTCCAGAGGTAGTCCTCGTAGTCGAGCGTGGTCTGCGCGATGCGATAGCCGCGTTGCGCAAGGAAAGCCCGCACCGCGCGGCGCTTGTCGAGCGTCTCGCCTTCGCGAAGGAACGGGTAACGAAACCAGCGCCAGCTATCCGAGACGGTCCCGTCGCGTGTGGACAGGAGCTCCAACGCAGGCTCGTTCTGCACGATATCGCGCGTGTAGTCTTCCGCGCTGTTCTTGTGGAGGTCCATGTGCGAGTACGCGTGATTGCCAACGGGGTGCCCCGCGTCGACCCAGAGGCGCAGCGCGAGCGCGCCATCGGGAGAGCCTTCGAGCTTGCGCGCGTTCACGAAGCCATACGAAGGCGGCACGTCGAGGCGCTTCAGCACCGCAAGCGTTTCGCGCGTGATGGCCGAGCGCGTCGTGCCGGCGGGCAGGGCGCCGTTCAGGGGGAGGTCGTCGAAGGTGAGCGCGACCTTCTCCGCGGCAGCGGTGCCCGCTGCGAAGAGGCACGCGGCCAGCACCCCTTGGACGAGATGCCGGGCGCGCGACTGGCCGGCCACTACGCGATCGCGCGCGCCGGCGCCATCGAATGTCCCATCCGTTCGACGGCCTTCTTGAGGTTTTCCATCGACGTGGCGAACGAGATGCGCAGGTAGCCTTCCATGCCGAACGCCGAGCCCGGCACCGCGGCCACGGCCTTCTCCTGCTCCATCAGGTACTCGCACAGCGACGCATCCGTCGGCGCCTTCAGCTTGCCGTCGGCGTGCAGGCGCGCGATGGCCTCGCGGCAATCGGGGAACACGTAGAACGCGCCCTGCGGCTTCATGCATTTCACGCCAGGGATCGCGTTCAGGCCTTCGGCGACGAACTTGCCGCGTTCCTTGAACGCCGTGACCATCGTGTCGATGAAGGACTGTTCGCCGTTCAGCGCCGCCTCGGCCGCGTACTGCGAGATGGAGGAGGGGTTCGACGTGGAGTGCGACTGCACGTTTTCCATCGCCTGGATCAGCTCCTCGGGCCCGCCGCAGTAGCCGATGCGCCAGCCGGTCATCGAGTAGGCCTTCGAGACGCCGTTCAGCACGACCGTGCGCGAAAAGAGATCCGGGCACGCGTTGAGGATGTTCACGAACTTCGAGCCGTCCAGCAGGATGTGCTCGTACATGTCGTCCGTGGCGATCACGATGCGCGGGTGCTTGCGCAGCACCGCTCCGATGGCCTCGAGGTCCTTCAGGCCGTAGATCGCGCCGCTCGGGTTCGACGGGCTGTTGAGGAAGATCATCCGCGTCTTTGGCGTGATCGCGCGTTCCAGTTGCGCCGCCGTGATGCGGAAGCCCTGCTCGAGGCCCGCGGAGACGATCACCGGCGTGGCGCCGGCCATCATCGCCATGTCCGGGTACGAGACCCAGTACGGCGCGGGGATGATCACTTCGTCGCCGTCGTCCAGCAAGGCCATGCAGAGGTTGAAGCAGCTCTGCTTGCCGCCGCACGAGACGAGGATCTGCTTCTCGGTGTACTCGAGGCCGTTGTCGCGCTTGTACTTCGCGATGATTGCCTTCTTCAAGGAAGGCGTGCCGCCCGCGGCCGTATATTTGGTGAGGCCCTTGTTCATGGCGGCGATGGCCGCGTCCTTGATGAACTGGGGCGTGTCGAAGTCGGGCTCGCCGGCGCCGAGGCCGATGATGTCCTTGCCTTCGGACTTCAGGCGGGCGGCTTTGGCGGTGATGGCGAGCGTGGGGGAGGCCTTGATGGCCTTCAGGCGCTGGGCGACGAACGACATGCGTTTCTCCGGGGCGGGGGGACTTTTTCGAACCTATTTTAACTCGGTTCGCGCCCGCGCCGAATTGACCTACACCAAGGGCAGCGAGAACGTGAAAGTGGCGCCGCCGCCCGCCTGGGATTCGGCGCGGATTTCTCCGCCGTGGCGCTGCACGATGCGCCGGGCCGTGGCGAGTCCGATGCCCGAGCCTTCGAACTGGTTCTCGCTGTGCAGCCGCGAGAAGGGCCGGAAGAGCGTCGAGGCCCCGGCCGGATCGAAGCCCGCCCCGTTGTCGCGCACGAAGAATTCCTGCAGCCCGAGCACGGATTCGCCGCGCCGCAATTCGATGACCGGCTGGGTCTGGTGGCGCGTGTACTTCCACGCATTGCCCAGCAGGTTTTCCAGCATCGCCTGGATCAGGCCGCGGTCGCCCTCCGCGGTGAGGCCCGGCTCGATGCGCCAGTCGACTTTGCGCTCGGGGTCTTCCGACTGCAGGGCGTTGGCCACGCGCTGCGCGATCGCCGAGATGTCGAGGGCCTCGCGGCGGATCTGGGCGCGTGCCACGCGCGAGAGCTTGAGGAGGTCGGCGATCAGTTCGGCCATGCGCTCCGTGGAGGCGCGGATGCGCTCGAGGCTGCGGCGCTCGGCTTCGTCGAGGCGTTCGCCCAGGCTTTCGCGCAGCAGCGAAGCGAAGCCGTGGATGGCGCGCAGGGGCGCGTTCAGGTCATGCGCCACCGAGTATGAGAAGGCATCGAGCTCCTGGACGGCCGCGCGCAACTCCGCGGTGCGCTCGGAGACGCGGCGCTCGAGGTCCGCGTTCAAGCGTTCCAGGGCGAGCTTGGCTTCGTATTCGCCCGTCACGTCCTGCATCACGCCGGAATACTGCTGGCCGCTGTCTTCGGGCGGGCGCGTGAAGGCGAGGCGTACCCAGCGACGCGCGCCCGACGTGGAGATGGCCTGGTAGATCTCCGGCTGGTTGTCGAGGCGTGCGCGCGCCGCGACGAGGCGGTCTTCCGGCTGCAGGTCGGCCAGGCGCCGGGCTTCGTCGATGGTCATCGGACCGCGCGCCGGCAGGTCCATGATCTCGAAGATCGACCGCGACCAGCGCACCAGCCCGGTCTCGAGGTCGGTCACGAAGTGGCCCACCTTCGCGATGCGCTCCGTGTGCTCGTGCAGGACGAGCTGGTCCTGGAGGCGACGGTTGGCCTCGTCCAGTTCGCGCTTGCTGGCTTCCAGGGCCGCGTAGGTGAGGTTTTCCGCGGTGACGTCGCGCAGCGTGGAGAGCACGTGCGTCTCGCCGCCGATGTCGACCAGCGCGGCGGTGAGGCGGCAGTCCATGATCCGGCCGCTCGTGCGGTGGCGCGCACGGATCGGCACGTTCACGACCGGGCGCCCCTCGGCGAGGCCGTCGATCAGGCTGTCGCGGTATTCGGCATCGAGGATCATTCCCAGCTCGCGGCGCGTCCGTCCGACCGCTTCGTCGCGCGAGATGCCGCTCATGCGCTCGAAACCCTCGTTCACGTCGACGAAGACGTTGTCCTTCATGCGCGCGATCACGATGGAGTCGGCGCTCAGGCGGAAGGCCGTGGCGAACTTGTCCTCGCTCGCGCGCAACGCTTCCTCCACGGCCTTGAAGCGCGTGATGTCGGTGGCCTGCGTGATGGTGCGGGCTTCGCCATCGAGGTCGATGGAGCGCCAGGCGAGGAGCACGTTGCGCCTTTCGCCACCGGGACGGACCCAGACCGCCTCGAAGTCGTGCAGCTGGCCCTCGCGCTTGAAGATCTCGAAGGCGCGGTTGCGTTCGCCCAGGTCGACCCAGTAGCCCAGCTCGAGCGCGCTGCGGCCGACGATCTCCTCGCGCGTGCGGCCGATCAGCGCGCAGAACGCGTCGTTGCAGTCGACGATCTCGCGCGTTTCCGGCACCACGATGGCGTTCCCGGTGCCGCCCGACCGGAACAGCAGCTCGAAGCGCCGCCGCAGGCTGTCCACGCGTTCGACCCGCGATCGCATGCTTTTCCAGGCGAATTGCCCGATGACGCCGCCGATCAGCACCAGCGTCGAGATGACCAGGAAGGTGTAGAAGGGCGGCGTGGGGCTCAACCGGAGGAAACCCCATCCGATCGATTCGGCGTGGGCCATGAATCCCAGCCAGGCGATGGTCGCGATGACCAGCGCCACGATGGTGCGCGTCGAGGAGATCCAGCCCGCGATCATCACGATGATGAGGAAGACACCGGCCGGGCCGGGCGCGCGGATGCCGGCGCCGAAGGCCATCACGGCCGCCGCCGTAAGCCAGGAGCCGTAGAGGAGCGTGAGGCCGGCCGCGCGGTGGTGGCCGAGGTGCATGAGGAGCATCACCAGGGAGCCGACTACGAGGTAGGGCGTGGAGCTCACGGCGCGCAGGGGCTGTTCCGCCGCGAGGGCCAGGCCGATCCCGATCAGCCCACCCACGACGACGAGCCCGCCCATCACGCGAACGAACGCGGCCTGGAATCGGTCGTAGAGGGGTTCGCCGTCCGCAGGCGAGGATCGTGGGGTGGGGCTCTGCATCCCGGGTCTTTGCGAGGCGATTTAACGGAGATTACCGCGTCCGCCGCCTCGCGTTTCGCGCGAGTTTGCGCCTAAAATTGCTTCTTTTCCCGCTTTCACCCCCCATGGAAGTCGTCACGTATCCCGGAAGCCCCTTCCGGTTGCACTCGCCTTTTGCCCCCGCCGGGGACCAGCCGCAGGCCATCGAGAAACTGACCGAAGGCCTGAACGACGGCCTGGCCTACCAGACCCTGCTGGGCGTCACCGGTTCGGGCAAGACCTTCACGATGGCCAATGTCATCGCACGCACCGGCCGTCCGGCGCTGGTGATCGCGCCCAACAAGACGCTGGCGGCACAGCTCTATTCCGAGTTCCGCGAATTCTTCCCGGAGAATTCGGTCGAGTACTTCGTCTCGTACTACGACTACTACCAGCCCGAGGCGTACGTGCCCTCGCGCGATCTCTACATCGAGAAGGATTCCTCGATCAACGAGCACATCGAGCAGCTGCGCCTGTCGGCCACCAAGAGCCTGCTCGAGAAGAACGACGTGGTGATCGTGGCCACGGTGTCGTGCATCTACGGCATCGGCGACCCGGATGACTACCAGGACATGCGCCTGCTGATGCGCGAGAAGGACCCGATGCCGCAGCGCCAGCTGCTGGCGCGCCTCGCGGGTATGCAGTACGCGAGGAACGACATCGACTTCCGCCGCGGGACGTTCCGGGTGCGGGGTGACACCATCGACGTCTTCCCGGCGGAGCACGGCGAGACGGCGCTGCGCGTCTCGCTCGACGGGGATGCGGTCGAATCCCTCACGCTCTTCGACCCGCTCACCGGCGAGCTGCTGCACAAGATTCCGCGATTCACGCTCTACGCCAAGAGCCACTACGTGACGCCGCGCGACACCGTTCTGCGCGCGATCGAGACCATCAAGGCCGAGCTGCGCGAGCGGCTCGACCAGTTCCAGCAGGAGGGCAAGCTGCTCGAGCTGCAGCGCCTGCAGCAACGCACGCACTTCGACCTCGAGATGATGAACGAGCTCGGGTTCTGCAAGGGCATCGAGAACTACACGCGCCACCTCTCGGGCCGCGCACCCGGCGAGCCGCCGCCCACGCTGATCGACTACCTGCCGCACAACGCGCTGGTGGTCATCGACGAGAGCCACGTGACGATCCCGCAGATCGGTGGCATGTTCAACGGCGACCGCGCCAGGAAGACCACGCTCGTGGAGTACGGCTTCCGCCTGCCTTCGGCGCTGGACAACAGGCCGCTCAAGTTCGAGGAGTTCGAGCGCGCGGTGAAACAAGCCGTCTTCGTTTCCGCCACGCCCTCCGACTACGAGGCGAAGCATGCGGGCCAGGTGGTCGAGCAAGTGGTGCGTCCCACGGGGCTGGTGGATCCGCAGGTCGAGGTGCGGCCCGCTTCGTCGCAGGTGGACGACCTGCTCTCCGAGATCACCAAGCGCGTCATGGTGAACGAACGCGTTCTGGTGACCACGCTCACGAAGCGCATGGCCGAGGACCTCACCGACTACCTCTCCGAGCACAAGGTGAAGGTGCGGTATCTCCATTCGGACGTGGATACGGTCGAGCGCGTGGAGATCATCCGCGACCTTCGGAAGGGCCTGTTCGACGTGCTTGTGGGCATCAACCTGTTGCGCGAAGGCCTCGACCTGCCTGAGGTTTCACTGGTCGCGATCCTCGATGCCGACAAGGAAGGCTTCCTGCGCTCGGGCCGCTCGCTGATCCAGACCATCGGGCGGGCGGCGCGGCACATCAACGGCCGTGCGATCCTCTACGCCGACCACGAGACCGATTCGATGCGCCTCGCGATCGGTGAAACCAACCGGCGGCGCGCCAAGCAGGAGGCCTTCAACCTCGCGAACGGAATCGAGCCGAAGAGCATCTCCAAGCGCATCAAGGACCTCATCGACGGCGTCTACAGCCCGGAGGAAGCCAAGGACGCGCGGGCGATCGCGAAGGAAGACGCGAAGATGGAAGCGCTCGGCGAGAAGCAGCTCGACCAGCGCATCCGCAAGCTCGAGAAGGAAATGCTCGAGGCCGCGAGGAACCTCGAGTTCGAGCGTGCGGCGCAGATGCGCGATGAACTCAAGCGGCTGCGGGACCGGTTGATGGCGGTGGGTGGGGAGGGCTAGCGTGTCGAAAGGCCCTTCGATCCTCGTGGTCTGCACGGGGAACATCTGCCGCTCACCCACCGGCGAGGGCGTGCTGCGCGCGAAGGCGAAGGCGCGGGGAATGGATGTCGTCATCGCCTCGGCCGGCACGCACGACTACCACGTGGGTGACGCGCCCGATTCGCGCTCCATCCAGCACGCGCGCAAGCGCGGCTATGACTTGAGTGCGCAACGCGCGCAGCAGGTGGCGGCGGAGCATTTCCACGAGTTCGATTTCATCCTTGCGATGGATCGCTCGCACCTGCGCATCCTCAAGGCGCTCGCCCCGAAAGACGGCAAGGCCCACCTCGGCCTGTTCCTCGACTCGAGCGAGCAGTGGAAGGGCGAGGATGTCCCGGATCCGTACTACGGCGGGCCGGACGGTTTCGAGCACGTCCTGGACATGGTGGAGGAAGCGGCGGAGCACTGGCTCGACCGCGTGGCCGCGGAACTCGATCCTTCGGCTTTCCGGCTGCAGCGCTAGACTGCGAGGCAGCCGCTTCGGCTGGATGATGGGGAAACCACATGTCGATCCCGATGCTTCGCCTCGCTGGCATGTTCGTGTTCGCGGTCGCCGCGTTGCCCGGCCGCGCGGCAGACGAACGCGTCTGTATCGGCACCTACGGGTACTCGCGATACGAGCTTTGCAAAGGCTCGCCGGGAAACGTGAACTACGCGTTGTTCATCCATCGGGGCCAGCTGACGCTGCGCGGGACGTTCCGTGTTTCGTCGGACCCTTTCGGACTGGATGCGCCTCTGCAGATACAGGCCACGGCCGCGCTGGAGCCCGGCTTTCCGATCACCTACACGTACCGGGGCATGGGGCAGTGCAGCGGGGAAGAGACCTTCACGACGGGTGTTGTCGAGCCGGCCCTGGAGGGCCGGTGGCCCGTCCTCTGGATTCCCGAGAAGTCGAGCGAGCCCGGCCGGCGCGCGATCAGGTTGATCGCGTCACGGTCCCGCGACACGGTGACGCTGAGCACTTCGGATGGAGATTTCCACGCGACCTGCAAGTTGCAGTAGGCTACCAGCCGCCGCGCCGGACCCAGTCCTCGAGCATCGGCAAGCGGTCGTTGCCCCAGAAGGGCTCGCCGTCGACGATGAAGAAGGGCGAGCCGAAGGCGCCCTTTGCGATGATTGCGTCGACTTCCTGCTTGGCGCGGTCTTTCACGGCCTGGTCATTCAACGCCGCCGACAGCGCGGTGCCATCGATGCCGAGACGCTGCGCGATCGCGAGGACCTGCGCGGCATCGGTGATGTCGACGCCGTCGGCGAAGTAGGCCTTGTAGACCGCCTGCGCGAAGGCCTTCGCCTTCGCCGCATCGCGATCGTCGATCCAGTAGAAGGAGCGCAGCGCCGCGATGGCGCCGATCGGGAACTTCGCCGGAAGTGAAAACGGCACGCCGTGGTAGCGTGCCGTGCGATCGAAATCCCGCTTCGAGTAGTCGCCCTTCATCGGAACGTCGACGAGGGGCGCCTGGCCGTTGGCCTTGAACACGGGGCCGAGCAGGAACGGCTTCCACCGCACCTCGCGCCCGACACGCCCACCGAGGTCGTCGATGAGCGTGCTGGCGATGTAGCCGTAGGGCGAGGAGAAGTCGAAGTAGAACTCGATCGGGCCCGGCATGCGCTAGGCCGTCGGCGGGGTCTCGGTCGGGACTTCCGCGCCACCGGCGGTTTCCACCAGTTGCAGCGGCACGTTCTCGACCGACGCCGAACGACGGCGACGCGGCTTCGAGCGGCGCTGCGGTTCTTCGTCGAGCGTCGGCATCACAACGGGAGCGTCGCTCGCCGTCTCGACCACCTGCAGCGGCTCGACGATGACTTCGCACGACTCGTGGCGGCGCTTGCGCACCGGCTTCGGTGCGGCCTCTTCCTCGTGCTGGCTCACGGGCTTGAACGAAACCGGTTGCGGCGGCGCACCGAACGATTGCACGGTGGGTGCCGGAGCCGGCGCCGAAGCGACAGGTGCGGGCGCGTCGAAGGCTTCGGGCGCTTTCGCTTCCGCGGCAGCCTGCGGTGCGGGTTCGTCGAAGTCGTCGAACGACGGCGTGCGTTCGCGGGCAACTTGCCCTTCGCGCGGGGCACGTTCCTCGCGAGGAGGGCGATCTTCGCGCGGCGGACGGGGCTCGCGCGGCGGACGGGCTTCGCGAGGAGCGCGCTCTTCGCGGGGAGCCGGTTCTTCACGCGGCGCGTCGGAAGACTCCGGCGCGTCGTGCGTCACGGGTGCGGACTCCATGTCGAGCACGCCTTGCGGGGCGTTCTCGTCACGCGGCGGACGGTCGCCTCGCTCGGCTCGATCTCCACCGCCGCGACCACCCCGGCCACGACGACGGCGCGAACCGCCGGCTTCACCGGACTCGCCTTCGCCTGCGGGACGTGCGTCGGGACGCGGCTGGCCGCCGTCGGCCTGCACGCGATCCTCACGCGGGGGACGATCCTCGCGCGGCGGACGATCTTCGCGCGGCGGGCGCGGTTGCTGTGCCCGGCGCTGCTGTCCTTCGCCATTCTCGGAACGGGCTTCGTCGCGGCGCGGTTCGCGGTTCTCGTCGCGGCGCGGTTCGTTGGCACGGCCTTCACCGTTGCCACGACCTTCACCACCACGGCCCTCGCCACCACCACGGCCTTCGCGCGGCGGACGATCCTCGCGCTTGCCTTCGTTGTCGCGGCCCTGGCGATTGCGATCGCCACCGCGGCCATCCTTGCGGCCTTCGCCGCCACGGCCATGGTCCTTGCGGCCATCGCCCCGGCGACCGTCACGGCGTTCGCCGTCGCGGCCCCGCTTGCCATCGCCACCGCGTCCACCTTCGCGGGCGCCACGGCCCTCGAGTGCGGCTACGGGTGCGGGCGTTGCGGGCGTCGATTCTGCCGGCTTGCGGAACCAGCCGAAGAAGCGATCGAGCAGGCTGTGTTCGGTGACGCCGGTCTGGGGTGCGGCCCGCGGCGCGGACGGCGCGGGCTGCTGCACGACGATGGACGTCGGCGTGATCGGCGCGGGCTGCTCGGGCGTGATGCCCTTGACGAGCGGCTCGGGGCGCGCGGCTGCCGGCTCCTTGGAGCGCAGCTGCGACTTGCCGCCTTCTTCCTCGACCGGGGCCACGGCCATCTCGTAGCTCGGCGTGTCGGAGTCGAGCAGCGGCGAGTCGTGGCGCAGGCGCTCGACCTGGTAGTTGGGCGTCTCGAGGTGCGGGTTCGGGATCAGCAGCACGTTCACCTTGAAGCGCGTCTCGATCTTGAAGATCTCGCTGCGCTTCTCGTTGAGGAGGTACGTCGCCACGTCCACGGGGACCTGCGCGTGGATGGCGGCGGTGTTCTCCTTCATGCCTTCTTCCTGGAGGATGCGCAGGACGTGAAGGGCTGTGGAAGCGGTGTCGCGGATGAAGCCGGTGCCGTGGCAACGCGGGCAGGGCGCATGCGTCGTTTCTTCCAGCGACGGCTGCAGGCGCTGGCGCGAGAGTTCGAGCAGGCCGAAGCGCGAGATCTTGCCGACCTGCACGCGGGCGCGGTCGTGCTTCAGCGCATCGCGAAGGCGGTTCTCGACTTCGCGCTGGTTCTTGGCGCTCTCCATGTCGATGAAGTCGATGACGATCAGGCCACCGAGGTCACGCAGGCGGAGCTGTCGGGCGACTTCATCGGCGGCTTCGCAGTTCGTGTTGAACGCGGTCTGCTCGATGTCGTGGCCGCGCGTGGCGCGGGCGCTGTTCACGTCGACCGACACGAGGGCTTCCGTGTGGTCGATGACGATGGCACCGCCCGAGGGCAGCGTCACGTCGCGGCGATACGCGCTTTCGATCTGGTGCTCGATCTGGAAGCGCGAGAAGACCGGGACGTCGTCCTTGTAGAGCTTCACCTTGTTGACGTTGGCCGGCATGACGGTGGTCATGAACGCCTGGGCCTGGTCGAAGATGTCCTGCGTGTCGACGAGGATCTCGCCGATGTCGGGCTGGAAGAGGTCGCGGATCGCGCGCACCACCAGGGACGACTCGAGATAGATGAGGCACGGACCCTTCTCTTCATCGGCGGCGCCTTCGATGGCGTGCCAGAGCTGGAGGAGGTAATTCATGTCCCACTGCATTTCTTCCAGCGAGCGGCCGATGCCGGCGGTGCGGGCGATGAGGCTCATGCCCTCGGGCATCTCGAGCTGGTCCATCACTTCGCGCAGTTCGTTGCGGTCCTCGCCTTCGATGCGACGCGAGACTCCGCCGCCGCGCGGGTTGTTCGGCATGAGGACCAGGTAGCGGCCGGCGAGCGAGATGTACGTGGTCAGGGCCGCGCCCTTGTTGCCGCGCTCGTCCTTGTCCACCTGGACGATCAGTTCCTGCCCGACCTTGAGGTGGGTGGCCATCTTCGAGCGGCCGAACTCGCCGTCGTCGTTGACCATGAACTGCTTGGCGATCTCCTTGAACGGGAGGAAGCCGTGGCGCTCGGCGCCGTAATCGATGAAGACCGCTTCGAGGGAGGGTTCAACGCGGGTGATGACACCCTTGTAGATGTTGCTCTTGCGTTGTTCCTTGCCGACGGTTTCGATGTCGAGGTCGATGAGCTTCTGACCGTCGACGATTGCAACCCGCAGCTCTTCGGCCTGGGTCGCATTGAACAGCATGCGTTTCATTTTATTCTTTCTCCCGCGCTCGATGACACGGAAGAGGGCCCCATTCTCAGGCAGGGCCCGGGGGGACGAAGTGCTTCAGAAGTCGGTTGGGTGCTGCGTCACGTCGTTGTTTTACGTGTGAGAGGACGAGTTCTGGGTTTCGTCGGGGTTGCTGCGGGGGTCCCTGTTTGGACCGCGGGCAACAACCGGAATCGGTGCGTCGAGCGCGAATGCTTCAGTTATCCATCGCTGGCTTGTTGAGCAGGTGAGCGAAGTTAACCTGCTTGGCACCCCTTCCGGGCGCCTGGGGTCGATTCTCGGAGGGTGTTTGCGCCAGTGCGCGAGACCCTTTGGAAATCAACCAGATAGTAGTATACGCACGATGGAATCGGAAGGGAAGGCGGCGGCTCGGTGGGTCGAGGTGGGCGAGGAAGAGGCCGGGCAGCGCCTGGACAATTTCCTGCTCGCCCGCCTCAAGGGAGTGCCCAAAAGCCGTGTCTACAAGGTGATCCGCGGGGGCGAGGTGCGCGTGAACAGCAAGCGCGCCGAGGCCGCCACGCGCATCGCCACGGGAGATCGCATCCGCATTCCGCCGATGCGCGTGGCCGAGCGCGATGACCAGACGCCCGCGCCGCACTTCAAGCTTCCCATCCTCTATGAAGACGACGCGCTGCTGGCGATCGACAAACCCTCGGGGCTCGCGGTGCATGGGGGCAGCGGTGTGGCTCATGGCGTGATCGAATCGCTTCGCTCGATGCGTCCCGACGCCAAGTACCTGGAACTCGTGCATCGCCTCGACCGCGAGACCTCGGGCGTGCTGCTGGTGGCCAAGAAACGGGCTGCATTGGTCGCGCTGCACGCGACGCTGCGCGAGCGCGAGATCGACAAGCGCTATCTCGCCGGCGTCTCGGGGCGCTTTCGCAACAAGATGCAGCGGGTGACCCTTGCCTTGTCGGAGCGTCGCAACAAGGAAGGCGAGAAGCGCGTCGTGGTCGACGACGATGGGCAGCCCTCCGAGACGATCTTCCACCTCGTGGCGCGCAACGACGAATTCAGCCTGCTCGAAGCCCAGCTCCTCACCGGGCGCACGCACCAGATCCGCGTGCATGTGGCCGCGCTGAAGCATCCGATCCTCGGGGACGAGCGCTACGGGGACTTCGAGCTGAACAAGGCGTTGAGGAAACGCGGGCTGAAGCGCATGTTCCTGCACGCCGCGAAGCTCGCGTTCGCGCATCCGGTCACCGGGGCGGCGCTCGCGCTGGAGTCACCCCTGCCGAAGGACCTCACGGAGTTCCGCGACAAATGCATCGCTACGAGCTGATCGTCTTCGATTGGGACGGCACGCTCATGGATTCCACGGCGCTGATCGCCGCGAGCCTGCAGAGCGCCTGCCGCGACGTGGGCACGCCGGTGCCGAGCGACGGGGACGCGCGCTTCGTGATCGGCCTGAACATGGCCGACATCCTGAAGCACGTCGCGCCCGGTCTCGACGAAGCGGGCCTGCAGCGGCTCATCGAGCGCTACCGCTACCACTTCCTCGCGGCGGAACAATCGCCGCTCTTCGAGGGCATTCCGGAATTGCTGCGCGCGTTGCGCGATGGCGGGCGGCGCCTTGCCGTGGCGACGGGCAAGTCGCGCCGGGGCCTCGATCGCGCGCTTGAAGCGACGGGGCTCGCGGATTGCTTCGAGGCCACGCGCTGCGCCGACGAGGGATTCGCCAAGCCGCATCCCGGGATGCTGCTGGCCCTCCTGGATCGAACCGGCGTGGAAGCGGGGCAAGCCGTCATGGTGGGCGACACGACGCACGACCTCGACCTCGCCGCGAATGCAGGGGTCGATGCGATCGCGGTGCTCTATGGTGCGCACCCTCCCGAATTGCTCGATACGCGCGGCGCGGTGGCGCGTTGCGCCAGCGTGCAGGAGCTGGGCCGATGCCTGACCGGCGCGTGATTTGCCTCTCGGCCGAGCTGGCCGAAGGCGGGAAGGGCGTGCGTTTCGCCTTGCGCCCGGAGGATTCCGACGCCCGCGGCTTCGTCGTGCGCTATGACGGTGCGCCGTGCGCTTACGTGAATCGCTGCCCCCACGCAGGCACCGAACTCGACTGGCAACCCGGGGAGTTCTTCGAGGAGGCCGGGTTATACTTGATCTGTTCGACGCACGGTGCGCTGTTCGATCCCGGCTCGGGCCTTTGCATCGCCGGTCCATGCAAGGGTGAATGCCTGGAGCGCGTCCCCGTCGAGGAGCAGGACGGCCAAGTGATCATCCCCGGAACCACGCCATGACCGAACCTCCGCTGCCCGCCTGGGAGCGCGCAGTGCTCGAAAAACTCGCGCTGAAGTCGCTCGACGAACAGCGCCGCGCCCGCCACTGGAGTGCCCTCTTCAAGCTGCTGTGGTTCACGCTTGCCTTCCTCGTTTTCGCGGCGATGATGGGCTGGATCGGCCGCTCCGACATGGACAAGGTGAGCGTCGGCAAGCACACCGCGCTGGTCGAGTTGAAGGGCGTCATCGGCGTGGAGTCGAGGGCCTCGGCCGACAAGGTGAACCAGGCGCTGAACCAGGCCTTCAAGGACAAGAACACGCAAGGCGTGGTCCTGCGCATCAACAGCCCCGGCGGAAGCCCGGTGCAATCCGGCTACATCAACGACGAGATGCGCCGCCTGCGCGCGAAGTATCCGTCGATCCCGCTCTACGTCGTGGTGCAGGACCTCTGCGCCTCGGGCGGCTATTACGTGGCCGTCGGCGCGGACAAGATCTTCGTCGACAAGGCGAGCCTCGTCGGCTCCATCGGCGTGATCATGAGCGGCTTCGGCTTCACCGGCACGCTGGAAAAACTCGGCGTCGAGCGCCGTGCGTACACCGCCGGCGAGAACAAGGACTTCCTCGATCCGTTCGCGCCCGAGAATCCGAAGCAGCGCGAGCACGCGAAGCAGATGCTCTCCGAGATCCACCAGCAATTCATCGCCACGGTGAAATCCGGCCGCGGCAAGCGCCTGAAGGATTCGCCGGACATCTTCTCGGGCCTCATCTGGACGGGCGAGAAGAGCGTCGACCTCGGGCTCGCCGACGAGCTGGGCAGCCTGGAGTCCGTGGCGCGCGACGTGATCAAGGCCGAGCGCGTGGTGGACTTCACCAACGACGAGGGCTACCTCGAGGCGCTGTCCAAGCGCCTGGGCGCCGAAGCCGGCGCGTCGCTCGCCCGCGGCTTCTCCGCCGCGCTGTCGCGCGAGCTGCAGCTCGACGCGCGCTGACTCCGGGGCCGCCATCACGACCGCCGACGCCGGCATCGACCTCGCGCTGTTGCGCGAGGTACTCGAGCGCACGCCGGTGGGCCTGGTGCTCGATTCGCTCGACGGCACCTGCCTGTTCGCCAACCGCGCCTTCTGCGAGCTGAGCGGCCATCCGCTTTCCAAGCTGCTGGGCATGTCGTTCCGCGAGATCACGCATCCCGAGGATCTCGCCCGCGACGTGATATCGCTGGAGCGCCTGCGATCGCACGGCGAGGTACCCGAGTCCCTCGAGAAGCGCTTCGTGCGTCCGGACGGCAGCAGTGTCTGGGTGCAGCGCAGCACCTCGTTGATCCGTTCCGCCAGCGGAGAGCCGCGCTGCATCGTGAGCGCGTTCGTGGATCTCACGGAGCGCCGCGCGAAGAACCGTGAGCTGCACCAGTCGAACGCGTTCCTGACGGCGGTCGTGGAGAACTCGCCGATCGCGATCTACACCGCGGATACGGAAGGCGCCATCACGTTCTGGAACCCGGCCGCGGAACGCACTTTCGGTTTCTCGCACGAGGAAGCGGTGGGCCGGCGCGCGCCCTTCATCCCGGAGGCCAAGAAGGCCGAGGCCGCCTGGCTGCGCCAGCGCGTATTGGGCGGCGAGGTGCTCACGGGCCTGGAGCTCGAGCGCCAGCGGGCGGACGGCTCGACCATCTACATCAACGCGGCCGCGGCACCCCTGCGCGACGAGTCCGATCGCGTGGCGGGCCTGCTGGTGATCTGCGTGGACACCACGGAAGCGAAACTCACCGAGCGCGAGCTCGGGCGCCAGCTCCACTTCACGCGCGCGATGATCGACGCGATCCCGAGCCCGGTGTATTTCAAGGACCGCGAGGGTCGCTACAAGGTCTACAACCGCGCCTGGGATGACCTCTTCGGCGGCGGCCAGAGCTGGATCGGCCGCACGGTGTTCGACATGTTCGAGACCGGACACGCGAACGTGCACAACGACCGCGACAAGCCGCTCTACGAAAAGCCCGCCTCGGTGTCCTACGAGGCCGTGGTGCCCACCACCGACGGGCGCACGCGCGAGATGCTCTACAACAAGGTGAGCTTCGTCGAGCGCAGCGGCGAGGTGGCCGGGCTGATCGGCGTGATCACCGACGTTTCGCGCTACAAGGAGGCCGAGCGCGCGCTCGAGGCGAGCGAAGCACGCTTCCGCGTGCTGACCGAGAGCGCACTGGACCTCATTTCGGTGCTGGGCGAGGACGGAACCATTCGCTACCAGAGCCCGGCGTTGAAGCACCTGCTCGGCCATGAACCGGGCGAGACGATCGGGCGCGTCGTCTTCGACATGATCCACCGCGACGATGCCGACCATGTGAGGGCCGCCCTGCGCCGCATCGTCGAGACCTCTCAGTCGCGCGAGCCGATCGAATTCCGCATTCGACACCGCGACGGCATGTGGCGCACGTTCGAGTCGCTCGGGACCAACTGCCTTTCCAATCCGCACATCGGCGGCGTGGTGTTCAACTCGCGCGACATCACCGATCGCAAGGTGATCCAGCAGCGCATCCAGCACCTGGCCTATCACGACAACCTCACGGGCTTGCCCAACCGTTCGCTGCTGCAGGACCGCCTCGCGCACTCGATCGCGCGCGCGGAGCGCTCGGGCCGCAAGGTCGCGGTGCTGTTCATCGACCTGGACAACTTCAAGAACATCAACGACACGCTGGGCCACGACGTGGGCGACGAGCTGCTGCGCCAGGTTTCGCGCCGGCTCTCGGAATGCGTGCGCCTCGAAGACACGATCGCGCGCCAGGGCGGCGACGAATTCATCGTGCTGCTGGACAGCCTCGAGGACGGGCGTGCCGCTTCGATCGTGGCGCAGAAAATCCTCAATGCGCTGCGCCAGCAGTTCGTGCTGGGTGGCATCGAACAGCACGTGTCGGGCTCGGTGGGCATCGCGCTCTACCCCGAGGACGGGCGCGACGCGCAGACGCTCATGAAGAACGCCGACACCGCGATGTTCCACGGCAAGGGCCTCGGCAAGAACACGTACCAGTACTTCACCGCGCAGATGAACATCGCGGTGAAGCGGCGCATGACGCTCGAATCGGCGCTGCGCCGGGCGGTGATGCAGAAGGATTTCATCCTGCACTACCAGCCGCAGATCAACCTCGAGACCGGGGAAGTGATCGCCGTCGAGGCGCTGGTGCGCTGGAAGACGGAGGACAGCGGCACCGTGATGCCCGGCGACTTCATTCCGCTCGCCGAGGAGACCGGCCTCATCAACGAGATCGGCGAATGGGTGCTGCGCGAGGGCTGCCGGCAGGCGCGCGAATGGCAGACGATGGGCCTCGCCCCGCGGCGCATGGCGATCAACCTGTCGGCGCGCCAGTTCAGCGACAAGTCCTTCCTCGACATGGTCAATCGCGTTCTGGCCGAGACCGGCCTCGCGCCCGAATGGCTCGAGCTGGAGATCACCGAGAGCCAGGTGATGCGCCAGACCGAGGGCATGATCATGCTGCTGAACCGCCTCTCGGAAATGGGCGTGCACCTGGCCATCGACGATTTCGGCACCGGCTACTCGAGCCTGTCGTACCTGAAGCGCCTGCCGATCCAGAAGCTGAAGATCGACCAGTCGTTCATCCGCGACATCACGGTGGACCCGAACGACACCGCGATCGTGGTGGCGATCATCAACATCGCGAAGAGCCTCGACCTCGAGACGATCGCCGAGGGCGTGGAGACCGCGGGCCAGCTGGCGCTGCTGCGCTCGAAAGGCTGCCGCGTCGGGCAGGGCTTCTACTTCTCGGCGCCCGTGACGGCCGAGGCGCTCTACCCGCACCTGAAGCAGAACAACCTCTACCTGCAGCAGTCGCGCGCGCGCTGAGCTTCGGTCAGCGGCGCTTCTTCGCCGCCGCGTGCAGCAGGAAGATCGCGGGCCGCTTGCCGATCACCGGCACTTCGCCGCGCCACGCCTCGATCGCACGCATCCGGATCCACTCCGAGGAGCCCGTCACTCCCGCGGCGATCGCCAGCCGCGTGGCGGGCTTGCAGGTCTTCAGCACGTCGCCCAGCAGCGCGTCGTTGCGATACGGCGTCTCGATGAAGACCTGGGTTTCGTCGTCGGCGGCCGAGCGGCGTTCGAGTTCGGCCAGCGCGGCGGCGCGGCCGGCCGCATCCGCCGGGAGGTAGCCCGCGAACCGGAAGCGCTGCCCTTCGAGGCCCGAAGCCGCGAGGGCCAGCAGGATGGAGGAGGGGCCCACGAGCGGGACGACGGCAATGCCTTCGGCGTGCGCGCAGGCGACGAGCCGGGCACCCGGATCGGCGACGGCCGGCATGCCGGCCTCGGAGAGCAGCCCGAGCTCACGCCCGGCGCGTGCAGGTTCGAGCAACGCGGGCACCGCTGCTTCCGCGGTGTGCTCGTTCAATTCCGCCATGGCGATCTCGCGGATCGGCAAGGGATGCCGGCAGGCCGCGAGGAAACGGCGCGCGGATTTCGCGTCTTCGACGACGAAGTCGCGCAGGCCACGGATGCGTTCGAGCGCTCCCGCGGGAAGCACGTGGTCGAGAGGCGTTTCCTCGTCGATCCACGAAGCCACGAGTACGACGCGTCCGGCCATCACGGCACCGCGAGGCCTTCGGCGCGCAGCATCGCCGAGAGCGCGATCAACGGCAGCCCCACGAGCGCGGTGGGGTCGTCGCCCGAGAGGCGATCGAGGAGGGAAATGCCGAGCGCTTCGCTCTTGGCGCTGCCCGCGCAATCGAAGGCCGGCTCGCGTTCGAGGTAGCGCTCGATTTCGTCGTCCGTGAGGGGGCGGAAGGCGACCTCGGTCGTCACGAGGCGTTCCTGCAGGCGCTGGCTCTCCGCATGGAACAGGCACACGCCCGTATGAAACTGCACGGACCGGCCCCGCATCGCGCAAAGCTGGGCCCGCGCGTTCTCGCGGTTGCCCGGCTTGCCGATCGGCTGGCCGTCCAGCTCGGCCACCTGGTCGGATCCGATGATCCAGGCGTGCGGATGGGCTGCAGCGCCGGCGCGCGCCTTGTCCCTCGCCAAGCGGATGGCCGTGTCTCGCGGGACTTCGCCAGCGTGGGCGCGCTCGTCCACGTCCGGCGACCACGTCCGGAAGGGCAGGCCGAGGCGCTCGAGGAGCTCCCGGCGATAGCGCGACCCGGACGCCAGGATGATCAAAATATCCTTCAAAATCAGCTTGTTATTGACTAGGGCGGACGGAGAGCCTATCATGCGGCCCCATGACCGAGGAAGGCATCATCGATCCCGCGACCTTCGCCACCAAGCCGAAGGTGTACACCGGCACGATCTCGGGAAGCGACCTCGTGGACCTGGACGAACGGGTGGCGGGACCCGAAGGCGGGCTCGACTACGAGGTGACGGCGCTCCTGGACAAGCAGCGCCGGAAGGTTGTTTCGTATATAATCAAGGGCTTCGCTCAGCTTACGTGCCAGATATCGATGGAGTCCTTCCGGCACGAGGTGGAGATCTCGGAGCGGCTGGTGCTCGTGGACCATGAGTCCCAGCTCCCGCCCATCGAGATGGAGTCCGACGAAGAGGATTTCATGGTTGCCGACGGTCCCCTGGACTTGCGCGACCTGGTGGAAGACGCGGTGATCCTGAGCCTGCCCATGATCCCGCGGAAGCCCGGAATCGAGGAAGTCCCGAAGGTGGCGGAAGCGCCGCGCCGGGAATCGCCCTTCGCCGCTTTGAAGCGGCCGAAGTGAGAAAACGCAGAATCAGCAAGATCAACAGGAGAACATCATGGCCGTTCAACAGAACAAGAAGTCGCCGTCCAAACGCGGCATGCACCGCGCGCACGATTTCCTCGGCAAGCCGGCGACCGCCGTCGAGCCGAGCACCGGCGAGACCCATCTGCGCCACCACATCTCGCCGTCGGGCACGTACCGCGGCAAGCAGGTGCTCAAGATCAAGGACTGACGCATCGCGCACCGGCTGCCCTTCCGGGCGGCCGACTCGATGAACACCGTCATCGCCGTCGACGCGATGGGCGGTGACCACGGTCCCGCGGTCACCGTCCCCGCCTGCCTCGACTTCCTCGCCGCCGATCCCGCGGCCGCACTCCTCCTCGTGGGGCTCGAAGAGCCGCTGCGCAGGGAGCTCGCGCGCCATCGCGGCTACGACGCTTCACGCATCTCCGTCGTGCATGCCTCGCAGCAGGTGGGCATGGACGAGGACGTGCGTTCGGCCATTCGCACGAAGAAGGATTCGTCGATGCGCATCGCCATCGACCTCGTGAAGGACGGCAAGGCGCAGGCGTGCGTGAGCGCGGGCAACACCGGAGCGCTGATGGGCACGGCGAAATTCGTGCTGAAGACGCTGCCCGGCATCGACCGGCCCGCGATCTGCGCGGTGCTCCCGACGCGCAAGGGCCAGGTCTACGCGCTCGACCTCGGCGCGAATGCCGATTGCACGCCCGAGCAGCTGTTGCAGTTCGCCATCATGGGTTCGACGCTCGTGGCCGCTGTCGAGGGCAAGTCGCGCCCCACCGTGGGGCTGCTCAACATCGGCTCCGAGGAGATCAAGGGCAACGAGGTCGTGAAGCAGGCGGGCGAACTGCTCAAGAGGGCCCCGATCAACTTCCACGGCAACGTCGAGGGCGACGACATCTACAAGGGCACCACCGATGTCGTCGTGTGCGACGGCTTCGTGGGCAACGTGTTCCTCAAGACTTCCGAGGGCCTGGCGAAGATGGTGGGTGACTTCCTGAAGGAGGAATACACGCGCAGCCTCTTCACGCGGCTGGCCGCGGCCATGTCGTACATGGTCATCAAGCGTTTCCGCCATCGCCTCGACCATCGCCGCTACAACGGCGCGACGCTGCTGGGCTTGCGCGGCATCGTGGTGAAGAGCCACGGCTCGGCCGACCGCCTCGCCTTTCGCACCGCGCTTGCGCGTGCGGCGTCCGAAGTGCAGCACGGGTTGAACGACCGCATCGCGCAGGAGATCGCTCGCTTGAACGCCGAGGCCGCGCAATGACGTACTCGCGCATCACCGGAACGGGTTCCTGCCTACCCGAGCGCGTCCTCACGAACGAGGAACTCTCGAGAACGGTCGACACGAGCGACGCGTGGATCGTCGAGCGCACCGGCATCCGCCAGCGCCACATTGCCGCCGACGGCGAATTCGTGAGCGACCTGGCCCTGCGCGCGTCCCGGCACGCGCTGGAGGCCGCGGGACGCAAGCCCGAAGACGTCGACCTCATCATCCTCGCCACGTCCACGCCGGACATGGTGTTCCCGTCCTCCGCGTGCCTGCTGCAGGCCAAGCTGGGCGTCACGCGCGGCGCGGCGTTCGACGTGCAGGCCGTGTGCTCGGGCTTCGTCTATGCGCTGGCCACGGCGGATCTCTACATCAAGTCGGGTGCGCACAAGTGCGCGCTCGTGGTCGGCGCGGAGGTGTTCTCGCGCATCCTCGACTGGAAGGACCGCGGCACCTGCGTGCTCTTCGGCGACGGCGCAGGCGCCATCGTGCTCGAAGCGTCCGACGAGCCCGGCATCCTCGAGTCGCAACTGCATGCCGATGGCCGCCACGCGAAGATCCTCAACACGCCCGGCCACGTTTGCGGCGGCTCGGTGCTGGGCGACCCCACGCTCAAGATGGACGGGCAGGCCGTGTTCAAGCTCGCGGTGCGCGTCCTGGAGGAGAGCGCGCGCGCCACGCTGGGCGCGCGGGGCTTCGCGGTCGCGGATCTCGACGCCTACATCGCCCACCAGGCCAACGTGCGCATCATCTCCTTCGTGGGCAAGCGCCTGGGCCTGCCCGATTCGAAGTGCATCGTGACGGTGGACCGCCACGCCAATACGTCCGCCGCCTCCATTCCACTCGCCCTCGACGTCGCCGTGCGCGACGGCCGCGTGAAGCCGGGCCACCTCGTCCTGTTGCAGGGCGTGGGTGGCGGATTCACGTGGGGCTCCGTTCTCCTGCGCTACTGACATGACACTCGCCATCCTTTTTCCCGGCCAGGGCTCGCAGTCCCTGGGCATGATGCAGGGCTACGCCGACCTGCCCGTCGTGGAGCAGACATTCCGTGAGGCTTCCGCCCTCGTGCAGGTCGACTACTGGAAGATGGTCACCGAGGGTCCCGCCGAAGCGTTGAACCAGACCGTCAACACGCAGCCGGTGATGCTCATCGCCGGCGTGGCCTGCTGGCGCGCGTGGCGCGAAAAGGGTGGCGCGATGCCGGCGTATTTCGCCGGCCACAGCCTCGGTGAATACACCGCGCTGGTCGCCTCCGGCGCGATGAGCTTCGCCGATGCCGTGCCGCTGGTGCGTTTCCGCGCGCAGGCGATGCAGGAGGCCGTGCCGGAGGGGACGGGCGGCATCGCCGCGATCCTCGGCCTGGACGAACCCGCGATCCGCGAAGTCTGCGAGGCCGCCGCGCAGGGCGAAGTGATCGAGCCCGCGAACCTGAACTCCCCGGGGCAGATCGTGATCGCCGGGCACCGCACCGCCGTGGAGCGCGGCATGGCACTCGCGAAGGAGAAGGGCGCCAAGCGCGCGATCCTGCTGCCGATGAGCGCACCATCGCACTGCAGCCTCATGAAACCCGCCGCCGACCGCCTGGCCGAACGGCTCGCGAAGGTCGCGATGTCGAAGCCCGGCGCTCCCGTGGTGCAGAACCGCGACGTGGCCGCCTTCGAGGACCCGGATCGCATCCGCCGTGCCCTCGTGGAACAGCTCTACAACCCGGTGCGCTGGATCGAGACCGTGCAGTACCTGACCGGGCACGGCGTCACGCGCCTCGTCGAGTGCGGCCCGGGCAAGGTGCTGGCGGGGCTGTCGAAGCGCCTGGCCGGCGATGCGGAAGTGGTTTCGCTCAACGATTCGGCCGCGCTCGCCGCGGCGGCAACCCAGGGTTGATGACCATGCTCAACGGACAAGTCGCGATCGTCACCGGAGCCAGCCGCGGGATCGGCGCCGGCATCCTCGAGGCGCTCGCGAAGGCGGGGGCGGTTGTCGTCGGAACCTCGACCAGCCAGGCCGGTGCGGAAGGAATTTCAAAGGCGATCGCGGCCGCCGGTGCCAAGGGCACCGGAAAGGTGCTCGACGTGCGCGATGTCGCCGCGGCTGCCGCCTTCGTGGACGCGGTCGCGGGCGAATTCGGCCCGGTGGCGATCCTCGTCAACAACGCCGGGGTCACGCGCGACAATCTCCTCGCCCGCATGAAGGACGAGGAGTGGGACGACGTGCAGGCCACGAACCTGAAGGCGGTGTTCGCGCTTTCCCGCGCGGTGCTGCGTGGAATGATGAAGGCGCGCTCCGGACGCATCGTGAACGTGACTTCCGTGGTGGGCCACATGGGCAACGCGGGACAGACCAACTACGCGGCCTCGAAGGCGGGCGTCATCGGCTTCACCAAGTCGCTCGCGCGCGAGGTGGGCAGCCGCAACATCACCGTGAACTGCGTCGCACCCGGATTCATCGACACGGACATGACCAAGGCCCTGGGCGAGGAGCAGGCGAAGCGCCTCGTCGAAAACGTACCGCTGGGCCGGTTGGGGCGCGTCGACGATGTCGCCCAGGCCGTGCTGTTCCTGTGTTCGTCGAATGCCGGTTATGTCACCGGCGCGACGCTGCACGTGAACGGCGGGATGTACATGGATTAGATGGTAGAATGGCGCGTTTTTTTAGTACCTAACCAAGAAGCGGAGGAAGTAGATGGACAATCTCGAAGCCCGAGTGAAGAAGATCGTCGCGGAGCAACTGGGTGTTGCGGAAGCCGACGTCAAGAACGAATCCTCCTTCGTCGAGGACCTGGGCGCCGACTCGCTCGACAACGTGGAGCTCGTGATGGCGCTCGAAGAGGAATTCGAGTGCGAAATCCCCGACGAGGAAGCCGAGAAGATCACCAACGTGCAGCAGGCCATCGATTACGTGAAGGCCCACGTCAAGTCGTAAGGGCCGCGGCCATCCGGCCTGCCGCCCCCGGGGCCGCGTCCGCGGCCGCCGCCACCCCAGCATCTCCCAGTCGCTTCCCGGAGTGACCGCATGAAACGAAGAGTCGTCGTGACCGGCCTCGGCGTGGTCTCGCCCGTCGGCATTGGCATCGCACCCGCGTGGGACAACCTCCTCAACGGCGTAAGCGGCGTAGGTCCCATCACGCGCTTCGATGCGTCGGTGATCCCCACGCGCATCGCGGCCGAGGTGAAAGGCTTCAACCCCGTGGACTGGATGCACCCGAAGGAGACGAAGCGCTCCGACACGTTCATCCACTTCGGCCTCGCGGCTTCGAAGATGGCCCTGGACGACGCGGGCTTCACCATCGACGAGTCGAACGCCGAGCGCGTCGGCGTGAACATGGGCTCGGGCATCGGCGGGCTGCCGATGATCGAGGACAACATCCGCGAGATGATCGCCAAGGGCCCACGGCGCATCTCGCCGTTCTTCGTGCCGGGTTCCATCATCAACATGGTCGCGGGCCTGGTGTCGATCCAGTTCGGCGCCAAGGGTCCGAACCTCTCGATGGTGTCCGCGTGTACGACGAGCTCGCATTGCATCGGCGATGCGGGCCGGGTGATCGAGTACGGAGACGCAGACGTGATGATCGCCGGCGGGTCGGAGGCCACGATCAACCTGTCCGGCATGGGCGGCTTCTGCGCCTGCCGCGCGCTTTCGGAGCGAAACGACGATCCGGCCACCGCCTCGCGCCCGTTCGACAAGGACCGCGACGGCTTCGTGCTGGGCGAGGGCGCCGGCGTGATGATCCTCGAGGAATACGAACACGCGAAGAAGCGCGGCGCCCGCATCTATTGCGAGCTCGCCGGCATGGGCATGAGCGCGGACGCGAACCACATCACCGCGCCCAACATGGACGGCCCGCGCCGCGCGATGCTGGCGGCGCTGCGCAATTCGGGTGCCAACCCCGATGAAGTCCAGTACATGAACGCGCACGGCACCTCGACCCCGCTGGGCGACGCCAACGAGACCGCGGCGGTGAAAGCCGCCTTCGGCGAGCACGCGTACAAGCTCGCGATGAACTCCACCAAGTCGATGCACGGCCACCTGCTGGGCGCGGCCGGAGGCCTCGAGGCCGTGATCACGGTGCTGGCGATCCACCACCAGAAATCGCCGCCGACCATCAACATCTTCAACCCGGACCCGGCGTGCGACCTGGACTACGTGCCCAACACGGCGCGCGACATGAAGATCGATTTCGCGCTCTCGAATTCCTTCGGGTTCGGCGGCACGAACGGAACCCTCGCGTTCCGGCGCCTGCGCTAGCGCCCCGCGGCCGCCCGTGACGGCCCTGGTCCTCGCCAACGGAGAGCCGACGGCCTCGGTGTCCTCGCTGGACCGCGGCTTCGCCTTCGGCGACGGGGTCTTCCGCACGCTGCAGGTGAAGGCGGGGCATCCGCTCAACTGGGACCGCCACTTCCGCCGCCTGGCCCACGATTGCAATGCGCTCGGCCTTCCGGTGCCGAAGGAAGATGTCCTGCGTTCCGAGATGGCTCACGTCGCGCCGGGCGATGCCATCGTCAAGATTACGGTCACGCGCGGTGTCTCCGGCCGCGGTTACTCGAAGCCCACCGAAACCCAACCGCTGCGCGTAGTGGCGGCATTTCCGCCCCCGGAGTATCCGAGGGAACTCGCCCGGGACGGAATCCGCGTGCGCCGTTGCGATCTCGTGCTCTCCGAGCAGCCCCGTCTCGCCGGCGTGAAGACGCTGAACCGCCTGGAGAACGTGCTCGCGAGGTCGGAGTGGTTCGATGCGGCCATCCGCGAGGGACTCCTGTGCGATGCCGCCGGGCGCCTCGTCGAGGGGACCATGAGCAACGTGTTCCTGGTCATCGCCGGCGCGCTTCACACGCCGGCGCTCACGCGGTGCGGGGTCTCCGGCGCGCAGCGCGATCGCATCCGCGACCTGGCCCTTTCGCAAGGCATTGCGTTCGACGTGCGCGACATTCCGTTCGGTGAACTTCGCGAAGCCGAGGAAGTCTTCCTCGCCAACAGCCTGATCGGGATCTGGCCCGTCGTGGTGCTCGACAACCAGGCCTGGAAGGTCGGGCCGCTCACGCGCCGCCTGCAGGCGCTCCTCGCCGAAGACGATGCGGCGGCTTAAGCTCTTCGCCCTGTTCCTCGTGACCGCGCTCGTTGCGGTCGCGGGCTGGTTCGCGGCCTTCGCTTCGCGCGAGCTCGAGCCGCCCGTGCCCGGCTATGAATTCACCGTGAAGCCCGGTGCATCGCTGCGCACGCTCTCGCATCGCCTCGCGCAGGACGGCCTGCTTTCCGAGTCGCAGTCGTTCTGGATCCTCGGCCGCGCGCTCGGCAAGGACAAGTCGATCCAGGCGGGAACGTACCGGATGGACAAGGCGATGACGCCCGTCGAGTTGCTGGACAAGATGAACCGCGGCGACGTGGTCGCGGTCGAGATCGCGTTCATCGAGGGCACGACCCTGCGCCAGTGGCTGGTGCTCCTCGGTGCGCATGAGCGGCTGCGCCATACGCTGGCCGGGAAGTCGCCCGACGAAATCCGCGCGTCCACCGGGCTCGCGGAAGGATCGCTGGAAGGCTGGCTCTTTCCCGACACCTATCGCTTCGTCCCGGGCAGCGCCGACCTCGAGATCCTCCGGCGCGCGCATGCCACGATGAAGAAGCGGCTGGCCGAAGCCTGGGACTCGCGCGAGGCCGACCTTCCGCTCAAGTCGGCCTACGAAGCGCTGATCCTCGCCTCGATCGTCGAGAAGGAAACGGGTGCGGCCGCCGAGCGTCCCCTCGTGGCGTCGGTGTTCGTCAATCGCCTGAGGAAGGGCATGCGCCTGCAGACCGACCCGACGGTGATCTACGGCATGGGCGCTTCCTTCGACGGCAACATCCGCAAGAAGGACCTCACGGCCGACACACCCTGGAACACGTACACGCGGGACGGGCTGCCGCCCACGCCCATCGCGATGCCCGGCGCGGCCTCGCTCGCCGCGGTGATGCACCCGGCGAAGTCCGAGTTCCTCTATTTCGTGGGCAAGGGCGACGGCACCCACCAGTTCTCGCGCACGCTCGAGGAGCACAATCGGGCGGTGGCGAAGTACCAGCTCGGGAAGGGATGACGGTGCGCGGTCGATTCATCACGCTGGAGGGCATCGACGGAGCGGGCAAGTCCTCGCACGTGTCGTACATCGCCGATCGCGTTCGCGAGAAGGGGCGCCACGTCGTCGAGACGCGCGAGCCGGGCGGCACGAAAGCCGGCGAGGCGGTGCGCGCGATCGTGCTGCACGAAGCGATGGACGTGCGCACCGAAGCCTTCCTCATGTTCGGTGCGCGCACCGAGCACGTCGTGCGGGTCATCGAACCGGCGCTGGCCGCGGGCGACTGGATCGTCTGCGACCGTTTCACCGATTCCACCTTCGCCTACCAATGCGGCGGCCATTCCTTGCCTCGCGCGATGTTCGAGGCGCTGGAGCGGGCGTTCGAACCCGCACCGAAGCCGGATGCGACGTTCCTCTTCGACCTGGCGCCCGAGCTCGCCTTCGAACGCCAGCGCGGCCAGCAGCGCACGCCCGATCGCTTCGAGCGCGAGCAGATCGATTTCTTCCGCCGCGTGCGCGAGGCGTACCTCGAGCGCGCGCGCAACGACCCGAAGCGCGTCCACGTCGTCGACGCGTCGGGCCCGTTGGACCAGGTCCGCGCGAACCTCGAGCGGCTGCTGGTCCCGGTGCTCGCATGATCCCGTTCCCCTGGCACCGCGCCGCGCTGGAACGCCTCGTCGCCGATCGCGCACGGCTGCCGCACGCGCTGCTCGTGCAGGGCACGCAGGGCATCGGCAAGGCCGAGTTCGCCCGCGCGCTCGCCGCGGCGCTGCTGTGCGAGACGCCGCAGGGCGCGCTGGCCTGCGGCAAGTGCCCCTCGTGCCACTGGTTTTCGCAGGGCAACCATCCCGACTTCCGCGAGGTGATCCCCGAGATCGACCAGGAAGAGGACGAAGCGGAGGCCGACGCCGCGAAAGCCGACGTGAAGAAGAGCCTCGTCATCAAGATCGACCAGATCCGCGCCCTGGCGGACTTCATGGCCCTCACCACGCACCGCTCGGGCTTGCGCGTGCTGCTGATCCACCCGGCCGAGGTCCTGCAGTCCAACGCGGCCAATGCCCTCCTGAAGACGCTCGAGGAGCCGCCGCCGGCCACGCTCATCGTGCTGGTGAGCGACCAGCCCGCGCGGCTGTTGCCCACCATCCGCAGCCGCTGCCGCGTCCTGCCGCTGCCCACGCCGCCTGCGAACGAGGCGATGGCCTGGCTGCAGGCCGAAGGCGTGGAGGAGCCGCGCACCGCACTGGCCGTCGCCGGTGGGGCGCCGTTGCTGGCTCGCGAGCTGGCCGCCCCCGAGGAAGTGGCCCTGCGCCGCAAGGTGATGGCCGAGCTCACGCGGCCGTCGGGAGCGGAGCCGCTCACCTTCGCCGAGCGCATCGACCGTCCCGCGCTCGACCGCACCATCTATTGGATGCAGACCTGGGTCCAGGACCTCCTGCGCGTGCGCGTCGGGGCCGGCGTGCGCCACCACCTCGAGCACGAGAGCATGGCGAAAGCGAAGGCGCGCGCCGCCGACGCCGACCGGCTCTTCGACCTGGAGCGCGAACTGCGCGCGGCCCGCCGGCTGGCCACCCATCCCCTGAATGCACGCTTGCTGGCCGAGCACCTCCTCATGACCTACAATCGGGCTACATCGGGAACCCGAACATGAGCGCCGGCGAAGCCACCAGCACACGGCCCGGGGTTTTCTCCCTGGTCATCCGTTCGAAAGCGTCGCTGTATGCGGCGTGGATTCCCCTCTTGAAGGGGGGCGGCCTGTTCCTGCCCAGCAATCGCGAACATAAGCTCGGCGACGAAGTGATCGTCCTCTTGTCGCTTCTCGACGACCCCACGCGCATTTCCCTCCAGGGCCTCGTGGCGTGGGTGAACCCGGCCCACACGGCGGGCAACCGCCCGCAGGGCATCGGCATCCAGCTGCAGGACAGCGAACAGGCGCGCGACTTCCGCAAGAAGGTCGAAGGCCTGCTGGCCGGCGCGCTGCAGTCTTCGCGACCGACGCACACCATCTAGAAACAAGAGGCGAAAGGCGTCCTCCGCAGATAAACGCGGATAAACGCCGATGATCCCCTCTAGCGATCAAAGGGCCTTTTAGAAAAGCCTTTGCTGTTATCTGCGTTTATCTGCGTTTATCTGCGGAGGACGCCTCAACGAAGCCCCCGAGAGGGGGCTTCTGCTTTCCAGCGGTTAAAATGACGCCATGTTGATCGACTCCCACTGCCACCTGGACTTCCCCGAGTTGCGCTCCGACCTCGGTGGCGTGCTCGACCGCATGCGCGGCAACGGCGTCACGCATGCGCTCACCATCAGCACCACCCTCGAAACGTTCCCGGCCGTGCGCGAAGTCGCACGTTCGCAGCCCAACCTGTGGTGTTCTGCGGGCGTGCATCCCGACGAGCTTCGCGATGGGCGCGAAGTGGGCCTCGAGGAACTCCTCGGCATGGCCGACGACCCGAAGGTCGTCGCGATCGGCGAGACCGGCCTCGACTACTTCCGCGTCGAAGGCGACACCGAGTGGCAGCGCGAGCGCTTTCGCGTCCACATCCGCGCGGCGCGCGCCTGCGGCAAGCCGCTGGTGATCCACACGCGCGAGTCCGCGGCGGACACGGTGCGCATCCTGCGGGAGGAGCGCGCGTCGGAAGTGGGCGGGGTCATGCACTGCTTCACGGAGAATTGGGAAGTGGCGCAGGCCGCGATCGACCTGGGGTTCTACATCTCGCTCTCGGGCATCGTAACCTTCAAGAATGCCGCGGTCGTGAAGGACGTGGCGTTCCGCGTTCCCCTCGATCGCCTGCTGGTGGAAACCGATTCGCCTTACCTGGCGCCGGTTCCGCATCGCGGCAAGACCAACGAGCCCGCGTTCGTGCGCCACGTGGCCGAGGAAATCGCCCGCCTGAAAGCGGTGTCGCTGGAGGCGGTGGCCGAGGCGACGACCGCGAACTTCTTCGCGCTCTTCCGCCACGCCCGTCCCGCGGCGGCCTGACGATGGCCTCGCCGATCGAGCTCGTGCCATTCACGGTGCGCACGGACGAAGCCTTCGCGGGCGTCGAGCGTGTGATGCGCGAATGCGGCGACTACTACCAGCTCGTGCAGGGCCACGCGGCCGATCGCGCGGAGGCCGAGGAATTCTTCCACTTCGACGTCCCGGGCGTTCCGCCCGAGAACGCACGGGCCTACGGCATCCACGCCGGCGGGCAGCTCGTGGGGCTGGCGAGCCTGCTGCTCGGGTGGAAGCGCCCGGGCCAATCGATGATTGGCTTCCTCGCGATCGGTGCACCGCACCGCGGCAAGGGTTATGCGCGCGCGGCCTACGACGCGCTGGAGGCCGTGGCGCGCGCTTCGCCGCACGGGACGTCGCTGCGCATCGGCATCGTCGAGACGAACGATCCGGCTTTCGCGTTCTGGCACCGCCTGGGATTCGTCGAGACCGGCGAGCGGCGTGCGCTCGACGAGTACGTGGCCGACGTGATCCTCCTGGAGAAAACGCTCGATGGCTGAAGCCCTGGTGTTCTACGTCCGCCCGGGATTCGAGCGCGAGGCCGCGCAGGAAATCATGGCGGAGGCGGCGAACGCGGGCATCGAGGGCTTCGTGAAGGCGAAGCCCGAGAGTGGCTACGCGGTCTTCCAGGCGCACGAGCCGGGAGGTGCGGGCACGCTCGCCGAGCAGATCGACTTCGCCGAGCTGGTCTTCCCGCGCCAGATGGTACGCGATGCGATCCTCGTCGCCGACCTGCCCGTGGGCGATCGCACCGGCCCGATCGTCGCGGCGGCGCGCGAGCGGGGCACGCAGTTCATGGGGCTGCACCTCGACACGCCGGACACCAATGACGGCAAGGCGCTCGCGTCGTTGATCCGCCCGTTGATGCCGCACCTCGACAAGGCGTTCGCCAAGGCCGGCATCGTGTTCGACCAGGCGCGTTCGCCCGATCGGCTGAACGTCTTCTTCATCGGCGGCAACGCCTGCTACGTGGGGGTCTCGTCGCTCGCCAACGGCTCGAGCTGGCCCATGGGGATCCCGCGCCTTCGCATGCCGCGCGGCTCTCCCTCGCGCTCCACGTTGAAGCTCGCCGAAGCGCTCAACGTGTTCCTCACGCCCGAGCAGGCCGAGAGACGCATGCAGCCGGGCATGACGGCCGTCGACCTTGGGGCCGCGCCCGGAGGCTGGACCTGGCAGCTGGTCCAGCGCCACATGAAGGTGATGGCGGTGGACAACGGCGCGATGGATCCGGCGCTGCTGGAGACCGGGCAGGTGAAGCACCGGCGCGAGGACGGGTTCAAGTACCGGCCGCCGGAGCCGGTGGCCTGGATGGTCTGCGACATGGTGGAGCAGCCTTCGCGCATCGCCGAGCTCGCCGCGCGGTGGATCCGTGACGGCTGGTGCAAGGACACGATCTTCAACCTCAAGCTGCCGATGAAGAAGCGCTGGGAAGAGGTGCAGCTCTGCCGCGAGCGCATCGACCACGTGCTGGGCGAGGTGCCCGCGCGGCTTCGAATGAAGCAGCTTTATCACGACCGCGAGGAAGTCACCGCGTACCTCATGGCGCTTGATCCGGACGACCACACCCGGTCATGATCGCGGCATGAGCGACCGCATCGTCATCAGCGAATTCATGGACACGCCCGCCGTGGAGAAGCTGCGGGCGCGCTTCGACGTCGACTATCGCCCGTCGCTGGTCGACGACGCGGCGGCCCTGCGCGCGAGCCTGGCCGAGGCGCGCGGCTGGATCGTGCGCAATCGCACGCAGGTCCGCGGCGACGCGCTCGCCGCCGCCGGCCGGCTGCGTGTCGTGGGGCGCCTGGGCGTCGGACTGGACAACATCGACGTGCCGGCCTGCGACGCGCGCGGCATCGCGGTGATCCCGGCGACGGGCGCCAATGCGGAATCGGTGGCCGAGTACGTGATCGCCACCGCGATGATCCTGCTGCGGGGCGCGGCCTATCTTTCGACCCCGGCGATGGCGGCAGGCCGCTGGCCGCGCCAGATGCTCTCGAAGGGGCGCGATCTCTCGGGGAAGACGCTGGGCCTCGTGGGCTTCGGCGGAATCGGCCAACTCACGGCGCGCAAGGCCGTGGCGATGGGCATGCGGGTCGTTGCGCACGACCCGATGGTCGGCCCGGATTCTCCCGCGTGGCGTGAGGGGACCGCGAGGCCGCGCACGCTCGATGGCCTGCTCGCCGAGTCGGACGTCGTGTCCCTGCACGTGCCCCTCACCGCGCAGACCCGCGATCTCCTGAACGCCGAGCGCCTCGGCCGCATGAAGCGCGGTGCGATCCTCATCAATTCGGCGCGCGGCGGTGTCGTGAACGAAGCGGCGCTGGCCGCTGCCCTGCAGGAAGGCCAGCTGGGAGCGGCCGCCATCGATGTCTTCGACGTGGAACCGCTCGCCGCGGGGAGCCCGCTCGCGGGTGCGCCCAACCTCCTGCTCACACCGCACATCGCGGGCGTGACGGTGGAATCCAACGAACGCGTGAGCGCCTTCATCGCCGAACGCGTGGCCGCCGCGCTCGCCTAGCGCTTCGCGGCTGCCGGTCCGCCGGGCTAGTAGCGGAAGACCTGCAGCAGGTTGTTGTACGCGTCGGTCCAGAGGCGCCAGCCGGGCTGCGGGACCACCGGTTCCGTCGAGGCGACGATCTCCGGGCGCAGGATGATCTTCTTGGTCCGCGACAGCAGCACCCAATCGCTGGTCGTGTCGCCGTCGCTCGCGTGCTGGTCCACGTAGGCGTACTCGAGGCCGTGCTTCTCCGCGATCGCGAGCAGCACGGGCTTGAGGTCCAGGAAGCGGTTGGATACGTGGTAGGCGATGACCCCGTCGGGCTTCATGTGGCGCAGGAAGGAGCCCACCGCCTCGTACGTGATGAGGTGGGTCGGGATCGAGTCCCCCGTGAAGGCGTCCACGGCCAGCACGTCGAACATTTGCGGGGCCTCGCGCTCCAGCGAAAGGCGGGCATCGCCGAGCACGAACTCGATCTTCGCGGCCGAGTCCTTGAGGTAGGTGAAGTAGGTGTCGGCGATGCGCTTCACGGCCGGGTTGATGTCGTAGAAGCGATAGGTGTCGTCGGCGTCCCCGTAGGCCGCGAGGGTGCCCGTGCCCAGGCCGATGACGCCGACCTTGATGGGCTTTCCTTCGTGCGCGAGGATCGCCATGCCGACGCCGGAGCCCGCCTTGTAGTAGGTCGTGGCCGAGCGCCGGAATTTCTCCGTGGTCCATTGCTCGCCGTGCAGGATCGCCCCGTGCACCAGCGAACGGTAGGTGGTCTCCGGGTCGTCGGCTCGCGTGCGCACTTCCTTCACCCGCAGCACGCCGTAGTAGTTGCGCTCGATGTGGATCGTGTCCTGCATGAAGTTGTGCACGCGATAGACCAGGGCGCCCACCGTGAAGACGGCCACCAGTACGAACATGCCCACCACCGGGATCGGCCGCCCGAGGTTCAGCGCGAGCGCGAGGTGGGCCACGACGACCAGCGCGATCTCCAGCTCGAGGAACCCGGGCAGCGTGACCGGCGCCACGATCCCGACCAGCACGCCGCCCAGCACCCCGCCCAGCGACACCATCAGGTAGAACAGCGTGAGGTGGCGCGGTGCCGGCCGCAGTCTCGCGAGTTCTCCGTGGCAGAACATGCACACGAAGAAGAGGCCTCCCGTGAAGACGCCCACCTGCCAGAGCAGCTCGAACTGCAGGCTCTTGTCGGCGAGGAACCAGGCCATCACGCACAGGGCCCAGACGAGGAAGCCCAGGTAGGTGTCGCGCTTGTACCAGTCGCGGCCCTCGAAGCAGAGGATGAAGGTGAGCAGGTAGACGGCGAGCGGCACCACCCACAGCAGCGGGATCGACGAGACGTTCTGCGTGAGGTGGTTGGAGACGCCGAGGAGGACGACCGATCCCATGGCGGAGAGCGTGAGCCAGAGCGCGATGCGCGAAGCGCTTGGGCGCGGCTCGTCTGCCGCGGGCGCGTCGGCCTGGGGCACGAACGGCGCATGGAACGGCAGGGTGCGCGCCTTCCAGGCGAGCGCGGCGCAAAGCAGGACGAAGCCGGCGTAGCCCACGCTCCACACCATCGATTGCCCCGGGTTGTCGAAGCGCGGCTCGATCAGCAGCGGATAGCCCAGCAGTGCCAGCATCGACGCGAAGTTGGACAGCGCGAAGAGGCGGTAGGGGCTGCCCCCGGGATAGTCGCGCGCGAACCACGCCTGCAGCAGCGGGCTGGTCGAGGACAGGACGAGGTACGGCAGGCCCACCGTCGCGAACAGCAGCGCCAGGATGTGCACCACGGGATTGTCGTCGCCGGCGGGCTTCCAGCCCGCATCCGGCATCATCGGCAGGAAGGCGAGGCTCACCGCGAGCAGCGCGATGTGAACCCAGTTCTGCTTCGGCGGCGACACGCGCGTCGTGATCCAGTGCGAATACGCGTAGCCCAGCAGCAGCACGAACTGGAAGAAGACCATGCAGGTGGTCCAGACGACGGCGGTGCCCCCGAACCACGGGAGGATCTGCTTGGCGAGGAGGGGCTGGACCAGGAAGAGCAGGAAGGCGCTGAGGAAGATCGTCGCGGCGTAAAGCGGCATCGAAGCTCGGGGGAAATTGCGCGGCGAAAAGGCCGGCGGAATCTTAGCATCTATACTGCGGCGCTCGATGCTCTCCACCCTCGTCCGCGCCCAGCTCGTCGTCGAATGGCTCGCCTACCTCGCCGTGGGTGTTTGGCTGCATGAAACACGAGGCTGCGGCATCGCCACGCTCCTGCCCATTGCCGTCGCGCTCGTGCTGGCGACGCGCCTCGGGATCGTGTGCGTGTCGGCGTCGATCTCCCACGGATTTCGCTCGCCGCGCGAACCCGCGCTGCAACTCGGCCCGGGGGCCACCGCGAGGCTCTTGCTCCGGGAATGGGGCGCGATGCTGCGCAGCAACTTCTGGCGCTTGCCGTGGGAAGCCATCGCGGTCCGGGCCGATCCCCCCGCGCGGCGGGGCGGGATGGTCCCGGTGCTCCTCGTGCACGGCTACCTCTCCAACCGCGGCATGCTGCGGACCCTCCTCGACGGGCTCGAGCAGGGCGGGGCCTCGCAGGTCTTCACGCTGAATTTCCGCGGGATCTTCTGCCCGATCGACGATTTCGCCGATCAGCTCGAGGCGCGCGTGGAAGAGGTCCTGGCCGCGACGGGGCAGGCGAGCCTCGTGATCGTCGCGCACAGCATGGGCGGGCTCGTGACGCGGCTCTGGCTCACGCGGAAGGGCGCGGCTCGCGTGGCGCACCTGGTGACGATCGCAAGCCCGCACCACGGGACCGTGCTCGCGGCGCTGGGGAGCGGGCGCAACGCGCGGCAGATGCGGCGGGGAAGCGAGTTCCTGCGTGCGCTGGCCGGCGCCGAGGGGGATCGTGGCCCGGCCTGCCCCGCGACCTCGATCTATTCGGTGCACGACAACCTGGTCTCGCCACAGGACACGAGCCGCCTGCCGCAAGCCCGGAACGTGGCCCTGCCGGGCTGGGGGCACGTGACGGTCGTGGGCGCACCGCCCACCGTGGCGTGCGTTCTGGAGGTCCTGCGGAGCGAGGGTGCCGCCTAGAGCAGCGCCAGGACTTCCTCGGCGTGGTGGTCGACGTTGGGCTTGTCGAGGATGTGCGTGATGATGCCCTTCTCGTCGATGATGAACGTCACGCGGTCGGCGAGACCCGCGGCGGTCTTCAGCTTGTTCACGATGCCGTCGCCGCCCAGCACGCCATAGGCGCGTCCGACGGCGCCGTCCGTGTCGGCCAGCAGCGGGAAGTTGAGCTTGAACTTCCACGAGAACTTCTGGTGCGACACGACCCCCTGCGTGGAGACGCCGAGCACGCCCGCGCCCTTGGCGATCAGCTCGGCGTTCGCGTCGCGCAGCGAGCAAGCCTGCGCCGTGCAGCCGGGCGTGTCGTCCTTCGGATAGAAGTACAGCACCAGCTTCTTGCCCGCGAAGGTCTTGAGCGAGATCTTCGCGCCTTCGTCGGTCGAGAGCCCCTCGAAATGCGGAGCGGCGTCGCCGGGCTTCAAGGTGAGGGTTGCGGTCATGGAGTTCCTTACCAGTGGATGCCCTGCGTGATCTGCGCGAAGGCGATCTGTTCGGGCGTGAGCTCCACGTCCTTCTGCTCGCCGTCCTTCTTCTTGCCCTGGGCCGCGCCGGAGTCCGGGAACATCCGGAAGGCCGTGTTGAGGATGATCTGGGTGGCCTTGGGCGCCACGGCATGGAGGATCTCGCCGAAGATGCCCAGGCGCGTGGCGATGCGCACGGGCCGGTAGACGATCGCCTCGACCACGAGGTCCGCCGCCTGCTCGGGCGACAGCGTCGGAACGTGGTTGTAGAGCTTGGTCGGGGCGATCATGGGCGTGCGCACCAGCGGCATGTTGATGGTGGTGAAATGTACGTTGTTGTCGATGAATTCGGATGCAGCGCAGTCCGCGAAGGCATCCAGCGCCGCCTTCGAGGACACGTAGGCCGAGAAGCGCGGGGCGCGGGTGAGCACGCCGATCGAGGAGATGTTGATGATGTGGCCGGAGCTCTGCGCCACCATCGACGGCAGGAAGCCCATGATGAGGCGCAGGCTCCCGAAGTAGTTCAGCTGCATCGTCCGCTCGAAATCGTGGAAGCGGTCGTAGCTGGAAGCGATGCCGCGGCGGATGGAGCGCCCGGCGTTGTTCACCAGGAAATCGCACCGGCCGAACTTCTTCAGGACCGTGGCCACGAGCTTGTCGCAGTCCTCGAGGCTGGACAGGTCGCAGGAGATGAACGTCGCGTCGCCTCCCGAGGCCTTGATCGCGGCCATGACGGGGATGGCCTTCTCCGGATCGCGCGCAACCACCACCACCCTGGCGCCGGCCTCGGCCATCTTGTAGGCCGTGGCTTCGCCGATGCCCGAGGTGCCGCCGGTCACCACGATGACCTTGTCCTTCACCTTGCCGGCCAGCGAGCGGTCGATGAAGAGGTCGGGGTCGAGGTGGCGTTCCCAGTAGTCCCACAGGCGCCAGGCGTAGTCCTCGAGGCGCGGGAGCTCGATGCCGGAACCCTTGAGCTGCTTCGCGGCCTCGCGGTTGTCGAAGCGCGTCGGGTAGTTGATGAAGGTGAACATGTCCTTCGGGATGCCGAGGTCCGAGAGGACCTGCTTCTGGATCCGCCGCACCGGGGCGAGCGACATCGCCGCGTCGACCACGAAGGAGGGGATGAAGCTGAACATCTTCGCGTTCAGCCGCATCGTCATCTGCGGGGCGTGCGCGGCCTTGGCGAACAGGTTCAGGATCTCGCCCACCCGCAACGGATCCGGGTCCGTCAAATGGAAGCACTCGCCGTCCAGCCCCTTCTTGTGGGCGATGTGGTCCATCGCGTCCACGACGAAATCCACCGGCACGATGTTGATGCGCCCGCCCTCGATGCCGACCGTCGGCACCCACGGGGGCAGGGCGTTCCTCATCTTCTGGATCAGCTTGAAGAAGTAGTAGGGGCCGTCGATCTTGTCGATCTCGCCGGTCTTCGAGTGGCCCACGACGATGCCGGGCCGGTAGATGCGAAACGGGGTCTTCGATTCCTTGCGCACGATGCCCTCGGACTCGTGCTTGGTCCGGAAGTAGGGGTTCTCGAGCGCCTCGGCGTCCTCGAACATGTCCTCGCGGAAGACGCCGTCGTAGAGGCCCGCGGCGGCGATCGAGCTCACGTGATGGAAGCAGCCGGCCTCGATGGCCGCGGCGAATTCCACGGCGTTCCTCGTACCGTCGATGTTGGCCTTCTCCTGGCTTTCGGCATCGGCCGAGAGGTCGTAGACCGCGGCGAGGTGGAAGAGGTGCTTCACCTTGCCCTTCAGCTTCGAGAGGTCCGAGGACGACACGCCGAGGTTCGGCTTCGCGAGGTCGCCGGCGATGGCCACCACGCGCTTCTCGCGCTCGCCCCAGCGGACCCGCAGTGCATCGAGCTTCTTGGCCGAGCCCTTCCGCACGAGGACGTACACCGTGCCCTCGCGGTCGAGGAGGTTGTCGATCAGGAATCGGCCGATGAAGCCGGTTCCGCCGGTGACGAAGTAGGACATGGGATTCCCTTCCGCGAGCGCAGGCGTTTTGCGACGAATGATACCAGCGGAAGTTTTAGAGCCCTTGCTCTACGGGCGGGGGCTAGAGTTCGAGCGTGATGAATTCTTCCCCGATCCCCCGCTGAAAGGACGCCCCATGGCCCGCAAGACCCGCACCACCCGTACCGCCCGCGCGACGCGCCGCACTCCGGCCGTTTCGTTCCGGAAATTCGCCCCCGCCGCCGCCGCGCTCGGCCAGGCCCGCGCCACCGTGCGCAAGGCCGTCGCCCGCCTCGTGAAGCAGGGCACCGCCCTCGAAGCCTCCGCGCGCGAAGCCGCGATCGGTCGCGTGAACGCGACCCGCGATGCCGCCGTCGCCCGTGCGGAAGAAGCCCGTGCCACGACCGTCCAGGCCGTGAACCACCTCGAGAAGATGTTCGAGCTGCGCGTCTCCAAGGCCATCTCGAAGCTGGGCGTGCCCACGACGAAAGACGTTCGCGCCCTCTCGCGCCAGGTGTCGCAACTGCAGGCGAGCGTCGATCGCCTGAACCGTTCGCGCGCCCGCGCCTAAGGTTCCGCTTCACCCGCGGCACAGGGCTCGCTTCGGCGGGCCCTTTTTCATTTCGGCCCCCGGCATGGCCGTGAGCTACCATACGCGCCGTGCCCAATACGCGCGCTCCCGACGGCAACGCGATCCGGACCCAGCGCACCCGCGAGCGCATCCTCGCGGAGAGCCTGCGCCTCTTCAATGCGCGCGGCGAACCGAACGTCACCACGGGCCAGGTCGCTTCCGCCCTGCGGATGAGCCCCGGTAACCTGTACTACCACTTCCGCAACAAGGACCAGATCGTCGAGCACCTCTTCGAGGCGTTCGAGGCGCGCATCGGCGTGGATCCCGGCGAAGCCTTCGACGGCCCGGCGGCGATGGAGGATCTCTGGCTCTACCTGCACCTCATGCTGGAAGCCATCTGGGATTACCGCTTCCTGTATCGAAACCTGGACGACCTGCTCGCGCGCAACCGGCGCCTGCGCACCGGCTTCAACCGGATGATCGACGCGAAAACCGGCACCGTGGCGGCGCTGTGCGAGGCGCTGGTACGCTCCCGCTCGATGCGCGCCTCCCCCGAGGAGATCCGCGCGCTGGCGCGCAATGTCCTCGTCGTCTCCACCTATTGGCTCAATTTCCAGGCCCTGCGGGGCGTGCGCGACGACGTCTCGCCGCGCGACCTCGGGCTGGGGGCCTACCAGGTGATGGCCCTTGTTTCGCCCTACCTAGTCGGGGAGGCTCGCGCCCACCTCGATCGCCTCAGCCGCGACTACCTTGAATGAGGAGATGACCCATGGCCAAGCCGAAATGGACCGCGTTCCCCCACCCGTCGAAGGATTTCGCCTATGCGGGCGAAGCACTGAAGAAGCACTGGGCCGACCTGCACCAGGGCGACGCGGAGCCCTTCCCGAAGGACGAGGACACGCGTGAGGCGTGGCGCCTCTACCACCAGGGTAAGTTCGCCGAGGCGTTCGCCGCGGGCCTGGAGGCCGGTGGCGGGGGCCTGGTGGCCGCATTGAAGGCGCAGGCGATCTACGCCAACGGCGTGGAGCCCAAGGACCCCGCGAAGGTCACCCTGTTCGAGGACGTCATGCAGCGCGCCGACGCGCTGCGCACCTCCGAGCCGAAGAACGCCAATGCGCACTACCTCTACGCCTACGCGGCGGGACGCTACAGCCAGCGCATCTCGGTGGCGAAGGCCCTGGCGCAGGGCTACGGCGGCAAGATCCGCGCGGCCCTCGAGGCGGCGCTCAAGCTGTCGCCGAAGCACGCGGAGGCGCACATCGCCATGGGCGCCTACCACGCCGAGATCATCGACAAGGTGGGCGCCCTGGTCGGCGGCCTCACCTACGGGGCGAAGCGCGAGGCGGGCGAGGAGCATTTCAAGAAGGCGCTGAAGCTCGCGCCGGACTCGCCCATCGCGCACATCGAATACGCGAACGGGCTGGTCCTCCTGCACGGCAAGAAGATGCTCGAGGAGGCCGGAAAGCTCTATGCCAAGGCGGCGAAGATGAAGCCGAGGGACGCCATGGAGAAACTCGACGTGGAGTTGGCGAAGGCGGAGATGGCGTGAAAGCTGTTGCTCCTGCGCGACGTTGAGAGTGGAAAAAGCCGCTTTTCAGAGGGAAAACCATTGACAAGGTGTTTTCCGCTTGTGCATCCTCTCGCTGTCACGCCTCGACGGCGAGATTGAGGACTTAGAACTCAACGCAATTTCCAGATTGGAGGAATCACTAATGGCAGCGAAGAAAGGCAAGAAGGCAGCGAAGAAGCCGGCGGCCAAGAAACCCGCCGCGAAAAAATCGACGGTGAAAAAAGCCGCCGCGAAGAAGCCGGCAGCGAAGAAGGCCCCCGCTAAGAAGCGCAAGCCGAATGCCGCCTTCATGAAGCCCATGAACACGAGCTCCACGCTGGCAGCCGTCATCGGTTCGGGCGCCATGCCCCGTACCGAAGTCACCAGCAAGCTCTGGGCCTACATCAAGAAGAACAACCTTCAGGACAAGACCAACCGCCGGATGATCAACGCCGACGAGAAGCTGAAGGAAGTGTTCGGAGGCAAGAAGCAAGTCTCGATGTTCGAGATGACCAAGCTGGTCTCCAAGCACCTCAAGTAACGCGAGTCGCCGGGGCAACCCGGAGCGCGAGAAAAAGAAACGGGCCGCTTTCGCGGCCCGTTTCCATTCCGGCCACCGGATTCGCGCTAGCCGAGGAACCCCACGTTGGCGCTCTGGAAGCGCCCGAGGTTGGGGAAGATCGTGTTCACGTCGCCCGCCGCGACGCCGAACCAGCTGGCGAGCGTGGCGCCGTACTGGTCCACCGACGTGGTGGGGATCCACAGGCCGCTGCTGCCCGTGTCGTCGGGGCCGCCCTTCACGAGCGTCGGGAACTGCCCGTAGATCTTGCCGCCCTGCACCCCGCCGCCCATCACCAGGTGGTGGCTGCCCCACGCGTGGTCGGAACCCTTGCCGTTGGACGGGAAGGTGCGGTTGAAGTCCGAGGAGGTGAAGCTCGTGACGAGATCCGAGCAGTTCAGCTCCACGGTCGCGTTGTAGAGCGACGTCATCGCGGCGCTCACTTCGCCCAGCAGGCGGTTCTGCGTGTTGAGCTGGTCCTCGCCGTGCGTGTCGAAGCCCCCGATGGAGGCGAAGTACACCTGGCGCTTCAGGCCCAGCGCCGCGCGCACCGAGATCAGCCGGGCGATCATCTGCATCTGGCTGCCCAGCCCCGTATTGGGGAACACGGTGGTGAAGGGCGGCACCGCGGCCAGCGCGGAGGCGAGGATCTCCTGGTTGTGGATGGCGCGCTGGATGACTTCCTTCCAGGCCCCCTCGAACAGGTTCACGCTCGGCGTGGCCAGCATGTTGGTGATGCTCTTCGACATCGGGTCGGTCGAAGTCGCGCCCTTGTAGAAGTCGAAGCCGAAGTGGTTGCCCGGCGAAACCTTGAAGGACGAGATCGTGGTGCCGACCTCGAACAGGTTGTTGCCCGAGACGGAGATCAGCGTCGAGCTGCTGTTCGACCCGTTGGCATCCTTGATCAGGTCCCCCAGGCGGCCGCCCCAGCCGGAGCGGGGCGCCCCGTCGGAGATCGAGCTCTGCCACTGGGCCTGCTGGTCGCTGTGCGAGAACAGGTCGACGGGGATCGGCACCTTGCGGCCCTGGTAGTCGGCGCGCGAGGTGGTCGCCAGCAGCGGGCCCGCGTTGGCCACCACGGCGGCCTTGCCCGCGTTGAAGACCGTCTGGAAGCCCGTCATGGCCGGGTGGAGGCCGAAGGTGCGGCCGGGCGTGTTCGAGACCGTGAGCGGCAGCAGCGTGCCCTGGGCGAGCGCCAGCGTGGGCGTACGGCCCGTGGCGTACTGCTGGTACTCGGTGGTCGACGTGGGGATCACCATGTTGTTGCTGTCGTTGCCGCCGAACATGAAGATGCACACGAGGGCCCGGTAGTCCTCGCCGGCCGCCTTCGGCAGCGCCGAGTTCACGCTGGCCGCCGCCGCGATGCGCTGCAGGTCGCTCCAGGCGCCGAGGCCCCCGACGCCGATACCCGCGCCCGTGAGTTGCTTGAGGAAGGTTCTGCGGTTCGTCATGGTGTTCTCCCCTATTTCTGGATCGCGAAGTCGGCGGACAGCGACACCAGGATCAGCGCCGCCTTCACCCGGTCGGTGACCGTCGACGTATCGGTGCCTGTCTTGGCGGCCGGGAGCGAGCCGACCGTGTTGATGATGGCGTTGCGCAGGCTCTCGGACATCATGCCGTTCATGAACAGCAGGCTCAGCCGGTCTGCCAGCGGCCCCGGGGTGTTCGCCAGGCCGTTCAGCTCGGTGAGGTTCATGGTGAGCTTGGTGTCGCCGCTGCCGTACGACGCGTTCTTCACCAGCTTCGAGAAGAAATTCAGGCCTCCGACCATGCTCGTCTCCGTCGTGATCTGGAATTCCGGCGCCACCAGGTTCGCCGCGGAGAGCGGGCCCGGTTGCCGGTAGTTGGGTGAGAAGAAGTTGAAGACGCTGGGCGAGAGCAGCGGGCTCTGGTTCAGGCCTTCGTCCGCGCTGTCCAGGTACCAGATCCGGTTGCGTCCCGTGGGGCTGGTCGCGCCCAGCCCGCGCAGGAAGTTCGAGAAGCGGATCACGGGCTCGCGCTGCTTGCCCCACGAGGCCTCCGTCGTCTTGGCGAGGTCACGCGCATCCGGATCCATCAGCACGGCCCGCAACGTCGCCTGCAGGTCGCCACGCACGCCGGAGCCGTTGTTGGCGAAGACGGCGGCCACGCGGCCGATGTAGGCCGGGCTCGGGTTGGAGGTGACGAAGTGCTGGATCAGGTTGCGGCTGATGAACGGGCCCACGTTCTGGTGGTTCGCGAGCGCATCGAGCACCGCCTTCATGTCGGAACGCGCGTTGCCTCCGGCGGGGATCTTGATTCCGTCGAAGATCGTCTTCTCCTTCGTGTCGTGCCACATCTCCCACGCGATCAGCGGCTCCTGCCAGTTCTCCTTGGCCGGGTTGAAGATCGCCGGGTTGGTGTTGTCGTTGCCGGCGAAATTCCAGCCCGTGAAGGCCGCCGCCACGCCCTCGATCACCGTCTGGTCGTAGGTATTCACCGTGGCGCCGCCCACGATCTGGCGCGTGCCGTCCGGGTTCAGCTTGTAGAGGCCGATCGAGAAGAGCTGCATCACCTCGCGGGCGTAGTTCTCGTTCGGGTGCGTGCCCTTCACCGGGTCGGCCTTCTTGCTGCCGATCATGTTGAGGTAGTAGCCCATGGCCGGGTGCAGCGTCACGTCCTCCAGCAGCTGCCGGTAGTTGCCGAAGGCATTCCGGTTCAGCATGTCCATGTACGAGGCCATGGCGTAGGTATCCAGGTCCGGCGCGATGTTGGAGATCACGAAGATCTCCGAGAGCGCGAAGGACATGCGCGCGCGCAGTTGCGCGTCTTCCCACAGCCATTGCTGCCAGATCGCCTCGTAGGCGCGCTCCTCGTCGGGCTTCTCCCCGGCGCGGACGCGGTCGTTCACGTACTGCACGTGCGAAGCCGCGGTCATGCCGAACTGCTGGGTGAGCCACGCGTCGTAGCCGGTTCTCTTGAGCGATTCGATGTCGGTCACGCCCTTGAGGCCGAAGGTGGCTTGCGTGAGGAAGCGCGCGGCGTCGCGCGTGGCGGCGTCGACCGGCACGGCGGGACCGATGACGACGATCGTCACGGCCGCCGACGTGGTGGACGCGCCCTTGTCGTCGGTGGCGACGGCCTGGAGGCTGAGGGTGCCGCCCGGGGCGCTGGGCCAGGTGACGGTCCACGGTGCCGCGGTGGCTTCGCCGATCTTCATCGTGCTCGCGAAGAACTCGACCTTCGCCACGGTGCCGTCGGAATCCGCCGCGGTCGCCGTGATGACGATGTTCTTCCCGTCGCCATAGGTCGCATTGTTGGCGGGTGACGTGATCGAGACGGTGGGTGCCTTGTTGACCGGCGGGGGCGTCGTGCCGCCCGTCGATTTCACTTCGATCACCGTGGCCACGGCGAGGGCGGTACCGCCGCGATCGTCGTTCGCGCGGGCGGAGAAGACGTACTTGCCCACGGAAAGGTCCGACACCGTGAACTCGAACGGCACCGTCGTGTCTTCGCCGATGCGGTCGCAGCCGTTGAAGAACGTGACCTTGCGCACCGTGCCGTCGGAATCGGTGGCGGTGGCCTTGAGGGTGACCGTGCCGGGGGCCACGAGCGGGTTCGCGCTCGGAACGACGGTGAGCTGGATCGTGGGCTTCGCGTTGGTGGGCGGGGCACCGAAGGCTTGGCGCCGGATGTTCTTGGTCTGGGTGTACCCGTTCACGGTCGAGGTGAACGTCGCCGTATCGCCGCTGAAGACGATCGTTCCCTTTCCGACTTCGGTGACTTTCGTGTTGCCCGGATTGAAGGCGGTGTCGTACGGCGAGCCGCTGGTCGTGTAGAGGGCGCCGGTGAACGTGTTGCCGCTCAGGGTGCCGCCCGGCATCACGATCCACAGCGGCAGGTTGTCGTCGCCGTACGTGTACCAGACGCCGAAGATCTGGTCGCCGTGGTGCGAGAGGGAAATGCCCCAACCCGATTCATTGGGGTCCCACCAGAGGTCGCTGCGATCGACGCCGTAGTTCGTCGGCGCGTTGCCGAAGGCCTGGCGCCGCACCTGCTTGGTGGTCACCATGCGATCGATGGTGTAGGTCACCGTGGCTGCTTCGTCGTCGGCGCTGAAGTCGATCTGGGCCGAGCCGACCGCCGTGACACCGACGCGGGAGGGGAGGAACACGCGCTCGCGGTAGGACGGGCCCGTGGTCCTGTAGACCGCGCCGGTGAACGTGCGGCCGTTGTTGGTGAACACGCCGTCGGACATCGACACCCACATCGGCTTGCCGCTGCTGTCGTACACGTACCAGACGCCGAAGAGCTTGTCTTCGTGGTGCGTGAGCGTGAGGCCCCAGCCCGATTCGCTCGGGTTCCACCAGATGTCGGTGTAGTTGGCCGCACGTGCCGGAGCCGCGAAGAGCAGGCCCACCACCAACGCGATCGCGCCTGCGAGCAGCTCGATCCAGGAAAGAATGCGAGGGGGCTGTTGTTGGATGTTCACGTTATTCTCCCAAGAGGCCAAGTCGTGTCCACCCGCTTACTGCAACTTCGGTGCCACACCCTCACGTGATTGTTTTTGAAGGACTTTCTGGTTTCGTGCCAGAGGCAATCTGTCTCCATCGAGCTACAGCCTCCAACGGGCCCCGACCCGCAAACCGTTTTCGATCAAGCACTTGTCGGTGTCGTCCTACAGCTACATCCGAATACGGCTAAAGGAATTGCATCCATGCAGGCCATTGCCACTCCGCAAGCACCGCTCGCCCGCGGCCACTACTCGCAAGCCATCGTCCATGCCGGTCTCGTGTATGTCTCGGGCCAGCTTCCGGTCGTGCCGGAGGATCCCGACCGCAAGCTCGAAGGCTTCGAAGCGCAGGCGCGGCAGGTGATTCGAAACGTGATCGCGATCGTCGAGGCCGCGGGCAGCCGGCGCGATCGCATCCTGCGGGCCACCGTGTATATCGCCGGCGTGGAGCATTGGCCTGCGTTCAATGCCGTCTACGCGGAGCTGATGGGCGAGCACAAGCCCGCGCGCACCGTGGTTCCGGTGAGCGCGCTGCACTACGGTTACCTGGTGGAGATGGACGCGATCGCGTCGGTGTAGCTAGAGGTTGCGGAAGCGCTTGGGGATGGCGGGGGCGGGGGCCGAGGCAGCGGCGGAGGACGCACCCTTCGCTTGGGAGGGCTTTCTTGGCGGTTTCGCCGCGGGGCGCTTCTCTTGAGAGTTGTCTAACGGCTCCACCGAGGCTCCCGTCGCTTTCGCTCGGGTCTTCCGTTCCGCGGAGGCCTGTTTCACGTGCTTCGCGGAGGATGTGGCCTCTGACGACGCGTTGTCGTCAGAGGCCACATCCTCGCCCCACGCACTCATGAGCGTGAGCCACATCAGTTTTTCGTATTCATCTCCGAAGCGACCGACGATCTCGTTGGGATCGGGGACGAGGCCCGCGTCGGTGATGACGCCGAACTGGATGCGCCCGTCGTACGACAGGATCGACACGCCCATCCCGATGCTGCCGGATTGCGGTACCCAGAAATTCTGCTCGATGATCTGGCGGCCCGCGAAGAAGAGCGGTGCCTGCGGGCCCGGCACGTTCGTCATCACGGCGCTGGCGTTCTGGCCCAGCAGCGCGGTGACCTGGTCCTGGATCGCGCGAGGGCCGTAGCCCACCGCGTTGAGCAGCCCGAGGGCCAGCAGGGGCTGGTAGGAGCCCTTCAGCGCCTTCATTCTCCGGCGCAGCTCGTAGAGCCTTTCCAGCGGATGCTCGAAGCCGATGGGCAGGTCGAGGAACACCAGGCCGAAACGGTTGCCGAGCGCATGGGCCTGCCCGGGCGGGCGCAGGTTCACGGGCACGACGGCGCGGATCTCGACGCCGTCCACGGGATCGCCGTGCTCCTCGAGGTAGTCGCGCAGCGCCCCGGCCGCCATCGAGAGCAGCACGTCGTTGATGGAGCAACCGAGCGCCTTGCCCATCACCTTCACTTCCTCGAGCGGCAGCGGGTCGGCCCAGGCCACGCGCTTGCGCGCGCCCAGCGGGCCCTTGAAGCGCGTGGCGGAGTCCGCGCCCATCGTGGCCAGCTTCGCGATCTCGCCGGCGATGTCCATGCCCTTGCCGAGCACGCCGCGCAGCGTCTCCACGCCCGCCTGCGGATTGGCGGCGAGGGCCTTGCCTTGCTCGACCACGTCCTTTCCCACGCGTCCGGCGTTCTCCAGCAGGCCGGCCACCGGCTTCAGGAGCTGGGCCCAGAGGTCCGCATCGGCCGTGTCGACGGTCTCCACTTCCTCCTCGGCGGGCGGGGGCATCTCGAGGCTGCCCTTGGCCGTGGGGGCCGTGAGGGAGAGCAGCACCTGCACCAGCGCGATACCGTCCGCGTAGCAGTGGTGGATACGGATCACCAGCGCGCTGCCCCCGCGGTAGTTGTCGACCAGGTGGAACTGCCAGAGGGGCCGGCCGAAATCGAGCGGCGTGGAAGCGAGGTCGCTCACGTAGGCTTCGAGCTCGTCCTTGTCCGCCTTGCCGGGCAGGGCCGCGCGATGCACGTGCGAGTCGAGGTCGAAATCGGCGTCGTCCTGCCACCAGGCCCCCGAGGCGTCCTGGAGGGTCTTCTGGCGGAACCGGCGGTAGGCGAGGAAGCGCGATGCGATGATGCGCTTCACGGACGCGAGCTCGAGCTTCTCCGCGAACATCATCACGCCCACGATCATCATGAGGTTCGTGGAGTGCTCCATGCGGAGCCACGCGGTGTCCACGCCGGAGATGCGTTCTTTTCTGTTTGTCATGGCGAGCCGGTTTCGGATAATTTACACCACAGCATTGCGAATCCCTGAGGAGGGGTATGTCCGATCTCAAGAAGAAATTCGAAGCCGCGTCGGCCAGCGTCCTGAAGGCGAACAAGGATCCGGGCAACGACCTCAAGCTGCGGCTCTATGCCCACTACAAGCAGGCGACGGAGGGCGACGTGAAGGGCGACAAGCCCGGCTTCACGGACTTCGTGAACCGGGCCAAGTACGAGGCCTGGGCGAAACTCAAGGGCATGGGCACGGACGACGCGATGACCGCCTACGTGAAGCTGGTCGACCGCGTGACCCGCGAGTAGCCGCACCCGGCTATTTCTTCGCCTTCGCGGTGCGCTTCTTCTTCGAGGCCTTGCGCTTCTTCGACGGCGCGGCCTTCTTGGCGCCGCCCATCATCGAGCGCACGGTCGCGTTCAGGTCGGCCACCTGGCGGGCGAGGGCGTCGACGTCCTTGCCCGTCATGACCCCGAGCTTGTGCACGGCCTTGGCGACGCGATCCTCGAAGACCTGCTCCAGCTTGTCCCACTTGCCCGCAGCCTGCGAGGCGGTGGCATCGGCCTGGGCGCGCACCGTCTTCAACGCCTGGTCGGCGGCCGCGGCAGCCTGCCCGCGCAGCGACTTGCCCTGCGAGACGAGGAGGTTGAACATCTTCGGGCCCTCCTTGCGGGCGCGCTCGTAGGCCCCGAGGCCCGCGAGCCAGATCTTCTGGCCCGATTCGACGACCGATCCCGCGAACTGTTCGGCGCGCGGCTTGGCGCTGCGGCGCGAGGATTTTCTTTTCTTGGCTGCCATGGTTCGGTACCTCCGATGGGTGGGAGACGGGGATTCTAGAACGGTTACACTGCCGGGAGCCCGCTGCGGCCAACAAAACTAGAGCGATTCGAGGAGAACGATGGAGAAGGCCTGGCTGAAATCCTACGCCCCCGGCGTGCCGGCGGAAATCGACACCAGCGTCTACGCCAGCATCGCGGACATCTTCCGCCAGAGCTGCGCACGCTTCGCCCCGAGGCCCGCCTTCACCTGCATGGGCGCCACGCTCACCTACGCGGAGCTGGATCGCCTCTCGCGGGATTTCGGTGCCTACCTGCAGAAGGTCGCGGGCCTCAAGCGCGGGGCGCGCGTGGCGATCATGATGCCCAACGTCCTGCAATACCCGGTGGCGATCTTCGCCGCGTTGCGGGCGGGGTTCATCGTGGTGAATTGCAATCCGCTCTACACCCCGCGCGAGCTGGAGCACCAGCTGAAGGATTCCGGCGCGGAGGCGATCGTCATCCTCGAGAACTTCGCGACGACGCTGGAAAAGGTGATCGCCCAGACGGGCGTGAAGACCATCGTCACGACGCAATTGGGCGACCTGCTGGGTTTCCCCAAGTCGTTCATCACCAACTTCGCCGTGAAGCACGTGAAGAAGATGGTGCCGCCGTGGAAACTTCCGAACCCGGTCGATTTCGCCGCGGCCCTGGCGGCCGGGCGCCCGCAGGCGCTGGAGGAGCCGGATCTCGTCCATGACGACATCGCGTTCCTGCAATACACCGGCGGGACGACGGGCGTGTCGAAGGGCGCGATGCTCACGCACGGCAACATCGTCTCCAACCTGCTGCAGTCCTCGGCCTGGTGGGGGCAGGACCTTCGGGAAGGCGAAGAGATCATCATCACCGCGCTGCCGCTGTACCACATCTTCGCGCTCACCGGGAATTGCCTCACGTTCATGAAGATCGGGGCGTCCAACATCCTGATCGTCAACCCGCGCGACATCCCCGCCTTCGTGAAGGAGCTGGGACGGTACCGCTTCACCTGTTTCACCGGCGTGAATACGCTTTTCAACGCGCTGCTCAACGCGCCCGGCTTTTCATCGCTCGATTTTTCGGGCCTCCGCCTGGCCCTGGGTGGCGGGATGGCCGTGCAGCGTTCCGTGGCGGAGCGCTGGAAGGAAGTCACCGGCAAGCCGCTCCTGGAGGCCTATGGCCTCACCGAGACGTCGCCGGGCGCGTGCATCAACCCGATGGTGCCGGGTGCCGAATACAACGGCTTCGCGGGCCTGCCCATCTCCTCGACCATCGTCACCATCCGCGACGACGACGGGAAGATCCTCGCGTTCGGCGAGACGGGCGAGATCTGCATTGCCGGACCGCAGGTGATGAAGGGTTATTACAACCGTCCCGATGAAACCGCGAAGGTGATGACGGACGATGGAGCCTTCCGGACCGGCGACATCGGGTTGATGACGCCCGAGGGTTTCGTGAAGATCGTCGACCGGAAGAAGGACATGATCCTGGTCTCCGGCTTCAACGTGTACCCGAACGAAGTGGAGGACGTGATCGCGATGATGCCGGCCGTGCGCGAGGTGTGCGCCGTGGCGGCGGCCGACGAGAAGTCCGGCGAGGTGGTGCGCGTGGCGGTGGTCCGCAAGGATCCCTCGCTCACCAAGCAACAGGTGATCGACCATTGCCGGGCGCAGCTCACCGGATACAAGGTGCCCAAGATCGTCGAGTTCTGGAAGGAATTGCCCAAGACGAACGTCGGCAAGGTCCTGCGGCGCGAAGTGAAGAACGCACCCGCTCAACCCTAGCCCCAACTGGAGGAGTCCCGCATGGCGAAGCTCAACATCAACGGCAAGGTCCTCGATGTGAAGGCCGAGCCGGATACGCCGCTGCTCTGGGCGTTGCGCGAACAGGTGGGGCTCACGGGAACCAAGTACGGCTGCGGTGTCGCCGCGTGCGGCGCGTGCTCGGTGCACATCAACGGCGAGCTCACGCGCTCGTGCACGATGCCCATCGGCAGCCTGAAGGCGACCGATCGCATCGTGACCATCGAAGGCCTTTCGAAGGGCGCCACCCACGCGGTCCAGCGTGCCTGGGCCGAGGTCGACGTCCCGCAATGCGGCTATTGCCAGTCCGGCCAGATCATGGCGGCCGCGGCGCTGATCGCGAAGACCGCGAAGCCCACGGACGCGGACATCGACGCGGCCATGACCAACATCTGCCGTTGCGGCACCTACCAGCGCATCCGCAAGGCCATCCATCGCGCGGCCGAGCTGAACGCCGCACCGAAGGGAGGCAAGGCATGAACGTCACCCGCCGGGAGTTCCTCGTTTCCTCCGCTGCCGCGGGCGGCGGCCTCGCCCTGGGGTTGCACGTCCCGTTCGCCATGGCCGCCGACACGAAGGCCGCAGCCGCGGCCACGGAAGTGAATCTCTGGGTCGCCATCCGCCCGGACGACACTTGCGTGATCCGCATCGCCCGCGCGGAGATGGGGCAGGGCACGCTGACCGGGTTGGCCCAGCTCGTGGTCGAGGAGCTCGAGTGCGATTGGGCCAAGGTCACCACCGAAGGCATCACACCCGGGCGCAACCTCGCGTCCAAGCGCGCGTGGGGCGAGATGGGCACGGGCGGCAGCCGCGGGATCCGCACCTCGCACGAGTACGTGCGCCAGGGCGGCGCGGCCGCGAGGATCATGCTGCTGCAGGCCGCGGCCGACGAGTGGAAGGTCCCGGTTTCGGAGCTCACCGTTTCCAAGGGCGTCATCACACACGCGGCTTCGAAGCGCACCACGTCGTACGGCAAGGTGGCCGCGAAGGCCGCGAAGATCACGCCCCCGGACGTGAAGACGATCAAGTTGCGCGATCCGAAGGAGTGGAAGGTCGCGGGCCAGGGCCTGAAGCGCCTCGACACGCGCGACAAGCTGGACGGCAGCAAGGTCTACTCCATCGACGTACGCCTGCCCGGCATGTTGAACGCGGCCATCCAGCAGTGCCCCGTGTTCGGCGGCAAGCTCGTGAGCTACGACGAAGCGGCCATCGCCAAGCGGCCGGGCGTGAAGGGCGTGGTGAAGGTCGATGCTTCGACCGTCGCCGTCGTGGCCGATACCTGGTGGCACGCCAAGACCGCCCTCGATGCGCTGCCGATCGTCTGGGACGAAGGCCCGAATGCGAAGGTGTCGAGCGCCTCCATCGCCGCCCACCTCAAGACGGGCATCGATGCGGAGAAGGCGTTCGCCGGCACGAAGAAGGGGGACGCGCTGCAGGCGATTTCAACCTCCCCGAAGAAGGTGGAGGCGATCTACGGCACGCCGTTCCTCGCCCACGCGACGATGGAGCCCATGAATTGCACCGCGCGCGTCACGAAGGAAGGCGCCGAGGTGTGGGTTCCCACGCAGAACGCGGAAGCCTCGCTCGCCGCGCTGGCGGAATCCGCCGGGCTGCCGCTGGAGAAATGCGAAGTGCATCGCACCGACCTCGGCTGCGGTTTCGGGCGCCGCGGGGGCAACCAGGACTACACGAAGCAGGCGACGGTCATCGCGAAGCAATTCCCCGGCATCCCTGTGAAGCTGATCTGGAGCCGCGAGGAAGACACGATGCACGACTTCTACCGGCCCATCTCGCAGTGCAAGCTCACGGCGGGGCTGGATGCCGCGGGCAATCTCTCCGGACTGCACGTCCGCGTGTCGGGCCAGTCGATCAACGCATGGGTCAACCCGAACTTCGATCCCGAGGGCAAGGATCGCCGCCAACTGCAGGGGATGTGGGAGGAGCCGGGCGACGCGCAGATCGGCTACACCGTGCCCAACCTGCAGATCGAGTATTCGATGCGCAACACGCACGTGCCCGTTGGCCCGTGGCGCGGCGTGAACACCAACCAGAACGGCGTCTACCTCGAGTGCTTCATGGACGAGGTGGCGAAGGCCGCGGGCAAGGACCCGCTCGAGTTCCGCCGTGCGCTGATGGCAAACCACCCGAAGCACCTGGCGGTGCTGAACGCCGCGGCCGAACGCGCCGGATGGGGCAAGCCGCTGCCGGCGGGCGTGCATCGCGGGATCGCGCAGTTCATGGGCTATGGCAGCTACTCCGCGGCCGTTGCGGAGGTCTCCGTCAGCGCGGCGGGCGAACTCAAGGTGCATCGCATGGTGCTGGCCCTCGATTGCGGCCACGCGGTGAACCCGGAGCAGATCGCCGCGCAGGTGGAGGGTTCGGTCGCCTACGGCCTCTCCGCCACGCTCTTCGGCGAGAACACCGTCGAGAACGGGCGGATCAAGGAGACCAACTTCCACGAGTACCGCATCCTCAAGCTGGCCGAGATGCCCAAGGTCGAGACGGTGATCGTGCCGACCTACGATTTCTGGGGCGGCGTCGGGGAGCCGACGATTTGTGTCGTCGCACCTTCGGTGCTGAATGCCATCTACGCAGCCACCGGAAAACCCGTGCGCCAACTCCCGCTCAAGAACCAGAAATTAGTTTGAGAAAGGAAGGGGACAAAGATAAACACAGATGAACACGGATAAAGGCTTGGTTCCATCAGTGTTCATCTGTGTTTATCTGTGTCCCCTTGCTTTTGGGGTTGGGCACCACCGCTAGGCCGCCTTCTCGTAGACGGGCCCGTACTCGCGAAGCGCATCGCGAATGCGATCGACCGCCCAGTCGAGGTCCGCGCGCTCGACGATGAGCGGCGGCGCGAAGCGGGCCACCGTTCCGTGCGTGTCCTTCGACAGCACGCCGTGCTTGAGCAGCGTCTCCACGAAACGCCGGGCCGAGACCTTGCGGGGGTCGAGCTCCACGCCGATCAACAGTCCCTGGCCGCGCACGTCCGTGACGATCGGACTGGAGATCGCGCGCAGCCGCTGCAGGAGATGGGCTCCCATCGCGGCCGCGCGCTCCGCGAGCCTCTCCTCGAGCAGCACCTCGAGGGACGCGAGCCCGACCGCGGCGCCCAGCGCGTTGCCTCCGAACGTGCTGCCGTGGTCGCCGGGCTTGAAGACGCCCATCACTTCGTCGCGCGCGAGGAACGCCGAGACCGGCAGCAGCCCGCCGCCCAGCGCCTTGCCCAGGACCAGTCCATCGGGTTTCACGCCCTCGTGGTGGATGGCGAGGATGCGGCCCGTGCGCCCGAGGCCGGTCTGCACCTCGTCCACGATGAGCAGCACGTTGCGGTCGCGGCAGATGCGCGCGCACTCCGTCAGGTAGCCCGCCGGCGGCACGACGATGCCGGCCTCGCCCTGCACGGGCTCGACCAGGAACGCCGCCGTGTTGGGGGTGATGGCCGCGGCGAGCGCCTTCGCGTCCCCGAAGGGCACCCTCCGGAAGCCGCCCGAGTGCGGACCGAAATCGTCGCGATACTGCGGTTCCGACGAGAAGCCGACGATCGTGGTCGTGCGGCCGTGGAAGTTGCCGTCGCACACGAGGATCTCCGCGGTGTCGCGCGGGACCTTCTTCACGACATAGGCCCACTTGCGAGCGCACTTGATGGCCGTCTCCACGGCCTCGGCGCCGGTGTTCATCGGCAGTGCACGGTCCATGCCCGTGACTTCGCACAGTTTCGCGAGGAACGGCGACAGCTTGTCGCTGTGGAAGGCCCGCGAGGTCACCGCGAGGCGCGCGGCCTGCTCCGAAAGGGCCTTCACGAGCTTCGGGTGGCCGTGGCCGAAGCTCACGGCGGAATACGCGGACAGCATGTCGAGATAACGCTTTCCGGTGTCGTCCCACAGCCAGGCACCTTCTCCGCGCGTGAGAACGATGGGCAGGGGGGCGTAGTTCGTCGCACCGTAGCGGCGCTCGAGAGCGATGGTGTCGCCCATGACGGGTCCTTCCAGGGTATCCGGGGTCGCTGGAGGTTGGACCCCGACGGCTCGAAGCCGTTTCCCGCGCCGCGTTCTCAACACAGCAGGCGGGACAGGCAATTATACCGGGGGGATCAGGCCTTGCCGGCGGCGAGGCCCGAAGCCAGGCGGGCCGCGAGCGCGTAGATCGTGAGCTGCGGATTGGCGCCGAGGCTCGTCGGAAAGAGCGAGCCGTCGTGCACCGACAGGTTCGCCACGTGGTGGTGGCGGCCCGCTTCGTTGACGACGGATTCCCGCGGGTCCGTTCCCATCGCGCAGCCGCCCATCACGTGGGCGCTGACCACACGCGTTCGCAGCGCCTCCATCGGCAGCGATGCGATCGCGGCCTTCGCGGCGGCCCAGGATTCGGTGGGCACCGCGCCTTCGTGCAAGGGCATCACGTGCTTCGCGCCCGCGGCGAACTGGATCTCGGCCATCGCCAGGAAAGCCCGGCGCGCGCCATCCCAGAGGTAGGGCGTGATCGGATAGTCGAGCAGGGGCGACCCGTCCTGCCGCAGGACCACGCGCCCGCCCGGCGATTCGGGATGGAAGCCGTCGCGCAACAGGGCGATCACCACCTGCAGGTTTGGGAAGCGCGACATCCATTGCGCATGGCCCGTGCCGAAGCCCGGCAACGTGATGCCGGCGAGGATCGGATGGATCGGCGGAACCTCGAGCTTGAATCCCGCGGGGCCGGTCGCGGGCGGTGCCTCGAGGAAATGGTCGGAGTAGATCGATTGCGGCGCGCCCGCGTGTGCCGCGACCGGATGATCCATCACGGCCGCGGACACCACGGTCGGATGCAGGAACGTGCGCCTTCCGGCCGTCCGGTGCGGATCGGGCAGGAGGCTGCGCAGCAGGACCGCCGGCGAACCGATGGCGCCGGCCGCCAGGACGAAGTGGCGCGCGCGCAGCCGGATGCGCTGCGGACGCGGGGCCGCGCCGGATCCTTCGAGCCCCCGCGCCTCGGCGTGCGTGATGCGATCGCCATCGAGGACCAAACGCTCGATGCGACAGTGGTGGATCAACGTCGCGCCGCGCTCGAGAGCCCCCGGGATCGTCGTGACCAGCATCGACTGCTTCGCATTCGTGGGACAACCCATCCCGCAGTAGCCGATGTTCCAGCAGCCCTTCACGTTGCGGCGGATGGCGCCTGTCGGAATTCCGAGCTTCTCGCAGCCCCGGCGCAGCACGTCGTTGTTCTCGTTGGGCGCGACCGGCCAGGGCGCGATGGCGAGCCGCTCCTCCATGCGCGCGAACCACGGCGCGAGATCGTCTTCGCCGAGAGTCTTCAGCCCGTGGACGTTGCGCCAATGCCCGAGCGTGGCAGCCGGCGTGCGGAAGCTCGAGGTCCAGTTCACCGTGGTCGATCCACCGACGCTGCGTCCCTGCAGGATGGTGATGGCCTTGTCCTTCGTCTGCCGGCCCGCGCTTTCCTGGTAGAGCTGCGGGTAGGCCTCGCGCTCGCGCATGTGGAAATCGGAAGAGCTCTTGAGCGGTCCTTCCTCGACCAGCAGGACCTTGAGGCCGGCCGTGGCGAGGACCTCGGCCGTGACGCCACCGCCCGCGCCGCTGCCGACGATCACGACGTCGGCTTCGAGGTCGAGGTCGCGATCCTGCGTGGTCGCGTCGATCACGCGCCAGCCCGCGGCGAGTCCCTCGCGGATCGGATCGCGAATCGAAGACTCGCGGATCGCCGTCGCCTCGCGCAGCGGAAAGGTCTCGCTCATCGTCCGCTCTCCAGCGCCGGCGGTCCCGGATAGCCGATCGCGGGCCACGAGCGCGCATTGCCGTACCACGCGGCCTGCAGAAGTTGCGTGAGGGCCTGGTAGCCCGCACGGAAGAGGTCGAAGCGGCTTTCGCGCCAGCGCGTGAGGAATTGCGCGACCGATTCCGCGCTCGCTTCGCGCCAGGGATCGCCAACGCCGGCGAGCGCCGTGCGCGACGGGGCGAAATGGAGCAGCGAAAGGAGGTCGCGGATTTCGCCCTGCACGGCGGGACCGAGCCCGCCCACGGCGCGATCGAAGGCCTCCACGACTTCGCGGATCGCGGACTCGCGCTCGGCCGGCGCCGCGGGAAGCGAACCCGCGAGCACGACCGGGACCAGCGCGGCGATGACTTCGAGGTGGGATTCGTCGAGCGTGCGATGGGGCGCGGCGGACCCGGGCCGCCCGAGCCATCGGGCCGCGACGAGGACGGCGGCGCCGGCAAGGCCCACCTGGAGGAAGCGTCGTCGGGAAAGCAAGGTCAGCGGAACAGGTGCCGGGCCAGCGCCTCGAAGCGCGCGCCATACGGCGGGCGGAAGAGCTTCAGGCCATTGAAGCGCGACTGGTAGAACACGGCCTTCGTCACGGAGAACGCCTCGAAGCCATCGCGCCCGTGGTAGCGGCCCATCCCGCTCGGGCCCACGCCGCCGAAGGGCAGGTCGTCCTGCGCGACGTGGAGGATCGTCTCGTTCACGGCGACGCCGCCGGAGACGGTCCGGGCGATCACTTGCTCGATGGCCCCGGCGTCGTGGTCGAAGGCGTAGAGGGCCAGGGGACGCGGACGGGCATTCACATACGCGATGGCGTCGTCGAGCGTTCGATAGGGAACGACGGGCAGGATGGGGCCGAAGATCTCCTCGCGCAGGACGCGCATCGCATCGGTCGCGCCCAGCACGATCTTCGGGGCCATCTTTCGTGCCGCCGCTTCGCCGCCGGAGGTGAGTTCGACGATCGTCGCACCCCGCGCCTTGGCATCGTCCAGCAGCGCGGTGAGCCGTTGGTGCTGGCGATCGTTCACGATCGCCGTGTAATCCGGGGTACTGGCGAACTGCGGATAGAGCCTGGTCACCGTCTCGCGCGCGGCGGCAACGAAGGCATCGACGCGTTCTTCGGGAACGAGCGCATAGTCCGGCGCGATGCACGTCTGGCCCGCGTTGAGGCACTTGCCGTAGAGGATGCGGCTCGCGGCTTCCTCGACGGGAAACCCGCGGCCGACGATCGCCGGGGACTTGCCGCCGAGTTCGAGCGTCACCGGCGTGAGGTGGGCCGCAGCGGCGCGCATCACTTCGGCGCCCACGTTCGTCGAACCGGTGAAGAGCAGGTGGTCGAACGGCAGCGCCGTGAAGGCCTTCGCGACTTCCGGACCGCCGTTGACCACGGCGATCCGTTCGGGAGAGAAATGCCGGTCGATCAAGCGCGCGAAGAGTTCCCCGGTCCTGGGCGCCGCTTCGGACATCTTCACCAGCGCACGATTGCCGGCCGCGAGCGCCGAGGTCAGCGGGCCCACTGCGAGATACAGCGGGTAGTTCCAGGGAACCACGATGCCCACGACGCCGAGCGGCTGGAAGACGACGCGCGATCGACCCGGAAGGAACCACAGGTTGGTGCCGCGACGCTGCGGACGCATCCAGCCCCGCAGGTGTCGCTTGGCGTGCCGCAAGCCCTCGAGGGCCGGGAAGATCTCGAGCAATCGGGTCTCGTGCGTGGAGCGTCCGCCGAAGTCGGTGGAGATGGCCGCGGCGATCGCATCCGCATTGGCGCGAACGAGGCGCTCCAGGGTGTCGAGGTCCGCGATGCGCTCGGCGGCGCCCGTCGTCGGGCCTTGCGCACGCGCGGCGCGCTGGCGCTCGAAAAGGGCGGAAAGATCGGCGGGTTCGTGGTCGATATTCAACTTTAAGAAAGCCTTATAACAGTTTGATTAATAATCAATCAGAGGTAACGAATTCGGCGGTCTGGTGCGGAAGTCAAACGCTCGTTTGAAGCGCTCGTTAGAATACCCCGAAACGTGCCGCCCACCATCTCCACACCCACGCCCGGCGACCTCCGGCGCCACCTCTCGAAGTTGCGCGAGCTGCGGGGCCCGGCCTCGCTCGCGCGAACGCCCGCACGGCTGCTGGAGCTCAAGCGCTGGCAGCAGGCGCGGCTCACCACGACCTATGCGGACCTGGCGGCCAAGCCGCGTTATGCCGAGGCGACGCAGTTCTTCCTCGACGACCTCTACGGCCCGAAGGACTTCAGCGGCCGCGACGAGGCGATGCTGCGCATCTATCCGACGATGGTGAAGTTGCTGCCCGCGACAGCCGTGCAGACCGCGGCGCTCGCGATCGAGGTCGATGCGCTTTCGGAAGTGCTCGACCGCCGCCTCGCCGCCGCGCTGGGCGCGGGGCCGATCGACGAAGCCTCGTATGCGAAGGCCTACCGGGAGAGCGCGACGCCCGCGGAACGCGAGCGGCAGGTGGCGCTGGTGGAAGAGGTGGGCCACCGCCTCGACCGGCTCGTGAAGAAGCCCATGGTGCTGCACACGATCAAGCTCATGCGGGGGCCCGCGAAACTGGCGGGGCTCTCGGACCTCCAGCGCTTCCTGGAGCGAGGCTTCGCCGCCTTCAAGGCGATGGGCGGCGCGGAGGAATTCCTCGCCACCATCGCGGGGCGGGAACGGCGAATCGCTAGCCGCCTTTTTTCTTCGGCGCCGGAGCCTTTTTCGCCTTAGCTTCGGGGGCCTTGCCGGCCGGCGGTTCCTTCGTGCCGGCCTTCGCGGCGAAGAGCTGGTCCAGCTCGCCGTTCACGGCGTTCTCGATCGAGCCCCGCATGGCCTTCAGCAGGAAGCCGAGCGTGATGGTGAGGTGCAGTTCGTGGTCGGTGAGGTCGAGCGCCCCGGTGACGCCCGGGCGCTCGAAGCGCAGCGTGTCGCCCGACCACGCACCCTGCAGGCCGAACTTCTTTCCGAGGTGCTCCGACATCTTCTCCGCCGCGGCGCGTGCGGCCTTGATGCCGAGCCCATGCTTGCGCCTGAGGTCGATGTCCGCCATGGCCTAGAGGTCGATCTTCAGCTTGGAGGCGCGCACGACCTTGCCCCACTTGTCGATCTCGCCATGCAGGAACTTGCCGAATTCCGCCGGGGGCATGCCGCCGGCGGTCGCGCCTTGCTGCTCCCACACGTTCTTCAGTTCCGGCGAGTTGATCGCCTTCACGACCTCGGCGTACATCTTGTCGATGATCGGCTGCGGCGTGCCCTTCACGGCCCAGATGGCATACCACGTGGTGACTTCGAAATCCTTGAAGCCCGATTCCATCATGGTCGGCACGTCCGGCACGATGAACGACCGCGTGGCCGTCGTGACCGCGAGCGGGCGAAGGCGCCCGGCCTTGATCGGCGCGGCCGAGGTGCTCATGCCGTCGAAGGCGAGGTCGACCTGGCCGCCGAGGAGGTCCGTCATCATCGGGCCCGCGCCCTTGTACGGAACGTGCGTGAGGTCGGTTCCCGTCTGCAGCTTGAAGAGCTCGCCCACGAGGTGGTGCGAAGTGCCGTTGCCCGCGGAGCCGAAGTTGAGCACGCCGGGGTTGGCCCTCGCGTAGGCGATGAGTTCATTCAGCGACTTGAAGGGGTGCTTCGGGTGCACGACGATCACGTTCGGCACGAACGCCAGGACCGTCACGGGCGAGAAGTTCTTCTCGATGCCGTATTGCAGATTTGTATAGAGCGTCTCGCCGATCGCATGGTGGATCGCGCCCGCGAAGAACGTATAGCCGTCGGGACTGGCCTTCGAGGCCGTCGTGGCGCCCAGCGTGCCGCCGGCACCCCCCTGGTTCTCCACGACGAAGTTCACGCCGAGCTGCTGCGCGAGTTTCGCGGCGAGGGGGCGGGCGAACGCATCGACGCCGCCACCCGGCGCGAACGGGTTGATGATCTTGACCGGTTTCTCGGGCCACACGGCGGGCTGCGCGTGCGCGGAACCGAACGCGGCGAGCAGCGCTGCCGCGGCAAATGCGCGCAGGAAGGAATGCTTCGACATCGGTACTTCCTCCTATCTCGTTATGTTTGTCACTCGTCGTCACTCTAACTCAGGCCGCGCGCTTCACCCCGATGCGTTTCGCGGCTTCGATGGCCAGGTATTCCATCGCGGCATCCACGCCGCCCTTCTTGTGCGGCACGCCCGCGATCGAGAGCCCCATTTCGACCCCCGCGAGGGTACCCGCGAGCGTGAGGTCGTTGAAGTCGCCGAGGTGGCCGATGCGGAAGACCTTGCCCGCGAGCTTCGTGAGGCCGGTGCCGAGCGACATGTCGAACTGCTCGAGCACCATCTTGCGGAAGCGGTCCGCGTCGTGGCCCGGCGGCATCATCACCGCGGTGAGCGACGAGCTGTATTCCTCGGGCACGGCACAGAGGATCTCGAGGCCCCAGGCGCGCACCGCACGGCGCGTGGCCTCGGCGTGGCGGTCGTGGCGCGCGAAGACGTTCGCATAGCCTTCCTCCTCCAGCATCTCGATCGCGACGTCGAGCCCGTAGAGCAGGTTGGTGGCGGGCGTGGAGGGCCAGAAGCCGGTCGCGTTCGAGGCGAGCATCTCGCTCCAGTCCCAGTAGGACCGCGGCATCTTCGAGAGCTTGTGCGCCGCGAGCGCCTTCTCCGACAGCGCGTTGAAGCCCAGCCCCGGCGGGAGCATGAGGCCTTTCTGCGAGCCGCCCACCGTGACGTCCACGCCCCACTCGTCGTGGCGGTAGTCGATCGAGGCGAGCGAGCTGATCGTGTCGACCATCAGCAGGGCGGGATGCTTCGCGTTGTCGATGGCGCGCCGGGTGAGGGCGATGCGGCTGGCCACGCCCGTCGAGGTTTCGTTGTGCACGACGCACACGGCCTTGATCGCGTGCGCCTTGTCCTCGACGAGGCGCTTCTCGATCGCCTCGTGGTCGGCACCACGGCGCCAGTCGCCGGGAATCAGCTCCACGTCGAGCCCGAGCTTCTTCGCGAGCTTCGACCACAGCGTGGCGAAATGGCCCGTCTCGGACATGAGGACCTTGTCGCCGGCGTTCAGCGTGTTCACGAGCGCGGCCTCCCAGGCGCCGGTGCCCGAGGCCGCGTAGATCATGACCGGATGCCGGGTCTGGAAGACACGCTTCATGCCTTCCAGCACCGACAGGCCGATCTTCTGGAATTCGGGACCGCGGTGGTCGATGGTCGGGCGGTCGATCGCCCGCAGGACGCGGTCGGGAACGTTCGTGGGGCCCGGGATCTGGAGGAAATGGCGGCCGGCGCGGTGGGTCATGGCGGGATCCTTCTGGCGGGTCTTGCGGGAGCGGGCGAAGTTTTGTATACAATAGTCATGGCTCCAACCGCTGTCAATCCGACCTGTAGGCGGGCACCCGAGGCCTTCTTGTATAAGGTTTGCATACAAAAATGAACGTAGCCCTGCGCGGGATCGCCCCGGTCGAGGCCGAAGCCAACGACACGTTGCAGGAGGAGACGACGCGCCGCCTGCGCGATCTCATCATCCAGGGCGATCTCAAGGCGGGCGCGCGCCTGAACGAACGCGAATTGACCGGGCTCCTCGGTATTTCGCGCACGCCCCTGCGCGAGGCCACGCGCCGGCTCGCCTCGGAAGGACTCGTGCAGTTGCTCCCGCATCGCGGCGCGATCGTGTCGCCCATCGACGAAGACCGTGTCCGCGATGCGCTGCAGGTGATGGGCGCGCTCGAGGCCTTCGCCGGGGAAATCGCCTGCGCGCGCGCAAGCGACGCCGACCTGAACGAGATCCGAGCACTGCACTTCGAGATGCTCGCCGACCGCGCGCGCGAAGACCACCAGTCCTACTTCGCCCGCAACCAGGCCATCCACTTCAAGATCATCGATTGCGCCGGCAACGAGGTCCTCTCGCAGACCTACCGCGCGTTGAACGACCGGGTGCGGCGCGTACGCTACCAGGCCAACGTGAACGTCGAGCGCTGGGACCAGGCGATCGCCGAGCACGAGGAGATCCTCGACGCGCTGGTGAACCGCGACGCCCCGCGCCTGCAACGGGAGATCGCGAACCACCTCGCCAACAAGGTCGGTGCCGTCGCGCGTGCGTTGGCGGCGCTGAAGGCCTCCGAATGAGCGTGGCTCCGCTCACGTTCGTGCCGCGCGGCAGTGCGGCGGGGCACTCGCTCGAGGCGCGCCTGGCGCGCGAATTCGACGGCGAAGTGCGCTTCGATGCGGCTGCGCGAGGGCGCTATGCCACTGATGCGTCCATCTACCAGGTGATGCCGATCGGCGTGGCCGTGCCGCGCACCCGCGACGCCGCGCTCGTGGCCCTGCAGGTTGCCATCGAGGCGGGCGTGCCGGTTCTCCCCCGCGGCGCCGGCACCTCGCAATGCGGCCAGACCGTCGGCGAGGCCCTGGTCATCGACGCTTCGAAGTACCTCAACGGCATCCTCGAAGTCGACGCGGCGGCCAAGCGCGCGATCGTGGAGCCCGGCGTGGTGCTCGACCAGCTGAACAACCACCTGCGGCCGCTGGGACTCTGGTATCCCGTGGATGTGTCCACCGCCGCGCAGGCGACGATCGGCGGGATGACGGGCAACAACTCCTGCGGCTCGCGCTCGCTTGCGTACGGCAACATGGTCGATCGCGTGGCCGCCATCGACGCATGGCTGCCCACGGGCGTGCGTGGCCGGTTCGGCACCGACGGCTCGATGGACGACCCGCGCATCCGGGATCTCGCCGCGAAGGCGAAGGCCCTGTGGGCGCGCGAGGGTGCGGAGATCGACGCGCGCTTTCCCCGCGTCGCCCGGCGCGTGGCGGGCTACAACCTCGACCGCCTCGCGCCCGAGAACTTCAACCTGGCGAAGTTGCTGATCGGCAGCGAGGGCACGCTGGCGTGGTCCGAACGCATCCACCTCGATCTCGCGCCGTTGCCGAAGCACAAGGCGCTGGGCGTCGCGCATTTCCCCCGCTTCCACGACGCGATGGATGCCGCGCAGCACATCGTGAAGCTGGGCCCGTGCGCGGTGGAACTCGTGGACCGGACGATGCTCGACCTCTCGCGACGCATCCCGGCCTTTGCGAAGACGGTGGGCGGGTTCCTCAAGGGCGAACCCGATGCGATCCTGCTCGTGGAGTTCGCCGGCGACGCGATGGCCCCGCAATCGGAGGGCGTTCGCCGCCTCGCGCAGTTGATGGGCGACCTCGGTTTCCCCGGCGCGGTGGTCGAGATCCTCGACGCGAATGCGCAGAAAGCCGTCTGGGAAGTCCGCAAGGCGGGCCTGAACATCATGATGTCGATGAAGGGGGACGGGAAGCCGGTCTCGTTCATCGAGGATTGCGCGGTTCCGCTCGAGCACCTGGCCGAGTACACGTCGCAACTGACGGACATCTTCCGCAAGCACGGCACCGAGGGCACCTTCTACGCGCACGCGTCGGTGGGCTGCCTGCATGTGCGCCCCGTGCTCAACATGAAGGGCGACGGCGCGGTTCGCATGCGCGCCATCGCGGAGGAAGCGGCGGACCTCGTGCGCCGCTACAAGGGCGCGTACTCGGGCGAGCATGGCGACGGCCTCGTGCGTTCGGAATGGATCGCGCCGTTCTTCGGCCCGCGCCTCACCGCGTGCCTCGGCGAGATCAAGGGCTGGTTCGACCCGAAGGGGCTCATGAACCCCGGCAAGATCGTGAACCCGCCGAAACAGGACGACCGCTCCCTCTTCCGCTACAAGCCCGACTATCGATCGAAGCCCTTCGACACGGCGCTCGACTGGACCGCGTGGGGCGGTTTCGCCGGCGCGGTCGAGATGTGCAACAACAACGGACATTGCCGCAAGTTCGACGCGGGCACGATGTGCCCCAGCTACCGCGCCACGCGCGACGAGCGCGACGTCACTCGCGGCCGCGCCAATGCGCTGCGGCTGGCGATGTCGGGGCAGGTGGGCGAGGGCGGCCTCGGCGACGCGTCGGTGCGCGAGGCTTTCGACCTCTGCGTCTCCTGCAAGGGCTGCAAGCGCGAATGCCCGACCGGCGTCGACATGGCGCGGATGAAGATCGAATTCCTCGCGCACACCAAGGCGCGCGACGGGCACACGCTGCGCGACCGGCTCGTCGCGCACACGCCGCGCTATGCGCGCTGGGCCTCGCGGTTGATGCTGCCCCTCAACCTCGGGGCGCGCATCCCGGGCGTGCCGTGGCTCCTCGAGCGGATCGCGGGCATCGACCGGCGCCGCACGGTGCCAGTGTGGTCGGGCGTGTCCTGGCTGGATCGGCGTGAAGCAGACGGGGCGGCCGAAGCGAATGGAACAAACCGCGAAGTCGTGCTCTTCGCGGACACCTTCAACAACTGGCAGGAGCCCGGCAATCTCGCGGCGGCGGCCCGGGTGCTGCGCGCCACGGGGCATCGCGTCGTCGCGGCGCGTGCGGCCGATGCGCGTCCGCTGTGCTGCGGGCGAACCTACCTTGCCACGGGAATGATCGACGCGGCGCGCGCAGAAGCGCTACGCACGGTCGCGGCCCTGAAGCCCTACCTCGACGCAGGCACGCCGATCCTGGGCCTGGAGCCTTCGTGCCTCTTCACGTTTCGCGACGAGTATCCGGCACTCCTCCCGGGCAACGCGGATGTGGCCCGCCTCGCCGAGGCCGCGAAGCTCGCGGACGAGTTCCTCGCGGCCGAACTGCGCGAGGGACGCGCGAGCGCTCCGTGGATCGACAAGGGCGCGCGCGACATTCTCGTCCACGGCCATTGCCACCAGAAGGCGTTCGGCACGTTCGACGCGACGCTCGAATTGCTCCGCACGTTGCCCGGCGCAAAGGTCCAGGCCATCGAGTCGAGCTGCTGCGGGATGGCAGGCGCGTTCGGCTATGAAGCGGAACACTACGAGGCTTCGATGAAGATGGCCGAGTTCTCCCTGCTGCCCGCGGTGCGCGCCGCGAAGGCCGCCACGATCGTCGCGGCGGGAACGAGCTGCCGGCACCAGATTGCCGACGGTGCGCATCGCCACGCGCGGCATCCCTTCGTGGTGTTGGCGGAGTCCCTGTGATCGCCGCGCCCACGCTCGCCGCATTGAAGCAGGCCGTGGGCTTCGAGCCGGTGGGCCAACGCGCGGGCAACGTGACGCTCGGCCGCGGCACGCTGGAGGGTCGGCCGATCCACGTGGCGCTGCTGGAGAACCACATCGCGAGCGGCGCGCTGGGCGTCGTCGAGGGCAAGCGGCTGGAAGCGTTGTTGCGCATCGTCGCGCAGGAGCGTTCGCCCGTCGTGCTGTTCATCGACTCCGCGGGCGCGCGGGTTTCCGAGGGGCTGGCGGCGCTCGGCGCATTCCGTCGCCTGTTCCGCGCGGCGCTCGATGCCGCATCCGCCGGAGCTCCCGTGGCCGCGGTGCTCGGACAGTTCTGCTACGGAGGGGCGAGCATGGTGGCGCATCTAGCGCCGGCGCGCCTGTTCGCGCCCGGCACGCAACTCGCCATGTCCGGACCCTCCGTGCTGGCGGCGGCCGCCGGCACCAGTGCGCTCGACGACATGTTCAAGGCGATGTCGGCCAGCACGATCTCGGCCGAAGCCCGCGCCAAGGCCAGTGCGGCGAACCAGGTGTTCCACGAAGGCCATGACGTTGCCGCCTGGCTGCGCGACGCGCTTGCAACCTCGGGCAACCCCTCGGCGGCCTTCCGGCTGCGCCACGAAGCGCTCGGGATGAGGCTCGCCCAAACCTCGCACGCGCAGCCCGAACCGCTTCGCCGCAAGGAGTTCGAGCGCCTCTTCGCCGAGGGATACGAAGCCCGCGACCAGGAGGGCCTCGTCACCGGGGAAGGCCAACGCGCCGGCAACACCGAATCCCTGCTCGGCCTCATGAGCACGAAGCCCGTGGGCGCGGAACGCGCATGGCGTTTTGCCGATCACGCGTGGCGGCTCCTGGACCGGGGCGTGAAGCACGTGCATGTCCTGCTCGACTGCGAGTCGCACGCGCCGCGCCTCGAGGATGAAAAGGTGGTGCTCTCGGAGTACATCGTGGGCATGAGCCTGGCGCTCACGGCGCTGCGCCTTTCCGGCGCGCACGTGGAGATGACGATCGTCGATCGCGCGGGCGGCGGCGTGTACGTGGCGCTCGCGGCCCCCGCGAGCCATGTCGGCGTGGTCTACGGGTCGCATGTGCAGGTCTTGCCGGGCGCGGCGATCGCGGCGATCCTTGGCGAGAGCGGTGGCGAGCCGGATCCGCTCGCCGCGGCGGCGGAGGCCGTGGCCGCGGGCGTAGCCGACGCGCAGGTGAAGCTGGGCCTCATCGAAATCCTCTGAATGAACGCCAACCTCTATTCGACCTTCGAGCAGCGCTTTCCCGCCGACCGCGGCCGGCCGCTGCTGCTCCTGGGCTCGGGTCGCGAGGTGAGCTATGCCGAAGCCGACGCCACCAGCGCGCGCTACGCCGCGTTCCTCGCAGGGCTCGGGCTCGTCCCGGGCGATCGCGTCGCCGTGCAGGTCGAGAAGTCGCCCGAGGCATTGCTCCTCTATCTCGCCTGCCTGCGCGCGGGCCTCGTCTACCTCCCGCTCAACACCGCCTACCAGCAGGCTGAAGTGGGCTACTTCCTCGAGAACGCACAGCCCGGCGCGGTGATCTCGCAGCCGCGTTCGCTGGGCACGACGCAGGCGATCTGCGCGCAGCAGGGCATCCGCAACCTCTTCGTGCTCGACGAGCACGGGCAGGGCGGCTTCCTCGATGCGGCGCGCGCCTCGCCCGAGCGCTTCACGACGGTCGAGCGGGCGGAATCCGACCTCGCGGCGATCCTCTACACCTCGGGGACTACCGGCCGGTCGAAGGGCGCGATGATCACGCACCGCAACCTCGCCTCGAACGCGGAGGTGCTGCATCGCGAATGGGGGTTCGGCCCCGAAGACGTGCTGGTGCACATGCTGCCGCTCTTCCACGTGCACGGCCTGTTCGTGGCCTGCCATTGCGTGTTGATGAACGGCACCGCGATGCGCTTCCACGCGAAGTTCGATGCCGGCGCGGCCCTCGCGGACCTGCGACGGTCCACGGTCTTCATGGGCGTTCCGACTTTCTACACGCGCCTGCTCGCGGAGCCCGGCCTCGACCGCGCCGCGTGCTCCCGCATGCGGCTTTTCGTTTCCGGTTCCGCGCCGCTGCTGGCCGAGACCCACGAAGCCTTCGAGCAGCGCACCGGCCAGCGCATCCTCGAGCGCTACGGCATGACCGAGACCGGCATGCTTACCTCCAACCCGCTCCACGGCGAGCGTCGGGCGGGCACGGTGGGGCGACCGCTTCCCGGCACCGACGTTCGTGTCGTCGACGACGCGGGCGAAACCTGCAAGCCCGGGGCGATCGGCCACGTGCAGGTTCGCGGACCCAACGTCCTTTCGGGCTACTGGCGGCTGCCGGAGAAGAACAAGGAGGAGTTCACCGCGGACGGCTACTTCAAGACCGGCGACATGGGCAGCTTCAGCACGGATGGCTATCTCACCATCGCGGGACGCTCGAAGGACCTCATCATCTCCGGCGGCTTCAACGTCTACCCGAAGGAAATCGAGCTCGCGCTGGACGAGCTGCCCGGCGTGCGGGAATCCGCCGTGGTCGGAGTGCCGCATGCGGATTTCGGGGAAGCCGTGACGGCCGTCGTGGTCCGGGTGCCCGGCGACACGACGAGCGAAGCGGACGTGATCGCGGCGCTCAAGGCGCGCCTCGCCAACTTCAAGGTGCCGAAGCGGGTCCACTTCGTGGAGGAGCTGCCGCGCAACACGATGGGCAAGGTCCAGAAGAATGTCCTGCGGGATCGTTACTCGGGAGGCGGACGTGGCTGAAGCGGGCTCCCTCATTCGCCGGCTCGTGGGTTCGCTGTCGGGGGCCGCGAGCGGCATGGTGCGCTCGAAGGATGCGCGCCGCGCCGACCGTCTCGCTCGCGTCCTGCGCACGCTGGCCTCCGAGAAGGGCGAAGCCACCGGCGCCGCGATGGCCCGCCGATCGCTCACCATGTACTCCGGGTTGGGCCGCGAAGGACGGTTGCGATTCTTCGAGATCCTCGCGCGCGACTTCTCGCCCGATCGGGAAGCCGTGCTCGAAGCGGCCCAGGCGTGGCATCGCGATCCCTCGCCCGCCAACCACGCGGCCCTGCAGCGCTTCGTCGAGCCGCCGCGCCAGGAAGTCTTTCGCCGCATGAACATGGCGCCGGGGGGAACCGCGGCCCTGGTCGGGCTGCGCGATGCCCTCCTGGGCGAACTGCGCGAGCGGCCGCATCTCGCCGTCGTGGACCAGGACCTCTCGCACCTTCTCGGCTCGTGGTTCAACCGCGGCTTCCTCGAATTGCGGCGCATCGACTGGCGCACTCCGGCGGCCACGCTGGAGAAACTGATCGCCTATGAGGCGGTGCACGAGATCCACGGCTTCACGGACCTGAAGCGCCGGCTCGAGAACGACCGCCGCTGCTTCGGATTCTTCCACCCCGCGCTGGTCGACGAGCCGCTCGTGTTCGTCGAGGTGGCCTTCGTCGACGAACTGCCCGCCGATGTGGGGCCGATCCTTGCACCCGAAAGCACCGTGGGCGATCCCCGGCGGGCGAAGTGCGCGGTGTTCTACTCGATCACGAGTTGCCAGACGGGCCTGCGCGGCATCTCCTTCGGAAATTTCCTCATCAAGCAGGTCGCGGCGGACCTGCATGCGGAATTGCCCAACCTGAAGACCTTCGCGACGCTCTCGCCGATCCCGGGCTTCCGGAAATGGGTCGAGAAGCGCGGGCTCTCCGTCGACGCGGCGCCGCGCGAGACGCTCGAGAGGCTCGCGTCCTGGTATCTCACGCGGGCCTGGGAAGGCGGCCACATCGTCGATCCCGTCGCGCGCTTCCACCTGGGCAATGGCGCGCGCCTCGAGCGCGTGAACTGGATGGCCGATGGCTCCACGAAGGGCGTCGCCCAATCGTTCGGCTTGATGGTGAACTACGTCTACGACCTGGCCGACGTCGAGCGCAACCACGAGGAGTACGTGAAGAGCCAGAAGGTCGTCCGGTCGGCGGCCGTGGAGCGGGCGGCGCGCGAGGCCGAACCGCTGCTCGGCGCGTGATTCGCTCCGGGCCGGGTTAACATCCGGCCATGCAAGGCGACTGGATCACGCAGGCCGCGCTCCCGGCGGGCCTCATGTTCATCATGTTCACGCTGGGGATCGGACTCACGCCTGCCGACTTCCGGCGCGTCCTCGTCCACCCTCGCGCGTTCCTGGTGGGTGTCTTCTGCCACTTCATCCTGCTGCCGGTCGTGGGCCTGCTGGTCGTGAAGGCGTTCGGCATCACGGGCTCGCTCGCGGTGGGCTTCATGATCGTCGCGGCCTGCCCGACCGGAACGACCTCGAACCTGCTCACGTACTTCGCGCGCGGCGACGTGGCGCTCGCCTTGTCGTTCACGGCGTTCGCCGGGCTCGTCTCCATCGTCACGGTACCGTTCATCGTCGCGGCCGCCATCGCACATTTCGTCGGCGCCGAACGCTCCGTCGGGTTTCCGACGGGCCCGATGATGGCGCAGATCTTCGTGGTGATGGGCGTGCCGGTGTTCGTCGGCATGGCGTTGCGCGCGAAATTCCCGGGCTTCGCCATGCGCTGGCAGGGAAGGTTGGGCGCGGCCTCGGCGATCGTCTTCGTCGCCATCGTCGCGGCGAGCCTCTTCCGGCATTCCGATCTCTTCCGCGAGCACACGGCCACGTTCGCGCCGATGGTCTTCGCCATCAACCTCGCGATGCTCGCCGCGGGCTACGGCCTCTCGCGCCTGGCGAAGGTGCCGCGCGACCAGGCGATCACCGTCGCCATCGAATCGTCGGTGCAGAACGCGGCGCTCGCGATCGTGATCGGCTCCAGCCTGCTGCGCGACGAGCAGATGATGCTTCCGGGCGCGATCTACGGCGTGCTGATGTACTTCACCGGGGTTGCGTTCGTGTTCGTGGGCCGCCGGCTGATGCGCCCCCACGTCGAACTGGCGCGCGGCTAGGTCACGAGGCCAAGCCAGCGCCAGTCACCGCTGCGCAGGGCTTGCACGAGCCGCGGGCGCAGCCGGCAAGCCGCATCGAAATCCTCGCGCGCCTCGCTCCTCGACAGCGCATCCTCGTAGCTTCCCGCGCCGCACGTCCCGCCGAACGCGCACTGGCCCAGCGTGAGCCGCGAGTCGGGCCCGCACGCATAGCCGAGGTCGCACGCAGCGAGCTCCCACGCGATCACGGCCACCCGCGCCGGAACCGGCACATCGCCCAGCGTCACTTCGGTTTCGCCGCGCGCGAGGAACGCGCCCACGTCGCGGACGACGCCCGCGTCCAGGCGGGCGAGCAGGGCGGGCAACTCGGAAAGGACCTCCTCCTTCGGAGCGGCGACGTCGCGCATCAGCAGCATGCGCGCGCGGGCGCGCACGTCGCCTCCGTTGGCCGCGCCGCGAAGCAAGTCCATCACCTCCTGGGGATCGATGCGCAACGACTCGAAGCCGCGGCACGGCGCGGCGAGCGATTCACCGGCGGCCACCGCGGCCCAGGAGCGCGTCGCGACAACGGGAACAAAGGCCTCCGAAGGACCGAGCGCCACCGAGACTGCGTAGCACTCCTCGAGCGCCTGGGAAACGTCGTAGGCCACGGCGGTCTCGGAAATCCAGGCGCGGCGCACCTCGACGAAGCTTCGGTAGTCGAACGGCGCCGCATTGACGGGCATTGATCGCGACGGAATAGCGACGCTTGCGTGTTGAAGGGGCTCGCGCGAGGGCGCAGGCGCCGGGGCCTGCAGGCCGAGCGGGGCGGCCAGCAGGATGATCGCGAGCCAGCGCTCAGAACGCCGCGATGCCGGTCTGGGCGCGCCCGAGGATGAGCGCGTGGATGTCGTGGGTACCTTCGTAGGTGTTGACGGCTTCAAGGTTCAGGACGTGGCGGATCACGTGGAATTCGTCGGAGATGCCGTTACCGCCATGCATGTCCCGTGCCACTCTCGCGATGTCGAGGGCCTTGCCGCAATTGTTGCGCTTGATCAGTGACACCATTTCGGGCGTCGCGCGCCCCTCGTCCATCAGGCGGCCGACCCGCAGCGCCGCCTGCAGGCCGAGCGCGATCTCGGTGAGCATGTTGGAGAGCTTCAGCTGGATGAGCTGGTTCGCCGCGAGCGGCTTGCCGAACGCCTTGCGATCGAGCGTGTACTGGCGCGCGGCGTGCCAGCAATATTCCGCCGCTCCCATCGCGCCCCAGCCGATGCCGTAGCGAGCCTTGTTGAGGCAGCCGAACGGGCCCTTCAAGCCCTTCACGTTCGGCAGCAGGTTCTCCTGCGGCACGAAGACATCCGCCATCACGATCTCGCCGGTGGGGGAAGCGCGCAGGCTGAACTTGCCCTCGATCTTCGGGGCCGTGAGGCCCTTCATGCCCTTCTCGAGCACGAAGCCGCGGATCTCGTTGTCGTCGTCCTTCGCCCAGACGACGAAGATGTCCGCGTACGGCGAGTTGCTGATCCACATCTTGGCGCCGTTCAGCAGGAAGCCGCCATCGACCTTCTTCGCGCGCGTGACCATGCCGCCCGCGTCCGAACCGAAGTCGGGCTCGGTGAGGCCGAAGCAACCGAGCCACTCGCCCGTCGCAAGCTTCGGAAGGTATTTCTTGCGCTGCTCCTCCGTGCCGTAGGCGTGGATCGGATGCATGACGAGCGAGGACTGCACGCTCATGCCGGAGCGGTAGCCGGAATCGACGCGTTCGATCTCGCGCGTGATGAGCCCGTAGGCGACGTGGTTCACGCCGGCGCAGCCGTAGCCCTCGATGGTCGGGCCGAGGAATCCCAGCGCGCCCATCTCGTTGAAGACTTCGCGGTCGAAGCTCTCGTTGCGGAACGCCTTCGTCACGCGCGGCAGGAGCTTGTCCTGACAGTAGTCGCGCGCGCTGTCGCGCACCATCCGCTCTTCCTCGGTGAGCTGTTCCTCGAGGAGGAGGGGGTCGTCCCACTGGAACACGGGCTTCATGTCGTTCGGCTTCATCTCGATTCAATGTCCCATCGGGCTTTCGCCGGTGGTGCTGCGCACGCACTTCATGAACGCACGCCCGGCATTCGATTCGCAGGCCGCGAACGCTTCGTTTTCCTTCGTGCACCGGGCGGCGTCGTTGCCCGGGAACTCCTTGCACGGGAGCGGATTCGCGAGGAGATAGGTGCGGTCGCAGGCGAAATGTTCCTCGCCCTTCACGGTGACGCACTTCTTGTACATCGTTTCGTGCCGCTCGCAACGCGCCTTGTCGATGCCCGACTTCCCGCCGCAGTCCGAGGTGTGCGCCGCGGCGGGCAGCGAGCCCAGCAGGAAGGCTGCGAGCAGGGCACCGCGCATCAGGAAGGGCTCCCGGGTTCCATCTGCGATTGCAGGTAGTTCTGCAGGCCGACCTGCTCGATCAGGCCCAATTGCGTCTCGAGATAGTCGATGTGCTCTTCGGTGTCCTCGAGGATTTCCTCGAGGATCTCGCGCGAGACGTAGTCCTTCACGCTTTCGCAGTAGGCGATGTCGTCCTTGAGGGCCGCCTGCGAGGCACGCTCGAGCGTGAGGTCGGAGCCGAGCATTTCGGGCGTGTTTTCGCCGATGCCGAGCTTGCCGAGGTTCTGGAGGTTCGGCAGGCCGTCGAGCATGAGGATCCGCTCGATCAGCTTGTCGGCGTGCTTCATCTCCTCGATCGACTCGTGGTACTCGTGGTCGCCGATCTTCTTCAGGCCCCAGTTCTTGTACATCCGTGCATGGAGGAAATACTGGTTCACCGCGGTGAGTTCGCGCGTGAGCTGGCCATTGAGCAGCTGGATGACCTTCTTGTCGCCCTTCATGTTCGCGCCCCTCGTTCGATCGAAGGTCCCATTCTAGGCGGCGCGACCGCTTCGGCCAAACCCATTGAACGTCACCGATTCGCGTTTGCGCTGCGTTTGGGCGGGGCGAACTCGCGCCGCAGCCAGCCATCGAGCAACTCCTTCTCGTAGCGCATCGACTCGTTGCTCATCGGGCTCGATCCCCACATGAAGGTGCTGTCCCGCAGTTCGCGGTGGCCCTCTTTCTCCGTGCCGCCGTCGGCGCGCACCAGCTTGAAGTCGAGCTCGATGCGCGGCGGGTAGATTTCGCGGATGACGCGGACGTCGCTCGAGCCGAGGCGGAACTCTCCGGCCATGTCCACGTCGGTAATCGTGACCAGGAGCCGCGTGTTCGGCGGGATGCGCTCGGCACCCTCGCGCTCGAGGTAGCGCTGCAGGATGCCGGCCAGTCCTTCGCGTTCGCGCGGGCCTGGCGCCACGGAATTGCGGAAGTCGCTGAACTTGGAGAGGTCCGTGAATTTCACTACCACGGGCGGGTCGGCGGCGATCGCCAGCGCCGGCGCGAACAAGGCGGCCAGCAGCACGTTTCTCAATCGGGTCATGGGCGTTCCTCCTTCTCGGAAGAGTCTGTTCCCCCGGGTTCACGCATGCAAGCCGCGTGCGAGGACTAGGGCTGCCCCCACATCCGCAGCAGGTTGTTGTACACGCCCGTGAGGGAGATCAGCGCCGGGTCGCCGGGGTGGTCCTTCGTGAGGCGGATGATCGCCATGTCGAGGTCGAAGAGCACGGAGCGTTGCCCGTCGTCGCGCACGAGGCTCTGGATCCAGAAGAAGGACGCGAGGCGCGTGCCGCGCGTGATCGGCTCCACCCGGTGCACGCTCGTGGCCGGATACAGCACCATCGAACCCGCGTCGAGCTTGACGCGCTGGACGCCGTAGGTGTCTTCCACGAGCAATTCCCCGCCGTCATATTCGCCGGGCGCGCAGAGGAAGAGGGTGGCCGAGATGTCGGTGCGGATGCGCACCCCGGTCGGACCGTGCGAGCGGATCGCCGAGTCCACGTGGTTGCCGAACGTCATTCCCTGCCGATAGCGATTGAACAGCGGGGGAAAGACCTGCTTCGGCAACGCCGCCGCCATGAAGAGCGGCGTGCGGGAGAGTGCCACGAGGATGGCTTCGCCCAGTTCGCGCGCCTCCGCGCTCTCGTCGGGAAGCTGTTCGTTGAATTTCGCCTTGGCCGATTGGTAGCCGGAGGTGATGTTGCCATCCACCCAGCCCGCGCCGTCGAGGCGCGAGCGGAAGTGGGCGACTTGCTCCGGCGTGAGCACGCCGGGAATCTGCAGGAGCATGGTCGTGGCTGCCTTGTCGGTGGCTGGACGCGGGTGTCCCTAGAACGAGTAGCGTAGCGTGACGGCGTACGTGCGGGGTTCCCCGGGAATGACGCGGTTGGGGTTGTTCTGGTAGCCGCCGATGTAATACGTCTTGTCCGCGACGTTGCTCACGTTGAGGCGCACTTCGTAGTTCGCCTTCACGTAGGCCGCGGTCAGGTCGACGATCGCGGCGGCCGGGACTTCGCCGGTGTTGGCATCGTTCAGCCAGAACCCGGAAGTGCCACGAACGCCACCACCGATCTCCCAGCCACCGCCGAACTTGTACACGGTCCAGATGTTGCCGGCGACGTCCGCGACGCCCAGCGGCGTCTTGCCCTGGTTCGCGTTGGACGACACGATCTTGCCCGTCATGAATGCGATGCCGCTATAGACCTCCCAGTTGGGCAGGATGTTGCCGGCGAACTGCAGCTCGATGCCATCGACGCGGCGCTTGCCGGTCAGCACGGTGGCCCCGGTCTCGTCCAGGCGGCGGGCGTTCGTCTTCTCGTTGCGGAAGATCGCGCCGCGGATCTGCAGCCCGTCCGCGAAGTCCCAGGTCGCGCCCATCTCGTAGCCCACGTTCTTCTCGGGATCGAGGTTCTCGTTGGTCGGGTTGAGGTTCGTGCCGTTCTGGCCGTAGACGGCCAGTTCGCCCGACGGGTTGTACGAGTTGCCGACCGAGACGTAGTACGACTGCGTGACCGTCGGCTGCCAGATGAGGCCGGCGCGTCCGCTCCACATGCCCTCGGTGCGCTCGAAAGGACCTGTCGCGACCGTGCCTGCGACGATGTTCTCGGTGCGCGCCTCGGCCTTGAAGTGGTCGTAGCGGATCCCTACCAGGGCCTTCCATTGATCGCTGAACTCGAACTGGTCCTGCGCATACGCGGCGACCGTGTTGCCCTCGGCCAGCGCACGCACGCCCGGCGTCTTGGTGTACGTGAGTTCCGTGTTCGGATCCGGGTTGAGGAACGAGGTGAAGGACGTCGGCGTCTGCGTGCCCGCCTGGTTGGGGTTCGCGTCGAGCACGTAGCCCACGCGGTCGAGCTTCTCGCGCGCAAGCTCGAGGCCGGTCAGCACGGTGTGCTTCACGCTGCCCGTCTGCAGCTTCCAGCTCACGTCGGTCTGGTTGATGAACGCCGTGTCGTCGTTGTCGCGCGTGCGGCCCGAATCGTGGTTGCGGGTCACGCGCAGCAGCTCGAGCGGCGTGTTGGGCGTCACCGCCTGGCCGTTCATGTCGGTGTTGGTGAGCGTGGAGATGGTGGCTTCCACCTGGCGCTCGTATTTCGCGATGCGCGTGACGTTGCGCAGGCTCACGTCCTTGCTGATGCGGTAGTCGACCCGTGCGGTCGCGATGTTGGTCTCGTGGTTCGCGAAGTCGTGCTTGGCGTAGCCGTAGTAGTTCTCGGGCGAGACCGGCGGCATGGCGAACTGGCCCGTGCCCGTGAACGCCGGGCTCAGCGCCGGCTGGCCGTAGTCGGTGACGTCCTCGGTCTTGAGGTAGTAGTACGACAGCGTGACTTCGAGCGGATGCCCGATGCCGAAGCGCACGCTGGGTGCAATGCCGTAGCGCTTCACATCCTGCGGATAGCGGTACGAGCCGGAGTCTTCCCAGAGGCCGACGATGCGCGCCGCGTTGTCGCTGCCCAGCGGCTGGTTGAAGTCGGCGGTCAGGCGCTTCTTGTCGAAGTTGCCGAAGGTGAACGCGGCCTCGTTGCGGCTGATGACGCCGGGGACCTTCGACGTCTGGTTGATGATGCCGCCCGTGGCGCCCCGGCCGAAGATCAGCGCGGACGGGCCCTTGAGCACTTCCACCGTTTCGGTGGCGAAGAGGTCGCGGTTGTATTCGCCGAGGTCGCGCACGCTGTCGATGAAGATGTCGCCGCCGGCCGGGAAGCCGCGCAGGTAGAACACCTGGTTCGCTTGCGTTCCGGTCTCACCGGCGGCATAGGTCACGCCGGGGACGTTGCGAAGCGCGTCCTGCAGGGAGGTCGCGTTCTGCGCGCGGATCAGGGCTTCGGGCACCGTGTTGATGAACTGCGGGATGTCGCGAAGGGGCGTTTCGGTCTTCGTGGCTGTCGTCGTGACTTCGACCTTGTAGCCCTCGTCGACGCTGCTCTTCACCTTCACTTCGGGGAGCGTCGTTTCCTTCTTCTCTTCCTTCTTCTCGGGCACGGCCTGCGCCGCAACGGCTAGCGGAAACGCGCAGGCGAGGAGCGCGGCGAGGGGACGAAGGGCAAAGCGTGCGTGCTGCGATTGGCAGTGAGCCATTTGTTCTTTCTCCCAGATGTTTGCTTCGTGGTGCTGGCTTGCTGGGGAAAGGCCACAGCTGGCTGGCGCGCTTTGAAAAGGGCATTGCGCCCCGGACTCGTGTTGCGGTGTCGGGTTCAGCCTTCGAGCTGGAAATGGATCGGGACGAGGGCCCAGCCGGCGATCGCTTGGGTGCCCTGGCGCGCGGGCTGGAATTTCCAGCGCCGGACGGCGGCGAGCGCGGCATCGTCGAGGCGCGGGAAGCCGCTCGTCTTGTGGACTTCGATGGATTCGACGCGGCCCGCCGGATCGACGCGCACCCGAAGCATCACCTGGCCCTGCTCACGCGAGCGCCGCGAGAGGCTGGGATAGGAGGGCGCAGGATTGTTCAGGTAGGCCATGTCGAAGCGCGGCGGCTCGGCCGTGACGACCGGTTCCGGCTTCTCGGACACGGCCACGGGCGTCTTCTCGAGCACGGGAACGGTGGGGCGCTCCTCGACCTTCACCATGTAGAGGTTCTCGAGCGGCGGCGGCGTCGGCAACTTGATGTCGGGTGGTCGCATCTCGGGCAGCGGCACCGTTCGCGTGGGCAACGGCGGCCGGGCGACGGGGGGGTCGGGAACCAGGCTCACGAGCAAGGGCACGGCCTTCACGACAACGCTGATTCCGCCCATCGAGATGATCGCGGCGACGCCGAGCACATGCGCGGCGATGATGATCGACAGGGCCGTGGCGCGCGAAGTGGCGTCGCCGAAGGTGTACTCAGCCGCGTGGGTGGTCAATCGTCGCCCCCCGCACAGGCCATCTCGGCGGCGGCGGGGCAGGCGCGCGAGCAGCGGCGCAGGAGCTTGCGGGCATCGGGCGCGCACTTGCCGCAGCAGGTGGCCACGCCGAGGTCGCGCCGCAAGTCATGGAGCGTGGCGCATCCGAGTTCCACGGCGCCGCGGATCTCGCTTTCGGTGACGGCGTTGCAGTTGCAGATGTACATGCCAGTGTCGGGTCACAAATGGGAACGATTCGCAACACGAATAGTGCCCGAAATGCGAACCAGACGCAATAGCCTCTCAGCCGCCGGAAGGGTGCCTGGAATGGCGCCACAGCCCGAGGATCACGGCAACCAGCACGACCTGCGTGCCGAGCGCCTGCAGGCTCGGATGGATGCCCAGCCAGGAGATCGTGGGGAAGGCCACCGGGGTCACGGCGAGCCAGCCCGCTTCCTGCAGCGCGGACACGCCGTTGCCGGCGAGGATCACGGACAACGCGGCGAGCAGGAGTGCGCTGGCGCCGAAGAACAGGCCCAGCGGCAGGCGAAGCGAGAAGCGCAGCATCGCCCAAGTGAGCGCGCCTAGGGCGACGGCTGCGGCGAGCAGGCCGGCCACGATGGCCGACGATTGCTCGGGGGCCTGCGCCCAAAGCGCTTCATAGAAGAGGATGGTCTCGAAGATCTCGCGATACACCGCGAGGAACGCCATGAACGCGAGGCCCCACGCGGCGCCCGGCCTGATGGCTTTCGCACCCTGCATCAGGAACCCTTGCCAGGCCTGCGCGTTCGACTTGCCATGCAGCCAGAACCCGACGTAGAGCAGCATCGCGGAAGCGACGAGCGCCGAGAGGCCCTCGGTCACTTCCCGATGCGCCCCGCTGACCTGGATCAAGCGGTTGGCCGCGAACCAGGTGAGGCCGCCCGCGAAGAGGGCCAGAGTCCAGCCGAGGTGCAGGAATGGAATGGCGTGCGCCTGGCCGCTGCGGCGCAGGAAGGCGAGGAGGGCAGCGATGACGAGCACGGCCTCGAGACCCTCGCGAAAGAGAATGATGAAACTCGCCAGGAAACTCGCGGCGGGTGAGAGGCCGCCCGACGAAAGCGCCGACTGCGCATCGACCAATGCGTCGTCGATGCGCCTGCCCATGGCTTCGACCTCCGGCACGGGTGCACCGGACTTCAGCAGGTTGCGGTAGCCGATCATGGACGACTCGATGCGCCGCATCAGGGGTTCGTCGACGGTCGCGAGCGAGGCCTCGACCATCTCGAAGCCGTCGAGGTAGGCCGTGAGCGACGCTTGCACTGCCGCGTCGCGCTGGCCCTGCTTGTGCAATGCGAGACTCTCCGCAAGTTTCTCGCGCGTGAAGTCGAGCGGCGACGCCTTGCCCTGGTCGAGCAAGGCGGGATTGCGCCGCAAGTACGCGAGGACGGCCGCGGCGTCGTTCCCGCCTTGCGCCCTGACCTCGTTGGCGCTCGATCCCGCGATCGAGGCTTGCGCGCTGAACCTGTCCTTGAACGCGCCGGATTCCCAAAGCCTCCTGCCGCGCGCCACTTCCTCGTCCGGGGCGCCCCAGGAGGCCGCGTAGTAGGCGAGCGCCCAGCGGTCGGCATCGCTCAACTCCTGGAACCCGCGCATCGGGGTCCCGCCGACGCCCAGGCTCAGCGTGTTGTAGAGCCCGTGGATGCTGCGTTGGTGCTGGCGCTCGGCTTCGTGGAAGTTGGCGGGCGCGGGGTCCATGCCCTTGGCGACAGGCCCGTCTCCGAGGCCCGTCGCCCCGTGGCAGGACGCGCAGTGCTGCGAATACAGCGTCGCAGCGCGCCCGAGATCCGGCGCGCGCCGGGGGCCGATCGCAACCTTGTAGGCCACGACCAGCGACTGGCGCAGCGCCGACGCAGCCGCTGACACCGCCGTCGGCGAGGCCTTGGCTGCGACCATTTCTTTCAGTGACTCGGCGCGCTGGGCGAGCGAAGCCTTCTGCGGAGCGTCGGCGAGCTTGGCGATGCCCTCGGCGACGTTGGCCGCGAAGTCGGTCATTTCCTTGTACTCATCGGCGTTTCTTACCTTGCCATCGAGCACTGCCTCCGCATAGTCGACCGCGATGTAGTCGAGCAGGTGGACGACCATCGACGGATCCTGCGCGCGGGCCGTGGGCGCGGCGATCGATACGAACAGGAGGAGGAAGACGGCTGCGAGATTTCGCACGGGGGAGATCCGGTTGTTTGCGAATGAGCTTGCAAACGAGAACGATTCGCAATAGGATTGTGCCCGACTCCTCCTTTTCCTGCAAGGCCGACCATGAGCACCAGTGCATTGAACGAGCCCCCGGAAGTACCGGCGCGAGCGAACGCCGCCGAGAATCCTGTCGAAGCGACCGTCGACAGCCGTTCGCTCTTTACCGATGGACGCAATGAAGTCGGCATCCGCCACAACGGGCGGCTCTACCGCCTGCGCTGCACGCGTCTCGGCAAGCTGATCCTCACCGCCTAGCCGCAATCGCGACACAAGGCCCCAACCGGCTCGCGGGCCAAGCGCGAACCGGATTTTTCGAGATGGCCAGCCGGCAGTCCGCTCCCCGCACTTCTCCCGATGCCCCGGGGAGCCAGCCAGCTTTCTCTCCTTTTCCAAGGCGAATCCAAGGAGAAAAGCATGGAGATGCGCGAAACCGAAGACGACGAGCGCCAGTGCGAGGCTGACCGCCTCCTCGCCGCGACGATCTACCTCATGAGTTGCCACGCTCGCAGCGGCTGTCCCCGAGTGGCGTGCATGGTGCAGCACCACCTCGAATTGATCGGGCGGCATGCGGAAGCGGGCGACTACGTGCGGGATACCTGCCGGCGCCTGGCGGCCGCGTGGGAAATGGTTCGAGCCAGCGACGAGCGACGCGTGCGCGAACGCTGCGAAGCGGCCGCAGCGATCGCGGTAGCGCCCAAACTGCACTAGGACCGCGCAGCCTCCGGCGACCGGCGTACAATCCGTCCGGTTCAAACGCACCGTTTCCGGTGCGTTTTTTCTTTGGGGAAGACATGGCCGCAAAGCGCCTCACCGTCGACGATCTGTGGAAGCTCGAACGTCCCGCGCACCCGACGCTCTCGCCCGATGGCGCACAGGCCTGCGTGAGCGTCGCCGCGTACGACATGAAGTCCAACAAGGCGAGCACGAGCCTCTGGCTCCTCTCGACATTCGGCGGCGAGCCACGGCGGCTCACCCACGCGGGCGAGAAGGATGGCGAACCGCGCTGGTCGCCCGACGGCCGCTCGATCGCGTTCGTCGCGAAGCGCGAGGGCGATGCCGAAGCGCAGGTCTACGTGATCGCACCCGATGGAGGAGAAGCGCGACGCGTCACCGAGATGCCCACGGGCGCGTTCGGCATCAAGTGGTTTCCCGACTCGAAGCGCATCGCGTTCATTTCGTGGGTGTGGCCGGATGCGAAGGGGCTCGAAGCTCTCGCCACGCGGTACAAGGCGAAGCAGGACGATCCGGTGAAAGCCCACGTGGCCGAGCATTCGGCCTATCGCTTCTGGGACCACTGGCTCACCGATGGCCGGGCTCCGCGCCTCTTCACGGTCGACGTCGGTGGCGGCAACGTGCGCGACCTCTTCGCGGGCTCGAAGTGGGAGTTGCCCCGGAACGATACGGCCGCACACCACTACGACATCGCTCCGGACGGCCGCGAGATCGCGTTCACCTACGACCCGGCCGAGGACAAGCGTTTCGATCACGAGCACCACGTGGCGGTGCTGGACGTGAAGACCCGGCGAGTCCGCTCCCTCACGAGTGCATCGCAGCTGTCGCACGTGAGCCCGGCCTATTCGCCCGACGGAAAGTGGATCGCGCTGCTCACGCAGGACTTGCGCAAGAGCTATGTCGCGCCCGACCGCATCGCGCTGATCGACCGGAAGAAGCAGGGCGTGCGTGTCATCTCGGCCGCGTGGGATCGCAACGCCACGGCGCCGCTCGCGTGGACGCCGGAGAGCGATGCCCTCGTGTTCCATGCCGAGGACAACGCACGGACCCACCTCTTCCGTTTCGCGATCGATGCGAGGAAGCCTTCGGTCCTCGCCCAGGGCGGTTCGGTCGGCGAATTCGCGGTCGGTTCCGGCACCGTCGTCTTCATCCGCAACACGATGGGGACGCCGCCCGCGGTCTTTGCGCGGGATTCCTCCGGAAAGGAGACGGCGCTCGAATCGTTCAACGCCAGGCGCATGGCGAAGTTCAAGTTCGGACGCGTCGAAGAGCACTGGGTGAAGGGCTGGAAGGGCGAGAAGGTGCAGATGTGGGTGATCTATCCGCCCGACTTCGACCCGAAGAAGAAATGGCCGCTGCTGCACAACATCCACGGCGGGCCCCATTCGGTCTGGGGCGACAATTTCCACTTCCGCTGGAACAACCACGCTTTCGCGGCGCAGGGCTACGTGGTCGCATGCGTGAATTATCACGGGTCATCCTCATTCGGACAGAAGTTCCTCGCGTCGATCGACGGCAACCTGGGCGAGAAGGAACTGGCCGACGTGGAGGCAGGCACCGACTACCTGCTGGCCAAGGGCTTCATCGATCGCAACCGGCTTCTCGCCGCGGGCGGGAGCTACGGCGGCTACATGGTCGCGTGGATGAATGGCCACACCAACCGATACAAGGCGTACGTCTGCCACGCGGGCTGCTTCGACTGGGTCGCCATGTTCTCCGACGACGCCTGGTACTGGCATCCGAAGGAACTCGGGGCGTTCTACTGGAACGACAGCCGCAAGGTGGATCGCCAGAATCCGCGCGCGATCGTGAAGAACATGAAGACGCCGACGCTGGTGATCCACGGCGCGCTCGACTATCGCGTACCCGATTCGCAGGGCCTCGCGTACTACAACTCGCTCAAGGCCAAGGGCGTTCCGGCGCGGCTCGTGTTCTTTCCCGACGAGAACCACTGGATCCTCAAGCCGCGGAACTCGCAACTCTGGTACCGGGAGTTCTTCGCGTGGCTGGCGCGATTCGTCGAAACCGGCGGGAAGAAGAAGTAGGACCCGCCCGGCTCAGAGGCTCCACAGCCTCCAGATCGCCACGCCGAGGATCGCCGCGACCACGCCGGTGATGGCGGTCCGCAGGTCGACGAACCAGGTGGGGAGCAAGCCCCGGCTGGCGAGGTATTGGTCCGCGGCCCAGGCGAAAACGAACACGCCCAGCGCGGTGCCCAATTGCACCAGGGTACCCGGCAGCCAGAAGACCGCCCATGCAGCGAGCGAAGGGACGGTCGAGAGACCGAGCGCGACGGCGCGCGTGAACTCGTTGCCCGCTTCCTCGCGCAACGCGATGCCCCATTCGATCCCGCCCAGGAACGAGAGGATCACGGCGGAGTAGGTGATGAGGGCCGCGATGGCCGGCACGCGCACCGACGATTCGCCGCGGAACACGAAGGCCGTGGCGACCGCGAAGGGGATGGCGCCGGCGATCGTGAGAATCCAGGCGATGCGCTTGATGCGCGGGGAGACGGCCGAGCGGGACATGGGACCGATTATGTCAGGACGGGGCGAAGCCGGCCGAGCAACATCGCCACGGCCGCCTCGTCGTGGTACACGCCGAAGCCAAAGCGCAGGCGCGATCCCCGGCGATCGATGTAGATGCCGGACTCGGCGATGCGCTTGTGGACGCCTTCCGCGTCTTCCACTTCGAACGTGAGGAAGTTGCCGCGCTCGACGACCCGTGGCGGCACGAGGTGGCGCGATGCGAGCCGGCGGATGCCCAGGCGCTCGAGACCTTCGAGGAACTGGCCTTGAAGGGCCACCGCGTGCTCGTGGATTTCCTTCGGCCTCGTGTTCACGGAGTTCAGCCAGTCCATGGCGGCCCCGAAGCGATAGAGCCCGGACGCATCGAAGGTGGCACCCCAGAAGCGGAAGGCGCCGTCGGAGTAGGGCACCGGGCCGTCGGGCGGTGCGCTGAGCGAATCGAAGGAGGCATACCAACCCGTATCGACCGGCCGCAACGCATTGCCGGGCGGGACCGCGAGGAAGCAGGCGCCTTCGCCCGACATCGCGTACTTGTAGCCACCCGCGATGTAGAAGGCGCGTTTGTGGATCGACGCGACATCCACCGGCAGTGCGCAGAATGCGTGATAGCCGTCGATGACGGCGATGGCGCTTTCGGGGATGGCGGAGACGATGCGATCGAGCTCCCGGACGACGAAGCCCGAGTCGAAGAACACATGCGAGAGCCACACCATGTCCCAGGAACCCGAACCGGCCAGGGCCGCGAAGCGATCGGTGAACGTCTCGTAGGGCTCGGCCGCGACCTCGACCAGCTCGAGCCGGCCGGTTTCGGCGAGGCGCCGCGCCTGGCGGCGGAAGCTGTGGAACTCGTGTGCGCTCGCGAGCACCCGCACGGGCCTCGAAAAATCCAGGCACGAGAAAAGCCGCCCGACGAACTCATGGGTGTTCGGCGCGAAGGCGACCTGCTTCGCGTCCGACAGGTTCAGCAGCCGGGCGACATGCGCCTGCGCCGCCGGTAGCACCTCACCGAGGATCCGCTCCCACTTGCGGTCCACCAGGGTGGCCGCATCCACCCAGTACCGTTCGTGCGCGGACCGGGTGGCATCGGGCCAGGGATGGTGGCTATGCGCCCCGAAGTGCAGCCACCCCGGGTTCGCTTCGAAGAAGCGCGTGAAGTGCGCCGCGTGCATCAGTCCTTGAAGGCCTCGACCGGGATGGAGAGCTTCACGTCGTCGCTGATCGCGGGAATGCCATAGCTCACGCCGAAGTCGCTGCGCTTGAGGGTCACGGACGCATCCGCGCCGCACATCGCCTTCTTGTTCATCGGGTGGTTGCCGCAGTTGAACGCGGAGACCGAGAGCGTGACCGGTTTGGTGACGCCCTTCAGCGTGAGGTTGCCGCCGACCGAGACCAGCTTGTCGCCGTCGAACTTGAAGTCGGAGCCCTTGAAGGTGGCGGTCGGGAATTTCTCCGCGCCGAAGAAATCGTCGGACTTCAGATGGTCGTTCAGCTTGGGCACGCTGGTCGCGAGCGACGTCATGTCGATCGTGATGTCGGCGTTGCCCTTCTTGCCGGCGCGGTCGATCGTGATCTTGCCGCTGGCCTTGGTGAACAGGCCGCGTTGCGTGGACATGCCCAGGTGCTTCACTTCGAACTGGGGCACGGTATGGCCGGCGTCGACCGTATAGGTTTCCTGGGCGGCGACGGGAAGGGCGGCTGCGAGGGCGGCGGCGATGAGCAGGCGTTTCATGGGTTGCAAGTCTCCTGGAGGGAAATCAAAGGGGAAGGACGAAGCGGTACTTGACGAGGACGTCGTCGGCGACGGTTTCGGTGTCGGCCCACTGCTTCTCGCCGATCTTGAACTGGAGGCGCTTCAGCGTGAACGTGCCCTCCACGGTGCGCGTGCCACTCGCGTCATTGAGCGTGAACGACGTCGTGATGTTCTGGCTGATGCCCTTGATGGTGAGCGCCCCGGCGGCCTCGTACTTGTTCGGGCCCGCGGCCTTCACCGTGGCGGCGACGAACTTCGCCTTGGGGAACTGCGCGGTATTGAACCACAGCGGCCGCACCGCCTCGGTTTCGCCTTCGGGCGAGCCCATGTCGATCGAGCCGAGCTCGACCTCGAATTCGGCCTTGGCGGCTTCGGGCTTCTTCGGATCGAAGTCGACGTTGCCTTCGAATTTCTTGAACTTGCCTTCGACGGGCACGTTCATCTGCTTGGAGACGAAGCGGATGAAGCTCTTCGACGTGTCGATCTTCTGCGACGCGGCAAAGGCAGGGGCCGCGGCCAGCAGTGCCGCGGCAAGGAGAAGCGAAGTGCGTTTCATGGCGTTTCCGGGAGGGTAGGGGGCGGAGGGGCGGGCGGGCGCTGCTTGAGGAACGGCAACATGCGAACGAGGACATCGTCACGATCCAGCACGTGGTGCTTCACCGCGGCCGCGGCATGCAGGGCGATGAGGGCTCCCAGCGTGTACGTGATCGAGCGATGCACCAGCTTCAGCGTCTCGGCGAGTTCGCGATTCTTCTCGAGGAGGTCGGGGATCGGGATGACGCCGAACCACACCGTCTGGAATCCCACCGCCGAGCTGAACAGCCATCCGCTCAACGGCGCCGCGAAGAACAGCACGTACAGGAGAACATGCGAAACGTGCGCGGCATTCCGTTCCCACGCGGGCATGTGGCCCGGGAGCGCCGGAGCGGGATGGCGCAGGCGCCAGAGGAGGCGCAGCGCGGCGATCGTGAAGATCGTGACCCCGGTCCACTTGTGCCACGAGTAGTACTTGAGCTTCGCCGGCGAGAACTCGAGGCCCGTCATGTAGAGGCCCCATGACAGGTTGCCGACGATGAGCACGGCCGCGATCCAGTGCAGTGCGATCGCCGTGCGGGTATAGCGCTCGGTATAGTTCATGGAGGCGGCAATTCTACCAAGGGGTGGAGCCCATGTCGGCGGAGCGCAACGAGAAAGACACCTTCGGGACGGTGAAAGTGCCCGCGAAGCACCTCTGGGGCGCCCAGACGCAGCGCTCGATCGAGCATTTTCGCATTTCGGGCGAGCGAATGCCCCCGGAGCTCATCAGGGCATTGGTCCAGGTCAAGCGAGCCTGCGCGCAGGTCAACAAGGACCTCGGCGCACTCGAACCGGCCAAGGCCGATGCGATCATGGCTGCCGCCGACGAAGTCCTTGCCGGGAAATGGCCGGATGAGTTCCCCCTGGTGGTCTGGCAAACGGGTTCGGGTACGCAGACCAACATGAATGCGAACGAGGTGCTGGCCAACCGCGCCAGCGAACTGCTCGGCGGGCCGCGGGGCGAGGGCCGACTCGTGCATCCGAACGACGACGTGAATCGCGGACAGTCGTCCAACGACATTTTTCCGACGGCGATGAATGTCGCGGCGCTGGCCGCCTTGCGCGAACGCGTGCTGCCTTCGTTGGAGGCACTGCGGCAGACCTTCGAGGCGAAATCCGGCCGGTTCGGCGACGTGGTGAAGATCGGCCGCACCCATTTGCAGGACGCCACGCCGCTCACGCTGGGCCAGGAGCTGTCGGGCTACGCGGCCCAGCTCGCCCACGCGGCGCGCCACTTGACCGATGCCCAGCCTCATCTCGGGGAACTCGCGGTCGGGGGCACGGCCGTCGGCACCGGATTGAATACGCATCGCGATTTCGGCATGCGCGTCGCGCGCGAACTCGCGCGCTCGACGGGGCATCCCTTCGTTTCGGCACCGAACAAGTTCGAGGCGTTGGCCGCGCACGATGCGCTCGTCCATGCGCATGGGGCCCTGAAGGGCGCGGCCGCGGCGTTGATGAAGATCGCGAATGACGTGCGGTTGCTCGCGAGCGGGCCGCGCTCCGGTTTCGGCGAAATCGTCATTCCCGAGAACGAGCCGGGCAGTTCGATCATGCCCGGGAAGGTGAATCCGACGCAGTGCGAGGCCCTCTCCATGGCCTGCTGCCAGGTGATGGGCAACGATGTCGCGGTGAATTTCGGCGGCGCGCAGGGCCACCTCGAACTGAATGTGTTCAAGCCGGTGATCGCGTATGCGTTCCTGCAAAGCACGCGCCTCATCGCCGATGCGACCGCGAGCTTCGACGAGCATTGCGCGCGCGGCATCGAACCCAATCGCGAACGCATCCAGTCCCTGGTCGAGAATTCGCTGATGCTGGTGACGGCGCTCGCGCCCAGGATCGGCTACGACAAGTCGGCCGAAATCGCGAAGAAGGCGCACAAGGAAGGCTCGACACTGCGGGCGGCGGCCCTGGCCACCGGATACGTGACCGGCGCGCAGTTCGACGAGTGGGTGCGTCCCGAGTCGATGACCGGCCCGGACTAGGGCATCAACGAGTCCGAGGCTCACGGGGAAACTTCTCCCGGGGTTGGCAGTCTCTTCAGGAGGTACGCCGGCGAGGTGTACAAACTGGAGATCGCGATGAATCTCACCATCGTTGAAGGCAACTGGCGCCAGCTCAAGGGAATTGCCCTGCAGCAGTGGGGTCGCTTCATCGAGGACGACTTCCTCGTCCTCGAAGGCCGGCAGGAATACTGGGCGGGCGAGATGATGGAAGCGCGCGGCATGGCGCTCGACGAGTCTCGACGGCTCCACCGCGGCACGGCCTCCTAGACGCGGACTGCCGGTCCCGGTCCAGGAGCGGTCATTCGACGCGCGGCGCGCCTTGCACTTCCTGGTACGTCTGCAGCCGGTTGTAGAGGGTCTTCAGGCAGATGCCGAGCGCCTGCGCCGTGCGCTCCTTGTCGCCGCGCAGCTGTGACAGCGTCGCCAGGATCAGGTCGCGTTGCGCATCGGCGAGCTTCGTCCCCAGCGCGATGCGAAGCGAATTGTCGTCGACGCGCGTGGCCGCACGCAGGAATGCTTCCCCCGGAACGACCTCGATGTCGCCGTCGGCCAGGATGAAGGCGCGCTGGATCGCGTTGCGAAGCTCGCGCACGTTGCCCGGCCAGGGATAGCTGCGCAGCACGGCCAGCGAGCGCGACGACAGGCGGCGATGCGTTCCGGCCTCGCCGTTCAGCTCCGCGAGGAAGTGACGGGCCAGCAATTCGATGTCGTCCTCGCGATGGCGCAGCGGCGGGACCTCGATCGGGAAAACGTTCAGGCGATAGAGGAGGTCTTCGCGCAGGAGGCCCTGGCGTACCGCGAGTTCCGGGTCGCGATGGGTTGCGGCGAGGACCCGGACGTCCACGGCGATGTCCGCATCGCCGCCTACGCGGCGGATCTTTCGTTCCTCGAGGGCGCGCAACAGCACCGCCTGCATCGGCAGCGGCATCTCGGTGATCTCGTCGAGGAAGAGTGTCCCGCCGTGCGCAGTCTCGAAGGATCCCGTGTTGCGCTGCTGCGCGCCTGTGAAACTGCCGCGTTCGTGCCCGAAGAGCTGCGATTCGAGCAGGGAGGCCGGAATGCCGCCGCAGTTGATCGCGACCATCGGCGTCCCGGCCCTCGGGCTGCGCTCCGCGAGGGCCTGGGCCACCAGTTCCTTGCCGGTTCCGCTCTCGCCCACGATCAGGACGGTCGCGTCGGTCGGAGCCACATCCTCGATGCGCTGGTACATGCGCACCATCGCCGCGGACTCACCGACCAGCGGACCGAAACTCGTCTTGCCCGGGCGCGAGGCACGCCGCCGGCGAAGTGCGCCCGGCGTCAGGGAAGAGGGGGAGCTCGCGGGATAGGCGAGCGGGGTGCGCTCTAGCAACATGGGTCTGCTCCGTGGGGCAGCTTCGACATTGCAAAAAGTACCGCCTGAGCCGCGGGCACTCTGTCGGACTCCTCCTCTAAGAATGTAGGACTTTCGCTGACAAACTTTCGGGCCGCAGCGGTTTACGCTGGATCCAGAACAAATTGCCAATTCCGGAGGATCCGAGCATGCCCCACGCACTCATCGTCGAGGACGACGTTCCCGCCCGGGAAGCGCTCGAAGGGCTCGTGGGCACTTCCGGCTTCACGACCGCGTCGGCCGGCACCCTGCGGGAAGCGCGCATCCAGCTCACGCGCCAGCAACCCGACGTCATCCTCACGGACCTCAAGCTCCCGGATGGAAGCGGCATGCAACTGCTGGAAGACATCGACGCGGGCGCCGGTACCCAATTCGTGCTGATCACCGGCTACGCGAGCGTCGAGACCGCGATCCAGGCGCTGCGCCGAGGTGCCACCGATTACCTCACAAAGCCCGTCGATTTTGCGCGCTTGCAGGCCGTCCTCGCGCGGGTGCCGCGCCGGAATGGCGGCAGCGTCGAGATCGGCAGGCTGCGCGACGAACTCAAGACGTCGGGTCGCTTCGGCAGCCTGGTCGGCCGCTCTCCTGCGATGCAACGCGTCTACGACCAGATCGCACGCGTCGCCCCGACGGAAGCGACCGTCTTCCTCACGGGTGAAAGCGGGACGGGCAAGGAGCTCGTGGCCCGCACCGTGCACGACCTTTCCCGCCGCCGCGACCAGCCTTTCCTCGCGATCAACTGCGGCGCCATCTCGCCCAACCTGATCGAGAGCGAGATGTTCGGCCACGAGCGCGGCAGTTTCACCGGGGCCGACCGGGTGCACCGCGGATACTTCGAACAGGCGAACGGCGGAACGCTGTTCCTGGACGAAATCACCGAGATGCCGCTGGAGCTGCAGGTGCGCCTGCTGCGAGTCCTCGAGACGCGGCAACTCATGCGCATCGGCATGGCCCTGCCGATCGACATCGACGTGCGCATCGTGGCGGCCACCAACCGCGATCCACGCGCGGCCGTGGAGGCGGGCAAGCTGCGCACCGACCTGTTCCATCGCCTGCACGTCTTCCCGATCGACATCCCGCCATTGCGCGCGCGCGACGGCGACGTGAGCCTCATCGCCCAGGCACTGGTCGAACAGATCAACAAGGAGCAGGGCACGCGCCGCACGGTGTCGGAGGAAACGCTGGCACAGCTCGAGAAGCACCCCTGGCCCGGCAACGTGCGCGAGTTGCGCAACTACATCCAGCGCCTCGCGATCCTCGGCCAGCTGGACACGACGAATCCCGCGCCGCTCGACGGCGGGCGCCCGGCCACCTCGGTGTCGCCGACGCCCTCGATCGTGCTGCCGCTGGGCACGCCGCTCAATGTGGCCGACCGTCACCTCATCGTCTCGACGCTGCAGTACTGCGGGGGCGACAAGAAGCGCGCCGCCGGCATGCTCGGGATCTGCGTGAAGACGCTCTACAACCGGCTCAAGGAATACGGACCGCATCCCGAAGCGACGGCGAGGATGCAATGAACCCGGCGATCGGGTTTGCGATGCGCGTGCATGCTCCCGAGCCCACGCCATCGGGCGGGCACGACCTGCCCGACGGAGGGCCCGACCTCGTCCCGGTGATTCCTCCGGATCCGGCGCATCCCCCGACGCCACCGATCCAGGAGCCGCCCGATGGACCGCTGCCGGGAAAACGCAAGCTGTTGCGAAGGACGCAAGATTGATTCGTGGGGTTGGGGGCTCGTTCCGGGCCCCTTTTTTTCGGTGCGCGGCGGCGTCGAAAGGCAAGCGCAAGGGAAGGATCGCGGTGGCCGCGCCGATTGTGCGGGCGGAGGCGGGCGGCGCCGTCCGATTCGGGGAGTCTTAACATTCGCAATGTCCCTGGCCCGGTGACGCCTCCCGGCGACAAAGGTTGGCGATATTCCCCGGACGGTGCCAGAATGGCCCGGCAATTGGATGAATAGGCCCGGCAGTACACAGGGCTTCGGCGCGCACGCGCTAGAACAATCAGGGACCAATTGACGATAGGGAGGCTTCCATGCGGAAGCTCGTGATGCTGGCTTCGGCCGGCATGTTGTTGCTTGCAATGCAGTCGCACGCCCAGATCAAGCTCGGCATCTCCGGCCCGCTGGAAGGCAGCAACGCGGGTTCGATGCTCGAGGTGGTGAAGGGCGCCGAAATCTACATCGACAAGGTCAACAGCGACGGCGGGGTCCACGGCCAGAAGATCCGCCTCATCGCGCGCAACGACAACTTCGAGGTCGACAAGACCGTTGCTGTCGTGAAGCAGTTGATCGAGCAGGACAACGTCACGGCGCTGATGCTCGTGCGCGGAACGCCGCACAACCAGGCGATCCTCCCGCTCATCACCGACGCGCACGTCCCGCTGATCGGTCCCTCGACCGGCGCGATGGTCTTCCACCGTCCGGTCCAGAAGTACGTCTTCAACGTGCGCACCGCCTACCAGCTCGAGGCGGAAAAGCTCGTGCGCCTGCTGAAGACCTCGGGGCTCGAACGCATTGCCGTGCTGCACGTGAACGATGCTTTCGGCCTGGACGTGCTCACCGGACTGAAGAGCGGCTTCATCGACCAGAACCTGCGGCCGACCATCGTGCAGGCCTTCGACCGCGTCCTCGCGGCCAAGGACAGCACCGAGTTCATGAACCAGCTCCTCACGTCGCTCCTGCAGGGGGACCCGCAGGTGATCGTGGTCGTGGGGGCGGGGCTCGCGGTGAAGAATGCCGTGATCGCGATCCGCAACGCGGGCTCCCAGGCCAAGATCGCCACGCTCTCCAACAACGCCTCGACCGCCTTCATCAAGCTCCTGGACAAGAACGCGCGCGGCGTGATCGTGAGCCAGGTATTCCCGGACGAGAAGAGCCTCACCAGCCCCTTCGTGCGCGAGGCGCAGATGATCGCCTTCACGAAGAAGGTGACGTTGACGCCCGGGATGATGGAGGGCTTCGCCGCGGCCAAGGTGACCGTGAAAGCCCTGAAGGATGCCGGCCCGAATCCGTCGCGAGACTCGGTGGTGAGGGCGCTCGAGAACCTGCGCAGCTTCGACATGGGCGACCTCGTGATCAGCTATTCGCCCTCCGACCATACGGGGCTGGAGATCACCGACCTTTCGATGATTTCCGCCAAGGGTTTCCTGCGCTGAGCCCCGGATCTTTCGCGGGCTGGATTCTTACAGACGCAATCTTGCGGCGTGGCCCGATGGCCCGGGCGACCCTAGAATCATCCTCACAAGAGCCAAGGGAGGCCTCGTTTGATGGATGATTCAACGGTCTTGGACGCGCAGGTCAGCGAGCGATTCGGTGGCGTTGCGCGCGTGAGCTCCAAGGGAGCGCTCGCGACTTTGGGTTCGCTCGCCGATGCGACGATCGAGGTCGCGGTGAACGGCACCATGCAGCGGCTTTCCGTGGCGAGCGCCGCCTCGATCGCTTCGGCGATCAGCTCGGCCATCGAGCACATCCGCCGGGAGAATCCCGCCCTGCTGGACGAGAACGCGCCGACGGCGGCCGAGATCGACCTCGTGGCCAAGGTACTCGAGTGGGCGCGCATCCTGCAGGCCGAGGGGAGGGCGCTCGACACGATCACGCATTCGGGGATCGAGCGGTCCTTGCTCCTGCGGCGCCTTCGCAGCGGCCGCCCGGCGTTGAAGGCAGCCCCGCCGACCTCGTTCGGCCAACCCTGGTACGACGTCCTCGAAGCGGACAAGTCCAAGGTCCACTCGGTCGCCTGCGACGGCAAGGTCACGACGCTGGCCGAGTTGCTCGGCACGCTCGACGCTTCCGCCACCGCCCGCAACCAGTTCCTCGTGCAGATCAACGGCTGCCACTGGAACGTGCTGAAGACCGTCGAGTTCGGCGCGCGCTTCGTGGTGGCATTCCAGGGACATGCGCAGCTCTTCGGCCTGGTGAAGGGCCCGGAAGGCTGGCTCCTGCGGAAGATCGATACGCCGAACCCCGCCTGAATCGGGGAGGGTGGCCGGGCGCGGCCGGTCCTTGCCGCCCTCAGCAATGCCCTTCGTAGAAGCGCGACGGGCACACCGACTCGTACGTTTCATTTCCGCCGATCTGCACCACTTCGCCCTCGAAGACCCGCTGGCCACGCTCGTCGTGCCGGATGACCATCGACGCCTTCTTCCCGCAGCGGCACACGGTCTTGATCTCCTCGAGCGCGTCGGCCAGGGCGAGCAACTCCAGCGCGCCCGGGAAACCCACTCCGCGAAAGTCGGTGCGCAACCCGTAGCAGATCACCGGCACGTGCTTCTGGTGGGCGAGGCGGTGGAGCTCGCGGACCTGCTCGGGCGCCAGGAACTGCGCCTCGTCGACCAGGATGCAGCCCGGACGCGCCTCGAAAGCGTCGGCGAAGGATGTGCTTGGTGAAAAGACCCGTGCCGGGCGCTTCACGCCCAGGCGCGACGACACGATGCCATCGCCGGCGCGATGGTCGACTTCCGCCGTGTAGATGATCGTCTCGCGGCCGCGTTCCTCATAGTTGTGGGCGACCTGCAGCAGGTTGGTGGACTTGCCCGCGTTCATCGCGGCGTAGCGGAAATAGAGCTTGGACATGGCGAGCGATCGCGTGAGTGCGGGCGATTATCGCAGGCCGCGAGGCGAGCGGAGAACTGGAAGCCACGACTCGATCGGTGCGTCGCCTATTGCCAGGAAAGCGAAAGGTCCTTGACCACGGTGCCGAGCAACGCCTTGGCGCCCACGCAGCGGCCCTTGTAGATCACGCGAGCGACGATCTCGAGGCGCCAAGTCTCGGCCGCACGCGTGGAGCCCACGGTGAAGACCTGCACGAGCGCCGGCTCGTCGGTCGCCTGCGGCGGGACGTTGCCGCCGGAGATCTGCTGGTCCCAAAGGCTCAGGCGCCCGTTGTTGTAGGTGTCCGAGTCGTACAAGAGCAGGTCGCCCGCGGGCCCCTTCAGGGTCACGCGGACCGCGCCGCGCATCTGGAACTTGCTGCAGTTCGTGAAGTTCCTCGACGCGTTCAGGGAAAGCCACATGCGCAGCCGCATCGTGCGCGCCTCGCTGCCGGTGTAGGTGAAGAGGGGGCACGACATGACGGCCGACACCTCCCGCTGCTCGAAGGATCCGCCCTGGAGGATCTGCGTGCCCTCGACCGTGGCCGCCGCGAGGAAATACGCCCGCGCCTCGTCCTGCGTGAGCACGGGCTTGTCCATGCGGTCGGTCGTGAGCCGTCCGGAGCTGAATTTGTCGACGCCGCCGAGCGGCGAAACCGTCCACGCGCCCACCGTGTCCTTCGTGACCTGCGGGGGCGTGTAGAGGCGCGAGACGTCCAGCGCGTGGCCGGCGCTGAAGTTCGGCCAATCGAGGCCCATCGCGGTGAAGTCCTGGGGGTTCAGGAGGATCTGGTTGAAAGGCTTGCCGTCCGTGAGCGGCAGCGCCGGACCGCGGATGTCGAGCCAGCTCCAGTAGTACCGGACCAGGCGCAGCCGTGAATTCTCCGGCTTGTCGAGGACCGCGTAACCGTCCTTACCGCCCTTGAACGCGGGCATGATCGCGCCGCTCGCGCCAAGCACGCGGCCCTTCTGCCCCCCACCGGCCCAGGGCGCGAGCTCCGGCCCCTGTCCGTTGACGACATCCGACTCGCGGCAGACCAGGTGCACGTAGATGCCGAAGGTGCGGTTCGCGGCGTCGGTGTTCGCGAGTCCCCTTTTCTGGGGATCGGGGAAATTTCGCATGTCGCGGAAGGTCTCGACCAGGCGCCGGCTGATGAGCTCCGAGCGCAGCAGGATCTTTGCCGCGTCCGGGGGAACGCCGATGCCGGCAAGCAGGACGGGGGACCCGTCGGCGCCGGGACGCGTCGTCGTCTTGCGCACCGGTGTCGGCGAGCACCAGTCGCCTTGCGAGAACACCAGTTTCTCGACGCAGGCCAGGAACAGGTCGATCTCGGGCTGGAGGGTGTTCGCGACGAAGTCCTGCGCGAGCCATTGGCGCGCGCTCTCGGGCACCTCGCCAGAGGGGCTCCCGTACGTCTTTGCGGTCATCACGAGGTAGGCCGCCTGCATCTGCACCGAAACCGCATACAGGAAACGCTGCTCGAGGCTCTCGTAGAAACCGAAGAGGCCAGGGCTCCAGGTCCGGCCCGCCATCTGGGCCACGTAGAGGTTGGTCCACGCGCGCAGCGTTCCATCGTCGTTCGAGGTCCCGACAAGCCCGTTGCCGATCTCGACGATCGCCTTGGGGATGTCCCACGTGGTGATCACGTTGCGCGTGAACTCCTCGACGGCCTCCGGAGGCAACGGCTCGTTCTGCTTGCGCCGCCGCCCCCAGTCGGCGAGGCTCACGATCGGCGAGACCGCCGCCGCCGCCGCGGCAGCCGCAGCCGCAATCAGCGGCTGCCGGGAGCCACCGGTGTGGGTCTGGATATTGGCGATCGCCGCCTTGAGGGCGTTTTCCTGTGTGCCCTTCTGGATCTCGAGCCCAACGATGGCGAGCTGCTGGGCGAGGGCCGCGATGCGGGTGTTGATCTGTTCGATGTCGCGCGCCACGCCATCGAGCCGCGAGAGGATCTTGTCCAGCTTCTCGAGGGCCTCCTTCGAGGGATTGGGGACGCCTACGGCCTCGAGGAAGGTCGTGAAAGCAATGCCGCCGGCGGTGCCGACCACGCCGCTTGCGAAGCTGCTGCCTGCCCACACCATGACCGATGTCGCCGACATTGCATCGCTCCCCGGGCCTTCATGGCCCTTGTTGTGGGGCGGATTGTATCCATACGCCATTGGGCTCCGGTACGTCCCAAGAGGGGTACAACCTTTGGCCGTGTTGCTCGGTGGCCGGGCAAACGACTAGCCATCATTGATATTACATAATACAAATTATGCGAGATATGAAGCAGGCAGCTTTCCCGGGTCAACGCAGGAGTTTTCCGCCCTTGCCGATCAGCGTGATGTCGACGTACTTCGAGCCGTTGTGGTCCGTCGACGTGAACGCATACCGGTACCCACCCAGATTCTGCTCACCGGTGTTGTCGAGCACCCGCACCAGCGACTCGCGAGTCAAACCTCGTCCGCCGGTGCGCAGGGAATCGACCAACATGCGCGCTGAGAGGTAGCCCTCCATTCCGGCCACCGAGATGTCCTTCACGCCCATGGCCTTCATCACGTCCTGGTATTCGGCCACGATCTTGATGCTGCGGTCCCAAGGATACGGGACGGTCTGCGCGATGATGATTCCGCGCACCTTTTCCTGCAGTTCCTTGTACAGGAGGTCGGAGCTCAGGACCGAGAGGCCGAGCAGCGTGGCCTTGTCGTCCAGCGCGCGGTAGGCGGCGACGATCTTGGGGGCCGTTCCGGAAACGCTCACGAGGATCACGGCCTGCGGCTTCGCCTTGGCGACGATGCTCGCGGCCGCCGGCGCATCCTCGCCGCTTTCCGCGACCTCGGCCTTCGCGATGACCTGCAGGTTCTTCGCGGCCATCGCGGCCTCGGCGGCGCCCAGGTTCTCCTTCCCGAACCCGCTCCTCAGGTAGATGATCCCGACCCGCGAGATGCCGACGGCCGCCAGGTGCGCGGCAAGCTTCTCCAGCTCGTCGCCGTAGCTCGCCTTGTAGTGGTACAGGTACGGGTGGTGCTTGCGCAGCGACATCGAGCCGGAGGTGATGCCGAAGAGCGGCACCTTGTTCTCCTGCAGGTACGGCAGCACGGCGGTCACGTTGGAAGTGCCGGACATCATGAAGATGCCCATCACCTTGTCTTTCTCGACCAGCTGGGCGATGTTCGCGACCGTCGTGTCCTTGTCGCCCTTGTTGTCGAGGCTGATCACGCGGATCTTGCGGCCGTTCACGCCGCCCTTCCCGTTCACATGCCGGATATAGGCGTCGGAGGCTTCCTTCAGCAACTTCTGGCGCGGCGACGCGGGACCGGACAGGTCCACGCTCTGGCCGAGCAGGATTTCGTTGGGGGACGGCGCCTGGGCGAGCGCAGCCGTAGAGAACGCGACGGCGAACGCCGCCGCGGCAATTTGGATCAGCCGCATCTTGAGTCTCCCTGATTGAGCCCTGTTCACCGGGCTATGTGAACCATTGTACCGACGGCGACGGCGCGGCCGCGACAGGCGTAGTCTTACCGCCAGATTCCTCCAGGACGAAACATCACAAGAAGATGACCGCCACCCCTTTCCTCGAACCTGTCGCACTCCAATCTCCGCATGCCCTGCTCGTGCCGCTTTCGCTGGCCCACCACGACGACCTCGTCGCGGCGACCCGCGATGGCGAGCTCTGGAAGCTCTGGTACACGACGGTTCCATCACCCGAGGCGATGCGAGCCGATATCGAGCGCCGCATAGGGCTGCGCGAACACGGAACGCTGCTTCCGTTCGCCGTCGTGGATCCGGCCAGCGGCAAGGCCGTCGGCGTCACCAACTACATGAATGTGGATCCCGTCCACCGCCGGCTCGAAATCGGCGGCACCTGGTATCGCGCATCTTCGCAGCGCACGTCCCTCAACACCGGCTGCAAGCTCCTGCTGCTCGAACACGCGTTCGAGAAAAAGGATTGCATTGCCGTCGAGTTCCGTACGCACTTCATGAACCACCAGAGCCGGCGCGGAATCGAACGGCTGGGCGCCAAGCTGGACGGCGTGTTGCGAAGCCACATGCGCATGGCCAACGGCACGTTGCGGGACAGCTGCGTCTACAGCATCACCGCGGCGGAATGGCCGACTGTGAAAGCCCATCTCGCCTGGCAGCTCGCACGCCCGCGTTCCTGACAGCTCAATGAAAAACGGGGCTCCCATTGGGAGCCCCGTCGAGGTGCTGCAGTCCGGGCTTCTTATTTGAACGCGTACTTGAGGCCCAGGTAGAACGTGCGACCGTGCGCGTCGGCGATCTGGGGATCGTAGCCGACCTGGAAGGTCTGGCCTTGAACCGATGCCGGCGGATCGCGATCGAGGATGTTGCGAACGCCTGCGGTGATGCCAAGGCCACGCCAGCCATCCCACGTGCCCTGCACGTCCCACACTTCGTAGCTGCCAACGCGACGCGCGCCGCCGTCGTCCTTGTAACCGAGGACGAACTGCTGGCCGATCGTGGCGCCCCACGCGCCGGACTTCCAGTTGGCCGAGACGTAATGGCGCCAACGCGGCACCGCGCCGTTCTCACCCTGGAAGCTGCCGACGTTGTCGATGTACTCGCCGTCGATCGCGTACTGGTAGCGGTAGCGGGCGATGTACGTGCCCTCGCCGCGCAGCGCGACCGTACCCCAGTCCTGCGCCGGGAAGCGCAGGGAGCCCGACAGGTCGACACCGGTGACGGTGTACTTGCCGAGGTTTTCCTGCACCTGCACGACGTACCGGATGCCGCAAGGGACGTTGGCCGGGGTGGTTGCGCCAGGGAGATCGTTCGAGCAAGGGCCGTTCGGCGTCGCGCGGGTGCCGCGAACGAAGCGGCCACCGGCATTCAGCGGATCTGCCGCGGCCAGGACGTCGAACAGGCGCGTGTCGCTCAACGCGCCCAGCGAGTTGCGACGATGGATCGAGAAGAAATCAGCACCGAGAGACGAGTTCGTCGTCGGCTCGAGGATGACACCCAGGGTCCACTGCTTCGACTTCTCCGGCTGCAGCGCGGCGTTGCCGCCGAGCTGGTTCTGGAACTGCGCGTCGCACTCGAGGCCCTCGTTCACGTAGCCGCCGATCGGGGCGCTGTTCGGGCAGCGGATCGGGTCGCTGTGGACGTCGGCCGTGTTCGAGAAGAAGCGCGGCAGGTGGATGTCAGCCAGCGTCGGGGCACGGAAGCCCGTGCTGTACGACGAACGGACCAGCACGTTCTTCGCAGGCGTCCAACGCAGGCCCACCTTCGGGTTCGTCGTGCTGCCGAAGTCGCTGTAGTCGTCGAAGCGCAGCGCGCCCGTGAGTTCCAGGTTCTTCAGGAGGGGAACGTTCACCTCGGCGAAGAACGCCTTCACGTCACGGTCGGTGGCCCACGCCGGCTGGTTGCCGCCGCCGCCGAGCACGTCACCCGACGAAAGAACCGCAGCCGGCTTGTCGTCGATCTCTTCCTTGCGATAGTCGAAGCCCACGGCCAGCGAGAACGCGCCGTTGGCCATCTCGAACAGGTCCTTGGAAATGCGGCCGTCGAAACCGGTGGTCTTGGATTCGGAGGCACGCACTTCCTGCAGGATCTTCGCGGAGTTGAGCAGCGCCTGGCCTGCCGCATCCTGCGGGTTGCCCGAGAACACGTCGATGTTGCCGGTGCGGATCGCGGCGTTCAGCACCGATTCCTTCATCCAGCCATCGATGTAGTTGTCGGAACCCTTGGAGGTCGCACGCGTGAAGGCCGTGTTGTAGTCCCAGCCCAGCAGCACGCCTTGCAGGCCGGCGACCAGGCGATCTTCCTCGGACTCCGCACGGTTCGTGCGCAGGCCCGCCTGCTTGCCACGCCAGGCGAGCGTGAGGTTGCCCGTCGGGGTGATCGTGGCACCGTTGGCGGCCACGAAAGGAGCCGGGTAGTAGCGGCCGCCCGCCGGGTAGACGAAGGGACCGTTGCCGACGAAGTCGTTGATCGGCGTCTCGGACGAGGCGAACGTGACCTCGTTCTTCACCCAGTGGTATTCGAGGAAGGCCTGGTGGTCGTTGGCGAACTGCCATGCGCCACGCGTGAACACGCCCTTGCGCTCGGCCGGCGGGAAGATGTCCAGGACCGACGTGAAGTCATAGCGGCAGGTGTTCTGCAGCGGGGCCGGTGCACCGGTGGCCGCGTTGACCTGGAAGGAGCCCGCGCTCGGGATGCAACCGTTGCGCGCGGTCAGGTTGAACGTGCCCACACCGGAGATCGTGAAGTTCGCCGGGAACACGTTGCCGGAGGTCCGGGCGAAACCGAGGTCCGGACGGATGGCGGTGCCGGCGAAGTCCTTGCGCTGGCTGGCCTTGAGGGGCGTGTCCTTCTGGTAGTCGAGCGCGAGCAGCACGTTGAAGCGCTGCTTGTTGATGTCGCCGAAACCGACCACGCCGGAGTACTTGCGGGTGTTGCCGCCACCCTGGTCCGTCATCGTGCCGTAGGCGCTGAGTTCCAGGCCCGTGTAGTCCTTGCGCAGGATGAAGTTGATCACGCCGCCGATGGCGTCCGTGCCGTAGATGGCGGAGGCGCCGTCCTTCAGCACTTCGACGCGCTCGACCGCGGCCAGCGGGATCTGGTTCAGGTTGACCGTGCCGCCGCCCGACGAGTTGAAGGCGTAGTTCGAGAGGCGACGACCGTTGAGGAGGATGAGGGTGTTCGTGTTGCCGAGACCGCGCAGCGAGACCGCCGAGAGGCCCGGGGTGCCGGAGTCGCCGACGCCCTTGGAGATGTTGTAACCACCGGCGTTGGTCGCCGAGACCTTGTCCAGCAGCTCGGCAGCCGTGGTGACGCCGGACTTCTGGATGTCGTCACGCGAAATGACGGTGACCGGAAGCGCGGATTCCCCTTCGATGCGCTTGATGTTCGAACCGGTGACTTCGATCTTTTCAACTTTCTGGGTTTGCTGGGCGTAGGCCGGTACGGCCAGCAGGGTCGTGGCGGCTCCCGCACCCAGGGCGCGGAGGACTGCCAGCGAGACGGCTCTTGCTTTGACGTTCATGGGAAATAACCTTTCTTTTATAGAGCGTGCCGAACGTTAATGAACCGTGTGATAACGCGTCAACGAATTCACCAAATATGTCATCGACAGGTTGCAGTTCAGCAACGCATAGCAGGCGTGGCGATTAGTTTACTGCAAATTATTTGGAAAAACGACGGTCTCTTGATACAGGCCGTGACGTTGTGGTAACGGAATCGACAAGGTCCTGATGCAAATCGCGCAGCACGCGTTCCGTAGCCGCGATGAGGTCCGCCAGGCGGCGTGCGCGCAGGCGGAGCGCCTGCTGCACGGACCCCTGTCCCTGGCGCAATTCGGACAAACGCACGATTCGTTCGCGCGAATGCTCGAGCTGCCATTTGCGGAATTCGGTGGGGCTCACGCCGACGCTGCGGGCGGCCTCATGGGCGGAAGACACCCCCGCCCTCACGCGCTCCAGCGCGAGCAACCGGTCCCCGAGATGGACGAAACGCGCCGGGACTTCGGTCTTCGCCTTCGACTTCTTCGCCTTGCGTCTTGGCGCTTCAGGCTTTCGAACGCGCTTCGGCGCGGCCTTCTTCGCCGCGCGCTTCGACTTCCTGGCGGGCCTCGCCTCAGCTTTCCGGGTCATCGTCCGACTTCCCGAGGCGCTCGCGCAGCAGCGCGACTTCGAGCGTGCGCTTGCCGAGCAGGCGCTCGAGGTTGCGAACCTGGAGCTGGAGATCCTCGATCTCCTTCGCCACCGAGCCGCGCGACTCGACGACGGTGAGGTCGGTCTGCGCGAGTTCGCCGTAGGCCTTGCGCCAGTAGTAGAGGACATTCACGGCGATGCCGTGCCGGCGCGCCACGTGCGCGGCGGTCATGCCCGGCACGTGGGACTCCCGCACGATCGCGATCTTCTCGCTCAACGAGAAGCGACGCTGCATCTTGCGTCTCGTGGGGCGTTCGGGGGGCGTTTCGAAGTCGGACATCGGCGGGCTTTCGATCGTGCCCGGATGTTAATGGAAGTCGTGGCTCTCGGTCTTGAGCGCCCCGAGCATCGCGCTGAGGTCGGTGAAGTCCTCTGCGACGATGTGCACGACGATCCCCTGCTTCTGCACGCGGCCCGAGACGCCGAGCAGGCGCGAGCCCAGCAGGGGTTTGCGCTGGCGATCGGCGAGGTCTTTCCAGACCACGAGGTTCACGTAACCGGTCTCGTCTTCCAGCGTGACGAACATCACGCCGCTCGCCGTCGCGGGGCGCTGGCGGCAGGTGACGATCCCCGAGGTTCGGATGAACTGCCCGTTCCTCGCATTCGCCACGTCTTCGGCGCTGTGCAGCTTCATGCGCTTCAGGCGGGGGCGCAGCAGCGCGAGCGGGTGGCGGCGGAGCGTGAGCCCCAAGGCTTCGTAGTCCGCGACGATCTCCTGGCCCTCGGTCTTGGGTTCGAAACGGGCCGGTTCCGTTTCGGTGCCGGCGGGCATGACGATCGGGGCCGCGGGCTCGGCCGCCAGCGTCTCCCAGAGCGACTCCCGCCGGCGGCCGGCCAGATTCACCAGGGCATCGGCACGCGCCAGGGCGGTCAGGTCCAGCCGGGTCAGGTTCGCCCTTCGACTGAGATCCTCAACGCAGTCAAATTCGCTTAATTCTCGTGCCATTACGATAGATTTCGAAGACTCCACTTTAAGTCCTGAAATGCGATCCAGGCCCAACCGAACCGCCGGTTTCCCATCCGCCGCCGGCTCCAAAGTGCTTTCCACCTGGCTCACCAGGACATCCACGGGACGGACTTCGACGCCATGCCGCCGGGCGTCCTGGATGAGCTGGGAGGGTGAGTAGAAGCCCAGGGGCTGGCTGTTCAGGAGCGCCGCGGCGAAGGCTGCCGGCTCGTAGTGCTTGAGCCAGCTCGAAACGTAGACCAGGAGCGCGAAGCTCGCGGCGTGCGATTCCGGGAAGCCGTACTCGCCGAAGCCCTGGATCTGGCGGTAGATCTGCTCGGCGAAGGTCTGGGTGTAGCCCCGCGAGAGCATCCCCTGCACCAGTTTCTCCCGAAACGGCTCGATGCCTCCTCGCCGCTTCCACGAAGCCATGGCGCGGCGCAGCTGGTCCGCTTCGCCGGGCGTGAAGCCCGCGGCCACGACGGCGAGCTGCATCACCTGCTCCTGGAAGATCGAGACGCCGAGGGTGCGCTGGAGCACGGCTTCCACCTCGGGGTTGGCATAAGTCGCCTTCTCGGTACCCTCCCGGCGCCGCAGGTAGGGATGCACCATGCCGCCCATGATCGGACCCGGGCGCACGATCGCCACCTCGATCACGAGGTCGTAGAACTTCACCGGCTTCAGGCGCGGCAGCATCGACATCTGCGCGCGCGACTCGATCTGGAAGACGCCGATCGTGTCGGCACGCTGGATCATCTCGTAGACCTGCGGATCGTCGCCGCTCGCGTTGATCTCCTGGATCGTGAGCTCCCGGCCGCTGTGAGCCTTCACGAAATCGAGCGCCCGGCGGATGCACGAGAGCATCCCCAGGCCCAGCACGTCGACCTTCAGCAATCCGAGGGACTCGAGGTCGTCCTTGTCCCACTGGATGACCGTGCGTTCCTTCATCGAGGCGTTCTCCACGGGCACCAGCCGGGAGAGCCGGCGGTTGTCGATCACGAAGCCGCCGGGGTGCTGCGAAAGGTGCCGGGGAAACCCGACCAGCTCCTGCGTGAGCTCGAGCACCATCTTCACGACGCGATTGGAGAGGTCGAAGCCGGCGTCCGCGAGGCGTTTCTTCATCGCCTCGCTGTCGTCCCACCAGGACATCGACTTCGAGAGGAGGTCGACCTGGTCGAGCGACAGGCCCAGGGCCTTGCCGACGTCGCGCAGCGCGCTCCGTGGCTGGTAGGTGATGACGACGGCCGCGAGGGCGGCGCGTTCCCGCCCATACTTGTCGTAGATGTACTGGATGACCTCCTCGCGCCGCTGGTGCTCGAAGTCGACGTCGATGTCGGGCGGCTCGTTGCGTTCCTTCGAGATGAAGCGCTCGAAGAGCACCGCCATCTTGCCCGGATCGACTTCGGTGATGCCAAGGCAGTAGCAGACCGCGGAGTTGGCGGCCGAGCCCCGGCCCTGGCAGAGGATGTCCTTCCCGCGCGCGAAGTTCACGATGTCGTTCACGGTGAGGAAGAACGGCTCGTAGCCCATCTCGCCGATCAGCTTCAGCTCGTGGTCGACGGTGGCCACGACGCTTTCCTTGGCCCCCTCGGGATAGCGGCGCGCGAGGCCTTCGAGGGTCAGCTTGCGAAGCCAGGTGGCGGGCGTCTCTCCGGCGGGGACCAGCTCCTCGGGGTATTCATAGCGGATCTCGTCGAGGGAAAAGGTGCAGCGGCTCGCGAGGTCTAGCGTGGCGGCGAGCAGGCGCGCGGGCAGCAGGTTGGCGAGCCGTCCGATGGGCCGCAGGTAGCGCTCGGCATTCGGCTGCAGTTCGCGGCCGGTTTCCGCGAGCGGGCGGCGCAGGCGAATGGCGGTCATCACGTCCTGCAGGCGCTTGCGCGAGCGCAGGTGCATGTGCACGTCGCCGGCGGCCAGGGCCTTCAGGCCAGTCCTTGCCGCGATCGACTCGAGAAGGCCGAGCCTCGCCTCGTCGTCGGAATCCCGCGTGAGTTCGATCGCGGCCCAGGCTTCGCCGAAGTGCCCCGAGATCCATCGGGCCTCGGCTTCCTCGGGCACTTCGCCGGGAAGCCAGACCGCGAACAAGCCGCGCGGGCTGGTCGGCACATCGCTTCGCGCCAATCGGTATTCGCCCTTGCTCGCGGCGCGCCGGGCTTTCGTGATGAGCTCGCACAACCCCTCGTATCCCTCGAGGGTCGCGGCGAGCAGCACGAAGCGAAGCCCGTCCTCGAGGCGGAATTCGGAGCCCACGATCAGCTTGAGCCTGGCCTGCTTCGCGGCAACGTGCGCCCGTACCACGCCCGAGACCGAGCACTCATCGGTGACGGCGAGCGCCGAGTAGCCCAGCTCGACAGCCCGGTGCACGAGCTCTTCCGGATCCGAAGCCCCGCGCAGGAATGTGTAGTTGGTAAGGCAATGCAGCTCGGCGTATCCGGGAATCATGCGAACACTCCATGCAGGTACCAGCACTTCGGATCGTGGTGCTCGCGATAGACCCAGAATCGCTCGCCCCCGGGGTTCGCGGCCACGAAGTAGTCCCGCGCCACCGGCTCTCCATCCCACCAGCCGGCTTCGATGCGCTCAGGACCCGCGATGAAATCGAGCCGGCCCTGGTGCAAGGGCATGCCGTCCTCGCTGACCAGCTTCTGCGGCCGATGCAGCAGCCAGAGCGGGCGCGCTCCGAAATGCGGCTTAGGGGTCAGACCCCTAAGCCTTTGGGTTGGAGGCTTAGGGGTCTGACCCCTTCCCTGGTTCCATCCGTGCTCGGGACGATGGTCATCGGACAGCGCGATGCCGAACACGCGCTCGCGGCCGATGCGGGCGGAAAGGCGCTGCAGGAGGCGTTCGCTTCCGAGGGTTTGCTCCTCGCGACCCGGCAACCACGTGGCGGCGCGCGGGGTGTAGTCGAGCAAGGCTTCGGCACGCAGGTCGATCACCAGCGTGGGTGCGGCGAGTTGCGCGCGGCCGAGGCGCTCGCGGGCCAGTGCGAGGATGAAATCCGCCTCGCGCTCGGGAGATGCGAAGGCGAGTTCGATTCGCGTGCTCTTGCTGCGCACCGGTTCGAGCGTGAGCGTGAGTTGCTGCACGCCCGCTCCGCGCCCTCGGAGGAAGCCTTCCATCTGCGACAGCAGCCTGCGCAGCGGAAACAGCAAGGCTTGCGTCGACTCGACTTCGGACGCCAGTTCCAGGCGCACGTGGAACGTGGGGGGTGGCACGTAGGGCGCGCGGGGATCGGGCATCCGGCCGGTGAGGCGATCGAGATCCGCCATCACTTCGGGGCCGAAACGCCGGGCGAGGCCCTCGCGCGGCAACGCGAGGATGTCCTTGAAGCGAAGGATTCCGAGGTCCGCCAACAGGGCCAGCGTGCGTTGCGGCCAATCGAGCAAAAAAAGCGGGAGCCCGGCGATGCGCCCGCCGAGCTCCCCGATGGCAACACAACTGCGAACTCCGATGCCCTGCGCTTCCGCGCGGGCGAACAAGCGAGCGGCCATCGGCGTGGGGGCAATGCCGATCGTCGCGCGGTATCCCAGCTCGTGCATCCCGTTACGAAGGGCCGCCGTGAGCCTTGCGTGCCCGCCGAAGAGCCGCAGGCTCGCTTCCACTTCGAGCGCGACGCCCTGTCCATCCACGCTCACGGCTGGCGTGTATTGCACGCACCATGCGGCGAGTTGCTCCAACGCCTCTTGTTCGACGGCCACATCCCGCAAAAGCACGTGCAAATTCCCGCACAAGACCTTCGCCGAAGCGATGGCCTGGCCTACTCGCACCCCTGCCTCGCACGCGGCCGCGTTGGCACACGCGACCACGGGGCGCTGCGCAGGGCCCTCAGCGATGGCCCGCGGCGAGGGCGAGGGACACCCTCGCTCGGCGAGCTGGAGCGGGAGCGAGGGCAGTTCGAGGGCGATCCACAGCATGAAGCGCGACCGGTTGCGTGAGCGGCGGGCCTCGCCGCTTCGGGATGCGAAGCATCAGGTGCCCGTCCTCGCTCTCGAGGACGATGCGCAGGTGTGCAGGTGTTGCATGCGTGCCCGACAAGGTGGAACGAAAAAGCACGGCCATCGATCGCCCGGCCTCGGCGGCCATCTGCAGCCTTCGCATCCAGGCGTAATCGACGTTCCTCGACTGGCGCTCGGGCCAGAACAGCACGGCACCGCAGGCGCCGGAACGCAGGGCCTGCTCGGCGGCCCAGAGCGCGTCTTCATGCGTGAGCGGGCGCACGACGAGGCAGCGCTCCAGCGGCAAACCGGCCTGGGCGAGCGCGGGGGCATACGGCAGGTACGGAGGATCGATCCAGGCGATGAGCCGGTCGCTTTCCGCGGCCCGCACGAGAGCCGCTGCAAGCAGCTTCACTTCTCCGATGCCCGTTCCGTCATGCAGCACCTCGGAGAGCGCGCCCATTGGCCAGCCGCCGCCGGGCAACTGCGCATCCAGCGCGGCATGGCCCGTCGGGAAAGTGATGCGTGGCGTCTTCTCGAACTCCCCGCCGCGCCACACTCCCTGCGGAAGCGCACTCACGAAACACGCGCCCCCAGGTTGCGGATCACGCCCACCGCGACGCCCTCGATGGCGAGGGATTGGCGCGTGAGGTCGAAGTGCATCGTCTGGAAATCGGGGTTCGCCGGGACCAGCTCGGCCTTGCTGCCGCGAATGCGGAAGCGTTTGACGGTCACGTCGTCGCCGACGCGCGCGATGACGAGCTGCCCGTTCTTCGCCTGCGTGGTCTTGTGGACCACGACCCAGTCGCCGTCGAGGATGCCTTCGTCGCGCATGCTCAGGCCGCGCACTTGCAACAGGTAATCCGCACGCGGGTTGAAGAGCGACGGATCCACCGGATAGCGGCCGAGCATGTTCTCGATGGCCATCATCGGACTGCCCGCGGCCACGTGGCCGATCAGGGGCAAGCCACTCTCCTCGACCACTCGAATGCCGCGCGCCACATTGGGCGCCAGCTCGATGACGCCCTTCTTCGCGAGCGCCGCGAGGTGCTTGAACACGGCGTTGGTGGAAGCGATGCCCAGCACCTTCGAAAGCTCCGGCTGCGAGGGCGGGCGGCCCGTCTCGGTGATGTGGTTGCGGATGGCCTCGAGGATCTCGGCCTGGCGCGGGGTGAGCGGAGGAGTTTCCATCGCGTGCTCCTGGAAGGCAGGTGATAAAGCTATCACCTGAGGTGGTAAACCTATCACCTATCTCCCTCCCCCGCAAGACGGACCTTGACAATATTCAACCAAAAGGTTTAATGTATTTCCATGCAGCTCGATAACACATTGATTGCACTGGCCGATCCCACACGGCGAGCCATCCTCGAACGGCTCACCCAAGGGGCTGCCAAGGTCACGGAGGTCGCCGCGCCCTTCCCGATTTCCCTGAACGCGATCTCCAAGCACATCCGCATCCTGGAGCGCGCCGGCCTGGTCCAGCGCCGCATCTCGGGACGCGACCACATGCTCTCCCTCAACCAGCAGCCCCTCGACGAAACGGCGGCCTGGATCGAACAGACGCGAGCCTTCTGGACCTCGCGCCTCGACGGCCTGGAAGCGCTGCTGAAAGCCGAGGACGCCCTCACCAAAGCGAAAGGAAAGAAATGAACGACTACGGAACCGCCATCGCCCCCGACACCCTCCGCCTGGAACGCGTGCTGCCCGGCTCCGCCGAGCGCGTGTGGGACTACCTCGTCGACCCCGACAAGCGCAGCCGCTGGTTCTGCGGCGGGAGCCTCGAGCCGCGCGAAGGCGGAAAATCCGTGCTGCTGTTCGACCACGACAAGCTCTCCGACGAGAGCTATCCCGCGGACTTTGCGGGCATGAAGGGCAAGAGTTTCACCGGCACGGTGCTGGTCTACGACCCGCCGCGTGCCCTCGGCTACACGTTCGCGGACGGAGGCTCCGAAGTGCTCTTCGAACTCAAGCCGAAGGGCAAGGACACGCTACTCGTCATCACGCATCGCAAGGTCGAGAGCCGCAAGGACATGGTGGGCTTCTCCAGCGGGTGGGACACGCACGTGGGCATCCTCGCCGACCTGCTCGCCGGCCAGAAACCGCGCGGCTTCTGGACCACGCACCAGGAGCTGCGCAAGGAGTATGAGAAGCGGATCGCGGCATGACGACCCAACGGGGAAGCTGCCATTGCGGCAGCGTGGCGTTCGAGGTGGAGGGCACGCCTGCGGGCGCCACGTCCTGCAACTGCTCCATGTGCCAGCGCAAGGGTGTGCTCATGTGGTTCATCCCGCGCGACGCGCTGCAGCTCAAGACGCCCGACGAGAACGCCGGCACCTACACGTTCAACAAGCACCACATCAAGCATCGCTTCTGCCTGAAGTGCGGCATCCATCCGTATGGCGAGGCCCACGATCCCAAGGGCAACCCAGTCGCCGCGGTGAACATCCGCTGCCTCGAGGGCCTCGACCTGGACAAGATTCCCGTCACGCCCTTCAACGGAAGGGCTCTTTGAGCCCTTTCATCGTCCGCGTCACGAAGCGATTCGACGCCTCCCCCGAGCGCGTGTTCGACACATGGCTCGACCCCGCCCGGGTGCCGAAGTGGTTCGCTCCGCACCTGGGACCGATGACGCGGGTGTCGATCGACGCCCGCGTCGGAGGGCGCTTCTCGTTCATGCAGACGTGAGCACGGTGCGCATCGATCCGAAGTGGGCCGAGTACGCAGAGCGAACGGAAAAAGGCTGGAGCACGATGCTGGAGGCCATCGCGGCGGCCGCGTAATGTCCTACAATCGGTGCGCATGCCCCGCCAGCTTTTCAGACAGGAAGCGATCGACGCGCAGCGCGAGAAATACCTCGGCGAAGCGACCATCGCAAGGCCTGTTCCCTTCTGGGTCTTCACCGTGCTCGCCGCCGGTTCCGCCCTGCTCCTCATCGCCGTGGCGCTCTGGGGGCAGTACCAGCGCCGCGAGCGTGTCGAGGGCTACATCGCGCTCGATGAAGGTGCCGCTCGCGTCCTGATCTCGGACGCGGGGCGCGTGACAGAACTGCTGGTGAAGGAAGGCGACGAGATCGCTTCCGGCGCCCCGATGGCGCGCATCTCGCTCGAGCGCGTGTCGAACGTGGCGGGCACGTCCACGAGCGAAGCCGTCACCAAGGAAATGGAAGCCCGGCGCGCGATCCTCGAGCGGGAGCAGGTGCAGTTGCGCGACCTCGGCACGCAGCAAGTCGAGCAGAACCGGCGCCGCCAACGCGACCTCGAGAACGAGCTGGCCCAGCTCGACCGCGAGATGAAGCTGGTCGAGACGCGAACCAAGTCCGCCCGCGACGAGGCGGACCGCTACAAGGCCCTCTCGAAGGACAAGTTCGTCTCCGACGCGTATGCAAAGGCGAAGCAGGACGACGTCACGGACCAGGAGATCAAGGCCCAGGCCCTGCGCCGGCAACGCGCGACCATCGAGCGCGACCTTGGCGGCGCGCGCATGGAAGAACCCTCGATCCAGCTTCGCTCCCGCGCGCAGGTCGACCAGGTATCGCGCCAGATCTCCGAGTTGCAGGAAGGCCTCGCGAACGTGGAGGCGAGGCGCGAGACGGTCATTCGCGCGCCGGTGACCGGCGTGGTGACGAACGTGGCGGTGACGCGCGGGCAATCGGTGGCGCAGGACACGACGCTCGCGACCGTGTTGCCGAAGGGATCCGGGCTGCACGTGGAACTGCTCGTGCCCACGCGCGCCATCGGTTTCGTGCAGAAGGGCCAGGAGGTCGTGTTGCGCTACGAGGCATTTCCGCACGAACGCTTCGGCCAGTACCGGGGCACGATCCTCGACATCGGCCGCAATGTCTGGTCCTCGGGCGAACGCATCGGCCCGCTCTCGGCCCGCGAGCCCGTGTACCGCGTCGACGTGAAGCTCGATCGCCAGAACGTCTCCGCACTCGGCCAGGAGTTCGCGCTCCGCCCCGGCATGCTGGTGAACGGGGACCTGCTGCTCGAGAAGCGCACGTTGCTGGAGTGGATCTTCGAGCCGCTGCTGCAGTTGAAGGGCCGGCTCTAGTGGGATTCTTCTCGGACCTCCTTCGGCGCGGCACGCCCGTCATCCTGCAGAGCGAAGCGCCGGAATGCGGGATCGCCTGCATCGCGATGATCGCCTCGCACCACGGCCACCTCACCGACCTTTCGGCGATGCGCGTGCGGCTTTCGCCGTCGTTGAAGGGAGTGACGCTCAAGCACATCGCGCAGATCGGCGAAGCGCTGGGCATGACCTCGCGCGGCGTCCAGCTTCCCCTCGATGCGCTGGGCAAGCTGGCGCTTCCCGCCATCCTGCACTGGGACATGAACCACTTCGTGGTGCTCACGAAGGTGGCCGGCCGCAAGATCACCGTGCACGACCCGGCTCGCGGCCGGCGCGTGCTGACGCTCGATGAGGCGTCGAAGCACTTCACCGGCGTGGCAATGGAGTTCTCGCCCACCCAGAGCTTCCAGAGGAAGGACGAGCGCGAGCGCATCCGTTCCTGGCAGTTGCTGGGCGTCGCCTCGGGGCTGAAGGGCACCATCGCGCAGATCCTGATGCTGTCCTTCGCGCTCGAGGTGTTCGCGATCGCGATGCCGTTCTTCCTGCAACTGGTGGTCGATCGCGTGGTGGTCGGCCGCGATCGGGACCTGCTCACCGTGCTGGGCCTGGCATTCATCGTATTGGTGCTGATATCAGTGGCGGTCACCGCGGTGCGCGCCTGGGTGGGCGTCTACCTCAGCACCAACATCAACCTGAAACTCCTCACCACCCTCTTCAGCCACATGCTGCGGCTGCCATTGGCGTGGTTCGAGAAGAGGAACATCGGCGACATCGTGTCGAAGTTCAGGAGCGTGGATGCGATCCAGCGCACGCTCACGACGACGTTCGTCGAGACGTTCGTGGACGGGATCATGGTCGTGCTCACCTTCGCGGTGATGACGTACTACAGCCTCACGCTCACGTTGATCGTGCTCGGGGCCGCGGCAATCTACGCCCTCGCCCGGTGGACCTTCTACTACCCGCAGCGCTACGCAACCGACGAGCAGATCGCCCACGAAGGCCGATCGAGCACGCACTTCATCGAGACGCTGCGCGGGATGATGGCCATCAAGCTGAACCTGCGCGAGTCGGAGCGGCGCGCGTCCTACCAGAACCTCGTGGTGGACCAGACCAACGCCGGCGTGAAGGTGCAGAACGTGGGCATCCTCCAGCGTGCGTCGTATGGATTGATCTTCGGGGTGGAGAACGTGCTGGTGATCTGGCTGGGTGCCATCGCGGTGATGGAGTCCCGGTTCACGGTCGGGATGCTCTACGCCTTCATCGGCTTCAAGCTCGTCTTCCTCACGCGCGTCGTGAACCTGGTGGACAAGTGGAATGACTTCCGGATGCTCGACCTGCATGCCGAACGCATCGCGGACATCGCGCTCGCGGAGGGGGAAAAGACTTCGTCGGGCGCGGGAGCGATGGTCGAGTCGGAAACGACGCCGCTCACGATCGAAGCCAAGGACCTCGGCTATGCCTACGGCCCCGAGGGATTCGCCTTCCGGCACGTGAACCTGGAGGTTCGGCCGGGCGAGACGGTGGCCGTCGTGGGGCCATCCGGATGCGGGAAGACAACGCTGATCAAGGTGCTGCTCGGCCTGCTACCTCCGACGGAGGGACAGGTTCTCGTGAATGGCCGCGACCTCCGCGACTGGGATCTCTCCCAGTACCGCCGCAGGATCGGCGCCGTGATGCAGGACGATCAGCTGTTTGTTGGGACCATCGAGGACAACATCAGCTTCTTCGATTCCGAACATGATCCGGAGCGGGTGCGTGAGTGCGCTCGGATTGCGATGGTGCATGACGATGTCGCGAAGATGCCGATGGGGTTCAACACGATCGTGGGGAGCCTGGGTGCGGCACTTTCTGGGGGGCAGAAGCAGCGCGTGTTGCTTGCGAGGGCGCTATATCGCAAGCCCAAGGTAATCTTCATTGATGAAGCACTTGACCAGCTCGACGTTGCACTCGAGCTAGCAATTTCAGCAGCTCTCGCTAGTGCCGGGATAACAATAGTAATCGTCAGCCATCGGCCGGATACCTCGAAATTCGCAACGAGATCAATAGACTTTAATAGTCGCTAAGCCCAGACGGTATCGCCGCTACCGCCGCCGGACATCGCCAGAGTCAGTTCACTCAACTGTCCCACGGCCTCGTCTTTAACTTGGCTAGCGAGATCTTCCAGCGCCTGCACTTCGATCTTTGCAATTTCCATTGCCATCCCCCAAGTTTGTTAGCTAGCTAGCCCCAGATGACGTCGCCGCAGCCGCCGCCGACCAGAGCGAGTTCCAGCTCACTCAACAAGCTCACGGCCGCGTCACTTGCCAAGGTCGCGGTGTCTTCGAGCACTCTCACTTCCATCTTTGCAATTTCCATTGCCATCCCCCCAAGTTTGTTAGCTAGTTAGCCCCAGATGACGTCGCCGCAGCCGCCGCCTACCAACACGAGCTCCAGTTCGTTTAACGTATTCAGCGTGACCTCATTGGCGAGCGTTGCGGCGTCTTCCAGCGCCTGCACCTCGATCTTTGCGATTTCCATTGCTATATCCTCTCTGTGATGGGCTAGTTAGCCCCAGTGAATGTCACCGCCGCCGCCACCGACCAGGGCGAGTTCCAACTCGTTCAGCACGCTCACGGCCGCATCAGCTGCCAAGGTCGCGATGTCTTCAAGCGCTTTCACTTCGATCTTTGCGATTTCCATTGCCATCCCCCCAAGTTGATGTTGACTAGTTAGCCCCAGTGAATGTCGCCGCCGCCGCCACCGACCAGGGCGAGTTCCAGCTCATTCAGCTCGTTCGCGACCGCGTCACTTGCCAGGTTCGCCGTGTCTTCGAGCGCTTTCACTTCGATCTTTGCAATATCCAATGCCATCCCCCCAGTTTGTTGGCTAGTTAACCCCAGACGATGTCGCCGCCGCCGCCACCGACCAACGCGAGCTCCAGGTCGCTTAGGCGCGCTATTGCTTGAGCATCTACCTGCTTTGCGCCGTCTTCCAAAACCTCCAGTTCAACCTTTGCGATTTCCAATTGCATCTCCTCTTGTTTGCTCGATAGTTGGCCAAGAAATCTGCACTGCGGGCATGGCTCGGTCCAAGGCGGGTATACGATTTGAATGGCTCCCGCTCGAGTGGTAGACCGGGGCTGTTCCCAATAGCCCTTACTTCCCAAATCAGTTGAACTCTGTGCCCAAGGCCCATGAAACGATAGGTTTTTTACCGAAGTCGGCATGGGATTGTGGTAAAAGTGTGAACTAGATCACTTGGCGAAGCATCCTAAAAAGTTTTTTTGCGCTGAATCAATAACTTGTGAACGCGTCATCAGATCTTTCTCTCCTGGTTGCCAAGTCTCGCCCCGAGGACAGTTCGGAGGTTCGGGACGCGCTCATCCGTGTGTCCGATGAGATAAGGGAGCGACTTCGAACTGGAGCAACGGCTTCGGCCGAGTACATGACTTCAGCAATTGGCACGCTCAAAGGGATCGAAGGCAACGCCAATGCCGAATTGCGGATCAATTGCCTCCTGGATGCAGCACAGTATTTCTATGTCGCAGGTCAGGCATTTTCGGCAATAGATCCAGTTCTTGCCGCAATCGAGCTTGCGACTCGAGTCAACCAACGTGCATTGCTGAGGAAAGCACTGACGGTGATCGGAATCACCTATGCGGATACAGGGAACATGTCCCGCGCAATTGAATGCTATGAACAAGCGCTGGCCCTTGTGGAAGAACTCAACGAAAAGCATTCGGAATGTAGCGTCTGGCTAAATCTTGGCGTGGCACTTTTGTACTGCGCACTGTATCGGGACGCAATTGCGTGCTTTGAGCACGTCATAAATCTGACGGGCGGCGATCCGGTGCTCAGACATTTTCGGGCACCGGCCTTTGCAAATATCGCACTCTGCTCTTTGCACATGGAGGACTTTGGTCGCGGTTTGCGAGCGGCGGAAACCTCTGTGAAGGAGCGTGGCGACCCGACAAGCGCCTCTGAGGCACTTTCGCGTGTGCTAGCTGAGAACAACTACACGCGCCTTCTTCTTGAGGTCAACAGTATCGACCGAGCGAAGGAGCGGAGCGAATTGGCCCGGAGGTTTGCCAAACAATCTGGATCATTGCGCGCCGAACTTTCAGCATCCATCGCTGAGGGACTGTACGAGGTGCATGCCGGCAAGGTTGATGTCGGCACATCACGGCTCACATCGGCTTTGGAGCGCGCTCGCATGATGCGCGGCTCAATGCTGAGGGAGGTATTGATCGCGCTGGTAAAGGCATACGAAATTGCCGGCCAACCGCAGCGCGCTCTCATCTATCTGCGCGAGATGATGGAGGTGACTCGGAATACTCAGCAGGAAAACGCGCTAAAACACCTTCGAATTCATCTCGAACAACTTGGACAGGCCTACGAAGGACCTCAGGTCGGAACTACCCCGTTGGAACGACGCGAGGCCGCGCTTAGAGGAAAGATTGCAGAGCAGGAATTGTTCAAGTCGCGAATTGAGATGCTCGAGCGTCTTGCGGTCACTGCGGAGCTAAGGGACGACTCGACAGGAGAGCACTCTTATCGGGTTGGAAAGCTGTCTGCATTGATCGCCAACGAGTTCGGATGTGATGAAGACACCTGTTACATGATCGAACTCGCAGCGCGGCTTCACGACATTGGAAAGATTGGCGTGCCAGACGCCATTCTCCTCAAACCCGACAAGCTCAATCTCGCTGAACGGCAGATCATGCGCACCCACACAACCGTTGGCGCTGAACTGCTTTCAAAAAGCAATATTCCTCACATGCAGATGGCAGAAGAGATCGCTCGGGCGCATCACGAATGGTGGGATGGAACCGGCTACCCTGGAAATCTTTCCGGCAGTGCAATTCCACTAGCGGCTCGCATTACTGCGATTGCCGATGTATACGATGCGTTGACTCACAAGCGCCCCTACAAGGAGGCATGGCCTATTGCTGCCGCTCTTGTGGAAATTGAGTCGCTAAAAGGAAAACAGTTCGATCCTCAACTTACGGATCACTTCCTCGTCCTAATCTCGCGTCTTCGGGACGAACATCCGGACGTTGACAAGTTTTTGGGGCAAGCTGCGCGATCGTCACCGTTCTTGAGAGCTAGATCGAAGATTTGGGATACCCTTCAACGATCAAAGAACGCCGATGGCACAGGTAGCGATAGTCGACTAGATCTCCAACGGTAGCGTTGTCGGCGTCGCGGGAACCTCACGTCGGGTCCAAAGCAGAAGCTGGTCAACTCGATCTTGGCGAGGCGAGTCGGTGGGCACTGTTCGATCTCATGATCTATCTGCACTTCTGCGAGCTGGCCGTCCGGCCAACGATCCCGCGGTCAAGACCGCGCTAATCGCGCTTTCGAAGGAGATACGCTCCCGACTGATCTCAGGCTCACGAGAGTCTCGAGACTTCTTCATTTCGTCCGCCGAATCCATCGGCCGCCTCAAGGGGTCGACACACAGGAGCGTTAGAGCCGATTGCCTCCTAGACTGCTGCAAGTTTCTCTACGTTTGTGGGGACTCCGCAATCGCACTGGAGTCAGCGCGACAAGCCTGCGAACTGGCGAGCAAACTGGGTGACGCCCCAAGAGAGCGCACCGCTCTTAACACTTTAGGAATTCTGTATGCGGACACGGCCAACTTTGTCCAGGCCGTCGAGTGCTACTCGCGCGCGCTCGAACTCGCTCGAAAATTAGATCTCCCTGAGCCCGAGTCAGGAACTTGGATCAACCTCGCTGTGGCGCTGTCGTACATGTCGCGCTATCAGGAGGCGCTTGAGTGCCTCGACAGAGCGGCAACTCGTGCGCGCGATGCTGGAAGTTGGGCGCCGATACTCATTCGCAAGGTGGCACACAACGAATCGATTTGCTGGTTTCATCTTGGGGAGCTGAATCTTGCTCGCGAGCGGGCTGAGTTCAGCATTTTCGGAGCAAGTGAACCCGCCGACTCCACTGAACTTTTCTCAAGACTGGTCCGAGAACACAATTACGTTCGAATCTTGCTGGATCTCGGCGAGTTTTCGTTGGCTCGAAATCGCGTGAGCATAGTCACCAAGTTTGCATTTGGCGCTGACACCGCGCGCGCGCACGAAATGCAATCCGTAGTCCGCGGCATCGTTGAAGCCTACTGTGGGGATTTTTCCAAGGGCGTTGCCGAAGTAGCGGCGCTCTTAGACAAACTTGGGGCATCGCAGACGACCCATCACGATGCCTTGGTGGCGTTGGCACGAGCGCATGAAAGAGCCGGAAATCACGGAAAGGCCCTGGAATACTTGCATCGACTATTGATCCTGCATCAATCGAGGCGGCAGCAATCCGCACTACTTCACATTGCGAATGCAGGAGCGACGAATCGATTGAAGCACTCTTCTCAGTTGGACCTAGCACCACTGCAAGTCCGACATTCTCGTCTCCAAGCGGCCGTCGCTGAAGGAAGACGAATTGGCACGCAGCTCGACATGCTTGAACGTCTCGCCATCACTGCGGACCTTCGAGATGACTCGTCTGGAGCGCACGGATTTCGCGTTGGAAGATTGTCGTCCCTGCTGGCGGTCGAGTTGGGTTGGAGCGAAGTTGACAGCAATGCCATTGAACTCGCGGCGCGGTTGCATGACATTGGGAAGACTGGAATCCCGGATCGCGTTGTTCTCAGTAGCGAGATCTTGCAGCGTGATGAGCGCCGACTTATGAATACTCACGCTGAGATCGGTGCGGAGCTCCTAGCAAAGAGCAACGTACCCCAGATTCAATTGGCGGAAGAAATCGCCCGATGCCACCACGAACGCTGGGACGGAAGCGGCTATCCGAACCAACTCGCGGGAAAGCGAATTCCAATTTCCGCGAGAATCGTCGCCCTGGCAGACGTATTCGATGCTATGACACACGGTCGGCCCTACGAGCAGGAACTGTCGATCGAAGATGCACTAGATGAGATTGGCCGGCTGTCGGGCAGGCACTTCGATCCGTCTATTACAGGTCCATTCCAGGCGCTCATTCGCCGATTGGTGCAAGGGCACGCGGACCTAGACTCCTATCTTGGAGAGGCGAGTCGGAAGTCGCCGTTCTTTGTCGCCAGGGGCCGAATCCAGCGGCTCCTCGACGACGCTCAGGCAGGGTCCTGACCCTCCATGACGTTTGACCATAATCGCCCAAAACGTTAAAATCATTGGCTCAATTCCCCGATAGCTCAGCTGGTAGAGCGACGGACTGTTAATCCGCAGGTCCCTGGTTCGAGTCCAGGTCGGGGAGCCAAATCTCCTGATTCGTCGGCACATTTTCCCGACTCCACAAGTCCACCGGTTTTCCGGTCAACCTTGGGGAGAACGAAGTGAAAACGACGAGTCCGATTCAAACCGCCGCAGTATTTCCCGATACCACGGCACGCGCTCCAGCCCGCACCCTCTTGGTAGCTGCGGATGGAATCGCGGCACGCCTCCGCAGTCTCGCGGAACGGCCCCAATCAGTGACGGTGCGCAACCTGATCGAACGGTTTATGGCGAACTACGCCGCGACCACGAAGGGCGACCCATCTTCAAGACCAAGGGCCGCCAGCGGCCAAAGACACCCGCCACCATTAACCGCTATCACGCGGCCCTGTCGGGCGTGTCGACTGAACCTTAGAGTTAGGGCCGGAGTTGCGCAGCACTTTGCGCAAGCAATAGGTCCATTCCTTCGATTGCGACTCCAATATCCGTGCCCACCATCAGCTTCTTGTGTTCGTAGTATTCGATTCCAATGCCAACCAAAGGAAACCCGCGCCGACTATCTCCGGATTCCTCATACAAAACGAAAATTGGTGCGCCACTCATTCCATGCGGCTTGGGGAAGTGCGAAATTCGTCCGTGAGAATCGCGCCCCTTCTTTCGATTGAAGGGAAGCACTAGGTGCATTTCCTGGGATAGGCCCATACGTTCGTAGTCGCCGTCACCTGCGGGGTCACTGCGGTAGGCATACGCGGTGACCGTGACAGACTTCGCGTCACGATCCACCTCGCTTTTTTTCTCCGGAAATCCGTTAATGATGTAGTGCCGCCCACTGCGCGGGAGGTACTGCGGCCTCAGGTACGAGGCGTCCACTGCGAACTTATCAACCTCCCGAAATGGTGGCCGTATGTCTTCGTGAAGCTTCACTACGCCAACATCAGCCAAGTCCGAAGCACGCTGCTCTAGTGAGCTTGTTCGCATCAGAGTTCCATACACATGAACTCGTGTGCTCGGGGCACCGTAGAAATAAAGGCCGGTCTCAAGAGCTTGATCAAGTACATGCGCAGCGGACACTAGAAAGTGCGCCCCAGCCCTAGCTACAAGGAACGCAGTGCCAAACAGTACGGGGCGGCCTTGCTCGTCGTCATGGTATAGCGGAATGGAGAACCGTCCGAGTAGTTCCGCCGCGCCAGCGATCGTTTCTTCCCACCTGTCGTCTGCGTCGATCACAGGTGACGAATTTTCATTTCAACTCGCTGGAAATCCATGCACTCAGCTTTCCCGCAAGTTCCGCTTGCTCGGGAAAAACCAGGAACGATGCATGAACAGCGTCATCCGTCACTGGGTCCACGCTCGTTGGATGGCCAGCGTCATTGCGAGTCGTTCGAATCTGCTGCCCGAAGGCATTCCAGTAGGCTTCAAATTCTTCACGCAACTCTCTCGGGAGGTCGGCCTTCCTCATCTCAAGAAATTGATATATCGCATCTAGCACGGTCTTTATTCGCCAATCGGAAAGCTTGCTCGGCACACCATGCCCAAGGCTGTTGAGCTTCGCCGTTAGTTGATCGCGGAGATCGAGGATCACGCTTTCGGCGGCACAACCAATCATCACTGCCGCAGCCTTTATGTAGTTCGAATTAAAACAGTCGAGAGCTTCGAGCAGGTAGGAATTCGCCACCGGATTCAAAGTTGCCTTGGTGCTGAGATTACGAAGATAGCCAGCAGGATTTCCCGGATCACGGCTTAGTCGTTCGAGCGCACGACGACCGCGATCAGTGAAGTGAAAAAATGGCGGATCTGGATTCCTGAGATTTAGTCCCCAGGCGAATATCCCTGTGCGAAGCAAGTCGTGAAACTCGGTGAGAATCGCCTCTTCCAGATTTGGGTGACCGTGCGTGGGGCCGAACGACCTCAATACCTCACCAAGGACTGATCCACTCTGAAGATTTCCACCCCCATTCTTTGGCCGTTGAGCTTCCGCAGCCTGGAGGATTGCTTCTCGAATCTTTGCACCTGGCGCTGACATGACTCAGAGTGGAAATGCTGATTTGGCGTGGAAAGGAAACTTCGCTTTCACAAACTCCACCATCACTTCACCGATCTTCTTTTTTGACTGAGCCGTCAACGAATACACCATTTGTTCAAACGACTCATCCAGTATCTGCCATTTGCCGTGCCAAGCATCGGGCATTAGCACGTCCGGTGGCTGTAGTGCGGGAAGAAGGCGGTGGAGCATCCATCCGATTTCGCTAAAGCGGTTCATAAATAGCGCGTAGGAACCTTCCTTGAACTTCGGGACGATGGGCAAGGGCTCTGTGCCCTTCATGTAGGCCATAGCCTGCGCTGCGGAGAGCCGTGCACCGTGTGTCTCCCAATCGAACAAGGCGTCCCACATTGCCAGTTCCTCCACGCTCTCAGGTTTGAGGCCGCTTTTCTTTCCAGTCATCTGCTGGCGCACCTCAAACTCATTGTCCATGCGCTTACGCTTGATCTTCTTCACTAGACTCGGATCGAATTGCTCAGACGGGTCTATGCCGTCTATCTTGTCGAAGTCAGTCAACTTCTGCAGGGCCGCCGAAGTCAGTACTAGTTCATCAAAAATATTTCGAAGGTGGCCATATCCCTGATAGGGATAGCCCAATTGCGCCGCGCATTCCGCACCGCATAGCCCCTGAAATGCAACCGCAATTCGAGGGACGAATCGGGGATAGTTGGCCGACAGAGGGATTGTTACCTTCGGTGCCACCGCTGTGTTGCCCAACTCCACCGTCTCTAGATAGAAGCACTTGAAGGCGTCGGATAGGGTCCGATGACCCCAGAACTTTGAGACCGCCTGTTCGTGTGCATTCTCGGCATCACGAAGCGTGGCAAGCCGTGCGAACTGCACTCCATCTACCTCGGAGATGGATTCAAGGCGCTTCTGGAATTCATCAATAGGTAGAGCCATGGTGACCTTGACTAACGAGCCTCTACGGCGTGCCGCGAATCGCGGCCCGCGCCCGTTCCTGGGCTTGAGCCGCTTCGAGTTGTTTGCGTAGCTTCTCCTCCTGCGCAGCCTGATGGTTGCGCATGGCCTGCTCCAACTCCCGAGCATACAAGTCTGCAGTCGGAGCCAGATATCCGATGAACTGATTCACCCCGACGGGGGCCTGCGTTTCGGAACAACGCGCATATGCATGGTCACCGCGAAATTCCCACGCGCCCTCGCAAAATGTATTCAATCCAGAACCACCAACGTGCCGGAAGCAATTGATCCACCCCTGATTCACAGGTTGTGAGAGTTGCAGGACGAGATGTTTGCCGTCCCAATCACTTCGCGAGCGGTCAACCGTGATGGGGTTCTTAACAAGCGCGTCAGCCCATTCCTCTACGGGTACTACCGAGGCTCTTAGGCGCTCGATTTCCCTTGCTTCAGCTACCTGCGCAGCCTTCACCCTAATCGCCATCCGCATCTCTTCAGCGGTGGAGTATCTGTTCTCGGGTTTGTACTGAAGCGCCTTGCTCACCACTTCATCAAGGAATGCGAACTCCTTTATGAACTGCGCGATTCGTGGATAGTCCGCCCCGTTGGGGACGCTCCCTGTGATCGATTCATTAATCATGAGACCTATTGCGAACACATCAGCCCGCGTGTCCACAGGGTGCCCCTTTATCTTTTGCTCCGGTGCGCAGTAGGTAAAGTTAGCTAAGCGATCATGTTTCTGCGTCTTCACCGCTTCAATCAAGTCGTCTTCGGTGAAGTGAGCAATTCCAAAATCCGCGATGATCGGTCGTGTTCCGTCGTGCAGGATGTTTTCGGGTTTCAGATCGCGATGGGTCACACCTCGCCCATGCGCAGCGGATAGTGCCTCAAGGATGCCGTCGAACTCGGTAATTGCTTGTTCCCCCGTAAACCGCTTGGCCATCAGGTTCCGCAGCGTTTGGGGGTACCTTCGCATCACATAGAAGGGTGCACCGCCTGCCTCCTTTGGGGCCACGCCCGCGTCCAGGACACGCAAAATCCCTGGGTGGCGGTCAGCCGAACAAAAGGCAATCTCATTCTGAAAGCGGCCGCGCTTTTCCCGTGAGTTGACCAACTCCGGCTTGAGTATCTTCACCGCGACCTCAATGCCGTCCGGTCCGATCGCCGAAAAAACAAATCCGTTTCCACCTGGGGCGATCTGCTTCCCTACCGTGTAGTCGCCGGAAATAGTCGAAAGAGTTTTTATCCCGGCCATAGCGCCCCCTGCCGTCCGTTGTTTGTTGGAGTATATTGGCGTCCCGTGGAGGCGGGGAATGGGCTGTTAATCCGCAGGTCCCTGGTTCGAGTCCAGGTCGGGGAGCCAAATTCCTTCTAGTGTCAGCCGCTTCCAAAGCGCGGAGCGCACCCTTCAGAACTCCGGAGTGTGCCCAATGTCTGACCCTACGAATTTCGCCGCCTCCGATGCCATCACGGCATTCGTGAATTTCTGGCGCGACTGCCCGAAACCCAAATGACGCGAACAGCCAGAATCGTTGCCACGATAGCGATGCTCGGGGTCGGTGCGTTCTGGTATGCCCCCTGCTCGATATCGGCGACCACGGGTTCACGCCTTGAAGACACGGTGTCGCCGGAGGCGTATGCCCCGGGTCTTTCGCTGGCGTTCCGGCAATTCCAGGCTCGCCGCTTCACGAGCGCACCGGCCAAGGCTGGTTCCGGACCAACACAAGTCAACCTGATCTTTCACGTCCTCAGTGGCCAGGCGATGGAAGGAAACGTGAGCGAATCCGTCCTGACGGCCCAGGTCTCCGTGCTCAACGAGGCCTACCGGTCGAGCGGTTTGCATTTCAACGTCGCCGAAATACGCCGCTATCCCGACTCTGAGTACTTCGGAGGCGGCTGCTTTCCAACCACCGAGCGTGGCATCAGGATGAAGACGGAGCTCGCCGTGAACCCGGCTCGATTCGTCAACATCTACACGTGCAAGCTGCAGCTTCCCTACATCGCCGGCTACGGAACGCTTCCCAACGAATTCCCCGAAGACGATCATCGTCACGGCGTCATCATCGACTACGGCACCCTTCCCGGCAGTGCTCCGCCGCTGGACCTGGGGCACACCCTGGTGCACGAACTCGGACATTACTTCGGCCTGTTCCACACGTTCCAGGGAGGTTGCGCGGAACCCGGCGACGGCGTATCGGACACGCCGGCCGAAGCATCGGGCTCATACGGTTGTCAGATCGGCCGTGACACCTGCCCGGAAGCAGGCGCCGATCCGATCAACAACTTCATGGACTACAGCGAAGACAGTTGCACCAACAACTTCACGCCGCTGCAAGCCGTGCGGATGCAGGCTGCGATCGCCGCATTCCGGCCTACCCTGCTTGAGACGGCGTTCTCGATCGGTCCAGGAATGACCGGCAGCTGGTTCGACCCCGCGCAAAACGGCCATGGATTCAGCGTGGAGATCCTTCCCGGCAATCGGATGCTTGCGTATTGGTACGTGTACGCGCCGAATGGAGGCCCGGTTTGGATTTTCGGCACCGGACCCATCAACGGCAATGCCGCGGTGATCGAGGGATTTCAAAAAGTCGGAAGTGGCGGGCGCTTCCCGCCGAACTTCAATCCAGCGACGCTGCAAAACCAGCCTTGGGGAACATTGACTTTCACGTTCACGGACTGCAATACCGGGCAAGTGAGCTGGCAGCCTGTCGTCGCCGGCTACACCAGCGGCTCCATGGGAATCACGCGGCTGACGATGCCCGCCGGATTGAGCTGTCCGTAACAGCCGTGGGGCTTCCTTCCTGATGCGTCTCGCCGCCCTCTTCCTGATCACCGCCCTCGCCGGCACTCACGCCATCGCGTCACCCTCGGCGGAGGGCAAGAAGCTGGTCGACGAGAAGAAGTGCGAGATCTGCCACAACAACCAGACGCTCGGTGACGCGAAAGCGGTCTACCTCCGCAAGGACCGCAAGGTCACGACTCCCGCAAAGCTGAAGGCCCAGGTCGCCGCGTGCAACACGCAACTCAACCTGGGCCTGTTTCCCGACGAGGAGGAGGCGATCGCCGCCTACCTCGACGAGACCTACTACAAGTTCACGAAGCCGTAGCGTCAGCGAAGGGCCGTCGACTCGTGGCTGCGGAATTCGTAGCTCGCGGAAATCACGCGATCCCGGCGATCGTCCACGATGCACTCGTAGCCGAAGCGGGCCGAATCATCGCGGCGCGAAGCGACTCCACCACCACGAACGCGGTCGCGGCCCGAGCCCATGTCTTCCTTGCGCACGTTCGGACGGAAATCCACGTCGATGTGGCGGCCGTTGCGCGCGGTGATGTCCGCACGCACGCGCTCCTGGCACGCACGCTCGGAATCGAAATACGCCTGCGAGGGCGGCGGAACGTAGGCACCTTCGTTCCAGGTCACGTCCAGCACGTACGTGCGTCCGCCATTTTGCGGGTCGTCGATGGTCGCCGATCCAGTGAAACCGTTGCGGGGGGAAGGCGCATCGACGTCGACGAGACGGCCACCCGGAACCTGGTTCGCCTGGGCTACGCGAAAGTTCGTCGCATGGCGCGGCAGCGGGCCGGTGCAGAAGCTGCCTTCGTCACGCGCGGTCTTGCCCGACAGTGTGCGGATTCCAATTTCGTCGCCCCGCATGATGACGGTGGCGCGATCGTCGACCCACACGCGGATGGTGCAACGCCCTTCCGAGGGGTTGCCCGCCGGTTGGTAGCGCGGCGTAAAGATCATGCCGGACTGGCCGTTGTCGAAGCGAAGCTTTTCCTGTGCGGTGGCGGCACCGGCGGCGGCGAATGCAACAGCCGCGACGATGGCCTTGAGGGCGGTCTTGTTCATGTCGTGTCTTTCAAGTGTTGAACCTGAGGACTCGACTATCACGGGATGCGGGCCGCGTCGAATATCCGGCGCGGCCCGATTGTCGTGTCAGAGCTCTCCTACGTCTTCCGTCGCTTTACGGCATCCGGGGTCGCGATCGCGGGCGGATCGCTCGCGGGAAAACTTTCGTCGACGGCTTCGTCCACCAGCCATTCGTCGTGCTTCGCGTCGCCCGGCTTGTTCGGCGGCAGCTTGGTGGCGTGGACCTTCTCGGCGGGCTTGCTGGTTGTCCTGTTCGGCATGGCGCGTTCCTTTCGGGTTTCAGTACGTACCCATTCGGAAAGGTCCGCCAACCGTTAGTTCCCCGCCGGCCCGCGCCAATTGGAGTAGATTCTTGGCGTTCGACACGAACATCCAATAAGACCATTCAGAGGAGAACACCATGAGCAACGCCTTCCAGCGAACCGCTTGTGCCGCCGCATTGGCCGCACTCTTCGGCGTCGCCTACGCGCAAGCCCCCGCGCCTGCCGCACCTGCTGCGCCCGCTGCTGCCGCCCCCGCCGCGCCACCGGCCTGGAAGCAGGGCCAGCCCGATTCGATGAAGTCGTCGCCCCTCGCACCGCACCCGGCGAGGCTCACCGAGACGCCGGTAGCCGACATTCCCCTCGCCAAGTTCAAGGTCCCCGCGGGCTTCAAGGTCGAAGTCTGGGCGAGCGGCATGCCCGGCGCCCGCATGATGGCGCGCGGCGACAAGGGCAAGGTCTACGTGGGTACGCGCGCCATCGGCCGCGTCTACGAGATCACCGACAAGGGCGACAAGCGCGAGAGCCGCATCCTCATCGACAAGCTCACGCAACCCAATGGCGTCGCGTTCAAGGACGGCTCCCTCTACCTGGTGGCCATCGGCAAGGCGCTGCGCTTCGACGGCATCGAGGACAATCCGAACGTCCAGCCCGTTGATTTCACCGACAAGCTGAACCTCGGCAAGGAACAGCATCACCAGTGGAAGTTCATCGCGTTCGGTCCCGACGGCAAGCTCTATGTCCCGTTCGGCGCGCCCTGCAACATCTGCACGCCGCCCGAGGGCTATGCGCAGATCCGCCGCTACAACAAGGACGGCACCGGTGGTGAAGTGATCGCCACCGGCGTGCGCAACTCGGTGGGATTCGACTGGGATTCGAAAGGCGACTTCTGGTTCACCGACAACGGCCGCGACTGGGCGGGCGATGCCAAGTTCGACGACGAGCTGAACCACCTCACCAAGGTCGGCCAGAACTTCGGCTTCCCGTATTGCCATTCCAGCGGCACGCCGGATCCGGAAATCAAGAAAGACAAGCCGTGCGACAACGTGACGAAGCCTGTCGCGTCCATGGGCGAGCACTCCGCGGCACTCGGCATGCGCTTCTACAAAGGCGACATGTTCCCGGCCGACTACAAGGGCGCCATGTTCATCGCTCGCCACGGCTCGTGGAACCGCACCAAGCTCTTCGGCTACGACGTCGTGGTCGCGCGGGCGTCCGCCGATGGCAAGTCGGCCAAGGTGACGCCGTTCTTCACCGGCACGATCGACGCCAAGGAGAACAAGTTCTTCGCCCGTCCCACCGACGTGATGCTGATGCCCGACGGTTCGCTGCTCGTCTCCGATGAGCTGAACGGCGCCATCTATCGCATCAGCTACGCCGGCAAGGCGAAGGCGGCTCCTGCGAAGGACGGGAAGACCAAGGCGTGATGATCCTCGCGACGATCCTCGTCGCGGCGGCGGTCTGCGAGGGGTGCCACGGGGCTGGAGGAAACTCCACCACCGCCGGCACCCCTTCCATCGCCGGGCAGCCCGAGATCTTCATCACCAACCAGCTGATCTACTTTCGCGAAGGCCTGCGGCCCTCCCCGATCATGGAACCGATCGTGAAGGGCATGAAGGATCCGGAGGTCATCGCGCTCGCGAAGCAGTTCTCGAAAAGCCCGGTGAAGGTCCTGGCCGAAGGCAAGGCCGACGCGGCGCTTGCCAAGCGCGGCAATGCGCTCATCGCCACGATGTTCTGCGGGCAATGCCACCTGCCGACCCTGGCGGGTCGCGACCAGGTTCCGCGCATCGCGGCCCAGCGCGAGGACTACCTGCTGGCCACCATGCAGGCCTATCGGGATAACACGCGCACCGGAGCGGATACGACGATGGCCGAGGTCCTGCGCGGCATGCCCGACGAGGACATCAAGGCCCTCGCCCACGTGCTGGCTCGCAAGAAGTAGCCAGGGGCGCCGCTCGGCGCCTCACTTTTTCTCGAGCAGCTCCCGCTCCATCACCAGGTATTGCCCATAGGCATTGATGCGATTCGCCGCATCGAAAGCGGGCACCTTTGCGTAGCGGCTCCAGTCCGCTTTCGCGTACGCCTCGTCGAAGGGCGTGAAATCCTCCACGGCTTTCCCCATGACCTGCCGCAGGTAGGTGAGGTACTCGCGCGTGAGGGCGAGGTCTTTCCCGGGATTGGTCGAGATCGCCCCGTGTCCCGGCACCAGCACCTTGGGCTTCAGCGCGAGCAGCCTTTCCGTCGTGGCCAGCCATCGCTTGCTGTCCGCCTCGCCGACAAACGGAATGCGTCCCCCGTAGAGGATGTCGCCGCTGATGACGACGCCCTCCGAAGGCACGGAGACAATGAGATCTTCCGGTGAATGGGCCGGGCCCATGTACGCCACGTCGAACCGGATGCCGCCCAGCGTGAAGGTCTCGTCCTTGTCGAGCCAGCGATCGGCACGAACCAGCGGCATCTTCGCATCGACCCACGGGGCGAGATCCCCGGCACGCTGCGCAAGGCGGCGTGGAGCCTCTTCCCCATCGAGATAGTCGAGCGCCGCGCGATGGGCCCAGATCTCGGCCCCGGCGTCCTTGAAGGCCTGCAGGCCATAGAAGTGATCCGCGTGATAGTGCGTCAGGATCACTCGCTTCACGGGTTTCTGCGTCACGTGCCGGATCGCCGAAAGCAGCGCCTGTCCCAGCGCCGGCGTGCCGAGCACGTCGATCACGACCACGCCCTCGCTCGTCACGACGAACGCGGCGTTCGAGTTGAACCCCTGGTTTTCCGCCGAGGCCACGCCCGGCAAGCCCTGCACGAAGAAGGTATGCGGGGCGATCGCCTTGGGCTGGATGGCGTAGCGAAGGCCTTTGGGCCCATCGGCATTCGCGGCCCACGAGAGGACGATGGCCAGCGAGGTCAGCCAGGCCCGCAGCATCGTCACGCGATCCCCGGATTGCCCTCGACGCCGATCAACCGGGGAACGTTCAGCTTCACCGGCGCGATCGTCTTCTTGTCGCGCAGGAATTTCGCCACGACGTCCCAGATCGGATCGCCCTTCGCGGCCTCGGCCACGGGCGCCCAGCCGGCCACCTTGTAGAGCTTCGAGGCGTCCAGCGGCTTGTCGCCCAAGCGCATGTCGGTGATGCGCTTGCCCATCGCGGCGTTGGGTTCGCAGGCGTAGGTGAGGCCGCCCACGCGCACCATGTCGCCGCCCTGCTGGTAGTACGGATCGCGATTGAAGAGGTTGTCGCAGACGTCCTCGAGGATCGTCTTGATCATCTCGCCCGTGAGTTCGTTCACGGTGACGTACGGATAGGTGATGGCCGTCCAGTCCATCACGTGCTCCATGGTGATGGCCTGGCCCGGGAGTAGCGTGGTGCCCCACCGGAAGCCCGGCGAAAACGCGATCTCGGCGCCCTTCGTGGCCATCAGCGCATCGAGGATCACCTGGTCCACGGTGCCGTTGAAGTTGCCGCGGCGATAAAGCAGCGCTTCGGTGATGGCGACCTTCTCGGCCAGCGAGCGCTCGTGCGGCGCGCGAACGGCCTTGATGTGGGCCTGCATCGCGGCGTCGGCGGGAATGAGGTTCGAGAAGACCGGCAACAGGCGGTACTTGTAGCCCTCCACCTTGCCGTTGCGCACGTCGAGCTCCAGCAGCGCGAGGAACTTTCCGTTGGAACCGGCGTTGGTGACGATCGTGACGCCTCCGGCATTCTTCACCTCGACCGGCTGCGGAACGCCATCGTGCGTGTGGCCGCCCAGGATGGCGTCGATGCCCGTGACCCGGCTCGCGAGCTTGAGGTCCACGTCCATGCCGTTGTGCGACAGGAGCACCACGGCCTTGGCGCCTTTGCTGCGCACAAGGTCGACGTTCTTCTGGAGTTCTTCTTCCTTGATCCCGAACGTCCACTCGGGCACGAAATAGCGCGGGTTCGCGATCGGCGTGTAGGGGAACGCCTGCCCGATGATCCCGACCGGCACGCCGCCGATCTCGCGAATCACGAAGGGCCTGAAGACCGGATCGTTGAAGTCATTGGTCGCGACGTTCTGAGCGAGGAAGTCCACCTTGCCCTTGAAGTCGTTCTCCACCACTTGCTTGACGCGTTCGGCGCCGTAGGTGAATTCCCAATGTCCCGTCATGACATCGACGCCGAGGAGCTTCGCGGCATCGATCATGTCCTGGCCCTTGGTCCACAGCGAAGTGGCGGAGCCTTGCCAGGTATCCCCGCCGTCGAGCAGCAACGCGCCGGGCCGATCCTGCTTCAAGCGGTGCACCAGCGTGGCCAGATGTGCGAAACCGCCGAGTTTCCCGTAGGTCGACGCCGCGGTCGCGAAGTCCAGGTGCGTGAACGCGTGGGCCTCGCGATTGCCGGGCTTCAGGCCATAGAACTTGAGGAAACGCTCGCCCACCAGGTGCGGCGGCTTTCCGAGCGCCGAACCCAGTCCCAGGTTCACGCTCGGCTCGCGGAAATGCGTCGGCAGGAGCTGCGCGTGGCAGTCCGTCATGTGCAGCAGGCTGACGTTGCCGAACCGAGGGATCTCGTAGAACTTGTCGAGCTCCGCGGCCCGCGCGCCCAGCGGGAGGCCCGCCGCGGCAGCGGCAGCCAGCGCCTCCAGGAAGGACCGGCGGTCCACGCTACTTGTTGACCGGGGACTCGGGGTCCATCAGCAGCGCCACGACATCCTTGATCTGTGCTTCCGTGAGGATGCCGCTATGGCCGAAGCGCGGCATGCTCGAGCACGCCGAGAACGCCTGGGAGTTGTAGACCTTCGAGAAGGCGTACTTCTGCATCTCGGGCGTGAAGCCGCGGATCTTGCCGAAGTTGTAGAGGCTGGGCCCGATGGTGCCGTACGCGAGCTCGGCCTTCGAAAGCTGGTGGCACGCGTAGCAATTGGCGCCGTTGGGATTCGCCGGGTTGTCGCTGAACTGCTTGCCCACGCCCGACTGCGCGATGCGCTCGCCGGATTTCCAGTCCCCCACCAGCTTTCCGTCGGCCGGGAACTTGATGAGCGCCTGCTGTTCCTTTTCCAGCTTCTCGCCGACATCGCGGGGCATCACCTTGTCCCCGTGGTAGCGGCTGCACATCTTCTGCATGTCGTCCTGGTCCAGGCGATCCAGCTTGGCCTGACCGCTTTCCTTGAACGACGCCTTCATCATCGCGAGCGCCTGGGCTTCACGTTCCTCGTCGCTCACCATCGCCGCGCAACCCGCCGCGATGAGGCCGAACAGGGCCAGGGTTCCGATCGTCTTCTTCATGGTCGTCCCCTATCGCTTGATGGCGGGCGCGTTGTACGTGCCGCCGTTGGCGCTCTTGGCCAGGTACATCGTGAGCGCGATCGAGGCCGGCGACGTATACACCAGCTCCGGGAAGCGCTGCTGGCGGAAGCAGTCGTAGAGGCGCCACTGGAAGGATCGCAGCTCGCCCTGCGACACGCGATAGGCGGGCCAGGTGGTGTAGGCGCGCTGCGCGTCGGCGACCTTCGAGAGGTTCGGCAGGTCCTGCAGGCGGATGCGCAGGTTGTCGTCGCCGTGGCAGGTGGAGCAGGCGAAATCGTGCGGGCCGCCGCGGTGGAAGAAGATCTTCTGGCCGATTTCGTAGGCCTCGCGTTCCTTCGGGTGAGTGCCCGCGACGTTCATCTTCATGCCGCGAGAAGACCCGGTGATGTAGGCCACCAGCGCCTCGAGGTCGGACTTCTTCCCCGGGCCGCCGAACGGGTCCTTGACCACCTCTTCACGAGTGAAGCCCTGCAGCGTGACCATGCAGGTCACCAGGCGCGATTCGAGGTCCTCGACCTTGTCCGTGTCGCCGAAGTACTTCGGGAGCACGGTGTACGCGCCCTTCACGACGCCCGGCCCGAGGCCGATGTCGCATTTTTCCAGCGAGGCCTTCTTCGGCCCGCGCGCCTGCTTCCACAGGTCTTCACCGCGCGCTTCCCACAACTCCGCGGGGTTCCCATCGCCCAACGCCGCGCGATACTTCTCGATCTCGTCGATGACCGACTTGTCCTGCTGCGCGTGCGCCGCGAATGCGAGGGCACAGACTGCCGCTGCCATCAGGCCGAAGTTCCGGGCCATGACGCTCCTCCTTCCGGTTGTGGGTTGCGGCTACGGCTTGAGGTAGACGAAGCCTTCCTGCGCCTGCAGGCGGGCGACTTCGGCCACGCCCGAGGGAACGAGCTTCGCTTCCTCGATCACGCTCTTCGCGTCGAGGTTGCGCGACTGCAACGTGAATGCGCAGACGTCGAACACCACGCCTTTCGACACGAGGTCCTGCACCGCGACCTCGAACGGATTGCCGTTCGCGTCCTTGGCATCCTTCAGCAGGAAGTTGATGCCCGCCGCATGCGACACGACGACGATCTTCGCCTTCGGATCCGCCGTGAGGTGGTTGCGGATGTTGCGCAGCGCCTGGGGCGCTTTGTCGATGCCTTCGTTCATGTGGTACACGACCTTCACCGGGTCGCCCGGCGCGGCCTGCGCGAACAGCGCGATCGAGGCGGCGAACGCCGCGAGCAGCAGCTTCCAGATTCCCATCGTCTTGCCTCCGGTCAGGAGATCGTGGCTTCGTCGGTGCGCTTGTCGCCCTTGTTGTCCACCCAGGTCACCGCGACCTTGTCGCCGGGCTTGCCGCCGGCGAACTTGAAGGACATGTAGGGATTCTTCGCGACGGCGGGGCCCCACTCGGCCGAGAGCACCGTCTTGCCGTTGCACGTCGCCGTGACGTTCTGGATGAACCACGCCGGGATGGTCGCGCCCTTCGCGTCCTTGCGCTGCCCCGTTTCCATCTCGTGGCTCATCAGCACCTTCACTTCGACCTTGTCGCCGGACATCGTGGCCCGGATTTTCATCGGATCTGCCATGGTTTCCTCCGCTAGCCGCCGCAACCGCCGAGCGTGACCTTCACTTCCTTGCCCGTGAAATAGAACTTGCCGTCGGCCTTCACCAGCGCGATGACGTTGGACGTCTGGCCCATCTTCACGCGCGTCTGGATGCCGGCTTCCGTGCCCTCGGGAATGTTGAAGGTCGCCGCGAGGGTGTTCGGGTTCTTCTCGACCAGCAGCGCGATCGATTCCGTCTTCGGGATCTTGCTGGTGATCGTGAACGGAACCACGGCACCGTTCTCCGCGATGTCCGGGGAAGTGATGACGATGTCCTTGCTCTCCGTGGCGGGAGTGGCGCCACCCAGGGCTTTCACCGTGTCGGCGACCGACTTGGTCTCGAAGGCGGCCTTGTTCCAGCCCGCCTGCGCCCAGGCGCTGCCCGGCTTGAAGAGGCCCGCCGACATCGCGAGGCCCATCACCGCCAAGCCGCCCGAGCCCTTGAGGACCTTCCTGCGACCCGTATTCATGGTTGCTGCTCCTTGAACGATTGCGTGGGTGAAGCGAACTTGAAATTATAGAGCACGCGGGGTGCCTTCATGGGCTCCCCGCAAGGATCCATTGCACCAGCGACCGGGCTTCGGCATCGGACACGTCCTGCGGAGGCATGGGGACCGCTCCCCAGGACCCGCTACCCCCTTGTTTCACCTTCTCGACCAGCCTCGCCTCGATCCCGGCCTGGCCGCGGTACTTCGCGGCGACTTCATGGAACGCCGGGCCCAGGGCGCGTTTGTCGATGCCGTGGCACGCCGTGCAGGTCTTGCCCTGGGCCAGCGCCAGCTGCGGGCTTTGCGGGGCCGGCGGCGCCGCGGCGGCTCCGATGCGCCGTTGCTGAACGGTGAGATCCCCGTGGGAGTCCCGTGCGTACTCGGGCAGCGCCGAGGCCATCTTCACGTCGGTGGCGCAATTCGACATGCAGGCGACGTTCTTCACGTCGGGCTGGCCCTTCACATCCCAGAGGCCGTGCCGGCGAGAAGTCCCGTTCCGGTTCGGGAGGCGTTTCTGCACATCGGCGATGTTGCGGTCCGAGAGCACGAAGTCCCCCGGAACGATGTCGCCGAGGTTGAGAATGTAGGCGACGACCGCATAGACCTCTTCGGTCGTGAGGGATTTCGGCGCGTTCCAGGGCATGGCGCGGTTCACGTAGTCCCAGAGCGTGGAAATCGTGGAGAGTTTCATGAGCGTCGTGCGGGCCTCGCCGCCGGTGGCGAGCGACTTCACGCGACCCGTGCGAATGTCCTCCGCCGTGGTTCCGCCGACGATCGGCTGGAACACCTCGTTGGATTCGCCGAACGTTCCGTGGCACGAGGCACACTTGGCTTCCCACACTTCCTGCCCCTTCGCCACGCTGCCGGAGCCCGGTGGCAAGCCCTTGAAGTCGGGCCGCACGTCGATGTCCCATGCGGCAATCTCGGCCGGTGTGGCCGGGCGTCCGACCCCGGGAAACTTCGACTGGGCTTGCGCGGCGCATGCGAGCAAGCCCAGCACCGCAAGGGCGAGGCGAAAGATTCGCGTCATCTAGTACGCCTGCACGTTGCTGACCTCGCCACCCTCGGCCACCTTCCACGACTGGATGGCGTTGTTGTGGTAGATCGAGCGTGAGCCACGCACCGCACGCAGCTGGTTGATCTTGGGTTGCACGTAGCCGGTGTCGTCGATGGCGCGCGACTGCAGGATCGCGGGGCCGCCGTCCCACACCCAGCCGATGTTGAAGCGCCGCAGGCACTTCGGTTCATCGGGCTTCTCGAGGCGGGCCGTGCGCCAGTTGCGCCCCCCGTCGAAGGACACGTCCACGCGCTTGATGCGCCCGCGGCCCGACCACGCAAGGCCGGTCACGTTGTGGAAACCCTTGTCGAGCAAGGTTTGTCCGCCGGAAGGCGAGGTGATGACGCTCTTGCACTCCTGGATCGACGAGTACTGCCGCGCAACGCCATCGGGCATGAGGTCGACGTAATGCAGAGTCTCGTCCTTCGTGCCCCAGGGCTGGTCGCCGACCTCGACACGCCTCAGCCACTTCACCCAGGAGACGCCCTGGAGGCCGGGAGCCACCAGGCGCAGCGGATAGCCGTTCTCCGGCCGCAGCATCTCGCCGTTCATCGCCCACGCCACGAGCACGTCGTCGAGGACCCGGTCGATGGAGATCGTTCGGGTCATGCCGGAGCCGTCCGCGCCTTCGGCCAGCACGTAGCGCGCCGCGGCGCGATCGAACCCGCAGTCGTCGAGCAAGGCCGCGAGCGGCACGCCCGTGTATTCACAGCAGGAAAGCATGCCGTGCGTGTATTGCACCGTCGGCACGGCCACGTTGCCCCACTCCATGCCCGTGTTCGCGCCGCATTCGATGAAGTGCATGCGCGAGACGCTCGGCAGGCGCATCAGGTCGTCCATCGTGTAGACCTTGGGCTGCTTCACGAGGCCCATCACCATGAGGCGATGCCGGCTCGGGTCGACGTCCCACCAGCCCTGATGATGACGCTCGAAGTGCAGGCCATTGGGCGTGATGATCCCGAAGAGTCCCTGCAGGGGCGTGAACGACACGGACGCAGCCGAGACGCGCGTGAGACCGGGGCTTTCGCGGCGCTGGAGGTTGCTTTCGAATTGCGAAGGCGCGCCGTATCCGCGTGCGGCCACCGGCTGGCCCAGGCCCTTGCTGTGCTCGGGCAGGTCGAGGATCTCGGACTCGCCCTGGAAGCCGGCCGCCTTCGGGGGCTGGGCGGCCGCAGTGCCCGCGGCAACGGCGCCCGCCGCGAGGAACGCATTCCTCAGGAAATCGCGCCGACCCGATTGCACTTTCGCAATCTGGGCCGGGTCGAGGAAGCCTTCGGGCGCCTTCCGGATGCGCCCCGGCAATTCGGTCTTTGACATCAGGCCATTCTAATATTAATTATCGCTAATATAGCGGACACGACCCGCATCGGCTACATTCCGCGCCATGTCTTCCATCCGCAAAGCAGCGACCACACGCGCCTCGAGCGACATCTTCGACCTGATCGGCAAGAGCGAGAACATCGAGCAGGCGAGCGCGGCCATGCAGGCCATGGCCCATCCCCTGCGGCTGAAGATCCTGTGCCTCGTGGGGAACCAGGAGCTTTCCGTCCTGGAGATCGTGGATGCGGTCGGAACGACGCAGAGCAACATCTCCCAACACCTGGCCGTGCTGCGCGACCAGAGCATCCTCGTCGCTCGCAAGGAAGCCAACAAGGTCTTCTACCGCATCGAGGATCCCCGCATCCTCAAGATGATCTCGCTCACGCGCGAGATCTTCTGCAGCTTCTAGCCCTTCCAGCGCTGCGCGGCCGCATCGTCGCTGGAACGCGCTTCCACCCAGCGATCGCCCTCCCCGGTCGATTCCTTTTTCCAGAACGGCGCGCGGGTCTTCAGGTAGTCCATGATGAATTCGCAGGCGGCGAAGGCGTCGCCGCGATGCGCGCTCGTCACGCCGACCATCACGATGCGATCGCCGGGCTTGAGCGCGCCCACGCGATGGATCACCAGCGTCTCGAGAAGGTCCCAGCGCGCGGCCGCCTCGCGGCAGATGTCATCGAGCGCCTTCTCCGTCATGCCCGGGTAGTGCTCGAGGGTCATCGCGGTCACGCCGCGGCCCTCGTTCGCGTCGCGCACGAGGCCGACGAAACTGGCCAGCGCCCCGACGTCGGTGCGGCCCCGCGTCAACACATCGAGTTCGCGACCCACGTCGAACTCCGCTTCCTGGACGCGAACGATCGGCACGGCCCTATCCGCCCGTGACGGGAGGGAAGAACGCGACTTCATCGCCGGGGCGAAGAGGCGTCGCGAGGTCGGCCATCTGCTGGTTCACGGCGACGCGATACGCCTTGCCCGGCGCGAAGGCCTGCGCCCAGCGTTCACCACGGCTGCGAAGCTGGTCGAGGAGCGAAGCCACCGTGGTGGTGTCCGCGGTCAGGGGGACTTGCTCGCGCGAGCAGGCCACGGATTCGCGAAGGCTGGCGAAATAAAGCAGCGTGACCATCGCGCCCTACCGTACGACTTCGAGCCGCGCGCGATCCAGGCCCAGGTGCCGGATGATGAACGCGGCGACCGCGTTCGCATCGTCGAGCGCGAATTGCGGCAGCGAAGTCGCGAGATGCTCGTCGGTGGCGATCGCCACGATATTCGGGTCGTCCGGAAAGAGCAGCGGCGCATCGGCAAGCTTGCGATGGACTTCGACCTTGGGAATGGCCGCCGACTTGAAGCCCTCGATGATCACGAGGTCGCACGGGGCGAGGTGTTTCAGTTGTTCCTGCAGCGACGGTTCGGTCGCGCCGCGCAGCTCGTGCATGAGCGCCCAGCGCCGCGAGGAACTGATCAGCACTTCGGCGCAGCCCGCGTGTCGATGGCGCCAGGAATCCTTGCCGGGCTGGTCCACGTCGAACTCGTGGTGCGCATGCTTCACCAGCGAAACGCGCAGCCCCGCGGCCACGAGCAGCGGGATCACCTTCTCGATGAGCGTCGTCTTGCCGCTGCCGCTGTATCCGGCGATCCCGATGACTTTCATGCAGCCATCATAAAGGAGAAAGCGCGGCCTTCCCCGAAGGCGCCGGCCGGGCTCAGCGCGCGCGGGACTTGGCCCGGGGCCGGGACTCGACCGCCGCGGCAGCGGCTGCCGGGCGGATCCGCGTCGAATCGCGCATGACCAGGCGCGGCTCCACCATCACGTGGCCGAGTTGCTGCGGTTCACCCGCGATCAGCCGGAACAACTGGCGCATGCCCTCCTCGCCCAGCTTCTCGCTTTGCGTATCCACCGTGGTGAGCGCCGGGCTGGTGAAGCGGCCGAAGGGAATGTTGTCGATGCCCACGACGGAGATGTCCTCGGGAATCGAGATGCCCAGCGCGCGGGCCGCTCCCATGAAGCCGATGGCCACGAGGTCGTTGTAGCAGACCACGGCGTCGAGCTTCGCCTTGCGCAGCAAGACACTGGAGCACACGCGTTCGCCCTCGACGATCGTGGGTCCACCGACTTCGAAGCGGGTGAGCTCGAGCCCGTGGGCTTCGAGGCTCTCGGAGAGGCCGCGCATGCGCTCGGTGTCCGGGCGCGCCGGGGCAAAGCCGAGGTAGGCGATGTTGCGATGCCCCTGTTTCACGAGCAGCTCGCCGATCATGTACGCCGCGGCGTGCGCATCGATCCCGATGCTCGGGAAGCCCTCCGGCGCCGGCCGGCCCGACAGGATGACGGGCTTTCCGTAGTCCATCACGCGGTGCAACTGCTCGTCGGGCATGCGCGTGCTGATGATGAGCCCGTCCACGCGGCGGCTCAGCGCATCGAGCAGTTCGTCCTCGCGGGCCTGGCTCTCTTCCGTGTCCACGAAGAGCAGGTTGTAGCCGTGCTCCAGCGCGATCCGGTTCGCCCCTTTCACGATATTGGTGAAGTGGGGATTGCAGATGTCGAGGATGGCAACACCCACCGAACCCGTCTTGCCGGTGATCATGCTGCGGGCGAGCGGATTCGAGTGGTATTCGAGGTCGTCGATCGCCGCCTGGACCCTCTTTTCCACCGCGGCGGTGAAGCGCTGGGTCGAATTGATGAACTTCGAAACCGTCGCGATCGATACGCCGGCGCGGGCGGCAACGTCGCGGATCGTGTGCTTCTTCTTCATCAGTAAATGTTTTCCGAAAAAGGGCCTGCAGGCTCGGCCGGGGATCGGGCCACGATTGGCGATCCCTCTGCTACTTGACAAATATACCCGACCCGCCGAAACTTCGGGAAAACGTTTTCCTCCCGTGGGCCGCAACGCGGCCCTTCCTTTACGCCCAGACCCCCCGACTTATGAGCGATCGAACCGAATTCCGCCGACTCCTGCTGACCGGCGCCGCCGGCGGCCTCGGGAAGGTGCTGCGAGCCGGCCTGAAGCCCCTCACGCGCACGCTGCGCGTCTCGGACAAGGCGGAACTGGGCCCCGCGGGACCGGAGGAGGAGGTCGTGCCCTGCGACCTGGCCGACAAGGCCGCGGTCCACAGCCTCGTCGCGGGCGTCGACGCGGTGGTCCATTTCGGGGGCGTATCGGTGGAGACGCATTTCGAGCCCATCCTGCAGTCCAACATCGTGGGGCTCTTCAACATGTACGAAGCCGTGCGGAAGCACGGCGTGCGCCGCGTGGTCTTCGCAAGTTCCAACCACGTGACCGGGTTCTACAGGCAGTCGGAAAAGATCGATGTCGATGCTCCCGTCAGGCCCGACGGATTGTATGGCGTGAGCAAATGCTTCGGGGAAAACCTCTCCCGCTTCTACTACGACCGCTACGCGATCGAGACCGTCTGCCTGCGCATCGGCTCGTCGTTCCCGGCCGTGAAGGACCGGCGCATGCTGGCCACCTTCCTGAGCTACAACGACCTGGTGGAACTCGTGCACCGCTCGCTGCTCACCCCGCGGGTCGGGCACAGCATCATCTTCGGCGCCTCCGACAATGCCGTGAAGTGGTGGGACAACGCGAAGGCGGCGCACATCGGATTTGCACCCCGGGATTCCTCCGACCCGCAGCGTGAGCGCGTAGAGGCCGCCTGCCCTCCCCTGGATCCGTCGGACCCGGCGGGCGTCTACCAGGGCGGCGCCTTCGTTCGGGCCGGCCCGTTCGACGACTGAGGCATGGATTCCGTCGAACGCCTGACCGGCCCCACTCACGAAGTGGGTGAGTCCCCAACCTGGCGCGCCCGGGAAAACGCCCTCTACTGGGTGGATATCCCGGCCCGCAAAGTCCATCGCCTCGATGCCGCGACGGGAAAGCTCGATGCCTGGACGGCACCGCAGATGGTGGCCTGCATCGCCTTCGACACCCATGGCGAATTGGTGGCGGGTCTCGAGACGGGCATCTTCAGGCTGCGGCTGGCCCCCGGCGGCGTCGCCGCCGCCACGCAACTGGCCGCACCGGTCTTTCCCCTGCCCAACATGCGCTTCAACGATGGCCGGTGCGACCGGCAGGGCCGGTTCTGGGCCGGAACGATGCACATGAACATGGGCGGAGCCCACCCGGTGGGCAACCTCTATCGCTACGACGCGCGCGATGGCCTCACGGGGCCCTGGCAGCACGGGATGCTGACCCAGAATGGCCTCGCATGGTCTCCCAAGGGAGACCGCATGTACCTCTCGGATTCGCATCCGAAGAGCCGCACGATCTGGTCGTTCGCCTACGACGTCGCGACCGGCGTCCCGACCGATCGCCGCGTGTTCGTGGACATGAACCAGCACCCGGGGCGCCCCGACGGCGCGGCCGTCGACATCGATGGCTGCTACTGGACCTGTGCGAACGACGCGGGCCTGCTCCTGCGGTTCACGCCCGAGGGGAAGCTCGATCGCACCATCCCGCTGCCCGTGAAAAAGCCTTCCATGTGTGCCTTCGGCGGCCCGCGATTCGACACTTTGTACGTGACATCCATACGTCCGAAGGATGCGGCGGACCTCGCCGGGCAACCGGACGCGGGCGCGGTGTTCGCTGTGCGCCCGGGAATTCAGGGCCTGCCCGAGACGGAGTTCGGCTCGATGCAGTAGATTCGCAACCAGACCCAATAAGGTTGGCGGCTCCGCCGGAGCCCGCTGCCAATTCTCCAGGAGGAAGTGCATGTCGATCTCGCTTCGCAAGGCCGTCGTCCACCCGGCGCTCGCCGCCATCTGTGTCGCCATGGCCGCCGTTTCGGCCAACGCCCGCGATTTCCGCTCGGCCGAAGTCCATCCGCCCGACTATCCGACCACGCTGGCCGTCCAGTCGATGGGCAAGCAGTTGACCGAGCAGACCAAGGGACGGCTCAACGTCAAGGTCTACGCCTCCGGCAGCCTGGGCACCGAGAAGGACACCGTCGAGCAGCTGCGCATCGGTGGCCTGGACATGATGCGCATCAACACGGCGGCGCTGAACAGCGTCGTTCCCGAGACGCTGGTGACGGGCCTGCCGTTCGTCTTCCGGTCGACCGAGCACATGCGGAAGGTGCTGGACGGCCCGATCGGCGACGACATCCTGGCCTCGATGGAGTCGCAGGGCCTGATCGGCCTCGCGTTCTACGACAGCGGCGCGCGTTCCTTCTATACGGTGAAGAAACCGATCAAGTCCGTGGCCGACATGAAGGGCATGAAGGTCCGCGTGCAGCAGTCGGACCTCTTCGTGGCGATGATCGAGGCCCTGGGCGGAAACCCGACGCCGATGCCCTATGGCGAGGTCTACACCGCGCTCAAGACCGGCATCGTCGACGCCGCCGAGAACAACTGGCCGTCGTACGAGTCCTCGCGCCACTTCGAGACCGCCAAGTTCTACAACCAGAGCGAACATTCCCTGGCGCCGGAGGTGCTGGTGTTCTCCAAGAAGATCTGGGACACGCTGCCGAAGGAAGACCAGGCGCTCATCCGCAAGGCCGCGAAGGATTCCATCCCGGTCATGCGCAAGCTCTGGGATGAACGCGAGATCAAGTCGCGCAAGGTCGTCGAGGCCGCCGGCACGCAAGTGGTGCCGATCGCCAACAAGCAGGAATTCATCGACGCGATGAAGCCCGTGTACGCGAAGTTCGCCAACACGCCGCGCCTTCAAGACCTGGTGAAGCGCATCCAGGAAACGAAGTAGCCCGGGCATGGCAAATCCAGGGGAAACCGGGGCGCCCTCGCGGGCGCCCCAAGTGCTGGCGCGCCTGAACGCGCCGCTCGCGCGCTACGGCGCCTACGCCTCGGTCGCGGGCCTGCTCGTGATCGTCGCGATCGTGGCCTTCCAGGTGTTCGGCCGCTATGTGCTGAACAGCAGCCCGACGTGGACCGAGAACCTCGCCCTGGTCCTGATCCTGTACGTGACGCTGATCGGCGCCGCCGTCGGGGTGCGTGACGCGGGCCACATCGGGATGGATTCCATCCTGGTCCTGGTTCCCGAGCACGTCCGGCGCTGGGCCGAGATGGTGATCCACGTCCTGGTGGCGCTCTTCGGCATCGCGATGATCTGGAACGGCTGGATCCTCGGCATGTCGGTGGCGCCGTACAAGCTCGCCAACATCAACCTCTCGGAGGGCTATCGCTACGTGCCGCTGGTGATCTCGGGCGCGATGATCATCCTCTTCTCGATCGAGCACCTGGTCGCCCTCATCGAGGGCACGGAAGTGGAACCCGCATGGCACTGATCATCCTCGGAGTCTCGTTCACGATCCTGCTCATCCTGGGCGTGCCGGTGGCGTTCGCGATCGGCCTCTCCTCGATCTGCACCATCCTCTACGAGGGACTGCCGGTCGCCGTGCTGTTCCAGCAAATGATGTCCGGGATGAACATCTTCTCGTTCCTGGCGATCCCGTTCTTCGTCTTCAGCGGCGAGTTGATGCTGCACGGCGGCATCGCCGACAAGATCGTGACCCTCGCCCGCAACATGATCGGCCACGTGCGCGGAGGCCTGGGCATGTCGAACGTCGTGGCCTGCACGCTGTTCGGCGGCGTGTCCGGCTCCCCCTCCGCCGACGTCTCGGCGATGGGATCGGTGATGATCCCGATGATGAAGCGCGAGGGCTACGACACCGATTACGCGGTGAACGTGACCACGCACGCGGCGCTGGTCGGCGCGCTCATGCCCACCAGCCACAACATGATCATCTACTCGCTGGCCGCCGGCGGGAAAGTCTCGATCGGCGCGCTCATCGCGGCCGGCGTGATCCCGGCGGTGGTGCTCACGGTGTGCATGCTCGTCGCCGCCTACATGGTCGCCGTGAAGCGCGGCTACCCGGCCGGCGTGTTCCCGGGCTGGGGCGCGGTCTGGCGCTCGCTGGCCGCCGCGACTCCGGGCCTGCTGATCGTGGTGATCATCCTGGTCGGCATCCTCTCGGGCGTGTTCACCGCCACGGAGTCGGCCGCGGTGGCGGTCGTCTACTCGATCGTGCTCACCTTCTTCCTCTACCGGACGATGACGTGGGACAAGTTCATGAAGGCGGCGGCACGGGCGGTGAAAACCACCGGCGTCGTCCTGCTGCTGATCGGGGTGTCGGCGATGTTCCAGTACCTGATGGCGCTCTATCAGGTGGCGGATCTCGCGGGAGCGTCGCTGGCGAGCATCTCGACGAACCCGTGGGTGATCTTCTTCATGATCAACCTGATCCTCTTCGTCCTCGGCACCTTCATGGACATGGCGAGCACCATCCTCATCTGCACGCCGATCTTCCTGCCGATCGCGGTCACGTACGGCATGGATCCGGTGCAGTTCGGGATGGTGATGCTGATCAACTGCGCGCTGGGCCTGAACACGCCCCCCGTGGGCACCACGCAGTTCATCGGATGCGCGATCGGCGGCATCTCGGTGGGCGAGGTGATGAAGACGATCCTGCCCTTCTACGGCGCGCTGATCGCCGCCCTGATGCTGGTCACCTACGTGCCGGGCTTCTCGCTCTGGCTGCCGCACCTGATGGGGGCCAAATAGGGGTCAGACTCCCATTCGCGTTTCTGGCCGAATTGCGGGCATGCGAATGGGAGTCTGACCCCATTTATTTTTAGCTGGTCTTCCTGAATTTCTGCTGGCCCGGATAGACGCCGGACTTCGGCTCCATCGTATCCAGGTTCCATTCCGATTCGACGAACGGTGCGCGAGTCGGCTTCTGTACCGGGTACTTGCTCACGTCCTTCTCGTCGTTGATGATCCCGCCGCGCCCCTCGGCGATGAAGAAGAGCACGCGGATGTCGTCGTAGTCGCGGTCCCAGGGCCGCGCGCCCGCTTCGCCCAGCACGTGCGTTTCCACTTCGCGCGTGGGCAGCACCGCGAGTCCCGCAGGCCACGTCGGGGGCTGGCTCACCTCGATCAGCTTCGCTTTCGTCTCGCCATACCGGCCGAACATCGGCAGCGGCGCGCCGAACCGGTCCACGGCGAGGTTGTCGCGTCCGTAGTACTCCACGTCGCCGTCGCCACCGAGCATCATGAAGGGCAGGCGATCCTCGGTGGACGGGCCACCGCGCAGGACGTTGCCCACGACGCTCATCTTCCCGACTTCGTAGGGCCGGCCCTGCCACTCCAGCGCCATGAGGTTGTAGTGCACCGCGCGCTTCTGCGGATCGTAGATGAGGTTGTTCACGATCGCGCCGTGCACGCCGCCCTTGAAGAGGGGGCTGCGCTCGACGTTGTGCGCGAAGACGTTGCGGTAGAAGAGGATGTTGGTGACGTTGTCGTGCACCAGCGATCCCTTCGAGTGCTCGCCCTTGGGATGGCTCGAGTCGGCGATCCCCTCGGCGGCGAGGTTGTACGAGAAGGTCACCTCGCCCGAAGTTCCCTGCCGCCACTCGGTCACGTTGCCGCCCTTGAACCGCGGCCCCGAGGCCGACATGTTCTCGTCCAGCGCCCAGGTGAGCGAGCAATGGTCGACGATCACGCGATGCGCGCCGATCGTCGAGAAGGCGTCCGCTTCCCATCCACTGCGCTTCGCCGCGCCATCCGCACCCGTCTTGATCCGGAGGTGCCGCATGATGACGTCGCTCGCGTGCATGTTGATCCCGCCGCGAATGATCGTGATCCCCGGCGAAGGCGCCGTCTGCCCTGCGATGGTGAGGAAAGGCTCCCGGATGTCGAGCTCCTTCCGGCCCAGGTCGATGACACCGCCGACTTCGAACACGACGATGCGCGGTCCCTTCGTGTTGACGGCCTCCGCGAACGAGCCCGGACCTTCCGCGTCCAGGTTCGTGACACGGATGATCTTGCCGCCGCGCCCTCCCGGTGTCACGGCCGCCCAGCCCACGGCGCCGGGAAAGGACGGTCCCTCCGCGGCAGCCGTGCCGCTGAGCGCGACGAGTGCAAACAACAGCGTGGGAAGCGGGTGGCGCGGGAACGGTCTCGGGATCGGTGTCATCGGGGCGGCACGGGGGCCGGTTCGGTGTTGTTGTACTCGACGAGGAAAGGCTCGGCGGGATGCCTGCGTGCAGGGTAACCGAGGTCGCGCACGGGATCGACCCCCGCGGCGACGAGCCGGTCCCAATGCTCGTCGGAATCGTAGATCACGGGACGGTAGCGCGGCGTGCCGATGCTCCAGTCGGCCCAGGGGCGCGCGGCATCGATGTGGGCCCCGATCGAGGAACGGAGGATGGCGACCTTTCCAACGGCCTCCGGCTTGCGGTTCCATTGGCGGGCGAGCTTGAACGTCCCCGCGCGGGCGTTCGGCGATCCATCGTGGGTGAACCGGCACCCTTCGAAGACGAACCCGAAGCGGCTCTTGTAGTGCGTGCTCGGCGCGAGCGCGTACGACACCGCGCGATCCCCGAGCGTGCGGATCTGCGAATCGAGGAAGTAGCCGATGCCCTCGCCGAAGATGAAGTCCATGTCGCCTTCGATCAGCGTTCGGTGGAAGAAGGCGCGCGACGGCCGCTCCGGAGACGTCGCACTGAGGAAGAGCGTGTCCTGGAAGCCCAGGAGCTGCACGTCCTCGAAGTGCGCGCGATCGGCATCGTCGAGCAGCACGGCCACCGCCTGGCTGTGGTTGGTCCCGTCCCCGCGGTCCTTGTTGTGCGCGTTCTCGAATGTCACGTTCTTCGCCTCGAACCCCGGCGCGCGAATCCACGTGACCGCCGAACCAGGCGTCCCGACGGTCGGCCGGGCCTTGAGGCTGTTGAACATGGCCGCCACGGACGCGGGCGCGTCCGCGAACGCGGGCCCGAATGCCTTCGCGTAGCGCTCGCCGGTGACCAACGCGTCGAGCGTGGCGCGAATCCGCACGGCCGACGGGTCGGCGCCTTCGCCATGGAGCGAGATCGGAGGGGCGTCGGCCGGAATGTAGACCAGGCCCTCGTGGACACCCGGTCGCACGACGATGTGCACCCGCTCCGCGCCCCCTCGCCTCACCGCCGCATTCACCGCGGCCTGCAGGGTGCGAAAGCGCTGCTTGCCGTCCGCCTCGCCGCCGCCATCGACGACGAAATCGGATTTGACCGGAGAGCCCTTCGACAGCGCGCCCGCGAGGGGGTCCCAGGATCCGAGCACTTCGCGATAGGAATACGCCTGCGCCTGGGCCTGCGTGAGTTGCGGCCGCGCGATCCGCCCCGGCAACTCGATGGCCCCGACGACGAGCTGGGCACCCAGCTCGGGCACCTTAGCCACGATCTCGCGGGCCACCATCCCCGCGAAGAGCGCGGCGCCCTGCGCCCCGAGGTGGGTGTGATCGAATTCCTTGTCGGGTGGCGGGGCCACGGCGAGACGGTCGGCCGCAGCCGGACCCATCGCGGAGACGGCGGCCCGGCTCGCGGCGTGCAGCTCGAGCAGGGGCACGCTGCGCTCGCGGGCAACTTCCCGCATGGCGTCCGCCCACGGAGCGAGGTCGTTCTTGAGGACGCCGCCGGCATCGAACTGGCGCCGCGTGAGCGGCGTGACCAGCACCGGCGTGGCGCCTTCCCCGCGCACTTCATCCACGTAGCGCCGCAGGTTCTCGGGATACTCCGTCGCGAGGTCGGTCGTGCGCTCCGCCTTCCCGGGCTGGTCGTTGTGGCCGAACTGGATCAGGACGTAGGTCGCCACGCCGTCCTTGCGTTCGCGCAGCGCCGCCATCACGCGGTCCCAGGAGCCGTCGGCGCGAAAACTCTTCGTGCTGCGCCCGTTGCGGGCGAGGTTCACGCAGTCGACCTGCCAGAGGAAGAGGCCGCACAAGGCATCGCCGTAGCCGTTGCGCGTGGCCATCGTCGAGTCCCCGGCGAGGATCACGCGCGTGACCTGTGGGCCCGGGGCCGCAAGACACGATCCCGCAAAACAAAATCCGGCGGCCAGCCATCCCGCGAAAGCGATGGCCCGCACGCCGGACAAGAGGTGCATCGTCTTCAGAACTTGACGCGCACCCCGGCCAGGTACTCACGACCCGTTTGCGTGTAAACCACCGCGCTATTCCGATCGCGCGAGATGAACTGGTCGTTCACCTCGTTGGTCAGGTTCACGCCCTCCAGCACGAGCTGGATGTTGGGCGTGAGCTGGTACGAAATCGACGCATCGACGTTGAGCGTCTCGTTCTTGCCTTCGACGTCGTTGTTGTTCTGCCCCGGGACGCGCGTCAGGAAGGCCTTGCGGAAGGAGCCCGCGACCCGCGCGTTGAACCGGCCGTCGTCGTAGTACAGCGTGGCGTTCCAGGACCGCGGCGACAGGTTGAGCAGGTCGTCGGTGATGGTCGCGTTGCTGGTCGGCGAAACGAGGTAGTCGATCTTCGACTTCACGTAGGTGTAGTTCAGGATCGTGCCGAAGTTTCTCGCGAATCCGGGCAGGAACTTGAACTGCTGCGTGTACGTGAGTTCGACGCCGGAGAGCGAACCGCCGCTCGTGTTCACCGGCGTCGTGACCTGGAACACCTCGGCCCCGGTGAAGTTCGACGGCAGCAGCGACAGCGGCAGCCCGGTCTCGTTGTACGGCACGTTGACGCGCAGCGACTGGATGTAGGTGCCGATGTTCTTGTAGAAGACGCCTGCCGCCAGCAGCGAGCTCTTGTCGAAGTACCACTCGATGCTCGAATCGATCGTGTTGGCGCGGAACGGCTTCAGGAACGGGTTGCCCACCGTGATGGCGAGGTTGCCCGTGGTCGCGATGGAACCGCCCGGGTTCAGGTTGCCGAGTTGCGGGCGGGCCATCACGCGTGCCGCCGCGAAGCGCAGCAGCAGGTCGCGATCGAGGTTGATCGTGAGGTTCGCGGACGGCAGCCAATCGCTGTACGTGTTGTCCACGTTCACGACCGTGCCCCCGGCCGTGGCCTGGTAGCCCGTCGTTTCTTCCTTGGTCTGCACGTAGCGCACGCCGACGTTGCCGCGCATCGGGAGGTTGAACCACACGTTGTTGAAGTCGGCCTGGAAGTAGCCGCCGCGATCGGTCTCGGTCACCGCCCGGTTGTTGCCGCGCGCGTTGCCGTTCGTGGTCGAGGAGAGCGTGAAGTCGCCGGGGCCGCCGGCCGGGCCCGACTGCAGGCAGTTGCAATAGATGTTGTAGGCCGAGGTGATCGCGTTCAGGTTGGGAATGACCCACGAGGTCGGAACGCCGCTGGGCAGGCCCAGCTGGCGGCCGAATCCGGTGAGCGTCGTGGTCAGGCTGGCGATCGTCGTGCCGGAAGGCGGCGCGAAGATGGTGTCGTTCTGGTTGACGCGCCGGAACTCGAACGTCTCGAAGTCGTACTTCTTGTAGTCGAGGCCGCCTTTCAGCGTGAGCTTGTCCGGCACCAGCTCCCACGCAAGGTCGCCGTGCAGCACGTCATTCACGTTGGTCGAGCCCTGCGGGCGGATGCGGATCTCGCTCGAGGTCGTGTTGGGGATCGTGGTGGGCTGCGTGCCCGTGGTCGCGACCGGAACGCCGACCAGCGTGAGCGCCCCGCCCACCTGGGTCACGTCGAACGGATAGGTGATGCGCGGCAGGCGGTCGTTGTCGCGGAAATCGATGCCATAGCCGTTGACGTTGAGCGCATCCAGGGTCGTCGTGGTCTGCACCGGGTTGTCGAACTTCGACTTCGCGCGACCGCCCTTGAGGGTCATCTTCAGCGTGTCCGTCAGTTCCTGCTCGAGCGTGACGGTCGGCTGCGTGAACGTGGTCGAGAGCTTGTCGAAACGCGACTCGGCGCGGATGTCGACGCCGTTGTAGTTGCCGAAGAGCAGCGCTCCGTTGGGCGCGTAGGCGGTGGAAAGCACGCTCGTCTGCGGGTTGCCGCCCTGCCCGGCCGTGCGGCTGAACGAGATCGCCTCGAGGAAATCCTCCTGGCGCGTGGCTTCCAGCTTCGAGTAGAGCATGTCGACCGTGAGCAGGGTCCGGGTCGAAGGACGCCACTGGTAGGACGCGGTGAAGCCCGTGCGTTCCTGGTCGTGGGTGAGGCGGCCGTAGCGCGGCAGGCGCGGGTGGAAGTTGGCCGCATCGTTCGCCGTGTTGTAGGCCGCGATGTTGTCGGGAGTACCCGGGATGCGAAGGACGCCCTGCGCCGCCGGGCCGCAGGTGGTTGCCGTCGAGCCCGCGGGGTTCGCCGGCGTCACGCCCACCGGCGTGCACCAGCCACCCGACGAGGGCCCGTTGTCCCAACGCACGGTGCTGAAGCCCTCTTCGAAGAGGTAGCGCTTCGAATACGCGCCGGAGACCAGCAGGCCCATCGTGTTGTCGGCGAACGTGCTGGAGAGCAGGAACGCGAAGCGCGGGTCGGTGCTCTTCGACAAGTCGTTGTAGCGGCCCATGATCGCCGCCAGGCCCGTGAAGCCCTGCTTGAGGTCGAACGGGCGCGAGGTCTGGAGGTCGACCGTCGCACCGAGCGAACCTTCATCCACCTCCGCCGAGGCGCTCTTGCGGACCGTGATGGAGTTGAACAGCTCCGAGGCGAAGACGTTGAAGTCGAAGCCGCGCGAGCGGTTGTTGCCGCCCGAACTGTCGGTGCCGCCCGTCGTGGCGAGGCCCTCGATGCCGTTGATGCGCACGCGCGTGAAGTCCAGGCCCAGGCCGCGCACGGTGATGTTGCGACCCTCGCCCGCGTCGCGGTCGATCACCACGCCGGGAACGCGCTGCAGCGACTCGGCCAGGTTCGTGTCCGGGAACTTGGCGATGTCCTCGGACTTGATGACGTCGACGATGCCCGCGTCTTCGCGCTTGGCGTTGATCGAGCTCTCGACGGAAGCCCGGAAACCGGTGACGGTGACCGTCTCCTTCGACTGCGGAGCCGCTTTCGGGTCCGCAGGCTTGGCGCCACTTTCGGGCGGCTTCGCGGGCTCGGGGGTCTGTTGGGCCGACACGGGGCTCATCATCGTGAGCACGGCCAGCGCGATGGGCGACAGCAGGAACGCCTTGTGATTCTTCATGGCTCTCTTCTCCTCCGGATGTTCGAGCTCTAGGTCTTCCCTCAGACTTGGGGAAACGTTTTCCACTTTAAGCCTCGAATCGGGGGCTGTCAACCAATCGGCCGTGCACATGAAATGCCGGAGCGTCGAGGCCTGCCCGGAAAACGACGCCGCTAACATACTGAATTAAAACGATGATTATCATTGCCCCTACCATGGCGCAAGGACCGATGGATTTGCTGCGCTGCAGCGCCGACCGAAGAAAACGTTTACTGACGTCAAGGAAACAGTTTTCCCGAGGAGGAAAACAAAAAGCCCCTGGCTTTCGCCAGGGGCTTTCGGGGGAACGGTGCGGTGCGGCGCTTACTTGCTGCGCGCGGCGGCTCGCTTCGCCTTGGTGGCGGCACTCTTCACAGAGGCGACGTTCTGCTCCACCGACTTCTCGACGGTGTCATAGAGCTGCTTGTTGATGGCGACGTAGTTGTCGTAGGCGCTCTGGGCGGCGGCCATCGCGGACTTCACGTTGCCCACGACCGTCTCGGAACCGGCGGGCGCGTACTTGAACGCCTCCTCGAGGGCGGCCACGGCGGCCTTGTTCACGTCGGCGGCCTGCTTCTCGAACACCTTCTTCACTTCGTCGTTGGTCTCGGCGAAGGTCTCGTAGGCGCTGCGCGAATACGCATAGGCCTTCTTCATGGCCGGCTCCACGGCGGCGGAGTTGATGGCCATCATTTCCTGCACGTCGCGGGCGGCGGACAGGGTCTGCGCATGCTTGGTGGCGGCCTCGACGGAATCGCGGGCAGCACCCAGGCCGATTTCGGCGAATTTCTCGAAGTTGCTGAGGGAGAGCTTGGCGAAATACGACATCTGGTCGATCGCGGCTTCGTTGGCGGCGGCGAACTGGTCGACTTTGATCATGGCGGGGTCCTCGGGCTGGGTGGGCGTACGGATTTGCTGCATCGCACAAAGCGCCATTCTAGGCCGGAGGCCTTCGGAGTCAAGGGGGCCGACGCATTATTTTTGTGCGGGGCACCATCCCGGGTCCCGGCCCGGGACGGCCTTGTGGATCAAGGACTTATTTCACCCGCTTGATGAGCGCCCGGGTGAAATCGGTGGTCGTGGCCTTGCCGCCCAGGTCCCGGGTGCGCACCAGGTCCTTGTTCAGCACCAGGTCGATCGCCTTGGTGAGGCGCGCCGCGAGCGCGTCGTGGCCCACGTGCTCCAGCATCAGGCCCGAAGCCAGCAACAGCGCCAGCGGATTGGCGATCCCCTTGCCCGCGATGTCCGGGGCGGAACCGTGTACCGCCTCGAAGATCGCGGCATCGGGACCGATGTTCGCCCCCGGCGCCATGCCGAGCCCGCCCACCAGCCCGGCGAGCTGGTCCGAAAGGATGTCGCCGAAGAGGTTGGTCGTGACGATCACGTCGAACTGGTGCGGGTTCAGCACGAGCTGCATCGCGCAGGCATCGACGATCCGGTCGTCGAACGCGATCTTCTTCTCGTAGCGCTTGGCCACGTCGCGCGCGGTTTCGAGGAACAAGCCCGTGAGCGCCTTGAGGACGTTGGCCTTGTGCACGATGGTGACCTTCTTGCGCCCGTGCTTCACGGCCCAGTCGAAGGCGTACTCGGCGATGCGACGGCTGCCCGCGCGCGTGTTGATGCCGCTCGAGACGGCGACGGCGCGCGGGTCGTCTCCGATGGCGACGTAATGCTCCCAGGCGACGTACAGCCCCTCCAGGTTCTCTCGGAAGAGGACGATGTCGATCCCTTCGTAGCGCCCGCCGGGAACGAGCGTGCGCACCGGACGGAGGTTCGCGTAGAGGCCGAAGGTCTCGCGCAGCCGCACGTTGATCGACCGGTAGCCGCCGCCCACGGGCGTGGTGAGCGGGCCCTTCAACGCGAGCTTGTTGCGCGTGATCGAGTCGAGCAGCGCTTTCGGGGCCGGGTCGCCCTCGGCATGCACAGCGGCCATGCCGCCCACCTGGCGGTCCCACGCGAAGGGCGCGCCCAGCGCGTCCAGCACCTGGATGACCGCTTCGGTGATCTCCGGGCCGATCCCGTCGCCGGGAATCAGCGTCGCCGGGATTTTGCCTTTGGTTTTTCGGGTTGCCATGTCTTCTTAGCCTGCCTTTCCGTGTTTCCGCGCTGGGCGACGTAATCGCGCGCCTCGTCGCCCGTCTCGAAGATGTGGGGTACCACCCGCCGGCGCGTGAGCGATTCGTCCAGCTTCTGGCGCATGAATTCGCTCGACGTGTAGCGGGAAGCGGTGGTGTAGTAGTTCTGTTGCATGTAGCGGATCATCGCCGCGTAAGTATCGGCGACCGCCTGGTCGATGAACACGTTCTCGTAGTTCACCACCATCTTGACCTTGCGGCCGATCGCCTGGCAACGCTCCTCGATGATGCGCCGGACGCGGTCGACGTCATCGCGCGTGAGGATGTGCATGCCTTCGGCGTTGAGGAACATCACGTTGGTCTTCGGATCGTAGGTGATGCGCTCGTGGAGGCCGAGGCCCAGCAGCGATTCCTCCAGCTGCATCAGGTGGTCGCGGAAGATGCGCGCGTCCATCATCGCGGGCTTCTTCACGATCGGTTCGAATTCCATGTGCGCGAGGATGTCGTCCTGGATGTCCATGCCGGGCGCGACTTCGATCAGCTCCATGCCTTCGGCCGTCCGCCGGAACACGCAGCGCTCCGTCACGTAGAGCACGTCGGTCCCCTGCTCCGCCGCGTACGAGCCGTTGAACGTGATCTGTTCCACGCGCTTCACGAACTTCCGGCTCCGGCCCTCCTTGATGATGCGAAGGATGCCGTTGTCGACCTCGACCTCCAGGCCGCCGGCCGTGAACGTGCCCGCGAAGGCGATGCGCCGCGCGTTCTGCGTGATGTTGATGAAGCCGCCGGCGCCGGCGAGGCGGGGACCGAAGCGGCTCACGTTCACGTGCCCGTTCGCGTCCGCCTCCGCCATGCCGAGGCACGCCATGTCGAGGCCGCCGCCGTCGTAGAAATCGAACTGCTGGTTCTGGTGGATCAGCGCCTCGTTGTTCACCGCCGCGCCGAAGTTGAGCCCCGATTGCGGGACCCCCCCGATCACGCCGGGCTCGGCGGTGAGCGTGAGGTAGGAAAGGATGCGCTCCTCGTTCGCGACCGAGGCCACGCCTTCCGGCATGCCGATGCCGAGGTTCACGACGCCTCCCATCGGCAACTCGAACGCGCAGCGGCGCGCGATCACCTTGCGCTCGTCGAGCGGCAGGTTCCCGAGCATCGTGAGCGGCACCTTGAATTCGCCGGAGAACGCCGGGTTGTATTCGGTGCCGTAGGTCTGCAGGTGGTTCTCCGGATTCGCGATCACGACGCAATCGACCATGATGCCCGGCACGACCACCTGGCGCGGGCTGAGGACTCCCGACGCGGCCACGCGTTCGACCTGGGCGATGACGATGCCGCCGGAGTTGCGCGTCGCCGTGGCGATGGCGAGGTTGTCCAGCGTGAGGGCCTCGTGCTCCATCGTGATGTTGCCGGACGGATCGGCCGTGGTGCCCCGGATCAGCGCGACGTTGATCGGGAACGACTTGTAGAAGAGGTACTCCTCGCCATCGATCTCCATCACGCGGACGATCTCCTCGACCGTGCGTGCGTTGATCTTGCCACCGTCCTGCCGCGGGTCGACGAAGGTGCGAAGGCCGACCTTGGTGAGGTTTCCGGCGCGGTGCGCGGCGATGTCGCGGAACAAGTGCGAGACCACGCCCAGCGGGATGTTGTACGCCTCGATCTTGTTCTCGACCGCGAGCTTGCCCAGCTTGGGGACGAGCGACCAGTGGCCGGCGATGACGCGCTTCACCAGCCCCTCGTGCGCGAGCCGGTTCATGCCGCGTTCCTTGCCGTCGCCGGGCGCGGCGGCGAACACGAGCGTCAAGTCGCGCGGCGTCCCGGTCTCCAGGAATCGCTTCTCGAGCGCGCAGATCAATTCGTCAGGCGTGCCGGTACCGACGAAGCCCGAGCTCGCGATCGTGTCGCGGTCACGGATCAACGCCACCGCCTCCGCCGCGGAGACGAGCTTGTTGCGGCCGTGGCCTCGCTTCGCTCGCGCCGCCGGCGCGGGCTCGGCGACCTTCAGTCGGCCGTCGCTCCGCTGTCCTTTACGACCTTGGCCCATTTCGTGGTCTCCGCTTGCACGAACTTGGTGAAGTTCTCCGGGGTGTCACCCACATCCTCGGAGCCGGTGTCCTTGAGGACATTCTGGAATTCAGGGCTCTTCATTGCCTTGCGTGCTTCGGCGTTCAGCTTGTCGATGATCGGCTTCGGCGTGCCGGCCCGCGCGAACATGCCGTACCAGGCATACGACTCGAGGGCCACGCCGGACTCCGCGAACGTGGGCACGTCCGGCAGCTGCGGCGAGCGCTTGGCGCCGGTCACGGCGATGGGACGCAGCTTGCCGGCCTTCAGCTGCGGCACGATCGCGATGGTGCTGTCGAACATCATCGGGACGTGGCCCGCGATGACGTCCGTGAGCGCCGGCGCAGAGCCCTTGTACGGGACGTGCACCATGTCCAGCTTCGCCACGGTCTTGAACAGCTCGGAGGTCAGGTGCTGGGGCGTTCCGCTGCCCGAGGAGGCGTAGTTGAACTTGCCGCCCTGCGACTTGATGTAGGCCAGCAGCTCCTTCAGGTTCTTCGCCGGAACGGACGGATTGACCGCGAGCACCAGCGGCACGCGCAACACGTTGGTGATCGGCAGGAGGTCCTTCAGCGAATCGAACGGCATCGCCTTGTAGAGGCTGGGGTTGATGACGATCGGCGAGCTCGAGGTGACGAGCAGCGTGTAGCCGTCGGCCGGCTGCTGCTTGGCGACGATGGCGCTGCCGATGTTGCCGCTGGCACCGCCCCGGTTGTCGATCACGAACGGCTTGCCGAGCTGGTCGGTGAGCCCCTTGGCGATCGGGCGCGCGGCGATGTCCGACGGGCCGCCGGCCGGCCACGGCACGACGACCGTCACGGCCTTGTTGGGGTAGTCCTGCGCGAAGGCCGTTCCGGCGCAGAGCGCTAGGGCGGCAAGTACGGATCTGGCTTGCATGGTTTCTCTCCTGGTACGGGTCTGCTGCGGGATGCCGGGGCTCAGGCCGCGTTGGCGCGCCGTGCTCCCTTGTCGGAATCGAGGAATTCTTCAATGAGCGAGATCTGCGCGTCGGACATGAGCGCGGGGGCATGCCCGCATCCGCGCACCTCGACCGCCCGCACGAGGTTCTTCTTCGCCGCCGCGCCGCGCTGTTGCATCTCGCGCACCGTGGAGGCATGCAACAGGTCGGACTCCTCCCCGCGCAGGACCAGCACCGGGCAGGTGACCTTCTCCCAAACGTGCCAGAGCCCCACGTCGACCATGAGGGGCCATTGGAAATTGCGGCCGATGGCGGGGTCGTAGTGTTGCGCGAAGTCGCCCTCGGGCGTCTTCACCGCGCTGTGCTTGGCCATGTGCTGCCACTGCGCGTCGGTGAGCTTGCCGAACGGGGCGTGGATCGAGCGGAAATGCTGTTCGAGCTCGTCGAGCGTCGCGAAGCGGCGCTTCAGCCGCATGTACGCGCCCATGCGCTGCAGGGCCTGCCCCGAGACGCGCGCGCCGAAGTCGTTCAGCACCAGCCGGCGGATCGGGGCCTCGGTCACGGCGGCCATCTCCATGCCGACATAGGCGCCGAGCGACGTGCCGACCCAGTCGATCACTTCGGCGCCGGTCCGCGAGATGACCGCGGCCATCGCGGCGAGGTACAGGGGCGTTGCGTAGTCGGAGGGCGTGGTGATCCAGGCGCTGCGTCCCCGGCCCGGCAGGTCCGGGCAGACGACGCGCATGCCGCGGCCGGCGAGGCGCTTGGCGAGGAGGTCGAAGTCGCGCGCGTTGCGCGTGAGGCCGTGCACGCACATCACGACCTGCTTCGCGTCTTTCGGCCCCCATTCGACATACGCGATCTTCGTGAAGCCATGGGGCCCCAGCGCGGGCACGTCCCCCTCGCGGGGGCTCAGCGAGACTTCAGCCATCCGTAGATCGTCTTCCCGAGGATGCCCTGCGATTTGCCGCTGACGAAAACGCCCACGTGTCCGCCGGGCAGGGGCAACTCCGTGTAGTCCTTCGTGCCCACGCGCGTGCGCAGCGCCTGGGAACTCTTCGGCGGGATGATGTGGTCCTCCTGCGCGAAGATGTTGAGGACCGGCATGGTGATCTTCTTCAGGTCGACCACCTTGCCGTTCAGGCGGAACTCGCCCTTGGCCAGCTGGTTCGACTGGTAGAGGTCCTTCAGCCACTGCTTGCCCGCTTCGCCCGGATGGTCGGGCCGGTCGGCCAGCCACTTCTCCATGCGCAGGAAATTCAGCAGCTTCGCCTCGTCATCCATCACGTCGAACAGGCCCACGTTGTACTTCGTGAGCGAGTTGATCGGCGTCATCAGCGAGAAGACGAAGCTCATCAACTCGCCGGGCAGGTTGCCGTTCGCGTCGATCAGGCGGTCGACGTCCGAGGCGGACATGCTGCGCGCCCACGTGCCGATCATGCCGTGGTGCAGCGGAGCCTCCTTGTCGCCGGCGTGGAAGTCGATCGGCGTGATGGTGAGCATCAGGTTCTTCACGCGCTTCGGGTGGTTGGCCGCATAGCACGAGGTGAACACGCCCCCTTCGCACACGCCGAGGAGCGTGATCTTGTCGAGGCCGCTGTCCTCGCAAATGCGGTCGACGCAGTCGCCGAGGTAACCCTCGATGTAGTCCTCCAGGGTGAGCCACCGGTCGCTGCGGGAAGGCGATCCCCAGTCCACGACGTAGAGGTCCACGCCCTGGGCAAGCAGGTTGCGCACCAGCGAGCGATCTTCCTGCAGGTCCATCATCGTCTGGCGGCCGATGAGGCCGTAGACGACCAGCACGGGCGTGGCGATCGTGCGCTTCGCGACGGGCTCGTAGTGGTAGAGCGCGACCTTGTCCTGGCGCCAGATCTCGCGCTTGGCCGCGGTGGCGATCTGGACGTCGCTGTTCTTGGTGCGCTCGAGGAGCTTGCGCCCTTCCTGCAGGCGCTTGCTGAACGCGGAGAATTCCTTGAGCGCTTCCTGGGGGTCGACCTTCACGCGCATGCCGGACTCACTCCTGGGCACGCGTTTTCCGGCGCGCGGCCTTCGGGCCGCGGCGGCGTGCCGGTGCTGCCGCCGCCGGCTCCTCGCGCCGCAACGCGCGGATCTCGCGCTTCAGTTCGGTCACGGCGCGCTGCATCTCGTCCATCTCGGTGCGCGTCGGGATGTGGTTGATCTCGCAGAACGACTCCGCGATCTCCTGCTCGGCGAGGCGATACTCGGTGGACGAGCGCGTCATTCGCCGCTGCGAGTCGAGGAACTCCTTGGAACGGTGCATCTCCACCAGCGCGGTGTTGGCGGTGGCGAGCCAGAGGTCGAGCAACGCACGCCCGCTCTGGATCGGCGGGGCGTCCTTGTCGTTGAGGGACTTCGAGAAGCGCTCGTAAGCGAGGTTCCAGGCGCCCTGCACGACCTCGTAGTAGTGCTCGATGTCGCGCGTGCGGTCGATCCAGAGCTTCTGCGCCTTGAGGATCTTGCGGTCGAGGTCGAAGAGCGTCGCGTACGTCGGACCTTCGGTGAGCTTCTCCAGGCCCATGTCGAAGCGCGTTCCGGCGCGGCGCCATTCCGCCGGATCGAAGACCCGCTTCATCGCTTCCGCGTCGAAGCGCCCGGTCTGCGACCACGCCTCCTGCGCGAGCGCGGCCCACTCCTCCATCGAGCGCTTCATGAGGTCGCCCATGGCATCGGGCGTGACGCCTTCGGCCGCCTTCTTACCCGTCCCCATCGCAGCGGCGGCGGCGCCGAACCCCGGCATCCCGGGGAACGACGGCGCCTTGCCTTCGGCCCACGCCTGGAAAAGGTTCTTCTGGTTCTCGGACCAGAACCGGACCCAATCGTTGGCGACAGCCGCCTCGCTCACGGAATGATGACCTGCCTCACGACCTTGCCGTCGTGCAGGAGGTCGAACCCTTCGTTGATCTGCGCGAGCGGCATCTTCCCGCTCATGAGCTTGTTCACGGGCAGCCGGCCCTGCATGTAGAGGTCGACGTAGCGCGGGATGTCGCGCGACGGCACGCAGGTGCCGATGTAGCTGCCCTTGATCGTGCGCTCCTCGGCGACGAGGTTCACGCCGGGCATCGCCCAGGTGGCGGTCGGGGGCGGAAGGCCCGCGGTGAGCGTGGTTCCGCCTCGGCGCGTGATCTTGTACGCCGTGTCGAAGGCCCGTGGCGAGCCGGCCATCTCGACCGCGAAGTCGACGCCGCCTTGCGTGGCTTCCTTGAACTTGCCGACGAGGTCCGGATCCGACGCGACGAACGTGTGCGTCGCGCCGAGTTCCTTCGCGAGCTTCAACTTGTCCTCGGAAAGATCCACCGCCGCGACGATGCGGGCGCCCGAGACCACGGCGCCGAGGATCGAGGCGAGGCCCACGCCGCCCAGTCCGATCACCGCGACCGTGTGGCCGGGCTTCACGCCGGCCGTATTGACCACCGCGCCCATGCCGGTCAGCACGGCGCAGCCGAAGAGCGCCGCTTCATCGAGCGGAAGGTCCGGATGCACTTTCACGACGGAATTGCGCGAAACCACCGCATGCGTGGCGAATGCCGAGCAACCGAGGTGATGGTTCACGATGGAACCGTCGCCGCGGAAAATGCGACGCTCGCCGGAGAGCAGCGTGCCGGCCGTGTTGGCGACGGCGCCCGGCTCGCACAGGGCGGGACGGCCTTCCGCGCACGGGGCGCAGTGGCCGCAGCTCGGCACGAACACGAGGACGACGTGGTCGCCCTTCTTGAGGTCGCTCACGCCGGGCCCCAGCTCCTCCACGACACCCGCGGCCTCGTGGCCCAGCGCCATCGGCATCGGGCGCGGACGGTCGCCGTTGATCACGGACAGGTCGGAGTGGCACAGGCCCGCCGCGCCGATCCGGATGAGGATCTCGCCGTATCCCGGGGGCTTCAGCTCGATTTCCTCGATCGTGAGGGGCTTGGTCTGTGCGTAAGGACCCTTGTTGCCGATCGCGTTCAGGACCGCTGCGCGAATTTTCATGGCTTGCCTTCTCCCAGTTTTTTGAGCTGCTCGGTGAGTTTCATGTTTTCCCGGTAATCGACCGGGCAATCGATGATGACGACGGTGTTGTCCGCGAACGCCTTCTTGATCGTCGGGACGAGATCTTCCGTCTTCGTGATGCGGTAGCCTTTCGCGCCGAAGCTCTCGGCGTACTTCACGAAATCCGGATTCTTGAAGTCGATGAACGCGGGCCGGCCGAAGTGGCGCAGCTGGTGCCAGGTGATGAGGCCGTACTCCGAATCGTTCCAGATGAGGATCACGAACGGCGTCTTCATGCGCATCGCCGTCTCGATCTCCTGCGAGTTCATCATGAAGCCCGCATCGCCCGTGACCGCGATGACCTTCCGGTCCGGGTAGGCGAGCTTGGCGGCGAGCGCGCCGGGCACCGCGATCCCCATGGCGGCGAAGCCGTTGGAGATGATGCAGGTGTTGGGACGCTCGGCGCGGTACATGCGGCTCATCCACATCTTGTGGGCGCCGACGTCGGAGATGGCGATGTCGTCGGGGCCGAGGCATTCGCGCACGTCCCAGACGATCTTCTGCGGCTTCACCGGGAATTCGGTGTCCTTCGAGTATTGCGCGCGGTCCTTCACGATCGTCTCGCGGATGTCGCGATAGCCGAGCGTGGTGCGCGGCTTGGCCTTGAGCGCGATGCCGCGCAGCGAATGCCCGATGTCGCCGAGCACGCCAACCGCCACGACATAGTTGCCGTCGACCTCCGCCGGCAACGCGTCGATGTGGATGATGGTCTTGTCGCCGTTCGGGTTCCACATGTCCGGGTGGTACTCGACCATGTCGTAGCCGATGCAGATCACGACATCGGACTTCTCGAACGCGAACCACGGGAGGTCGCGCGCCTTCAGGCCGATGGTGCCGAGCGAAAGCTCGTTGGTGAACGGCACGACGCCCTTGGCCATGAAGGTGTTGGCCACGGGAATCTTCAACATCTGCGCGAACGTCACCAGCGAATCGGCCGCGCCCTGGCGGATCACGCCGTTGCCCGCGAGGATGATCGGGTTCTTGGCCTGCGAGATGAGCTTCGCGGCGTACTCGATCTTCGCGTCGGGCGCGACGGGCGTGTAGGCGGTCTGGACCGGGATGGGTTTGCGGTCGACCTTCATTTCCGCGACGTTCTCGGGGAAGTCGATGAAGGCGCCGCCGGGCTTCTCGGTCTGCGCGACCTTGAAGGCCTTGCGCACGACCTCGGGAACGATCTCCGGCGCGACTACCTGCGTGCTGTACTTCGTGATCGAGCTGAACATGTTCACGAGGTCGAGGATCTGGTGGCTTTCCTTGTGCAGGCGCGTGGTCGCACCCTGCCCCGCGATCGCGACGATCGGCGCGCGGTCCATGTTGGCGTCGGCCACCCCGGTCACGAGGTTGGTCGCGCCCGGCCCGAGCGTGGACATGCACACGCCGGCGCGGCCGGTGAGGCGGCCGTAGACGTCGGCCATGAAGGCCGCGCCCTGTTCGTGGTGGCAGGTGACGAACTTGATGGAGCTGCCGAGCAGCGCGTCCATCACGTCGATGTTTTCTTCGCCGGGGATCCCGAAGATGTACTGGACGCCTTCGTTTTCCAGGCATTTGACCAGCAGTTCTGCGGCGGACAAGGTCAGGGCCTGTTTCGGGCGGTCATTGGGCATGATGTGCTCCGGGCGGGGGTGTATTGCTGTTTTTCCCCAGTGTAATACGGTTCCCGCCACCGCAGCGCAGAATGGAACGACCACGCACCACGGAGGAGCGCCATGCGTACGGAACGGAGCATCGGAGTCTGGAAATGGGCGTGGCGAGCGGCATTGCTGCTGGCTGTTGCAAGCAACGTACCAGCTGCGGAAATCCGCGTGATGACATCCGGCGGATTCACGGCGGCTTACGACCAGCTGGTGCCGGCCTTCGAGAAGGCGACCGGCCACAAGGTGATCACGGCGTACGGCGCTTCGCAAGGCGGCGCGGCCGATTCGATTCCGTCGCGCCTCGATCGCGGGGAACCCGTCGACGTCGTGATCCTCGCCGCTCCGGCGCTGGACGCGCTGGTGAAGCAAGGCAAGGTCCTCGAAGGGAGCCGCGTGGACCTCGTGAATTCATCCATCGGGATGGCGGTGCGAGCCGGCGCGCCGAAGCCCGACATCTCCACGGTCGAGGCGCTGAAGCAAACGCTCCTGCAGGCCAAATCCATCGCCTATTCGGCCAGCGCCAGTGGCGTGTACCTGTCGACGGAGCTCTTCCAGCGCCTGGGCATCGCCGAGCAGGTGCAGCCCAAGGCCAAGCGCATCGAGAGCGCGCGCGTGGGGACGATCGTGGGCCGCGGCGAGGCGGAGATCGGGTTCCAGCAGGTGAGCGAATTGCTCCCGATCCCGGGAATCGACTACGTGGGGCCCCTGCCGCCCGGGGCGCAGAAGGTCACGGTCTTCGCGTCGGGAATCTCGGCCTCCGCGCAATCGCCCGAAGCGGCGCGCGCGCTGGTCGCCTACTTCCGCTCGCCGGCGGCGCGCGAAACGATCGTGAAGACCGGCCTCGAGATCGCGCCCTAGCTTTTCCTAGCGGTTGCCGCTGTCGGGCGCTTCGGCGTCGGGTGCCTCGGCCGCGGGCGTTTCGTTCTCGCGCACGGGTTTCTCGTCGGACTGCAGGCGGCGCACGGTGCCTTCGATCAGCTTCAGCTCGACGATCTCCGCGCCCTGCGACGTGGATCCGAGGTCGCGGAACTTGCGCGCCGACACCATCACGCGGCTCTCGAGCGAGCCGATCGCGCTGTTGTAGTTGGCCGTCGCGGCCTCGAGGCTCGAACCCACGCGCACGAGATGGTTCGCCATGTCGCCCAGGCGCTTGTGGAGTTCCTGGCCGAGCTGGCTGATGGCCCGCGCGTTCTCGGCGATGCTCTCCTGGCGCCAGCCGTAGGCGGCCGCCTTGAGCAGGGCCATCAACGATGCGGGCGACGCGATGATCACATTCGCGCCGAAACCGGTATCGAGAAGCTCGGGATCGGCCTCCAGCGCGGCGCTCGTGAACGCCTCGCCCGGAATGAACATCACGACGACCTCGGGCGTGGGCTGGAATTGCTCCCAGTAGCCTTTCCTCGACAGGTCCTGCAGGTGCTTCCGCACGAGCGCGGCATGCTCGAGGATCTTGGCCTTGCGCACGTCATCGTCCACGGCCTCGTGCGCGTCGAGATAGGCGGAGACCGGGGTCTTCGCGTCGACGACGATCTGGCGGCCGCCCGGCAGCTTCACGATGAGGTCGGGACGGTAGATGCGCCCCTCGTCGTCGCCCGCCGATTCCTGCTCGACGAAATCGCAGTACTTCAGCATGCCCGCCATCTCGACCACGCGTCGCAGCTGCACCTCGCCCCAGCGGCCGCGCACGTGCGGCTGGCGAAGCGCCTTCACGAGGTTGCCGGTCTCGAGGCGCAACTGGCCCTGCGACTCGGCCATCTGCGCGAACTGCTGGCGCAGCTCGCCGTACGCCTGCTCGCGTGCCCGCTCCAGCGCGACGATCTTCTCGTCGACGCTCTTCAGCGAGGCTTGAACCGGGGCGACCAGCGCGTCGATCGCGACCTGGCGCTTCTCGAGGTCCCCCTTCGCGCCCTGGTGGAATTCGTTCAGCGACGTCTTCGCGAGGTCGAGGAAGGATTGGTTGTTCTGGCGCAGCGCTTCGGAGGAGAGCGACTTGAAGGCGTTCTCCATCCCTTCCTTCGCGCTCTGCAGCAGGGCGAGTTTCTCCTCGGATTGCTGGCGCTCCTCCTCGAGGCGCGTCGCGAGCTCCGCGCCCTTCTCGCGCAGTTGCGAGACCTCCGCGCCGAGCTTCGCGATGGCCTGCTCGCGCTCGCGGATCGTGCCGCGCATCTCGTCGGCCTGGCGGGCGCGCTCCTCGAACGAGGCGCTGCGCTGCACGGCTTCCATCAGTTGCGATCGCAACGTGGTCGCTTCCCGCTCCTGCTCGGCCGCCTGCACGCCGGCGCGATTGGCCTGCTCGCGGGAAGCGGCGAGCTGCGCCTCGAGCTCCGCGACGCGGCGCCGGTCCTGGTCGGGTCGGGCGCGGCCGAAGAGGAACGCGGCGCCGAAACCCACGACGGCGCAAAGGAAGGCGATGACGGCAGTGGTGAATGCGGATTCCATGGCCGCATTTTCTCACGCCCTCGTAAGATAGGCGCATGCCCGAATTGCCCGACGTGCAGGTCTACCTGGAGGCCCTGGACCGCCGCGTCGTGGGCCAGCGGCTGGAGCGCATCAAGCTCTCGAGTCCTTTCGTCCTGCGCAGCGTCGATCCGCCCCCGGATGCGGTCTTCGGCAAGACGGTGCTGGGCGTGCGGCGCATCGGCAAGCGGATCGTCCTCGCGTTCGACGGCGCCTTTTTTCTCGTCCTCCACCTGATGATCGCCGGGCGGCTGCGGTGGCGCGATCCGGGCGGAAAACCGGGCGTGGGCGCGAAGATCGTGCTCGCGACGTTCGAGTTCCCGTCCGGCTTCCTGCTCTTCACCGAGGCCGGATCGAAGAAGCGGGCATCGCTCACCGTGGTGCGCGGCGAGGACGCGCTGAAAGCGCTCGATCCGGGCGGCATCGAACCGCTGGAAGCGTCCACCGCGCAGTTCCAGGCGGCCCTGGCGCGCGAGAACCACACGCTCAAACGCGCCCTCACCGACCCGCGGCTCTTCAGCGGCATCGGCAACGCGTATTCGGACGAGATCCTCCATGCGGCGAAGCTCTCGCCGATGAAGCTCACGAAGTCCTTGAACGAGGAAGAATCCGGACGCCTGCACCAGGCGACGCGCGAGACGCTCACGCGCTGGACGCAGTGGCTGCGAGACGAAACGGGAGACGGTTTTCCCGAGAAGGTGACCGCATTCCACGACCGGATGGCCGTGCACGGGCGCTACAAATTGCCCTGCCCCGTCTGCGGCTCTCCGGTACAGCGCATCGTGTACGCGGAGAACGAGGCGAACTACTGTGCCCGGTGCCAGACGGGCGGACGGCTGCTGGCCGATCGCAGCCTGTCGCGGCTGCTGAAGGACGACTGGCCGAAGTCGATCGACGACCTCTGACCGCGGCGGAGTCCGGCCCGTTTTACCGGGGCTGGCTCCGGTCGATCACTGGGAGACGGCGGCGACGCTGGCGACGGCGGAGGCAGCGACCGAGACGAAGACGGCGGCGAACAGGGTGGCGAGGACGAAGGTGATCATGTGGGGCTCCTTTGGGGCGAGTGCGTTGTCGATGGATGCACTCTAGGAGCCGGGCCGCGCCGGGGACAGCGGAAAGCGACGAATTGCAGGAATCCGGGGCCGAAATGGGGAAATCGGGGTCAGGGTAGAAATAAGTGCTGCGCAATGCGCGGCATTTATTTCTACCCTGACCCCGATTTCTCCTTACGCGGCTTCGCGCGAGGCGCGCTTGCGATCGTGCTCGAGCAGGAACCGCTTGCGAAGGCGGATCGACTTGGGCGTCACTTCCACCAGCTCGTCGTCCTCGATGAACTCCACCGCGGATTCGAGCGTGAGCTGGATCGGCGGCGTGAGGACCACGTTCTCGTCCTTGCCGGAGGCGCGGACGTTGGTGAGCTTCTTGCCCTTGATCGCGTTCACGATGAGGTCGTTGTCGCGGCTGTGGATGCCGATGACCATGCCCTCGTACAACCGCTCGCCGGCACCGACGAACATGCGGCCGCGCGGCTCGAGGTTGAAGAGCGCGAAGGCGACGGAATCGCCCTGCTCCGAGGAAATCAGCACGCCGTTCCTGCGCGAGGGCAGCTCGCCCTTCACCGGCGCGTACTTGTCGAACACGTGGCTCTTGATGCCCGTTCCGCGCGTGAGCGTCATGAATTCCATGTGGAAGCCGATGAGGCCGCGCGACGGGATGCTGTAGTCGATGCGAACGCGTCCCTTGCCGTCCGGCATCATGTCCGTGAGCTCGCCGCCGCGGCGGCCGAGCTCTTCCATGATCTTGCCCTGGTGCTCGCTGTCCACGTCGACCGTGAGGTTCTCCCACGGCTCCTGGCGCTCGCCGTTCACTTCCTTCACCACGACGCGCGGCTTGCCCACGGCGAGCTCGTAGCCTTCGCGGCGCATGTTCTCGATCAGGATCGTCAGGTGCAATTCACCGCGGCCCGAGACGCGGAAGACGTCGGCGTCGTCCGTGTTCTCGACGCGCAGCGCGACGTTGGAGAGCAGTTCCTTGTCGAGGCGGTCGCGGATGTTGCGGCTGGTGACGTACTTGCCTTCCTGGCCGGCGAGCGGCGAGGTGTTCACCTGGAAATTCATCGTGAGCGTGGGCTCGTCCACGCCGACCATCGGCAGGCCTTCCTGCACGACCGGGTCGGAGAACGTGGTGCCGATCACGAAGTCCTCGATGCCGGTGACGGAGACGATCTCGCCGACCGAGGCCGTGTCGGTCTCGACCTTGTCCAGGCCCTGGAACGTGTGGATCACGCCGATCCTGGCTTTGCGCACGAACTTGTCGCCCGCCATGATCGCGACTTCCTGCGCCTTCTTGATCGTGCCGCGGCGGATGCGCCCGACGGCGATGCGGCCGAGGAAGCTCGAGTAGTCGACCGCGCTGATCTGCAACTGCAGGCCGCCTTCGCGATCGCCCTGGGGTTCCGGAACGTGCTTCAGCACCGCATCGAAGAGCGGACGCATGTCGGTGCCGACCACGCCGGCTTCCGTGGCCGCCCAGCCGTTCAGGGCCGACGCGTAGATCACCGGGAAGTCGAGCTGCTCTTCCGTGGCGCCCAGCTTGTCCATGAGGTCGAAGGTCTGGTTCACGACCCAGTCGGGGCGCGCGCCGTCGCGGTCCACCTTGTTCACGACGACGATCGGCTTCAGGCCCTGGGCCAGCGCCTTGCGCGTCACGAAGCGGGTCTGCGGCATCGGGCCTTCGACGGCATCGACCAGCAGCAACACGCTATCGACCATCGACAGCACGCGCTCGACCTCGCCACCGAAATCGGCGTGGCCGGGCGTGTCGACGATGTTGATGTGCACGCCGTGGTAATCCACCGCCGTGTTCTTGGCGAGGATGGTGATGCCGCGTTCCTTCTCGATGTCGCCCGAGTCCATCACGCGTTCCGCGATGTGCTGGTGCTTGGCGAACGTGCCCGCCTGGTGGAGGAGCTTGTCGACGAGCGTGGTCTTGCCGTGGTCGACGTGGGCAATGATGGCGATATTACGAAGAGGCCGGGACATGGGGAACCTATTTATCCGATGACAGCTGTAAAAAATCTTTAATTAACTCAACATTTTAGCATCCCGGCTGCTGCAGCGCATCATCTTTTTGCGTCATCCCTCCCGGTTGCGCATCCAGTCCGCCGTCTTGAAGAGGGCGCCGGCCAGCTGCAAGCGCAGCAATTCGTCCACGCCGACCTCCTCCATCGCCCGGGCCATGCACGCCATCCACTGGTCGCGCTCGACCTCGCCGATCGAAAACGACAGGTGGCGGGCCCGCAGCATCGGATGGCCGAACGCGTCGGTGTACAGCGGCGGGCCCCCGAGCCAGCCGGACAGGAACATGAAGAGGCGCTGGCGGGCGTTGTCGAGCGGACCCGGGTGGGCGCGGCGCAGCGCCGCGTAGCCCGGCTCCAGGTCCATCAGGTCGTAGAAACGGTCGACCACTTCGCGGAGGACTTCGGCGCCTCCGAGGCGCTCGTAAGGCGTCGGGGCCTTGGGTTCGGTGACATCCATCCGGCCATTATCCCAGCCACGGACGATCGCGCCGCCGCCGTTCCTCGTAGGCGGCGATCGCGGCCTCGTGCCGCAGCGTGAGGTCGATCTCGTCCAGGCCCGCCAGCAGGCATTCCTTGCGGAAGGGATCGAGCTCGAAGCGATCGACCTTCCCGTCGGGCCCGGTGACGGTCTGCGCCCCGAGATCGATGGACATCGTGGCGCCAGGGCGGCCTACGAGTGCCGCGCGCAGTTCGGCCACGCGAGCCTCGGGAAGCACGATCGCGGGGACGCCGTTCTTGAAGGAGTTCTCGAGGAAGATGTCGCCGAACGAAGGCGCGATCCACGCCCGCAGGCCCGATCCCGCCAGCGCCCAGACAGCACCCTCCCGCGACGATCCACAGCCGAAGTTCTGCGCGCCCACGAGGATCTCCGCGCCGCGATAGGCCGGGCGGTCCAGGACGAAGGACGCGTCGGCCTCGCGCAGGTCCCTGAAGAGGAAATTCCCGTAGCCGGCGGAGCGCGGCTGCCGCAGGAAGCGCGCGGGGATGATGCGGTCGGTGTCGACGTTCACGAGATCGAGCGGCACGGCGATGGCGGTGAGCGTGGTGAAGGGTTGCATCAGCGCACGAGCAACTTGCGAACGTCGGTGATGTGGCCCGTCACGGCGGCGGCGGCGGCCATCGCCGGGCTCATGAGGTGCGTGCGGGCGCCCTTGCCCTGGCGCCCTTCGAAGTTGCGGTTCGAGGTGGACGCCACGCGCTCGCCGGCGGCGGCCAGGTCGCCGTTCATGCCGACGCACATCGAGCACCCGGCATCGCGCCACTCGAAGCCCGCCTCGAGGAAGACCCGGTCGAGCCCTTCCGCCTCGGCAGCGCGCTTCACCAGCCCCGAGCCCGGCACGACGAGCGCGGGCACTTTCGCCTTCCGGCCACGCACGACCGCGGCCGCCGCGCGCAAATCCTCGAGGCGGCTGTTGGTGCACGATCCGATGAAGGCGCGCTGGATCGGCAGCCCCTCGAGCCGGTCGCCCGGCGCGAGGTCCATGTAGCCGAGCGCCTTCTCCATGCTGCCGCGGCGTGCTGCATCCGGTTGCGCCGCCGGGTCCGGCACCGCGCCGGAGATTCCCACGCCGTGTTCGGGACTCGTTCCCCACGTAGCCATGGGCTCCAGCGCGCTCGCGTCGAGCGCGACTTCGCGATCGAACCGGGCATCGGCATCCGAAGGCAACGCGCGCCACTGGACGAGGGCCCGGTCCCATTCGTCATCCTTCGGGGACTGCGGTCGTCCGTGCAGGTAGGCGAAGGTCGTCTCGTCGGGCGCGACCATTCCCGCGCGCGCGCCCGCTTCGATCGACATGTTGCAGATCGTCATGCGCGCTTCCATCGACAGCGCGCGGATGGCCGATCCCGCGTACTCGAAGGCGTGGCCGGTGCCGCCGAAGGCGCCGATCCGTGCGATCAGCGCGAGGATGACGTCCTTCGCGTGCACGCCCGGCGCGAGCGCACCCTCGACGAACACCCGAAAGGTCTTCGAGGGCGCCTGCCAGAGCGATTGCGTCGCGAGCACGTGCGCCACCTCGGACGCCCCGATGCCGAACGCGAGCGCGCCGAAGGCGCCATGCGTCGAGGTATGCGAATCGCCGCACACGAGCGTGATGCCGGGTTGCGTGATGCCCTGCTCCGGGCCCACGACATGGACGATCCCCTGCCGGTCGTCGCCGACCGGATAGATCGCGATGCGGTTCGCCGCCGCGTTCGCCGCCAGCGTCTCCACCTTGTCGCGCAGTTCCGGGTGCACGATCGGATCGCGGTCTCGCGTCGGCACATAGTGGTCGGGCGTGGCGAAGGCCGCCTCGGGGCGGCGCACGCGCCGGCCGGCGTCGCGCAACGCGGCGAACGCATGGAAGCTGCCGTCGTGGATGAGCTGCCGGTCGATGTAGAGCAGCGTTCGGCCGCCGGGCCCCTGGGCCACGGCGTGCTCGTTCCAGACCTTTTCGTAGAGCGTGAGGCCCATCGGCACCTAGCGCGGGACGTGCCCCACGGAGTCGGCGTACTTCTCCATGGCTTCCTCGCCCAGGTACTCGCGCTCCCAGGTCCGAATCTGGTCGAAGCCCGCGAACGTGTGCAGGTCGCCGAGCGGATGGTCGCGGAAGCGCTCGTTGAAGCGCGTCTCGGCCGCCGGTCCATCGGCCTTCAGCTCGCGCGCCAGATCGTGCATCGCGGCCAGAGCCGTGCGCAGCAGCGGATTGGGCGAGATGCACATCGCGATGCCCATCGCGCGCATCTCGTCGACCGTGAAGCGCGGCGACACACCGGTCATGTTGTAGAACACGGGCCCTTTCACGTCGCGGCAAATGCGCTTCACTTCGTCCGCCGACGTCGGCCCTTCGATGAACGCGAGGTCGGCACCGGCGCCCAGGAAGGCATTGGCGCGCCGAATGGCCTCGTCGAGCGAACCGCCGTGGGCGCCGCGCGCATCGGTGCGGGCGACGAGAACGAAGTCCGGGTCGATCCCGTTCTTCGCATCCACGGCCGCACGGACCTTGCCCACCGCCTCCTCGAAGGAGATCACCACGCGCCCGGCGACGTGGCCGCAGCGCTTCGGGCTCACCTGGTCTTCCATGTGTACGCCGGCAACGCCCGCGGCGATGTACTCGCGCATCGTGCGCATCACGTTGATGGCGTTGCCGAAGCCGGTGTCGCAGTCGGCCAGCAGCGGGATCTTCACCGCCTGCGCGATGTAGCGCGCGTTGGCCACCATCTCGGTCATCGTCGTGAGGCCCACGTCGGGCAGGCCTGTGAGCGAGAGCGATGTCCCGTAACCCGACATGTAGATCGCGTCGAACCCCGCGGCCTCGAGCACCCGCGCGCTCATGGCGCTGTAGCAGCCCGGCACGTAGAGCGTCGGGCCCTTCGCGATCAATTCGCGCAACTGCGTCGTCATGCGTTTCATCAGTCCGCCTTCGCTCCGGAGTCCTTGATCACCTTGGTCCACAGGGCCTGCTCGCGCTCGAGCATCCTCCGGAAATCCTCCGGGCTGTTGCCGACCGGCTCCGCGCCGAGGTTGCCGAGGCGATCGCGAATGGCGGGCTCGGCCAGCCCCTTCACGGCCGCGGCGTGCAGCCTCGCGATCACGTCGCGCGGCGTGCCCGCGGGGGCAAGCAGCCCGTACCAGGTATCCGAGGCGTAACCCTTCACGACCTCGCCGATGACCGGGATCTCCGGGTTGCTCTGGGCGCGCTTGCTGCTGGTGAGGGCGATGGGCTTCAGGCGCTTGTCCTTGATCAGCGGCTGGAGCGGAAGCAGGCCATCCATCGCGAGCTGGACCTGTCCCGAGAGCACGTCCTGGCGCGCCTGCGTGGAGCCCTTGTAGGGAACGTGCACGATGTCGATCCCCGCCATGGAAAGGAAGAGCGCCATGTTGAGGTGCGTCGCGGAGCCGCTGCCCGCGGAGCCGTAGTTCAGCTTGCCGGGATTCTTCTTCGCGTAGTCGATCAACCCCGCGAGGTCGTTGAACGGCACGCTCGGATGCGCCACGATCACCTGGTGCGTGTTGGCGAAGACCGTGATCGGCTCGAAGCCCTTCAGCGGGTCGTACGTCTTCTTGTTGGCGTGCAATGCCGGGTTGATCACGTGCGAGGGGCTCACGACCAGCAACGTGTAGCCGTCGGCGGGCGAAGCCGCCACCAGTTCGGTCCCGACGAGCGCGCCCGCCCCCGGCTTGTTTTCGATGACCGCGGGCTGGCCCAGTTCGCGCGCCATCGCTTCGCCCACCGTGCGTGCCAGCGTGTCGCCGGTTCCGCCCGCAGCCAGCGGCACCACGATCTTGATCGGCCGGGTCGGAAAGGCCTGCGCCCCCGCGACGCACGATGCAAAGGCGAGCGCGATTCCGATCGCCGCGATCCGAAAGGGCTTCATGTATCCTCCGAGCGATTTTCCATCGAATGTAGCACGCGTCCCGGAGCCCTTTTCATCGCGAATCTCGCCCTCAAGATCGACGTCGACACCTACCGCGGCACCCGCCTGGGCGTGCCGAAGCTCACCGAGATGCTGAAGCGCCACGAAGCGGGCGCGACATTCCTCTTCAGCCTCGGTCCGGACCACACGGGGCGCGCGATCCGCCGCGCTTTCCGCCCCGGATTCATGGACAAGGTCGGGCGCACCTCCGTTCTTTCGCACTACGGCGTGAAGACCCTGCTCTACGGCACGCTGCTGCCGGGGCCGGACATCGGCAAGCGCTGCGCCGGCGTGCTCCGCCGGGTCCGCGACGACGGCTTCGAGGTCGGCATCCATACCTGGGACCACGTCGAGTGGCAGGACCGGGTCGGCCGCGCCGACGCCGAGTGGACGCATCGCCAGATGAGCGCGGCGCGCGACCGGTTTCGCGAGGTGTTCGCGGCCGAGCCCGGGATCCACGGGGCCGCGGGCTGGCAGATGAACATCCATGCCTACCGCCGGACGCAATCGCTCGGCTTTCGCATCGCGTCCGACACGCGCGGCACGCACCCCTTCCTTCCCGTGGTTCGCGGCGAACTCGTCGCCTGCCCGCAGTTCCCCACGACCCTGCCCACGCTCGACGAGCTGATCGGCGTGGATGGCATCACCGAGGCGAACGTCGCGGAGCACCTGCTGGAACGCACTCGCGAGCCGCGCGACCATGTGTACACCCTGCACGCGGAACTCGAGGGCATGAAGCTGGCCCCCGTGTTCGAGAAACTGCTGGCGGGGTGGAAGGCCCAGGGCTATGCGCTCGTGTCGCTGGAAACCCTTTCGCGGGGGGTCCTGCCCGCCTCGCTGCCGCTCCACACGGTCGTTGAGGAAGCGGTGCGTGGGAGGTCGGGCACCCTCGCTGTACAAGGACCACCCTTTCTCTTGTAGGACAGGTCGTTTTCCGGAACCGCGGGCCCCGCGCAGGGAACGAACGGGTACTGCCAACGTAACCGGAGAGTTCCTGTGCGCAACCCCATCACTTCGCTCGTGCTTTTCGCCGTTCTCGCCGCTTCGCCCGCGTGGGCGGCCCACATCTCCAAGCCCGGAGAGACCACCCAGCCGGTCCCGCCGACGCCGCTGGAGACCAACCCCGTGACCTATAGCTGGACCGGCGCCGCCGGCACCAAGTGGTCCAATCCCTCCAACTGGGTCCCGGCCGGCGTGCCGCGCTCGGGCGACTCGCTCGTGTTCGGCGAAAACACGGGGATGGGTCAGGACGCGACGGCGGTCAACGACCTTCCCAGCGGGCTGACCTTCGCCTCCGTGACCGGCAAAGGCGGCGCCTTCACGATTTCGGGCAATCCCATCGGCATCACCGGCACCGTTTCCGCCGATTCGCGCCTGAACTTCGAGATGCCCGTCGACCTGGGCAGCTCGGGACACGCCCTCCAGTCGGTCTCCTTCCTGGCGCCGGTCGCCGGATCGGGCACCCTGACCGGCACGGCTTCCTTCACGACGCCGATCCAGCAGCCGTTCACGGGCACCCTCGACGGCATGGGCTCGTGGATCCTGGGGTCGGACCTCTCGTCCACCCGATTCAACAATGCCCGGATCGTGGGCTACGGAAAGGTCGGAGCGCTGACCGGCAGCGTCCAGATCCAGCCCATGGAGCTGGACGGCGCCCCGGCCACCTTCACGACGGGGGCCTTCCAGGCCGATGGCGGCTACCTCTTCGCGATGCTCGAGGAAGACATGGGCTCGCAAATCCAGGTCCAGGGGCCGGTCCGCGTCGAAGGCATCCGATTCCTCCCCCAGACGGCGGGCGACTTCGCGCCGGTTTCCGGGAAGGTCTACATCCTGATTTCCAACGACGGCACCGACCCCATTTCCGGGACGCTGCGCGACTACGAGGACGGCACCCCGTACCTCGAAGGCTCGGTCCTGCGGTGGGGCGCCTATGACTTGCGGATCAGCTATGTCGGGGGCGACGGAAATGACCTGACTGTGACAGCGATCAAGGCAAGGTAAGGAAATTCAGCCCCATAGCTTGCGTTCTTCATGCGACTTGTGCACCATGGGTTGCGTATGACTATGGAAAACAGGATTTGAGCGAACCCCCGGTCCTGCCGGATTTCGAGCTCGCCGCCACCGGCAACCAGCGGTTCAAGCTTTCGGCCTATCCGGCCCCGTTTGTCCTGTATTTCTATCCGAAAGACGACACCCCTGGTTGCACGGTCGAAGGCCAGGATTTCCGGGATCTCCACCCGGAATTCCTGAACGCCAAGGTGGCCGTCTTCGGCGTCTCGCGCGACTCCCTGGCCTCCCACGAGAAGTTCAAGGCGAAGTTCGGCTTCCCCTTCGAACTGCTTTCCGACGCCGACGAGGAGCTCTGCCAGGGCTTCGGCGTCATCAAGATGAAGAACATGTACGGCAAGCAGGTGCGCGGCATCGAACGCAGCACCTTCGTGATCGACCGGAATGGGCGCATCGTGCGGGAATGGCGTGGCGTGAGGGTGCCAGGACACGCGCAGGAAGTGCTCGATTTCGTGAGGTCCGCTCGCCTCTAGGCTTCCCCCCACCGCCGAGCCCTGATGCCCAACGACACCCTGAGAGACTCCTCGCGCGATGATGCGCAGGAGGCGTCGTCCCACGCCTCGAAACCGGAGGTGCCCATGCAGACCCGCCGCCGCGAAAGGGAGCCCTCGCCCAAGGCGAAGGCCTCCGGCACGACGAAGCTCTTCGTCCTCGACACCAATGTGCTAATGCACGATCCCACGAGCCTGTTCCGGTTCGAGGAACACGACGTGTACCTGCCAATGGTCACGCTGGAGGAACTCGACGACAACAAGAAGGGCATGAGCGAGGTCTCCCGCAATGCCCGCCAGGCGAGCCGGTTCCTGGACGAGATCGTCTCGCACGGCGAGGGCGACATCGAGAACGGCTATTCGCTGAAGGGCAAGAGCAACGGCGAGGCGCTGGGCCGGCTCTTCCTGCAGACGCACTCGGTGAGCGTCACCATCCCCGATTCGGTCGCCTCCCAGAAGGCCGACAACGTGATCCTGGGGGTGGCCGCGCACCTGAAGCAGAAATTCCCCAAGCGCGACGTGGTGCTGGTGTCCAAGGACATCAACATGCGCATCAAGGCGCATGCGATCGGGCTGCCGGCCGAGGACTACTTCAACGACAAGGTCCTCGAGGACACCGACCTCCTCTACTCCGGCGTGATGGAGCTGCCGCAGGACTTCTGGGACAAGCACGGCAAGGACGTGGAGAGCTGGCAGGAACACGGCCGCACCATGTACCGGATCAAGGGCCCGCTCGTCCCGCACATGCTGGTGAACCAGTTCGTCTTCCACGAGGGCGACAAGCCGTTCCTCGCGATCGTGAAGAACGTGCGCGGCAAGCAGGCCGAGCTGCAGACGCTCCGCGACTACTCGCACCACAAGAACAACGTGTGGGGCGTGACCGCGAGGAACCGCGAGCAGAACTTCGCGCTGAACCTGCTGATGGACCCCGAGATCGACTTCATCACCCTGCTGGGCCAGGCGGGCACGGGCAAGACGCTGCTCACGCTGGCGGCGGGCCTGATGCAGACGCTCGAATACAAGGTCTACACCGAGATCATCATGACCCGCGTCACGGTCCCGGTCGGCGAGGACATCGGCTTCCTGCCCGGCACCGAGGAAGAAAAGATGACGCCGTGGATGGGCGCGCTCGAGGACAACCTCGACGTGCTCATGAAGACCGACGACGAAGCCGGCGACTGGGGCCGCGCGGCGACGGCGGATCTCATTCGCTCGCGCATCAAGGTGAAGAGCCTGAACTTCATGCGCGGCCGCACGTTCATCAACAAGTTCCTCATCATCGACGAAGCGCAGAACCTCACGCCCAAGCAGATGAAGACGCTCATCACGCGCGCCGGTCCCGGCACGAAAGTGGTGTGCCTCGGCAACATCGCGCAGATCGACACGCCCTACCTGACGGAAGGGTCGTCGGGCCTCACCTACGTGGTCGATCGCTTCAAGGGCTGGGGGCACGGCGGGCACATGACGCTCACCCGCGGGGAACGCTCGCGCCTCGCCGACCACGCGGCGGAGATTCTCTGACCGTTCCGTCGCTCCGCGCGGCTGCGAAATCGATACCCGACCGGAAGTAAACATCGGGCGCCCTCGAAAGGGCGTCCGATGGTTTGACAGGGTCGTGCAAGCCCGACAACATGCGTTAAGAATGCGCCAGAGCTCAGGGAAGGAACGTCCCGCGGACGTTTCCTAAGCAGCCCGCCTTCAAGAGTCCTCGCCAATGCAGCGTGGAACGCAGCGTCACCAGGCGTTGCCGACGATTCGCGGATCGGTCGCGGCGCGCATGTGACGCAACGCTGCCCCCTGTCTCCGCACCTTGTTGCTGTTCGAATCGGGAGACGGTCATGACGTGCAGGCGAAACGCACCACGCTTCCTCGCGGCCACCTTGGCGACGTCGCTCGCGGCGCTCGCACCTGCGTTCGCGAGTGACGCCATCGTCGATGCGCAGGGCGACACCGTCGTGGTCGCACCGGGCCATGCCAGCCTGCAGAAGTGGCTGCTGCCCGAGACCGCCCCCTCGCCCGCCGACAACGTGACCACGCCCGAGCGCGTGGCCCTCGGGAAGAAGCTGTTCTTCGATCCGCGCTTGAGCGGAACGGGCCGCTCGAGTTGCGCCACCTGCCACCTGCCGGAACGCGGTTGGTCGGACGGCTACCCAAAATCGATCCGCTTCATGGGCGAGGTGATGACGCGGGCCTCGCCGACCCTCGTGAACACGGGCTACAACACGATCCAGCAGTGGGACGGACGTTCGCCCACCCTCGAACACCAGGCCGCCAACGGAATGAGCGCCACCGGCTCGATGAATGGCGGCTCCGAGAAGCCGGTCACCGGCGTCGCGAACATCGGGCGCATCAAGGGATACGTCGACGCCTTCGAACGGGCCTACCCGGGCGAGCCGCTGAACGTCGCAACCCTCGCCAAGGCGATCTCGGCCTTCGAGCGCTCGATCGTGAGCCGGAATTCGCCGTTCGACCGCTGGGTGCGCGGCGACGCGACGGCATTGACGGCCGAACAGGTGCGCGGCTTCCGCGTCTTCATCGACCCGGCCGGCGGCAACTGTTCCGTGTGCCACGCGCCGCCGAACTTCACGGACAACGGATTCCACAACCTGGGCCTGATGTCCTTCGGCGAGGACAATCCGGACGTGGGCCGCTTCAAGCAGCGCCCCGTGGCCCTCCTGAAGGGCGCGTTCAAGACGCCCACGCTGCGCGACGTCGCGCTCTCGGCCCCGTACTTCCACGACGGATCGGCCCGCAACCTGCGGGAGGTCGTCGACCACTACGTCACGGGTGGCCAGGTGCGCTCCAACCTCTCGCCCAACATGCGGCCGCTCGCGCTGGGGCCCGAGGACCGCGCGGCCCTCGTCGCGTTCATGGAAGCCCTGACGACGCCCACCGAGGTTTTCGTCTACCCCGTCCTGCCCCCGTGAACCCGGAGACATCGATGCGCCCCTTGCTCGCCCTGCTGACCCTTGCCGTCGTCTCCGCCTCCGCGCAAGCCGCCGATTTCGTCGTGGACCAGAAGGGCAACCAGTTCGCGCCGCGCAAGCTCTCCGTGAAGGTCGGGGACACGGTGGAGTTCCGCAATACGGACACCACGCCCCACAACGTGTTCTCGCTCTCCGCGCCGAAGACCTTCGACCTCGGGGCCTTCACCAAGGGCCAGTCGAAGAAGGTGACCTTCGACAAGCCCGGCGTGGTCGAGGTCGAGTGCGCGATCCATCCCGAGATGAAGATGTCGGTCGAGGTCAAGGATTGACCGGTATCCGGGCGCTCTTGGTGGCCGCGCTGGTGGTCGTCGCGCTTCCCGCCGCCGCGGCCGATCCGCCCGACGCGGCGCGCGGCGAAAAGGTCTTCCTCCGCTATTGCGAGCTCTGCCACGGCCGGCTGGCCGACGGTACGGGCCGTGCTGCTCCCCTCCATGACCCGAGGCCGGCCAACTTGCGCGTGAGCAAGGTCTCCGAGGACTACAAACGGCGCATCATCCTCGGAGGCGGGAAGAGCGTGGGCCGGTCGCAGGCCATGCCTTCCTGGCGGGCCGAACTCTCCGAGGGCCAGGTCGACGATGTGCTGGCCTACCTGCGCTCGATCCGCATCGACCCATGACACCCGCCACCCGAACCCCGCAGCCCAACCCTTCCGCAAACCCGCCGGAGAATCGTAAATGACGCGCGCACTCAAGAACGCACTCGCCTCGCTGGCCTGCATCGGCTGCCTCGCCCAGCCGGCAGCCGCCAAGGACCTGGTGCTCGGACAATCGCTCGGCCTCACGGGCGGAAGCGCGGAAGTTTCCAAGCAATACCTCCAGGGCGCGCAATGCTATTTCACGGCCTTGAACAACGAGGGGGGCATCCGGGGCAACAAGATCCGGCTCGTGAGCCTCGATGATGGAGGCCAGGTTCCGAAGACCGTCGAGAACACGAAGAAGCTGATCGAAAGCGAGAAGGTGCTCGCGCTGTTCGGGTACACCGCGGCGGCCGGGGCGCAGGCGGTATTCCCGCTCCTGGAGCAGAGCGGCGTACCGCTGGTGGGGATCGCGAGCGGCGGCCTGGGCGTGCACGACAAGTTCCGAAAGACCGTCTTCCACGTCCGTGCGAGCTACTACCACGAGCTGGAAGGCGCGATCGACATCCTGCGCGATTCGGGCCTGGCCAACCCGAACACGAGGTTCGGATTCGTCTACAACCAGGACGCGAAGGCCAACCTCGGGGCGTTCGAGGACGTCGCCGCGCGCAAGTCGGCGAAGATCGCCGCCAGCGTCGGCATCGACCGCAATTCGACCGACATGAAGGTTCCCGTCGAGACGCTGATGAAGGGCAATCCGAACGTGATCATCGCGATCACCACGGCGAAGGCCATGGGCGCGGTCATCAAGGAGGCCCGCAAGCAGAAGTACACGGGCAGCTTCGTGAGTTCGTCCTTCGCCGGCGATCCGTTGATCGCCGAGGCGGGCAAGGACGGCGTCGGCACGATCGTGATCCACGTCGTGCCCGATCCCCAGGTGCGAAGCACCCCGATCGCCAGCGCCTACCAGACCGCGCTCGCGAAATGCCCCGGCTCGGAAAAGCCCAGCGCCAGCGGGCTCGAAGGCTACATCTCGGCGCGCGTACTGGCCGAGGGCTTTCGCCGCGCGGGCAACAACATCACCAAGGAAACCCTCATCACCGGGATGGAGTCCATCCGGAAGTGGGACCTGGGCGGGCTCACGATCGACTTCTCGCCCACCGACCACGAGGGCATGCGCTTCATCGAATTCCTGATCATCTCGAAGGACGGCCGGCTCAAGAAATAGCCGCCTCGCCGCCCTGGATGCGGCGGTGGTAGTCGCGCGGGCTCACGCCGAACACGCGGTGGAAGGTGCGGCGCATGCGTTCTTCGCTCCCGAAGCCGCAGCGCCGCGCGATCGCATCGAGGCGCAGGTTGCTCTCCTCCAGCAGCCGGCGCGCCATCTCCACGCGGGCGTGCTCGACGAACTTGGCGGGTGAGGTTCCGAGCTCGCGCTGGAAAAGGCGCGTGAGCGTCCTCTCGCTCATCGCGGCGCGCTCGGCCATGCGCTCGACGGAGACGTCCTCGCCCGGCGTGCGCAGCAGCCACTCGAGCAGCGGGGCGAGCTGCGGGTGGCTCACGGATTGCGCCGCGAGCTGCGCGCTCACCTGGGGCTCGTCTCCGGGCCGCTTCATCCACATGACCTTGTCGCGCGCCACGGCCAGGGCCACGTCGCGTCCGATGTCTTCCTCGATCAAGGTGGCCGCGAGGTCCATCGCCGCGGCAATGCCCGCGCACGTGTACACGTTGCCGTCCTTCACGAACACGAGGTCGGGTTCGACGCGAATGCCCGGGTGGGCCTTGGCGAGCGTCTCGCAATGCCGCCAATGCGTGGTGGCGCGGCGTCCCTCGAGCAAGCCGGCCTTCGCCAGGATGAACGTGCCGGCCCCGAGGGCGACGACGCGCTTGGAGCGCGCCGCGGCACTGCGCACGAAATCCATCAGGGCCCCGTCGGCCAACGCGTTGTCCACCTCGCCACCGGCGACGACCAGGGTATCCAGGTCGGTCGGCGCGGAGGCGAAGGCGTCGTCCGCGACCACCGCGAGTCCGCACGAGGAGACCACGGGTCCGCGCTCGCGCGCCACGATGCGGGTCTTGTACGGGGGCTCGGTGTAGGCCCCGGGGCGGAGGCTCCTCACGGCGCTCCAGGCGCCGCGCAGCATTTCCATCGGACCGGCCAGGTTCAGGACCTGGACGCCCGGGAAGGCGACCAGGCTTACGAGACGCGTTTCTCTTCGATCCAACGCAGCGCCTCGTTCAACCGCGCCCGGTCCTCGTGCAGCCCTCCCAGCTGCACGTCGCAGCGCGCGATCGGCTGCGGGTAGCGGCGGATCTCCTCGTTCACTTCGGCGAGCCTGGCCTGGAGCTGGTCCAGGATGTACTGCGGGATGTCCATGGTTCCTCCCGAATGCCGGAGCGGCCCGTCCACGCTACTCGCCCGAAACCGCCGCACGCGACGCAGTTCGGGCGTTTTGCGACAGGAACGCGCCGACCGCCGCGACGAAGGCATCGATGCCGGCGGCATCGAGGTCGAGGTGGGTCACCAGGCGCGTACGCGGGTCGATGAAGCACAGGATGTCCTTCGAACGCAGGTGCTCCTGCAGGGGCTTGCACACCTCCTTCGGGAAGGCGGCGAAGACCATGTTCGTCTGCACCGGTTCGCAAGCCACGCCCAGAGCTTCGAGCCCCTTCGCGAGCCGCCGCGCGTTCGCGTGGTCCTCGGCCAGGCGTTCGACGTGGTGCTCCAGTGCGTGCAAGCCCGCTGCCGCGACCACACCCGCCTGGCGCATGGCGCCGCCGACCATCTTCCGGACGCGCCGGGCGCGATCGATCACGTCGGCCTTGCCGACCAGCACGGTGCCGGCCGGGGCGCCCAGGCCTTTCGACAGGCACACCGACACCGTATCGAACCCGGCACAGAGGTCCTTCACCGGCGTCCCGAGCTTCACGGCGGCGTTGAAGATGCGCGCCCCGTCGAGGTGGATCGAAAGGCCGCGGCGGCGTGCGAGCGCGACCGCGTCGGCGAGGTACGCACGCGCGATCACCTTGCCGCCGATCGTGTTTTCCAGCGCGATCAGCCGCGTGATGGCGAAGTGCGAATCGTCGGGCTTGATCGCCCCTTCGACCTCGGCCAGGTCCAGCGTCCCGTCCGGACGGTTGTTGAGCGGCTGCGGCTGGATCGAACCCAGCACCGCGCCGCCGCCGCCTTCGTACTTGTACGTGTGGGCCTGCTGCCCGACGATGACCTCCTCGCCACGCTGGCAATGGGACATCAGCGCGCAGAGGTTCGATTGCGTCCCGGTCGGGAAATAGAGGCCGGCCTGCATGCCGAAGAGCGCCGCGGCATGGTCCTGCAGGCGGTTCACCGTGGGGTCGTCGCCGAAGACGTCGTCGCCCAGTTCGGCCCGGGCCATGGCGGAGCGCATGGCGCTCGTGGGACGCGTGACGGTGTCGCTGCGGAAGTCGAGGGTCATCGGGTCTCCTGGGCCTGCAGGGCCTCGAAGGTCGGGCGGAGCTTGTCGGCCTGCTCGCCCTGCCCCACCTCGCGGAGCAGCGCCAGCACGGCGTCGATGGATTGGGACTTGGCAAGCCAGGGCATGGCCACCTGCGCGAGGTAGGCGGTGAAGCCGTGGGCGAAGACGCCCACGTCCGTCGGGCCATTGATGCGCCACGATCCGGGCAGGCCGTCGGCATGCGGTCCGAGCTGCAATTGCGAGAGCTTCACGCCGGGGGTGGGCACGACGAGCGACTGGGGCGCCCCGTGGGTGGCCTGCTGCAGCGGGTGGACGAGGACGCGAAGCGTCGCGCGGACCATGAGCCCATCGCCCCCCGCGAGGTCTTCGCGGAACACCTCGATCTCGACGTCGCGGAACTGGCGCGCGCTCACGTAGCGGCGGATGGTGCGCGGCTGCAGCGTTTCGACCGGGGCGAAGCCCTCGGCGGCGAGGCGGGCACGCAGGATGTCGTCGGCAGCGTCGGCGACGAGGCGGATCAGGGCGGGACGATTGGGCATCCCGCGATTTTACCTGCCCTCCGCTACGGAAGCTCTAACCAGCGCATCCCTAGCGCAGGCCCTGGTTGAACTTCTCCAGCGCGGCGTTGCCCGGGCAGAGCTCGCGCTCGTTCAGCTCGTTCAGCGGCGTGGCCACCGTGTTCAGGGAGTCGTGCAGGTCGCGCGGCGCGCTCGCCACGTAGAGCAACCCGGTCGCGATCTCCCCGAGGGCATAGCGTTCCTGGACGAAGTTCATGGCGCGCAGCCGGTTCGACGCGTCGTAACTCGGCTCCAGTTTGCGCAGGCGGATCATCGAACCGTCGTGCTGGCGGATCTCCTGCACCGTGCCCGGCTCGTAGTTCGTCGTGATCTCCGAACGGATCGGGATCACGTCCATCGCGTTGACGGCCTCGTTGTGCTCGCGCACGTAGTCGTAGCTCTTGGTCGAGCCGTCGTGGTTGTTGAACGCCACGCAGGGCGAGATCACGTCGAGGAAGGCCGCGCCCGGGTGCATCAGCGCGCCCTTGATGAGCGGAACGAGCTGCGCCTTGTCCCCGGAGAAGCTGCGGGCGACGTAGGTGGCGCCCAGCTGCAGCGCCATCAGCACGAGGTCGATCGACTCGTCGGCATTGAGCGCGCCGCGCTTGCTCTTGGAGCCGCGGTCGGCCGTCGCCGAGAACTGCCCTTTGGTCAACCCGTAGACGCCGTTGTTCTCGACGATGTACGTCATGTTCACGCCGCGGCGCATCACGTGCGCGAACTGGCCCAGGCCGATGGAGGCCGAGTCCCCGTCGCCCGACACGCCGAGGTAGATCAGGTCGCGATTGGCGGCATTGGCGCCCGTGAGCACCGAGGGCATGCGGCCATGCACGGTGTTGAAGCCGTGCGACTGTCCCAGGAAATACGTGGGCGTCTTCGACGAGCATCCGATGCCCGAGAGCTTCGCCACGCGGTGCGGCGCGATATCCATCTCGAAGCAGGCCTGGATGATCGCGCCCGTGATCGAGTCGTGGCCGCAGCCGGCGCAGAGCGTCGAGACGGTGCCCTCGTAGTCGCGGCGCGTGAACCCGAGCTTGTTCTTCGGGAGGTCCGGATGGTGGAGTTTCGGCTTTGCCAGATAGGTCATCTCAAGAACTCCCAATAGACCAGAGGACACAGATGAACACGGATGAACACAGATAGAGGCATGAAGTTATCTGTGTCCATCCGTGTTCATCTGTGTCGAGAAAGCTCTTCCGCAAATCATTCCCCGCCCCCGCCACTTGCAGCGGTCTTCTTCAGTGGCGTCACGTTGAACGCACCAAGGCGCTGGGCGATCTCGCCCTGGATGAAGCGCGCGGTGATCGGCGTGCCGTCGTAGTGCAGCACCGGCGTGAGTTTCGAGGGATCGAGCTGTCCTTCGGCCACCAGCAGCGTGCGCAGCTGCGCGTCGCGGTTCTGTTCGACCACGAAGACGTGCTCGTGGCGGTTCGCCCACTCGAGCACTTCCTCGTGGAAGGGGAAGGCGCGGATGCGAAGCGCGTCGATGTCGATCGCCGCGGCCTCGAGCTCCACCAGCGCCTCGCGCATCGCGGGCCCGGTCGAACCGTAGAAGATCACGCCGAAGCGGCTGGGCTTGCGTGCGTCGATGTGCTCGGGCTTCGGCACGAGGTCCTTGGCGGTCTCGAACTTGCGCAGCAGGCGCTGCATGTTGTCGACGTAGGCCTTGCCGTCCTCCGTGTAGCGCGCATAGCGGTCGCGGCTGGTGCCGCGGGTGAAGAAGGCCCCGCGCTTGGGATGCGTGCCGGGATAGGTGCGGTACGTGATGCCGTCGCCGTCCACGTCGAGGTAGCGGCCGAAGCGCGCTCCTGCCTCGAGGTCCTGGTAGGAGCGGACCTTGCCGCGATCGTAATGGCGCTTGTCGTCCCATTGCAGCGGCTCGCACAGGCGCTCGTTCATGCCGATGTCGAGGTCCAGCAGGACGAACACCGGCGTCTGCAGGCGATCGGCGAGATCGAACGAGACCGCCGCGTGCTCGAAGCACTCCTTCGGATCCTCGGGGAAGAGCAGCACGTGCTTGGTGTCGCCGTGCGAGGCGTAGGCGCACGCGAGCACGTCGGCCTGCTGGGTGCGCGTCGGCATCCCGGTGGAAGGCCCGGCACGCTGCACGTTGATGATCACCGCGGGGATCTCGGCGAAGTACGCGAGCCCGATGAATTCGCTCATGAGCGAAATGCCCGGACCCGACGTGCACGTGAAGGCCCGTGCGCCGTTCCACGCCGCGCCGATCACCATGCCGATCGAGGCCAGCTCGTCCTCGGCCTGCACGATGGCGAAGCGGTTCTTCGTGGTGCCGGGATCGACGCGGAACTTGCGGCAATGCTTGGCGAACGCCTCGGCTACCGAGGACGACGGCGTGATCGGGTACCACGCCGCGAAGGTGGCGCCCCCGTAGACGCAGCCCAGCGCCACGGCGCTGTTGCCCTCGAGGAAGACCTTCTTGCCGACGCGATCGCCGCGGCGCACGCGGATGCCCAGCGGGCACGGCAGGTGGGCCAGGGCGTAGTCGCGCCCCATGTGCAACGCCTTGATGTTGGGCTCGAGGAGCTTCTCCTTGCCCTTGTACTGCTCGGCGATGAGCTTCTCGATCTCCGGGACGTCGATCTCCAGCAGCGCGGAGAGCGCGCCCACGTAGATGATGTTCTTGAAGAGCTGGCGCTGGCGCGGGTCCGAATAGGCCGCGTTGGTGATCTCCGTGAGCGGCATGCCGATCACGTGGATGTCGTCGCGGAACCGCGAGGCCGGCATCGGCCGCGTGGAATCGTAGAAGAGGTAGCCGCCGGGTTCGATCTCGGCGACGTCGGGCTCCCAGGTCTGCGGGTTCATGGCGACCATGAGGTCGCAGCCGCCGCGGCGGCCGAGCCAGCCCTGCTCCGACACCCTCACCTCGTACCAGGTCGGCAGCCCCTGGATGTTCGAGGGAAAGATGTTGCGCGGGCTGATGGGCACGCCCATGCGCATGATGGACTTCGCGAAAAGCGTGTTGGCCGAGGCCGACCCCGATCCATTCACGTTCGCGAACTTGATGACGAAGTCGTTGACCGACTCGATTCTTTTCATCTTGCCGCGCCCTCCTCCAAGAGGTGCCGGGTGCCATTCTAGTCCAGAGCTACCCTAGCGGCGCAGGACCTCCACAAGCCGTCCCGCGATGGTCGCCACGTCGCCCACGTGCCCGGCGTACCCTGCCTCGATGGCGGCCCGCGGCATGCCGTACACCACGCACGAGGCTTCGTCCTGCGCGAAGGTGGCCGCACCCGCGCGCTTGAGCTTTCCCAGGCCCTCGGCGCCGTCGCGCCCCATGCCGGTCAGCAGCACGCCGGCCGCTTTCGAACCCGCCGCCCGGGCCGCGGATTCGAACAGCACGTCCACCGCGGGCCGGTGGCGGTTCACCGCCGGTTCCTGGTCGATCCGTGCCACGTAGTCGGCGCCCTGCGAATCGACGCGCAGGTGCCAGTCGCCCGGCGCGATGTAGGCGTGCCCCGCCTGCAGGACCTCGCCGTTCTCCGCTTCCGTCACCTTCAGCGCGCAGAGGTCGTCCAGGCGGCGCGCGAACATGCGCGTGAACATCTCCGGCATGTGCTGCACGATGGCCACGGGCGGCGAATTGGGCGGCAGGCGCTCCAGCAGTTCGCGGATCATCTCCGTGGCGCCCGTCGAACCGCCGACGGCGATGAGCGAACCGGGCCTGAAGTTCACCGCCTCGCTCGCCACCGGGCGCGGATTGACCTGCAGCGGACGCACTTCGGCCTGCGCGGCCTCACGGACCTTCTCGATCAGGTCCAGGCCGAAGACGTGCAGGTCGCGCGAGCCCTCGCCGCTGGGCTTGGTGGCGAAGTCGATCGCCCCCAGTTCGAGGGCCCGCAGCGTGACCTCCGCGTTGGCCTCCGTGAGCGAGGACACCATCACGACGGGCATCGGGCGCAGGCGCATGAGGCGCTCGAGGAAGGTGATGCCGTCCATGCGCGGCATCTCCACGTCGAGCGTGAGGACGTCGGGCTTCAACTGCTTGATCTTCTCGCGCGCATCGATCGGATCGCCGGCGATGCCCGCGACCTTGATGTCGTCCTGCGCGCCCAGGATGGTCGAGAGCAGCCGCTGCATCAGCGGCGAATCCTCGACGATGAGTACGCGGATCGCCATCAGACGAAGATGTCGGCGCCGCCGCCCTTGGCGAGCTCGTCCAGGCGCTCGGCGTAATCGCGTTCGCGCACGAGCACCGTGTCGTTGCTGAGGATCCGCAGCCGCTTCACCAGCACCCGTCCGCTGCGGGGAAAGAAGTAGACCTTGCTCGCCTCGTGCCGGCCGAGGTCGTGCGCGAGGACCGGGATGCGTTCGCGCTCGAGGTACTCCATCGCGAACTTCGCGTTCTTCGCGCCGACGTCGGACATGCCCGGCACGATCCGCCCCGCGCCGAAGACCTTGGCCTCGAGCCGGTCGCGCCGCGCGCCGAGCGACAGGAGATGGTTCACGAGCACCTCCATCGCATAGGCGCCATAGCGCGCCGATTCCGAGAGCGGGCCGTCGGGCTGGCCCTCGTGGTGCGGGAGCATGAAGTGGTTCATGCCGCCCACGTGGGAACCCGGGTCGCGCACGCACGCCGAGACGCAGGATCCCAGCACCGTGACGATGACCATGTTGCGCTGCGTGGCGTAGACCTCCCCGGGGCCGATCTTGGCGGCCGGCAGGTTGAACTGGCGGTCGATGTAGTGCGAATCGCGCGTCGTGCCGCTCGATTTGTCCTTCCCGCCTTCGCGCGTGGAATCCTTCACGCCGCCCCCTTCGCCTTGCCGTAGACCGTGCGGCCCCGGGGAATGAAGAGGTCCGAGGCGTGCAGCAGGCTCTCGGAATGCCCGGCGAAGTACAGGCCGTCGGGCGCCAGGCGCCGCGAGAGGCGCTCGAGCACGCCGCGCTGCGTGGCCTTGTCGAAGTAGATGAGCACGTTGCGGCAGAAGATCGCGTCGAACGGGCCTTCCACGTCCCAGCGCGTATCGCGCAGGTTGATGGGCCGGAATTCGACCAGCGAGCGCAGCTCGTCGCGCACGCGCGCATGGCCCGCGCGCGAACCCTTGCCCTTGAGGAAGAACCGGCGCAGGCGCTCGTCGTCCACGGTCGTGACCCGCTCCATCGGGTAGACGCCGTCGCGGCCGGTGGCGAGCACCTTGCTGTCGAGGTCGGTCGCGACGATGCGCACCGGCGGCTCGAACGTGCCGAAGGCTTCGCACAGCGTGATCGCGATGGAGTACGGCTCCTCGCCGGTCGACGAGGCCGCGCTCCAGATGCGCAACTCGCGCCCCAGCGCCTTCGCGTGGGCCGCGAGGATCGGGAAGTGGTGCGCCTCGCGGAAGAAATCGGTCTGGTTGGTGGTGAGCGAGTTGACGAAGTGCTCCCACTCGGGATGCTGGTCGTCGTCGAGGATCGAGAGGTAGTCGGCGAACGTCGCGAAGCCCAGCGCTCGCACGCGCTTGGCCACGCGGCTGTAGACCATCTCCGCCTTGCCCTCGGCCAGCGCGATCCCGGCCCGCTGGTGGATCAGCTGGCGTACACGCGCGAAATCCGCGCGGGCGTAGGCGAACTCCCGCTCTTCCGTGGCCATCACCGTCGCGGCAGCCTCCGGGGCGCGTTGCGCGCGCCGGACAGGGCGGGCTCGGGCTGGACCGGGGGCGCGACGGCGGCGGCCGGCGCGACGCTCCCTTCCTTCAATCGGAACGCACCCACGACGGCGGCGAGCCGCGTGGTCTGGCGCGTGAGCGCTTCGGTGGCCGCGAGGATCTCCTCCACCATCGCCGCGTTCTGCTGCGTCACGCGTTCCATCTGCGTGATGGTCTGGCCGACCTGCTCGATGCCGCTCGACTGCTCGACGCTGGCCGCCACGATGCCGTTCATGAGCCCGTCGACTTCGGCCACGCGCGCGTTGATGTCGCCGATGGCTTCGGCCACTTCGTCCACGAGCTTCGCGCCGTCGGTGACCTGGTCGCTCGAGGTCGCCACCAGCCCCTTGATCTCGCGCGCCGAATCCGCGCAACGCTTCGCGAGGCTGCGCACTTCCGTCGCGACGACCGCGAAGCCGCGGCCATGTTCGCCCGCGCGCGCCGCCTCCACCGCCGCGTTCAGCGCGAGGATGTTGGTCTGGAAGGCGATCGAGTCGATCATGCCGACGATCTCGCCCACGCGCTTGGTGCTGCCGCGGATGGAATCCATGTGGTCCACGACGCGCGAAGCCGCCTCCATGCCGCGCGTGGTCGCATCCGAGGCCTTGCCGGTGAGCTTGAGCGTCTCGCGCGCACTGTCCATGTTCTGCCGCACGCTCGCGGTGAGCTCCTCCATGCTGGAGGCCGCCTCCTCGATGGCGCTCGCCTGCGATTCGGTGCGTTCCGACAGGTCGCGGTTGCCGCCCGAGAGCTGGCGGGCTTCGCTGCTCACCGACTCCGCGACCGAGCTCACTTCGCCCACCATGCGCGCGAGCGCCTGGTTCATCGTGCGCAGGGCCTGCATGAGCCGCGCGGTCTCGTCGGTGCCGCGCACCTCGACCCGTTGCGTCAGGTCGCCCGCCGCCACGCGGTCGGCCACCCGGAGCGCGCCGCCGATGGCGTTGCTGATCGAGCGCATCAGGAAGAATCCCAGCAGCGCGGCGCCGCCCACGACGACCAGCGCGAGGGCGAGCAGCAGGTTGCGCTGCGTCACGAGGTTGCCGCGCCGCTCGGCGAGCACGTTGCCGAGCGCCTGGCTGCCCCGGTCGTAGAGGGCTACGCACTTGTCGATGGCCGGGGACACTTCGCGGGCCGAGCTCCACTCGGGCCGTCCGGAGCGCGCCGAGCGCACCGAGGAGTCCACCGTGCGCAGGAACCGGTTGGCGCCGGTGTCGAGCTCGCCGAAGGCGGCCCTCAACTGCGCGCCCAGCTCCGCATCCACGCGCGCGAGGTTCTTCGCATCCGCGTCGATGCCGTCCACGTCCGCCTGCGCCAGCGCGCCGTCGACCTGCAGCTTGTCCAGCTCCACGATGCCGGGAGCGCTGCGGGTGTCGATCATCGGCAGCATCGAGCGAATCTGTCCCAGCCGGTTCAGCAACGCGGGCTCGCGCTCGATGACGATGCGCACCAGGTGGTAGCTCGAGGGGTCCGGATCCACGTACAGCCCCGACAGCTGGCCCACCTGCGAGAAGCGCGGCAGCAGGTTCATCGCGATGAGTTCGTTGTGCTCGAGCCAGGTTTCCTCGGGCGGGCGGTTCTCGACGCTGCGCCGGACGATGTCCCACGCCACGAGCGAATCCTGCAGCCCCGAGCCCAGCTCCGGCGCCCAGGTGAGGCCGCCCGAGACCTGCACGGCTTCTTCGAGGCCACGCTGCACGTCGGCGCCCGACTTGGTGAGGAGCTCCTGGGCGCGCGCGTCACCCATGCGCGAGCGAACGGCGGCGTCCCGGTGATCCACCAGGGCGGCCAGTACGCGCTTCAAGACCACGTGCACCTGCAACCCCTGTCGCTCCCGGTCGACCTGCACGACCCTCTTGTCCAGCTCGAGCAGCCAGAGCGAGAGCGTGAGGATCAGCGGCACCAGGCTCGCGAGCGCGATCAGCAGGAACTTCGTGCCGATCGTGAGGTTGAGCGCACCCTTCATTCACCCTCCGCGGCTTCGGCGACGAGTGCCATCTCGCGCGAGCCCATCAGCTTCTCGATGTCGATGAGGATCAGCAACTGGGACTCGACCGTGGCGAGGCCGAGGATGTACTGGGTATCGAGCACGGCCCCAAATTCCGGGGCGGGCTTGATCGCGTCTTCCATGAGCGTGATCACGTCCGAGACGCCGTCCACCACCACGCCCACCACGCGGCCCAGGACGTTGAGGATGATGACCACGGTGCTCGCGTCGAACTTCGCTTCGCCGAGCGAGAGCTTCACGCGCAGGTCCACGATCGGCACGATGTGGCCGCGCAGGTTGATCACGCCCTTGATGAAATCGGGGGTGTTGGCGATCCGGGTCGGCGGCTCGTAGCCGCGGATCTCCTGCACCTTGAGGATGTCGAGGCCATAGCTTTCGGCCCCGAGGGTGAAGGTGAGCAGTTCGCGTTTCATCAGAATTCCTGCCATTCGTCGTCCTTGCCGGATCCCGCGCGCTTGCGGAAGCCCAGCTCGCGCGCGCCGGCGGGCCGCGGGGGCGCCACGCGCGGCGGAGCCGGGGCGGCCGGCGCGGGCGCGGGCGCGGCGGTGGAACCGCCGATCTTGAACTCGCCGACCAGGCCCGTGAGGCGCAAAGCCTCGTCCTTGAACGTGAGAGCCGACGCGGCCGCCTCCTCCACCAGCGCGGCGTTCTGCTGCGTCATGCCCTCCAGCTGCATCAGCGCCTTGTTCATCTCCTCCACGCCCGAGCTCTGCTCGCGCGAGGCCACGGCGATCTCGCTGATCAGCTCCTTCACCTGCTGCACGCTCACCACCACGTCGTTCATGATGTGGCCGGCGTCCTGCACGAGCTTCGCGCCCTGGTCGACGTTGCCGACCGACTCGCCGATGAGGCCCTTGATCTCCTTGGCCGCTTCGGCCGAGCGCTGCGCGAGGCTCCTCACCTCGCCCGCGACCACGGCGAAACCGCGCCCCTGCTCGCCGGCCCGCGCGGCTTCCACCGCGGCATTCAGCGCGAGGATGTTGGTCTGGAACGCGATCGACTCGATCACGCCGATGATGTCCACGATCTTCTTCGAGCTCTTGTCGATCAGTTCCATCGTGGTGACGATCCGGTGCACGAGGGCCGCGCCCTTGTTGGCCACGCCGGCGGCGCCGCCCGAGAGGTCGCTCGCGAGCTTGCAGTTGTCCGCGTTCTGCCGGACCGTGGCGGCCAGCTCCTCCATGCCGGAGGCGGTCTCCTCGAGCGTGGAGGCCTGCTGCTCGGTGCGCTGCGAGAGGTTCACGTTGCCGGAGGCGAGTTCGTCGGCGGCCATGCTGGCGGCTTCGGCGCTCTGCTGGGCCTGCTGCACCAGCACGCGCAGCCGCTCGTGGGCGTCGGCCAGCGTTCCGAACAACGAGGCGAACTGCCCATCGCCCAGGCGCTCGCGGACCTGCTCGCGCGTCATGAGGTCGTCGCCCCGCAGGTCGCGCTCGTTCAGGCGGGAGGCCACGCTGCGCACGATCTTCCAGGCTTCATCCGCGCTGTAGTAGTGCGACGCCCCGCAGTACCAAGCGAAGACGTACGTCGCGATCACCAGCAGGGTCGTGAGGGAGAACCAGCTCGCGGGTGGATTCGCGACCAGCCAGATGGCGAGCGGAACGGAGTACAGGATGGCCAGCAGCGGCAACTTGATCTGGTTGCGCATGCGAATGAAGATCGCCATTCCTGGCGCCAGGATCCATTTCATCGGTCTCTCCTCAGAATTCCTCCCACTCTTCATGCTGGGTGCCGCGTCCGACCGGCTTGAAGCCGATCTCCGCGGCGGCCTGCTTCGGAGCGGGTGCTGGGGTACTGCGCATCGATGCGGCGGAAGTCACGGGCGCGGGGCTCGATGGCGACGCGTCCTCGTCCAACTGGAACTGCCCGACGAGGTCGGCGAGCTGCGCGGACTCGTCCTTGAAGGAGAGCGCCGAAGCGGTGGCCTGCTCGACCAGCGCGGCATTCTGCTGCGTCATGCCCTCGAGCTGGATCAGCGCGTTGTTCATTTCCTCCACGCCCGAGCTCTGTTCGCGCGAGGCCACGGCGATCTCGCTGATCAATTCCTTCACCTGCTTCACGCTCACCACCACGTCGTTCATGATGTGGCCGGCGTCCTGCACGAGCCTGGCGCCCTGGTCGACGTTGCCGACCGACTCGCCGATGAGGCCCTTGATCTCCTTGGCCGCTTCGGCCGAGCGCTGCGCGAGGCTCCTCACCTCGCCCGCGACCACGGCGAAACCGCGCCCCTGCTCGCCGGCCCGCGCGGCTTCCACCGCGGCGTTCAGCGCGAGGATGTTGGTCTGGAACGCGATCGATTCGATCACGCCGATGATGTCCACGATCTTCTTCGAACTCTTGTCGATCAGCTCCATCGTGCTGACGATCCGGTGCACCAGGGCCGCGCCCTTGTCGGCAACCCCGACGGCGCTCCCCGAGAGTTCGTTGGCGAGCTTGCAGTTCTCGGCGTTCTGCTTCACGGTCGCCGCGAGCTCCTCCATGCCGGAGGCCGTCTCCTCGAGCGTGGAAGCCTGCTGCTCGGTGCGCTGCGAGAGGTTCACGTTGCCCGAGGCCAGCTCGTCGGCGGCCAGGCTCGCGGCCTCGGCACTCGTGCGCGCGAGCGTCACGAGATCCCGCAGGCGGTCGTGGGTCTCCAGCAGCGTGTCGTGGAGGCGCCCGAAATGGCCCGTGCCCAGCACGCGGCGCGCTTCTTCACGCAGCGCGTCGCCTTCGAGGTCGCGCAGGTCGTGCTCCTTCAGCAGGCGCGCAACGCGCTGGACGTGGAACCAGCTCTCGTCGGCCGCGGAGATGTGCGCCCCCATGCAGTACCAGGCGAAGAGGAACGTGACGGCGATGGCGATCGCGGAAGGCGAGTGCCACGACGTGGGCGGGTAGACCAGGGCAATCACCAGCGGGACGCAGAAGAAGCTCGCGAGGATCGGCAGCTTCGACTTGTACTGCATGCGAATCAGGAGCGCGGCGGCCGGCTTGAAGAACCAATTCATGGTGTTGGTTTTATGGTCTGGCATCGGATTGTTCATTCGCGCGCGGCCCGCACCAGGCTCGCGACGTCGAGGATCAGCGTGACGCGGCCCTCCCCGAGGATCGTGGCGCCGGCGATGTAGCCGACCTTGCGGTAGTTGCGCTCGAGGCTCTTGATGACCACCTGCTCCTGCCCGACCAGCGCGTCGACCAGCAACGCGACCTTGTTGCCTTCGGCCTCCAGCACGAGCAGCAGGCCGTCCTCGAAGGAGGCCGCGCCTTCGGTCGCGGTGAGCTGCGAGAGCACGAGCAGCGGCAGGTATTCGCCGCGCAGCTCCACCAGCATGCCGCGGCCCGCGATGCTCTTCATCGTCGTGGGATCGGGCTGCAGGCATTCGACGATCGAGGTCATGGGCACGATGTACGCGTCGGGCCCGACCGTGACCAGCATCCCGTCGATGATGGCGAGCGTGAGCGGCAGGCGCAGCACCACCTGGGCACCGCGGCCGGGCTCGGACTCGAAGCGCAGCGATCCCGAGAGCGCCTGGATGTTCTTGCGCACCACGTCGAGTCCCACGCCGCGCCCGGAAAGCTCTCCGACCTCGGCCGCGGTGGAGAAGCCCGGTTCGAAGATGAGCTCGCAGGCGCGGGCGACGTCGATCGTCTCGTTTTCCGAGAGCAGCCCCGCCTCGCGGGCCTTGGCCTGGACGCGTTCCGGATCGATGCCGCGCCCGTCGTCGGAGACGCGGATCTCGATGTGGCCGCCCCGATGCTCGGCATGCAGGGCCAGGGTCGCCATTTCGGGCTTGCCGGCGGCGCGGCGCTCGTCCGGCGTCTCGATGCCGTGGTCGAGCGCGTTGCGCACCAAGTGCGTGAGCGGGTCCACCAGTTTCTCGATCACCGACTTGTCCAGTTCGGCGTCGCCCCCCGTCACCGTGATGTTGACCTGCTTGCCGGTGCGCTGCCCCACGTCGCGCACCAGGCGCGCGAAGCGGCCGAACGCATGACTCATCGGCAGCATGCGGATCGACATGACGCGGTCCTGGATGTCGCGCGTGTTGCGCTCCAGGTTCGCGAGGCTCTGCTCGAGGCGCTCCACGGCGGCCGGGTCGAGCGTGCTGACCACTTGCTTCAGCATGGTCTTGGTGATCACGAGCTCGCCGACCAGGTTGATCAGCTCGTCGACGCGATCGCGGCTCACGTGCAGGCGATCGGTGCGCAGGTCGCCGCCGACGTCGTCCTCGACGCGGCGCTCGCGACGGCGGTCGCCCTGGCGGCGGTCGGTGGCGCGGCGATCCTGCGCGGGAGGTTCGACCGGCGGCGCTTCCGGCACCTTCACGGGTGCCTCGGCGGGCCCGTCTTCCTCGATCACGACCCGGCTTTCGTCACCCGCCCACGCGAAGACCTCCTCGATATCGGCGCGCGGCGTGGTGGTCGTGAGGATGAGGTCCCACGCGAGGTAGCAGGCTTCGGGATCGAACTGCTCGGGCGGCGGCAGGCGCGACACGTCGGCTTGCGCCTCGAGGGTGCCCATCTCGGCCAACACCTTGAACATGCGCAGCGGGTCGTTGCCCGAGCGGAAGAAATCGACCGAGGGTTCGAAGCGAATGCGGTAGGTGGCTTGACTGTCCCCTGGGGCTGCCTCCGCAGCGCCAGGGGACGGTCGCGAGGAAACACCGGCATTGTCCGGCGAGAGGTTGCGCAGCGTCTCCACGAGCAGGATGGCGCGATGCGTATCGACGGCGCCGCCGTCGCGTGCGGACTTGAGCAGGCTGCGCGCGTGGTCGACGCTCGCGAGGAGCGCATCGACGGCGCTGCCCGTCACCGCGACGGAGCCCTTGCGCGCATGGTCGAGGAAGCTCTCGAGGTGGTGGGTGAACTCCGCGATCGGCAGGAAGCCCAGGCTCCCGGCCGCGCCCTTCACCGAGTGCACGGCGCGGAAGATCGCGTTCACGCGCTCGGACGCTTCGGATGCATCGCCCCCGCCCTGCGATTCGAGCGCAAGCAGGTGCGCTTCCGTGGCGTCGAGGGCTTCGAGGCTCTCGGTGAAGAAGCTTTCGTGGAACCGCGTGAGGTCGATCGTCATGGCCGCTCGAGCGCCCCGCCGCTAGTCGAGCACCTTTCGCAGCGTGGTGATCAGCACTTCGGGACTGAAGGGCTTCACGATCCAGCCGGTGGCACCCACCTCGCGGCCCTTCGCCTTCACGTCGGCGCCCGACTCCGTGGTGAGCACGAGGATCGGCGTGAACTTGAACTCGTCGATGGCACGCAGCGACTTCACCAGGTCGAGCCCGTTCATGCCGGGCATGTTCACGTCGGTGATGACGAGGTCGAACTTGCGGCCCTTGGCCTCGGCGAGCGCCTGCGCCCCGTCGGCGGCCTCGGTGACTTCGTGGCCGGCGTCGGCGAGCGTGAAGCTCACCATCTGGCGCATGGTGGTGGAATCGTCGACGACCAGGATGCGTGCCACGTTTGTTCCTTTCAGAAAATCTCGACGGCTTCGTCGCCCTTTTGGCGACCCTGCACGCCCGCCGGCCCGGCGGCGCCCGGCGTCTCGGGCCCGGGCTTGGTGGGTTTCTCCACGCCCTGTTCGACCATGCCGCTGCCCTCGAGCTTCACGGACAGCGAGCGCGTCTCGTCGAAGATCGCCCGCAGCGAGGTCATGAGGTCGGAGAGCATGGGGTCCTTCAGGCGCTGCAGCTTCTGCTGCGTGATGTCCTGGAACTGCAGGGCCACGATGATCTCGTTGATGTCGCGCTGGATCTCGTTGCCGATGGCGCCGATCTGCGAAAGCGTCTCGGCCACTTCCTGGCTGTTGTAGAGCATCTCGCGCGTGAGCTTCTGGCCTTCCTGGCTCGCGAACTGCGCGGCCTCGCGCGCCTGGCCCACCGCGTTCCGCACCGCGCTGTGCGTGGTGGTCGCCTGGCCGCGCACCTGCTCCAGCGTGCGGCGGATGTCGCGCGTGAGCGCCTTGGATTCCAGGCTCAGCGTGCGGATCTGGTCGCTCACGGAAACGACGTCCTGCCCCTTCACCGAGGTGTTGAGTGCGAGCACGCCGATCTGGCCGTCGTGCGTGGCCAGCTGGTCCAGCAGCGTGTCGACGCGCTCGAAGTCCTTGCGGACCGTCTCGTGGCGTTTCTCCAGGGCCTCGACGGTCTCGGCGACCTTCGAGAGGCTTCCGGACACTTTCGCGGCGAGGTCTTCGTAGGCCGTCACCAGTTCGGGCAGCGGACGGCTCTCGCGGCGCTTGCCGTCGGGGCGCGTGTGGTCGAGCATGCCGAGCGCGTGCTCGACCTGCTTGCGGGTCTTGCGCGTGACCGACACGAAGCGCTTGCCGATCTCCACCACCGCGGATTCCGAGTACTCGATCACGTCGTCCACGTGGCTCGAGACTTCCTCGATGTGCGAGCGCGAGCGGTCGGCGTGCGAGGACCAGCGGGAAAGGAGGTTGTGCACGCCGGAGGACATCTTGCGCATCTTGCGGATCTGCGCGTCCGGGACGACCGTGGGGTCGTCGGTCTCGCGGCGCGGGGCTTCCGGCGGCGGCAGCACGTGCAGCATCAGGATGCCGAGCGCGATCGGCACGGTGACCAGGCACACGACGTTCACCCACCACGGCACCCAGAATGCCGCCCACGCCCAGGGCATGGCGATGATGAGCAGCATCAGCAGCAGCTTGGGCCGGTAGATGCGGCAGAGAGAAAGGAGGTCCTGGATCATTCGAGTCCGAGCACCGTGGCGAGCCCCGCGGTGCGCGCGGCAGCACTCAGTGCGTGCGCGGGATTATCCCAACGCCAGACCGTTCCGGCTGTGCTCCACTGCACAAGGCATGCGGCCAACGCCTGCAATCCGGCCGCATCCACCCTCGAAACGGCGCTCGCGTCGATTACAACAGTAGCTTTGGGTGCGATCGCCGCGAGCGACTCGAACGTCTCGCGTGCATGTCCGATGCGAAGGTCTTCTCCGAGCACGACGCGCTTCTCGCGCTTGCCCTTGCCGCGTTGCGTGGCCATTCTTGTGTCGCCCCCCTAGGCGACGGCGCTGCGTTCGGGCTTGCGGTCGCGGCAAGCCGGCCCGGCGTGCGTCATGTCAAGCAGGAACTTCTGCATGTCCCAGGCCCCCGTGGGACACCGTTCGGCGCACAGGCCGCAGTGCAAGCAGACGTCCTCGTCCTTGGCCATGATGCGCCCGGTCTTGAGCCCCGCTCCGATGTAGAGCGCCTGCGAGCGATCCTTCGCGGGCGCGGTGAGGCGCGCGCGCAGCTCGCCTTCCTCGCCGTCCGCGGTGAACGTGATGCAGTCCATCGGGCAGATGTCCACGCAGGCGTCGCACTCGATGCACAGCTTGGGCGCGAAGACGGTCTGTACGTCGCAGTTCAGGCAGCGCTGCGCCTCCTGGAACGCGAGCTTCGCGTCGAAGCCCAGCTCCACTTCCTGGCGGATGTCCTTCAGCGCGATGGTGAGGTCCTTCAGCGGCACCTTGAAGCGCGCATCGCCGCTCACCGCGTTGTCGTAGCTCCACTCGTGGATTCCCATCTTCTGCGAGATGAGGTTCACGTGCGGCGGCGGGCGCTGGCGCACGTCCTCGCCCTGCAGCAGGCGGTCGATGGAGATCGCCGCGTCGTGGCCGTGCGCCACGGCCCAGATGATGTTCTTCGGGCCCAGCGCCGAGTCGCCGCCGAAGAAGACGTGCGGCAGCGACGATTGCAGCGTGAGGGGATCCAACTTCGGCATGCCCCACTCGTCGAACTCGACGCCGGAGTCGCGCTCGATCCAGGGGAACGCGTTCTCCTGGCCCACGGCGACCAGCACGTCGTCGCATTCGTGGTGGACGTCCGGCTCGCCCGTGGGGACGAGCTTGCGACGGCCCTTCTCGTCCTTCGCGGCCGCGACCTTCTCGAACAGCACGCCGGTCAACTTCCCGTCGGAGTGCGTGAACGCCTTGGGCACGAGGTAGTTCAGGATCGGGATGCCTTCGTGCGCCGCGTCTTCCTTCTCCCACGGGCTCGCCTTCATTTCCTCGAAGCCCGAGCGGACGATGACCTTCACGTCGTCGCCGCCGAGGCGCCGGGCCGAACGGCAGCAATCCATCGCCGTGTTGCCCCCGCCCAGCACGATCACGCGCCGGCCGATCTTCGTCACGTGGCCGAAGGAAACCGACGCGAGCCAATCGATGCCGATGCGGATGTTGGCCGCGCCTTCGCGCCGGCCGGGAATGTCGAGGTCGCGGCCGCGCGGCGCGCCCGAACCCACGAAGACCGCGTCGTAGCCTTCCTTCAGCAGGACCGTCAGCGAATCGACGCGATGACCCGCCTTGAACTCGACGCCGAGGTCGAGCACGTAGCCGACCTCCTCGTCGATCACGCTCTCGGGCAGGCGGAACTTCGGGATCTGGCTGCGGATCATCCCGCCGGCGAGGCGGTCGGAATCGAAGACCGTGACGTGATAGCCCAGCGGTGCCAGGTCGCGCGCCACGGTGAGCGATGCGGGACCGGCCCCGATGCAAACCACGCGCTTGCCATTCTTGCGCGAAGGCTTCTTCGGCAGGTGCGCCCGGATGTCACCCTTGTTGTCCGCGGCCACGCGCTTCAGGCGGCAGATCGCGACCGGCTCGGGTTTCTCGCCCTGGTTTTCCTCCACGCGCCCGCGTCGGCAGGCGGGCTCGCACGGGCGATCGCACGTGCGCCCGAGGATGCCGGGGAACACGTTGGAATTCCAATTGACGAGGTAAGCCTCGCCGTAGCGGCCCTGGGCGATGAGGCGGATGTATTCGGGAACGGGCGTATGGGCAGGGCATGCCCATTGGCAATCGACCACCTTGTGGAAGTAGTCGGGATGACCGATGTCGGTCGGCTTCAAAGGCCCCTCCTCTCGTTGTGCACCGAGTCTAGCGGCTTTTGGGCCGCACGGCTCATGCCGCCGCTTTCCCTCGCGGTCGATGCGTAGCGACCCCCGTCGCGCCCAGGACCAGGCCGATCACGAGCACGTACCAGACCGACGCGAGGTCGCCCCGGGCGGGCAGGATCGCGGTGGAATCGAGCACGATCCCCACCGCGGCGAGCAGGGCCAGCAGCAGCAGGACGACGCCCGCCCCGCGCGTGAGGAGCGGCAGGCTCGAGTCGCGTGCCGGCGCGGCGGCCAGCAGGTAGCCCAGGATGCTGAACACCGGAAACAGGACCCAGAGGGCGAGTCCCGCTTCCCCGGCGACGACGCCGAAGGGCACGAGCAACAGGTAGGCACCCGACAGGACGCCGAGTGCGAGCAGGATGAGACCGGCAACGATGAGCATGGCAAACCCTCCAATTCTGCGAACGCAAACTACAGCATAATCCCGCGCCATGCGACGCATTCTCGAAGGCATCCGGGTCCTCGACCTCACGCGCGTCCTCGCGGGACCGTGGTCCACGCAGATCCTGGCCGACCTGGGCGCCGAAGTCATCAAGCTCGAGCGCCCGGGCCTGGGCGACGACACGCGCCATTGGGGTCCGCCGTGGCTGAAGGACACCGAGGGCCGCGAGACGCAGGAAGCCGCCTACTACCTCGCCGCGAATCGCGGCAAGAAATCGGTCACCCTCGACATCGCGAAGCCCGAGGGCCAGGCGATCGCGCGCGACCTCGCGGCGAAATGCGACGTGCTGGTGGAGAACTTCAAGGTAGGCGACCTCGCCCGCTACGGACTCGACTACGCGAGCCTCGCGGCGAAGGATCCGGGGCTGGTCTACTGCTCGATCACGGGCTTCGGCCAGACCGGCCCGTACGCCGAGCGCCCCGGATACGATTTCATCGTGCAGGGCATGGGCGGGCTGATGAGCATCACCGGCGAGCGCGACGACCTTCCCGGCGGCGGGCCGCAGAAGGTCGGTGTCGCGGTGTCCGACCTCTTCACCGGGCTCTACTCGGCCAATGCGATCGTGGCCGCCCTCTTCCACCGCGAGCGCACCGGCGTGGGCCAGCACATCGACATGGCGCTGCTCGACTGCCAGGTGGCGATGCTCGCGAACATGAACACGAGCTACCTCGCCTCGGGCGTGCCGCCGGTGCGCTTCGGAAATGCGCACCAGTCCATCGTCCCGTACCAGGTGTTCCGGGCCTCGGATGCCTACCTCATCGTGGCCGTCGGCAACGACTCCCAGTTCGTGCGCTTCTGCGACGTCATCGGGGCGCCGCAACTCGCGACGGACGCGCGGTATGCGAAGAATCCGGGGCGGGTCGCGAATCGCGACGCCCTGGTGGCGCTGATCGCCGAGCGCATGGTGCTCCAGCCTGTTGCGCACTGGCTCGAACGCCTCGAAGCGGCCGGCGTGCCGTGCGGGCCGATCCGCGACCTGGGCCAGGTCTTCGAGGACGAGCAGGTGATCCATCGCGGCCTGCAGGTCCGGGTTCCCCATCCGCAGGCGGGCGAGGTCCGTCTCGTGGCGAACCCGATGCGCTTTTCGGCGACGCCCATCGCCTATGCCTCACCGCCCCCGATGCTGGGCGAACACACCGACGGCATCCTGGCCGGCCTGCTGGGCCTGGCCCCCGACCGGATCGCCGAGCTCCGGACCCGCGGCATCACGTAGGCGTATTACAAGGCGTTACATCTTTCCGCCATTCCGCGCACAATTTGGTTACGTCCGCGGAGCAACCTGTGGCCATGTCCAGAACGCCCGTCCTCGCCTTCCTCCTCGCCCTGGTGCCCACGCTCGCCGGCGCGCAGGGCTTGGGTGGAGCCGAATCGGATGCGGTGCGCCTGCTGCGCCAGGCGAGCTTCGGCCCCACGGAAGCCAGCATCGCGCGCGTCGTGACCCTCGGCGCCGAGGCGTGGATCGACGAGCAGCTCGCGATGCCGGCCACCGCCTACCCGGCCTACCCGTATGTGTCGGCGAACCGCCCCGACACCTGCGTGGACAACCGCACGCCGCCGATCACCGCCTCGAGCTTCTGCGCCCGCGACAACTACTCGCTCTTCCAGCTGCAGCTGCGCTTCTTCAAGGACGCCGTCGAGGGCCCGGACCAGTTGCGCCAGCGCGTCGCCTTCGCCCTGTCGCAGATCCTCGTCACTTCGGGGCTCGACAACAATCGCAACTACGCGATGCGCAACTACCAGCAGATCTTCCGCGACCACGCGTTCGGCAACTACTACGACGTGCTTCGCGCGGTGACGCTCTCGCCCGTGATGGGCGACTACCTCGACATGGTCAACAACAACAAGGCGAATCCCGCGGCGGGCACGGAGCCCAACGAGAACTTCGCGCGCGAGGTGCTGCAGCTCTTCTCGATCGGCACCGATGCCTTGAATGCCGACGGTTCGCCGATCCGGGACGCGGCGGGCAAGCCGTATCCCACCTACGACCAGGAAGAGATCGAGGGCTTCGCGCACGTCTTCACGGGATGGACCTATCCCACCATCGCCGGACAGCGTCCCCGCAACAACAACCCGCGCAACTACGACGGCCCGATGCGCCCGGTGGACGCGAACCATGATTTCGGCGCGAAGGTCCTCCTGAACGGGGTCATCGCTCCGGCCGGCCTGCCGATGGAGCGGGACCTCGACTTCGCCCTGGGCAACATCTTCGCGCACGCCAACGTCGGGCCGTTCATCGGCAAGCGGCTGATCCAGAAGCTCGTCACGAGCGATCCGTCGCCCGGGTACGTCGCGCGCGTCACCGCGGCCTTCGACGACAACGGGACCGGCGTCCGCGGCGACCTGCGAGCCGTCGTGAAGGCGATCCTGCTCGATCCCGAAGCGCGCGGCGCGCGTTCCGCGGACCCGTCATTCGGCAAGCTTTCGGAACCCATCCTCTACCTCGCCGCCACGGCGCGAGCGCTCGGCGGGCGCACCGACGGCGTCTACTTCCGCGTCGCCGCCAGCACGTTGAGCCAGAACGTCTTCTACGCGCCGTCGGTCTTCAACTTCTACCCGCCCGGCTACGTGATCCCCGGCACCACCCGGCTCGGCCCCGAATTCGGCATCCAGAACACGTCCACCGCGATCAACCGCACGAACATCGCCTACGGGCTGATCTTCGCGAACGCGATCGCGCCGGATCCGACGGTCTTCGGCGCCACCGGCACGACGATCGACCTCACGGCGTACCGGGCCGTCGCGGCCGACGCCGGCGCGCTGGCCGACCGCTTCGGCCGCTACCTGCTCGCGGGAAAAATGTCGCCGTCGATGCGTTCGGCGATCGTGAGCGCCGTGAATGCGGTTCCCGCGACCGACACGCTCAATCGCGCGAGGACCGCGGCGTACCTCGTCGTGAGCTCGCCCCAATTCCAGGTGGAACGCTGATGAAGACGCCGCGCCGCGAATTCCTCCTGCGCTCCGGCGCCCTCGGCGCCGCGGGGCTCGCGGCCCGCCTCGCACCGCTGGGTTCCCTGGCGCTGCCCGCCCACGCCGCCGGTGCGGAGGACTACAAGGCCCTGGTGTGCGTGTTCCTGTACGGCGGCGCGGATGGCAACAACCTCGTGATCCCGCTGGATGCCGCGGGCTATGCGCGCTACGCCGCCGTGCGCCCCGTCAGTTCGGGCATCAACATCGCGCAGTCCGCACTCCTGCCGATCCGTCCCGCGGGCCTCGACGACTTCGGCCTGCACCCGGACCTCGCCGCGGTCCATCCCCTGTTCGCCCAGGGCAAGCTCGCCGTGCTGGCCAACGTGGGACCGCTCAACGAGCCTACGACGCGCGCCGACTACTTCAGCAAGCGGCCGGACAACCTGTACTCGCACTCGGACCAGCAGGCGCAGTGGCAATCGTCGGTGTCCGAAGGGCGCAGCGCGACCGGATGGGGCGGACGCATCGCCGACGCCGTGGCCGATGGCGCGGCGTTCCCGGTGGTCACGACGATCGCCGGCGCGTCGCTCTTCACGACAGGCGCCGTCACGAGCCCGCTCGCACTCGGGGCCACGGGCGGGCTCGCGTTGCAGGGCTTCACGCAGTCGGCCGCGTCGCGCGCGCGCGCCGCCTCGCTCTTCTCCATCCTCGCGGCCGATCGGGACAACGACTACGTGAAGGCCGCGGGCGACATCTCGTCGCACGCGATCGCGCTCTCCGGCCTGGTCGATCCGATCCTGACCTCCACGAGTTCGACGATCGCACCGCTTTTCGCGGGCCAGACCTCGTCGATCGCGCAGCAACTGCTCCAGGTCGCGAAGCTGATCGAGGCCCGTGCCCAGACCGGAGCGCGCCGCCAGGTCTTCTTCGTTTCGCTGGGCAGCTTCGATACGCACTCCGGCGAGCTCGCGACCCTCACGAACCTCCTGGGCCAGCTCTCGCCCGCCGTGAAGGCGTTCTACGACGCCACCGTGCAGCTCGGCGTGGCGAACCAGGTGACCACGTTCACGCTCTCCGATTTCGGCCGCACGTTCCAGCCCGCCTCCGGCGCCGGAACGGACCATGCCTGGGGCAACCACCACTTCATCCTGGGCGGCGCGGTGCGCGGCGGAGCCTTCTACGGCCGCTACCCCACGCTGGCCCTGGCCGGCCCCGACGATGCGGAAGCCGAAGGCCGCTGGATTCCCACCACCTCGGTGGATCAATACGGCGCCACGCTCGCGCGCTGGTTCGGCGTCTCCGATGCCGGCCTCGCCGCGACCTTCCCGAACCTCCCGCGCTTTTCCACGGCGGACCTGGGGTTCCTCGCCTAGCTACTGGTTTTTCACGACGAGTTTTCCGGGCCTTTCCTTAACGCCCGGCGACTCCGTGTCTGTAGAATGACCGCGGTGACTGGAGCGCCAGCGGCCAGAGCTCAGGGAGGAGGCACCGACCCAGGCCAACGCTGGCGCGAAGACCGACAAGAAGCGGGCCCGATGGAAACCAAGGTACCCACCACCGACCTTCGCGTCGGCATGTTCGTCGCCGATCTCGACCGCCCCTGGGTCGATACGCCGTTTCTCCTGCAGGGATTCCTGATCGAGGACGACGAGCAGATCCGCGAGCTGCAGCAGCATTGCGCGTATGTGATCGTCGACCGCTCGAAATCGCTGGGCGACGAATACGCGGCGGCCGAATTGCCCGGCGCCCAGGCGCTGCCCCGCGCCACCAGCGGTGCGCCCGGCGCCCCGCCCAAGCCGCAGGTCGAAACGAGCCCGGTCCCCGCCCGCGCCGAACCGCCGCCCCGCGTGGCCAGCAAGCCCGCCGATTCGCGCGTCACGAACCTCGAGGACATCCTGCGCAGCGGCGCCGGGTCGCGCTCGCACGTCCCACCCCCGCCCGGGCAGCCGGGGGCCGAGGACGAGGGCCCCGGCGTGGTGGGGCGCGTGCTGGGCTCGTTCAAGGGCCTCTTCAAGCGCAGGTCCGCGAAGGACGAGGCCGAAGCCGCCCCCGTGCCGCCGCCGCAGCCCGAGGAAACGCCGCAGGAGCTGGCGGCGCGCGCCGCGCTGCTGCCGCCGGGCATGCAGGTCCAGACCTATCGAGACCAGGTCCCGGTCGAAGTCGAGGTCGTGCGCGCCCGCGAGGTGCTGGACCGGACCGACGAAGTGCTGGACAAGCTCGTCATCGACATCCGCGGCGGCCACCTGCTCGAGATCGAGGAGGTGGAGGAAGTCGTGAACGACATGGTCGAGAGCATCGTGCGCAATCCCGATGCCCTCATGTGGGTGGCGCGCCTGCGCGAGCAGGACATCACGACCTACGGGCACAGCCTGCAGGTGGCGGTCTACCTCACGGCCTTCGGGCGACAGCTGGGATTCCCGAAGCCGCAGCTTTCGCTCCTGGGCCAGGTCGGCCTGCTGCTCGACATCGGCAAGATCAAGCTGCCGCGCGAATTGCTGGAAAAGGAAGGCAAGCTGACCGCCGAGGAGTTCGCGCTGGCGAAAGAGCACGTGGCCTTCGGCCTCGAGATCCTCTCCTCGACGCCCAACTTCCACCCCGAGGTGATCGAAGGCATCGGGCACCACCACGAGCGCATCAACGGCAGCGGCTATCCGGCGGGCCTGCAAGGCACCGACATCTCGCTCTTCGGGCGCATGGCGGGTATCGCCGATTGCTTCGCGGCCATCACCAAGCGCCGGCCCTATGCGGAAGCCGTTTCGTCGTACGAGGCGATGCGCAGCCTCTCGGGCTGGGCCGGGGATTTCTTCCAGGAAGCGCTGGTGCAGCAATTCATTTCGTCGGTCGGCGTCTTCCCGGTGGGCTCGCTGATCGAGCTGTCCACCGGCGAAGTGGCGATCGTCGTGGCCCACAACAAGGTGCGGCGCCTGAAGCCGCGCGTGCTGGTGGTCACGGGGCCGGACAAGGCCCCCGCGGGCTTTCCGTCGCTCGTGGACCTCCTCTACGACCCGAAGACGGCCAACGAGCAGCCGATCTTCATCCGCCGCGGGCTCGCGGCCGGCGCCTTCGGCCTCGACCTCAAGGACTTCTACCTCGCATGATCGCGGAGGACTTCAACCGCGAAGAGGTCTTGCGCTACCTCGATCGCGAGAGTGCCGTCGCGCGTGCCACCCACGGGCGCATGGCCGTCCTGGTGCTCGAGCTGCGGCGCGTCGACCGGTTGCAGGCCCTCCTGAAGGGCCCGCCCGCCGCGCTCACGATGGCCCTGGCCCTCGAGCGCATCCGCAAGGTGCTGCGCCCCGACGACCGCGTGGCGTCGATCAACGACGATGAAGTCTGCATCGTGCTGCCGCGCCTCGCGCACCCGACGCAGGCGATCCTCGCCGCGGTGAAGGTCCTGCGCGCGCTGGACCGCCCGATCGCCCACGATGGCGGCACCGCCGTCCTGCGCCCCTGCGTGGGCATCGCGACCGTTCCCGAGCAGGGCTACGACCCGGCCGAGCTGCTCATGGGCGCGGACGTGGCGCGGCGCATCGCCGCCACGCGCGAAGAGGGCTACCACGTGGCGCAAGCCGAGGACACGGTCGAGTCCGAGGTGTATCGCGGCCTCGACCTCGAGCTGGAGCGCGCCATCCGCGCCAACGAGCTGGAGGTGTCCTACCTGCCGCAGGTCGATCTCCTCACCGGCAAGCCGGTCGCGGCCGAGGCCGTGATCCGCTGGCGCCATGCCACCGCGGGTGACGTGCCGGCCGAGACCATCGTCGGCATCGCGGAGCGCACGGGGCTCATCGGTTCGCTCACGGTCTGGGCCCTGAACGCCGTGCTGCGGCACGCCGCGGCGATGGCCGCCGCGGGCGGGACCGTCCCGCGCTTCTCGGTGAACCTCTCGACGCGCACGCTCACCGACGTGGAGCTGCCCACCGTGGTCGACCAGTCGATGAAGACTTGGGGCGTGGACCCCCGGACGATCACCCTCGAGATCACCGAGAGCTCGATGATCGCCGACGCCGAGCGCTCGATGGCGATGTTGACGCGCCTGAAGGGCGTGGGCGTGCAACTCGCCATCGACGACTTCGGCACCGGCTACTCGTCGCTCGCCTACCTCAAGCGTTTCCCGCTGGACGAGCTGAAGATCGACCGCCTGTTCGTCACCGGCCTGCTCACCGATCACGGCGACCGGCAGATCGTGCGCTCGGTGATCAACCTGGCCCACAACTTCGACCTCCGCGCGGTCGCCGAAGGCGTGGAGGATGCGGCGACGCTCGAGGAATTGCGCCGGATGGGCTGCGATCTCGCCCAGGGTTACGCCGTCAGCCCGCCCCTGGGCGAAAAGGCGTTCCAGGAGTGGTGGTCCGGCACTCTGTCGCGGGGCTGAAATACCCTTGTAACTCCGTGATTTAGCGCCTCTAAGGTATAGTCGCGCCATGAAGCGCGGCTTCTACACGATCATGGCAGCACAGTTCTTCTCGTCGCTCGCGGACAACATGTTGTTCATCGCGGCGATACAGATGCTGCTGCTGCTCGAAGGCCCGGAGTGGCTCACCCCGCTGCTCAAGTGGTGCTTCACGCTGAGCTATGTGGTGCTCGCCGCGTTCGTGGGCGCCTTCGCCGACTCGAGGCCGAAGGGCAAGGTCATGTTCGCCACGAACACGCTGAAGATCTTCGGCTGCTCGATGATCTTCCTCGCGGCCGGCGTCACCATCCCGGGCATGCATTCGTATTGGCTGGTGCTCGTCGCCTACGCCATCGTCGGCCTGGGCGCCGCGGCGTATTCGCCGGCCAAGTACGGCATCCTCACGGAGCTCCTGCCTCCCGAGCAGCTCGTCATCGCGAACGGCTGGATCGAGGGCCTCACGGTGGGCTCCATCGTGCTGGGAACGCTCCTGGGCGGCGTGCTCATCTCGCCCGAGGTTTCCAACCGGCTGCTCAAGTTCGACTTCCCGATGATCGACACGCCGGTCGATACCGCGCCCGAGGCGGCGATCCTCTTCATCGCCCTGGCCTACATCATCGCCGCGGGATTCAACCTGCGCATCCCGGATACCGGAGCGCGCTACCCGCAGCAGCAGAAGAACCCCTGGCGGCTCCTGGTGGAGTTCTCCCACTGCTTCCGCGTGCTGTGGTCGGACAAGCTGGGCCAGATCTCGCTCGCGGTCACCACGCTTTTCTGGGGCGCGGGTGCCACGCTGCAGGTGATCACGATCAAGTGGGCCGAGAAGCAGCTGAAGATGCCGCTCGACCGCGCCTCGATCCTGCTGGGCGTCTCCGCGATCGGCATCGCGGTGGGCGCGGTGCTGGCCGCCCGCGTGCCGCTGAAGAAGTCGCTCTCCGTGCTGCCCTACGGCATCGCGATGGGGTTCTTCGTGATGGTGCTGGTGTGGGTGAACTGGATGCCGGCCGTCTACATCGTGCTGATGCTGGTCGGTGCCATGGCCGGCTACTTCGTCGTGCCCATGAACGCGCTGCTGCAGCACCGCGGCCACGTGCTGCTCTCGGCGGGACACTCGATCGCCGTGCAGAACTTCAACGAGAACGCGAGCATCCTCATGATGCTCGCCATCTATGCGCTGATGATCCGCATGCACATGCCGATCAACCTGATCATCGTGATCTTCGGCGGGTTCGTCGCCGGGGCGATGCTGCTCATCCTCAAGTGGAACCAGGCCAACCACCGGGCCGATCCCGACCTCGATCGCCACATCGGGGAAGCGAAGCACTAGTTCAAAAGCGATTGAACCGCAGAGACCGCGGAGACCGCAGAGGAAAGGCAAGCCGGCGGATGACACTTCGAGGTCATCTTCGTCCGTCATCGAGAATCAGGGTCCGCCCCTATTTCTTCGAGTGCTTTTCTCTGCGGTCTCCGGGGTCTCTGCGGTTCAATCGCCTTTGACTTTTCTAGTCCGTAGCCTCGGTGTACGTGAGGAAGGATTCCGGCGACACGCGAAGCGCCGCACCGGTCGGGCACGCACGCACGCAGGCGGCGCCACCCGGCAGGTCCTTGCACATGTCGCACTTGACCGCCTTCTTCGGGATGTCCTTGGACTTGGGCTTGGGCTCGCGGCCCGGCTCCGCGCCGAGGCCCAGCACGAGCCACGAGAACAGGCTCGGGCGCTTGCGCTTCGGATCGACGGGCGCCAGCTGGATCACGCCGTACGGGCAGTTCTTCTCGCAGTTGCCGCAGCCGATGCAGGTGTCGTTCATGTACACCTCGCCGTTCGGGCTGCGATGGATCGCGTCCGGCGGGCAATCCTTCATGCAGTGCGGGTGTTCGCAGTGGCGGCACGAGGTCGGCACGTGGATCTCGGCGAACGTGGGGCCCGCTTCGCGGTTCAGTCGCGACGTGCCGTCATGCACGTCCGCGCAGGCTTTCTCGCAGTTGTCGCAGCGCACGCACAGTGATTCGTCGATCAGCAGCACGTCCGTGGCCTCGCCCACGCCCTGCGCGAGGAGGAACGCGATGATGTTCCCCGGGTCCGGCGCCGATTCCATCGCGGCGTTCATGCGCAGGCGGTCGAGGAAGCGCGCCTCCATTTCCTCGCGCCACTTCGGGTTGCGGCCCACGACGCGCTTGAAGGTCGCCGAATCGAGGATCACCGCCTCGGTCGTGACGGCCGCCTTCACCGTCGCCGAACGCGGCTGCTCGGTGAGCAGCGCCATCTCGCCCACGTAGTTCCCCGCCGAGAGGTACGAGAGCACGACCTCGCGCCCCGCGATGGTCCGCGAGATCATCACGGAACCGCGGCGGATGAGGTACACGCCGTCCGGTGCGTCGCCTTCCTTGAACAGGAATTCCCCGCCGCCGTAGCGCTTCACCTGCACGCCGCCGGACACGAGTTCGTCCAGCTCGGCCTGCGGGAGCATCGGCGCGAGGTAGGTGCGAATCGCGCGCTGCAGGAACACTTCGTCGATCTGCTTCCTCACCGCGTCCTGCGAGGCCACCAGCTTCAGCATGGGCCGGCGCGGCGCCTCGATCAGCACGCAGTTCGGGCCCGCGCGGCAGGTGCTCGAGCGGCGGCGTCCGGAAATCAGGCCCAGCTCGCCGAAGAACGTGCCGGCGGGCAGCGGGAACCAGCCCTTGTGCTTGCCGTCCTCGATCACCTCGACCTCGACGGTGCCGCCGACGATCATGTAGAACGAGTTGGTGTAGTCGTTGCGCTGGAAGATGATCTCGCCCTGCTTGGGCGACTGCAGGTCGCTCTCCAGCATGAATTCGCGCAGCTGCAGGCGGTTCAGCGTCTTCAGCAGCGGGACCTTCTCGTGGATCATGTCCAGCACCTGCGAGACCTTGAGCGTCTTCGAATAGGTGCTGAAGTTGTTCGCGAGCAGCGGCTCGTCCGCGGGCTCGATGAACTTGCCGAGCGCGTACTCGACCGTCTCGTAACCCTGGTTCATCGCCTGCTTGATGAGCGGGTAGCCGCCCAGCGCGCCGATGATGTAGATGCCGGGGACATTCGACTCGTACTTGTCCGTGAGTTCCGGGATGGCCGTGGGGTCCGGGCGCGGGAACTTGATCCCGAAGCCCTCCACGAGCTTCCTGGGGGGCGTGGCGCCCAGCCGCGCGATGACGCGGTGGCAGTCGATCACGTCCGGCCCGTCGGGCGTCTTGATGGAGAACTTGAGCGGCGGATCGCCCCCGGTCACTTCGGCCGTCGTGGGCGCGGAGCCGTAGCGGCACTCGACCTTTCCGTCCTTGATCGCCGAGAGGATCAGCGTGAGGTTGCCTTCCTTGCAGCGCGCGAATTCCTCGTTGCGGTTGATCATGATCACGCGGTTCTGCTCGGCCAGCGCGATCGCGTTCTCGATCGCCGCGTCACCCGCGCCGACCACGACGATGGTCTCGTCCTCGTAGGCCTTCGGGTCGTCGAGCTGGTATTGCACCTGCTCGAGGTTCTCCCCGGGGCAGCCCAGCTTGCGGATGTTGCCCTGCAGGCCGATGGCCAGGATGAGCTTGCGGCAGAAGAACGACTCGCCCGACTTGGTCTTCACCTGGAACGAATTGTCCGTTCCCTCGATGCCGACCACCTCGGAGTTGTACTTGATGTTGACCTTGTGTTCCTTCAGGCCCTCGTCCCATTCGCCGAGGATCTCCTCGCGCTTGCCCTCCTTGAACTTCATCGGGCTGCGCAGCGGCAGGATCGAGGGCTCGGCCATCACGTGCTTGCCCTTCTGGTACTTGTAGATCGTGTTCGACGCGTGGTCTTCCGCCTCGAACAGGATGTGCGACACCCCGAGCTCCGCGGCGTGAGCCGCGGCCGAGAGGCCGGCGGGCCCGGAGCCGATGATGCCGATCTTGTACCAGCGAAACTCGGTGCGGCTGTCGAAGTTGGCCATGGTCGATTACCTCGAAACGGTCTTGCGCAGATCGGCGAGCGCGGCCTGGAAGGCCTGCGGCTTGTATTTCTCGTCGTCCTTCACGGTGTCGTACACCCGGGTGAGAGCCTTGTTCGCATCGCCCACGGTGCGCAGCTCGCCCCGCTTGGCGAGGAAGTTCATCACGCTGCTCATGGCCATGGTGGCCTGCTCGGCGCCCGCGTAGTCGCTGTACTGGCCCGCCAGGCCATCCTCGATCAGGCCGGCGAGGATCGCTCGCAAGTCGTCGTTGCTGAAGTCGCGCGTGCTCAACTTGGTCATCACGACGTCCAGGCCCGCGCGCAGCTTCCTCGCGGCCTCCAGCGCGTCCCCTCCGTCACCGGCCACGGCCTTGTGCAGCGAGGACACGAGCTCGTTGTAGCTCTTCTCGTCGCCCGGCAGCGTGCGGCGGACGATCTGCTTCAGCATGAGCAGGTTGGCATCGTTCAGGCGGATGCGCCCCGGCCCGATGCCCAGGCGCGGCGTCCAGCGCACGTCCTGCATCGAGTGGTGGCAGGAGTGGCAGTCGAACACGACGAGCTCGGGGAAGAGGCCGTCCTTGCTGCGCTTCGGGTCGAGCAGCACGTCGAGGATCTCCGCGGCCGCGAGCGCCTGGCCGATGGCCCAGACGCGCACCGGATCCCACTGGCGCTTGCGTTTCTGCCAGTCCTCGTCGATCACGAAGTGCGGCGGCTGCGTCTGCGTGAACGTCTCCAGCTCGAACGTGATGCGGGGATGGCCCGCGCCCATGATCCGGTGGTTCACGAACTTGTCCTTGTTGCCGAAGTGGCACGACAGGCACAGGCGGGCCTGCGCGACGGGATCGTCGGTCGGATACAGCCCGTTGGCGACGTTTTCGGCGTGGGTGGCCCCGGGGGCCGTGTGGCTCTTGATCCAGCGCTCGGCGGGGCCGTGGCAGGCCTCGCAGCTCACGCCATCGGAGACCTTGAAGCGCTCGCCGCGCACTTCCACGGGCGGTGCGTAGCCGTGGCAGTCGACGCAGATCTTCGCTTCATGCGCGGGCTCCTTGAGGCCCAGGTTCTTCGCGATGCGCTGGGAGCGCTCGTTCAGCAGGATCTGGTAGGCCCGGTTGGCGTGCTTGTCCACGCGCGACCAGGTCACGTACTCGGTCTGCAGGACGTTGGAGTCCTTCCAGGCCGTGACCGAACCGTGGCACAGGCTGTTGGCGCAATTGACCACACCCAGGTTCTTGTCCTTCGAGAGGTAGGGCAGCGGATGGGGTGCCGGGGACTGCGGGGCCTGGGGGGCTGGCGCCTGCGCGAACGCGGCCACGGGGACCCACAGGGCCCACAAGAGGATCAGGGTTCTCATTTCGCCTCCATCTTGCGCGGCCCCAGGTTCACGTAGTCGGCGGACTTGCCGGTGTCGCTCACGCTCCACACGGTGCCGTCCTTGTTCAAATAGAAGCGCTGCTGCTCGTCGCGCGTGAACGGGCGTGCGCCGATGCGCCCGAAGATCGCGATCTGGCCGCCGGTCTCGTCGACGGCGCGGTCGCGGTCCAGGCCCTTGGCCACGGCGAGCGCGGGAGAGGCCGTCATGCGCCATGCGATCAGGTGCGGCTTCGGTTCGGGCGCGAAGCCGTAGAACTTCGGCTGGATGTCCGGCGAGGTGAGCTGGACGACCTTCAGGCCGTTCTTGCCGTCGGCGACGTAGGCGAACGCCGAGGCATTCGTGGTGCCCACGATCACGTCGCGGGCGTCGTCGAGCTTGCCGCCGGCCGTGAACTTGGTGAGCAGCGCCGGCTGCTCGGGACGCTCGACGTCGACGATCGCGAGGCCCTCGGCTCCGGCCGCGACGTACGCGTACGAGCGCGCGACGTAGATGCCGCGGGCGTTGGCGAGCGGGACGAAAGCCGATTCAACGCGTTGCGCCTTCTCGGGAACCGTCACGTCGATCACCCGCAGCCCGTCACCCGCCGTCACGAAGAGGTAGCGGAACTGGAGCGCCGAATGCCTCGCGTCCGGCATCTGCACCTGCGAGGCCACCTTGGGCTTCAGCGGATCGTCGACGTCCACGATCACGACGCCCGTGGGCGTGGTGATGTACGCGTAGTGGCCGCCCATCACGATGTGGCGCGCGCCGTTCAGCACCCCGCCTTCGTTCCAGGTCACCCCGCGCTTGAAGAAGTTGTTGCGCGGCTCGCCGTCCATGAGCGTGTTCACGTCCACGACGATCAGGCCCTCTTCCGCATCGGTGATGAAGGCGTAGTTGTAGATCGGGTGGAACGGCTGCTCGAGGTTGGTGACGCGCATCAGGTCGCCCTGGTTGCGCAACGGGTTGATCGGCTGGTTGGTCGGGATCGCGACGCAGGAGGCGTTCTTCGAGGGGACGTGCGTGTCATGTCCCAGCGGCGAGAACGGCGCGCTGATGATGCGTTGCGAGACGCCTTTGTTGGCGATGCCGGCCACGTCGTAGACGCGCATGCCGCCCGTGCCCTCGGAGGCGAAGAGGTACTCGCCGCGAATGGCGACGCAATTGGCGCTTCCGGCGGTGCGGTGGTCGTGCGCATCGGGCAGGCGGCGGTCGCGTTTCTCGTGGGCCGCGAACCAGTCGGGATAGGCGTACTTGTGGAGGTAGCTACCGATCACGGCCTGCGGCTCTTCCCACTCCGTCACCTGCACGGCCTCGACGTGCTTCTCCTCGCCGAGCCACGCGTTGAAGCCGACGAAGTTCACGTAGTTCGTCCCCTGCAGGAGGAGCTGCGCCATGATCGCGTTGTTGTCGTTCTTCTGCGAGACGTGGCAATCGGTGCAGGTCTTGGTCTCTTCGGTGCGCTCGGTATGCGGGTAGTGTGGCGCAAACGCCTGCGAGGAGAAGCCGCTCGCCGCGACCGGAGGCTGCTGGATGTAGATCCGTTCACGGTTGCTGTTGGTCGAGGACAACACCAGCGCCGAAGACGAACGGATCGGCGCGATGCGCGCGCCCTTCACCGGCCCGTGCTTGCCCAGCTGGAACATCTCGTCCCTCGCGACCTGCGGGTTGTACGTGGCGTAGTTGCGCGTCTCTCCGCCTTCGTAGTGGTTCCTCTCCGTCTTCCAGTTGGCCTGGATCGGCAGGTGGCAGCCGCCGCAGCTCGTGGTCCACGAGAGGTGGCAGGTGAAGCAGGTCATCTTGTCGTTGCCGTGCGCGTAGTCCTCCGGCTTCCCGCCCGGGCCCCACTCGCCCCGCTTGCCCGAATCACCGCTGTGCATGAGCTTCGCGCGCGCGGCCTTCTCGTTGTAGTTCGGGTTGCCGCGGGTGACCGTATCCTTCACCAGCTTCATTTCCCACTCGAGTTCGGGATAGATCGCCGAGCGCTGGAAGAGCTTGCCCTCGCGCCACTCGAAGCGCTTGCGGCCGTCCTGGGTGCGAAGCAACGACATGTCGAGGCCGCCCGGGCGTGCCGCCGGGCCGGACGTGCGCAACGCCGGGTACTTGTCCGCCGTGCCGTGGCAATCCGCGCAGTCGATCTCGACCGCGGCGGCCACCTCGCCCTGGATGTGGCCGTTGCCGTGCATGTCCTGCGCCCAATGGCAGTCGACGCAGTGGAAGCCGAGGTCCAGGTGGATCGACTTCAGGTGCACCGCGCCCTTTTCCTTGTCCCACTTGTTCGGGTCGTCGTCCGGGACGATCTTGCCCTTCTTGTCGAGCAGGTTGCCCTTGCGGTCGCGCTTGAACACGGCGCGGAAGTTCCAGCCGTGGCCGTGGTAGTCGGCGAACTGCGTGTCCTTCAGCTGCGGATTCAGCTTCGAGACGTCCTTCAGGAATTCCGGGTCGCCCCACTTGCCGCGGATGGCCGCTTCCTCGGGGTTTCGGTCGAGGATCTTGCGCATCTCCTCGGCGGTCGGGTACTTCTGCTTTTCCGGCCACATGAAGGGCGCGTCGCTCTCGTAGTCCCACATGATCGTGCCGTAGTACGAGTTCACGAACACGTTCGGCTGGTGCATGTGGCAGATCATGCATTGCGACGACGGGATCGCCCGCGTGAACTCGTGCTTGATCGGGTGGCCCGATTCGTTCTTCGGGATGGTGGGATCGACCGTGCCGGTCTTGCCCTCGTGGCCGTACTTGGCGTAGACGCCGGAATGCTGCGGGTCGCGGTCGTTCGCATACACCGTATGACAAGCGGTACAGCCCGACTGGCGATAGTCCCCCGGCTGCTCGTTGGTTCCGAGGAACCACAGGTGCGGGTCGTTCAGGCGCGTCTTCGTGATGTTGATCACCGGCACCGCGATGCGCTGGCCCGTGCCCGGGCCGCGAATCGATTGCTTGATGTCGGGGCGGCCCGGCTCGTCCAGCCTCTGCACGGCGCCGGCGCTGTTCGGGATGCCCACTTCGGGGAACGTGGAGAGGATGACCTTCCCGCCGCGCTCGAAGACCCGGAAGATGTCCGCGGGCGGGATCGTCTCCCACGCCGGCAGCGCGGTCACGGAGGGGAGGATCCCCTTGCCCACCATGAACTCGTCGGGCTTCACCGGGTTCACGATGGATGCGGCGTTGCCCTCGCGCGTGTAGACCTCGCCGAGGATGTAGCGCTTGAACGGCAGGATGCCGTTGTTGTACGAGGCGCCGCCCCACAGCATCGCCGACGTGGCCATGATGCTGCGCTCGGAAGCCTGGATGATCGGCAGGTGGCAGGCGCCGCACGCCTCGCGCGCGATGCGCAGGTCCCCGGGGTTCATGAAGCGCACGAATTCCGGCGCCTCCTTGTTCAGCTTCGCGTAGCTGATCTCCGGATTGGCCGAGGTGCCCCAGACCACCGTGTAGCGCGGCAGGACGTGCGCCTTGTCCATCGCTTCCTGGAAGGGCTTGTCGTACGAACGCGCGGAGCCGTGGGCTTCGCCGTGCTTGGCCGCTTCGCCGTGCTTGTCGTCGCCGTGCTTTTCGGACGCTCCGTTGCCGTTCGCGGCGGCGTGCTTCTCGCTGCCCGCGGGCTTCGCTTCCCCTTCGTACTTCACGGTCGGATCGCCGCCGTGGCAGTCCGCACAGCCCAGGATCACGCCCGGGTTCTGGTGCATGGTGTGGCGATCGGTGGCCGTGTGGCAGCTCATGCAGCCGAAGGACTTCTTGTCCGCGTCCGCGACGCTCTGCGTCTTGGGGGCGGAGGGATAGGTCGTGTACGTGCGCTCGACGGGTTTGGCGCCGTGGCCGCTATCGGCATGAATCGGTTGAACCACGAAGACCACGGAGACCACGGAGAAAGCAAAAGCCAGGGCCCAAAGGGATCGCGCACCCAGACCCGCCTTGGGGGTTTCTCCGTGGTCTCTGTGGTCTCTGTGGTTCATGCTTTTCTTTGGTTTTCTAGTACGTCAGCAGCAGGTTGAAGAGGATCGAGTACTGCGGCCCCCGCTTGTCTTCGTCGTAGAGCTGCTTCAGGCCCTTGCCGGGAACCAGCACCGCGGCCGAGGCGTTGAGCACGACGTTCTGGCTCATGAAGGGCCGGTACTGGATCGCGCCCGAGACGTCCCAGCCGATCTCGCGGTCCGGGGGCGCCTGGTTGCGCAGCACGCCGAGGACCGTCGTGTCCTGGAAGCGCAGGTAGTTCACGTTGCCGACGGCGCGCAGTTGCGGAAGCACGTCGGCGTCCACGCCGACGCCCAGCAGGAGCAGCCCCGGGTTCACGAAGTTCGACTGCCCCTCTTCCTTCGAGGTGCGCAGCGAAGCCAGCACGCCGTTGCGCGCGGACAGCGCGACGCCGCCGCCGCCGATCAGCGGGACGGACTGGCGGATCCAGAAGCTGGTGTCGGCCCCCGCGAACAGCGGGTTCTCGAAGATCGCGTCGAAGCCGGTGGCCTTGTTGTCGAACGGGTCCTTGTCGCCCGACTGGACGAGCGCGGAAAGGCGCAGGCGCATCCAGCTGAAGTCGCGCGAGAATTCCGCCGCGGCGAATCCGGCCCGGATCTTCTGCCCCTGGCCGGCGAGCGAGTTGTGGTCCTCGTGCCCGAGCGCGAGGTAGAGCGAAGTCGACAGGTTCCACCGGTCGAGGAAGCCGCCGGGGAAATTGCGGAGGTGCCCGTCGCCCGTGTAGCCGAGGTAGCCCACCGTGTAGTTGCGGCCGCGCTCGTCGCCCAGCGCCGCCGGACGCTCGATGAAGCCGTTGTTGTTGAAGTAGTTGCCTTCGGTGCCCTCGCGGTTGATGTTGACCGCCGCGAGGCCTTGCGACGTGAAGCCGACGAACGGGAAATCCTGGCGGTAGTAGTTGGCCAGGTACGTCTCGTCCTTGCGCATCTTCGTCCACGGGTCGTTCAGGCCCGAGTTCGTGTCCTTCTCCATCTTCCGGAACCAGCCCACGTTGAACTGGACGTGGTTGTTGTCCCGGATGCCGAAGTACCGGATGCCCATCGGCACGTCGTTCAGGAGAAAGCCGCGGAAGTCCGAGGTGATCGGCTGGATGCCGACGCGGATCGAATCGAAGTCGTAGCGGTCGGAGACGTTGCGCAGGTGGACATCCACGAACGCGGTCTGCAGGCCGACGTGGTTGTCGTCGCGCGTGGTGCCCTGGCGCGGATCGATGCGCAGCGCCCGGTTCTCGTCCACCTCGGCGCGGTTGTACTGGATGGCCGGCGTGATGCGGATCTCGTAGTCGGGCGGGCGGAACGTGGTGTTGCCCTTGATCGCCGCCATCTCGAAGATGAGCGTCTCGACGAACACCTGCTGCTTGCCCTGGCCGAAGATGTCGACGCTGTTGGGGCGCACGGACGTCTGCGGCGCCACCGGCGTGGGCAGGCGGCGAAGCTCGACCAGCGAATCGGAGATGGCGGTGAGGCTGAAGAACCAGTCGGGCTTCAACTTCTCCGCGACCCACGGCAGGTGTTCTTTCAGCCACGGATCGTTCCAGAGCGGCAAGTCGCCCTTGAGGATGTTCTGGTTGTACGGGTCGTACGCCGGGAACTTGAACCCGAGCGCCTGCATGATCCGCCAGCGGTCGGGCACGGGCGGCGATTCGCGGGGCGCGTTCCGCGTGGGGCCCGGGAGCTGGTAGGACTCCGCCAGCGGCGGCTTGAAGCGCAGCGGTTCGCTGTACGAGCCCGGACGCTTCTGGATCACCTCGCCCGGCTTGGGATCGGGCGGTTGCGGCTCGTCCTCGTTCACCTGGGGCTTCAAGCCCTCGGGCGGCTTGTCCGGATAGGTCGGCGGTGCCGGGACCTGCGCATGGGCGGCCAACGCTGCGAAGAGCAGCGTAGCGCCGAGGGCGGCCGGAATCCGGCTATTTGCCCGCGCAGACATTCTGTTCGTCCGAATCGATGAACGGGGCCTGCGGGCATTGCAGGTAGCGGATGCGCACGCCCTGCGGCGTGAGGTTGTCGGCGCGCTTGTCGAGCGGTGCGTTGCCGATGCCGTTGTTCAGCTTCTGCCCGGCGTTGTGCAAACCGAGGAAGCCGATCATGTCGTCCTGGTCGACGCCGTCGCCCGAAATGCCGATCGCGCCGGCCAGCACGCCATTGCGGTAGATCGGAACGCCGCCCGGGAAGATCTGGATGCCGTTGCGCGCGACCGAAATGCCGCGCGGATCGGTCGTCTCGGGCTTGCCGGCGAACGCGCGGCCCGCGCAGCCTTCCGAGAGATCGCCGAGGATGGCTTTCAGCAGCTGGTTGTTCACGAGGTCCAGCTGCAGGCCCACATTGAACGGGCTCCACGAGCTGATGGGCTTCGACAGCGGTCCGTTCGACGACGTGTCGAGCCCGTCCGGATAGAACGGGCGATGGATGTTGCCGATGGCGCGCATCGACCACGCGGTGCTGCCGGTGAGCGCGGCGGGATCGCCCAGGAACGTGCGCGTGGCCCCGACGTAGGCGGCGATCGAGCTGGGCGTCGTGACGAGCGGATCGAGCGTCTGGAGGTATTCCGCAGCGGGCGCGGCCAGGAGCAGGGACGCGGCCTGCGCGCTGGAGATCAGCAGCGCGCCTCGGGCCTTCTGCGCCGAAACGTCGATCCCGAACAGCGGGCCGTCGGAAGTGCGCGTGAGCCCGAGGATGTCGCCATTGGTACCGACGACCGTGAACGAGACCTGCGCGGGCGATCCGAGCGGCCGGAGGATCTGCGCGCGGGCCCGGTTGGCGATCTTCACCGCCTCGACGAGGATGGTCTCGACGTCGGTGGCGGAAAGCTGGCCGTCGGCGCTCGCGCGCGGCGCGAAGCGATTCACGTTCGACGTGTCCACGAGCACGTAGGCGCCCACGGTAGCCAGCGCTCCAGTGGCCGGCACGATGCCCGAAGCAGGCGTGCCGTAGGCGGTGCCCGCACGGACCGTCGCCGTCGAGTAGTTCGCCACCTCGAGCAAGTGACCCGGGAGTGCCGTGAAGGCGGGAGCCTGCGCGGGGTTGGAGCGGATCGCGTCGGAGTCGACGTAGCGGAACGTCACGCCGCCCGCGGTGATGTGATCGGCTCGCCGGTCGACGGGCGCCTCGAAGCCCGTGCTGCCCGCGACGGCGATCAGCTCTTCCGGATCCTCGTCACGGTCCTGGATGTTGCGGTCGATCGTGTAGAGGCCATTGGCCTCGACTCCGATGCCGCCCACGACAACGCCGTTCTTGTAGAGCGGCATGCCGCCCGGGTCGGCGGAGAGGCCCAGTGGCGAGCGCTGCGGCCCGATCATGCCCTGGGTCATGTTGCGGTTCACGTCGCTGCACGTGAGCTGCGAGAACTGCACGCCGAAGAGCGGACCGGAAGGCTGCTGGCTCTCGTGCGGCAGGAAATGTTCCTGGACGATCTGGCTCGCGGTGCGCGTGGTGAAGGCGTTGCCCTGCGACGAAAGGAAGGCGCCGGTGACCGCTTTCGCGATGGCCGAGAGCGCCGCCGGGACGATGCCGGTGGGGATGCCGTCCAGGCCGCCCTTCACGCCCAGGCCGCTGCTGATCGCGATGAACTTCGGCGCGCCGTTCATCTCGTAGACGGCGAGCACGTTGCCGACGCGATCGACCACCGTGATCACCGCCGGTGAATTTCGCGCCGTCGCTTCGCCCGCGGCCTGCGCGACGATGCGCTGCACGTCCGCGACGGTGAGCAGGTTCTGCGTCGAGGGCGGCGCGCAGTTGGAGGCGCACGCCGGGCTCCCGTCGCCGGAATTGCCCGACGAGCCGCCGGAGCATCCCGAAATCGCCGCGGCCAGGAACGCCGCGCCGAGGGCGGCGAGGCGCAACCCGCTAACGGACACCGGTCGGCCCTTCCGCCACACGCGTCGCGCCCTTCGGCTTGAACGTGGGGTCCCAGGGATGCTTTGTGTCGTGGAAGCCGTGGCACATGAGGCAATTCGAGGTGATCGTCTTCTCGAGGGTGTGCTTGCTGCCGCCGTGGCACTTGCGGCAGTCGTCGATGCTGGGCATCGCCACGTCGGTCGAGGACTTGGACTTGGCGACGTTGTGGCAGTCGGCGCACGGCGCCTGCGCATGGGCCTTGTGGTCGAAGCGCACCGCCGGCATCCACAGGTTGTTGGCGCGGATCTTCGCCACGGCCCAGTCGACCTGCCCTTCCTTCTCCTCGCGCTTCACCTCGTGGCACGTCTTGCAGGAGCGGACCTCGAAGAGCTCCTGCGCCACGCGGTCGGCTTTCTTGCTGGCCATGCTGAGGACGACCTTGCGCTGGTCCTCGGTCGGCTCGCCCACGCGGCGCAGCAGGCCTTCGCTTTCGACCCCGAAGGCCTTGACGAAGCTGTCCTTCACGCCGTTCAGCGCGAGGTTCGCGTAGAACTCCTCGACGACGACCTTCGCGTCGCGCGCGTTGCCGTGCGGCACTTCGCGCGACGTCACCGCCGGCTCGAACTGGAGCTGGTGGCACTCCTGGCAGTTCTTCTTCATGGTCACCGGCTCGAACGTGTTTTTCGACGCGTTCGGCGCGTGGCAGGCCGCGCACTCGAGCTTCACCCGCCCCTTCGACGGCGACTTGATGCCTTTCGGGTCGAGGTGGACGTCGTGCGGGAAGATGAGGTTGGAGCTTTCCTTGATCGGCGCCTTGCCGTCCATGCGCACGCGCTTCAACCCGGTCTCGGTCGGGATTGTGAGGCGGAACGGCGGATGGTCCGCGGCGAAGTCGGTCACGTTGAGCGCGCTCGCCTGGTTGGACTTGCCGCGCACGTCCTTGTGGCAATCGACGCACAGGCGATCGTTGTCCTTGTGCGTGGTCTTCACGCCCTTGTGGTCGACGTGGCACGAGGTGCAGCGCTGCCCCTCGAAGAGGCCTTCACCCGGCTTGGCCGACACCGGGCGCAGCATCTCCTGCGAAACGTGGTGCCCGATGTTCTTGTGGCACTCGAGGCAGGCGCGGTCCTTCACGTGCTCGAACGCCACCTCGTGGCAGGCCGCGCACTTCATCTCGATGGGCTGGTGCGCGAGGATGACCGGGCCGGGGTTCCAGAAGCGGTCCCCGGTGATGGAGTTCTTCTCCGACGCCGCTCGCCACGGCAGGTCCAGCACGCGCGCGGCCGGGATCGCGAAGAAGATGACCGCCACGAAGATGAACAGGGCCCACGCGACCGAGCGCTTGGGCAGGTGCAGCGAGGCGAGCGAGAGCTTGGTGGCTCGCGAGCGCAGGTCGCCCGTCGTGGCCTCCTCGAGCTTGCGCACCAGCTCGATGGTGATGGCGCCGTCGTAGCCCGCCGGGGGCTCGATGACGGTGAACTTGTACGGGCCGACCTCGATCGAGGCGCCGACCTTCAGCCGGATCGACTTCACCGCCTTGCGCGTCGTGCTGCCCGGGTTGACGATGCCGGCTTCGCCCTCCGTGTAGACGATGCCGCCGCGATCCATGATCAGGCCCTGGTTCAGGGCCACGCGCGGGTCGGGCAGGTGGATCTCGGAGCTGGCGGACCGGCCGACGCGGATCCAGTCGCCCTGCACCAGGCGCTTCTGCTGCATGACGCGGCCGCTGCGGCCGGTCGTCTGCGTGATGATCTGGAGTTTCACGGCGCGCCTACCAGTAGATGAACACGGAGACTACGTGGACCGTCAACGCCGCGAGCAGCGCCACCGACAGGGGAACGTGTATGTACAGCCAGAGGTCGAGCACCGCCTTGTAGCGCATGTCCTTGCGGACGCGCTGCAGCAGCTCGTTCTTCTGCAGGAGCAGCTGGTAGACCTCCTTGTTGAGGTTCGCCTGCTCGCCGGACAGCCCCTTCGCGAGGCCGGGCAACTCCTTCACCGCCGCCGCGGTGGCGCAGGTGCGGTCGCGGCCCGAAAGCACGCGGCCGAAGCTGCCGCCCAGGCGCGTGTTGGAAATCGACTGGTCGACGGCGGCGAAGAGCTTGTCCGGAAGCGACAGCGCCTTCTCGCGCATCTCGCGGTCGATGTCCGCGATGTGCATCAGCATCGAGGACTGCGTGTCCTCGCCGGCATTCAACGTGAGGTCGCGCGGCACCCGCAGGTAGATGAAGACGCCGTACATGCCGCTCACGATCACGAGCACCATCAATACGTAAGCCAGCGTGTGGACGTTCCAGCCGAGCTCGAATCCGGTGTGCAGCGTGGCGACCACCAGCAACGCCACGCCCAGGTACACGTGCGCGGACAGCCAGCCCTGGGCCGAGCCCACGTTGGACTTGTAGCGGCGCTTGCGGATGCCGAAGTAGAGGAGCCAGAGGATCAGCAGCGCGCCGATCGTGCCGAGCGTATAGCCCAGCCAGGTTCCACCATAGGGCTTGAGGGGCGGCTCGTGCCAAATGTAGACCGCGCCGGTCACGGCGCAGAGCACAAGCGCCAGCTTGAACCAACGGAAGTTGGCGTACTCGAGGATCGAGCGATGCTTCACTGGGTCACGCCTCGCCTGGAAGTGATTCGCTGCTTGTTTTCGTTCTTGTACTTTTTGTAATTACGACCTCGGGCGCATTCTAGCTGCTTGATACGGCTTCGCCTAGGAGGCGGATTCGCACAATCGGTCCGGTATAATTCCGCTCCTTTCTCCGCGCCGCTCCGGCCTCAACCCCCGATGGTCGTCTTCTGGCTCCTCGCTGCGCTCATGACCGGGGGCGCGCTGGCCTTCGTGCTCGTGCCCCTGCTCCGCAACCGTCCGCGGAGCGCGCCCTCGCCTGCCGAGGCGAACCTGGAGGCGCTGCGCGCCCAGCGTCGCGAGATCGAAGCCGATATCGCCTCGGGGGTGCTCCCGGCCGAATCCCGCGACGAAGCGCTGGGCGAACTGGTCGCGCGCGCCGACGCCGAGATTCCCGCCCCGGCGCCCGGATCGAATACTCCGAATGCACCGATCGTGCCACCGCGCCGTCCCTGGATCGTGGCCGCGATCGCCGGCGTGCTGCTTCCGGTGCTCGCGGTCGGTCTCTACCTCGGGCTCGGCAACCCGCGCGGCCTCGATCCCAAGGCCTCCGTCGCGGCCAACCCCGCCGCCGGCGTCGGGGACGAACGACAGTTCGACGACAAGCAGATTCTCGCGATGGTCGAGACGCTCGCCCAAAAGGTGCGTGACCGCCCCGATGATGTGCAGGGATGGTCGCTGCTCGCCCGATCGATGAATGCGCTCGGCCGCTACCCCGAGGCCGTCGATGCGTACGAGCACCTGATGAAGCTGGTCCCGAACAATCCCGATGTCATGTCCGACTACGCGGACGCGCTGGCCATGAAGCAGGGCCGCAACCTGTCGGGCCGGCCTTATGAATTGGTGCGCCAGGCGCTCAAGGTGAATCCGGCGCACCAGAAATCGCTGGCGCTGGCCGGCACCGCGGCCATGAACGACGGCGACTACGCCGCGTCGGTTCGCTACTGGCAGCTGCTCGGCATGCAATTGCCGCAGGGCTCGGAGGATTCGTCCAAGGTCGCCTCGATCATCGCGGAAGTGCGGGGCCGCGCCGCTGCTGCCGGCAAGCCGCTCCCCGGCGGTCCCGCACCGCCGTTGCCCGCGGCGATGCCGCCGCCCACGGCGTCAGCGCCTCCGATGGCGGCAGCACCCGGCAAGCCGTCCGCCCCGACGCCCGCGCCGTCCGCGGTGCCCGGGGGCGGCACCGTCTCCGGTCTGGTCACGGTCGCGCCGCAGCTCATTCCGAAGATCGCGCCGACGGACACGCTCTTCATCTATGCGCGCGCCGAAAGCGGCCCGCGCATGCCCCTGGCCATCCTTCGCGGAGGCGCCCGCGAAGTGCCGAAGTCCTTCGTGCTGGACGACACCATGGCGATGGCCCCCGGCATGAAGCTCTCGACCACCGCCGCGGTGATCGTGGAAGCGCGCATCTCGAAGTCCGGCAATGCGATGCCGCAGCCCGGCGACCTCGTCGGCACGAGCGCGGTGCTCAAGCCCGGTGCCCGCGACGTGAAGATCGTGATCGACCGCGTCCTGCCATGAACGAGGCACGCCTCGCGGTGCGCTCGCTCGCCGCGACGCGGGGCCCGGCCACCCTGTTCCGTGAATTGAGCTTCGAACTCGCCGCGGGCGAGATCGCGGCGGTGCGAGGTCCCAACGGCAGCGGCAAGACGACGCTGCTGCGCTGCGTGGCCGGCCTCACCCGTCCCGACCACGGCGAAATCCAGCGTTCCGGCGCGTTGCTTTTTTCCGGCCACCTCCCCGGCATCAAGGACGACTTCAACGCCGAAGAGAATTTGTGCGTCGCGCTGCGCATGCGCGGCCTTCAGCCCGGCGAAGCGGCGATCCACGGCGCCCTGGCGCGCGTGGGCCTCGAGTCGCGCCGCCGCGTTCCCGCGCGCCGCCTCTCCGCCGGACAGCGGCGCCGCATCACGCTGGCGCGGCTTGCATTGGACGACGCGAAGCTCTGGATCCTCGATGAGCCGCTCGCCGCGCTCGATGCCGACGGGGAAGCCGTGCTGGGACAATTGCTCGCGCGGCATCTCGAATCCGGCGGGCTGGCGCTCGTCGCCACGCATCACGACCTGCCGCTCGCGCGCGCGGCCCGCGAAATTCGACTCCAGCCATGAGCGGCCTCGCCTGGGCTTTCTCGCGCGACCTCACGCTGGCCTGGCGCCACCCGGGCGAAGCGATGCTCACCCTCGCCTTCTTCGTGCTGGTCGCGTCGCTGTTTCCCCTCGGCATCGGTGCAGACCCGCAACTCCTCGCGCGGGTCGGCCCCGGCGTGATCTGGGTGTGTGCGTTGCTCGCGGCCTTCCTCGGCCTGCCGTCCCTCTTCGCCTCGGACCATGCCGACGGAACGCTCGAGCAGATGGCGCTCTCGGCAGATCCGATCGCCGCGTGGGTCTCGGGCAAGATCGCGGCGCACTGGTTGTCCACGGGACTTCCGCTCACGCTGCTTTCGCCCCTGTTGGGCCTTCAATACGGTTTGCCCGCGGATGCGCTCGTGACGCTGGGGGCGGCACTGCTCCTGGGTACGCCTGTGCTCTCGTTGCTCGGCGCGGCGTGCGCGGCGTTGACGCTCGGCGCGCGAGGCGGTGGAATGCTGCTCGCCCTGCTGGCACTCCCGCTCTTCGTCCCGGTCCTGGTCTTCGGCGCGGGCGCCGCGGAAGCCACGGCGGCCGGACTGTCGGCCTCCCCCCATTTGTCGCTGCTGGGTGCAGGATTGCTCGTGGCGGCGGTGTCCGTCCCCTTTGCCGTCGGCTCCGCCATTCGCATCGCACTGGACTGACCTTGAATTTCTTCTACTTCTCTTCGCCGTCGACCTTCTTCCGCCTCGCCGGACGCCTGGCGCCGGCGTTCTTCATCCTCGCCGCCGTCCTGGCCGCCGCGGGCCTGTATGTCGGGCTGGTGCAGGCGCCGACCGATGCAGTGCAGGGCGAGGTCTATCGCGTGATCTTCATCCACGTGCCGGCCGCATGGATGTCGATGTTCATCTACTTCGTGATGGCCTGCTACGGCGCGATGGCCCTCACCTTCAACTCGCGGCTGTCGGCCATGATGGCGCGGGCGCTCGCGCCCACCGGGGCGATGTTCACGTTCGTGGCCCTCTGGACCGGCGCCTTCTGGGGCCGCCCGACGTGGGGCACCTATTGGGTCTGGGATGCGCGCATCACGTCCGAACTCGTGCTGCTCTTCCTGTACCTCGGGTTCATTGCGCTCTCCAATGCGTTCGAGGAGCCCCGCCGCGGCGATCGTGCGGCATCCTTGCTGTCGATCATCGGCATCGTGAACCTGCCGATCATCTATTTCTCCGTGCAGTGGTGGAACACTCTGCACCAGGGATCGAGCATCAAGCTCACGGGCTCCAGCATGCATGTCACCATGCTCACCGCGATGCTGCTGATGACCTTCGCCGCATGGATGTACGCGATCGCGGCCTCGCTGGTGCGGGTCCGGTCGGTCATCCTCGAGCGCGAGCGCCGTGCGCGCTGGGTGCGCGACCTGGGGAGGACCTGATGGAAGGGCACGGTTTCTATCTCGCGATGTCGTATGGAATGGCGGCGGTCGCGATCGTCGTGGAGTTGGTGGCCCTCGCGCTCGGGCGTGCCCGCGCGTGGAAACAGGTCGAGGAGGAGCGTTCGCTTGAAGCCCAGGACTAAACGCGCGGCATGGATCATGGCGGGCATCGCCGCGCTCGGCGTGGCCGTGGCGCTCGTGTTGAACGCCTTCCAGTCGAACCTCGTGTTCTTCTTCACGCCGACGCAGGTTGCCGCCAACGAGGCGCCGCGCGATCGCGCCTTCCGCATCGGCGGGCTCGTGGAGGCCGGCAGCCTCGCGCGCGACTCCGACGCGCTCACCGTGCGCTTCAAGGTCACCGATACCGCACGCACCATCCCGGTCGTCTATACCGGCATCCTTCCGGACCTCTTCAAGGAGGGCAAGGGCGTGGTCGCGCAAGGCAAGCTCGGGCCCGATGGCGTCTTCCGCGCGAGCGAGATCCTCGCCAAGCACGACGAGAACTACATGCCCCCGGCCGCCGCCGACGCGTTGAAAAAGGCGGGCCATCCCATGGACAAGGGCGCGTTCGCCGGACAGAAAACGGAGAAGAAATCATGATTCCCGAGCTGGGCCACTTCGCCCTCGTCATCGCCCTCACCCTGGCGCTCGCCCAGGCGATCCTCCCGCTCGCCGGAGCGGCCACGAACCGGGCCACGCTCATGGGAACGGCCCGGACCCTCGCGACCGGACAGTTCGTCTTCGTCGCGGGTGCCTTCGCCGCCCTCGTGGCGTCGTTCATGGCCAACGATTTCTCCGTCGTGAACGTGGCGACCAACTCGAACTCGCGCCTGCCCGGGCCTTATCGCTTCGCCGCGAGCTGGGGCTCGCACGAGGGCTCGATGCTGCTCTGGACGCTCATGCTCGCGGGATGGACCTTCGCCGTCGCGCTCTTCAGCCGGCACCTCCCGGAGCGCATGGTCGCGCGCGTGATCGGCGTGATGGGCCTGGTGAGCGCGGGGTTCCTGCTGTTCATGCTGCTCACCTCCAATCCGTTCGCGCGCCTGCTGCCGGCCGCGGCCGACGGACGCGACCTGAATCCGCTGCTGCAGGATCCGGGCATGGTGATCCACCCGCCCATGCTCTACATGGGTTACGTGGGCTTCTCGGTGGCGTTCGCCTTCGCCATCGCGGCGTTGCTCGAAGGCCGCCTCGACGCGGCGTGGGCCCGCTGGTCGCGGCCGTGGACCACCGCCGCATGGTCCTTCCTCACCGTGGGGATCATGCTGGGCAGCTGGTGGGCGTACTACGAGCTGGGCTGGGGCGGCTGGTGGTTCTGGGACCCGGTCGAGAACGCGTCCTTCATGCCTTGGCTCGCGGGCACGGCGCTGATCCATTCGCTCGCCGTCACCGAGAAGCGCGGCACGTTCCGCAGCTGGACGGTGCTGCTCGCGATCACCGCCTTCTCGCTCTCGCTCGTGGGCACGTTCCTCGTCCGCTCCGGCGTCCTCACCTCGGTGCACGCGTTCGCCACCGATCCGGCGCGCGGCATCTTCATCCTCGGCTTCCTCGTGCTCGTGATCGGCGGCTCGCTCGCCTTGTTCGCCTGGCGTGCGCCCCGCGTGGGCCTGGGCGGCGGATTCTCGCCGGTGTCGCGCGAATCGCTGCTGCTCGCCAACAACGTGCTGCTCGCGGTGGCCCTCGCCGCGGTGATGCTGGGAACGCTCTACCCGCTCTTCCTCGACGCGCTCGACGCAGGGAAGATTTCGGTCGGTCCGCCCTACTTCGAAGCGGTGTTCGCGCCGCTCATGGCGCCCGCCATCTTCCTCATGGCCGTGGGACCGGTCGCGAGCTGGAAACGGGCCGAGCTGCCCGCACTCTGGACGCGCCTCAAGTGGGCCTTTGCCGTCGCCGTCGCCGCGGGGCTGATCCTGCCGTTCGCCTTCGGCCGCTGGTCGCCGCTGGTGGCCTTCGGCCTGTTGCTGGCCGCGTGGGTCATCGCGGCCTCGGTCGTGCAGGTCCGGGCTCGCATCGCGCTGGCGCCGCAATCGGGACTGAGTGCCAGGATCGCCGCGCAGCCCGCGCACTGGTACGGCATGGTGATCGCGCACCTGGGCATCGCGATCTTCATCATCGGCGTCACGTTGGTGAAGGGCTACGAGACCGAACGCGACATCCGCATGGCCCCGGGCGAGAAGACCGTGATCGGCGGCTATGAATTCACGTTCACCGGCACGAAGGACGTCACCGGCCCGAACTACCTCGCGACGCAGGGCCAGTTCGAGGTGCGCCGCGAGGGAGACATCCGCATCGTGAGGAGCATGCATCCCGAGAAGCGCGTCTACCAGGCTTCGGGCCAGACAATGACCGAAGCGGACATCGACACGGGCTTCACCGGCGACCTCTACGTCTCGCTCGGCGAGCCGGTCGGAGACGGCGCATGGGGCGTGCGCGTGTACCACAAGCCCTTCGTCGACTGGATCTGGGGCGGCTGCCTGATGATGGCGCTGGGCGGCATCCTCGCCATCGCCGACAAGCGCTACCGCAGCCGGATGGCCTCGCACGCGAAGCTGGACGCGGCGCTGGCGCCTTCGAAGGCCTGAGCCCCATGCGTTCACTCAAGTTCGTCGTGCCCTTCGTCCTCTTCCTCGTGCTCGCGGGATTCTTCGCGGTCGGCCTGCAACACGACCCACGCACCATCCCCTCGCCGTTCATCGACAAGCCCGCGCCCGCCTTCAAGCTGGAGCAGCTCCACGACCCCGCCAAGCCGTTCACGCCCGAGGACATGAAGGGCCGCGTCTGGATGCTGAATGTGTGGGCGTCGTGGTGCGTGTCGTGCCGCGTCGAGCACCCGCTGCTGGTGGAGATGTCGAAGCGGCAGATCGTCCCGATCGTGGGCCTGAACTACAAGGATGGCCGCAACGAAGGCGTGCAGTGGCTCGACAAGTTCGGCAACCCCTACATGCTTTCGGCGTTCGATTCCGATGGACGCGTGGGCATCGACTACGGCGTCTATGGCGTCCCGGAGACCTTCGTGATCGACAAGCAAGGCATCGTTCGCTACAAGCAGATCGGGCCGATCACGCCCGAAGCGCTAGAGAAGACCATCCTTCCGCTCCTGAAGAAGCTGCAGGCATGAGGGCCGCGCTCACCGCCCTGGTCCTGGCGTTCTGCGGTGCCGTGTTCGGGCAGGCCGGACCGAAGACGCCCGATGCGAATGTCGAGGCGCGCATGAAGCTCCTCGCCGAGGAATTGCGCTGCCTCGTGTGCCAGAACCAGACGATCGCGGATTCCAACGCTTCGCTCGCCGTCGACCTGCGCAACCAGATCCGCGGGCAGATCGCCGAAGGGCGCAGCGACGCGCAGATCCGCAGCTACATGGTCGAGCGCTACGGCGACTTCGTGCTCTACAAGCCGCCGTTCCAGGGCAACACGATCGCGCTGTGGGTGGCGCCCGTCGTGCTGCTCGCGGGAGGCGCCTTGGCGTTCGTGGTGCTGGTGCGCCGCAAGCGCGCGGCGCCGGATGCGCCTTCGGGCCCGCGCAAGGCCGAGATCACGCGCCTGCTGGACGCGAAGGACTAGCCGAGAGGTAGCCGAGCTCGCGCGAGGCCTGCGCGCAGACGTCGAGCACGTGCTGGCCGAGCTCGTCGCGCCGCGCACCGAGGATCGATCCCTCTGCCCCCCAGATGCCCATCGCGGCGACGACTTGCCCACGGTGGTCACGCAGAGGAGCGGCGATGCCGCAGATACCGGGGCGCCATTCGCCGTAGTTCACCGCATAGCCCCGGTTTCGCGCATCGGCGAGGTCGCGATCGAGGTCCGCGCGCTGGGTGCGCGTGAGCGGCGTGAAGCGTCGCACCAGCGTGAAGGCCTGCTTGACCTCGGCATCTTCCAGCCAGGCGAGGATCGCCTTCCCGGTCGACGACACGGCCGCGGGAATGCGGCTACCGATGGTCGTCATGGCCTTGATCGGTTGCGGCGAATCGACCTTGTTCACGTACACGGCATAGCCCGCGTCATAGACGGCAAGCTGCACCGACTCGTGCGCGCGCTCGCAAAGCTCGCGCAATCGCGGCGCGGTGACGGTGACCAGGTTTGCGTCGTGGACCAGCACCGAGCCCATCTCCCAGAGCTTGAGCGTGGCCGAATAGCGGCTCGTGGCCTCTTCCTTCGACACGTAGCCCAGCTCGCTCAACGTGGAGAGCAGGCGATAGACGTTCGGCTTGGTGAGGGAGAGCTCGCGCGAGAGGTCGGTGAGACGGCGCGGCCCTCCGGACTTGGCGAGCGCTTCGAGGACGTCGAAGGCTTTGCGGACGGTCTGTTCCATGGCAGTTCGTTTCGTATTCCAGAATCGAATGCCACTAATCGTACCAGAACTGACTTTCTCGCGGATCGCAACGCCCCGCACGTGTCGCAGGAGGGAACCCGCCCTCAGAGAATCAAGGGCCGATCCGGAAGCTCGTTGCCCGCGCGGCCATCGGCCGGGAAGTGGCGTGCCAGGATTTCCGAAACGCCCTTCACCCCGGCCAGCGCGCCTTCCGCGTAGCGCTCCTCGCGAAAGTGGGCCTGCATGGCCTGGATGACGCCGTCCCAGTCGCCGGCCGCGACCTGCTTCTGGATCCCGCGATCGGCCACGATCTCAACCTGGTGATCGGCGAGCAGGACGTAGACGAGCACGCCTGTGTTCTCCTCGGTGTTCCAGACCTGCAGCATCGAGAACACTTCGACGGCGCGGGCGCGGGCGCTCATCGCGGCCCAGAGTTGTCCGGTGGTGAGTTCGGGTTCGACGACGAAGCGCACTTCACCGCGATGCAGCAGCTCGCTCTGCGCAACGGCCTGCTGGATCGAGTCCATCACCGCATCGGGAAAGGCGCGGCGCGCCTTCCACGGCGTCATCGCGAAATGACGGGCGAAGCGAGCGAGTTCCATCACCAGCTTCCCGACGATCCGCCGCCGTCGAAGCCGCCCCCGCCACCGCTGAAACCACCGCCCCCGAATCCGCCGCCGCCACCGCCGCCGCTCCACCCTCCGGACGGAATCCAGCTGCCGATTCCGCCCCGGCCCTGGCGCAACGCATTCGTGCCCATCGAGATCGCGATGAGGAACGCCACGAGCGCTCCGATGCCCCCGGCGATGAGCGAACCGAACACGAGCCACGCGCCCACGCCCGTCGCGCCGCCGGTGACCGCGGCGCTACCGGCGCGCCCGACCATCGGACGCAGGACCATCGCGACCACCGGCACCGCGAAAAACGCGAGCCAGAGGAAATCGAAACCGGACGACACGCTGTCGACCTTGCGCGACGTGGTGGTGCCCGCCTTCACCGGTGGAAGGGACTCGCCCTCGATGGCCTTCAGGATCGCGTCGACGCCCGCGTTGATGCCGCCGGCGAAATCCCCATTGCGAAAGGCCGGGGCCACGCGCTCGGCGATGATCCGCTTGGAGGCCACGTCGGTCAGCGTGCCCTGCACGCCCCGGCCGGTCTGGATGCGGATCTTGCGCTGCTGCTTCGCGATCACGAAGAGCACGCCGTCGTCCACGCCCTTGCGGCCGAGTTGCCACGCGTCCGTCACGCGCAGCGCGAAGTCCTCGATCGGTTCGGGGCCGATGGTGGGAACCATCAGCACCGCGACCTGCGAGCCCTTCGCCTGCTCGAACGCGCGCAGCTTCGATTCGAGGGCGCTCAGTTCCGGCACGGTGAGCGTGCCGGTCTGGTCGGTGGCGCGCGCGGCGAGCTTCGGCACGGGCACGAGCGCATCCTGGGCCACGGCCGCGAACGAAACGGCGGCGCCCGCGACGAGCGCCGCCACCCAGATCGGGGCCCGAAGCCCCCGCGTGAAACTCATTTCTTCTGGAAGTCGACCTTGGGCGCGTCCGAGATCGCCTTCTCGTTCTCGACCGTGAACGACGCCTTCTCCTTGTAGCCGAAGATCATCGCGGTCAAGTTGGTCGGGAACTGCTTCGCGAGGATGTTGTACTCGCGCACGGCGCCGATGAAGCGGTTGCGCGCCACCGTGATGCGGTTCTCCGTGCCTTCGAGTTGCGACATGAGGTCGCTGAAGAGCTTGTCGCTCTTCAACTGCGGATAGTTCTCCGCCACCACGAGCAGGCGCGAGAGCGCGCCGGAGAGTTCACCCTGGGCTGCTTGAAAGGACTTCATCGCGGCCGGGTCGTTCAGCATCTCGGGCGTCATCTGGATGGAACCCGCCTTGGCGCGCGCCTGGGTCACGCCGAGCAGCACGTCCTTCTCCTGCGACGCATAGCCCTGCACGGTCTGCACGAGGTTGGGAATCAGGTCGGAGCGGCGCTTGTACTGGTTCAGCACCTCCGCCCAGGCCGCCTTCACCGTCTCGTCCTTGGTCTGGAAGTCGTTGTAGCCGCAGCCGGACAGGGCAAGCAGTCCCGCGAGGGCGAACAGGGTGAGCAGCTTTCTCATGGTGGTCTTTATCTCCCGGATGGTGGGTGAGGCAACGCGATCATGGGGATGCGCAACGGCGAACACAAGCGCGGACGCGCCGATCGTGAATTTTCACGCGGGTGCGGCCCGCTTCGCGAGTTCGCGCCGCGCGAAAAGGAGGTCTTCCCAGGCCTTTGCCTTGTCCGGGAGGGTTCGCAGCAGGTAGGCCGGGTGGTAGGTCACGATGAGCGGCGTGCCCCGGTAGTCGTGCACGCGGCCCCGCAGGCTGCCCAGGCTCGCGTCGGTGTTCAGCAACCGTGCCGCCGCCGTCTTGCCGAGGGCCACGATGACGCGAGGCTTGATGTGGTCCACCTGCGCATCGAGGAACGGCGCGCAGGCCGCAGCCTCCTCGGGGGTCGGCGTGCGGTTGCCCGGCGGGCGGCACTTCACGACGTTGGCGATGTACGCCTCGCGGCCACGCGCGATGCCGATGGCGGCGAGCATGCCGTCGAGCAGTTTTCCCGCCTGGCCCACGAACGGCTCGCCTTGTTCATCCTCGTCGGCGCCCGGGCCCTCGCCCACGAAAAGCCAGGGCGCCGCCTCGTTGCCGACGCCGAAGACCGCCTGCTTGCGTTGCCGGCACAGGCCGCACGCCGTGCATTCGCGGACGGCCACCTTGAGCGCTTCCCAATCGGAAGGAATCACGCGGGCCACCGTCGGCGCCGCGGAAGGCATCGAGGCGACTACCGGATTCGCCGGCGCGTGGATCGGACGCGGGGCCGCTTCGGCAGCGAGGGCCACGACCGGGTGCGGCGCATCGACCAGGCCATAGAGCGCGGCCACGTCGCGGAGCTCGAGCTCCTTCAGCGCGCGTTCGTCCATCGCTACAGCGTGAGGCCGAGGAAGAGCGCGTCTTCGCGCCCCGACGTGGCCGGGTAGTAGTTCGGGCGGATCGCGATCTGCTGGAAGCCCAGCGTGCGATAGAGGTGCCGTGCGGTGATGTTCGAGGGCCGCACCTCGAGATACACGATGCCGCAGGCGGCGCGGCGCGCCACGCCGATCATGTGGTCGAGGAACGCACGCCCGATCCCCTGGCGTTGCCAGTCGGGTGCGACGGCGATGTTGAGCAGGTGGGCTTCGTCCAGCGCGATCATGAGAACGGCATAGCCGATCAGCGTTTCCCCGTGGCACACGGCCCAGCAGTCGTATCCGGCATTGACGGAGTCGCGAAAGTTTCCCGCGCTCCACGGGAACGCGTAGAGGTCCTTCTCGAGGCGTGCCACCGCGGGAATGTCCGTGGCGCGCATCGGGCGATACGCCAGTTGGGGGATGGGGAGCGCGCTCACCGCCGCGACTGCCTTTCCTCGGTGGTCAATGCGACCTTGTCCCGCAAGTATAGGGGCGCGGCGCGTTCCGGCGGCACGCCCTGCCCCTTGGCGAGGCGGCGGACGGCCAGCCGGGCGATGGCGCCAGCGCGCGGGAGGTCGCCTTCGATGCGCGTGGCGATCGAATCGCGATAGTGCAGCCGCAGCCAGTCGAAGCGATCGAAGCCGCTTCCGCTCGCGACCCACGAACGGCCCGGCAACTCGGGGAGCGCCTGGCGATCCGCGAGGCACGGCGCGATGACTTCGAGCCAATCCTCACCGTCGCGTGCGTAGGCGGCGAGATACGTCTCGTCCATGCGCGCGTCGAAGGCGGCCAGGACGCGGCGTTCGTTGGACTGCTCGGCCAGGGCCAGCAGCGAAGGGACCGGGACGACCGGCTTGCCGGCGCCGAAGGCCATGCCCTGCGCGATCCCGCAGGCGATGCGGATTCCGGTGAAGGACCCGGGACCCTGGCCGAAACCGATGCCGTCGAGGTCCGCGGGCGCGAGGCGCGAGCGCTCGAGCAGCCGCCGGATCATCGGGACGAGCAGTTCGGAATGGCGGTTCTCGGCCACGGCCTCCTCGACGAACAGCTCGCCCCCGCGGAGCAGCGCGGCAGAGCAGAGTTCGGTGGAGGTTTCGACGGCGAGCAGGTTCACGGGAATGGGCGGCTTTCGCCTCCATTATACAGGTGAATCCGGCAATACTAACAAACTATAAATCAGATAGTTAAATAGCTTTTCTAAACCAAAAACTCAAGAGTGGGAAAGCGCCCCTGCAACGCGGCGTTGGCGTCCATGCCCCACCAGCGATCGAGGATCGTGGCGTAGTAGCTGCGGAAATCCACGGCGAACGGCAGGTTGCCGTTGCCGTCGAGCCGGTCGAGCTTCGGGGCCGCGCCGTAGAGTCCGCCCCGGACCTTGCCCCCCATCACCAGGTGCGCCGAGGCCGTGCCGTGGTCGGTGCCGCCGCTCTGGTTGCTCGCGGGGCGGCGCCCGAACTCCGAGTAGGTCGCGACGACGGTCGTCTCCCAGCGGCCCGCCTCGATGAGGGCCTCCCGCAGGGCGCCGAGGCCCTCGCCCAACTGGCGCATGAGGTTGGCGTGGGTGCCGAGCTGGTTCGCGTGCGTGTCGAACCCGCCCAGCGTGACCCGGATCACCGCGATTCCCGCGGGGTTGGCGGCGAGTTGCGCCGCCGTGCGAATGGCGTTGCCGAACGGACCGGTGGGGAATGCGGTCTCGAAGCGCCGGCCGGCATCGAGCTTCTCGGCCGATTGCACGATCTCGCGTTCGACGCGAAGGATGTGCGCGAGCGAGGCGTTCTTCGTGGCTCCGGCGTCGCGTGCGAGGCGGGCATTGCGCAGGAACTGCTCGGGATTGGTGAGTGCGATGGCGCGCCCCGCCCCGTTGAGCGGGCCCATGTCCGCCGCACCGACCACGACTCCGTCGGCCGCGAAGCTGGCCGGCGACGGGGAACGCGCAAAGGCGCGCGCGAGCCAGCCGTCATCGAGGTACTCCTCGCTCTTCGAGGCGGTGTCCCAGATCTCGATGGAGCGGAAATGCGAGAGATTCGGTTGCGGATAGCCCAGGCCCTGCACGATCGCGAGCTGCTTGGCGGACCACACGGGCATCAATTTCTCGAGGCCCGGGTTCAGCCCCGCATCGGGCGTCAGTTGCAGCACCGCGTCGCGCTCGATCGCCGTGCGCGCGCGCAGCCTGCGGTAGGCCGGATCCGCATAGGGCACGACCGTGTTGAGGCCATCGTTGCCGCCCTTCAGCTCCACGAGGACCAGGAGGTTGCGCGTTCCGCCGGCCGGTGCGGCGAAAGCGACGCTCCCCCAGGTTCCCAGCAGGGGGACGGCGGCACTGTAGCGAAGGAAGTCGCGGCGTTTCATTTGAGCTGGTAGGCGGGGTCGGAAACCAGGTGGCGGACGAGTTCCAGGCCCTGCGCGCCCTCGGGCGCCGCATTCACGGCCGGCGCGGCCAGCGCGAGGCTTTCCACGGAGCTCGAACGATCGACGGTGCGGGACCAGCGGTCCCAGTCGAACGCGTACGTCTGCATGCCGCGCTCCATCGCCCGGCGCAGGCGTGCTTCGGGCGTGGGCGTCGCTTCGGCCTTTGCGTCGTCCACGGCCGCCGCGGCCATCATCGGGGCGGCCTCGGGCATCGCGTCAGTGCCGCGGAAGAGGCGGTCGAGGAGTTGCTTGCGGCCGAGGAGCGTGGCGGAGTTGATCCACGCCTCGCCGCCGGGCCATCCCTTCACGTTGGGCGGCGACATCGGGTTCTGGCCCAGCACCGTGGAGGCCAGGACCGCGGGGCGCAGGGAGGCGGGACGGATCTCGAACGTGCGCAGCGTGCCCACCACCAGGTCGAGCGGCGACTTGATCAGGGCGCCGCGCTGCTCGGGGGCCCAGAACGCGTCGGAGGCAAGCATCGCGCGCATGAGGGGCTTCACTTCGTAGCGCTTGTCGCGGAACACGGCGGCCAGGCGTTTCACCTCGCTGCCGTCGGGCGTGGGCGAGACGAATTCCTTCCACAACTTGGTCGTGACGAACTCGGCGGCCTCGGGCCGGGCGAGCAGGATGTCCAGCACCTCGTCGCCATCGAAGCGGCCCGTGCGGCCGAGGACCGTCTTCTCCCCGCCATCGTGGAAAGCCGGGCGGAACATGAACTTCAGGGTGTCGCGATCGAGGCTCCAGCCGGTGAAGGCACGCGCGGCTTCCTGGATGTCGCGCTCGCCGTAGCCGTGGCCTTCGCCCAGCGTGAAGAGCTCCATCACTTCGCGCGCGAAATTCTCGTTCGGCGCCTGCCTGCGGCTGCCGGCGTTGTCGAGGTAGATCAACATCGCCGGGTCCTTCGCCACCGCGTGCAGCAGCGTGCCGAAATTGCCCAGCGCCTCGCGCCGCAGCAGCGCGTTCTGCGCATGCATGAGCTGGCCGTTGCGGACCTTCTGCTGGCCGGTGGCGAAATGGTTGTGCCAGAAGAGCGTCATGCGCTCGGTGAACGGCGACGGCGAGGAGAGCATCTCGCGCAACCACCATTCGCGCAGCTGCAGCCCCTGCTCGATCGTGAGGCGCTGCTGCCGCTTGCGGTCTTCCTCGTTCATCTCCCGGTACTTGTAGAACGGGAGCGGCGGCGTCTCGACGAAGGCGGGTGGCGGCAGCGTGGCTTCCCGCCGCGCTCCGGCCAGCACGCGATCCACCGCTTGCGTGCGCGTGAGGCCGGCGTACTCGCGAACCTCCGCGTCGGTGGCGCCGAAACCGACGCGATTCAGGAAATGGCGTGCCCCGTCATAGCCGATGGCCTGCGCGGAGGCGGCCAAGGGGGCGAGGAGCAGCGCGAAAGAAAAGAGCGCGCCGCGAACGACAGGAAAGTTCGTGGCGCGCATGGGCATCTTCTACCCGATCACTTCTTGCCGTGGGCGGCGCGGGCCGCCTGCAGCTCGTCCTTCGACAACTGGCCGTCCTTGTTCGTGTCGATCTGGTCGAAGCGCTCGGCGAGGCGCGGGGCGTTCGCCTGGGCTTCGGCCTTGCTGATCACGCCGTCGCCGTTGGTGTCGATCTTCTTGAAGTGGTCGCCCTTCTGCTTCTCGTGGAAGGCGCGCATTTCGTCGCGGCTCAACTGGCCGTCCTTGTTGGTGTCGATCTCGTCGAAGTGCTTGGCGAGGCGCGGCATGCCCTTCGCCTCTTCGCGGCTGATCATGCCGTCGCCGTTGGTGTCGGCCTTCTTCATGCCGTCACCCCTCGGGCCTCCTTCGGCGGCAAAGGCCGCGGCGGAGAAGGCGGTGGCGAACGTGGCTGCGATTGCGATGATGGTCTTCATGAAAAACTCCTCTAGGGACGCTTTCGCGTCGTAGTACTCCCTCGTTGGGGCTTGTCCGCCGGTCCCGTGATTCGAACGTTAGTCCAGGTACATGGCGGCAAGCTTAAGCGCTCAACGCCCGGAAACTGTGAACGGAGGACTTCCGCGTGGTAACGAAATGCAAGCACGCTCCCCGGAGCGCATCGGTTGCTAACATCTGCTTACAGGTGGCGGCGTGGGAACCTTCCCGCGCGCCCTTACGATGAAACCCATGCAAAACGCACAAAGACAAAAGGTGCTGGTCGTCGACGACGACCTGAGGCTGAGGGACCTCCTCAAGCGCTATCTCACGGAACAGGGTTTCGCCACCGACACCGTGGCCGACGCCGGCGCCATGGACCGGCAGTTGCAGCGCGTCCGCTACGACCTCCTCGTCCTCGACCTCATGCTGCCCGGCGAGGATGGCCTCGCGATCTGCCGGCGCCTGCGCTCCGAGGGCAACGCCCTTCCGGTGATCATGCTCACCGCCAAGGGCGACGACGTCGATCGCATCGTCGGCCTCGAAATGGGGGCGGACGACTACCTCGGCAAGCCGTTCAACCCGCGCGAGCTCGTGGCGCGCATCAACGCCGTGCTGCGCCGCCAGGCTCCGCTGCCGGTCCCCGGCGCACCCGCCACGGAAGCGAAGGTGATCGAGTTCGGCGCGTTCACGCTCGACCTCTCCACGCGCCTGCTCGCCCGCGAAGGCAAGCCCATCGTTCTCACGACCGGAGAATTCTCGCTGCTGAAGGCGCTGGTGGAGCACGCCCGCGAGCCGATGTCGCGAGACAAGCTGATGGACCTCGCGCGCGGCCGCGAGCACGAGAGCTTCGACCGTTCCATCGACGTGCAGGTCTCCCGCCTGAGGAAGCTGCTCGAGGACGACCCGAAGGAGCCGCGCTACATCCAGACCGTCTGGGGCTTCGGCTACGTGTTCGTGCCGGACGGGGCGCCGCAGAAATGAAGTTCTTCGGCTCCCTCGTCTGGCGCACGCTCGCCGTGGTGCTGCTGGCCCTTGTCCTCTCGCAGGCGGTATCGCTGTACCTGCTGAACGAGAACGTCACGCGACCGCGCCAGCAGGCCGGCATCGGGCAGTTCGTGAGCCACCTGAAGACGATCCGCGCCGCGCTGGAGACGCTGCCCGAGGCGCAGCACGACGCCTTCATCCAGAAGATCGCGGAGCGCGAAGGGATCCGCATCATGCCGGCGCGCGGCAACGAGAACGCCATGCCGGCCCCGGACGTGCCGGCCCTCACGCTCTTCCGCGAACGCGTGCACGCCATTTTCGGTCCCGACGCGGAGGTCTACGTCCGGCCGAGTGCCCCACGGGCGCTCTGGATCCGCATTCCCGTGGCCGGCCGCGAATACTGGATCGCCTTTCCGCGCACCCGCGTCGACCAGAACCCGGTCGGCGCCCTGGTGGGCTGGGGCGTGGTCGGCCTCGTGATCGCCCTGCTCGCGACGGCCCTGATCGGCTGGTGGCTCACCCGTCCGTTGCAACGCCTGACGGAAGCGGCGCGGCGTATCGGCCAGCGCGTGGACGAGCCGCCGCTGCCCGAAAGCGGCCCGTCGGAAGTTCGCGAGGTCGCGCGGGCCTTCAACCAGATGAAGGACGACCTGCTCCGCCAGGAGCGGGAGCGCGCCACGTTCCTCGCGGGCGTATCGCACGACCTGCGCACGCCGCTTGCGCGCCTGCGCCTCGAGACCGAGATGCTCGCCCCGCGCATCGAGCCGGACACGCAGCGCGCGATGGTCGCCGACCTGGAGGACATGAACGCGATCATCGACCAGTTCATCGACTTCGCGCGCGGAGAAGCCTCCGAGGCGCTGGCGCCCGTAGACCTCGCCGAAGTCGCGCGCGCCGCCGGCGAACGCGCCGCCCGCCTCGGAAAGCCGATCGAGGTGATGACGGCTCCCGTTCCCCGGCTCCTGCTGCGGCCCCTCGCGATCCAGCGGGCGATCGACAACCTCGTCGGCAACGCGATCAAGCATGGCCTCGGGCCGATCGAGCTTCGCGTCGAACCGGTGCCCAGGGGCGTGGCCGTCCGCGTGCTCGACCGCGGCCCCGGAATCCCGCGCGAGCTCGCCGAACGCCTGAAGCAGCCCTTCACGCGCCGCGACGATGCGCGCAGCGGGCACTCGGGCGCGGGCCTGGGGCTCGCGATCGCCGATCGCGTCGCGGCCATCCACGGGGGCCGGCTCGAGCTCCTGGCGCGCGAGGGCGGCGGGCTGGACGCGCGAATGACGTTTCCCGCCTGAGGTCTCTCAGGCAGACTAGGGCCTTCACGACAGCTTGGGGAAGGCATTCATGGCAGGCGGCGCAAACCCGGTCAAGGCGATCCTCTTCGCGCTCGGCGCGAATTTCGCGATCGCAGTCTCCAAGTACGTCGCGGCCTTCATCACGAATTCCGGTTCGATGCTCGCGGAAGCGGTCCACTCGACGGCGGACTGCGGCAACCAGCTCCTGCTGCTCCTGGGCTTGAGGCTCGCCAAGAGCCCGCCCACGGCCGACTATCCGCTGGGCTACGGCAAGGAGACGTATTTCTGGTCGTTCATCGTGGCGCTCATGCTCTTCACCCTGGGCGGCGTCTTCTCGATCTACGAGGGCTGGCACAAGCTGCACCAACCCGAGCCGCTGTCCTACCCCCTGCTGGCGCTGGGCACGCTCGCCTTCGGCATCGTCGCCGAGGGCTTCTCCATGTGGGGCTGCGTCGGGGAAGTGAACAAGATCCGCGGCGAGCAATCCCTCTGGCGCTGGTTCCGCACCTCGCGCAACGCCGAGCTCGTGGTGATCTTCGGCGAGGACCTCGCCGCCCTCCTCGGCCTCACCTTCGCGTTCTTCGCCGTGCTCGTCACGTGGATCACCGGCAACCCGGTCTATGACGCGCTCGGCGGCATCGCCATCGGCGTCCTCCTGATCGTGGTCGCGGTCCTGGTCGGCATCGAGGTGAAGCAGATGCTGGTGGGGCAAGGCGTCGACGAGCCGGTCAAGCAGGAGATGCTCGCCTTCGTCACGGAACAGTCGACCGTCGAACGGGTGCTGAACCTCCTGTCGCTCCAACTGGGGCCGGACGTGATGGTGGCGCTCAAGGTCAAGATGAAGCCCACCGGATCCGACGTCGCCTTGATCGAGAACGTAAACGCCGTCGAGGCGAAGTTCAGGGAGCGGTTCCCGCAGGTCAAGTTCCTCTTCATGGAACCCGATCTCCACGAGTGAGCCCGGGACCCTCCGCCGTGCGCCTGCCGTTCGTCACCGCGACGTTCATCGCGCTGAGCGTGCTCGCCTCGATTCCCTCGGTGCTGGGGTCGGGCGTCCTGACGCCGCTGCTGATCAACGAGCCCCGCGCGCCGTTCCTGGCGAGCATCGCTGGCGGCGAGGCGTGGCGCGTCGTGACGCCGATGTTCGTGCACTTCGGCATCCTGCACATCGCCTTCAATATGATGTGGCTCTGGGACCTGGGGCGCGCCCTCGAACGGCGCCGGGGCGCGGCCTTCCTCGCCATCTTCATCGTGGCCACGGGAGCCGCCGCGAACCTCGCGCAATACGCGATCACGCAGAGTCCGCTGTTCGGGGGCATGTCGGGCGTGGTCTACGCGCTGCTCGGCTACTTCTGGATCCAGGGCCGCATCAATCCCGCGTTCGGCATCGCGCTGCACCAGAGCACCGTGATCATGATGCTGGTCTGGTTCGTCGTCTGCTGGACCGGGCTCGTGGGCCCGATCGCGAACTGGGCGCACACCGCGGGCCTCGTGATCGGCGTCGCGTGGGGGTTCCTGCAGGGACGATCGGCGCCCGCCCGCCCGCCGGGATAGACTGCGTCGCATGAACCCACTCAAGCTTGTCGCAATCGTCCTCATCGTGGCGGGCGCGTTGGGCCTCGCCTACGGCAGCTTCAGCTTCACGAAGCAAACGCACTCCGCGAAGCTCGGCCCCATCGAGTTCTCCGTGAAGGAAAAGGAAACCGTGAACGTCCCGGTGTGGGCCGGCTTCGGGGCCATCGCGCTGGGCGTGGTGCTGCTGGTGGTCGGCGGCAAGAAGTAGCCCGCCCCATGGCGCGAGTGGTGGTCGCGACGTGGGGCTCCTACGGCGACCTCTTCCCCGCGCTGGGCCTGGCGCTCGAGATGAAGCGCCGCGGCCACGCGCCCCTGGTCGCCACCTGCGAGTTCTATCGCGAGCGCGTGCGCGCCGAGGGCCTGGATTTCCACCCCGTCCCGCCGGACGTCGATCCGAACGACAAGGCGTTCGTCGCGAACCTGATGGACGCGCGCCGGGGCTCCGAGCGCTTGCTGCGCGACATCCTGGCTCCGGAGATTCGCGCATCGCATGCGGCGCTCGACGAAGCCGCTCGCGGGGCCGACCTCCTCGTCTCGCATCCGGCGACGCTCGCCGCTCCGCTCGTCGCGCGCCATCGCGGAATCCCGTGGGTTTCCACCGTGCTGGCGCCGCTCTCGTTCTTCTCGCGCCATGACTTTCCGGTCCTGCCGCTCGGATACTGGACGCGGCACCTGAATGCCCTGGGCCCGGTCGTATGCGGCGGCGTGCGCGGGATCGCGAAGGCAAGGACGCGGCCCTGGCTTCGATCCGTGGACCGGCTGGCCGCGGAGCTGGGCTTGCCCGACGGGGGCCATCCGCTGTTCGAGGGTCAGTTCTCGCCCGCCGCCACACTGGCCCTTTTCCCGACCCCGCTGGCCGAACCACAACCGGACTGGCCGCCGAATGTGGTCCGGGCCGGATTCGTGTCCTACAACGGACCCGACCCGATGCCCCCCGCGCTGGAGGCTTTCCTTGAATCCGGACCGGCCCCGGTCACGTTTACCCTGGGTACTTCGGCCGTTGGCGCGCCGGGCGAGTTCTTCCGGGAAGCCGCGGCCGCCTGTGTCGAAGCCGGCTGCCGGGGTGTTCTGCTGGCGGGAACAGACCGGGCGAACCTTCCCGCGGGCCCGTTGCCCCAAGGAGTGATGAGCGTCGAATATGCACCGCATGCGCTGCTCTTTCCGCGTTCCGCCGTGGTGGTCCACCAGGCGGGCATGGGCACGACCAGCCAGGCCCTCCGGTCCGGCCGGCCGCAGTTGATCGTGCCCCATGCCCATGACCAACCCGACAACGCGTATCGTGTAAACCGTTTGGGGGTCGCGCGCGTTTGCCAGCCAGGGCGCTTTCGTTCGCCCGGCGTCGCGGCCCAGCTCCGGCAGTTGCTTTCCCCGGGGCCGCACCGGGATCGCGCGGAGGCGCTGGGTCGCACCGTCCGGTTGGAGGATGGCGCGGCCGCCGCAGGCGATGCCCTTGAACTTGTCCTTCGCCACCAGAAGGAGGAACCATGAAAACGATCCAGGCCCTCACCCTCGCTTCCGCCGTAGCCCTCGCACTCCTCGCGCCTCCCCCGCTCGAAGCGGCAACTCGCGGAGGCGGTGGCGGTGGCAACGGCCACGGCAGCGGGTACCACGGGGGCAGCGGCTACCATGGCGGCTCTCATGGCGGGGGCTACTACCGGGGCGGCTACTACCACGGCGGCGGCTACTATCGCGGGGGCTACTACGGGGGCTACTACCGGCCGTACTGGGGCTTCTACGCGGCAGCGCCGTTCCTCTGGGGCGCGGCGTGGGGTTATCCGTACTACGGGTACGGTTACGGCTACGGCTATCCGAGCTACGCGTACTACGCTCCGGCCTACCCGGCTCAGCCCGTCTACGACAGCGGCACGATGTCCCCGCCGGTGGACCTCGGCCCGGCCGCAGACGTGAACACGGGCGATGCCGGCATGCCCGCGCAAGGCCCGCTGTACATGAACTACTGCGTTTCGGCCAAGGCGTACTTCCCGAAGGTCAAGTCTTGCCCGGAAGGCTGGCAGTTCCAGGCGCCGCAGTACCGGAACTGAAGAACGCTTCGACGTCGGCGATGGCGCGCGTCCGCCGGAAGGGCGGCAGCGCGCGCCAGATGCGCCGGCCATAGGGCTTCGAGGTCAGCCTCGGGTCCGCGATCATCAGCACGCCGCGGTCGGTTTCGTCGCGGATCAAGCGCCCCGCCCCCTGCTTCAGTGCGATCACCGCGCGCGGCACCTGGTATTCCATGAACGCGTTGCCGCCCGCGCGGTTGATGCGCTCGAGGCAGGCGGCCAGCACCGGGTCATCGGGCGGGTTGAACGGCAGGCGGTCGATCACCACGACCGACAGTTGCTCGCCCTTCACGTCCACGCCCTCCCAGAACGACTGCGAGCCGAACAACACCGCATGCGGTGAAACCCGGAAGCGCTCGAGCAGTTCGTTCTTCGATCCCGTCCCCTGCAACAGCACCGGCCAGTCGAGCCCCGCCTGCTCCAGCTTCGCCTTGAAGCGTTCGCAGCCGCGCTCCATGGCGCGCAGGCTCGTGAACAGCAGGAAGGCCCGGCCACCGCTCGCCTCCACCACCGGCCACGCGGCATCGACAACCGCGTCGGTATAGCCCTCGGAGTTCGGGTCCGGCATGCCCTCCGGCGCATAGAGCAGCGCCTGCGTGGCGAAATCGAACGGACTGGGCCAGCTGCTGGTGACGGCCTGCGCGAGCCCCATCTCGTTCTGGTAGTGCGAGAAGTCCCCCGCCACGGAGAGCGTGGCCGAGGTGAAGATCCAGGCGCGCTTCGAGTCCTTCACCTGCGCGTTGAAGATGGCGGCGACGTCGAGCGGCGTGACGTAGAGAACCACGGTGCCCGCGAAGGCTTCCAGCCAGCGCACGGTCTCGACGGGCCCCTCCTCGCGTTCGCGCCCATCGGCCTCGCGCCATTCCACGATGCGGCCGCGAAACTCCTCGGCGCGCAGGCGGGCATTCTTCAACTCCTCGGCGCGCTCCTCGTGCGCCGCAAGCAGGCGTGCGAGCGTGGAGAGGCGTTCGGCCAGCGCGTCCAACGCGCCATCGAAGGCCGAGCGCGTCGCGAGGCCGGCGATCGGGATGCGCCCGCCCGTCTTGCCCAACGCGATGCGCACGTCGCGCGCACCGCGATCGACGGCCGTGGCGGCGTCCTGGAGGTCGGGAGACTCCTTCGCGTGCATCGCGGCCGCGAGCTTTGCGTCGCGCGCGAGCTCCACCGCCTGCGCCGTGGAGAAGGCCTGGCCGAAGAAGAGGCGCGCGAGGTCCGGGAGATGGTGGGCTTCGTCGAAGATCACCGTGTTCGCGGCGGGCAGGAGATCGGCCGCGCCCTCGTCGCGCAGCACCACGTCGGCGAAGAAGAGGTGGTGGTTCACGACCACGACGTCGGCTTCGGTCGCGCGCTTGCGCGCCTTCATCACGAAGCATTCCTGGTACTGCTTGCAGGCCGAACCCAGGCAGTTCTCGCGCGTCGAGGTCGCCCGGGACCAGGCACCCGAGGTCTCGGGGACGTCGAGGCACTCCGCGCGATCGCCCGTCATCGTGGTCTTCGCGAAGCGCTTGATCTTGTGGATGTGCGACGCTTCCTCGCGCGTGCCGAACTGGCCTTCCGCGGCGGCGATCTCCATGTGGTGGAGGCACACGTAGTTCGAGCGGCCCTTGAGCAACGCGAGGTCCACCGGCACGCCGAGCGCGGCCCGCACGCGCGGGAGGTCGCGATGGAAGAGCTGGTCCTGCAGGTTCTTCGTTCCGGTCGAGACGATGACGCGCCCGCCCGCGAGCAATGCCGGCACGAGATAGGCGAAGGTCTTGCCGGTGCCCGTGCCCGCCTCGGCGATGAGCACGCCGGGGCCTTCGATCGCGCGCTGCACCGCTTGCGCGAATTCCACTTGCTGAGGACGGTGGCGATAGCCCGGGATGGCGCGCGCGAGCGGACCTTCCGGGCCGAAGTACGGTGCGACCTCGAAAGGCTTCACGAACGCCCGAAGACGATGCGCTCTTCGCCCATCAGCCGCGAGACCACCGCAACGCACGTGAACGCGATCAGCAGCGCCACGGCGGCCGGCATCAGCCAGTCGAGGAAGGTGATGGACTCGCCGCGCAGCACGCGCGTGAGCACCATCTGCTGGCCGAGCACCGGGATGACCGATTGCCAGAAGGCGTCCTTCAGGCCGGTGAAGATGGCGACCATCGGCACGAACGAGACGAGGCTCACGAAGTAGCTGGTGTACGTCTGCGCCTCCCGGTACGTGCGGCCATAGGTCGCGATGAGCATGAGGATGCCCGCCGTGGCCGCGGCGAGCGGCAGCACGAACGCGATGAAGAGCCCGAACTCGGGCCAGCCGAACTGCATCAGCGAGGCGAGCTTCTTGCCCGCGAAGAAACTCGCGGCGACCACGAAGCCCGCGAGCGTGAGCGTGGCCACGAGCGAGGCGCTCGTCCACGCGGCGAGCCACTTGCCCAGCACGATCTCGCGCGCCGGCACCGGATTGGCGAGCAAGGGTTCGAGGGAGCCGCGCTCGCGTTCTCCGGCGGTCGTGTCGATGGCGAGCGTCATGCCGCCCAGGATCGGCGAGAGGATGGCGAAGAGCGGGATCAGCACGAGCAGCACGGCCCCCTTCTGCCTCGGCGTGGCGGTGTTCGAGTGTTCGACCTTCACCGCCTCGATCAGGTTCGGGCTCACCCCCCGCGCGATGAGCCGGAGCGTGCCCGTTTCACGGTTGAAGGCTCGCAGGAGCCGCTCGGCTTGGCGGATGGCGCCTTGGGATTCGGTGCGCGAGTCGTCGTAGACGAGCTCGACGGCAGCGGCGTCGCCGGCGAGGAAGCGTTCGTGGAAATCAGGCCTGACAACGATGACCGCATCGAGGGTTCCGTCCTTGATTCGCGCCTCGTAGTCCGCAGGCGCCTTTTCGATATCAACGTCCGCGCGCTGCAGGAAGTTGACGAGGGGGGGTGCGAACTCCTGGCCCACGATGCGCACCTTCAGCGTGGAGGCTTTCTCTTCGAGCCCGGAGAGGTACTGGCCCATCAGCACGAGCGTGAGCGGGCCGGTGAGGATCGAGGCGAACAGCACCATCAGCGCGGTCCGCCGGTCGCGCAGGGCGTCGCGCAGTTCCTTCAGCAGGACGATGACGGTGCGCGACCTCATGCGGGTTGCTCCTCGGCGCCGGTCAACTTCACGAACGCGTCCTCGAGGCTGTCGCAGCCGCTCGCGGCGCGAATGGTCTCGGGATCGCCTTCGGCGACGACCGCTCCATGGGCCACGATCACGATCGTGTCGCAAAGCGCAGAGACTTCCTGCATCACGTGGCTGGAGAAGAGGACGCACTTGCCCTCGTCGCGCAGCCGCCGGATCACGTCGCGCAGCGCCCGCGTGGTCATGACGTCCAATCCATTGGTGGGCTCGTCGAGCACGATGTTGCGCGGGTCGTGGACCATCGCCCGCGCGATCGCGACCTTCATGCGCTCGCCCTGCGAGAAGCCGTCGGTGCGCCGGTCGAGCAGCGGCACGAGGTCGAGCCAGCCCGCGAGCTTCTCGGTCGAGGCCGCGATCGCCGCATCCGGCAGGCCCCGGAGCTGGCCGTAGTACGCGATGTTCTCGCGCGCCGTGAGCCGCGTGTAGAGACCGCGTGCATCGGAGAGCATGCCCAGCTTCGCGCGTACGCCGAGCGGATCGGCCGCGGTGTCCACGCCATCGACGCTCGCGCGGCCCGCGGTGGGACGCACCAGCGTGGAGATCATCCGCAGCGTCGTGGTCTTGCCGGCGCCGTTGGGCCCGAGCAAGCCGGTGATCTTCCCGTCGGGCGCTTCGAAGCTCACGTCGCGGACCGCTTCGACGTCCCCGAAGCGCTTGGCCAGTTTCTCGACGCGGATCATCGCGCGGCCGCCGCGGGAGGATGCACGCCCAGCGGCATGAGGAAGAGCGGCCGCGGAATGCGCTCGAGGCACTTGCCGTCGACGCCTTCGGTGCTGCCGGTCCGGATGAAACGCTCGAGCAGGCGCGGCGCGCAACCGTGCAGGCTCACGCCGTGCGCGAGATTCGGAGCCACGAGGTGCTTCGCGTTCGGCAGCCAGGAGGCGACGAGCGCGCCGTGGCGCGGCGGAGTGGCCGGGTCGATGCCCCCGGAGAGCACCAGCGCCGGAACGTTCGACTTCACCGGCTCGTAGTAGTCGGACGCGACTTCGCCGCGCGGCCAGATGCCGCAGGCGCGAACGAAGTCGTCCACCAGCGCCCGCCCGAAGAAGGACTTCGACAGTCCCGCGAGCTCGGCGGGCGTGATGCGCGGCACATCCTCGGCGCAGAGCACGGACAGGTGCATGCCGAGGGAGAAGTTCTCGCTCATCTCGTCGGAGAATTCGAAGTTCTGCGCCAGCAGCGGGTTGAAGTCGCCGCGCCGCGCCGCCGTGATCGCGAAGGGCAGCAGGCTCGAGAGCTCCGGCATGTAGAGGGGCCGGAAGATGCCCGACAGGAAGACGTTCTCGGTGACCGTGATGGTCTCGGGGTCGCCGGTAAGCGGATCGAGGATGTCGGCGCGCACGGGATGGCGCGCGAGGAACTTGCGCGTCGCGTCGATCGTGTCGCGCAGCTTCGGGTACGAGCTCTCGCACAGGGCATCGCTCGCGCAGGCGGCGACGAGACGATCTAGCGCGGCGTCCCCGTCGGCCACGAAGGACAAAGGCAACTTCATGGTGGCCGGCGCCATGCCGTCGAGCGTCACGGTACGCACACGGTCCGGATAGCGGCGGACGTATTCCAGGGCCGCGCGCGTGCCGTAGGAACCGCCCCAGAGGTTCCACTTCTCGTAGCCCAGCGCCGCGCGAATTTCGTCGAAATCGGCCATCGCGGGCGTGGTCGTGTATTGGCGGGGATCCGCATCGAGCGTTCGCAGGCAATCGGCGACGACGCGGGCGGGGATCGAGTCCTCGAACATCTGCTGCAGCGCCGTGTCGCCGTTGCAGTCGAGCGGGTTGGATCCGCCCGTGCCGCGCTGGTCGATGAAGACGACGTCGCGGGCGTCGTTCAATCGCGAGAAGAGCGGCATCACCTGCGGAGCCAGCGCCACCGCGCCCTGGCCCGGGCCCCCGGCGAAGACGAGGATCGGGTCGGCTTCCTTCGCGCGCAGCTTCGCCGGCACGATGGCGACCTTCACCGCGATGCGCCGGCCGGCGTTGGCCTTGCGATCCTCCCAGACTTCGAGCGAGCCGCAACGCGCCTCCGTCTCGACGCCGGGCAGGCGGCAAGCCGCAAGGGGAAGCTTCGGTTCGGGGGGCTTGGAGGCGGGCTGGCAGCCGGCGAGCGCCAGGGCCAGGACGGCGAAAATCCGGAATCTCATCTCGGGGCGCATCGTACCATTCCTGCATGGACCCCAAGTTCCCGAAACTGGATCCGGCGCTGGCGGAATTCTGGGACGTGCGCTACCGCGAGGCCTTCATGCCCTGGGATGCGGGCCGCGTCCCGGGCGCCTTGCGATCCTTGCTGGCGAGCGAGGGGGCGCCCGGGCGCGTCCTGGTTCCCGGTTGTGGCACGGGCCACGACGTGCGCGCGTTCGGCGAGGCGGGATGGGACGTGGACGGCATCGACTTCAGCCCGGCCGCGATCGCTGCGGCGCAACCGGTGCTCGGCCCGTGCGCCGGACGCGTGCGCCTCGCCGACTTCTTCGGCGCCGAAGTCGCCGGACCCTACGCGCTGGTGTACGAACGCGCATTCCTCTGCGCGCTCCCGAGGCGGCAATGGCGGGCGTGGGCCGATCGCATGGGTTCGCTCCTCGCGTCCGGCGGGCGCATCGCGGGCTACTTCTTCATCGAGGAGAACGTCGAGCGTGGCCCGCCTTTCCCGCTCGGCTCGCAGGCCGAGCTCGATGCCTTGCTGGAGCCGGCGTTCGAACGCATCGAGAATGCCGACGTCGCCGACTCCATCGCGGTCTTCGCGGGCCGCGAGCGCTGGCAGGTGTGGCGTCGCCGCTGAGGAATCAGAGCTAGGGCGAATCGGCGAGAAGGACCGACTGGGGATAGGCGTTCGCGTGGTGGTCGTCGACATGCACCGCGCTTCCCGGCTGGCGCAACGCCATCCGGCACGCGAGCTTCGCGGTGTGCAACACCTCCTGGCGCGACTCGAACAGGCCCGGCAGGACGGGCAGCACGCCGATGGCGAGCCGGGGCAACGCGTGGACCCGCTCGGTGCCGTCGCGCGACTTCTGCACGAAGTAGCCGCGCTCGAGGACGGACGTGGTGACTTGCCGGGCGACGAGTCCGGCGAAGGCGCTGGCGGCACGCTGCGCGCGCTCGCGCCAATCGCGGCTCTGCATGAGGACCACGAAGCGGCTTCCGGCGACGTGGCCGACGAAGTCCGTGCCGGCCTCGCAGGCCGCCTCGAGCAGGCGTGCGGCGTCGTGGATCAGCGCGTCGCCCTTGCGGAATCCTCCGCCGTCGTTCAAGCCGCGAATGGGGTCGATCTCGACGAACCACGCGCTGAACGGAATTTCACGGGCGAGCAGGCGTTCGAGGTGCTGGTCGATCGGCACCTGGCCCGGCAGCAGGGTGAGCGGATGCGTGTAGCGCGCGGCCAGCACCCGCGCATCCTGCAACGCGCGCATCACGTCCTGGCTTCGGCCCATGCCACGGTAGCGCCCGCGTGTGGCGATGACGAAACCATCCGCGAGGCGCCGCGCATCGCACTCCACGAGGATCGCCGCGAGCGAGGAAAGCTCGAGGTCGGCTTCGACCCGCACCGGCAGCGCGTCGAGGAAATCGAGGCAAGGGCGCCCGCGCAGGGCGGCATCGGCCCGAACGAGCGGATGGTCCAGCCACGTGCGAGACACGACGCCCTGGATTCCCCCACCTCCCGCGGCATCAGTGCCGACGACCGGGATGGCCGAGAGCAGCGGTGACTCCGCGAAGCGATCGAGCACCGTGGCCAGCGCAGCCTGCGGCGCCACGGCATCGACGGCGTGCAGGAAATCCTCGGCATGCAATTCCGACCGGATGCGAAGGCGTTGCACGGGCACGACGGGCAAGCGCGTGTCCGCGCTGGCCCGCAGCACTTCGCCGGGCAATTCGCGCTCCGGGTCGGGCGAGGGGCGGCCGATGAAGTAGCCCTGCCCGCACGCGAGGCCCAGGTCCTTCACGACGCAGAAGTCGGAGGCATCCTCGATGCCCTCGGCGATCACCTGCGCACCGCAATGCTCGGCGATCTGCTGGATCGCCTTCAAGAACTGCGCCTTCAGCGGATCGTGCGCGATGCCCGAGACGAAGTGCTTGTCGGCCTTCACGAACTCGGGGCGCAGCTCCGACCACAGGCGCAGGCTCGCGAAGCCCTCGCCCAGGTCGTCGATGGCCACGCGAAAGCCCATCGCGCGATACAACTGCAGCGATTCGCGCACCAGGCGGAAATCGCGCGCAGGATACTCCTCGGTGAGCTCGATCACGACGCGCGCCGGCTCGAGGCCGAGGTCGCGCAGGAAACGTCCCGAACGTTCCTGGCTGAAGCCGGACTGCAGGATGAGCCGCGGAGAGACGTTGAGGAACAGCGTGCCGGGCAACGCCTTGCGGGAGAACGCGCGCAGCGTTTCCTGGATGCACACGATGTTCAACGGGATCGCGAGATCCTGCGCCTCGGCCGCGGCGAAGAGTTCCATCGGGCTCGCGACCAGCGAGCCTTCGGGCCCGCGCACGAGGGCCTCGTACCCCACGACCGCCGCTTCGGCGAAGGAGAAGATCGGCTGGAAGGCGATGCCGAGGCTGCGGTCCTCCAGCACCGCGTTCAACTGGAGGGCGGTCTCGTGTTCCAGCCGGGAAGTGTCGTCTTCCGTATCAGGCCACGCCGTTCGACTTGAACCACGCGAGCAGCTTGGCCCAGCCTTCCTTCGCCTGCGCCTCGCGATACGAGGGGCGATAGTCGGCATGGAAGCCATGCGGGGTATCGGGGTAGGTGATGATCTCGGACTTCTTGCCCGCGGCCTGGAGCGCGGCGCGCATGCGATCGACGGTGTCGTTCGGGATGCCGGCATCGGCGCCGCCATAGAGCCCGAGGATCGGCGCGTTGACCTGCTTCACCACGTCGATGGGGTTCTTCGGCTGCAGGTCCGCCGGCGGGCCTTCGACGCGGCCGTACCAGGCCACGCCGGCCTTGAGCTTCGGGTTGTGCGCCGCGTAGAGCCACACGATCCGTCCGCCCCAGCAGAAACCGGTGATCGCGAGCTTGTTCGCGTCGCCGCCGTTCTTCGCGGCCCAGTCGGCCGTCGCGTCGAGGTCGCTCATCACCTGGGCGTCGGGCACCTTGGCCACGATCGGACGGATCTCGTCCATGCCCTTGGCCTTCGTGACGTCGCCCTGGCGCGCGTAGAGGTCGGGCGCGATCGCGAGGTACCCCGCCTTGGCCAACCGGCGCGCCACGTCCTTGATGTGCTCGTGCACGCCGAAGATTTCCTGCACGACGAGCACGGTCGGCAAGTTCTTCCCGCCGGCCGGCATCGCGCGGTAGGCGGCCATCTCGCCGTCCTTCACCGTGACCTTCACCTCCCCGGCGGCAAGGCCCTGGGTGTCGGTGGAAATGACCGTTTGCGCGGCAACGGGCTGGACCGCGGCGGCGAAGCCGGTGGCGAGCGTGGTCATGACGAACTCCCTGCGGGTGAATTCGGACTTCGGTTCGAAATTGATGAAATCGGGATTGCGCACGCGGCCTCCTCGGTCCAGGTGGGATTCTCGATGGTATGAACCATTATAGGACCCGGAAATTCCCGAAAAAAAAAGCGCCCCCAAGGGCGCTTTCCTTTTTACAGCCGCTTCTTGCCAAGACTCGACGGGACTTACTCGCCGTAGAGCTTTTGTTTCATCTCGCGACGCTCCTGCGCCTCGATGGTGAGCGTGGCCGTGGGCCTCGCGATCAGGCGCTGCAGGCCGATGGGCTCCCCGGTCTCTTCGCAGTAGCCGTAGCTGCCGTCTTCGATCCGGACCAGCGCCTGGTCGATCTTCTTCAGCAGCTTGCGCTCGCGGTCGCGGGTGCGCAGTTCGAGCGCGTGCTCTTCCTCCAGCGTGGCCCGGTCCGCCGGATCGGGCGCGAAGGAAAGCTCGCGCAAGTGTTCGGTGGTGGCCCCCGCGTTGTCGCGCATCTGGGTCTGGAGTTCGATCAGCCGCTCGCGGAAAAAACGCAGTTGCGCCGGGCTCATGTACTCCGACTTGGGCATCTTGAGGACTTCCGCCTCGGTCGGTGTCTTGGTCTTGCTGGCCATTTCGCCTCGCTCTGGTTAGCCCACTAGTTTAGCCCACGCGGGGGGTCGATTCAAACAAGAAAATCCTGCAATCCGGGACCCCTCGCACCGGGCCGGAGCGGGATACGCAACCGGCTGTTTTAATTGGCTTTTTGGACCCGCACCCGGTACCATTCCCGGATGCCCGTCCGCCCTGCCCCAAGCCCCCTGCTGCGCTGGACCCTCGCGGCCTGCGCCGTGGGTGTCCTGCTGGCCCTGCCCGTGGCCATCATCGCGGCCAACCTGCTGCTGCCGGGCGGCGAGGCCTGGGCCCACCTTTCGTCCACGGTCCTGCCTCGCTACGTCGGAACAACGCTCGTCCTGCTCCTGGGTGTACTGGCCGGAGTTGGCGTCGTCGGCGTGACCTGCGCCTGGCTCGTTGCCGCCTGCGAATTTCCCGGGCGGCGGGCCCTCGAATGGGCCCTGCTGCTGCCGCTCGCGATGCCGGCCTATGTGATCGCCTATGCCTATACCGACCTCCTGCAATTCGCCGGGCCGGTCCAGACGTGGATACGCACGGTGGCCGGACCGGATGTCCGGTTGCCCGACGTGCGCTCGCTCGGCGGCGCGATCGCGATGTTCACGTGCGTGCTCTATCCCTACGTCTACCTGCTCGCGCGCGTGGCGTTCCTGCGCCAGTCGCCCAGCCTCGCGGAGGCCGGCCGGTCGCTGGGCCTGTCGCCGCTGGCCGCGTTCTTCCGCGTGAACCTGCCGCTCGCGCGGCCGGCGATCGCCGCCGGCGCGGCGCTGGCCCTGATGGAAACGCTGGCCGACTTCGGCACCGTCTCCTACTTCGGCGTGCAGACGTTCACGACCGGGATCTTTCGCGCGTGGATGTCGATGGGCGAACCCGCCTCGGCCGCGAAGCTCTCCGCGATCCTCCTCGCGTTCGTGTTCGCGATCCTGCTCGCCGAGCGCTGGGCGCGCCGGCAGGCGAAGTACCACGACGCGACACCCTCCGCCCGGCGCGAGCGCGTTGCGCTTCGGGGCGTGAAGGCCGGGGCCGCCACAACGGCATGCGCCCTGCCGCTGGCGCTCGGTTTCCTCGTGCCCACGTTCCTGCTGGTGAGGATGAGCCTCGCCGGCGGCGATGCGGCCTTCGGCGAGCGCTTCGCGCGCCTGGCCTTCAACAGCGCCACGCTGGCGACACTCACGGCGTTGATCGCCGTGGCCATCGCGCTCTTCCTCGCCTATGGCGCGCGCATCACCCGCAGCCCGGTGAGCGCGGCCGTGAACCGCTTCGTGGGGTTGGGCTATGCGATTCCCGGCGCGGTGATCGCCGTCGGCGTGCTCATCCCCGCGGCACGCCTGGACAACCTCCTCGCGGATGCCGCGCAAGCCGCGTTCGGGCTGAAGCTCGGCCTCGTCTTCACCGGGGGGATCGCGGCCCTGGTCTACGCCTACCTGATCCGCTTCCTCGCGGTCGCGCTGCAGACGGTCGAAGCGGGCCTGGCGCAGGTCACGCCCAACATGGAGGACGCGGCGCGCTCGCTCGGGATGAACGCGTCGGAGACGCTCGCGAAGGTGCATGCGCCGATGCTGCGCTCGAGCCTGGTCACGGCGGCGCTGCTGGTGTTCGTGGACGTGATGAAGGAACTGCCGGCCACGTTCGTGATGCGGCCGTTCAACTTCGACACGCTGGCCGTCCAGGCCTACAACCTCGCGGCCGACGAGCGCCTCGCGGAGGCTTCGACGGCGTCGCTCGCGATCGTTGCGGTGGGATTGGTGCCGCTGGTGCTGGCGTCGCGCCGCCTGGTCGGGCGCGAGGAAATGCGCGGAACGTCACCGCCCCGCGCGATCGAGGCCTAGCGGGAGTTGCCGCCGCCCGAGTTCGGGTTCGGCATCGCGACGCCACGCTCCTTCTGGCGCTCCCATTCCTCCTTGGACATGGTCTGCATCGTCGGGTCGCCGCTGCGAACCTTCTTCGGGATGTTGCTGCCCGTCGTGTACACGGCTTCTTCCTTCTCGCTGCTCGTGGCGGTGCTCGCCGGAGCGGCGGCGCAACCGGCGAGGAACACGAGCGCGGCGACGGGGAACAGGATCTTCTTCATGCGCTGCAATCTCCAGGGTGGGTGAATGGCGATGATAGCGTCACCGCGCTTGTCGCTTCCTTCACCGAATGTCACTTCCACCCGGCCCGGTCGTACGCCTGCTGCGCGGCCGACTGGTTGCGGCCCAGGGCCGCGACATTGAGGCTGTCCTTCTTGAACTCGCCGAGCGAAGCCAGCTCGCGGTTGTCCTTCACCGAGCCCACCACGGGAAACTCGTTGTTGCCGTTGGCGAAATAGGACTGCGCTTCCGGGCTCGCGAGGTACTCGAGGAATTTCACCGCGGCTTCGGGATGCGGCGCGTTCTTCATCATGCCTGCGCCCGAGATGTTCACGTGCGTCCCGCGATTGCCCTGGTTCGGGAACACGACGCCGACTCGCTCGGCGACCACCTTCTCGTCGGGCTTGGTCGACTTCAGCAGGCGCACGAAGTAATACGTGTTCGAAACCGTCACCGCGCATTCGCCGGAGGCCACGGCCTTCAGCTGGTCGGTATCGCCGCCCTTCGGGTCGCGCGCGAAATTCGCGACCACGCCCTTGGCCCATTGCTCGCTCTTCTCGGCGCCGTCGTTGGCGATCATCGAGCCCATGAGCGAGAGGTTGTACATGTTGCTGCTCGACCGCATGCAGACCTTGCCCTTCAACTTCGGGTTCGCGAGGTCCTCGTAGTTCTGCAGGTCCTTGGGATCGACCATGCCCTTGGCGTAGAAGATCGGGCGGGCGCGCACCGAGAACGCGAACCACAGGTTGTCGGGCTGGCGCAGGGCGGCCGGGACGCGCTCGGCGAGCACCTTGGAGTTGACCGGCGCGAACAGGCCCATCTGCTCGGCCCGCCACAGGCGGCCCGCATCCACGGTCACCAGGATATCGGCCGGGCTGCGCGTGCCTTCGTTCTTGATGCGCTCCAGCAGCGCGTCCTCGCCGGCCTCGATCCGGTTGATCTTGATGCCGGTCTGCTTGGTGAAGTTGTCGTAGAGCGCCTCGTCGGTCTGGTAGTGGCGCGAGGAATAGAGGTTGAGCACCTTTTCTTCGGCGCTCGCCGGGAGGGCGGCCAAGGCCGCGAGAACAGAAATGACGAGTGTTTTCATGGGGTTGCGTGCAGGCCTGGCAGGAAGAAGGTGAAGGTCGAGAATAATGCGAATTGTTCTCATTAGTCAACGCACGTAGAATCGAGGCCATGGCACTGGCGCTCGAAGCGGACCGCATTTCCTTCTCCTATCCCGGCTCGGGACCGGTGGCCGATGGCTTCTCGCTCGCCCTCGAGGAAGGCCAGATCGGGTGCCTGCTGGGCCCGAGCGGATGCGGCAAGACCACGGTCCTGCGCTGCATCGCGGGGCTCGAGTCGATCGACGCAGGCGAGATCCGGCTGCACGGGGTAGCCGTGAGCCGCCCCGGGTTCACGCAGGCGCCGGAATCGCGCCGGGTGGGCGTCGTGTTCCAGGACTACGCGCTCTTCCCGCACCTCACCGTCGCGGGCAACGTGGGCTTCGGCCTTCGTGGCGCCACGAAAGGCTCGCGCGCGCAACGCGTGGAAGAACTGCTCGAAGCCGTGGGCATGTCCGGCTCCGGTCGCCGCTACCCGCACGAGCTCTCCGGCGGCCAGAAGCAACGCGTGGCGCTTGCCCGCGCGCTCGCCCCGCGGCCGCAGCTCCTGCTGCTCGACGAACCGTTCTCGAACCTCGACGTGGATTTGCGCGAGCGGCTCTCGCTCGAAGTGCGCTCGATCCTGAAGGCCCAGGGGATGACCGCGCTGCTGGTGACACACGACCAGCACGAGGCGTTCGCGATGGCCGATCGCGTCGGCGTCATGCGCCGCGGCCAGGTCGAGCAATGGGACAGCGCATACAACCTCTACCATCGGCCCGCCACGCGCTTCGTCGCGGACTTCGTCGGCGAGGGCGTGTTGGTCGACACCGTCATCGAAGGCAAGTCGGTCTCGCAGTTGCTGCGCCCCGACGATGTCCTCCACGACGACGAGAGCCCGACCAAGGCCGAGGTGCTCAAGAAGGCCTTCCGCGGCGCCGAGTTCCTCTACACCCTGCGGCTCGAGGACGGGAAGCAGGTGCTTTCGCTGGTGCCGTCGCACCACAACCACGCGATCGGGGAACGGATCGGGGTGAAGCTCGACGTGGATCACGTCGTCGCGTTTCCGCGCGACTGAATAGAGGGGTCAGACTCCTTTATTCGACAGGGCAGGCACGAATAAAGGAGTCTGACCCCTATATTCGGTCGCCGAGCCTTAGTACTTCCGCAGGTCCTCGATAACCTTGCCGTCGTTGGGCAAGGTCGCGGGCGCAACGAACTTCACTTCCCCGCGAAGCTTCGTCATCTCCTTCAGCGTGGCTTCGAGCGCCGTGGCGAGACTCGCGTCGGACGCCGCGTGTTCCACGGAGAGCGTCATCCGGTCCTCTCCGTCCTCGTTCTCGACCGTGAGGCGCGCGCGGGCGAGGCCATGGCGCTTCAGCGCCTCGGCGACCTGGTGCGGGTGCACGAAGAGGCCGCGAACCTTGGTCGTTTGGTCCGCGCGTCCCATCCAGCCCTTGATGCGCAGGTTGGTGCGGCCGCAGGGGCTCGGCCCGGCGAGCACCGCGGAGAGGTCGCCGGTGGCGAAACGAACCAGCGGGTAGTCGGGATTGAACGTGGTCACGACCACCTCGCCCACCTCGCCGTCGGCAACGACGTCGCCGGTCCCGGGGCGAACGATTTCGACGATCAGTTCCTCGTCGACGATGAGTCCCTCGCGCGCGCTCGACTCGTAAGCGACGATGCCGAGGTCCGCGGTCCCGTAGGCCTGGTACGCGTCGATCCCCCGCGTGCGCAGGAAATCCCGCACCGGAGGCAGGAACGCTTCACCCGACACGGCCGCGCGGCGGATCGACGTGGCGTCCAACCCGAGCTCGTCGGCCTTCTCCAGCAGGATCTTGAGGAACGAAGGCGTGCCCACGTAACCCGACGGCTTCAAGTCCGCGATCGCGCGAAGTTGCAGCTCCGTCTGCCCCACGCCGCCGGGAATCACCGCGCAGCCGATCCGGTGCAGCCCCGTCTCGAACATGCTCGCGGCGGGCGACAGGTGATAGGAGAAACAATTGATGGCGATCTCGCCGGCGCGAAAGCCCGCGGCGTAGAGCGACCGCGCGGTACGCCAGAAATCCACGCCGCGCCCTTCCGGATCGTAGATCGGCCCGGGCGACATGAAGATGCGCGCGAGCGCACCGGGGGGCGTGGCGTTCAATCCGCCGAACGGCGGGCGCGAGCGCTGCATCTCGACCAGCGCCGACTTGCGCGTGACGGGCAACGTCGCCAGCGCGGCGCGGCTCGTGACCCATGCGGCATCCACGCCCGCAAGACATTCCGCGAAGTACGGGGAATGCGCCTGCGCGTGCGCGATCTGCCCCGGCAACCGGCGGAAGAGATCGCCTTCGCGTCCGCCCGCGGGCCGCGTCTCCAGGCGATCGAAGTACGCGCCCTCGCCCGTCACGCCAGCCAACGCTTGCGCCTGCGGTAGTGCTTGGTCTCGCGGAAGCTCCTGCGCCCGCCCGACGAGATCCCGAGGTAGAACTCCTTCACGTCCTCGTTCTCCGCGAGCTGGTCTGCCGAGCCCTCCATCACCACCCGCCCATTCTCGAGGATGTAGCCGAAGTCCGCGAAGCGAAGCGCCACCATCGTGTTCTGCTCGGCCAGCAGGAAGCTCACCCGCTCGGCCGTGTTCAGGTTCCGCACGATCTCGAAGATCTCCTCGACGATCTGCGGCGCCAATCCCATCGACGGCTCGTCCAGCAGGATCATCGTCGGCCGGCCCATCAGCGCGCGCCCGATCGCGGTCATCTGCTGCTCGCCCCCGGACGTGTACCCCGCGAGCGAGGAGCGGCGTTGCTTGAGCCTGGGGAAGAATCCGTAGACCTTCTCGAGGTCCAGCTTGATCTCGGACCGCGGCGCGCTCCTCGTGTACGCGCCCGTGAGGAGGTTCTCTTCCACCGTGAGGTGCGCGAAGCAATGCCGGCCTTCCATCACCTGGATCACGCCGCGCTTCACGAGGTCCGACGGGTTCAGCAAATCCACCCGCTCGCCGCGGAAGCGCACCTGGCCCTTGGTGACCTGGCCGCGCTCCGCCTTGAGCAGGTTCGATACGGCTTTCAATGTCGTGGTCTTGCCCGCGCCATTGGCGCCCAGGAGGGCGACGATGCCGCCCTCCGGGACCGTGAGCGAGACGCCCTTCAGCACGAGGATCACGTGGTTGTAGATCACCTCGATGCCGTTCACGTCCAGCAACACCCTCTCCCCTGGGAGAGGGCTGGGGAGAGGGTGTCCGGCGACGGCGTTCATTTCGGGGGCTAGCCTTCCTTGCTGCAATCGCGCGGCGTGATCTTCTTCTCCGCCGCGTAGGCCTTCGCGGAAGCCTCGACCAGCGGGCGCACGAACTTGTTGTCGGCCTCCAGCCAGTCGGACGTGTAGCTCCACGCCTTGCCGTCCCACGTGTGGATGCGGCCCCGGCGCACGCCTTCATGGTCGCGGCAGGACGTCTTGATGGGCTGGACGATTTCGCCGAACCCGAGCGCCTTGATCTTCGCCGCGTCCAGGTTGATGTGCTCCGCGCCCCAGCGCACCTCCTCGCCGGTCACGACGCGCTTGCCGTACTTGCCTTGCGCCGCCTTGATGGCTTCGATGGAGAGCATCGCGGAGATCATGCCGCGGTTGTAGAGGACCGATCCGACCTCGTCCTTCCCCTTCGCCGTGCCCTTGCCCTTGTCGTACAGGAACTTGACCATGTCCGCGTGGACCGGAAGTCCCTTCTCCGAGGAGTGGCCGAGCGCGATGCCGTTGTAGCCCTTCGACGCGGTTTCGGCCGGCGTCACGTCCGGCTCCGCCGAAGACCACCACACGCCATACATCTGCAGGCGCGGGTACGACACGGCGATCGCGTCCTTGATCGAGGTCGAGTTCATCACGCCCCAGCCCCAAAGGAAGACGTAGTCGGGCCGCTGCTGGCGAACCTGCAGCCACGTCGCCTTCTGCTCGACGCCCGGATGGGTCACCGGCAGCAGGATCAGCTGGAAGCCCTCCACCTTCGCGCGTTCCTCGAGGAGCTTGATCGGCTCCTTGCCGTACGGCGAGTCGTGGTACACGAGGGCGATCTTCTTGCCCTTGAGCGGGCCCTTGGACTTCACGTGCTGCACCAGCATGTCCGCCGCGCTCCAATAGGTGCCCAGCAGCGGGAAATTCCAGGCGAAGACGCTGCCGTCGGCCGAGTCGGCACGGCCATACCCGGTCGAGAACAGGACGACCTTGTCGGTGGGCACCTTGTCGGTGAGCGCGAAGGTGACGCCGGTCGACAGCGGGTTGATCAGCACCGGCTTCTTGCTCTTGAAGCGCTCGTAGCACTCGACGCCGCGGTCGGTGGCATAGCCGAACTCGCACTCCTCGAACGCGAGCTTGATGCCGTTCACGCCGCCGTCGCGCTCGTTCACGAGCTTGATGTAGTCGACATAGCCGTCGGCCCAGGGAATGCCGTTGGGCGCATAGGCGCCGGTGCGATACACCAGCACGGGCATGAAGATCTCGTTGCTGGACTGGGCCGCCGTCTCCGCGGCGATGCCGAACACGCCCGCGGCGGCGATCGCCAGCGCCGCGGCCTTCGACTTGAGCAATTGCTTCATCTCCATCCTCCTTGTTGTGGTGCTGCCAATGCGTCGATCAATGCGGGAACGGCCAGAGCCGGAGCTTCTCCTTCCCGATCGCCCACAGGCGCGCCAGCCCGCGGGGCTCCACGATCAGGAAGAACACGATGAGGGCGCCGAACACCATGGCCTCGACGTGCGAGACGGTGGCGGTCGACATATGCACGCCGAGCCAGCCGGGAACCTGGTTCAGCACGAGCGGCAGGACCACGATGAACGCCGCTCCGAGGAAGCTGCCGAGGATCGAGCCCAGCCCGCCGATGATGATCATGAAGAGCAGCTGGAACGAACGGTTCACGTCGAAGGCGAGCGGCTCCCAGGAGCCGAGGTACACGAAGGCCCACAACGCGCCCGCCACGCCGACGAAGAACGAGCTCACCGCGAAGGCCGAGAGCTTCGCGGCCATCGGCCGGATGCCGATGACCTCGGCGGCCACGTCCATGTCGCGCGTGGCCATCCAGGCGCGGCCGATTGCGCCGCGCGCGAGGTTGCGCGCCACCAGCGCGAACACGCAGACGAACGCGAGCACGAACAGGTACTTCGCTTCCGGCGACTCGATCGGGAAACCGAAGACCTGCAACGGCGGGGCCGACACGTTGCCCGACGGCGAATCGTGCGTGAACCACTTGATGCGCGCGAACATCCAGTCGATGAAGAACTGCGCGGCGAGCGTGGCCACCGCGAGGTAGAAGCCCTTGATGCGCAGGCTCGGGATCCCGAAGAGCGCGCCGACGACGGTCGAGCACGCGCCCGCCAGCAGGAAGATCACGATCAGGTTCAGGTCCGGCACGCGAACGGCGAGGTTGTACGCCGCGTAGGCGCCGATCGCCATGAAGCCGCCGGTGCCCAGCGAGACCTGGCCGCAATAGCCCACGAGGATGTTCAGGCCCAGCGCCGCGAGCGAGAGGATCAGGAACGGCACGAGGATGGCGCGGAACAGGTACTCGGTGCCGATGAAGGGCATCACGCCGAACGCGAACACGAGGAAGCCGATCACGAACACCCGGTCCTGCAGGATCGGGAAGAGTTGCTGGTCCGACGCGTACGTCGTCTTGAATTGGCCGGCTTCGCGGTAGATCACGGCGTCACACCCGATCGATATGCCGCTCGCCGAAGAGGCCTTCGGGACGGAACAGCAGGAAGATGAGGGCCAGCACGTAGGCGAACCAGTTCTCGATGCCGCCGCCCAGGTACGGGCCCAGGTAGACCTCCGAGACCTTCTCGCCCAGCCCGATGATGAGGCCCCCGATGATGGCGCCGGGCATCGAGGTGAAGCCGCCGAGGATCACCACCGGCAGCGCCTTCAGCGCGATCAGCTGCAGCGAGAACTGCACGCCCAGCTTCGAGCCCCAGATCACGCCCGAGACGAGCGCCACCAATCCCGCCACGCTCCAGACGATGACCCAGATGCGATTCAACGGAATGCCGATCGACTGCGCGGCCTGGTGGTCGTCCGCCACCGCGCGCAGCGCACGCCCCGTGCCGGTCTTCTGGAAGAAGAGCGCGAGGACCGCGACCAGGAGCCCCGCCATCACCGCCGCGATCACGTCCTCGGTGGACACGAGGATGCCACCCTCGAACGTGCCCTCGAGCAGGATCTTCGGCTCCTTGGGCATGCCGATGTCGAGCGTGTAGATGTCGCTGCCCCACACGAGCTGGCCGAATCCGTCGATGAAGTAGGCCACGCCCAGCGTGGCCATGAAGAGCACGATGGGTTCCTGGTTCACGAGCGGGCGCAGCACGAGGCGCTCGACCAGCCACGCCAGCGCCACCATCGCGGCCAGCGTCACGACGAGCGCCAGCGCGAAGGGCAGCTTCTCCATCACGCGCACGAGTGTCAGCGCGGCGAAGAGCACCATCGCGCCCTGCGCGAAATTGAAGACGCCGGAGGCCTTGAAGATCAGCACCAGGCCGATGGCCACGAGCGCGTAGAGCACGCCGCTCATCAACCCGCCGATCACCACTTCCAGCCATTGCGGGAACCGGGCACTGCCGAACGCCATGGGCGCCAGCGCACCGAACGTGAGCAGCACGAAGAAGGCGATGGTGAGGTTGCGCGACGTGGCCGCGTTCATCAGTGCTTCACTCCGAGGTAGGCATCGATCACGGCCTGGTTGGCGCGCACCTCGTCCGGCGTGCCGTCGGCGATCTTGCGGCCGTAGTCCAGCACCACCACGCGGTCCGAAAGGTCCATCACGACGCCCATGTCGTGTTCGATCAGCACGATGGTGGTGCCGAATTCGTCGTTCACGTCGAGGATGAAGCGGCACATGTCCTGCTTTTCCTCGACGTTCATGCCCGCCATGGGTTCGTCCAGCAACAGGACCTTCGGCTCCGCAGCGAGTGCCCGGCCGAGGTCGACGCGTTTCTGCAAGCCGTACGGCAGGCGCCCGACCGGAGTCTTGCGCACGTGCTGGATCTCGAGGAAATCGATGATGTCCTCGACGCGTTTGCGATGCTCGGTCTCTTCGGCCAGCGCCGGCCCGATGCGCAAGGCCTGCAGGAAGATGTTGGACTTCATGAGCAGCGTGCGGCCCGCGAGCATGTTGTCCAGCACGCTCATGCCCTTGAAGAGCGCCAGGCTCTGGAAGGTGCGCGCGATGCCGGCCCGCGCAGCGATGTGCGGCTCCATCGCCGAGCGCTTCGTGCCGCGATAGGTGATCTGCCCGGCCTGCGGCCGGTACACGCCGTTGATCACGTTCAGCATCGAGCTCTTGCCCGCGCCGTTGGGGCCGATGATGGCGCGCACCTCGTGCTCGCGCACGTCGAACGACACGTCCGTCAGCGCCTTCACGCCCCCGAAGGCGAGGGACACGCCCTCCACTGCGAGGATCACGTCGCCCACGCGGCGGGCGACGGTTGCGGGTTCGGCGTCGCGAAGGTTCATGGCTACGCGGCGGCTTTCGCCGCGGCGGGCGCGAAGGTCTTCGCCGAGTGCACGGTGAGGTCGGCCCGGATGTTGCCGGTTCGCCCGTCTTCGAAACGCACTTGCGCCTCGACCACGCACTGCTTCGCCCCGGAGTACAGCGCGGAAACAATGGTCGCGTACTTCTCGCCGATGAAGCCCCGGCGCACCTTGCGCGTGCGGGTGAGCTCGCCGTCGTCGGCGTCGAGTTCCTTGTGCAGGATCACGAAGCGGTGGATCTGGCTCGCGGCGAGCTTCGGGTCGGCGGCGAGGTCCGCGTTCACCTGCTCCACGCATTCGCGCACGAGGTCGGCCACCTGCGGCTTGGCGACGAGGTCGGTGTAGCCCGAGTACGGGATGCCGCGACGCTCGGCCCAATCACCGACGGCCTGCATGTCGATGTTGATCATCATCGTGGCTTCGGCCTGCCCGTCGCCGAACGCCACGGCTTCCTTCACGTGCGGGAAGAACTTCAGCTTGTTCTCGAGGTACTTCGGCGCGAAGAGCGTGCCGCCCGAGAGCTTGCCGACGTCCTTCGCGCGATCGATGATCTTCAGGTGCCCGGCCTCGTCGAAGAAGCCCGCGTCCCCGGTGTGGAACCAGCCTTCGGCATCCTTCGCCTCGCGCGTGGCTTCGTCGTTCTTGTAGTACTCCACGAACAGGCCGGGGCAGCGCAGGAGGATCTCGCCGGAATCGACGATGCGCACTTCCACGCCCTTCATCGGCGGGCCGACCGTGTCGGACTTCACGCCGCCGTCGGGCTGCACGCACACCATCACCGACGTCTCGGTCGAGCCGTAGAGCTGCTTGAGGTTGATGCCGAGCGAACGGTAGAACACGAAGAGGTCCGGGCCGATCGCTTCGCCCGCCGTGTACGCCACGCGCACGCGCGACATGCCGAGGGCGTTGCGCAGCGGCCCGTACACGAGGACTCCGCCCAACGCGTAGAGCAGTCGATCGTCCACTCCGACCGTCTTGCCGTCGAGGATGCGCGCACCGACGCGACGGGCCAGTTCCATGAAGCGCTTGAACATCGTGCGCTTCACCCAGCCGGCATCCTCCATGCGGATGGTGACCTGCGTGAGCAGCGCCTCCAGCACGCGGGGCGGTGCGAAGTAGTACGTCGGGCCGATCTCGCGCATGTCGGTCAGCACCGTCTCGGCCGATTCGGGACAGTTGATGCGGAATCCCACGTACATCCACTGCGCGTAGGAAAAGAGATTCTGGCCGATCCACGCCATCGGCAGGTAGGCCACGACCTCTTCGTCCGCGGTGAGCCCCTCGAGCTCGGCATAGGCGCGGCTCGACTGGATGAGGTTGTCATGCGAGAGCACCACGCCCTTGGCCTGCGCGGTGGTGCCCGACGTGTACATCATGATCGCCGTGTCGCCCGGCCGCCCCTTCGCGATCTCCGCCTCGAAGAATCCGGGACTCGCCTTCGCGAACTCGCGCCCCGCCGCCACGAGGGACTCGTAGCTCGCGAGCTCCGCCTGGCTGTAGTGGCGAAGGCCGCGCGGGTTGTCGAACCACACGCGCTTCAGGTCCGGGCATTGCGGCAGGATCTCGAAGAGCTTGTCGGCCTGCTCCTGGTCCTCGACGATCGCGAAGGCGATCTCCGCATTCTGGAAGACATACGTCATCTCGCCGGCCACCGCGTCCTCGTAGAACGGGACGGGGATCGCGCCCAGCGATTGGGCGGCGATGAGGGCCCAGTACAGGCGCGGGCGATTGGCGCCGATCACGGCCAGGTGCTGGCCGCGCTTCAGTCCCGCCTGCGAGAGGCCGCAGGCAAGCGCCTCGACTTCCGCGCGCACTTCGGCCCAGGTCCAGCTCTGCCAGATGCCAAGATCCTTCTCGCGGATGGCCGGCTTGGCGCCACGCTCGCGGGCGTGCAGGAGCAGCAGGTGCGGGAACGTTCCCGACAATGCGGTTGCCGCCGTCATCGACCGCGCTTCCTCCTCGGGGGTTTGCGCTGCGGAATCCCGGGCTGGCGCCGGGTTGATTCATCTTACTTTACCGGGGTGGCCCCGCGACGAATGTCTTTTCGCGGACAATCGGGGCGTGGATACCGTGAAAGACCTCCTGAGCGCCTCGCTCTGGGCGCGTTCGCTCAACCCCGCGCAATTCGAGCGCGTCGTGGCGGAAACGCAGGCGCGCGATTTCCCCTCGGGCGCCTACGTGTGCCGCAAGGGCGAGGCCGTGGAGCACTGGATCGGCATCGTCGACGGGCTGGTGAAGATGACGAGCCTGTCGCCCGCGGGCAAGACCACCACGTTCACCGGTGTCACGAGCGGCGGCTGGTTCGGCGAAGGCTCGCTGCTGAAGGACAAGACCCGCAAGTACGACATCGAGGCCCTGCGGCCCACGCGCGTGGCCCTCATGCCGCGCGCCACCTTCGAGTGGCTGCTGGGCACCGACATCGGCTTCAACCGCTTCCTCCTGATGCAGTTGAACGAGCGCCTCGGCCAGTTCATCTCGGTCGTGGAGCTGGAGCGCCTGATGGAGCCCGATGCGCGCGTGGCCGGCTCGCTCGCGAGCCTCTTCAACCCGGTCCTCTACCCGGACCAGGCGACCGACATCCCGATCTCGCAGGAAGAGATCGGCTATCTCTCGGGAGTTTCGCGCCAGCGCGTGAACCAGGCGCTGCAGGTCCTGGAGAAGGCCGGGCACCTCAAGGTCGACTACGGGCGCATTCGCATCCTCGACCTCGAGGGATTGCGCAACTTCGGCCGGTAGTCCCCCGGCCGCTAGAACGCGTAGCTCGCCGTGAGCCGGAAGGCTCGACGCTCCACCGGGTGGAAGTGGATGTCGTCCACGCCCTGCGCCGATTCGCCCTGCAGGCGCGACGCATAGAAATACGCAATGTCGTCGTCCTTGCGGTCGAACAGGTTGAACACATCCAGGTGGAAGTGCAGCGTCTTCGTGAACGCATAACCCACCCGCGCGTTCACGAGCGAGGTCGAGCCCGATTTCACGCTTCCATCCTCGATCAACGGACGCTGCCCGAAGTAGCGCCAGCGCAACGCCGCCGAGAGGCCGCTCGAGTGATCGATCGCGATGCCCGCCGAAGCGACGCGGTCCGGAGCCCCGGGGATGCGATCCCCCGCGGGATCGGCGTCGTCGAAGCGCGCCTGCGTTCCCGCGAACGCCACGTCGAGGGCCATCCACGGCACCGGCAGGTACTGGACCAGGAGTTCGACGCCCTTCCGTTTCGAAGGACGGCTGGGTTCCGTGGATCCCGCGTCGCCGACAAAGAGCAACTCGGAATCCTGCTTCAGCGACCAGAGCGACATCGACGCGGTGAACGCCGTCGCCAACCGGGTTCGGACGCCCGCTTCATATCCTCGCGTACGGACCAGCGGATCCACCCGCTGCGCGGCATCGCCCGTCTTCGGATCGACGGCGATCGTCGTGCCGCGCGCGTCGTTGCTGTGGAAGCCGCGTCCGCTGTTGAGGAAGAATTCCGTGTCCGACCACGGCCCCAGCACGAGGGAGAGCTTGGGCGACACGATGGAATCGGTTCGCGAGCCGCTGTTGGCCTCGAGGTCGCTCGCAACCTTGAACCGGTAGGCGTCGTAGCGCAGTCCGGCAAGCGTTCGCAGCCACGGCGTCCAGGCCGTGGTGTTCGCCACGTACGGCGCGGCGCTCTCCACCGTGACACGGTCCTCGCGCACCGTCGAGATCCGCTCGCGGGCCTCGTTCGCGTACAGGCCCACCGGGGCGAGCTGATCTCGCCGCAACTGCAGGCCCGCCGTGTTCCAGTACGGCCTCCGGTTCCAGAGCCCCGTCCAGGTCTGGCTCGCCTGTCCGCCCAGCGTGGTACGGCGCTCGGTTTGTTCGAACTGGTCGCCGCGGCCGGGATCGTCGAGGAAATAGGTGAAGTTGGAGAACAGGTTCAGCCGCGAGCGCACGGCGTAGAGCGCGACCGAGCGCGAGAAGGTGTCACGCGTCTCGCGCCACTCGCCCGAGAAGCTGTATCGCTGCGTCTCGCCGCCGTCGCTGGCATCGAGCGCGCCGTAGCGTCCGATGATTCCCGCATCGACCGCGCGCTGCGGAACCTGGTCGGTCGAGTTCCACTTCGCCGCATAGCCCATCGCGGTCACGTTGAAGCCGTTGTCGTTCGTCCCGCTCGCGTAGCGGATCACGCCGTTGGCCTTGCTGAAATCCGACGGGGTGTCCCAGGAACCGTCGTTGTGCTGGGACTCCAGTCCGTAGACGATGCGGCCGGGACCCACGTCGGGCGAACCGGCCAGCACTGCACGTCGATATCCGAAGGAACCGGCCGCGACCTCGGCGATGTTCGCGCGGAGGCGTTCGACGTACGAGATGCGCGCCGTGCCCACCGAAGAGAAGTCGCCGTCCTCCGCGAAGTACGGTCCCTTCGTGTAGACGACGCGCTGGATCAGTTCGGGGATCAGGAAATTCAGATCGGTGTAGCCCTGCCCGTGCGCGTGCGTCGGCATGTTCACGGGCATCCCCGCGACCCAGGTCGCGAAGTCGGTGCCGTGGTCGAGGTTGTAGCCGCGCAGGAAGTACTGGTTCGCCTTGCCGTCGCCGGAGTGCTGCGTGACCACCATGCCCGGAACCGCTTCGAGCACTTCACCCGGGCGCAGCAAGGGGCGTTTTTCGATTCCCTGCCGGGACACCGCGCCCTGGCTCGCGGCATCCCACGCGCCGAGTTCGTCGAGGTAGCGCCCGAGCACGTCGATCGACGGCATCGGGGCAGCAGGCTCGTGGGCGCATGCGGTGCCCGCGGCAATGAGGGCAACGCTGGCCAGGACCGCGAAGCCGCCTGCCCGTCTCACGCGCGTGCGGTTGGCCGAACGACGCCGCCCTGGATCGTGATCGCCTGTGCGCGTTCGAGGTCCGCCAGCACGCCCTCGGCCAGCGACTCGGGCTCGACGCCCAGGAATTTCCTCGAGAGCTCGCCGTAGCAACCGAACCGCCGGAGGTACGCAGGCACGGCCTCGACCCGCATCGATTGCCGGTCGAGCAGCGCGAAGACGAAGAGCACCTTCACCACGTGGCGGGCATTCTTCACCGGGTCCTTCGCGAAAGCCTCGAGGCGGCCGCGCGAACGCGCGAGGGCTGCGCCCACATCGGTGAACGGCGCGCCGTGGCCGGGAATCACGATCGCCGGATCGAGCGCTTCGATCGCCGAAAGCGCATCGAGCGCGGACGCGATGAACGGATTCTCCCCGGGCTCGGGCCAGACGAAGCCCATGCCGTGCTCCCACAACGCGTCGCCGGAGATGAGGATCCGGTGGCGCGGCTCGAAGAACATCAGCGCATCCATGTCGTGCCCGGGCGCGGTGTGCACCTGCCACTCGAAGCCCGCGCCCGCGAAAGTGTCGCCGTCGGCGAGCGTGTCGTCGTGGAAGAACGGATCGGCCTTCTGGTCGAATTGCTCCATCCAGACGCTCTGCGGCGTCCACGGCACGATGTGCTTCACCTCGCCTTCGGGCACCGTGATGAGGCAGCCGTAGGCGTTGGCCACCGCGGCGTTGCCCCCCATGTGGTCCGAATGGCAGTGGGTGTTGATCAGGCGCTCGAGCGGCTCGCCCGCGAGGCCGCCGGGGCCCGCCAGAAACTCCAGGGTCTGCTCGCGGTGCGTGCAGTAGCCCGAGTCGATGAGGACGTTGTCGCCGTGCTCGAGGAGCACGACCTGGTTGCAGTTGAGCCACCCGCGTTCGAGGACGCGGACGGAAGGCGGGAAGAGCGTGGACATATAATTCAGTCCCGCATTCTAGCGTGCCGCCTTGGCTTCCTCCCTCCTCGCCGGACTTCGCGTCGTCACGATGGCGCTGAACCTCCCCGGACCCGCCGCGTGTTCGCGCCTGCGCGACTTGGGCGCCACCGTGACCAAGGTGGAACCGTTGCGCGGCGACCCGTTCGAGGTCTATTGCCCCGCGTGGTATGCGCGGCTGCACGACGACGTGACGGTCCGCCGCATCGACCTGAAGGACCCCGAGGGCCAGCGCGAGATGGACGAGCTTCTCCTCGCCTCCGACCTCTTCATCACCGCGCAGCGCCCCTCGGCGCTCGCTCGCCTGAACCTCGGTGCGCAACGCCTCGCCGAGCGCTTCCCGCGCCTGTGCCACGTCGCGATCACGGGCCACGCGCCGCCCGACGAGGAATTGCCGGGCCACGACCTCACGTATCTCGCGCACGCGGGCCTCGTCACTCCGCCGTCATTGCCGCCGACGCTCTTCGCGGACATGGCCGGCGCGGAACGCGCGGTCACGACCGCGCTCGCCCTCATCATTGCGCGCGATCGCCGCCGCCCCGCGCAAGCCGCCTATGCGCCGCTGGCCGAGGCCGCCGAATGGCTCGCGTTGCCGCGCGTGTACGGCCTCTCCACCCCGGGCGCGATGGTCGGTGGCTCCCACGCGGGATACAACGTCTACGCCGCGCGCACCGGCTGGATCGCCGTGGCCGCGCTCGAACCCCATTTCGCGGAGGCGCTGGCCGAGGCGCTCGACCTCAAGCACCTCTCGATCGATCGCCTCGCCGCGCGCTTCGCCACCGAAGACGCCGACCATTGGGAAGCCTGGGCCCGCCCGCGCGACCTGCCGATCGTGGCACTTCGCAATCCTTCCCCACCCGAGAACTGAACCATGCAGATCAAAGACCACGTATTCCTCGTCACCGGCGGGGGCTCCGGCCTCGGCGCGGCGACCGCGAAGATGATCGTCGCGAACGGCGGCAAGGCGATCCTGGCCGACGTGAATGAAGGCGGAGCGGCCGTCGCCCAGGCGATGGGCCCATCGGCCAAATTCGTGAAGTGCGACGTGACCGACGAAGCGAGCATGCAGGCCGCTGTCGATGCGTGCGTGTCCGCCTTCGGCGCGATCCACGGCCTCGTGAACTGCGCCGGCGTCGCGCCCGGCGAGCGCGTCGTGGGCCGCGCCGGTCCCCACGCCCTCGCTTCGTTCGAGCGCGCCGTGAAGATCAACCTGGTCGGCACTTTCAACGCGATCCGCCTCGCCGCCGCGAAGATGTCGGTGCAACCCGCCGAAGCCTCCGGCGAGCGCGGCGTGATCATCAACACCTCGTCGGTCGCATCCTTCGAGGGACAGATCGGGCAGGCGGCCTATGCGGCCTCGAAGGCCGGCGTGAACGGCATGACTCTTCCGATCGCGCGAGAGCTCGCCAAGTTCGGCATCCGTGTCGTGACCATCGCGCCCGGCATCTTCGAGACGCCGATGCTGGCGGCGATGACCGAGGAGGTCCGCACCTCGCTCGGCCAGCAGATCCCGTTCCCGCCGCGCCTCGGCCGCCCCGACGAATACGCGGCCCTCGCGAAGCACATCGTCGAGAACGAAGTGCTGAACGGCGAGGTGATTCGCCTCGACGGCGCGATCCGCATGGGGGCGAAATAGCGTTCTCCCATCATCCGGGGCTGCACTGCTCGTCGTCGTCGATCGTCGACCTGCTGCGAAACGACGGGCAGAACGCCTCGGAAGCGATGGTTTTCGGGCTGGGCAGCGGCCTGGGCTTCGTCTACGTCGATGACCCGCGCTATTCGCCGGTCCATCGCTTCAATGGACGCGCGCCCGACCTCGAAGGGAAGTTCTACCGCCTCTTCGGCCACGAGTTGCCCTGGATGGGCGCGTGGCGGCCGAAGCTGATCGCGGAAAGCATCGCAGTTGGCCGGCCTCTCCTCGCGCAGACCGACATCGCCTACCTGCCGTACTACGAGCCCGTGCATTTCCCGATGCACGGCATCGTGGTGACCGCTTTCGACGGCGAACACGCGTGGGTGGCGGATACCTTTTCGCCGGAGCTGCAGCGCATCACGGCCACGCAGTTGAGGGAAGCGCTGGAAGGCAAGGCCTGCCCGTGGATGAAGCCGTTCCGGATCGCGAGCGTTCCGAAGGTGGAACTGCGCATCGACGCGGGCCTGATTGCGCGATCCATCGAAATCACCGCGCAGGAGATGCTCGATCCCGCGGGACCCGATGGCGGGATCCCCGCGATGCGGCGCCTCGTTTCGAACGCCGCCGCGTGGAAGGCTGCTTCCGACTGGGCCTGGAGCGCGCGCTTCGCCTACCAGTCGATCGAGAAGCGCGGCACCGGCGGCGGCGGTTTTCGAACCCTCTATGCACGCTTCCTGGAGCAGGTCGCGCCCGCCCTTCCGTGGGTGGATTCGCTCGATGCCGTCGGCCGGATGCGTGCGAGCGCCGCCCTGTGGTCCGAACTCGCCGGGCACTGCGAGTCCGCCTTCGTGGAGGACCGGCCCGCGCGCCTCGACGATGCGGCGGAAGTGCTTGACAAGATTGCCATTTCCGAGTGCGCGCTCCTCACCGGATTGCTGCACGCGGCTGCAGCGACCCCCCGTTTCGGGCGATAATTACTCTTCCCGGCTCCGCCTCACGAGGGCCTCGCCGGCCACGAGGAGGATCCATGCTGTTCGATACACACCTCACCGAGGAATTCGACGCTCTGCGGGACACCGTGAAGCGCCTTTGCGACGCGGAACTCGCCCCGCGCGCCGCCGAGATCGACACGAAGAACGCATTCCCCGCCGACATGTGGAAGAAGCTCGGCGACATCGGCGTGCTCGGCATGACGATCCCCGAGGAATACGGCGGCACGGGCCTGGGCTACACCGCCCACATCCTCGCGATGGAAGAGATCTCGCGCGCCTCCGCCTCCGTGGGCCTGGCCTACGGCGCGCACTCCAACCTCTGCGTGAACAACCTGTATCTCAACGGCAACGAGATGCAGCGCCGCAAGTACCTGCCCAAGCTTTCCTCCGGCGCCTTCGTCGGCGCGCTCGCGATGAGCGAACCCGGCGCGGGCTCCGACGTCGTGGGCTCGATGGCCTGCAAGGCCGAGAAGAAGGGCGACCGCTGGATCGCCAACGGCTCGAAGATGTGGATCACCAACGGCCCGCACGCCGACGTGGCGATCGTCTACATGCGCACCGCCCCGAAGGACCAGGGCTCGAAGGCGATGACGGCGTTCATCGTCGAGAAGGGCATGAAGGGTTTCTCGACCGCGCAGAAGCTGGACAAGCTCGGCATGCGCGGCTCCGACACGTGCGAGCTCGTGTTCCAGGATTGCGAGATCCCCGAGGAAAACATCCTCGGCACGGTGAACGGCGGTTCGCGCGTGCTGATGAAGGGGCTCGACACCGAGCGCACCGTGCTCTCCGGCGGGCCGATCGGCATCATGCAGGCCGCGATGGACCTCGTGCTGCCGTACGTGCACGAGAGGAAGCAGTTCGGCCAGGCCATCGGCACCTTCGGCCTGATGCAAGGGAAAGTGGCCGACATGTACACCAAGCTGCAGGCTTCGCGCGCGTACAGCTATCGCGTGGCCGGCGCGCTCGATGCGGGCCGCGGCCGCGCCGCGCGCAAGGATGCCGCCGCTTGCATCCTCTTCGCGTCGGAGAGCGCCGTGCAAGTGGCCCTCGAGGCGATCCAGTGCCTCGGCGGCAACGGCTACATCAACGAATTCCCCGCGGGACGCCTGCTGCGCGATGCCAAGCTCTACGACATCGGCGCGGGCACGAACGAGATCCGCCGGATGCTGATCGGGCGGGAACTCTTCGAGGAGAGCGTTTGAGGATGCGACGAACGCTCGCCGCCCTTGCCCTCCTCACGGCGCTGCCCGCCTCGGCATGCACCACGTTCTGCGTCCGCGGTCCCGACGGGCTCGTGTTCGGCCGCAGCTACGACTACGGGTTCGGCGAAGGGATGGTCCTCGTGAACGCGCGCGGCCTGGAGAAGGTCTCGCTGCTCGAGCGCAATCCGGCGCGCTGGACGGCGAAGTACGGCAGCGTCACGTTCAACCAGTATGGTCGAGACAATCCGATGGGCGGCGTGAACGAGCGCGGCTTCGTGGTCGAGCTGATGGAGCTGCAGGAGACGAAGTACCCTCCGCTGGATTCGCGCCCGCAGCTGGGAGCCCTGGAGTGGGTGCAATACCTGCTCGACAATTTCGCCACCGTGAACGAGGCCATCGCCGGCTCGAAGCGGGTGCGCATCGGCACCAGCATCCCGATCCACTTCCTGTTCGCCGACCGCAAGGGCGACACGGCCGTGGTCGAATTCCTGAACGGCCGCATGATGGTTCGCCACGGCGAGAACGTGCCCTCGCGTGTGCTGGCCAATACGCCGTACGACGAGGACCTGGAATACGCCGCGAAGCGGACCCTCTCCCCGCCCTCTCCCAAGGGAGAGGGAGACTTGCCGCGCGGTATCGAAGGCTCGCGCGAGCGCTTCGCCCGTGCCGCCCGCGCCGTGAAGGCGTTCGAGGCCGCGCCGACCTCCGGCGCCATCGACCGCAGCTTCGAGATCCTCGACGAGGTCGCGCAGAAGGGCCACACGCAGTGGCAGATCGTCTATGACCTCGGGCGTTCGACGATCCACTACCGCACCACCGTGAATCGCGAGCGCCGCAGCATCGCCTACGCGAACCTCGAATACGCCTGCACGGCCCCGGGCGGCATGCTCGACGTGGACACCGGCCGGGGCGATGTCACGAAAGCCTTCCTGCCCTACGCCTCGGAAGCGAACGAGCGCCAAATGCTGCGCGCGTTCGCGGCTTCGCCCCAGGTCGGCATGCTCCCGCAGGCCGTGCGGTCCGACGCCGCCCGACTCGAGAGGACGCGAACGTGCGCGGCCTGATTCCGGCGATCGGCGCCCTCGCGGCGTTCGCCACCGCTTCCGCCTTCGCGGAAATCGTCGTCTACCCCGACGACCCGCGTGCCGGCGAGACCGTCGTCGTGATGTCGAGCATCGACAACCTCGGCCTGGGTGCCGGCCGGGCGGCGACGTCGTCCCGGGCCACGCTGCTCGGCACCGAGATCACGACCACCCTGGCCACGACCGCGAATGCGTCCCCGTCCCGGCCCTTCGCGTTCAACTTCGCCACCGGTGCGGTCGACACGACGACCGCGGGCTTCCACAACATCTACCTCCGATCCGACCTCGCGGGTTCGCCGCCTATTCTCAAGGGCAGCTTCACCGTCGCAACGAATCCCGACGGTTTTTCGCGGCCGGCTTACACGGGGCTCACTGCAAACTGGTTCAACCCTCAGGACAGCGGTTGGGGCGTGAACCTGATCCAGGGCGGCGACGGCAAGCAGCTCTTCGCCATCTGGTTCGACTACGGGCTGGGCTTTCCCGAGACCACCACGAGTTCCTTCGGGGCGGAAGTGGGGCAAGGCTGGCGGGTCATGTCCTCGGGTCACTGGATCACCCCGAATGTCTTTCGCGGTGCGCTCTACGAGACGGTGGACGGCACCGGTGCCGGCGATGGCCCCCCGCTCCTGGCCCGCCTCATTCCCGTGGGCTACATGACGCTGACTTTCTTCAGCAGCGACGAGATGGAGTTCAAGGCCGTCTTCCGGGGCGGCTCCACCTCGTTCCGGGAATATTCTCGAACGCAGGTGCTTCGCCGGCTGGTCTTCTAGGAACGATGCCTTGAAGATTTCGCAGATCGCCCTTTTCCTCCTCGCGGCTCCCGCTTTCGCCGCGGGCATCACGACGCTCCCGGACCATCCTGTCGCCGGAGAGCCGTTCGTCATCACGTACGCGGGCAAGATTCCCGCCACCGAATACGCGCCGCTCTCCTACAGCGTCTTCGGCAGCACCTACGCGCAGCTGGGCAGCAAGGTCGCGTTCGTGACGGATTTCACGAATCCCTTGCAGCGATCGACGAAGACGGTGACGGGCACAACCACCATCGCGGACCCGTACAACTACGGGACCCACTTTGTCGCCACCCTGGGCGCGGGCTCGTACGGCGTCACGCGCGACTACGCCGGACTTCGCGCCGGAAGCTACACCCCGGGACCCGAGACGCTGCCCGACACGATCGTCGTCGGCCCGCCACGCGCGGCGGCCACACCCGCCTCCACGGCGCTGTCGGGCAACTACTACGCGGATGACGAAGCCGGTTCCGGCGTGAACCTGATCCAGAGCCCGAATGGCCAGGTGTTCGCGGCCTGGTTCCTGTACGCCGCGAGGTCGTATTCGACTCCCGCGAGCGCGCCCATCTGGTACGTCGCGCCGGGCGGCAAGTGGATCACGCCCACCCGGTTCACGGCCATCCTCTACGAAACGCAGCGCACGGCCTTCAACCGGCCGGTGGACGCGACCGTGGCGCTCACGCTGCCCGTCGGAACCCTCACGCTGGACGTGGTGGGCTCCACGGCGATCGACATGGACGCGACGCTCGTCACCGGCACCCGCAAGCAGAAGCGGCTGAACCGCCTGCAGTTCTAGAAACAGGAGATCCACATGGCTGAAACCATCGTCATCGTCGCCGCAAAACGTACCCCCATCGGGTCCATGCAGGGCAAGTTCAATTCCGTCTCGGCTTCGCAGCTGGGGGCGGTCGCGATCAGGGCCGCCATCGAGCAGGCGGGCGTGAAGCCCACCGAGATCGACGACGTGATCTTCGGCTGCGTCCTGCCCGCGGGCCAGGGCCAGGCGCCCGCGCGGCAAGCCGCGCTCGGTGCGGGCCTCGACAAGTCCACGCCCGCCACGACCGTGAACAAGATGTGCGGCTCGGGCATGAAGGCCGCGATGATGGCTGCCGACGAACTCTCCTCGGGCCAGGCGACGATCGTCGTTGCGGGGGGCATGGAATCGATGACCAACGCGCCCCACCTGCTGCCGAAGGCGCGCGGCGGTTACCGCTACGGCCACCAGAAGGTGCTGGACCACATGGCTTTCGACGGCCTCGAGAACGCGTACGACGGCAAGCCCATGGGCATGTTCGCCGATGCGACGGCCGCGAAGTACGGCTTCACGCGCGAGCAGATGGACGCGTATTCGAAGACTTCCACCGAACGCGCGCTGGCCGCCGTGAAATCGGGTGCGTTCAAGGATGAGATCGCCCCGGTCACCGTCGAGGGCCGCAAGGGCAATGAAGTCGTGTCCGACGACGAGACGCCCTTCAGCGTGAACGTCGACAAGATCCCGACGCTGCGCCCCGCGTTCAACAAGGACGGCACGGTGACGGCCGCCACTTCCTCCTCGATCTCCGACGGCGCCGCGGCGCTGGTGATGATGACCGAGAGCGAGGCCAGGAAGCGCGGCATCAAGCCGCTCGCGAAGATCATCTCGTACGCGTCGAACGCCCACGAGCCCGAGTGGTTCACCACGGCGCCCGTCGGTGCGATCAAGAAAGTGCTCGACAAGGCCGGCTGGAAAGCGGGCGACGTCGACCTCTTCGAAGTGAACGAAGCCTTCGCCGTCGTCACGATGGCGGCGATGAAGGACGTCGGAATTCCCCACGAGAAGGTGAACGTGAACGGCGGTGCGGTGGCCCTGGGCCATCCCATCGGCGCCACCGGAGCCCGGATCATCACCACGCTCATTTACGCACTGAGGAAACGCGGCGGAAAGAAAGGCGTCGCGGCGCTGTGCATCGGAGGCGGAGAAGCCACCGCCATTGCCCTGGAGATCCTGTAGACATGACGACCACGACCATCACCCCCATCGAACACACCCCCAACATCGGCCCGTCCCTCGCCGCGGAATTGCGAGGTGTCGGCATCGACTCGCTCGAAGCCCTCATGCGCGTGGGCTTCTGGGACGCGTGGCTGCAGCTTCGCCGCGCCAAGCCCGAGCGCGATTGCGTCCCCGCCTGCCTGGCCCTCGCGGGGGCCGTGGCCGGCGTGCGCTGGAACCACCTGCCGCCACGCGTGCGCGCCGACATCCGGCAGCGCGTGAAAGCCGCGAGGGCGTGATGCTGCGCTCCACGCGCGCCCTGCTCCTCCTCGCCACCGGAACCGCGCTGGCGATGGGAGGTTGCGGCAAGCCGCCGCCCCCGAAGGTCGATGCCGCGAAGGAGCAAGCCGAAGCCAACGCACGCGCCCGCGAACGCGCGTACGGCGGCGAGGCCGTGAAGGCCCTCGACCAGGCCAAGGGCATGCAGGAAGACATGAACAAGAAGGCCCTCGAATCCGTCGACAAGGCGGAAAAGGGAAACTAGATGCTGCAGCGCGCGCGCACCGACTTCCTCTCCGAAGAGCAGCGGATGATCCGCGACACGGCCCGCGATTTCGCGCAGGCCGAGCTGGCCCCGCACGCCGGCCGCTGGGACCAGGAAGGCTGGCTGCCCGAGGCCGTGCTCGCGAAACTGGGCGAGCTGGGCTTCCTCGGCATGGTCGTCCCCGAGGAATGGGGTGGCTCGTTCACCGACTACACGGCCTACGCGCTCGCCATGGAGGAGATCTCCGCGGGCTGCGCGGCCACGGGCGGCGTGATGAGCGTGCACAACTCCGTGGGCTGCGGGCCGATCCTCGCGTGGGGATCCGAAGAACAGAAGAGGGCGTGGCTGCCCGACATGGCCGCCGGCCGGAAGATCGGCTGCTTCTGCCTCACCGAGCCGCAGGCGGGGAGCGAAGCCAACAACCTGAAGACCCGCGCGGAGTTGAAGGACGGCCAGTGGGTCCTGAACGGATCCAAGCAATTCGTCACCAACGGCAAGCGCGCCGCGGTCGCGATCGTCTTCGCCGTCACCGACCCGGATCTCGGCAAGAAAGGCCTTTCGGCCTTCATCGTGCCGACCGATTCCCCCGGCTTCAACGTGCAGCGCATGGAGCACAAGATGGGCATCCGCGCGTCCGACACGTGCGCCATCGCCCTGCAGGACTGCACCATTCCCGAGGCGAACCTGCTGGGTCCGCGTGGCAAGGGCCTCGCCATCGCGCTCTCCAACCTCGAGGGTGGACGCATCGGCATCGCCTCGCAGGCGCTCGGCATCGCCCGGGCCGCGTTCGAGGCCGCGCTCGCCTACGCGAAGGAGCGCACCCAGTTCGGCAAGAAGCTGGTCGAGCACCAGTCGATCGCCAACATGCTGGCCGACATGCACACGCGCCTCAACGCGGCGCGGCTGCTGATCCACCACGCCGCCCGCATGCGCACCGAGGGCCTGCCCTGCCTCACCGAAGCGTCGCAAGCCAAGCTCTTCGCCTCCGAGCTCGCCGAAGAGGTGTGCTCGAAAGCGATCCAGATCCACGGCGGCTACGGCTACCTCGAGGACTATCCGGTCGAACGCCACTATCGCGATGCCCGCATCACCCAGATCTACGAGGGCACGAGCGAGATCCAGCGCCTCCTGATCGCGCGCGACCTCGCGGCGGACTGACGGCGCATGGCCGCCGCCCCGGCGAACCCGCAGCAACCGCTGATCAACACCTGGCTCGGCCAGCTCGTGGGCACGATGGTGCTCGCCGGCGTGGTGATGGTCTTCTTCCGCACCGGCATCGAGGGCTGGAAGGGCATCGACGCCAAGTGGCAGCTCTACGCGCTGTATGCCGGCGTCGCGGCGATCATCCCCGCCCTGCTCTACCTCACGAACTTCAAGCAGGTGCTGGACGTGGACCGCGCGGCGCAACAGGCCAACGGCGGCCGGCCCGATCCCGCGATTCGCAAGGTCCTGGTTCGCGCGCTCACCGTGGGCGGCGCGCTTTGCGAGCTGCCGCAGTCCTTCGGCGTCCTGCATTTGCTGCTGGGCGGCGAAACCCGCTGGTTTCTCGGGGCCACGATGGTTACCATCGCGCTTCGCCTCTCCTACCGACCCTTCGAACGCAAGCCGCGCTGACCCCATGGCCCGCATCCTCTTCATCCTCACGGCGATCATCCAGTTCTCGTTCGCCTTCCACGCCCTCAAGACCGGGCGCGGCCCGCGCTGGATCATGATCATCATGCTGGCGCCCGTGATCGGGTGCCTCGCGTACTACTTCATCGAGATCTTCCCCGCCTCGCGCGAGGAGCGCGCGGTGCGCAAGCACATCCGCGACATCGCCAAGTCGTTGAACCCGGACGGTGAGCTGCACCGGCGTTCGGAGGAAGTCGCCACGAACGCGAGCGTCGACAATCGCGCCGCGCTCGCCGACGAGTGCCTCGAGAAAGGCATGTTCGACGAGGCGATCCGCCTCTACGAAAGCTGCCTCGAGGGTCCCTACGCCAACGATTCGCGCATCCTCTTTTCCTGTGCCCGCGCCTACTTCTACGACGGGCGGCATCGCCAGGCCGAGGAGATCCTGCAGCGCCTCGGCAAGGCGCATCCGAAATACCGGCGCGACGAAGCCCGCCTGCTCGAGGCCCGCGTGTCGGATGCGTTGGGCGACACCGAACGGTCGGTCGCGATCTTCGAGGAGCTGCGCGAGACGTACGTCGGCTTCGAGGCCAAGTATCGCTATGCCGTGCTGCTGAAGCGCCTCGGCCGATCCGAGCGCGCCAACGAACTCTTCGACGCGATCGCCAAATCGTCGCGCCGCTCCGCGCTCGAAAGCGAGCAGGAATGGGTGCGCCTCGCCCGCAACGAGCGCAGCGCCTGAACGCATGCCTATCCTGAAATCCAAGATCGATTCCGGTTCCCCGGCCTTCGCCGAGAATGCGAAGGCCATGTCCGCACTGGTCGAGGACCTTCGCGCCCAAGTGGCGAAGGCCTCCGAAGGCGGTGGGCCCGATGCGCAGAAGAAGCACACGGCGCGCGGCAAGCTCCTCCCGCGGGATCGCGTGCGTGGCCTGCTCGATCCGGGCGCGCCGTTCCTCGAGTTTTCGCAGCTCGCCGCGCACGGCATGTACGGCGACGACGCGCCCTCGGCCGGCATCGTGACCGGCATCGGCCGCGTCGAAGGCCGCGAGGTCGTGATCGTGGCCAACGACGCGACGGTCAAGGGCGGCACCTACTACCCCATGACGGTGAAGAAGCACCTGCGCGCGCAGGAGATCGCCGCGCAGAACCGCCTGCCCTGCATCTACCTTGTGGATTCGGGCGGCGCCTTCCTGCCCCTGCAGGACGAAGTGTTCCCCGACAAGGAGCATTTCGGGCGCATCTTCTACAACCAGGCGAACCTTTCCGCGGCAGGCATCGCGCAAGTCGCGGCGGTGATGGGCTCGTGCACGGCCGGCGGCGCCTACGTGCCCGCGATGTGCGACGAGTCGATCATCGTGAAGAATCAGGGGACCATCTTTCTCGGGGGGCCTCCTCTCGTGAAAGCCGCGACCGGCGAAGTGGTCACGGCCGAAGACCTCGGCGGCGGCGACGTGCATTCGCGCCTCTCGGGCGTCACCGACCACCTCGCCGACGACGACCGCCACGCCCTCGCCATCGCCCGCGAGATCGTTAGAAATCTCGGAGGAATAAAGGGGTCAGACTCCTTTATTCGTGCTCCTCGAATAAAGGAGTCTGACCCCTTTATTCCGCCCCTGTACTCGGGCGACGAGCTCTACGGGATCATCCCGAAGGACCCGCGCCATCCGTTCGACGTGCGCGAGGTGATCGCGAGGCTCGTCGACGGCAGCGAGTTCCATGAATTCAAGGCGCTCTACGGCACGACGCTCGTCACCGGCTTTGCGCACCTGCACGGCATGCCGGTGGGCATCATCGCGAACAACGGCATCCTCTTCTCGGAGTCGGCGCTGAAGGGCACGCACTTCATCGAGCTGTGCAACCAGCGCGGCATCCCGCTGCTCTTCCTGCAGAACATCACCGGCTTCATGGTCGGCCGCAAGTACGAGACCGAAGGCATCGCCAAGAACGGCGCGAAGATGGTGACCGCCGTGTCGTGCGCGAAGGTGCCCAAGCTCACGGTGATCCTCGGCGGCTCGTTCGGCGCCGGCAACTACGGGATGTGCGGCCGGGCATTCAATCCGCGCTTCCTCTGGACGTGGCCCAACGCGCGCATCTCGGTGATGGGCGGCGAGCAGGCCGCTTCCGTCCTCGCGACCGTGAAGCGCGACGGCATCGAATTGAAGAAAGGCACCTGGTCGAAGGACGAGGAAGAAGCGTTCAAGGCGCCGATCCGCGAGCAGTACGAACGCCAGGGACACCCGTATTACGCAACCGCACGACTGTGGGACGACGGGGTCATCGACCCGGCCGATACCCGCCGCGTGCTCGGCCTCGCATTGGCCGCCACCCTCAACGCGCCCCTCGAAGACACGAAGTACGGTGTCTTCCGGATGTAGGAAATCGCCATGCCTTCCGCCGTCGTCGTCGATCGCCAGGGTTCCATCGGCCTCGTCACCCTGAACCGCCCCGAACGCCACAACGCCTTCGACGACGTCGTCATCGGCGAGTTGACCGAGGCGCTGCGCTCCATGGAAGGCGAAGACGGCGTGCGCGCCATCGTGCTTTCCGCCGTGGGCAAGTCCTACTCCGCAGGCGCGGACCTCGACTGGATGAAGCGCGCCGCCGCGTACTCGAAGGACGAGAACCAGCGCGACGCGATGGCCCTCGGCACGCTCATGCGCACGCTCGACAACCTTCGCAAGCCCACCATCGCGCGCGTGCAGGGCAACGCGTTCGGCGGCGGCGTGGGCCTCGTGGCCTGCTGCGACATCGCGGTGTGCATCGCGAGCGCCGAGTTCGCGCTCACCGAAGTGAAGCTGGGCCTCATTCCCGCCGTGATCTCGCCGTACGTCGTGTCCGCGATCGGCGCCAAGCAGGCCCGCCGCTACTTCCTCACCGGCGAGCGCTTCACCGCGGCCGACGCCTATCGCATGGGCCTGGTGCACGAGCTGGCCGGCGACGAAGACGACCTGGACGACAAGGTCGGAAGCATCCTTGCCGCGGTCCTGCAGGGCGGCCCGGTCGCGCAACGCGAAGCCAAGGACCTCATCCGGTCCGTGGCCAACCGCCCGATGCACAGCGAGATCCTGCAGGACACCGCCGATCGCATCGCGCGGATCCGCACCTCCCCCGAAGGCCGCGAAGGCATCGCCGCCTTCATCGAGAAGCGCAAGGCTTCCTGGGTGCCGGAAGCGCCCAATCCCTCCCCCGAGAGCTAGCTTCCCAAGGCCGGCCGCAAGTTCCCACTTGACATCGGCCTTGCGTTGCCGCAATGTGGGAAAAATACCCACACTTAAGAGAACATGCAACTTTTTGATTTGCCACGAATTTCTATTCGCAACATAGGAGCTGCACTGACGGCTCTGATCACGTTCGTGGGGTTCCAAGCACCCGTCCGGGCAGAAATGATCGTGTTTCCCCACGACCCTCGCGCCGGCGAGGACATCGCCATCTTCGTGACCCAGACCACGCTGCGGCTCCCCGGACCGCGCTTCCCGGGAACGTTGTCCTTCGTCACGGAGCCCACGCGAATCATCGCGACTCCAGGCAGCTACACCTATTCGCAATCGTCATTCCCGGTCACCTCCTGGGTCGTCGGAATCGCGCGCAACGTTCCCGCCGGCCTGGTCCCGATCCCCATTCGCAGCGAGGACGGCACGGTGTCGTCGCTTTTCCTGGGACAGATCGAAGTGCTACCGCCGGAAGGTGCTTCGACGACGCCCCAGTTCCACGGGCTCACGGGAAATTGGTTCAATCCCCAGGAGGGCGGCTGGGGCGTGAACCTGATCGAAAGCGATACGGGGCCGCAGTTGCTCGCCCTCTGGCTGGACTACATGGTCAGCCCCGCTCCCCTTTCAGGCCCTTCCTGGAGGGTGCTCTCCGGGGGCCGCTGGATATCGCCAACCACGTTCCGGGGCGTGCTCTACAGGACCTATGACGGCACGACCGTGGGAGGCACCTCGAGGGCAGCGACCGTCATCCCATACGGCTACATGTCGCTCACCTTCAAGAGCGCCGACGAGATGGAGTTCGTGGCCGAGCAGTTCGACCCCTTCTACCCCACCACCCATTCCTTCGCGAAGCGCGCAACGCTGCGCAAGCAGGTGTTCTAGGTGACCGCGATGCATCGAATCCCTTACGTGTTGCTCGCCCTGTTCTCGATGGCGTCCCTCGAGTCGCTTGCGGCCGAGGCCCTGGGAATTGTGCCGGCACGCCCCGTCGCCGGCGAGCCCTTCGTCCTCGTCTACAACGGCGAGGCTCGCACGCCGCTGAACGGCTACTTCAATCTCCAGAGCACCGTAACGGCCAGCGGAGCAAACCTCCTGCTGTCCACGGACGTCGACGCACCGATCGGTGTCAGGGCGCCGTGCTTCGGCTGCGAATACACCAATCGATACCAGACGTTCGCATCGGCGACGGTCGTGGCACCGGGAACCTATGCGCTTTCGAGGTCGATCCGCGACAAGCAGGGCCTGCTGCAGGAAGTCGTCTCGAACCTGGTCGTCGATCCGCCGCGTGCCGCCGCCACTCCGCAGTTTCGCAATCTCTCGGGAAACTACTTCGCGGCGGACGAAAACGGCGCCGGCGTCAACGTGATCCAGAGCGCGGACGGGCAGTTGTTCGTGGTCTGGGCGACGTATGGATCGGGTCCATATGTCCAGAACAGCAACTACTCGCCGGACGTGGAGGCGACCTGGCTCGTGATCTCGAACGGCAAGTGGATCTCGCCGACCGAGTTCCAGGGCGTCATGTACACGACGATAGGCGGTCCATACGCGTCGCCGTGGGACGCGTCGAAGTTCTACGCCTCCCCGTTCGGCGTCATGAACCTCAGGTTCACCGATCGCAACCTGGTCGACATGGATGCGCAATTCGCCTACAACGGCGCGCGCAAGCAGAAGCGCCTGAGCCGCCTGCCATTCTGAGACGAAGAACACGATGAAAGCGCATTCCGCCATGACTCGATTCACGATCGCCATCGCGGCGATCCTATCCGCCGGTACCTTGGCGTCACGCGCCGAGGTGACCACCTATCCGCCCGACCCGCGGCTAGGCGAGACCGTGGCCGTCATCTCCTCGCTCGACGCCGTTCGGCCCCCGGCTGGAAAGGCACCCGCGTCGTCACAAGCCACCCTCGAGGCAACGAAGCTTTCGTTCCTGGTGACGACGGGCTACAGCAGCTACAACGAGACCTACACGTGGCCAAGGCCTTTCAACGCCGGCGTGACGGTTGCCGCGGTAACGCCGGTCCTGGCAGGTCAATACGAGGTCGTGCTCCGCAGCGACTACCCGGATTCCCTCACCGCGGCGACGGGCACGTTCCAGGTGGCCGCGCACGCGGGATTCTCGAAGCCGCTGATCAAGGGCGTCACGGGCAACTGGTACAACCCGGACGAGTCGGGCTGGGGCGTGAACATCATCGAGGGCACCGAGAGCCTCAAGCTGTTCGCGATCTGGTTCGACTACGGGGCCAACAACAACAGCAGTTCGACGGACCCCGCAGCGGAACCGTCCTGGCGCGTCATGTCGGATGGCCAATGGATCACGCCGACAGTCTTTCGCGGCGTCGTCTACGAGACAGCCAACGGCACGGCGCCCAACGGGCCTTCCGTCAAGGCGGGGCGGATCCTTCCCGTCGGCTACATGACGCTGACCTTCGCGAGCACGGACGCCATGGAGTTCAAGCTCGTCCTCCGCGCCGAAAATGGCTTCAAGGAAACCACTCGCATCCGGCAACTTCGCCGGTTGGCGTTCTAGGGAGCCCCGATGAGACTCCTGCGCTCCTTTGCACTCGCCATCGCCTCGCTGCCGATCGCGGCGGCCGCCGACCTCCGCACGCTTCCGGAACACCCGGTCGCCGGCGAGCCCTTCATCGCGATGTTCACCGATCGGGTGATCCCCGGGGGCACCTCGTCCACGAGCTATGCGAGCCTCCCCACGGTGTCCGCTGGCGAGCTCACCATGACGGTCGACTTCAGCAAGCCGCTGCCCGGAACCTTCCGGGGGATTTGCGGAGCGGAACCCTGCTACGGCCCGACCTACGAGACACGGACCGTGGTGACGATCCCTGAGCCCGGCAGCTACCAGGGCTACTTCGTCTACACCGGGCTTCCCTATGGCACCTACCCGCTGGGACGCCAGCGGTCGCCGGACTCGGTGATCGTGGGTGCGGCACGCCCCAGCGCGGCGCCGCTGCGGACCACACTCTCGGGAAACTACTTCGCCGAAGATGAGAACGGGTCCGGCCTGAACCTTCTCCAGAGCGCATCGGGCCAGCTGTTCGTGGGCTGGTTCTTCTACCAGGCCCAGCGCACTGCGACCTTCAACGAACTGGCGCCGGCCTGGTACGTGAGCGGGGGCGGCACCTGGATCTCTCCGACGAGATTCACGACGATCCTCTACGAGACGCGCGGCACGGCCTACAACAAGCCGTTCGTCGCGTCCGACCTGAACGTGGGCGCGGTGGGGATCCTCACGCTCGACGTCATCGACGCGAACACCATCGACATGGACGTAACGCTCGTGAGCGGCGTCCGCAAACAAAAGCGCCTGAGCAGGTTGTTGTTCTAAGGAGACTCCCATGCTTCGTCGAACCTACGCTTCCGTCCTGTTTTCCCTCGGCCTGTGCCTCGCGGCCGTGTTCCCGTGCATCACGCTTGCCGCCTCCGTCCTGGAGCGCTCGCCGATCACCCAGGGTCATTGGTGGGATCCGACGCGCTCCGGAAGCGGATTCGACATCATCACCATCGGATCGAACGCGCAGGCCACTTGGTATACCTACGACCAGGCCGGCCGGCCGATCTGGTACACCGCGAACGGCGTGCTGGGCGCCGCCGAACCCTGGGCGTTGATGAAGCATCGCTGGACCAACGGCCGGCATGCGGCACCTGAGATGGTCGGGTCCTTCCGCGCCACGGTGCGCAACGCCGAATCGATCGACGTCGACTTCACCCTCGGCACGGGCAGCGGCAAGCTGGCCCTCAAGCCCTTCGCGCTTTCCGGCGTGCCGAACGAAGTGGACCACAGCGGCCACTACTTCGACCCCGCCAACAGCGGTTGGGGCTTCACGCTCGTGCAACAGGGCGACGTGCTGGGCGGCGTGCTCTACACCTACGACACGAACGGAGCGCCCACCTGGTACGCCGGCTTCGATCGCGGCGCGCGCGACAGCGTCAACTTCTATTCCGCCGCGGGTTCCTGCCCGACGTGCTCGTACACGGGCACGACGACCCAGACGGTGGGACGCATCGAGTTCGACCTCGCCAATGAATCCGACGTGCAACTGCGCAATCGCCTCGCGCCCGCGATGGCCTCCGGCATCAGCATCGACGCGAAGCGCCTGCCGCAACTGAGCCGCCCCGCTTCGACGCGGCCGGCCGACCGCGCGCTGGCCAACTTCCCCGACGCGACGACGCTCAAGGCCTTCCTCGACAACGCGATCCTCAACGTGACGGCGATCATCTCGGGCGTCGACTTCTCGCCCGCGCCCGCGGCCGCCACGTTCTCGACGACGAACCTGCAGGAGGCCGGCGTCGACGAGCCCGACCTGATGAAAACCAATGGCGACTACATCTTCACCTTCGCCACGAACGAGAACGGCCAGCGCCGGCCCGAGCTGCGCGTCGCGCGCACCGATCCGGTCGGCGGCTCGCTGCAAGTGCTGGGTTCCGTGAGTCTCGGCGATCCCACGCTTTCGATGAGCTACGCGGGCCTCTACTCGAACGCGAACGACCTCGTCGCGATCACCGGCACGCAGGCCTACACCTACGGCCCGCTCGGCCCCTGGGGCACGTCGAGCGCGTGGTTGAGCGGAAGCACGAACATCGAGATCTTCGACACCTCCGGCGGATCGCTGCCCGTCTCGAAGTGGAAGGCGAAGATCGACGGCCACGTCGTGGCCTCGCGGCGCATCGGCGATCGCGTCTACATCGTCTCGCGCTTCGTGCCCTCCATCGCGGGCTTCACCTACGGCGCACGCTCGGGGGCCGCGTTCGACCAGAACCGGCAATTGGTCGCGGCCACGCCGCTCGCCGACCTCCTGCCGAAGGCCCGCATCAATGGCGCCAGTCCGGTGCCGCTGGTGGCGGTCACGGATGTGAACCTCCCGCCGCTGGGCGCCCGCGATCCCGTCGCCGACCTGCTCACGGTCTATGCGATCGACGTGCCGCGCCGCCAGATCTCCCAGTCCGTCGCGATGTTGGGCTCGACCGAGGCGATCTACGCATCGACCAGCAACCTCTACGTCGCGACCACGCGCTACCCGGTCTATCTCCCGACGGGCGCCCTGCTCCCCGAGCCGACGCTGCCCACCACCGACGTGACGCAAATCAGCCTAGCGCCCGATGCCCTTCGCATCGTGGCCACCGGCAGCGTCGAGGGCGTGCTCGGCTACGACCCGGACAAGTCCGCGTTCCGCATGGGCGAATCCGCAGGCCGGTTGCGCATCGTGACGAGTTCGTCGTCGATCTGGCTCGGGGGCACGAAGAACCGCCTCACGATCCTCGAGCCTTCGACCGTCGCGCCGTCGCTGCTGAAGACCGTGTCGTACCTGCCGAACGCCGCGCGGCCCGAACCCCTCGGCAAGCCGGGCGAGTTCCTCTACGCCACGCGCTTCACGGGCGACCGTCTCTACGCGGTCACGTTCAAGAAGGTCGATCCGCTCTACATCGTGGACCTCGCGAATCCCGCCGATCCGAAGATCACCGGCGCGCTCGAGCTGCCGGGCTTCTCGGAATACCTGCATCCGCTGTCGGACACCCTGCTGCTGGGCTTCGGCAAGGACACCAAGCCCTCCGGGACGGCGGGCGACGGCAACTTCGCGTGGTACCAGGGCCTGCAGCTCACGCTCTTCGACGTCTCGAACGCCGGCATGCCGCGGGAGATCCAGCGCGTGATCCTCGGCAAGCGCGGCAGCGGTTCCGCCCTGCTCTACGAGCACCACGCGTTCAGCTCGCTCACGCGGGCCAACGGAACGACTTCGATCGCGTTCCCCGCCCGGATTCACGACGGCGCGTTGCCCCAGTACGGCTACCCGAACGAAGACTGGGCCCAGTACCCGTTTCAAGAGAGCGGCTTGGTGCGCTACACGGTGACCGGGTCCACGCCCAGCGCGCGCCTCGTCGAGGAGCGCCGCCTGATCACGAACCGCGCTCCCATCGACGCGCAGTCCTCGTACAGCGACGCGGCGGCGGCCGGGGGCCGCTCGATCCTGTTCGGCGACGTCTCGGTCTACATCGGCAACGGCAAGTTCTGGCGCCAGGACGCGGCCGGGAATACCACCGGACCTTTTTAGTGGGTGAGTTGGGCCTTTGGGGTGCCGGTATAATCCGGCACCCATGTTTTCCAAGATCCTGATCGCCAACCGCGGCGAAATCGCCTGCCGCGTCATCCGCACCTGCCGAAGCCTCGCGGTGCGCACCGTCGCCGTCCATTCCGACATCGACGCCCACGCGCTGCACGTCGAGATGGCCGACGAGGCCTATGCGATCGGCGGCCCCCGACCCGCGGATTCCTACCTGCGCGGCGACAAGATCATCGAAGTCGCGAAGGCCTGCGGCGCCGAAGCGATCCACCCCGGCTACGGTTTCCTCTCGGAGAACGAGACTTTCGCGCGCGCGGTGGAAAAAGCGGGCCTGGTCTTCATCGGCCCCACGCCCGAAGCCATCGAGAAGATGGGCTTGAAGGACCGCGCCAAGGCCATCATGGAGAAGGCCGGCGTCCCCGTCGTGCCGGGCTATCACGGCGAGAAGCAGGAAGATGCGTTCCTCGCCGAGCAGGCGAAGAAGGTCGGGTTCCCGCTGCTGGTGAAGGCCGTCGCGGGCGGCGGCGGCAAGGGCATGCGGCTGGTGACGAAAGCCTCCGAATTCGCCGAGCAGCTCGCGGCCGCGCGGCGTGAAGCGAAGAACGCCTTCGGCGACGACCGCGTGCTCCTCGAGCGCTTCGTGCAGGGCCCGCACCACATCGAATTCCAGGTCTTCGGCGACACGCACGGCCACTACGTGCACCTCTTCGAGCGCGAGTGCTCGATCCAGCGCCGCCACCAGAAGGTTCTCGAGGAAACGCCCTCTCCGTACCTCGACGACGAGATGCGCGAGAAGATGGGCGAAGCCGCAGTGGCCGCCGCGCGCGCGATCCAGTACCGCGGCGCCGGCACGATTGAATTCATCGCAGGCGAAGACCGCCAGTTCTTCTTCATGGAGATGAACACGCGCCTGCAGGTCGAGCATCCGATCACCGAGATGATCACGGGCGAAGACCTCGTCGAGTGGCAGCTTCGCGTGGCCGCCGGCGAGCCGCTGCCGCTCAAGCAATCCGAGATCCTGTCCGGCGGACACGCGATCGAAGTGCGCCTGTGCGCCGAGAGCCCCGCGAACCAGTTCCTGCCCGAGACCGGCACCATCGGCGTCTTCCGCGTGCCGCACGACACCGCCGAGGAAGGCCACGAACACCACGGCCATGCCGACGTGCGCCTCGACACGGGCGTGCGCCAGGGCGACGAAGTCAGCGTCTTCTACGATCCCATGATTGCGAAGCTCGTCGTGTGGGGAGATGACCGCAACGAAGCCGCGCGCCGGATGGCCGGGGCACTGTCGGAAACGCAGATCCTCGGCGTGAAGACCAACCTGGCCTTCCTCGAGCGCGTGGTGCGCCATCCCGCGTTCCTCGCCGGCGAAACCGACACCGGCTTCATCGAACGCCATCGCGCGGACCTGCTGCCTTCCGCGTCCGAGGTTCCGCTGGAAGCGCTGGTCGCCGCGGCCGCGCGCGTGTTCCTCGACGAACAGCAAGCCCGTGCCGATGCCCCATCTTCTCCGTGGAACGACACGGGCGGATGGCGCCTGAATCTCCCGGCGCTGCGGAAGATGGAATTCCGGTCTCCCTCTCCCTTGGGAGAGGGCCGGGGTGAGGGTCAGTTCATCATCGAAGCGGTCATGCATCCGGGCCACGCCGAGGTCACGGTGGCGGGCAAATCGCATCGCGTCGTCCTCGGCCCGAGCGACCACGACCGCCTGCAGATCGGCCTCGACGACGAGACCTACTTCGCGCAGGTCGTGCGCCTCGGCGACAAGCTGACCGCCGTCGTTCCCGCGGGTCGCCACGAACTGGAGTTGGTCGATCCCTTCCACTACGAACCCGCCGACGCGCTTCCCGATGCGCGCCTCACCGCGCTCATGCCCGGCCGCGTCGTGAAGCTGATGGCGAAGGCCGGCGACACGGTGAAGAAAGGCCAGTCCCTGCTCATCCTCGAAGCGATGAAGATGGAGCACACCATCACCTCCCCGCGCGACGGCGTCATCGAGCGCGTGGCGTTCCAGGAAAACCAGCTCGTGCCGGCCGACGCTGTGCTCTTCGCGTTCCGCGAAGCTTGAAAGTCCCCGAGCGGCTGCAGCCGCTGGTCGAAGACGGCCTCGTCGACACCGTCGTGCGCCAGTTGATGAGCGGCAAGGAAGCGATGGTCTTCGTGGTGCGCCGCGGAACCGAGACGCTCTGCGCCAAGGTCTACAAGGAAGCCGACAAGCGCAGCTTCCGCCAGGCCGTCGACTACACCGAGAACCGCAAGACGAAGAACAGCCGCGCCGCGCGCGCCATGGCGAAGGGCACGCGCTTCGGACGCGAGGTGCAGGAGCGCGCCTGGCAGAGCGCCGAGGTCGATGCGTTGCGCCGGCTCGCGGCCGCCGGCGTTCGCGTGCCGAAGCCCTGGCAGTTCCACGAGGGCGTGCTCCTCATGGAACTCGTCACCGACTCCGAAGGCAATGCGGCGCCGCGCCTGAACGACGTGGAGCTCACGCCGGAGCTCGCAAGGGAATACCACCACAGCCTCGTCGGCGAGGTCGTGCGCATGCTGTGCACCGGAGTGATCCACGGCGACTTGAGCGAGTTCAACATCCTCCTCGGCGCCGAAGGTCCGGTGATCATCGACTTGCCGCAGGCCGTGGACGCCGCGGGCAACAACCACGCGCCACGCATGCTCGTGCGCGACGTGGACAACCTGCGCCGGTTCTTCGGGCGCACGGCCCCCGAGCTCCTCGCCACCGACTACGGCAAGGAAATCTGGGCGGCGTTCGAAGCGGGAAAGCTCGTGCCGGAGATGGCCCTCACCGGGCACTTCGAAGCCGACGAGTCCAACCCTGACCTGGAAGGCGTCATGCGGGAAATCGACGACGCCCGGCTGGAAGAAGCGGCACGGATCTCGAGGATGCAGGAAGCCGAATAGCCGCGGCGCTCATTTGTGGAGAGTTTCTGGAGAATGGCGTGTCGCGCCCGGCGGCGAGGACCACACCAGTAGAATTCGGCCATGCGCCTGCCCTTCGGCATCACGGCCAAGCTCTTCGCCGCCGTCCTCGTCACCAACATCCTCACCGCGGTCGCGGTGGGCTACGGCGTGCGCTCGTCATTCGATACCGGCTTCGAAGCCTACGTGCGCGAACGCGAGGACCAGCGCCTCACGCGCCTCGCCACGACGCTCGGTGCCGCGTATCGCGAAAAGGGCAGCTGGGATTTCCTGCGCGGCAACGAAGCGCTGTGGCAGGAGCTCAATCGTTCCGCGCGGCCGGAGCCCGTCGGGCCGCCGCCGGGAATGCGTGGCGAGGGTTCTCCGTCGGGCCTTCGTGGCGAGGGTTCTCCGTCGGGCTTGCGTGATGGCCCTCCTCCCGGAATGCGCGGCGACGGACCTCCCCCGGGCATGCGCGAGGGCCCGCCGCGCGGCGAAGGTGGACCTCGCGGCGACGGCGGTCCGGGACGTCCCCCGATGTTCGGCCGCGCGCCTCCAGCCGTGCTGCTCGACCTGTCCGGCAAGGTGATCGCCGGGAATGCCGAACCGTCGCAGGCCACGCGTCGCAAGCCCGTCGTCGTCGAAGGACGCGAAGTCGCCGTGCTCGGGATCCCCGTTCGCGAGACCGCGTTCGACTTCGCCGATCGCCGCTTCCAGGAACAGCAATCGCAGGCGGTCTGGGTCGTGGGTCTCGCCGCGATCGTCGGCGCCGCCTTGGTCGCGTGGCTGCTCGCGCGCGGCCTGCTGGTTCCGGTCAAGCGCATCGCGGGCGCCACGCGCGCGCTGGCGGATGGAAACTACGCAACGCGCGTCGCGTCCGAATCGGGCGACGAGCTGGGCCGCCTCGTCGACGACTTCAATCGCCTCGGCAACGCCCTCGAGAAGAACGAGAAGGCGCGCCGCCAGTTCATGGCCGACGTGTCGCACGAGCTGCGCACGCCGCTTGCCGTGCTGAAGGGCGAACTGGAAGCGATGCAGGACGGCGTGCGGCCGATGGACCGGGCCGCGCTCGATTCCCTGCGATCCGAAGTCGACCGCCTCGGCCGCCTCGTGTCGGACCTGCACGAACTCTCGCTCACCGACGTGGGCGGCCTCGCCTACCGCTTCGAATCCGTGGACCTCGCGTCCCTCGTGCAGCAAACGGTCAAGGGCGCGGAGCGCCGCCTCGTGAACCACGAGATGCGCGTGGACCTCGACCTGCCGCGTGCGCCCCTCCAAGCCCGCGGAGACGCACAACGCCTCCAGCAACTCGCCGCCAACCTGGTCGAGAACACGCTGCGCTACACCGATGCCGGCGGACGCTTGCGCATCGCGCTGCATCGCGACGGACGTTTCGCCGTGCTCACGTGGGAAGACTCGGCGCCCGGCGTTCCGGCCGAATCGCTGCCCTACCTCTTCGAACGGCTCTACCGCGTCGAGGATTCGCGCAATCGCGTGCTCGGGGGTTCCGGCCTCGGCCTCTCGATCTGCGAGAGCATCGTCCACGCGCATGGCGGCACGATCGAAGCGGCGGCCTCGTCGCTCGGCGGGCTCGCCATCACCGTGCGCCTTCCGCTTTCGGAGGGCACGTGAGCCAGGCTCCGATCCCCTACCTGCTCGTCGTCGAGGATGAAGCGAAGCTCGCGCGCCTCCTCGAGGACTACCTGCGCGCCGCGGGCTTCGAAGTGCGTTGCATCGACGACGGCCGCGAAGTCCTCGGCGCCGTTCGCGAGCGCGCGCCGGACCTGATCCTGCTCGACCTCATGCTGCCGGGGCGTGGCGGCCTCGATGTCTTCCGCGACGTGCGCAACGAAGCGGACATCCCGATCGTGATGGTGACGGCGCTGGTCGAAGAGGTCGACCGCCTCGTGGGCCTCGAGCTCGGCGCCGACGACTACATCTGCAAGCCCTACAGTCCGCGCGAAGTCGTGGCCCGCGTGAAAGCGGTGCTGCGGCGCGGTGCGCGCGCGAAGGCGGGAAAGGATACGGGGCTCGCACTCGACGAGTCGCGCTACGAAGCCGTGCTCGACGGCCATGCGCTCGAACTCACTCCGGTGGAATTCCGCCTGCTCTCCGCCCTCGCTTCGCGGCCCGGCCGCATCTTTCCGCGCGCCGACCTGCTCGACAAGCTCTACGTGGACCATCGCGTGGTTTCCGACCGCACCGTGGACAGCCACGTGAAGAACCTTCGAAAGAAGCTCGAAGCGATCCGGCCCGGCGACGACCTCGTCCACTCCGTGTACGGGGTCGGCTACAAGCTGGAAATCTAGCGACGTTAGGGGTCAGACCCCTAACCGAACGCAATGACGGTCAGGCCTTCGCGGGTTGCACGAGCGGCTTGCCGTCGAGCCACGCGAGCAGGTTGGCGACGACACCGGGCCCGTACTGCGCGAAGACCGGATCGTTCACGAACCCCAGGTGGGGCGAGAGCACGACATTGCGCCGCGCCGCGAGCGGGTAGCCCGCCACGAGCGGCTCGTCGTCGTAGACATCGAGCGCCGCGATGCCGGGGCGTCCTGCCTCCAGCGCCGCGGGCAACGCGGCCATGTCGATCAAGGCCGAGCGCGCGGTGTTGCAGAGGATCGAGTCCTTGCGCATCAGCGCCATCCGCTCGGCATTGATGAGCTTCCGCGTGCTCTCCGCGGGCACGAGATGCAGGCTCACGACCCGCGACGTGCCGAGGAGCTCTTCGAGGGGGACGGACTTCGCGCCACCGGCCGCCGCGCGTTCGGGCGTCATGTGCGGGCTCCAGGTCACGATCTCCATGCCGAACGCCGCGCCCGCGCGTGCCACGAGCTGGCCGATTTCGCCAAAGCCCACCAGGCCCAGGCGATCGCCGGCCAGCACGGTCGGCAACGCGCCGCCGTCGCGCCACTGGCCGCGGCGCACGAGCGCGAGGTATTCCTCCAGCCGCTTGGCCGCCGCGAGGATCAGCGTCCACGCCATCTCGGCCGTCGCGTGCTTCGAGGAACCGTGGTCGGTGTTGCCGACGGGGATGCCTCGCGCCGCCATGGCGGCATGGTCCAGTTGCGTGTTGCGAAGGCCGGTGAAAATGAAGCACTTCAGGCGCGGCAGGCGCGCGATCAGTTCGGCCTTGAATGGCGTGCGGTCGCGGATCAAGGCGATGGCCTCGGCGTCCTTGATGGCCTCGAACAGTGCGTCGCCGCGCAGGCGCTCGGTGTGGAAAGTGACGTCGGCCTTCGCCAGCACCGGCGCCCAGTCCGCCGTGCGCCGCAGCGAATCCTCGTAGTCGTCGAGGACGACGATCTTCGGGCGCGCGCTCATGGCTTCGCCCCGGCGATGACGGCGGAGACATCCTTCGCCTCGCCCAGCTTCCAGCACGCGGCGATGGCCGCGTCGACCTTCGCCTTGCCGATGACCGGCTCGCCCATGTCGCGAAACTTGGCTTCGAGCATCGCATCGGTGAGCGGATTCTCGAGCGAGCCGATGGCGTTCTTCACGAACACGGGCTCGCGCCGGCCATCCTTCATCACGGCCACGACGTCGGCCGCGGCTTCGTCGATCGAATCGTCCACGGTCGCGACCACCTTTCTTCGCAGCGCCACCATGTCCGGCCGGTTCACGAAGGCATCGTCGTACTCGTGCTCGCCGGCGCGGCCCACCATCAACCCGGCCGCGAAGCCGTGGTACACGCTGAACTTGCCCTCGAGGCCGTCCTTCGGCTCCTTCTTGCCCGTCAGTTCCAGCACCAGCGAGTGGACCTTCAGCTCGACGCGCTCCACGTCCTCGGGCTTCACGCCCTTGGCGCGCAGCTGTGTCGCCGCATCGATCGTGGGATGGATCACGATGCCGCACGCGAACGGCTTGTAGGTGTTGAACGAGATCTCGAAGCGCTGGCCGAGCTCATCGGTGATCTCGTTCCAGTCGTTCTTGGTCGAGATGGTCTGGGCCATGCCCCGCGCGGCCTCGATCGCCTTCGGGCTCGCGGTGAAGCCGTTCTTCGCCAGCAGCGCACTCATCAGCCCCGCCCGGGCCGCGCCGCCCGGATGGAACGGCTTGGTCATCGTGCCGAACTGCTCCCGCATGCCGATGGGCTGCGAGGCCGCGATGCCCAGCGCCATCAGGGTCGTCGCTTCATCGAGACCCAGCAGGCGTGCGCATCCCGCGGCAGCGCCCAAGGTTCCGGTCGATCCCGTGATGTGCCACCCGCGGTCGTAGTGCTCGGGATACATCATGTTGCCCACGCGGCACGAGACGTCGATGCCGAGCACCAGGGCGTCGATCACCTGCCGGCCCGACGCGCCCGTCGTTTCCGCCAGCGCCAGCACCGCGGAGGCCACCGGACCTGCCGGATGGATGATGGTCTTGAGATGCGTGTCGTCGAAGTCGAACGTGTGCGACGAGATGCCGTTGATCAACGCCGCGCCCGCCATGTCCACCTTGTCGCCACGGCCCAGCACCGTGGACTGCGCCGAGGGCTTCAGCATGTTCACCGCGCCCAGGGCGGCCGCCACGCTCTCGTGCTGCGCCGCGCCGATCGCGCAACCGACCCAGTTCAGGAAGGTGCGATGCGCTTCCTTCTCGACCGCGGCACTCCAGCCCTTGGAAGGATGCGTGGCCACCAGCTTCGCGAGGGTGCGCGTGACGGGCGGTGCGTTGTGGTCCGCGGGGACCTTCGTGTTGCGTGCCATCGATTCCCCTACTCTTCCAAACTGATGTTGCGTTCCCTGGCGAGCTTCGCCCAGCGCGCGATGTCGGCCTGCATGTACGCGCCGAACTGCTCGGGCGTCATCGGCATGGGATCCAGCGCTTCACCCGAGAGGCGCTGGCGCAGCTCCGGCGTGGCTAGGGCCTTGTTGATCTCGTCGTTCAGCCGCTTGACGACGTCGGGAGGCATCTTCGCCGGGCCGACGATCGAGTACCACTGCACGCCGTCGAATCCCTTGAAGCCGAGCTCCTCGAAAGTGGGCGTGTCGGGCAGCAGCGCGTGGCGCTTGAGTCCCGTGATCGCGATCGGCTTCATCTTGCCGGCCTTGATGTGCGGCAGCGCGGCGGCGAGCCCCGGCATCATCATCTGCGTCTGCCCGCCCAGCACGTCGGTGATCGCCGGGCCGATGCCGCGATAGGCCGCGTGCACCGCGTCGAATCCGGCGGCCGTGCGGAACTGCTCCATCGCCAGGTGCGTGAGCGAGCCCTGCCCCGACGAGCCGTAGCTCACCTTGTTCGCCTTCGCATACGCAAGGAGCGATTTCATGTCGGTCGCGGGAACCCCTCCGCCCACGACCAGCACGTTGGGCGTTCCCACGACCATCGCGACCGGCGTGAAATCCTTCACCGCGTCGTAGGGAACCTTGCGAACGGCAGGCACCGTGCCATGCGTGGCGACGTAGCCCAGCATCAACGTGTAGCCGTCCGGCGCCGCGCGCGCCACGTTCTGCGCCGCGATCACCCCGCCGCCGCCCGAGACGTTCTCCACGATGAACGACTGGCCCATGCTCTTCGTGAGCTGCTCGGCCACGGTGCGCGCGGTGAGGTCCACGCCGCCGCCGGGCTGCACCGGGGCCACGATCTTCACGGTCTTGCTGGGGTAGCCCTGCGCGGCTGCGCCGAACGACAAACAGGCAAAGGCCGCCAGGGCGGCAGTCGCGATTCGCATCATGGGAGCTCTCCGGAAAACGTTCGGCCGATTATAGGTCTCGAACGCACGCGACGACGGCCGCGGCAGCCGGAAGGCCTTGCTACCCCGATTCAGCGAGCGGCGTTGAGGTCTTCGTCGGGCAGGTACGCGACCCCGCCCCAGTTCGCCTGGAGCAGCAAGCCGTTCTCGGTGTACTGGTAGACGGACAGGTAGGGATTGAACGACGTGCTGCCGTCCAGCGTCAGTCCCTTTCCCCCGCCGATCTTGAGCGTGGCGTCGGCCGAAGCCCCGACGTCCGCGCCGAGGGTGCGGAAGGTATCGAACAACGCGCGGTCCTTGAAGACCAGCAACTGGCGATACGACTTGTAGCCCACGCCCGGGCCCGTGCCCGCGCGCGTGACCTTCATGAACGTTTCCTTCTGGTCCTGGTTGTCGACCAGCATGCCGGCACCGACCGCGCCCACGTACAGCACGAGGTTCACCTGCGACGCATCGAACACGCCGTAGCCCACGGCCGCCTCGAGCTCGGCTTTCAGCTCGGGCTTGCCGGCGTAGAGGACCTTCTGCGTTTCGTCGCGCATCTCGCGCAGCGCTGCGCGGCGCTTCGTGGCCTCGTCGCCCGAAATGCCGCCGGGCGTCGCGCAAGCGGCGACGCCCAGGACCATGCCGGCGAGGAGGATGCGCGCAGCGATGCGGGCATCCATCCGGTTACTTCTTCGGTGCCGCGGCAGGAGCCGGTGCGGGAGCCTTGTCGACGCGGATAGCGACCGCCTCCGTGTACGAGGCCACCACGAAGTCCCCCTTCTTCACGGCCTTGAGCACGGCCGGGTCCTTCACGTAGAGCGTCACGGTGTTCTCCGGCCCGCGCAGCGTTACCGTGCTCTTGGCCGTGTCGATGCCTTCCACCGAGGCGGTGACCTTCACGTCGCGAACGACGACGGCCGCGGGCATCTGGCCCTTCGCCGCGCTCTGCTGGGCTTCGGAGACGACCCGCTCGCGCGTCGTGCTCTTCGTCTTGTCCAGGCCGACCAGCACCGCCTGCGCGTATTCGATGGTGACGACGTCGCCCTTCGAGACCTGCGCGAGGTTCTTCACTTCCGGGCCCGCGACGAAGCTCACCTTGTCGCCGTTGGCGGCCTTGAGCGTGACGGCGCGCGTGACCTGGTCGATGGCATCCACGGTCGCCGTCACCTTCACGTACTCGAGCGCACCGAGGGGCTTGCCCGTCTCGGCGGCCTTGGCTTTTTCGGGCGCCGCCTTGGCCTTGTCCTGCGCGGCAACGCCGCCTGCGAACGACAACGCACCCATGACGAGCAAGCTCAGCAATTTGTTCTTCATCACCTGGTCTCCCTCTCTTGAGATTCTCTCGATAGTCGGTCGATTTCACCACCACGGCGGCGGCCTGGCCATTGGCCCTTTGTCCAATGGCGCGGGTGCCTCTGCCAGCGTAGCACGCGGGTCCGGCCGGGTAACAAGGGCTGTGAGTGCCGGTTTGCTAGGCGGCGTATCGCCGAGTAGCATGGATTAACAAACAAGAAGAATTCCTGGCGCGGGCGAGTTCGAGTGACATGACCCGATGCATGCCGTCCATCCGATAGGCGCTGTTCCGGGCACGGACCCGGCCCGGGCCGCTTTTGGTGCATGGCCGTCCGTATCGCCAGGCGAACCGGCGGCGGGATGGCTCGTCAGCCTGGCGGTCTTCGCCGCCTATCTCTTCGGCGCCAAGCTGGGGCTCGCCCTCACCTTCCTGCCCAATCCGGTGTCGGTCCTGTGGCCGCCCAATGCGATCCTTTTCGCGGCGCTCCTGCTGTTGCCGGCCCGCCGGTGGTGGCTCGTCGTGGCCGGCGCGTTCCCGGCACACCTGCTTGCCGAGCTGAACGACGGCTTCCCCGCCACGCTCGTGCTCTGCTGGTTCGTGAGCAACATGACGGAAGCGCTGATCGGCGCATCCTGCGTGCGCTTCTTCGGGGGGACGCGCCGCCCCTTCGACAAGCCCCTGCACGTGATCGGCTTCGTGCTCGCCGCCCTCTGCGCCGCACTGCTTTCCTCCTTCCTCGACAGCGCCTTCGTGAAGCTCAACGGCTGGGGCGAAGCGGACTACTGGGACCTCTGGGCCGCGCGCTCCCTCTCCAACGTGACCACCTCCGTCGTGCTGGTCCCGCTCATCGTCACGTTCGCTTCCGGCGGGCCGCAGGCGCTGCGCCGCGCGAATCGTGCGCACATGGTCGAGGCGTTCCTGCTCCTGATCGGGCTCTTCGTGGTGGCGACGCTCGTGTTCAATTCCGAACTCGCCGCGAGCGCGCTGCCCGCCGAGATCTACATCCCCCTGCCTTTCCTGCTCTGGGCGGCGTATCGCTTCGGTACTCCCGGAGCGAGCTTCACCATCGCGCTCATCGCGGGGATGGCGATCGTCGGATCGAGCCAGGGGGTCGGCGCGCTGGGCTCGCAGTTGCCGATCGAGAATGCCCGCGCGGTGCAACTCTTCCTGCTCTTCATCGCGCCCACCCTGCTCTGCTTCGCTTCGGCGATGGAAGAACGGCGGCGCGCGGAAGCGTTGCTGCGCCAGAGCGACAAGCGCTTCCACGTGATGCTGGAGGCCACGCGCGACGCCGTCTACGAACGCGACCTCGTCACCGGCGCCATGTGGTGGAGCCGCAGCGCGCTGGCGCAGTTCGGTCATTCGCGCTCGACCGTGGGCCACGACATCCGCGACTGGTGCGAACTCATCCACCCGGACGATCGGGAGGCGGCCCTGCAACAGCAGTACCGGGCCCTCGCCGACGGCGGCCGCCACTGGGAGGCCGAATTCCGGCTCCGCCGCGCCGACGGCACCCATGCGCTGGTGGGCGAGCAGGGTTTCGTGGTCCGCGACGCCGAGGGCAAGGCCGTGCAGATCATCGGGCGCCTCACGGACATCACCGATCGCCGCGATGCGGACGACCTCGACCAGAAGCTCGCGCATGCCTCGCGCCTCACGCTCATGGGCGAACTCGCGGCCTCCATCGCCCACGAGATCAACCAGCCGATGTCGGCGATCCTCAGCAACGTGGATTCCGCCGAGATGCTGCTCGCGCAGAAGGACTACCCGGTCGAGGAGCTGCGCCAGATCCTCGAGGACATCCGCGGTGACGACCTGCGAGCGAGCGAGGTCATCCGCCACATCCGCGGACTCGCCGGCAAGCGCGGCCCCGACTTCGAGATCTTCGACCCGAAAGAGGTGGTCGGTGCGGTGATGCGCGTCGTGTCGCCGATCGCCCGGCGGCGCGCGGTGTCCGTGACGGTCGCGCTGGGCAATGTGCCGCGGGTCTGGGGCGATCGCATCCACGTGCAGCAGGTCCTCCTGAACCTCATCTTCAACGGCATGGACGCAATGGACGACGTTCCCAACGGACAGCGCGAACTCTTCGTGGCGGCGGCACGAGGCTCGGACGGGATGGTCGAGATCTCGGTGCGCGATCGAGGCCACGGCGTCGAACCCGGCAAGCTCGATCGCATCTTCGACTCGTTCTTCACCACGAAAGCCGAGGGCATGGGATTGGGCCTGTCGATCGCGCGCTCGCTGCTGCAGTCCCATGGCGGGCGGATCTGGGTCGAGAACAACCCCGATGGCGGCGCGACATTCCGCTTCACGCTGCGCGTGGACCAGCGCGAGCGCTCTTGGCTGGCGGCGGCGGAATGACCACGGCCATCGTCCACGTGGTCGACGATGACCGCTCCGTGCGCGCCTCGCTCACGCGCCTGCTCAAGGTCGCGGGTTTCGAAGCCCGAGGCTACGCGTCGGCGGGCGAGTTCCTCATTGCGGAACGCGACGGCGCTCCGGGCTGCATCGTGCTCGACGTCTCCCTGCCGGGCCTCACCGGGATCGAGTTGCATGCAGCATTGCAACGCGAGCACGATCCCCGCCCTGTCATCTTCCTCACCGGCCGCGGCAACATCGACATGGGCGTCTGTGCCATGAAGGCCGGGGCCGTGGATTTCCTGACCAAGCCCGTGGATCGCGAGCGCCTGCTGGGTGCGGTGCGGCTTGCGCTGCTCCGCTGCGACCACGAGCGGGTCCGCCATCAGGCCTCGACCGACCTCCACGCCCGCCTCGACAGGCTCACGGGCCGCGAACGCGAAGTCTTCGACCGCGTGGTGCACGGCAAGCTGAACAAGCAGATCGCGTTCGAGCTCGGCACGTCCGTGCGCACCATCAAGGCCCACCGAGCCCAGGTGATGCGCAAGATGGAAGTCGATTCGCTCGCCCAGCTCGTGACCGCCGCCGAGCGCCTCTCCACGCCGGCGTAGCGCGGTCCGGCGCTCTTCCCTAGCCGGCTGCCCCTTGGTACAGGGGGCCTTACCCCAAGGTCCAATTGCCCGTGCGAATGTGCGTCACGGATGATGGTGCCAGCGTGGGAGATGTCACTACAAAGAGCGCCAGGTCGGGGCCCGGGAGCACGGCGATGCCACGGTCCAATTCGAAGGCGGTGATCGTGGTCGAGGACGACGTGAGCGTGAGCCATGCCCTCGTCCGCGTCCTTCGCCTCGGGGGACTGGAGCCCGTCGCCTATCCGTCGGCGGAGGCCTTCCTCGACGAAGCCGGCGAGTTCCAGGCGATCTGCCTGATCATCGACATCCAGTTGCCGGGCATGAGCGGCTTCGCGCTGCGCGAGCGGCTTGCGGACTCGCGTGCGCTTCCGCCCGTCGTCTTCATGACCGCCTACGATGAACCCGAGTCCCGGGAGCGGGCGGCGGCGGCGGGCGCCGTGGCGTTCCTCGCCAAGCCCTTCTCGGGCCGCGCGCTGCTTGAAATCATCGAGAAGGAGGCGAACCTGCCTCCGGGTGAACTGCACAAGGGAACCTTCGAATGACGGGAGCGATGCAGCGGACCCGCGGCCTGTGATGCGGCGGACCTGCGGACTCCTGCTCACAGGCCTCCTCCTCTCGTCCGCCGTGCACGCGCAGGGATTTCGCGAACGGATCTTCGACCCGGAAGACGGCAAGCTCGACTTGTCGAACTACCTGCTCGACCACCGCGGCGCGCTGCCGGTACCGATCGTCATCACGGAACCCGCGGTGGGATACGGGGGAGGCATCGCGCTGCTATGGTTCAGCGAATCGATCCGCGATGCCGCCTCGCACGCGAAGGACTCCGGCGGACGCCTCACGCCACCCAACATCTACGGCCTGGCGGTGTTCGGAACGGAAAACGGGACGAAAGGCCTCGGTGGCGGAGCGCGCATGTCGTTCCTCGACGATCGGTGGCGCTACCGCGGCGGAGCGGCGGCGGTATCGGTCAACCTCGACTTCTACGGCATCGGCGGCCGGCTCGATCCGACGATCGACAAGGTCGGCTACAACTTGAAGGGCTCGGTGGCGTTCAACGAGCTCACGCGCCGCCTCGGCGAGAGCGACCAGTTGCTGGGCGTGCGGTGGCTGTACCTGGACCTGAAGACCCGGCTCGATACCGGCACCGAGAGCGACACGGGTCTCACCAGCAAGGAGTTCGCGAAGAAGGGCTCGGGACTCGGGATCACCTACGCCTACGATTCGCTGGACAACATCTTCACGACGAAGCGCGGGGTGGAGGCGTCGATCGATGCCATGTTCTATTCACCGAGCCTCGGCAGCGACACGACGTTCCAGGCTTACCGGGCGCATGCCTTCTCCTACATCCCCGCCGGCGACAGCGCGACGGTCGCGCTGCGCATCGATGGCCGCACCGCGCGCGGGGAAGTCCCGTTCTACCAACTGCCCTTCATCGACATGCGCGGCGTGCCGGCCGCACGCTACCAGGACGAGAACACCGGCGTGCTCGAAGTCGAGGGCCGCTACTACGTAACGCCGCGCTGGATCCTGCTCGCGTTTGTCGGCGCAGGCCGCGACTGGGGCCGCACCACGTCCTTCAGCGACAAGGGCACGATCGTGAGCAAGGGGATAGGCTTTCGCTACATGATCGCCAAGCGCCTCGGCTTGAGCATGGGCATCGACGTTGCCAGGGGCCCCGAGGACACGGCGTTCTACATCCAGATGGGCAACGCCTGGCGTTAGACACTTCTCACAAGGAGGATGCGATGAAGAATTCCGGAATTCTGCTTGTTGCATCGGCGGCCGTGATCGGCGCGTGCGCGACTTCTCCCAATTCGATGTACGCCAAGCCGTACGCGCTTTTCCAGGTCGAGACCCAGAAGCCCGATCCCCTGTCGCGGCCGGCGTGGGTGACGAGGATCGACGGCAAGGACGTCGACCCCCGGCGCAACGACCCGGTCGAACCCGGCGTGCGCCAGGTCGAAGTGAGCATGACGGAACCGGTCGGAACCACCAGCCAGGCCAAGGACCGCGCCGTCATCGAGGTAGACGCGAAGCCGTGCACGCGCTACTACTTCTCCGCGAAACGCTCGTCCCTCGCGGCCAGCGACTGGAAGCCCGTCGCCCCGGCTAGCGAACCCATCGGGGAGTGCGTGAAAGCCTTCAACCTGAAGTAGGAAAAATCGGGGTCAGGGTAGAAATATCTAGATATTTCTACCCTGACCCCGATTATTTGCCGTGGAGCATCCAGATCAGCGCCGTGCCGCCGATCGAGATGAGGATGTGCCCGAAGGCCACCGTGCTCGAGTAGCCGATCACGGCCACGGGGCTTTCGGAGCGCTCCTGCACCGCCGCCAGGCCGGCGGTCATGGTCTGCGCGCCGGCCAGCGCGCCCAGCAGCAGCAGTGGATTCAGGCCCAGCACGAAACGACCCACCAGCAGGCCGACGAGTTGCGGCACCAGCGTGACCACGATGCCGCCCAGGAAGACCGTGAGCCCGATCTCCTTCAGCGCCTGCAGGAACACCGGACCGGCCTTGAGCCCGATCATCGAGACGAAGGCCGCGAGGCCGATCGACTTCATGAACTCGATGGCGTCGTGGGGGAGGATCGCGAACGTGGGACGCACCGAATTGCGCCAACCCATCGCGAGCCCGAACAGCAGCGTGGACACGCTCGATCCCATGGCGATGTGCAGCCCTCCAACCGGGAACGAGACGACGATGCCGATCAGCGCGCCAAAGCAGACCGCGAGGCCGAGCGCCACGTAATCCGTGCCGGTGCCGTGCTGCAGGACATCGCCCACCTGCGCGCACACGCGCCGCACGGCGGGCTCCAGCCCATAGAGCGTGAGGATGTCGCCGCGATAGAGCTTCGTGCCGGGCGCGAGCGGGATCTCCTCGGCGCCGCGGCGGACCTTCTTCAGGAAGATGCCACGGACTTCCTCGCGCCCGCGCAGCTCGCGGATCGTCTTGCCGTGCGCGTCCTTGTTGTTCAGCACGACGTCGAAGGTGGCCGACGGCACGTCGAGCAGCTCGCGGTCGAAGGCTTCCGGCGCGCGGTCGCCGATCACGCGCAGCAGCGCCTCGTGGCTGCCGATCACCGCGATGATGTCGTTGTCCCGCAGCGTGAGGTCGGGCCGGGCTTCGAGGATCTTCCCGTCGCGGCGCACGCGCTCGATGAAGATGCGTGAATCCCGGACCTCGTTCTCGATCGCGTAGAGCGTCTTTCCCGCCAGCTTCGCGGGCGAGCCCAGCTGGTAGGCCCGCAACTCGAACATGTTGAAGGCCGAGGTGACCCCCTGCTTCTCCCGGACGAAGCCCAGTTCCTCCTCGACCTTGAGCGCCTCGGCCTTCAAGTCGATGCGAAGCAGCCACGGCCCGATGTACGAACAGAAGAAGATCACGCCGAAGGTGCCGAAGATGTACGTGAGCGCATCGGCGATCGGGATCTGCGAGACGAGGCGGCTCTTCTCGTCGTCGGAAATCGGCAGCGCGCGGATCGCCTCGCTCGCGGTGCCGATCACGGGCGACTCGGTGAGACCGCCGGACATCATCCCCGCCGCATAGCCCATTTCGAGATTCAGCAGCTTGGCCATCGCGACCGCCGTGAGCAGGCCGGTCACGGGAATCACGATCCCCAGCGCCACCCAGCGCCAGCCGCCGTCACGAATGCCGCGGATGAATCCCGGCCCGGCCGAGTAGCCGATGCCGTACATGAACAGCAGGAACAGGAGCGACTTGGCCGTATCGGAGATCGGGACGTGGACGAAGCTCCCGATCAGCAAGCCCGCGAGCAACGAACCGGTCACGGGGCCGAAGCCCACGCCCTTCACCTTGAACTTGCCGATCCAGTAGCCCACGCCGATGGCGAGGAAGACCGCGAGCTCGGGGTTCTTCTCGAAGTAGGGAGCGAGCCATTCCATGGGGACAGTCCCGTCGCGAGGCCGCGCGGCCGATCACCCACGTTGCCATTGCCCCCGGGGGGCCGCAATTGCCCCCGGGGCCAGCCCTGCGGTCAGAACCGGAAGTCGATCCCGGCGATGTACGCGTCCACCTCGATCTTGTCCGCCCGCGTCCATTCGGCGAAGAAGCCCCAGTTGCGGTTGATGTTCCAGCGCGCACCCACGCCGTAGAACGCCCCGCTCTGGTGATCCTTGTCGTTGGCGACATACCCCGCGGCGCTCGCGTTGGCCTTCAGCTCGGCGCTGCCATAGCCAATGCGCGCATACAGATCGAACGCCTCGCTCAGAGGGACGATGCCCACCGCGTTCAGCGCGAAGGCTTTCGCCTTGGCCGTGCCCGCGACGCCCACGCTGCCGAGCGAACCGCTGAAATCGTACTCGCCCAGGTCGTAGTACGCGGCCTCCAGCGCGAAGTTCGGGCTGAATCGATAGCCGCCGCGGAGGGTGTACGTGGTCGCGCTGTCGCCGACGGACGCATTGGGCAGGTTCAGGTCCGTGCCACTGACGTTGAGGTTTCCGCGGCCAATGCCGCCTCCGAAGTACCAGCTCTGCGCGAAGGCAGGTGCGGCGGACAAGCCGGCGGCGGCCACGAGGGCTGCAAGGACGATTCGATTCATGGGGTTCTCCGTGTTGGAAGCGGGATATGGCCCTGCGATGCTCGCCCGTCCGAGGGGGGCGCGACAATCGGCACAAGGGGCAATACGGGTTGCCCCAAGGTCCAATGCCTTTCGAGTAGCATCGACCGATGCCCTCCCCCCTTCCCCGCTCGTTCCTTGCACTCCTTGTCGCCGCGTCGCTGCAGGCCGCCGTTGCCGCCGACGACCCGGCCTTCGATGTCCCGCAGTGGAAGGACACGGCGCCCCACAAATCGGGGCTCGTGCCCGCGAATGGCACGCGCCTGAACGTCGTCGACTGGGGCGGGACGGGGCCGGTCCTCGTGATGATCCACGGGATCGGGGATAACCCGCACGTGTTCGACGACCTCGCGAATGCGTTGCGCGGGCGTTTCCGCGTGATCGCCTATGCGCGCCGCGGCCACGGACATTCCGATTCGCCCGAGGGCCCGTACACGCTGCCCGCGTACGTGGAGGACCTGCGCGGCGTGATGGACCAGTTGAAGATCCCGAAGGCGCACCTGCTCGGCTGGGCGATGGGCGGCAACGAGATCACGAAGTTCGCGGGCCTGTATCCGGCGCGGGTGAACAAGCTCGTGTATCTCGAAGCCGGATACGACTGGTCCGATCCCGCGTTCGTGAACAAATTCCTGGCGGCCGCATCGTCGCTCGGACCGGAACCCGCGGAGCTGCGTTCGATCGTGATCTTCCGGAACTGGTATCGCACCGCGTGGCTGGGGCCGGACACGCCCTGGACGCCGGGCCTGGAGAGCTACCTGCGGGACGGCGTGCGCTTCCGGTCCGACGGCCTCGTGCAGCCGGTGCCCACCGACAAGGTCGTCGAGGCCCTCGTCAAGTCGCTCACCGACCCGCCACGCGATTACGCGAGCGTGAAGGCGCCCGCGCTCGTGCTCTACGCGACGTCCTTCTTCCCGCCGGCCCCCGAGCGGCCCGAGGCCGACGCCGCGATGAAGGAGTTCAACGCCTTCATGGCGAGCTTCCGCAAGGGGAGCCGGGAGCGGATCGAGCGCGAGTTGAAGGGCGCTGTCGTGAAGGACGTGCCGGATCGCAACCACATGTCGATCGGCGTGCGGGATCCGCAGGGACTGGCCAAAACGATCGGGGAATTCCTGAAATGAGAACAAGAACTAGAACGTAGCCAACGCCTATAATTGGGGGGTTCTTTCAGGAGGCTCTCATGGCAGCGAATCCCCAGGTCGTCACCGGCACGGTCCCCACCGTCAAGCTTCTCATCAACGGGCAGTTCGTCGAGTCCAAGGCCAAGGCCTGGCGCGACGTCGTGAACCCCGCCACGCAGGAAGTCCTCGCGCGCGTGCCGATGTGCGGCGCCGACGAGGTCGACCTCGCGGTGAAATCGGCGGCCGAAGCCTTCAAGACGTGGAGGAACACGCCGCTCGGAGCCCGGGCCCGCGTGATGCTCAAGCTCCAGGAGCTGATCCGGCGCGACATGAAGAAGCTCGCCGCGTGCCTCACCGCCGAGCAGGGCAAGACGCTGCCGGATGCGGAAGGCGACATCTTCCGCGGCCTCGAAGTGGTCGAGCACGCGTGCTCCATCGGCACCCTCTCGCTGGGCGAGTTCGCCGAGCAGGTGGCCAACGGCGTCGACACGTACTACCTGCGCCAACCCATCGGCGTGTGCGCCGGCATCACGCCGTTCAATTTCCCCGCGATGATCCCGCTGTGGATGTTCCCGATGGCGATCGTCTGCGGCAACACTTTCGTGATGAAGCCCTCCGAGCAGGACCCGATGACGCCGATGCTGCTGGCCGAACTCGCGCTCGAAGCGGGCGTGCCCCCGGGCGTGCTGAACATCGTGCACGGCGGCAAGGAATCGGTGGATGCGCTTTGCACGCACCCGACCATCCAGGCGGTCTCGTTCGTCGGCTCGTGCCACGTCGGCGAGCACGTCTACAAACTCTCGTCGGAAAACGGCAAGCGCGCGCAATGCATGATGGGCGCCAAGAACCACGCGGTGGTGATGCCCGACGCGAACAAGGAACAGTCGCTGAACGCGCTCGTGGGCGCCGGGTTCGGTGCCGCGGGCCAGCGTTGCATGGCAACGTCGGTGGCGGTGCTGGTGGGTGACGCCAACAAATGGATCCCCGACATCGTCGCCAAGGCGAAGACGCTGAAATTGAACGGCGGCACCGAGAAAGGCGCGGACCTCGGTCCCGTGATCTCGAAGCAGGCCAAGGAGCGCATCGAGGGCCTGATCGCCGATGGCGTGAAGGAAGGCGCCAAGCTCGAGCTCGACGGCCGCAACCAGAAGGTGCCGGGCTACGAGCAAGGCAACTTCATCGCGCCGACGGTGTTCTCGGGCGTGAAGCCGAACCACAAGGTCTATACGCACGAAATCTTCGGGCCGGTGCTGGTGCTGGTTTCCGTCGAGACGCTGGACGAGGCGATCGAGCTCATCAACAAGAACCCGTATGGCAACGGCACCGGCATCTTCACGCAGTCCGGCGCCGCGGCGCGCAAGTTCCAGAACGAGGTGGACGTGGGGCAGGTCGGCATCAACGTGCCCATCCCCGTGCCGGTGCCGTATTTCTCCTTCACCGGTTCGCGCGGCTCGAAGCTGGGCGACCTCGGCCCCTACGGCAAGCAGGTGATCCAGTTCTACACGCAGGTGAAGACGGTCACGGCGCGCTGGTTCGACGATTCCACGGTGAATCCCGGAATCCACACCACCATCTCGCTCAAGTAGTGCGGCTCGTGACACCCCCGGAGGTGGTCCCTCGGGGGTCGAACTGGTTCGACGGCCTGGAGATGCTGCGCGGCCTCGCGGCCGTCTCGGTGATGCTGTTCCATTGCACGGGCCTGATGCCGGTGGACGCCACGGGCACGTCGATCTCCCTGATGCGCGCCGGTTGGATCGGCGTGGACCTCTTCTTCGTCATCAGCGGCTACGTGATCACCGATTCCGCGCTGCGCCAGGGCGGGACGGCCGCGTACGGCGCGAACTTCTGGCGCGCCCGGTTCGCGCGCATCGTTCCGCTCTACTACCTCACCTCGGTCGTGTTCCTCCTGCTGGTGGATCCCGACCCGCTGTTCAGGGACACGGCTTTCCAGCTCGCGACGCATGGGCTGTTCTTCCACCACATGTTCGAGTCGACCGCGTTCAGCATCAACGGCGTCACGTGGTCGCTGGGCGTCGAGATGCAGTTCTACCTGGTCGCCTTCCTGCTCGTGCCGTGGCTCGGGCGCTGGTCGCGCGGAGCGACGATCGCCGCCTTCGTCGCCGCGTTGGCGGGCGTGCTGGCGTGGCGCTGGTTCGCGTGGCGCGCGCTCCAGGGCGGCCCGGATGCCACCCTCAGCCACTGGCTCTCCCAGGCCCCGGCCCTCTTCGACAGCTTCGCGCTCGGCGCGCTGGTGCGGCTCTTTCGCATCCGCGGGGGCGGTTCGGGCCGCGCCGCCGCGTACGCCACGGCGGCCTTCATCCTCCTCGTCGCCATCTTCCTTCTCTACGACACCTACGCCGCCCGGTACTTCCAGTCGGCCCCGATGGCGGTGCTGTTCCGCACGCTGGTGGCGATGTGCGGCGGGCTCGCCCTGCTCGCCGCGCTCTCGGCGCCACCCGCGGCCTCTCCGGCGTGGCGCCCCTTCCTCTACCTCGGAAGCATCAGCTATGGCATCTACCTCTGGCACCTGTTCGCGCTGTATACCGTGCAGCAGCTTTGGCCGTGGCAGGAATGGGCGGCCGTCCCGGCGGTGATCGGGCTGACGATCCTGCTGGCCGGCGCGAGCCACCGGTGGGTCGAGGAACCCTGCATGCGTTGGGCGCGGCGCCGCCGCGCGGCTTGATCGGAGCGATGGTATTGTTTCTTCCATGAAAATCGGATTCATCGGCCTGGGCCACATGGGCAACCCCATGTGCCGCAACCTCCTCAAGCACGGGCACACGCTCAAGGTGTACGACGTGGTGCCGGACCTCGTCCGCAAGGCGACCGAACACGGGGCGAAGGCCGCGGAGTCGATCGCCGATACGGCCCGGGGCGTCGATGTCGTCATCACGATGCTTCCGTCCTCGCCGCACGTTCGCAGCGTCTACATGGGGCCCTCGGGGCTCATCGCGAATGCGGCGCCCGGCACGCTGCTGATCGACTCGTCCACGATCGACCCGCTGACCGCTCGGGAAGTCGAGATGGACACTCGCGGGAAGAACTGCCCGATGGTGGACGCGCCCGTCTCCGGCGGCGTGGGCGGCGCCGAAGCCGGCACGCTCACCTTCATGGTCGGCGGCGAGCCGGCGGACTACGAAGCCGCGAAGCCGATCCTGCAGGCGATGGGCAAGAACATCGTCCATTGCGGCGGCCCGGGCAACGGCCAGGTCGCGAAGATCTGCAACAACATGATGCTGGCCATCGAGATGATCGCGACCTCGGAGGGCATGACCCTCGCCGCGAAGCTCGGGATGGATCCCAAGGTGTTCGCCGGCATCGTGAATACGTCGTCGGGCCGCTGCTGGAGCTCGGACACGTACAACCCCTACCCCGGCGTGCTCGATGGCGTGCCCGCATCGCGCGACTACGTGGGCGGCTTCGGGTCGGACCTGATGCTGAAGGACCTGACGCTCGTCACCGACGCCGCGAAGTCCGCGAAGCAGCCCGTGCTCCTCGGGGCGCTGGCCCAGCAGATCTACCAGAAGCATTCGTCGGACGGGAATGGAGCCCGGGACTTCAGCAGCGTGATCCTCCAATACCTCCAGAAAAAGTAAGGGGTCAGACCCCTAAGCCCCATGATCGAACACCGCATCGACGGCCACACGGCCTTCCTCACGATCAACAACCCGCCGGCGAACACGTGGACGCCGGAAAGCCTGCGCCAGCTCGAGCTGCTCGTCGCCACGTTGAACGCGGATCGCAGCATCTACGCCGCGGTGATCACGGGCGCGGGAAGCAAGTTCTTCTCGGCCGGGGCGGACTTGAAGAGCTTCCAGAGCGACAAGGTGCTCGCCCGGCATTTCATCGCGTGCTTCGGTGCGGCCTTCGAGGCGCTGATGAACGCGCGCTTCGTGACGATCGCCGCGATCAACGGCTACGCAATGGGCGGAGGACTGGAGTGCTGCCTGTCCACCGACATCCGCATCGCCGAGGCGCATGCGCAGATGGCGCTGCCGGAACCCGCGGTCGGCCTGCTGCCTTCGGGCTGCGGCACGCAGAACCTCCCGTGGCTCGTGGGCGAAGGCTGGGCCAAGCGCATCATCCTCACGAACGAGCGCGTGGACGCACAGACCGCGCTTCGCATCGGCCTCGTGCAAGAGGTCGTCGAGAAGGGCCAGGGCCTCGCGAAGGCCACCGAACTCGCCGAACGCGTGGCCACGCTGAGCCCGCTCTCGGTCGAGTACTGCAAGGGCCTCATCCACAACGCGCGCAACGGCATTCCCCGACCCGCCGGACTCGCGCTCGAACGCGAACGCTTCATGGATCTCTTCGACCACTCGGACCAGCAGGAGGGCGTCACGGCCTTCCTGGAGAAACGCAAAGCCGAATGGAAGAACGACTAGAAGCGGCCGGGGGCGAACTCCTCGCCCACGTCCGCAACGGGGTGGCCACGGTCACCCTGAACCGCCCGGCCGCGCTGAACGCGCTCACGTTCGGCATGATCCAGGGCCTGGCCGCGTGGCTCGAGGCCTGGGTGAAGGACGAGCGCGTGAAGGTGATCGTGCTGCGCGGCGCCGGCGAGAAGGCTTTCTGCGCGGGCGGCGACGTGCGAGCGCTCTACGAGGGCTGGAAGGCCGGCCGGACGGACCTGCTGGACTTCTTCATCACCGAGTACGCGCTCGATTTCCGCATCCACACGTTTCCGAAGCCCGTGGTCGCGGTGATGGACGGCATCGTGATCGGCGGCGGCATGGGTCTCGCACAAGGTGCGTCGCTGCGGATCGCGACCGACAAGACGAAGATGGCGATGCCCGAAACCACGATCGGGCTCTTTCCCGACGTCGGCGGTAGCTGGTTCCTTTCGCGATCGCCCGGTCACGTGGGGACCTACCTGGGCCTCGTCGGCAACACGATCCGCGCGGCAGACGCGCTCTACGCCAAGCTCGCCGACGTCTACTTGCCGCCCGAATCGCTGGGGCGTCTCGACGAGGTGTTGACGAACGACGTCGCCACCGCTTCGTATCCGCGCGGCGCGCTGGATGCGGTGAAGGCGAAGCTCGGTGCGGAGCCGAAGGAGCCCGGCGAATTGCCCGGATTGCGCAAGGCCATCGACATGATCTTCGGGATGCCCTCGCCCGCCGCCATCGCCGAGGCGCTGACGACCACGGACTTCGGTGTCGGGGACTGGCCGGAACGCACGCGCGCTGCCCTCGCGAAGCGCTCTCCCACGATGCTCGCTGTCACGCAGGAGCAACTGCATCGCGGCCGGCAAAGCAGCCTCGCGGAAGTCTTCCGCACGGAACTCGGCATGGTCGCCACCGCGCTCGAGTACGGCGACTTCATGGAAGGCGTGCGTGCGCTGCTGGTCGACAAGGACAACGCGCCCCGCTGGCGGGTGGCGAGCGTCGACGCGGTCCCGGAAGCCGACGTCGCGAAATTCTTCGCGCGCCGCTGGAGCGACGCGGCCCATCCCCTGGCCCACCTGAAGTGATCCTGAAGCCGGCACCCCGTGCCGGTTGCCATGCCTCTCGAATCTGGTGCCGGACTGAGGGCCCGATTTGGACGAGAATGTGAGTCCCTTCGATACCACCCTCAAGGACCCTCCATGAAGCTCGTCACCTACTCCCCGCTTCCCTCCGGCAAGCAGCGCCCCGGCATCCTGCTGGACGACAAGACCATCGTGGAAGCGACGGGGTTCGCGACGATGATCGAGATCATCCAGGGTGGCGCCTCGTCGATGGAAAAGTTGAAGGCCCTCGCCGCGAAGCCCGGCACGACCGTGAAGCTGGCCGACGTGAAGCTGCACGCGCCGATCCCGCGCCCGCTGAAGAACGTTTTCTGCGTGGGCTGGAACTACCTCGAGCACTTCGAGGAAGGCGCCAAGAAGCTGGAGGAGAAGCGCGAGCTGCCCAAGCATCCGGTCTTCTTCAGCAAGACGCCGACCGCGGTGAACGACCCGACGGGCACGATCCCGTTCGACGCGGCCATCTCCACCAGTCTCGATTGGGAAGTCGAACTCGGCGTGATCATCGGCACCACGGGCAAGAACATCGGCGAAGCCGACGCGATGAAACACGTGTTCGGCTACACCGTCCTGAACGACGTGACCTGGCGGGACGTGCAGCGCCGCCACGGCGGCCAATGGCACAAGGGCAAGAGCTTCGACGGCACCTGCCCGATGGGTCCGTCCATCATCACGGCGGATTCGCTCGACCACACGAACCTCAAGGTCGAATGCCGCGTGAATGGCGTGGTAAAGCAGAGCTCGAATACCAGGTTCATGTACTTCAAGGTGCCGCGCCTGATCGCCGAACTCTCGGCCGGCATGACCCTCGAAGCGGGCGACGTCATTTCCTCCGGCACCCCCGAAGGCGTGGGCTTCGCGCGCACGCCCCCGGAATTCCTCAAGCCCGGCGACCTTCTCGAAACCGAGATCGAGGGGATCGGCGTCCTGCGGAACCCCGTCGGAAGCTAAGGGCTAGAATGGGGGATGGTCAGCAAAGTCACCCCCGGAGACACCCTGCACCCGCGACTCGGGATCTACCGGCTCCTCTCGGGCATCCCCCAGTTGCGCGATTCCTACGCGGGAAAATTCGCGTTCGCAGCGTTCGTCGGGACCATCTCGCCGCTCCTGATCTTCATCGCGTACCTGCTCGTGTCGCGTGCGGACATGGCCCAGATGTATCCGGTGCTGGCCGCGGTCGTGCTCGCGTGCGTCACGGGTTTCCTCGGCACGTTGTGGATGCTGCGTGAATTGCTGGTGCCGATCGACGCGACGGCCGAGGCGCTGCGCAGCTACATCGACCGTCGCAAGGTCCCCGACTTGCCCATCGATTTCCCCGATCGCGCCGGGCGCCTCATGGAAGGCACGCAATACACGCTCTCGCAACTCCACCAGACCATCGAGCGGCTCGAGCGCGTGTCGGATACCGACGAGCTGACCGGCCTCTACAACCGACGCGCCGGCGAGAAACGGTTGATCGAGGAGATCGCGCGGGCCGAACGCGACCTGCAGGCCTTCCAGATCGCCTTCCTCGACATCAACGACTTCAAGGCCATCAACGACACGCACGGCCACTCGGCGGGCGATGCGTGCATCTCCCACGTGGCGGCGATGCTGCAGCTGAACACGCGCCGTGGCGACTGGGTGGCGCGTTGGGGCGGCGACGAGTTCGTCGTCGGCCTGCATCGCAATCGCGCCCTGAAGGTCGTGATGGAGCGGATCGTGAAAGCCTTCGCGGCTTCGCCCGTGGAGATCGCTCCCGGTCGTGAACTCCTGCTCTCGGTGAGCTGCGGCGTGGCGGAGTACCGCTTCGGCCTCGGCGCGGCCGGCGTGATCGCGGAGGCCGACAAGGCGATGTACGCCGCCAAGGAGCTGGCGCGCAGGGACCACCACTCGCACATCTGCTACTGGAACGAGCTGGCGCAGGCGGCGAGCCGCATCGAAGCCGCGTAGGGCCCCGCATGAACGAACCGAACGCCGATTGGGAAAGGCGCGTCGCCGCGGTTTGGCAGGCGATGGACGGCCTCGGGGAAGCTGAATTCATCGCGCGCGTCGAAGCCCTCGCGGCCGAGCTGCCTTCGGACCACGCGATCGGCTTGTTCGAACGGGGCTGCGCACAGGACTCCACCGGGCATTCGGATCTCGCCGTCCCGCTCTACAAGGCCGCATTGCACCAGGGCCTTGGAGGCATCCGGCGCCGGCGCGCCGTGATCCAGATGTCGAGCTCGCTGCGCAACACCGGCCACGCCGACAAGGCCGTGACGCTGCTCACCGCCGAACTCGAATTGCCCAGCGACGAACTCGACGGTGCCGTACGCGGCGTCCTGGCCCTGGCCCTGGCCGACGTGGGCCGCGAGCGCGAGGCCGTCTCGCACGCGCTCACCGCGCTCTCCTTCTACCTGCCTCGCTACAACCGTTCCATGGCCCGCTATGCCCAAGCCCTCCTCGAAAAGAAATAGAGTCAGCTACTTCTTCCTGCTCACGGTTGCCGCGTTGCTTCCCGGCTGCGCCACCGTCCTCTCGGGCACGAACCAGACGCTGAACATCACGAGCGCCCCTCCCGGGGCCAGTTGCCGGATCACGCGCGACGGACTCCCGATCGGCACCATCGCGGCGACGCCGGGCAAGCTGGAGGTCGGCAAGGGAGCCGGCCACGTGAAGATCGCGTGCATCAAGCCGGACTACATCGAGTCGGTGGTGACGCTTCCGTCCCACTACCAGACCTCGACGTTCTGGAACAACGCGGGGCCCGGGATCATCGGCCTGGGCGTGGATGCGGCCAGCGGCGCGATGTACCAATACGTACCCGATGTGACGGTGCATCTCGTCTCGGCGGAGTTCACGTCGCTGGAGTCGCGCGACGCCACCTTCTACGCGATGCGCCAGATCGCGATCCAGGAAGCCAAGCTCCTGAAGACCAACGCGTGGCGCGGTTGTGTCGCCGACTGCGAAGCGAAAGAGAAGGCCGTGGTCGAAGGGCTCGCCCAGCGCCTCGCCGACCTCGAAACCATGAAGGCCACCACCCGGATCGTCCCCGAAAAGAACTAGTGGGAATCGAAGACGCCATCCAGGACCGCAAAGTGCTGCGCTTCAGCTACGGCGGGGCGATCCGCCGCGTCGAACCCCACTGCTACGGAAAGACGCGCCTCGGAGAAGAGATGCTCCTCGCCTGGCAACTGGGCGGCGGCAGCGGATCCGGCGAAGCCGTGGGCTGGAAGACCTTCCGCGTGAAAGAGATGGTCGCCGTGACCGTCACGCCGGACTCCTTCGAAGGCACGCGGGACGGCTACAAGCGCGGCGAGAACGTGATGGCCGAGGTCTTCGCGCAGCTCTGAGCACCCGGGCTGGCAGCGCGTATCATCGACCCATGCCTACCCCCAACGACACCAAGAGCATGGCGGTCTTCTGCGATTTCGAGAACGTCGCCATCGGCGTGCGTGAAGCGAAGTACGCGGATTTCCAGATCAGCAAGGTCCTCGAGCGCCTGCTGTTGAAGGGCAGCATCGTCGTGAAGAAGGCCTACTGCGACTGGGAACGCTACAAGGAATTCAAGTCGCCGATGCACCAGGCTTCGTTCGAGCTGATCGAGATCCCGCACGTGCGCATGTCGGGCAAGAACTCCGCCGACATCCGCATGGTGGTCGACGCGCTCGACCTCTGCTACACGAAGGCGCACGTCGACACCTTCGTGATCGTGAGCGGGGATTCGGACTTCTCGCCGCTGGTGAGCAAGCTGCGCGAGAACGACAAGACCGTGATCGGCGTGGGCGTGAAGAAGTCCACCTCGGACCTCCTCGTGAACGCCTGCGACGAGTTCATCTACTACGACGACCTCGTGCGCGAGCAGAAGCCGCGCAAGGCGCCGGCCGCGGCCACGCCGCGTCCGAAGGCCGCGGGCAAGGCCTCGTCCGCCCCGCAGAAAGGCGGCCGCGAGGAAACCAAGGCCATCACGGCCGATGACAAGCAATGGGAAGCGCTCGAGCTCGTCCTCGCGACCGTCGACGCGCTGATCGCCGAGCGCGGCGCCAACGAGACCATCTGGGGTTCGATGGTGAAACAGGCGCTCAAACGCCGGAAGCCCGGGTTCAGCGAGAGCTACTACGGCTTCCGCTCGTTCAACGAACTGCTCGAAGAGGCGCGCTCACGGCGCCTCCTCGAACTGGAACGCGACGAGAAGTCCGGCGGCTACATCATCCGCGAGCCGCAGGACTGACCGCTCAGGACGCCTGCGGCATTCCCTTCACCGGTAACGAAACCGGACCGCGCGGTGTAGAAGTTACCCCGGCATCTTCTGCGCCTTCATCGCCGCGGGAAGGTCCTCGTTCTTCACGTCGCGCACGTGCGTTGCGATCGACCAGTTGTGCCCGAAGGGATCCTGCACGATGCCGTAGCGATCGCCCCAGAACATGTCGGTCACGGGCATCGTCGCGGTCGCGCCGGCCTTCACCGCCTGGGCGACGACGGCATCGACATCGGCAACGTAAAGATGGATCGTGACCGGCGAGCCCTTGAGCACCTTCGGACCCAGGCAATTCCACTCGGGCATCTCGTCGACCAGGAAGACCGCGGCGCCGTTGATGTGGACCCTCGCGTGCATGAGCTTGCCGCCGGGTCCGGCGAGCCTCATTTCTTCAACGGCGCCGAAGGCCTTCTTGTAGAACTCGATCGCCTCGGCCGCGCCGGCGACGACGAGGTGGGGGGTGACGGCCGTCATTCCGTCGGGAATTGTCTTGACCTTCGGCATTCCTATCTCCTTGAAAGTACGCTGATTTGTGGATCCTGCCTCGCGCTTCTGCCGGTAATCGATCGAGGGGCGGTGAATTCGACATTTCGACCGGCCGCTTGAAAGGCGTGACTCCCGTGTCCATGTGGGATGAATGGTCCTGATCTTCATCCTTGCCGTCACGTTGCTCGTCATCGCCTGGCTGGTTGCGGGGCCATTCCTCACCGAGCGGCGACGCCGGAAGATCCGCACGCAGCCCTTCCCCGCGGCGTGGCGCTCGATCCTGCGCCGGCGTGTGCCGTACTACCTGCGCCTGCCGCGCAACCTCCAGCGCCAACTCGAGCAGCACATCCAGGTGTTCATCGCCGAAAAGAAATTCATCGGCTGCGATGGGCAGGACATCACGGACGAGGTGCGCGTCACGATCGCCGCGCAGGCCTGCCTGCTCATCCTCAATCGCAAGACGGACTACTTCCCGAAGCTGGCCCAGGTGCTCGTCTACCCGAGCGCGTTCCTCGTCGAACGCGTGCGCGCCGAGCCTTCCGGCGTGCTGCAGGAAGAACGCCATGCACTCTCCGGTGAATCCTGGACGCATGGGCAAGTGATCGTTTCGTGGGAAGACGCGGTCGAAGGTGCCGCCATCGTGGACGATGGCCGCAACGTGGTGCTCCACGAGTTCGCGCACCAGCTCGACCAGCAGAAGGGCTATGCGAATGGCGCGCCCTATCTCGGCGGACGCGATCGCTATCCGCGATGGTCGCAGGTGATGAGCCATGAATTCTCGCAACTGCAGTATCGCGCTGCCACCGCGCAGCCTTCGCTCATGAGCTACTACGGCGCGACCAACCCGGCTGAATTCTTCGCGGTGGCGACCGAGGTGTTCTTCGAACAGCCGCGCGAGATGGCGGCGCTGCATCCGGCGCTCTACGAAGAGCTCAGCGCGCTGTATCGCGTCGATCCGGCGAGCTGGGCACGTCCCACGTCACCATCTGTCCTGCCAGCACTGCACTGAGCCACGCCTCGTTCTGGCGGCGCGATGCCAACGGGGCGAGGTCGAGCAGGAAGCCCGGCATCGGCAGGATCTCGCCGCGCGTGATGATCACCTCGCGCTCCGGACTGTCGTACATCCCCTTGAACTCGTCGTTCGAAGTGCGCTGGAGTTTCCGCCGGCCCCGGCTGGTTTCGAACGTGAGCTCCCGGCATTGGTCCCTGCAGCGGATTTCCAGCGGCTCGGGGTGGATGAATTCCCGGCGCTGGCCGGGCACGTAGTTGTCGTGCACGTACAAGCCCCACTGGCCGCCCTTCGATTCCCAGAGCCAGAACTGCACCAGCCAGAAGCTCTTGGTGCCCTCGGTGTACGTGCCCGAAAACACGCCGACGAATTTCACCTCGTCGTTCGGTGACGAGGTTTGCGGAAAGCGCGGCGGCGTGGCCCTCTGGACGGGTACCGTCTTCGGGGGCGTGGCGACTCCATAGCCGAAGTCCACTTCGAGCAGGTACGGGCCGTCCGCCTGCCTTCGCAATGCGAGGCGCATCTTCTGGTTCATTCGTCCGCTGCCCTGCGCCTCGTAGCGATCCGCGTTCGTTGAATCCGGTTTGCGGTAGCCCTCGCTCAGGTAGAGCGCCGTGCCGTACAACCAGAACTGCCCGGCTTCGTTGATCACCAGGTGCTTGAAGCGGTCGTCGGCCCCGTCCCCGACGTAGTAGCCGGCCCAGGGATTCGCATTGGGCTTGATGTCGCCGAAGACGCGCTTCTCGGTCGCATCGTCGCGGAACGCCGTCTCGAAGCGATACTTCCGGCCCTGCTCGAATTGCACGTCGAGGGCCGCCGTGTCGGCGCGCATGTAGAGGTAACCGGCGATCGCGAGGACGGGGATGGCGAGGCACAGGGTCGCGATGATGCTCCGCGGTTTGCGCTCGGTCGTACCCTTCCCGCCGAACGCGAGCCCCAGGCCCGCGATGACGTTCACGATCGTCGCCATGAACACCACGAGGAAGATGTCGACGCGGATCGGTGCCACGACCGTGCGCTCCCACACGAAGGTCATGTAGCCCTCGTAGACGGCGGCGAGGAGGCTGAATGCGGCGGGACCGATGAGCCAGCGGCGCGAGGCCGGCAGCGTCACGACGCAGTACGCGAGCGGAACCCAGAGGAAGAGTTCGGCGAGATAGGCGTACCGGAAGAGCTGGGACATGGGGGCCGGCTGGATGCAATGTCGACACGATACGCCTCACGGGATACGCGTCACCCCGGCCGCACGGCCGCGAACCGCAAGTTCAACACGCACCCGCCCGGCACCTGCGCCAGCAGGTTCCCGCGAATGCCGTCATCGTCCGCCGAGAAATCGTTGATGGCGGCCGGTACCGACATTCCCCCGGACACCAGCGTGCCCGTAGCGGCATAGATCGAGCCGTATTGCGTGTAGCTACCGCTGAACGTCGAAACGCCGTTCGGATCCGTGATCGTCATCGTGATCGCGCCGCCCAATCCGTTGGAGTTGACCGTCGCCGTGATGGCCTGGATGGCATTGAATGGCTGCAGGTTCGCACCCGTGTTCCCGCACGCCGCGCCGTCGAGGAGGTCGATCGCGCCGTAGTACGTGCCGCCGAGCGTGATGTGCCGCCATGTCTGCCGCTGGATCGCCTTCGAGAGCGAGACTCCGTCGATCGTGTACGTGAGCGTGCCGGTGAAGGGGCTGTTGGCCACGAACGTGATGTTCCCAACCTGTCGCACGCCGACGGCATTCGGATTGAAGAACGTGCCGAACCACGGCCCCGTGGTCGTGTAGAGCCCGCCGGTGAACGTGCGCTGCGTACTCGATGACGAGACGAGCGTCATGTTGGACCCGACATACCAGGTGGGTTGCCCACTGGGCGAGTAAACGAAGAGCGTGGCGAAGATGATGTCCTGCTGCTGGATCAGGTTCACGCCCCAGCCGGATTCATTGGGGTTCCACCAGAGATCCGACATGCTGGCGGCTCGGGAATGCGAGCCATAGAGGTAAAGGAAAAGCGCGGCGAGCAGGAAGAGGATGCGGCGGGTCGTGGCCATGGGGCTCCTTGTCGGTTCCCTTTGGGGAGGGATGTGCCGACAAGGATGGGGCGCGCCAGGCTCAGGGGATGAGCCCGGCGTTTCTACAGACGACTAGCGCTCCTGCCCGCGGCTCCAGTTGCCGCGATTGCCACCGCCGCCCTCACCTCGCCCTTCGCCATTGGAGCGTTGGGAGGGTTGGGCGACCCGCATCGGTTGCGGTTGTGCGACACGTTGGACTTGTTGCGACTGGACTTGCTGCTGCGACTGGACTTGCTGCTGCGGCGGCCCAGAAGGCGCTACGCGCATCGGCTTGGAAGCGCTCCTCTGGACTGCGACGCCCTGCGCGTTCGCACCCTGAGCCTGCGGCTGCGGGACATAGCGCTGCCCCACCGACTCGCCGCGAACCGGGATGCCCTGCTGCGCCTGCTGCGGCGGCTGCACCTGGGGCGAGCGCTCGGGCCGCACGCGCGATCCCGTCGACCACGAACCGTCGGTGCCATAGCGCGGCGCCGCTTGCCTCATGGAGGGGTTGTAGTGGTTGGTGTTCGTCACCTGGCGCTGTTCCCCGCGTTGCTGGTAGTTCCGGCCGTCGTTGCCGTACTGCGGGCGGTCCTGGCGACCGTTGCCATTGCGGTTCTGGTAGCCCGAGCCCGGACCCGGCGAGCGGTCGTTCGCGTAGCGGCGTCCGTCATGACGATAGTCACGCCAGCCGCGCCAGTAGTTGTTGCTCGTGTAGTAGTACGGGCGATGGCCCGCGTAGCGCACATAGCGACGGCCCCAGTCGAAGCCGCCGTAGTAGAAGCCGCTGCCGACATAGATGCCGCGGCCGAACCCGAACACGAGCCCCGGATAGAACGCGTAGCCCGGCCAAGGGTTCCAGTAGACCGGCTGGTAGTCCGGGTACTGCCACGTTCCGTATGCGATGCGCGGGTCGTAGTAGGGAACGTAGGTCGTCTCCGGCGAAGGCGAGGCGATCGTGTAGTCACCGCCCTCGCGATTGACGGCGAGCTGCTCGTTCGAGCGAAGGTTGCCGGCCTCGTCCGCACGACTACGCAACTGCTGCACGGTCTGCATGACGGCCTCTTCCTGCCCGAGGAAGGCCACGCCCAGGCGTTCCACCCACTGAGGCTGGTCCGCCATGGCCTTGAGGACGTCGGGGAAGGCGACCATCGACTTCACGCTCGGGTCCCACGGCTGGTTCTCGACCGCGCGCACGGCGTCATCGCCCTTCAGTTGCGGGTTGGAACGCGACCAGTTGGCGGCGCTCACGATGTCCTGCGGATAGGTCGCCGCCATCAGCAGTTGCGACAGGAGCGTGTCGGGATAAAGCGCGATGGGCGCGAGGATCGAGTCCAGCTCCTGCTGCGGGAGACGGGCGCGGTCCTGATAGGCCGCTTGCTGAATCGGGCGGTCCTGGTAGACGGGGGCCTGCGGCCCGGGAGACTGGGCGAAGGCGGAGGCGGCGGTAAGAATTGCCGCGGGGAGAATCGAGAGCTGGAAGAGCTTTTTCATGGGGTACCTCCTGTGACTTCTACTTAACGGTTAGTCACCGGATTCGGCTGACAGGTCCATGCAGGTACTTCTCGTTACACGTTGATTCCTTGTAGGACTCCTGGCAGTCCCAGTTCCTGAACGGGCGAGAGGTACAGCCTAGCGAAGGTCCTCATCCTGGATCGCCGCCGCCTTCGCCCGAGCCCTCGCCTTCGCAAATCCATCCGAGAAACTCGCCGCGAGAATCCCGGTTGGCATCGCGATCATCCCGATGCCGGCCAACGCGGTCACGCCGGCGAAGACCTTGCCCAGCACCGTCTGGGGCACCACGTCGCCGTAACCCACCGTGGTCAGCGTCACGACCGCCCACCACATCGAGCGCAGGATGCTGCCGAAGGCCTGGGGCTGCTTCTCGCCTTCCACCACGTAGAGCGCGGCCGAAGAGATGAGGATCATGAGCGAGGCCAGTACCATCGCGAACATGAGCTCGAAGCGCCGGTCATACACCGCACCCACGACGATGCGCATGGCCTCGGAGTAGCGCAACAGCTTGGAGATCGCGATCAGCCTCAGCACTCGCAGGATGCGAAGGATGAACGTCTCGAACCCGAGCCACCCCAGCAGGAAGGGGATGAGCGCCACCAGGTCCAGGATCGCGAAGGGCTTCACCATGTAGCGCAACCGCCCCAGCACGCCGCGATGCACCGGGTCGTGGCCGATCGACCACACACGCGCTACGTACTCGATCAGGAAAATGATGCCCAACACGCCTTCGATCCTGTCGAAGTGCCGGGTCAGTTCGGGGGGAATCTCCGGCTCCGTGCTGACGATGGCAAGCGCCACGCCCAGGAGGATCGCCACCAGGACGACACGCTGGGTGGCGGTGAGCCCGCCGCCCTTCGAGCCGTGCAGCTCGTCGTAGACCTTCTGCTTTGCCGTCATCGCCCGTCAGGCGTCCCAGGGTGAGCCATCCTACTCCGGGGTCGGGTCAGCCTTCTTGAAGCGGATCACGTAGTTCTCGCCATCCCACGCGACCACCTGCCCCACCAGCTCCTCGCGCCGGCGGAACTCCTTCTTCACCTTCGAGGCTTCCTCGCCGGCCTGCACTTTCTTGATCTCGCTCGTGGTGGCCAGCACCAGGTAGACCGGGCTCTTTTCGGCAAACGCCTTGGCCAGGTTCACCCGGAACTCCGCGTTTCCCGGTCCCTGCCACCGGCCGGCCGAATCCGCGAACTCCATCGTCCCCGGGGCGCTCTGGCGGTGGTGGTGGGCCCACAGGCTGACCACCAGCCCTCCGTCGGGACGCCAGGCCGAGACCGACCACTGCATGTTCTTCAGCTTGGCACCATACTTCGCAAACGCTTCCTTGAGTCCCAGCACGGCCATGGAAACCACCTTGTCGCGGATATGAAGACACATTAGCTCTTTTTTGAAGGAATTCCCCATGCCCCGCCCGATCCTCGACGAATCCCGCATCCACCCCGCCATCCGCGAGAAGCTCGCCACCAATCGCGTGGAAATCGTCCATGAGGTCCAGGAAGCCATCGCGGCGAACCCCGTCGTCGTCGTGGGGATGGCCATCAACCCGGCGCCGGGCAAGGCCCGCAAGATGCTCGACGCCGCGGGCGTGCCGTACAAGTACCTCGAATATGGCAGCTACTTCCGCGACTGGCGCCGGCGCACGGCCCTCAAGATGTGGACCGGCTGGCAGACCTTCCCGATGGTGTTCGTGAACGGCGTGCTCGTCGGCGGGGCGAGCGACCTGGCGAAGTTGATCGCGGCCGGCGAGCTCAAGCCACTGCAGCGGAAGTAACGCAGCGCTCGACGAATTCCCCCAGCATCGCGGTCGCATCCGGCCCGGCCGGGTCGTTGTAGGGGTAGGCCGCATCGCCACCACCCCACGCATGGCCGAGCCCCGGCGCCTTCACGAAGACGGCGAGATCCCCTTCCCCGCCGTTCAGTGCACGGAACTGTTGGGCGACCTGCTCGCCGTTGATCGCGGCCACGACGTCATCCTTCGCGCCATGGACGGCCAGCAAGGGAAGCCGCACCGCTTCCGCAGTGGCTCGCGCACTGGCGCCGATCTTCACGGGATCGGTGACGGCGCCTTTCTCCATCACTTCGAAGGCCGAGATCGGAAGGCGCGCCGCCTCGCACGCGATCCCGGAATGCACGAACACTCCGGCGAACAGGTGCGGGTGGCGCACGCCGATCGCCGCGGCCAGCGCACCACCGGAGGAGAACCCGGCGACGACGATGCGCTGCTCGTCCACGGGATAGGAATTTCGCACCTTGTCGATCTGCGCGAGGACGATGGCCACCTCGCCCCGGCCCGCGCTCGTCGGCGGATCGAACCAGTTCCAGCAGCCGTAGCGATTGGCGCGATCGGTCTGGCGGGGCAGCAGGATCACCCACCCCTTCGCATCCGCCAGTGCCGCGATGCGCGTGCCGGCCGCGAACTCCTCGGGCGTCTGCTTGCAGCCGTGGATGAAGACGACGAGCGTTCGAGGCTGCTGGCCGGCGAAATTGCGAGGCACATACACCAGGTATTCGCGCGAAGGTGGCAGGAACGGTGCCACGGCCACCTGGCCGTTCAACGCGGTGGCCTTGCCCTTCGTGAAGTATCCCGGCCGTTCGACACGGCCCGTGAGGCGCGCGAAGAGCGCGCGCAGCCACGCGAGAAAGCGACGGATCACGCCGCGCCGGCGCTCAGCGAATCACCCGGCTTGCGCCAGGTTCGAATGAAACACCAATCCCGCGTGCTCCCGAAGCGTATGCAGCTTGATCTTCGGCCAGAGATCCGCGATCGCCTTCAGTTCGTACGGGCGCTCGACGAGCACGGCCGGCGCATCGACCACGTCGTACGCCACGCGGTTCGCATTGCCCGTGATGAAGCGGTCCACCTCGCCCGGGACGTCCGAGGTGATCCAGCGCGCCATCTTGTACTTGCTGGGCGTCATGCGCGCTTCGGCCTTGTATTCGTGCTGGAGGCGATGCGCGACGACTTCGAACTGCAGCGCACCTGCGGCCCCGAGCAGCAACGGCCCCGCGTGATACGGACGGAAGACCTGGATGGCCCCCTCCTCGCCCAGTTGCTGCAGCCCCGTGCGCAGTTGCTTGAATCGCAGCGGATCGCGCACTTCCACTTCCTGGAACTGCTCGGGCGCGAAGAACGGCAGCCCCGTGAATTGCAGTTCCTCGCCTTCGGTGAGCGTGTCGCCGAGTTGCAGGGCCCCGCGGTTGGGAATGCCGAGGATGTCGCCGGCGAACGCTTCATCGAGGAGATCGCGCCGCTGCGAGAGGAACGAAACCGCGCTCCCCGCACGCAAGGCCTTGCCCGTGCGCGAGACGACCAGTTTCATCTCGCGCGTGAATCTCCCGGAAGCCACGCGGACGAACGCGATGCGGTCGCGGTGAGCCGGGTCCATGTTCGCCTGGATCTTGAAGACGACGCCGGTGAACTTTTCCTCCGTCGGCTCCACCACGCGCTGGATCGCGGGCTTCGGGCCCGGCGGAGGTGCGAGGTCGATGATCGCGTCGAGGATCTCGCGCACGCCGAAGTTGTTGATCGCCGAACCGAAGAACACCGGCGTCTGCTGGCCGGCGAGGAAGTCGGCGCGATCGAATTCGGGCGAGGCGCTGCCGATGAGGTCCATTTCGCTTCGCGCCTGCTCGAAGGCGCTGCCGAAGCGCTCGGCGAGGATCGGGTTGTCGAGGCCTTCGATGATTTCCTCGTCATCGGTGCGCCGGTCCTCGCCCGCCTTGAAGAGCCGCACCTGGTTGGAGCGCAGGTCGGCCACGCCGCCGAATTCCTTGCCCATGCCGATCGGCCACGAGAACGGGGCGGCGGTGAGCTTCAGGATCGACTCGATTTCGTCGAGGAGCTCCAGCGGCGGGCGAACCTCGCGGTCCATCTTGTTCATGAACGTGATGATCGGCGTCTGCCGGGCGCGGCAGACTTCGAGGAGGCGCAAGGTCTGCGCCTCGACGCCCTTCGCCGCGTCGATCACCATCAGCGCCGCGTCCACGGCGGTGAGCACGCGGTAGGTGTCTTCCGAGAAATCCGCGTGGCCCGGGGTGTCGAGCAGGTTGATCACGCAGTCGCGGTACTCCATCTGCATGACCGAGCTCGCCACCGAGATGCCGCGCTGCTTCTCGATCTCCATCCAGTCGGAAGTCGCGTGGCGGGACGCCTTGCGCGCCTTCACGCTGCCCGCGATCTGGATCGCGCCGGCGTAGAGCAGGAGCTTCTCGGTGAGCGTGGTCTTGCCCGCGTCCGGGTGCGAGATGATCGCGAACGTGCGACGGCGGGAGACTTCGAGGGGCAGGTTGGACATACGGGCGATTCGGTCGGTAACCCGCCATTTTACCAAGGCTAAGGGGTCTGACCCCTAATTCTCGCGGAACGCCGGTCACCGATCCCTGTCCAGAAGGGATGCCCCGAACCTCCGAGTGCGCGGTCCTCGTTGCCGGAGCCGGTCCGACCGGCCTGATGCTGGCCCTGTGGCTCGCCCGCAAGGGTGTGGACGTGCGCATCATCGACAAGACCGCCGAGGCCGGCACCACGTCGCGCGCACTCGTGGTGCACGCCCGCACGCTCGAGTTCTTCCAGCAACTCGGCCTCGCCGACGAGGCGATCGCCCGCGGCCGCAAGTTCGCCGGCATGCGCCTGTGGGCGCATGGCGAGGAGCGCGGCCACGTCGTGCTGGGCGACATCGGGGAAGGCCTGAGCCCCTTCCCCTTCATGCTGATCCTCCCGCAGGACGAGCAGGAACGCCTGCTGATCGAAGCCCTCGGCGCGCAGGGCATCGAAGTCGAGCGGCGCACGGAACTCCTCTCGTTCGAGGACCAGGGCGAGAAAGTTGTCGCCACGCTGCGACGGGCGGACGGAACCGGGGAATCCTGCGCGTGCGCGTACCTGGCGGGCTGCGACGGCACGCACTCGACGGTGCGCCATGACATGCAGGTCGACTTCCCGGGCGCCACCTACGCCCACATGTTCTATGTCGCCGACGTGCGGGCGAGCGGGCCGATGATCAATGGCGATCTCAACCTGGCCCTGGACACCGCGGACTTCCTCGCGATCTTCCCGATGCCCGGCGAAGGCAAGGCTCGCCTGATCGGGACGGTGAAGAACAGCGCAGCCGAGGCGGAGCGTCTGCAGTGGAAGGACGTGAGCCCCGCGATCCTCGAGCGACTGAAGGTGAACGTCGAGCACGTGAACTGGTTCTCCACCTACCACGTGCACCATCGGGTCGCGAACCAATTCCGCAAGGGGCGTGCCTTCCTCCTTGGCGACGCGGCGCACATCCACAGTCCGGTCGGAGGCCAGGGCATGAACACCGGCCTCGGCGACGCCGTGAACCTCGCCTGGAAACTCGCGATGGTGCTCGAGGGCCGTTCGGACGCGCGCCTGCTGGACACCTACGAGCCCGAGCGCATTGCATTCGCACGCCGGCTGGTGGCGACCACGGATCGGGCCTTCACGTTCGTCACCAGCGACGGGGCGCTCGCCCGCCGCGTGCGCGAGGACGTGGCGCCTCGCGTCATTCCCGCGGTCATGGAACTCGACGCGGCACGCCGCTACATGTTCCGCACCGTCTCGCAGATCCTCATCGACTATCGCGAGAGCCCGCTCAGCGCGGGGCGTGCCGGTCGCGTGCACGGCGGCGATCGCCTGCCGTGGACCGGGGCCAACTACGCGCCCCTGCAATCCCTCGACTGGCAGGTGCACGTGTACGGTCCTTCGCCCGAGACGATCCTCGTGCCGGGCGTGCCGACGCGCGAGTTCCGCCGCGATGCTTCGGTCGACCGCGCGGGTTTCAGGAGCGGCGCGGCGTACCTCGTGCGACCCGACGGCTACGTCGCGCTCGCGGGCACGGACGCGAGGGCGATCGGGGCCTTCATGCAGCACCAGGTGATACGATAAAACCATGAATCCGGACCCCGCCGCGCGCTAGTTTTGTCCGTCGACGACAACACCGTCGCCTGGCTGCAGCTCGCGTTGTGTCTCGCAGGAGCAGCCCTCCTCGCCTGGGGTCAGGTGCTCGCGCGCCTGGGGCGTGCCGATGCGATGCGGCGTCTTCGCGATGGGCTGCTGGCCGTGCTCGGCGTCCTCGGCGCCGCTGCGTATTTCAACTTCGGCGATCTCCACCATCCCAGGTTCATCCACAACTGGGATACGTTCCACTACTACATGGGGTCGAAGTACTTCCCCGAGCTCGGCTACGAGCGCCTCTACCTGTGCACGATCGTGGTCGAGGCCGAGCGCGGCTTCACCTCCACGCGCACCATCCGCGACCTGCGCAACAACGAGCAGGTCCGGACGTACTCGGTCCGCAACGATCCGGAGGCGTGCAAGGCGCACTTCACGCCGGAGCGATGGACGAGCTTCCGGCGCGACATGGCCTTCTTCCACGGGCGCGAGAGCGAGCGACGCTGGAGCCGGATCCTCAACGACCACGGCTACAACGCGACACCCGTGTGGAACGCCCTGGGGCAGACGCTCGCGAACACCGGCCCGGCCACGGCGCAGCAGGTAACCGCCCTGAACCTCCTCGATCCGGTTTTCCTCCTCGCCATGGTCGTGATGATCGCGTGGGCCTTCGGCTGGCGCGTGGCCGCGGTGGCCGCGCTCTTCTTCGGCACGGACATTGCGGGACGCTATTTGTGGACCGGGGGTTCCTTCCTGCGGCACGACTGGCTCTTCTGGCTCGTGGGGAGCATCTGCCTGCTGAAGAAGGACCGCCCTTTCCTGGCCGGCGGCTTCATCGCCTACGCGACGCTGCTGCGCCTCTTCCCCGGACTCGCCATCCTCGGGCCGATGCTCGCGCTGATCGCGATCTACAGGCGCGACCGGCGCCTCGATCGCGGCCTGCTGCGCTATTTCGCGGGTGGCATCGCGGCCACCGTCGTGCTCGTCGGCGCGTCCGTGGCGGTTTCCGGGCCCGAGAGCTGGCGCGACTTCGCCCGCAATACCGAGAAGCACCTCGGAACCGCCCTTACCAACAACATGGGACTACCGGCGCTCCTCGCATACCGTCCCGACACAACGGTCGCGCAGCTCACCGAGACCTCGCGCCTCGACCCCATCAAGGCGTGGAGGGCCGCGCACGCCGAGGGGCTCCGCGAGGCGCGGCCCGTTTTCATCGCGCTGTGCATTGCCTTCGCGGTGTTGCTGTATCTCGCCGTCGTGAAGGCCGGTGCCGAGCCCTGGATCGCCGCTTCCCTGGGCATCGGCATGCTGGCGGTGGGCGTCGAACTCACCTGCTACTACTACTGCTTCTTCGTGGGCCTCGTGCTGGCGATGTACCAGCGCCCCGGCGTGGGCATCCTCATCCTGCTCATGAACGCGGGGTGGCTGCTCATGGAGCGCTACTCGCACTGGGGCGACGAGAAGTTCGTCGCCATGAGTGCGCTTGCCGTGGCGGTCTACGCGTTGATCCTGCTGCGATTCGCCTGGCCTATCGGGTTTCGGAAAGCCGCGACCACATCGCCTTCGCCAGCGTCCCCAGTTCCGGATTCAACGCGGTGAGCTCGTCGAGCGTGATGGCCTTCCGGCCCATCACGCCCGCGCCTTCGCGCGCCGCCAGGGTGCCGTCCTCGTCGAGCGCAACCTTGTCGATGCCCTGCGGGGAACCGAAGCGATAGGCGTTCATGCCGTACTCGTTGAAGGTCGTGGGCGAGACCCAGAAGCCGCGGCCCTCCTCGAGGTACTGCGTGTAGTAGTACTGGTTGATGGCCGAACCAGCCGCGTTGAACTGGAACGCCACCACGCGCCCCGCGAACGTGCCCGTCACCTGGAGTTCGGCCGTGCCACGCCGCCCCGAGTCGATCACCACGCCGGTTCCGCTCGACGTGGGGGAGGTGATCGCGGTGTAATCGAAACGCTCCGCGAACGTGGACGTGCCGATCGAATAGCCATAGAGCCACGAACCCAGCAGCGATTGGGGCGCGTTGCCCACGGCGAAGTTCTGCCGCTGGATCGGGATTTGCCGGCCGCCGATCGTCATCGTCCCCGTGGAGCGCGACGCGAAGCTGATCGAGACGGCGCCATCGTTCCCGGAGAGCGTGGGCGCCCGATAGGCGCCCGACAGCGGCTGGCCGAGGTCGAACTTCAGCAGCGTACCGCTCCACGATGCACCGCCCGATAGCAGCGGCCCGTCCGCGTAGTACCACTGCATGCGCCCATCGGGACCGTAGGCGAACGTGGTCACCACGAGCGTGCCGCCCTGCGCGTCGAGGGCGTAGCCCCGGCCGCTCTCGTTGGGATTCCACCAGAGGCCGGATTGGGGGGCGGCCGCGAGGGCCATTGCCGGTGCGAGGAGCCACGCGGCGGCGAAGGTGCGCATGTCGATTCTCCCTGTGGGTTTTGCGCCACCCAAGCTACGCCGGCGGGCAGGGAGATTCGCGGGAGGAGTACGCCGCTCACCTGCAGAAAATTGGTGACCGGCTCCCCGCACTTTTTCCGTTTGGGGGTCCGACCCCTAAGCGGCCAGGTGCTCGGCGAGGATCTTCACGCCGATGAGGATGAGGACGACGCCCCCGAGCAACTCGGCCCGGTGGGCGAACTTCTCGCCGAGCCGGCCGCCGAGTCGAACGGCCGGAACGCAGAGGACAAAGGTGACGGCGCCGATGACCAGGACGGAAGCCACCATCGGCAGGTCGATGAGGGCGAGCGTCAACCCGACGGCCGCGGCATCGAGGCTCGTGGCGACGCCCAGCACCAGGAGGCGGCGCCACGCGAACGGATTGGCCTTCGCGACGGCCTCCTCCTCGGCCTGCCCCCAGAGGGCCTCGTAGACCATGTGTCCGCCGACCAGGGCCAGCAAGCCGAACGCGATCCAGTGGTCCCAGGCCTCGATCGATTCCTTGAAGTACGCGCCGCCGACGTAACCCAGCGCCGGCATCAGCGCCTGGAACGCGCCGAACACGCCCGCCATCGCGAACGCATCGCGCCACGACGCCTTCGCGCCGCGCGTCATGCCGCTCGAGATGGAGACCGCTACCGCGTCCATCGCGACCGCGAGGGCCGTCACGACCAGCGTCGGAAATCCGCTCATGGGGTTGGGCGGTTAGGGGTCTGACCCCTAAGCTAGAGGTAAGCCTCTTCGACCGCGAGGACGCTGTCGCCGCCCTTGATGGCCGCTGCGGAAAGCGACGGCGCCTGGGCCAGGATGTGATCGGCGTAGAAGCGCGCCGTGAGGACCTTGCCCTTGAGGAACGCGGCATCTCCCTGCCCCGCGGCCAGTTGCTTCGTGGCGATCAACGCCGAGCGGCCGAGCATCCAGCCCCCGAGCGTGATGCCGAGCAACTTCAGGACATACACGGAACCGGCGGCGACGGCCGCGGGATTGGTGCCGAAGGACTTCGCGATCCACTGCACGGCTTCCTTCGAGCGCGCCGCGGCCGCGGCGAGCCCCGAGCCGATGTCCTTGAGGTTGGCGTCGCTCGAAGCGCCCAGCTCCGCGGCGACCTTGTCCACCTCGGCCAGGATCGCGAGCGCGGTCACGCCCTGCTCGCGTCCGATCTTGCGGCCGACGAGGTCATTGGCCTGGATTCCGGTCGTGCCTTCGTAGATCGTGGTGATGCGCGCGTCGCGAAGGTGCTGCGCCGCGCCCGTCTCCTCGATGAAGCCCATGCCGCCGTGCACCTGCACGCCCAGCGACGCGACGTCGATGCCGTTCTCGGTGGACCAGCCCTTCACGATCGGGATGAGGAAATCGACCATGGCCTGCGACCGCTTGCGTTCGTCCTCGTCCGGATGCTCGCGGGCGCGATCGAGGATCGCGGAGGTCCAGTACGCCAGCGCCCGCGAGGCTTCCGTGATCGACTTCATCGTGAGCAGCATGCGCTTCACGTCCGGGTGCTGGACGATGGGCGCGGTCTTGGCGCCGCCGCCGGCCGGGCGGCCTTGCAGGCGTTCGCGCGACCAGCCCAGCGCACGCTGGTACGCACGCTCGGCGACCGCGACGCCTTCGAGCCCGACCGAAAGGCGGGCCGCGTTCATCATGATGAACATGTACTCGAGGCCGCGATTGGCTTCGCCGACGAGGTAGCCGACCGCGCCGTCCTTCTCGCCGTACGCCATCACCGCCGTCGGGCTCGCGTGGATGCCGAGCTTGTGCTCGATCGAGACGCACTTCACGTCGTTGCGATCGCCGATCGAGCCGTCGGCCTTCACGTTGAACTTCGGCACCACGAAGAGCGAGATGCCCTTCACGCCCTCGGGCGCGCCGTCGATGCGCGCGAGCACGAGGTGGATGATGTTCTCGGTGTAGTCGTGCTCGCCGTACGTGATGAAGATCTTCTGGCCCTTGAGCCGGAAGGTCCCATCCGCCTGCGGCGTGGCCTTCGTGCGGACGAGCGAAAGGTCGCTGCCGGCCTGCGGCTCGGTGAGGTTCATCGTGCCGGTCCACTTGCCCGAGATCATGTTGGGCAGGAACTTCGCGCGCAGCGCCTCGGGGCCCACGTATTCGATCGCCTCGATCGCACCCTGGGTCAGCATCGGGCAGAGCTTGAACGCGAGGTTGGCCGAACCCCACATCTCCTCGACCGGCGTGGCCATCAGGTGCGGCAGGCCCTGGCCGCCGAACTTGGTCGGCGAGAGGATGTTGCCCCAGCCCGCGTTCACGTACTGCCAGTACGCGTCCTTGAAGCCGGGCGGCGTGGTGACGGCGCCGTCCTTCCACTTCGACGGGTTGCGGTCGCCCGTGGCGTTCAGGGGCGAGAGGACCTCGGTCGCGAGCTTGCCCGCTTCCTCGAGGATCGCGTCGACCACGTCTTCGGTCATCTCTTCGTGGCCGGGCAGCGTGTTCACCTGGTCCAGTCCGACGACGTGCTTCAGGACGAATTGCATGTCCTTGATGGGTGCGATGTATTCAGCCATGTCTCACGCTCCGCGGGTTAAGGCGAAAGGCGCTCTCCGCAGATAAACGCAGATAAACGCCGATAACCCCAAAGGCAATTCCGGTTTAACCCAGAAGCTTTTGACTTCATCTGCGTTTATCTGTGTTTATCTGCGGAGGACGCCTTTCGCCCTTTTCCTAAATTTTCTCGGTGAGCTCAGGGACGATCTGGAAGAGATCGCCGACGAGCCCATAGTCGGCCACCGAAAAGATCGGCGCCTCGGGATCCTTGTTGATCGCCACGATCACCTTGCTGTCCTTCATCCCCGCCAAATGCTGGATGGCGCCGGAGATGCCGATCGCGATGTAGAGCTCGGGGGCCACGATCTTGCCCGTCTGTCCCACCTGGTAGTCGTTCGGCACGTAGCCGGAGTCCACCGCGGCGCGCGAGGCGCCGATGGCGGCACCGAGCTTGTCGGCGAGGACTTCGAGCATCTTGAAGTTCTCGCCACTCGCCAGGCCCCGTCCGCCCGAGACGATGCGCTTCGCACCGGCCAGCTCCGGACGCGCGGACTTCGTGAGCTCCTGCGAGAGAACCTTCGACTGGCCTTTGTCTGCCGCCGCGGTGCCGTCTTCCACGGGCGCATTCCCGGTGGGCGCAGCGGCATCGAAGCCGGTCGCGCGCACCGTGATCACCTTCACCTTGTCCGAGGATTGCACCGTGGCGAACGCGTTGCCTGCGTAGATCGGTCGCACGAACGTGTCGGGAGATTCGACCGCGATGATCTCGGAGACCTGCGCGGAATCCAGCAGCGCGGCCACGCGCGGCATCAGGTTCTTGCCGAACGCGGAGGCCGAAGCGACCACATGCGTATAGCCCGCGGCCATCGGAACGACCAGCGCGGCGTAGTTCTCCGGCAGGCCGCCGTCGTACTGCGCGCCGGCGACGTGGATCACCTTGGCCACGCCCGCGAGCTTCGCGGCGCTCGCCGCCGCGGCCTTGGCATTCGAGCCGGCGACGAGGACGTGCACCTCCCCGCCCATCTTCGAAGCGGCCGTGACCGCGTTGGCGGTGCCGCCCCGCACGTTCGTGTTGTCGTGTTCGGCAATGACGAGTGCGGTCATGTCAGATCACCTTCGCTTCGTTCTTGAGCTTGTCGACCAACTCGGTCACGTCCTTCACCATCACGCCGGCCTTGCGCTTGCCCGGCTCGACGACCTTGAGGGTCTTCAGGCGCGGCGTGACGTCCACGCCGAGCGCGTCCGGCTTCAGCACATCGAGCGGCTTCTTCTTCGCCTTCATGATGTTCGGGAGCGTCGCGTAGCGCGGCGTGTTGAGGCGCAGGTCGGTCGTGACGATCGCGGGCAGCGAGATCTCGATCGTCTCGAGCCCGCCGTCGATCTCGCGCGTCACCTTCGCCTTGCCGCCGTCGATCTCGACCTTGCTCGCGAACGTGGCCTGCGGCCAGTCGAGGAGCGCGGCCAGCATCTGGCCGGTCTGGTTGGCGTCGTCGTCGATGGCCTGCTTGCCGAGGATGACCAGTTGCGGTCCTTCCTTCGCGACCACGGCCTTGAGGAGTTTCGCGACCGCGAGCGGCTGCAACTCCACGTCGGTCTCGACGAGGATGCCGCGGTCGGCCCCCATCGCCATCGCCGTGCGCAGCGTCTCCTGGCACGCGGTCACGCCGGCCGAGACGGCGATCACCTCGGTGGCCTTGCCCGCTTCCTTGATCTTGAGGGCCTCCTCGACGGCGATCTCGTCGAAAGGGTTCATCGACATCTTCACGTTCGCGAGCTCGACGCCCGACTGGTCCGACTTCACGCGCACCTTCACATTGAAGTCGACCACGCGCTTCACTGGCACGAGGATTTTCATGTCTCTCCGGGGGAATTCAAACGGGCGTTTGAATTATAGCCGAAGCAAACGTTGATATGATCCGGACTCCCACACCCTGCGGATGACGCGCGCGCCCTCGCCGCGGGGATCGTGGTGAACGGAAGACCCCGATGACCCGACGTTTCCTCATCGTCGCCGCCGCGCTGTCGGCCTGCGTCGTTCACGCCCAGCTGGATCCCCTCACCCTGCCCTCGCCGCGGCCCGTGTCGAAGGGTCAATACCAATACGGCATCGAGATGTTGCGGCTCGACCGTGCCTGGGAGCTGACGCGCGGCCGCGCGCCGATCGCCATCACCGATGGCGGACTGGTGTTCCCCCACGAGGACCTCCGATCGGGGCTCGAGGGCAACGTGCGCCTCCACATCTCGGTGACCGGGCCGGCGCAGAACGCGTACCACGCGACGATGGTCGCCGGAGTTGCCGTCGCTCGCGGCTTCAACGGCAAGGGCGTGACCGGAGCTTGTCCCAGCTGCTCGGCATCGGTGCATTCCGTGTCGCGGATCATCGAAGCCGTTGCCGCCGGAGCCGTCGCGACGAACGTGAGCTTCGGGGGCAGCTCTTCCAACAACAGCGACCCGGATACCTGCGCCAATGGCCGGCAATCTCCGGGCGTCTGCGCCGACGTGAAGCTCGCGGAGGAGCGCGACCTGCTGATCGCCAGCAGCGCGGGCAACATCAAGACGAACCGCATGTTCATGTATTCCGTCGAACCCACCGTCGTGGCGGTGGGCGGTGTCGAACCCGATGGCACCTTCTGGGACGACAACTACGAAGACCCCTCCAACCTCGGCTCCTCCTGGGGGCCGCAACTGAAGCTGGTCACGCCCGCGCGCGACGTGCTCGTGGTCCACCCGACCGGCGGCGTCCTGTACCCCGGGTTGCGTTGCGGTGACCGCATCGATTCCACGGTGGGCCTCACGCCCACGATGGGCCCGGCCTATACCGGGTATGGAGACTGCAGCGGTACCTCGTTCTCCTCGCCCTGGATCAGCGGCATCGTCGGCCTGATCCGTTCGGCCAACCCGTTGCTCACCAACTCGGAGGTGCGCGCGATCCTCTACGAGACCGCCACGGTGCCGGTCGCCGGACCGGAAGGGCTCACGTTCCACCTGCCAGACGCGCAAGCCGCGGTGCAGCGCGCACTCGGCGCCGGGAAAACGAACCGCGTCACGCCGATGTTCGCGCTCTACGCGGCCTCCGCCTCGCGTCACCTGTTCACCAGCATTCCCCAGGGCGCGGTCGCGGCGATCGCGGGCGAGTTTGGCGTGAACGGCGTTGTCACTCGCCCCTCATTCACGAGCGTTGGAGATCCGATTCCCGGATACCCGACATTCAACGGCTGCTTCGGCACACCGTGCGTGAAACCTGCGGCCCGAAAGGTGTTCTCGGTCTTCACGACGGAGGCGCGTCCGGACGGACGCTCCCTCGTTCCGCTCTACCGCATGACGCAGGTGTGCGCTGCCGGCAGCGCGGGGTGCGCCACGACGCGGGCCTTCGCTTATGCAAGTTCCGAAGCGGATGTGCACGCACTCGAGCAACGCGGCTACGTCCTTGACATGGTCGAGGGCTACATCTACGCGCCCTCCGAAATGCCGCCCGCCGGCGCCCGCGCAATCTGCATGGCCTTCGACGCCGCGCGCATCGACCACATCCTCTATGCCGCCGATAGCTGCAACCGCACGGCCCTTCCCGACGGCAATGGCGGGACCACGGGCGGCAACTACGCGCATGTGGCGCTGCTGGGCTACGACGCGGTCGACTTGCCGCCGCCGTCGAACTACACGGCGCTGTGGTGGAACGCCGCGGAATCCGGCTGGGGCCTGAACCTCACGCATCAAGGCGATGTGATCTTCGGCACGCTCTTCACCTACGACGCCAACCGCAACCCGCTGTGGCTGGTGATGTCCGAGGGGCGGTTCTCCGGCGGCGCTTACTCGGGCACGCTCTACCGCACCACGGGGCCGGCCTTCAATGCGAATCCGTTCACGCCCATCGGCCCGGGCAACCTCCTGCGGGTGGGCGACATGCGCCTGACCTTCGGCGCGGGCAGCGCCACATTGAACTACGACGTGGATGGCGTGCAGGTCTCGAAGAACCTCACGCGGCAGGTGTTCAGTGGAGCCGCGGCGACCTGCGCGGCCACCGGCGGCTCGCGCGCATCGGCCACCAACTACCAGGACCTGTGGTGGAACCCCGCGGAGTCGGGCTGGGGCCTGAACCTCACGCAGCAAGGCAACATCCTGTTCGCCACGCTCTTCACCTACGGGCTCGATGGGCGCGGGATCTGGTATTTCATGTCCGCCGGGCAGCGCCAGGGCGATGGTTCGTTCACCGGCGATCTCTACCGCACCGTGGGCTCTCCCTTCAATGCGGCACCCTTCACGCCGTTGAGTCCCGCCGATGTCACGCGCGTGGGCGCGATGACGCTGCGCTTCACCAACGGCGAGACCGGCACGCTGCAATACACGGTGGACGGCATCGCGGTCACCAAGTCGATCGTGCGGCAGGTCTTCGCCTCACCGCAGCCGGTCTGCAACGGGTAAGGCGCCGGCTCGTACACCGTTGCGTCACATCAGGCGTTGAGAATGGGTCGAAGGCACACCCAGCGAACCCGGCCTGGCCCCGGGTTTCTGCATCCGCACCACCATGCACCGGCGCACGGCACGCGGCGCCATCCCCTGGGTTGTCACGCAGCCGACATGGGCTAGCCTTCGAAGGCCAGGGATTCGCGCACGGAACGGCGAAGGGAAAGTCGCAGGGTGAGCCACACGGCCAGCACCACCAGCACGAGACCGCCCGCGAGGATGGCAAGGCCGGGCATCGAGAAGCGCAACGGCACCGCCACGTGCAGCAGGCCTCGCGACGCGGCGCCGTTCATGGCGAGCGTGAGCCCGATGGAGATGGCGATCGAGAGCAACGCACCGGTCGCCGCGATGGAAATGCCCTCCGCGAGCAGCATCGCGGCAATCGAGCGCGGCGTGGCGCCCAGGGCGCGCAGCACGCCGATCTCGCGCGTGCGCTCCATCACGTTGAACGCGGTTCCGGCGCCGAGCACGATCGCGCCGGCCAGCGCGGCGGCCAGCGCCACCATGCGCAACACGTCGCCCACCACGTTGAAGTGCTCGTCCAATGCATCGCGAAACATCGCCCGCGTCACCATCTGCACCGGAGGCAGGCGCGCCTCGAGCAGCGCCTGGTCGACCGCGCTCGCCACGGCTTCGGGGGAGTCGCTACGGGTCTTCGCGCGCAGCACGGTCGAGGCATCGCCCTGTCCGGTCACCGCATCGAACGCCGCGAACGGCGCATAGAACACCGGCGAGCCAATCTCCTCCACGATCCCCACCACGCGCACGTTCACCCGCCGCTCGCGAAACTGCAGCGTCACGTCGCTGCCCAGCTTCACCTGCGGATAGGGCTCCTGCACCGTCCGGGTCATCAGGATCTCGTCGGGCGCGCCCTCCGCCGGCGCACGGCCTTCGAGCACCGGCAGCTTGAAGAGGCGCGAGCCCGGCGGATATCCCGCGAGGCCGATCAACTTCAGGGTCGTGGACGAAGTCCCCTCGCCCGCCACGCTCACCCGCGCGCGGCGCCAGGCCTCCGCGATCTCCACGCCGGGCACCGGACGCACCGCCGCCTCCAATGGCGCGGCGGGCACGGCGCGCGGCAGGAACACCTCGAGGTCGTGCCCCTGGTGCGCGAGGTTCGCGTCGATCACGGCCATCAGGCTCTCGTAGTTGCTGTGCGTCGTGAGCAGCAGCGCACCGCCCCCCGCGAGCGCGAAGAGCACGAGGGCCAGGCGAAACGGCCTGCGCATCGCATTCCTCGCCGCGAAGGTCCAGCGCAAGCCTCCCGGCAGCGTGAGCGACTTCGCGAGACGGGAGCCGGCGGTCAGCGGCGACGCGATGCCCGCATCGTGGATCGCCTCGCGCACGCTCATGCGGCTTGCGCGGACGATGGGCCAGGCCATCGACGCGAAGGCGATCGCGAGCGTGAAGGCGAGCTGTTGCGCGAGGAGCACGGAACCGGCACTCCAGTCCACGACATCGATGTTGAGCGAGATCGCGTAATGGCGCACCAGCGCCAGCCCCAGCGCACCGCCCGCGGGCACGGCGATCGCCGCCACCACGAGCACGAGCGGGCCCAACAGCAACACGTACTGCAGGGCCACCTGGTGCCAGCGCGCGCCGATGGCCTTGAGGATCCCGACCTGCCGCACCTCGCGCTTCATCCAGGCCGACACGAGGTAACCAGCCAGGGAGGCGCTGCAGATGAACGCGATCGCCGAGAGCACGCCGAGGACGCGCAGCATCGCGTTCATCAGCGCGGCATGCGGGTGCGATCCGGGCATGGCCTCGAAGCGCAGCAAGGGCTTGCCGACGGCCTTCAAGGCATCGCGCAGCTCTTCACCCAGCAGCACGGCGTTCGCGGTATCGCCGCGTTGCACCATGCGCACCCACAATTGGTCGAACTCCGCCGATTGACCGAGGCGCGCGGCGACTTCCGGTGTCGCGAACGCGAAGACGAAGCGTTCCTGCACGCTGGGTGCGACGGAGGGATCGTGCACGAAGCCGGCGAGCGGCTCGCTCGCGATCGCCCCGGACGGCGTGCGCACGCGAAGCCGCTCACCCACCTGTTCGGCCAGCAGCGCGGCGCCCGACTGCTCGATCCACAGCCCGCTGCCGCCCGCGGCTGCCGCGTCGCCGTGGCGATGGATCCTTCCCACGGACTGCGCGTCGATGTCGCGCAGGATCGTGAGGCGCATCGGAAGCCACGAGCCGTCCCGCGCCGCGATGCGCGTGAAGGCGACGCGCCGCGGCTCGACGCCCGCGACACCCTCATGGGCCGCGACCAGCGCCTGGGCCGCGGGCGCATCTCGCTCGAACCAGAGGGCGATGTCCGGGACCTTCGCTCCGAGGAAGCTCGCGGCGATCTCGCGCTTGAGGATCGCCTGCGCATCGAGGGCGGCCACCACGCCCGCCGTGCCCATCGCGAGCACCAGCGCGATGACCGCAAGCATCTTGCCGTTCTGGCGCGCATCGCCCAGGACCTTGCGCCACAGAAGGCTCACGCCGTCCCCGCCTGCGCGGGGATGACGTGCTGCGTGTCCGCCACGACGCGGCCGTCCTTCAGCTCGACCACGCGCCGCGCGCTGCCGGCGAGGCCGCGGTCGTGCGTCACGAGGAGCAGCGTCTTGCCCTGCGCCGAGAGTTCCTCGAAGAGCTCGCCGATCGCCCCGGCGGTCTCGCTGTCGAGGTTGCCGGTCGGTTCGTCGGCCACGAGCAACGGCGGATCGTTCGCGAGCGCACGGGCGATCGCGGCTCGTTGCTGCTGGCCGCCGGAGAGCGTCGACGGCAACTTGTGCGCCTGGTCGGAAAGTCCCACGCGCTCCAGCAACTCCATCGCGCGATCGCGGCGCTTCGCGGGCGCGATGCCGCCCACCAGTTCCATCGCCAGCACGAGGTTCTCCGCGATGGTGAGCGTGGGCATCAACTGGAAGAACTGGAACACGACGCCGACATTGCGGCCGCGCCAGAGGGCGAGCGCGCTCTCCGCCATGCCGGCGAGATCGGTGCCCGCGACGCGAACGCGCCCGGCACTCGGCCGGTCGAGCGCCGCGATGAGATTCAGCAGCGTGGACTTGCCGCTGCCGGACTTCCCGAGGATCGCGACGTGCTCGCCCGGCGCGACCGCGAGCGACAACCCTCGGAGCGCCGCCGCGCGCTGTCCGCCGCGCAACTCGAACGACTTGTCGATCCCTTCGAGCTGGATCATGCGCGCTCCAATCGGAACAGGTCGCTCTCGAGCAGGTCACCGCTCGCATCGAAACGCAAGGTCTTCACGTCGATCTTCTCCGGGCTGTAGTGGAACTCCGCTTTCGCGACGCGCACCGCGCCGCTCGTTTCGACCGATCGGATCACGATCTGCGTCGGGCCGCGCATCTTCGCGATGGCCTGCGCCATGAAATCCGCGGGCTTGCTGCCTTCGGGCGCGCCATCGACCGCGTATTTCGGCGACAAGCGCTTCAGCACCGGGGCGGCATCGCGCGCCATGAGCGCGGCCGCATACGTGCGAAGAAAACTCTCGACCTGTGCGTCCGCGGCCACGCCGGGAATCGTCGAGACGACCGCGAGCTGCCTGGGCGGTGGAGCCTTCACCACGGGCGGCGGATCGCCGTGGAAGAAGCTGCGAAGGTCCGCGAATGCGAGGTGGGCAAAGAGCAGGAGGACGGCCAGGCATAGAGATCTCATGCCTGTATAATAACCATTTATTATCGTTTTACAATCATTTTTTGGGGTTTGACATGAATCCGACGGTTTCCCTCAAGATCCGGCGCCTGTGCTGGATCGTGCGCGTGGTGGCGATCCTGCTGCTGGGCTCCGTACTCGTCCTCTACCTCGGGTCCTGGCTCTTCCCCGAGTGGGGAATGTGGGAACACCACTGGGCACGCAGGTCGACCATCGGGGGCCTTTCGCCCAGGGCGCTCGCGACCTCCGACGGGATGGACCGCTTCCTGATCGGATCGGCCAGCCTCCCCTACCTCGTCTGCCTGACGTGGGCCTTCTATCACCTGCACGGGATGCTGAGTCGATTCGAAGCCGGCGAATTCTTCGAGCGGGCGACGGTGCGGCACCTGCGCACGTTCTCGGGCCTGCTGCTGCTGGCCAAGGTGCTGTCGCTCGCCGCGATGCACCTGCGGGTCTTCATGTACCTGCCTCTGGCACCCGCCGGGACGCGTTGGGCCTTCAACATCACGGGCGACGACCTCGCGGTGCTCCTGCTTTGCGCCCTCATCTTCCTCATCGCGCACCTGATGGAGGAAGGCGGCCGGCTCGCGGAAGAAAACCGCGGCTTCGTCTAGGGTACGGCCATGCCTATCGTCATCAACCTCGACGTGATGCTCGCGCGCAACAAGGTGAAGTCGAAGGACCTTGCGGCGGCGGTCGGCATCACCGAGCAGAACCTCTCGCTGATCAAGTCCGGCAAGGTGAAGGGCATCCGCTTCTCGACACTCGAGACCATCTGCCGGCACTTGAACTGCCAGCCCGGCGACATCCTCGAGTACCGTCCCGGTCCGGACGGCGAGGCCGACAGCTAGCCTCTATTCGCAGAACGCAGGAATGAATGCGTTGGCGATGGCGGCCAGCTCGGCCGCCGGCGTGCCTGTGCGCGCGCGGACGGCAAGCGTATGGAGGAGCGCAGACGCCATATGGGCACGGGTCCGCGCCGCGGGCTTCCTCGCGAGCTCGGCCGCCCCGATCGCGCGCTTGAAGCACTTCTCGAAGCGCCGGTCGAATTCCGCGATGAGCTCGGCCGAGGCCACGGCGATCACCGGCCTCCCGGGGGATTCCGTGGTCGCGGTGCTGACGAGCATGCATCCGGCATGATGCGGCGGCGCGCAGTAGAGGCGGATCGCGGCCTCGAAGACGCGCTTCATCCGCACCGCGACCGGCGCCTCCTCGGCCAGGATGGCATCCAGCCCCGCCAGGAGCTGGCCCACATAGCGGCGGAGCGCCAGCACGTAGAGCTGCTCCTTGTCCCCGAACGCGGCGTAGAGGCTCGGGCGATTGAGTCCCGTCGCGGCGGCCAGGTCGTCCAGCGAGGCGGCGGCGAAGCCCTTCTGCAGGAACACCCGGCGCGCGTGGTCCAGCGCCGCTTCCGGTTCGAACGCGCGCGGCCGCCCGCGGGTGCGCCGGGGCATTTCTGTACTGTTTCGCACTTTATTGATTGACATGCGGGTTCCTTCCTGAATAGTGTACCGGTTCGCACATAAACCAGGAACGGCCATGGACCTCTATGCCTCGCCAATGGCGTGCTCGCTCGCCGCCCACATCACCGCACTCGAGGCGGGCATTCCCGTGACGATGCGCTACCTGGACCTCGTGTCGAAGCGCACCGACGACGGTGGCGACTATCGGGCCATCTCGCCGAACGGCTACGTCCCGGCGCTGCGGCTCCCGGACGGCACGCTGCTGGACGAGGCCCCCGCCGTCCTTCAATGGCTGGCCGACCAGAACCCCGCGAGCGGCCTCGCGCCGCCCTGGAGCTCGATGGACCGCTACCGCCTGATCAGCGCGCTCAACTTCCTTTCCACCGAGGTCCACAAGAAGGTGTTTGCGCCGTTGGTCGGAGCGCATGCCACCGACGAGAGCCGGGCGGCCACGCGCGGCCTCGTGGAGCCGACGCTGGATCGCATCTCGGCGCGCCTGGGCGAACGCGACACGCTCGTCGGCGAAACCTTCACAGTGGCGGATGCCTACCTGGTCACGGTGCTGCATTGGGCCGTGCACGCGCGAGCACAACTCGCGAACTGGCCCAACCTTGCCGCGTATCTCGCGCGCCACCTGCAGCGTCCCGCGGTCGCCCAGGCCATCGCCGAGGAAAAGGCCGAGTACCGGCGCCGCAACGTGCCGGCGGCGCAACCCGCCTAGAGGAAGTACGCGATCGCGACGTCACAGGTGCTGGGAGAGGGAACCATCTCGACGGGCATGCAGTTTCATACAATTAAAACTATTCATGCCATGAAAAGGCATTTCCGCCGGGGTCTCCCCTACGGGCTCCGGCGACGTTCCAGCAGGGCCCGGTACGCGGCGAACTTGTAGAGGTCGCCCAGCGTCGGGTAGTTGAAGCACGCCCGGTTGAAGATCTCCGCGGTGGCACCCGAGAGCATCGCGATGAGGCCGATGTGCACGACCTCGGTCGCGTGCTCGCCCATCACGTGCACGCCGAGCAGCTTCATGTCGTCGCGACGGAAGATCAGCTTGAGGAAGCCGGTCTCGTCCCCGATGATCTTGCCGCGCGGAATCTCGGCATAGCGCGCGCGGCCCACCACGTAGGGAATCTTCTTCTCGATCACCGAAGCCTCGGTCTCGCCCACCATGCTCGCCTCGGGGATCGTGTAGATGCCCGCGGGGAGCAGCGGCGAGATGTCAGTCTTGAGCGATTCGCCGAACGCATGGCAGATCGCGACGCGCGCCTGCTCGATGCCGGTGGCGGCGAGCGCGGGCGGCCCGATGACGTCGCCCGCCGCGTAGATGTGCGATCGATCGGTGGACTGGAAGTGCGACCCCACGGGAATCAACCCGCGCTTCCCGGGCGTGATGCCGGCCGCCGCGAGGTCCAGGGTCTCGGTGTTGCTGGTGCGGCCCGAGCACACGAGGACGCCGTCGCAAGTGATCTTGGCACCCGAACTCAAGGTGAGCACGACATCGCGAGGATGCGAGAGGTCGCAATTCACGACCTTCTCCTTCCACAGGAAGCGCACGCCGTTCTCGGTCATGGCCTTGGTGAGCGCCGCGGAGATCTCCGCATCGAGGAAGGGCAGCAGCGAATCGCGCCCGTCGACCAGGCGCACCTCCACGCCGAGGGCCGCGAACGTGCCGGCATACTCCGATCCGATCACCCCCGCGCCCACGACCACGAGCTTGCGGGGCAATTCCTTCAGCGCGAGGATTTCGTCCGAGTCGTGGACGCGGTCGTCCTTGAACGCGAATTCCGGGGGCTGGAAGGGCGAGGAGCCCGTGGCCACGAGGATCCTCTCGCCGCGCAGCAGCCTTTGCTTCCCGTCGGGGGCCGTGACGCGAACCGTGTGCGGATCCACGAAGCACGCCGCGCCATGCATCGTCTCGACGCCATGCACGCCGAGCGTCTGTTCCGCGAGCTCACGCTCCCCGGCCGTCACGTGGTCCGAGTGGCGCATGAAATCCTTCACCGTGGCCTCGCGCTGCAGCGAGAGATCCACGCCGAAGAGCCGCCGCGAACGCCAGCCGGCAAGCATGAGCGAAGTCTCGCGCAACGTCTTGCTGGGAATCGTCCCGGTGTTGATGCCGGCGCCGCCGACCAGGCTGGCCTTCTCGACGAGCGCGACCTTCTTGCCCATCAGGCCACCGGCGATGGCGCCGCTCGTTCCGGCCGGCCCCCCGCCGAGGACCACGAGGTCGAACGGCTCGGGCTGTGCGGGCTGGGACTGGGGGTTCGTGGCCAAGGGATTCCTTCGGAGCGGCGAGGGATCGATTCTACAAGCTGGTCCCGCCGTTGCGGTTGTAGCGTTCCCCATGACAGCTGACACGGCGAATGTGCGCTGCGTCCTACCTGCCCCGACGACGGCCCGCGAAAAATGCGAGGCAGGAGGAACACAAATCATGTTCAAGCACACACTGGCCGCCGTCGCGGCCATGACCCTCGCTGCCGGCGTTTCCGCGGCCGAAGGCCCCGGTTCGAAGGAAATCGTCGTCGGATACGTCTCGGCTTTCACCGGTCCGGTCGCCGGGCCGGTGAAGGAACTCACCGCAGGTCTCAATCTCTACCTCGACTCCGTGAACGCCGCGGGCGGCGTGCATGGGCGCAAGGTCCGCGTCGAGATGGCCGACGACCAGTTCGATCCGAAGAAGAGCGCCGCGGCCACGCGATCGCTGATCCAGGACAAGGGCGCGCTCGCCATCATCCTCACCCGCGGCACGCCCCAGGTCGAAGCCATGCTTCCGGTCCTGCAGGAAAGCGGCACGCCCTTGATCGCACCGTCGACGGGCGCCGGCTTGCTGCACCAGCCGGTCAATCCGCTGGTGTTCAACGTCCGCTCGAAGTACCAGACGGAATCGGAACGCGCGATCGCCCAGTTGGCGGGCCAGGGGTTGAGCAAGATCGTCGTCATCCACGTCGACGACACGTTCGGCCGCGACACGCTGGTGGGCTACGACCGCGGGTTCAAGGCCGCGGGCATCGAGCCGCTCGGCGTGTTCACGTTCGACCGCCAGACCTCCGACGTCACCGATGCCGTGGCGCGCACGCTGAAGCTCTCGCCCCAGGCCGTGGTCACGAGCGGCTCGGCCAAGGCCACGGTGAACATCGTGAAGGCCCTGAGGGCGAAAGGTTCCTCGGTGCCGGTGATCACCCTGTCCAACAACAGCGCGAAGGCGTTCATCCAGGACCTGGGCGACGTCGCGCATGGCGTGATCGTCATGCAGGTGTTTCCCGACCCGTCCAAGCAAACCTCGCCGCTCGCCCGCGAGATGCAACGCCTCGCCGCCGACAAGCCGAACTTCCCGCTCTCCCACGTCGCCATGGAGGGCTTTGCGGGGGCGAAGGTTCTGGTCGAAGGGTTGCGGCGCGCGGGGAAGAATCCCACCAAGGCTTCCCTCGTTGCCGCGCTCGAGGGGATGAAGAACTACGACCTGGGCGGCGGCCTCACGCTCAGCTTCGGCCAGCAGAGCCACACCGGCCTCAACTTCGCCGAGTCGTCGATCATCAACAAAAAGGGGCAATTTACCCAGTAGGGCCGGCTTCCTGGCGAACGTGTAGGCGATCGGGCGTGACCATGCGTTGTTTCCTTCATGCGAAGGCCCTTGGAAACGCCGATCCCCGCCGATTTTCCGCCGATCCCCGCCGATAGGGATCGAGCGAGGCTCGACGACATGACGCATCGGATCATTGGGGCGGCCCAGAGTGTCAGTTCGCGACTGGGCGTGGGCTTTCTGGAAAAGGTCTACGAGAATGCGCTGGCCCTGGAGTTGAAACGGCAGGACCTGACCGTGCTTTCACAACCCTCGATCGCGGTGACATACGAGGGCGAAGTCGTCGGCGAGTACATCCCGGACCTCATCGTGGCCGGCGAGATCGTCGTGGAAATCAAGACCGTCGATTTCCTTTCGCGGGCGCACCGCCTGCAGTGCATCAACTATCTCCGCGCGACGGGCCTGCGAGTTTGTCTGCTCCTCAACTTCGGACAGAAGCGCCTCGAAGTGCGCCGCCTCGTCATGAGGTTTTGATCGGCGGGGATCGGCGGAAAATCGGCGGGGATCGGCGTTTCCAAGGGCATTCGCACGAATGAACATCCCTGCGATGGATCGGCATGGCGCCGATCGCCTGGCGCCCGGATACCTAGCCGCGCTTCTTGTCGCGCGCCCTCTTGTGGTGGCGGAACGCGAACACTTCGAAGAGGAACTGCCGGAACGTGAGGCGGCGGCGCAGCAGCGCTTCGAGTTCGCCCACGATGCCGCGCCGGAAAGCCAGCACGCAGATCACGAAGACGATGCCCTGCGTGATCGTCACCCAGGCGCCGAGGTTGGAGAGGTAGTTCTCCATCGCCATGATCACGAAGGACCCGGCGACCGGGCCGAAGATCGTGCCCATGCCACCCAGCAGCGTCATCAGGACCACCTCTCCGGACATGCTCCAGTGCACGTCGGTGAGCGAAGCCAGCTGGAAGACGATGGCCTTGGTCGCGCCGGCCAGGCCCGCGAGCGTGGCCGACAACACGAAGGCGAGCAGCTTGTAGCGCTCCGTCTGGTAGCCGAGCGAGATGGCGCGCGGCTCGTTCTCCTTGATGGCCTTCAGCACCTGCCCGAACGGCGAATGGACGGTGCGATAGATCAGCAGGAAGCCGAACGTGAACACGGCGAGCACGAAGTAGTACATCGCCGTGTTGTTGGTGAGGTCGATCATCCCCAGGAGCTTGCCCCGGGGCACGGACTGGATCCCGTCCTCGCCGCCCGTGAACGGCGCCTGCAGGCAGTAGAAGAAGATCATCTGCGCCAGGGCCAGCGTGATCATCGCGAAGTAGATGCCCTGGCGGCGGATGGCGAGCAGCCCCACGAGGAGGCCCAGCACCCCGGTCGCGGCGGTGGAGACCAGGATGGCGAGCTCCGTCGAGAACGGCGGCAGGTGCACCGAGAGGGGAATGCTGACCTTGAAGAGCGTGACCTGGTCGAACTGCAGGCCGACCTTCGCGAGGTGCGCGGAAAAATAACCCGCCATGCCGAGGAACATCGCGTGCCCGAACGAAAGCAGCCCGCCGTAGCCGAGAAGCAGGTTGAAGGCGCACGCGAAGAGGCCGAAGCACAGCACCTTCATCAGGAACACGAGGTAGATCAGGTCGCGCCCGGCCGCCTGGTTCACGAAGGGCACCGCGATGAAGAACACCATCATCGCGAGGAAGCCGTAGCGGAAGAACTTCGCGTCGAACGCGACGTCGCGCTGGTCCAGGCCCGGGGTCTCGTTGGCCATGTCAGCGCTGCCCGAAGAGCCCTTGCGGGCGGATCATGAGGACGATGGCCATGATCACGAAGATCACGGTATTGGAGGCCTCGGGGTAGAACACCTTCGTGAGGCCCTCGATGATGCCCAGGCCGAAGCCGGTGATGACCGCGCCGAGGATGGAGCCCATGCCGCCGATCACGACGACCGCGAACACCACGATGATGAGCGACGAGCCCATCTGCGGGCTCACCTGGTAGATCGGCGCCGCGAACACGCCCGCGAGCGCCGCGAGGGCGACGCCGAAGCCGTAGGTGAGCGTGATCATGCGCGGGACGTTCACGCCGAAGGCCTCGACCATCTTCGGGTTCTCGGTGGCCGCGCGCAGGTAGGCGCCCAGCTTGGTCTTCTCGATCAGCAGCCACGTGCCGATGCACACGACGAGCGAAGCGCCGATCACCCAGCCCCGGTAGTTGGGCAGGAACATGAAGCCCAGGTTGTGGCCGCCTTCGAGCTGCGAGGGCATCGAGTACGGCAGGCCCGCGGAGCCGAACTCGTTGCGGAAGATGCCTTCGATGATGAGGGCGAGTCCGAACGTGAGCAGCAGGCCGTAGAGGTGGTCCAGCTTGTAGAGCTTCGAGAGCATGAAGCGCTCGATGACCACGCCGGTGGCCCCGACGAGGATCGGCACCACGAAGAGCGCCCACCAGTAGTTGAGCCCCAGCTTGTTCAGCAGGAAGTACGCGCCGAACGCCCCCATCATGTACTGGGCGCCGTGCGTGAAGTTGATGATGTTGAGGAGCCCGAAGATCACCGCGAGCCCCAGCGAAAGGAGGGCGTAGAACGACCCGTTGATCAGACCGATCAGCAACTGCCCCATGAATGCATTGATGGGGATCCCGAAGATCTGGTCCATGGTCGCTCTACGCCGTTTGCTTCGACTACTTCACGAGCTCGCAGCCGCCGTCCTTGAGGGGACGGAACGCCTGGTCGGCCGGGATCGTGGCCTTCAGCTTGTAGTAGTCGTACGGGCCCTTCGATTCCGACGGCTTCTTCACCTCGAAGAGGTACGCCGGGTGGATCTTGCGGCCGTCAGCGCGGATCGTGCCCTTGCCGAAGAGCGGATCGTCCGTCGGCGTCTTCTTCATCTGCGCCACGACGTCGGTGCCGTCGTCGCTCTTCAGCGCGGCCACCGCCTTCAGGTAGTGCAGCGTGCCCGCGTAGACGCCGGCGTGGACCATCGTCGGATACTTCCCGCCGTTGGCCGCCGCGAAGCGCTTCGTGAACGCGCGCGAGGCGTCGTTCTGGTCCCAGTAGAACGTCTCGGTGAAGATCAGGCCCTGCGCCTTTTCCAGGCCCAGTGCATGCACGTCCGTGAGGAACACGAGCAGGCCCGCAAGGTTCTGGCCGCCCTTCACAATGCCGAACTCGGCCGCCTGCTTGATCGAGTTGGACGTATCGCCGCCGGCATTCGCGAGGCCGACGATCTTGGCCTTCGACGACTGCGCCTGCAGCAGGAACGACGAGAAGTCCTGCGTGTTGAGCGGATGGCGAACCTTGCCCAGCACCTTGCCGCCGTTCTTCAGCACCACGGCCTCGGTGTCGCGCTCGAGCGCGTGCCCGAACGCGTAGTCCGCGGTCAGGAAGAACCACGTGTCGCCGCCGTTCTTCACAATCGCGCTGCCCGTGCCGTTGGCGAGCATCCAGGTGTCGTAGGTCCAGTGGATCGTGTTCGGGGAGCACTTGGCGCCCGTCAGGTCCGAGCTCGCGGCCCCGGAGTTGATGAAGACCTTCTTCTTGTCGCGCACCACCTGGTTCACCGCCAGGGCCACGCCGGAGTTCGGCGTGTCGATGATCATGTCCACGCCTTCGGAGTCGATCCACTTGCTCGCGATCTGGCTGCCGACGTCGGGCTTGTTCTGGTGGTCGGCGAAGATCACCTCGACCTTGAGGCCGTTCTTGGCGGCGTTGAAGTCGGCGATCGCCATCTTCACGGCGAGGACGGAACCTTGTCCGCCAAGGTCCGCATAGAGGCTGGACTGGTCATTCAGCACGCCGATCTTCACGACGCCGCCGGAAATCTTGTCCTCTTCCTTCTTCTCGTCCTTCTTCGCTTGCGCGAACGCGCTGCCCGCAACGGCCATTGCCGCGGCCAGGGCCAGGGTCTTCATTTGCCATTTCATGTGCGTCTCCTCGTTGTAGTAGTGACTTCAAACACCCAGGTATTCGTGCAGCATTGCGGTCTTCGATGGGAGCTCCGCGGCTGCGAAGGACTCGGCGATTCTCCCATGCTCCATCACGTAGTGCCGGTCGGCCAGCGGCGCGGCAAACCGGAAATTCTGCTCGACCAGCACGATGGTGAAGCCACGCTCCTTCAGCTTCACGATCACGCGGCCGATGGCCTGCACGATCACGGGGGCCAGGCCCTCGGTGATCTCGTCCAGCAGCAGGAGATGGGCGCCGGTGCGGAGGATGCGCGCCATCGCGAGCATCTGCTGCTCGCCGCCGGAGAGCTTCGTGCCCTGCGCGGTGTTGCGACGCTCGCGCAGGTTGGGGAACATCTCGTAGATCTCGTCGATCGACATGCCGCCCTCGCCCACCTTCGGCGGCAGCACGAGGTTTTCCTCGACCGAGAGGCTGGAGAAGATGGCGCGCTCCTCGGGGCAATAGCCGATCCCCAGGTGCGCGATCTTGTGCGTGGCCATGCCGATCGTCTCGACGTCGTTCACGACGATGGAGCCGGTGCGCCGGCCCACGAGGCCCATGATCGAACGCAGCGTCGAGGTGCGGCCTGCGCCGTTTCGCCCGAGCAGCGTCACCACTTCGCCCTTGCGAACCGCGAAGTCCACGCCGTGCAGCACATGCGATTCGCCATACCAGGCCTGCAGTCCCGAGACGTTGAGAACAACTTCACTCACGCGGGGCCTCCCGCTCCATCAGAACTCCCCATGTATGCCTCGATCACCTGCGGGTTCTTCGAGACTTCCGCGTACGGCCCTTCGGCCAGGACCGAGCCGCGCTGCAGCACCGTGATCGTGTCGCAGATGCCCGAGACCACGCTCATGTTGTGCTCGACCATCAGCACCGTGCGGCCCTTCGCGACTTCCTGGATGAGGTCCCGCACGCGGTCGACGTCCTCGTGGCCCATGCCGGCTGTGGGTTCGTCGAGCAGCATCATCTCCGGGTCCATCGCGAGCGTGGTCGCGATCTCGAGCGTGCGCTTGCGGCCATAGGCGAGCGCGCCGGCGTGCGTCTGCGCGAAATCGCGCAGACCCACGCGGTCGAGGATGGCCAGCGCCGCGTCGTTCATCGCGTCCAACTTCTTCTCCGATTGCCAGAACGCGAAGTTGCTGCCCGCGCGCTTGCGCTGGAGCGCCACGCGCACGTTCTCGAGCACGGAGAGGTTCGGGAACACCGCGGAGATCTGGAACGAGCGGATCACGCCGCGGCGCGCGACGTCGGCCGGCTGGTCGCGCGTGATGTCTTCGCCCTTGAAATGGATGGTGCCGCGGGAGGGTGGCAGGAATTTGGTGAGGAGATTGAAGACGGTCGTCTTCCCGGCCCCGTTAGGCCCGATGAGCGCGTGGATCGTGCCGCGCTTCACACGGAGATCCACGTGGTCGACGGCGACGAAACCCTTGAACTCCTTGGTGAGCCCGCGGGTCTCGAGGATGATTTCTTCGGTCAATTTCTGGAAAGCCGGACGCACCAGGGTGCGGACTCGGCAATGTAACCCGGCCCCTCGCGCCGTCGCAAGGAAAGCGCCTTACATTCCGGTGCCCGGGTCCCGATTCGGCACGGGTGTCCGGGGTTCCGGACACCCGTTTCGCGAACGCGCTACGGAGGACAGCCGCCGACGCCGGTTCGCGTGCCCGAGAGGGAAAGCGCGCGGCACCCGGACCCGCCCAGCTGGACCGAGGCCGTCGGGTTGCCGGGATCGTTGCTCGGAATGGCGAGCGTCCCCACCGTGCGGCCGCTCCCGCCCGCCCGGAAGTTCAGCTCGATCGTGCATTGTCCTCCGGGCGGCAGGTCCCCGCACTGCGTCGCGAGGGCAAAGCCCGGGGACACCTGCACCGTGCCGATGGTGAGCCGTGCGGTGCCGGCGTTGCGAACCACGACGGTCTGCGGCGGCGTGACGCTGCCCACGCTGCGCGTCCCGAAGTCCACCGTCGTGGGCGACACCGAAATCTTCGGCAGCGGGATGGGCAAGCCGATGCCGTTCAGCGCGACCTCGAGGATGCCCTGCGCGTTCGCGTCATGCTGGATCAGGAGCGTTCCCGCCTGGTTCCCGATCACGGTCGCGCGGTAGATCACGAAGACCGTGCACGACAGGCCGGGCTCGAGCGACACCGGACAATTGTGGGTCGACGTGAACGGGCCACCGACAATGCCGAGGCCGTACAGCGTGAGCGCCGCCGTCCCCGTGTTGGTGACCGTGAGCGGCGCGGGTTCGCTCGCGCGGCCGATCACGCCCGAAATCGTGAGCGAGGTCGACGACACGCCGATGTCGGGCGAGGCCACGGGGCGCGAGAGACCGACCAGGTTGATCGTCGTAGGCGAGCCCGTCCCGCCCGTGAAGTTCACGGCCAGCGTTCCCGTCTGCGTCCCGAGCGTCGTCGGAGCCCACCACACGGCGATGTAGCACTGGCTGCCGATGTTGAACGGCGAGGCCGAGAAGCATTGCGGCATCGCGGGCGCGGCCTTCGGACGCGCCGGCTCGATGAAGCGGCCCTTCTCCGCGGCCAGCCCCGGCATCGAGACGGACGGATCGTAGAGGTAGAACTGGCCGGGGCCGCTGATGTTGAAGCCCGCGAAGTACAGACCGGTCTGGATGCCCGTGTTCGTGAGGATCACGAACTGCGGCGCCGGGAACGTGCCGACGACCGCCGAGCCGAAGCTGAGCGTCGCCACCGACGGCGTGATGCTGGGCGGCGGCATGCCGGTGCCGGAGAGCGGGATGCTGTCCGGACCGCTCGGAGAATCCGACGTGACGACGATGGACTCGTTCACCGGACCGATCACCGTCGGATGGAAGGTCGCCGTGATCGTGCAGCAGGTACCGGGCGCCATCGCCGCGGGGCAGTCGTTGGTCGTGGTGAATTCGCCCGTGGCCGCGATCCCGAGGATGTTCAGGGTCGCGGCGCCGGTGTTCGCGAACGAAATCGAACGCGGCGCGCTCGTGGTCGGGATCAGGACGTTGCCGAACGCGAGGTTCTCCGGGAAGTAGTCGACCGAAGGCTGCGGGGCGCCGGTCGACTCGCCGACGAGGTCGACGGTGACGGTGCCCGAGTCCGGGGCCGTGTCGCTGAAGATGCTCAGCGTGCCGGTATCGGGCTGGACCGGACCCGCGGTGTACGTCACCGTGATCGCGCAGGCCGCCATCGGCGCCAGGGGCGTGAGGCAGGTGTTGGTGACCAGGTTGAACGGCGGCGTCACGCTCACCGTGCCGACGGTGAGCGTCGCCGTGCCGATGTTCGACACGTTCACCACCTGGGAAGCGCTGGTCGTGCCGCTCAGCTGGGAGCCAAAATCGATCAGGGACTGGTCGAGCGAGATCCGCGGGCCGGGTTGGAAGCCGGTGCCCTGCACGTCCATCTGGTAGTCGCCATCCGAGTTGTAGTCGTAGACATCGAGCGTGCCGTAGCTGGTGCTCGTGTCGGTGGGCTGGTACGTGATGCCCACCGTGCAGCTGCTGCCGCCCGGCAGGATCGCCGTGCACGTCGTGGGGCACGCCGTCCCCAGCGAGAACGGCGGGGGCAGCGCGTAGTTGCGGTAGTCCAGGTTGGTCTGCGGCGCGGACGGCGCGTCGTTGTTCGTGATCGTCACCGTGACGCACACCGTGGAGCCCACGTTGACCGGGCCGAAGTCATGGAGGCTCGGCGAGAACGTGATGTTCGGCGTGACGTTGCGCGAATAGCCCGCGGCGTAGGTGGTGTTCGGGCTCGTGGTGGAATCGCTCGTGACGACGAGCGAGTCCTGGTAGTAATCCGGGGTCATCGGCGCGGTGAACTGCACGTCGATGTGGCAGGTGCCGTTGGAAGGGACCGGCGTCCCGACGCAAGTGTTGGCGAGGATCGCGAATGCCCCACCCGATGTAGGCAGACCGGAGAACGCCAACGAGGAGATGTTGAGCGGCAGCGCACCGACGTTCTTCACGTCGATGCCCGTGGAGGTCACGGAGCCGGCGATGTTGTAGCCGAAGTCCGCCCCACCCGGAATGAACGTGATGTCGGACGCACCAGCCGTGAGCCCGGTGCCCGTGAGCGAGACCTGCGTGGGCGTTCCCGGCGCGTTGTGGTTGAAGTACAGCGTGGCGAACTGCGCCCCGGTCGACTCCGGCGTCATCGTGACGCCGACGGCGCAGCTCGCGCCGGCGGCGAGGCTGGCCGGGCACGCGTTGCTGGAGACCGCGAACGCCGTCGAGGACGTCGTGATCGCGCCGATCGTCATCGGCGCGCCGCCCGTGTTGGTCACGGTGAACGTGACCGGCGGGAACGAAGTCGTACCGACCGGCAGCGTTCCGAAACCGACCGACCCGGAGGGCGAAACCGAGAACGCCGGCTGCGGCGCGGATGGACCCACGGTGCCGAACGCGGGAACGGCATGCGGGCTGCCGGGCGCGTCGGAGTAGACCTGGACGCTTCCGGTCACGCCACCGGCGGGGCCCGATGCGCAGAACGTCACCGTGCCGCCGCAGCTCGCGCCGGGGGCCAGCGAAATGTCCTCGCAGGAAGTGCTGGTGCTGAACGGCGAAGGATCCCCGGGCGGCGTCGTGAACAGGCCCGAGATCGAGACCGGCGCGGTGCCGGGATTCGAGACCGTGATGGCCTGCGGCGTGGCGCACGTGCCGGGCGCGGTGGTGGGAAAGGTGAAGCTCGGCGGCGAGATCGAGATCGCGGATGCGGGCACGATGCACGAGCCGGCCTTCGGCTTCGGCAGCGCGAGCAGCTTGGCGATCGTGCTTTTCTGGGGCGCGTATTGCGCGGCCGCGAACGCGGGCAACGCCAGGAATGCGGCGAACGCCGCAACGCGGAAGATGATCCTCATGCCAAAAAACCTCCTGCACCCGCGAGGGTGCAATGCGCCAGGACTGCGGGCCGTCTAGTGCGGCTAGAAACCTACGACGAGGACCTCAACCACCGCGGCGCCCGAAGGCCACCGCACCCTGCACACCGCCCATGTTGTAGAGCATCCCCGCGCGCTGCCCGGTGCGGCCGGTGAAGAAGCCGTCGAAGCTGCCGATGGCGTTCTGGCCGCAGCTGGGCGTGCACGTGAGCGTGAGCGACGAGACGTTGGGCGCCCCCGGGATCGAGCTGCCCGTGGAAGCCGTGAAGTACATGTCGCGGTAGATCGGCATGTTGGGCGCGCTGCCGATCCAGTTCTGGCCGGCGATCGTCACGTTGACCGTCGATGCGACCGTCCGGTTGGTGAAGTTCGCATCGAACGTGGCGCTGCCCAGCGTGCCGACGGCACCGCTGCTGTTCGTGGGATTGGTGTTGCCGATCACGTCATAGCTCGCCGTGCCGGTGAGCGGCAGGGCCGTCGGGCCCGTCTGCGACCCGGCGAAGATGTAGTGCAGTCCGGCGCTCTGCAGGTTCACCGTGCTGGTCTGCCCGTTGCCCGAGACCTGGGCCACGCCGCCGCCCCAGCGGCCCCACACCATGCCCGTATCCGGGTCGAACCCGGCCTGCACCACCTGCGCGGAGCCGAGCGTGTACGTGGCGCGGTTGCCGAGTCCGGAGGCCGGCCCCACGAACGACGTCACGCGGCCCTGCGCATCGCTCGTGACTTCGTCGGGACGGTTGGTCGTGGCGTAGTTGCGCGAATAGTCCTGCGCGCCGAGGCGGCCGGCCGGATCGGAGATGCGGCCTTCGCGGAACGGCGCGGCGCCGTTCTGCGGCGGGCCGACGAAGGCGACGACGCCGGTCACCGAGTTGTTGTTGTTCGCGCGCGTCGTGTCCGTGAGGTCGGTGATGCCGTAGCCGAGGATCGCGCCCTGCAGGTTCGAACCCACGAAGCTGCCTTCGATCGAGCCGATGAGCAGCGAGTTGGTGGCGGAGGACACGTTGAACTGGTTGGTCACGACGAGGCGATCGCCGGTCGAGGCGTAGAACGAGTTCAGCGCGAACGGGACGTTGCTCGCCTGCGCCGTCCACGCGCCGCCCCCGTTTCCGCTCGCGCTCGGAATCGAGAACGCGAGGCCGAGGCTCAGCGTGCGGTTGGTGAAGTTCACGTTCAGGGTCGCGGTGCCGAGCGTGCCCGACGTGCCGGCCTGGTTCGTGGGCGACGTGGCCGCCGCCAGCGTGTAGACCGCCGTTCCGGTGAGCACGTCCGAGACGTAGCCCGGGTAGCCCGAGGGCGCGTAGATCCAGTGCACGTTGCCGCCCACCGGATTGCCCGAGCCCGGGCCGCTGAAGCCCAGCGTGCCGTTCACGTAGCGGCCGAGGATGATCGCATCGGTGCCCAGCGACACCGTCTGCACGTCGACGACGCTGCTGCCGTTGATCACGGGGCGCAGGTCCGACAGCGAACCGCGGTAGGCGATGTAGCCGCGCAGCGCGGTCCCGTCGAGCGTGAGGTCGCCCGCCGTCGCCTGGCCCAGGAACGGGCCGTTCGAAGCGATCACGACGTCGCGCAGGTTGATCGGATCGGAAAGCAGGTTGCTCGACGCGTCGATGGTGACGAAGCCCAGCCCGTTGTTGCCGACGGGCGTGGTGGTGTTCTGGTTGCCGCCGGTGAGCTGCTGGTTGTCGCCCGGGGCGAAGTTGCGCGTGTCGGTGTTCGCGCCGCCCGGAGCGCTCTTCGCGTTGGACGGATTGGTCGCGGAGTCCGCGATGAACTGCGGCGTCGGGATGTACTTGGGCGGCTGGGTGCCCGTCACGAGCACCGTCTGGCCCGGGCCGGTGATGAGCGTCTGCGGCCCGCCCTGCTGGGGCGGCAGGTTGCCGGGGATGTCGTTGGTGATCGCGTGGCTGCCCTCGATCGTGTGGTTGATCGTGATGTCGCCGGAACCGCCGGCGGAAGCCGCGATGTCCGCATCGCAATCGCCGTCGGCCACGGAGCAGGCATAGAGGATGTTGCCGGACCCACGGATGCCCACGGTGGCCACGCGCGTCTTCATCACGAACTTGTCGCGGTTGGTGGTCGCGATGAGCCCCGTGAAGGTGCGCAGCGTGCCGCGCAGCAGATTGAGGACGCCGCCCTCGGTGGACGTGGCGGTCGTCTGGTAGCCCTCGATGCGGAACTGCGAATTCGGGCGCAGCGACAGCCGCGCCTGGTCGATCATCGACAGTTGCGCCATGCCGGAATTGCCGGTGGCGATGAGATCACCCGGGTCGACCTCGATGCCGCGCACGGCCGGGATGCGCTGCCCGCTCTTCTTGGTGAGGGTGACCTCACCGGTGACGAAGGTGAAGGTGCCGCTGGCCGCGAAGGCTGCGGGCGACGCCAGGGCTACGGCGATGGACAGGGCGAGCGTCTTCGATTTCATGGCATGCCTTTCTAGAACAGGTCGCACCGCACCGCGGTGGAGACCTCGTTGCGGTCATAGTCGAAGATGTCGATGTTCGAGGCGTTGCGCGTGTACTGCCACTGGGTGCGCACCGCGCAGCGCTCCTGGAACTGCCAGGTGAGGCCCACGAGGAATTCGCCGAACTGGTCGCGGCCGCGGCCCACCGTGGTCGAGCGCGCGAATTCGTCCTTGTCGCGGCGATACACGTAGCCCAGCGCGTTGAAGACCTGCAGCTTGGGCGAGAGCGAGTACTGGATGTAGGAGCGCACGCCCACGAGGTTCTTGCTCTTGTCGGTGACGCCGTCGTCGAACGTGTTCTTGGCCTTGTCGTTGGTCACGAAGCTCGTGAGGTAGAAGAGCGGCGTGCCCTTGCTCTCGATGGTGCGCAGCCACGAGGCCGACAGGTAGACCTGGTCGAAGTCGTCGATCCGGTTGTCCGGGAAGCGCACGGAGCTCAACTGCAGGCCCAGCCCGAGCTGGTTGCGGGTGTTGATGGCATAGCGCCAATCGAGGATCGCGTTACCGGTGTTACGGTCGTTGGTCGGTTTTGGATCTCCCGGCGCATCGCCTTCCTGGGCGTAGTGCTGGTAGCCCAGCGAACCGCGCCATTGGGACGGCCCGTTGTTCAGGGCCGCGCCGGCGCGCAGGTCCCCGGCCAGGATGTTGAACTTCGACTCGTCGTAGTAGGCGCGGCCCCGGGCGCCGCCGCCCGCGAAGACGCTCCAGCCGCGCGAAAGCGGATACGAATACTCGAGGTAGCCGAGGGCTTCGAGGTAGGCCGCGTCGCGCTTGATCGAGTTGCCGGTCGGATCGACCGTGATGTTGAACGACTGCTGCGAAGCCGCGCCGAAATCGCCGGGCACGCCCGTGAGGTTGCTGTCGTAGCCCAGCTGCATCTCGGCGAAGCCGGTCCAGCCCGGGGTGGTCTCGCGGCGGCGCATCTGGATCGCCTCGAGGTACTGGTTCAAGGCCTGCAGCGCGGCGGCCGGCGGGTTGGAGTCCTTCAGGCGGCGGAACGCGGCTTCGGCCAGGTCGTACGAACCGAGCGCGAAGTAGGCCCGGCCCAGGTCCATCTGGGCGCCCGCGTGGTTCGGCACCACGGCGAGCACGCGTTCGAACGCGATGATGGCTTCATCGAAGCGGCTGCTGTCCAGCGCGGCCACGCCCAGGAGGTAGTCGTATTCCGGCGTGCCGGTCATTTCGGGCGCACCGATCAACTCCATGTACGCCTGCTTGGGATTGCTGTCGGCGAGGAGCTTGCGCGCGCGATCGAGGACCTGCGGATCGGCCGCGAGCGATCCGGTGGCGAATGCCAGCGCAAAGCACAAAGCCACGACCCGCGGCATGCGGTTCTTTTTCATGGGGTGGTCCGCCCTTTTTGGGATGGCCGCTGATTGGAAATAGCCTTAAAAATCATGCGGCTTGGTGCGATGTTATTCCCCTTGTGGAGGGGATGCAATTGACTTCGCGCCGGATGATAATCGTGGGCATGGACGACACCGCCCGGCTGCTCCAGCACATCGACGAGGGCGTGGCGACCCTCACGCTCAACCGGCCGCGCCAGTTCAACGCGCTCTCCTCGGCGCTCCTGGCGGACCTGCACGCGGCCCTGGATCGGCTGCGGGGCGACGAATCGGTTCGCGTCGTCGTCATCACCGGCGCGGGTGCGGCCTTCTGCTCCGGCCATGACCTGAAGGAAATGCAGGGCGCGGCTCCCGAAGCCGTGCAGGCGCTCTTCGCCTCGTGCAGCGCGATGATGCAGAAGCTGATCGCCCTGCCCCAGCCGGTGATCGCGGCCGTGAACGGCGTCGCCACGGCGGCCGGGTGCCAGCTCGTGGCCCAATGCGACCTCGCGGTGGCGGCCGACAATGCGCGCTTCTCGGTATCCGGAATCAACCTGGGCCTCTTCTGCTCGACGCCGGCCGTGGCACTCTCGCGCAACGTCTCGCGCAAACGTGCCGCTGAGATGCTCTTCACCGGGGAATTCATCGAAGCCGAGACCGCCCTCGACTGGGGCCTGGTGAACCGCGTGGAGCCGGCGGCGCGGCTGATGGAGTCGACGCGCGAATTCGCGAATTACCTGAAGTCGAAGCCGCGCGAGTCCCTCGCCCTGGGCAAGGCCCTCTTCTACCGGCAACTGGAGGCGGGTTTGCAGGGCGCCTACGAGGATGCTTCCCGGACCATCTCGGCCAACATGGGCGGCGAGGAAGCCCGCGAAGGCGTGGACGCCTTCCTCTCGAAACGCCCGCCGAACTGGAAAGCCTGAACGCAACGAACGCCTCCACATGGGGATTCCGACCCTAACTGCCCTACGTTACAGGTCGCCATTGGATGCCACGCCCGACTGTGCCGTACCGCGAATAGGGAAAATTCAGTCCCGGAACGCCTATCCCAGATCGCGTGCGATTTCGCGCGCCGCGTTGTGCCCCGGCACCCCCGTCACCCCGCCCCCCGGGTGCGCACCCGAGCCGCAGAGGTAGAGCCCCGCGAGCGGCATGCGGTAGTTGCCATGCCCCAGCACGGGGCGCGCGCTGAAGAGCTGGTTCAGCGAGAGCTTGCCGTGGAAGATGTCGCCGCCCACCAGCCCGAAGGTCCGTTCGAGGTCGAGCGGCGTGAGCACCCGCCGTCCCAGCACGCTCGCCTTGAAGTTCGGGGCATGCCGGGTCACGAGGTCGATGGCCGCGTCGGCCGCGTGCTCGCGTTCGTCGTCCCAGTTGCGATCACCCGGGAGCCGGTAGCGGAAGTGCTGGCAGAAGAGGCTCGCCACGTGCTTCCCGGGAGGGGCGAGCGAATCGTCGACGGTGCTGGGAATCAAGACTTCGACGATCGGCTCGGCCGACCAACCCGAGGCGCGTGCCGTGGCATGCGCGCGGTCCATGTACGCGAGCGTGGGCGCGAGGATGATTCCCGAGCTGTGGTGCGGCTGCGCGGCCAAGCCCCTCGCGCAGGTGAAGTCCGGCAGCTCCGAGAGCGCGACGTTGATCCGCAGGGTGGCGCTCTCGCAGTCGTACTGGCGAAAGGGTTCGAAGGCTTGCGCGGCCGCGTCCTTCACCAGGGTCGCCAGCAGCCGCGGGTTCACGTTCGACACCACGCAGCGCGCCGCGACCTCGGTGCCGTCCTCGAGCAGGACGCCCGCGGCGCGTCCGTTCGCCACGAGGATCTCGGCCACACCCTGCCCCGTGCGAATCTCGACGCCGCGCGACAATGCTTCCTTGCGCATTGCGTCCGTGATCGAGCCCATGCCGCCGATCGCGTGGCCCCAGGTGCCCTTCTTGCCGTTCACTTCGCCGAAGACGTGGTGCAGCAGCACGTAGGCGGAGCCGGGCGTGTACGGGCTCGCGAAATTGCCCACCACGGCGTCGAAGCCGAAGCAGGCCTGCAACGCGTCGGACTCGAAGAAACGCTCGAGCCAATCGCCCGCGGACATCGTGAAGAGGTCGAGCACGTCGCGCTTGGCTTCCATCGGCAGCGCGTTCAGCTTGCGCGAGACCTTCCAGCCCTGGAAGAGGTCGCGAATGCCGCCGCCCACGTTCGGCGGTGTTTCGAGCAGGAGGTCGCGCAACACGTCGGCCACGCGATCCAGGCGCGCGTAGTACTCGGGCAGGCGCTCGGCATCGGCGCGGGAGAAGCGCGCGACTTCGCGCTGCGTCGCCTCGAGGCCTCCACCCACCCGGATGGACGCCCCGCCTTCCAGCGGCAGGAAATTCGAGAACGGCCGCTCGACGATCCGCAAGCCGTGCTCGGCCAGTTTGAGATCCCGGATCACCTTCGGGTTCAGCAGGCTCACCGTGTACGAAGCGGTGGAGTTGCGGAAGCCCGGGTGGAATTCCTCGGTGACCGCGGCGCCGCCCACCTTCTCGCGGCGCTCCACCATGCACACGCGCAGGCCCGCGGCGGCGAGGTAGCAGGCGCAGGTCAGCCCGTTGTGGCCGGCCCCGACGATGACCGCGTCGTAGTTCGCACCCGCCACGTCAGCCCAACAGGAACTTGCGGATCACGCCGACCTGCGCGTCGTCCATCAACATCGGCGCGTGGCCGGTGTTCGCGACCACGTGGGCCTGCGTGTTCGGGCGCTTCTTCATCTCCTCGAGCGTGTCGGCGGGCAGGAGGTCGGACGAGTCGCCGCGCACCACGAGCACCGGGCAGGGAATCGCGTTCCAGAACGCGCGCATGTCCACGTCCGCGAACGGCTGCGCCTTGAAAGTGACGGCGATGTCAGGGTCGTAGCGGAAGACCCACTTGCCCGAGGCGTCCTGCTTCGCCGCGCTCTCGGAGATCTGCCGCCATTGCGCATCGGAGAGCGCGCCGAAGGGGCTCACGCTCCGCACCGCGGCGATCAGCGCGTCGAGCGAGTCGAACGACGGCGTGGTGCCGACGTACTGCCCGAGGCGTTCCAGCGACGCTTTCGGGATGAACGAACCCACGTCGTTCATGACCAGCTTGCGAATCGGCGAACCCGGAATGCCCGACATGATCATGCCGATGATGCCGCCCATCGACGTGCCCACCCAGTCGACCGTCTCCGCGCCGGTCTTCGCGATCAGCGCGGCGATGTCGTTCAGGTACACGGGGTAGCCGTAGTCGGTCTTCACGCGCAGCCAGTCGCTCTTGCCGCGCCCCACCACATCGGGGCACACGACGCGATACGCGTCGGATAGCTTCTCGGCGAGGTAGTCGAAATCGCGCCCATTGCGCGTGAGGCCGTGCACGCAGACCAGCACGCGAGGATTCGCCGGATCGCCCCACTCCGTGTACGCCAGCTTGTGGAAACCGTGGGGGTCCAGCGACTGCAGGGATTGTTCTTTCATTCGATCGCCTGAGTGGATTTCGCGCGTTCGCGCAGGATGAATTTCTGGATCTTGCCCGTCGAGGTCTTGGGGAGCGGACCGAAGACCACCGTGCGCGGAGCCTTGAAGCGCGCCATGCGCGCGCGGCAGAACTCGATCAGCTCTTCCACCGAAGCGGAAGCGCCTTCCTTCAACTCGACGAATGCGCACGGCGTCTCGCCCCACTTCGCGTCGGGCTGGGCGACCACGGCCGCGAGCATCACCGCGGGGTGCCCGTGGAGCACGTCCTCGACTTCCTGCGACGAGATGTTCTCGCCGCCGGAGATGATCACGTCCTTGGAGCGATCCTTGATCTTCGCGTAGCCGTCCGGGTGCATCACGGCCAGGTCGCCGGTGTGGAACCAGCCGCCGCGGAAGGCCTCCTCGCTCGCCTTCGGGTTCTTGAGATAGCCCTTCATCGTGATGTTGCCGCGGAACATGATCTCGCCCATCGTCGTGCCGTCGCGCGGCACGGGCTGCATCGTTTCGGGGTCCATCACGTCCATGCCTTCCTGCAGCAGGTAGGCCACGCCCTGCCGGCCGTTCAGCCGCACCTGTTCCTCGACCGGCAGCGACGCCCACTCAGGATGCTTCGCGCACACCGCCGCGGGACCGTACGTCTCGGTCAGGCCATAGACGTGCGTGATGCCGAAGCCCATCGTCGCCATGCCCTCGATCATCGCGGCGGGCGGCGCGGCGGCCGCGACGAGAGCCGAAACCTGGTGCGAAATGCCGCGCTTCAATTCCGCGGGCGCGTTGATCAGCATCGAGTGCACGATCGGGGCGCCGCAGTAGTGCGTCACCTTGTGCTCGCGGATGAGGTCGAGGATCGCCTTCGCCTCGACCTTGCGCAGGCACACGTTGGTGCCCGCGAGGGCCGCCAGCGTCCAGTTGAAGCACCAGCCGTTGCAATGGAACATCGGCAGCGTCCAGAGGTACACCGGGAAGCGCGGAATCGAGCCGTCGACGATGTTGCTCACCGCGTTCAGGTACGCGCCGCGATGGTGGTAGACCACACCCTTCGGATTGCCGGTCGTGCCGGAGGTGTAGCTGAGCGAGATCGCCTCCCACTCGTCGGGCGGCAGGTTCCACGCATACGACGGGTCCCCTTCAAAAAGGAAATCCTCGTACTCGATCGCCCCGAGGGCTTCGCCGCCTTCGAACAACACGTCGTCGACGTCGATCACCAGCGGCTTCGACTTCACGAGCGTGAGCGCCTTCGCGATGGTCGGGGAGAATTCGCGGTCGGTGAACAGGACCTTCGCCTCGCCGTGATCCAGCATGAAGGCAATGGCCTCGGCATCGAGGCGGGTGTTGAGCGGGTTCAGGACGGCGCCGAACATCGCGGGGCCGAAATGCAGCTCGATCATCGCCGGGATGTTGGGCAGCATCGCCGCCACGGTCTCGCCGCGCTTCACCCCGCGGCGCTGCAGGGCCGAGGCGAGCCGGCGGCAGCGCTCGTAGGTCTCGCCCCAGGTGCGCCGGGTTGTCCCGTGCACGACGGCGAGGCGATCCGGATAGACCTGCGCCGCCTTGGCGAGGAAGGACACGGGGGTGAGCGGCACATAGTTCGCCGCGTTGCGCTCCAGTCCGGATTCGTAGGGTCCTGCCATGGTCTCCTCAGGCGATGCGGGTCTCGGCGGCGCTGCCCAGGCCGGCCGCGCGTTCGGCCGACTTTACCGTGTTCCCGAGCAGCATCGCGATGGTCATCGGGCCCACGCCCCCGGGCACGGGCGTGATGCGCGAGGCGACCGGCGCCACGCTGGCCGCGTCCACGTCTCCGGCCAGCTTGCCATCGGGCAAGCGGTTGATGCCCACGTCGATCACGACGGCGCCCGGCTTCACGGCGTCGCCGCCGATCATCCGCGGTTTTCCGACCGCGGCCACGAGGATGTCGGCTTGCCGTGTCATCGCGGCGAGGTCGCGGGTCTTCGAGTGGCAGATCGTCACCGTGGCGCCGGCGTTCAGCAGCATGAGCGCCATGGGCTTGCCGACGATGTTGGACCGCCCGACCACGACGGCGTGCTTGCCCAGCACCTCGATGCCTTCGTGCTCGAGCATCTTCATCACGCCCCAGGGCGTGCAGGGGTAGAACGCCGCGTCGCCCGCCACGAGCGCGCCGACGTTGTGGTAGTGGAAGCCGTCCACGTCCTTCTCCGGGACGATGGCGCCGATCACCGTGCGCGGGTCGATCTGCTTCGGCAGCGGCAACTGCACGAGGATGCCGTGGAGGTCCGGGTCCGCGTTCAGCGTGGCGATGAACTTGAGCAGGTGCGCCTGCGTCGTGTCCGCCGAGAGCGTGTGCACCTCGGAGTGCATGCCGATCGCCTCGCAGGCGAGCGCCTTGTTGCGCACGTAGACCTTGCTCGCGGGATCCTCGCCCACGATCACCACGGCGAGCCCGGGGACGACGCCGTGCTCCTTCAGGCGAGCGACGCGCACGGCGCACTCGTTGCGAAACTCGGCCGCGATGGCCTTCCCGTCGATGATGCGTGCGGTCATTGTTCCTCGGCGATGCGGTGGAAATGGGTTTCGGTCATCACGGCGTCCACGGCGATGTCGTGGGGCTCGCGCGGCAGTTTGTCGATGAAGAAGGCGTCCGGCAAGGCCACCACGCGCAGGGTCCCCGGGGCGCTCCCGGCCAGCAGGCGGTCGAAGTAGCCCGCGCCGTAGCCCAGGCGGATGCCCTCGCAGTCGACCGCGAGCGCCGGCACGAGCGCGAAATCCACGTCCCGGATGTCACGGCGCTCGCAGCGCGCGGGGTCCGGCTCCTCGATGCCCCACACGCCGGGCACGAGGTCCGCGGAGAGGTCGCGAACGGCGTAGAGCTCGAGCATGCGCGGCTTCTTCACGACGCGCGGGAGCACCAGCGTCTTGCCGTCGGCGAGCACGGCTTCGGCGAAGGGCCGCGTGTCCCACTCCTTGCCGATGGAAAACGTGGCCAGCACGGTCTTCGCATCCCGGTAGGCCGGCAGCTCGCGCAACCGTTGCGTGATCGAGGCGGAAAACGCCGCGCTGCCGTTCGCGAAATGGGCGTCGCGCTTCGCGATGAAGATCCTGCGCAGCTCGGACTTCTCGGGATCCGGCGGCGCGGGCACGGCAAAGCGCTGCAGGGCGGCGCGGATGGCGGCGATCTTCACTTCGGTCTCCTCGTACTCGGATTCGGGCGAGGAGTCGGCCACGATGCCGCCCCCCGCGTAGAAACGGATCTCCCCTTTCGCGCAGACGGTCGTGCGAATGGGGATGTTCATGTCCATGCGCCCCGTGGCCGACACGTAGCCGATGGCGCCGCAATACACCTCGCGGCGATGGGGCTCCAGCGCGTCGATGATCTCCATCGCGCGCTTCTTCGGCGCGCCTGTGATCGAGCCGCCGGGGAAGCACGCTTCCAGCAGGTGGAGCGCGTCGTTGCCCGCGGCCAGGCGGCCGGTGACCGTGCTCACGAGGTGATGGACCGTGGCGAAGGTCTCGAGGCGGCAGATCTCGGGGGTGGCGACGCTGCCGGGTTCGCACACGCGGCCCAGGTCGTTTCGCAGCAGGTCCACGATCATCACGTTCTCGGCGCGGTCCTTGGTGGAGGCGAGCAGCTCCGCGCGGGCCGCCGCGTCTTGCGCCGGGTCCGCCCGCCGGCGGCGCGTGCCCTTGATCGGGCGCGTCAGCACCTCGCGGCCTTCGACGGTCACGAAGCGCTCCGGGGAACTCGAGAGCACCGCGCCGAAGGGATATTCGAGGAACGCGCCCATCGGAGCGGGATTCGTGTCGTGCAGTTGCCGATAGAGATCCCACGGGTCGCCCGAGCACGGGACGCGGAATTCGCGCGTGAGGTTGGCCTGGTAGCAATCGCCGGCGTGGATGAACTCGATCACGCGCGCCGCGCGCGGGAGATAGGCCTCGCGATCGAGCGTGGAAGCGACCTCGCCCAGCACGCGGAACGGTTCGCGTGCGGGTGGCGGGGCGAGCAGGCGTTGGCGCAGGGCCGCGGCGTCGGCGTCGGAAAAAGCGTCGAGCGAGGTGATGGCCGCCCGGCGCTCCTGGTGGTCGATCACGATCGTCCACGCATAGAGGCCGATGGCCGCTTCGGGCAGGAGAGGCGTGGTGCCGGCCTTGATCGCGGGGAGCTTCGCGAATCGGCGGCCGAGCTCATAGCCGAAGTAGCCGATGGCGCCGCCGGCGATCGGCCAGGACCCCGCGGCGGACGCAGGCCCCGCCTCGGCCAGCAGCGCCCGGGTGGCCGCGAACGCGTCCTGGCCGGGTTCGACCACCAGGGTTCGACGGGGCGCCGCGGCGATCACGTCATAGCGTCCGGTGGTGCGCGCGGGGTCGCCGCTGTCGAGGAAGACAGCCCAGCCCAGCGGCCGCACCGAATCGAGCCACGCATGGCGCTCGGCGCAGCGCGTGGACTCGTCGTAGGGGAGTTCGACCGGTTGCGCCATCCCACCATTCTAGTGGGTGACACCCCCCTCGCCTTGACCCGGGTTAGCTTCGCGGCGCCGGTGTTATGCTTCGCGCTTTCATTTTCCGAGAGGCCGAATCGCCATGAAACGCCCGATCCTTGCCGCTGCCCTGGCCTGTGCCATCGCCCTGCCCGTCCTCGCCCAGGACAACCCGTTCTCGGGCTTCAAGGGCAAGATTCGCGAAGGCAACTGGGAATACAAGATGCAGATGGAGGGCATGCCCGGCATGCCCCAGGGCATGCAGATGCCGACCATCAACCGCTGCATCACGCCGGCGGACGTGGACAAGGGCGGCTTCGCCAACAAGGACGGCAAGATGCCCGACGGCTGCACCGTGAAGAACATGAAGATGTCGGGCAACACGGCCAGCTACACCATGGAATGCACGAAGGATCCCAAGATGACCGTCGATTCGGACATCACCTTCGGCGGCGACACCTTCACCATGAAGCAGAAGATGGCCATGGACCGTGGCGGCCAGATGATGAACATGACCCAGACGATGACCGGCCGCTACACCGGCCCTTGCACCGCGAAGAAGTAGCCACCCGAACAATAATTGGGGTCAGACTCCCATTAAGTTAATTCGGATGCGGCACACCGCATCAAGGAATTAACTGAATGGGAGTCTGACCCCAATTATTTCAGCGCTGTCTTGATCTGCTCGAGGGCCGCGGGATCTTCGATGGTGGTGAGGTCCCCGGGGTCGCGGCCCTCGCACAGGGCCTGGATCGAGCGGCGCAGCAGCTTGCCGGAGCGCGTCTTCGGCAACACCGTCACGAAGCACACGCGCGACGGGCGAGCAATGGCGCCGATCTCGCGATCCACCGTCGCCATGATTTCCTTCTCGTGCGCGGCGGCGAGTTCCGGCGTGGCGATCTTCGCGACATCCTTCACCACCGCGAAAGCGACGGGCACCTGCCCCTTCACCGCGTCGGCCACGCCCACGACGGCCACCTCGGCGATGTTGGGATGCGCCTGCACCGCCTCTTCGATCTCGCGCGTGCCCAGCCGGTGGCCGGCGACGTTGATCACGTCATCGGTGCGCCCGAGCACGAAGTAGTAGCCATCGGCATCGCGCGTGGCCCAGTCGAACGTGGTGTAGACCATCTCGTCCTTGAACGAGGTGTAGTACGTCTGGACATAGCGCGCGTCGTCGCCCCAGATCGTGGTCATGCCGCCCGGCGGCAGCGGCGGCACGATGCACAGCACGCCCTTCTCGTCCGGCCCGCATTCGCGGCCCGTCTCCTCGTGCTTGATCTTCACGCGGTAGCCGTAGGCCGGGAACGAGGGCGAGCCGAACTTGCGCGGCGTGTCCTCGACGCCCGGGCACGCGGTGAGGATCGGCCAGCCCGATTCGGTCTGCCAGTAGTTGTCGACGATCGCGGTGCCGCCGAGGTTGTCCGACACCCAGCGCGCGGTCGGTTCGTCCAGCGGTTCTCCCGCGAGGAAGAGGTACCGAAGCGAGCTCGTGTCGTGCGCGCGCATGAATTTCGGATCCTGCTTCTTCAGCACGCGGATGGCGGTGGGCGAGGAGAACATCGAGCTCACCTTCCAGTCCTGCACGATCTTCCACCAGATCGCCGCATCCGGGCGCACCGGAACGCCCTCGTACATGATCGTGGTCGAGCCGTTGATGAGCGGCCCGTAGACGATGTACGAATGGCCCACGACCCAGCCGATGTCCGACGTGCAGAAGTACGCCGTCCCCGGCTTCGCGCAGAAGATGTGCTTCATCGAGGAGGCCAGCGCCACCGCGTAGCCGCCCGTGTCGCGCAGCACGCCCTTGGGCTTGCCCGTCGTTCCGCTCGTGTACAGGATGTACGAAGGTTCGTTCGACTCGAGCCACGTCACCGGCACCTTCGCATCGCGGTGCTTCTCGCGCAGCTCCACCCAGTCGAGGTCGCGCCCGGCGACGCGCGTGAAGGCCGGGTCCAGCCCGCGGTTGGCGACGATCACGCGCGCCGGCGGGAACTTCGCCAGCCGGATCGATTCGTCCACCAGCGGCTTCAGCGCGATGAGCTTGCCCATGCGCATGCCCGCGTCGCCCGTCACCATCACCTTGGGGCGCGCATCGTCGATGCGGGCGGCGAGGCTCGCGGCGGCGAAGCCCCCGAACACGACGGAGTGGATCGCGCCCAGCCGCACGGTGGCGAGCATCGCGAAGACCGCTTCGGGAACCATCGGCATGTAGATGAGGACGCGATCGCCCTTCCCCACGCCCTGCTCCGCGAGCGCGGCCGCGAAGCGCTGCACCTCCGCATGCAGCTCCGCATAGGTGAAGCGGCGCTCCTCGTTCGTCTCGGTGGAGATCCACACGAGGGCCAACTGGCTGCCCCGCGTGGCGAGGTGCCGGTCGAGCGCGTTGTGGGCGAGGTTGGTCTGGCCACCCACGAACCACGCGCGGAACGGAAGCTTCGGCGCGTCGAGGACCTTCGAGAACGGCGTGTGCCAGTCGATGAGGCGCGCCTGCTCGGCCCAGAAGCCCTCGGGATCCTCGAGCGAACGCGCGTGGAATTCTCGATAGGAAGTCATCGGAAGCCTCGGACTATTCGGGTTTGGCGCCGGTCCGCCGGACCACGAGCTTCCATTTCTCGATGTCGGCGAGCAGGAACGCGCGGAACTCCTCGGGCGTGCCGGCGACGATCATCGTGCCATCGGCCTCGAGCCGCATCTTGACCTCGGGCAAACGCACGACGCGCGCCGCGGCCGCATGGATCCGGCGCACGACGTCGGGCGGCATGCGCGCCGGACCGAGCAGCCCGAAATAGGCCGCGCTCTCGTAGCCGGGAATCGAATGCGCGATCGGGGGCACGCCGGGCAGGGCCGGCACCGGGCGAACGCTGGTCACGCCGAGCGCCTTGATGCGCCCGGACTGCACCTGCGGCAGCGCGTTGATCACCGGGGCGAACATGAGCTTCACCTGGCCGCCCAGCACGTCCTGCAGGGCCGGAGCACTCCCCGGGTACGGCACGTTCACGATGTCCACGTTCGCCATGGTCTTGAGGAGTTCGCCCGACATGTGGATCGAGGTGCCGTAGCCGCCGACCGCGAATTCGAGCCGCCCCGGCTGCGCCTGTGCGAGGCGGATCAACTCCTCCATGGTGCTCGCGGGGAAATCCTTCGCGGCGACGAGGACGGAGGGCCCGCTCGCCAACAGCATGATGGGCGTGAAGTCGTTCACGGCGTCGAAGGGCAGGCGCCCTCCGTACAGGCCCGGATTCACGCTGTGGCTCGTGTTGACGAAAAGCAGCGTGCGGCCGTCGGGTGCACTGCGCGCGACTTCGCCCGCGGCGATGGTTCCACCGGCGCCGGGACGGTTCTCGACGAACGTCGTCCACCCGTCGCGCGAAATCTCCTGGGCCACGAGGCGCGCGAGGTAGTCCGTGGTGGCGCCGGGCGTGACGCCGACCAGGATCCTCACCGGCTTGCCGATCGGGCCCTCCGCGCGGGCGATCGGGCCGAAGGCGGATGCCACGGCGAAGAGCGCAACGACGAAGGCCAGGAGGCGGCGCATGGACAGTCTCAGCGATTCACGTCCACGACGAGGCGGCCGCGCACCTTGCCGGCGAGGATCTCGGGCGCCGCGGCGATCGCGCCCGCGAGATCCGTCTCCTCGGTGATCGACGCGAGCAGGTCGCGATCGAGGTCCTTCGCGAGCCGTTCCCAGGCACGCTCCCGGATCGGACGCGGCGCCGTGACGCTGTTGATGCCCGCGAGCGTCACGCCCCGAAGGATGAAGGGCGCCACGCTCGAGGGAAGGTCCATGCCCTGCGCGAGGCCGCACGCCGTCACCACGCCTTCGGCTTTCGTCTGCGCGCACGCGTTGGCGAGCGTGTGGCTGCCGACGGAATCGACCACGCCCGCCCAGCGCTCCTTCTGCAGCGGCTTGCCCGGCTCGGACAACGCCTTGCGGTCGATGACTTCGGACGCGCCCAGGCGCTGGAGGTATTCGGTTTCGCCGAGGCGGCCCGTCGAAGCGACGACGCGGTAGCCGAGCCGCGAGAGGATCGCGATGGCCACGCTGCCCACGCCGCCCGCCGCGCCGGTCACGAGGATCTCGCCCGACTCGGGCTTCACGCCGAGGTCCTCGAGCTTCATCGTGCAGAGCATCGCGGTGAATCCCGCCGTGCCGATGGCCATCGCCTCGCGCGGCATCATGTCGGAGGGCAGCTTCACCAGCCAGTCGGCTTTGAGGCGCGCCTTGGTCGCGAGGCAGCCCCAGTGGACTTCGCCCACGCCCCAGCTCGTGAGGATCACGCGGTCTCCGGCCTGGAAGCGCGGGTTGGTGCTCTGCTCCACGGTACCGGCCCCGTCGATGCCGGCCACCATCGGCCACACGCGCACGACCGGCGACTGGTTGGTGATCGCAAGGCCGTCCTTGTAGTTGATCGACGAGAAGTCGACTTTCAGCAGCACGTCGCCCTCGGGCAACCGCGCCTCGTCGATCTCCTCGATGCGGGCGTGGAACTCCGGGTCCTTCGTGAGGTAGATGGCCTTCATGCTTTCGCTTGCAGGACCTGCGGGTTGGCGGCAGAAGCGTGCTTGCGGGAAAAGTAGTCCTTCGACTGCATCTCGCGCAGCCGGCTCGCGCATCGCACGAATTCGCTGCGCACCATCTTCGACGGCCCGTACTGCTCCGAAACCGGCGCCACCAGTTCCTCGGCGGGCACCTCGGCGGAGAGCACGAGCTTCACGCGCTGGTCGTAGAACACATCCACCATCCACGTGAAGCGCCGGATCACGTCGGTCTTTTCCGCTTTCATTTGCTTCACGCCGGACACCAGCACCGTATGGTACGCGCTGGCGATCTGCAGGTAGTCCATCTGCGAGCGCGGTTTCTCGAAAAGCTCCGCGAAATCGAACCAGACCACGCCCTTCGCGCGCCGGCGGTAGGCGAGCGGCCGGTCGCCGACCTCGATGGTCCCGTTCTCGGAATAGGAAGCCTTGGTCATGGCCTCGAAGAAGCGCGCGAGGTTTTCGTCGGCGCGTTCGTCGATCGGCGTGTAGTACACCTCGAGCGCATCGAGCAGGCGGCGGCGATGGTCGGTGCCGCCGCCCAGGTGGTAGACGTCGAGCTTCTCGTTCAACACCGCGATCGCCGGCAGGAACCGTTCGCGCTGCAGGCCGTTCGGGTAGAGGTCGTCGGGCTTGTAGTTGGAGGTGAGGACGATCACCACGCCCTTGTCGATCAGCTTCTCCAGCAACCGGCCAAGGATCATCGCGTCGGCGATGTCGCTCACGTGGAACTCGTCGAAGCAAAGCAGGCGCAGTTCCTTCGCGATCTCGACGGAGATGGCCTCGATCGGGTCTTCCTCGCCGGAAAGGGCGCGCAGCCGCTCGTGGATCTCGCGCATGAACTCATGGAAATGCACGCGGCGCTTGCGCTTGTGGCGCGAGACCTTGAAGAACGCGTCCATCATGAGCGACTTTCCGCGCCCCACCCCGCCCCAGATGTACATGCCGCGCGGGGGCTTTCTCCCGGCGCCGAAGTTGGTGACGAGGCGGTTCAGCTTTCCGGCGCGGTATTGCCGATATTCCTCGAGATCGACGAAGAGGCGCTCCAGCGCGTTGAGCACCCGGAGCTGGTCGCTATCGGAATGGAAATCGGCGCGCTGGCTGAAGTGCCAGTACCACTCGAGCGGGCCGGAAAACTCCGAGCCGTCCTGCTCGGCGTCCTCCTCGGCTTCCACGGCGGCGCTGTCGGCGGTGTCGTCCATCAGTCGTCGAAGTATTCCATGACCCCGTAGATCGCGGCTCCGAGCGTGGCCAACGCCATGAACAGGTAGATGAAGTTGTTCCAGTCGGTCTTCCCGAGTTCGTCCCAGAGGAACACCTTGTCGCTGTCCGCGGGATTCACCACGACCTTGTGCACGCTGCCTTCCTTGTGCAGGCGCGAGAACAGGATGGCCTGGCCTTCCGTCTCGAAATTCCGGGAGTGGGTGAGCGGGCCGTGGCCGGGAATCTCATAGACGGAATGCACCACGTAGCCGACCTTGTTTTCGTCTTCCTCCCGCCGCACGGATATCACGCGGCCGCCGACCGGCCTGTGTCCGCGCGCCGCCCACCGCGCCCAGAAGAGCCGTGCGACCGCTCCCAGCAACACGATTCCCACGGACACTTCGGTGGCCATGGCGAGCTTCTGGGCCCACTCCGAATTGTCGTGCACGGCACCCCTAGGAGTTGAGCGACCTCTTGTCGAGGGCGAGCGCCGCCTCGCGTACGACCTCGGAGAGCGTAGGGTGCCCGTGCACGATGCGCGCGATGTCTTCCGCCGCGGCCTTGAACTCCATCGTGGTCACGCCTTCCTGGATCAAGTCCGAGGCGTGCGCGTGGAGGATGTGCATGCCGACCACGCGATCGGTGGCCGCGTCGGCCACGATCTTCACGAAACCCGTGGTCTGCCCTGTGCCCAGCGCGCGCCCGTTGATCGAGAACGGGAACTGGCCCGTGCGAACGGCGAGGCCCTCGGCCTTGCACTGCTGTTCGGTCTTGCCGACCCACGCGATCTCGGGGCTGGTGTAGATGATCCACGGAATCGCGTCGTAGTCGATGTGCGGCTTCTGCCCCGCGATGAGCTCGGCCACGAGGACGCCTTCATCCTCCGCCTTGTGCGCGAGCATCGGGCCGCGCACGACGTCGCCGATGGCGTAGACGTTCGGCAGGTTGGTCTTGCAGTGGCCGTCGACTTCGACGAAGCCCCGCTGGTCGACCTTGAGGCCCACGTTCGCGGCGCCGAGGCCGTCGGTATTGGGAATGCGCCCGATCGAGACGATCAGCTTGTCGCACTCCAGCTTCTGCGCGAGGCCCTTGTCGTTGGTGTAGTCCACCAGCACGCCGGTCTTGCGCACCGTGACCTTGTCCACCTTCACGCCCAGCGAGATGGCGAGCCCCTGCTTCGCGAAGACCTTCGCCGCTTCCTTCGCGATCGCCTCGTCCGCCGCGCCGAGGAATGCGGGCAGCGCTTCGAGGATGGTCACTTCGGAACCCAGGCGGCGCCAAACGCTCCCCAGCTCCAGGCCGATCACGCCCGCGCCGATCACGCCGAGCTTCTTCGGCACCGCGCCGAAGGCGAGCGCGCCTTCGTTGTCGCAGACCTGCACGTTGTCCACCGGCACGTTGGGCAGGTGGCGCGCCTTCGATCCGGTGGCGACGATCACGTACTTCGCCGTCACGACTTCCTTCTTGCCGTCCGCGCCGGTCACCTCGAGCGTATAGCCGCCCTCCCCGCCCGAGGCGAACGAGCCGAAGCCCTGCAGCCACGCGATCTTGTTCTTCTTGAACAGGAACTCGATGCCCTTGGTCATCTTCTCGACGATCGAGTCCTTGCGTGCCTGCATCTTGCCGAGGTCCAGCTTCACGCCGCCCACGGTGACGCCGTGCTCCTCCAGGCCGTGCTGGGCATGCTCGAGCGCCTCCGAGGAGGCGAGCAGCGCCTTCGACGGGATGCAGCCCACGTTGAGGCACGTGCCGCCCAGCTTCAGCTGCTGCTTCGGGTTCTTCCAGCCCTCGATGCAGGCGGTCTTGAAACCGAGTTGCGCTGCGCGCACCGCGGCGATGTAGCCGCCGGGGCCTGCGCCGATCACGACGACGTCGAATGCTTGGGACATGAAGATTCCGTTCGGTTGGGCCTTAGAATCCGGCCATGGCGATCCCGCAGGATCCTGTCGGCTATGCGTTGCAACTTCTCCAGCAGGGGAGACTACCAGAGGCGAGGGACAGCCTTCAGCGCGTCCTTTCCGCCACTCCCGGTCACGCGGAAGCCCTCCACCTGGCGGGCGTCGTCGAACTGCAGGCCGGTGCGCCCCGGGCGGCCGTGGCCCTGCTCAGCCGCTGCGTGGAGGTGGCGCCGGGCGTGGCCTTCGCCTGGTCCAACCTCGGTGTGGCCTACAACGCCAGCGGTGATTTTACCAATGCGCTGCGCTGCCATGAAAAAACGCTGGCCCTGGAGCCGGGCAACCCCGTCGTCCTGAAGAACCTCGGCATCGCGCTGCGCTACCTCGGCCGCCACGAGGACGCCATGGCGCGCTTCCGCCAAGCCGCCCAGCGCGCGCCCGACGACGCGGAGTTGCACCGCGAAACCGCCGATCTCCTCGTGGACATGGCCAAGCTTCCCGAGGCGCTGCAACGCTACGACCGCGCCCTCGCCCTCGACCCGAACGACGCGGCGGCTCTCCACAATCGCGGCTTCGCAGCCTACAAGATGGGGGACGCGGATCGCGCTCTCAAGGACTACCGCGCCGCGCTGCAGTTCGATTCCCGCTTCGCTCGCGCCCTGAGCAGCATCGGCGTGGTACTGAACGAACGCGGCGATTCGGCGCAGGCGGCTACGATGCTCGCCCGCGCGCTCGAGATCGAACCCGCCAACGCGCAGTTCCACAACAACCTGGGCGTGGTGCTCGATGCGATGGGCAGGACGGACGCGGCGCTCGAGAGCTACGGCCGCGCGCTGGCCATCGACCCGGACTACGCGGAGGCCCTGGCGAATCGAGCGGCAACGCACGACGAGCTGAAGCGCCATGGCGAAGCCCGGGCCGACTACGAGCGCGCGATCGCTTTGGCGCCAACGCTGCCGCACGCCGCGGGCCACCTGCTGCACGCGAAGATGCACCTGTGCGACTGGTCGGGATTCGAGGAAGGCGTCGCCCGGATTCGCGGGGCGCTCGAGAGGGGCGAACCGGCGGCGCAACCGTTCCACGTCCTGTCCGTGGACATCGCGCCCGCGCTGCAACGCGCTTGCTCGCGGATGTATGCGCGCACGCTCGAGCGCACCACTCCGGTTGCGCCCCGGATCGCGCCCGCGCCTCGCCGCGGGAAGATCCGCATCGGGTACTTCTCGGCCGACTTTCGCAACCACCCGGTGGCGTTCCTCGTGGCGCCACTCGCCGAGCACCACGACCGCGACCGGTTCGAGACCTTCGCGTTTTCGTACGGGCCGGATACGGGCGATGCGACGCGGAAGCGCCTCGAAAGGGCCTTCGACCGCTTCGAGGACGTCCGGGCCATGGCCGACGCCGAGGTCGTGGCGCTCGCGCGCCGCCACGAGATCGACATCGCCATCGATCTCATGGGACACACGCGGGGCGCGCGCTTCGGCCTGTTCGCGCGGCGCGTGGCGCCCGTCCAGGCGCAATACCTCGGCTATCCGGGCACGATGGGAACGGCGGCCATCGACTACCTCATCGCGGATGCCACCGTCGTGCCCGAGGAACACTTCCAGCACTACGACGAGAGTCTCGTGCTGCTGCCCGACACGTACCAGGTCAACGATCTCGCGCGCGAAATCGGAACATCGCCGGCAACGCGAGCCGAACTCGGGCTGCCCGCGGAGGGCTTCGTTTTCTGCTGCTTCAACAACAAGGCGAAGATCACGCCGGACGTTTTCGGCGTTTGGATGCGCCTGCTCATGAGAGTCCCCGGTAGCGTCCTCTGGCTGGTTCACAGCGACGATGTGGCATCGGCGAACCTGCGCCGCGAAGCCGCGGCGCGCGGCGTGGATCCGCAACGCCTGGTGTTCGCGCCGCGCGTCCCACTCGCCGATCACCTGGCCCGCGCGCGCCATGCCGACCTTTTCGTCGACACCCTGCCCTACAACGGGCACGCGACGACGAGCGATACCCTGCTCGCCGGCGTGCCGGGCGTCGTGACCCTCGGCGAGGGTTTCGCGGGCCGCGTGTCGGCGAGCCTGCTTCAAGCCGTGGGCTTGCCGGAACTGGTGACCGGATCGCTGCCCGAATGCGAAGCCCTCGCGCACCGGCTCGCGACGCACCCCGGTGAACTGGCCTCGATCCGGGAACGCCTTTCGCGCCAACGCGCGACGCACGCGCTTTTCGACGTGCGGCGTTTTGCCCGGCACCTGGAAGCGGCCTGCGAGGCCATGGATGCGCGCTGCCGGGCGGGCGAGCCCCCGGGGACGATCCGGATTCCGGCGACTCCCTAGCGCAGGGAATGCGGTTTCGCTAGCGCAGCCAGGTCCGCGCGATGTGCACGCCGAGGCCGGCGCACAGCCCCGCCGCGAGGGGATGCACGTTCTTCAGGAACATGGGCGGGTGCTTGAGGAAGCGCAGCAGCCAGAACGTGGCCGCCACCGCGAGGCCCACCGCGAGCGACACCGAGAAGTGGCGCGGCATGAACTCGCGCAGCATCGCCTCCAGCACGACCGTGAGGAAGCCCGTCAGCAGGGAGCCCAGGACGAAAAACAACGCCCGCCGTACGAGGACGGTGGGCGTGATCTTTTCCTTGCGGGTCGATGCGGCTTTCTTGCGAGGCAATTTCTCGTGACCCCGGGGCCGCGCTAGACGTCGAGCAACAGCCGCGCCGGATCTTCGAGCGCTTCCTTCATCGCCACGAGGGACAGCACCGCCTCGCGTCCGTCGATGATGCGATGGTCGTAGGAGAGCGCGAGGTAGTTCATCGGGCGCACCACGACCTGCCCGTTCTCTACCACGGCGCGGTCCTTGGTCGCGTGCACGCCGAGGATGGCGCTTTGCGGCGGGTTGATGATCGGCGTGGAGAGCATGGAGCCGAAGACGCCGCCGTTCGTGATCGAGAACGTGCCGCCGGAGAGCTCCTCGATGGCGAGTTTGCCTTCCTTCGCGCGCTTGCCGAAATCCGCGATCGCCTGCTCGATGTGCGCGACCGAAAGCTGGTCCACGTTGCGCAGCACCGGCACCACGAGGCCGCGCTCGGTGCCCACGGCGATGCCGATGTCGTAGTAGCCGTGGTAGACGATGTCGTTGCCGTCCACGCTCGCGTTCACGACCGGATATTTCTTCAGCGCGTGCACCGCGGCCTTCACGAAGAACGACATGAAGCCCAGCTTCACGCCGTGCTCCTTCTCGAACTTGTCCTTGTAGCGGTTGCGCAGCTCGATCACGGGCTGCATGTTCACTTCGTTGAACGTGGTGAGGATGGCGGCCGTGGCCTGCGATTGCACCAGGCGCTCGGCGATGCGCGCGCGCAGGCGCGACATCGGCACGCGCTGCTCGGTGCGCGAACCCGCGGCGGGAACCTGGATCTGGACCGGCACCGAGGCGGGACGCGCCGCGGCGGGCGCAGGAGCGGCACCCGCGGAAACGACATCGCCCTTCGTCACGCGGCCATCGCGGCCGGTGCCCGCGACCTTCGCCGTATCGACGCCCTTTTCGGCGGCGATCTTCTGAGCCGACGGAGAGGCGCCCTTGGCGGGGGGCGCGGACTGGGTGACGGAATCGGTGATCTGGCCGTTGACCGGCGTGGGGATCGCGGCGGCCATGGCCGGTGCCGCGGCAGGCTTCTCCGCCTTCACGGAAGCCACGCTGGCTTTCGCGTCGGTGTCGATCGTGGCGATGATCTCGCCACTCGTGACCAGTTCGCCATCGCCCTTCACGAGCTTGGTGATGACGCCGTCGGCCGGCGCGGGCAACTCGAGCACGACCTTGTCGGTCTCGATGTCGATCAGGTTCTCGTCGCGCTTCACCGCCTCGCCCACCTTCTTGTGCCAGGAGACCAGCGTGGCCTCGGACACCGATTCGGAGAGTTGCGGGACCTTCACTTCGATCTGCGGCATGTCTGTTCCTTGTTACGCGGCGGCGCCTCAGCACAACCGCGGCTCTTCAATGTGCTACGATTCGGCGCCCAGTCTGCATTCGGCTTGCCGTCGATCCCCGCAAGCGGGGCCCCTCGCCGGGTGCCTCATGCAGCCTCCTGCGAGGCCTTCGCATCCCAGGTGAGGGCCGCTTCGACGAGCGCCTTCTGCTGCTCGTTGTGCAGCGCGAGGTATCCCACCGCCGGCGAGGCCGACGAGGCGCGTCCGGCATACGACAGCGTCTGGTCCGGGCGCATCTGGCGATGCAGGTAGTGCTGGATGCTGTGCCACGCGCCCTGGTTGCCGGGCTCTTCCTGGCACCACACCACGCTCTTCGCGGCCGGGTAGCGCGCGATCTCCGCCGCGAATTCCTCGTGCGGGAACGGATAGAGCTGCTCGATGCGCACCACCGCGATGTCGTCGATGGCGCGGCGGGCGCGCTCGGCGACGATGTCGTAGTAGACCTTGCCCGTGCAGAAGATGATGCGGCGGGCCTTCTTCGCGTTGATCTTCTCCACTTCCGGAATGACGTTCTGGAACGTGCCGTGCGTGAGGTCCTCGAGCGGCGAGGCGGCTTCCTTCTTGCGCAGCAGGCTCTTGGGCGTCATCACGATGAGCGGCTTCCTCATCGGGCGGATCACCTGGCGGCGGATCATGTGGAAGAACTGCGCGGCGGTCGACGGCACGCACACCTGGATGTTGTGCTCGGCGCAAAGCTGCAGGAAGCGCTCCAGGCGCGCCGACGAGTGCTCGGGGCCCTGCCCTTCGTAGCCGTGCGGCAGGAACATCGTGAGGCCGCACAGGCGCTGCCACTTGGTCTCGCCCGCGGCGATGAACTGGTCGATCACCACTTGCGCGCCGTTCACGAAGTCGCCGAACTGGCCTTCCCAGATCACGAGCTCGAAAGGCTGCGCGGTGGAGTAACCGTATTCGAAGCCGAGCACCGCCTCTTCCGAGAGCAGCGAATCGATCACCACGAAGTTGGCCTGCCCCTGGCGGATGTTCTGCAGCGGGACGTACACGCCGGAATCCCACTTCTCGCGGTTCTGGTCGTGGATCACCGCGTGGCGGTGGGCGAACGTGCCGCGCCCGCAGTCCTGGCCCGAGAGGCGCACCGGATTGCCGGAGTCCACGAGCGAGGCGTACGCGAGGTTCTCGGCCATGCCCCAGTCGAGGCTCACTTTGCCCTCGCCCATTTCGCGGCGCGTGGCGAGGATGCGCTCGACGGACGGATGCACCTTGAAGTTCTCGGGCACCGTCGTGAGACGCTCGGCCAATTGGCGCAGCTTCGGAGCCGCCACGGAAGTGATCGCCTCATGCCGCCAGTCGATGCCGATGTACGGCGCCCAGTCCACGGCGAGCGCGGGGCGCAGGCCGTAGCGGATCTTCGCGTTGGTGGGCTTGCCCGCATCGAGGGCGGCTCTCGTGCTGGTGACCAGCTCGTCGGCGTGGCCGGTGGCGATGACCCCTTCCTTTTCGAGGCGGTCGGCGTAGAGCTTGCGCGTGCCCGGGTGCTGGGCGATGCGCTTGTACATGAGCGGCTGCGTCACGAACGGCTCGTCCTGCTCGTTGTGGCCGAGGCGGCGGAAGCAGACGATGTCGATCACGACATCCTTGTGGAACTGCATGCGGAAGTCGAGCGCGGCCTTGGTCACGAAGACCACGGCCTCCGGGTCGTCCCCGTTCACGTGGAAGACCGGCGCCTCGATCATCTTCGCGATGTCGGTGCAGTAGAGCGAGCTTCTCGCGTCGCGCGTATCCGACGTCGTGAAGCCGATCTGGTTGTTCACGATGAAGTGCACCGTGCCGCCCGTGCGGTAGCCGCGCGTCTGCGACAGCGCCATCGTCTCCATCACCACGCCCTGGCCCGCGAAGGCCGCGTCGCCGTGGATCAGCAGCGGCAGGACCTGGTCTCCGGTGTGGTCGCCGTGGCGATGCTGGCGCGCGCGCACCGAACCCTCGACGACCGGGTTCACGATCTCCAGGTGCGAGGGGTTGAACGCGAGCGTGAGGTGCACCGTGCCGCCCGGGGTCTGGATGTCCGAGGAGAAGCCCTGGTGGTACTTCACGTCGCCCGAGGAATCCTTCGTGTGGGCGTGCTTGCCTTCGAACTCGGAGAAGAGGTCGGCCGGCACCTTGCCCAGGTTGTTCACCAGGACGTTCAAGCGCCCGCGGTGCGCCATGCCGATCACGACTTCCTTCACGCCCACGGCGCCGCCGCCGTCGATGACGGTGTCCAGCGCCGGGATCAGGCTCTCGCCGCCTTCACCCGAGAAGCGCTTCTGGCCGACGTAGCGCGTGTGGAGGTAGCGCTCCAGCGTCTCGGCCGCGGTGATGCGTTCGAGGATGCCGCGCTTCTCTTCGGCGGTGAAGCTGGGCGTGGAGAGGCTGCCCTCGAAGCGCTTCTGGATCCAGCGCTTCTGCTCGTTGGACGAGATGTACATGTACTCGAGGCCGATCGTGCCGCAGTACGTCTTCTTCACGGCGGCCACGAGGTCGCCGAACTTCATCGGACCTTTTTGACCTTGCCAGGAACCTGGCGAGAACTCGCGCTGGAGGTCGGCGTCCGTGAAGCCGTAGTAGGAGAACTCGAGCTCGGGGACGATATCGCGCTCCATGCGCTTCAGCGGATCGAGCTGCGACTGGCGCGAGCCCAGCACGCGGTGGGCCCGGATGTACTGCAGGACCTTGAGGTCCTTGCCGTCGCCCGCGCCGTGCGAGGGCGCATTCGCGCCCGGGCCGGCCTTCGCGAGTTGCTCGAACGCCGCGATCACGGGGCCGTGGGCCACGTCGGCGGGATTGCCGCCCTGCCAGGCGTCGAACTCGGCGCGCCAGGTTTCGGGCACGGAGGCCGGGTCCTGCAGGTAGCGCTCGTAGAGGTCCTCGACGAACGGGGCGTTGCTGCCGTAGAGGTGGGAGGACTCCTGGAATTCCTTCATGGGGCTGGACATCGAACTTCCTTTCGACTCACTTCGCTATTTGCGCTTCGCCATCGGCGTGACATCACGCTTGGCGGCGCCGGTATAGAGCTGGCGCGGGCGCCCGATCTTCTGCTCGGGATCGGAAATCATCTCGTTCCATTGCGCGATCCAGCCCACCGTGCGGGCCATCGAGAAGATGCAGGTGAACATGGATGTGGGGATGCCCAGCGCCCTTTGCACGATCCCGGAATAGAAATCGACGTTGGGGTAGAGCTTGCGGCTGACGAAGTAATCGTCCTCCAGCGCGATCTTCTCGAGGGCCATCGCGAGCTTGAGCAGCGGGTCGTTCTCGGCGCCCACCTCGGCCAGCACCTCGCGCGTGGTCTCCTGCATGAGCTTGGCGCGCGGGTCGTAGTTCTTGTAGACGCGGTGGCCGAAGCCCATCAGCTTCACGCCGGAGTTCTTGTCCTTGGCCTTCTTGATGAACTCGCCCACCTTGGCGAGGCCGCCTTCCTTCTCGATGTCGATCAGCATCTGCAGCGCCGCTTCGTTGGCGCCGCCGTGGGCCGGACCCCAGAGGCAAGCGATGCCCGAGGCGATGCACGCGAACGGATTGGCGCCCGACGAGCCGGCGAGGCGCACGGTGGAGGTGGACGCGTTCTGCTCGTGGTCGGCATGCAGGATCAGGATGCGGTCCAGCGCCCGGTTCAGCACGTCGTTCTGCTTGTAGTCCTCCGCGGGCACGCCGAACATCATGCGCATGAAATTGGGCGTGTAGCCCAGCGCGTTCTTCGGATAGATGAACGGCTGGCCCATGTTGTACTTGTAGGCCATGGCCACGATCGTCGGCAGCTTGGCGATCAGGCGATACGCGGAAATCTCGCGGTGCTCGGGGTTCGTGATGTCGAGCGAGTCGTGATAGAAGGCCGACAGCGCGCCCACCACGCCCACCATCACCGCCATCGGGTGCGAGTCGCGGCGGAAGCCCTGGAAGAGGCGCGCGAGCTGCTCGTGCACCATCGTGTGGCGCGTCACCGTGTAGTCGAACTTGTCCTTCTGGTCCTTGTTCGGCAGCTCCCCGTTCAGCAGGAGATAGCAGACCTCGAGGAAGTCGCAGTTCGTCGCGAGCTGCTCGATCGGGTAGCCGCGATAGAGCAGCACGCCCTCGTCGCCGTCGATGTAGGTGATCTTCGACGAGCAGGAGGCCGTCGAGAGGAAGCCCGGATCGTAGGTGAAGGCCCCCGTGCCGCCATAGAGCTTGCGGATGTCGATGACGTCGGGCCCGATCGTCCCGCCGTAGACGGGGAACTCCGCGGTCTTGCCTGCGTACGAGAGTGTTGCCTTGCCTTTCGGGTCCATTCGATCGTTCTCCGGTTTCCGCGCCGTCTAGACGGCCTTCAGTTTTTCAACGAGGGCGGCGGACGCGGCATCCTTCGCGCGCGCCCGGCCCATCACCAGGTCCAGCAGGTCGTTGTCCGGAAGCAGCAGGAGCGCTTCGAGCACCTTTGCTTCCGCGGCGGCCATTTCGCCGCCGTTCAGTTTCCAGTAGCGCTCGAAGACGATGTCCAGCTCGAGCAGGCCGCGCCGCGAGCGCCACTTGAGCCGCTCGACGGCCCGTTCGTCCAAGCTACACCGCCCTTCGCACCATCATGTCCTTGATCTTGCCGATGGCCGACGTGGGGTTGAGGCCCTTCGGGCACACGTCGACGCAGTTCATGATGCTGTGACAACGGAACAGGCGATAAGGATCCTTGAGATCGTCCAGGCGCGCGTTGGCGGCCTGGTCGCGGCTGTCGGCGATGAACCGGTAGGCATTCAGCAGGCCGGCGGGGCCGACGAACTTGTCCGGGTTCCACCAGAACGACGGGCAGGACGTGGAGCAGCAGGCGCACAGGATGCACTCGTAGAGCCCGTCCAGTTCCGCGCGCTCGTGCGGCGACTGCAGGCGCTCGCGCTCGGGCGGGGGCTCGTCGTTGATCAGGTAGGGCTTGATCGAGTGGTACTGGGCGAAGAAGTGCGTCATGTCCACGATGAGGTCGCGGATGATCGGCAGGCCGGGGAGCGCGCGCAGCACCACGGGCTCCTTCAGGTCCACGATCTTCGTGATGCACGCGAGGCCGTTCTTGCCGTTGATGTTCATCGCGTCCGAGCCGCAGATCCCCTCGCGGCACGACCGGCGCAGGCTCAGCGTGTCGTCCATCATCTTGATGCGCACGAGCGCATCGAGGAGCATGCGGTCCGCGGGTTTCAGGTCGACGTCGTACTCCTTGAAGTACGGCTTGGCGTCGGTATCCGGATTGAAACGCTCGATTCGGAATTTCATGTCAGTAGACCCGCGCCTTGGGAGGAATGGTTTCGACCGTGAGCGGCTTCAGGTTCACGGCCTTGTACTCGAGCTTGTCGCCCTCCTTGTACCAGAGGGTGTGCTTGAGCCAGTTGTTGTCGTCGCGCTGGTGGAAATCGGCCCGGTCGTGGGCGCCGCGCGTTTCCTTGCGGGCTTCCGCCGAGATCATGGTCGCGCGGGCGGTCTCGTACAGGTTCTGCAGCTCCAGCGCCTCGATGCGCGCGGTGTTGAACACCTTGCTCTTGTCGCCGATCTCGAGGTTGGCGACCGAATCGGCGAGCGCCTTGATCTTGTCGACCCCCTGCACCAGCATGTCCGGGAAGCGGAAGACGCCGCAATGCGCCTGCATCGTCCGCTGGATCTCGCCGCGGGTCTTGTCGACGTTCGCGCCGCCCTTCTTGCCGTCCAGGGCCGCCACGCGCGACAGCGAGAAATCGCCCGCGTCCTTCGGCAGGTCGCGATGCTTCGGGCCTTCGGCCTTGATGTAGTCCAGCATCGAAAGCGCCGAGCTCTTGCCCATCACCAGCAGGTCGGTGAGCGAGTTGGTGCCGAGGCGGTTGGCGCCGTGGATCGAGGCGCAGCCGCACTCCCCCGCCGCATAGAAGCCGGGCACGACGGAGCTGGGGTTCCCGCCCTTCGGCACGACGACTTCGCCGTGGTAGTTGGTCGGGATGCCGCCCATCTGGTAGTGGCAGGTCGGCACGACCGGGATCGGCTCCTTCACCGGATCGATGTTGGCGAACTTGATCGCGCTCTCGCGGATGCCCGGCAGGCGCTTGTTGATGACATCGGCGCCGAGGTGGTCCAACTTGAGCAGGATGTAGTCGCCGTGCGGACCGCAGCCGCGGCCTTCCTTGATTTCGGTGGCCATGGCGCGCGACACCACGTCGCGCGAAGCGAGGTCCTTCATGGTGGGCGCATAGCGCTCCATGAAGCGCTCGCCGTTCTTGTTCAGCAGGTAGCCGCCCTCGCCGCGCACGCCCTCGGTGATCAGCACGCCGGCGCCCGCGACACCCGTCGGATGGAACTGCCAGAACTCCATGTCTTCCAGCGGGATGCCGGCGCGCGCCGTCATGCCCACGCCGTCGCCCATGTTGATGAACGCATTGGTCGACGAAGCGAAGATGCGACCGCCGCCGCCCGTGGCGAACAACGTTGCCTTGCCCTGGAAGATCACGATGTCGCCGGTCTCCATCTCGAGCGCGGTGACGCCCAGCACGCGGCCTTCGGCGTCGCGGATGATGTCCAGCGCCATCCACTCCACGAAGAACTGCGTCTTGGTGTGCACGTTGCGCTGGTAGAGCGCGTGGAGCATCGCGTGGCCGGTGCGGTCCGCCGCGCAGGAGCTGCGCTGCACGGGCTTTTCACCAAAGTTGGCCGTGTGGCCGCCGAACGGGCGCTGGTAGATGGTGCCGTTGTCGTTCCTGTCGAACGGCATGCCGAAGTGCTCGAGCTCGATCACGACCTCGGGCGCCATGCGGCACATGAACTCGATCGCATCCTGGTCGCCCAGCCAGTCCGACCCCTTCACGGTGTCGTACATGTGCCAGTGCCAGCTGTCCTCGCCCATGTTGCCGAGCGCCGCACCCACGCCGCCCTGCGCCGCCACGGTGTGCGAACGCGTCGGGAAGACCTTCGAAAGGGCCGCGACCTTGAGGCCCGCCTTGGAGAGCTCGTACGACGCGCGCAATCCCGCGCCGCCCGCGCCCACGATCACTGCATCGAATTTACGTACCGGAAGCGCCATGGCTATCGTCCCCAGAGGATGGCGACCGACCATGCGAAGCAGGCGATCAGGAAGAAACCGATGAGGAAGAGCGCGGTCATGCGCACGCTCGCGGGCTTGAGGTAGTCCATCACGATGTCGCGGATGCCGATCCACGCATGCCAGATGAGCGCCCCGAAGAAGAGGACGGTGGCCAGGCGCAGCAGCTGCGAGGAGAACATACCCTGCCATTCGTGGAACGTGCCGGGGCGATGCATCAGCAGGCACGCGACGATCACCGGCGTGTAGAGCGCGAGGACCACCGCCGTCAGGCGCTGCATCAGCCAGTCGGAGAGGCCGTAGCTCGCGCCGACGGCTTGTTTCTTGTAGGCGCTCACCATATCAACGCTCCGAACGCCAGCGCCGAGGCGAGCCCCAGCACCAGCACGATGTACGCGGACATCCTCGACGGCTCCTTGGCGATGCCGATGTGCAGGTCGAGGAACAGGTAGCGGATGCCGGCGAAGAAATGGTGGGCGTACAGGTACGCGAGCCCGATGGCCGCCAGCTTCACGAGCGGCATCGCGAAGAACGCCTTCAGGCGCGCGAAGTCCGACTCGGAGGTGAGCGATCCGTTGAAGATGTACAGCAGGATCGGGATGGCGAGGAACAGGACCGCCCCGGAGATGCGGTGCAGGATGGAAACGATGCCGGGGGGAGGAAGGTGCGCTAGGTTGAGATCGTAGTACTTCGGTCTCGGGCGTGGCGACTTGCGCATGGGCGCAGAGCTCATTTTTATATCCCTTGGGTGAAGACGCCTGGGTCTCGGGGAAGCCCGTGGATTTTAGCCCAAAACATCCGCCCCTATTTGTTAACTGAGCTCGTTGAAGTACGAAAAGCCCTCGGTCAGGCAAAGGCCTCTGCGCCATTCGACCGGCTTGTCGCCATAGGTGAAGGCAATGCGGTCGACGCACAGCAAAGCGGTGCCCGGCGCCACATTCAGGTGCGCGGCGGTGGCGGCGTCGGCGGAGACGGCGCGCAGCCGCTCCTCGGCGCGGATCATCCGCAGGCCGTAGACCGTCTCGTAGAAGCTGTACATCGAGCCCTTGAACTCCTCCAGCCGCGGCAGGGTGAGGCCCGGGAACTGGCGGGCGGCCAGGGCGATCTCGTCGTGGATCAACGGCCGATTCTGGAAAAGCAGCACGCGCTTGATCGAATGGATCGCGGTGCCGGCCTTCAACCGGAGCGAGGCCGCCAGCTCCGTGCCAGCCTTCGCGCGCTTCAGTTCCAGGAAGAGGTTCTGCGGATGGAGCTTCTCGCCCGTGTCCGGCATCACCCGCAGGAAGCGGTACTGGTAGGACGGCTCGCTGTGGGACGCGACGAACGTTCCTTTGCCTTGCCGGCGCACGAGAATATGCTCGGAGGCGAGCGCATCGATGGCCTTGCGCACCGTGCCCTGGCTCACCCGGTAGCGCGCGGCCAGCTCCAGCTCGGAGGGGATCGCCTCGCCGGGCTTCCACTCCCCCGCCACCAGGCTCTGGGTGAGGAGGATGCGGATCTGCTCATAGAGCGGTCGGTACGAAGGCGTCGCGGCAGGCTTGGCGGGCATGGGCGCCGATGGTAGCAGAACGGCGTGTCCTATGTCTTATATAAGACTGTTGACACTCCCGCGTCCCGCGCCGTAGCATGCTGCACGGCAGCAGGCGCCCGACCCGCCCGTTTACTCATTTCAATTCAACGACTTGGCACCATGAACCCCTACTACCGCCCCCGCCGCTCGATGCTCTACGTCCCGGGCTGCAGCACCCGCTACCTGCACAAGGCCCGCACCCTCAAGGTCGACGCCGTGATCCTCGACCTGGGCGACCCGATCCTGGTCGAGGCCAAGGTGGAATCGCGCCGCAACGTCGTCGATGCCGTCCTGGCCGGAGGTTATGGCCGGCGCGAGGTCGTGGTGCGCGTGAACGACCTCGATTCGCCCTGGGGCGCCGAGGACGTGAAGGCCGTGGCGCGCTCGGGCACCGACGCGGTGCTCTTCCCCAACATCGAATCGACCGCCGACGTGCTGGAGGCGCTGTCGGCCCTCGATGCTGCAGGGGGCAGCCACCTGCCGATCATGCTGATGATCGAAAGCCCGCTCGGCGTGCTGCGGGCCGAGGAGATCGCCGCGGCCTCCGACCGCATCGCCTGCCTCGTGATGGCGACTTCGGACCTGCTGAACCAGCTCCACGGGCGCCGGACGCCCGACCGGATCGCGCTCGTCCACAGCCTCTCGCGCGTGCTGCTCGCGGGGCGCGCCTACGACCGCTCCGTGGTCGACGGCATCTCGACGGATCTCAAGGACATGCAGTCGTTCGAATACGGCTGCCGCCTCGCCCGCGACCTGGGCTTCGACGGCAAGAGCCTCGTGCATCCCTTCCAGTTGCCCTACTGCAACGATGCCTTCACACCGAAGCCGCACGATCTGGCTTCGTCCCTCGAAGTGATCGAGGCCCTCGAGCATGCGAACCGCGAAGGCCGCGGCACGGTGGTCGTGAACGGCCGCCTCGTGGAGGGGCACCACGTGAAGGCTGCGAAACGGATGCTCGCCCTGAACGACATGATCCAGAAGCTGGAAGCCGGCCAGTGAACGACGCCGTTCCCGCCGGCCCCGGCCGACGTCCGACCGACGGCTGGTTCTTCGAGGACTACGCCCTCGGCCGGCGTTACGGCCACCCCACGCCGCGCACGATCACCGCGGGCGATTGCGCGCTCTACCTGGCCCTCACCGGCTCGCGCGCGACCGTGCATTGCGCCGAACCGGTGGCGAAAGCCCTCGGCCATCCCGCCTGCCCCGTCGACGACCTGCTCGTCTTCCACATCGCCTTCGGCAAGACGGTGCACGACATCTCGTACAACGCCGTGGCCAACCTGGGCTACGCGAACCTGCGTTTCCTGGAGCCGGTGTACGTGGGCGACACCCTGCGTTCGCAATCCGAGGTGATCGGATTGAAGCAGAACTCCAACGGCCAGGCCGGCGTCGTGTACGTGGGCTCGCGCGCGCTGAACCAGCACGGCCGCGAAGTGCTCTCGTGGGGACGCTGGGTGATGGTCGCCAAGCGCGATCCCGCGGCGCCCGCCCCCGCGACGGTGATCCCCGCGCAGGCCCGCGAGGTACCGGCCTCCGCGCTCGTCGTGCCCGCCTTCCTGAAGCCCGGCGCGCTCGACCCGATGGCCACCGGCGGCACGCGGCTCTGGGACGACTACGCGACGGGCGAAGTCATCGACCACCCGGGCGGCATGACGCTCGAGGAGGCCGAGCACATGCTGGCCACCCGGCTCTACCAGAACACCGCGCGGGTCCATTTCGACGCGCTGCAGGCGAAGGCGAACGCCTTCGGCAAGCGCCTCGTCTACGGCGGCCACGTGATCTCGATCTGCCGGGCCCTCTCCCATGACGGATTGGAGAACGCCTTCGCCATCGCCGCCATCAACGGGGGCACGCACGCCAATCCCACCTTCGCCGGCGACACCTTGTATTGCCGCCACGTCGTGCTGGACCGCTGGGCGATCCCCGGCCGCGAAGACGTGGGCGCCCTTCGCCTGCGGATGCTCGGGGCGAAGAACCTGGCGCTGAAGGACCTGCCGGCCCTGGCCGCCGGCGAACGCCACGACGCCGTCGTCCTGGACCTGGACTACACGGTGCTCATTCCCCGCCGCAAGGCGACGTAAAATAGACGACTTCACGGAGTGCCCATGCTGACCCCCGTCTCGCAACGCCATCCCACCGAGGCTCTCTTCGCCGGCGAGAAGTCCCTGCCCGCCATCCCCGCCTGCGAGCATTTCGCCGGCAGCGAGAAGCTGATCCTGAAGGCGCTCGAGCTCCAGGACCGCCTCGGCTCGGTCTTCGACATCACCTGCGATTGCGAGGACGGCGCCGAAGCCGGCCGCGAGAAGGAACACGCGGAGATGATCGCCGCCCTGCTCGCCTCCGCGCGCAACGCGCGCAAGATGGCCGGGGCCCGCATCCACGACTACACGCACCCGCACTGGAAGAAGGACATCGACATCCTCGTGGGCGGCGCGGGCGGCGCGATCGCGTACGTGACCATCCCGAAGTGCACGTCGGTCGCGCAGGCCACGGAGATGGTGGCCTACATCCAGGAAACCGCGAAGAAGGCGAAGCACACGCGCGTGATCCCCGTGCACATCCTCATCGAGACCCACGGGGCCCTGCACGACGCGTGGGAACTCGCGCAACTGCCGGGCGTGCAGGTGCTCGATTTCGGCCTGATGGACTTCGTGAGCGGCCACCACGGAGCGATCCACGCCTCCAACATGCGCTCGCCCGGCCAGTTCGAGCATCCGCTGGTGGTGCACGCGAAGATGCAAGTGGTCTCCGCGGCGCTCGCCCACGGGGTGATCCCGGCGCACAACGTCTCGCTCGACCTGAAGAATCCGTACAACGTGTTCCGCGATGCGTGGAAGGCCCGCAACGATTTCGGCTTCCTGCGCATGTGGAGCATCCATCCGTCGCAGATCCAGCCGATCGTCGACGCGATGAAGCCCGACCTCGGTGAAGTCGCCGACGGCGCGGCCATCCTGCTCGCCGCGCAGCGCGCCAACTGGGGACCGATCCAGTACGCCGGCGAGCTGCACGACCGCGCGACGTACCGCTATTTCTGGGAGCTGCTGCAGAAGGCGCGCGTCACCGGCGTCGCGATCCCCGAGGAAGCCGCGGCCACTTTCTTCCAATAGGACACTCGATGACCCCAGGCGCAAGATTTCGCGCGGCCCTCGCGGCCGAAAAACCCCTGCAGATCCCCGGTGCGATCAACGCGTACCACGCCACGCTCGCGAAGAACTCCGGCTACAAGGCGATCTATCTCTCCGGCGGCGGCGTCGCGGCCGGTTCGCTCGGCTTGCCCGACCTCGGCATCTCGAACCTGGACGACGTGCTGGTGGACGTCCGGCGCATCACCGACGTCTGCGACCTCCCGCTGCTGGTGGACGTCGATACCGGCTTCGGGTCCAGCGCGTTCAACGTCGCGCGGACCGTGAAGTCGCTCATCAAGGCCGGCGCCGGGGCCATGCACATCGAGGACCAGGTGGGCGCCAAGCGCTGCGGCCACCGTCCCAACAAGGAGCTGGTCAGCCAGCAGGAGATGGTCGATCGCATCAAGGCCGCGGTCGACGCGAAGACCGACAAGGACTTCTTCATCCTCGCGCGCACCGACTCGCTCGCCAACGAAGGGCTCGAAGCCGCGATCGAACGCTCGCTCGCCTGCGTGGCCGCCGGCGCCGACGGCATCTTTCCCGAGGCCATCACGGACCTCGAGATGTATGCGAAATTCAAGGCGGCCGTGAAGGTGCCGATCCTGGCCAACATCACCGAGTTCGGACAGACGCCGCTCTTCACGCTGAAGGAACTCGCGAGCGCCAACGTGGACATCGCGCTCTACCCGCTCTCGGCCTTCCGCGCGATGAACAAGGCCGCGCTCAACGTCTACGCCACGCTTCGCAAGGAAGGCACGCAGAAGAACACGGTCGACACGATGCAGACGCGCGAGGAGCTCTACAAGCACCTCGGCTACCACGAGTTCGAGCAGAAACTCGACGCCCTATTCGCCAAAAGCAAGTAAACGGAGAGAGATGCCCATGAGTGCCGCGCCCGAAGTCGTCGCGAATCCGAACGCTCCCAAGCCGAAGAAGTCAGTCGCCCTGTCCGGGGTCACCGCGGGGAACACGGCCCTGTGCACGGTCGGCCGCAGCGGCAACGACCTCCACTACCGCGGCTACGACATCCTCGACATCGCGGAAACCTCGGAATTCGAGGAGATCGCCTACCTGCTGGTCCACGGCAAGCTCCCCAACAAGGCCGAGCTGAAGGGGTACAAGCAGAAGCTCTTCGCGCTGCGCGGCATTCCCGCGGACGTGCAGGACATCCTCGAGAGCATCCCGGCCAGCGCGCACCCGATGGACGTGATGCGCACCGCGACCTCGGCGCTGGGCTCGGTGCTGCCCGAAGGCGAGGCCCGGAAGGTCTCCGAGGCGAAGGACATCGCGGACCGGCTGATGGCCTCCCTCGGCTCGATGCTCCTTTATTGGTACCACTTCTCCCACAACGGCAAGCGCATCGACGTCGAGACCGACGACGACTCCATCGGCGGCCATTTCCTCCACCTGTTGCACGGGAAGAAACCGTCGGACCTCTGGGTCCGGTCGATGCACACCTCCCTCATCCTCTACGCCGAGCACGAATTCAACGCGTCCACGTTCACCTGCCGGGTCATCGCCGGCACGGGTTCGGACATGTATTCGGCCATCACCGGGGGCATCGGTGCCCTGAAAGGCCCGAAACATGGCGGGGCGAACGAGTTCGCGTTCGATACCATCGGGAAGTACGACAACCCGGACGAAGCCGAAGCCGATACCGTGAAGCGCGTCGGCGAGAAGCAGATCGTGATCGGCTTCGGGCATCCGGTGTACACCATCGCCGACCCGAGGAACCAGGTGATCAAGGAAGTGGCCCGCAAGCTCTCGAAGGACGCCGGAAACATGAAGCTCTTCGACATCTCGGAGCGCGTCGAGACCGTCATGTGGCGCGAGAAGAAAATGTTCCCGAACCTCGACTGGTTCAGCGCCACGTCGTACCACATGATGGGCGTGCCCACGGCCATGTTCACGCCGCTCTTCGTGATCTCGCGCACCTCCGGATGGGCCGCGCACGTGATCGAGCAGCGCATCGACGGCAAGATCATCCGCCCCTCCGCCAACTACACCGGCCCGGACGACCAGAAGTTCGTGCCGATCGCCCAGCGTCCATGACCCGGACCCTCGCAGCCGCCTCCTGCCTCTGCGCCGCGCTGCTCGCGCCGGATGCGTCGGCAATCGTGAAGTGCGTCGACAAGGCGGGGAAGGTCACGTACCAGGACGAGAAGTGTCCGGACGACTCGAAGTCGGCCGACGTGCGGATCATGTCCTCGCCGCCCCCGGAAGCGCCGACCGCCGGGACCGCCGGCGCCGAATCGAAGGGCCCGCCGCCTTCCACCGACGAGCGCCTCGGCGAAGCCGAGAAGACGATCGCCGGCTTCGAATCCTGCGCCGCGGCGTACCCGGAGTTTCTCCAGAAGTACTCCGACGCGTACGACAGCTGGAAACGCATGAACGATCGCCTCGTCCAGCGCACCCGCCGCAACGAAGGGTCGATCGACCGCATCAAGGCCGAAAAAGACGAAGCGAAGGCGAAACAGGCGACGTACACGCCCGAGCAGGCGAAGGCCCGGCTCGGCTACTGCGAGGCCGCCATTCCCGCTTTGCTGACGCGAGACATCGAGAAATTCCTCGCGCGCCCCAATTCACCCTCCTGAAGAAGAAACGAAACGCATGTCCGCCCACATCAGCAACGTCCGCCCCAAGCCCGACCAGGTCCTGGTCGACATCGTCGACTACGTGACGAAGTACAAGGTCTCCTCGAAGGACGCCTACGAAACCGCCCGCTATTGCCTGATGGATACGCTGGGCTGCGGCTTCGAGGCGCTGGAGTATCCCGCGTGCACCAAGATGCTGGGCCCGGTCGTGCCGGGCACGCTGGTGCCGAACGGCGCGAAGGTGCCGGGCACGTCGTTCCAGATGGACCCCGTAAAGGCGGCTTTCGACATCGGCTGCATGATCCGCTGGCTCGATTTCAACGACACCTGGCTCGCCGCCGAGTGGGGACACCCGTCGGATAACCTCGGAGGCATCCTCGCCACGGCGGACTGGCTCTCGAGAAACGCAGTGGCCGCGGGCAAGAAGCCCCTCACCGTGCGCGACGTGCTCACCGCGATGATCAAGGCCCACGAGATCCAGGGCTGCATCGCGCTCGAGAACTCGTTCAACAAGGTGGGACTCGACCACGTCGTGCTCGTGAAGGTGGCCTCCACCGCCGTCGTGGCGCAGATGCTGGGCCTCGATCGCGAGGAGATCATCAACGCCGTCTCGCTCGCGTGGGTCGACGGCCAGTCGCTGCGCACCTACCGCCATTCGCCCAACACGGGATCGCGCAAGAGCTGGGCCGCGGGCGATGCGACCAGCCGCGCCGTGCGCCTGTCGCTCATCGCGAAGACCGGCGAGATGGGCTATCCCTCGGTGCTGACGGCCAAGACCTGGGGCTTCTACGACGTGCTCTTCAAGGGCAACGCGTTCAAGTTCCAGCGCCCGTACGGCAGCTACGTGATGGAGAACGTCCTCTTCAAGATCTCCTTCCCGGCCGAGTTCCACTCGCAGACCGCGGTCGAAGCGTCGATGACGATCCACGCCGAGCTCGCGAAGATCGGCAAGACCGCCGCCGACATCAAGAAGATCACGGTGCGCACGCACGAGGCGTGCATCCGCATCATCGACAAGAAGGGCCCGCTCGATAACCCGGCGGACCGCGACCACTGCATCCAGTACATGATGGCCGTGCCGATCCTCTACGGCCGCCTGACCGCCCTCGACTACGAGGACGCCGTGGCGAAGGACCCGGCCATCGACAAGCTGCGCGACAGGATCGAGTGCGTCGAGGACAAGAAATTCACGAAGGACTACCACGACCCCGAGAAGCGCTCGATCGCGAATGCGGTTACCGTGGAGTTCACCGACGGCAAGAAGCTGAAGGAAGTGGTGGTCGAGTACCCGATCGGCCACAAGCGCCGCCGCAAGGAAGGCATGCCGGTGCTGGTGGAGAAGTTCAAGGTGAACCTCGCCCGCCGCTTTCCGTCGAAACAACAGCAAGCGATCCTCGAGCTGTGCCTGGATCCCAAGCGCCTCGAGGCCACCCCGGTCCACGAGTTCGTGGACATGATGGCGATCTGAAGCTGGTCGCCGGAAGGAGGTTTCCATGAAACGAAACGCCATCCTCGCCTGTGCCGTCCTGCTGCTCGGCGGTTGCGCCACCACCTACGACATCACCCTCATGCCGCGCGACAGCGGGAAGCTCTACAAGGGCGTCCTCGAGAACGTCGGCGCGAGCGAGGGACGTGTCAGCGTCACGCTCGACGACAAGTCCTATTCCGGGACCTGGGTCAGCGTCGTCTCGGACCGATCCCACGGCTACGCCAGCGGTGGCTATTGGGGTCACCGGGGCTGGGGTGGCTGGGGCATGGGCGGCGTCGTGTCCGTGGACAATCCCGAAGGCGGCCTGGCCACCGCGCTGCTCCAATCGCCCGATGGCGCCGGCCTGCGCTGCGAGTTCCGCGGCCCGGGCTACGGCACCGGCGGCGGGCGCTGCCGCGACGACCGGGGACGCGAGTACGATGTGCAGCTCCGAGCCAAGGCAACCACTTAAATAACCGAAAAAGAGCCCAGCCATGCCCCACAACGCCTTCAATACCTACCAATCCTTCAACCTCGCCGCGGGCGGCAAGGGCCAGTTCTATTCGCTGCCCGAGCTCGCGAAGACCTTTCCGAACGTGAGCAAGCTGCCGGTGTCGATCCGCATCGTGCTGGAATCGGTGCTGCGCAACGTCGACGGGAAGAAGGTCACCGAGGCGCACGTGAAGGAGCTGGCCGGCTGGGGCGCCACGTCCTCGCGCACGGCGGAGATCCCGTTCGTCCTCGCGCGCATCGTGCTGCAGGACTTCACCGGGGTCCCGCTGCTCGCCGACCTCGCCGCCATGCGCGGCGTGGCGGCCCGCATGGGCAAGGACCCGAAGGTCGTCGAGCCGCTCGTGCCGGTGGACCTCGTCGTGGACCACTCGGTGCAGATCGACCACTACGGCACCAAGGACTCGCTCGATCTCAACATGAAGCTGGAATTCTCCCGCAACCAGGAGCGCTACCAGTTCATGAAGTGGGGCATGCAGGCGTTCGACACGTTCAAGGTCGTGCCCCCGGGCGTGGGCATCGTGCACCAGGTGAACCTCGAGTACCTCGCCCGCGGCGTGCACAAGAAGGACGGCATCTACTATCCCGACACGCTGGTCGGCACCGACAGCCACACGACGATGATCAACGGCGTGGGCGTGGTGGGCTGGGGCGTGGGCGGCATCGAGGCGGAGTCCGGCATGCTGGGCCAGCCCGTGTACTTCCTCACGCCGGACGTGGTGGGCGTGAATCTCACCGGCAAGCTCCGCGAGGGCATCACCGCCACCGACCTCGTGCTCACGGTCACGGAAATGCTGCGCAAGGCGAAGGTCGTCGGCAAGTTCGTCGAGTTCTACGGCGAAGGCACCGCGTCGCTCGCCGTGCCCGACCGCGCCACCATCGCCAACATGGCGCCCGAGTACGGCGCGACCATGGGCTTCTTCCCGGTCGACGAGAAGACCGTCGCCTACTTCCGCAATTCGGGCCGCACCGCCGCCGAAGTCGACGCGTTCGAGTCCTACTTCAAGGCACAGGGCCTGTTCGGCATTCCGCGCCAGGGCGACATCACCTACTCGCAAGAGCTTTCGCTGGATCTCAACACGATCAAGGCTTCCGTCGCCGGCCCGAAGCGTCCGCAGGATCGCATCGAGCTGGGCGCGCTGAAATCCAAGTTCACCGAGCTCTTCTCCAAGCCGCCTGCGGAGAACGGCTTCTCCAAGAAGCCCGAGGACCTCGGCAAGCGCTTCAAGACGAAGGACGGCATCGACATCGGCTCCGGCGACGTGCTGATCGCCGCGATCACGTCGTGCACCAACACCTCGAACCCCGGTGTGCTGATCGCCGCGGGCCTGCTCGCCCAGAAGGCCGTCGCCAAGGGCCTCAAGGTGAAGCCGCACATCAAGACCTCGCTCGCCCCGGGCTCGCGCGTCGTCACCGATTACCTGAAGGCCGCGGGCCTGCTCGAGTCGCTCGAGAAGGTCGGCTTCTACCTCGCCGGCTACGGCTGCACCACGTGCATCGGCAATGCGGGTCCGCTCGCCGAGCCGATCGAGGAATCCATCGTCGGCAATGACCTCGTATGCGCCGCGGTCCTTTCGGGCAACCGCAACTTCGAAGCGCGCATCCACGCCAACATCCGCGCGAACTTCCTCGCCTCCCCGCCGCTCGTGGTCGCCTACGCGATCGCCGGCACGGTGCTGAAGGACCTCGAGAACGAGCCCGTCGGCATGGGCACCAACGGCCCGGTGATGCTGAAGGACATCTGGCCCACCAGCGACGAGATCCACGCGAACCTCAAGTACGCGCAGGACCCGAAGGTCTTCCAGAAGCTCTACGGCGACCTCACCAAGGACAACCCGCTCTGGGACAAGATCCCGTCGACCACGGGCCAGGTCTACAACTGGCCGAAGTCCACGTACATCGCGGAGCCGCCGTTCTTCGAGGGCTTCGGCATGAGCCCCGGCAAGGCGCATGACGTGAAAGGCGCCCGCGTGCTCGGCATCTTCGGCGACTCGGTCACCACCGACCACATCTCGCCCGCCGGCTCGATCAAGGACACCTCGCCCGCCGGCAAGTACCTGATCGAGAACAGCGTGATGAAGGCGGACTTCAACAGCTACGGCGCGCGCCGCGGCAACCACGACGTGATGATGCGCGGCACGTTCGCCAACGTGCGCATCAAGAACCTCATGCTCCCGCCGAAACCAGATGGCACGCGCGTCGAAGGCGGCGTCACCCTGTACCAGCCCGGCAGCGAACTCCTGTCGATCTACGACGCGGCGATGAAGTACATCGCGAACAAGATCCCGACGGTCGTGTTCGGCGGCGACGAGTACGGCACCGGCTCCTCGCGCGACTGGGCCGCCAAGGGCACGCAGTTGCTGGGCGTGAAGGCCGTCGTGGCGAAGAGCTACGAGCGCATCCACCGCTCCAACCTCGTGGGCATGGGCGTGCTGCCGCTGCAGTTCAAGAACGGCGAGTCGGCCGATGCGCTCGGCATCACCGGCACGGAGACGATCGATGTCGTGGGCGTCGAGGGCGGCATCAAGCCCCAGATGGACGCGAAGCTCGTGATCCACCGCGCCGACGGATCGAAGAAGGAAGTCTCGGTGCTGGTTCGGATCGACACGCCGATCGAAGTGGACTACTACCTGCACGGCGGCATCCTGCCCTTTGTGCTTCGCGAGCTCGTGCAGAAAGCGCCGGCTAGCGCCGCCGCCTGAGGAAAGTCAAAGGCGAAAGGCGCTCTCCGCCGATAAACGCGGATAAACGCCGATGAAAGGTAGTAAGGGATTCAGCCTGGAAGCTCTTTGCTCTTCGAACTTCATCGGCGTGTATCTGTGTTTATCGGCGGAGGACGCCTTTCGCCTGAAAAGAAAAGCCGCCCCCCGGGCGGCTTTTTACTCCTGTTTTGCGGAGATCGCCGCTGAGGCCTGCCTCACCGCCCGTTGCATGACCTGGACCTCTTCCGCGTCGAGCTTCGGCCCGTCCAGGGTGACCCGCTCATCCTGCGTCCTTGCTTCCCGGAACCGCGCGATCACCGGCTTCAGCTCCTCCTTGATGTACCGCTCGGAGTAGCCGTTGAAGAGGTGGCCCAGCAGGCCGCGATTCAAGTCGCTGGTATTCATCGCCCAATCCGCGACCGGAAAGGTGAGGTTCATGTTCACGTGCATCATGATCCCCATGTTGTGGTGCGCGGCGTGGTGGCGGCGGATCGTGTTCACGAAGGGCATGTTTCGCACGAACGCGTTGTCCGGCACGTGCGAGAGGAAATGGAACGTCTCGTACACGAGATATTGGCCGACCATCGTGATGAAGGTGACGTAGCCTGCGTTCGGCCCCAGCAGGAATCCCATCAGATACGACACGCCACCGCCGAAGAGCAACACCGCGATCAGCACGCGCCACGGGAAGAAGACGATCCGGAATTCCCGGATCGAGTGGATCGTGGGGTCGTTGTCGGTGAAGTACTGGTGGTGCTGGCGCGTGTGGCGGTCGTAGATCGCGCGGATGGCGAAGACGTCGCGCAGGCGATGCAGCACGAAGAGATGCATGCCCCACTCGATGAAGTTGCCCGCGATCGCCACCGGAACGACCAGCAGCCACTCCCACGTGGCGCCCAGCAGGTGCTGCGCGCACCACCAGATGCCCGCGATGCCCGCGCCGTACAAGACAGCGACGTGCAGCAGGCCGCTGTACCAGGGGCTGATCTGCGCGATGTATGCCTCGCGAAACCTACGCTGGCGCTCGGTCATCATGTCGCGTGGGTGGGCTTTCTCAGGGGCCTCTGGGGTCTCTGCGGTTCAAGCTTTTCTTTACCCCGGCGGAGCGACAGCGACGTCCGTCTGCCCGCTGTCCTGGAGGGCCTTCGCGACGAAACCCGAAGCCTTCATCTCCTCGATGAATCTCGCGAGATACGCATGCGCCGCAGCGCGTCCCTTCGGAACGCCCGAAGCCTGCTTGATCACCATGAAGCTATCCGACATCACGCGAAAGCCCGGATTCTTCTTCGCCGCGCCATCGAGCGGCTGTCGGACCCCGGCGACCACATCGAGCTTCTCGTTCAGGAACTGCTCGATCGCGGCGACCGAACTCCCCGAGCGCACGAGCTCGGCATTCTTGATCTCGCGCGTGAGGTACAGGTCGTACGCGGTCTTCAATCCGACCGCGATCTTCACACCGGCGCGATCCACGTCGGCCACCGCTTTCAACGGCGAAGCGTCCGGGACCATGTACGTCCCTTCGATGTGCACGTAGGCCGCGGTGAAATCGATGTCGGTCGCCCGCGCCGGATCGATGGCGAGGAAGGCCACATCCCATTCACGGGCCTTCACCGCGTCGGCGAGCTTGCCGGCCGTCTCGTAGGTCGTGAACTTCACGTCGACGCCGAGGCGCCTCGCAAGCTCACGCGCGAGCGCGGCCCCCACGCCCTTCGGGTCGCCGCCGTGCGGATCCTTCTGCGCGATGACCGGATTGCCCATGTTGATCCCCGCGCGCAGGAACCCGCTCGGCGTGAACTCGCGCTTCGCGTCGGCGTCGCTCACGCGGTGATCTTCGCGTCGTTGATGAGCTTCTGGTAGCGCGTCACTTCCGCGCGCCAGAAATCGCCGAACTGCTTCGGGCTTCCCGAGGACACCGTGGCGTCAAGCTCGTGGAAGCGCTTCTGCACGTCGGGCAACTTGAGGATGGCCTGCACCTCGGAGGCGATGCGATCGACGATCGCGGGCGGCAGGCCCTTCGGACCGGCGAGCCCATACCACGTCGCGATGTCGTAGCCCGGCAGCGTCTCGGCGATCGCGGGCGTGTTCGGGTAGTCGGCCAGGCGCTTCGGCGATCCCACCGCGAGCAGGATGAGCTTGCCGCCCTTGACCTGCGGCACGGCGGAGCCGGTCGAACTGAAGGTGAGGTCGACGTCGCCCGACAGCAGCGCGGCCATCGCCTCGCCCGTGCCCTTGAACGGGACATGCAGCATGTCCACGCCCGCCCGCAGCTTGAAGTCTTCCGCGGCGATGTGCTGGATGCTGCCCACGCCCGACGAAGCGAACGTGAGTTTTCCGGGGTTTGCCTTTGCATACGCGATCAGCGCCGGCACGTCCTTGAACTTGTGCTTCGGGTGGTGGCACAGCATCTGCGGCGTGATGCCGATCAGCGTGATCGGCGTGAAGTCGTCGATCGGATGGAACTTGCCCTTCGCGACCAGCAGCGGACCGATCGCATTCGAATTGATGTGCGCGACCTGCAGCGTGTAGCCGTCCGGCGCCGCCTTCGCGACCATCTCCGAGCAGATCGTGCCCGTGGCCCCGGTGCGGTTGTCCACGATGACCGGCTGGCCGAGGCGTTCACCGAGCTTGGCGCCCACGAGCCGGCCCATCGCATCGGCTCCGCCCCCGGGTGGGAAGCCGATCATCAGCTTGATGGGCTTCGACGGCCACTTGTCCTGGGCGAGCGCGCCGCGCACGCCGAGAAGGGGAAGGGTGGACAGGGCGGCGAGCAACTGGCGGCGGCGTGCGAGCGTTTTCATGGAGTTCTTTTGGGATTTTTCCGGAGCGGAAACTGCAGGGTACCTTTCGACGGGCCTTCCGGGAACGGGAGGCGGGAACAGGGCTTGTTGTCGACAGTATGAAGATCGGAGACGTCTTGTCGACGCAGATGCCCACCCTTGGAAAGAGGAAAGCCGCCAGAAGGCGGCTCTCAGAATGCGGGTTATCGCAGATGAACACAGATAAAACCTTGCGAGGTGCCTCCGAAGAGACTCTGCCTGGGGTTATCTGCGTTCATCTGCGATAACCTGCCGTCTGGAGAGCCGCCCGTGGGCGGCTTTCTTCTTTCCAAGGGTGGGCATCTGCGTGGATAAACCTTCGCCGATCTCGAATCAGTCATTCACATCATTCTGTCGACAATCAGAGGATACCCCGTGCTAGCCTGACGTCCTTCATGCACCTCGTCCCGCTCGCCATTTCCGGCGATCCGATTTCGTACTTCAGCGTCGATTCCTTCGCACGGGAAGCGGGCATCGACGTCCGTGCGATTCCCGGCTGCCTGCGCATCCTCGCGGAGAACGCGCTGCGCCACGTCGGCCACAACGGCGTCACGGCGAGCGACGTCGAAGGCCTCCTGCGGTGGAACCCGGCGGCAACCGAATCGCTCGCCGTCCCCTTCCATCCCGCGCGCGTGTTGATGCAGGACTACACGGGCATCCCGTCCCTCGTGGACCTCGCGGCGCTGCGAGACGCCATGCAACGGCAGGGGCACGACCCGTCCCGGATCAATCCGCAGATCCCGGTCGACCTCGTGATCGACCATTCGCTCATCGTCGACACGGCCGGCCGGCCCGATGCGCTCTCGATGAACCTCGCGCGCGAATTCGAACGCAACGCCGAGCGCTACCAGCTCGCGCGCTGGGCACAACGCGCGTTCGACAACCTGCGCGTCGTGCCCCCGGGCAACGGAATCCTCCACCAGGTCAACATCGAGCGGATCGCGCAGGTCGTGCGGACGCAGACTCGCGACGGAACGACCCTCGCGTATCCCGACACGATGGTCGGCACCGACAGCCACAGCACGATGGTCAATGGCCTCGGCGTGCTCGGCTGGGGCGTGGGCGGCATCGAAGCCGAGGCGGCGATGCTGGGCCTGCCGCTCGTCGTTCCCCTCGGGCGCATCGTCGGCGTGCGCCTCACCGGCGCGCTGCGCGAAGGCATCACGGCCACCGACCTCGTGCTCTCGCTCACGCAGGTCCTGCGCGCCTTCGGCGTGATCGACTCGCTGGTCGAGTTCTTCGGTCCGGCGCTGGCCTCGCTCCCGGTCTCGGATCGCGTCACGCTCGCGAACATGGCGCCGGAGTTCGGTTCGACGTGTGCCCTCTTCCCGATCGACGCAGCGGCGCTTCGGTACCTCGAGCTCACGGGCCGCGACGCACGCCAGGTGGCCCTCGTCGAAGCCTACGCACGCGCGCAAGGTTTGTGGCGCGAGCCGGGCCACGCCGATCCCGCCTTTAGCGCGGTCGTCGCATTCGACCTCTCGAGCGTCGAGCCGACCGTGGCGGGGCCGCGCAAGCCGCACGCGCGCGTGGCCCTCGGCGCGGTGGCGAAGAATTTCCGAGAGGAGATGAATCGGCCCGAGTCCGACGTGGCCGCCTTGTCCGACGGCGCGATCGTCATCGCCGCGATCACGAGTTGCACGAACACGTCGAACCCCGCGGTGATGCTCGCCGCGGGCCTGCTCGCGCGCAAAGCCGTGGCGCGCGGACTCACCGCGAAGCCCTGGGTGAAAACCTCCCTCACGCCCGGCTCGCTCGTGGTCGGACGCTACCTCGAGGCGAGCGGCCTGCAACGCGACCTCGACGCCCTCGGCTTCCACGTCGCGGGCTATGGCTGTGCCACGTGTGGCGGCATGTCGGGCGAACTCGATCCGGCGGTCGACCAGGCGATCCGCGAGCGCGACCTCGTCGCCTGCGCCGTGCTCTCGGGCAATCGCAACTTCGAGGCGCGCATCCATCCGCTCGCGCGCGCCAACTACCTCATGTCCCCGCCCCTCGTGGTCGCCTACGCGATCGCGGGCCACGTGGGCATCGACCTCACCTCGCAGCCGCTGGGCCTCGATCGCGACGGCAAACCGGTCTTCCTGGGTGACCTCTGGCCTTCGAACGCGGAAGTGGCCGAGCTCTCGGCAAGCGTGCTTTCTCCCGGTTTGTTCGAGAAGAGCTACGCCGCGCTCTTCGACGGCGGTCCCGAGTGGGCCGCGCTCGAAGCGCCGGTGGGCACGCTCTTTCCGTGGGCGCCCGACAGCACGTACATCCGCCGCCCGCCCTACCTCGACGCGTTCGAGCCCGTAGCCGCGTCGGTGGCGGACATCGTCGGTGCGCGAGCCCTGTTGATGCTGGGCGACGCGATCACCACCGATCACATCTCGCCCGTGGGCAGCATCGCCGCCGGCTCGCCCGCGGCCTTGCACCTGCGTTCGCGTGGCGTGGCCTCTGTGGACTTCAATGCGTATGGCGCGCGCCGCGCGAACCACGAAGTAATGGTGCGCGGAACGTTCGCCAACATCCGCCTGAAGAACGAACTCGCCGGTGGACGCGAAGGCGGCATCACGCGCCACGTTCCGAGCGGCGAGGTGCAGAGCGTCTTCGATGCGGCCGAGCGCTACGCGGGCGAAGGCGTGCCGCTGGTCATCATCGCCGGCAGCGAGTACGGAGCGGGGTCCTCGCGCGACTGGGCCGCCAAGGGCTCGGCCCTCCTCGGCGTGCGCGCCGTGATCGCCGAGAGTTTCGAACGGATCCATCGCTCCAACCTCGTGATGATGGGCATCCTGCCGCTCGCGTTTCCCGAAGGCGTCACGCGCCAGTCGCTTCGCCTCGACGGCTCGGAGACCTTCGACCTTGCCCACCTCGCGCGCCACGTCGCACCGCGCGCGCCCATCCCCGTTCGCATCCGTCGCGCCGACGGCTCCACCGACACGATCGAATTCAGGTGCCGCATCGAGACGCCCAACGAGCACGTCGTGTGGGCTTCGGGCGGGATGATGCCGTTCGTCCTGCGCCGGATCGGCGCCGCACCCCACCAGGAGGCTGCCTGACATGCCCCAAACCGCCATCCGCGCCGTCTACATGCGAGGGGGAACGAGCCGCGCGATCCTGTTCCGCGCCGAGGACCTTCCCGCCGATCCGAAACAGCGCGACGCGATCTTCGCGCTCGCCATCGGCAGCCCCGATCCGGGCAAGCGCCAGCTGGACGGCCTGGGCGGCGGCATCTCGTCGCTGTCGAAAGTCGCCATCGTCGGAAAGTCCTCGCGCCCCGATGCGGACGTGGACTACACCTTCGGCCAGGTCGCCGTCGATGCGCCGATCGTCCAGTACAAGGCCAACTGCGGAAACATCTCGTCGGCCGTCGGTCCCTTCGCCGTGGATGAAGGCCTCGTCGATGCGAGCGGCGATACCGCGACCGTGAGGATCTTCAACACCAACACGAGCAAGGTCATCGTCGCGCGCTTCGCGCTCGACGGCGGCAAGGCCGCGGTCGATGGCGACTTCGTGCTGCAGGGTGTGGCGGGCACCGGCTCGCCGATCCGCCTCGCGTTCCTCGATCCGGGCGGCGCGGGAACCGGAAAGCTCCTGCCCACCGGCAACGCCCGCGACGTACTCGACGTTCCCGGCCTGGGCCAGATCGAGGTGTCGTTCGTCGACGCCGCGAATCCCGTGGTCTTCGTCTCCGCGAAGGATCTCGGCCTGCAAGGCACCGAGCTGCCCGCGGACCTCGAAGCCGATGCGGCGATGATCGCGCGCTTCGAGGAGATCCGCGTGGCCGCCGCCGTGCGCATGGGGATCGTGAAGGCGCCGGAAGAGGCGCGCACCAAGGTGCGCAACATGCCGCAGGTCGGCGTTCTCTCGACGCCGCGCGACAACCCGATGCTGAGCGGAAAGATTCTCGCCGCCTCCGACGTCCACATCACGGTGCGCTCCATTTCCGCGGGCCAGCCCCACCGCGCCTCGCCGCTCACGGGTGCCATGTGCCTCGCCTCCGCGATGCGCATTCCCGGCACGATCGCCGCGGAACTCGCACGCCTTCCCGACGACCCGAACGCCGACCTCATGATCGGCCACCCGTCCGGCCGCCTGCCCGTGGCCGCGCGCGTCACCGGCGGCGCCACGCCGCATGTCGAGGAAGCCGTCGTCTACCGCACCGCACGGCGCCTGATGGAAGGCTCGGTGCTGGTGCCCACGCGCCGCCTGCTCGCCGCATGAGCGCCCGCGCCGCACTGGTGAATGCCGACGAAGCCTGGGAGCCGGTCTCGGACAGCGTGCTGTCGCGCTTGTCCGAAGCCATCCTCAGCGGGGACCTGAAGCCGGGCACCAAGATCAGCGAGCCCGAAGTCTCGAAACGCTACGGCATCAGCCGGGCCCCGCTGCGCGAAGCGATCCGCCGCCTCGAGGAACGCAACCTCGTCTCGCGCATCCCGCGCCAGGGCGCGCGCGTGGTCGTGCTCTCGCCCGCACGCATCGAGCAGATCTTCGTGATCCGCGAAGCCATCGAAGGCATGGCGGCGCGCGAGGCAGCCGCGCGCATCACCGATGCCGAAGTCGCGGCCCTGAAGGCGAGCCTCGAGCGCCAGCGCGAAGCGTCGCGCGAAACCGGCAGCCTCGCCTATCCGTTCAAGTCGCTCGACACCGACTACCACTCGGCCATCGTGCACGCGAGCCGCAACGAGTTCCTCGTGAAGTTCCTGTGCGAGGACTATTACGCGCTGGTCGAGCTCTGCCGCCGCCAGCAGCGCCGCCGCCCCGAGCGCGTGCACCGCTCGCTGATCGAACACGGACAGATCGTGGAAGCGCTGGCCCAGCGCGACCCCGACCTTTCCGAAATGCTCATGCGCCGGCACGTCGCTGCCGCGCGCAAGGATGTCCTTGCCCACCTCGACCCGCACCCGCCGAAGGAGAAGAAGAAATGAAAGTGTTCCACCGCGCCCGCGTCCGCATCGCCCTTGCGATGGCCGCGCTGATGACCCTGCCCGCGTTCGCGCAGTCCCCGGCGAGCGACTGGCCCAACAAGCCCGTTCGCATCGTCGTGCCGTTCGCACCCGGCGGCGGCTCCGACTTCATCGCGCGCTACATCGCCCGGCGCCTCTCCGAAGAATTGAAGCAACCGTTCATCGTGGAGAACAAGCCCGGGGCCGGCGGCAACATCGGCACCGAGCAGGGCATCAAGTCGCCTCCCGACGGATACACCCTCACCCTCATCGCGTCGAGCTACACGGTGAATCCGAGCGTCTACAAGATCAACTTCGATCCCGTGGCCGACATGACGCCGATCGTGCAGATCTCGCAGGGGCCGCTGCTGATCGTCACCAACCCGAACGTCCCCGCGAAGACGCTGGGCGAGCTCGTGGCGCTGTCGAAAGCGAAGCCCAACGAGATCTACTTCGCGAGCTCCGGCTCGGGCAGCATCGTCCATGCCGCCTCGGAGTACTTCAACCTCAAGGCCGGCACGAAGATGACGCACGTCCCGTACAAGGGCAGCGGCCCGGCGATGACCGACACCATCTCGGGCCAGACGCAGGTCTTCTTCAGCAGCGCCTCGACGGCGATGCCGCAGATCAACGCGGGCAAGCTCCGCGTGCTGGCGGTGACCACCTCGAAGCGGATCCCCGCCCTGCCGAACACGCCCACGGTGATCGAGGCCGGCGTGGCCGGCTACGACGTGACGCTGTGGCACGGCCTCATCGGACCGAAGGGCATGCCGCCGGAAATCGTGGCCAAGATCAACGGCGCGGTGGTGAAGGCGTTGAAGCTCAAGGAGACCGAAGACCAGCTCCAGAACGACGGCGTCGCCCCGGCCGGCGGCACGCCGGAGCAATTCGGCAAGACCATCCGGACCGAGATCGACATGTGGCGCAAGGTCGTCGCCGACGCCAACATCAAGGCCGACTGAACCGAAATCGGGGTCAGGGTAGAAATATCTAGATATTTCTACCCTGACCCCGATTTCGTCACTGGACGTGGTGCATCTTCCCGATGTTGGGCTCGGTGCCGGTGATCCAGCCCTTCACCATCTCGTAGAGGACCACCGGCTGCGGCTTGTCCACTTCGAGGAATACCGCCGAGTGGACCTGGACCCCGATCAGCACGATGCGCGGGTCGTCGGGCGTGCCATGGCGCGCATCGCCACCGGTGCCGAACCACATCTTCCAATCCTCGCTGAAGAGCTGCGCGATGATCTCCCGGTCCTGCGAGACCTCGGCGAGTCCCGACACGGAGATCCATTCCCGCGTACGGTCCTTGTAGTACGCGAGGTTCACGTGCGGATCCTCGAGCACCTCGTCCAGCTTGCGCGTCGCATTGGAGGTCACGAACCAGAGGTCCGCGCCGTGAGCGTGCTTCTGCGTGGACATGGCGCGCGAGACCAGGTGCCCGTCCTTGCGGCGCGTGGTCATCATCGCGATGTCGAGGTCCTCGATCATCTCGTAAAGTTTGCCGATTTCGTCGCTCATGGCCTTCCCTTTCGCACATTCGAAAAGGGGTAGGCCCTGCGAACGGCGAAAGGTTCGCTATGGACGAACTACTTCGTGCCGTACTTCTTTTCCATGTCGCGGCTGAAGGCGTTCATCTCGGCATCGCTCATCTTGTTGATGTCGGTGAGCGACTTGCCGGTCATGCCCTTCATCGCGCCGTCCATCTGAGCCTGCTGCTCCGGCGTGAGGCCCTGCATCTGCGCGCGGGCTGCCGGGTCGCCCTTCCCGGCACGCTGGATGACGGCCATCTTCTCGGCGTACAGGCGCTTCACCTCGGCATCGGACTTGCCTTGCGCGGCCGGGCCCAGGTAGGCCTTGGCGGCCCTCAGTTCGGCGTCGCTGCGCAGGCGGTCGGCCTCCGCCTTCTTGCGCGCGGACTCGGCGGCCGCAGCCTGCCGTTGGGCCGCGTCGCGCGCTTCGGCCGCGGCGTCGTAATCGGCCAGCACGGGGGGCGCGGCCAGTGCCGCGAGCAGGAACACCAGGGGAAGTTTTCGCATCCTCGCCTCCGACCGCGCCCGGAATGGGGGGCGCTCAACCGGTAGAACGCAATCGCGGGGAAAAAGGCGCCAGCCGGCCTGGCGAGCCCGGCGTCTAGAGGATCAGCCGGCCGATCGTCCAGCCGAGCGCGGCCATCAGCGCCGCGGCCGGGATCGTGAAGATCCAGGCCCAGACGATGGTGCCCGCCACGCCCCATCGGACCGTGTTGATGTTGCGCGTGGACCCCACGCCGACGATGGCGCCGGTGATGGTGTGCGTCGTGGAAACGGGCACGCCCAGGAAGCTCGCGAGGAAGAGCGTGATCGCGCCGCCGGTCTCCGCGCAGAAACCGTGGATCGGCTTCAGCTTCGTGATCCTCTGGCCCATCGTCTTCACGATGCGCCAGCCGCCGAACATCGTGCCCGCGGCGATCGCCACGTAGCAGCAGATCACGACCCAGTAGGGCACCTGCTCCTTGGCGCCCTCCACGTTCGCGGCGATGAGCAGCAGCCAGATCACGCCGATCGTCTTCTGCGCATCGTTGCCGCCGTGGCCCAGTGAATACAGGCCCGCGGAGACGAGCTGCAGGCGACGGAACCAGCGGTCGACCCGCGACGGGGTCAGCCTTCGCACGATCCACGACACGAGGACCAGCAGCAGCCCGCCGAAGAGGAACCCCAGCGCCGGCGACAGGAAGATGAAGATGATCGTCTTGGCGACGCCCGATTCGACGATGGCCCCAAAGCCGGACTTGGCCGCGGCCGCGCCCACGAGCCCGCCGATCAGCGCGTGCGACGAGGACGACGGAAGCCCCCACCACCACGTGATCAGGTTCCAGGCGATGGCGCCGCACAGGGCCCCGAAGATCACGTACTGGTCCACCACCATCGGGTCGACGATGCCCTTGCCCACCGTCGCGGCGACTTTCAGGTGAAAGATGAAGAGCGCCACGAAGTTGAAGAACGCGGCGAAGGCCACCGCGTGGTGCGGCCGCAGCACGCCGGTGGAGACGACCGTGGCGATGGAGTTCGCCGCGTCGTGGAAGCCGTTCATGAAGTCGAACGCGAGCGCCAGCACGACGAGCAGGACGAGCGTGCCGAGGCCGATCTCGAGTCCGGTCATGGGGAGCGTCCGCCGGGCCTAGGAGTTCTCGAGGACGATGCCCTCGGCCAGGTTCGCGAGGTCCATGCAACGGTCGCTGATCTCCTCCAGCAGCTCGTAGATCGCCTTCAGCTTGATGATCTCGCGTGCGTCCTGCTCCTCGCGGAAGAGGCGCGAGAGCGCCGAGCGCATCACGCGGTCGGCATCGCTCTCCAGGCGGTCGATCTCCTCGCAGGTCTTCAGCAGCGCCTCGGATTGCTCGGGCTTGCCGATGAGGTCCACCACGTCCTTCACGCGCTCGCAGCACTTCACCGCGATGTCGGCGAGGCGCTCGGTCTCGGGCGTGATCTTCTTGATGTCGTAGAGGGTGATCGACTCGGCCGTGTCCTGCATCAGGTCGCAGATGTCGTCCATCGTGTTCACGAGGCCGTGGATCTGGTCGCGGTCGAGCGGCGTGATGAAGGTCTTGTGCAGCATGCGGATCGTCTCGGCCGTGATCCGGTCCGCGGCGTGCTCCGCTTCGTCGATGGCTTTCGCGTATTTCTCGCGGTTCTCGAAGTCGCGCATCAGCTCCTGGAGCTGGCGCGCCGCGATGACGACCTGGTCCGCGTGGGCGTTGAAGAGCTCGAAGAAACGCCCTTCCTGGGGTAGCAGCCGGCCGAACATGGGAAAGCCTCGTGGCTTTGGATTGGCGCGAAGTATATAATGGCCGCACGAATTCCCCACCCGGATATTGAACCCATGCGAACCCACGACCTCCCGGTCATTGCCTCCAGCGCGCTGCGCGGCGGCATTCGCATGGCCGATTCGGCGTGGTTCGGGAATTCCGTCCTCCGCCGCCGTTGACCCCCTAGCCCGACAAGTCTTCGAGTGTCGCGCTGGATTCGCGACACAGGTCGCGCTATTGGACGAAGGACAAGAACAAGATGGCTACCCTGATCAAATCGTTGCACCCCCGCCTGTGGTTCACGGGCCTTTGGCTCCGGCCGGACTTCCGCAAGCTGTGGATCTCGCTGACCATGACCCACTTCGGCGGCCAGATCACGTTCCTCGCACTGCCGCTCACGGCTGCGCTGGTGCTGAACGCGTCGCCCTTCGAAGTCGGCGTGCTGACCGCGCTGGAAGCCCTGCCCTTCCCGCTCTTCGGCCTGTTCGCGGGCGTGATCGTCGACCGCATGCCGAAGCTGCCGATCATCATCGCTTCCGACATCGGGCGCGCGCTGGCGCTGGCGTCCGTGCCGGTTTGCGCCTGGATGGGCGTGCTGTCCATGCCGGTGCTCTATCTCGCGGGCTTCCTCGTGGGCACCGGAACCGTGCTCGGCTGGCCGGCGTACCAGGTCTTCATGACCGAGCGCGTCGGGCGTGAGAACCTCGTGGAGGCCAATGCGAAGATCGGCATCGCGGACTCGGCCGCGCAGCTGATCGGCCCGGGCCTCGCGGGAGCCATGATCGCGTGGCTCACGGCGCCGTTCGCGATCCTGCTCGATGCGTTCTCGTTCCTGTTCTCGGCGTGGATGCTGCGCGGCATCCCGCCGAAGGCGAGCGATGCACCGAAGGCCCACCCGCAATCGGTGAAGGCCGAGATCCTCGAAGGGCTTTCGACGATCTGGCATACGCGAACCTTGCGCGCGCTCGTGTGGACGCTCGCCACGTGGCAGGTCTTTCGCCACGCGTTCATCGCGATCGTGGTGCTCTACTGCGCGCGCGAGCTGGGCTTCTCGGCCGGCCAGGTGGGCGCCACGTTCATGGCGGCGGGCATCGGTTCGCTCGCGGCGGCGAGCTTCACGTCGCGCCTGAACGCGCACTACGGCATGGGTCCCACCATGCTGGTCGGCATCACCGGCACGGGCGTGGCGTGGATCGTGATGGGCTGCGCGATGGGGCCGTTCTGGCTCTCGATGGCGATCTTCGCCACGGGGATGTTCGTGCTCGACCTCACGGCGATGGTGTTCTTCATCAACTATCTCACCCTGCGCCAGGCCGTGACGCCCGATCGCCTGCTGGGCCGCGTGACCGCCTCGATGATCTGCCTTTCGGTCGCCACGGCTCCGCTGGGGGGCCTGGTGGGCGGCTGGATCGGGGAGCACTACGGCCTGCGGGCCGCGATGCTCTTCGCCGGCGTGGGCGCGCTGGTGCTCGGCCCGTTGGTGGCGAAGTACTCGCCGCTCTCCTCGATGCGGGAGCTCCCGAAACCCCAGGAGCCCACCACCACCGAGAGCGTCACCGAGGAACTCGCGGGGGACTGAAGAAAATCGGGGTCAGGGTAGAAATAAGTGCTGGGCAACGCGCAGCATTTATTTCTACCCTGACCCCGATTTTTCGCCTTTGACTTTGCCCTACTTCAAGGCGTTGTCGCAGTTCCGCAGGGCGTCTTCGACGTTGTTGTTGAAGAGCCCATTGCGGTTCAGTTGCTGCATCCGGTACTGGGTGGCGGAGAGGTCCATCTCGGCCTCGCGCTGGCGGATCGACGAGACGGGTTTCTTCGCGCTCGTGTCCGTGGCGCTGGCCGTGGTGATCGGGGCGACCTTGCAGGTGACGGGGGCCTGGGCGACCTGCACGTCCTGGGAGGCGCATCCGGCGGCGAGCAGGGCGGCGGCGAGGAGGGAGAAGGCTTTCATGGGGGTTTCCTCGGGGTTGGACAGGTCCATTCTACTGTCGGCCGCGGGCCTCCGGGGCACCCCCGCAAGCAGCCGTTACAAATCCATCCGGGGCTCCGGGTGCGTCCTAGGGGCATGGTAACGTTGGCCGCCCTCAGGCCCTCTGGAGAGTCGGATGCAATCGAACGAAACGCTGGTCGCGATCGTGGGCATGGTCGTGACCTTCGGCCTGCCTGTGCTCCTGGTGGGCCTCATCCTGTGGTTCAAGCACCGCAAGCTGCGGATGATCCACGAGACCATCGGGAAGCTGGCCGAGAAGGGGCTGCCGGTTCCGCCGGAGCTGCTCGATCCCCCGTCGCGGAACCGCAACGCGGCCCTGCGGGGCGGGCTGGTGCTGGTGGCACTGGGCGTGGCGCTGGCGGTGTTCTTCAGCCAGACCCAGGGGCCGTGGTCGATCGGCCTGATCCCCGGCCTGATGGGGGTCGCCCTGTTGATCGCCTGGCGGGTGGAACGCCGCGACGCCAAGAACCCCTAGCCCCCTCGATGCCCCCGGACGCGTCCCAGACGGACGCCGACCTGATCCTGGCCGTCCTCGAACGCGACGACCGGCGAGCCTATGGACAACTGGTGCTGCGCCACCAGTCGCTGGTGCGCACGGTGCTCCGCCGCCTCACGAAGGGCGACCACGCCCTGGCCGACGACATCGCGCAGGAAACCTTCGTGCTCGCCTGGCGGAACCTCAAGCACTTCCGCTTCGAGGCGCGCTTCTCGACGTGGCTCTACCGCATCGCGTTCAACGCCTGGCAGAGCGAGGCCCGCAAGAAGCGCGAGGTGCTGCTGGACGACCCGGATGACGCGCCCATGCTCGAGGACGTCTCGGCGGACCTGCCCGACACCGCTTCGCGCATCGACCTCGAACGCGCCCTCGCCACGCTGAGCGACGGCGAACGCTCGGCCATCGCGGCCTGCTACTACGGCGACCTCTCGCACGAGGAAGCCGCCAAGACGCTCGGCATCCCGCTGGGCACCGTGAAGACGCACATCCTGCGCGCCAAGGCCAAGCTGCGCGCACGCCTCACCGGAGCGAAGGAAACGCCATGAAGACCCTCGAACAATTGCTGGTGGACGACGCGCACGCGACGATGCCCGACGACGGTTTCTCCGCGCGCGTGCTGCATACCCTGCCCCGCCGCGCGCCGCGACACCTGCCGTGGAAGGCCGCCCTCATCCTCGGATCGACGGCGCTGGGATCCGTGCTGGCGGCCCTCCTCGCCCCGTCGGGAACGACCGCGATGCAGGGGGTGCTGGACCTGGCGACGGCGCGCTACTTCACGCCGGGTGCGCTCGCCGTGCTCGGCACCGCCATCACGCTCGCCGTCGCGGGAGCTGTGCTCGCCGCGGATGAATGAAGAAAAGGCGAAAGGCGTCCTCCGCAGATAAACGCAGATACACGCCGATGAATCCCTCCAGCAAGAACGAAAATCTGGGTTAAACCCAACGTCCTTTCGGTTTGCTTGAGGAAATCATCGGCGTGTATCTGCGTTTATCTGCGGAGGACGCCTTTCGCCTTTGACCTTCCTTACTACTTGAGGAGATGCGCGATCGCAGCCCGCTCCTCTTCGAGCTCCTTCTGCGTGGCCGCGATCTTCGCCTTCGCGAAGTCGTTGTGCTCGATGCCCTTCACGATCGTGTACTGGCCGTTCGCGGTCGTGCAGGGATAGCCGAAAATGATGCCCTCGGGAATGCCGTAGCTGCCGTCCGACGGCACGCCCATCGACACCCATTCCGTGGAACCCAGCACCCAGTCGCGCACGTGGTCGATGGCCGCGTTGGCCGCCGAAGCCGCTGACGAAAGGCCGCGCGCATCGATGATGGCCGCGCCGCGCTTCTGCACCGTCGGGATGAACGTGCCCTCGATCCAGGCCTGGTCGTTGATGGTCTGCGCGGCGTTCTTGCCCGCGACTTCCGCATGGAAGACATCCGGATACTGCGTGGCCGAGTGGTTGCCCCAGATCGACATCTTCTTCACGTCGGTCACGGCCTTGCCGGTCTTCTGCGCCACCTGCGTCAGCGCCCGGTTGTGGTCGAGGCGCATCATCGCCGTGAACTGCTGGGGCTTCAGGCCCTTCGCGTTCTTCATCGCGATGAGCGAGTTCGTGTTGGCCGGGTTGCCCACGACCAGCACCTTCACGTCGCGCGAGGCCACTTCGCCCAGCGCCTTGCCCTGCGGCACGAAGATGGCGCCGTTGGCTTCGAGGAGGTCCTTCCTTTCCATGCCCGGGCCGCGGGGACGCGCGCCCACGAGGAGGGCCACGTCCACATCGCGAAACGCAGCCGTGGCATCCGACGTGCCCACCATGGACTGCAGCAACGGGAACGCGCAGTCGTCCAGCTCCATCATCACGCCCTTCAGCGCCTTCTGGGCCTTCTCGTCGGGGATCTCCAGCAGCTGGAGGATGACGGGCTGGTCCTTGCCGAGCATCTCGCCGCTGGCAATGCGGAACAGCAGGCTGTAGCCGATCTGGCCTGCGGCGCCGGTGACGGCGACGCGCATGGGCTTCTTCATGGTTTCTTTCTCCGAGGGAATGAGAGCGCTGACGCGCAATTATAAAAGACTAAGGCGAAAGGCGTTTGTCCGCAGATGAACACAGATGAACGCAGATAACCCCACCGCTAGAAGTCCCAGACGACGCGCCGGTACTCGAGCTTTGGCATCCCGAAGTTCAGCAGCAATCCCAGGTTCAGCCTTGTGACACGCAAGTAGTTCATGCACTGAGCAAGGTGCGGATCATCCAGAGCACGAATCGCCTTGATTTCAATGAGGACCACCTCGTCGACGATGATGTCCGGACAGTACTGACCTACGAGACGCCCGCGATAGGTGACGTCGAAGGCCCTTTGAATGGCCACAGAATGTCCCGCCTCCTCCAGTTCAATGGCCAACGCATTCTCGTATACCTTTTCCAGGAAACCGTGACCCAGTGACCTGCCGACCTTGAACGCGCATGCGAGCACACTTCCGGTGGTCTCGTTCAATCTGGCCCGCTCGAGTTCGCTTTTCATCTGCGTTCATCTGCGTTCATCTGCGGACAAAACGCCTTTCGCCTTTGTTTTGTTGACTAACCCTTCTTCTGAAGGGTGATCGCAAGCACGCCGGCAAGAACCAAAGCCGCGCCAGCGAGCTGGATCGCGGTAATCGCTTCATCGAGAAACCAATACCCGAAGAAGATCGTCGCCACCGGCCCCACCGCCCCGATCATCGCGGCATGGCTCGAGCCGATGCGGCGGATACCCTCGGCGGTGAGCACGATCGGGATCACCGTCGAGACCAGCGCCATGGTCAGCGCGAGGCCGTAAACCGCGGTGGGTTGGGAGAACAGCAGCGCGGCATTGTTCGTCACGAAGAAATGCCCCACCACGCCCACGCACGAAACCAGCGCTGCGTAGCAGGCGAAGCGCATGCTCCCCAGCCGCTCCACGTAGCGACCACTGCCGAGCAGGTAGCCCGCGTAGAAGAGCGCCGAAAGGAAAACCCAGAACGCACCCAGCGCCACGTTGGAGCCGGTGAGCGAAAAGTCGTGCGCCACCACCAGCACGATCCCGCCATACGAAAGCCCGAGTGCCAGGACGTCGCGGCGAGTGACCTTGCGCTTGAAGAAGATCGCGGCGAGCAACAGCACCATCGTCGGATACAGGAACAGCACCAGCCGCTCGAGCGCCGCGGTGATGTACTGCAGCCCGATGAAATCGAACAGGCTCGCGAGGTAGTAGCCCATCATCCCGAGCAGCACGACCGCGCGCCAGTCGGGGCGCGAGAGCGGCATCACGTGCTCGCCGCGCGCCGACCACAGGCCCAGGGCGAGGAAGAACGGCGCGCTGATCAGCATGCGCAACGCGAGCAGCGTGACGGGATCGACGCCGTGCCGGTACGCGAGCTTGATGATGACCGCCTTGGCGGAAAACGCGACGGCCGCGACGGTGACGAGGATGGCGCCGGTGAGGCGCGCGGAGGAAGCCATTCCCCCGATTTTACTAGGCCGTCCCGGAAATGCGCCCGGTGGAGAGCGATTTGGCCGCGGTGAGGCCGCTGTCGGCGGCCATCAGGAGCGAGTCGATGCCGTGGGAATCCCTCGGGTAGATCGAGAACCCCACCGCGGCCGTGACCGAGACGCCCGCATGCTGGAACGTGAGCGCCTCCGAGACGCGCCGGGCGACATCGCGAGCACCCTCCTCGCCGGCCACGTCCTCCAGCAGCGCGAATTCGTCGTCGCCCATGCGGGCCAGCAACGCGCGCGGGAACGCGGCGGTGAGGCGGCGCGTGGCTTCCACCAGGATGCGGTCGGCCGCGGAATGGCCCACCACGTGGTTCACGCGCCGGAAGTTGTCGAGGTCGGCCAGCACGAGCACGCCGGACTCGTCCGAATCCGCGCCCCGGATGCGCGAAGAAGCCGTCACGAGGAATCGCTGGCGATTCGAGAGTCCGGTGACCGGATCCTTGATCGCGCTTTGCTGCGCATCGCCGAGGCTGCCGAAGAGGATCTCCGAGACCACGCGCCCGATCCCGCCGACCATGCCCGTCACGAGCAGGAAATCGAACAGCGCGGGCCAGCCCGTCCGGTTGCCCATCTGGCTGTTGGTGAGGCCCATGAATTCGAGCACGAAGACGGCGACGGCCGGCACCAGGGTCGCGATCGACATCCACACGAACGACTTGCGCGTCAGCAGCAGCGCGGTGAACAGCAGGATGCCTGCGTAGGCGATCACCGCGTGGTCGTGGATGCCCGTCGGGCTGAGATAGAGGGTGAGCGTCACCACGGCCACGAGCACCATGGACAGCAGCACCACGGCGGCTTCGTAGTAGCCGGCGCGCGCGAAGCCCCAGGCCGAGATGCCGAGGGGTGCCGCGAGCGCGAACACCACGGCGACGTCGCGGTGACCCATCAGCACGTTGAACGTCGACCCGCAAACCAGGGCGACCGTGACCGCGATCACCGCGATGCGCACGATCCGCCCCATGGGCCCCACGGGGGGCCGGCGGATGAACTGCGTGCTGTCCATCAGGGCTGGACTCGGACCTGGTAGGTGACGGTGCCGGTGCTGCCGGGTTGCAGGGTGCCCGTGAGGGTCCAGACGATCGGGCCCGTGCCGTTGACGGCCGGTTGCGAGGTGACGCTGCAACCGGTGAGCGAGGCCGGCAGCGGCCCGCCGCCGCAGGTCGCATTCAGGAATTGCGTGAAGGAAGGCGTCGCGTCGTTCACGACGACGGCGGTGACCACGCCCGCGCTCGGGTTGCTGTACGTGATCGTGTACTCGAGCACGTCGTTCGGGCGCGCGTTGCCGGTGACGCCGGTCGCGCTGCCTTGCGTCACGTTGCGCACGGCCTTGGAGAGGACCAGCGACGAGGCGATCGCCGCACCCACCGTCGTCGTGTCGGTGCGCGTGATGGTCTGCACGCCGTTGAACGTCGAGGTGACCGAGATCACGTCCTGCGCGCTGAGCGGCGCGGCGGCCGGAATGTTGTCGCGCACGATGATGCAGACCTGGTCGCCCGGCACCACCGCCACCGGCGCAGCCAGCACCGCCGCGCCTTCGGCGCCGTCGAGCGTGCCGTTGCAATTGGTGTCGCGGTAGATCTGCTGCGTCCAGCCCGCGATCGCCGGCGTCGCCACGTTCGAAGTGGAGAAGGCGACGTTGCCCGCGAGGCTCGCGTTGAAGGTGTGCGGATAGAGCACGAAGCTGCCCGGCGCGCCGGTGGCGGCGTTGTCAGGGGCGAAGGTGTTCGCGGCCGCCGACACCACGATGGTGTTGTCCGTGGCGCCGTTGTTGGCGTTGTTGGCCGCCGGTTCGTTGCCGCCGGAGACCGTGGCCGCGTTCATCACCGAGGGCACCGCGATGGAGGCCACCGCGACGGTCAGCGTGATCGGCGTCGCGCTCGCCGCGGCGTTGATCACCGCCGCCGACGTGCACGTCACTTGCGGGGGCGCGCTCGCGCACGCCCAGCCGGCGCCCGTGGCGCTGACGAAGGTGAGGCCCAGCGGCAGCGTGTCGACCACGGTGACGACGCCGCTCGTGGCCGCGGTGCCCGCGTTGGTGGCCGTGAGCGTGTAGACGCCGTTCACGCCGACCGTGAAGTTGCCCGCGTGCGTCTTCGTGAGCGTGAGGTCCGGCGCCAGGATCGTGGTGTTCGCCGTGGACGTGTTGTTGCCCGGCGTCGGATCGGTCACGCCGCCCGGGGTCGCGACGGTCGCGGTGTTGGACAACGTGCCCACGCCGCCGGCCGTGCCGGTGATGGTGATCACCACGGAGCCGCCCGAGGGCAGCGTGGTCACGGTGCCCGTCACGTTGTTGCCGGCCACGTTCACCGCGCCGCAGACCGCGCCGCCCAGCGGCGTGCCGCAGGCGCCGGCCACGCCGGTGACCTGCGCCGGCACGGCATCGGCGAACGTCGCGCCGTTGGCCGCATCCGGGCCCGCGTTGGAGATCGTGAGCGTGTAGGTGATCGGCGCACCGGTGACGATGGTGGCCGGCGCGGACTTCACGATCGCGAGGTTGGCCACCGGCGAGACGGTGAGGGTCGCGCTGGCCGGCGCCGCGTTCGCGCCCGCGCTCGTCGTGAGTGCGCCCGCCGCGATCGTATTCACGTAGGAACCGTTGGTCGCCGCCGTGACGTCTACCTGGAATGTGCACGAGCCGTTCGCCGGCACCGTGCCGCCGGTCAGCGTGACGCTGCCCGCCGTCGAGGTGACCACGCCGCCCGCGCAGCTCGTCGCGAGCGCCGGGGTGGCCGCGCGCACGAGGCCCGCACCCGGCGCGACCGGGAACGTATCCGTCACGCTCGTCACCGTGATGGCCGAGGCGTTCGGGTTGGTGATCGTCACCAGCAGCGTCGAGACTCCGCCGGAGTTGATGGCCGCGGGCGTGAAGGACTTCGTGAGCGTCGGCCCGCCGAGGACCGTGATCGATTGCGGCAGGACGCCGTTCACCAGGCCGGAGACCGGGGTCACGTCCGCGGCCGCGTTGGGGGCCACGCCCGCCGAGACGCCACGGACCGTGAGCGTGATCGTGCAGGTCTGGCCCGCGTTCACGCTGATGGCCGAGGCCGTGAACGGTTGGGTCGCATCGACCGCCGTGATCACGGGCGCGCCGCACTGGCCGTTGTTCGTCGGCGCCGCCGGGTTGGCGATGTTGATGCGCGCCTGGAGCGTGTCCGTGAACGACAGGCCCGCACGGTTCACCGCGAACGGCGCGGTGTTGGCGATCGTGAAGGTGAGCGTCGAGGTCCCGCCGATCGCGACCGTGGCCGCGCCGAACGCCTTGGTGAGCACCGGCAGCGGCTGCACCGCGAGGGTCGCCGTGAGGCCCACCGTGCCGATGTTCGCCGGGCCGCTGATGTTGGTCGTGTTGTTCGTGTAGTTGCCCGCGACCGCCGAGGTCACGTTGACGCGCACTTCGCAGCTCGCCACGGCCGCGTTCATCGCCGCGCCCACCACGGTGATCGACGTCGCGGTCGTGGAGACGAAGGCCGGGTTGTTGACCAGCGCGCCGCCCGCCGGGCAGTTCGACTGCACGTTCGGCGTGCCGGAGACCGTGACGTTGACCGGCAGCGTGTCGGTGAACCCGATGCCCGACTGCGGCGGGTTCGAGCCCGTGTTCGCGATCGTGAAGACCAGCGTCGAGGTGCCGCCCACGTCGATGGCCGCCGGCGTGAACACCTTGGAGAGGTTCGCCGCCGTGGCCGTGACCACGAGGCAGCGGTCCACGGATGCGTTGGTCGCGTTCGTCGCCGTGACGGCCGTCGAGAGGTTCGTGAACGCAGCCGGGTTCGCCGCGCACGAGGCGTTCACCTGGCCCGCCTGGTTCGTCACACCCGCGACCGTGATCGTGCAGCTCGCGGTACCGACCGTCATCGTGACGCCGGTGATGCCGGAGAGGACGCGCGTGCCGGCGTTGTAGGCGGCGGTGGCCGGACCCGCGCAACCCGCGGAGTACGCGACGGCCGGGGTGGCGCTGTTCAGGCGCAGGCCGGTGGGCAGCGTGTCGCCCACGGCGATGCCCGCCTGCGCCGGGTTCGATCCGCTGTTGTTCAGCGTGAACACGAGCGTCGTCGTGGCGCCGTCCGCGATGGTGGCGGCGCCGAAGGTCTTCGCCACGGTCGGCGTGCCCGCGGTCACCACGAGGCAGACGTCGGTGGAGGTGTTGTTGGCGCCGGTGGTCGTCACGGCAGCGGCGGCGTTCGTGAACGCGGCCGGGTTCGCGGCGCAGGAGGCGTTCACCTGCCCCGCCTGGTTCGTCACACCCGCGACCGTGACCGTGCAAGACGCCGTGCCGGCCGTCATCGCGACACCGGTGAGGCCGGACAGCACGCGCGTTCCGGCGTTGTACGCGGCGGTGGCCGGGCCCGAGCAACCGGCGGAGTACGCGACCGCCGGTGTGGCGCTGTTCAGCTGCAGGCCCGTCGGCAGCGTGTCGCCGACCGTGATCGCCGACTGCGCCGGATTCGTGCCGGTGTTGGTCAGCGTGAAGACGAGCGTCGTGGCGCCGCCGTCGGCGATGGCCGCCGCGCCGAAGGTCTTCGCGACGTTCGGGACGGTCGAGGTCACCACGAGGCAACGGTCGAGCGAGGCGTTCGTGGCGCCCGTGGTGGTCACGGAGGTCGCGAGGTTGGTGAAGGCGGCCGGATTCGCGGCGCACGAGGCATTCACCTGCGTCGCGGTGTTGGTCAGGCCGGCGACCGTTACCGTGCAGGAGGCCGTGCCGACGGACATCGAGACACCCGTGAGGCCGGAGAGCACGCGCGTGCCGGCGTTGTACGCGGCCGTCGCGGGTCCGGCGCAACCGGCGGAGTACGCCACGGCCGGTGTCGCGCTGTTCAGGCGCAGGCCCGTGGGCAGCGTGTCGCCCACGCTGATGCCGGACTGCGCGGGGTTCGTTCCACTGTTGTTCAGCGTGAACACCAGCGTGGTCGTCGCGCCATCGGCGATCGTGGCGGCACCAAAGGTCTTGGCGACCGTGGCTCCAGCGCTCGTGACCACGAGGCACTGGTCGGTCGAGGTGTTGTTCGCACCCGTCGTCGTCACGGCGGCCGAAGCGTTCGTGAACGCGGCCGGGTTCGCGGCGCACGAGGCGTTCACCTGCCCCGCCTGGTTCGTGAGGCCCGAGACGGTGACCACGCACGAGGCCGTGCCGGCGCTCATCGTGACACCCGTGATGCCGGAGAGAACGCGCGTGCCGGCGTTGTACGCGGCCGTCGCGGGACCGGCGCAACCGGCGGAGTACGTGACGGCCGGTGTAGCGCTATTCAGTTGCAGGCCCGTGGGCAGCGTGTCGCCGACCGTGATGCCCGATTGGGCCGGATTCGTCCCGGTGTTGGTCAGCGTGAAGAGCAGCGTCGTGGCCGCGCCGTCGGCGATCGTGCCCGCGCCGAAGGTCTTCGCGACATTCGGGTTCACGCGATTGACGACCAGGCACACATCGACCGACGCGTTGGTTGCGGCCGTCGTGGTGACGGAGGCCGCGAGGTTCGTGAACGCAGCGGGGTTCGCCGCGCAGGAGGCATTCGTCTGCGTGGGCGCGTTCGTGAGGCCCGCAACCGTGATGGTGCAGGAGGCCGTCCCGAGCGACATCGTCACGCCGGTGATGCCGGAGAGCACGCGCGTGCCGGCGTTGTAGGCCGCCGTGGCCGGGCCCGCGCAACCCGCCGAGTACGCGACGGCCGGCGTCGCGCTGTTCAATTGCAGGCCCGTGGGCAGCGTGTCGCCCACCGCGATGCCCGACTGCGCCGGGTTCGTGCCGGTGTTCGCCAGCGTGAAGACGAGCGTGGTCGCGGCGCCATCGGTGATCGTGCCCGTGCCGAAGGTCTTGGCCACGCTCGGGGCGACACTGGTGACAACCAGGCATTGATCCGTCGAGGCGTTCGCCGCACCGGTGGTCGTCACGGATGCCGACGCGTTCGTGAAGGCGGCCGGGTTCGCGGCGCAGGAGGCGTTCACCTGCCCCGCCTGGTTTGTGACGCCCGAGACCGTGACCGAGCAGCTCGCGGTGCCCGCGGTCATCGCCACACCCGTGATGCCCGACAGCACTCGCGTGCCGGCGTTGTACGCCGCCGTCGCGGGACCCGAGCAGCCGGCCGAGTACGCGACCGCCGGCGTGGCCGAGTTGATCGCGAGGCCCGAGGGCAGCGTGTCGCCGACGGTGATGCCCGCCTGCGCCGGGTTGGAGCCCGAATTCGTGAGCGTGAAGACCAGCGTGGTCGCCGCGCCATCCGCGATCGTGCCCGCACCGAAGGTCTTGGCCACGCTCGGATTCACGCGGTTCACCACGAGGCACTGGTCGAGCGACGAGTTGGTAGCGCCCGTCGTCGTCACGGAGGCCGAGAGGTTTGTGAATGCGGCCGGGTTCGCGGCGCACGAGGCATTCGTCTGCGTCGCGGTGTTCGTGAGGCCGGCGACCGTGACCGTGCAGCTCGCCGTACCGGCGGTCATCGCGAGGCCGGTGAGGCCCGAGAGCACGCGCGTGCCGGCGTTGTAGGCCGCCGTGGCCGGGCCCGAGCAGCCGGCGGAGTACGCCACGGCCGGCGTCGCGCTGTTCAGGCGCAGGCCCGTGGGCAGCGTATCGCCGACCGTCACGCCCGACTGCGCCGGGTTCGAGCCCTGGTTCGAGAGCGTGAAGACGAGCGTGGTGGTCGCGTTGTCGTTGATCGACGCGGCGCCGAAGGTCTTGGCGACCGTCGGGCCCATGTTGCTCACGACCAGGCACTGGTCGGTCGAGGCGTTGGTCGCGTTGGTCGTGGTGACCGAAGCCGAAGCGTTGGTGAAGGCGGCCGGATTCGCCGCGCACGAGGCGTTCACCTGCCCCGCCGCGTTCGTGAGGCCTGCGACCGTGATCGTGCAGCTCGTCGTCCCCGCCGTCATCGCCACACCGGTGATGCCGGAGAGCACGCGCGTGCCGGCGTTGTAGGCGGCCGTGGCCGGTCCCGAGCAGCCCGCGGAGTACGCGACCGCCGGCGTGGCGCCGTTGAAGCGCAGGCCCGTGGGCAGCGTGTCGCCCGCGGCGATGCCCGACTGCGCCGGGTTCGTCCCGCTGTTGGTGAGCGTGAAGATGAGCGTGGTCGTGGCATTGTCGGCGATCGCCGCGGCGCCGAAGGTCTTCGCGAGCGACGCATTCGTCGAGGTCACGACCAGGCAGCGGTCGATCGACGTGTTGGTCGCGCCCGTCGTGGTCACCGAGGCCGTCGCGTTGGTGAACGCGGCCGGGTTCGCCGCGCACGACGCATTCACCTGCGTCGGCGTGTTGGTGAGGCCGGAGACCGTGATCGTGCACGCGGCCGTCCCCGCGCTCATCGTGACGCCGGTGATTCCCGAGAGGACGCGCGTGCCGCCGTTGTAGGCCGCCGTGGCCGGACCCGAGCAGCCGGCCGAGTACGCGACGGCCGGCGTGGCCGACGAAAGTTGCAGGCCCGTGGGCAGCGTATCGCCCACCGTGATGCCCGACTGGGCCGGGTTCGAGCCGCTGTTGGTGAGCGTGAAGACCAGCGTGGTCGCCGCGCCATCCGCGATCGTGCCCGCGCCGAAGGTCTTGGCCACGCCCGGGTTCACGGCGTTCACGACCAGGCAGCGGTCGATCGACGCGTTCGTGGCACCCGTGGTCGTGACCGAAGCCGCCGCGTTCGTGAACGCAGCCGGGTTCGCCGCGCAGGAAGCATTCGTCTGCGTCGCCGCGTTGGTGAGGCCGGCGACGGTGACCGTGCACGAGGCCGTGCCCGCGCTCATCGTGACCCCGGTGATGCCGGAGAGCACGCGCGTGCCGCCGTTGTATGCGGCCGTCGCAGGACCCGCGCAACCCGCCGAGTACGCGACGGCCGGCGTCGCGCTGTTCAGTTGCAGGCCCGTGGGCAGCGTGTCGCCGAGCGCGATGCCGGACTGCGCCGGGCTCGAGCCGCTGTTGGTGAGCGTGAAGACCAGCGTGGTCGTGCCGCCGTCGGTGATCGTGCCCGTGCCGAAGGTCTTCGCGGCCGTCGGCGTGCCCGCGGTGACCACGAGGCAGACGTCGGTGGACGTGTTGCTCGCACCGGTGGTGGTCACCGAAGCCGAGAGGTTCGTGAACGCAGCCGGATTGGCCGCGCAGCTCGCATTGGTCTGCGTGGCCTGATTCGTCAGGCCGGCCACGGTTGCCGTGCAGCTCGCCGTGCCGGCGGTCATCGTGATGCCCGTCAGGCCCGAGAGGACGCGCGTGCCGGCGTTGTACGCGGCGTTGGCCGGACCCGCGCAACCGGCGGAGTACGCGACGGCCGGCGTGGCGGAGTTGAGCGCCAGGCCCGTGGGCAACGTATCGCCGACCGTGATGCCCGCTTGCGCCGGGTTCGTGCCCTGGTTCGTGAACGTGAACACGAGCGTGGTGGCGCCGCCGTCGGCGATCGTGCCCGCGCCGAAGGTCTTCGCGACGTTCGGGTTCACGCGGTTCACGACGAGGCAGCGGTCGATCGAGGCGTTCGTGGCGCCCGTGGCCGTCACGGAAGCCGCGAGGTTGGTGAAGGCGGCCGGGTTCGCGGCGCAGCTCGCGTTGGTCTGCGTGGCCGCGTTGGTGAGGCCGGAGACCGTGACCGTGCAGCTCGCGGTACCCACCGTCATCGTGACGCCGGTGATGCCCGAGAGGACGCGCGTGCCGGCGTTGTACGCGGCCGTGGCGGGGCCTGCGCAACCGGCGGAGTACGCGACGGCCGGCGTGGCGCTGTTCAATTGCAAGCCCGTGGGCAGCGTGTCGCCCACGCTGATCCCGGACTGCGCCGGATTCGTGCCGGTGTTGGCCAGCGTGAACACGAGCGTGGTCGTGGCGCCGTCGGTGATCGTGGCCGCGCCGAAGGTCTTGGCCACCGTCGGCGTGCCGGAGGTGACCACGAGGCACTGGTCGGTCGAGCCATTCGAAGCCCCCGTCGTCGTGACGGAAGCCGACAGGTTCGTGAACGCGGCCGGATTCGCGGCGCACGAGGCATTCACCTGGCCGGACTGGTTCGTCACGCCCGCGACCGTGACCGTGCAGCTCGCGGTGCCCGCGGTCATCGCGAGGCCCGTCAAGCCCGAGAGCACGCGGGTGCCGGCGTTGTACGCGGCGGTGGCCGGACCCGAGCAACCCGCGGAGTACGCGACCGCCGGCGTGGCCGACGAGATCTGCAAGCCGGTGGGCAGCGTGTCGCCGACCGTGATCGCCGATTGCGCCGGGTTCGTGCCGGTGTTGGTGAGCGTGAACACGAGCGTGGTGGCCGCGCCGTCGGCGATGGTGCCCGCGCCGAAGGTCTTCGCGACGTTCGGGTTCACGCGGTTCACCACGAGACACTGGTCGGTCGAAGTGTTGTTCGCGGCTGTTGTTGTCACGGCTGCCGCCGAATTCGTGAACGCAGCCGGGTTCGCGGCGCAGCTCGCGTTGGTCTGCGTCGCGGCGTTGGTGAGGCCGGCCACCGTGATCGTGCAGCTCGCGGTACCCGTGGTCATCGTGACCCCGGTGATGCCCGAGAGCACGCGCGTGCCGGCGTTGTAGGCGGCCGTGGCCGGGCCCGCGCAACCGGCGGAGTACGCGACGGCCGGCGTGGCGGAGTTGATCGCGAGGCCCGTGGGCAGCGTGTCGCCGACCGTGATGCCGGACTGCGGCGGATTCGTGCCGGTGTTCGTGAGCGTGAAGAGCAACGTCGTCGCGTTGCCGTCCGTGATCGCGGCCGCCCCGAAGGTCTTGGCGACGTTGGGCGGCGCGGAGGTGACCACGAGGCAACGGTCGACCGAGGCGTTGGTCGCAACCGTCGTGGTGACGGACGTTGCGAGGTTCGTGAAGGCGGCGGGCGTCGCCGCGCACGAGGCGTTCACCTGGCCCGACTGGTTGGTCACGCCGGCGACGGTCACCGTGCACGAAGCCGTGCCGACCGTCATCGCGATGCCTGTGAGGCCCGAGAGCACACGCGTGCCGGCGTTGTACGCGGCCGTGGCCGGGCCCGAGCAACCTGCGGAGTACGCGACGGCCGGCGTGGCGGAGTTGATCGCCAGGCCCGTCGGCAGCGTGTCGCCGAGCGCGATGCCCGATTGCGCGGGGTTCGTGCCGGTGTTGGCCAGCGTGAAGACCAGCGAAGTCGTGCCGCCGTCGGCGATGGACACCGCACCGAAGGTCTTGGCCGCGGTCGGCGCGCCCGTCGTCACCACGAGGCAGCGGTCGATCGAGGTGTTGTTCGCACCCGTCGTCGTCACGGACGCCGCGAGGTTTGTGAATGCAGCCGGATTCGCGGCGCACGAGGCGTTCACCTGCCCCGCCTGGTTCGTGAGGCCGGCGACCGTCACCGTGCAGGAGGCCGTGCCGGCCGTCATCGCGACACCCGTGAGGCCCGAGAGCACGCGCGTGCCGGCGTTGTACGCGGCCGTGGCCGGACCCGAGCAGCCCGCCGAGTACGTCACCGCCGGCGTGGCGCTGTTCAGTTGCAAGCCGGTGGGCAGCGTGTCGCCGGCCGTGATGCCCGACTGCGCCGGGTTCGTGCCCTGGTTCGTGAGCGTGAACACGAGCGAGGTCGAAGCGCCGTCGGCGATCGTGCCCAGGGCGAAGGTCTTCGCCACGTTCGGGTTCACCGAGTTGACGACCAGGCAGCGGTCGATCGAGGTATTCGTGGCGCCGGTCGCCGTGACGCCGGCCGCGAGGTTGGTGAAGGCCGCCGGATTCGCGGCGCACGAGCCATTCACCTGCGTGGCCTGGTTCGTGAGACCCGCGACCGTGATCGTGCAGCTCGCCGTGCCCGTGGCCATCGTGACGCCCGTGATGCCCGAGAGGACGCGCGTGCCGGCGTTGTAGGCGGCCGTGGCCGGTCCCGCGCAACCCGCGGAGTACGCGACGGCCGGCGTGGCGGACGAAAGTTGCAGGCCCGTCGGCAGCGTGTCGCCCACGCTGATGCCCGACTGCGGCGGGTTCGTGCCGGTGTTCGTGAGCGTAAAGACCAGCGTCGTCGCGTTGCCGTCCGTGATCGTGGCGGCGCCGAAGGTCTTGGCGACGCCGGGCGGCGTGGACGTGACCACGAGGCAGCGATCGACCGACGCGTTGGTCGCGACCGTGGTGGTCACGGAAGCCGCGAGGTTCGTGAAGGCGGCCGGGTTCGCGGCGCACGAGGCATTCACCTGGCCCGACTGGTTGGTCACGCCGGCGATGGTCACCGTGCACGAGGCCGTGCCCGAGGTCATCGCGATGCCGGTGAGGCCCGAGAGGACGCGCGTGCCGGCGTTGTACGCGGCGGTGGCCGGGCCCGAGCAACCCGCGGAGTACGCGACGGCCGGCGTGGCGCTATTCAGTTGCAGGCCCGTCGGCAGCGTATCGCCCAGGGCGATGCCCGATTGCGCCGGGTTCGTGCCGTTGTTGGCCAACGTGAAGACCAGCGACGTCGTGCCGCCGTCGGCGATGGAAACCGCACCGAAGGTCTTCGCGGCCGTCGGCGCGACGGTGGTGATCACGAGGCAGACGTCGGTGGACGTGTTGGTCGCACCCGTTGTTGTCACGGCTGCCGCCGAATTGGTGAACGCAGCCGGGTTCGCGGCGCACGAGGCATTCACCTGCCCTGCCTGGTTCGCGAGGCCCGCGACGGTCACCACGCACGAAGCCGTGCCCGCGCTCATCGTGAGGCCCGTGAGGCCGGAGAGCACGCGCGTCCCTGCGTTGTAGGCCGCGGTCGCAGGTCCTGCGCAACCGGCGGAGTACGCGACGGCCGGCGTGGCGCTGTTCAGTTGCAAACCGGTGGGCAGCGTGTCGCCCACGGTGATGCCTGATTGCGCCGGATTCGTTCCGCTGTTGGTCAGCGTGAAGAGCAAGGTGGTCGAGCTGCCGTCGGCGATCGTGCCGGCGCCGAAGGTCTTGGCCACGCCCGGGTTCGCGCGCGTCACCACGAGGCACTGGTCGGTCGACGTGTTGGTCGCGTTGGTCGACGTGACCGACGCGGAAAGGTTGGTGAACGCCGCCGGATTGGCCGCGCACGAGGCATTCACTTGCGTGGCCTGGTTCGTGAGACCCGAGACGGTGACCGTGCACGAGGCCGTGCCCGCGGACATCGTGACGCCGGTGATGCCGGAGAGGACGCGCGTGCCCGCGTTGTAGGCCGCCGTGGCCGGGCCCGCGCAACCCGCGGAGTACGCGACGGCCGGCGTGGCGCTGTTCAGTTGCAGGCCCGTCGGCAGCGTATCGCCCACCGTGATCCCCGACTGCGCCGGGTTCGAGCCCGAGTTGGTCAACGTGAAGACGAGCGTCGTGGCCGCGCCGTCGGCGATCGTGCCCGCGCCGAAGGTCTTGGCCACCGACGGCGCCACCGTGTTCACCACGAGGCACTGGTCGGTCGCCGCATTGGTCGCGTTCGTCGCCGTGACCGAAGCCGCGAGGTTCGTGAACGCCGCCGGGTTCGCGGCGCAGGACGCATTGGTCTGCGTCGCGATGTTGGTGAGGCCGGCGACGGTCACCGTGCAGCTCGTCGTGCCCACCGTCATCGAGATACCGGTGAGGCCCGAAAGGACTCGCGTGCCGGCGTTGTAGGCCGCGGTAGCCGGTCCCGCGCAGCCTGCGGAGTACGCGACGGCCGGCGTGGCACTGTTCAGGCGCAGGCCCGTGGGCAGCGTGTCGCCGACCGCGATGCCCGCTTGCGCCGGGTTCGTGCCCTGGTTCGCGAGCGTGAAGACCAGTGTGGTCGTCGCGTTGTCGTTGATCGACGCGGCCCCGAAGGTCTTCGCCACGGTCGGCACGACGGCGCCGACCACGAGGCAGACATCCCCGGAGGTGTTGTTGACGCCCGTCGTGGTGATGGACGCAGCGAGGTTCGTGAAGGCGGCGGGGTTCGCGGCGCACGAGGCGTTCACCTGGCCCACGGCGTTGGTGAGGCCCGCCACCGTGACCGTGCAACCCGCGGTGCCCGCGGTCATCGCGAGGCCCGTGAGGCCCGAGAGCACGCGCGTGCCGGCGTTATACGCCGCGGTCGCCGGGCCCGAGCAACCCGCGGAGTACGCCACGGCCGGCGTGGCGCTGTTCAGTCGCAGGCCGGTCGGCAGCGTGTCGCCCACCGTGATGCCTGCCTGCGCCGGGTTCGTGCCGCTGTTCGTGAGGCTGAACACGAGCGTGGTGATGCCGCCGTCGGCGATCGATCCCGTGCCGAAGGTCTTGGCGACGTTCGGATTCGCGCGCGTCACGACGAGGCACTGGTCGGTCGAGGTGTTCCCGGCACCCGTCGTGGTGACGGAAGCCGAGAGGTTCGTGAACGCCGCCGGATTCGCGGCGCAGCTCGCGTTGGTCTGGGTGGCCGCGTTGGTGAGGCCGGCGACCGTGACCGTGCACGAAGCCGTCCCCGCGGTCATCGCGATGCCCGTAAGGCCGGAGAGCACGCGCGTGCCGCCGTTGTAGGCCGCCGTGGCCGGGCCCGAGCAACCGGCCGAGTACGCGACCGCCGGCGTGGCGCTGTTCAGCAGCAGGCCGGTGGGCAGCGTGTCGCCGACCGTGATGCCGGCCTGCGCCGGATTCGTGCCGGTGTTGGTGAGCGTGAAGACGAGCGTCGTGGCCGCGCCGTCGGCGATGGTGCCGGCACCGAAGGTCTTCGCGACATTCGGGTTCACGCGATTGACGACCAGGCAAACATCGGTCGACGCGTTGGTGGCGCCGGTCGTCGTGACCGAGGCCGAAAGGTTCGTGAACGCAGCCGGGTTCGCGGCACACGAGGCATTCACCTGCGTGGCGGCGTTGGTGAGGCCGGCGACCGTGACCGTGCACGAAGCCGTCCCGACCGTCATGGCCACACCCGTGATGCCCGAGAGCACGCGCGTTCCGGCGTTGTACGCGGCGGTGGCCGGGCCCGAGCAACCGGCGGAGTACGCGACGGCCGGCGTGGCGGAGTTGATCGCGAGGCCGGTCGGGAGCGTGTCGCCCACGCTGATGCCCGATTGCGCCGGGTTGGTTCCGGAGTTGGTGAGCGTGAAGACCAGCGTGGTCGCCGCGCCGTCCGTGATCGTGCCTGCGCCGAAGGTCTTCGCGACCGTCGGCGTGCCGGCGGTCACCACGAGGCAGCGGTCGATCGACGTGTTGGTGACACCGGTGGTCGTGACCGAGGTCGCCAGGTTGGTGAACGCGGCCGGGTTCGCGGCGCACGAGGCATTCACCTGCCCGGCCTGGTTCGTGAGGCCCGCGACGGTGACCGTGCACGAAGCCGTCCCGGCGGTCATCGCAACACCCGTGAGTCCGGACAGGACGCGCGTGCCGGCGTTGTAGGCCGCCGTGGCCGGACCCGAGCAGCCCGCGGAGTACGCGACGGCCGGCGTGGCGGAGTTGAGCGCCAGGCCCGTGGGCAGCGTATCGCCGAACGTGAGACCCGATTGCGCCGGGTTCGTGCCGCTGTTGGTCAGCGTGAAGACGAGCGACGTGGACGCGCCATCGGCGATCGTGCCCGCCGCGAACGTCTTGGCGACATTCGGCGTTCCCGGGTTCACGACCAGGCAGCGGTCGATCGAGGCGTTGGTGGCGTTCGTCGTCGTGACCGAAGCCGAGAGGTTCGTGAACGCGGCCGGGTTCGCGGCGCAGGACGCATTCGTCTGCGTCGCCGCATTGGTGAGGCCGGAGACGGTGATCGTGCAGCTCGCCGTGCCCACCGACATCGTGACGCCGGTGATGCCCGAGAGGACGCGCGTGCCGGCGTTGTACGCGGCGGTGGCCGGACCCGCGCAGCCCGCGGAGTACGCAACCGCCGGGGTCGCGCTGTTCAGTTGCAGGCCGGTCGGGAGCGTATCGCCGACGGCGATGCCCGCTTGCGCCGGGTTCGTGCCCTGGTTCGTGAGCGTGAAGACGAGCGTTGTTGCGGCAGCATCCGTGATGGACGCCGCGCCGAAGGTCTTCGCGACCGTGGGCGCGATCGTGGTGACCACGAGGCAGCGGTCGATCGAGGTGTTGCCGGCCCCGGTCGTCGTGACCGACGCCGCGAGGTTGGTGAACGCAGCCGGGTTCGCGGCACACGACGCATTCACCTGGCCGGTCTGGTTGGTGAGGCCCGAGACCGTGGCCGTGCAGCTCGCCGTGCCCGCGGACATCGTGACGCCGGTGATGCCGGAGAGGACGCGCGTGCCGGCGTTGTAGGCCGCCGTGGCGGGACCCGCGCAACCGGCGGAGTACGCGACGGCCGGCGTGGCGCTGTTCAGTTGCAGGCCCGTCGGCAGCGTGTCGCCGAAGGTAATGCCCGACTGCGCCGGATTCGTGCCGGTGTTGGTGAGCGTGAAGACCAGCGTGGTGGTGCCCGCATCGGCGATCGAAACCGCGCCGAAGGTCTTCGCCACGTTCGGGTTCGCGCGCGTCACGACCAGGCACTGGTCGGTCGAGGCGTTCGTGACACCCGTGGTGGTCACGGACGCCGAGAGGTTCGTGAAGGCGGCCGGATTCGCCGCGCACGACGCGTTCACCTGCGTCGCCTGGTTCGTGAGACCCGCGACGGTGATGGTGCAAGAGGCCGTGCCGACCGTCATCGTGACGCCGGTGATGCCGGACAGGACGCGCGTGCCGGCGTTGTAGGCGGCCGTGGCCGGTCCTGCGCAACCGGCGGAGTACGCGACGGCCGGCGTGGCGCTGTTCAGTTGCAGGCCCGTCGGCAGCGTGTCGCCCGCCGTGATGGCCGACTGCGCCGGGTTCGAGCCCGAGTTCGTGAGCGTGAAGACGAGCGTCGTGGCGGCGCCGTCGGCGATCGTGCCCACGCCGAACGTCTTGGCCACGCTCGGGTTCACGCGATTGACCACGAGGCACTGGTCGGTCGACGTGTTGTTCGCGTTGGTGGTGGTGACCGAGGCGGAGGCGTTCGTGAACGCAGCGGGGTTCGCGGCGCACGACGCGTTCACCTGCCCGGCCTGGTTCACGAGGCCGGCGACCGTGACCGTGCACGAAGCCGTGCCCGAGCTCATCGTGATGCCGGTGAGGCCCGAGAGCACGCGCGTGCCGGCGTTGTACGCCGCGGTGGCCGGACCCGCGCAACCCGCGGAGTACGCGACCGCCGGCGTGGCGCTGTTCAGCTGGAGGCCCGTGGGCAGCGTGTCGCCGACCGCGATCCCCGACTGCGCCGGGTTCGTGCCGGAATTCGTGAGCGTGAAGACCAGCGTCGTGGGGACGTTGTCGTTGATCGCCGCGGCGCCGAAGGTCTTCGCGACGTTCGGGCTCGAGGCGTTCACCACGAGGCAGCGGTCGATCGAGGCGTTGGTCGCGTTCGTCGTCGTGACGGAGGCCGCGAGGTTCGTGAACGCGGCCGGGTTCGCGGCGCACGAGGCATTCACCTGCGTCGCCTGGTTCGTGACACCCGAAACCGTGACCGTGCAGCTCGCGGTACCCGCGGTCATCGTGACGCCGGTGAGACCGGAAAGGACGCGCGTGCCTGCGTTGTAGGCCGCCGTCGCGGGGCCTGCGCAACCGGCCGAGTACGCCACCGCGGGCGTCGCGCTGTTCAGTTGCAAGCCCGTGGGCAGCGTGTCGCCGAGCGCGATCCCCGACTGCGCCGGGTTCGTGCCCTGGTTCGTGAGCGTGAAGACGAGCGTGGTCGTGGCGCCGTCGGCGATCGAAGCCGCGCCGAAGGTCTTGGCCGCGGTCGGCGCGACCGTGTTGACCACGAGGCACTGGTCGGTGGACGTGTTGTTCGCGTTGGTCGTCGTGACCGACGCGGAGGCGTTCGTGAACGCAGCCGGGTTCGCGGCGCACGACGCGTTCACCTGCGTCGCCGTGTTCGTGAGGCCCGCCAGCGTGACCACGCATGAAGAAGTCCCTGCGGTCATCGTGAGGCCCGTGATGCCCGAGAGGACGCGCGTGCCGGCGTTGTAGGCGGCGGTCGCGGGACCCGCGCAACCGGCCGAATACGCCACCCCCGGCGTCGCGCTGTTGAAGCGCAGGCCCGTGGGCAACGTGTCGCCCACTACGATGCCCGACTGGGCGGGGTTGGATCCGGAGTTGGTGAGCGTGAAGACGAGCGTGGTCGCGGCAGCATCATTGATGGAAGCCGCGCCGAAGGTCTTGGCGACGTTGGGCGCGGTCGCGTTCACGACGAGGCACTGGTCGGTGGCGGCATTGGTCACGCCCGTGGTCGTGACCGAGGCGGACAGGTTCGTGAACGCAGCCGGGTTGGCCGCGCACGAGGCGTTCGTCTGCGTGGCGGCGTTCGTGAGGCCGGAGACGGTCACCGTGCAGCTCGCGGTACCCGCGGTCATTGCCAAGCCGGTGAGGCCCGAGAGGACGCGCGTGCCGGCGTTGTACGCCGCCGTGGCCGGTCCCGAGCAGCCTGCCGAGTACGCGACGGCCGGGGTCGCGCTGTTCAGGCGCAGGCCGGTAGGCAGCGTATCGCCGACCGTGATTGCCGATTGCGCCGGGTTCGTGCCGCTGTTGGTGAGCGTGAAGACCAGCGTGGTGGTGGCGTTGTCGTTGATCGACGCGGCGCCGAAGGTCTTCGTCACGCTCGCGTTCACGCGGTTCACGACGAGACACTGGTCGGTCGAGGTGTTGGTCGCGTTGGTCGACGTGACCGACGCTCCGAGGTTCGTGAAGGCGGCCGGGTTCGCCGCGCACGAGGCATTCACTTGCGTGGCCTGGTTCGTGACGCCCGAAACCGTAACCGTGCAGCTTGCCGTGCCCGCCGTCATCGTGACGCCGGTGATGCCGGAAAGGACTCGCGTGCCCGCGTTGTACGCGCCCGTCGCAGGTCCGGCGCAACCGGCCGAGTACGCGACCGCCGGCGTGGCGCTGTTCAGTTGCAGGCCGGTCGGCAGCGTGTCGCCCACCGCGATGCCCGCCTGGGCCGGATTCGAGCCGCTGTTGGTCAGCGTGAACACCAGCGTGGTCGTGGCGCCGTCGTTGATGGCCGCGGCACCGAAGGTCTTGGCCACGCTCGGCGCGACCGTGTTCACCACGAGGCAGCGGTCGATCGAGGTATTGGTGACCCCTGTCGTGGTGACGGAGGCCGAAAGGTTGGTGAACGCGGCCGGAGTCGCCGCGCACGACGCATTCGTCTGCGTCGCCGTGTTCGTCAGGCCCGCGACCGTGACCGTGCAGCTCGCGGTGCCTGCCGTCATCGTGACACCGGTGATGCCGGAAAGGACTCGCGTGCCGGCGTTGTACGCGGCCGTGGCCGGTCCGGCGCAACCCGCGGAGTACGCAACCGCAGGCGTGGCGCTGTTGAGGCGCAACCCGGTGGGCAGCGTGTCGCCGAAAGTAATACCCGACTGCGCCGGGTTCGTTCCGCTGTTGGTCAGCGTGAAGACCAGCGTTGTTGCGGCAGCATCATTGATGGAAGCCGCGCCGAAGGTCTTCGCGACCGACGGGGTGCCCGGGTTCACGACCAGGCAACGGTCGATCGATGTGTTGGTCGCATTCGTCGTCGTGACCGAAGCCGCGGCGTTCGTGAAGGCGGCCGGCGTGGCGGCACAGGAAGCATTCGTCTGCGTCGCCGCGTTGGTGAGGCCGGAGACCGTGATCGTGCAGTTCGCGGTGCCCGCGGTCATCGTGACGCCCGTGATGCCCGAGAGGACGCGCGTGCCGGCGTTGTAGGCCGCCGTCGCGGGACCCGCGCAACCGGCCGAGTACGCGACCGCCGGCGTGGCGCTGTTCAGTTGCAGGCCGGTCGGGAGCGTGTCACCGACCGCGATACCCGATTGCGCCGGGTTCGTGCCGCTGTTCGTCAGGGTGAAGACGAGCGTTGTTGCGGCAGCATCGACAATTGTCGCCGCGCCGAACGTCTTCGCGACCGACGGCGTGCCCGGGTTCACGACCAGGCAACGGTCGATCGAGGTGTTGGTGGCATTCGTCGTCGTGACGGAAGCCGCGAGGTTCGTGAACGCAGCCGGCGTCGCCGCGCAGGAGGCATTCGTCTGCGTCGCCGCGTTGGTGAGGCCGGAGACCGTGATCGTGCAGCTCGCCGTCGCGGCCGCCATCGTGACGCCGGTGATGCCGGAGAGGACGCGTGTGCCGGCGTTGTAGGCCGCCGTCGCCGGGCCCGCGCAACCCGCGGAGTACGCAACCGCAGGCGTGGCGCTGTTCAATTGCAGGCCCGTCGGGAGCGTGTCGCCCACGGCGATGCCCGACTGGGCCGGGTTCGTGCCGCTGTTCGTGAGCGTGAAGACGAGGGTCGTCGTGCCGGCGTCGGTGATCGACACCGCACCGAAGGTCTTCGCCACGGACGGCGCGACCGTGTTCACCACGAGGCACTGGGCGGTCGAGGTGTTGGTGGCGTTCGTCGTCGTGACCGAGGCGGCCGCGTTGGTGAACGCGGCCGGGGTCGCCGCGCAAGAGGCGTTGACCTGCGTGGCCTGGTTCGTGACACCGGAGACGGTGACCGTGCAGCTCGCGGTGCCCGCGGACATCGTGACGCCGGTGATCCCCGAGAGAACGCGAGTGCCGGCGTTGTACGCGGCGGTGGCCGGTCCTGCGCAACCGGCGGAGTACGCAACGGCCGGTGTTGCGCTGTTCAGTTGCAGGCCCGTCGGGAGCGTGTCGCCCACCGCGATGCCCGCCTGGGCCGGATTCGAGCCGCTGTTGGTCAACGTGAAGACCAGCGTCGTCGTCGCGGCATCGTTGATCGAGGCGGCACCGAAGGTCTTGGCCACGCTCGGGGCCACGGTGTTCACCACGAGGCAGCGGTCGATCGAGGTGTTGGTGGCGTTGGTCGTGGTGACCGAAGCGGCGGCGTTCGTGAACGCGGCCGGCGTGGCGGCGCAGCTCGCATTGGTCTGCGTCGCTGCGTTGGTGAGACCCGAGACGGTGATCGTGCACGACGCGGTGCCCGAGCTCATCGTGACGCCCGTGATTCCGGAGAGAACACGCGTGCCGGCGTTGTAGGCGGCCGTGGCCGGTCCCGCGCAACCTGCGGAGTACGCAACGGCCGGCGTCGCGCTGTTCAGTTGCAGGCCCGTGGGCAGCGTGTCGCCGACCGCGATGCCCGACTGGGCTGGGTTCGTTCCGCTGTTGGTCAGCGTGAAGACCAGCGTGGTCGTCGCGTTGTCGTTGATCGACGCGGCGCCGAAGGTCTTCGCCACGCTCGGCGCCACCGTGTTCACCACGAGGCAGCGGTCGATCGAGGTGTTGGTGGCGTTGGTCGTGGTGACCGAAGCGGCGGCGTTCGTGAACGCGGCCGGCGTGGCGGCGCAGCTCGCATTGGTCTGCGTCGCTGCGTTGGTGAGACCCGCGACCGTGACGGTGCACGAGGCGGTACCCGAGCTCATCGTGATGCCGGTGAGGCCCGAGAGCACGCGCGTGCCGGCGTTGTAGGCGGCGGTCGCCGGCCCTGCGCAGCCGGCGGAGTACGCGACGGCCGGGGTAGCGCTGTTCAGTTGCAGGCCGGTGGGCAGCGTGTCGCCGACCGCGATGCCGGATTGCGCCGGGTTCGAACCCTGGTTCGTGAGCGTGAAGACGAGCGTGGTCGTCGCGGCATCGTTGATCGAGGCGGCGCCGAAGGTCTTGGCCACGGTCGGGGCCACCGTCGTCACGACCAGGCACTGGTCGGTGGACGTGTTGGTCGCGTTCGTCGTCGTGACCGACGCGGCGGCGTTCGTGAACGCGGCCGGGGTCGCGGCGCACGAGGCATTCACCTGCGTGGCCTGGTTCGTGAGGCCGGCCAGCGTGACCACGCACGAAGAAGTCCCGGAGCTCATGGTGATGCCGGTCAGGCCCGAAAGGACGCGCGTGCCGGCGTTGTAGGCCGCCGTGGCGGGCCCTGCGCAACCGGCGGAGTACGCGACGGCCGGGGTGGCGCTATTCAGTTGCAGGCCCGTCGGGAGCGTGTCGCCCACCGCGATGCCCGATTGCGCCGGGTTCGTCCCGCTGTTGGTCAGCGTGAACCGGAGCGTGGTCGTCGCCGTATCCGCGATCGAGGCGGCGCCGAAGGTCTTCGCCACGCTCGGCGCGACCGTGTTCACCACGAGGCACTGGGCGGTCGAGGTGTTGGTCGCGTTCGTGGTCGTGACCGAGGCCGCCGCGTTGGTGAAGGCCGCCGGAGTGGCCGCGCAGGACGCGTTCACCTGCGTGGCCTGGTTCGTGAGGCCCGAGACGGTGATCGTGCACGAAGCCGTGCCCGAGCTCATCGTGACGCCGGTGATGCCCGAGAGAACGCGCGTGCCGGCGTTGTACGCCGACGTGGCCGGGCCCGCACAACCGGCCGAGTACGCGACCGCCGGGGTGGCGCTGTTCAACTGCAGGCCGGTGGGCAGCGTGTCGCCGACCGCGATGCCCGATTGCGCCGGGTTCGTCCCGCTGTTGGTCAGCGTGAACACCAGCGTTGTTGCGGCAGCATCATTGATGGAAGCCGCGCCGAAGGTCTTCGCCACCGAGGGCGCTACCGTGTTCACCACGAGGCACTGGTCGGTCGAGGTGTTGGTGGCGTTGGTCGTCGTGACCGAAGCCGAGGCGTTCGTGAACGCCGCCGGAGTGGCCGCGCACGACCCATTGACCTGCGTCGCGGCGTTCGTGAGGCCGGAGACCGTGACCGTGCAGGATGCCGTGCCGGCCGTCATCGTGACGCCCGTGATGCCCGAGAGGACTCGCGTGCCGGCGTTGTAGGCGGCGGTGGCCGGGCCCGCGCAACCGGCGGAGTACGCGACGGCCGGTGTTGCGCTGTTCAGGCGCAGGCCCGTGGGCAGCGTGTCGCCGACCGCGATGCCCGCCTGGGCCGGGCTGGAGCCCGAATTCGTGAGCGTGAAGACCAGCGTGGTCGTGGCGTTGTCGTTGATCGAGGCCGCACCGAAGGTCTTGGCCACGCTCGGCGCAACGGTGTTCACCACGAGGCACTGGGCGGTCGAGTTATTCGTGGCATTCGTCGTCGTGACCGAGGCCGCCGCGTTGGTGAAGGCGGCCGGCGTGGCGGCGCAGCTCGCATTCGTCTGCGTCGCCGTATTCGTGAGGCCGGAGACCGTGACCGTGCAAGACACGGTGCCCGAGCTCATCGTGACGCCGGTGATGCCGGAGAGGACGCGCGTGCCGGCGTTGTACGCCGCAGTCGCCGGACCCGCGCAGCCCGCGGAGTACGCGACGGCCGGCGTGGCGCTGTTCAGGCGCAGGCCCGTGGGCAGCGTGTCGCCCACCGCGATGCCGGATTGCGCCGGATTCGTGCCGCTGTTGGTCAGCGTGAAGACCAGCGTGGTCGTCGCGTTGTCGTTGATCGAGGCCGCGCCGAAGGTCTTGGCCACGCCGGGCGCCACCGTGTTCACCACGAGGCACTGGGCGGTCGAAGTATTGGTGGCGTTGGTCGTCGTGACCGAGGCCGCCGCGTTGGTGAAGGCCGCCGGCGTTGCCGCGCACGAGGCATTCACCTGCGTCGCCTGGTTCGTGACCCCCGAGACCGTGACCGTGCAGCTCGCCGTGCCCGCGGTCATCGCCACGCCCGTGATGCCCGACAGGACCCGCGTGCCCGCGTTGTACGCCGCCGTGGCCGGGCCCGAGCAACCGGCCGAGTACGCGACGGCCGGCGTGGCGCTGTTCAATTGCAGGCCCGTCGGCAGCGTGTCGCCCACCGCGATGCCGGACTGCGCCGGGCTCGAACCGCTGTTGGTCAACGTGAACACCAGCGTGGTCGTCGCGGCATCGTTGATCGCCGCCGCGCCGAAGGTCTTGGCCACCGAAGGCGCGACCGTGTTCACCACGAGGCACTGCGCCGTCGAGGTGTTGGTGGCGTTGGTCGTCGTGACCGAGGCGGCCGCGTTGGTGAAGGCCGCCGGCGTCGCGGCGCAGGAGGCATTCGTCTGCGTCGCCGTGTTGGTGAGTCCGGAGACCGTGATCGTGCACGACGCGGTGCCCGAGCTCATCGTGACGCCGGTGATGCCGGAAAGGACGCGCGTGCCGGCGTTGTACGCGGCCGTCGCGGGACCGGCGCAGCCTGCGGAATACGCAACCGCCGGCGTGGCGCTGTTCAGGCGCAGGCCCGTCGGCAGCGTGTCACCGACCGCGATGCCCGCTTGCGCCGGATTGGTCCCGCTGTTGGTCAGCGTGAAGACCAGCGTGGTTGTCGCGTTGTCGTTGATCGAGGCCGCGCCGAAGGTCTTGGCGACCGACGGCGCAACGATATTCACCACGAGGCACTGGGCCGTCGAAGTGTTGGTGGCGTTGGTCGTCGTGACCGAGGCCGCCGCGTTGGTGAAGGCCGCGGGAGTCGCCGCACACGAGGCGTTGACCTGCGTGGCCTGGTTCGTGACGCCCGAGACGGTGATCGTGCAGCTCGCGGTCCCCGCGGTCATCGCGACACCCGTGATGCCCGAAAGCACGCGCGTGCCGGCGTTGTACGCCGCGGTCGCGGGGCCCGAGCAGCCGGCCGAGTACGCGACCGCCGGCGTGGCGCTGTTGAGTTGCAGGCCCGTGGGCAGCGTGTCGCCGACGGCGATGCCGGACTGCGCCGGGCTCGTGCCGCTGTTCGTGAGCGTGAAGACGAGCGTCGTCGTCGCGGCGTCGTTGATCGAGGCGGCGCCGAAGGTCTTGGCCACGCTCGGGTTCACGCGGTTCACGACGAGGCAGACATCGGCCATGCCGGTCGTGGCCACGCGCGTGAGGCCACCGAGGTCGGCCGCGCCGTTGGTGAAGTTCGCGGCCGGACAGGCGGCGTTCACCTGCGTCGCGGCATTGGTCATGCCCGCCACGGTCACCGTGCAGCTCGCGGTGGCATTGGCGATCGCGATGCCGGAGAGCGTGAGCACGCCGGTGCCGGCCACGTAGGCAGCGGTCGCCGGGCCGGAGCAACCGGCCGAATACGTGAGCGCGGGCGTGGCGGAGTTGATCGCCAGGCCGCTGCGCAGCGTGTCGGTGAAGCCGATGCCGGCCTGGGCCGGGTTGCCGGCGCCGTTGGTGAACGTATAGATGAGCGTCGTCGCGGCGCCGTCGTTGATCGAGGCGGCGCCGAAGGCTTTCGCGACGGTCGCCTGCACGACGGTGAGCGTCGCACCGGCCGCGGTGGCGGTTCCGGCGTTCGCGGTGGTCACCGAACCGGTCGAGTTGACGTAGCTGCCCGCGGTGGGCGCGGAGACGTTGACGGTCACCGTGCACGATCCGCTGGCGGGAACCGTGGCGCCCGAGAGCGAAACGCTGGTGCCGTTGTTCGCCGCGGTGAGGGTCGGACCGCCGGCGCACGTCGTGGCGCCACTCGCGGCCGCGGTGTTGACCATGCCGGCCGGATACGTGTCGGAGAAGGCCACGCCGGTGACAGCAGTCGCGTTCGAGTTCGTGAGCGTGATCGTGAGGACCGAGGTCTGGTCCACGCCGACCGTGGTGGGCGCGAACGCCTTGGCCACCGTGATCAGGTTCAGGACCGTGAGCGTGCCGCTGGCCGAGGCGCCGGTGCCGGAGTTGCTCGTCGTGACGGTGCCGGTGTTGTTGAGCTTGGCGCCGCCCGTCGTCGCGGTGACGCTCACCGAGACCACGCAGCTTCCGCCCGCGGGAATGGTGCCGCCCGTGAGCGCCAGGGTATTCCCGCCCGCGGTGGCGGTGACCGTGCCGCCGCAGGCGCTGGTCGCGCCCGGCACCGCAGCGTTGACCATGCCGGCCGGATACGTGTCGGTGAAGGCCGCGCCGGTGACGGCGACGGTCGCGTTCGGGTTGGTGAGCGTGATGCTCAGCGTCGAGGTGCCGTTGATGCCGATCGTGGCCGGCGCGAACGCCTTGGCCACCGTCGGAATCGCCATGACGATCAGCGTGCTGCCCGCGGCCGTGCCGGTGCCCGCGTTGGTGGTGGTGATGGCGCCCGTCGTGTTCGCGTAGTTGCCGGCGGTGGCACTCGTCACGGCCACGGTCATCGTGCAAGTCGTGTTCGCCGGGATGTCGCCCGCCGCGAGGCGCACGCCCGTGTTGCCCGAGGCGATGGCGCCCAACGCCGGGTTGGTGAACGTGCCGCCGCAGGTGTTGGTCGCGGCCGGCGCGGCGGCGACCACCATGCCCGCCGGGAAGTTGTCGGTGTACGCGACACCGGTCATGTTGTCGCCGTTCGCGTTGGTGATCGTGATCGTCAGCGTCGAGGTGCCGCCCGGGATGATGGTGGCCGGCGAGAACGCCTTCGTGGCCGTGGGCTGCTGGCGCACCACGAGCGAAGCGGTGTTGCTGGGCGCGCCCGGCGTCGGGTCGCCCGTGTACGTCGCGCCGCTGGTCTGGTTGAGATACGTGCCCGGCGTGGCGCTGGTGACCAGGACGGTGATCGTGCAGCCCCCCGCCGCCACGTTGGCCGCGGTCACGTTGAAGGTGCCGCCACCGGCCGTGGCCGTATGCGTGATGCCGGTGCAGGTTCCGGCCACCGTGATCGGCGTGGCGTTCACCAGTCCGGCGGGATAGGTGTCGGTGAACGCAAGGCCGGTGCGCGCGGCGCCCGTGGAGTTGGAGATCGTGAAGGTAAGCAGGCTCGTGGCGTTGACGGCGATCGGGCTCGTGCCGAACGCCTTCGCGATGCCGAGCTGGCCGACGGCGAGCGTGTCGGTGGCGGTGTTGCCGGTGAGCGCGATCGGGCCCGTGGCCGTGACCGTGCCGGTGGTGTTGACGTAGGTGCCGGCCGCGGTTCCGCGCACGGTGACCGTGAGCGTGCAGGTGCCGTTGGCGGGAATGGTGCCGCCGGTCAGGCGCACGCCCGCATCGCCGTTGCCGATCGCCCCACCGCCGGTGTCGAGCCAGGTGCCGCCGCAATTGTTGACGGGTGCGGCCGCGCCTCGCGCGCTCGTGCCGACCGGGAACGTGTCGGTGAAGCCCACGCCGGTGAGCGCCACGTTGTTCAGGTTGGAGAGCGTGAACGTGAGCGTCGTGTCGCCGTTCGTGGCCACCGAGGTCGGGGCGAAGGCTTTCGTGATCGACGGCGGCTGCAGGACGTTCAGCGTGCTCGACGGGCCCGGCGTGCGCGTGCCCGCGTTGGCGGTGTTGATGTCGGTGGTCGCGTTGAAGCGCGAGCCCGCCGCGGGGCTGGTCACGTTCACCGTGATCGTGCAGCTCGAGGTCGCGTTCACCTGGCCGCCGGAGAAGCTGAAGCTGCTGGCGCCGGCCACGGCCGTGACGGTTCCCGCCGGACACGTGGTGGCGCCGGCCGGCGTGCCGGTATTCACCAGCCCGGCCGGATACGCGTCCGTGAACGAGATGCCCGAAACCGCGACCGCGTTGGCGTTGTTGAGCGTGATCGTGACCACCGACGTTCCGCCGGCCACGATGTTGGTGGGGGTGAAGGTCTTGGTCGCCGTCGGTGCCGCGAGCGTGGCCACCGTGAGCGTGGCGCCTGCCGCGGCACCCGTGCCGGCGTTCGTGCTGGTCACGGTTCCCGTGCTGTTCACGTAGTTCATCGACGTGCCCACGATCGCCGTGCTGATCACGTTCACGGTGATGGTGCAGCTGCCGTTGGGTGCCAGCGATCCGGCGGAGAAGCCGATGGTCGAAGCGCCGCTCACGCCGCCCGTGGCGGTGCCGGTGGATCCCGCCGTGCAATTGAGGGTGCGGTTGGCCGGGTTGTCGTTGGTCATCTGCGCCGCGGCGCCGACGCCATCCGGATCCGGATACGTGTCCGTGAACGCCACGCCGGTGATCGTCGTCGTGGGGTTCGGGTTCGTAACCGTGATCGTCAACTGCGACGGCACGTTCACGTTCGTGCTCGCCGGGCTGAAGGACTTGGTGATCACCGGCGCGCCGACCACGGTGAGCGTCACCGCGTTGCTCGGGTTGCCCGAAGGCGCGGTCTGCGTCGAGGTGACGCCGCCCGCCGTGTTCGATTGCACGCCCACCGTGGTGCTGGTGACGGCGAATGTGATGACGCAGCTGGCACCCGCGCCGAGGGCGCCGGAGGCCAGGTTGACCGAGGTCGCGAGCGCCGTCGCCGTGAACGTGCCGCCGCAGGTGTTGGTGGCCGCGGGCGCGGCCGCGACCGTCATGCCGATCAGCGTGTCGGAGAACCCCATGCCGGTGAGCGCGATCGCGGTCGGGTTCTGGATCGTGAGCGTCACCGTCGCGGTGCCGCCCGAGAGGATGGAGGCCGGCGCGATCGCCTTCGCGATGCTGGGCTTGCCCACCGAAAGCGTGGCGCTGGCCGTGGTGCCGGCGCCGCCATTCGAGGAGTTCACCGCGCCGGTCGTGTTGTTGTACGCGCCGTCGACGGTCGAGGTCACGTTCACCGTGATCGTGCAGCTGCCGCCCGGGGCAATGGTGGCGCCCGGCGCGAGGCTTACGTTGTTGCCGCCGGCGGTGGCCGAGACCGTGCCCGCCGTCGAGCCGCCCGTACAGGTGATCGCCGGGCTCGGCGCGCCGGTGTTCACCAGGTTCGCGGGATACGGATCGGAGAAGGTGACCGCCGTGAGCGCGGCGGGGTTCGCGGCCGGGTTCGCCACCACGATCGTGAGGACGGAAGAGCCGCCGTTGGCGATGGCATTGGGCACGAAGCTCTTCGTGATCGTCGGCGGCCCGAGCACGGTGGCGGTGGCCGCGGCGCTCGTGGTTCCGAAGCTGGCCCCCAGCGTCTGGCCCGAGTAGGAGATCGACGCCGTGTTGGAGAGCTGCGCGCCCGGCGGCGTGCTGGGATCGATGGTCACGTCGAACTGGACCGCGGTCGATTGCCCGTTGGCCAGCGTGCCGCCGGACACCGCGTTGGCGCCCGTGCCCAGGCGGAAGACCACGCGATTGGGTCCGGTCAGGAATTCGGCCTGGTCGTTGCCGGCCGTGTCGGACTTCGCACCCGCGTTGGCGCCCGAGACCACGACGAGGCTGCCCGGCACGTACGTCGTGTTGGCCGGGATCGGGTCCGTGAGGACCACGTTGGTGCCGGTGTCCAGGCCCGTGTTCGACATCGAAATGTTGAAGCGCAGCGTGTCGCCGCGGTTCAGGCTCCCGCCGTTCACGTCGGTCGCGGTCTTCACGACGTTGGGCGTGATGATCGGCACGTAGATGTCCGTGGCGAACAGGACCGCGTGGATCCAGATCTGCTCGGTGGCGTCCTGCAGCGTGATGGTCGCCGACGTGGCGCCGTTGCCGAGCGCCCCGGCGGGCGAGTTCACCAGGTCGATGTCGAGGCCGAGCGTGTTGTCGTAGCTCGGGTTCCTCGCCGTGAACGGCGAGCCCAGGTTCGAGATGGTGGAGTTGTAGAAGTTGAGCGCCGGGTTCTGGCCGTCGACGATCGCGAAGCCGTTGATCGTGAACGCCTCGCCCGCGCTGGTGCTGTCGCGGTCGCCGTCGTAGCCCACGAAGCCCAGGCGCGTGGTGATCGGGCCGGAGAGCGGCGTGAGGAAGCCGCTCACCGTCGTGGTCACCGGGTCGAGCTGGAAGCCGTCGAAGACGGTCATGTTCTTCAGCGTGGCGGCGTTGTTGCCGTAGACCACGATCAGCGACCAACCCGCCCACTGGTTCGTGCCCAGCGTGCGCTGGATGTTGGCCACGGCGTAGGTGCCGGCGCCGCCCGCCTGGACCAGCGAAGTGACGTCGGCGAAGGCGCCGTATTGCGTGCCGCCGGTGGTGTCCACCTGCGAAGCCGTGATCACCTGGTAGCCGAAGCCGCCCGGGCGCTGGAACAGCACCTGGTTGCGCGAGGCGGCTCCCGTGTCGGCGCCCCAGTAGAGGCCCGCGAACAGGATGGTCGAGCCGCCCGGCAGGCTCAGGTCGGCCGTGCTCGAGTTGAACGTCGTCCCGTCGAGGTCGACGTCGATGTCCTCCATCGTGAAGTCGTTGTCGGAGAAGTTGCCGCCGGCGCGCGCCGCGGCGCAGTTGGCCGCCGCGATCGGGCACGTCATGTTGGCGTTGCCGATCATCCGCACGTCGCCGTTGGCGTTCACGGAGAAGCGCTGCGTGAAGGCGCGCTGGGCCGCCGCGTCGGTGGCGCAGAGCAGCACGAAGAGCCCCAGCACGAGGGCGATGGCGCGGGCGGCCACGGTGCGCAGGGTCGCGATCACGGGGCCTTCCCTTCCGAGGCCGCGGGCGCGGACGCGTGCGCCGGCGCGGATTCGAACAGCGACTCGTCGAACTTGTAGCGCAACCGCACGAAGGGTCCCTTGGCTGTGTAGTCGGCGCCCGCGAGGTCGGTGTCGCGATAGCCGAAGAAGTTATATCCGCCGGACACCCAAAGGTTGGTTGCGACCAGGTAGCCCAGTTCCAGCCCGACCCCATATTGCCGCGATGCGGTCGAATCGCCAAATAGCGCGCTCGTGACGAGCGAAACGTCCCACTTCGGAGCGAACTCCCAGGTGGCCTTCGCGCCGACGACTTGCGCGCGGTATTTGGTCGACAGGCCGTTGGAGCGGTCGGTGGTCCACTTGGCGGCGTAGCGGCCGGTCACCACGAACGGGCGGATCGGCTGCCAGTCGGCGTGCACGGAGACGATCTCGGTCGTGGTCTTCAGATGGACGCCGGACTGGGATGCGTCGTCCTCCATCTTGTGCTCGACGCGGCCCAGCGCGTTCCACTTGTTGTCCTCGGTGTCGCGGTAGGCCACGCCCGCCTGCAGGCGCTCGATCGTGTGGTCGCCGCCGCCGGTGGAGCCTTCGGCGGCCTTGGTGCGCTGGATCGAATAGGCGTTCCTCACCAGGGCCGTCCAGTCCTTGTTGATCTTGGCCGCGAAGCCGATCGTGGAGAGCACCGAATCCTGCGTGGCGCCGTTGCGCCACTCGAGGCGCGTCGTGCCCTTCCACAACGGGTTCGCCGTGTAGTCGAGGGCGAGCGCGATGGCGGTGTTCTCGTTCTGGCCGGTGCCCGACAGCGCGTGCACGCGCTCGAGTTGCGTGCCCAGGCGCAGGCCCGGAGCGAGCGTCCAGAGGTTCTTCAGGCCGAACGCGGCTTCGGCATCGCCGCCGCCCAGCGCATCGCGGATGCGGTACTCGCTGAACAGGCGGCCGTCGGTCATGTATTCGGTGTCGATGCCGACCGCGGTGGTGTTCTGGCGCTCGTTGGCATTCAGGCCATACGGACCGGTGATCGACGAGATGAATTCGTGGCGCGCGTAGAGGCGGCCCTTGTTCGGCAGCATGTATTCGCCGCCTGCGGCGAGGATGCGCCGGTCGGTGTCCTTCACGTCGACCTCGGCTTCGCCGTAGACCGTGGCGTTCGCGACACCCGGAACCGCGCCGGTGACGCGCGCGCGCACCGTGGTCACTTCGGTGGGCAGCGGCTCGGGCAGCGGAGCGCCGGCGATCGGGGCGATGGGCGACGTGTCGCCCTTCTCGCGCGAGTGCCGCACGCCGACTTCGACCAGCAGCTTGTCGCCGATCTTCTGGGACACCGCGGCCACCACGCCATCGCGCACCGACCCGGAAGCCAGGTCCTCGGTACGCAGCGCTTCGGCGCGGACCATCGTGCCTTCGCGCACGCGGTACTCGACCTTGCCGCCCGCCTCGCCCCGGCCCTGCGAGAGGTAGGCGCTCTGGTTGTCGAAATCCTTGTCGGTGCGCGCCACGAACGCGTTGGCCTTCAGGTTCTCGGATTCGTGCGTGAGCTCGAGGCGCGCGGCGTCGCCCGTCTTGTCCTGCGGGCCGCGTTCGGTGCGCGCCACCTCGCCGATGAGGAACGTCTTCTCCGCGAGCTTCACCGTCGCGTTGGCGCCGGCCAGCGTGAAGGGATCCTGCGGGTTCTTGTCCTTCACGTAGACGCCGCCCACTTCGACGCGGTCGGTGACCTTCACCTGCACTTCGCCGCCCATGACCCAGAACTGTTCGCCGCCCTGGTCGACTTCGTAGGTGATGCGGATCGAGACCGGGTTCAGGTCGCGGTCGACCGACGGGATCGGCGACTTGAAGAGGATGCGGCCGGTGAGCGCCTCGATCTCGTAGTCGGAGAAGCGCGCCTGCGGCAGGGCCGACAGGATGATCGAAGTCTGGTTGCGGTCGCGCGTGAGGATCTCGACCTTCTCGCTGTTCACGAGCGCGCCGTTGTTGGCGATCTGGAACGGGCCCGAGGTGCCGTTGGCGCGCAGCTCCTCGATCACCTGGCGCAGCGTGTCGCGGCTGGCGAACGCCGTGGCGCTCACGCGGGAATTCTCGTAGTGCTGCTGCACGCCCGTGAGCGAACGGCTGTAGGCCGAGAGCTTGCGGGCCGGCGAGGCGGACTGCGTCGTGTAGTCGCCCCACAGCAGGTAGGAGCGGTTCTTGTCCACGCGCACGTAGAGGCGGCTGGTGGACTGCGCGTCGTAGCCACGCACGGCGCTGTCGCCGTACACCGGATAGAACTCGTCGGGCTGGATGTCGCGGAACAGGCGCTCGCGCACGTCCTTGTCCGAGTCGTAGGCGGCGGTGAGGAGATAGTCGCCCTTGATCTTGCCCTTGAGGAAGAAGGCCGCGCGCACGCCGGCCTGGCTCTTGCCGTTGTTCCAGTCGCGCGACAGGTGCTGGATTTCCTGCTCGAAGGCGTCCGACGAACGCGTCGGCACCAGCGCCTTCGAGCTGATGTTGCGCATGTTCACGATCCCCTCGAGCACGCCGGAGGCGACGAGGCTGCGCAGGTTGGGGAGGAAATCGAGGCGCCCTTCGGCCTTCAGGTCGCCGGCGGTGATGGTGACTTGCGCCGAACCCGGCTCGAGCGGCGGCTGCACGGTGAATTCGCCGGCGCCGTTCTCGATGAACGACTGCACGCCGGGCAGCGCCGGATCCGCGTCCGTCGCGAGCCACTGGCCGCGCGAGATGACGAGCGTGACGGGCGTGCGCGAGGTGACCGGAACGCCCGCGGCATCGGTGAGCTTCACGAGCACGCGCGCCGGGGTCTTGCCGTCGGCGAGGCCGGCGCCGTCGGGGAACTCGACCGAGAGTTTCGTCCCGCGGCCCGGGGCCTTCACGCGGATCGACTTCGTGCCGCGCGCGTTGCCGAACGCATCGACCTGCGTCATCACGAGCTCGTTCTCGCCGGCGCGCAGTTCCACGCCGACGTATTCCCAGCCCTGGATCTTCTTCTCGTCGAGCACGGCGCGCTTGCCCACTTGTTTGTCCGCGACTTCACGGCCGTTCACCGTGAGCTTGAGCGTCGTACCGGCCGCGCCCTTCACGCGGACCGTCGCCTGAGCCATCGGCAGGATGTCGCCATCCTTGAGGCCGACGAAGCCCGGATCGGCGTCGAGGCCGGGGAGGATCTGCTCGAGGCTCGGGGCGGCGGGCGCGGCGGCCGGCGCGGCGGAGAGCGTGGACAGCGCGGGACGCGAAAGGCTCGTGGCGCCCGGGGTGGCCGAGGTGCTCATCGGCGCGGCGGGCGACGCGCGGTCCGGCAGCACGGTCGGCGCGATGCTGTTGTACGGCGTGGTCTGCGGCACCACGAGGCCGCTCGCGGGCAGCGTCCGCGGATCGACGATCGCGCGGCCTTCGGTCATCAGTTGCGTGCCCGAGAGGATGGCGAGCGGGTCGCCCTCGGAGACGGCCTGCGCGCGCGCCTTGGCCTCTTCCACCAGCGCCGGGGCGCAACCTTCGACGGCGAAGTCGCCGCGGTGCAGTTCGCCCGAAGTGAGGTCGACGATGCGGCTGCCGCCGTCGCCGAGGTTGCGCGAGCCCAGCACCTCGAGCTTCGCGCCCTTGGGCAGCGTGGTGCGGTCGAGCTTCAGTACGTGCGTGCGGTTGGACAGGCCGTAGAAGCTGTACTTGCCCTCGCCGTCGGTGACGACGTAGGTGCCGTCTTCCGTGAACAGGCGCACGCCCGGCAGGCCCGGTTCACCCTTGTTCTGCACGCCGTTCGTGTTGCAGTCGAGGAAGACCTTGCCGAGGATGAAGCCGCGCTCGGAGAACACGCCGCCCACCACCAGCACGCGGGCCGTGGCTTCGTTCGAGACCGTCGCCTGGCCGCCGGCGCTGTACGAAGCGTGCGCGCGGTTGATGCCGTCGCCCTGGAGCGAGCCCGGGCCGGTGCGCACGCGGTAGCGCACGCTGGCGAGCTGGCCGCGGGCGAGCGTGCCGATCTGGAACACGAGGCCGGCGCTCGTCACGGCCGGGTCGGCGATGGCGAGGCCTTCGCGCATCGCGGTGCCGCGCACGTAGGCGAAGCCCGCGGGAAGCTTGTCGATGAGCACGACGCTCTCGCGGTCGAGCACGTTGCCGGTGTTGTTGCGCACCGCCACCACGTAATCGACGAAGTCGCCCAGCTCGACCACCGTGCGCGAGGCGGCCTTCTGCACGAAGAGCCCGTCTTGCGGCGCGGAATCGAGCGGCAGGTCGACCACGATCGCGCCCTCGCCCGCCCACTGGAACGGCTGGCCGTACGAGCCGCCGGCCGTCGGGCCGGACACCTCGAGGTTGCGGCCCGCCGGGAGCGAAGTCCACGGCACCGTCGACGGGAAGGAGTACCCATTGGTCGGCGTCACGCGCAGGCAGTAGCGGCCCGCGGGAACGCTCGTCGTGCGGAAGCGGCCGTCGCTGCCCGTCACGACCGGGGTTCCGCCGACCGGCGTCGTGGAGCAGCTGTTGCCCGCGGCGGCGACCAGGGAGACGGAAGCGCCGGGGATCGGCGCGTTGGTGACGCTGTCGAAGACGATGCTGGAGGCGTCGATCACCGTCATCACACCGGAGATCGCGCGGCCGCAGCCGATCACGTCCATCGTGTAGACGGTGTTCACGGTGCCCTGCAGCACGCGGTCGTTCACGACGACCGGGGGCGAACGCACCGGCAGCACCGGGACCATGAAGATGCCCGTGTTGGCGCCCGTCTCGGTGGCGATCACTTCCTCGCGCTCGCCGTTGGGGCCGGTGATCACCACGGTGCGCTGCTCGACCACTTCGGGCACCGCGTTGCAGGCCGGGGCGTTGGCGCGCAGGTAGGCGTTGCCGCCGAGCACGGCCCACAGCGTGGGCACGGTATACAAATTGTTCGTGTAGTTGCTGATCGTGTTGACGTTGTCGGTCGCGTCGTCCTTGTTGTCGTCGATCGACGTGGTGTCGCGCACGACCAGGGCGCCGCTCTGGTTGCTGTCCAGCGTGACGGTGGTCACGTTGGTGTCCACCACGGCCTTGGCCTGCGACTTGGACTTGCCCGAGGCCTTGAGCGCATTCATCTCGGCTTCGGTCGGCGCCAGCACGTCGACCAGGATGCGCAGGCCCTGGCCCGGCGCGAGCGTCGTGGTCCAGCCCTGTACCACCGGCGTGTCGGTCGGGTCGAGCGCGCCCGGGATCGAAGCGCCGCCGCCGACCTGGTTGTCGAGGAACACGGTCGACTTCCAGCCGGGGCGCGAATCGCCGAGGTAGCGCACCGACGCGGTGACCGACTCGCTGCAGTTGCCGCGGTTGGTGAGGAAGTGCGTGTACGTCACGTGGCGGCCGAAGCCGGACAGCGACTGGTTGTCCGGGTCGAGGGCCACGGCACAGCGCGTGGCGATGGTGTCGACCGCGTCGTCGGCGGAGGCGAAGCGCGCCGGGGAGCGCACGGAGCGCGCCGTCTTCACGACCTTGTAGGCCGCGGGCAGCGCCGTCGAGGGGATCAGCGCACGCACGATGATGTTGTAGCTGGCGCCGGGAGCCACGACGCCGGTGTCGGGCGTGCCGTTGCCGTCGGTATCGGCGAGCGGCGTGATGCCGTCGGATTTGAAGAGCGCGAAGGTCGTGCCCGGCGGGAAGGTGCTGCCGGAGAGCGTGATGTCGAACGTGTCGGCGAGGTTGCCGCGATTGGTGAGCACGTTGGTGAACACGGCGGCCGAACCCGGCGTGGCCGTCGGCAGGCGCTGGCCGGTCAACTCGAGGTCGGCCGTGCCGTTCACCGTGTAGGTCGCGCGGTTGGTGCCGGTGGTGTTGCCCCGCGCGCCGCTCGCATCCCAGAAAGTGTACGAGGCGCCGTTGTCGACCACCGCGCCGATGGCGAGCCCGGAGACGATTTCCACCTGGAAGGAGAGGTTGCCGACGACGCCACCGGGAATGTCGGTGATCGTCGCGGTCACCGTGCCGGCGGCGGTGACGCCGAAGTCGTAGGTGATCCGCGAGGCTCCGGATCCTTGCAGGTCCGTGTTCGACGCGTCGGTGAGGACCATCGAGGGATCGACGCTCCAGCGGGCGCTGCCGGGGACGTAGCGCATCCCGGCGGGCAGCGTGTCGGTGAGCACGAGGCGCTGGCGGGCCTTGTCGCAGGTGTTGTAGGGCAGCGTGACGGTGATCGGGCCGCCCGGCGAAGGCCCGCGGTCCACGGAGAGCTGCTTGGTCACGAGGCCGCAATCCAGCGCGCCGCCGAGCGAGACGCGGTCGACGTTCGGCACGATCGCCGCGCCGCCAACGCTGGTTGCCGAGACGCGCACGTCGTCCACGCCCGTCACGGCGCTGCCCGGAACCACCACGCGCACGACGAAGCGGAAGGCCTGGCCCGGGTTGAGCGCCACCGGGGCGGCGATCGGCACCAGGCTGTCGGGAACGCCGTCGCCGTTCGCGTCGGCATAGAGGGCCATCGAGGTGAAGGTGAAGCCGATGCCCAGGTCGGTGACCGCGAGGCTATAGGAATCGGGCAGCAAGCCGATATTGGTCAGGAGGTGCGGGAAGTCGACGGTGGCACCCGGGGCGGCGCTGCGCAGCTGGTCGGTCGCGAGCGTCGCGGCATAACCCGAGGAGGCCGGCGTGCCGACGGTGAGCGTGACAGTGTTCGAGCTCGTACCCAGCGCCGTGACGCCGGCCGTGGCCGTGACGCTCGCGGTGTTGCTGATGACGGTGCCCGCGGGCGTTTGTGCGGAAGCGCAGAACGCGAAGGCGAGCGCAACGATTCCCAGCACGCGCGCGAAGAGCGCGGTGCCCGGGTTTGCGTTGCGGTTCGACATCGATTTCATGCGTTTCCTTGCTGAATAAAAAGAGGAGGCACCCTTGCAGGCGCCTCCCGAAGTCACTCGGGCGCCATCAGGGAGGCAGAGCAGCCCGAGTGGAGTGACACCGTGGAAATGTTCGAGAAAAGGTTCACTGGATCCTCACGCAGAAGGTCAGTACCGACGATTGGCCCGCGTTCAGCACGCCGACGGCGGCGCTGATCGTTCCGGCGTTGCCGTCGCCCGGGGAAGTGACCACCGGTCCGGCCGGGGCCACCGCCGGCGCGCCGCAGCTGTTGCGCTGGCGCGTATTGGCGGGAATGTTGTCGGTGGCCGCGACGGCGGTGAGCCCGAGGCCCGTCGCGTTCGCGACCGTGATGCGGTAGGCGATGCAGGAGCCGGGGACCGTCACCGGGCTGGGCGCGATGGCCGCGGCCGAGTAGCCCGCGTGGGGGCCGGGCGCGGCGCAATTCACCAGCACCTGTTCCTTGGTGACCGTGAGGCCGCCGCTCACCGTGGTCGAGTCGGTCACGAAGACCGTCGTCGCGTTGTACGTCGCCGTGAAGCGCGTGAGGTTCGCCGGGTCGGTGGACAGCGCCGTCACCGGGGAAGTCACGCGCACGAAGAAGACTTGCGTGGCGCCCACGTTCAGCGTGAACGCGGTGGCGGTCGAAACCTGGTTGGCCGGCACGTCGTCCACGCCCGGGTCGAACACGCCGTTGCCGTTGTCGCGATACGCCACCGACGTCCAGCCGGCGCGCGAGTCGGTGAGGAAACCCGCGGCGAAGCTGATCGGCTCGTTCACGTTGCCGGCGTTGGCGAGGGTGTGCGTGTAGAGCACCGAGCCGCCCGCGAACGTGGCTTGCGCCGAATTCGCCACCAGCGTCACGAGGCGCACCGTATTCACGGTGACGGCGTCGCGCTTCACGTCGAAGACCGTGGCATTCAGCGCGGACTGGGCGCGGAAATCGAGGTTGAACGTGCCCGGGGCCGCCTGGCCCGAGGAGATGGCCGGCACGGTGACTTGCGCGCACACCAGCCGGTTCGTTCCGGGGTTGAGCGGGCCCGTCGCGGTGATCGCCGCGCCGACCGTCGAGCAGTTGCCCGCGCCGCCGTCGGCGTTGAACGTCACGGTCCAGCCCGCCGGCGTTCCGGTGACCGAGAGGTTGAAGTTGTCGGCCACGGCGCCGAGGTGGTTCACGTAGAGCGAGAAGCGCGTCGTGGTCGGCGCGGCCGCGGCCGGCGTGATCGCATTGGTCGTGATCACGGTCGTGCCCGTCGTGCCCCAGCCGGTGGTCGCGGCGTTGCCCGCGGCGGCGGTGCCGGCCGGGAGCGAATCGGTGCGCGCGGTGCCGTTGGTGATATCGACCGTGTTGGCCGCGATCGCGCCCAGCTGGTCGATCACGGTGTCGCTACGCGTGTTGTCGAAGGTCGAGGTCGCCGTCTTGGTCACCTGCAGCGCGCCCGCCGAGGTGGCGTTGGTCGGCAGTTGCACGCGCAACACGACGCGATAGCCGCAGCGCAGGTTGGTGGCGTCGGTCACGAACGGCGCCGGGCAGCCGGCGGCGTAGGCGGGAATCGCCGGCGTCGTGCTTGCGACCAGCGGCGTGGCCGCGTCGGTCTGCAGCAGCGTGAACGTCGTGCCGGCGGGCCAGGCGCCCGTGCCGGTGAGCGCGATCCCGAAGCTGTCGGCGGCGTTTCCGGTATTCCAGATGAAGTTGTTGAAATCGACCATCGCGCCCGGCGAGGCGCTGGCGACCGTCACCGGCTCCAGCGTGCCGTTGGTCGAGTTGCCGTTCGAGCCGTTCGCCACCACGCCCGCGCTGCGCGTCACCGTGTAGCTGGCGACGTTCGTGTTGGCGGTGAGCTGCGTGCTCGAAAGGTATTGCGCCTGGTTGTCGATGTTGCCCGGGGCGCGGCCCGCGTCGATCGAGACGTCGAAGCGCAGCGTGCCCGTGGACGTGGCCGGCACGGTCGCGATCACGGCGGTGACGCGGTTGGCGGCGGAGACGTTGTAGTCGTAGGTGATCCCGGCCGGATCCGCGATCGCGGGCGGGGTGACGCCGTCGGTGAGCGCCGTGGCGCCCGAGACACTCCAGCGGCCCGAACCGGCAAGGTAGGTCATGCCCGCCGGGATCACGTCGCGAAGCTCGACGTTGGTGGCCGCGGCGCTGCCGGTGTTGGTGTACGTAAGAGTGATGGTGATCGGGCCCGCGTTCGGCGACGGGCCGCTCGAGGGCGAGACCCCCTTGGTGACCGTGATCGCCGAGACCGAGACCGTCGTGGTGTCGGTGTTGGAGAGCGTGGACGCCGGCGCGTTGGTGTCGGTGACCGAGATCGTGATCGTGCCGGTCTGGCCGTTGGTCGCGCCGCCCGGCACCGTGCCGGCCACCACGAAGCGGAACACGCCGCCCATGGCGATCGGGCCGGAAGTCGCGATCGGCGTGAAGTTGTCGGGGACGCCGTTGCCGTCGGCATCGAGGTAGTACACGAGCCCGGTGTGCGCGAAGGCACCGCCGGTCGTGGGCGCATTCAGCGCGTAGGTATCGGTGCCGTTGCCGGTGTTGGTGATCGTGTGCGGGTAGTAGACGACCTGGCCGGGCACCGCGGTGCGCGCACCGTCGGCGGTCAGCGTGAAGCTCTTCACCTGCGTGACCGTGACCTGCACCAGGTTCGACGTCGCGGTGCGGGCGGTGCCGCCGGCATCGTTATAGGTCGCCGTGGCCTGGTTGCCGATCACGGTGCCCGCGGCGGGCGCAGCCTCGGCCGTGCCCGCGCCAAGCCCCAGGGAGAGGGTGGCGGCGGCGAGCAGGCGAAGGAGCGCGTGGATCTTCATTTGTCGACGCGCACCCGGGCGGTGAAGGTGGCGCTGGCGCCGCCGGCGAGGTCGAGCGCGGCCCAGCGCACCCAGCGCACGTCGCGCGGGCCGAGGGTTTCGGTCACTTCGACGCCGTTCTTCTTCACGGTGCGGCGAATCGGGAGCACGGAGTAGGTCGTGCCGTCGGCGCTGCCGGTGATGGCGGCGGGACGGGCGCTTCCGGGGAGGTATTCGGTGCTGGCCGGGATCGGCAGCGTGGCCTGGACGTTCTTCAGGCCCTGGGAAGTGGTGTTGCGCAGGGTGACCGTGTACTCGACCACGGCGCCCGGACGCACGGCATCGCCGGCTTCGAGGCGCTCGCGGCCGTCCGCCGCCACCACCACCGTGCGCTGCTCGATGGTCGTGGCCAGCGGAGCGGTGGGGCTGGTCTGCGCGAGCGCTCCGGCGGTCACAAAGACCGCAAGTACGCCGAGAGCCCTGGCCGCGAATCGAATGTTGTTCAAGTCACTCATTTTTTTAATTTATTCCGGGCCTGATACCCAGATTTCATCGTTGGCAAACGATAACGTCCGGCCCTGAAACAACCTGTTAACCAGCACACAACAGCCCCCCGAGGTGCCTACAACCGTAATCGAACGCACTTCTATGAATTTCTCTTTTATTTCAACCAACTAAATCTTCAACCGCTCATTATTCCGGGCAAAATCGGCCCCAGCCTCTGACGGCTGAAACGCGGGCGCGGGCCTCAATGGCCCCGCAACGGACGCTTCCGGGCGGCGGGTGGGGGATGGGAGCGGGGGTCGTGCGCGACGACCAGCGCTTCGATACCGGCAATGGAGAAGTCGGCGATCTGCCGCGCGAGGCGCGCATGCGCGCGCGGGCCGCGGACCGCCTGGGGAAAGATCCGGTCCAGGGCGGGCCGGCCAAAGAGGTAGATCAGGCATTGCCCGGCGATCCCGATCGTGGCCGAAGTGACTTCGGCGTCGGGCACGCGCGAGCCCGCGATCTGCCGCACGACATGGCGCAGGTGGTCCAGCTGCGGTCGGAGCATCTCCTCGATCAGGCGATCGAGGTTCGGCGACGGGTCCATCGCCTCGTGGGCGAGGATGCGGCCCAGCGCGGGCGAAGTCGGGGCGTCCGACAGGCCCTCCAGGAACGCATAAACCAGCCGATAGAGCCGTTTGCGGGGGGATGGGTCCCGCCGATCGACGGCGGGACCGGAAAACCCCGCCATCGCGCGGCCGGCCAGGAAGCCCAGCGTGGCGCGATACAGGCCTTCCTTGCCCCCGAAGTAATAGTTGACCGAGGCCAGGTTCGCTCCGGCCGCATCCACGATGTTCCGGATGCGGGCGCCGGCATATCCCCTCTGCGCGAACTCCTCGGATGCAGCCGCCATGAGCCGCTTGCACGTCTCGTTATCGTGCAAAGCACTCTGTTGAATCAACATCTTCCCCCCTGATCCTGCGAATAGCCGTTGTTTGAAACAACTTTTTGAAACGCGATTGTGCCGCTAATGCCGCGTCCTGGCTAGGTATTGCACTCAAGTAATCCCCTCTCGGTTCGATAAGGATGTGAACCAAGTCACATTCCGCTGCCATGAACCGTCTATTTGCGGTCCCTCTCCTCTCCTTCCTCGCCTTCGCGGCCGGGGCCGAGGGGATCGTGCGCGGATATCCGGCCCTCCCGGAGCCCGCCGTGGCCACCGCCAAGCGGTTCTCGGCCCCCCTGCCGGCCCGGGACCCGATCCGCCTGGCTCCGCTCGCCGAACCGAAGGCCCGCCGCCTGGCCGATGACGCGGCCTCGACCGACAAGCGCGTGCGCATCGGCACCCGCCGGGACGTGCAGGCCGAATCCCTGTCCGGCAGCGCCCGTCTCGACTGGCACCCGGCCGCGGGCGGCGGCTACGTCGCCTCGTTCGCCCTCGCGGCGCCCGGCGCCCAGGCGCTGCGCCTGGGCCTGGCCGTACGCGGCCTCCCCGAAGGCACCGAGCTGCGCTTCGCGGGTTCGGCGGGCTCCCCCACCTCCCCCACGGTCGCCGGCGCCCAGGCGCTGCAGGCGGCCCGCCTGGCCGGCCTCTACTGGACCCCGCTCACAGACGGCGAGATGCAGACCGTCGAGATCACGATTCCCGCGGGAGCCGACCCCGCGCGCGTGGCGATCGCGCCGCGCGAGGCCTCGCACGTCGCCGTGGCCGCCGCCGACCGGTTCAAGGCCGCCGCGGGTCCGGGCGCCTCCCAGTCGTGCCACGAAGACGTGGCCTGCGCCGCCCCGGCGAACGCCGCGCTCGCCAATGCCGCGCGCGCCGTCGCGAAGATGGCCTACACCGAGAACGGCATCACCTACCTCTGCACGGGCACGCTGATCAGCGACGGCGACGCGGCCAGCCAGGTCCCCTACTTCTTTACCGCGGCGCACTGCATCGACACGCAAGCCGCCGCGGCGACGCTGAACACGTTCTGGTTCTTCGAGGCGCCGGCGTGCGGCGGCAAGGCCGCCGGCAACTACCGCCAGCTCTCCGGCGGCGCCCAGCTCCTCTATTCGAACGCGAGCACCGACGCCGCCCTGCTGCGCCTGTCGGAGCGCGCTCCCGAAGGCTCGTGGTTCGCGGGCTGGGATCCGTCGGGCGTCTCCAACGGCACGGCCCTGGTCGCGTTGCACCATCCGGCGGGCGACCTGAAGAAGCTCTCGTTCGGCCAGGCGCTCACGGTCACCCCCGGCACGGGCGGGGCGAGCTACACGACGGCCGCCTGGATCGCGGGCAGCACCGAGGCGGGCAGCTCGGGCTCCGGCATCTTCTCGCTCGCCGACGGCGAGTACGTCCTGCGCGGCGGCCTCAAAGGCGGCAGCGCGGCGTGCACGAACTCGGGCCGCGTCGAGGATCCGTCGAACCGCGACTACTACTCGCGCCTGGACCTCGAGGCGCCGAAGCTGCGCGAATGGCTCGCCGCCGGGCCCGCGCCGCTCGAGGACTACACCGACATGTGGTGGAACCCGGCCGAATCGGGCTGGGGGCTGTCGCTGGTGCAACACGCGAACAACAAGGTGTTCGCCACCTGGTTCACGTACGACCGCGACGGCCGCGCCGCCTGGCTCGTGCTGCCCGATGCGCGCTGGACCAGCGCGGTGGCCATCGAGGGCGCGCTCTACCGCACCACCGGCCCGTCGTCGGAGGCCACGTTCGATCCGGCGCGCGTCTCGGTCACGCCGGTCGGCAGCGCGCGGATCGAATTCGGATATGGCGGCGCCGGCACCGCGACCTTCGTGGTCGACGGCAAGACCTCCACCAAGAGGATCGAGCGGCAGGGTTATTGAGGGTTCCGATGAGAAACGCCGGGATCCTCCTCGCCTTCGCCTGCGCCGTGCTTTCCGGCGTGCCGGGAGATGCGCGTGCCGAAGCGAGCGCGACTTCGGGCGGATCGTCGCCGCGCGCATCGGCCGCCGTTCGGCTCGCCGTCGTCATCCCGCGTGTGCTGCAGCTTCGGCTCCTCGACCACCCGAACGCCATCGACATCTCCGCCGAGGACGTCGCGCGCGGCTACGTCGTGATCCAGGGCCCGCGGATCGACATCCTCGCCAACCTGCGGGGCGGCTTCCTGCTGCGGGCCGAGTTGCGCGATCCGGCGTTCACCGAGATGGAACTGGTCGGGCTGGAAGTGTCGGTGCGGGCGGGTGCATTTCCGCAGGCCACGCGGCTGCCCTCGAACGCCGGCGCCCCTCGCCGCGAACCCGCGGCCGTCGCCTATCGGTTGCGCCTCGCGCCCAGTGCCTCCGTCGGACGTCACGCGTGGCCCGTGGCCCTCACCGTGCAGGACTCGTAGGTCAAAGCGAAAGTCAAAGGCCATTGAACCGCAGAGGACGCGGAGGACGCAGAGAAAAGCAAAGGCATCTTGAGTGAAGTGCCTAGGGGTCAGACCCCTTGGCACGAAGTGGTCTGGCCCTTTTGTTCGACCGTTTCGTTCAGTTTGGTTTTCCTCTGCGTCCTCCGCGTCCTCTGCGGTTCAATGCTTTTGACTTTGCCCTAGGCTTTCGACCGTTGCTCAACCGGCTCGGTCTGCAAGACGAAGGAAAACTCCGCCCCGCTCCCCGGTTCCGCATGCGCCCAGACGCGCCCGCCATGCCGATGGACGATGCGCTGCACGGTAGCCAACCCCACCCCCGTGCCGGGGAACTGCTCGGCCGTGTGCAGGCGCTGGAAGACCCCGAAGAGCTTGTCCGCGTAGCGCATGTCGAAGCCCGCGCCGTTGTCGCGCACGCGAAAGCCGGTGACGCCGTCGGCGTCGAATGTGGAAACCTCGATGCGCGCCTCCGCCGTGTGCGCGGTGAACTTCCACGCATTGCCGAGCAGGTTTTCGAGGACCTGGTGCAGCAGCAGGCGATCGCCGCGCGCGTGCATCCCCGGCTGGATCGTGACCGCGACTTCGCGCTTCGGGTCGCCGGCACGCAACTGCGCGATGACGCCCTGCGCTTCGTCGGAGAGGTCCACGGGCCCCGGCACCATCTGCACGCGGCTCACGCGCGCGAGCTGCAGGAGGTCCTCGATCAGTTCGGCCATGCGTTGCGCGCCCTGGCGGATGCGCTGCAGGTAGCGCTGCGCCTCGACGTCGAGCTGGGAGGCGTGGTCGACGAGCAGCGCGTTGCTGAACCCGTCGATCGCATGCAGCGGCGAACGCAGGTCGTGCGACACCGAATAGGAGAAAGCCTCGAGCTCGCGGTTCGAATCGCGCAGCGCCTGCTCGACGCGCAGCCGCTCGGTCACGTCGATCGCCATGCCGACCCAGCCGAAGAGCTCGCCCGCCTCGTTGAACACGGGCGAGCCGTAGTTCACGAAGTGGCCGTACTCGCCGGTCTGCGAGCGCAACCGCAGCTCCATCTGGAACGACTTGCCGTCGACCCGGCGATCGGCGCGCTCGGCCAGGTAGCGCACGCGGTCCTCGGGATGCAGCGCGCTCTCGTAGCCGTGCCCCAGCCAGTCGTCGACCGTTCCGCCGACGAACTCGGTCCAGTGGCGGTTCACGTATTGCAGGCCACCTTCCGGATCGCAGATCCAGACGATCTGCGGCGCGTTGTCGAAGAACGTGCGCTGCAGCGCGTTGGCGTGCTCCAGCTCGCGCGTGCGCTCCGCGACGCGCGCCTCGAGGTCGGCATTCAGGCGGCGGATCTCCGCCTCGGTCGCGTTGCGCTCGGTCACGTCCTGCGGGGAGATCAGGCGCGCGGCCCTTCCTTCGAACTCGATGTCGTGGCCCACGGTCTCGATCTCGATCACGCGCCCGTCGGCCGTCCGGTGGAGCCACCCCGAGGAACGCACCAGGCCCGAGACCTTCGGCATCTGCGCGAGGCGCTCGAGCTGTTGGGGCACCACGAGCACCGAGATGCCCTTGCCGATGAGGTCGCGCGCGCCGTACCCGTAGTGCTCGCAGAGCGCGTCGTTCACGGCGAGGATCTCGAACGAGGCCTTGTCGCAAACCAGCAGCGGCATCGGGTTGCCGTGGAAGAAGCGCTTGTAGTTCGACTCGCTCGCCGCGAGCCGCGCCTGGGTCCGTTCCCGGTCGAGGCGCTGGCGCGCGAGGGCCTGGGCCATGTCGTCGAGCGCCGCGCCGACGCGGTCCAGCTCGCCGTCCTGCGTCTGCATGCCGGTGCGGGCCGCGAAATCGCCGTCGCCGATGCGCTTGGCCGTCTCCGCGATCAGCTGTGCGCGTTGCACGATGAAGATGTCGCCGAACCACCAGGCGAGGCCGAGCGCGATCAACCCCACGACCAGCAGGGCGATCAACGCGAGCTTCAATTCCCGGCGCGCCACGGCGCCGAACGCCGTGGCATCGATGCCGGCGGTCACGTAGAGCTTGTCCTGCCCGACGCCCGGAACCTCGAGGGCCGCGTAGTAGCGCGGCACGCCGTCGACGCCGTCGACCGGGCCCACCACCCGGCGCAGGTTGGCCTTGAGCCGGGCCACCCGCTCGGGACTGAGACGCTCGCCGACCCGTTGCGAGTCGGGCTGGCGCGCGATGATCGTCCCGTTGCGGTCGCCGACCGCCACCGTGACCGATTCCGGCAGGCCCCGGTCGATGACGAGCTTCTGCAGGGTCTCGGTCGGGACCGCCCCGAAGACCACGCCGATCGGGATCCCGTCGGCGCGAAGGATCGGTTCGGCCAGGTGGATCGCCGCGCGTCCGGTGCCCCGGCCGTGGACGAATTCACCCACCGTGAAGCGACCCGTAGCCATGGCCTCCTTGAAATAGAGGCGGTCGGCGACGTTGAGATTCCCCGACGTGGCGACCGAGGAGCAACGAATGTGGCCTTCCTCGTCGGCGGCCGCCACGGCGGAAAAGCCCCCGGAACGCGCGACCTCAGAGAGGAAGTCGCGGCAACGCGCCGGATCCTTGGACCGCACCGCCTCGCTGATCGACAGCGCATGCAGCAGGACCCTCCCGCCCTCGACCACGTCGTGGGTATGGAAGGCCACCTGGCGGGCGACGCCCAGCAGCGCCGCTTCGCCGTCGCGGCGGTTGTCCTCGGCGGCCTGGCCGGTGCGCCAGATCGCATAGCCCGCGAGCGGCAGGAGCCCCGCCACGAAGACGAGGAGGATGCGCGCCCGCAGGCTGCGGACGATGGAGGAAAGGTCGGGGGCAGGCACGGCATTCCATTCTAGACGCCGCGCCCTCAAGTCAAGCCCGGAAAAGACCGATAGAGGGGTCTGGAGCGGGGCCGGCTGGTTCCTGCATGGACACCCTCCCTCGTCCCGGTCGCCCCCGGCGCCGCTCCAACCCCTTCCGGCCCGCCCCGGACGCCCTCAAGTCGGGCGCGCCGCGGCCGATAACCTTGGGACGAACCGCTTCCGAGGCTCCATGAATCCGTCCAGCCCGCGCATCCTCATCGTCGACGATTCACCCGACGATGCGCTGCTCGCCCAGATCCAGCTGAAGAGAGTCGCGCCCGACGCGACTTTCCAGCGGGTCGATAGCGAGCCCGGACTCCGCCAGGCGCTCGCCTCGGGCGAGTGGGACCTGGTGATCTGCGACCACCAGATGCCCCAGCTCGACTCCAGCCGCGCGCTCGAGTTGCTGAAGGAGCACGGTCGCGGCGAGACGCCGTTCGTGATCTATTCGGGCCACTTCGACCAGCAACGCGCGCTCGACGCGATGGAGCGCGGCGCGCACGACTTCATCGACAAGCACGACCCGTCGCGCCTGGCGCCGGTGGTGGAGCGCGAGCTGCGCCACTCGGTGCTGAAGCGCGCGCGCGACACGGCGGAGTCCTCCGTGGTGCGCCTGTCGCGCTTCGACCCCCTCACCCACCTGCCGAACCGGGGCTTCTTCGGCGAGCGCGTGAGCCAGGCCCTGGCCGAGCACCCCGGCCGCGGCATGCCCGCGCTCGTGTACTTCGACATCGACCGCTTCATGCGCATCAACGAATCCTTCGGCTATCCGGCCGGCGATGCGCTGATGCGCCAGGTCGCCCAGCGCCTGCAGGACTTCTCCGGGCGCGGCGCCATCCTCGGGCGCGCGGGCCGCGACGAATTCGCCGTCTTCCTGCCCGCGAACGCCGATCCCTTCAGCGCCCGCCGCTACGCCGAGCTGCTGGCCGCGCGCTTTGCCGACGGCTTCCCGCTGCACGGCCAGGAGATCTTCCTCACGCTGTCCATCGGCGTGAGCCTCTTCCCCGACCACGGCGGCGACGAGGCCGCGCTCGCCCGCAACGCCGAGAGCGCGATGTTCAGCGCCAAGCGCCTGGGCGGCAATCGCATCCAGATCTACGAACGCGCGCTGAACCATTCGGCGAGCCGCAAGTTGAAGCTCGAGAACGCCCTGCGCCACGCGGTGGAGAAGAACGAACTCTTCCTCCAGTACCAACCCGTGGCCGACGCGATGAGCGGGCGCGTGGAAAGCGTCGAGGCGCTGGTGCGCTGGCGCCATCCCGAGTACGGCATCATCCCGCCCGACCAGTTCATCCCGCTCGCCGAGGAGACCGGCCTCATCACGCCGATCGGCGACTGGGTGCTCGACACGGCGCTCACGCAGACGCGCTTCTGGCGCGACCAGGGCTTCGAGGATCTCAGCATCGCCGTGAACTTCTCGGCGGAACAGTTCCGCGACCCGATGCTGCCCGCCAAGGTGATGGCCGCCCTCGACCGCGCACAGATGCCGCCCGATTCGCTCGAGATCGAGATCACCGAAAGCGTCGCGATGGAAGACGCGAGTGCCGCCATCGCCCGCCTGCGCGCGCTGAAGGATCTCGGCATCCGGCTCGCGATCGACGATTTCGGCACCGGCTATTCGTCGCTGTCCTACCTCAAGCGCTTCCCGATCGACGTGCTGAAGATCGACAAGTCGTTCGTGCAATCGCTGCCCGACGACGAGGAAGACGCCGCCATCGTGACGACGCTCTCGGTGCTGGGCCACTCGCTGCAGCTCACGTTGCATGCCGAAGGCGTGGAGACGGTGCAGCAGGCGCACTTCCTGCGGAAGCTCGGCTGCCATCGCATCCAGGGGCACTGGCTCGCGCGGCCGCTGAAGCCCGCGGACGTCGTCGCGCTCCTCACGGAGCGCAATGCGCCCTTGGGCATTCCCGGCGCCGCGGCGCTCGCCATTCCCACGAACGCGGGAATCCAGCGGTAAGGCAAAGTCAAAAGCGATTGAACCGCAGAGGACGCGGAGAACGCAGAGGAAAACCTTTGATCAGGAGTTGAACGTGCCAAGGGGTCATTACCCCTGGGCACTTCACTCAAGATGCCTTTGATTTTCTCTGCGTTCTCCGCGTCCTCTGCGGTTCAATCGCTTTTGACTTTCGCCTTTGACTTACGAATTCACGGTGACGCCAGCAAGCACCGAAGTGTTGCCACCGTGCCGCTGCGCAGCTTGCGCCGCCGCATAGGCGCGCTCGACGTCTTCACTGGGCTCACCCGAGTTCGGCATCCGAAGCGCGACCCCGACGCTCACCGTGAGGGGGATCTGCCCGGAGCCCCGCACGCCCAGCGCGTTGGACGCGGAACGCGCGGCGACGCGATCGCCCCAGTCGCGCGCGGCGGCTTCGCGGCAATTCGGGATGACGGCGAGGAATTCGTCGCCGCCGAAACGCGTGATCGCCGTGCCCGCGGGCAGCGTGCCGATGACTTCGTTCGCGACATGCGCCACGGCGCGATCGCCGGTGAGGCGGCCGTGGCGCTCGTTCACGTCGCGCAGCCCGTCGATGTCGATGAAGAGCAAGGCGAGCGGCGTGCCGGAGCGATCGGCTTCCCCCGCGGCGCTCTGGAGGCTCGCGAGACCGGAGTCGCGCCGCATGAGGCCCGTGAGGTCGTCGACCACCGTGGCCGCCTGCAGGCGCCGGTTGTGCGTCGCGAGCTCGAGCGAAAAGCGGCGCATCTCCTCGATGTCGTCGTCCAGGTCGGCCTGCAGCCGCACGATGCGGGCGTGCGCGGCGAGCCGGGCATCGAGCACGCGCGGGGAAAACGGCTTGCCGAGGTAGTCGTCGGCACCCTGCTCGAGCGCCAGCGCCGCGGCTTCCTCGCCGCGATCGGTCCCGAGCGCCACGACGTGCACGCGCCGGCCCGCGGCGGTGCGGCGCAGGGCCTGGCAAGCCGACGCGGTCTTGGGCGTCCATTCGAGCAGCACGCCATCCACGGGCTCGTCGAGCAGCCGCGTGAGGAATCCGTCGGGCGGAGCCATGCGCACGGTGTGGCCCGCCTGGATCAGCAGGCCGCCCATCTGGCGCGCGAGCGCCGCATCGCGATCGACGATCAGCAGGCGCATGCCGCGCCGTGCGCCGGACACGGGCGCGCCCGCTTCGGGCGGCGGAGCCTCGGCGGCACGCCCGAGGCCGTCGAACGCGGCCAGGCCGGGATCGATCTCGAAGACGGGGCACCACGAGCGCCACGCGTCGAGCGCGTCTTCGGCAACCCGATCGAGGACCTCGGCGCACAACCCGAGGCGCGCGCCGGAGAGCAGGGTCTCGGCCAGCTCGTGGCGGCGATGGTCGCGGTCGGCATGGCCGAGGTCCGCGAGGCGACCCGCCACGTGCAGCAGTTGCCCCAACCGCTCCTCGCGCGTCGGCGCGTCGGGCGGGGCGGCGCGCAGGGCCTGGCCGATCGCGACGGCGAGGACCAGCGGGCGCGGAAATCCCCAGTCGCCCAGCAGCGCGCCCGTGAGTTCCTCGCTCGAGATCGTGAAGCGTTCGCGTTCGGCGTCGGGATCGGCTTCGATGGCCGGGTCGTACGATTCGGGCCACGCGGTGGCCAGCGCGAGCCGCCCGACGCGCGCGAGCAAGCCGCAAACGAACGCCTCCTCGGGCGCGACCAGCCCGACCCGCAACGCGAGTTCGCGCGCCGCGACCGCCTGCAGCAACGAGCGCGACCAGTAGCCCGGATAGTCGAATTCCTTGCACGGCCCGCCCTTGTACTGCGAGACGAGCGAGAACCCCAGCGCAAGCTGGAAGACCGAGGGCAGGCCCAGGCGCAGGATCGCGTCGCTCACCGCGAGCACCGGGCGATTGGGCGCGGCGCCGACCGCGTTGGCGGCGCGCACCAGGCGCCCGGCCAGCGCCGGATCGGCCTGCACCAACCGTGCCACATCGGCCACGGACGCATCCTCGTGCTGCGAAAGCTCGATCAGGCGCAGCACCACGCCCTTGGGCGACGGCAGCCGGCGGCCCGATTTCAACTTCTCGAAGATGGAGGAGATGGCGTCCACAAGATCATCCGGCCCGAGACGGATTCGGGCCTTGCGCTGCAGATATCGGCACGGTCGTGGGAAACTTGACCCCCCATGGACTCGTCCGACCGCTCCAGCCCCTCCGTGCCGCGCACGCCCCTGCGGAAGGCCTTCCGCCGGATCGCGCCGCGCCAGGTCTCCGCGAGCGTGCTCCTGCTGGCCTGCGCGGCCGCGGTCGCCGTCGTGGGATACACGGCGTGGGACATCGCGGACGAGCGGGAGCGCACGATCGAGCGCGCCTTCGTGGATGCGGAGATCGCGTCGGTCGCGCTGGCCGAGCACGCGGCGCAGACCATGTCGCTCGCCACCGGCCTCATCGACACCACCGAGGACATCGTTCGCGAACGGGGCGGACCGGAAAAGCTCAACGCGACGATGCGCAATACCTTCGCGCGCGAGCTCTACGGCGTCGAGGGGGCGTTCGAGACGCTCTGGATCCTGAAGACCGACGGCAGCGTGCTCGCGAGTTCCGCGGCGGTCACCACGCCGCTGCCGCCCGCGGTGATCGAGCAGATCGCCCGGGACCTCGCGAAACCGGGCAATCCCGTCTCGACGAACTTCAGCACCCCGTTCCGCAGCCCGTTTTCCAACGAGCTCCTCATCGCCGTCTATCGCGGCTACTTCGAACCCGACGGCCTTTCGCACGCGGCGATCGCGGCCACCATTCGCCTCTCGCATTTCCAGTCCGCCTACGAACGGATCCGCGGCGGCTCGCAGGATTCGGCCACGCTCGCCCTCTACGGGCTCGACGGCTACCTGCTCGCGCGCACGCCGGCGCCCCTGTATGGCCCGGTCGGCACGCAAATGGCCAACTCCGGCGAGAACGTCCGCAAGGCCATCGCCTCGCCCCGGGGCCGCATCAGCGTCTACTCCGCGCGCGACCAGGTCGATCGCATGGCCGTCATGCGGCAGGTCGGCGACTACCCGTTCGCCGCCGTGGCCTCCGTCTCGCGCGACGAAGTGCTCTCGAGCTGGCGCTCGCGGGCGATCGAGCAGATGGTCGCGATCGCGGTGGGTTCGCTGGTCGTGATCTGGCTGGCCATGCTGATCTCGCGCCAGGCGAAGCAGCTCGCCCTGAGCCAGGACCTCTTCCGCCTCGCCACCGAAGGCGCCGGCGTGGGCGTCTGGCACCGCGACGTGGCCGGCCTGAATCCCTTCCGCTCGCGCGAGCTCTTCGCGATGCTGGGCTACAAGCCCAACGACCCGATCTGCCGCTCGGGCAGCTTCTTCTTCGACCTCGCCCACCCCGACGACCGGGAGCGCGTGCGCGTCTTCCGCGAGAACCTGCGAAAGCTCCGCGACGTGGTGAGCACGCTCGAGCTGCGGATGGTCTGCCGCGACGGCGAATACCGCTGGTTCGAGGCGACCGGCACCGCCGTGGGCTGGGAGGGCAACGAGCCGGTGCGCCTTGCGGGCACCCTGATCAACATCGACGCGCGCAAGCGCTCGCAGGAAGGCGAACGCGCCACGGCGGTCGAGCTGGAACGCAAGGTGGGCGAGCGCACGCGCGAGCTGGCCAAGGCCAACCACGAGATGGAGACCTTCTCGTACTCGGTCTCGCACGACCTGCGCGCCCCGGTGCGCCACGTGAACGCCTTCGCACGGCTGTGCGTCGAAGCGCTCGACGAGGACGACCTCCCGCGCGCCCGCGAGATGCTGGAGCGCGTGCAGCGCGCCGGCGAGCACATGGACCACGTGATCGCGGACCTGCTGCTGCTCTCGCGCGTCGTGCGCACGCAACCGCTGTCGGAACCCGTGGACCTCTCGGCGCTGGCCCGCGGCACCCACGAATGGCTGGGCACCGAGGAGCCCGCGCGCGAGGTGGCGGTCACGATCCAGCCGAACCTGGTCGTGCGCGGCGATCCGGGCCTGCTGCGGGTGGTGATGGAGAACCTGATGTCGAACGCGTGGAAATTCTCGCGCCCGAAGGGCAACGCGGCTCGCATCGACGTGGGCTGCGAGCGCGGCCCCGACGGGCCGGCCTACTTCGTCCGGGACAACGGCGTCGGGTTCGATCCCACGCGGGCGACCCGCCTCTTCGACCCCTTCGTGCGGTTGCACAGCGCCCAGGAGTTCGAGGGGACCGGCATCGGGCTCGCGACCGTGCGGCGGGCGATCGAGCGGCTGGGCGGAACGGTCCACGCGGACAGCAAGTTGGGGGAAGGCACCACGATCCGGTTCACCTTGCCGAGTTGACGGGAAGTCAAAATCAAAGGCGATTGAACCGCAGAGGCCCCGGAGGCCCCGGAGAAAAGCCAAACCTGTTCTTGAGCTTGGGGGTCTGACCCCTAACGTTCAGATACCGAACCGGTTTTCCTCCGGGGTCTCCGGGGCCTCTGCGGTTCAATGCTTTTGACTTTGCCTTGGGACGGAATATTCGTCGTTGCCCAGCAGCACTCCTCGCTCGACGGCGGTATCCCCGGCGGATCAAGCTGCCCGGGTTCCATCGCCCCGGGGAGGGATCGATCCATGAACGCGATCACCGGCCGCGCCGTCGTCTCGATCGTCCTGTTGATTCCGGCCGCGGCCGTTGCCCAGACCCGGCTGGACCTCTCCGCCCGCTACATCAGCTGCACGCGGTCCGAATACAAGATCTCGGACATCCGCTCGATGAACACGCGCTCCCCGGCCGTCACGCGGCCGCTGCAACTGCGCGGCGAGACGAAGACGCTCACGATCTCGAAGGGCCTCGCGATGACGCTCGCGAATCCGTCGATCGGCAACGCCGTGAACATGAAGGTCGAAGTCTCGCCGCCCGAGGCGTACGAGAACGACAAGCAGACCCTGCTCACCTGGATCCGGCAAGCGGGAGAGAACCCCGGATCGTCCTACGCGACGCGCGAGGCGCCCGCCGGCTGGGCCGTGCACGAAGTCACCACGCCCTTTGCCGCCGCCGAGAAATTCCTGGGCATGTCGTTGGTCTTCTCCGATGCGGACCAGGCCTTCACCTACCTCTATTTCTTCAACTCGCCGGCGTACAAGGAACCCGCGGATTTCAAGGCGTTCCGCGACAAGTTCACGCCGGCAGCCGTCGCTTGCGTGAGCGCAAACGCTACGATCTTCGCCGCGGGAACCGCGGCGCCTGAAGCCTCGCCGCCGGCTGCCGCTACCCCGCCGGCTGCCGCCTCCCCGCCGAGCGCCCTGCTTCCCGCGATCGAGCGCGGCGACAAGGCGGCCGCCGTGGACTGGCTTGCCAAGGGCGCGAGCCCGGATTCGGCCGATTCGCAGGGTCGCACCGCGTTGATGTACGCCGGCATCAATGGGCAGCGCGACATCATGGTGTTGCTACTGGATGCCGGAGCGAAGGTGAACGCTCGTTCCGCGACCGGGGTCACCGCGCTCACCGCCGCGACGCTCTTCGGCGATCCCGAGGCGGTGGAGTTGCTCCTCGCGAAGGGCGCCGATGTCCAGGCGAAGGAAATCTCAGGCATGAATGCGCTCGCGATCGCGAAGATGCGCCTGCGCACGGCGCCGGATAAACGTCCCGGCCGAAACGCACGGGGGTTGCTGCCGTTCGCGGCGAAGCCCGACTTCGAGGCGATCATCCAGAAGCTCGAGGCAGCTGGCGCCCGGAACTAAGGGAAAGAAAAGTCAAAAGCGATTGAACCGCAGAGGCCCCGGAGGCCCCGGAGGAAAACCTTGGTTTGTTCTCGATCGTCAGGGGTCAGACCCCAAAAGCATCAGAACTGAATTGGCTTTTCTCCGGGGCCTCCGGGGCCTCTGCGGTTCAATCGCTTTTGACTTTGACTTTCCTCAAACCCGGTTCCCGGCGCCGATGCGCGCCAACTGTTGGGAGATGCGCGGCGCCATGTGATCGAGGGGAAGAACCTCGTGCACGGCCCCGACCGCGATCGCTTCCTTCGGCATCCCGAAGACCACGCAACTCGCTTCGTCCTGCGCCAGGTTCCACGAACCGGAGTCGCGCAGTTCCTTCATCCCGACCGCGCCGTCCTTGCCCATGCCGGTGAGCATCACGCCGATCGCGTTGGCGCCCGCGTGCGCCGCGCCCGACTTGAACAGCACCTCGACCGAAGGGCGATGGCGATTCACCGGATCGGCATCGGAGAGGCGGCAGACGTAGTTGGCTCCGCTGCGCGCGAGCAACAGGTGATGGCTGCCCGGCGCGATGTAGGCATGGCCCGGGAGCACGCGTTCGCCGTCCTTCGCTTCCGACACCGCGAGGCTGCAGCATTCGTTCAGGCGGTCGGCGAACGACTTCGTGAAGCCCGCGGGCATGTGCTGGGTGACCAGGATGCCGGGGCTGTCGGGCGGCATGTTCATGAGCAGCATGCGGATCGCTTCGGTGCCTCCCGTGGAAGCCCCGATGAGGATCACCTTTTCCGTGGACGCGAGCGCGTTGCCGTGGGGACGCGGCGGCGCGGGCTCGGCACCGGGCACGACGACATGGGCGCGGCGCACGGTGGCCTTGGCGGCCACGCGGATCTTCTCGAGGATTTCCGAGGCCGATTGCTCGATGCCTTCGGAGATGCCCAGCTTCGGCTTGGCGACGAAATCCACGGCGCCGAGGTCGAGGGCGCGCAGCGTGACGTCCGCGCCCTTCTCGGTCAGCGTGGAGACCATCACCACCGGCATCGGGCGCAGGCGCATCAGCTTCTCGAGGAAATCGAGGCCGTCCATCTTCGGCATCTCGACGTCGAGCGTGATCACGTCCGGATTCAACGAGCGGATCATCTCGCGCGCGACCAGCGGGTCCGGGGCCGCGCCGACCGCGGTCATGTCGGATTGGCGATTGATGATCGCCGTCAGCAGCTGGCGGATCAGCGCGGAGTCATCGACGATCAGTACACGGGTCTTGGCCATGGCGAGTCCGTTGTCAGGAGAAGAGTTCGATCTCCCCGGAGGCCGGGGCCTCGGTGAGATGCCTCTTGTAGTCGAGCTCGCGCTCGAGGAGCGTTTCGTTCGCGACGGTGCGCAGCGCCTTCACCAGCACCTTGCCCGTGGCGTTCCAGAAGTAGACCTTGCGCGGCCAGCGGTCGAGCAGGTCCTGGGCCGAGCAGCGCAGCTTCTCGGTGCGCAGGAACTCCAGCACGAAGGCCGCGTTCCTCTCGCCCACCGGATCGGTCACGAAACCCGGCATCACGTTGCCGCCGCCGAAGACCTTCGCCTCCAGCCGGTCGCGCCGCGCGCCGCGCTTCAGCAGCTCGTTCACCAGCAGCTCCATCGCGTGGATGCCGTAGCGCGAAGCCAGGCCCGGTCCCGTGCCCTCGGGCAGCATGAAGTGGTTCATCCCCGACACGCCCGCGAGCGGGTCACGCAGGCAACAGGACACGCACGAGCCCAGCACGGTGACCATCATCATGTCGCGGTCGGTCACGTAGTACTCGCCGGGCAGCACCTTCGCCGCGTCGATGTTGAAGTGCGGGTCGAAGTACTTGTTCCGGGCGAGCGCCTCGACGGCGCTCACGAAGCTCTTTCGGAAGCGCTCGCGGCATCGGCCCGTCCGTAGACGGTGTGGCCCTTCGGGGCCAGCAGGTGCCGTGCGAAACCGAGATTCTCCGAGTGGCCGGCGAAGTAGAGCCCCCACGGCTGCAGCATCGGCGTCATGCGCGCGAGGAGCGAGGCCTGCGTGGGCTTGTCGAAATAGATCATCACGTTGCGGCAGAAGATCGCGTCCAGCTCGCCCGGGATCGGCCAGTCGGCCGCGAGCAGGTTCACCGGGAGGAATTCGATCAGGCTCGCCACTTCGGGGCGCACCTTGGCGAAGCCCTCGTGCGCGCCGCCGCCGCGCAGGAAGCAGCGCCGCGCCATCGCGGGGTCGAGCTTCTCGATCACTTCGACGGGGTAGACGCCGCGCTGGGCTTTCTCCAGCACGTTCGTGTCGATGTCGGAGGCGAGGATGCGCACCTTGTCCGCGGCGCGGCCCAGCAGCTCGCGCGCCGTGATGGCGATCGAGTAGGGCTCTTCCCCCGTGGAAGCCGCCGCGCACCAGATCGTGATCGAGGGCCGGTGGGCCACGCTCTTCAGCAGCGTCGAGAGCACCGGGAAATGGTGCGGCTCGCGGAAGAACGCGGTCAGGTTCGTGGTGAGCGCATTCACGAACTCCTGCCACTCGTTCGCGGCACCCCCGCGTTCCAGGCTGTCCAGGTATTTCGCGAAGCTCTCCACGCCGGTGGCGCGCAGCCGCCGCGAAAGGCGGCTGTAGACCATCGTGCGCTTGCTCGCGTTCAGGCTGATCCCCGCCTTCGCATGGATCAGCTCGCGGACGCGATCGAAATCGCGCCCGGAGAACTCGAACTCGACGTCCGCGACCGGGGGCAGGCTCGCCATGGGCTCAGGCCGCCCGCAGCAGTTTGGTACCGGTATCGAGGTGGAACACGGAGACGGCCTGGCTCAAGCCCGATGCCTGTTCGCGCATCGACTCGGCCGCGGCCGCAGCCTGCTCCACGAGTGCGGCGTTTTGCTGCGTCACCTGGTCCATCTGCGTGATGGCCTGGTTCACCTGCTCGATCCCGGCGCTCTGCTCCTGCGACGCCGCGGTGATTTCCGAAATGATGTCGGCCACGCGCTTCACCGACTTCACGACCTCGTCCATCGTGTGGCCGGCGTTCGCCACGAGCTTGGAGCCCGCGTCGACTTTCTCGACGGAGTTGCCGATCAGGTCCTTGATCTCTTTCGCGGCCTCGGCGCTGCGCTGGGCCAGCGTGCGCACTTCGCCCGCCACGACCGCGAAGCCGCGGCCTTGCTCGCCGGCGCGGGCCGCTTCGACAGCGGCGTTCAGCGCGAGGATGTTGGTCTGGAACGCGATGCCGTCGATCACCGTGATGATGTCGGCGATCTTCTTCGCGCTGTCGCTGATGGCGCCCATCGTCTCGACCACTTGCGAGACGACCTGGCCGCCCTGCACCGCCACGCCCGAAGCGGACACGGCGAGCTGGTTGGCCTGCTTCGCGTTCTCGGCGTTCTGCTTCACGGTCGAGGTGAGCTGTTCCATCGACGCGGCCGTTTCCTGCAGCGACGAGGCCTGCTCTTCGGTGCGCTGCGAGAGGTCGGCATTGCCCTGGGCGATCTCGCCCGAAGCGGTGCTGATCGATTCCGCGGATTCGCGGATCTGCGAGACGATCTGGCCCAGCTGGGAGGCGGTCTCGTTCGAGTTGTCCTTCAGCTCGCCGAACGTGCCTTCGTAGTCGGCCGAGATGCGCGCCGTGAGGTCGCCCTTCGCGAGCGCTTCCAGCGTCCTGGCCACGTCGGACAGGCCCCGGTCGGAGACTTCCATCAGCTCGTTCAGGCCCTCGATCATCTTCTTGAAGTCGTATTCGAAGCGCTCGGCATCGCCGCGCGCGGAGAAGTCGCCGTGCGAAGCCGCATCGGTCAACTTCAGGATCTCGCCGTTGATCGCCATGAGGCTCGACTTCACGCCGTCCATGGCTTCGGTGATCTTCGCCTTCTCGAGCGGCAGGCGGTCCATGTCCACGGACAGGTCGCCGCGGGCGTAGTGGCCGATGACCTCGACCACCTTCATCTTCACCGCGATGTGGCCGGCGGCAAGCGTGTTCACCTTCTCGGCCATCTGGCGGTAGGCGCCGTCGAATTTCGCCGCGTCGATGCGGAAGCTGATCGCACCTTCGTCATGGCGCTGGCCCATCTCGACCTGCGCGTCGTTGAAGCGCTGGAGCGTGCCCACCATCTCGCGCATCGCCGACAGGAGCTGGCCGGTCTCATCCTTCGAGGCCACCACGATCTCGCGCGAGAGGTCGCCTTTCGACACCGCTTCCGCGGCGGAAACCGCCTCGCGGATCGGACGCACGATGGAACGCGTGATCCACCACGCGCCGATCGCGGCCAGCAGCAGCGCGATGACCAGGCCGATCGCCGCGACGACGCGGTTGGAGTCGTTCAGGTCCTTCACGGCCTTCGCCTCGCGCACCGCGGCCTTGTCCTGGTGCGCCGAGAACGTCGCGAGCGCGGACTTGTAGGTCGCGACCGCGGGCTTCAGCTTTTCGTCGTAGTGCTTGCGCGCCTCGGCGAATTTCGCCCCCTTGGCCATCTCGAGCAGCTTGGTGCGCTCGTCGATGAAGCCCTTGCGCGCGGCCTTCATCTTCTCGAAGAGTTCCTTGCCCGCGGGGCTCACCACGAGCACCGTGAGGCGATCCAGCGCCTTCGCGTTCTTCTGGCGGTTGGCCTCGAGGGCCTTGCCGATCTTGTCGAGCAGCGCGTAGTCCTCGCTGATCAGCAGCTCGCCCACCATCTGCATGTTGTCGTTGGCGTTGTCGGTGATCTCGTTGGCGAGGCTCACCTTCTCGATGGCGTCGCCGAGGCGATCCTGCGCCGCGTCGATCTGGAAGCTGCCCGCCACCTGCAGGCCCACCACGAGCGTCAATGCCACCACCACGGCGGCGAATCCCGCGGCGAGCCGCAGTCCGATCTTCATGTCCTTGAGCTTCATGGCTTCACTCCCTCGGCAAGACGTTGCCCGGGCCGGTTACGCGGCCGCGGTCTCGACCAGCGCCATCTCGGCCCCGGTCATCAGCTTCTCGATGTCGACCAGGATCAGCATGCGGTCGTCCACCGAGCCCAGCCCGGTGATGTACTGCGTGTCCATCGCGCCGCCGAACTCCGGCGCCGGCTTCATCTGCGCGGCGGTGAGCGTGAGCACGTCGGAGACGCTGTCCACGACCACGCCCATCACCCGGTTGGCCACGTTCAGGATGATCACGACCGTGAGCTGGTCGTAGGTCACGTTGCCCAGGTTGAACTTGATGCGCAGGTCGACGATCGGCACGATCGTGCCGCGCAGGTTGATCACGCCCTTGATGAACGCGGGCGAATTCGCGATGCGCGTCACGGCGTCGTAGCCGCGGATTTCCTTCACCCGCAGGATGTCGATCCCGTACTCTTCCTCGCCCAGCGTGAAGGTGAGGAATTCGTTGGTCGAGGCCTCGGCGATCGCGCCGATGTTTTCCATCTTTCCCATGATTGATGTCCTTTCGATGTGAGCGGGGCGCGGGTCAGAACTCTTTCCAGTCGCCGTCCTTCTCCACGGCGGGGCGCGAGGCGCGCGCCGGCGGGAGGGCTTTCGCGGACGGCTTCGCCGCGGGCTTCGATGCGCTCTTCACGGCTTTCGGCGCGGAGAGTTTCGCCACGGACTTCGGTGCGCCCAGCGCTGCCTTGCCGTCGACGCGGAACACCGAAACCGACGTGGTCAGGCTCGAGGCCTGCTCGCGCATCGACTCGGCCGCCGCCGCCGCTTGCTCCACCAGGGCCGCGTTCTGCTGCGTCACCTGGTCCATCTGCGTGATCGCCTGGTTCACCTGCTCGATGCCCGCGCTCTGTTCCTGCGAAGCGGCGGTGATCTCGCTGATGATGTCGGCCACGCGCTTCACCGACTTCACGACTTCGTCCATCGTCTGGCCGGCGTCGTTGACCAGCTTGGAACCCGCGTCGACCTTCTCGACCGAGTTGCCGATGAGCGACTTGATCTCCTTCGCGGCTTCGGCGGAACGCTGCGCCAGCGTGCGCACTTCGCCCGCGACCACCGCGAAGCCGCGGCCCTGCTCGCCGGCGCGCGCGGCTTCCACCGCGGCGTTCAGCGCGAGGATGTTGGTCTGGAACGCGATGCCGTCGATCACCGTGATGATGTCGGCGATCTTCTTCGCGGATTCCGAAATCGCACCCATCGTCTCGACCACTTGGGACACGACCTGGCCGCCCTGCGTGGCCACACCCGAAGCGGACACGGCGAGCTGGTTGGCCTGCTTGGCGTTCTCGGCGTTCTGCTTGACCGTCGAGGTGAGTTCTTCCATCGAAGCCGCGGTCTGCTGCAGCGACGAGGCCTGCTCTTCGGTGCGCTGCGAGAGATCGGCGTTGCCCTGGGCGATTTCACCCGAGGCGGTGCTGATCGACTCGGCGGCTTCACGGATCTGCGCCACGATCTGGCCCAGTTGCGAGGCCGTCTCGTTCGAGTTGTCCTTCAGTTCGCCGAACGTGCCCTCGTAGTCGGCATCGATGCGCGCCGTGAGGTCGCCCTTCGCGATGGAGGCCAGCGTCTTCGCGACGTCGGACAGGCCGCGGTCGGCCACTTCCATCAGGCCGTTCAGGCCTTCGATCATCTTGCGGAAATCGTGCTCGAAACGGCCCGCGTCGCCGCGCGCCGTGAAGTCGCCATGCGAGGCGGCGCTCGTGAGCTTGAGGATTTCACCGTTGATGGCGGTGAGGTTGGATTTCACCGTGGCGATGGCCGCCGTGATCTTGGCGCGCTCGCCCGGCAGCTCGGCCATGTCGCGCACGAGGTTGCCCTGGGCATACTCGCCGACAATCGCCATCGTGTCGTTCATGACGCGGATGTGGCCGGCGGCGAGTTCGTTCACGCCCTCGGCCATCTCGCGATAGCTGCCTTCGAACTTCGAGGCGTCGATGGTGGCGGCGGTCTCGCCCGCTTCATGCTTCGCGGCCACGTCCTTCTGCGCCGCGCTGAAAGCGTTCAGCGTGCCGACCATGCCCTTCATGGCTTCCAGCAGCTGGCCGGTCTCGTCCTTCGAGTTCACTTCGATCTTGCGGCCCAGGTCGCCGTGCGACACGGCACGCGAGACGTCCACCGCAACGCCCAGCGGGCGGGTGATGACGCGGGCGATGAACCAGCCCAGCAGCAGCGCCGCGGTGATCGCGAGGCCGGTGCCGACGGAGATGGTGACGACCGCGGAGGCATAGCGGTCATTGGCGGACTTCATGGCCTTGGCCATGGCGGCTTCGTTGAACGTGATGTCGATCGCGAGCGCCGCGATGAACGCACGGCGATGGTCGCGCGAGGCACCCTGGATGCTGTGGGCCAGCGCGGCCTTGTCGCCCTTGCGCGCGGCTTCCACGGCCTTTTCATGCTCCGCGAGGTAGGCCTGGGCCGGGGTTTCGACGGCGGCCCAGAGCTTGCGCTCCTCGTCCGACTCGATCGTCTTCACGTACTCGGCCTTGTGCTTCATGAAGGTCTCGCGGTTTTCCTTCGCGCCGGCGATGAACTCCTCCAGTTCCTTCTCGTCCTTCGCGTTCAACATCGCGAGCTGGCGCGTGCGCATCTCGAGGAAGTCCGACTTCATCGCGAGCAGCGCGCGAACGGCCGGGACCCAGTTCTCCGAAACATCGACGATCTGGGCGTTCAGGTCCTTGAGACGCAGGTAGGCGAAGCCGCCGAGGGCGGCCGTCATCAGGCCGGTCACCAGGAAGGCGATCAGGAGCTTGTGGGCGATCTTCAGGTTGCGAAACAACTTCACGGCGTCATCCTTTCGGGGGTTCGATTCAGAATTCTTTCCAGTCGCCGTCGACCACCGCGTTCTTCGACGCGGGGCGGGTAGCGGCCTTCGCCACCGGCTTCGCGGCCGGCTTCGAGGCGGACTTCGCGACCGACTTCGCCCCGACCGTCCTCGGGGCGGCCAGTTTCGGCGCGGCCATCGGAGCGGCGAGCTTCGGTTGCGTATCGAGGCGGAAGACGGACACGGCCTGGGCGAGGCCGCCGGCCTGCTCCTGCATCGACTCGGCGGCGGCGGCGGCCTGCTCCACGAGTGCGGCGTTCTGCTGCGTGACCTGGTCCATCTGCGTGATGGCCTGGTTCACCTGCTCGATGCCGGCGCTCTGCTCGAGCGAGGCGGCGGTGATCTCGGAAATGATGTCGGCCACGCGCTTCACCGACTTCACGACTTCGTCCATCGTCTGGCCGGCGTCGTTCACGAGCTTGGAGCCCGCGTCGACCTTCTCGACCGAGTTGCCGATGAGGTCCTTGATTTCCTTCGCGGCCTCGGCGGAACGCTGCGCCAGCGTGCGCACTTCGCCCGCGACGACCGCGAAACCACGGCCCTGTTCGCCGGCACGAGCCGCTTCGACAGCGGCGTTGAGCGCGAGGATGTTGGTCTGGAACGCGATGCCGTCGATCACCGTGATGATGTCGGCGATCTTCTTCGCGCTGTCGCTGATCGCACCCATCGTCTCGACCACTTGAGACACGACCTGGCCGCCCTGCGTGGCCACGCTCGAGGCGGACACGGCGAGCTGGTTGGCCTGCTTCGCGTTCTCGGCGTTCTGCTTCACGGTCGAGGTGAGCTCTTCCATCGACGCGGCCGTCTCCTGCAGCGACGAGGCTTGCTCTTCCGTGCGCTGCGAGAGGTCGGCATTGCCCTGGGCGATCTCGCCCGAAGCCGTGCGGATGGAATCGGCCGCTTCGCGGATCTGCGAGACGATCTGGCCCAGCTGCGAAGCCGTCTCGTTCGAGTTGTCCTTCAATTCGCCGAACGTGCCCTCGTAGTCGGCCGAGATGCGCGCCGTGAGGTCGCCCTTCGCGAGCGCTTCCAGCGTCCTGGCCACATCGGACAGGCCCCGGTCGGAGACTTCCATCAGCTCGTTCAGGCCCTCGATCATCTTCTTGAAGTCGTATTCGAAGCGCTCGGCATCGCCGCGCGCCGAGAAGTCGCCGTGCGAAGCCGCATCGGTCAACTTCAGGATCTCGCCGTTGATCGCCGTGAGGCTGGATTTCACGCCGTCCATGGCGTCGGTGATCTTCGCCTTCTCGCCCGGCAGGCGGTCCATGTCCACCGAGAGGTCGCCCTTCGCGTAGCGGCCGATCACCTCGACCACCTTCATCTTCACCGCGATGTGGCCGGCGGCGAGCGAGTTCACCTTCTCGGCCATCTCGCGGTAGGCGCCCTCGAACTTCGAGGCATCGATGCGGAAGCTGATCGCGCCCTCGTCGTGGCGCTGGCCCATCTCGACCTGCGCGTGGTTGAAGCGCGACAACGTTCCGACCATGCCCTTCATCGCGGAGAGCAGCTGGCTGGTCTCGTCCTTGCCGGAAACGTCGATCTTGCAGGCGAGGTCGCCGTGCGAGACCGCTTCGGCCGCGCCCACCGCATTGCGGATCGGACGCGTGATCGAACGCGTGATGAACCAGGCCGCGGCCAGGCCGAACAGCACGGCGAGGGCCACGATGACGAGCGTCGTGTTGCGCGCCGAGTCCATGGTCGACTTGGCTTCGACCTTGGCGCCGGCCATGAGCTTCTTCTGCAGCGCGCCCATCTCGCCCAGGAGCTTGGTCAGGTCGGAAAGAGCCGTGGAGACTTCACCGTTGACGAGCGCTTCGGCTTCCTTGGCCTTGCCGGCCTCGGAGAGGGCGCGAACCTGGCCATAGAGCCCGGTCACTTTCGCGTTGCCCGCCTTCATCTTTTCGAGCAGCGCCTTGCCTTCGGGGTTGTAGACCAACGCGTCGAGCTTGGCGAACGCCTTGTCGAAGCGCGCGGAGTTCCCCGCCATGCTCTCCACGACCTTCTTGCGGTGCTCGTCGGTGGCCGACATCGAGAGCTCGTACACCCGGCGCGAATTGGCGCGCGACCAGATCTCCATGTCCATGGAGGCCTCGAGCTTCTCGACGTCCTTCTCGAGGATGCGGGTCGTCTGCACGTCGATGCTGGCGAGCGAAACGATCGACACGACGCCGAGCACGACGAGGGCCACGATCAGCAGGCCGAAACCTGCGGCGAGCCTGGTTCCAATGCGGTAGTTTGCGAGATTCATTTCTTCTCCCCCGGTATGTGTCCCGCGCCTCAGTGCGCGCGGGTATCGATCTGGAACACGCTCACCGCCTGGGTCAGGCCCGTGGCTTGTTCGCGCATGGATTCCGCGGCGGCGGCTGCCTGCTCCACCAGTGCGGCGTTCTGTTGCGTCACCTGGTCCATCTGCGTGATGGCCTGGTTCACCTGTTCGATGCCCGCGCTCTGCTCCTGCGAAGCCGCGGTGATCTCCGAAATGATGTCGGCCACGCGCTTCACCGACTTCACCACTTCGTCCATCGTCTGGCCGGCGTTCGCCACGAGCTTCGAGCCCGCGTCGACCTGCGCCACCGAACCGCCGATGAGGTCCTTGATTTCCTTGGCCGCCTCGGCCGAGCGCTGCGCCAGCGTGCGCACTTCGCCCGCGACCACCGCGAAGCCGCGGCCCTGTTCGCCGGCGCGGGCGGCTTCGACCGCCGCATTCAGCGCGAGGATGTTGGTCTGGAACGCGATGCCGTCGATCGTGCCGATGATGTCGGCGATCTTCTTCGCCGAATCGGAGATGGCGCCCATGGTCTCGACCACTTGCGTGACGACCTGGCCGCCTTGCGTGGCCACGCCCGAGGCGGACACCGCGAGCTGGTTGGCCTGCTTCGCGTTCTCGGCGTTCTGCTTGACCGTCGAGGTGAGCTGCTCCATCGACGCGGCGGTTTCCTGCAGCGACGAGGCCTGCTCTTCGGTGCGCTGCGAAAGATCCGCGTTGCCCTGGGCGATCTCGCCCGAGGAAGTGCCGATGGAATCGGCCGATCCCTTGATCTGTCCCACGATCGACTGCAGGTGCGCGACGGTCGCGTTGGCGTCGTCCTTCAGCTTGCCGAGCGTGCCCTGGAACGGCTTGTCGATGGTCTGCGTGAGGTCGCCCTTCGCGAGCGCGCCCAGGACGCGAACCACTTCGTTCATGCCCGAAGAGGTCGTCTCGAGCAGTCCGTTCAGCGTGCCGGCGAGCTGCTTGAAGAAGCCCTCCTTGCCGGCCATCGAGACGCGCTGCGTGAAGTCGCCGCGGGCCGCGGCTTCGACGATGCCGCCGATCTCGCGCTCCGAATCGAGCTGCTCGGTGCGGTCGACCCACTGGCCCACCGTGCCCAGCTTCGCGCCGTCGGGCAGGCGCACCGGCGAGGTCGTGACGTCGTACACGCGCCCGCCGAGGGTGAGCCTCGTGACCACGGTGTCCTCGAGCGCCTTCAGGCGCGCGATCGCGGCTTCCGGATCCTTGTAGAACACGCCCACGGACCCTCCGAGGACTTTCGCCGCCTCGAAGTGCGGGACTTCCTTGCGGAAGGCGGCCTCGTCGCGCGTCAGGATGCCCTGCAGCGCGGCATTCAGGTAGACCACGGTCCCTTCGTTGTCCGCGATGCGAACCGGCATCACGGAGCCGTCGAGGGCTCGCTTCACGCGCGTGCTCTCCTCCAGCGAACGGCGGTCGGATTCATTGCGCTCGCGCAGGCTCGACTGCATGGCGGCCAGCGAGGTGGCGAGGCGGCCGACTTCGTCGCCGCGCCCGGTCTCGATCGCATTGTCGTAGCGGCCCGCGCCGATGGCCTCGAACGTGGTCACGGTGCGCGCGAGCGGCTTGGACACCCAGGCGCGCAGCGCGAAGAACGTGATGACGTTCATCAGCAGCAGGATCAGCGCGGCAGCCACGCCGACGATGATCGTGAGCTGGATCGCCTCGGCGGTGAACTCCTCGACGTAGGTCGAGGAGTTGATCAGCCAGTTCCAGCCGGGATACGTCGCCAGCACGCCGACCTTCGCGCGCGGCGCGGTCTCGCCCAGCTCCTTGTTCATCCACGGGTAGAAGATGCTGCCCTTGCCCTGGTCGAGCATCTCCTTGATGATCTCGCGCCCGCTCGCGTCCTTCGCGGCGAGCATGTTCTTGCCCTGGGCCGCCGGGTGCACGATGAAATCGCCGCGCGTGGCGGGCGCGTTGTCGATGATGGTCACGTAGCCGGTGTTGCCGACCTTGATGGTCTTGATGCGATCGCCCAGCGCCTTGATGCCCTCGGCGAAGTCCAGGCCGATGTAGAGGATGCCGACCACCTTGCCGTCCGCGTCCTTCACGGGGCGGTAGCCGGTCATGTAGTCACGGCCGAAGAGCTTGGTCTTGCCGATCCACTCCTTGCCCTCGATCATCGAGGCGTACGCCGGGTGCGCCTTGCCGAGGAACGTGCCCATGGCCCGGTCGCCGTTTTCCTTCTTGAGGCTGGTGGCCACGCGGAAGAAGTCGTCGCCGATGCGCACGAACACCGTGGCGTTGGCGCCCGTGACGCCGGTGAACCGGTCGATCTCGTCCAGGTTCAGGTTCAGGACCTTGTCGCCGCTCTTGAACGCCGGGGCGTCGGTCGTGCCGATCTTCCCCACCTTCTTCTCGTCGATCGCGTACGGGCCGGGGAATTGGTGCGCGAACGTGGAGGTGAGGCGCGCGGCGGCCTGGCGCAGGCTCGTGTCGTACACGGCGACCATGTCGACCACGCGGGCGTTCAACCGCTCGATCTCGCCGATCGAGCGCTTCTCCAGCCACGTGGAAGCGGCCTGGTAGATCCCGGCCAGCACGAAGCCGAACAGCACGAGGCTCACCAGCGCTTGCGCGGCGACGAGGCGTGGCCCGATCGGCCAATCCTTCCAGCGAAACACTTGCTTCAAGGCGACAGCTCCTTCGAGGGTTCAGTGGCGCGCGAGCTTGACGGCCGCGGCGACATCGACGATCAGCGCCACCGTGCCGTCGCCGAGGATCGTGGCCCCCGAGACGCCCGGTACGCGCTTGTAGTTGGATTCGAGGCTCTTCACGACCACCTGCTGCTGGCCGACCAGCTCGTCGACGAAGAGCGCGGTCTTCACGCCGTCGACTTCGATGATGACGAGCACCGGGATGCGGGAGGTGTCGCGCGTGGCGCCGAGCGCCTCGGCGAGGTCCACCACCGGCAGGAATTCGTTGCGCACTTCGACCACGTTGCCCTGCCCGCTCACGCCGCGGATGTCCTTGGCGCCCGGACGCAGCAGCTCGACCACGCTGTTCAGCGGGATGATGCAGGTCTCGCCGCCGACGGTGACGGCCATGCCGTCCATGATCGCCAGCGTGAGCGGCAGGCGCACGGTGATGCGCGTGCCGTGGCCGAGCGCGGAGGAGATCTCCACCGAGCCGCCGAGCGACTGGATGTTCCGGCGCACCACGTCCATGCCCACGCCGCGGCCGGAAACGTCGGTGACCTTCTCCGCCGTCGAGAAGCCCGGCTCGAAGATCAGGTTGAAAGCCTCGGCATCGCTCATGGCGTCGGAGGCCTCGAGGCCCCGCTCCTTCGCCTTCGCGATCAGCTTCGCGCGATCGAGGCCGCGGCCGTCGTCGGCCACCTCGATCACGATGTGGCCGCCCTGATGGCGCGCCGAAAGGGTGACGGTGCCCTGCTCGGGCTTGCCCGCGGCGACTCGCGCCTCGGGAGTCTCGATGCCGTGGTCGACGGAGTTCCTCACGAGGTGGGTCATCGGGTCGGCGATCTTCTCGATCACGCCCTTGTCCAGCTCGGTGGATTCGCCCACGGTCTTCAGTTCGACCTGCTTCGCGAGCTTGCCCGCGAGGTCGCGCACCATGCGCGGGAAGCGGTTGAACACGAACGACATCGGCAGCATCCGGATCGACATCACGGATTCCTGCAGGTCGCGCGTGTTGCGCTCGAGGTCGCCCATGCCGTTGGCGAGGGTGCGGCCCTGCACGCTGCCCAGCTTCGCGACCTTCTGGGCGAGCATGGCCTGCGTGATCACGAGCTCGCCCACGAGGTTGATCATCTGGTCGACCTTGGGAACGGAGACGCGGATCGACGAGCTGTCGCCCTGCGCGGGCACGAGATGCTTGTCGTGGCCGCGACGGCCCACGACGCCGCCGTTGAAATCGGGTTGGTCGGACGCGCGGCGGCCGGGGTTCAGCGCCGCATCGTGCGCCGGGGTGTTCTCGGGCTTGCCGGGGGCGCCGTCGAAGAAGCCGAAGCCGTCGTCCTTCTTGGCCTCCACGGGCTGGCCCGGGGCATCGTCGAAGAAGCCGAAGCCGTCGTCGCTACTCCCCCTCCCTTGGGAGGGGGTTGGGGGGAGGGTCTCCTTCGCCGAGCCGTCGTCGATCACGATGGAGTCGGAGGCGGCCACGAACGCGAGCGAGTCGCGGATGCCGAGCAGGACCTTCTCGAGGTCGGCGTTGGCATCGGGCGTGAATTCAATGCGGACGCGGCGGGCCTTGGGCGCGGCCGCATCACCGGTGGTGAGCGACTTCAGGCGCGCGACCACGTCGGTGGGATCGATGGATTCGGTGGACTCGCCGCGATGCTTGGCGAGTTGCGAGGCGAGCACGTCGCCGGCCGCGAGGAATGCATCGACCATCTCGGGCTTCAGCGCGAGTTCGTGCTTGCGGATGCGATCGAGCAGCGTCTCCAGCTCGTGCGTGACGGCCGCGATGTCGGCGAAGCCGAACGTCGCCGCCCCGCCCTTCACGGAATGCGCGGCCCGGAAGATCGCGTTCAGCGACTCGTCGTCGGGATTGCCGACGTCGATCGTGAGCAGCAGCCTTTCCAGCTCGGCCAGGTGCTCGCCCGCTTCGTCGAAGAAGACGCGCGCGAACTGCGAGAGATCGATGGGCGCGTCGGCCCCGGCGTGGGTTTGCATCAGCCGAGCACCTTCTTCACGACCTCGAGCAGCTTCGCCGGGTCGAAGGGCTTCACCAGCCAGCCGGTCGCGCCGGCGGCCTTGCCCTGGGCCTTCATCGCGTCACCGGCTTCCGTGGTGAGCATGAGGATGGGCGTGGCGGCGTATTGCGGCATGCCGCGCAGCGACTTCACGAGCGTGAGCCCGTCCATCTTCGGCATGTTCTGGTCGGTGAGGACCAGGTTCACGGCCCCCGCCTTCGCCTTGTTCAGGCCGTCTTCTCCGTCTTCGGCCTCGACCACGGTGTAGCCCGCGCCTTTCAGCGTGAAGCACACCATCTGCCGGATGGAAGCGGAATCGTCGACTGCCAGGATCGTCTTGCTCATCGTCGTGGTTTCCCGGTACTTGGAATCAGAAAAGGTCGATGGAGCCGGAGACCATGCTGTCCTGCGTCACCGGGTTGTGCGCGGTCGCGGCTTTCGCCTTCGCCAATGCGCGTTCGAGCACGTCGAGCGTCTCGCTCTCGCGGCCCTGCGCGGCCGCGGAGGACACCGAGCCCAGCCCGGTGATGCCCTGGAGCAGCGCGCCGATCTCGTCGATCCGGCGGCGCGTGTGCGTGAGCAGCTGCGTGGTCATGTCCTGGAACTGGAGCGCCATGACCGCTTGCCCCACGTTCATCTCGATCTCGCCGGAGATGCGGCCCAGCGACTCGGCGCCGGCCGCGATGCCCGCGGTCACCTGCGCCACGCCCGACTTCGTGCGCTCGGCATGCGCCTGCGCCTCGGCGGCGGAGGCCAGGTCCTGGCGCGCGAGCTGCGAGATCACGCCTTCGGCGCGCTCGATCGCTTCGGAGACGGCGCGGATGTCGGTGGAGATCTGGTGGCTGAATTCGTTGGTGCGCTCGGACAGCACGCGCACTTCCTCGGCGACGACCGCGAAGCCGCGGCCCGCTTCACCCGCACGAGCCGCCTCGATGGCGGCGTTCAGCGCGAGGAGGTTGGTCTGCTTCGAGATGCCCTCGACTTCGCGCAGGATCCCGAGGACGCGGGCCACGTGCTTGCGCACTTCGCCCATGCGTTCGACGAGGCCGCCGGCCGACTGGCTGTTGGCCACCGTGTTCTCGACCAGCTTCGCGAGCGCGCCCGAGGCGTCGGCGATGAAGGCTTCGATGGAGCCGCCGGCGGCGTCCGAGGTGTTGCCCCGGGCGAGGCCCACGGCGATGGTCTGCTGCTTGCCGGTGAGCTCGTTCATCACGCTGAAGCTCGCCAGCAGCTTGCCGATGGCTTCGGTGAGGAGGGCCTTCAGCTGGTCGATCTCGGTGCGGGCCAGCGTGAACTGCCGGCCGGCCTCGTGGACCGTGTCGGCCAGGATGCGGTCGGTGCGGTCGGCCAGCTCGGCCAGGCGGCGCTCGAGATCGGCGCGGCGAGCGGCTTCGCGGGCGGCGGCCGAAGCCAGCGCCGAGCGGGTGTAGAGGATCCACAGCGCGCCGGTGACGGCCACGCCAAGGGCAGCGGCGGGGCCGGCGGGGAGGCTTGCGGGCAGCAGGGCGTACAGACCCGCGGCAGCCGCGAGGCTGAGTCCTGTGCCGGCGAGGATCGCCGCGGCGGGCGTGCTAGAGTCTTTGGCCATTGCGCGTGTCGTTGAGGTGTTTGGCTTGCCTAGCGATTATTCGGGTTCTATCGGCCGGCCTTCCCCGGAGTTGAGCGGGAAACGCCCTCCAAATCGCTCCTTGGCCGCCCGGGGTTCCCTCCGCATGCTCGTCGTGGAGGACTCGGAAGCCGACTACGAGCTGCTGCGCTACCTGTTCCGCATCCCCGGATTCAAGCTCGAGACCCACCGGGTCGAGGACGAGCGCGGCATGCGCGAAGCCCTGGCCTCCGAGCCGTGGGACGTGGTCGTCTCGGACCACAACCTCCCCCAGTTCAGCTCCCGCGAGGCCATTCGGACGCTGGCCGCCAGCGGGGTGGACATCCCGCTGATCATCCTTTCGGGGGTCATCGGCGAGGAGGCCGCCGTGGAGGCGATGCTCGCCGGGGCCGACGACTTCGTAATGAAGGCCAACCCGCGCCGGCTGATCCCGTCCATCGAGCGCTCCCTGCAGGCGGCCGACATCCGGCGCGAGCAGCGCCGGGCGGCCCAGGCGCAGCACGAGAGCGAGCAGCGGTTCCTCGCCATCTCCCGCAACCTCCCCGGTGCCGTGCTGCGCCTGGAATACGACCCGCACCGCGCCGCGCTGGGCGTGCGCTTCGCGAGCGAAGGCGCGGCGGCGCTCTGCGGCCACGAGGGCGCGGCGCTCGCCCGGGAACCGAACCTCTTCCTCGAATGCATCCATGCCGAGGACCTCGCGCGCCTGGCCGATCGCGCCTCCCGGGCCGCGGCCGAGCACGCGCCGCTGCGGTGGGAGGGCCGGCTGATGCCCGCGCAGGGGCAGGAGCCGCGCTGGGTGCTGCTCGCGGCGACCCCCGGCGAAGCCAGCGAAGGCCTCTCGGTGTGGGACGGCGTTGCCATCGACATCACCCCGCAGAAGCAGGTCGAGCGCGAGCTGCGCGAATCGCAGGAAGCCTTGCGCGCCCTCACCTCCCACCTGGAGCGGGTGAAGGAGGCCGAACGCGCCGAGCTGGCCCGCGAGCTGCATGACGAAGTGGGCGGCCTGCTCACCGCATTGAAGGTGAACATCGCCACGCTCTCGAAGATGGGCGCCCCGGACGCGCGCTTCGTCGAGAAAGTCGACGACAGCTCGGAGCTGATCGAGCACGTGGTGCGCTCGGTGAAGGACATCGCCCGGTCGCTGCGCCCCGCGATCCTCGACCACGGCCTGGGCGCCGCGCTCGAGTGGCAGGCGCGCGACTTCGAGAAGCGCATGTCGATCCCCACGCGCTTCACGAGCAACGACGAGAACGTCACCCTGGACATCGGGCAGTCCACCGGCGTCTTCCGCGTGTTCCAGGAGGCGCTCACGAACGTGGCCAAGCACGCGGAGGCGAAGAGCGTCGAGGTCGAGCTCTTCGCGCAGGAGGACATGGTGAGCCTCGAGATCCGCGACGACGGCCGCGGCTTCTCCCCGGTCGAGCTCGACAAGGCCGACTCCTTCGGGGTGCTCGGCATGCGCGAACGCGTGCACCGCATGGGCGGCTGGATCGACGTGTCGTCGAAGCCCGGCGGCGGCACCACGCTCATGGTCTCCGTGCCGCGCGACCCGCCCGCCGACGGCACGGTGCCGGAGTCGCCATGATCCGCGTGATGATCGCCGACGACCACGCGCTCGTGCGCCGCGGGCTCCGGCAGATCGTCGACGAGGCCGGCGACATGCAGATGGTGGCCGAGGCCGAGGACTGGGGCGGCGTGCAGAGGATGCTGAAGGACGGCGAGTGCGACGTCCTGCTGCTGGACATCTCGATGCCCGGCAAGTCCGGCATCGACATTCTCAAATTGGTTCGCGAGCGCATGCCGAAGCTGGCCGTGCTGATGCTCTCCATGTTCCCCGAGGACCAGTACGCCACCCGGGCCCTGAAGGCCGGCGCCTCGGGCTACCTCACCAAGGACACCGCGCCCGAGAAACTCGTCGAGGCGATCCGGACCGTGGCTCGCGGCAAGCGGTACATCACGCCCGAAGTCGCCGAGGCGCTGGCCGAGACGCTCGCCGAAGGTCCGCGGGGTGAAGGGGCTTCGCACGAGACGCTTTCGGACCGGGAGTTCGAGACACTCAAGTTGATCGCGGCCGGGCGGAAGCTCTCCGAGATCGCCGAGACGATGGCGCTGTCGCCCAAGACGGTGAGCGTCTATCGCGCGCGGTTGCTCGCGAAGATGAAGCTCCGGAACAACTCCGAGCTGACCCACTACGCCGTCAAGCACGGGCTCGTGGAGTAGGGAAAGTCAAAGGCGAAAGGCTCCCTCCGCAGATAAACGCGGATAAACGCCGATGAACTCCTCCAGCAACAAGAAGAACTCGGGTTAAACCCAAATGTCTTTTCTGTTTGCTTGAAGGGGTCATCGGCGTTTATCTGCGTTTATCTGCGGAGGACGCCTTTTGCCTTTGACCTTGCCTTAGGGGTCTACAAATAATTGAACAGCGACAGCTGCGAAACGCGCTGATAGGTCTGTTGCGCCGCCTGAAGCGACAGATCCTGGCGCTGGAGCTTGCTGATCGCGCTTGCATAGTCGAGATCCTGCAACGCCGACAACCGCGACGCATGCAGCAGGCTCTCCGCGGAAGACCCCGCCGTAAGCCCCTCGAGTTCCGAAAGGCGTGAACCCGCACCGCTGCGCGCATTGAGCACGCTGTCGAGTCCTCGCCCGAGATTGGCGTCGGCGGCCACGAGGGCATTGCGGATCTTCGCGTTGTCCGCGGGCTGCGCCACCGGAAGCTTCAGCGCGGCGATGGCCTGGTCCAGCGTGTCGAAGATGCTTTGCTGCGCGCTCGGCGCCAGCGCGAACGTGTCGCCCGTCGCGGGGTTGCCCGTCACGTTGAACTGGCGGCCGGCGACCGTGATGGCCTGGCCCGGCGTGAACGCGTTGCCGAGCGAGACCGGCGTGCCGGTGGTCGTGTCGACGATGTCGTAGGTCGTGACGGCGGTGGTGCCCGTGCCGGTCACGGTGAAATTGATCGCGTAGGTGTCGGTGTTCAGCGCGGCCGGATTGGACACGGTGCCCGAGCTGCCGACGGCGGTTCCGGTATTGCCGGCGCCCGCGGCGACGGTGAACGTGCCATTGCCCGCGCGCACGCGCCCGAAGACCGACTGGCCATCCTCGGAGACTTTCAGCAGGCGGCCGGGAGCGACTTCGAGCGTGCGTTCGCCCTGGTCGCCTTGATAGGTGACGCCGCCGGGGGCATCGGCGAACGGTTGCGTGTCGATGCGGAATCCGGAGAAGAGATAGCCCTCGGTGCCGTCCTGCGAATTCGCGACGGTGAGCAGCTCGGTGCGCAGGCCCTGCAACGCGGAGGCGAGGCTCGCGCGGTCCGCGCCGGTGAGCGCGCCGCCGCCGGCCTGCACGAGGCGTTCCTTGGCTTCCTGCAGGATCGCGCCCGCATCGGCGAGGCGAGTTTCCACCAGCGAGAGTTTTTCCTTCGCGGAACCCTGGTTCACCTGCCATTGGTCCGAGAGCGCCAGCGATTGCGAGACGCGCAGCGCCTGCGAGGCGCCGACCGGATCGTCGGAGGGCTGCTGGATGCGCCGCCCCGAGGCGATCTGCGATTGCGTGGCGAGCAGCTCCGCTTGCTGCCGCGAGATGTTGCGGCTGCCGGTTTCGAACTGGAGGAACGTGGAGATGCGCATGGTCAGCGTCCGAGGTCGAGCAATTGGTCGAAGAGCGTGCCGGCCACCTGCAGCAACTTGCCCGCGGCCTGGTAGGCCTGCTGGTAGCGCAGCAGGTTCGCGGCTTCCTCGTCGAGGTTCACGCCGGCCACGGATTCGCGCGCGCCGATGGCATCGTCCGCGAGCTTGCCCTGGGCCTCGGCGGTCAGCGTGAGGCTCCTGCCCTGGTTGCCCACGTCGGAGACGAGGCGCGCGTACGCCCCGCTCACGCTGTTGGTCCCGCCGTCCAGGCTCTTCAGGCTCTGGATCGCGGCGAGCGCGGTCGCGTTGCGGTTGTCGCCCGTGCCGCCGATGTTCGGCGAGACGCTGAGCGAATCCCCGGCCACCGGCGTGCCCGTCACGGAGAGCGTCCAGCCGTTGTACGTGATGGGCTGGCCGGGCGTGTACGTGAGGCCCGTCGGGTTGCCCGTGCCGACGCCGGTTACGTTGAACGTGGTCGGCGAGGTGAAGGTGATGGTGACCGGCTGCTGCAGGTTCGCGTTCGCGGGAATCGACACCGAGGGCGGCGAAGCCACCGCGTTGCCGAGGTTGCCCGCGGCACTGCCCGAGACCACGGGAGCGGCCGCGGCGACGCGTGCAGGGTCGGTGATGAGCGCGTTGAGGTTCGCGGCCCCGTCGCGCGTGGGCTGGATGAGGAAGCGGTCGCCCGCGGCGGGCGTGCCCGAGGACAACGAGAAGGTCACGCCGTCCACCGTCTGGGGCAACGTGGCGAAGCTCTGCGTGACGCCGTCGGAGAGGCGGCGCAGCGTGTAGTTCGTGCCGTCGAAGCCCAGCTGGTAGTCGCTGGTGCCCAGCGCCGAGAGGTTGGCGATCACCGCGCCCACCACGCCCGTGCCCGTGTTGCGGCTGTCGACGAGCACGCGCGGCGCGGCCTCGACGAAGAAGGCGCCGCCCAGCGCGCCGGTGAGGTCCTGCCCCACCTGGTGCTGGTCGTTGAAGGTGCGCGCGAGCGCCACCGCCATGCGGCCCAGCGAATTCTGGATGCCGTCCAGCTGCGTGTCGCGGAAATCGAGGGTGCCGGCCAGTTCGCCTCCCGTGAGGTCGCCGGCGCGAAACGCCACCAGCAGCGAGCCGCTCTGCAGGCCGACGGTGAGCTTCTCCGGGTTCGAGGGATCGCGCTGCGTCACGATCTTCGAGACGTTCTCGCCGACCACCAGCGGCTGGCCGTTGCCGAGGAACACATTCACGCTGCCGTCGTCGTTGGCCACGGTGGTCGCGTTCACCTGCTTGTTCAGCTCCAGCATCAGCTGGTCGCGGTGGTCGAGCAGGTCATTGGGGGGTTGCTGTTGCGTACCCGAAGCCTCGCGGATGCGCTGGTTCACTTCGGCAATCTGCTGGGCGAGCGTGTTGATCACGTCGGCCGACGACTGGATCCTGCCGTTGGCGTCGTCGCGCAGGTGGGCCACCTGCCCGTCCATCATGTGGAAGCGCGCAGCGAGCGCGTTGGCCTGCGAAAGGAGCCCCTGGCGTGCCGCCGGGTCCGACGGGTGCTGGGCGAGCTGGTTCGCGGCCGCGAAGAAGTCCTGCACGACGGGCGAGAGGCCCGCGGCCGGGTCGGCCAGCAGGCTGTCGATCGTCTTCAACGGATCGAGCATCGAGGTGAGGCGGCTCATCGACGACTCGGTGTTGCGCACCTGGCCGGTGAGGAACTGGTCGTACTGCCGGCGCACCGTTTCCACGTGCACGCCCTGGCCGAAGTAGCCGGCGCCCGAGAACTGCGGGGTGTTGGTGCCCTGAATCGTCTGCTGGCGGGTGTAGCCGAGCGTGTTCACGTTGGCGATGTTGTGCGAAGTCGTGGAGAGCCCCAGGCTCGCCGCGTTCAGGGCGCTGGCGCCGATGGAAATGAGTGAGGGCATGGTTGCTGTTCGCCGCCTTTCGGGTGGGTTATCGGCCCGGGGCCGCGGAAGTTGAGGGTCAGCCCAAGCGCTGGATCACGCTGGCGAGCTTTTCGGCGTAGCGCGGATCGGTGGCATAGCCGCCCTTCTGCAGGCCCTGCGCGAACGCCACGGCATCGCCGCCCGCCTTCGCCGCCTCGGTGTAGCGCTTGGAGCCCGAGATCAGCTTCGCGTAGTCGGCAAACGCGTCGGCGTACGAGTCGTACGCGCGGAATTTCTCGGTGACCTTGCGCGCCACGCCGTTCACGTACTCGGTCGTCGGGATTTCGACGGTCGCGCCCTTCCAGTTGGCGCCCGCCTTGATGCCGAAGAGGTTGTGGCTCTTCACGCCCTGGTCGGCGCCGACCTCGCGCTTGCCCCAGCCGGATTCGAGCGCGGCCTGGCCCAGCACGAAGGCCGGCGGGACGCCGATGGCCTTGGCGGCCGTCGTCGCGTGCTCCTTCATGCGGTCGATGAAGGAACCCGTCGATTTCGTCTCGCCCGTTGCGCCGAGCGAAGCCACTTCGTACTTGGCCGCGGCCTTGGCACTCTTCACGGGCGTGGCGGCTTCGCTCGCGACATCGGCGGGCGACTTGGCACTCATCTGCCGCAGCAATTGCTTCTCGATCACGGGCGCCAGGCCCAGGCCGCGGCCGGAGGTCATCGCCTGCGCGCGTTGCTGGTCCAGCATCCCTTCGAAATGGGTCTCGGCGTTGCCGCCGCCGGTGAGGCTCGTCTTCGGAAGCGATTCGCGCAGGCTCTTGATGAGCAGGTTCGCGAACACGGCCTCGAATTGCTTCGCGGCTTCCTTCGCCTGGCCTTTCGGGTCCTTGCCCGCGGCGCTCTTCAGGCTGTCGAGGCGGCGCGAATCCGCCGCGAGCCCGTTGTCGAGCCGCGTGGCCATTTAGATGATCTCCAGTTCGGCGCGCAGGCTGCCCGACGACTGCATGGCCTGCAGGATCGAGATCAGGTCCTGCGGGCTCGCCCCGAGGAGATTGAGGGCTTTCACGACGTCCGCGAGATTTGCCCCCGCCGGCAGCGCCATGATGCCCATGCCGTCCTGCTGCAACTTCACGTCGGTCTGTTGGGTGACCGCGCCCGGCAGCACCAGGCCGGCCTGGCCCACGACGGGCGTGTTGGAAATGGTGACGGTGAGGCTGCCGTGCGCGACGGCGCACTGCTCGAGGCGCACGGCCTGGTTCATGACCACCGAACCGGTGCGCGCATTGATGATGACGCGGGCCGCGGCGCCGGGAAGGTCGACCTGGAGGTTTTCGAGGCGCGCGAGGAACGTGACGCGGGCCGAGGCGTTGTTCGGAGCCTGCACTTCGACCACGCGCGCATCGGCGGCGGCCGCGAGGCTGCCCCCCAGTTCGGCGTTGATCGCTTCGGCCACGCGCCGGGCGACCGTGAAGTCGGCGGTGTGAAGCAGGAAGCGCACGGACGGGCCGGCGCTGAAGGCGCCATCGACGGCGCGTTCGACGATCGCGCCATTCGGCACGCGGCCGGCGGAAAGCTGGTTCACCTGGGTCTTGGATCCGCCGGAGGATGCCCCCGCGCCGCCGATCACGACGTTGCCCTGCGCGATCGCGTACACGTTGCCGTCGGCGCCCTTCATCGGCGTCATCAGCAGCGTGCCGCCGCGCAGGCTCTTGGCGTTGCCCATCGAGGAGACGGTGACGTCGATCTGCTGGCCCGGCAGGACGAACGGCCCGAGTTGCGCCGTGACCATCACGGCCGCGACGTTCTTCAACTGCACGTTGCCCTGGCCGCCGGCCACGTTCACGCCGAGGTGCTGCAGCATCGACTGCACGCTTTGCGTGGTGAAGGGCGACTGCTGTGTCTGGTCGCCGCTGCCGTCCAGGCCCACGACCAGGCCGTAGCCGATCAGCGGGTTGCCGCGCACGCCCTCGATGCTGGCCACGTCCTTCAGGCGCGCGGCGTTGGCGGCCGGCAGCACGGCGACGAAGAGGATCGCCACGGCGGCCAGCAACATCGTGATTTCGCGGATTCGTTCGAGGGAAGGCATGTCGGTCGCTCGCTTTAGTACGGCAGGAAAGTGAGGAAGAAGCGCGAGAGCCAGCCCATGCGCTGCGCCTCGCTGATGGCGCCCTGGCCGCGGTACTCGAGCCTCGCGTCGGCGATGCGCGCCGAGCTGATGGTGTTGCCCGCCAGGATCCACTTGGGATCGACGATGCCGGAGATGCGCAGCACCTCGACCTGGCGATTGAGGCCGATCTGCTTCTCGCCGGAAATGACCATGTTGCCGTTGGGCAGGACTTCGAGGACGGTGGCGGTGATGGTGCCCGTGAAGAGGTTGTCGGAGGCGGTCTCGCCCTTGCCGTCGTACTTGTTCGAGCTGTCGGCCTGGAGGCCCGCGCCCTGCATGAACTTGCCCGGGATGCCCTGCACCAGCGGAACCGAGAGCGCGGCGGCGCCGGTCTTCTCGATGGCCGAGGTGGACTTCTGGCTCGCGGTGAGCTTTTCGGAGATGGCGATGGTGATCGTGTCGCCGGGCATGCGCGCGCGCACGTCCTCGAAGATCGGCCGCGACGCGGTGGTCCAGATGCCGCCGCGCGTGGCCGCGGGCAGCGGGGCCGGCGTGGGACGCAGCGTGGTGGGTTCGACCACCGGCACGGACGGATTCACGATTCCGCAACCCGTGACGATAACTGCCGATAGCAGGAGGAGAGCGTTCTTCATAGTTGCGCGAGCTTCTGGAGCATCTGGTCGGAGACGGTGACGGCCTTCGAGTTGATCTCGTAGGCGCGCTGCGTCTGGATCATGGAGACGAGTTCCTCGACCACGTTCACGTTCGAGGTCTCGACGTAGCCCTGGTTCAGCACGCCGAGCCCGTTGGTGCCGGGTGCGGACGCGGTCGGCGAGCCCGAGGCGACGGTCTCCACGTAGAGGTTCTGGCCGCGCGACTCGAGGCCCGCGGGATTCGTGAACGAGGCGACTTGTACTTGCCCCAGCGTGGCGGGCGCGGTCTGGCCGGAGACCGTCGCGGTCACCGTGCCGTCCTGGCCGATGTTCACCGACAGCGCGTTGGCCGGGATCGTGATCGCGGGCGAGAGCGGATTGCCGTTGGAATTCACCATCTGGCCGTTCTGGTCGACGTGAAAGTTGCCGTCGCGCGAGTAGGCCGTGGTGCCGTCCGGAAGCTGGATCTGGAAGAAGCCCTGGCCCGCGATCGCGAGGTCCATCGGGTTGCCCGTCTGCTGCAGGTTGCCCTGCGTGTGGATGCGCGCGGCCGCCACGGGACGCACGCCGGTGCCGACCTGCAGGCCCGTGGGCGAGTTGGTCTGCGACGACGTGGGCGAGCCCGGCGTCTTCATGTTCTGGTAGAGCAGGTCCTCGAACACCGCGCGCGAACGCTTGAAGCCGTTCGTGCTCACGTTGGCGAGGTTGTTGGAGATGACGTCGAGCTGCGTTTGCTGCGCGTCGAGGCCGGTCTTTGCAATCCAGAGTGATCTGATCATTTCGCGCCCTCCGGGCGTACTACTTCAAGGTCAAAAGCATGGGACACAGATGAACACAGATGAACACAGATAGAAGCAAACTCGGGCAAAACCCAATCGCGGGTTTCACACATGTATTTGGTTTTATCTGTGTTCATCTGTGTTTATCTGTGTCTAAACGTTTCTTGTTCACGCACTCACCGAAAGCAGCTGGGACGCCGCGCGGTCGTTGGCTTGCGCGTTCTCGAGCATCTTCATTTGCAGTTCGAACTGGCGGGCCGCGCCGATCATCCCGACCATGGCTTCGATGGCGTTCACGTTCGAGCCTTCGAGAGACGCGGGCGTGACGCGCACTTTTTCGTCGGCGGCGGCGGGAGCACCATCCTTCGTGCGAAAGAGGCCGTCGTCGCTGCGTACGAGCGTGGCGGGTTCGGGGTTCACGAGCTTCAGCTTGCCCACGATCGCGGTCGCCTTCGGATCGCCGCGCGGCGCGGCGGCGACGGATCCGTCGTCGGCGATCTCCACGCGGCTGTCCGGCGGGATGGCGATCGGGCCGCCATCCCCGAGAACCGGAAGGCCCGCGGGCGTGACGAGATTGCCGTCGGGGCCGACTTCGAAGTGTCCCGCGCGCGTGTAGCCCTCGTTGCCGTCGCGGCCCTGCACGGCGATGAAGCCGGGGCCCGCGATCGAGACGTCGAGCGGACGCCCGGTGTTCGCGACCGGGCCCGGCGAGAAATCGGAACCGACGCCCTTCTCCGCGGCGAACTTGCGCGTCGCGAGGCCCGTGCCGTCCACGGCGACGGCCTCGGCGGCCGCCTGCATCTGGCGGTAGCCGGGCGTCGAAGCGTTGGCGAGGTTCTGCGCGTGCAATTCCTGGCGGCGCATGAGCTGCTTCGCCCCCGACATTGCCGTGTAGATGACGCGGTCCATTTACCCTCTCCCCGACCCTCCCCCAAGGGGGAGGGAGTCAGTCACTAACGAAGATTGACGAGCGTCTGCAGGATCGCGTCCTGCGCCTTGATGGTCTGCGCGTTGGCCTGGTAGACGCGCTGCGCGGTGATCATGTCGACGAGCTCGCCGGTCAAGTCCACGTTGGAGTCCTCGACGGCGCCCGACTGCAGCACGCCGAGGTTGCCGGTCTCGGGCGCGCCCACCAGCGGCTGGCCCGAGGCGGACGTCTCGGCGAACAGGTTTCCGCCCAGCGGCTGCAGGCCGGTGGGCGCGCTGAAGTTCGCGAGCACGATCTGGCCCTGCGCGCGCGTCTGCCCGTTGGAATAGCGGCCCAGGATCGTCCCGTCCTGGCTCACGTTGAACCCCGTGAGGCGCCCGGACGAGTAGCCGTCCTGCGTGATCTGGTTCACGCCGAAGACCGAACCGAACTGCGTGACGTCGGAGAAGTCGAGGTCGACGTCGAGCGGCGCGGCGGCCCCGTTGGTGAGGGGGATGGAAGCCGTGAACGGCAGCGTGGTCGCCGTGGTGTCGATCGCGCCGTTGGTCTGGAACGTGAGCGTGCCGAGCGCGGCCGCGCCGAGCTGGGCGCCGTCGGCCGAGCCGTAGACGTCCCACGTGTTGGCCGCGGTCTTCACGTAGTAAGTGGTGAGCGTGTGCGCGTTTCCGAGAGAATCGAAGGTGGTGAGCGATGTCGCGTGGTTGTAGGTCGTCGCATCGGTCGGATCGAACGCGCCGGCGATCACGGGTTGGCGCGAATCGAGGTTCAGCGTGAGCGCGGCTTGCGTGGACGGGTTCGGCGTGAGGTCGGCGTTGGAGACCTGCAGCTCCACGGGCGTGGAGGTCACGACCTGGCCCGCGGCATCGACGCCGTAGCCGGTGAGCTTGGCGTTCTGCGCGTTGACGATGTAGCCGTCCTTGTCGAGGTTGAACTGGCCGTTCCTCGAATAGACCGTGGTCCCGTTCTGCGACATGCGGTAGAAGCCGTTGCCGTTGATCGCCATGTCGAGCGGGTTGGTGGTGACCGTGATGTTGCCCTGGCCGAAGTTCTGGCGGACCGAAGCCACGGACACGCCGATGCCGGCCGATCCGCCCGCGGTGCCGGCGACCTGGTTCGCGTAGACGTCGGCGAAGAGCGTCTCGCCGCCCTTGAAGCCGACGGTGCTCGCGTTGGCGATGTTGTTGCCGATCACGTCGAGGTTCCTCGACGCGGCGTTCAATCCGGAAAGTCCTTGCTGGAATCCCATGCGTGGCTCCTGGTCTAGCGAATGCGAAGTACGTCGGTGAGGGGAGCTTCGCCCAGGCCCGCGAGGGTGAGCATGAAGCCGGAATTGGTGCGGGTGAGCGCGGTCACGTTGGCGCGCTCGAGCGTGGTGGCGGCCGACGCGGCTCCGTTGGCGGTGGCCACGGCCTCGAAGGTGTAGCGACCGGCGGGCATGGCCTTGCCGGAGTCGTCCTTGCCGTCCCACTCGAAATCGGCGATCCCGGCTTCCTGCTTGCCGAGCTCGATGCGGCGAACGACGGCGCCGGCGGCGTCCTTCACGACCACGCCCACTTGATCGGCGCGCGTGTTCAACGAAACGGAGCCGCGCGACGCGCCGCTCGCGTCGAGCGCGAGCACGTTGCCCGGCACGAGCACTTCCTTGCCGACGAGGCCGGCGGCCTGCATCGATTGGCCCGCCTGCAACTGCACGGCGATCGCGTTGAAGGAATCGTTCAGCTTGTCCAGGCCCTTCACGGTGTTGATCTGGGCCATCTGCGAGGTGACCTGCGCGTTGTCCATCGGGTTCAGCGGGTCCTGGTTCTTCATCTGCGTGACCAGCAGCGTGAGGAAGCGGTCCGCGCTCGCATCGTTGGCGTTGACCTGCGCGGCCGGACGCGTGTTGAACGCGGCGTACGGATTGGAGGAGACGGGTTCGGTCATGGCGGGTTCCGGGTTCAGGAGCCGAGGGAGAGGGTCTTCTGCAGCAGCTGCTTGGCGGTGTTCGCCACTTCAGCGTTCAACTGGTAGGAGCGCGAGGCCGAGATCATGTTGACCATCTCCTCGACCGGATCGACGTTCGGCATCGACACGTAGCCGTCGGTGTCGGCCATCGGATGCTTGGGGTCGTGCACCTTGCGCGCGGGCGAGGTGTCTTCCTTTACTTCCTTCACTTTCACGCCCGCTCCCGCGGTGCCTTCGACCGGCGCCGTCTCGAACAGGACGTGCTTGGCCTTGTACGGTTCGGCGCCCGGCGCGGCGGCGCTCTCGGCGTTGGCGAGGTTGCTCGCCACGGCGTTCAGGCGCTGGCCCTGGGCGGCGAGGCCCGTGCCGGCGATGCGGAAGGTATCGAAGAGGGACATGGTCAGCCCGTGATCGCGCTGGTGAGCATGCGGATCTCGGCGTTCAGGTAGCGAAGCGCGGCTTCGTACTTGAGGGCGTTGTCGGCGAAGCGCGTGCGCTCGCCGTCGAGGTCCACCGTGTTGCCGTCCTGGCTGGGTTGCGTCGATTCGCGCTCGAACATGGCGCCGGTCGAAAGCGCCGGGGCCGGGGCCGCCAGGTGCTTCGCATTCGTGGCCACGGGCTGCGCGCCCGTGGTGACGGAATCGGCCTCGCGCAGCGCGGTGGCGAAATCGGTATCGCGCGCCTTGTAGCCGGGCGTGTCGACGTTGGCGATGTTCGAAGCGAGCGCGGCCTGGCGCGCCGAACGCGCGAGCAGCGCCTTCGACTGGAACTCCATTGCGTCACCGAGCTTCGAGAACATGTCGCTTCCTTTATTGAGGCTTGGGGGCCGGACCCCAAAACGCGGGGCCAGACCCTTGGGCCGATGGGAAACGATTCTCCGCAACCTTGAGTGGGCCGATCCCGGGAAAAGGCCGGGATTGGGGGGCCTGTTCGGGCCATCCGGCCCCGGGCGCGCGCGTAGATTGGCCTTCCATGAAACGACGTTCGATCCTTCTTTATGCGGTCCTGGCCGCCCTGCCCGCCGGGGTTTCGGCGGCAAGTCCCGCGGCCCAGGCGGCCGAAGCGGCCCAGGCCTTCCTCGACCGGGAAATCGCCAACCTGCCCGGCCGGGTGGACATCACCGTGGGCGAGGTGGACCCCCGCCTCACGCTGGCGCCCTGCGACCGGATCGAGCCGTTCCTGCCGACCGGCGCCCGGCTCTGGGGCAAGGGATTCCTCGGGCTCAAGTGCGCCACGGGTGCGGCCTGGCGGGTGACCATTCCGGTCGACGTCCGGGTCTATGCCTCGGTGCCGGTGGCCAATCGGGCGCTCCGCGCGGGCGAGCCGGTGGGCCTGCAGGACGTCGAAACGAAGGAAATCGAGGTTTCGGCTCATGCGCCGGGCCTTTTGGCCGATATCCGTGCTGCGGAGGGGCGTGTCCTCGCCCGCCCCGTGGCTGCAGGCGCCCCGATCCGGGCCGACCAGTTCAAGAACCCGGTGGCCATCGCGGCCGGGGATCCGGTGCGCGTGGTCCTGACCGGCCGCGGCTTCGATATCAGCCTCGACGGCAAGGCCCTCTCGGCTGGCGCCGTGGGCGACAACCTCCGGGTGCAGCTCGGAACCGGGCGGACCGTGGGGGGCATCCTCCGGACCGGCCGCGTGGTCGAGGTACCCCTCTAAAAAACCCGAAAAAAATCCTCAAGTCCGCCCGAAAGCGTCCGATAACCCTCCACAGGAATCCCAGGAGAGTCTAAAAATGAAGATCAATGGCACCCCCCACCCGCTGCCCCTCGACCCTGCGTCGGGCAAGGCACGCGGCGCGAAGGACACTTCGCAATCCAGCTCGGTGACCGGCGTCGCGAACCAGTTCTCCGCGCTCGAAACCCAACTCGGCGACCCCGGGCTGGACAGCGCGAAGATCGAGTCGCTGAAGACCGCGATCCGCGAAGGCCGTTTCCACGTCAACGCGGAAGCCGTCGCCGACAAGCTGATCGAAAGCGCCCGCGAACTCGCCGGCCGCAAGTAATGGAAGCCGCCGTGCCCGGAATCGCCCACGACTTCTGCGAGGCGCTCGCCGCCGAGTACTTCGAAGTCGCGGCGTTCGTCGAGCTGCTGGAAGTCGAGCAGCGCGCGATCCAGGACGGCCAGGTCGAAAAACTCGAGGCCCTCCAGCCCGAGAAGCAGGTGCGCGTCGTTTCGCTCACCGCTTTCGCCCGCAAGCGCAGCCGCATGCTGCTCGAGATGGGCTACCGCACCGGCACTCGCGGCATCGCCGCCCTCGCCGCGGACTTCCCCGCCGAACAGGCGCGGATGCTTCGCACGTGGCAGACCCTCGAATCCAAGGTCTGGGAAGCGAACCACCTCTCGCGCCTCAACGCCCACCTCTGCACCACGCACCTGCTGCATTTCCAGGCGCGGTTGATCGCCCTCACGTCGGCCGCCGCGTCGAACGGCGGCACGCAGTCGTCCGGTGTCTATGGTGAAGACGGCGCGGTGGCGCTGTCGAATACCACTCGAGCGCTGGCTCAGGCGTAATCGCTACCGCAGGTCGTGATGCCCGTCCCCGGAGGAGCAGGGGGTGGGTAGGACCTTTTTTTGTTCTTCGCAGACCGTGATGCCCCACGCGGAGGAGCAGGGGGTGGGTAGGGCTTTTTTCGTCGGCGGGTCACGTTCCAAGGCTTGAAGGCTGGAGGGGTAGTGCGGAGTAGGTCCTGCGAAGAGTGTCGGCGGGAAGTGTCACCGCACGCTGCCTCAACGATCATGGCGGCCACCGAGTGGCCCCGCCGAGAAAAGAAGCCCTACCCACCCCCTCTCCTCCGCAATCGCGTGCCTCTCGGCCCGCGTGGGGCATTCACGTTTGCACACAGCCTCTGCGGTTTGCTGACTCACGAGCGCCGGACGCAGACCAATCGGGCGAACCCTGTCCCTCGGTGTGAGTGGCGGAATGCGTCGATCGTCGCTCATCGTTAATCAGTCGTTGCTCATACAAAACGACGATCCACGCACATCGGTAGCCCATGCGAACCAGGAGGTTCGCTCCCGAGGGAGGACAGGGGGTGGGTAGGGCTTCTTTTCTCGGCGGGGCCACTCGGTCGCCGCCATGATCATCGCGGCGAAGCGCTGAGCAATTCCCACTCCACGCTCTTCACAGGACCCACCCCGCCGTATTCCTCCCGCCTTCAAGCCTTGGAACGTGACCCGCCGACGAAAAAAGCCCTACCCACCCCCTCGTCGTCCCGAGGGTAGCCACCAATGTTGATCGCTGGATTCCCGCCTACGCGGAAATGACGGAACTGCTGCGGGAGTGACGTGACGGAGACTAAGCAGCCTCACCCGCCCCGGGAGGACAGGGTTCGTTCAGCTTCGTCCAGTAGGCCGCGAGGTTCGCCATCGCCGACTGGTACTCGTCGAAGTTCACCGGCTTCACGATGTAGCTGTTCACGCCCAACCGGTAGGCCGCCTCGACGTCCGAACGCTCCTGCGAGGACGTGAGCATCACGACCGGCACGGAGTGCGTGCGCGCGTCGTTCTTGATGCGCTCCAGGACCTGCAACCCGTCGACCTTCGGCAGCTTGAGGTCGAGGAAGATCACGCGCGGCAGGCGCACGTCCGGGCCGCCCGGCTCGGCGGAAAGGCCGAGGAGGTCGAAGGCCATGAGGCCGTCTTCCGCGTGGGTGACTTCGCCCGCAAAGCGCGCACGGCGAAGCGCGAGCATTGCAAGCTCGGCGTCATTCGGGTTGTCTTCGACCAGAAGGATGTCCATTTGTCGGCGCGCGGTCAGTCTTATTGTTGTGGGGCAACGTCGAGTGTAAAGGAAAAGCGAGCGCCGCGGCCGGGTTCGGACTCGGCCCAGACCTGCCCGCCATGCCGCTCGACGATGCGCTGGACCGTCGCCAGGCCCACGCCCGTTCCCGGGAACTCCTTGGGCCCGTGCAGGCGCTCGAAGACCCCGAAGAGCTTGCTCGCGTGGCGCATGTCGAACCCCACGCCGTTGTCCGAGACGTAGTAGACGATGCGCCCGGATTCCTCCCAGGCCCCCACGCGCACGAGCGGTTCTTCGTTGCGCGACGAAAACTTCACCGCGTTGGAAAGCAGGTTCGCGAGCACCTGGGCCAGCAACCGCTCGTCGCCCACTGCCGGCGGCATCGAGTCCACTTCGATGCGCGCGGAGGGATGGCCGTGGGATGCGATCGCCGCCTGCTCGGCGGCCACGCGCGCGAGATCCACCGGACGGCACTTGAGGTCGCCGCGCCCGAGGCGCGAGAGTTCGAGCAGCCCGTCGATCAGCGCGGCCATCTGGCGCGCGTTGCCGCTCACGCGATCGAGCAGGCGTTGCGCCTCGCCGTCCAGGCCGGGGCCGTGGTCCTGCACCAGCACCTGCGCGAAGCCGTCGATGGCGCGCAACGGCGCGCGCAGGTCGTGCGAGACGGTGTAGCAGAAGGATTCGAGTTCGCCGACGGTGCGCGTGAGCTCCGAGGTGCGCGTGGCGACGCGGCGCTCGAGCTCGTCGTTCATGCGTTGCGATTGTTCCTGCGCGATGCGACGCCCCGTGATGTCGCGCGCCACCAGCGTGAGCACGGGGCGCCCGGCCACGTCGTGGCGCGAGAGCGAGACTTCCACCGGGACTTCCGAACCGTCGGCCCGCAGGCAAGTCAATTCCACCTGGATGCGCGGCATGCCATCGCCGAGGTATCCCCTGAGGCGCTCGCGATAGGACTCGCGATGACGTTCGGGTACCAGGCGCTCGGCCGACGTACCCGCGAGCTCACGCACGCTCCAGCCGAACAGGCGCTCGGCGGCCGGGTTGAAGAGCCGCACCAGGCCGCGGTCGTCGATCGAGAGGATGGCGTCGTGCGCCGAAATGATGAAGCCCACCAGCCGCGCCTCGCTTTGCGCGAGGCGCGAGTTGGCGGCACGCAATTCCTTGGCGCGCTCGTGGAGCATGCTCGCCACCAGCAACCCCACCGTCATCAGCAGGGTCATGGCGACGAAGCCCGCGAAGGCGAGTGTTTCTACCAATGCCCGACCTTCGCTCGCAGTCGCGCCACCGCCTGTCCGTGAAGCTGGCAGATGCGCGATTCGGTCACGCCGAGCACTTCGGCGATCTCGCGGAAGTTCAGGTCCTGCTCGTAGTAGAGGCCCATCAGCATCTTCTCGCGCTCGGGCAGCTCCTCGATCGCGGCCACCAGGGCCTGCTTGAAGCGCTTGTCCGAGAGGCGCGCCAGCGGATCGGCGGCCGCGTCGGCGACGTGGTTCTCGACATAGGACTGGCCATCGCCGTCGGAGTCGTCGTCATGGAACGAGATGAGCTGGCCGCCCTTGGATTCGGACAGCAGCTCCTGGTACTCCTCGAGGCTCACCTTGAGTTCCTTGGCGATCTCGATTTCGGTCGCCGCGCGTCCGATGCGCTGCTCGAGCTTGCGGATCGCTTCCTCGATCTTGCGTTGCGTGCGGCGAACCCCGCGCGGCATCCAGTCGTTCTGGCGCAGCTCGTCCAGCATCGCGCCGCGCACGCGCTGGGCCGCGAAGGTCTCGAATTGCGCGCCGTGGCCGCTCTCATAGCGGGTCGAGGCGTCGAGCAAGCCGATCATGCCGGCCTGGATGATGTCGTCCACGTTCACGCTCGCGGGCAGCTTCGAGACGAGGTGGCGCGCCATGCGCGTCACCATCGGCGCGTAGCGCTTCAGCGTTTCGGTCTTGTCGAGGGTTCCGGCGGCGGTGTAGGTCATGTCCATGGGGCGGCCTCAGGGGGCGGGGGCTTCGGATCGGGCAAGCGTCCAGCCGTCGATGGCCTGGGCGATGCGGAGGAACGAGGTGGCGGCGCCGCAGAGCGGCTCCGAATCGAACGCGGTGCGCTTGGCGCGGCGCGCGACGCCGACCGCGGGGTCGTTGCCGACGAAACCGGCGAACTCCGGTGCGATCGCGAGGAAGCGTTGCGCGGCGGCCGCGAAGGTCGCGTGCACCTGGCGCGCTTCGTCGGGCGTCGCGGCGCGATTCACGAGAAGGCGGATGCGCCGCGTGCCGGTTTCGCGCGCGAGGCGCTTCACGACCGCGTAGGCGGCGGTGAGCGATTCGGGGCGCGGCGTGAGGACGAGCAGGATGTCGCCGTCGGGATCGAGCAGCGACGAGGTCAGCGCCTCGCCCGAAGGCAGGTTCACCAGAAGCAACTCCGGCCCGTTCTCCAGCGACGCGAACGCGGGGAAGAGTTGCGCGCCCTGCGCCGGGTCGCGCGACATCGCGGCGTAGCCTCGGGCGCCGGGCACGATGCGCACGCCGCCGGGACCGGCGATCGCCACGTCTTCCCAGCCGCGCAGGCCTTCGAGCATGTGCATGAGTTCGTAGCGCGCGGCGATGCCGCACGCGGCGGCCACGTCACCGCGGCTCGCATCGAGGATCGCCACGCGCCGGCCCGCGCGCGCCGCGGCGTGCGCGAGGTGTGTCACGACCGTGGTCTTGCCCACGCCGTGCGCGCCGGAAACAACCGGCAGGATCGAGAGCGCCGGGCGCGCGAACAGTTCGCGCAGGCCCTGGGCCTGGTCGAAGGACGCGCTCATGCCGCGAGCCTCCAGGCCGATTCGATCGCGGCATCGGGCCTCAGCGCGCGATGCGCGAGGTAATGCGCGTTCGCGGAATGCAGGTCCTCGGGCACGCGCTGGCCGTTGGTGACGAAGTGCAGCGCGAGGCGATGGCGCAGCACCGCGTCGAGCACGCCGCCCAGCTTCGCGGCTTCGTCGAGCTTGGTGAGGATGGCCCCCGCGGCACCGGGCGCGGCGTACGCGCGAACCGAACGCGCGAGCGCTTCGGCTTCGGCCGCGGCCGACAGCAACACGATGCGCTTCACGCGCGGGTGGTTCAGCAATTCGGTCTGCGCGGAAATCCGCGCATCGCGCGGGCCGAGGCCGGCCGTGTCGATGAGGACGAGGTGCCGGTCCTTCAGCGCCTCGAGCACCTGCGCGAGTTGCCCCGCGTCGTGCGCCGCATGCAGCGGCACGCCGAGGATCTGCGCATAGGTGCGCAACTGTTCCTGGGCACCAATCCGGTAGCCGTCCGCGGATACGAGTGCCACCTTGGCCGCGCCGAAACGCACAACGGCGCGCGCCGCGAGCTTGGCAACCGTCGTGGTCTTTCCGACGCCGGTGGGGCCTACGAGGGCGAAGACGCCGCCCGTCTCGACCAGATCATGCGTTCCTGCGCAGCCGAGATTCTTGGTGAGCAGCGCCTCGACGTAGCGCGCGCCCTCGGGATGCGTGCAGCCCGGCTCCATCTTCTCGGTGGCCAGTCGCGCGAAGTCGCGCGAGAACCCGGCGTCGGAGAGTTCGGAGGCGAGTTGCGCGCGGATCGGGTCACGGGCCGCGACGCCATTCCAGTTCAATTCGGCGAGCTGCTTTTCGAACGAGCGGCGCATCGCACCCAGCTCTTCATGCATGCGGCGCACTTCCGGGCTCTCCCCGCGTGCGCTCGCGACACCCGGGCCGGAGTCGACTTTCGCGACGGCATCGGGCGCAGCAGGCACGGGCGCGGATCCGGTCCCGTTGGACCCCGTGCTCGCGACGATGCGCGGCTCGGGCGTCTTCGGCTTGCGGATGGGTTCGCGACGGGCGGGCTTCGCGGATTCGGCCTCGGGCGCCTGCGACACGTAGGCCTGGGCCACATATTCCTTGAAGCTGCGCGCGCCTTCGTTGGACTGGGTCCCCGACGGAGCCTGCCCCCGAACGATCTTGTCGGGGGCGGGGACGACGGCCGCGGCGGGCTTGCCGTCGATCATGCGATCGAGATCGCCATCGGCGACGGCGACCACTTCGACGCCCGTGGGCGTGCGGCGGTTGGAAAGGATCACGGCCTCGGCTCCGAGCTCGCGGCGCACCTGCGCCAGCGCTTCACGGGTCGAGGGGGCGGTGTAGCGGCGCGCACTCATCGGCGTTCTCCGATTACGGAACTCACGCGCACGGTGCGCGTGTCAGGGATCTCGCCGTGCCCGAGGACTTTCAGTCCGGGCGCGGCGCGTTTCAGGAGTCGGGCCAGCGCGGAGCGCAGGCGGTCGGGCACGAGCAGCACGGGCGCATGGCCCAGCGTTTCCTCGCGGGCGGTGGCTTGCGTGGCCTCGCGCAGCAGCAGGTCGGCGAGCGACGGCTCGAGGCCCAGCGATTCGCCGCCGGCGCCGGTCTGCGAAAGCAGGCGCTCCAGCTCGGCATCGAGGGCGATCACGGGCAGCTCGCCCGGGCCGCCGGCGAGTCCATTCACGATCGCGCGGCCGAGCGCCACGCGAACCGCGGCCGTGAGCTCCTCGGGCGATTGCGTCCGCGACGCGTGGTCGGCGAGCGACTCGAGGATCGTGCGCAGGTCGCGGATCGCGATGCCGTCCTCGAGCAGGTTCGCGAGCACCTTCTGCAGCGTCGCGAGCGGGATCAATTTCGGCACGAGGTCGTCGGCCAGTTTCGGCACGTGCTTGGCGAACTGCTCCAGCAGCGCGGTGAGTTCGGTGCGGCCGAGCAGCGCGGCGGCATTCGCGTGCAGCACGTGCGAGAAATGCGTGGCGGCCACGGTCGGCGCATCGACCACCGTGTACCCGGAGGCCTGCGCGCGTTCGCGCTCGGGCGCATCGACCCACGTGGCCGGCAGGCCGAACGCGGGATCTTTCGTGGCCGTGCCCGTGAGGCGGCCCACGGCGCGCCCCGGATTGATGGCGAGGAAGGAACCGGTGATGAGTTCGCCCTCGCCCACCGGCACGCCCTTCAGCGACAGGCGATAGGCGCCGGGTGCCAGCTCGAGGTTGTCGCGGATGTGCACCGTCGGCGGCAGGAATCCGATGTCCTGCGCGAACTTGCGGCGGATCGCCTTGATGCGCTTCAGCAACTCGCCGTCCTGGTTCCTGTCCACGAGCGGAATGAGTCGATAGCCGACTTCGAGCGAGAGCACGTCGACGGGAACGACGTCTTCCCAGGTCGCCTCGCCCTGCACCGGAGCGGCCACCGCGGCGGCACCCGCGGGCGCGGTACTCGCGACGCGCGCGCGATCGTCGCGGCGTCCGAGCCACCAGCCGCCGTACGCGGTGAGGCCGCCGAAGAGGATGAACGCGAAGTGCGGCATGCCCGGAATGAAGCCGAGCGCCAGCAGGATGACGCCGGTCACGACCAGCGCGCGCGGCGCGGAGGCGAGCTGTGTGACGAGCTGCGTGCCCATGTCGGTCTCGGAGCCGACGCGCGAGACGATCATGCCCGCGGCGATCGAGATCACGAGCGCGGGGATCTGCGCCACGAGGCCGTCGCCGATGGCGAGCAGCACGTAGTTCTCGGTGGCCTGCGCGAGCGAGAGCTTGTGTTGCAGCAGGCCGATGGCCAGGCCGCCCACGACGTTCACGAAGAGGATGAGGATGCCGGCGATCGCATCGCCGCGGACGAACTTCGAGGCGCCGTCCATCGAGCCGTAGAAGTCGGCTTCCTGGGCGATCTCGGCGCGGCGCTTGCGCGCTTCGGCTTCCCCGATGAGGCCGGCGTTGAGGTCCGCGTCGATCGCCATCTGCTTGCCGGGCATCGCATCCAGCGTGAACCGCGCGCCGACTTCGGCGATGCGGCCCGCGCCCTTCGTCACCACGACGAAGTTGATGACGACGAGGATCGCGAACACCACGAGGCCCACGGCGAAGTTGCCGCCGAGGAGGAAGTGGCCGAAGGCCTCGATCACCTTGCCCGCGGCGTCCGGACCCGTGTGGCCGTTCAGGAGCACCACGCGCGTCGAAGCCACGTTGAGCGACAGGCGCATCAGCGTGGTCACGAGCAGGATCGTCGGGAAGGCGGAGATGTCGAGCGGACGGATCGTCGACAGGCTCACCAGCAGCACGATGAGCGACAGCGCGATGTTGAACGTGAAGAGCAGGTCCAGCAGGATCGGCGGCAGCGGCAGGATCATCATCGCGAGGATCGCGATGATCAAACCCGGCGCGGCATACGCCCCGAGCTTCAGGTTGCCGCCCGAGGTGGACGGCGCGAGCACGGCGCTCAAGCGGCACCTCCGGCGGCTTCAAGCGGATCCAGGCCCGCGGGAACCTCGACATGGGACGGCGGCGAAACGCGCATCCCGCGGCGAAGCTGGAAGACGTAGGCCAGTACCTGCGCCACGGCCTCATACAAAGGAGCGGGAATCGGATCGCCCACTTCGGCGTGCTTGTGCAGCGCGCGGGCGAGCGGCGGCGCGTCGACGACCGTGACGCCGGCGTCGTACGCGATCGAACGAATCTTGTGGGCGAGCAGATCGGAGCCCTTGGCGACGACCACCGGGGCCGCGGCCTTGCCGCCCTGCCATTTCAGCGCGACGGCGTAGTGCGTCGGGTTTACCACCACGACGTCGGCCTTCGGTACCTCGGCCATCATCCGGCGGCGGGCCATCTCGCGCTGCAGGCTCTTGATGCGGCCCTTCACCATCGGGTCGCCTTCGGACTCGCGGCTCTCGCGCTTGGCCTCTTCCGGGGTCATGCGCAGCTTCGCGTGGTACTGCCAGAGCTGCACCGGCACGTCCACGGCCGCGATGGCGGCCAGGCCGGCGGCCAGCAGGATGAAGGCGTGGCCCATGCGCTCGCCCAGGAGCGCGATGGCGGCGGGGGTGGCGGTGCTGCCCAGGGCGGCAAAGCCGTCCAGGCCGTCCCACACCACATAAAGGCCGATCCCGCCGACCAGGGTCGCCTTGGCCACGGCCTTGCCGAGCTCGATCAGCGCGTCGCGGGAAAACATGCGGCCCAAACCGGACATCGGGTTCAGGCGGTTGAAGTCGGGCATGAAGCCCTGGGTGGAGAAATTCCAGCTTCCGATGGCCAGGGGGGCCGCCAGCGCGGCCAGGCACATCGCCAGCAGCCAGGGGGCCACGGCGAGCAGGCCCTGCACGCTCAAGCGGGAGAAGCGTTCCAGGGCGATTCCAGGCACGTCCAGGCTCGCCCGGTCGATCGACAGGCCGCTGGACATCAGGGCCGCCATGTCGCGCGACAGGCCCTCTCCGGAGGCGATGAAGAGCCCGCCGGCCACCGCCATGAGAAGTGCGCCCGACAGTTCGCGCGAGCGGGGCACATGGCCTTCCTCGCGCGCCTGTTCGAGGCGCTTTTCACTGGCGGGTAACGTCTTTTCCTGGTCGGTTTCGGCCATTGCCGTCGTCCTTGGGGGATGACGGCATGATGCGAGGGGGATGAGGGTGGAAAGGCCCGGATAAAGGCCGCATTAGCCCCCCAGATTCGGCGATGGCGGCCGGGGTTCCTTCTTTAGATTGGCGTCATACCGGGCCACGGGGCCCGACGACGGAGGAACCCCATGATTCACGAGACCGGAAGCACCTGGATTGCCCCCGAAGTCCGCGAACTCCTGCGGCGCATTTCCGATGAATCCTGGCGGGATGCCTTGTTTCTCGAGGAGATGTTCCTGGAGAGTCAAGGTGCCGACTTGCCGCGGGATGAGGAAGATCCCGAGTAATACGTAGGAAAGGCATTGAACCGCAGAGGACGCGGAGAACGCAGAGAAAAGCAAGATCGGGAAGGCGCTGCGGTCAGCGCATCGATGGATATGGGCGTTGTTTCCGCATGCCGATCATTAGCGATGCCGAACTCGTCCAGGGACCGTTGACTCGCTCCATCATCGGCTCTGCGATAGAGGTACACCAAGCCCTGGGTCCTGGCCTCCTGGAGGGCGCATACCGAGCCTGCCTGCGAACCGAGCTGCTGGCGCGAAACCTTGCGGTCCGGCAGGAGGTCCAGGTTCCGGTGAACTACAAGGGCGTAGCCATCGATTGCGGATTCCGCGCCGATCTGATCGTCGAAGAGAGTGTCGTAATCGAACTGAAGGCCGTCGAGCGCCTCCTACCCATTCACGATGCTCAGCTACTGACCTACCTGAAACTCACGGGACTCGAGGTGGGTCTGATCCTCAACTTCAACTCGGCGTCCATGCGCAACGGAGTACGGCGGCTGATTTTGCAGCGAGAGTAGGAAGGCAAAAAGCGTTGAACCGCAGAGGACGCGGAGGACGCAGAGAAAAGCCAAACCGTTCAGGTCTCAATCGCGCACGGACCTTTCCTCGATCACAGAGGTTTCTCTGCGTCCTCCGCGTCCTCTGCGGTTCAATGCTTTTTTCCCAGGCGTTCCTGGGTAGCGACCAGAACTCGGTGCCGCTCGCCCAAGGCCGCCCTGAGCTTGGCGCACGCCTGTTCATCGTGGATATCCACGTGGGGCAACAACTCGCAAAGGTGTTCCCGGTCTTCCCGGCCGTCCCCGAACGCCACGACCGCGCACTCATTGGCGTTGCGTTCCAGGCGAAAACCCCTCAACGCGAGGTCCCCGAGATGCTTCGCGGCCAGTGATTCCCAGTCCACGCCGCAGCTCGCAAACAGGTCGGCGAGCACCGCAAGCGGGAAGCGTCCAACCGAACAAAGTCCCACGAGCAGGTCCAGGCGTCCGGCGAGGTCGAGGCCCTTCGGGTCGCTCAAGCCGGCCACCGTGCGCACGTTGCCCGGGGAATGGCGCGACGACCACGCGAGGTACTTCGCGAGTTCCTCGAAGTTGCCGTGGCGCTCGACCAGCAGGTGCGAGAGGCCGTGGCCCCAGATCGCGGCGAGGGATTCGCCGATCGCGGCATTTCCGCCCTCTTCGCGCTTCCACCATTTCCAGTCCAGGCGATCGAGCGCGCGCGCGCCCTCGACGGCCGCGGCGCGCAGGAACGGCCAGCCGGCCTTCAGCCAGTCGGGGTCGCGTGCCGCGTTGAAGTCCGCTTGCGCGCGGCCCATCGCGAGCGCGAGGTCGCGTTCGAGTCCCATGGTCAGGCGTGCTCGAGCGTTCCGGCGAGCGCCCAGGCGCCCGCGGCCGCCGCTTCGAGGGCCGAAGCCGCCGAGGCGCCCTCGCCCGCGTTGCCCGTGAGGCGCGCGGCCACCGCTTCGATCGCCTGCGCCGCACCGCCTTCGTTCACCACCACGCGATGGATTTCGCCCACGCGGTCGGTCACGCCGGCCGCGCCCACGCACAGCTTGTTCATGCAGGCCTCGGCATTGCGCGCCTGGGCCACGCCCTCGGCCATGCGCTCGTTCCAGCGGCCCATGTGGTCGACGGCGTCCTTCGTGCCCTTCTGGATCGCTTCGACCATGCCGCCGATTTCGCGCGTCGATTGCGTGGTGCGTTCGGCGAGCTTGCGCACTTCCTCGGCGACCACGGAGAAGCCGCGGCCGGCTTCGCCCGCGCGCGCCGCTTCGATCGCGGCATTCAATGCGAGCAGGTTGGTCTGGCTGGCGATGTCCTGGATCACCTCGACGATGCGCGAGATGCGGCCCGAGTCTTCCCCGAGCGCACCCACCACGCTCGCGAGCGAGCCGACGCCGGAGGCGATCTCTTCGAGGCCCGCCGTGGCCTTGCCGACGATGGCGTGGCCTTCCTGCGAGAGCTCTCCCGCCTGGCGCGCGAGCCTCAGCGCTTCTTCCGAGTGGGACGACACCTGCGCCGTGAACCCCGCGACCTGGCGCGCGGGTGCGGCCAGCGCGGCGGCGGCTTCGGCCTGCCCGCGGAGCACCGGTGCGCCCTGCGCGCTCGCGGCCACTTGCGTGGCGAGCGTCGCGGCGGCCCCGCCGGCGGTGCGCAGGCGCACGAGCAGCGCGTCGTGCTCGCGCTTCAGTTGCTCGTAGGCGGATTTCTCGACGACATCGCGATCGGGGCTGTACCCCAGCAGTTTCATCAGCATGGTCATTCTCCGTGTACGGCGCCCTCGAGCGCCGCGATGAGGTCGGACAATTCAAGGAGGAGCACGAGGCGCCCGTCGCCCGAGAGCGTGGCGCCGGCGACACCGCGCGGCTTCACGCCGGCGATGGGCTTGATCATCACTTCGTCCTGGCCGAGGAAGCCGTCGACGCCGAGCACGAGGCTGCGGTCCCCGATGGTCACCACGACGCCGACGGCGGGCACTTCGCCGGTGCGGCCGAGCAGGCCCGCGAGCGGAATCAGCGGCAGGATTTCACCGCGCACCGAGACGCACGGCGTGCCGCCGACTTCGCGCATGAGCGGCTCGTCGAGGCCCACGATCTCGCGCACGGCCGACAGCGGCAGCCCGAACGGCTGCTTGCCCAGGCGCACGGTGAGCACGGGCAGGATCGCGAGCGTGAGCGGCAGGCGGATCACGAAACGCGAGCCGCGCTCGGGCGTGGAGTCGATGTCGACGCGCCCGCGCAGGCGCGTGATGTTGGTCATGACGACGTCCATGCCCACGCCACGCCCGGAGAGGTCCGAGACCTGGTCCTTGGTGGAAAAGCCGGGCAGGAAGATGAGGTTCAGGCTCTGGCGGTCGTCCATCGAGGCCGCGGCCGTCGCATCGAGCAGGCCCTTCTCGATGGCCTTGGCGCGGATCACCTCGGGACGGATGCCTTTGCCGTCGTCGGAGATCTCCACCACGATCGAGTCGCCCGAGTGGTAGGCCGCGATGCGCACCTTCGCCTTCGGGTCCTTGCCCTTGGCGACGCGTTCGGCCGGCATCTCGACGCCGTGGTCGATGGCGTTTCGCACCAGGTGGACGAGCGGGTCGTTCAATTCGTCGAGGATGGTCTTGTCGACCTCGGTCTCCTCGCCGACGATCTCGAGGTCGACTTCCTTGCCGAGCGAACGCGCGAGGTCGCGGGCGAGGCGGTTGTATTTCTGGAACACGCGGCCCACGGGCTGCATGCGCGCCTTCATCACGACCGACTGCAGGTCGCCGACGAGGGCGTCGAGCTGGCTCACGGCCGCGTCCAGTTCGCGCAACGCTTCCTCGCTCGCCGTGCCGCGGCAGACTTCCTTGCGCAGGCACCCGAGGCGATTGCGCGTGAGGCCGATCTCGCCCGACAGGTTCAGGATCTGGTCGAAGCGCGACGTGTCGATGCGCAGCGAATTCTCTTTCGCCACCGGCTGCGCCCTCGCGGGTGCGGCGGGCTTGGCCGCGGCCTTCTCCACCACCGGTGCGACTGCCACGGGAGCAGCCTCGCCGACGAGGATCGCGAGCAGCGCTTTCCAGTCGGGCTCGCCCGCAACGGGGGCGGCAATAAAGGGGTCAGACTCCTTTATTGCGGGAGCGGCAACCGCCGCCGGAGCAATAAAGGAGTCTGACCCCTTTATTGCCACCTCGCCTTTTTGCAGCGCGACGAGTTGCGCGAGCAGCGTGGCGGGCGAAGGCTCCGGCATGCGGCCGGCCTCCATGTCGCCGAACATGCGGCGCACTTCACCGGTCGCTTCGAGGATGGCGTCCATCATCGGCTGCGAGAGCGAGAGCTTGCCGGTGCGCAGGTCGCCCAGCAGGTTTTCGCTCTTGTGGCAGAGCTCCACCAGCGGCGCCACTTCGAGGAAGCCCGCGCCGCCCTTCACCGTGTGGAAGCCGCGGAAGACGGTGTTCAGGAGTTCCGCGTCGTTCGGGCGGCCCTCCAGCTCGACGAGTTTCACGTCGACTTCGTCCAGCAGCTCGCGCGCCTCGACGAGAAAATCCCCGAGGATGTCTTGCGCGTCGATGAAGGCGCTCATGGTCCTAGAACCCCAGGCTCGCGAGCAGGTCGTCGACCTGCGCTTGATTGGCGACCACGTCGGTGCGCTCGGTGGTGTTCATCGCCGGGCCGTTCAGGAACCCTTCGTGCTGCGTGATCGTGGCGCGCTTGTCCGCGGGCGTGGCCTCGATCAGCAGTTGCACGAGGTTCGTCTCGAGCGTCTCGGCCAGCTTCACGATGCGCTGGATCACCTGGCCGGTGAGATCGTGGAAGTCCTGCGCCATCATGATGGTGAGCAGTTCCTGGTTGGTGCGCCCGGCAGATTGCGAGGCCTCGGCGAGGAAGTCCCGCGTGGCCATCGCCGTCTGGCGGAATTCCTCCGGCGTGGACGCCTTCGCGAACACGCGCTCCCACTGGGCGTGGAGCGCCTTGGCGCTGCCGTCCAGCGTGGTCATCTCGGTCTGGCCCTTCTCGACGGCCGTGAGCACCTTCTCGGCGGCTTCGCCCGTCAGCTTCGCGATGTACTGCAGGCGCGACTGCGCGTCGCCGCGCAGCGTGGTGACGGCGCACTCGACCTGCTTGTCGATCCCCAGCTCGCGCAGGGCGTCGTGGAGCTGGCGCGTGATGGAGCCGACGCGGTGGAACATGTCGTCCGATTCGGATTCGGGCTGGGTTCCCGCCTGCACGGGAACGACGGCTGCGGCGATGGGCACCTGCGACGCGGCCACCGCGCTCTGTGCGGAGACCTGGTCGAACAGCGCTTCGAGATCTTCGGTTTCGGAGAGATCCATGGTCGTTCCCTAGGCGGCCAACTGGTGCTTCTGGAGGATCTTGACGAGCTTCTCTTCCAGGGTGGCCTTGGTGAAGGGCTTCACGATGTAGCCGGAGGCTCCGATCTGCGCCGCGGTGACGATGTCTTCCTTCTTCGCCTCGGCCGTGACCAGCAGCACCGGGAGCGACTTCAGCTTTTCATCCGCGCGGATGTTGCGCAGCAGCTCGAAGCCGTTCATGTTCGGCATGTTGAGGTCGGAGACGACGAAGTCGAACGAACCGGCGCGCAGCTTCGCGAGCGCGACCGCGCCGTCTTCGGCCTCGTCCGCGTTCTGGTGCCCGATTTCCTTCAAGAGGTTCCGGACGATGCGCCGCATCGTGGGGAAGTCGTCGACGATGAGGAACTTGATCTCTGCCATGGTCTTCTCCTTAGGCTCCGAGCAGACCCGCGAGCGTCCTCGCGAGGTCCTCGGGCTTGAACTTGGCCACGTACGCGTCGACGCCAACCTGCTGGCCCAACTTCACGTTCGCGGCGGATGAGAGCGAGGAATGCATCACGACCGGAATGCCATCGAAGCGCCGGTCGCCCTTCACGTGCCGCGTGAGGACGTAGCCGTCCATCTCGGGCATCTCGGCATCGACGAGGATGATGCCCAGGCGCGTCTTCAACGCCACGCCTTCGGCTTCGGCCTGCGAAGCCAGGCGCGAAAGGCGCTCCCACGCTTCCCGGCCGTTGGTCGCGTGCTGGTGGGGGAGCTTCATCCCGTCCAGCACTTCGAGGATCTTCTTGCGGGCGAGCGGGCTGTCGTCGGCGAAGAAGACCGTCGCGGCATGCGCCGGGTCGATCGGCTCCAGCGTCGGGACTTCCTGCTCGCCCATCACGTCGGCGAGGATCTGCTCCACGTCGAGGATGGACACGAGCTTGCCGCCGTCCAGTTCGGTGATCGCGGTGACGGCGCCCGAGGCGCCCGCCAGCATCGCTTGCGGGGCACGCACGTGTTCCCAGTCGACGCGCACGATGCGATCGACCTCGCCCACGTGGAAGGCCTGGGTGTGGCCGGAGAATTCGGTGATCACGAAGCGCCCGCGCCCGGCGCTGCGCTCCATGCGCAGGCAGCAGGCCAGGTCGATCACGGGCAGGATCGCGCCGCGCAGCGAGATGAGGCCCGTCACGCAGGCGGGCACGTTCGGCGCCGGCGTGACCTCGGAGGCCTCGCGCACTTCGCGCACCTTGAACACGTTGATCCCGAAGGTCTCGCGCGGTCCCAGCGAGAAGAGCAGCAGCTCCATCTTGTTGGAGCCGGCGAGGCGCGTCTTCTCGTCGACCATGCGCATGAGGCTCTGGCTACCTGACATCGTCATCTCCTGGCCGGTGCGGGCACCGGCGCTTCCGGGGGCATCGGCACGGGTTGCTTCGGTACCAGGTCCTCCGCGTGGGTCACATCGAGCGTGGATCCGGACTTGGTGAACGCCTCTTCCGCCGCGTGGTTCAGCACGACGATGGAGATGCGGCGGTTCACCGGGGCGCCCGGCTCCTTCGCGTCGTAGGGAATCGAGGCTGCGAGGCCCAGCACGCGCAGCACCTTGGCTTCTTCCATGCCGCCGGCGAGCAGCTCGCGGCGCGAGGCGTTGGCGCGATCGGCCGACAGCTCCCAGTTCGAGTAGCCGCGCTGGCCCGAGGCGTAGGGCGCGTCGTCGGTATGGCCCGAGACGGCGATCCGGTGCTCCACGCCGTTCAGCACGTGGCCGATCTCGCGCAGGATCTCGCGCATGTAGTCCTTGAGGACCGCGCTCCCCGAGGCGAACATCGGACGGTTCTGCTCGTCCACGATCTGGATGCGCAGGCCTTCCTCGGTGAAGTCGATCTTGATCTGGCGCTGGAACTGCGAGAGCACCGGGTGCGCCTGGATCGCCGCCGAGAGCTTCGCCTGCAGCTCCTGGAGCTTCACCATGTCGCGCCCGCCGCGCTCGTTGCGCGCGGCCTGGAGGTTGATCGTCTTCTTCGGATCCGGCAGGTCCGTCTTCTTCACCTGGCCGTGCGAGCGCGTGAGATCCATGCCGCCGCCCTGGATCACGCTCGAGGAATCCCCCGAACCCGAACCGCCGGAAAGCGCGACCTTGAGCGGTGTCTGGAAGTAGTCGGCGATGCCGTGGAGGTCGCCCTTGGTGGTCGAGCCCAGCAGCCACATGAGCAGGAAGAACGCCATCATCGCCGTCACGAAATCGGCATACGCGATCTTCCACGCACCGCCATGGTGGCCACCGCCACCCTTGGTGATCCGGCGGACGACGATGATCGGGCGTTCCTGGGGATTGGCGGCCATGGCTTATCTCGCCTTCGCCTGCTTCACGTGGGTCTCCAGCTCCTGGAACGTCGGGCGCTCCGTGGAGAAGAGGACCTTGCGGCCGAATTCGACCGCCACGCTCGGCGCGTAGCCGTTCAGGCTCGCGAGCAGCGTGACCTTGATGCATTCGAGCTGCTTCGAGGCCTCGTGCGCCTTCGCCTCGAGGAGGGATGCAAGCGGGCCCACGAAGCCGTAGGCCAGCAGGATGCCCAGGAACGTGCCCACGAGAGCGTGCGCGATCATCTGGCCCAGCTCGGAGGGCGGCTTGCCCACCGACGCCATCGTGTGGACGACGCCCATCACCGCGGCCACGATGCCGAACGCGGGCAGGCCGTCGGCCACCTTCTGCACGGCGTGCGCGGGCCCTTCGGCCTCGTGGTGGTGGGTTTCGATCTCGCTGTACATCAGGGCCTCGATCTCGTGGGCGTTCAGATTCCCGCTCACCATGAGGCGCAGGTAGTCGGTCACGAACTCCAGCACGTGGTGGTCCTTCGCGACCTGCGGATACTTGTTGAACAGCGCGCTCTCGCCGGGGTTCTCGACGTCGCGCTCGATCGACATCAAGCCCTCCTTGCGCACCTTGGTCAGCACCTCGAAGAGCATCGCCATCAGCTCCATGTAGAGGGTCTTGGTGTAGACGGAGCCCTTCAGCAGCGCGGGCACCGCCTTCAAGGTGGTCTTGAGCGTCTTGCCCGGCGTGCCGACGATGAACGCGCCGAGCGCCCCGCCGCCGATGATCAGCAGTTCGATCGGCTGGTAGATGGCGCCCAGGTGTCCGCCTGCGAGGGCGAAGCCGCCCAGCACGGAACCCAGCACAATGAGATAGCCGACGATGATCGGCATCGAATCTTCCCTCTCGTCATCCCCGCCGTTGCCGGTGAGGCGCGAACCGTCGAGCGTCCCATGACGCCCGTTCCCGAAGGAATTACGGCTTGGAACGGGGTTTCTTTAGGGATCGGGGAAGGGCATGCAAAAGGCATTGAACCGCAGAGGCCCCTGAGGCCCCGGAGAAAAGCCAAACCCGTCAAGAGCCGATCTGGTCAGTGGCATTCCCGTTCTGCTGTCATCACCGCCAAGAAGAGCATCCAGCCAAACAGGCTTTTCTCCGGGGCCTCCGGGGCCTCTGCGGTTCAATGCTTTTTGACAAACCCTCAGGCGATGGCGGCTTCGTCGCTGCGGAACAACGCAGCTTCGCGAGTCTTCCCGGCGCGAGACGGCATGTCGCACAGCCCGCAGACGTAGTCCTTCTCGATCTCGAAGGAATGGTTCACGAACCGCCCGGTGCAGCGCGTGCACGCGGTGAGCGTGAGCATGTTCGCGTCGAAGAAGCGCACGAGGCGCCAGGCGCGGGTGACGGACAGCACTTCGGGCAGGCCCAGCTGGTTGATCTGTTCGCGGTAGAGGCGGTAGGCGCGGATCAGCGCTTCGGAGTCTTCCAGCGCCGCGCTCTTGATGAGGTGGCGGTGGATGTTCATGAAGAGCGTGGCGTGGATGTTCGGCTGCCACGTCATGAACCAGTCCACGGAGAACGGCAGCATCCCCTTGGGCGGGCTCTTCTTCACGATCTCCTTATATAGCTTCAGCAGGCGCTCGCGCGGCAGGCGGATCTCGCCCTCGAGCACTTGCATGCGCGCACCCAGCTCGATCAGTTCGGACGCGAGCGCGATCTGGCGCGCTTCGTCGACCACGCTCTTCGCGCGGCGCACCGGACGGGCGGGCATCGGCGCGGGAGCGGGAGCCGGGGCGGCGGAGCTCACGCAGCCTCCGCGAGCTGGCCGGCCATCAGGATCGAGGCGTGGATGCCGGAGCCGACGTTGCGCTCCTTGGTGTGGCTGGTGAGCAGGTTCCAGACGGTTTCGTCGTTGAACCGGAAGCTGCACATCAGAAGGTTGGAGGCGGCGAGCTTGAGCAACTGGGCGGGCGTGAGGGCGGCGAGGATCTGGGCGACTTCTTCGGAAACACCCAAACGGTAGAGCGCTTCCGGCTTGTCCTTGTGGATCAGGTGCTGGGCCAGCATCAGGTAAGCCAGGTTCGTTTCGCGAATGTCTTCGAGGAGTTTCTCGGGGTTCATGGCGTGCGCTCCGGTTGGTTGGTCTGTTTGTTTGTCGTGCTGCAACGGTGCCCATACTCGGCTTCGGCAAGGGTTTCTTGAAGCCGACAACGGCTGTTAAACGCGTCAGGCCGCCGCCCTCCCCCGTTTGTAGGAATTTTTCCTACGACAGGGGATACACCGAGGGAAACCAGGCAAAAGGCGATTGAACCGCAGAGGCCCCGGAGGCCCCGGAGGAAAACCATTTGGGGGTCTGGATCTGCGAAAGAGGCACGGCTGAACGGTTTTGCTTTTCTCAGGGGCCTCCCGGGGCCTCTGCGGTTCAATCGCCTTTCGTTCAAATACCCACGCTGCTACTAAGAGGACAAAAACCCCTCTCTTTAAAGGAAGGGGCCCGCCAGGGCCTTGATAACTTGTGTCGTCCCTGGGCCCCCGCCTTCGCGGGGGTGACGGAAGGGTGGAACGACGTTTGGGGAGGCAGCCCTCAAGTTCGGCGCAAGCCGGACCGATAAGGGTCAGGACAGCGGAACGGGCACAGCCCACCAAAGTCCTCCGGCGAGGCAAGCGTCCGGAACCCCCCAACCAGGTAAGGAGTGACGAAAATGCCGCAAATCATCAATACCAACGTTGCCTCGCTCAACGCGCAGCGCAACCTGAACACCTCGCAGTCCGCGCTGGCCGTGTCGCTGCAGCGTTTGTCTTCGGGCCTTCGCATCAACAGCGCCAAGGACGACGCCGCCGGTCTCGCGATCTCCGAGCGCATGACGACCCAGATCAAGGGCCTGAACCAGGCCGTGCGCAACGCCAACGATGGCGTGTCGCTCGCGCAGACCGCCGAAGGCGCGCTGTCCCAGTCGGGCCAGCTCCTGCAGCGCATGCGCGAACTGGCGATCCAGTCCGCGAACAGCACGAACTCCGCCTCGGACCGCTCGGCGATCCAGTCGGAAGTGAACCAGATCAAGGACGAACTGAACCGCGTCGCTTCGACGACCACGTTCAACGGCCTGAAGATCCTCGACGGCTCGTTCCAGAACCAGGGCTTCCAGGTCGGCGCGAACGCCAACCAGACGATCGGCGTCTCGATCGCCGGCGTTGCCGCGACGGACCTCGCCAACTACTCCGTGTCCGGCGTGAGCACCAGCGCCAACCAGGGCACGGGCCAGGCTGCCGCAGCCGCCGCAGCTCTGCCGGGCGCGAACGTCATCGCCGCGCAGACGCTGACGATCTCCGGCGCCAAGGGCACCAGCACGGTCGCCGTGACGGCCGGCAACTCCGCCTACACGGTCGCCACCAACGTGAACGCCGCTTCCGGCACCACGGGCGTCACCGCGAAAGCCAACAACGAAGCGACCATCGCCGGCCTGTCGGCCGCGGGCACGGTCACCCTCACCCTCGGCTCGGGCAGCTCGACCTCGACCATCTCGGCCGCCGTCTCGACGACCGACCTGTCGGCCCTCGCCAAGGCGATCAACAACGTCACGGGCACCACGGGCATCACCGCGGAAGCCACCGGTGGCTCGCTGAAGCTCAAGCAAGCCGACGGCAAGGACATCAACATCGCCAACTTCGACCACAGCACGGCGAGCGCGACCGCCACCGTGACGGGCCTCGGCGCCGACGCCGTGACCCTCACGCAGGGCGCGGCCGACTCCACCGTCGTGGCCGGTTCGGTGACGTTCTCCTCGAGCGACACGTATTCGGTGTCCTCGAGCGTCGCGAACACGGCGGGCTCGATCGTCGACGTCGCGGCTTCCACCTCGGTCGCCTCCACGGCGAACCTGGTGTCGGCCATCGACGTGGGCACGATCGCCGGTGCGCAGAGCGCCATCGACGTCCTCGACAGCGCCCTGGCGAAAGTCTCCGGCGTGCGTGGCGACCTCGGCGCGGTGCAGACCCGCTTCGAACTCGCGATCACCAACCTGCAGACGACGTCGGAGAACCTTTCCGCCGCCCGTTCGCGGATCCAGGACGCGGACTTCGCGGCCGAAACGGCGCAGCTCACCCGCGCCCAGATCCTGCAGCAGGCCGGCACGGCGATGCTCGCGCAAGCGAATGCCCTGCCGAACAGCGTCCTCACGCTGCTGCGTGGCTAACCGGGAAACAGCCGGTAGAACCCGGGAAGCCGCAAGGCTTTCCGGGCCCGAATTCCCGGGGGAGGCGGCCCAAAAGGCAGCCTTCCCCGTTTGTCCTTCGATGAATCGAGAGGAATTGCGATGAAGTTCGGAACCGAATTCGCGGTGCTGCCGGTCGTGCAGCCTGCTTCCGCCCCGCAGCCCGCGGCGAAGGCCCCCGCGCGCTCGGAACCCGCGGCCCAGGCCGTCGACAAGTCGCTGCAATTCGAGATCGACGCCGAAAGCGGCAAGCCCGTCGTGCGCATCGTCGACCCCGCCTCGGGCGAGGTCGTGCGCCAGATGCCGACCGAAGAAGCGCTCGAGATCGCGCGCTCCCTCGGGCGCCTCGAGGGCCTCATGATCCGCGTGAAGGCCTGACGATGGCCGGACTTTCCGTTTCCGGCATCGGCTCCAGCCTCGACGTCGCGGGCCTGGTCGAGAAGCTCATGACCGCCGAGCGCGTGCCGGTGCAGAAGCTGAACGCGAGCGAATCGGCGTTCCAGCAGAAGCTCTCCGCGTATGGCGCGTTGAAGAGCGCAATGTCCAACCTGCAGTCCGGCATGCAATCGCTGGCCTCCGCGACCCGTTTCCTTTCCTATAGCGCGAGTGTTTCCGATCCCACCGTCGCCACCGCGAGCGTGGGCCCGAAACCCGCCACCGGCTCCTACACGCTCGAGGTGACCAACCTCGCGCAAGCGCAGAAGCTGAAGAGCATCGCCTTCCCCGCGAGCGACACCGCCCTGGGCGAAGGCACCCTCACCATCGACATCGGCGAGTACACGGGCGGCGCTTTCGTGCCCGACGCCGATGCCTCGTCCGTCACCGTCGCCGTGACCGCGGGACAGGACGGACTGTCGAAAGTCCGTGACGCGATCAACACCGCCAACGGCGGCGTCACCGCAACGGTCGTGAACGACGGCACGGGCATGCGCCTGGTGGTCACGTCGAAGTCCACCGGCGTGGAACACGCCGTGCGCATCCAGGTAGACGACGCGGACGGCACCGACGGCGACGCGAGCGGCCTGTCGCGCCTGGCCTACGACGCTTCCGCCGGCGGCCTCACCCAGCTCACCGAAGTGGCCGCCGCGAAGGATGCCGTGGCCATCGTCGACGGCATCACCGTGAGCAGCGCCACCAACACGCTCTCCGAAGCCATCGAGGGCGTGACGATCAACCTCGCCAAGGCCGACCCGGGCAAGACGCATACGCTCAACGTCGGGCGCGACGGCAATGGTGCCAAGAGCGCCGTCGAAGGCTTCGCGAAGCAGTGGAACGACGTCATGAAGACGATCGGTTCGCTCACCGCCTACAACACCGCGACCAAGACCGGCTCCATCCTCACCGGCGACAACACCGTGGCCGCGGTGCAGAACCGCCTGCGCAGCGCACTGAACGCCGTCGCCCCCGCGGGCGGCTTCGGCTCCCTGGCCGAGATCGGCATCACGACCAACCGCGACGGCACGCTGGCCCTCGATTCCTCCAAGCTCTCGGCGGCGATCGCCGATCCCACGAAGGACGTGGGCGCGCTCTTCGCCACCCTCGGCACCGCGACCGATTCGGGCATCACGGTGAAATCCACCGGCGCGCAGTCCGAAGCGGGTTCGAACCCGATCGAGATCACGCGCGTGGCCTCGCGCGGCAACGCCACCGGCTCGCTGCCGGCGGCCACCACCATCACCGCCGGCGTGAACGACACGCTGGCCCTCGAGGTGGACGGCACGCCGATCACCATCGAGATCCCGGCCGGCAGCTACACCGCCGCTTCGCTCGCCACACAGATCCAGGCTCGCGTGAACGGGGCGCTCGCGGCGCAGTCCATCGCCATCGACGTGACCCAGTCCTCCGGAACGCTCTCGATGGCCTCGCGCCGCTACGGATCGGAATCGACCGTGAAGGTGACCGGCGGCACGGCCGCGGCCGACCTCTTCGGGACCGCCACCGAAACCGCAGGCGTGGATGTGGCCGGGACAATCGGCGGCGTGGTCGGCACCGGATCCGGCCGCTCGCTTTCCGCTTCGGGATTCACGCTCGAAGTCACGGGCGCCGCCGGAGCGCGTGGCGCCGTCAACTTCTCGCTCGGCCTCGCCGGGCGCCTCGACTCGCTGCTGGACGACCTGCTGGGCGACCAGGGCAGCCTGAAGGCGCGCACCGACGGGATCGGCATCTCCATCAAGGACATTGGATCGCGCCGCGATGCATTGAACGACCGGCTCGTCGGGGTCGAGGCGCGCTACAAGTCGCAGTTCAGCAAGTTGGACCTCGCCCTGGCGAGCATGCAGCAGACCTCGAGCTGGCTCACGACGCAGCTCGCGAACCTGCCGAACGGCAAGTCCTGATCGATTTCGAAATACGGGAGAACGTGGTGATCAATTCCTTCAAGCGCGGCGCGGCCGCTTACGCCAACGTGGCCGTCGAGACCGGCGTCGCTTCGGCCGACCCGCACCAGCTCATCGTCCTGCTCTACGACGGGGCGCTGAGCGCCATCGCGCGGGCGATCCGCGCCATCGGCGAGGGTCAGATCGCGGTCAAGGGCGAGTCGATCTCGAAGGCGATCCAGATCGTCGAGGAAGGCCTGAAGGCGAGCCTGGACGAAAGCGTGGGCGGCGAGCTCGCGCAGCAGCTCGGTTCGCTCTACGAGTACATGGCGCGCCAGCTCCTCTTCGCGAGCGTGCGCAACGACGTGGCCGCGCTGAAGGAAGTCGCGCGCCTGCTGGAAGACCTGAAGGGCGCGTGGGAATCCATCGGCGTCCAGGCACGTCCCGCGGGGGCGGCCGGGCGGATCGCGGCATGAGCGTCAGGATCATGATCGAGCACTACGAATCGGTGGCGGCCGCGAGCAACCGCATGGTCGAAGCCGCCCGTCGCGGAGCCTGGGAGGACCTCGTGTCCGCGGAAGCCGAGTGCGCCGTGGTGATCGAACGCCTGCGCCACCTCTCGAGCACGCAAGCGCTCGACCCCGAGCACGTGCAACGCAAGCGCGCGATCATCCACGAAGTGCTCGCGCACGACGCCGAGATCCGCGACCTCACCCAGCCGTGGATGGCGAAGCTCTCCGCGCTGCTGGGCGACAAACGCCGCGAGCGCCGCATGCGCGACGCGTACGGCGAATAACCATGCTGAACGTGGAATCCCTGCTGCCCGGGCGCTTGCGCGTGCCGGCCGAGGCGCTCGGCGCCGCGGCCGCGCCCGTCGCCGCGCCGCAGGCGGTGGAGGAAGTCCACGCCGCGATGGCCGCGCAGCCCGATGGGGCGGTGCGCATCCTGCGCGTGCTCACGCAAGCCACCGATCCCGGCGGCGCGCTCGCAGCTGAACCCCGCATCTCGATCGGCGCGCGCACCGCGCTCGCCCTGGGCCTGCCGCCGGGCGAGACTCCGCGCGGCCTGGCGCTCGACCCGATGGTGCTGATGATCGATGCGCCCGGGGCCGCGTCGTCGATCGCCGAGGAACTCGCGGGGCGCATCGTGCACTCCGGACTCTTCTACGAATCGCATCTCGCCGACTTCGCCGAGGGAACGCGTCCGCGCGCCCAGGTCGCGGCCGAACCGCAGGCGCGCCATGGCGAAGGCCATCGCATCGGCCTGTTCTCGCAGCCCGGCGAGGCTCGAGAAAAGGCATCGTCCGCAGATGGACGCGGATACCCGCTGATGAATTCCACGACTCCAGATTCCGAAGGGTCCGGTCGAACCGCGAGTGCCGATCCAGCAGCCGGCCTGGTTCCCGCGCCGCTCGAGCCGGTGGTGCGCGAACAACTCGCCGCGCTCGAACGCAATGAAGCGCGCTTCGCCATCCCCATTGGCCAGGCGCGGCCCGCCGAGCTCGTGATCGGCCGCGAGGAAACCCGAGGCGCCGACGGAACGGTCGAAGGCCCGTGGACCACGCGCCTGCGCCTCGACCTGCCCAATCTCGGTGAAGTACACGCGCGCATCCGGCTCTCGGGCCGCGCCGTGTCGCTCGAAGTGGAGGCCGGCGACGCGCCGTCCGCCGAATTGCTCGCCGAGGCGGGCCGCGTGCTGCGCGATCGCCTCTCCGCGCTCGACCTCCACGTCACGCGCCTGGAGGTGCAGTCGAATGCATGAGGCCTTCTCGATGCCGGGCCCGAAGCCCGCCGACATGCGCACCGCGGTCGCGTTGCGCTACTCGCAGGGCGATGCCAGCCCGCGCGTGGTCGCGCGCGGCCGCGGAGAAACCGCCGCCGAAATCATGCGCCGCGCCCGCGAGGCCGGCCTCTACGTGCACGAGAGCCCCGCGCTGGTCGCGTTGCTGATGCGCGTGGACCTCGACCGCCACATCCCGCCCGCCCTTTATCACGCCGTGGCCGAAGTCCTGGTCTGGGCGTGGAAGCTCGACCGGGAAGCCGCGCAACAACGGAGCCCGAAATGAATGCCCGCAACCTGGGAACGCCCGAGGCCTTTGGCCCCGAGCTGGAGCCTTTCCAGATCCATTCGCGTCGCGACGTGATCGCCGTCCTGCAGTCGCTGCGGCACGGCAAGTCGCCGATCACCATGCACTACGACCGCGGCGAGCGCTTCCTCGTGACGCGCCTGCTGTCGGTCAATCCGGATTTCGAGGAGCTCATCTTCGACGCGTCGCCGGACGCGGAGGAGAACGCGCGCCTCGCCCGCTCCACGCGCGTGACCGCCGTGAGCTTCGATGCGCACGTGAAGGTGCAGTTCGAGGCCGAGCATGCGGAGGGCATCGTGTTCGACAACCTGCCGGCGTTTCGCGTGCGCGTGCCCGGCGTGCTGCTGCGCCTGCAGCGCCGCGAGGCCTATCGCATCGCCACGCCGGTGGTGAAGCCGCTCAAGTGTCGCATCCCGCTCTCGGAGGGCGAGACGGTCGAGGCCACACTCGTGGACATCAGCGTGGGCGGCCTGGCCTGCTTCGTCCGCGCCCCGCAGCTCGAAGCCGAGGTCGGGACGCGCTATCCCGATTGCGTCATGGAGCTGCCCGACGAAGGTCCGCTCACCACCACGCTCGAAGTGCGCCACGTGACCGAAGAACGCCAGGGCACCACCACGATGCGGCGGCTGCGATGCAAGTTCGTTTCCCTCGCGGGGACGGACGCCACGCGGGTGCAGCGCTACATCCACAAGCTCGAGAGATCGAGATTGTCGAAGTAGCAGGCAAGAGGCGATTGAACCGCAGAGGACGCAGAGGACGCAGAGAAAAGCCAGACCAGCTGGGTTGTAGCGCCGATTCCTCGTGATCCCGTCAAATGAAATCCCTTGAGTTCGGGTTTCCTCTGCGTTCTCTGCGTCCTCTGCGGTTCAATCGCTTTTGACGTTACCTACACCGGCATGTTGAAGATGTCGTGGTACGCCTGGACCATCCGGTTGCGAACCTGGACGAGCGCCTGGAAGGACACCTGTGCCTTGTTCATCGCGAGCACCGATTCCTCGAGGCTCACGTTGGGGTCGTCGAGCTGGACCTTCTTCGCGAGGTCGGCGGCGTCGGCCTGGGTCGCGGAGACCTTCTCCAGCGCCTGCCCGAAGGCTTCGGCGAAGCCGGTGCCGGAGGCCTGCGAAACGGATTTCGCCCCCGAAAGCGGGCTGGTCGTGTCGAAACGGATGGCTTTGATGGGATCCATGGACGCCATATTGAAGGAGTCCGCCGGCCGTCGTTGGGCCGAAATGGGGCCTGAATCGGGCCCTACTCGCGGCATTTGGGGACTCAAGGGATTCCCATAATCCTCGGAATCCTGCAATCCCCACGACCGAACCGATGTCCACCGCACTGACCGAAGCCGCAATGCCCACCCCCGTCCCGTTCGGGGGGGTCATGCAACGCCTCAATCGCATCCCGCCGCGCGCGATGGTCACGCTGATGATCGGCCTGGCCGCGCTGGCCGCCATCGTCGCCGCCGGCGTGATGTGGTCCCGCACCGCCGACTACCGAGTGCTGTTCGCCAACGTGGGCGACAAGGATGGCGGCGCCATCGTCGCGGCCCTGTCGCAGATGAACGTTCCGTACAAGTACACCGAAGGCGGCGGCGCGATCATGGTCCCGTCGGACAAGGTCCACGACACGCGCCTGAAGCTCGCGAGCCAGGGCCTGCCGAAAGGCGGCACGGTCGGCTTCGAGCTGATGGACAACCAGAAGCTGGGCGTCACGCAATTCCAGGAACAGGTGAATTACCAGCGCGGCCTCGAAGGCGAGCTGTCGAAATCCATCATGTCGCTCGCCGCCGTGCAGAACGCGCGCGTGCACCTCGCGATGCCGCGCCCGTCCGTATTCATGCGCGACAGCGAGAAGCCCAGCGCCTCGGTGCTGGTCCAGCTCCACCCCGGCCGCTCGCTCGATCGCGCGCAGGTCGCCGGCATCGTGCACCTCGTTTCCGCGAGCGTTCCCGAGCTGCCCGTGAAGAACGTGAGCGTGGTCGACCAGAACGGCTCCCTCCTTTCTTCCGGCGACACCTCGACCCCCGGCCGCCTCGACGCGACGCAGCTGGCCTACATCCGCGAGATCGAAGCCGCCACCATCAAGCGCATCGAGGACATCCTCGGGCCGGTGCTGGGCGCGGGCAACGTCCGCGCCCAGGTCACCGCCGACGTGGACTTCAGCCTCACCGAATCCACCGCCGAGACCTGGAAGCCGAACCAGGATCCCGCCGCGGCCTCCGTGCGCAGCTCGCAGACGCGCGAGACCGGTTCCGCCGCGCAGAAGGGCCCGCAAGGCGTCCCCGGTGCAACGTCCAACCAGCCGGGCGCGCAGCCTGCCGCGGCGAATGCCGCAACCGCGGCCACGAACGGCAATGCCACGCGCGACGCGACCGTCAACTACGAACTCGACAAGACCGTGAAGGTGACGCGCGCGCCCGTCGGCGCCGTGAAGCGCCTGTCGGCCGCCGTCGTCGTGAACCATCGCAAGCTCGTGGCCGACGGCAAGACCACGATGGCCCCGCTCGCCAAGGAAGAGCTGGAGCAGATCAACAACCTCGTGAAGGAAGCGATGGGTTTCCAGGAAGCGCGCAAGGACTCGCTGAACGTCGTCAACGCCGCCTTCACCGTGGTCGAGCGCGAAGTCGTCCCGGAAGTGCCGATGTGGAAGCAGCCCGAGACGATCTCGCTCGCGAAGGAAGCGGGTTCGGCCATCGGCCTGGGCCTGCTCGCCCTCTTCGTCTTCTTCGGCGTGATCCGTCCCGCCATCCGGGCGGTCGCCGCGGGCGCCGCCACGCCGGAACCGGCCGCGCTGGGCGCGCCGATGGCCGCCGAGCTCCTCGCCTCGCCCGATGCGCGCCGTGACCGCACGCAGGCCGTGCGCGAAATCGCCAAGCAGGATCCGAAGGTCGTCGCCAACGTCGTGAAGAACTGGGTCGGCGGAGGCGAAGCGTGAGCGACAAGGGCCTCGACGACAGCGCCATCCTGCTGCTCTCGCTCGGCGAGGAAGCGGCGGCCGAGGTCTTCAAGCACCTCGCGCCGAAGGAAGTGCAGAAACTGGGCTCGCGCATGGCGAAGGTCCACAACGTCACGCGCGACCAGGTCGATGCCGTGCTCGAGCGTTTCGAGGCCGAGGCTTCGGAGCAGACCTCGCTCGGCGGCGACTCGGATGCCTACATCAAGTCCGTGCTCACCAAGGCGCTGGGCGAGGACAAGGCCAATTTCATCATCGACCGCATCATCGCGGGCGGCGACACCAGCGGCATCGAAGGCCTGAAGTGGATGGACGCGGGCACGGTGGCCGAACTGATCAAGAACGAGCATCCGCAGATCATCGCGTCGATCCTCGTGCACCTCGAGCGCGACCACGCGAGCGAGATCCTGCTGCGCTTCGTCGACCGCCTGCGCCACGACGTGCTGTTGCGCATCGCCACGCTCGACGGCATCCAGCCGGCAGCGCTGAAGGAACTGAACGAAGCCCTGTCGAAAGTGCTTTCGGCCGGCGACAAGCTGAAGAAGGCCCCGCTGGGCGGCGCGCGGACCGCGGCCGAGATCCTCAACTTCGCGGGCGCCACCTCGGAAGCCTCCGCGATCGAGGCCGTGAAGGAATACGACGAGAAGCTCGCGCAGGAGATCCAGGACGAGATGTTCGTCTTCGACAACCTCAACGGCCTGGACGACAAGTCGATGCAGATGGTGTTGCGCGAGGTGTCTGGCGAGTCGCTGGTGATCGCCCTCAAGGGTGCCTCGGAGGAACTGCGCGAGAAGATCTTCAAGAACATGTCGCAGCGCGCCTCCGAGCAGTTGCGCGACGACCTCGAGTCCAAGGGCCCGGTGCGCCTGTCGGAAGTCGAGGGTCAGCAGAAGGAAATCCTGAAGATCGTGCGACGCCTGTCCGACGAAGGCCAGATCGCGCTCGGTGCGAAGGGCGACGACGCTTATGTCTAGCCGCCTCTGGGATGCGGATGTCGCAGGCGCGGCCAAGCCGTGGAAAGCCGACGCGCTCGTGAAGCCCGCGGCCCGCGCCGCCAAGGCCTCGCCCGCAAACGAACTCGAGGCGCGCCGCCGCCTGGTCGCCGAAGCCGCGCGTGCCGAGGGCCATGCCCAGGGCCTGCGCGAAGGCCAGGCGCAAGTGCGTGCCGAAGCCGCGAAGCTCACCAAACTCCTCGCGAACGCGCGCGCCTCGTGGGACCGGCTCGAAGGCGCGATCGCCGAACCGGTGGTGGACCTCGCCGTGGAGATCGCGCGCCAGGTGCTGCGCGCCGACCCGAAGCTGCGCCGCGAAGCGCTTGCCACCGTCGTGCGCGAGTCGATCGCCTGCCTCGCCGAAGACTCGGGCACCCCGCGCATCGTGCTGCACCCCTCCGATGTCGAATCGCTGAAGGCGCACGTGGGCGAAGAGCTGGCCCGCGGCGAATGGATCATCACCGAAGACCTGCGCATGGAACCGGGCGGCTGCCGCATCGTCACCGGTTCGGGCGAGGTCGACGCGACGATGTCCACACGCTGGCGCCGTGTCGTGGCGAGCCTCGGGCGTGAAGCCCCCTGGATGGACGACCGCGAAGCCCCCTGGACCGATGGCGATGAGCGCTACTGACCTCGTCCCAACCGATCCGATGGACGCGGGCCAGCGCCTCGCGAACCATTTGTCGACCGCGCGCGATCGCGTGGCCCTCTCCTCTCCCCTGCACCCCACGGGCCGCCTCACCCGCGTGGCCGGCCTCGTGATGGAAGCCACGGGCCTGCGGCTTCCGGTCGGCGCGGGGTGCATGGTGACCGACGGACGCGACGTCGAAGTCGAAGCCGAAGTGGTCGGCTTCCACGGCTCGCGCCTCTATCTCATGCCCGTGCACGAAGTGCATGGGCTTCGCCCGGGTGCCACGCTCACGCCCGTGGAGAACTGGCCCGCGCTCAAGTATCGCGGCGGCGCCGCCGCGCCGCGCCGGCAGGAAGACCGCTCGAAGCGGCTGCCCGCCGGCGATGCGTTGCTGGGCCGCGTGGTGGACAGCGCCGGCAAGCCGCTCGACGACCGTGGACCGATCGATGCCGACCGGCAGGTGGGCCTCGCCTCGCGCGCCGTGAACCCGATCACCCGCACGCCGATCGACAAGCCGCTCGACGTGGGCGTGCGCGCGATCAACGCATTGATGACGGTGGGCCGCGGCCAGCGCCTGGGCCTCTTCGCCGGCAGCGGCGTGGGCAAGAGCGTGCTGATCGGCATGATGGCGCGCTACACCGCCGCCGACGTGATCGTCGTGGGCCTGATCGGCGAACGCGGCCGTGAAGTCCAGGAATTCGTGGCGCAGATCCTCGGCGCCGAAGGATTGAAGCGCGCCATCGTCGTGGCCGCGCCCGCCGACACCACGCCGTTGATGCGCGTGCAAGCGGCGAGCTATGCGACCGCGCTGGCCGAGGAATTCCGCGCCCGCGGCAAGAACGTGCTGCTGGTGATGGATTCGCTCACGCGCTACGCGATGGCGCTGCGCGAGATCGCGCTCGCCATCGGCGAGCCGCCCGCCACCAAGGGCTATCCGCCTTCCGTCTTCGCGCGCCTGCCGCAACTGGTCGAGCGCGCGGGCAATGCGCAGGGCCCCGGCTCGATCACCGCTTTCTACACCGTCCTCACCGAGGGCGACGACCACAACGACCCGATCGCCGACAACGCGCGCGCGATCCTGGACGGCCACATCGTGCTGGCCCGCGACCTCGCCGAATCGGGGCACTACCCCGCCATCGACGTGGAAGCGTCGGTGAGCCGCCTCATGCACCAGGTGTCGCAGCCCGCGGACCTCGAAGCCGCGCGCCGCTTCCGCTCCCTCTTCTCCCGCGAGCGCCGCAACCGCGACCTCGTGGCCATCGGCGCCTACGTGCGCGGCCAGGATCCGTTGCTCGACGAGGCGCTCGAGCGCCGCGGCGACATGGAGAAATTCCTGCGCCAGGACATGCTCGAACACGCCTCGCTCGACGCCTCGCGCTCGGGCCTGCGCCACTTCTCCGGAGGCAAGAAATGAGAGACGGACTGCCCTTCGACGTACTGCTCGACATGGCCGAGCGCGAGCGCGACGCCTGCGCGCGCGTGGCCTCCGACATGGACGTCGGCCTGCGCCGCGCGCAGGACCGCATGCGCCTGCTCGAATCGCACTTCGCCGCCTGCTCGAGCGCGCGTCCGAAGGACGCCGCCGCGCACGACGGCGCCAAGATCCGCAACGACCGCGCCTTCCTCGCGCGCCTCGAGATGGCACTGCGCCGCCAGGCCGACGATGTGCGCGGCAGCCAGGCCCGCCTGGACCAGGCCCGCGACGCGATGCGCGAAGCCGAGAAACGCCTGCGCGCCTTCGGGCAATTGAAGACCCGCGCGCTGCGCGCCGCCGCCGCCGTCGAGGCGAAGCGCGACCAGCAGATGAACGACGAATTCGCCGCGCGCCGCGTGCGCGCGGCCCTTTAGACGAGAACCCCCATGACCGCGATCGCCGCCGTACCCGCGCAGGCCAACCCCGGACCGGATTTCGCCGCGTTCGCGCTCCCCGTTTCGAGCGACCGCTTCAGCGACGCGCTGATGGCCCTGCTCGCCCCGGAATCCGCGCCAACCCTCTCCGCCGCGGATGCGACCATGCTCGGCGGGCTCGCCCTCGACGGCAAGGGCAAGGTCGCCAAGCCCTTCGAACTGGACACCGATTCCGTGAAGGCCGCGGCCGGCGAAGCCGCCGCCGCCGACGCGATGCTGTTCGCCGCCCTGCCCGCACCGATCGTGCCGGTGGCCACGCCCGAGGCGTTCGTCGCCGAAGGCGGCATGACCACCTCGACCGGGAAGATCGGCACGCTCGGCCTGGGCGAAGCCCTCGGCGCCCTGGCCGAACGCCCCGATGTCCAGCTGCGCGAAAAGCTCGACCCGCGCAGCGAGGCCCGCCCCGAATTCCTGCTCGAAACGCACTTCCCCGGCGCCCACACGCACGTGGCCCCGGCACACGAGGCGAAGGAAGCCCCGACCTTCAACATCGAAGCGCCGATCGGCTCCTCGCAGTTCCGCGAACAGGCCGCCGATTCGATCCGCTGGATGGCGAGGAACGGCGAGACCCACGCCGAGATCAACATCCACCCGGCCGAGCTGGGCCCGATCCAGATCGAGATGAAGATGGTGGGCGACCGCGCCGACCTGATCTTCGTCGCCGCCCACCCCGACACGCGCGACGCCCTGCAGGACCAGTTGCCCCAGCTCTTCGACCTCCTGGCCGAGAGCGGCATCCAGCTGGGCCAGGCCCACGTGCGCGACGAATCTCCGGACGCCCAGGGCTTCGCGGCCCGGGCCGGTCTTGCAAGTGAAACCGAAAACGGCGCCGAAACCGCCCCGAAGGCCGCCCTTTTGCCCCGCGGCGCCTCGGGCGACCGCCTGGTCGATACCTTCGCCTGATCTGGGGGGGTTAGGCCGCGCTACTCCTCGCTTGGAAGGGGGTTCCGGGACTCAATAATTCCGGAATCGAATTTCCACCGAGGAGCACCCCGCGATGGCCGCTGCACCCCAAGCCGCAAAGAACGCCGCCAAAGGCGCCGAAGCGCCGGCCGCGCCCGCCCCGAAAAAGGGTGGCAAGAAGCTCCTCGTCATCGCGATCGTCGGCCTGCTGCTGGGCGCCGGCGCCGGCGGTGCCGCGTGGTACTTCCTCGGCAGCAAGAAGGACAAGGAAGCGCACGGCGCCGAGGGCAAGGATGGGAAGGAAGCGAAGAAGTCCGAACCCACGAAGGTCCCGGTCTTCCTGCCGCTGGACACCTTCACGGTGAACCTGCGCGACAACCAGTCCGAACGCTACCTGCAGGCCGGCCTCACGCTCGAAGTCGAAGCCGAGCCCGCCGCCGAGCGCCTGAAGGCCCACATGCCGATCGCGCGCAGCGCGATCCTGTTGCTGTTGTCGAGCAAGCAGTCCAACGACTTGAACACGGTCGAGGACAAGGCGAAGCTCGGCACCGAAATCATCGCCGAGCTCGCGAAGATCCCCGCGTTCAAGGAAGTCCCGGTGCGCGCCGTGCATTTCCACGCCTTCGTGATCCAGTAACGATGAGCGAGATCCTTTCCCAGGACGAAGTCGACGCACTGCTGCGCGGGGTCAACGGCGAAGCCGACACGCCCGAGGAGCCGGCTCCCCAGGGGGGCGTGCGCAACTACAACCTGGCGACCCAGGAGAGGATCGTGCGCGGGCGCATGCCCACGCTCGAGATCATCCACGAGCGCTTCGCGCGCCTGCTGCGGATCGGCCTCTTCAACTTCATGCGCCGCAGCCCCGAGATCTCCGTGGGCCCGGTGCGCGTGCTGAAGTATTCCGAATTCGTGAGGAACCTCGTCGTCCCCACGAACATCAACCTCGTGCAGATGAAGCCGTTGCGCGGCACCGCGCTCTTCATCTTCGACCCGAGCCTGGTCTTCAGCGTGGTCGACAACATGTTCGGCGGCGACGGGCGCTTCCACATGCGCGTCGAGGGCCGCGACTTCACGCCCACCGAGAACCGCATCATCCAGAAGATGCTCGAGGTGGTCTTCGCCGACTACCAGAAGAGCTGGCAGCCCGTGTTCCCGGTGCAGTTCGAGTACGTGCGCTCGGAGATGCACACGCAGTTCGCCAACATCGCGACCCCCACCGAAATCGTGATCTGCGCCACGTTCAACATCGAGCTGGGCGACACCGGCGGCGCCTTCCACGTGTGCCTGCCCTACGCGATGCTGGAACCCATCCGCGACATCCTCTACTCGAGCGTGCAGGGCGACCACATGGAGCCCGACAAGCGCTGGGTGCGCATGCTCTCCAAGCAGGTGCAGCTGGCCGACGTGCAGCTCGCCGCCAACCTGACCGAGCTGCCCATCAAGGTGGGCGAGCTCATGAAACTCAAGGTGGGCGACGTCCTCGACTTCGACCCGCCGCGCCTCGTGACCGCTTCCGTGGACGGCGTGCCCGTCTTCGAATGCCGCCACGGCTCCCACAACGGCCAATACGCGATCCGCGTCGAGCGGATCCTTTCCATCACCCCCCAGGAGAACGCCCTTGGAGACGAACCCGCAATCCGCTGAAGTGTCCGCCGAGGACGATTGGGGCGCCGCGCTCGCCGAGCAGGCCTCGTCGAATCCCGTGGCACCCGCCGCGACCGCCGCCCATGCCCAGGTGTTCCAGCCCTTCGCGGGCGCGGCACCGGCCGGCGCCGGGCACGACATCGACATGATCATGGACATCCCGGTGACGCTCACCGTGGAGCTCGGCCGCACGAAGGTGCCGATCAAGCACATCCTCCAGCTCGCGCAGGGTTCGGTCGTCGAACTCGATGGCCTCGCCGGCGAACCGATGGACGTGCTGGTGAACGGTTGCCTGATCGCGCAGGGCGAAGTGGTCGTGGTGAACGACAAGTTCGGCATCCGCTTGACCGACATCATCACGCCCTCCGAGCGGCTGCGGAAACTGAACCGATGAACGAAGCCGCATCGCCGTCCCTGCTGGGCACGGTCTTCTCGCTCGCGGCCGTGCTGGCGCTCTTCGTGGGCGCCGCGTGGTTCGCGAAGCGCGCGCGGGGCGGTTCCGCCGCGCGTCCCGCGGCGCACCTGCGCGCCGTGGCGCAACTCTCGCTCGGCGCGCGCGAGCGCGTCGTGATCGTCGAGGCTGCCGGCCAATGGCTCGTGCTCGGCGTGGCTCCCGGCAACGTGCAGCACGTCGCGACGATGGCCAAGCCCGAAGGCGCCGACGCCGTCGCCGCCAATCCGCTGCCGCAAGCGTTCGCGCAAGTGCTCTCGCGTTTCGGAGGCACGAATGCGCGCTGACATCCGCGGCGCGTTGATCGGCGCCGCGCTCCTCGTTCCGGCGCTCGCCTTCGGCGCCCCGGCCAATGACTTGCCCCTGGTGACCAGCGGCCCCGCCGCCGGCGGCGGCACCGCGTGGTCGGTGTCGGTGCAGGCGTTGCTGCTCATCACCGCGATCGGGTTCCTGCCGGCCGCGCTGATGCTGATGACGGGCTTCACCCGCATCATCATCGTGCTGTCTCTCTTGCGCCACGCGCTGGGCACGCAATCCTCTCCGCCCAATCAGGTTATCGTCGGCCTTTCGTTTTTCTTGACCCTCTTCGTGATGCAGCCGGTCACCGACCGCATCTACGCCGAGGCGTACGTGCCCTACACGGCCGGCCAGATCTCGCTCGAGGAAGGCTTGAAGCGCGGCGAGAAGCCGTTGCGCGACTTCATGATGAAGCAGACGAGGAAGCCCGACCTCGCCCTGTTCCTGCGCCTCGCGAACGCGAAGGACGTCACGAACCTGGAGCAAGTCCCGCTGCGCGTGCTGATCCCCGCCTTCGTGACGAGCGAATTGAAGACCGCGTTCCAGATCGGCTTCATGGTGTTCATCCCGTTCCTCATCATCGACCTCGTCGTCGCGAGCGTGCTGATGTCGATGGGCATGATGATGCTGTCGCCCGTGCTGATCTCGCTGCCCTTCAAGCTGATGCTCTTCGTGCTGGTGGACGGGTGGACGCTGCTGGTGGGCTCGCTCGTGCAGAGCTTCTCGCCATGACGCCGCAGACCGTCATGACGCTGGCGCAGCAGGCGCTGGAGCTGACCCTCATCGTGTCGGCCCCGCTGCTGGGCGCCGCCCTCGTCACCGGCCTCATCGTGAGCCTCTTCCAGGCCGCCACGCAGATCAACGAAGCGACGCTCTCGTTCATCCCGAAGCTGCTCGCCCTCTTCGCCGTGCTCACGGTCTCCGGCCCGTGGATGATCGCGCTGCTCACCGACTACATGACGCGGCTCTTCACCAGCATTCCCAGCATGATCGGATAACGGTGATCACGTTCACGGAAAGCCAGATCATGGGTTGGCTGGGCCAGTTTCTCTGGCCTTTCGTGCGCGCGCTCTCGATGCTGGCCGTGGCCCCGGTGCTGGGCCACGATTCCATTCCCTCGCGCCTGAAGGTCGCCCTGGCCGCGGCGCTCGCCTTCGCGCTCGCCCCGATCCTCCCGGCGAACATGCCCTCGCCCTCCACGGCCGCGGCACTGCCCGCGCTGGTGCAGCAGATCGCCGTGGGCACGATGTTGGGCCTCGCCGCGCGCCTCGCTTTCGCCGCGATCGAGATGGCGGGCGACCTGATCGGCCTGCAGATGGGCTTGTCCTTCGCGACCTTCATCGATCCCCAGAACTCGACGCCTTCGCCGTTGATCGGCAGCTTCCTCGGCGTGGTGGCGATGCTCACGTTCCTTTCGTTCGACGGGCACCTGGCGCTCGTGGCCGCATTGGCGGAGAGCTTCCGTTCGGTGCCGCCCGGAGCTTCGATCGCGCAGTTCGCCGACGCGAAGGTCTTCGTGCGCTGGGGCAGCGAGCTCTTCCGTCTGGGCCTGCACATCAGCCTGCCCGTGGTGGCCGCGATGCTCGCCGCCAACATGGCGCTGGCCATCCTCGTGCGCGCCGCGCCGCAACTGAACATCTTCTCGGTGGGCTTCCCCGCGACGCTGCTGATCGGCCTCGCGGTCCTGATGGCCTCGCTCCCGGCGCTGATGCCGCTGATCGAGGCGGCGCTGCGTTCCGGATTGCTCGTGGGAGTCTCGCGATGAACCTCAAGGGTTGCTCTCCCGAACGCATCGCCGGCGCGGCACTCGTCGCGTACGGCATCGTCGTGATCGCCGGCTGGATCCTGCACTGGCCGATGGTCGTTCGCCTGGGCGTGCCCGGGCAGCTGATCGTCGTCAACGCGGCGCTTTGCGCCCTGCTCGCCGGCCTCGCGTTCATCTTTCGCCGCCGCAAGCTCGCGTTCGCCGGAGCCATCGCGGCCGTCGCCTGCGTGACGCTCGTGCAGCGCGCCTTCGACCTGCAATGGGGCACGGACCTTCCGGCGTTGCACGCGACGATGACGGCGGACCGGCTCTTCCCCGGACGCATGAACTGGAATACGTCGCTCGCGTTCCTGCTGCTCTCCCTCGCGCTCGGCGCCCCGCGCCTGCTGCCGGGCCGCTGGGGCGAGACGCCCGCCTGGGCCGTGGGCGTGCTCGCCCTCGGCATGGCCGACATGGGCGGCCAACTGCTGCGCCTCGACCTGCTCTTCGACGGCTATGCGCGCCTGCGCATGTCGTATGGGAACTCCGCGGTGATGGTGCTCTCGGGCCTGGCGCTGCTCTGGCGCTGGCGGCGCGACGGCCTCGACGGCAAGCGTTCGCCGCTCGGCCCGGGACGCCGGATCCTGGTCGCCGCGGCGAGCGTGCTGGTGGGCATGGTCGTCGTCACCGGGATCTCGACGCTCGCTTTCTCGATCCGCCATACGCGCATCGCGTTCGAGGAAGAGATGCGCGAGCGCCTCACTTCGCACGCGCGGCGCATGTCGATCATCCTCGAGGACCGCATCGAAGCCGGGCGCATGGTCGCCACGCGGCCGATGGTTCGCGAAGCGCTGGCGCGCGCCACCCAGGGCACCTCGGGCCTCGCCGCGGCGAAAAACCTCGAGGCGAACGCGCGCGACCTGCTCAAGTCCGACTTCAGTACCTTCATCGTGAACCGGATGGACGGGCGGGAAGTGATCCGCGTGGGCCACCCCGACCCGATGCGCTTCGCGGTCCCGCTCGAGGGCACGACGCACTCGGCGTGGCTCGCGTGGGACAACGGCCCGCTGCTGCGCCAGGTGATCCCGGTGATCGAAGGCACGCGCCAGGTGGGCTGGGCGCAGATCGAGCAGCGCGTGCCGCGCCTGGGCCAGGTGCTGGCCGACGTCTCCGGCCTCGGCCGCTCCGGCGAGATCGCGGTGTGCAGCCTGGACGACCAGAACCTCACGTGCCTGCCGAGGCGCTTCGACATGAAGCCGCATCGCATGATCCCGATCGAAGCGGATGGCCGCTGGCTGCCCACCGCCCTCGCCGCACGCGGCGAAGTCGGCGCGGGCGAAATCGGCAACCCGCGCGACCGCCTGGCGCTCACGGCCTGGGGTCCGGTCGGCGAGACGGGCCTGGGCATGAGCATCCGCATGAACGCGTCCGAAGTCTTCGAGCAGGTGCGCGAGGAATTGCTGGTGAGCATGCCGGTGTTCCTGCTGTGCCTCGGCGTGGGACTGGTGCTCATCGTCACGCAGGTGGCCCCGGTCGTGAAGCGCCTGCGCGCCTCCGAACGCATGGCCATCGCGGTCAACAGCTCGCTCATGCGCGTGACCCAGCGCCTCGAGGCGAGCGAGCGCCAGATGCGCACCATCGCCGACAACCTGCCCGTGCTGGTGGCGTACGTGGACCGCGAGCACCGCTACACCTTCGCGAACGATCGCTTCCAGTCCTTCTTCGGCATCGCGCGCGAAGAAGCCATCGGGAAGACGGTCGCCGAGGTGCTCGGGGCCGAGGGCGCGGCGGGCGCGCAGCGCTACATCGAGATGGCGCTCGCCGGAAGCCCGGTCACCTACGAACGCATCGACGTGTTCCGCGGCCGCGAGCGCCACGTGCACGCGAGCTACCTGCCCGACATGGACGAAGACGGCAACATCATGGGCTTCTTCGCGATGCTGCAGGACGTAACCGTCGCCAAGCGCGCGGAGCTGGAGCTGCAACGCCTGGCGCGCTTCGATTCGCTCACGGGCCTGCCCAACCGGCTGATGCTCGACGAGCGCATCGTGCGGGCCCAGGCACGCTCGGCGCGCGCCGACGCGGAGTCGCTGGCCCTCCTGTTCCTCGACCTCGACAAGTTCAAGGCCGTGAACGACACGCACGGGCACGATTCCGGCGACGCGGTGCTGAAGGAATTCGCGCGCCGCATGCAAGCCTGCGTCCGGCGAACCGACACCGTCGCGCGCCTGGCGGGCGACGAATTCGTCGTGCTCCTCGAAGGGCTCAAGGACAAATGCGAAGCCGAGCTCGTGGCCGCGAAGATCATCGCCGCCATGGCCCTGCCCATCGTGCTTCCGGGCGACCTGATGGTCGTGGTGGGTACCAGCATCGGCATCGCCCCGGCGGGTGACCCGGACGAATCCAGCGCGCAGTGGCTGAAGCGCGCGGACGCGGCGCTCTATCGCGCCAAGGCCGCGGGCCGCAGGACCGTCGCGGTCGATGTTCGTCCTGACTTGGAGACCGAGAGAGTTTCAGCGAAGCACGATTGAACCGCAGAGGCCCCGGAGGCCCCTGAGAAAGACAAAGCTTCTTGAGTGGGCGTCCGGCTACGATGGTCGCGAGAGGCCGTGCCGAACAGCCTTGGGTTTCCTCAGGGGCCTCCGGGGCCTCTGCGGTTCAATCGCCTTTTTCTGCCCTTCATCGCCGTCGCTAAGCCGCCTCGCGATGCTGCTGTTCCAGCACTTCGTAGCCGCACGAAATCCATCCACGCCCCTGGCGGCGGACACGATTGAGCGCGATCACGAACACGCATTCCTCGAACGCAAGCTGGTACTTCGCGCGCGGGTCGTAGGCGCCTTCGCTCACGACGATCGCATCGCCGCGGCCGCAGGCATCCGGGCCCGGCACGAACGGCTTTGGAGACCGAGAGAGTTTCAGCGAAGCACGATTGAACCGCAGAGGCCCCGGAGGCCCCTGAGAAAGACAAAGCTTCTTGAGTGGGCGTCCGGCTACGATGGTCGCGAGAGGCCGTGCCGAACAGCCTTGGGTTTCCTCAGGGGCCTCCGGGGCCTCTGCGGTTCAATCGCCTTTTTCTGCCCTTCATCGCCGTCGCTAAGCCGCCTCGCGATGCTGCTGTTCCAGCACCTCGTAGCCGCACGAAATCCATCCACGCCCCTGGCGGCGGACACGATTGAGCGCGATCACGAACACGCATTCCTCGAACGCAAGCTGGTACTTCGCGCGCGGGTCGTAGGCGCCTTCGCTCACGACGATCGCATCGCCGCGACCGCAGGCATCCGGGCCCGGCACGAACACGCCGCCCAGATCACGGCCGCCACGGCCTTCGGCGCTCGCCAGGCGCGTGAGGCGCACCGGACGGGCCGAGCGCGAGCGCACCTGCACGCCGATCAACGAACCCGTCGTGCCCTGCGGCGCGCGGCGCATGACCTCGCCCACCGCGAGCGCTCCGCCATCGGCGATCGCAATGAGGTCGCCCACGCAGATGTCTTCATGCTCGCCACGCTGGGCGACGAGGCCCAGGCCGCCCTCGGAGACGTCGGCCAGGCCCATCCAGCGGCGCGGCAGCTCGACCTGCTGGAGGTTCGTCAAGGCCTCGCCCTTGGGCCCGCCGGCGTCCACCAGCGTGGCTTCCAGGGCCCGGGGCGCACGCACGGTCGGCGGCGCATACATCGCGCGCTCGACGATCTCGTGGACGCCCACGAAGGCCTCCACGGTCGCGCCCTCGACCAGCGTGCGCTCGGCACGGCGGGTGGGCGCCTTGGCGCGCAGTTGCTCGACCAGGCGGTGAAGATGATCCAGGACCACGATGTGTTCCTCGATGCGCAGCTTCGTGCTGACACCCGTGCCCGGGAAGATGCGTCCGGCATGGAAGCCGCGTTCCACCGTCATCAACTGGCGCGGCAGGGCTTCGAGCACGAGGTAGCGCAGGTCGCCCATCTCGGCGCGTTCGCCGGCGCGCAGGCCGTGGCCCTTGGTCACGTCCACCCAGAGCGAGGTGCCCGAGGCGGGCGGCGTGCGCGAGAGCGCGTAGTCGCGCGCCCAGCGCGTGATCCACGCATCGGCGATCTCGACCTGCTGGCGCGTGAGGTTGCCCGAGGCGAGGAAGCCCAGCAGCAACGCACGCGAATAGAGTTGGGGCGCCGTGCGCGACACGGTGGTGCCGTCGGCTTCGACCGGGACATCCGTTTCCGCGATGCCGAATTCCTCGGCCAGGCAGAGCACGCGGCTGGCGCGGGCCAGCAGTCCATTGGGGCGCGCGATGGCGGCGATGGCATGCCACTTCACGGAATCGCCCGCGGCGCAGAGCGTGGCCGACACGAGGGCCGGCGCGGCTTCGTTGCCGGCCGCGGCTTCGGAAGCGGTCGCGGCGACGGCGCACCACCGCCATGTCGTGTTCGCGGCCCACTGGGCGAATTCGCGGTCGGCGTCGGTCCATTCGAGCGCGTTGTCGAGCAGCGCTTCCTGGTCGCGGTTCAGCAGGCGACGGAACAGTTGCAGGCTTTCGCTCAGGGCCGGAGCACGCGAAACGAGTTCGCTGCCGGACAGGCGCGCGAGCGCCGCGACGTGGGAGGCGAGGCGCGAGCGGAATTCCGCATCGCGCAGTTGCGTGCCCGAGGCGTAGCACTCGCCCAGCGAATCGATGAGGGTCGCGATGGACATGTCAGGCCGCCTTCGAGAGTGTGGGCTTGGCGAAGCGCGCACCGGCGATGAGGCGCGCCCGCAGTTCGGTGCCGGCCACTTCGGCCGTGAGGTCCCAGTTGGCCTGGATCCAGTTGGGCATCTGCGGCCACGGACCCAGGCAATAGTCTTCGTCCTTCGGCGCGGAAGGGTCCTGCGCGAAGAGCGGGTGCATCTGCGCGATGCGGCGGCCCAGGCGCGTGATCTCCGGCCAGTCGGGCGAATCGGGATGCGTGCCGCGGAATGCATGCGCGAGGCGCGTGTAGCGGTCGGAATCCTGGTCGAGGAAGGCGATCTCGAGGCTCGCAAGCCACGCGGCTTCGTGCTCCGGGTGCTCTTCCACGGCGAGGTCGAGGAGTTCGCCCGCACGCGCCGCGAGGCCGTCTTCGAACAGCAGGCGCGCGCACTTCACGATGTGCGGAACGTTGCCGAGATCCTCGGCGCTCTTCAGCACGCCGGGGAATCGCGCGGCGAGGTAGCGCTGGCGGATGCGCGTGGCGACCGGATCGAGCGAGGGTCCTGCGGTTTCGCCGGCCTTCTCGGGCTCGCGCCGCAATGTGATCGGGCCGCTCGGGGGCACGGGGCTATCCCACACCAGCGCCTCGAGTTCGGGGGCCAGCGGGGCCGCGGTGAATCGTGCGGTCGTCGCGGACTGGGCCGGTGTCGCGACGGGCTTCGAAGACTTGGGCGGGAACGTACCACCGATCTTCGGCAGCTTCTGCGCGGGTTGCGAACCCGTGGCCGCAGGGAGCTTCTGCGCGGGATGCGAGCCCGTGGGCGACGGGACCTTCCGGGCGGCATGCGAGCCCGTAGCGGCAAATTGCGTCGCCGTCGCTTTCGGCCGGCTTCCGGTTCCGGTCTTCGGACCGTTGGGGTTGAGGCGCGGGGCGATCTCGTCGGAGACCTTGCGGCGGCGACCGAAGTAGAACAGCGCCGCGGCACCGAGGCCGAGGGCCGCGGGGATGGTGAGGGCGACCGGCGTACGCGACGTGATCTGCGAGAGCGAATCGCTCATGCTCGAATCGCGCACGATCACGCGCCGTTCGCGCGGAGCGTCCACGAGGGGCACGGCCTGGGCCACGGCCACCGGGGCGTTCGCGGGTTCTTCCACCTTGGCCTCCTCGGCCCGGGCGGAGAAAGCGATCACGGCGATGGCGAGGAATGCGTAGCGTTTCATGCGGCACCTCCCGATTCGAAGCGGGTGCGAACGGCCGCGGAGCACGCGGCCACGAGACTGCGATTGACGAACGAAGGAGAAAGGGCGAGCGCCTCGACTTCGGCGGCGACCTGCGACGGGCCCGCGCGATCCTCGAGGGACTCGGCGAGCTTGAGGAGCCCGCCATACGGGCCGGTGCGCGACGTCACCGCCTCGGCGACTTCGGGCGCGACCGCGACTTTCGCGAAGATCTCCTCGAAGCTGACGCCGAGGATGCGATCCAGCAGCGAGAACGCGCCGGTGAGGAAGAGGTCGTCCTGCGCGTCCTGGAAACCGAGCTCCGTACCCACGAGGTCGAGGAAGGTCGCGCGCGTGAGCGAAATCTGCGAGAGCGCGGGGGCGCTGTCGGCGTTGGCGGTGGCGAGCAGCATCGAGAGCCAGCGCTTCAGGCGCTGCATGCCGAGGATCTGGATCGCGTGCTGGAAGGACCGGATCTCGACCGTGAGGCCCATCGCCGCCGAATTCACGATGGCAACCAGTTTGTACGCGAGGACCACGTCGCGCTTGAGGATCGCTTCCATCTCGCCGATGTCGGCGTCGCGCGTCACGAGTTCGAGCAGCGAGAGAATGCTCGCGGCACCCGCGAGGGACTTCTTCTTCTCGCCTTCGGGGGGTGCGAGGAACGACCAGCCTGAAGCCGACTCCGCGCCGCGCAGCATCGCGAGCTTGTAGGTTCGCGGCGTCTCGGCTTCGAGCGCGACCCACTTGGTGCCGCGGCAGAGTGCCTTGATCGGCTCGCCCTGGGCGGAACCGAGCGCATCGACCGGGACCGACAAATAAGGAAAGGTACCGGGGGCCGGCAAGGACCCTTCGGACACCGAAGCACAGAAAGGAGGACGGGAGCCGTTCCAGGCCCCCGCCCAAGCGACGTCCACCTCAGTCAAAGGAGGGACTTCGAGCACGGTTCCCTGCGGGGGTTTCCACGCAGTGAGGTCGGCGCCCACCGCTTCGGCGGGCACGCGAACGAAAAGGGGCGAATCGTGGGCATCCCATGTGGCCACGGCATCGCCGAGGGCCCGGGCGGCATCCTTCGGCGCGCAGCGGGACTCGCCCAGCCGCAAGCGGATGCCGGAAATGCGTTGCTTCTTGTCGATCAGGGGGCTGTAGCGAAGCAGCAGCGACCCGGTTCCTGCGCTCATGGGAAACACCCTTGTCCACTCGTACGAGAGGGGTATCGGGCTGTTTCCGGAAAACTTGAGCGGGAACCCTGGGCGACCGCCAAGACGACGCGGGAACGGACATATTAACGGAACAAGTGTATCGACAATATTTGATAATTTGTTGTTTTATCGATATATTAATCGGAATGAATACTGGAACCAAACTGGACCGAAGCCCCCATCAGATGGAGCCCCTCCTGGTCGGGCGCCGGGACGAGCTCGCCAGTCGCACCCTGCAGCTCGCGACGGCGGCCACGCGCCTGGAAGGCACCGTGCAGGGCGCCACGCGCGCGGCGATCGCCGGCCTGGTCCGCGAGATGAATTGCTACTACTCGAACCTGATCGAAGGCGCCAATACGCTGCCCCTGGATATCGAGCGCGCGCTGCGCGACGAATTCGCCCCGAAGAAGGAGGTTCGGGACCTCCAGAAGCTCGCGCTCTCGCACATCGCCGCGGAATCACAACTGGAAGCGGAGGTCGATCGCGGCGCCATGCCCACGTCTCCCGAGGTCATCGCCTGGGTTCACGGCGCCATCTACAAGGACCTGCCAAGGGAGTTGATGAAGCTGAATGACGGCTCGATGCTGGTGCCGGGAAGACCGCGTGACATCGAGGTCAAGGTCGGCAACCACGTGGCGCCGGGGGCCGCCAGCGTGCCCGCGCTGCTGGATCGATTCCACTCGGTCTACGGGAAGCTCGAGCCCTCGGTCGCGTCGATTCCGGAGGTCATGGCCGCGCATCATCGCCTCACGTGGATCCACCCGTTCGCCGATGGAAACGGGCGCGTGGCCCGTCTCATCACCGGCGCCATGCTGCGCAAGTGCGGCGCGAATACCGATTCGCTTTGGTCGCTCTCGCGCGGACTCGCGCGCGACGCGACAACCTACAAGACGATGCTCGCGAACGCCGATGCTCCCCGGCGCGGAGATCTCGACGGGCGCGGCAACCTCTCCCTGGGTGCGCTCGTCGAGTTCTGTGTGTTCATGATGGATCGCGCGATCGACCAGGCGGAGTTCATGACGAGGATGCTCGACCTTCCGAGGCTCGCCTCACGCGTGCAGAACTACTTTCGCCAGGCCCGCGCCGACGTGAAGTTCGAGGGCGCGCACCTGGTGAACCAGGCACTCGCGTTCGGCGAGATGGAACGCGGCGAAGCGGCTCGGATCTCCGGACTGAGCGAACGCGTCGCGCGCGACCTCGTCGGGCAATTGCTCGAGGAAGGCCTGCTCGTGACGGATTCGCCCCGTGGACGGCTGCTTCGCGCAGGCTTCCCGGTGAAGGCGCGCGGATACTTTTTCCCGAATCTCTATCCAGCCGGCCTGGATGGCCCGGTCGACGATCCCGAAATCCGCAAGCTCGCTCGCGCTCCTCGCCGCAGGATCTGACTGCCGAGCCGACCCCTAGCGAACTTCGACCAGTTCCACGTCGAACACCAGGGTGGCGTTCGGGGGAATGACGGAGCCGGCGCCGCGCGTGCCGTAACCGAGATCCGGCGGGATGATCAGGGTGCGCTTGCCGCCCACCTTCATGCCCTTCACGCCTTCGTCCCAGCCATGGATCACCTGGCCGGAGCCCAGGTCGAACGAGAACGACTGCCCGCGATCGTGCGAGCTGTCGAACTTGGCGCCCTTCCCGTCGGGCTTCGACGGGTCATGGAGCCATCCGGTGTAGTGGACCGAAATCGGTCCTTTCACGGCTTCCTTGCCGGAACCCACGGTGTTGTCGGTCTTGATCAGCGCGGCCATTTTTTGTACCCCCCGAGTAATTAACACAAGGATAACTGCTCGGGGCCCTTCGGCACTAGCGCGCTAGCGCACGAAAAGTGCGATGAGAATCACGATCGGCAATGGGACGCCCAGCAGGAGCAAAAGAATGGAACGCATGGAATATCTCCGGAAAAGGGAATGGGAATCAATCGACGCGGTGGCGCCCGCCGAACGTGGCGGCGAGGCTCGCGATGAAGGCGCCGGCGAGCAGCGAGATGAAGAGCCACAGCGACGCATAAGCAGAAGTTTTGCGTGCCTGGTCCGCGGCCTCGCGGGCCTGGGCCTCGGCATCCTTCAGCTTCACCTGCAGGCGCGAGAACGTGTCCGTCACGCGCTTCTCGGCATCGGCCTGCGAGAGGCCCGTGCGTTGCGACACGACTTGCCCCACGTAACGCGCGTCTTCGTTGGGCAGCGTGCCGGTGCGGATGCCGTTCATGAAGATGCGCGCGACTTCCGCGGCGGAGGCTGCGTTTTCCTGCGGCGTTCCGGCCGGAGCGTTGACGGTCGCATCACGACGGAACAGCGAATCGACGAAGTACGCGGAGGGATTGGGATCTGCCGCGGGCTTCGCTGCGTCCGGCAATCTCGGCGCGCCGGCTGCTGTACCTGCAGCCGCGGTCGCCGCGACACCACCGGCCACTGCAGCGCCGGCCTGGACTCCCGTCGAGAGGACCGAACCGATCACCGAGGTGAGCAACGCGGCCGTCAGCAGCGAGGCGACGGCCCACGCGAGGAAACCATGCGCGGTGTCGCGGAAGTAGACCTCGTTGTCGTGCACCGCGACCCACTTGGTGCGCAGGCGGCCCGCGATGTATCCGCCCACGGCCGAAGCGGCGAGCGACGTGAGCGTGATCCACAGGATGCTCGAGATGCCGAATGTCGTTGCGCTCACACCTTCATTCACCCACGGCGAAACGGTGGAAAGCCCGAGGCCGACGCCGAGCACGAGGAGGATCAGCGAGAGTGCGGCGGCCGCGGCGGCGCCCGCGAAGATCGCGCCCCACGAGACGCCGCTCGACGTGCGATTGAGCGCAACGTCTTCGCGTAGAAGGGTGCGGTCCGGGTCCTCGAAACGGGTGATCGCGGGTGAGCTCATGGTGAGTTCCTTTCTCAGGGTGCGAGTGTGCGATGGTGAAATGGGATTCAGACGCCCGGCGGATCGATCTGCCGTTCCCAGTTGCGATGGCGCCCCAACGCATCGAGGAAGTCGGACGGTTCCTGGACGATGGCCCAGTCCGCGTCGTCGTCGGTGGGGATGCCCGCTTCCTGCAGGACCGTCATGCCGGCGCCGATGGCGAGCATCGGCTTCGCGTGGCGGTACTGGTCCTTCACGAACTCCAGCACCTGCCCGAGCGAGCCCAGTTCATCCGCGCCTTCCGCGCCATCCGGCACCACGACGCCATCGAAGAGCACCGAGGGGCTGGTTTCGAACGTGCCATCGGGCGTGATCGCGCCTTTCGACGCCGCCACGTCGCCGAGGCGAGCGGCCAGGACATGGATGACCACTCCGGCGCCGAGCAGGGCGTTCTGGATCATGCCGACCGATCGCGAATCGACGCCCTTCGCGATGAGGATGGCCACGTGGCGGCCGCGAAGGTCCCCGTTACCGGGGCGCGCTGTGAGCGAAAGCGACGGCGAGACCTTGACCTCGACCTTCGGAGGCTCGACCAGGCGCGGCATCGCCTTCGGCAGCTTCATGCCGAGGCCATCGGCGACTTGCTGCGCGAGTTCGTCGGTCACATTGCGGAGCATCGAGACGGTGCGCTCGCGAATCGCGGGCACCGTCACCTTGGTGAGCTCGAAGCGGAACGCGCGCACGATGTGCGCCTTCTCGTAGTCGGCCTGGCTGTTCCAGAAGAGCGTGGCCTGCGAGTAGTGGTCCGCGAACTTCTCCGGCTTGCCGCGCACCTTGTCGCCTTCCATCGGTTGCGGGAAGGAACGGAAACCCGCGGCGCCGGCCTGGAACGGGCAGCCGCCGCCGAGCGAATTCGGTTCGTAGGCGACACGGCCCCGGTGGAGCGCCTGGCGATGAATGCCATCGCGCTGGTTGTTGTGGGCCGGCGCGATCGGCGCGTTGATCGGGATCTCGTGGAAGTTCGGGCCCCCGAGGCGCGAGAGCTGCGTATCGAAGTAGGAGTGGATACGCCCGGCCAGCAGCGGATCGTTTGAGAAGTCGATGCCCGGCACGAGGTTCTGCACGCCGAAGGCCACCTGCTCCGTCTCGGCGAAGAAGTTGTCCGGGTTGCGGTTCAACACCATGCGGCCGACGGGCGTCACGGGCACCAGTTCCTCGGGCACGAGCTTGGTCGCATCGAGCACGTCGAAGCTGAATTTCTCGGCCTGCTCTTCCGTGAAGATCTGCAGGCCCAGTTCCCATTCGGGGAACACGCCGGCTTCGATCGATTCCCAAAGATCGCGCCGTTGCGAATCCGGATCGGCGCCCGAGAGCTTCACGCTCTCGTCCCAGTCGAGCGAGTGCGTGCCGAACACCGGGTTCCAGTGGAATTTCACGAAGCGCGAATCGCCCTTCTCGTTCACGAGCCGGAAGGTGTGCACGCCGAAGCCTTGCATGGTCTTCAGGCTGCGGGGCAGCGCGCGGTCGGACATGGCCCACATCAGCATGTGGGTCGTCTCCGGCATGAGCGAGACGAAATCCCAGAACGTGTCGTGCGCGCTCGCGGCCTGCGGCATCCCGTTGTGCGGCTCGGGTTTCACCGCGTGCACGAGGTCCGGGAACTTCATCGCGTCCTGGATGAAGAACACGGGGATGTTGTTGCCGACGAGGTCGAAGTTGCCTTCCTCGGTGTAGAACTTGGTCGCGAAGCCCCGCACGTCGCGCGGCGTGTCGGTGGAACCGCGCTCGCCCGCCACCGTGGAGAAGCGCACGAAGACCGGCGTGCGCTTGCCCTTCGCCGAGAGGAAGTTCGCGCGCGTGAATTTCGCCTGCGAGTCGTAGCACTCGAAGAAGCCGTGGGCGCCGGAGCCGCGCGCATGCACGATGCGCTCGGGAATGCGCTCGTGGTCGAAGTGGGTGATCTTCTCGCGGAGGATGAAATCCTCGAGGAGCGTCGGCCCGCGCAGGCCCGCCTTGAGTGAATTCTGGTTGTCGGCGACCGGCGCGCCGAAGTTGGTCGTGAGGACCTGGTCGCTCGCGTCGACACGCACCGCGTCGAGGGCAGTGGTCTTGGCGGAGTGGGTCTTCTCGGTGAGCGTGCTCGCGCCGACGGACGGATCGGAGGGCTTCGCGGTCGCGCCCGGCTTGGCGCGGCGGCCCGCGTCGCCCATCTCATCGGGCTTGTTGCTGTTGAACGGAAACGCCTCGACCAGCTTGTTCGTGGCGACGGCTTTGCGCGCCGGAGGTCCCGCAGGAGGAACGGGACCCTTGGCCGGCCCCCCAGTGGTGGCCTTGCCCTCGACGCTTTTCTTCGTGGGGAGCTTGGGGGAGGACTTGGGCATGGCGGCATTTCCTGGAGCGTGCGCGACGATTTCGCGAGCCTCATCGTGGCGGTGCCGCCGCTCCGGGCGCATCGGTGTCCGCCCCTTCGGGGTGTCGGAGCCACCCTACAAGCGCGATACACTTTCGAGTCCGGAATGGGAGTTCATCGGACCATGTCAAACGTGCGCCCCAGCATCGCAGCCGCGTTTCCCGCCATATGCCTTGCGTCGATTGCGTTCGGTCGGGGGTTCATGTGGACCCTGAGCGGGTTGGTTGATCTCGGCCGGCAGAGCGAAGGGCTGCGTCCGCTCTTCCCGTTCTGGGGGAGCGACCTCGTGGTGGGAGTCTTGCTGACCTCCATGGCCGTCGCGCTCTGGTGGGGACGCCGGGATTGGGCCCGGAAATTTCTCGCATTCGCCGCCATCCCGCTGGCGGCGTACGAGCTCGGGAAATACTTCTACCTGTTCGGCCAATACCTCGAGTTCCGGGAATTCCGGTTCCTGAAGTTCGGGATCTTCGTCCTCATCCTCGCCGCGATGTTGCCCCTGGCGCTTTCGAAGCCGGTGAAAGCGTGGGTCGCCCTAGGACCCTGGAAACCTGGCCCCCTGGAAGACAACCTGAAATGAAAACGCCAGCCCGAGGGCTGGCGTTGAATTTGGCGGAGAGGGAGGGATTCGAACCCCCGGTACCTTTCGGCACAACAGATTTCGAGTCTGCCGCAATCGACCACTCTGCCACCTCTCCGGTGGAGCTCGAAACAGCCCGCAATTATAGCCGAACAGGCACCTTTCACGCACCTTGCGCGGCAAGGTATCCTGTTATCCGACCCCATGAGCAAGATCATCCACCGCAGCCTTCGCGGAACCCTCCCATTCGCCGTCGAGGCGAAGGGCGTCTACCTCACGGATCGCGAGGGCAAGCGCTATATCGATGCCTCCGGCGGCGCGGCGGTTTCGTGCCTCGGCCATGGACACCCCGACGTGCTGGCCGCGATGCATGCGCAGATCGACCGCGTCGCCTATGCGCATACGAGCTTCTTCACGACCGAGGTGGCCGAGGAGCTCGCCGACAACCTCATTGCGAATGCGCCTCCGGGCATCGGCAACGTGTATTTCGTTTCCGGTGGGTCGGAGGCCATCGAAGCCGCGTTGAAGATGGCGCGGCAGTACTTCGTGGAAATCGGCCAGCCCGAACGCACGATGTTCATCGCGCGGCGGCAGAGTTATCACGGCAATACGCTCGGGGCCCTGGCGATCGGCGGCAACGAGTGGCGACGCAAGCAGTTCGCGCCGCTGCTGATCGACGTGGGCCGCGTGTCGCCCTGCTACGCGTATCGCGACTGCCGTGCGGATGAAACGCCCGAGCAGTACAGCGGTCGGCTCGCGCAGGAGCTGGAAACCGAAATCGAGCGGATCGGCGCGAAGAAGGTCATTGCGTTCATCGCGGAGACGGTCGTCGGCGCCACGCTCGGCGCGGTGCCTCCGACGCCCGGCTACTTCAAGCGCGTCCGCGAAGTCTGCGACCGCCACGGCATCCTCTTCATCGCCGATGAAGTGATGTGCGGCATGGGCCGAACCGGAACTCTGCATGCCATCGAGCAGGAAGGCGTGGCACCCGACCTGATGGCGATCGCCAAAGGCCTGGGCGGCGGCTATCAACCGATCGGCGCCGTGCTCGCTTCCACGAAGGTCGTCGATGCGTTCCGCAAGGGCAGCGGGATGTTCCAGCACGGCCACACCTATCTCGGGCATCCCGTCGCGTGCGCCGCGGCGCTCGCCGTGCAGAAGGTGATCGCGCGCGACAAGCTGCTCGATGCGGCGAAGTCTCGTGGCGCATATCTCGACAAACGCTTGCGCGAAACTTTTGCCAATCACCCCAACGTGGGCGACATCCGTGGACGCGGCCTGTTCCGCGGCGTCGAGCTGGTGGAAGACCGCGCCAGGAAGGCGACCTTCGATCCCGCTTTGAAGCTCCACGCGAAGGTGAAGGCCGCCGCGATGGAAGCCGGCATGCTCTGCTACCCGATGGGCGGCACCATCGACGGCGTGCGCGGCGACCACGTGCTGCTCGCCCCTCCCTTCATTTGCACGGAAGCGCAGATCGACGAGATCGTCGAGAAGCTCTCCCGCGCCATCGAGTCCGGCACGCGCGCCCTGAAGCACGCGGCCTAGTTCGCAGTTCCCATCCACAAGGAGCAGTCGATGAAAAACCCGATCCGTACCCTGGCCCTCTGCGCGGCGATTGGCGCCACCTTCGCGCTGCCGGAGGCCGCCGCCCAGCAGAAGTTCATCACCATCGGCACCGGCGGCGTGACCGGCGTGTACTACGCCGCGGGCGGCGCGATCTGCCGCCTCGTGAACAAGGACCGCGCGAAGCACGGCATCCGCTGCTCGGTCGAATCCACGGGCGGCTCGGTGTTCAACGTGAACACCATCAAGGCCGGCGAGCTGGACATGGGCACGACGCAATCCGACGTCGCGTACAACGCCGTGAAGGGCATTGCCCAGTTCAAGGACGGCGCCTACACCGAGCTGCGCTCGATCATGAGCCTGCATCCCGAGCCGTTCACGGTGCTCGCGCGCAAGGAAGCGAACATCAAGGCGTTCACCGACTTCAAGGGCAAGAAGTTCAACGTCGGCAACCCCGGCTCGGGCACGCGCGCCTCGATGGAAGAGCTGCTGGGCGCGATGGGCTGGAAGTTGACCGACTTCGCGCTCGCTTCCGAGCTGAAGGCCGACGAGCATGGCGCGGCGCTCTGCGACGGCAAGATCGACGGCTTCTTCTACGGCGTGGGCCACCCGTCGGCGAACATCCAGGATCCGACGACGAGCTGTGGCGCGAAGCTGATCTCGATCACGGGCGCCCCGGTCGACAAGCTGGTCGCCGACAAGCCCTACTACGCCTACGCCACGATCCCCGCCGGCCTGTACCCGAACAACCCGCAGGAGACGAAGACCTACGGCGTGCTGGCCACGCTCGTTACCTCGGCGAAGGTGCCGGACGAGCAGGTCTACGCGGTGGTGAAGGCGGTCTTCGACAACTTCGAGGAGTTCAAGAAGCTCCACCCCGCGCTCGCGAACCTGAAGCCGGAAGAGATGGTGAAGAACGGCCTCTCGGCTCCGCTGCACAACGGCGCCGCCAAGTACTACAAAGAAAAAGGCTGGATCAAGTAATCTGAATAAAGGGGTCAGACTCCATTATTCACGGCGGAGCAATCGCTCCGACTCCGTGAATAATGGAGTCTGACCCCTTTATTCTTGGGGGGACGAGATTGAGCGCACAGCCGAACGAACCGATCAAGCCGTCGGAGGAACTGCAGCAACTCGTCGCCGAGTCGGACACCGGCGGACGCAAGCCCACCGGATTCACAGGCGGCCTCATCTTCTGGGTCGCGGTCGCCTGGTCGGCGTTCCAGCTCTGGTACGCCTCGCCCCTGCCCTTCACGTTCGGCGTCGGCATCCTCAACGACACCGAGGCCCGCTCGCTGCACCTGGCGATCGCGCTCTTCCTCGGCTACCTCTGCTATCCGCCCACCAAGAGGGCATCGCGCACGCAGGTGCCCTGGTTCGACTGGGTCTTCGCCCTGGTCGCATGCTTCTGCGCGGCCTACTTCATCCTCTTCTATGCGGACCTGGCCACGCGGCCCGGCAAGCCGATCCTGATGGACATCGTGGTGGCGAGCGCCGGCCTGCTCCTGCTCCTCGAGGCCACGCGCCGCGCCGTCGGGCTGCCGATGACGGTGCTCGCGATCGTCTTCCTCGTCTACATCATGGCGGGCCGCTACATGCCCGACGTGATCTCGCACAAGGGCGCCTCGCTCGAGCGCATGCTTTCGCACCAGTGGCTCACCACCGAGGGCGTGTTCGGGGTTGCGCTCGGCGTCTCGTCGTCCTTCATCTTCATCTACGTGCTGTTCGGTTCGCTGCTCGATCGCGCGGGTGCGGGCAACTACATGATGCAAGTGTCGATGGCGTTCCTCGGACACCTGCGCGGCGGGCCCGCGAAAGTCTCGGTCGTTTCTTCCGGGTTGAACGGCCTGATCTCCGGTTCGTCGGTCTCCAACGTCGTCTCAGGCGGCATCTTCACCATCCCGCTGATGAAGCGCGCCGGCTACGGGGGCATCAAGGCCGGCGCGATCGAGACCATGAGTTCCGTCGACGGCCAGCTCATGCCGCCGGTGATGGGCGCCGCGGCTTTCCTGATGGTGGAATACGTGGGCATTCCGTACTCCGAGATCTGCAAGCACGCCTTCCTGCCCGCCGTGCTTTCCTACATCGCGCTCTTCTACATCGTGCACCTCGAGGCGCTGAAGCTCGGGATGATGCCGTTCGCGCCGGGGCGCGAGAGGACCGTGCGAGAGAGCATCACCGGCTGGGGCCTCGGGCTTTCCGGCACGATCGTGGTCTGCTGCATCATCTATTTCGTGGCCGAAGGCGTGAAGCACTTCACGGGTGCCGCGGCGCCGTGGATCCTGGGCTTCCTGCTCGCCGGGCTCTACGTGTACTCGATCCGCGTGGCCGCGCGTGAGCCGGACCTCCCGCTCGACGTCGACGTGGTGAACCCCGTGCTGCCGGAGCGCTGGCCGACCGTGAAGGCGGGCCTGCACTTCCTCATTCCCATCGGCGTGCTGATCTGGTGCCTGATGGTGGAAGAACTCTCGCCCGCGCTCTCGGCGTTCTATGCCACCGCCACGCTCATGGTGCTCATGCTGACCCAGCGAGTGCTGACCAATTTCTTCCGCGGCAGGGGCTCGTTCGCGATCGACCTGAAGCTCGGCGGATGGGAGGTCGTCCAGGGCATGAACGACGGCGCACGCAGCATGATCGGCATCGCGATCGCGACCGGGACGGCGGGCATCATCGTCGGCGGCATCACGCTGACGGGCCTGGGCCTGCGCATGACCGAGTTCGTGGAGTTCGTCTCCATGGGCAACGTGGTGGTCATGCTGCTGTTCACGGCGTTCGTCTGCCTCGTGCTGGGCCTGGGTGTGCCGACCACGGCGAACTACATCCTCGTGGCCACGCTGATGGCGCCGGTGATCGTCGAACTGGGGGCGCAGTCCGGGCTGGTGATCCCGCTCATCGCCGTGCATCTGTTCGTCTTCTACTACGGGATCATGGGGGACGTGACGCCGCCCGTTGGGTTGGCGACCTTCGCGGCGGCCGCGATCTCGGGCGAGGATCCGATCCAGACCGGCATCCAGGGTTCGCTCTACATCTCGCGCACGGCGGTGCTGCCGTTCGTGTGGATCTTCAACCCGCAATTGATCCTCGTGGACGTCCACGGGTGGTTCCAGCTGCTCTGCGTCGTGGTGGCGAGCCTCGTCGCGTCGCTGTGCTTCGCCGCCGCGACCATGGGCTACTTCCAGGCCCGGACGAAGTGGTGGGAGACGATCCTGCTGCTGGCCGCCGTGTTCGCGCTCTTCAGGCCGAATTTCTTCATGGACCAGCTGTACGTCCCGTTCGAATCGCGCCCGGCCTCGGAGCTCTATTCGATCGCCGAGAAGCAGCCGGCCGACGTCCCGATGATCTTCGTGATCAAGGGCACCAACGTGGAAGGCGACGACGTGCGGAAGACCGTGTCGGTCCAGCTCGGCAAGAGCGGCGATGCGCGCCAGAAGCTCTCCGAGGCCGGGCTCACCTTCAGCACGTTCGGTAACGAGGTGCGCATCGGCACGGTGAAGTTCGGCAGCCGCGCCCGGCGCGGCGGCTTCGAGCAGGGCTGGATCGTCGAATCGATCAAGGTCGATTCCGGGGCGCCCTCCGAGCACTGGGTCTACATCCCCGCCCTCGCCCTCGTGGCTTTCGTCTGGTACTGGCAGCGCCGGCGCACGGGCGGTTCGAGCGCGCCGATGGTGCCGGCCACCGCGTAACGCTTACGGCACCTGCCTGGGGATCATCGCCGAGTAGGCGGCCTCGAGGTCGCGCGCGTAACGCGGCGTGTCGAAGAGCGGCTGCGCATCGCGCCGCGTGAGCTTCTCGCGCACCGCGGCCAGCGCCGCAGGCTTCGTAGCCAATTCCAACGCGAGTGCTTCGTAGGCTTCCGGCGTATCCGTCACCAGCTCCGGAAGACCCACGGCTTCCAGCAGGCTCGCCGCGACGCGCGAAGCGAATGTCTCGCCCCGGCACGTGACCACCGGCACGCCCACCCACAACGCATCGCTCGCCGTCGTGTGCGCTCCGTAGCGGAAGGTGTCGAGCACGACGTCCGCGTGGCGAAGGCGCGAGAGATGCGCGGCCAGGTCGCGGCGCGGCGCGAAGACGAGCCGCTCGGGATCCACGCCACGCGCAGCGGCCTCGCGTCGCAGGTTCTCCATCGCGATGGGCTCGCCCTTCAAGAGCCACAGCACGCTGCCTTCGACCTTCGCGAGGAGGCGTGCCCAGAGCGTGAGCGCCTCGGGCGTGAGCTTGAAGGTGTTGTTGAAGCAGCAGAAGACGAATCCCGTCGCGGGCAGGCCGGCTTCCCCGCGCGAGACCGTCTCTCCGCGCGACCGGCGCCGGTCGTTGGGCTGGTAGCAATGCGGAAGGCGGATCACGTTCTCGCTGTAGTGCGCTTCGTGCGCCGGCGGCAACACGACCGGATCGGCGATCACGTAGTCGATATAAGGTGCGCCCATCGTTCCGGGGTAACCGAGGAAGCTCGCCTGGACGGGCGCGGCGCGGTGCGCAAAGATGCCGGGCCGCGCATCCTGCGTGAAGCCCTTCAGGTCGACCGCGATGTCGATTTCGAGGCGGCGAGCCAGCGCAGCGACTTCGGCGTCCGGCATGGCCGCGACTTCGTGGAAGTGGTCGAACCCGGCAACGAGCCGCTGCCGCACCGCACCCTGCGAGGCGATGCCGAACGAGAACGCATGGATCTCGAAGCGCGCCCGGTCGTGCAGCTCGAAGAGTTCGGCTGCGAGGTAGGCCGTGGCGTGGTCGTGGAAGTCCGCGGAGAAATAGCCGATGCGGATGCGATCGTGCGAATGGCGCGCCGGCGCCGGCGCTCCCGTCGCGGGATGCCGATGGGCGACGAAGATCTCCGCGCAGCGCCGTTGCAGTGCCGCGGAGGCCGGCATGGATAGGAGCGCAAACGGATGGCACGCGGGGCGCCCGCGCTCGATCCCCGCTTCCACTTGGCGGTAGAGCGCGTCGATGCCGGTCCAGTCGCACAACTGCATCTTGAGGAAGAGCCGCGTCCCGTCGAGGTACGGTAGTCCCGGCGCGAGTCGGGCGGCGTCTTCATAGCTCGCGAGCGATTCCGTATAGCGCGCGAGCTCCTTCAGGATCGAGCCACGGGTGAGATGCGCGGCGGCGAACCGCGGGGCCAGGGCCAGCGCTCGGTCGATGCTCGCGAGTGCTTCGGGAAAGCGTAGCCGCGAGAGCAGCGCCGAGGCCCTGTTCGCATGCGCCGGTGCATGACCCGGGTGCAGCGCCACCGCCCGGTCATAGGCCGCGATGGCCTCGTCGGTGCGGCCCAGGGCCGCGAGCGCCATGGCGCGATGGTTCCACGCGTCGGGGGATTGCGGAGCCAGCACGGTGGCGCGCTCCGCACTCGCGAGCGATTCCTCTTGTTGTCGCAACTCGCCGAGCGCCACGCTGCGATGGCTCCACGCCTGCGCGTCCTGCGGGGCGAGGGCCAGGCTGCGGTCGTAGCTCGCGAGCGCTTCGGCGGGCCGCCCCAGTCCGTGGAGGGCATTGCCGCGGTTGAGCCAGGCGAAGGCCTGGGCCGGATCGATTTCGAGGGCGCGGTCGATCCAGCGCACCGCTTCGTCCGGGCGGCCGCGATCGGCGTGCAGCGTGCCGATCATGGCGAGGGCATTCGCGTGCCGGGGCTGCGCGGCGACGATCTCGGCGTAGAGGCGCTCGGCCTCGTCCAGGCGCCCGGCGCGATGCAGCGCGAGGGCCGCGGCGAATCTTTCTTCCATGGGTCGAAATGATGCCCTAAAGTTCGCGCGCGCCGTGCCGATAGCCCCCCAAAGATGGAGGAAATAGCCATGTCTCACCGCCAGCGCGTGCTCGTCGTCGACGACAATCCCATGAACGCGCACCTCGCACAGATCTACCTGGCTCGCGCCGGGTATGACGCCCCCGTGGTCGAGAGCGCCTCGCTCGCGCTCGACTATCTCTGCGGGAACAGGGTCGACGCGATCCTCTCCGACGTGAGCATGCCCGGCATGAGCGGCAAGGAGCTTTGCCGTCGCGTGCACGAACGCTTCGGCGACCATAGTCCGCGCATGGTGGCCTACACCGCCTTCGCGCAGGACCACCAGCGCGCCGGCATCCTCGCCGCGGGCTTCGACGCGTTGCTCGTCAAGCCGGCCTCGAGCGAAACCATCGTGGCTGCCCTGAAGTTGACCACCGGAGCCACTCCGTGAATGCAAGCGCCTTCCACCATATCGATCCCACGGCCTTCGCGCGCGACGCGGGCCCGGCTGCGCACGAGATCGCCGAGCTGTTCCTGGAAGTCGGCCCGCAGCAATGGGAAAGCGTCGAGGATGCGTGGCGCCGCGGCTCCCACGCCACGCTGGCGCGACGACTGCACGTGCTGCGCGGCTCCTGCGCGATCATCGGCGCCCGCGCGGCGCTGAACCTGGCCGGCACCATCGAACGCGATGGGCCGTGCAAGACCCTGGGTACGCTGGCTCCCGTCTTCGAGGCCCTGCGGGCCGAATTCGAGGGTGTGGTCTGCGAGATGGAGCGATTCGCCGGGCACTCGCGATGAATCCGTCCGCACGAGCGACGAAGGACCTCTGCGTCGTCGTGCTCGAGGACGACCCCTTCCAGCGCAAATACATGGTGGAGATGGTGCGCCGCGCGGGCGTGCGCCGCATCATCGAGTCCGGTGAAGGCTCGGTGGCGATCGACCTCATCGCCGAAGTCTCGCCGGAAGTCGACGTGGCCATTTGCGACCTGCACCTGGACGACATGGATGGCGTCGAGTTCATCCGCCGCGCGTACCGGCTGGGCGTGCGCGATTTCATCATCGTGAGCTCCCTCGGCGAAGACATCCTCGCCTCCGTGGAACGCATGGTGCGCAGCACCGGCGCGCGCGTGCTGGGAGCGCTTTCCAAGCCGGCACGGGCCGAGACGATCCTGGCCCTGCTCGGCGCGGCCGGCGTGAAGCAGATCCCCGCCCTCGCCGCGCAGGACGCGGCCGCCTTCTCGGCCGAGGACATCCTCGCGGGCCTGGACCACGGCGAGTTCGAGGCCCACTTCCAGCCGAAGGTTCGGTTCGACAGCGGCCACGTCGTGGGTGCCGAAGCGCTCGCGCGCTGGCGCCATCCGGAGCTCGGCATGATCGCGCCCGGCCAATTCATCCCCGAGATGGAATCCTCCGGCCTCCTGGATATCCTCACGCTTCGCATGCTCGAGCAGGCCTTCTCGTTCCAGGCCGCATCCCAGGTGCGCGGCTACGACCTCAGCATGGCCGTCAACGCCTCCGCCTCGAACCTGCAGGACGCCCGCTTCCCGGGCCTGCTCGTCGATCTCGCGCGCAAGCACGGGGTTCCGCCCAACCGCATGACGATCGAGGTGACCGAGACCGCGGTGGCCGACGACGGCGTGGCGATGCTCGAGACGCTCTCGCGCCTTCGCATCCGCGGTTTCGGCCTTTCGATCGACGACTTCGGCACGGGCTACGCGACGCTCGAACTGCTGCACAACATGCCGTTCACCGAATTGAAGATCGACCGTTCGTTCGTGCGCGGAGCCGCGGGAGTGCCGCGGACGCGTACCCTGCTCGCCGCGATGGTCGAGATGGCGCGTGGCCTGCACCTGCAGACGGTGGCCGAGGGGTTCGAGGACGAAACGGAATCGCGCATGCTGCATGCGATGGGATGCGACGTGGGCCAGGGCTTCTACGTTGCGCGTCCGATGGCGCCCGCCGCCTTCACGACGTGGCTGCAGGATCGAAGCCGGTCCGTCACGCTTGCCGCGTAGGACTCCGCTGACGTCACAAAGGGTTTCGCAGGAGTAAACACGGCACGTAGTGCCCTGTAGCATGCCCCTAGACCATTCAACCAGGGGCACACTCATGCGCAACAACTACAAGGTAGCAGCCGCGGCGATCGGCATTCTTTTCGCAACCCAGGCTGCGGCCGAAGTCATCCTGTACGAACACGATGGCTTCCAGGGCCGGACCTTCAATGCAGAGCGCAACACCCAGGACCTGCAGCGCAACGGCTTCAACGACCGCGCTTCCTCGGTGGTCGTGCTGGGCAACCAGTCGTGGGAAGTGTGCGAGCACGCGAACTACGGCGGCACCTGCCGCATCCTTCGCCCGGGCCGCTATCCCTCGCTGAATGCGATGGGCATGAACGACGCCGTGTCGTCCGTGCGCGCCGTCCAGGTGAACGCACGCTACGACGAGAGCCGCTACGCTCCGCCGCCGCCCTACCCCGTGTACGACTCGCGCCGCCGCCGTGACGAGCGTACCTACGAAGCCAACGTGACTTCGGCCCGCGCCGTGTACGGGCAGCCGGAGCAGCGTTGCTGGGTCGATCGCCAGCAAGTCGAACAGCGCAACGATCCGAACGTCGGCGGTGCCGTCGTCGGAGCGATCCTCGGCGGCGTGCTCGGCCACCAGGTCGGCAGCGGTCGCGGCAATGACGTAGCGACGGCGCTCGGTGCCGTGGCCGGTGGCGTCGCAGGTGCCAACGTGAACCGCGGTTCGAGCGGCCACACGCAGGACGTGCGCCGTTGCGAGAACGTGCCGACGTCCGGCCGCGTGGACTACTGGGACGTGACGTACAACTTCAAGGGCCAGGAGCATCGCATCCAGACCGCGAACCCGCCGGGCCCGGTGGTGATGGTCAACTCGAAGGGCGAGCCGCGTACCTGATACGGCTTGCGGCACCTTGACGCCGGAGCGGACCCGCAGTGGGTACGCTCCGGCGTTTCCACGTCGGCGGACAGGCCATAATGGCGACACTCATGACCGGCGCGCCTTCCCTCATCGATCTTCCCCGGCTGTCCCTCCGCGGAGAAACGCTTCGCGTGCTCGAGCCGCCCACAGCGGATCGCGGGGCGCTGCTCGATGCGATCCTCGACGGGAGCTACCGAAAGCCGTTCCTTGGCGACGACCTGGAGGGACGCACGCTGTATTCGTCGCTCGATTGCGTGCAAAGCCGCATGCGCTTCGACGACCCGTGGGCGCTCGACCTGCTCTACACCCGCAAGGCCATGAGCTTCCTGCTGTTCCTGGACGCGCCGCGGGACGTGCTGATGCTGGGCCTGGGCGGCGGTTCGATGGTGAAGTATTTCCACCGGCACCTGCCTGCTACGCGCATGGACTGCGTCGAGATCGACCCTCACGTCATCGCGCTGAGCGAGTACTTCAGCGTGCCGCCACCTTCGGAGCACTTCAACCTCATCCAGCACGACGCCTGGGGCCACGTCGCGAGCACCACCGAGACCTACGACGTGGTCATTGCGGACGCCTACGACTGGGATGGCACCGGACCCTCGATGCAAGGCGCGGCGTTCTACGCGCAGGTGCGCCTGAAGCTGCGCGAAGGCGGAATCCTCGTGGCGAACCTCGCCGGCTCGCTCGCGGAGCGCGTGAGCCACCTCGAAGGCATGACCCGCGCATTCTCGGGCAATGTGATGCTCGTTCCGGTGGAGGGCGAAGGCAACGAGATCGCCCTCGGCTTCAACGAAGGCGCGAACCGCCCGCACTGGAAGGCGATCCACAAGAGAGTCCCGGCGTTGGAGCAGCGCTTCGACCTGGATTTTCAGCGCTTCGCCGGGCGTCTCGAACGCAGTGAAAAGCTGGGCTACGTGAGGCGGGCGCTCGCGCGCACCTGACCTAGTTGCCTCGCGGCGCCGACTGGAGCAGTTCAGCCAACTCCTTCTTGTAGAACTTCGCGTTTCCGGTCGTTCCGTGCCCCGCAGTTTCGGGCGATGCGGGAATCAGGAGCACGCGCCCCTTCTTCACACGCTGGATCTCGCGGTCCATCACTCCGGTGGACGGCGGATTGCGCTCGTCGTCGGCGGCGTTGATCGCGAGCACCGTGGCCTTGATCTTCTCCAGCCCAGGCGACGGGTTGTAGTCGCGCGACGAGTCCCACTGGTAGAGGACGTCGTTCGCGTCCGCCGGGAACGGCGCTTTCAACCGCGCATCGAGGATGGCATCGGCCTTCGCGCGCGTGGGCGCCGCCTTGTACAACGCCTGGTCACCGCCATTCGTCGCGACGCCAAAGAACACCGATGCGAATTGCGCGCTCTTCGGCTGCGTGGTGTAGTCGCCGCCCTTCCACTCGGGATCGTTGCGAATCGAATCGGTGATGAGCCGCCGGAGCATCCAGTTGCGCGAGGACATCTCCGACGGCATCGAGGCCATCGGCACCGCGATGTCCATCATGTCCGGGTACTTGCTCGCCCAGATCCACGCCTGCATGCCACCCATCGAGTTGCCGATCACCATGCGCAGGCGCTTCACCTTGAGGTGTTCGGTGAGCAGGCGATACTGCGCGTCGACCATGTCGTCGTAGTTGTACTTCGGGAATTTCGCCTTCAGTCCATCGGACGGCTTGCTGGATTTCCCGTGGCCCAGCGCGTCGGGAATGATGAGGTAGTACTTCATCGCATCGAGTGCCTGGCCGGGACCGAAGAGCTCTCCCGCGACAGTGGGCGTGAGCATGTTCGCGCCCGAGCCAGCCGTGCCGTGGAGAATGAGGATGGGCTCGCCGGAGGGTTCGCCGATGGTGCGATAGGCGAGCCTCACTTCGGGGAGCGTCTCACCGGTGCTGAACTTGAAGTCCCTGGCGGTGTAGGTGCCTTCCAGGGGCGCGGGGTAGTCCGCGGCCAGCGCGGGGAATGCAAACGCGGCGATCGCGAGCAGGAGCAATTTTATTTTGGGCATGGACATCCTCCGGGGTGGAGTCCCATTTTGCCCCGGATTCGTTTGTTCGCTCCCGCACAGACGGTACGGACGGTGGCGAATAAGGTTGGCCATGCTCTACGATTTCCTCAGGGCCAACCGCCTGGAGCTGCTCACGCGGTGCCGCGCGAAAGCCGCCCGACGGTCCCTTCCCGACCTGCCGGCGGTGACGGAATACGGGGTGCCGCAATTCCTCGCGCAGCTCATCGAAACCCTTCGCGAGGAGCAGACGCCCGAGGCATTGGCCCGGCACCGGGCCGCGGGATACCGGCAACCTTCGCTGTCGCTGGTGCCTCCGAACATTCCCGGCACCGCTGCAAAGCACGGGCTGGAGATGCGCCGGCAGGGTCTCCCGATCGACCAGGTCGTCCACAACTATGGCGACCTCTGCCAGGCCCTCACCGAGCTGGCCCTGGAGATGGACGAGCCGATCTCGGTGGACGAGTTCCACACATTCAACCGGTGCCTCGACGATGCCATCGCCGATGCCGTCACCGGCTATGAACATGGGAAGCCTGCGCCGAGCCGGATTCCGGATTCCCCCGTGGACGACATGCACCGCCTGGTGGAAACGGCGATCCGCTCGTTCGAGGTGATCCGGAGCGGCGACGTCGCGCTGAAGGGCGCGACCTCCGCGCTGCACGAACGATCCCTCATCGGGCTGCGCGATCTCCTCGTTGTCGTCCAGGCCCGGTCGCACCCCGATAGCGCGGAGATGAAATGAACGCGTCTTGACCGGCCGGGCGGGCATGCGACAATTTCGCGGATGCCCCCCTCCTTGTCCTTGTCGAGCATCCACTGGGTGCAGGGCTCCCACCCCGCCCTTTGCGGCGAGATCGTCCGCTGGCACGGGCTGTACTACGTGAAGGGGCTGGGATGGAACCCGGTCTTCGAGGCGCTCTGCTCGGAGCAGTTGGGCGAGATCGCACAGCACTTCGGCGTTCGCAACGACGTCACCGCGTTCAGCGCATGGCGCGGTGAGGAGTTTCTCGCCGCACTCGTAATGGACGCTCGGCCCGGTGAACACCCGGGGGCGCGCATGCGCTTCGTGATCGCTGCCGATGCGGCTCGCGGGCAGGGCTTGGGCAATGAGCTCATGACGCGCGCGATGACCTGGTCGGAGGCACGCGGAGATTCGCAAGTGTGGCTCACGACGGTGGCCGGCCTCGCGGCCTCTTCGCATCTCTACGCCAAGTTCGGGTTCAAGCTGGTGGACGAGCATGCCGACCGCACGTGGGGCGACGAGCATCGGGAGCAACTCTGGATTCGAACAGCACCCACGCGTAGTTGATCGACACGAGCGACTTCTTCCATGCCACTCGCGGCCAGGCCGTATCTCCAGCGCGTATCGTTCAAACCGGACGCGGAGCTGGATTTCGAGGCCTATCCGCTCATGATCCCCGCCGTGCGCGAAATCGAGAGTATCGAGTTTCACCCGGATGTCACGTTTTTTGTCGGTGAGAACGGTGCGGGCAAGTCGACGGTGCTCGAGGCGATTGCCGTAGCCATGGGCTTCGGCCCGGAGGGCGGGACAAAGAACGTCCAGTTCCGCACCGCCGAATCCACCTCCACGCTCCACTCGTTGTTGAGGCCGTCGCGAAGCGCACGCAAGCCCAAGGACGGCTATTTCTTGCGTGCGGAGAGTTTCTTCAACGTGGCCTCATACATGGACGAGGTCGGCTACCTTGACTCGTACGGCGGCAAGTCACTCCATGCCCAGTCGCATGGAGAATCCTTCATGTCGCTGCTGGTTCACAAGCTTCGGGGCAACGGCTTGTATCTGTTCGACGAACCAGAAGCGGCGCTCTCGCCAAACCGCCAGTTGGCCGCCCTATCGGCGATCGATCAATTGGTGAAAGAAGAGTCGCAATTCATCATCGCGACCCATTCACCGATCCTCCTGTCGTATCCAAACGCGAAGATCCTGCAGTTCGACAGCGCCGGGATCACCGAAGTCGCATACGAAGACACGGAGCACTACGCCGTAACTCGAGACTTCTTGAATCACTATCAACGAAGGCTGGAGCAGCTGTTCGCCGACGACGACGAAAAGGCCAGCTAGCCGGGCCGAGCCGCGGATGGAAATGCCCTTTCCGCGACCGCCGGGTGCTTCGCAAGGCGGCTATCACCCAGGGCAAGCTGCCTGATCACCTCCGCCTCGCTCGATCTGTCCGAATGCATTAGCACAAGCCACAGGTCGCGCAGGTCGGCGACGCACCATCCTCGTATCCGGTCGGCAAACTCGTCGCCGCCAAAGTCGGGATTTTCATCGCAGACTTTCATGGATTGCTCGAACTTCTCGATGGCCTCCTCGTAATCGGCCTTGTAGTCGGTGACGTAAGCGGCAGCCACATCCCACAGTCCTGCGTCCACAATCTGGTGCCAGATGAAACTCACTGCTGAAGCTGCGAGTAGCCGGTCACGATTGTGAAGGTCAGCGAACGTTTCGACCGGCAAACGTGACTCCTCATCCAGGGCCCGACATATCGCCATGAAGTCGTGAAATCGCTCGGGATCTCGGGCGGACACGAACAGTTGCAAAGCCTCGTCACGCCGGTCCACGAGGCGCTTGTGAGCCGGTGGATACTTCGAGCCCAACCGCGACCACTCGCTCAGGCAATAGGAAAGGCGCACGCCGTAGTTGGAGTGTGGATCGTCGACGAGGGCGTGATCGAAGAACCACTCGTAGCGCTCCAGCGCCTCGCCGTATTGCCCCGCCCGGAAGGCGGTTCGTGCAGCGTCTAGCGCGTCCTTCGGCCCTTTGTTGGGCTCTGATGGCAGCGTATACGTGGGGAACGTTCTCACCCCGTCATTTTATCGACCGTGCGACTCGCCTGCGGTGCATGCGATAATTTCGCCCGCAGCGCCCCGGTAGCTCAGTGGATAGAGCAGCCCCCTCCTAAGGGGCAGGTCGCACGTTCGATTCGTGTTCGGGGCGCCAACTTTTCAGCGGACTTGTGCGATTCCTCCTACCGACCGATGGCGGACATGACGAATCCCTTCGACCCGAACGACGAGTATCTGAAGGCGCTAAAGGCAGCAGGCCTCTCAGATTTGCCGCTGCAGCACCTTTCAGCGACCTACCTCAGCGAACTCAAGCTGGCGTCGGCTTCGACGCTTGCGGAGGAGTTGTACCGACAAAGTAGATCTCTTCCAACTACCCTCACGTCGATTGCCGCATCGACCGACATTCAGTCTGCCGAGAGAATTAGCAACACGCTTTCTCACGTCATCAATCCCGCGCTACAGCTATTCGGCCAGAAAGACTTGGCGGGCAGCCACCTTGTTTCGGCGCTAGAGTCGCTTACGACACTTAGCGACCCGCTAGGGTCACTATCGCAATCTGAAAAGTTGGAACGGTTTTCCGGCGCGCTTACGAGCTTCGGCTCGGCGACGGATATTGCCCAACACTACCTATCCTCAAATCTCGTCAACCTTGGGGGCGAGAGTTCTGCCTCGGGATTGATTGCCAGCTATCTGGCCGCCGCCTCAGCGGTCGAGGGATTTGAGTCATCTCTCGCCCAGGCGGCCCAAAGTCTCACTTTGCCGGGTGTGTACACAACAAGCCACCTTCTACCGGGAGTAACGCTCGACACTGCAACTCAGCTACATTCCAGTGTCAGTGGTCTCGCGGCCATCGCCAGGTCGTCCGTCTCGACGGCCTTCCTTGACGCAGGATTGCGTGTGCACGTGCCCGCCTTGGAGGTCTATACATCCGCACACCTTGCACGGGCGTTAACCCTACGGAACGAGGAACCTCTCGCTACCGATGACGACACGGAAGCTGCTCTCGACCACCAACGTGACGAATTTGAGGACAAACTCGCTTCACTGGACGCCGACCTTGTGACTCTGTATCGCGGCGCTCTTCAAGCGATGGACGATGGCAGGCCTGACTGGCAGCGGCATGCAATGACTTCGCTTAGAGAGCTTGTTTCTCACGTTCTCCATAGACTCACGCCCGACGGAGCAATCATTCCTCAAGCTGGCGCGGGCGACTTGTACCAAGGAAGGCCCACGCGGAAGTTTCGATTGAAGATCATTTTTGGAACAGCAATTGGGCCCGATTTGACTCAGTTCTTTGAAGCCGACATGGCCGCAGCCGTCGAGCTTTTTGATGTGCTCAACAAAGGGACTCACAAGCTGGGCCAAACCGCATCGCCCGATCAAGCTAGGTATCTGACGGGGAGAGTCGTCGGATTGGTTACATCGATGCTTGACGCGACGAATGCCGCCAACCAGGCCAGGAACAACTAGCTGCCCATCGAGCCGAACCAGGCGCTACAGCGGACCCCGGGCACCTCATCCGCGCCGAATGCCACCGCTGGAAAGAACCTAGGTTCCACAGCGTTGTTGGCGTCGGACGCATGCAGCACGATGTCAGGACGCCGCGCGAACAGAAGACCATGCCTCCGCTTTCCATCCACCTCATCGACGGCACCTACGAGCTGTATCGCCAGTTCTACGGGCGCCTGCGCTTCGAGAAGAGCCCCTCACCGCTCGGCGCCGTCGCAGGCGTGCTTCACTCGATCCTCGAAATGATGGAAAAGGGCACGACCCACATCGGAGTCGGCACCGACCACGTCATCGAATCTTTCCGCAACGATCTCTGGCCGGACTACAAGACCGGCGACGGCATCGAGCCGGCGTTGCGGAAGCAATTCACCCCGCTCGAAGAGGCTCTGGCTGCGATGGGAGTCGCCGTCTGGCCGATGGTCGAACTGGAGGCGGACGACGCGCTCGCGTCGGCAGCGCACCTGGCGGCTGCGGATGAGCGCGTCGGGCAAGTCTGCATCTGGACGCCGGACAAGGATCTCGCGCAATGCGTGCAAGGCGACCGGGTGGTGCAGGTGCTGCGCAAGGCGAACACCATCCTCGATGCCGCAGGTGTGCGCGCGAAGTACGGCGTCGACCCCGAGCACATACCCGACTTCCTCGCGCTGGTCGGCGACACGGCGGATGGCTATCCCGGGATCGAAGGCATCGGACGCGTCGGGGCCGCGCGGCTCATCGCGAAGCATGGGGCGCTCGAGGCATTTCCGGCCGACGTGCTGGGAGAGAACCGGGAACTCGCGCTTCTGTTCAAGAACCTCGCGACGTTGCGGCGCGATGCGGCTTTGTTCACCGACGTGGACGAGCTGCGCTGGCGCGGTCCGACCGAGGCGTTTCCCGCTGTCGCGGAGAAGATCGCCGATCCGAAACTGCTCGAGCGATGCCGTGCTCTGGCCGCGTCACACGCCGCCAAGGCATCATAGAGGCATGGAACGATCCACTCGCATCATCGTCACCGGCGGAACCTTCGACAAGCAGTACGACGCCATCAAGGGCGTGCTCACGTTCAAGGAAACGCACCTGCCCGCAATCCTCGAGCAAGCGCGCCTCACGGCACCCGTCACGCTCGAGATCAACCAGCTGATCGACAGCCTCGAGATGACCGACGCGCACCGCTCCGGCGTCCTCGATGCATGCCGCGCGGCGCCCGAGCCCTCGATCATCGTGATCCACGGTACCGACACGATGGTGGAAACGGCGCGCGTGCTGGGCCAGGCCGCGCTAGGCAAGACCGTGGTCCTGACCGGCGCGATGATCCCCTACTCCGTCCAGGGATCGGACGCGCTCTTCAACCTGGGCTTCGCGCTCGCCCTGGCGCGGACGCAGCCCGACGGTGTGTACGTGGCCATGAACGGCCGCGTGTTCACGTGGGACAACGTGCGCAAGGACAAGGTCGAGGGTCTCTTCGAGATGGTTACTTAGGCGGTCAGGCCCTAAACGCCCGTTTAGGCCAAATTCACTTTGAATCGGTTGTAAGGTACCTCAAGCGCCGAAGCGCATTTTCGCGCGAAGCGGACGGATTTTTCGAGATGAACAGCCGTACGCGAGCGGACCCAAACCGGGGGTCGCAGTGGACCAACCGTATTCCATCGAGACAAGAAGCGACCTTATCCTCGCTCTACAGGAAGCGGCCCACATCGAACACGGCCTGCTCCTGCAGTATCTCTTTGCGGCGTTTTCGCTGAAACAATCCGAGGCCGAGGGAATCGCCTGGGACGAAGTCGAGCAGGTGAACGAATGGAAGCGCGACATCCTGCGAATCGCCCGCGACGAGATGGGCCACCTGGCGACAGTGATGAACATGCTGGTAGCCGTTGGCAGCGTCCCGTCGTTTGACCGCCCGCCCTTTCCGAGACCATCGCTCCCCTGGTTCCCCGTGCCTTTCGAGCTCACGCGTTTCTCCGAGCAGACGCTCGCTCGCTTCATCCGCTTTGAAAGCCCGGCCCCCATGGTCGTGACAGTCGCGCTCGAGCGAGTCGCTCCCCGGCAACCCCGCTACACGTATGTGGGAGATTTCTATCGCTCGATCAGACGGGGGTTCAACACCGTCTCTCAGAACAATCCGAACCTCTTCCTCGGTGCAGCCGGCTCACAAGATCAGGACGCCTGGAAGTTACGCTTCGCGCCGCGGACCATCGGAAGCGTTCGCGACGCCGAGGCCGCTATCGACGCCCTTGTGGAGCAGGGGGAAGGCACGCCCGATGGGAGCGATCCGCTCGCGCACTATGCTACGTTCATACGAATTCAAAACGAATTCGCGGAGATGGCGCGCAAGCAGCCAGGGTTTGATCCCGCGCGCAATGTCGTTTCCAATCCGGTGTTGCGGCCGTCCGGCATACCCTCCGCGGGTACCACCCCTATTGACGAGTCGATGCCGTGCTTCGAAGTAGGTGCGATCCAGAATTCGCTCTACATCCTTCTTCTGCAGGTGATGCAGATCTACTACGACCCGCATCCCAAGGAAGTGGCACTACGAACGAACCTGCAGGGTCTCTCGACACAGCTCATGATGGCGGCGATCCGTCCGCTGGGCGAATTGCTCACGACACTCCCGACGAATCGAGCACCCGACAGTCCGCGCAGCGGGGCGAGCTTTGAACTATGGGGGAACTTCTCGCTCCCTTCAACATCGCCGACGCGATGGATCATGCTCAATGAGAGATTGGATATTGCCCTCGCCGCAGTGGCCGAGCTCACGCGCTCGACTCCGGAACTGAGCGGCCCCTTGGCCCAGCTGCTGCCGCCGCTCAATGCGATTCAAACCAAGTTGGCCTCGATGAGGGATCAGATGAATGCTTGAGATGTCGTTCGAAGGCTGGTTCCAGTGTCGACTTGCGACGGATCCAGATCCGTCCAGTGAGAAGCGTGGCATATCGGGATGGACATTTGCGCTTCCCGGCGAGCCAGATTTGGACCGGATCATCCGGTTGCAACCCGCCGGAACGACCCTGCGCCTGGGCTCACCCGAGGTCGGCGTGAAGGTAGTCAGCGTTGCTGTCGATGGAGTCAATGCGGCTGGCCATGCGCTCATCGGGAGTGGTGTCGAGTTTCTAGACTCTGCGATCTTCCTGGGAGAAAACGGGGCCGTCGCAAAGGCCGGCGACGAACCGGTCTTTCCTTTTCATCTCCGGGTTTCAAAGGCGGGACTTTCCCTCGAGCGCTCGATGATGGATCCGGCGACTGGAAAGCCCTTGATCAATTTGAGCTCCGGGCAGAAGGCTCGAATGGATCTTGTACCGCGGGCGGGCGTGAACGACGTCGTGCAATACCGAGAGGCGCGTCGCGCGCAGCTCGCTCAGGCCGAGGCAGCCGAAACGGATCCCAAGAGGAAGTTTGGGCTCTCAAAGCGGCTCAAGAGCTTTGCGCCCGTCTCCGAGAAGAACGTGCTCATGTGGGGCCCGGTTCCAGCGTTCATTTTCGTCCAGTACGACTATCAGATGACAACTCCGGCGGGCGTTGTGATCGACCCCACCGGAGCTCTCGGAGCGATCGACACTCAGGCGCCCTGGAATGCCCAGTTCTTCCTCGGGTGCTGGGACGCCGATGCACTTTGCGGCTTCGCCTCGGGACGCCTAACGACCGCCTGAAGAGGGCAAACCGAGCGCGAACCGCAAGGCAGCGAGCGGTTGAGGTGAGCTTTCCGGTCCCACCTATGCGGGTGGGGATTTTGGAGGTCCGTTGGGGTTCTCCTACGGAATGCCACACGATCCTCCAACCGAAAACCTGCAAGACCCGAAGGCGGCGGCACTTCCCCCCACACCACCCCCTGCCCCACCACCTTCAGTGCCGTTCTGGCGAACGGGCATGGGCCAAGCAATCGCCGCTGCTCTGGTCTTGGTCATTTCGCCCTTCTTGCTGGTGAGCGAGACCTTCATCAAGGGCTTCATTACCTCCTGGACCTCAGGATGCCTGATGGTGCTCGAGAAGGAACAAGTGCGCCCCGACCGATTCCTGATCCGAGGGTACCTGTCGGGCAAGCCGCCCAAGGAGCTTCCGCTCACCTTCTCGGCGAGCGAGGGCAAGACCATCAATCGCATTCACATGATCAATGAAGTGCTCACGGGCAACGACAGTGGTTCGCTTGGCCTTCATCCGCAAACCAGTTTCGCGTGTCCCGGGGCATTTTGCGAGGGCCAGTTGGGAGCGGCTCCCAAGCAATCAATCGTGTTGACCGACTTGCACGAGGACTTTTCCTACGCATTCCACGTCGACCTGAGTGAAGCGGCGGCACCGCCGAATCTGAAGGTCTTTGCGCTGTTCAATTCCGCCGCCGTCGATGCGGTCTGCCGCGTCGAAGAGGCGAGTCCCTTCAACTACTTCATGCGCCTCTCGAAGTTCGCCCGGTTTCTGTGGCTGTTGGCAGGCTTCATTTTGGCCACATACATCATCGCCGCGTTACGTCCAAAGGGAGATGGAAAATGAAAGCGCTTGCCGCGATTGCGCTACTTGCGCTGGCCGTACCCGCGCACGCCGACAAGGCGACCCTACCCATCCGCGTGGTCTCCAAGAGCGGAACGGACACGCGGGCCTTTCAGGGCGTCGGGCCGTTCGAGATCAAGCGAAACTCCGCAAAGTTCGCAGACGCGACCTGTCCGGACGAGTCCGACAGCGACGGCAAGCTCGTGTGCGTGGTCACATGCAGCAAGACCGACGATGGCGCCAAGACACTCATGCTCGTGCCACCCAGCAAAGGGGGTCGGACCAAAGGTTACGTTGCTCCCACCGCTCAGGAGTTGAAGCTTACGAAATGCACTCTGTCTCCAGCCACCGAGCGCACATTCGAGTACTTGGACGCCGGCAGCGCTGTCCGGCTGATCGTCGTCAAGTACCCTGATCTGGGGGCCGCCGTGAAGCCCGGACCGGGCGACTGGCAAGCCTTTACGATTGCGACCGATCCCAAGTCCATCGAGGCCTACGAACGAGTCGGCAGCACTCCGGAAGGACGCGCCGACTTGTTTCGACTCCAGGCCGCAAACATTGCGGCGTTTGAGAAACGGTCAGGTTCACTCGCCTCGGAAGCCAATGTCGAGGGATTCTCCAACGTGGTCGGTAGCATCTACCTCAAGGAACTGGCCAAGTCGCAAGTCGGAGATAGTGTGGCCGCGAGTGTGAAAGTCTCCAAGGACAAAGATGCCTACTTCAAGAACTTGAGCCAGATCGAAAGGGCACTTGATAGCAAAGTAGGCCGCTCGACGCGCCAAAACATTCTGTTGAATGACGTTCAGTCATGGAAATCGCTGCCTCCGTCGAAAGCTTCCGAGGCCACGCTAAAGTCCATGGACCTGTTTGAGAGCGGAGGAAAAAGGCAGTGAACGCGCGTGCCGGGACAGGCTCTCGCCCCGGTCGATCGGTCTTGTCTGGACCTCGAGCCCATGCATCGCCGTCACTTGTGAAGTGTGCTCGGACGTCGCTTCGCCTTACGTGCATGCGGCCGGTCGTGTTGGCCAATGCAGGCTAGATAGAGCGCGTCCTCGTCTGAAGAAAGCTTCAGCAGGCGATTTACCTCGGCGTCGAAAAATCCCCCGATGGTGACTGCTCCCAGCCCCATGGCGCCTGCGCTCAAGTACAGGTTTTGTCCGATATGCCCTGCGTCCAGCAGGGTGTATCGGTAACCCCTCGATCCGTACTTCCACATGGTGCGCTGGAAGACCGCGCACATCACGACCACGGCGTTGGCGGTGCGGATCATGTCCTGGCCGATGGTCAACTCGGCGAGTTCTGCGTGGCGATTCCCTCTCACGACCTCTTCCAAACGGTGATAGCGCGCGTCGTAGTGATACACCCCATCCGGCACGCCTTGAACCTGCTGCGTGGCGACATAGAGCTCTATTGGATACAGGCCTCCCGCGGAGGGCGCGCATCGATCGAAGGCCACCTCGCCCTCGACTGTCTTCAAACCGCGAATACCGTGACTCAAGTACAGCAGTTGCGACAGGCGCGCCAACGGCAGCGAGCGCAGCTTGAAGTCTCGGGTCGAGGTCCTGCTTCGCAGGGCTTCCCCCAGCGTTTGCTGGATGTTGAAGTTGCCCTTTGGCAAGGCGACTCTCGTGACTGACGGCAGGGACTTGAATCGGCGCGGGCGGGTGTCATAGTCCACCGCGAGATCGACCGCCTTTGCACGCGCGTTCGAGGAGTTCAGGTGAAAAAACCTCGCCGGGCAATGAGCCGCGTCGTACGCCATGTCAGGCCAGCGGATGAGGATTGGAATTGATGCGCGCGGCGAGGCGTGGATTCGCAAGTCGTCGCTGCCCGTGGCCAAAATCGATCGGCTGCAGATAGGTACCCAGGGCTCGTGCGACGCGAAACGGTGTTTGGCGAATGTCCGGGGACGTGACATCGGCGACGGCAACCCGCGTACCGGCCGCAGCCAGCGCGGCAACACAAGCCTGCATGTCGCTACCCTTGTGGGTCCGACGGACCCGTCCCAGCGGAAGGGCTCGGTCATGCGCGGCGCGCACGAACTTGAATGACCCCAGCCTAGATCGAGGCACGTAGTAGAGCGCGTGATCGTTAAGACTACGCACCTGCGCCGCGGTTTTCGGAATCTTCTGGGTCGGATCTTTCATGAGGCGTTGGATGTAGGGACCCACATGGGCCTGTTCCAGGATCGCTTTCCTTGCCGCCTGGACGGGATCCGTATGCGCTGAAAGCGATACCGTGGCCGCGGGCCGATTCTTGCCGTCTCCCCAGGAAATGCACATGAAGGACGGGATGGCCACATCGGAGCGCAGGAGGTACAGGCAAACGTCCATCCCCAGCTCGCGCATCTCGAGGACGACCTCGCGGGTGGCCGTATCCAGGTCTTCACCCGGCTCGACAAGCTGGGGGCGGCGCTGCTCCAGCCACGTCATCATGAAGGCGTCGCGCTCCAGGAGCTCGAGGGTGGCGCGCAACGCCGCATCCTCCAGACCTGAGCCTGCTGCAAGCCCATTGGAAGTCACTTGGCAAAGGTACTCACCTTTCGGGGCCTGGTAGTTGAAAAAGGTGACGAGCGCGGGGAGGTGAACGGGATCACCCGAGTCGAGCCATGTGCCCTGGGTCCAGGAAAGGTCACGCTTGGGGTCATGCCGATCGTAGGGGAAGCCCGGCTCGAGATACTGCTCGGCCCGGTACAGGCAAAGCGCGCGCGGGTCGAACGCTCCCTTCCCTAGTGCGACCGGACTCGCACGTAGCAAATCAGCCTCCCTGTAAATCGAGGCCGAATACCTTTCGATCGCCTCCCCCACGGCGCCTACCATCGCAGACACCGGGGTCGTACCCTTGCCGGACCCGACCAGGGGTTCGTCGTGGTGAGAGTGCCGGGATGGAATCGCGGCGCCGGCGATGAGGGCCGTGGCCGTCGAGAGCGCCAGGGGTTCATTGGCGTCACGATCATTGATCACCAGCTGCTTCACGATGCCCGTGCGAGGACCCACGATGGGGGAGAGTCGCTTGCGCAGCTCGCTTACCGAAGCACTGTGTGCGAGATCGATGGCGGGATCGGGTTTGGCTGGCAGTGCCGCCGCGCCCCCACAGGTACGGCACCATGGAAGGCGGGAAATGTCATGAACCGTCGAGGTATGGCTTACGAGGTTCAACTCCAACTGCCGCCCTACCAATTGCGAGCCGGTGTAGTTCGTAACGACTTTGATCGCCTCCGCGGCAACCAGTGCGCCCAGGAGCCGTGTGGCTCCGGGCGGAGACAGTCGTCGCCTACGGCTCGCTGCCGTAGGCGCGGACGCCTGCAAGAGCGCGCTTTCTTCGAAGTTGGAGTCGTTTCCGAGCCTGCGTCGCCGCAAGCACTCCCAACAAGCAGTCTCTCCGGGTACGACGACCGGCCCCACGAGGGCACAAAGCCCATCGATGCCGGCGATGACGTAGCGCACATTGGATTCCTGAGCCGCCCTCGCGACCTGCGACAGCAGTTCGACCTCGTCCGGATGGCGCACGGCCACCAACAGTGATACACCCTCCGGAAGGGGTACGCTACCTCGATCCTTGTCGATGAATGTCGAGAAGGAGAGCGCAGTTCGGCTCCCGAGAGACCTTAGCCGCGTGACGAGCTCACGCGGCTGCGTCTCGTGACCGCCGTCGACAGACGACGGCCCCACATCAAGGATCGTGAGGCGTCCCACCCCCGCCTCGACAAGTTCACGCGCGACCGCTTCGGTCCAGGCGCCAGCGCCCACCAACGCTACATGCGCAGCCCTGAGCGTCGTTTGTCGCTCGGGGCCACCAGGCCCCCAAATGTCCAGATAGGCGGCCACCTCCGCGGCGTCGCGACTACTTCTTCCAGGTCTCTCTACGGCCTCCAATACACCCGATTGTCGCAACTGGGTGATGAGCGCCCCAATGCTCTGTGCATCGAACTCGGGAAACTGCGCCTCGAGGGACTTCTGGTCGTATTGCCCGTCCAGCATGGGCAATGCGCGGCGGAAAAACTCTTGTGTGCTGGCCCCGACGAGTTCGAAGGATTTCAAGTCGCTTCGCACGAATGTGCGCTGGTCCACCGTGATGATGGAAACAAACGGCGAGAGGCGTAGCTTGGCCATGGCGGTATCCGGCGTGAACTCGCGGCCGCAAGGCCGCATGGAACCGACGCGCGCCAGGCTTCGCGGCCCGCGCGCGCGTCAGAGCTTCAAGACCTCCGGGCCTACTTGAAGCAAGGCCCGCAGGTGCACTCGAAGCAGGTGTTGCAGATCTTGCAGGGCTTGCAGATCTTGCATTGACAGATCGTGCACAGCTTGCATGTCGTGCACTCGTTGCACGGACCGCAGGTGCACTCATAGCAAATCTGGATCTTGCCCAGCCGATCCATCGCCTCGTGTAGCTGGGTGACCGCGCTTTGAAACTCCTTCACTTGAACGTCCATTTGCGCGGAGCCCGAGGCAGCCCTTGCTTTGGTCTTCGTGGAGCGCTTCTTACTGGCCATCTGGATACCTCCCTTTGTGAGGACGGTAGCTTCCCTACCGTACGGTGATCCGCCAGGACCAAGCGGAGCCTGTCGGACCTCAGTACTTGAGCGAGAACGCGAGCTGCGTAAATCCCCCCTTGGCAATGTCGTTCCAGGGGTCCGAGCCCACCTGGCGCCTGAGCGTAATCCCGGGGATCAGCTTGAGTTGGGCGGGGCCGGACGGTTTGGCTACGACCGGGTCGGCAAAGGAATAGTTGAGGGCAATGGTGTAGAGCCGATGGGAGCCCTTCTCGTCACCGGGCAGCACGTCTGTCGTTCTCATGTTCTGAGCGGTGCCGACCAACCTCCAGCGACTTGCCTGGAAGAATTCGCTCTGGGATGCGATCGGGGTGAGGAAATTGGGAATGAGCGTCGCGGTCACGTTCACGTAGTAGCCGCGCAGCTTTCCCGTGGGCGTGATGCCGGTCTGCGCATCCGTCGGGGCATCACGCACGTCCTTCACGAAATATCCCGCACCGGGGACAATCGCGAAAGCAACAGGCTGCAATGCCACCGGGGAAAAGAGTGGATCCCACCCTGCCAGGATGTCCAGCGAGGCGGTCCAAGCCTCGCTCGACTTCAACTCATTTCGCTCGCCGCCGAGGCTAGCGGCGAAAGTGACGAAGTTCTGCGGATTCTCGGCGGCGAAGTCCAGCTGCAAGTCCAAGGTGCCGCTGCGCGTGTCCTGCTCCTGCCCCGCAAGGGTGTTCTTTGCCCAGGAAAGGCGTGCACTAGGTATCAGCTTCGAGGAGACGCCAAAGGGTTGCGATTCCGCAAACGAGTAACCCACGCTTCCCTGGGTCATGTAGGCGCTCTCGCCGCCATCGGAACGGGTATAGCTCGCGATAGCAGGCTTTTCCCAACCCTTTGTCTCGGGTGCCTTGGTCAACCGGAGCGACCATTCAGCGAGCGCCGAAGAGGCGGCCAGCGCGGATCCAAGGGCAAAGAGGATCGAGCGGATCATGACACCCCCTTAGACGCTCGAACAGGTGAGTTCACCGCAGTGCTTGTAGGCACCTTCGCGCGCATCGCCGATCGTCGTGGTCCTGTCGAAATCACCGGAGTCGAATGGCGTGAAGTTCGGATACTTGGCCAGCCGCGAATTCAGCGCGATGTAGAGGCGTGCGATCACCTCCGGCCACATGTACGCGCTGAGCAGGTGGTTATTCGGGGTGGTCGACTTGATGGCGTGATCCGAGGCCATCGCAAGGACGTCATCGACGTCTCTGCGCACCAGCGGGCAGTTCGGATCGTCCCCCGTCTGAAAGGTATAGACGACCGCTGCTTTCTTGGCATTGTTCATATCCTTTGCTCCCTATTGCGCCCTGTCTACGCGCATTAGGTTCCGAATCGCTATTTCCGACCCCACCTAAGCAGGTGGGATCCAACGCCTGTGGAATCTAAACGCCCGTTTAGGCCAAGTGCACCGCAATTCGGTTGTAAGGTACCTCCCGCGCCGAAGCGTTCACGCAAACGCGATCGAGGGAGATGCCCATGAAAGTGCGCTGCTGCCACAACGGAGATGACGTCTTCATCGCCTGGCAACCCGAAGGACCCATTCCCGATTGCCGTGGGTTCGCGCTGCTTCGCCGAAGGAACGGCGTCGAGGAAGTCGTGAGCACGTGGGTGGGCTTCGTCGGCCAGGACCACGAACCCGGCGAGCGGCGAGCCTCGACCAACTGGCCGATCCAGAAATACCAGTGGACCGACTACATGGCGAAGCCGGGCGACAAAATGCAATACCGCGTCGTTCCCATGGTCGGCCCCAACAAGGAAAATCTCACGGCCGCGAGCGAGGAAGCCAGCGACTGGACGGAAGAGTTCACGCTGAGCCACCAGTTCGCGCCGAACATCGAGGCCTACTTCAATCGCGGGGTCGTTGCCGCGCAGTGGGTATCGCGCCGGTTGGGCATCACGCGGGATGACCTCAAGACCAAGAAGCTGCGCACCGTGATCGAGACGCCCGGCGACTCGTTTCGTGAATACCTCTACGGGCCGCTCGGAGCGAAGTTGTTCGCCGAGCTGGACTCGGCCGCGGCCGAGAAGCGCGAGATCTACGCGGCGCTGTACGAACTGGACGACGAACAACTCGAGGCGACGCTCGAAAAGATGGGCACGCGCGCACATGTCGTGCTGGCGAACGGCAGCGTGAAGAAGAAGGGCGACGACCAGAACAGCGACGCCCGCGAGCGCCTGGCCGGCAAGATCGACCTCCACGACCGCATGGTCTCGCCGCGCGCACTCGGCCACAACAAGTTCCTGGTCATCTGCGACGACGAGAAGAAGCCCCGCTGGGTCTGGACGGGCAGCCAGAACTGGACGAAGACCGGCCTCTGCACGCAGGCCAACAACTCGGTGCTGATCGACGACTTCAACGTCGCGGCGCAGTACCAGAAGCAATGGGACCGGTTGAAAAAGGCCGGCGACGAGACGCCCGACGACTTGAAGGAGTCCAATACCGAACCGCGCGACTTCAATGCGGGCGGCACATCCGAACGACTCTGGTTCACGCCGACGATCGACCAGGTCGACCTGACGGAAGCGGCCGGCCTCATCAAGGGCGCGGGCCAGGCGATCCTGTTCCTGATGTTCAATCCCGGGCCGCAGGGCACGCTGCTGAACGCGATCATCGCCGCGGCCCGAAAGCGCCCGGCTTCGCGGCGCCTCTACATCCGCGGTGCGATCAACCAGGACCCCAGCACGACCAAGAATCCCGTCGAACTCTTCGATTCCGCGAACTCGAACAAGGCCGACTTCGACATCACGCTGCCGGCCGCGATCGACGAACCGACGAAGTGGTTCGCACGCGAACTGGTCAAACTTCCCGGGACGTTCGCGATGGTCCACAGCAAGGTAGTCGTGCTCGATCCGTTCGGCACGAAGCCGGTGCTGATGACCGGCTCGCACAACCTCGGGCCGAAGGCGAGCGGCACCAACGACGAGAACCTGCTGATCATCCGCGATGCGCCCGCGCTGGCCGCCGCGTATGCGACGAACATCATGGCGATCTACAACCAGTATCGCTGGCGATTCCGCCGGCAGAAGCAACCCAAGGCCAAGCGATGGAATGGCCTCGAGGACAGTGACAAGTGGCAGACCGGCTACTTCAAGGCCGGAAGCGAGGCGCGCCGCGAGATGGCCTTCTGGGTCGGCGAATAGGCAACGCGATGAACCAACTCACCGGTCGCTGCATGTTCATCTGGAAGCTGCTGCCCGTCGTCGCGGCGGAGATCGACCTTGCCACCTTCACGAAGAAGGTCCGCAAGGCGAAGCTGAGCGGGATCTGGATCAAGGTCGGCGACGGGCGAGCCGAGCATACCAACGTCAATGCGGCCAACGTCGGCCTCTTCAACGAGGTCGTGAAGCGCATGCATGACGCCGGCGTGAGTGTATGGGGCTGGCATGTCCCGATCTGCCCCACCGAAGCCATCGCCCGCCAGGAAGCGGCGCTCGCCTGCCGGCTCGTCGAGCGCCTTCGCCTGGATGGACTTCTTTGCGATGCGGAAGCGGGCGACGCCTACTTCAAGGGCGGTCCGGCGGAAGCGACCGAGTATGCGCGCGCGACCCGAGAGGGGCTGGACTCGTTGGGCGCGGGCTTCGCGGTCTGCAGCCACGACATTCCCGCCAATTTTCCGCGCTTCCCGTTCACCGAATTCGCGCGGCATGCATCGCAGAACGCCCCGCAGGTCTACTACGGCAGCAGTCCCAGCGTGGAGAATCGCCTCGAGCGCGCGATCGCGGCGAATGCGAGCGTCGAGATCCCCATGGTTCCCGTTGGTGCGGCGTGGGTAGGCGACGCCGGTGGTTGCGAGAGTCCTTCAGCTTCCGCGGAGAGGGCGCGGGCGTTCATTCGGCTGGTCCACGAACACGGCTTCCCCGGCTACTCGTTCTGGCATTGGATGGGCGCGCCCGCAAAGTTCTGGGAGGTGTTGTTCACGACGCCCGCGTAGCGATCACGCCGCCATAGCGCACGATCCACCGCCTCTGCAGGGAACGCCTCCTCGGATCACGAGTCAGAGGAGACGCGTGTCCGAGAAACCACGAGAGGAAATCGATCGATGCGAAAGTCGCACCGTGGATTCACCCTGCTTGAGATCATCATTGTGCTCATCATCCTGGGAACGATCATGGCGTTCGTTGCACCCAGGATCTTCACCCAGGCGGGAATAGCCAAGTCGGGAGAAGCCAGGATTCGGATCCAGCACCTTGCCGGCCAGGTGGAGATCTACAAGCTGGCGGTCGGCAAACTCCCCGCTGATCTTCAATCGCTCGTGAAGCAACCCCCGGGAGTGGATCGATGGCAAGGCCCGTACGCCAAGGCGGCAGACCTGAAGGACGCCTGGGGAAACGACTATAGGTTCACGATCCCGGGAACGGCCGGTCGGCAATACGACATCGTGTCACTCGGCGCGGACGGAAAGGATGGGGGCGAAGGCGAAAATCGAGATCTCTCGAACTAGGTGGCGCGATCACGATCCAACCGGATCGCCCGCACACCCCGTCCTCGGCGAATACGCGATCACCGTCTCCGCAGCCACCGCCCGCAGTCGTGATTGCACACCGGCGTCCACGCCGACTCCCTCGATGTTCGGCAGCGCAGAGGGAGATGCGCCCGTCATCGTCGCCGAGATCACCATCGCCGCCAGCAACGACCCCGCTGCCACCGCGTGGTTGCCGTCGGGAGCGTGCAGCACGATGTCCGGGTTCCGCGCGAGCGAGAGATCCCACGCCTGCGGAATCGGAGGCACGCACGCCGGTGCCTCGCGCGCGATCGAGAGGTGCAGGTCGTAGATCCTCTGCGTCTCGTTGATCCCGGCTCGCGGCCACTCCGGGAACAAGATCGGCAGCGCTCCAAGGGCCCGGGACTCCTTCACCAGCGCCACGGCTCCGTCGATCGGATACGTGAAGAGCCCAGAACTGCTGTACTCCTGGGCCTGCAGCACGACGAAGCGCCATCGCGTCGACCGCAGGAGGTCGAGCGAGGCGCGGTCACTCGCGCGTTGCTGGAGGAACATCCACCCGGGCGCCTCCACCGCCTCAACCGTGCGGCCAGGCCAGGCGGCACGCACCATCGACGCCACCATGCCGGGCAGTCCGTTCGCGGCCGTGTGGCTGTTGCCCATGAAGAGCACCTGGACCTCGGCCTTCGACCCGGCCGGCGGCGGGACGGTCGTGACCGTCGAAGGCGAACCTCCCCCGCCACCACAGGCGGTGAGGAACAGTGTGGCCAGCAGGATGCGGAGCATGGGCCAACGCTATCGCCACGAGCGCCGTTCGTCCCGCCCGGAACGCAATTGGAGAAAAATTGGATGTTGGATTCCGGCCGCTCGACCTAAACCATCCGCTCACTGTTCAGATCGGTCCCGCAGCGGGATAGTCGTTGGAGCGGAAGTTACCAACGACAAACGAGGGAACCCATGAGCAACTCGCTGATCGACGACATCCACGCCGCGCTCACCGCCGGCGCCGAAGGCAAGGCGCTGGACAACATCGTCTATTCGAGGACGACCGGCAATCGCGTGACGGTGATCGACACGCCCGGCCTGTGGGGGAAATCCCCCGGCGACAACGCGTATTGGCAAGCGAACGGCCCGTCCGCGAATTGCAAGGCGTTGTTGCACGAGATCGAGTCGGTGGTGGCGAGCGCGAACCAGGTCCTGGACATCACGACGCTCTACGACGGCGGGAGGCATCTTGGCTTTCCCGACGGCCTCTTCAGGGACGCGATCAAGAGGGGCCTCGCGGCGCTCGACGCGCGGCGCACTTTCCCGCTCATCCGCATCCTGATCGGGATGCCGGCGAGCCAGGTCGTCTCGGTTGGCGACCTGCACAACTGGGTGCGCTCCGTGCTGCCGCCCGGCTCCACCCGCACCGTCTACATCGCGACGAACCACACGAACCTCGCCCTGTCCTGGAATCACGCGAAGATCGTGGCTGCCGATGGCAAGGCCGCCATCGTCGGGGGCCACAACCTCTGGAACGACACCTACATGGGCTTCGCGCCGGTGCACGATGTGTCGGCGAAGGTCGAAGGCGCGGCGGCTCGCTCGGCCCACCAGTTCTGCAACATCCTGTGGTCGAAGACGCTCAATTCGATCGTCTGCTACGACCATACGTACAGGACGGCCTCGCCCGGCCCGGTGATCCTCCCGCAACCGCCGGCGGCGGGCGGCACGAAAGCGCTCGCGTTGGGACGCCTCGGTAGCGGCATGGCAAGCCACGTCACGAGGCACACCAACGCCAGCGTCTTCGCGCGCGTGAGCGCGATCCTGAGGGCGCAGCGCACGCTGCGCATCTCGCAGCAAGGGCTGGGATTCAAGCTCGCCGCCGCGAACATCACCAGCTTCGAGGCAGCCACGATGGCCGCGATCGCGAGGGCCATCAACTCCGGCGTCCACGTCGACATCGTGCTCACGAACGACGGCGCGACCGACGCCAACGGGAACAGCTACGCCGGCCCGCCGATGGCGATGACGTTCGCTTACCTCGCCCACTTCCTGGAGTACGACCTCGCGCACGGCTTCCCGCCGTCCAATGACCCTTCCAGGTACCTCACGATGCCGCAGACCCCGCTGAACGGGGATCCCACCCACCCGTCGCTGCGGTCGCTTCGGTTGCTGGATGAGCGCGTGCGCCTTTGCTCGCTGCAGTTCTCGCCGCAAGGCGGATCGTGGCAGAGCGGCAACAAGTCCATCGTCCCGGCGAACCATGCGAAGGTCTACATCGTGGACGACGACAATTTCTACGTGGGCTCCGACAACATGTACCGGTCGGGCACCGACGCGGGGCTGCAGGAATTCGGCTACCTCTTCGAGGGGAGAGCCGAGACCCAGGCGTTCGTCGCCTCGTACTGGGATCGCCTCTGGCAGTACTCACAGCTCCATCGGATGCGGCTTCCGGTCCCGGCGCCCGCATAAACCGATACTGGGCAGCGCTTCCGACGAGTTGGCTTAGCCGAGTAGTATCTCGTCGTGGCCGCGCCCCCTCCCCCATCCGTTCTCGACCGCCCGTGGGTCCGACGGCTGATCGTCACCCTGGCTGTCGCGCCGTTCATCGTGATTCCGATCTACGCATCGATTGCATACCACTACGCCAGCAAGACGCGCAACGAGATCGCATCGGTCCTCCACGACCTGACCCCGTGGCGCCTCGAGGTCGAGCGCGCACTGGCCGGCCGGACACCGTTGCCCGCCCCACCGACGGCTAACGAGAGGCGTTCGATCGCGATCGACACGAACGGGAGTGTCCACGTCACGTTGGGCGAACGTTACGACCGCGCTTTGATCCACCTCACTCCCGTCGCGTCCGACGCGGGCATCGCGTGGAAATGCGCAGCTCCGGCAATCCCCGACGGCAAGCTGCTGGCGCCCTGCCGCAAAGACGACACCCGTTTCCTGTTCACGCCGCCATCGGCCCGCTGACGTCCCTGTGACGTGTCGCACACCCGGATCAGCGCCGGCTCTGCTACCTTGGCTGGGCGAACCCATCGGCGAGGGTGAGTCGCAGTAATACCACTTGGCCATGAAACTCAGACATAAAGCCTGGCTACTGACCGGATTCGTCTTTTCGGCGTGCGTCGCGATCGCGCTGATCGGCCTTTTCGCCCTGAAACAGGCCGCGAACATCGACAACGAAGCGCGCGTGAAGCAGTTGATGCTGAGCGCAGCCTCGACTATTACCACTTTGGAGAACCTCGCCGCGAGCGGTGTCGTCACCGAAGAGGCGGCGAAGAAGATCGCCACGGCCATCCTGCGTGAGAACAAGTATCACGCCTCCGAGTACTGCTTTGCCGTCGACGAGAACCTGAATTTCGTCGCGGCCCCGCTCGATCCGCAGCTGCACGGCACGAGCTTCAACGACTTCAAGGACGACAAGGGGCAAAGCGTCGGCAAGCTGGCGTTGGCCGCCCTGGAAAAGTCCGGTGGCAAGCTGACGACCTACACCTGGGGCTCCCACGACGCCAAGAAGAACGTCACGGCGACCATTGTCTCCGTCGCCGTGCAGTCCCCGCGCTGGAAGTGGATTGTTGGCAACGGGCTGAACGATTCCGAAGCCAACGCGCGCTTCCTTGCAAACTCCAAGTGGCTGTTGTCGCTGAGCCTGCTCGCAGGCCTCCTGGTGCTCGCCGCGTTGTTGTTTGCCGTCCGCCAATTGGTGAAGTCCCTCGGCGGCGAGCCCGAGGCCGTCATCCAGAAGATCCAGCGTGTGGCGGGTGGAGACTTCACCGAGGAGCAATGGAAAGCCGGTGAAGTGCGCCCGCAGAAGGACAGCATCCTGGGCGTGGTCGAAAGCATGCGCGCTTCCCTCCAGCGGGTCCTGCTCGAAGTGGCGCGATCCGCCGAATCGATGCGCACCGCGAGCCGCGAGATCGCGAGCGGAAACGGGGATCTGCAGACGCGCACCGAGACCACCGCGAACAGCTTGCAACAGTCCTCTTCCGCGTTGCAGCACCTGACCGATACCGTCGGCTTGAGTGCCGAAGGTGCGATGCAGGCCGGCAAGCAGGCCAACGAAGCCTCGGGTGTGGCGATTCGCGGTGGCCAGGTCGTGTCCGGGGTCGTCGCCACGATGGACGGGATCAATGCCAGCTCGAAACGCATTCGCGACATCATCGGCGTCATCGATGGCATCGCCTTCCAGACCAACATCCTCGCGCTGAATGCCGCCGTGGAGTCTGCGCGCGCCGGTGAGCAGGGGCGCGGTTTCGCGGTCGTGGCTGGCGAAGTGCGAAGCCTGGCCCAGCGCAGCGCGCAGGCCGCGCGGGAAATCAAGGGACTGATCACCGAATCGGTGGCCCGCGCCGACGCCGGATTGGACATGGTCGCGGGCGCGGGAAAGACCATGGAGGAAGTGGTGGCCTCGGTGCTGCGCGTTTCCAACACGATCTCGGAAATCAGCTCGGCGACATCGGACCAGAGTGCCAAGTTGACCGTGATCAACCGTGAATTCCAGCGGCTCGATTCGATGACGCACCAGAATTCGGCGATGGTCGAAGAGTCCGCCGCGGCGTCGGTGATGCTCAAGGAGCAGGCGGAAAGGCTGAAGGAACTGCTCCAGGCCTTTCGCGTGGAGCCGGGAGCCGAGCCCTCAGCGCACCTCGAAGCTCGCCCGGTCGATCACCCGCCCCGCCGCATCGCGCAGCGCCACCTGGTGCCGCCCCGCCACGAGATTCCATAGGACCGGCCGCGTCGCGTCGATCTCGCGGCCATCGGGAAGCAGGAAACGTTCGCCCTCCCCCGTGCCTTTGGCCCGCAGCAGGATGCGCTGGTTCGAACGCGGGATGTCCGGGTCGATCGCATAGATCGCGCCGTTGGCGGGCGATTCGAGGTGCGGCCGGCCCGCGGGAGCAGCGACCGCGACGACCTCCTCCGATTGCGTGCCCGCGAGGAACCACTCGTCGCGCGCGGGCTCGAGTTCGCCGGCGAAGCGTACGTGCGAATGGACGACGCCTTCGGGCGCGCGCGGCGCATCGACACGGATGCCTTCTTGCAGGTGGTCCATCACGTCGCGCCACACCGGCGCCGCGCCGGTCACGCCCGACACGTCATGCATCGCGTCGCCGGAGAAATTGCCGACCCACACGGCGACGGTGAACCGATTCGTGTAGCCCACGGCCCAGTTGTCGCGCATGTCCTTGCTGGTGCCGGTCTTCACGCTCGCCCGGTAGCGCGTGGCGAGCGGGCTCGCCAATCCGAACGTCACGGCGCGCGCCGCGGGGTCCGCGAGCACGTCGCTCACCACGAACGCGGCACGCTCGTCGATCACGCGCACGCCCTCGCTCGGCGCCGTGCCCGGCACGAAACCGACGCGAGAGTAGCGGCCGCCATTGGCGAGCGTGCGGTAGGCGTTCGCGAGATCGAGCAGCGTGACTTCGCCACCGCCGAGTGCCAGCCCGTAGCCGTAGTGGTCGGCGTCGCGGTCAAGTGTCTTCAAGCCCACGTCCCGCAGGCGCGCATGGAACGGCTCGTACCCGACAAGGGCCAGCGTGCGCACCGCCGGCACGTTGAGCGACGCGGCAAGCGCCTGGCGCAGCGTGACCTTGCCCTTGAACGAGCGGTCGTAGTTCTGCGGCACGTAGAGCCCCACGGTGGTCGTGACAGCGAGGGGAGAGTCGTCGAGGATCGACGCGGCCGTGAGCAGGCGGCGCTCGATCGCGAGCGAATAGAGGAACGGCTTCAGCGTCGAGCCCGCGAGCCTGCGCGCCGCGGCGCCGTCCACCTCCGGCGCGCGTGACAGGTCGCCGCTCGAGCCCACGTACGCGAGCACCTCGCCGCTCGCGTTGTCGAGCACCACGACGGCCCCGTCCTCGACGTTGCGTCCATTCAGCTCGCGAAGATGCTGGCCCAGCGACTGCGCCGCGAATCGCTGCAGCTCCGCGTCGAGGGACGACGGGCGCCGCTCGCCGGCCGTGGCAAGCAGCTTGCGCGCGAGGTGCGGCGCATCGCCGTCCATGCGCGGGCGCACTCGCGTCGCGCCGAAACCGAGGTCGGCGAGGTAACGCGCCTTGTTGCAAACGAGTTCGTCGTGGCCGGCCAGCGCACAGGCGCGTCGGGCCACGCGGTCGGCCGGCGCGTTGGGGGATCGAGCGAGCACCGCGAGCAGCGCGGCCTCGGCCGAATCGAGCCCCGCGGCGCGCTTGCCCATGATGGCCCGCGAAGCCGCGTCCACGCCCTCGATCTCGCCTCGGAACGGGGTGAGGTTCAGCCACGCCTCGAGGATCTCGCCCTTGCTCCAGGTGCGCTCGATCGCGAGGGCCTGCCGCATCTGGCGCCACTTGTCGACGAGGTTGCGCTGGCCGCCCAATTCGAGCGAGGGCTCGAGGTAGGCCGCGACCTGCATCGTGAGCGTGCTGCCGCCACGCCGCTCGCCCAATCCCGTCTGCCGTGCCGCGCCGAGCATGCCCAGCCAGTCCACGCCTTCGTGGCCGCGGAAGCGCTTGTCCTCGGAGGCGACTACCGAGTCGACGAGCGCCGGTGAGACATCTCCCAGCGCGACCCACTCGCCGCGCCTGCGCTCGCGATCGATGCGCACGCGCGACAAGGGCTCGCCATGGCGGTCGAGCAGCCAGGCATCCGCGGCGCGCCACTGCGAGCGCACGTCCGTGAAAGCGGCCACCGGATACGGCGCCACGGCAAACGACGACGCGAAACCGATCGCGACCACCAGCGAGGCGGCGGCCGATCCGGCGAGCATCAATCGCATCGACGGCACCGGCAGGCGCGCCGCGACCTTCGACGCAAGCGCCGCGATCTTCACGGTTTCACTACCACAGGCACGTTCGGCAGCTCGCCCAGCATCTCGGGCGCGTACATCGCCTCCACGCGCGTGGCCGGCAGGTCGAAGCGGCCCGCGTTGTTGAGGCGCACCGTGTACTCGGCAACGAAGCGTCCCTTCGGCACGAACCAGTAGTAGGCGCGGTACGACGTGTAGCCGCGCTCGACGAACGCGGGCCAGGCGCCACCCTCGCGCTTCTCGCCGCGCGTGAGCAGGCCCGCATCGCGACCGAGACCCGAGCCGAGCACCGCCGCACCCGACGGAATCGGATCGTCCACGACGACCCATGTCATGTCCGACTGCGCCTCGATCTCGAGCGTCACGCGGTAGACGTCGCCGCGCGTGAAGCTGCCCGACTCCTTCGAGTCCACCGGCTTTACCGTGCGCTTGATGTGGTAGCCCGTCGAGATCGCCTCCTTCAACGGCAACGCAGCGCGCGATTGAATGATGGCCCACGGCGCGCCCTCGCCTTCGTACGCGAGCGTGAGGTTGCCGCGGCCTTCGGGCCACGGCAGGTCGGCCGCCCTTCTCTCGGTGTCGACCTCCACGTCGACCTTCTCGCGGCCCAACGCGATGCGCATCGTTCCGATGGCACGCTTGGCCTCGAACTTGTCGGCATAGCGGTCGAGCGCCGCGATGCCCCAGGCGTTCGCGATCGTCGTGCTCCAGGCGCCGCGCAACTGGCGCGAGAGGGCTCCGCGCACCACGCGGCCCATGTCCTCCTGCCACTCGGGCTCGTCCAGCACCGCGAGGATCGCGCGGTTCGCGTTCACGTCGGCGCCCGCCATCAGCCACCACAACGCGTCGGCCTTTTCGGTGGAGAACGTCATCACCGTGCCCTGGAAATTCATGCGGCTGCGCAGGATGTTGAGCGCCTCCGAGCGCTTCTTCGCCGCATCCGGGATGCCCTTCACGCGCTGCAGGATGCCGATCCAGTCGAGCACCGCCGACGTCGGCCAACGCGGCGCATCGATGTCGATCGACTGCAGCATTTCCGGCTTCGCGCGGTCGTGGCGCGAGAGGGCCTCGATCGCCGCGAGCTTGCGGATCGCGAGGTCGGCCGTCGGCAACGCGCTTCCACGCACGACACGCCCGGTCGCAAAGCCCTCCAGGCCGTTCAACATGCGGTCCCGCGTCGCCTCCGGATACTCGCGCTCGTCGGCATCGGCGACCTGGATGAGATACGCGGTGAGCACGTCGCTGCCCTCCAGCGCCTCCGTCGGGAAGTAACGCGCGAGGCCGTCGCGATCGAGGTAGCTCGGCACCGACTCCGCGACACGCGACCACATCCCGTCGTCGCGCAGGCCGATCGCCTTCGACGCGCGCTGCTCGAGGCACGAGTAGACGTAGTACCGGAACCACTCGCGCAATGGAGACATGTCGGTGGACAGCGTGGGCAGGACCTCGACGCGCACGCCGCCGCGGCCCGGAATCGCATCGCTCGGCCTTGTAGCCGGGAAGACGACGGGCTTGTCCAGGCGAGCGAGCGTCGCCTGGTACACGCGCACCGGATGGACCTCGATCACCTCCTGCGTCGCACGCAGCGTGTCCTTCGCGCCGCCCTGCGCCGTGGCCGACACTTCCCACTGGAGCTTCGTGAAATTGACCGGCACCTTCACCGGCACGGAAATCACCTTCGACTCGTTCGCCGCCAGCGTGACGCGTTGCTCGCCGTTGATGACCTTGCTCACCGACCACGTGACCCGCGAGTCGATCGGCGCCGCCGTCGTGTTGCGCAGCGTGAACATCGCGGTGAAATCGTCCTGCTCGCGAACGACCGGCGGCAGGCCGGCGAAGAGCATGAGGTCCTGCGTCGTGCGGATCGTGGCCTTGCCGGTGCCGAACTTCGCCGCGCCCGAGGTAGCCACCGCGACGATGCGGAAACTGGAGAGCGAATCGTTCAACGGGATGTCGATGCTGGCCTTGCCCTGCGCGTCGAGCGTGACGCGGCCCTTCCACGCGAGCAGCGTGTCGAAGAGCTCACGTGCGCCGGACTTCCCGCCGCCACCGCCCGCGGGCACCGACTTTCGCCCGAAGTGCCGCTTGCCGATCACGTGGCCCTGGGCCGTCGCGGTGACGACCTCGATGGGACGATCGCCGAGCAGCGCATCGAGGATGTTCCACGAGGCGTTGTCCATCAGCTCGAGCAGGCCCTCATCGACGGCGGCCAGCGCGATCTCGCCGTTCGCCGCGGGCTTGCCGCTGGAGTCCGTGACCTCGATCGCCACGTGAGCCTTCTCGCGGACCTTGAACGTATCGCGATCCGGAGCGACCTTGACCTTGAGCTCGTAGTCGCGCCGTCCCACCTTGATCGACGTCATGCCCAACTTGTATGCCGGCTTCGCGAGGTCGAGCAGCGCCGTGGGGGGCTTCGCCTCGCCGGAGGGAACCCGCCCGCGCACCGCGAGCGCCGAGACGAAGACATTCGGCCCGTAGGTTCCCTTCATGGGCACCTCGATCACGGGCGATTTCGCGTCGAGCTTCACGATGCGCCGGTCGAGTACGCCCTCGCGCTCGACGGTGACCAGCACCGTCGCGGAGCGGAACGGCATGCGTACCTGCAGGCGTGCCGTCTCGCCCGGCTCGTAGCGCTTCTTCTCGGCCACGAGGTCCATGCGGTCGTTGCTCGAAGGGTCGAACCACCATTCGCCATCGCCCACGACCCACACGCTCGCCGTGGCCGATGCGATGCGCTTCCCATCGTCCTGCGCCTGTGCGCGCAGGATCACCTCGCCCGTGAGGCCGGGCTTCACCGCGCAGAACACCAGCCCGCGCGCGTCGCTCGTGCCCGAGCAGCCGGAGCCCACCTTGCGCGTCTCGGTGACCGAGTCGTACGCGTAGAAGCCGCCCAGCACGCGCCGCCGGCTCGAATACGTCTTGCGCTCGAAGACATCGATGGTGACGGCACGCCCCGCGACGGGCTTGCCCGCCGTGTCGAGCACGAGCACCTGCGCGTTCACGCCGGCCTTCGTCGCGGCCCATCCGTCGGGACGGATGCCCACGTAGAGGCCCGCGGCATGCAGGGCCACGCGCGTCGAGGCCGCGAGCTTCTCGCCGTTCGGATCGTCGTATTCCACTTCGACCGCGAGGCTCGAGGGCCGCTCGATCGCGGGCAGCTTGTCGATCACGAGCGCCGCGGTGCCGGCGGCATCGAGCGTGAACGCCCGCGTGGTGACGGGCGCATCGTTCGCGCCACGTTCGGGCGTGCCGCCCTCCTCGTCCGGATCGTAGAGGTCGTAGGACTCCATCGCGGGGCCGGTCGTGACGCCTTCCTTCACGGGCTGGCCCGAGAAGCCGAAGTCCGGGTAGTCGTCGAAGCTCACCATCCTCGGCTCGACGCGATGGCGAACGCGCACCGGCAGGTAAGCGGCCGGACCACCCGCGAGATAGGTGATGGCCGCGTCGATCTTCGCGGACTTGGGCTTCACCAGCGCCTCCTTCGGCGCGGCCAGGGTGGCTCGCATCAGGGGAACGCGGAACGCCTCGACGCGGAACTCCGCCGACGAACGCACGCCGGTCGGATGCGTCCACTGGAGCTGGTACGTGCCGAGCTTCGCTTCCTTCGGAATGGCCCACTCGCTCTCCGCGAACCCACGCGCGTCGAACTTCACGGTCAACGCGATGCTCTGGTCGCTGTCCGTGTGGTAGAGCGTCGCTTTCGTCGGCAGCGTGCCCTCCTTCGGGATGCGGAAGCCGTCGCCGGTGGGAATGCGCGCGACGTGCTTCATGCTCACCTTCTCGCCGGCGCGGAACAGCGTGCGGTCGAAGATCGTGTGGATCGCGAGCGGCGAAGTGTTCCAGTATCCAGTGTTCGCGCCGTAGTTCCACGGCTCGATGCCCTCGCGCCACGACGAGAGCGTGAACGAGAGGTCGTCGCCCACCTGCGCGAACGCCACCAGCGGGCACGGAGGATATCCGCGCACCGGCGGCAGCGCCTTGTCGATTGCCGCGATGCCGTCACCGTCCGTGCGGCCCTCGAAGAAGCGCTCGCCGCGGCAGTTGCGCACCGACACGCGCGCGCCGGCCACCGGCGATCCATCGGAGAGCTTCGTCACCCACACGAGAGAGCTTTCCTTGCCGTGCTTCAGGTGCACCGCGAGGTTCGTGACCAGCACGCTCGTGGCGACGTAGTACGGCATGCCCTTCTCGCCATGCAGCGCTTCTCCCAGGCGCGGGCTCGCGAGCTCCACCAGGTAGAAGCCCGGCTTCTTGAACGGAATGCCGATGACCTCCATCGCGCGGCCCTTCACCGGGCGCGGAAGCGCGAACGGCGCTGCGCTATCGCTCGCCTCGAGCGAGGAGAGTTCGCCCGGGCGAATCGGTTCCAGCTTTTCGCCCTTCTTCGGCCGGCGCGCGCGCTCCTCGGGCGGCGTCATGAACGAGAAGTAGCGCTTGATGATCTGCGTCTCGTCGCCCTCGACGCGTGTCGTGCTGCCGGGGATCGGCGAGACATCGGCCTTCTTGCCGGCAATGCTCGGCTCGACGCCGCGCACCGTGACCGGCAGCGTCGCGTCCGCCGTCTCGAGGATTCCGAAGCGGCCGGGAACCTTCACCAGCGGCGGGAAGCGATCGGTGCGGACTTCGAGCGGAAACATCGCCACGTTGGACGGCGTGCGTCCGGAGTCGTCGCGCAGGTCCTTCGGCAACTCGATGGTGAACTTCGCTTCCTCGGGGAACGGGCCCTGGAACGTGAGCGACTCCACGGTCTTCACGTTGGGCTCGAGCGTCGCAGGCCAGGCCTTGCCGCTCGCGGCCTTGAGGCGGAACGCGGCCGCGCTCTCGCGGGAGATGGGCGCCGTGAAGTTCACCGTCATCGGCGTGGCGGGCAGGCATTGCGCGTCCTTGTTCACGCGCTGGCAACTGAACGCGATGGTGAACGCCGGGCGCACCTTGAACGCGAGCCTTTGCGCGGATGCACGCGGGATGCCGGTGCGCGTCTTCACGCCCGCGCCGATCACGACCGAGATCTTCGCGCCGGCCGGAAGCTTGCGCGCGCAGCGCAGGCCCACGACGGGCATGTCGCGGAAGCGCTTGTCCTCGACGCGGAACTGCGCGAGTGTCACGGGCTTGCGGCCCTTGTAGACGAGGCGATAGAACCGGTAGGCCTGGTAGGGTTGCGCGGCGAGGATCTTGCGTGCCTCGTCCTGCGGCAGCGCCTGCACCGGGATGCGCTCGTTCACGCCCGCGGCCTCGCACCACGCCTGGTCGAGCGTGCGCGCATCGATCGGGGCGTCGAAGACGAACACGAACGACTGGTCCTCGTCGATGTTCTCGTTGCCTTCCTCGGGAAGCGAGGTGACCACGGTCGGGCCGCCGGTGTGGAAGTCGAAGTCGCGCTTGCCGGTGGTCGCCACGCCAGCCGCGGATTTCGCGTCGCCCTTCAGCGAGAACCTGCAACGCTGGCCCGCGGGCAGGTCGCCATCGAAGTCGAAAATCCAGTTGCGGCCGTCGGCCCACCGTCCCTTGCCCTTGAAGACCTCGGCATCGCCCTCGCACTTCCACGTGAACGGATCGGCGAGGCGCGGGTCGCCGAACTCCACCATCGGCTCGGAGAACCGCACGGCGACCTGGCGCACGCCCTTCGCCTCGCCCTGGGGCGTGAACACCTCCACTTTGGGCTCCGCCCAGGCGGCGGCGGCGCAAGACAGGAGGATGGCGAGGATCGGCAGGCGGATCGTTGTTCTCATCGGGGTTCCCTGGAAGTGCCGGCATGGATGCGCACGTCGCATCCTGACAGAAACGATGGAGCGAATTCTTCGTGAATTCTGGCGAACTGCGGAAGAATCAGGGCAGTTCCCTCAGCAGGAACCGCAGGCGCCAACCTTCGCGCTTCGTGTGCAGCCCCCGGTACCGCACCAGGTACCGGACCCCGACCGCAACCGCCACCAAGGCGGCCGCTGCCCCGATCATCAGCGACCAGCGGGCACCGTAGCGATTCGCCACCCACCCCGCGAACGGGGCTCCGAACAGCGTGCAACCGTTCAGGATGCCCATGTAGATGGCCATCACGCGCCCGCGCAGCATCGGTTCGGTCAGGAGCTGCACCGTGCCGTTGGCGGTCGTCATGAACATCTGCAGGGCCCAACCGAGGCCCACGAGTGCCACGCCGAAGGTGAAGTAGGTCGGCGCCAACGCCGCGCCGGTGAACAAGACCGCCAGGAAGAAGGCGCTCGCGAGCAGCAGGATGGCCCGGGGCTTCTCGCGACGCGCGGACCCCAGCGCGCCGAAGACCGAGCCGATGGCGAGCGCCGAGCTCAGCAGCCCGAAGCCACCCGCGCTCGCGCCGAACACCGTCACCGCCATCGCCGAAATGAAGACGGCGAAGTTCATGACGAAGGCCGCGACCAGGAACAGCATCGTGAACACCACCAGCAGGTCCGGGCGTCCCCGGACGTAGCCGAAGCCCTCGAGCAGGCTGCCGGGCTTGCGAACCGCGCGCTCGAAGCGGTGCAACTCGGCCACGCGCATCGCGAGGAGCGATGCGATCACCGCGCCGAAGGTCACGAAGTTGATGATGAAGAGCCACCCGGTTCCGATCCCCGCGATCAGCAATCCGCCGAGCGCCGGGCCGATCATGCGCGCCAGTTGATACGACGTTGAATTGAGCGCGACGGCATTGGAGAGCTTCGCGTCCGAGACGAGCTCCGCGACGAAGGTCTGGCGCACCGGGGCATCGAACGCCGTCACGCATCCCAGCATCAGCGCGAAGAGATACACATGCCAGAGCTGGATGTGCCCGGTCAGCGTGAGGATCCCCAGTCCGAGCGCCAACGCGGCCTGCAGCGTTTGCGTGACCAGCATCACGCGGCGGCCGTCGAAGTGATCCGCGATGTAGCCCGCGAAGGGAAGCAGGAAGAGCGAGGGCCCGAACTGCAGCGCCATCGTGACGCCCACCGCGGTCGCGTCATTCGCCGTGAGTTCCGTGAAGACGATCCAGTCCTGCGCGGTGCGCTGCATCCACGATCCGATGTTCGACACCAGCGCGCCCGCGGCCCACAGGCGATAGTTGAAGCCGCTCAGGGATCGGAAGGTGGCGCGAAGCATTGGCGGGGCCGCTGGAAAACGCTATTTTGACGCATCGACCGGATCCGCTTCCCATGTCGCCAAAAACCGAGCTCGCATTCCATTCGATCCTCGCGGTGATCCTGTGCGTAGCCGCCATTGGCACGGTCATCGCCGCGGGCTACTGGACCGCGGAGCTGCAAGGCCTTCGCGGAAAGGCGCTCGATCGCTGGATGATCGGAGCCTCGCTCGTGGGCCTGGTTCCGGGACTCATCGTGTTCTTCGGGTACCAGTGGTGGATCCTGCCCGATCGGCTGCGCGGAGGCGTGGACCCGCAGGCGGCCGAAAGGCTGGCGCAGGAGGCGGAGAACCGCAAGGCGATCGCGAGGGCGCAAGCGCAGCAGGAGGCGCTGCGACAGGAACTGCGCGCCACGCCCGGCCTCGAGCGATACGCCGAGATCATCGGCCGCTCGACCATCGGAAGCGTGGAGGATGCACGCATGCGCGAGGTTCGCGTGGCGGCGCTCCGCGCGGATCGCGTGAAAGCGAAGTACGCCGATCGCGTCTTCAAGGGCGAGGACATCACCGATCGCATGATCGCGTACTGGGAGAATCCGGCGGCCCGCGTGCTGTGCAGCCACCTCGCCGCGCTCGAGGCCGACGTGCGCAAGGCGGACCCCGGCGCTTCACCTTCGGCCGACAACGCTCTCGAGGCCAACCTCGGTTTCGACTTCGACATGGTGAAGCGGCGTTACGCGCTCGGCGACACCATCACGTTCTGGCGCCGGAAATTCGGTCCCGAGTACTACGGCCGCGGCGAGGACTACTTCGACGGGGCCGAACGCATCGAATGCACGGAGCATCGGTGCGTGCTGAACGGGAGTGGCCTGCGCCCGAAGTTCTAGCCGACCCGGCAAATCGCGTAGACGCCCTGCACCCCCCCCTTTCTTACATCCTTACAACCGAAACAGGGGTTGTGAGTTTCATCACACGCAATTCCGGCCCGCTCGGAACAAAGTGTTCAGCATAAAGACAGGAGGAGGACTCCAAATGAGCAACGTAGCCGTCTACCGCAAGACCGACCGGGGCCAGGCCGAAGTCGTCGGGCGCAAGCTCAAGCTGAACCCGCGGATTCGCACCATGCTGATCCTCATCGACGGGGCCTCGGACGAGCCCGCCGTGCGCGACGAAGCCGCGAAAGTCGGCGCGCCGCAGAACTTCCTCGAGGAGCTGGTCCGGCTGGGCCTCATCGAGCAGGCGCGCGAAACCGCCATGGCCAGCACCCCGGCCAACGCACCCCACGCGAAGAACGATTACGAACGCTTCCGCGCCGCCAAGAACTTCATGAACGCCACCATCGTCGACGCGATGGGGATCAAGTCCTTCTTCTTCACGATGAAGCTGGAGCGCGCCGGAACGCTGCAGGATCTGCAGGAGCTCGAAGACGCGTATATCTCGGCGATTGCCAAGTCCGAAGGCGGGCCGCAAGCCGAGGTGTTCGGCCGCCGCCTGAAGCAACTGCTCAGCTAGTCGTATCCGACGGAGCCGGCCGCCCGATCAGGGCCGCGCCGGCGCCTCGTCGGTCGCCTCCTGCGCGTCCACCAGCGCATCGATTACGCTGGATTGCACGGCCTTGCCGGCCTGCTCGAGTTCCAGCGAGAGCCGGACGCCCAGGAAGAGCCCGACCTTGCGCGGCGCTCCATGGCGCACGACGCAGTACTGCTCGATCACCGGATCCCGAAGCCACTCGATCGCCGCGGGCACGTCGTGCACGCATCGAGCGTGGGCTTCGCTTCGCGTGCGCTCGAGGTCCAGCCCGGAGATCACCCGACTGATGTCCTCCTGGGCAAGGCCGGCGCAAGCAACACTGGGGAACAGCACGGACGCGCAGATCAGCAAGCGGATGGTTCGCATGAATCCTCCCGAAGTGAACTTACACTGGGCGAACAGGCGGACACCACCTTCGGTCTGCGAGCTTTGCTACGAACCGTGCGTACCGAACAAGTGTGACAAATGTCATTGCGGCGCGGGCCGCGTCGGCGCGGGCTAACGGGCCTTCAGGCGAAATCCCGTGGTCTTGCGGGCGATGCCCGGGCGTTTCGCGGGGGTCTTTTTCCTGGGAGCGTGCTCCTGGGCCTTCACGCAGCGGTCGAGCATGCGCTTGGCGAGGGCATCGAATTGGGTGCGCGTCGGGCGCGGCATCGGGATCTTGCTGTCCGCCATGATGCGCAGCAACTCGCGGCAATCCACGCCCAGTTGCGTCATCGCTTCGACGCGCGTGATCTTGCCGGTGGAGTAGTCGTATAGGACCTGCGCCTGGTTCGCCGCTCGCGTGGAGAGCTGGGCCACGAAGGCGCCGGCGATCCGGCTCAACGTCATTCCCGCGCCGAGCAGGCCACGGTCGAACTTGAGCGAAATGACGCGGGGAAACATGGCGGGGCTCCTGGATGGAGGGATGTCGGATGCAAACCATCATCCCCCCACCCCCCGCCGTTCCATCGCCGGAACAGCGGGAATTTACCCCCCGATTCGCCTCAGGCGAAGGTCACGCCCCCATCTTCCAGCGGCAGCGCGCGGATGCGCTTGCCGGTCAGCTTGAACACCGCGTTGGCCACTGCAGGCGCCACGAGCGGCACGCCCACTTCCCCAAGCCCCGCCGGCTTGTCGCGGTTGCCGATGAAGGCCACCTGGATGGGCGGCACGTCCGACATGCGCGGAACCTGGAAGTCGTGGAAGTTGGTCTGCTCGACGGCCCCGTCCTTGAAGGTGATCTTGCTGCGCAGGGTCGAGATCAGCCCCGTCGCGACACCGCCTTCGAGCTGGGCCACGGCTTGATCCGGGTGCACGATCACGCCCGCGTCGGCAACCACCGTGAGGCGCTCCAGCTTCACCTTGCTCGCGGTGCCGGAGACTTCGGCGATGATGACCGCGTGCGTGTCGTAGCACTCCATCGACGCCACCCCGAACGCACGGCCCGAAGGAGGCGTCGCGGTGTAGCCGGAGAGCTGCACGGCCTTCTCGAGGACCGCCTTCTGCAACGGTTGGGTGCCCAGCATCGCGAGGCGGAAGGCCACAGGATCCTGTTGCGCCGACACCGCGAGCTCGTCGATGAAGCCCTCGGTCGCGAAGGCGTTCAACGCATTGCTCACCGAGCGCCAGTAGCCGACGCGAACGCCGACCTCCTCGATCACGGAACGCAGCTCCATGTTCGGGATGTCGTAGGTGAAGTTGGCGAGACCTTCGGTCATGAACGGGTCGTTGCCGTCCTTCACGGCGGATGGGAACGCGCGCGACGTGACGGAAGGCGAGACCAGCTTCGCCGAGAGCGCGGCCACCTTGCCGTCCTTCACCACGCCCTTCATCACGTGCAGGGACGGCGGACGGTAGAAGTCGTGGCCCATGTCCTCGGGGCGTGTCCAGATCATCTTCACCGGCACGCCGGGCATCGCCTTCGAGATGGCCACCGACTGCGCGATGAAGTCGTTCTCGAGCTTGCGCCCGAACCCGCCGCCGATGAACTGCGGATGGATGCGGATCTGCGCGGGCTTGTATCCGCTCACCGCCGCGGCCGTGCCTTCGGCACCCTGCGGAAATTGCGTCGGGGCCCAGATGTCGATCGTGTCCTTCGTCACGAGCGTCATGCAGTTCTGCGGCTCGAGCGTGGCGTGCGAAAGCATCTGGCACATGTAGGTCGCTTCGAGCGCGCCCGAGGCGAGCACCGGGGCCACGTCACCCTTCTTGCCCGCGACGTAGCCGGGGCGATCCTTCGCCTTGTCGAGCGTGGCCCAGACGGAAGCCGTGTCGACCTTCGCGCTCGGCCCGCGATCCCACTGCACCTTGATCGCATCCGCGGCCTGGCGAGCAGTCCAGTAGTGATCCGCGATGACGGCCACGCCGTCGCCGATGTTGACCACTTTCTTGACGCCGGGGCGCTTCTCGACCGCCGACGCGTCGAACGAGACGGCCTTGCCGCCGATCACGGGCGAATGCTGCATCGCGGCGTAGAGCATGCCGGGTTGCTTTGCGTCGATGCCGAAGACGGTCTTGCCGCGGGCCTTGTCGGCGCCGTCGAGGCGCTGGATGTTGCTGCCGATGACGGTGAACTGGCCCTTGGCCTTCGTGGGCACATCCTTCGGCACGGGTTGCTTCGCCGCGGCGGTCGCGAGCTGGCCGAACGTCGCCTTGTTCTTGCCGCTGGTCACGACGCCGTTCTCGACCTTGCAGTCGCCCGGCGAAACCTTCCATTGCGCAGCCGCGGCACCAACCAACATCGTGCGGGCTCCGGCACCCGCCTGGCGCAGCGGCTCCCATGCGTCGCGGATGCTCGTGCTGCCGCCGGTGATCTGGCCACCTAGCAATTTGTTGATGTAGAGCCCAGGATTCGACCCGGCCTGCACGATCGTGACCTTGCGCGGATCGACGCCGAGTTCGTCGGCGAGCAGCATCGCGAGCGAGGTGTGCACGTCCTGCCCCATCTCGTTGCGATGGCAGATGAACGTGATCTTGTTGTCGGGCGTGATCTTGATCCACGCGTTCTCGACGCCACCGGCGGCCGCGGCCGCTTCGGCTTCGCCGATCGCGCCCAGGTTGACGCCGACCATCATGCCGCCACCCGCGATGGCGGTGACCTTCAGGAATTCACGGCGGGAAATCGGGAGCGCGCTCATGCTTTGCCCTCCAGTTGTTTCGAAGCGTCATGGATCGCGGTGCGGATGCGGCCGTAGGTGCCGCAGCGGCAGAGGTTGCCCTGCATCGCCTGCTCGATCTGCGCGTCGGTGGGTTTCGGCGTCTTGGTGAGCAGCGCCGTCGCGGCCATCACCTGGCCGGACTGGCAGTAGCCGCACTGCGGAACCTGGGCCTTGTCCCACGCGGCCTGCACGGCGCTGGCGACCTTGCCCTGCAGGCCCTCGATCGACGTCACCTTCTTGCCAGCGATCGCAGAAAGCGGCGTCACGCACGAGCGCGTGGGCACGCCGTCGACGTACACGGTGCACGCGCCGCAAAGGGCAGCGCCACAGCCGAACTTGGTTCCGGTCATGCCGAGGTGGTCGCGTAGGACCCACAGCATGGGTGTATCGGGCGCGGCATTCACCGTCACCGGCTTGCCGTTGAGATTTATTGTGGTGGGCATGGGTTACCTCCTCAGGTAAGCGAGCGGAAAGCTGCCCGTGCACACTGCGACTACGCGGGTGCCGTTGTCAAATCAGTAGCGATCGCTATGATGGTACGGATATAACGCCGTCATTCATTGCAGTCGTACCCGCCTTTGGGCAGCAATTGCCCGGGCACGCGGCCTTCCTTCGGCGCGAAGACTTCGGGCTTCCAGCTCGCGGCCAGCGCGTCGCCATCGACTTTGGCGCGGGCCATCGCTTCGGGTGACAGCGCCGCGGTCAGCTTGTCGAAGATGATCCCCCGCGAGCGCCTTCCCTGCGCCGTCGACACCGGAAAGTGCGAGAACGCGTGCATGTAGCGGGCCGACAATTCGTAGTCGAAGGGCGCGAGGTGGATGCCATACATGTGGAATTCCACGAACAGCAGGCCGCCCGACGTCTCTGCCACCATGCCCGAAACCGCAGGCCCGTAGCCCGAATCGGCCGCCTGCCGGAGGAAATCCGGCGCATAGGTGCGATACGCGGCCACCCCTTCGAGATCCTGCGTCACGTTCAGCGGATTGAGTGGCGGCGCGAGCGCGAAGCGCGCCATGGAAGGCGTGTGTCCGGCGAGCGCCGCGTTGAACAGGTACTGCCAGGGCCTCACGCCCTCCGTGTCGACGAAGCCCGCGCAGATGTCGGTGGCGCTCTCGATCTCGCGCTGCGTATAGGCCTTCCCCTTCTCGTATCGCTCGCGGGCCTCCGACGTCTCGGCTTTCGCGATCTTCGCGTCGGCAATCGTCAGGCCCTGGATCCACCTCGGCAGGTCGCGCTGGCAGCGCTCGAGTTCGAAGGCGAGCCGGCAGGACGCGCGGACGTTGCCTTCGCTGGCCTCTGCCCGCAGGCGCGGATAGATCTCGACCAGCTTGGCGCCGATCGGAGGCAGTGGCTCAAAGGCGCGCGCAGGGGCGGAGGGCTTCACGACGGCCGGGGCCTTTGCCGCACCCGGTGCACTGGCGTTCCCGGACAGCAGCCTCTCCTTGATCGCCGCGCGATTCGCCTGCTCGATCGGCGTTCGATCGCGGAGCAGGGTTTCCCAAGCCATCCACAGGACGAATGCCAGCGCCACGGCGAGCGCGGCGAAAAGCATTCTTCGTCGAGACGGTAGCGGCATGGCGCCGCTACATTAGCGCAGGATCCCAACCCCCGCCCAGCGCGACCATGAGGTCTACCGTGTACGAGAGGTAGTTCTGGCGGTTGCGGATCAATTGGATCTGCGCGTTGTTCAGCGTGCGCTGCGCATCCAGTACTTCGAGGTAAGGCGAATAGCCGCTGTCGTAGCGCGCGCGCGAAAGCCGCAGCGCCTCTTTCGCCTGCGCGACGAGGTCCTGCAGGTCCACTTCGGTGGCGCCGGCGAGCTGCACGTTCGAAAGCGCGTCGGCCACGTCACGGAAGGCATCTCGCACCGTGCCTTGGTAGGCCGCTTCGGCTTGCTTCGCTCGCGCCGCCGCTTGATCCGTGCGAGCGGCATTGCGGCCGCCGTCGAGGATCGGTCCCACGAGCCCCGCACCCACGGACCAGAAGCGAGAACCCGTGGTGAAGAGGTCTTCGATCTGCGGATTGGCGACACCGAACGCCGCGGTGAGCGAAAGCGTGGGGAATTGCGAGCCGCGCGCGACGCCCACCAGTTCCGTGGCGCTCGCGAGACGCGCTTCGGCCTCGCGCACATCGGGCCGGCGTTCGAGCAGCTGCGACGGCAATCCCGCGGGCGGTTGCGGCGGGATCGGCAAGCTCGTCAGCTCGCCCGGTTCCACCTTCATGTCGAGCCGCCCGGTGAGCACGCCCAACTGGTGCTCGAGGGCCTGGCGCAGGCGCGAGACTTCCTTCAACTGCGCCGCGGCCGTCGATTTCAACGATCCGGCCTGGTAGATGTCGAGCGCGGGCACGAGCCCGGCATCGGCCCGCTTGGTGGCGAGGTCGAGGGATTCGACCGCGGCGTCGAGGATTTCCTGCGAAGCTTTGCGCTGCGCATCGAGCGCGCGAATGCCGAAGAACGTGCGCGCGACAGTGGCGGCGAGCGTGATCCGCACCGTGTCGCGGGCGTACTGCGTGGCGAGCAGGTTCTCGCGCGCGGCGCGCTGCCCGCGGCGAAGCCTTCCCCACACGTCGACCTCAAACGCGGTCGAAGCACCAACCACGAACGCGTTTCCAACCGGCGGCGTGTTGCCGAGAACACGTCCGCGGGTCGCACCCACCTGCCCGTTCACCTGCGGAAAGACCAGGGCCGCGTGCGCTTCGCGCAGCACCGCGTCCGCTTCCTCGACGCGGGCGGCCGCGAGCTGGAGATCGGCGTTGCGCTCCAGGCTCGCGCGAACCAGCTCGTCGAGCGTCGCATCGCCGTAAAGAGTCCACCATCGCGCGGCGAGCGCCGGAGTTTCGGAACTGCCGCCCTTCGCATCGAACTGCGCGGGCAAGTCGGTGGCCGGGCGCGCATAGTCGGGGCCGACCATGGCGCAACCGGCGAGGGCCGTGGCAACAGCTGTCACAACGAGGAAGCGCGTCATTCCGCGGCCCCCGGAGCAGCGGCGGCCCGCGCCGCGGCCTCGTGCTTGTCGTGCATCGCCTCGCTCATGCTGCGGCGGCTTGCGAACCACGTGAAGAACAGCGGCACGAACATGGTCGCGATGAAAGTCGCCACCAGCATGCCGCCGACCACACCGGTCCCCATCGAGCGCCGCGCGGCCGAGCCGGCGCCGCTGGAGATCGCGAGCGGGAGCACGCCGAAGACGAACGCAAGCGACGTCATCACGATCGGGCGGAAACGCAGCCGCGCGGCATCGATCGCGGCGTCCTTGGCACTCATGCCGCGCAGCAGGCCTTGTTGCGCGAACTCCACGATCAGGATGGCGTTCTTCGCCGCGAGGCCGATCAGCACGACGAGGCCGATCTGGAAGTAGATGTCGTTCTCCATGCCGCGCACGAACACGAGCGCCAGCGCACCCGTCACCGCGAACGGCACCGCGAGCACCACGGCCGTGGGCAAGCGCCAGCGTTCGTAGAGGGCGGCAAGGATCAGGAACACCATCACGATGGCCAGCCCGAAGGCGAAGATCGATTGCTTGCCGGTGCGCTTCTCCTGGAAGGCCTGGCCGCTCCAGGCGAGCGTGTAGCCCGGCGGAATCGATTGGGCGAGTACTTCTTCCACCGCCTCGAGGGCCTGGCCCGAGCTCACACCCGGGCGTCCCGAGCCCAGCACCTTGGCGGCGAGGTAGCCGTTGAAGCGCTCGACCTGCTCGGGCCCGGCCGTCTCGCGCACGCGTAGCAGCGCACGCAGCGGGATCATTTCGCCCGACGTGGTGGAACGCACGTAGACCGAACCCAGTTGCTCGGGGTTCGAACGCTGCGAAGGTTCTGCCTGCACCTGCACGCGCAACGTGCGCCCGCTCAGGTTGAAGTCGTTCACATACAACGTGCCGAAGGTGGACTGCAGCGTCGCGAAGACCTCCTCGGGCGCGACACCCAGCGAGATGGCCTTCTCGCGATCGACTTCCGCGAAGAGTTGCGGCGCCGTCGGGCGGAAGAACGTCGCCATGCCTTGCAGGCGCGGGTCCTTCGCGAGCGCATCGACCACGGCGCGCGTGGCCTGGCCCAGTTTCTGCGCATCGTTGTCCGTTCGCGATTGCAGGTAGAACTCGAAGCCGCCCGCCGTGCCCAGGCCGCGGATGGACGGCGGGTTGAACACGGTCGCCTGGCCGTCGGGGAAGCCCTGCCCCTTCTTCGTGAGTTCGGTCGCGAGTTGCGGGGCCGTCTTCTTGCGTTCGTCCCAGTCCTTCAACAGGATGAACATCGTGCCGGCGTTGGTCTTGTTCGAGCCGCCGATCAGGTCGCGCCCCGGGACGACGAACGCGTGGTCCACGATCGGCTCGTCGGCGATGATCTTCTGGATGGCGGCCGCGGTGACCTTGGTGCGCTGGATCGAGGCTCCGTCGGGCAACTGCAGCGTGCCCAGCAGGTAGCCCTGGTCCTCGGGTGGCAGGAAGCTCGAGGGCACGCGCCAGAGCAGCAACCCTGCCACCACGAGCATTGCCAGGAAGGCGAACCCCGCGGCGACGCGCCGCGCGAGTGCCAAGTCCACGCCCTGGAGGAAGCGCGCGGTGAGCGCCTTGAAGGCGCGATTGAACGGCTTGAAGAGCTTCGGCTCCTCGTCATGGACCTCGAGCAGCAGCGCACAGAGCGCGGGCGTGAGCGTGAGCGCCGTGAACCCCGATATCACGACCGCAACCGCGACGGTGACGGCGAACTGCTTGTAGAGTTGCCCCGCGATGCCGCCCAGGAAGGCCACCGGGATGAACACGGCGCACAGCACGAGGACGATCGCGATCACCGCACCGGCCACTTCCTGCATCGCTTCGATGGAGGCCTCGCGCGCCGACATCTTCTGCTCGCGCATCAGGCGCTCGACGTTCTCGAGCACCACGATCGCGTCGTCCACCACGATGCCGATGGCGAGCACCATCGCGAAAAGGGTGAGCGTGTTGATCGAAAAGCCAAGCGCCAGAAGGCCCGCGAACGTGCCCACGATCGACACCGGCACCGCGAGCATCGGGATGATCGTGGCGCGCCACGTCTGCAGGAAGAGGAACACGACCGCAAGCACGAGGATCGCCGCCTCGAAGATGGTCACCTTCACTTCGCGGATCGAGCTCTTGACCACGAGCGTGGTGTCGAACGGAATCAGGTACTCCACGCCGGCGGGAAAGTTGCCCTTCATTTCCTCGAGGCGTTTCTTCACGCCGTCGGAGACTTCGAGGGCGTTGGCGCCCGTCTGCAGGAAGACGGCCATGCCGACGGCGGTCTTGCCGTCGACGGTGGGAAATGTGTCGTAGTTGAGCGCACCGAGCTCGACGGTGGCGACGTCCTTCATGCGCAGCACGCCGTTGGGCCCGTTGGCGCGGATGATGAGGTTCTCGAAGTCCTCCACGCGAGCGAGGCGGCCGCGCGCATTCACCGTGAAGGTGAGAGCTTGCCCGGGGGGTGCCGGCTCCGCGCCCACCTTGCCGGCGGCGAACTGCGTGTTCTGCCCGCGGATCACGGTGGCGACATCGGTCGGCGTGATGCCCAGGCGCGCCATCTTGTCCGGCTGGAGCCACACGCGCATCGAGGAGATGGACCCGAAGAGCGTCACGTCGCCCACGCCGGGGATCCGTTTCAAGTCATCCAGCATGTTCACGTTCGCGTAGTCGGCGAGGTACGTGGACGAACGCGAGCCATCGGTCGAGCGCAGTGCGATCACGACCAGGATGTCGTTGGACTTCTTCTGCACCAGCACGCCGTTGCGCCGCACTTCCTCGGGAAGGCGCGGAAGGGCCACCTGCACGCGGTTGTTCAACTGGAACACGGCCTTGTCGACGTCGGTGCCGACTTCGAAGGTGGCCGTGATCGTCATCGTGCTGTCCGAACCGGAGTTCGAATTGAAATAGATCATGCCCTCCGCGCCGGAGAGCTGCTCCTCGATGGGTGCCGCGACCGTCGTGGCGATGGTCTCGGCGCTGGCGCCCGGGTACGTCGTGGAAATGGTGACGGTGGGCGGCGAAATCTCGGGGTACTGCGCCACGGGCAAGGCGAATGCCGCGATTGCGCCCGCGAGCGTGATCAGCACCGCGATGACCATCGCGAAGACCGGACGGTCGATGAAGAACCGCGAGAAGTTGCCCATGGAACGCTAGCGCTTCGCGGTGGTGGTGGGCGCGGCAGATGCGGGCGCGGCGGCGGGCTCGACGGCGGCGACCGTCGGCTGCACCGCGGTGCCCGGGCGCACCTTCACGAGGTTGTCGACGATGACCTGCTCGCCTTCCTTCAATCCGCCCGTGATGACCATGTTGGAACCGATCCAGCTTCCGGTCTGCACGGCGCGCGGCGCGGCCTTGCCGTCGGCGGCCACCGTCATCACGATGCGCGACTGCTCGTTCTGCTGGATCGCGGCCTGCGGGACGAGCATGGCGGTCTGCTCGCCGGCCAGGACGCGCACCTTCACGAATTGACCCGGCAGCCAACGCAAGTCCGGGTTGGGGAACTCGGCGCGAAGCTCGACGGCCCCGGTGCGGTTGTCGATGGTGCTCGCCGCGAAATTGAGGCGCCCCTTGTCGGAGACGAGCGTGCCGTCCCCGGCCAGCAGTTGCACGGCGGCCTGGCGATGGGTGCTGCGAATGCGGTCGAAGTCCGGTTCGGCGAGCGAGAAGCGGACCCAGACCGGATCCACGCGCGTCATCGTGGTGAGCAGGCTCGCATCGGCCGTGGTCGAGACGAGGCTGCCTTCGCTCTTCAGCGCGCGGCCCGTGACACCGCCGATGGGCGCGGTCACGCGGGTGTAGGAGAGGTTGAGCTCCGCTTCCTTCAGGCGCGCCTCGGCCACGGCGATGCCCGCCGCGGTGGTACGCACGTTCGATTGAGCGGTGTCGGATTCGCGCTGGCTCACGGCTCGGTCCTTCACCAGGGGTGCCAGGCGATTGGCCTCCGCCTGGGCGAGTTCCGTCCGGGCCTTCTCCTGTTGCAGCGTGGCCCTCGCCTGCTGGACTTCCAGCTCGTACGGCGCGGGATCGATCTGGAACAACAGTGCGCCCGCGGGCACGGTAGTGCCCTCCTCGTACAAGCGCTTCTCGAGGATGCCGGTGACGCGCGCCCGGATTTCGACTTCCCGCGAGCCTTCGGCGCGGCCCACGGCATCCACCGACAGCGGCACCTTCTCGAAGGCCATGCGCTTCACGGTGACCTGCACGGCATTGGAGGCGGCGGGGGTTGCGGCCTTGGCGCCATCGCGTTCGCAACCGGCGACGCAACTCAGGAGAAGCACCAGGAAAATGCCGGGGAAAGTGTCGCGCATTGAAAACCTTGGAACGGAACGGCAGGAGTGGTTTATTATACATACGTTCCAGTACGTATGTAAGAAGACCAAGCCCATGCGCAAGACGAAAGCCGAAGCCGCACGCACCCGCCAGGCCCTGCTCGACGGCGCCCTGCGCTGCTTCGACCGGCAGGGCATCGCCGGCTCGACGCTGGATGACATCGCGCGCGAAGCGCGTGTCACCAAGGGCGCGCTCTACTGGCACTTTCCCGGCAAGGGCGGCATGTTTCGCGCCATGCGCGATGCCGTGTCCCTGCCGATCCTCGACCGCGCCGACGTCACCCTCCTCCACGAAGGCTGCGACGATCCGCTCGCGCGCATCGAGGACTTCCTCGCCGCCACGCTGAAGTCGCTGGAAACCGATGCCGCCGTGCGCAAGTCGCTCTCGGTCATGCACTTCAAGTGCGAATACACGGGCGAACTCGAAGCCGAGCTGGACGGCGCACGCGTGAACACGCGCCGGCTGGTCGATGCGTTCGCGAAAGCCTACGCGCAGGCGCGCCGCAAGGGCCTGCTCGTGGCCGGCGTCACCCCGCGCTCCGCCGCGGCGGAGACCATGATGTTCATGTCAGGGCTGCTGCGCCTGTGGCTACTCGATCCCACGGCGAAAGGCCTGCGCCGCGACGCGCGCTCGGCCATCCGGTCGCACGTCGCGGCGAAACGCGCCGGCTAGAAGCGCAGCCGCGTGAGAAGGCGCTCCAGCGGCCCGGCCCTCGGGGTGGATACGACGAACACAGCCGTGCCGTAGTGGCTGCTCGGCTGGAAGTAGCCGGTGCCGCTGGTGCCGATGACGCTCACTCCGCCGGCTTCCAACGCACCCACGTACAGGACCTCGCCCGTGAAGCCGACGCCTCCTCCCGGCAGGAGTCCCCAGGTCGCTTCGGGGATCACGACCCACTCGGGCTTTCCATCGCTGCCCTGGTAAAGGTATGAGATGAGCGCGCGGCGTCCCTGCTGCCAGACGGTGACGCCCTCGTAGTCGATGTTCGTCCCGTAGTGGCCCGAGTAGTCGTCGTAAGGAGTGTCGTTCGTGAAGCCGGAGACCGTGACCGTCACGGCGGCATCCGGCGTACCCGTCGCGGCCGGCACGCCCGTGGCGGAGAAGTAGGGAACGAGTTCCACACGGTACGTGCCGACGGGCAAGCGTCCCAGCGGGACGCGTATCGGCAGCGGCGGTGGGTCGATGCACTGGAACTCCACCCCGCCGCCGTTGTAGCTCACGCGGATCACGCGCCCGTCGGACATGGTGGGGGGCTCGCCGGTGAGCATCGTGCACGGCGAAACGCCCGAGATCTCGAGGACCAACGTGTCGGAAGGGGAAGGCGAGGCGGGCGTCACGGCTACGGTCACCGCGCTGGCCGCGGTGGACGTCAAGAGGAACAGAACGGCGAGCAAATTGCGATTCATCATGTCTCCATCGTGGGGAACTTCATCCGGCGCAACCCTGCGACAACCGCCGGCGGGAAGAGTCGTGGCCCTCGCCCGGCCACACCGATTGGTACACCGTCACTTCAATGGAAGCCCCGGACGCGAGGCTGGGCCGGTCCGGGACGAATTCGGGGCGCTGGCCTGGGAAACCGAGGCCAACGCGAGTGCGGGCAAGAGGAGGAATGTGCGAAGCATGAGCCGATCGTAGGGTCGGACAGTAACCGGGGGATTTCAGTGCCACGACAGAGTTGTAAGCATTCATGATCGGGTTCCCGTAGAATCTCGTCCCTCGACGCGGTTCTTTCCCGAGCGTCCCTGCCATGAAATACGACGAACAATCCATCAAGGTCTTGAAAGGCCTCGAGCCCGTGCGTGCGCGCCCGGGCATGTACACGCGCACCGACAGCCCGCTGCACATCGTGCAGGAGATGATCGACAACGCGGCCGACGAGGCGCTGGCTGGCCACGCGAAGCACGTCGTGGTCACCATGCACTCCGACGGTTCGATCAGCGTCGCCGACGACGGCCGCGGCATCCCGCTGGGACCGCACCCGGTTGAAAAGGTGCCGACGGTCGAAGTGGTGTTCACCCGCCTGCACGCGGGCGGCAAGTTCGACAAGAAAGGCGGCGGCGCCTACGCCTTCTCCGGCGGCCTGCACGGCGTGGGCGTCTCGGTGACGAACGCGCTGTCGAAGCGACTCGAAGTCCACGTGACCCGCGAAGGCGCCGTGCACTCGATCGCGTTCGAGGGCGGCGAGACGGTCGAGAAGCTGAAGAAGACCGGCAAGGCGGGCCCGAAGGATAGCGGCACGGTGGTTCGCGCCTGGCCCGATCCGAAATATTTCGATACCGGCAAGATCGTGCGGCGCGACCTCGAGCTGCTGCTGCGCGCCAAGGCCGTGCTCCTGCCCGGCTTGAAGGTCACGCTGCAGGAAGAAAACGGCAAGAACAAGAACGAGTGGGTGTACAGCGGCGGCCTGACCGCCTACCTGGCCGAGCGCCTCGAAGGATCCGACGGCTACACGAGCCCCGTCTTCGCCGGCGAATCCTATGCTCCGGAGGACGACGCGACGTTCGCGCAAGGCGAAGGCGCCGCGTGGGCCCTCGCGTGGACCGAAGCCGGCGGCGAAGGCGAGTCGTTCGTGAACCTCATCCCGACGGCGCTGGGCGGCACGCACGAGGCAGGGCTTCGCAATGCGATCTTCGAATCGATCAAGGAATTCTGCGAGCACCACGAGCTGCTCACCCGGGGCGTGAGCCTGCAGTCCGAAGACGCCTGGAAGCCGCTGCGCTTCGTGCTCTCGGCGCGCATCCTCGACCCGCAGTTCCAGGGCCAGACCAAGGAACGGCTCTCGTCGCGCGAGGCGGTGAAACTGATCCTCTCCCGCGTGAAGGACCCGCTCGATGCGTGGCTCAATGCCAACGTCGAGGACGCCAAGAAAATCGCGCAGCTCGCCATCAGCGCCGCTACCGCGCGCCAGCGGGCCGGCAAGGCGGTCGAGAAGCGCAAGGGCTCCGGCGTGGCCGTGCTTCCGGGCAAGCTCACGGATTGCGAATCGCAGGACACCGACCGCAACGAGGTCTTCCTGGTCGAAGGCGATTCGGCCGGCGGCTCGGCCAAGCAGGGCCGCGACCGCAACTACCAGGCGATCCTCCCGCTGAAGGGCAAGGTCCTCAACACGTTCGAGGTCGCCGCGACCGAGCTCTACGCCAACACCGAAGTGCACGACATCGCGGTGGCCCTCGGCATCGACCCGCACGCGCCCGACGCGAGCGACGAGGTGCTCGCGAACCTGCGTTACGGCAAGTGCATCATCATGGCCGACGCGGATGTCGACGGCGCGCACATCCAGACGCTGCTGCTCACCCTCTTCTACAAGCATTTCCCCAAGCTGATCGATCTCGGCCACGTGTTCGTCGCGCAGGCGCCGCTCTACGTGATCCGCATCGCGCCGCACGGCAAGGTCAAGGCGGAGAAGCGCCTCTACGCGCTGGACGAGAGCGAACGCGACCAGATCCTGGAGAAGCTCCAGGACGAAGGCGTGCGCGAGACCGCGATCCACGTCGGCCGCTTCAAGGGCCTGGGCGAGATGAACCCGGACCAGTTGAAGGAAACGACGATGAACCCGGATACGCGCCGGTTGATCGAGATGCGCCTCGGCGATGACGAGCGCTCGACGGTCAATGGCGTGTTCAAGCTCCTGATGGGCAAGACCGAAGCCTCGGGGCGCCGTGCGTGGATGGAAGAAAAAGGCCACCTCATCGAGGCGGATATCTGATGGCCACCAAGACCAAGGGCCGCAAGGGCGGCAACGACGACCTCTCGGGCGACCTGTTCGACGCCCCGCCGCCCGCGCCCCCGAAGGGCGGCGGCGATTCCCGCACGCCGGCCGACCCCGGCACGCCGTCGCTCTCCGAGTTCGCCTCCCGCGCCTACCTCGCCTACGCGATGAGTGTCGTGAAGGGCCGCGCGCTGCCGTCCGTCGAGGACGGGCAGAAGCCGGTGCAGCGCCGGATCATGTTCACGATGCGCGAGATGGGCAACCGCGCCGACTCGCCCCACAAGAAGAGCGCGCGAATCGTCGGCGACGTGCTCGGCCGCTATCACCCGCACGGCGACGTCGCGACCTACGACGCGATGGTGCGCATGGCGCAGGAATTCACGCTGCGCTACCCGCTCATCGACGGCCAGGGCAACTTCGGCTCGCGCGACGGCGATTCGCCGGCCGCCTACCGCTACACCGAAGTCCGCCTCACGCCGTTTGCCGAACACGTCCTGCTCTCCGAGCTCGATCGCGGCACGGTCGACTTCATCGACAACTACAACGGTGAATTCAAGGAACCGAAGCTGCTGCCGGCGCGCCTTCCGGTGATGCTGCTCAACGGAGCCTCGGGCATCGCGGTCGGCATGGCCACCGAGATCCCGCCGCACAACCTGAAGGAAGTGGCCGAGGCCTGCGCGCAAACGCTCGAAGGCGACGAGGGTGCGAAGCCGGTCGTTCGCCCGATCAAGGGCCCGGACTTCCCCGGCGGCGGGCAGATCATCTCGTCGCGCGACGAGATCAAGAAAGCGTACGAGACCGGGCGCGGCAGCGTTCGGGTCCGCGCGCGCTGGAGCGTCGAGAAGCTCGCGCGCGGCCAGTACCGCATCGCCGTCACCGAACTGCCGCCGAACACCTCCGCGGCGAAGGTCCTGGGCGAGATCGATGACCTGATCAATCCGAAGGCCAAGGCCGGCAAGAAGTCGCTCACGCCCGAGCAGCAGAGCCTGAAGGGCGCGGCGCTCGCCCTCCTCGAGACGCAGCGCGACGATTCGGACGGCGAGCACCCGGTGCGCATCCTGTTCGAACCGCGCACGAGCAAGGTCGAGCCGCAGGAATTGATGGATTTCCTGCTCGCGCACACGTCGATGGAATCGAACGTGTCGATGAACCTGGTCACGATCGGCCGCGACGGCCGCCCGCGCCAGATGGGGCTCTCGGAAGTCATCTCCGAGTGGTGCGCGTTCCGCCTCGACGTGCTCGAGCGGCGCCTGCGCCACCGCTTCGACGAAGTCGCCGACCGGATCCACATCCTCGACGGCCGGATGATCGCCTTCCTGAACATCGACAAGGTGATCAAGGTCATCCGCGGCTCCGACGAGCCGAAGCCCGACCTCATCAAGGCCTTCTCGCTCTCCGAGCGGCAGGCCGAGGACATCCTCGAGATTCGCCTGCGCCAGCTGGCGCGCCTCGAAGGCATCAAGATCGAGCGCGAACTGGCCGACCTGCGCAAGGAGCAGTCGGGCCTGAAGAAGCTGCTGGGCTCCCCGGCCGAGCGCCGCAAGATGGCCGCGCAGGAAGTGCGCGAGGACGCGGAGAAGTTCGGCGACAAGCGCCGCACCTTCATCGAGGAGGCCGAGCGCATCACGGTCTCGATGGTGGAGACGGTGACGGACGATCCGGTCACGCTGCTGCTGTCGCGCAACGGCTTCCTGCGCTCGCGCGCGGGCCACGGCATCGACCGCGCGACGCTCACCTGGAAGGAAGGCGACGGGCCGCTGGCCATCGTCGAGACGCGCACCGTGATGCCCATCATCGCGATGGGTGCGAACGGCCGCGCCTACAACGTGAAGGCGCAGGAGCTGCCCGGCGGCAAGGGCGACGGCGTGCCGATGAGCTCGCTCGCGGATACGCAGGGCACGGCCATCGTGTCGCTGCTCTCCGCGCCGGTCGAGACTGCGATTCTCTTCGGGTCCTCCGCGGGCTATGCACTGCGCGCGAAGCTGGACGCCCTCGTGACGCGCCAGCGCGCGGGCAAGGCGTTCGTCTCCATCGGGGAAGGCGACGCGCTGGTGGCGGCCGAAGCCTTCGATCCGGCGGCGAAAGAGGTCGCGGCGCTGTCCGCCGAGGGCCGCCTGCTCGTGTTCCCCCTGGACGAGGTCGGCGAGCTGCCGAACGGCGGACGCGGCGTGCAGGCGATCAAGCTGCACGACAACGAGAAGATGGTGGGCATCACCGCCGTCGGTCCCGCGGGGCTGCGGATCTCCGCGGTGGGCCGCGGCGACAAGAAGACCACGATCGAGATCGGCGGGAAGGGGCTGGCCCACTACCGCGGCGCCCGTGCGCGCTCCGGCCGCGTGCTCGAACCGAAGGTGAAGCGCGCGGACGGCTTTGAATAAGAAGCTCGCGAACACCCCGCTCTCCGTCCTCGACCTCGTTCCCTACGCACAGGGCGTTGCGATCGCGCAGGCGCTCGCGAACTCGCGAGTGCTCGCGCAACGCGCCGAGGAGTGGGGATTCAAGCGCTACTGGATCGCCGAGCACCACAACCTCGACGGCATCGCGAGCTCCGCCACCGTCGTGGTGATGGGCCACATCGCGGACCACACGAAGACGATTCGCGTGGGCTCCGGCGGCATCATGTTGCCCAACCACGCCCCGCTCGTCGTGGCCGAGCAGATCGGCACGCTGGAGTCGCTGCATCCCGGGCGCATCGACCTCGGCCTCGGCCGCGCGCCGGGCACCGATGCGCTCACGATGCGCGCGTTGCGGCGCAACCAGGGCGGGCGCGGCGAAGAGTTCGACGAACAGGTCGCGGAGTTGGTCTCGTACTTCGAACCCGCGCAACCCGGCCAGGCCGTGAAGGCGATCCCGGGCGCCGGCATCGACGTCCCCGTGTGGATCCTGGGCTCCAGCCTCTGGAGCGCGCATTTCGCCGCGGCGATCGGACGGCCCTACGCTTTCGCTTCGCACTTCGCGCCCGACGACCTGATGGAAGCCCTCGAGGTGTATCGCGCGGAGTTCAAGCCTTCGGCCGCGTTGAAGGAACCGTACGTGATGGTGGGCGTGCCCGCGATCGCGGCGGAGACCGACGAGAAGGCCAACTTCCTCTCCACGAGCTTGCTTCAGCGCTGGCTCGGCATGGTGCGGAACAAGCGCGGACCGACGATGCCGCCGGTCGAGAGCATGGAAGGCTTGTGGAGTGCCGGTGAGCAGGAAGCGATCGCGTCGCGACTGGCACTGCTTGTCGTCGGAGGACTACAGCGTGTCGGCGAAGGACTACAACAAATCATCGACGCGACGCAGGCCGACGAACTCATCATCGCCTCGGAGTTCTTCCGCTTCGAGGATCGCCTGGCCTCCTACGAAATTCTTTCGCGGGCAAAACGCACGTAATCGACGCATCGCGGTCACACCTGCTCGTCCAACAGAGGAGGTGTTTCCCATGATCGTCCGTGATGTGATGACCCCGAACCCCAAAGCCGTGGTGCTGGCCGACAGCATCCAGGTCGCCGCCACCGTGATGCGCGATGAAGATACCGGCGTCGTGCCCGTCGTCGATGCGAACCGCAAGCTGGTCGGCGTGATCACCGACCGCGACCTCGCGATCCGGGCCGTCGCCGACGGACAACACTACGGAGAACCCGTGCGTGGCTTCCTCACCACGCGTCTCATCGTGGCGACGCCGGACATGACCACCGCGGAAGCCGCGGGACTGATGGCCGAATACCAGGTGCGCCGCCTGCCCGTGGTCGAGATCGACACGGACATGCTGGTGGGGATCGTCTCCCTGGGCGACCTCGCGGTGAAGGAAAGCGCCGACAAGCGCATCGGTGATACGCTGGAAGTCATCTCGGAAGGCGTCAAAACCCGGCACTGATGCGTCTACCCCTCCTCGCTGCGCTGGCCCTGTGTCTTTGCACCAGCGCGGCCGGCGGGGAGGGTGACAAGCTTCCCTGCGCCCCGAAGGACAAGCCGTGCGCCATCCGCGCGGCGATGGCGCACCCGGCCAAGCACCTGTCCTGGTGGAAGCCGGCCCTCGCGAAACCCTTCTCCGAACGCATCGGCCCCGCGCCGGCGAAGCTGGTCGAGTTCATCGCGCTGGACAATATCGGCAACGGATTTCCCAACAAGCCGCGCATCAGCAAGGCACCGGCCGATTTCGTGCGGGACGTGAAGGCGGCGTTCGAGGAATTGCCCGAAGCCGTCAAGCGGCCGCTCACGAATCGCCTCGCGGGAATCTACTTCGTGGAGGACCTTGGCGGCACCGGTTTCACCGACATGATCGTCGACGATGCGGGGAAGCCCGCGGGCGGGTTCATCGTGCTGGATCCCACGGTGCTGCTGCAGCACACGGCCAACACCTGGGCGACATGGCGCGATGGCACGCCCTTCAAGCCCAGCGCCGATGACCGCCTCGAGGTGACGATCGAGACGCCCGCGAACGACAACCGCAAGCAGGCGATCCAGTACATCCTGCTGCACGAGATCGGGCACGTGCTGTCGATCGGCTCGAACTTCCACCCGAACTGGAACACGCCGCTGGACCAGGTGGGCGCGACGGCGCAGTACCCGTTCTACGAGCTTTCCTGGCGCCTGGGCGGCTCGCCGCTCGCGTACCGGACGCTCTTCGATGCGGCGTTCCCGCAGAGGAAGGACGTCGTCTATTACTTCGGGCCGCGCATCCCGGCCGACCAGATGGTCGAGACGTACACGGGGCTTGGAAAGACGAACTTCGCGACGCTCTACTCGTCCTCGCATCCCGGCGACGACTTCGCCGAGGCCTTCGCGAACTACGTCCACGTCGTGATGATGAAGAGGCCCTTCGAGATCCGGCTGTACCACTTCGGCCAGCTCGCCCTCACCTATCCGGCCTGCTGGTCCGAGCCTCGCTGCGCGCCCAAGCGCGTCGTACTCGAAGCCCTGCTCAAATAAAGGGGTCAGACTCCTTTATTCGACAAGGCAGGCACGAATAAAGGAGTCTGACCCCTTTATTTGAGCCAGCCGAAGAGGGAGCGGGAGTCCGCCTGGGATTCGGCTTCCTCGGCGCGGCGGGCGGCGAGTTCGGTGCGCTCCGTGGTGGCGTCGAGGGCACGGCGCTCGGCGTCGCGCTGCATTTCGAGGATCAGCGCCTCGTCCTTCAGTTTCTGCGCGTGTTCGGTGGCGAGGTCGCGGGCTTCGCGTTCGGCCTTCGCGGCGGCGCGGCGCGAGCGGGCCGCTTCGGCTTCGGCCTGGGCACGTTCGAGCACGGCGGTTTCGATGGCGGTCTCTTCCGAGATGCGGGCTTCGGTCATGCGCGAGACGTGACGGTCGGCGCGAGCCTGCCCGGCGAGCGTGGCGGCCAGTTTCGTTTCATTGCGGGTGCGCTTGCGCTCGGCCCAGGCGGCGATCGTGGAAACGCGGGCGGTGCGATGCGCGGCATCGGCCGCTTCACTGGCCGCTTGTTCGGCGCGTTGGGCAGCGCGCAGGGCACGCCACTCTTCCTTCGCCTGGCGTTCCTGCGCCGTGCGGACTGCGTTCAAGGCTTCGGCGATCGCGGCGGCGCGCACATCGGCCACGCGCGTGCGCTCGGCCTGTTCGGCGGCCAGGGCGGTTTCCCCGGCCAACGCGGCTTGTTCGAGTTGCAGCTCGCGCTGCGCATCGGCTTCGCGCTGCTGCTCTGCGGCCTGGCGTTGCTGCGCGGAGGCAAGGCGCTGGCGCTCGAGTTCCGTACGTTGGCAGGTTGCGTTCGTCGCGGCATCCTCGGCGGCGCAGCGCGCGGCGATGGTCTCGGTCTCGAGCGCGTCGGCGGCGATGCGCGCGCGCAGCGAATCCTGCATTTCGATCTCGGCCTGCTGGCGTGCCTTGGCGAGCGCGAACACTTCGCGTTCGAGCGCGAGGCGCGTTTCGGCTTCCTGCGCCGCGGCCTGCTCGGCGGCGATGCGTTGCAGGGGCTCCGCGGCAAGAGCCTTCTCGAGCTCCAGCACGCGCAGCGATTCGACGCGGACCTGCGCTTCGAGCTGGGCACGCAGCTCCGTGGCGGCGCGGACTTCGTTCTCGGTGGCGGTGCGCTCGGCGATGGCGACCGCGGCGGCCGCTTCGGCGCGGCTGCGCTCCTGGGCCGCGAGGGTGAGGGCATTCTCGGCGGCCAGGCGCTGCGTGAATTCGGCGTGGGCGTTTTCTTCCTCGTTGACGCGCACTTCGGTGGCCCGCGCGAGGGCGACTTCGACCTCGACGCGTTCCTGCGTGAAGCGCAGCGTCTCGCGTTCGTTGCGCAGGCGCGACTCCATCGCCTCGCGCAGCTGGGTCTCGCTCGCCGCGCGTGCGCGCTGCGAAGCTTCTTCATCGGTGGCGATCTGCGCGCGCTGCTGCGCGTCCGCGGCAGCACGCTCGGCCAGCTCGGCAGCGGAGGTCGCGCGGGCCAGGGCCAGGCTCTCGGCCGTGGCCTTGCGCTCGAGTGCGAGGCGTTCGCGCACCTCGACCACCCGGCGGCGGCGCGAGGCTTCGGCCAGGCGCTCGTCTTCCAGGCTGCGGGCACGCGCTTCGTCGATGGCGGCGCGTTCGGCTTCGGCGCGGGCTTCGGCCAGCATGCGGGCGCGCGATTCCTCGCCCAGGCGAGCCTCGGCGGCAACCTTGGCGTCGGCATGGGCCGCGGCCGTGCGCTCGCTCTCGGCTTGCGCGGCGAGTTCGATCTTCAGTTTCTCTTCGGCGGCGCGTTGCGCGAGGCGCTCGGCGGCGATGCGGGCTTCGTGGGCGACCAGCACATCGGATTCGAGGGCCTGGCGGCGAGCGATCTGGTCGTGCAGGTTCTGTTCGGCGCGCGCATGCGTGCCGGCTTCGTTCAATGCGGAATCGCGCGCGGCCTCATCGGCGCGGGCGCTCTCTTCGGCGGCCTTCGCGGCACGCTGGTCGGCTTGCAGGCGCTCCTCGGCGGCGACCCGGGCGCGCTCCTCGAACGCGGCACGCTGGCGGGCCTGTTCCGCGGCACCCGTTTCGGCGCGCGCGCGCGCTTGCTGGGCGGCGGTCTCGCGGCGTTCGGCCTCGATGCGCGCGTTCAATCTCGCGGCGGCCTCTTCCTCGGCAGCGGCGCGGGCTTCGGCCTGGCGGCGAGCTTCCTGCTCGGCGGCAGCCCGTTGCTCGGCGGCGGCTCGGAAGCGCTGTTCGGCGACGGCGCGCGCTTCGGCCGCGACATCGGCGGCGGATTCGGCTTCGACGCGTGCGGTGGCCTGCTGGATGGCGACGAGGCGCTGGCGCTCAGCGGGGGTGGCAATACGGGCGGGTTGGGCCATGGGGACGACTCCGGTTCTTCCGGGATAGGTTCATCACGGATTTTCCGCGAGCTTGAGTCCCGGAACCGCCCGAAAAGGGCCTGCCGACCCCGGCTATTCAGTTGATGGTGCTGGGGGGGTGGCGCTTGAGCGACGCGATGCCGCCCGGGCCGAGGCGCTCGGCGAACCGCACGTTCTGCTGGACCGCATCCATGTAGAGGTTGGTCCCGCCGAAATGGGTCTTGGCGTACTGGTAGCAGCCGCCCAGGTCCGTATCCAGGCGGCGCGAGGCGTTCTGGTAGAAGGACGGCGTCTTGCGAACGAGGTCCTCGGCCGAGGCGAAAATCACGATTTCCCCGTCGCCCGTCTTCTTCTTCGTGATGCCGCCGGCAACGAACTCGGGGAACAGCCGGTCGCGGCATTTCTCGAGGTAACAGCGGTCCGACATCTGCGCGATGATGTCGGCCGAGCCGAGCAGGCTGCCCACCAGGCGGTAGATCGGCGCCGGCACGCGAATGCTCGCCACCGGACGCTCGTAGCCCGTGAAGTGCACGATGCTGCCCGCGACGTCGGCAAACTCTTCCATGCCGATGGTCGGCAGGTAGCCTTTCAGGAAGCGCGCGCCGCGCGTGACGTGCCGCGTGGTGTACTCGGCGCCGTTGCGATGGCGCTTGTCGCTGCGCTTGCGGATGTAGCCGCAATCGTGGAACAGCGCGCAGATCACGCCCAGCTGGAAGAGCTTGTCGGCCATCGCCGGGCCGTCGCCTCGCGAGCGCTCGTAGCCGTCGAGGAGCCGTGCCATGGCGAGCGTCACTTCGAGGACGTGCTGGAGGTCGTGGTAGTCGGTGTCGCAGGCGGCGTAGCCGGGATACTCGCCGCGATAGAGGCGGACGATGTCGTCGAAGGCGTGGATCAGCGCATCCGCCTGGCTGCGTGCATAGAGCTGGCGGTGGATGCGGGCCACCTCGAGCTTCACGCAAACCGGGTCGGTCGTATTGATGCGGTTCGTGACGTCGAACTCACTGCGGCGAAAATTCATGCGCGCCCAGCCCCTTAACACCTAACCTGCTGTTTTTCTAAGGTATTAACGAATACCTGTATCGGCCATTCTCCACCCCTTCCGGGGCGGCACGCAAGCGGCACAATTCCCGTTCGAACACTAGCCAAAGACACCTTGCGGGAGTATGGTTTTTACGGGCATCTTCGGAGGATTGCCGATGACGACGATGACGATGGAGAACAACACCGAAGAGATCAAGCGCCGCATCAACGAGCTCAACCTGGAGCACCGGGACCTGGACCGGGCGATCGAAGCCCTCGAACTGAACCCCCTCCACGACGAACTGCAGTTGAAGCGGCTGAAGAAGCGAAAGTTGATGTTGAAAGACCAGATTTTCATGCTCCAGCGGCAATTGGTTCCCGATATCCCCGCGTAGCACCCTTCCCTTCGTGTAGCAAAACGTCGCTGCTTGGCGAGGAAGCCCCTTTTTCATCGATAATTGGGGCATGAAGAGAACTGTTGCCGCCGGCGTCTCGCTGGCCGTCCTCGTCGCCGTCGGCGGCGTTGCCTATTGGGCCGGAGGCCGCAATGCGTCCGCGCCCGGAACGCCCGCGCCCGCCGCGAAGGGAGGCCCTGCCGCGCCCGGCATCGTGGTCGAAGCCACCAAGGTCGTCACGGCCCAGCTGCCGCAGGCCCTCGGCGCCGTGGGCAGCCTGCGCTCCGACGAGACGGTCGTCGTGCGTCCGGAAATCGCGGGCCGTATCGCGGCCATTCACTTCAAGGAAGGCGAACGCATCGCGAAAGGCGACGTGCTGTTGAAGCTCGACGAATCGGTGCAGCGCGCCGACTCCGACCGCGCGAAGGCCAACCTCTCGCTCTCGAAGAGCAAGTACGAGCGTGCCGAGGACCTGCGCACCAAGGGCTTCATCTCGAGCCAGGCGAAGGATGAAGCCGAGAACAATTTCCGCGTCGCGCAGGCGGACGCCGAGCTGATGGAAGCGAAGCTCGCGAAGATGGTGATCCTGGCACCGTTCTCCGGCACGGTCGGCTTGCGCATGGTGAGCGTGGGGGACTACGTGAAGGAAGGCCAGGACATCGTGAACCTCGAGGCGCTCGATCCGCTGAAGGTCGATTTCCGCGTGCCCGAAGTGTTCCTCTCGCAGGTGAAGGACAAGCAGTCGCTGCAGATCACCCTCGATGCGCTGCCGGACAAGGCCTACGACGGCCGCGTCTATGCCATCAACCCGCTGATCGACGCGAACGGCCGCTCGATCGTGATCCGCGCGCAGGTCCCGAACGTCGACGGGCGGCTTCGCCCGGGAATGTTCGCCCGCGTGCGGCTCTTCACCAGCGAATCGCGTCCCACGCTGGTGATTCCCGAGGAGTCGCTCTTTCCGGTAGGGGATGACAAGTTCGTCTACAAGGTCGTGGACGGCAAGGCCTCGCGCCAGAAGGTGGTGATCGGCGCGCGCCGCTCCGGCCGCGTGGAGATCGTGGAAGGCCTGAGTCCCGAGGATGTCGTCGTCACGGCCGGAGCGCTCAAGCTGCGCGAAGGCGTGGCGGTGCGCGTCGCCAACACCCCGGCTGCGCCGACCGAAGTCGGCCGCACGGACACGCCGCCCCCGAACAAGACATGACGCTGCCCGAGACCTGCATCAAGCGCCCCGTTTTCGCGACGGTCCTGTCGATCGTCGTGCTCCTGATCGGCTTCATTTCCTACTCGCGCCTGTCGGTGCGCGAATACCCGCGCATCGACGAGCCGGTGGTCACGGTCGAGACGCGCTACCTGGGCGCCAGCGCCGAGGTGGTGGAGTCGCAGATCACGAAGATCCTCGAGGATTCGCTCGCCGGGATCGAGGGCGTGGATGTCATGACGTCGGTCTCGCGTTCGGAGACTTCGCAGATCACGGCGCGCTTCAAGCTTTCGAGGGACCCGGATTCGGCCGCGGCCGACGTGCGCGACAAGGTCTCGCGCGTGCGTGCGCGCCTTCCCGAGGCGGTGGATGAGCCGGTCATCGCGAAGGTCGAGGCCGATTCCTTCCCGATCATGTGGCTCGCGGTCTCGACGCCCAGCAAGTCCGCGATCGAAGTCTCGGACTACGTGAGCCGCTACATCAAGCCGCGCCTCTCGACGCTGCCCGGCGCGGCCGACGTGCGCATCTTCGGCGAGCGCAAGGTCTCGATGCGCATCTGGCTCGACCCCGCGAAGCTCGCCGCCTACCGCCTCACGCCGGCGGACGTGGAGGACGCGCTGCGCCGCCAGAACGTGGAAATCCCCGCGGGCCGCATCGAGAGCGACAAACGCGAATTCTCCGTGCTCTCGCAAACGGACCTGCAGACGCCCGAGCAATTCGACGCCATCGTGATCCGCGACGTCTCCGGCTACCCGGTGCGCATCCGCGACATCGGCCGCGCCCAGATCGCCCCGGTGGAAGAACGCGTCATCGCCCGCTTCATGGGCAACTCCGCCGTGAGCATGGGCGTGATCAAGCAGGCGGTGGCCAATCCGCTCGAGCTCTCCAAGGCGGTGCGCAAGGAAATCGAGGAGATCAACAAGAGCCTCACCGACATGAAGATCGAGGTGATCTACGACTCCTCGCTCTTCATCGAGCAGTCGATCCGCTCGGTCTTCCGCACCATCGTGGAGGCGATCGTGCTGGTCGCCATCGTGATCTTCCTGTTCCTGCGCAACTTCCGGGCGACCCTGATCCCGCTCGTGACCATCCCCGTTTCGCTCATCGGGGCGTTCACGTTCATGTACCTCTTCGGCTTCAGCGTGAACACGCTCACGCTGCTGGCGATGGTGCTCGCCATCGGCCTGGTGGTGGACGATTCGATCGTCGTGCTGGAGAACATCTACCGCCACCTCGAGGACGGCATGTCGCGCCTCGACGCCGCCCTCCTCGGCGCGCGAGAGATCGCCTTCGCGGTGATCGCGATGACGATCACGCTGGCCGCGGTCTACGCGCCCCTCGCCTTCCAGACGGGCCGCACGGGCCGGCTCTTCATCGAGTTCGCGCTCGCGCTCGCCGGAGCCGTGCTGGTCTCGGGATTCGTGGCCCTCACGCTCTCGCCGATGATGTGCTCGAAGCTCCTGAAGCACGAGACCAAGCACGGCCGCTTCTACAACACGACGGAGCGCTGGTTCCAGCAGATGACCGCGGCCTACCGGCGCACGCTCGACCGCGCGTTGCACCACCGCATCTACGTCGTGGGTGCCGCGCTCCTGGTGGCGGGCCTGAGCGTCGTGCTCGGCCTCGCGCTGAAGAGCGAGCTCTCGCCGATCGAGGATCGCGGCGCCGTCTTCGGCTTCGTCTCCGGCCCCGAGGGCGCCACCGCGGCCTTCACGGCCGAGAACCTGAAGAAGGTCGAGGACATCTATCGCACGGTGCCCGAGACCATCAAGTTCAACGCCCTCGCCGGCTTCCCGACGGTGGCCGACGGCATTGCCATCGCGCGGCTCGCGCCGTGGAACGAGCGCAAGCGTTCGCAGATGGAGATCACCACCGCGCTGATGCCGGAGTTCGCGAAGATCCCGGGCGTGCGGGCGTTCCCGACCAACACGCCGTCGCTGGGGCAATCGCCGCGCAGCCGGCCGGTGGAGTTCGTGGTGATGTCGCAGGCGCCCTTCGAGGTGCTGCAGCGCTACGTGGACGCGATCATCGCCGAGGCTTCGAAGACGCCGGGCCTGCAGAACCTCGACTCGGACCTGCGCCTCGACAAGCCCGAGATCAAGGTGAGCGTGAACCGCGAGAAGATCAGCGACGTGGGCGCCTCGGTCGAAGCCGTCGGCCGCACGCTGGAGACGATGCTGGGCGGCCGGCAGGTCACGCGCTTCAAGAAGGACGGCGAGCAATACGACGTGATCGTGCAGGTGGCCGAAGGCGACCGGCGCTCCCCCACCGGCATCTCGGAGATCTACGTGCGCGGCAAGAACAACGAGATGATCCAGCTCTCCAACCTCGTGGTCGTGCGCGAGGGCGTGGCGCCGAAGAACCTGAACCACTTCAACCGCATCCGCTCGGCGACGATCACGGCCACCCTCGCCCCGGGCTATCCGCTGGGCGAAGCGCTCAAGGCGATGGAGCAGGCCGCGAAAGTGAGCATGCCGATCACGGTGCAGACGGACCTGAACGGCGTGTCGCGGGAGTTCCGCGATTCGTCCACGGAGATCTACTTCGTCTTCGTGCTGGCGCTCGCCTTCATCTTCCTCGTGCTCGCCGCGCAGTTCGAGAGCTTCATCGACCCGTTCATCATCATGCTCACGGTGCCGCTCGCGATGACGGGCGCGCTGCTCGCCCTGTGGCTCGCCGGGGGCACGCTCAACATCTACAGCAAGATCGGCCTGGTGACGCTGGTGGGCCTCATCACCAAGCACGGCATCCTGATCGTGGAGTTCGCCAACCAGAAGCAGGCGCAGGGCAAGGGCGTGATCGAAGCGGTCGAGGAAGCCGCGGTGCTGCGGCTGCGCCCCATCCTCATGACCACGGGCGCGATGGTGCTGGGCGCGGTGCCGCTCGCCTTTGCCTCGGGCGCGGGCGCGGAATCCCGCCAGCAGATCGGCTGGGTCATCGTCGGGGGGATGCTGCTCGGTACCTTCCTCACGCTCTTCGTGGTGCCTACGGCCTACACGCTGCTCGCGCGGCGCCACAAGACCTTCGAGGAACGGCTGGAAGAGGATCGGGCCGGAAACACCTCAGCCCCTGCACCGGCCGATTGACCTACCCTTTGCGGGCCTGGAATTTCCGGTAGTAGTCCATCACCTTGGGAACGTACGCCGCGGTTTCCGCGTAGGGCGGAATGCGGTTCCCGTGACGGATGACGGCGTTCTCGCCCGCGTTGTAGCCGGCGACGGCGAGTTCGGTGTTGCCCTTGAACATCGCCAGCAGATCCTTGAGGTACTTCACGCCGCCCTGGATGTTCTGGGCGGGATCCATGCTGTCCACCACGCCATAGCGGCGGGCGGTACCCGGCATCAGCTGCATGATCCCCTGGGCGCCGGCCTTGGACACGGCCTTCGGGTTGTAGGCCGATTCGGCAGTGATGACGGCATGCACCAGCGCATCGTCCACGCCGTGGGTCCGGCTGGCCGTGGTGATCATCGACTTGTACCGAAGGATCTCGGCTTCCGTGGGCATGTACGTGTACGTCGATGCCCAGGTCGCGCGGGGACCTTCCTTCCAGGCCAGCTTGTAGCGACGGTCCAGCGCCGGAAGGTTGGTGTAGTGCTTCACCCCCCGTTCGTCGACGAACGTGTAGATGTCCGCCCGCGCCAGCGTCGGCACGACGAGGGCGCTTGTCAGAATAGCGCCCGCCAGGATGTAGGAGATGTCCTTCATGGAGCGGGCATTATAGCAAGCTCCTCGAACAGGACAATCTAGAACCCTGTTTTAATTGCAGTTTTGTAGGACTTGCCCTATTGGGGCGTTTGGGCCATGCGGCGCGTTTCCAGGGCCCCGTCAGCCGAGCCCCAGACCACGTTGCCCGCCTTGTCGTAGCCGCGGTCCCACAGGCGGCGCGAGGACGAGGACAGGAAGAAGTCCGAAATCAGGTGGGCGCCCGGGGGCACGTGGGCGCGGCATTCGGTCCCGATGGTCCCGCCGTTGAAGAGGGTCATGTGCTGCATGGACATGAGCTGGCGGCAGCCCGGGATCTCCTGGAGGGTGGCCGGGTTGATCCCGGCAAAAGCTTCCGCCGGATTGCGCCAGCCGCCGACCACCTTGGCCGGATCCGGCAGCGCGTATTCGGCCGTCATCATCTGGCCCTTCTGCTCGCCCACGCGGATCAGGCGCTGGAGGTAGGGCTTGTCGAGGCTCTTGGACTTCGCATATTCCTCGTAGTACCAGAAGTCGACCTTGCGCTCCGGCCAGACGCGCGCGATGCGCAGCTTGACCGGATCGTTGTCGCCCTCGCCCTTCGGTTGTTCGATCGTGTCGAAAGTACCGGGATAGAAGCTCGTGAGGAGCTCCAGGTGGCGCTGGACTTCAGGCGTACGGTCTTCGGGCGGGAACGGGTCCGGGTTGACGGAGGCGCATCCTGCGAGGGCGAGGACAGCTGCGGCACAGAGTGATTTCAGCATGGTGAAAGCTCCCGAAAGCTCCAAAAGAAAACAGCCCGCTTTGAAGGCGGGCTGAAGTGTTGGCGTCCCCACGGGGATTCGAACCCCGGTTATCGCCGTGAAAGGGCGGTGTCCTAGGCCTCTAGACGATGGGGACATGAAAACCGGAAGCTAAATGCTTCCGGTTTCTTGTCATCGGTACTGGTGGAGGTAAGCGGGATCGAACCGCTGACCTCTTGCATGCCATGCAAGCGCTCTCCCAGCTGAGCTATACCCCCAACCGAGTCGAGAATTATAGCGGAGAGGACCCCCTTTAGGCAAAGGGCACTTAGCCGATGGCCCGTTCGAGACGATCGAGGACGACGTCTTTTCGCAAGGCGCCGGCGATCGCGTCGATGGCCGGGGTGTGCGCCAGGCCCGTGACCGCGACCCGGAACGGCATCATCACGGCGGGCATCTTCACCTGCAGGGCCGCGACCGTTTCCTTGAGCGCTGCACTGATCGCCGGAGCGCTCCAGTCGGCCAATCCTTTCAGGCGCGGGACCACGGCCTTCAGCGCGCCCTTGCCCGCCTCGCCCAGGTGTTCCTTCGCGATCGCATCCTCCGGGTGGCGAGGCTCGGCCATCGCCATGAGGAACGCTTCGTGCTCGGCCAATAGCTGGAACTTGGCGCGTCCCGCGGCCGTCATCTTGACGGGGTCCATCACCGCGGCGACGAATCGGTGGACCTCGGGTTTCGCACGCTCGAGGTTCGCGACCAGGTCCGCGTCCGGAACGCGCTTCAGGTACTCCCCGTTCAGCCACTTCAATTTCTCCGGATCCCAGCGCGCGGGAGACTTGCTCACGTGCCGCAGATCGAACCACTCGACGAGCTGCTCGCGCGAGAACACTTCTTCATCGCCGTGCGACCAACCGAGGCGCGCGAGGTAGTTCACCATCGCCTCGGGAAGGAAACCATCGTCGCGGTACTGCATCACGTTCACGGCTCCGTGACGCTTCGAGAGCCGCTGGCCGTCGGAGCCGAGGATCATCGGCACGTGGCCGAAGTTCGGGAGGTCGGCTCCGAGCGCGCGATAGAGGTTGATCTGGCGCGGCGTATTGTTTACGTGGTCGTCGCCGCGGATCACGTGGGTCATCGCCATGTCGATGTCGTCGACCACCACGCCGAAGTTGTAGGTCGGCACGCCGTCGGCACGCATGAGCACGAGGTCGTCGAGCTCGTCGTTGGAGACGGTGATCGGGCCTTTCACGAGGTCGTCCCACGTGACGTCGCCCGACAGCGGATTCTTGAAACGCAGCACGCCGTTGCGGCCGGCGGGCGGGGCTTCCTTCGATTCGCGCCAGCGCCGGTCGTAGCGCGGCTTCTCGCCGCGCGCGGACTGCCCTTCGCGCATCGCGTCCAGCTCTTCCTTCGTCTCGTACGCCCAGTAGGCCTTGCCGTCGCGCAGCAGCTGCTCGGCGAGCTCCTTGTAGCGCGTGAGGCGCTTCATCTGGAAGAACGGCCCCTCGTCGTAGTCGAGGCCGAGCCAGGTCATGGCATCGAAGATCGCCTGGACCGAGGCCTGGGTGGAACGCTCGAGGTCGGTGTCTTCCACGCGCAGCACGAAGGTGCCGCCGTGGCGACGCGCGTATGCCCAGTTGAACAGGGCAGTACGCGCGCCTCCGAGGTGCAGGTAACCGGTGGGGCTGGGTGCGAACCGAGTGCGAATCGCCACTGTTACTGGCGTCGCACGCCGCCGAAGCGACCGGTGAAGAGGCAGCTCCCGTTGCCGCTCAGCAGCTTCGCCGTGAGGCCTTCCGGGGTCACCATCACGTCGCTGGCCTGGAACGTCTGCGTGTCGCCTTGCGTGACGCCGGTGCAGGTGCCCGTGCCGTTGATCTTCCCGAGCCGGCCCGCCTGCGTATACGTGCCGGTGTACGTGCACGTGTAGCCCGCGCCGAATTCTCCGATCGTCACCGAGCTCACCGTCTGCGTGATCGTGTAGGTCGCGGGCTGGTCGTACGGGCCGCTACCCGCGCCGCATCCGGCATACGCGCCGATGGCGCCGCCGACGTACGTGCCGGCGATGGTCTCCAGCTTGAACTGCTGGCGTACGACGTTCTTGGTGACCGTCTGGCCGTTCACCACATACGTCAGCACGGCCGTGCCGGAAGGTGCGGAGGCGTTGAAGGTGACCGTGCCTACCGCAGGGGCGGCTACCGCCGTCGGATCGAAGGTGCCCGCCTGGTAGAACGGGCCGGTCGTGCGATAGAGCACGCCGCTGAAGACGTTGTTCCCCTGGTGCGCGACGTTCGAGCCGACGAACCACGTGGGCTGGGAATCCGCGCCGTAGACGAAAATGGTGAGGAACAGCGTATCGCCCTGCTGGACGACGTTGGCGCCCCAACCGGACTCGGTCGGGACCCACCACTGGTCGCTGTGGTCACGCGTGATGGTCGTGGCGGAAGCCACGGTCGCGAATGCTAGCAACGCGACGGCAAGGAATTTCTTCATGGTGATCGCTCCTATACGTTTGAGTGTGAAAGATTCTTCGGTGTTGCTCAATCGTTATTTGATGCCCGTGGTGCAGCAGTACTTCGAGACGCATGCTGAACGTTGACCCGGCAACGACGCGCGTGGGAAAATAGACCCTTTCAGCCGCAGCAATTTCGGGTCGTTAGCTCAGCGGTAGAGCACTGCCTTCACACGGCAGGGGCCACTGGTTCGATCCCAGTACGACCCACCATCACCCTCCGCAGTTGCTTTCCTTTCCACGCCGGCCGCCCCGGGACTGCGCGGCCACACCAAATTCCGAATCGCCAAAACTCCGCGCTCCATTGCGGCGGTTTTCCCTGCGCGCGCCCAATGCCCTCGCCATGAGACTTTGGTGCTGAAATTCATGGGCTTACCGGAAATCATGGAAGCGCTCCGGGACTCGATGAAAGAACTGTACACCACTGCGGGAAAAAATCCCACATTTATTTTTCACACCCTGGAAGGCCCGGAAATCCGGGGGCTATGCGGAGGGATTCACCGACTTGGGGAAGGTTGGAGCCCGGCGGTGCCGAGTCGCCTGCTCGTACGCGTAGGCGATCGCGATCAACCGGGGCTCGCTCCACGCCCGGCCGACGAACGAGATCCCGCACGGCAGGCCGTGGACGAAGCCCGCGGGAACGGTGATGTGCGGATAGCCCGCTACCGCCGCGGGTGACGTGAAGCCGCCGCCGCTCGCATCGCCCTTGATGAAGTCGGTGAGCCATGCGGGCCCGCCGGTTGGGGCCACCAGGGCATCGAGCTGCTTTTCGTCCATGATCTTGTCGATGCCTTCGGCGCGCGAGTACTTGTGGTTGTTCTCGAGCGCTTCGAGGTACTCCTTGCTGTCCAGCCCGCCCTTCGCGACCGACTTGAGGAAGTGCTCCTGGCCGAAGTGCTTCAGCTCGCGATCGGCGTTCTTCCAGTTGAAGTCCACCAGGTCCTGCAGCGACTTCAGGTTCGAGCCCGGTGCGAACTCGGCGAGGTACGCCGCCATGTCCGCCTTCATCTCGTAGAGCAGGACTTCGTATTCGCTGGGGCCGTACTTGGCCGCATTCGGAAGCTCGACGTCCACGAGTACGGCGCCGCTCGCCTCGAGCACCTTGAGCTGCGCCTCGACAACGGCGGAGACGAGGTCATTGCGCCCGCCGAAGTTCGCGCGGACCACCCCGATGCGCGCGCCCTTGAGGCCCTCCTTGTCGAGGAAGCGCGTGAAGTCGGTGGCGTACTTGCCGGCATCACCGGTTGCCGCATCGCGCGGATCGGCCCCCGAGAGCGCGGTGAGCAGTGCGGCGGCATCGGCCACCGTGCGCGCCATGGGACCCGCGGTGTCCTGCGAGTGGGCGATCGGGATGATGCCGTCGCGGCTCACCAGGCCGAGCGTGGGCTTGATGCCGACGAGGCCGTTCGCGCCCGCCGGTGAAATGATCGAACCGTCGGTCTCCGTGCCTACCGCCACGGCCGCAAGGCTGGCCGCGATCGCCGCTCCGGAACCCGACGAGGAGCCGCTCGTATTGCGATCGAGCGCATACGGATTGCGCGTGAGTCCCCCGCGCGCACTCCAGCCGGAAGTGGATCGCGTCGAGCGGAAGTTGGCCCACTCCGAGAGGTTGGTCTTGCCGAGGATCACCGCGCCCGCCTCGCGCAGCTTCGCGGCCACGAAGGAGTCTCGCGGCGGCTTCACGCCGACGAGGGCCAGCGAGCCCGCGGTCGTCTGCATCTTGTCGAACGTCGCGATGTTGTCCTTGATCAGCACCGGGATGCCGTGCAACGGACCGCGCGGACCTTTCAATCGGCGTTCCTTGTCGAGCGCGGCGGCGATCGCGACGGCCTCGGGATTCACCTCGATCACGGAATTGATGCGCGGCCCGCCCTTGTCGATCGTCCGGATGCGCGCGAGATAGGCGCGCACGAGGGCTTGCGACGTGAAGCGGCCGGCGACCATCGCGGCCTGGAGCTCGGCGACGCCCGCCTCCACCACGTTCAACTCGGCTCCTGGGCTGGATGCGGCCATCGCGTGCTCTCCGGAAATGGCGCCGGCCCCGAGGGCCGCCGCGAGACGAATGAATTGACGGCGGTTCATGGGCAGTCGTTCGGGGAGATCGCAGTCGGCGAGATGCATTGAGTCACGGAGATCTCGGCAGTGCACGATCTGAGCGATCCCACTAGAAGGGTCGTGTTACTGCCGCCTGACGTAGCGAAGGGCGCGATATCAACCCGATCGAAGTCCGCACCAGGCGATACCGAGTAGTTCGCGAGCACCCCGCCGCTATTGCAGGCTGTTCTTTCAATTGCAGAAGCTATTGGCGTACCGCCATAGTAAAAGGTGAAGTGAATCCGCTCGAACTCTCCGCCAGACGTTCCAAAGTCAACAAGCGTGACGCCAAGGGAACGTCCCGGCGTGGCGAACGTGAAGCGAAGAAATTCTCCGGAGGCGCTATTGAGCGTCGTGTTTACCGAAGCCGTACTCCCTCCGCCAATAGCCCCGATACCCTGCCCCGACGCTCCCACGCCAGACGAGATATCGCGTCCTGGCGAAGCCTGGATCGTGATCGCTCCCGCTCCCGAACCAAAGGTGAACGAGGTCTGACCTGTGTTATTCGTCGGAGCAAGTCCCGCGGTCGAAAGGGCCGCGCGATCGAAGTTCTGAACGCCGACCGTCGCGAGTGCCAAGGCCGTTGAGCCCGCGCTCGCGCCCCAATCGCGTGGCCCCAACTTTGATCGCTCCAACAACTCCGCAAACCTCATGTAGACGACAAGATCGTCGAAGTGGGTCACTGCATCTGGTAGCACGCCCAACGATCTTGGAGAGTTGTAGAACGGACCAGACGTTCCCGCGTTCGAAGCTTCCTCTCCGGTGGTGTTCGGCATGGATGCCATGCGTTGACCGCTAGGAAGCTCTGCGCCGTACCCGGTCGGTCCATGGCTAATAAGTACGAATGCCATCCCCTGCTGATTGGCTCCGTTTTCAACGACCGTCATCGTGGGGCGGACCACGCCATCGAACTTTGTTGGCGAGTTCACATGCGTGGAAAGATCCGCGCGATCGCCCTTGCAGAGCTCACCTGCGCCAAGGGCAAGCGTGTTGCCCGCAAGCGCAGGATTCGAATTGCAATTGATCTTGCTCGCGCCCTTCGCCTGCGTCAGTCCATTCGCTCCAGAGGCAACGCGGTATGAGATCAAACGGTTCCAACCATCAAGCGCTTCCTCGGGACGAAGACCGAGCGTGATCCAGGGGACGATGTCGCTGCCCGCAGTGCAGTTCGATCCGCTGCCCTTCGCCAGTCCGTCGAGACTTGATGCGATTCCAGGGCAAGGAAGAGATTCATTCTTCGTCGCATAGAGCACCAAGGCATCGGAAATCCTTGCAAGATTTGTTCGTGTCCGATCCTCGCCGGCCAGCGAAACGTCGGATGCGATAAACGCTCTGGCCAGATAGAGCGAAGCAGATACAAGCAAAAGCAACGCAACAATTGCGAATGCCGAGATGCCGGACTGGGCCGCGCGAGAAGGCGACACACGAAATCGGAGCACTAGTGCGCTCGAGGGCCGAGCTGCGCCTTAGTGGCCACAGTAAGGATGGAAGGACGCAACACAAAGTCATCGAAGTGGCCGGTGCCGTCGGCGTACACGGGGAAGTCGTCCACGTAATATCCCAGCCCGCCCAAGTTGGCAGCATTTCGACCTTCTTCAGTGCCGAGCGATGGCCCTGATGCGGCTTGAATCACACCAGCGCCGTCATACCCACCCGCGCGATTCTCTCCAGGGCTGACGACGATGTACGCGGCACCGGTGTTCGCAGCCGGATCCATAACCTTTGTTGGCGCAACATTAAGGTTGCGGATCTCAAGCCCCTTGTTGACCGTGACAAGCAAGGGCGCCCTGCAGTTGCCGGGCACAAATGGACTTGCGCACGCCGGGTTGCAATATCCCGCGGGATTCGCCGGAGTGCCAGGCACCGCAGTCACATCATTGCCAGCTGGATCGCAGTACGACAGATTCATCGCGTACTGCCTTGCGAATTCAGGGGTGACACGATATGTCAGGCGAGTGCCCCAGCCATCCGTGACATCCGCTTCCGCCAGTCCCAGAGTCCGCCAAGGCACTACTCCGCGCGCCTGGCTTCCAGCAACCCCGTCAACGCTACATTGATTGGCGGGCGTTACGGGCACTGTCGTCGTACGCTCGACTCCGGCATTGGCGCCTGACGAGGGTATCGCCCCATCCGCAGGGCAAGGCAACCGCTGGTTCTGCGATACGAAGAGCGCCAACGCCGTCTCGACCTGGGCGAGTTTGTTGCGCGTCGCCTCCCTCCGCTGCTGTCCAATCAAACTCGCCGAGATCCCGATCATCATGGTGAGCAGCAAGCCCATGATGGCGATCACGATGGCGATCTCGATCAGCGTGAATCCACGCTCGCGAGGCGAAAAAAATCCCGGCTGGGTCATAGCCGGGATTCTACTGGAGGAACAGGCTTAACTACTTGATTGCCTGAAGCTTGTCGTAGGTCGCCTTGTCCCAGGTGGCGTCCGGGCCGTTGTGCAGCTTCATCGTGGCTTCGCGGAACGGGGCGCGGTTCACCTTGGTGACGGTCTTGCCGCGCTTCTCGAACTCCGCACCCAGCTTCTGCTCGATGGACACGATCTCTTCCGTGGCCTTGCCGGCGGCTTCCCGCAGCACCGCCACGAAGACCTGCTTGTCGGCATCGGACAGCTTGTTCCACGTCGGGCCTCCCACGATCGTCAGGAGAGCATCCGTGATGTGGCCCGTCAGCACTATGAACTTTTGCACTTCATAGAACTTCTTGGCGTCGATCGTGGGCAGCGGGTTCTCCTGCGCGTCGACCGTGCCGTTCTGCAGCGCAAGGTAGACCTCGGCGAAGGCGATCGGCGTGGGGTTCGCTCCGACCGCGCGCGGGAACATCGTGTAGAGCGGCGCGTCGGGCACGCGGATCTTCAGGCCCTTCATGTCCTCGGGCTTGTTGATCGCCTTGTTCGAGGTCACGTGGCGCTCGCCGTAGTACGTGATCGCGGCCACCTTGTTGCCCGCGTTCTTCTGCTGGTAGCCATCGGCCAGCTCGTCCAGCAGCTTGGAGGTGGAGAACGCCTTCCAGTGCGCGAAGTCCCGGAACATGTAGGGCGCGCCGCCGATGGCGAGCGGACCATACGTGCGGCCCGCGAAGAGCTGCCCCGTGTAGATGATGTCCACGGTGCCGAGCGTGAGGCCCTGGTTGATGTCCGTCTCCTTGCCGAGCGAGGACGCGGGGAACACTTCGACGTTGTAGCGATTGTTCGTACGCTTGGCGATCTCGCCCGCGGCCCAGACCGCGGCCGTGTGGTACGCCTCGCTCGTCTCATACACGTGGGCCCACTTCAGCTTCGTCTGCGCCATCGCGGCACCGGACACGAGTCCGAGAATCGCAGCCACGGCCACCACCTTGAATAGCCTCGTCATTTCTCTCTCCTCCTTGTTTTGACTTCTCTGCGATCTCTGCGTCCTCTGCGGTTCACTGCCTTTTTCTTCCTACATCACGGCTCCAAGCTGCCACGGCACGAACTCATCCGCGCCAAAGCCATGCATTTCACTCTTGCTGGGCTGGCCCGAGGCCGTCGCGAGAATCAGCTGGAAGATCCGCTCGCCCGCCTCCTGCACCGACAGCGATCCATCGAGGATCTCGCCGCAATTGATGTCCATGTCGTCGCTCATGCGCTGGTACATGGTCGTGTTGGTCGCGAGCTTGAGCGAAGGCGAAGGCTTGCAGCCATACACCGAGCCCCGCCCGGTCGTGAAGCAGATCATGTTCGCGCCCCCCGCCACCTGGCCGGTCGCGGAGACCGGGTCGTAGCCCGGCGTGTCCATGAACACGAAACCCTTCGCGGTGACCGGTGTTGCGTACTCGTAGACGTCCATCAGGCCGGTCGTGCCGCCCTTCGCGACCGCACCCAGCGATTTCTCGAGGATGGTCGTGAGCCCGCCGGCCTTGTTGCCGGGCGAGGGATTGTTGTTCATCTCGCCCTTCTCGCGTGCCGTGTACTCCTCCCACCAATGGATGCGATCGACAATCTTCTGGCCCACGGCCTTGCTGACCGCGCGCCGCGTGAGCAGGTGCTCGGCGCCGTAGATCTCGGGCGTCTCGGAAAGGATCGCCGTGCCGCCGTGCTTCACGAGGAGGTCCACCGCGGCGCCGAGCGCGGGATTCGCCGTGATCCCCGAGTAGCCGTCCGAGCCCCCGCACTGGAGCCCGACGACGATGTGGCTCGCCGGCACCGTTTCGCGCTTCACCTGGTTGGCGATCGGGAGCATTTCCTTCACGAGCCGCACACCCTCGGCCACGGCCTTCGCGGTACCGCCCTGGTCCTGGATCGTCATGGTGTGGAGCAACTGGCCTTCGCGCAGGCCCTGCGTGAACACGAGCGCGTCCATCTGGTTCGCTTCGCAGCCGAGCCCGATGATCAGCACGCCCGCGAAGTTGGGATGGCGTGCATAGCCTGCGAGCGTGCGGCGAAGGATGTCGATCCCCTCGCCCGTCGAGCCCATGCCACAGCCCGTCGTGTGCACGAGCGGCACCACGCCGTCGACATTCGGGAATGCCTTCAAGGCGTCGCCACGGAACGCCTCGGCCACGTACTTCGAGACCGTCGCGGAGCAGTTCACGGTGGACAGGATGCCGATGTAGTTGCGCGTCGCGACGCGCCCATCCGGCCGAACGATGCCCTGGAACGTGGCCGCGGGGCTCGCGAACTGCGTCGGTTGATAGGTTTCGCCGAACGCATAGTCGCGCGCGAAGTCCCGCACCTCGAGGTTGTGCACGTGCACATGCTGCCCGGGCGCGATCGGCCGCGTGGCGAAGCCGATCACCTGGTTGTAGCGGTGCACGGGGGCATCGACCGCGATGGCCTTCGTCGCCACCTTGTGCCCGGCGGGAATGCGCTCGGCGACGACGACGCCTTCCTTGAGCAGGTTGGTGCCGGCTTCCAGCTCGCGGCAGGCGATGACCACGTCATCGGCGGGGTTGAGGCGAAGATAGAGCGGCGTCTCTCGAAGCATGTCGATCCCTCCGAAATCAATTATTTCTACCCTGACCCCGATTTTTCATTTCATCAAGTTCGGCAGCCAGAGACTGATCTGGGGAATGTACGTTACCAGCACGAGGCTGATCAGGAGCGGCACCAGCCACGGCAGGATGGCCATGGTCGTTCGTTCCACCGAGAGTTTCGCGACCCTCGCCAATACGAACAGCACCAGCCCCATCGGTGGATGCAAGAGCCCGATCATGAGGTTCAGCACCATCACCAATCCGAAATGAACCGGGTCGATGCCCAGTTTGTGCACGATCGGCAGCAGGATCGGAACGAGGATCGTGATGGCCGCCGTGGGCTCGAGGAAGCAGCCGACGAAAAGCATCAGCAGGTTGGCCAGCAGCAGGAAACCCCAGGGCGTGGAGGTCACCGAGAGCACCCAGGAAGCGATCATCTCCGTGGTGCGCGTGGCCGTGAGCATCCAGCCGAAGATCGACGCCGCCGCGACGATGAAGAGCACCGCCGACGTGGTCTCGATGGTATCCATCGAGACCTTCACCAGCATCTTCATGTTCATGACGCGATACCAGACGATGCCCAGGAAGAGCGCCCAGACGCAGGCGGCGATCGCACCCTCCGTGGCGGTGAAGACCCCGGTCGTCATCCCGCCGATCAGCAGCACCGGCGTCATGATCGGCAGCACGGCCTGGAACTTGAATTTCCAGTCCGCGGCGAGCAACACGATGAGGCCGCACACCACCGCAGTCTGCGGCCCGATGCCGCCGAATTCCACCGCGACCCAGATCGCCGCGGGCCAGCCCAGCGCGATGACGAGTTCGCCGAAGGACCGCAGCACGCGCGGCCACTGGAACGGCACGTCGGCGCCCCACTTGTTCTTGTGCGCGTAGTACGCGACCGTGAGCATCATGAGGATCGCCATGACCGCGCCCGGCACGATGCCCGCCAGGAACAGCGAGCCCACCGAGACGTTGGCGAACAACGCGTAGATCACGAACGGCAGCGACGGCGGGATGATCGGCCCGAGCGTCGCCGAGGCCGCGGTGACGCCCACCGAAAACTCCTTCGAGTAGCCGTGCTCGGTCATCGCCTTGATCTCGATCGTGCCCAGCCCTGCCGCGTCCGCGATCGCCGTGCCCGACATCCCTGCGAAGATCACGGAGCCCACCACGTTCACATGGCCCAGCCCGCCGCGCAGCCAACCCACGAGTCCCAGCGCGAAGTTGTAGATGCGGTTGGTGATGCCCGCGGAATTCATGAGGTTGCCCGCCATGATGAAGAACGGCACCGCGAGGAGCGGGAAGGAATCCAGGCCGCCCACCATGCGGTGGATCACCACGTAGTCGGGGATGTTGCCCGACACCATGACGTAGACGAGCGAGGCGCCCGCCATCGCGATGGCCACGGGGATGCCGGAGGCCATGAGGCCCAGGAAAAGCAGCTTGAAGGTTCCGGGCCCCATCATTTCGCCTCGTCCGCGAGCTCGGGCTGTTCCAGCACCGAGGCCCCGCGCTTCCAGTTGAACCACGCGACACCCGCCGCGCGGTAGGTCATGAGCGCGAAACCGAAGGCCACGAACCCGTAGAGGATGCCGATGGGCCAGTCGATGATGGCCATGCGCTGCATCCCGATCTTCTGCATCAGCAGGTAGGTGAGCCACACGCAGTAGCCCAGGAAGAGCATGCGCATCACGTCCACGAACGACGACATCCCGCGCGACAGCCACTTCGGCATGAAGCGATAGAAGAAATCGACCTGGATGTGGTTGTTCTTGCGCACGTTCACCGCCGCGCCGACGAAGACGGTGGCGATCAGCAGGTAGCGCGCGATCTCCTCGGTCCAGGACGCGGAGTCGTTGAGGGCGTAGCGCGTGAAGAACTGGTAGAAGATGACGATCGCCAGCACCCAGAAGATGGCGAAGGCGGTCCAGTCCTCGAACCGGTAGTGGGAGATATCGATGGGCTCGTCGACGACGTGGAACTCGCCCTTCTCATCCAGTACGTGTTCCTGCTCCTCGCTCATCGCCCCTCCTCCGGGATTGGGACCAGCTCGCGCTGAAGCGCTTCGCGGCCTGGTCCATGTGGCGGCGCATCGCGGTGCGTGCGGCCGTCGGATTTTTCTTGATGATTGCCTGCACCACCTCGCGATGCTCGCGGATGGCAAGTTCCCAGAGTCCCGGCGTGTCGAAGTGGTGCTCCAGCCGGAGAAAGAGCGGGCCCAGGCGCTGGTCCCAGAGCGTCTGGACCACGAGCGCCAGGGCACTGTTGCCGCTCGCCTCGGCGATGCGCAGGTGGAACAGCCGGTCGTTGTCGAGCGGCATCGGGTTGTCGCCCTTGTCGCGCACCATGGCGTCCAGCGCTTCCTCGATGGCCTTCACCTGGGCCTTGGTGGCGTTCTTCGCGGCGAGCGCGGCGCACTCGCCTTCGATCATCCAGCGCGCGCGGATCAGCTCGAAGGGGCCGGAGTCCTCCGGCAGCGCCGCGGCCGCGGGCACCGGCCGCTTGCCCGTCACGTACACGCCGGAACCGACGCGCACTTCCACGTAGCCCCCCACCTCGAGCGCGATGAGCGCCTCGCGGACCGACGGCCGGCTCACCCCCAACTGCTTCGCGAGGTCGCGCTCGGGCGGCAGGCGGCTGCCGGCGCGGTACTCACCTTTGTCGATCAGCTCGGCGATCTGGTCCGCGATCTGGCGGTAGAGTCGCCGGCTCTCGACGGCTTGGAGGGGCATGGTTGATCTGGTAAAGTGGTCAGGCCAATTCCGTCGCAGTGTAGCGCGGCGCACGCACGAAAAACAACATTCGGAGGAGATGCCCCATGGCAGACCGCCTCAAGGGCAAGACCGCCCTTGTCACCGCAGCGGCGCAAGGCATGGGTCGCGCCGCCGTGCTCGCTTTTGCCCGTGAAGGCGCGAAAGTCATCGCCACGGACGTGAGCGCCGCGCACCTCGACAAGCTGAAGGGCACGCCCGGCATCACGACCCACGTGCTCGACGCGCTGGACGACGCGGCCGTGAACGCGTTCGTCGAGAAGACCGGCGCCGTGGACATCCTCTTCAACTGCGCGGGATGGGTGCACCAGGGCAACCTGCTCGACTGCAAGCCCGAGGATTGGGACCGCAGCTTCGCATTGAACGTCCGCAGCCACTTCATCATGACCAAGGCCATGCTGCCGAAGATGGTCGCGAACGGCGGCGGCGTGATCCTCAACATGGCCTCGGTGCTGGGCGCGCACAAGGCGGCGCCCAACCGCCTCGCCTACGCCGCGAGCAAGGCGGCGGTGGCCGGGTTCACCCGCGCGCTCGCCATCGACCACGTGAAGCAGGGCATCCGCGTGAACTGCATCTGCCCGGGCACGGTGGACACGCCTTCGCTCGGCGATCGCATCAATGCCTTCTCGGACCCCAACCAGGCGAGAAAGGACTTCATAGCGCGCCAGCCCATGGGAAGGCTGGCCACGGCCGAGGAAATCGCGGAGACTTTCGTGTACCTCGCTTCCGATGAGTCCTCGTTCATGACCGGGCAAGCGATCTTCGTCGACGGCGGAATGTCCCTCTGAAGTCAACGGCAAAAGGCGCTCTCTGCAGATAGACGCGGATAAACGCCGATGAAAAGCAGTTCGGGGATCAACCCGTAGAATTTTGCCTTTGTCTTTATCTGCGTTTGTCCGTGTTTATCTGCGGAGGACGCCTCAAGGAGAGCGAAGCGTGAAGCTACTGAGATACGGCGCCCCCGGGCGCGAAAAACCCGGCCTGCTGGACAAGGACGGCAACATCCGCGACCTCTCGAAGGTCATCGTGCAGCTCGACGACGCGATGCTCGCCCCGAAGAACCTCGCGCGCCTCGCCCGGATCAAGCCCGAGACGCTGCCCATCGTGAAATCGAAGCCGCGCCTCGGCGTCCCGTATGCGGGCATCAGCAAGTTCGTCGCCGTCGGGCTGAACTACTCCGACCACGCGGCCGAATCGAACATGCCGATCCCGAAGGAGCCGATCCTCTTCATGAAGGCCACCACGAGCCTTTGCGGCCCCAACGACGACATCATCCAGCCCAAGAACTCCACCAAGCTCGACTGGGAAGTGGAACTGGGCATCGTGATCGGCACCAAGGCGCAGTACGTGCCCGAGAGCAAGGCGCTCGACTACGTGGCCGGCTACTGCACGATCAACGACGTCTCCGAGCGCGACTTCCAGCTCGAGCGCGGCAGCCAGTGGGACCGCGGCAAGGGCTGCGACACTTTCGGCCCCGTGGGCCCGTACCTCGTGACCACCGACGAGATCACCGACCCGCAAACGCTCGGCATGTGGCTCGACGTGAACGGCGAGAAACGCCAGCGCGGCAACACGAAGACCATGATCTTCGGCTGCGCGCACCTCGTGTCGTACATCAGCCACTTCATGACGCTGCTGCCCGGCGACGTCATCACCACCGGCACGCCGCCCGGCGTGGGCCTGGGGATGAAGCCCGCGCCCATCTGGCTCAAGCCCGGCGACGTGGTCACGCTCGGCATCGAAGGCCTGGGCGAGCAGCGGCAGCGCGTCGTGGCCTGGCCCGGCAAGGGATGAGCACGCGCGTCCCGCACGACCGGCTCAACGACTGGGCCGTGGCTTGCCTGCGGGCCGTCGGCGTTCCGGAAGCCGATGCGATCCTCGTCGGAGGCTCGCTGGTGCAGACGAGCCTCTGGGGCGTCGATTCGCACGGCATCCTTCGCCTCACGCACTACCTGCGCCGCATGTCGCTGGGCTCCGTCGTCGCCGATGCCAAGCCGCTGGTGAAGCGCACCGGCCCGGTGACGGCCCAGATGGACGGCATGGACGGCCTGGGCATCCTGCACGCGATGCGCGCGATGGAACTCGCCATGGAGATGGCGCGCACCAACGGCGTGGGCGTGGTGGGCGTGAGCGATTCGAGCCATTGCGGCGCGATGGGCCTCTACACGCGCACCGCCGCGCGCGCGAAGCTGATCGGCATCGCGATGACGCACTCCAGCTCCGTGGTGGCACCCCACGGCGGCAAGGAAAAATTTTTCGGCACCAACCCGCTCTCAATCGCCATGCCCCGCATGGAGGGCGAACCCATTTGCCTGGACATGGCCACGTCGCAGGTCGCGTGGAACAAGGTGCTGAACGCGCGCATCGAGAACGTCGCGCTCGAACCGGGCCTCACCATCGACGCGCGCGGCGAGCCCACCACCGATCCGCATGCGGCCGAGGCGTTGATCCCGCTGGGCGGCTCCACCTACGGCTACAAGGGCTACGGGCTCGCTTTCATGATCGAGCTGCTCTGCGGCCTGTTGAACGGCGCGACGTACGGCCCGCACGTGACCAAGATGTACGAGGAGCTCGACAAGCCTCGCAAGATCGGCCACTTGCTGATCGCCATCGATCCGAAGCGCTTCGCCGGCGCCGCCACGCTCGAAGCGACGGCCGAGGCGATGATCGGCGAGCTGCGCGGCCACGGCGACGTCCTCTTCCCCGGCGAACCGGAGGTGCTGGAAGAGCAGCGCCGCCGCGCCGAAGGCATTCCCATCGAGACGGCGGCCCTCGCGGACATGAACGCGTGGTCCGACAAGCTCGGCCTCCAACCCCTCACGCAACCGCGAGCCGCATGAAACCCGACCTCCTCCAGATGGGCCCGATGTACCCGCCGACGCAGAAGGTGCTCGAAGCCACGTACACGCTGCACAAGGTGTGGGAAGCACCCGACCGCGATGCGTTCCTCGCCTCCATCGCGGACAAGATCACCGCCGCGGCCACCACCGGGTCCAAGGGCATCGACGACGCCACGCTAGGCAAACTTCCGAAGCTGAAGGTGATCGTGCATTTCGGCGTCGGGGTCGATTCGGTCGACGTGGATGCGGTGAAGCGCCGCGGCCTCGCCCTCACCAACACGCCCGACGTACTCACCGAGGAAGTCGCGGACCTCACGCTGGCGCTCGTGCTCGCGGCCATCCGCCGCGTGCCGCAGGGCGACCGCTACGTGCGCGACGGCAAGTGGCTCAACGGCCCGATGCCGCTCACCGGGAGCCTCCAGTACGGCAAGACGGCCGGCATCCTCGGCCTCGGACGTATCGGCAAGGCGATCGCGAAGCGCCTCGAAGCGTTCAACGTGAAGGTGGCCTACCAGGGCCGCAGCAAGCAAGCGGGCGTCACGTATCCCTACTACGCCGACCTCCTCGCGATGGCGAAGGACGTCGACATCCTCATCGTCGCCGCGCCGGGCGGGCCGGAAACGCGCGGCATCGTGACCCGCGAAGTGCTCGAGGCGTTGGGGCCCGGGGGCGTGATCGTGAACATCGCGCGCGGCTCGCTGATCGACGAAGCCGCGATGATCGAAGCGCTGAAGTCCGGCAAGCTGGGATCGGCCGGACTCGATGTCTTCGACAAGGAGCCGAAGGTGCCCGCGGAGTTGCTGGCGCTGGAAAACGTCGTGGTGCAGCCGCACGTGGGCAGCGCCACGCACCCGACCCGCACGGCCATGGGCCAGCTCGTGATCGACAACCTCGCCGCGCACTTCGCGGGCAAAGCGCTGGTCACGCCGTATACCTAGCGGGTCAGGTCCCTAGCGGGTCGTGCTGGGCCGGCTCTGTTGCTCGGCCTGCTCGCGGGCGCGCACCTGGGCGGCTTCCATCCGCGCACGGGCGTCGCGCTCGGCGCGAATGCGCTCCTCTTCCCGCTCGCGCGCCTCGATGCCGCGCCGCTGGCGCTCGACTTCCTCGAGCGCGCGCCGCTGGTCGGCTTCGGCCTGGTAGCGGTTGCGATCTTCCTGCTGGGCCGCGGTCCGGCGCCGCCGCTCCTCCTCGGCGCGAGCGGCGTATTCCTGCTGGGCCGCTTCGCTGCGGGCACGCTGCTCGGCATAGCTCTGCTGCGCCGAGACGTTCGCGCGATCGCGTTCCAGGCGATAGCGCTGCTCGGCCTCGCGTCGTTCCCGCATCGAGGCTTCCTGGGAGGCGATCGATTCGCTCTGGCGGGCCTCGGCCTCCTCCTGCCGGGCGAGCGCGCGCTCGCGCTCCGCTTCGAGGCGCTCCTCCTGTGCCCGCGCTTCCTTGCGCACCACGGCACGCAAATGGGCCTGCCAGCCGGCGGCGAGCAACACGACCGTGGCCAACGCGATACCGCCGCCGACGAGAACCGACTTCGGCAGGAAGCCCCGGCTCGATTGCTCTTCCTCGCGCTTGCGGTCGTACCAGTCGCGCTTGGCGCGATTGGAGAGCGTGGCGTAGGCCTGCTCGATGAGGCGGTTTTCCGCGCGGAGTTCCGCTTCGGTCAGGTTCGCCTTGGCGAGTTCCTTCATCTTGCCTTCGTAGGCAATCTTGATGATCGAGTCGCTCGCGGTCTCCGAAACCCCGAGCGCCAGGTAGTAGTCCTGCATGGCTATTTCTCCTGTCCCCGCGGGCCTGGGCCGGGGTTGCCCACGCCGGGAGTTTCGTGGCGCCCGGTGAAAAAGTAAACCGGCGCTCTCTTGCAGCCGTAACCGTGGGCTCAGGCCGAGGGAAGGACCGCGACCGTCGCCGCCATCCACTCCCGGGCTCCGCCTTCCGGCGCGGTGGCCGGAGGCTCGCCAATCAGCAGCTCCCTCGCCCGGCCCCGGACCCAGTTGTCGATCCCCCCGGACGCGGCCAGGGCGTGCAACGTCCGCCCGGCCAGCGCGGCGTCCTTCTCCTGGAAGCGCAGGATCCAACGCGCCGCCTCCACCGCGGCATTCGCGTGATGCACCTCGAAACTCGCATCCTTCACGCGCCGGTGCAGGTCGTGGATCGCGCCCAGCGCTTCGTCGCGCCGCCCGGTCTCGGCCAGCGCCTGCGCCAGTAGCGCCACGCCGAACGCCGCGGACCAGGCCCACGTGATGTCGTCGGCCACCGCGATCATCTTGCGAGCCCAGGCTTCCGCTTCCGGCCAACGCCGCTCGGCCGCATCGACCTCGGCGTAGCCCTGGTAGATGAAGCTGTAGAGGCGGCGCTCTCCCAGCACGCGGGCAATCTCCCACGCCTGATCCAGGTAGCGGCGCGTGCCGGGAAAATCGCCGCGCGCCTGTTGCACGGCCGCGAGGTTCGCGTACGACATGCACTGGTTGCGGCGGTTGCCCGCGCTGTGGCCGAGCTCGATCGAACGCTGGAAGTGGCGCTCGGCCGCGTCGAGGTCGCCACGCGTGAGGGCGTCGTCGCCCAGGTTGAAGTGCGCCACGAGCGCCCCGCGCGGATGGTTGTTCGCTTCGGCGATCTCGAGGAACTGGCGATAGTAGTCGGCCTGGCCGCGTCCGACGCCGCCGAAGGAAGCCGCGACGCCCAGCACGTTCAGCGTGGCCATCTCGCCGAACGCGTCCCCGCGGCAGATGGCCATGCACTCCTCCAGCAATGGCGTTGCCTCGTCGACGCGGCCCTGCATCGTGCGGGCGAGCGCGATGCCACGCAGGGCCTCGCCGCGCAGCAGCTCCGCGCCCGCCTCGCGCGCCTTCGCCGCCGCCTTCTCGAGTTCGACCACGCCCTCGTCGTAACGGCTCATGTGCGTGAACGCCCAGCCGAAGTTGCAGTGCGCGATCGATTGCAGGCGGCGCTTGCGGGCGCGGCGATTGCGTTCGAGCGCCTCGCGCGCGGGGCCGTAGAACTGCTCCACCGAGACGAAGTCGCCCCGGTTCTCGAAGTAGCGATAGAGCGTATGGAAGGCGCGCTCGAAGTCGGCGTCCTGGCCGAATCGGCTGGCCCATTCACAGGCGGCGACGACGTCGGCCAGGACGTCGCGGATTTCGTCCAGCACCACCGGGTTGTCGCCGGCGCGCACCGAGTCGTGCAACGCCGAGAGCCACGCGGCGAAATGCATCGCGTGGGCCTCGTCGAGCTTCGCAGCGTCGATGCGCAGCGCGGCCAGCCGTCCCCGCGCGAACTGGCGAATCACGTCGTGCAACACGTAGCCCGCGCCGGGATCGCGGCGCAGCCATGACTTCTCGATCAGCGTCGAGAGTTGCCGCAGCGAACCCAGGGCCACCGCCTCGGCCGCGTCGCTGCGAAAGGGACCGCGAAAGACAGAGAGGCGCGCGAGGCACGCCTGCAGCTCAGGAGAGAGCTGGTCGAATGCGCAGGCCAGCACGCGCGCCATGCTGCGGTGGCGTGGCGAGAGGCTCGCATCGTCGCGTGACAGCGTCTCCAGGTCGTGCTCCACGGCGCGCGCGATCTCGATGCACGGCAGGTTGCGTGCGAGCGAGGCGGCGAGCTCGAGGGCCAGCGGGATGCCCTGCACGCGCTGGCAGATGCGCACGATGCCTTCGCGTTCGCGCTGTGCATCGAACTGCACGTAGCCGCGCGCGGCGCGCTGCACGAAGAGCTGGACCGCGGCGAAGTCGCGCCAGCCTTCCCCCACGGCCGCGTTCCCCTCCGGGTACGCGAGGCCATCGATCGCGACCACCGCCTCCTCGGCCACGCCTAGCGCCTCGCGGGTGGTGAGCAGGCAGCGCACGCCGGGCGCCGCGTGGACGATCTCGAGCAGGAGGTCCACCGCCTCGGTCCCGGCGACCGGCTCGAAACTGTCCAGCACGAGGAGCATCGATTTCTCGCGCAGGAACTCCTGGATCTGCTTCGAGACCTGGCCGCCGCGAAGCTGCAGCCCAAGTCCCGCGGCGATCGCGGGCCCGACCGCGGCACCCGAGCGCATCGCGCCGATCGAGAAGAACTTCAGGCCGTCGGGGAATCGCTCCTTCACTTGCGCCATCACCGATTGCGCGAGGCGCGTCTTCCCGATGCCGCCCAGTCCGGTGAGCGAGACGATGCGCATGCCCTCGCCCCCGAGCAACGCCACGATCATCGCCTGCTCGCGCTCGCGTCCCAGCAACTGCGCCGGCGCCGCGGACGCAGCAGGAACCGCGGCCGCCGCGACGAGGCTGTCGCCCGAGACGATGCGATCGGCCAGTCGTTCCGTTTCCGTGGAAGGCGCGATACCCAGTTCGTCGCGCCACGCGCGGCGATGGCGCTCGTAGCTTTCGATCGCCGCGTTGCGCTGGCCCGAGCGCGCGAGGGCGCCCATCAATTCGCGCAACGCGATGTCGTGCCCCGGCGAGAGGTGCAGCGTGCGCCGCGCGGTTTCGACGGCGTCCTGCTCGCGGCCCGCTTCCTTCTCCAGGCGCAGGACCTCGAGCAACAATCGCACCGCCCCTTCGCGCAGGCGCGTGCGCTCCGAGGCGCACCACGCTTCGAATTCCGGCGCGTGCGAAGGCGCGAAGCCCGCCAGGAACTCGTCGCGATGCAGGCCCGCCATGGCGCGCAGGCGCTCGAGGCGCGCGGCGGGTGCTTCCGGCGTGGCAAAGGTGAGGAGCGCGTGCTCGAAGGGCTGCAGGTCGACCGACATGTCGCTGGCCCGGTCGAAGGCGAGCCAATCGCGATTCACGGTGAGATGCGGCGCGAGCGACTCGGGGAGTTTCTGCAAAGCCGCGCGCAAGTTCATGCGCGCGTCCTGTTCCGAGCGCTCGCCCCACAGCAGGCCCGCAAGGGCAATGCGCGACACCGATCGCGGCGCTGCGGCGAGGTAGTACAGCAGGGCTTCGAGCTTGGCCGGCAGGGGTCCGACCGGCACGCCATTCACGGCGATCTCGGGGTTTCCCAACAACCGGATTTCCAGGCGCGCCATTTGTTTTTCCTATTCTTTCCCGGAGGTTAGCGGTACGCCCCGCGCCTCCGCAAGAACATTCGCGAACCTGATTCACGATCGATTCACGGCCCGTTCCTAGGATCGCCACCAAGTCGAGAACAACAAGGAGCAGTCATGGCGCGCACGGCCCCGATTCGCACGTTCCTCTTCCTGCTCTGCCTCGCCTTCGCGGCGTTCGCGGGCGCTCAATCGCGAACCATCGCTACGGTCGCGGGCGGCAACTATTTCGGTGATGGCCAGCCCGCGCTGGGTGCCCACTTGATCGTGGTGCGCGGCGTCGCGCGCGACGCGGCCGGCAACATCTACTTCAGCGAACCCGGCCGGCACGCGGTGCGCAAGATCGCCGCCGGCACCGGCATCGTCACGCTCTACGCGGGCTCCTACATCATCGGAACCGGCGGCGATGGCGGCCCGGCGACGCAGGCGCGGTTCAATACGCCCGGCGCGATCGCGGCGGCGCCGAACGGCGACCTCTACATCGTCGATTCCGGCAACCACCGCGTTCGCAAGGTGGCCGCGGCCACGGGAATCATCACGACCGTGGCCGGCACCGGCATTCCCGGCAACGGGCCGGTCAACGGGCCCGCGACCTCGGCGGCACTCAACTCGCCGGGTGGCCTCGTGGTCACGGCCTCCGGCGACCTGATCATCGCCGACACCCAGAACCACGTGCTGCGCCGGGTCGAGCCGAGCGGCTTCATCACCACGATGCCCCTCACGGCCTTCCGCCTCACGCCGTTCCCGCAGGGCATCGCGGAGATCGGCGGCGACATCTACATCGCGGACGTCGGGCAGGGGCTGATCATCCGGGACAGCAATGTCACCGGCCAGGAAGTCATGGTGGGCAACCCCGACGACGTTCCTCCCCCGGGCAGCGCCGACGGGCCGGCCCTGGCGATGCGCCTCGTGCAACCGCAGGCGGTCATCCCGCGCACCGGCCGGGACTTCTACACGCTCGAAGGCGGCGGCGCCCCGAAGCTGCGGCGCTACGATGCGGCCACCGCGACGATCGCCACCGAAAGCATGGCCATCGGAAACCAGGCACAGGCGATGGTCCTCGAATCGACGGACGCCGTGATCATCGGCGAGAGCGGATTGATTCGCCGCTTCGACACGGCGGCCAATACGAACTCCGTCCTTGCCGGAAACCGCACGTTCACCGGCGACGGCGGCCCCGCGACGCAGGCTTACGTGGGCGGCCCGCAGGGCGCCGCGCGTGGTCCCGATGGCCACCTCTATGTTTCCGACGCGACCACCAACACCGTGCGGCGCGTCGATGCGACAACCGGCGTCATCACGCGCTTCGCCGGGGGCGGCAACAACACCGAGGTCAACGGCGGGCCCGCGACCAGCGTGCGCCTGAGCCTGCCGCGCGCGCTGCGCTTCGACGCCGCCGGCAACCTCTACATCCTCGACGCGAACAACGCGCGCATCCGCAAGGTGACGCCGGCCGGGACCGTCACGACCTTCGCGGGCGGCGGCTCTTCGACGGCTGATGGCACGGCCGCGGCGCAGTTCCAGCTCCCCATCGGCATGCTCGACATGGCGATCGACGCGCAGGGCAACATCCTCGTGGCCTCGACGATCGGCGTCGTCTATCGCGTGGATGCCGCCACGATGACGGTGACGCGCTTCGCGGGCGCCGAGAACCGCTCGGGCTTCTCCGGCGACGGCGGACCCGCCGTGGACGCGGCCTTTTCGCTGCCGGGCAGTGTCGCCTTCGACGCCGCAGGCAATGCGTACATCGCCGACAGCGGTAACGACCGCATCCGCAAGGTGAGCGGCGGCATCGTGACGACCTACGCCAACGTGAACCTCGGCGGCCAGGCGTTCCTCGCCGTCGACGCGTCCGGCGCCCTCTACTACAGCCGCACGGCCGAAGACGACGTCCTGCGCTTCGACGGCAACGCGACGCTCTTCGCGGGACAAAGCGGCGTGATCGGCAACAGCGGCGACGGCGGCGCTCCGACCTCCGCCCGCTTCTTCGCCCCGACCTTCCTCTCGATCACGCCGAACGGCTCGCTGCTCGTGACCGACGCGAACAACTTCCGCGTCCGCGAAATCTCGCCGCCGGCCGCGCAGGCCATCGACTTCGCCCCGCTGCCGCCGCGCGCGACGAATGCTCCGCCGTTCACCGTCTCCGCGACCGGTGGCGGCTCCGGAAATCCCGTCATGTTCACGAGCCTTTCGACGCCGATCTGCACGACGAGCGGCACCAACGGCTCGACGGTCACGGTCACCGGCACGCTCGGCACCTGCACCATCGCCGCGAACCAGGCGGGCAACGCGAACTTCGCCGCGGCGCCCCAGGTCTCGCGCGCGTTCGCCGTGACAACCGCGTTCACGGTCACGCCGAGCCAGAGTACGCCCAACGGCACCATCACGCCCTCCACCCCGCAATCGGTTGCCGATGGCGCGCAGGTCGACTTCAGCGTCGTCCCCGACACCGACTACACACGCCTCGTGAGCGGCACCTGCGGAGGCTCGTTCCAGCCCGACGGGACGACGTTCCGCACGAACCCCGTGCACGCCAACTGCACGGTGATCGCGTTCTTCGGCATCAAGACGTTCGTCGTGAATGCGTCGAAGACGGGCAACGGAACGCTCTCGCCTTCGGGCACGCAGGCGATTTCGATCCACGGCCAGATCACGTACACCGTCACGCCGAATCCCGGCCACGCGGTCGCAATGGGCGGTACGTGCGGCGGCACGCTCGCGGGCAACAGCTACACGACGAATCCCGTCGAGGCCGATTGCACGGTCACGGCCACGTTCACGCCGGTCAACTTCACGGTGACGCCGAGCGCCGGCACCGGCGGCACGATCACGCCGAATACGCCGCAGACGGTGCTGCAGGGCACGACGAAGGCGTTCACGATCGCGCCCGGCCCCGCGTTCGTCATCGACGTCATCGGCGGCACGTGCGGCGGCACGCTCTCCGGCAGCACTTACACCACGGCGCCGGTCAACGCGAACTGTACGGTGAACGTGACGTTCAAGGACAAGGTCACGACGTTCACGGTCACCAACACGCTGGCATCGGGCCCCGGCTCGCTGGCCGGGACGCTGGCCGGGCTTCGGGCAAGCACCTGCCCCAGCGGGAAGAAAGTCATCGCTTTCAACATTCCGGCCGCGACCGATCCGGGTTGCACGCCCGCGACAGGCATCTGCGTCATCCAGGCGCCGGCCACCCTCGGCGTGCGTTGCGACGACACGATCCTGGACGGCTACACGCAGCCCGGAGCCGTGCCGAACACGCGCACCGACCGCGGCAACGACGCGCAGATCAAGATCGAGATCGCGAGCAGCTCGGCGCAGCGCCTGCAATTCAACGTGCAGGGCGATGACCAGAACACCGGCAACGCCCCTTCGATCCGCAGGGTCACGATCCGCGGCATCGCCTTCATCAACACGCAGCTGTCCCTGCTGGGCGCCAACACCGGCAGCATCCGCGGCGGCGGCGGCGAGTTCACGGTGTCGGGCAACTGGTTCGGCGTGCACGCCAACGGCGTGGCTGGATCCACCAACAGCGGGAGCTCGTTGATGATGCTGGGCAACCGCCTCGACAGCAACCAGATCGGCGGCCCGAACCCCGGCGACCGCAACGTGTTCCTGCACGGCGCGGTCCAGGGGGACACGGCGATCCAGGTCAACGGCGTCGAGAGCTCGAGCTTCGAGGGCAACTTCGTCAACGTCGGGCTCGACGGCACGCCGACGTTCGTGGGCTACCCGTACGGCATCGACATGGCGCGGAACGCCGTCTACAGCGTCGGCGTCTCGCACACCAACCTCGTGAAGCGCAACGCGGTGTATGTCTCGGACTTCTTCGGATCCGCCGTATTCGCCAACGGCCCGAGCAACACGTTCACCGAGAACGCACTGGTGTCGCGCGGCGGCATCTTCCGCACGATCCAGCTGGGCGACAGCGGCAACAACCTGCAGGCGTTCCCGGTGATCGGCACGGTCGACTACACCGGTGGCGTCGTCACGGCGAGCGGCACGCTGCAGAGCGCGCCGAACGAGACCTTCCGCATCGAACTCTTCGCCAACACCGAGCTACGCCCCAACCGCTTCGCCGGCGGCGAGCGCTTCGTCGGGGCCGTGACGGCGACGTCCAACGGCGCCGGCCTCGCCACGTGGTCGGTGGTCCTTCCGGCCGACGCGCGCAACCTCACCGCGACCGCCACGCGCCTCTCGACGGGCGATACCTCCGAGTTCAGCGAACAGGTTCCCTCGCAGGCGACCGTCACGCCGAGCGTCTCCGGCAGCGGCACGATCACGCCCTCGACGCCGCAGGCGATCCTCATCGGCGGCCAGGTGACGTTCAGCGTGCAGCCTGGCCCCGGCAACGCGTTCACCGTGGGCGGCACCTGCGGCGGCTCGCTCGCCGGCAACAGCTATACGACGGACCCGGTGTTGGCGAGCTGCACGGTGGTCGCGACCTTCACGCCGATCCTGCACACGGTCACGCCGAGCGCGGGCACGGGCGGCACCATCTCGCCCAACACCCCACAGTCCGTGGCCGAGGGCACGACGCGCGACTTCACGATCGTTCCGGGCAACGCATTCGTCATCGACACCGTCGGCGGCACATGCGGCGGGACGCTGAACGGCACCACGTATACGACCGCGCCGGTGATGGCCGATTGCACGGTGTCCGTCACGTTCAAGGATCGGGTGACGGTCTACACGGTGACCACGACGCAGGTCGCTGGCAACGGATCGCTGAGCGGCGTGCTCGCCGATCTCAAGAACAGCTGCCCGGGCGGCCGCAAGCAAGTGATCTTCAACATCCCGGCGAGCACCGATCCGGGCTGCACGCCGGCTACCGGCATCTGCATCCTGCAGACGCCGCAGACGCTGCGCGTTCATTGCGACGATGTCGAGATCGACGGCTATACGCAACCCGGCTCGTCGCCCAACACGCGAACCGACCTGGGCAACAACGCGAAGATCCGCATCGAGCTCGCAGGGGCGCCGCCGGCGGTCCAGACGCTGGAGTTCCGCGGCGAAGAGGGTCCGTTCGGCTTCACCTCCTCGTTCCGCAAGTCGGTGCGCGGCATCGCTTTCCCGCACACGCAACTGGTCGCATCCGGCGGCAACTCCGGCAGCGTGCAGTCCGATGGCGGGCAGTTCACGATCTCCGGCAACTGGTTCGGCTTCCACGCGGACGGCACGCCGGTCACGACCGGCAATCCGGGCAGCGTATTCCTGATCGGCAGCCGCATCTCCAACAACCGCGTGGGCGGCCCCAACCCCGCGGATCGCAACCGCTTCACCAACCGCAACGTCTCGGTGTGCTGCGAATTCGGCGGCACGGCCATCGCCGCGGCCGGTGTCGAGAACTCGCTGTTCGAAGGCAACTTCGTCAACGTGGACGCGGACGGCAACCCGATCGTGACCAACGGCATGGCGGGCATCAACATGACCACGGGCCTGTCGCAGGGCACGGCGTCCACGCAGTTCAACCTCGTGCGCCGCAACGTGATCCTCGGCGTGCCAGGCAGCGCGATCGCGGCCAACGGCGACAACAACACGTTCACGGAGAACATGCTGACGTCCCAGAGCCCGCAGGTGCGCGTCCTCAACCTCGGCAACCACGGCCAGGCGGTGCCCGTGTTCGGCAACGTGTCGTACACGGCCTCGCAAGTCGTGGCCAACGGCACGCTCCAGAGCGCACCGGGCGAATCGTTCGTCATCGAGCTGTTCCACAACTCGCAGGTCGCGAGCGGCCTCGTCGCGGGAGCGGAACGCTTCCTCGGCGCGATGACGATCGCGACCGATGCTTCCGGGCTCGGCACCTGGACGATCGCCCTGCCGCCGGACGCGCGCAACATGACCGCGACCGCGACGCGTGTCTCCACGGGTGACACGTCGGAATTCAGCGTGCAGCACGTCTCGCCGAACCTGCGGACGGTGACGCCATCGGCCGGTGCGAACGGATCGATCACGCCTTCCACGCCGCAACTCGTGGCGCAAGGTGCGACGCCGTCCTTCACGCTGGCTCCTGCGGCCGGCTTCGAAGTGGATGCGGTCGGAGGCACGTGCGGCGGCAGCTTGGCCGGCCTCGTGTTCACGACCAACGCGGTGACGGTCGACTGCACGGTGCAGGCCATGTTCAAGGCGACGGCGACGCAAGCCCCGCCCGCGGCGCAGATCGATTTCGACGCCAACGGCAAGGCCGATCTCCTGTGGCGCAACGTCGACGGCTCCTCCGCGATCTACCTGATGGACGGCCTCGCGATCGCGTCCAGCGCGCAGATCTTTCCCGCGGGCACGGCGTGGCAAGTCGCGCACATGGCCGACCTGAACGGCGACGGAAAGACCGACCTCGTCTGGCAGAACCCGGACGGGCGCGTCACGGTGTACCTGATGGACGGCACCACGGCGGTCACCAGGCAACTCATCCTGCCCGCCGGGGGCGGCTGGACCGTCACGCAAGCCGCGGACCTCGACGGCGACGGCAAGGCCGACCTCGTCTTCCGGAACACCGACGGCACCATCGCCGCGTGGCTGATGAACGGCGCCGCGATGACGGCGGGCTCCACGTTGCTGGGCGCCGGCTCGGGCTGGAGCGTCACGAAGACCGGCGACTTCGACGGCGACGGCAAGGCCGACCTGCTGTGGACGCACACCGATGGACGCGTCGCGATCTGGCTGATGGACGGGCTCGTCATCAAGTCCACGAACCAGATCCTCAACGCGGGCACCGGATGGAGCGTCACGCACGTCACGGACTTCGACGGCGACGGGAAGTCGGATCTCCTTTGGCAGAACACCGATGGGTCCATCGCGGTGTGGCTCATGAACGGCAACGTCATGGCGAGCGGCAGCGGATTGCTCGGTGCCGGCACCGGCTGGAGCGTCACGCGCACCGGCGACTTCAACGGCGACGGCAAGGCGGACCTCTTCTTCCTGCACACGGATGGACGCGCCGCGATCTACCTCATGAACGGACTCGTGCCGGTGGAAACCACGCAGATCCTCAACGCGGGCGGCGGCTGGAGCGCCAAGCGCCTGCAGGACATGAACGGCGACGGCAAGGCCGACATCGTCTGGGAAAACGTCGACGGCAGCGTGGCGATCTGGCTGATGAACGGGACGGCGTTGCTCAGCGGCTCGGGAATCCTCGGCGCAGGCACCGGGTGGAGCGTGAGCGGCGTGAGCCCCTAGCGCGCCTCAGGCCTCGATCGAGAACAAGGCGCCCGGCGCATAGGCCGGCAGGCGGCTGAAGCGCTGGGCCTCGTACTGGTACATCGCGGCGGCCACCACGGCGGCGCGGGAGGCCGGCAGGGCGTGGGAGGAAAGTCCGGCCGCCATTTCGGTCGCCCGAGGGGGTGCGCTGTCCAGGCTCTCCATCTCCAGCCAGACCGCTTCCTCGTCGACGCGGCGGGCCGCGGGCTCGCGCGGGGCGGGCGCGGCCCTCACCGGACCCACCGACGCGCCGGGCCGCGCCCGGCGTGCGGGCACGGGGGCGGAAGCGGGAGACCGGTACGGCTCGATGCGAAACATGGGACCCGGGCAGCAAGGGTGGAGGCTCGCTCATTTTCGTCGAGCCCCATCCCCGAGTAAACAGGGCCGGCCTTTCACCTGAAACCCCGGGCAGGTAGGATCGCCCCGATGAAAACGATCCTCGTCTTCGTCCTGGCCCTCCTCACGACCGGCTGCGTCTTTCGCGACGTGCGCGAGCAGCAGGCCAGCATCGAAGCGGCCTGCCTCATCGAAGGGACGGTCGCCAGCGCACGCGCCGAATCGCGCCCGATCGTGGTGCTCCTCGCCCAGCGCGTGCCGGGTGCCTCCGGCCCGAAGCCGGGGTGGCGCCTGGTGGACCATTTCGTGCTCGAGCAGCCGGGCCGCTGGGTCTTCCTCGCGACGCCGGGCGAGTACGCGTTCGCGGCGTTCGAGGACACGAATCGCGATCTCGTCTACCAGCCCGGGGAGCCCTTCGTGGGACTCGCGGCCACGCCCACGATCGCTTGCAAGGCTGGCGAGCGAGCCAATGGCATCGCGCTCGCCATTCCGGCGGTGCCGGCCGGGCGCTTCGATACCGAGATCGACGTCGCCGCGCTGCAGGCCCGCACCTACGAGGGCCAGGTGACCACGACGCTGGGCCAGCTCACGGCGGTCGGCGAAATCGCCAAGCTCTCCGATGCGCGCTTCAGTGAGGAGAATGCGAAAAACGGCTTGTGGCGGCCGTTCGACTTCGTGATCGACCGGTATGCGGGCGTGTATTTCCTCGAGCCCTACGACCCCCGCAAGATTCCGGTGCTGTTCGTGCACGGCATCAACGGAACGCCGGCCAATTTCACCTATCTCATCGAGCACCTGGACCGTTCGCGGTTCCAGCCCTGGGTGTACTACTACCCTTCGGGCGTGCGCCTGGCCTACGTGGCGAGCCACCTCAGCCAGACGATGGCCAAGCTGCAGCTACGGCATGGGTTCACGCGCTACGCGGTGGTCGCGCACAGCATGGGCGGCCTCGTGGCGCGCGGCTTCATCCAGCGGTATGCGCAGGCCGGCGGCGCGGAGCAGATCCCCCTCTTCGTGAGCATCTCCACGCCCTGGGCCGGGCACCGCGGCGCGGAGCTGGGCGTGAAGACCGCGCCCACCGTCGTGTGGGTCTGGGAAGACATGGTGCCGGGTAGCGCGTACGTGAAAAGCCTCTTCGCGCAGCCCTTGCCGGCGGCGACCGCGCATCACCTGCTCTTCACGTTCAACCGCAAGGAGGCCTCGTTCGGCGGCTCGGACGACACGCTGGTCTCCGTGGCGAGCCAGCTGGATCCCGCGGCGCAGCGTAATGCCGCGCGCATCTACGGCTTCGACGACACGCACATGGGCGTGCTGCGCGATGCCGAAGTTTCGAAGGTGCTGAACGAACTGCTGGGGAGCGGCCGCTACCGGCCGTAGAGGCGCGAGTCGAGCTGGCGCTCGAGGCGTTCGACTTCCTGCTGGCGGCGGCCCTCTTCGACGCGCTCGCGCCACGCATCGCGGTCGGCGGAACGCGAATCGCCTTCGTAGACTACGCGGGGGCCGGAGATGGGGGTGCTCCGCACTTCCTGGTATTCCTCTCGCCAATCCTGGCTCGGCGTCATCGGGGGCTCATACGCGGCCACGGACGCGTATTCCTGCGCGCGCCCGCGGGGCAGGACGCCCGAGACGGTGCCGTTGGTCATGCGCTCTTCCTGGGCGGCGACCCGCTGCCGCGCCGCCTGCTCGCGTTCGAAAGCGGCCATGGAGCCCGCCCCTTGCCCGCCCGAAAGGCTCGCGGCCAGCCCCACGAGCATGAACGTGGCGACGGCACCGATGGTGATGACCCGGAAGGCGATGTTTTTCATGGCGAGTGCGTGGAAACTACCGGAAATCATGGGCGCAACGGCCGGACTTGGCTGTGACGCAGCTCACAATCCGGGAAAAATCGCCGGTTATTTCCGGGGCAGCTTCGCGGCCGGGCGCGGCGCGGCGACCCGCGCCGGTCCTCGCTGGGCGTCGCCAAGCTGGAAGACGCTCACGGCTTCCTCGAGGCCCCGGGCCTGCTCGGACATCGATTGCGCGGCGGCCGAGGTCTCCTCGACCAGCGCGGCATTGTGGTGGGTGACGCCCTCGATCTGGGTGACGGCGCGCCCGATCTCGGTGATGCCCGTGGACTGCTCGACCGAGGCCGCCGAGATTTCGCCCACCACGCCCGAGACCTGGTTGATCGACTCGACGACCTGCGTGATCGTGGCGCCCGCTTCGGCGACCTGCTTGCGGCCCGCGCCCACCTTCTCGACGGCGAGCTGGATCAGCGTCTTCACTTCCTTGGCCGACGCCGCGCTGCGCTGCGCGAGGCTGCGCACCTCCGAGGCCACGACCGCGAAGCCGCGGCCCTGCTCGCCGGCGCGAGACGCCTCGACCGCGGCGTTCAGCGCAAGGATGTTGGTCTGGAACGCGATGCCGTCGATCACCGTGACGATGTTGGCGATCTCGGAGGCGCCCGCGTTGATCTCGTCCATCGTCGTCACGACGCCCTGGACGGCATCGCCGCCGCGGGTGGCGACTTCGGTGGAGGCCCGGGCGAGGTCGCGCGCCTTCAATGCATGCTGCGCGTTCTGCCGTACCGTCGCGGTGAGCTCCTCCATCGTGGAGGCGGTTTCCTCGAGCGACGTGGCCTGCTGCTCGGTGCGCGACGAAAGCTCGGTCATCCCCTTCGCGATCTCGCGCGTGCTCTCGCGCACCGACCCGGTGGAATGGCGAATTTCGGCGATCAACCCGGTGAGCGACTCCTGCATGCCCTTCAGCGCGGCGAGCTGGCTGTCCTTGTCGCCGGGCGCCAGGCGGATCGGCGAGGCGAGGTTGCCGCGCGCGATTTCCTTCACGATGCGCGTGGCGTATTCGGGTTCGCAGCCGAGCTGTTGCCAGATGCGCCGCACGATGAGGCGCGAGACGATCACCAGCACGAGGACCACTAGCACCGAAGCGCCGATCATCGCGGCCAGCACGCGCTGGATCTCGGAGCGCGCGTTGTCGAGGCTCGCGCCGAATCCGGCATTCGCCTCCTTCGTCGCGGCATCGAGTTCGTCGTTCAACTTGCGGATCGAGACCTGCATCGCCTCGATGGCGACCTTGGTGTCGCCCTTGTCCACGCCGAGCATCACGCGGGCCACCTTGCTCGCGGGATCGTAGTACGCGTCGAAGAGCCCGCTCACTCGCGCGGCGAAGGCGGATTGCCCCGGCAGCGCACCCAGCTTGTCGATCATCGCGCGGATGGTCTTCGCGCGCTCGGCGGCGTCCTCGAGCTTCTTCTTCTCGCCCTCGGCCACCGCCGCGTTGAAGTCGTCGGTGATGCGCGATACTTCGGAGGAAAGCGCCTTCACGCCTTCCAGGCGCGGATAGTCGACGACGGCCACGTGTTCGACGTGCTTCAGCGCATTCGACGCGAAGCCGATCCCCGCCGCGATCCCGACGCCGAAAATCAGCACGGCGATCGCGGGCAGCGACCAGATCTGCTTGCGGACTCCGACAGCCATGACGTCCTCAGGGAATCGAGAGGACGCTCTTCACCGTCCCGTCGAGCGCGCCCTTCTCGATGTAGCCGATCGCGCCGGGGTCGGCCGCGACCGCCTTCTTCACGTCGGCCGACGATGCGAGCTCCTTCGGAGGCTGGCCCTTGCCGCTGAACATCTGCTTGGCCCAGAACGCCTTCACCTGGCCCGGGTTCTTGTCCGCGACCTTGGTGTAGAACTCGTCGCGCAGCGCCGTGCCTTCCTTCTGGTCCACGGGTGCCGCGGCTCCTCCGCCCGGAAAGGACGCGGAGCGGCCGAGGAACACCTGCGCCACCTGGTCCGCGCTCATCGAGGCCGCGGGATTCTTGGGATTCACGATCACGACCAGCTCGGCCTGCGCCGAGAGCGCCGCGAAGCCGAGGACGATGCCGATAGCGAATGTCTTCATGGCCGTCATCAGAACACGAAGTCCACGGCGGCGCTGTACACGTTCACGTTCGAGCCGGCGAAACCGGGCTGCGCGCGCTGGAAGTTGCCGACGGCGCCGTTGGGAAGGTCGATGCGGTCCCACTGCACCTTCACGTCGGCATTCTTGTGGAACTGGTAGCGGAATCCGACGGCGACCGTCTTCTGGGCGACGTTCTGTCCCTCGAGCAGGCGGTTCACGCCCGCGGCCACCGCGGCCAGCGGCCCCACGGAGGGAATCAGCGACTGCGACGTCGCGCTGTCCACCTTCACGCGCGAAAGCGTGAGGTGCGGCATGAAGTTGCCGAAGCGGTAGCCGCCCATGAGGTACCACGACGACGTGTCGGCGAGGAACAGGTCCGCCTTGCGCTTGCCGTACTCGCCCATCAGCAGCATGTTGCCGCTCTCGTACGAGGCGCCCACGGTCGTGAACGTGATCTTCTTGTCGATGGTGTCCAGCTCGTTGGCGAGGGCCGCCGCGCCGGGAACCAGCGCGTTGATCTGGCGCAGGCCGTCGAAGAGCGGCTGGATCGCCTGGTCGCGGTACGTGAAGTCCGTCTGCAGGTAGCCGAGGCGAAGGGTCCAGGGACCGGACTCGGCGCCGAACTGCACGCCGAACATGTTGTCGAGATCGGCCGTGTTGTGGCCGCCGGCCGAAACCGGAATCTCCGTCGGCGCGCGGCCCACGTAGGCCTGGCCGCTCAGGTTCACGCCGCTCACGTCATGGCGATAGGTGATGTCGCCACCCTGGAACTTCGTGGTGGGCGACTGCGAGTACAAGGCCGTCGGCGGGCGCACCCAGGGGTACGAGAGGCCGACGAGGCGCGACTCCGAGAGCATGAAGATGGGCACGGCCATGATGCCGCCGCGCACGGTGAGGTCCGGCGTGAACGCGTAGCGCGCGAAGGCCCACTCGACGTGCGGCGTGAAGTCGTCGTCGGCCGTGCGGTTGGCCACGGCCTGGATCACGGCCGAGAACTGCGGCGTGAAGCGCGCGTCGACCTGCGCCGCGATCAGCGAATCCACTCCGAAATCGGCCTTCTTCTTGGCACCACCCGGTTGCAGGACGGAGACCGCGTATTCGGCCTTGTCGGTATCGGTGCTCACGACGCCGAGCGTGCCGAAGCCGCTGAACTTGAACATGCTGGGTGCCGATTCCTGCGCAAAAGCAGCCACAGGCGCGCCCAGGGCGATCGCCATCGCGATCGCCATGCGATTCTTGTGCATGGGGAGGATCCCTGAAAGTGAAAAGTAGTTTTCCGGTTCAGGGCCAATCTTAGGGACGATGCTGCCGAGTGCGTGTGATGCACCGCACTAAGACGCGGCACGCATCTTTCAATCGCAACGCAAGGGTGCGCGAGTTTCGCGATGCGAGAACAAAGCTACTTCACCGCGCCTGCGGGAGGCGGCGCGTCGGGCAACCGGGTCACCACGAGGAATGTCGCCAGGGCGATTCCCGCCATGACCCAGAGCAGCGTGCCGAAACCCGCCTGCTTCACGAGCGGGCCGAGGAGCCACACCGCCACGGAGCTGGCACCCAGCGACACGGCGAGGCGCATGCCGGCCACGCGCGAGCGCATGCGGTCGTCCACGTAGCGCACGATCATCGCGTCGGTGAACGGGATCGCACCGAAGATCGCGATCATGAAGAGCACCTGCATCGCGTACAGCGCCCAGCTCTCGGCATGCGCGGCGAGCGCGAGGAACGGGATCTGCAGGAGCAACACCGTCAGGTAGAGGGGCTTGAGCGCGAAGCGGTCGAGGAGCCGGCCCACGACGAGCTGGGCCAGGGAGGCGAGCGCGTAGACGACGGCCAGCAGCAGGCCGAGCTGCGCGGGATCGCGCGTCACCTCGGCGAAGCGCTCGTGCAGCAGCTCGTAGTTTCCATTGGTGGAAAAGTTGAACAGCAGGCTTCCGCTCGTGGCCGCGAGCGTCATCACGAGGAACACGCGGGCCAGCAGCCGCGAGGGCAGCTCCACCTGCGTGGGCTTGCGCTTTGCGGGCGGCGCGCCCTCCGTGTGCGCGACGAGCGCGAAGGCGACGCCGCATCCGAGGCTCAAGAGCCCGGGCACGGCGAACGCCATGCGCCAGCCGAAGTGCTTCACGAGGTAGCCCGTCGTGACGGCGGCGAGCGCCACGCCGAGGTTGCCGGAGAAGCCGTTCACGCCGATGGTCCAGCCCGGCCGCGGCGCGTTCTGCAGCAGCATGGGGATGCCGACCGGGTGGTAGATGGAGGCGAAGCAGCCGAGGAGTGCCAGGGCCAGCGCCATCTGCATCGGCGAGCGCGTCACGCTCACCAGCAGCGCCGCTGCGCCCATGCCGAAGAAGAAGAGCAGCATCATCGAGCGCCGCCCCCAGTGGTCGCCGAGCTTGCCCGAGGGCAGCGCGCCCACGCCGAAGAAGAGGAACGCGGCCGCGCTGTACGGCATGAGGTCCTCCCAGCGCGTGAGGCCGAACTCCGCGGCGATCGTGGTGACCGCCGTCGCGAAGATCAGAAGGAACATGTGGTCGATCGCGTGGCCGACGTTGAGCAGCACCTGCGTGGGTCTGTTCTGCATGGCCCACATCATGCCTGCGAGCGGGCCCGGGCGTTACGCAGGTGGCACTCGAGCCGGGCTACGCCAGCCCCGCCGCGTTCACCAGGATGTTCCGCCGCCTGCTGGGGCCGCCGGATAACGGTCGATTAACACCTCGGCCGCCGGCGAGTCGCGAGAATCGATTCATTCGCCAAGAATGAATGAGGTCCCGCGATGCCGCGCACTTTCCGGAATGTCATCCTTCTCGCCGCAGCCTGCTTCACCGTTGCCTTCGAAGCAGGCGCGCAAGCCCCGTTGCAAGGCATCACGAAAGTCGCCGTCGGCAACTCCCACGCCTGCGCCCTCACCTCGACCGGTGGTGTGAAGTGCTGGGGCAATAACGGGTCGGGCCAGCTCGGCATGGGCCTCACGGCCACACCCAGCGTCGAGAAGCGCACGGCGAACGATCTCCCCGCGCTGCTCTCGGGCGTGACCGATCTCGTGTCGGGCACCAGCTTCTCGTGCGCGCTCGACAACACCGGCGCCGTGCGCTGCTGGGGCCAGAACAACTCCGGGCAGGTCGGCGACGGCAGCACCACCAACCGCAACGTCCCCACGCCCGTGAGCCTGCCCGGCCCCGCCGTCGCGCTCTCCGCGGGCGACAACCACGCGTGCGCGTTGATGGCCGACACCACGCTTCGCTGTTGGGGAAACAACAGCTCCGGACAGCTCGGCTCGACGGGCGCGCCCAGTCCCTCGCCCTCCCCGGTACCCGTCGACACGCTCACCGGCGTGGACCAGGTCAGCGCGGGCGGTGGCCACACCTGCGCGCGCATCGGCGGGTCGCTCTCCTGCTGGGGCTCGAACACCTCGGGCCAACTGGGCGACGGGACGACGGCGAGCCCGCGCCCCGCGCCGACGCCGGTCCTGGTCCTCACGACGGCCACGGATGTCTCGGCGGGCGCGACGCACACCTGCGCGCTCGACGCCGCCGGCGCCGCCTACTGCTGGGGTAACGGCTCCGACGGACGCCTCGGCCTCGGCGTCGTCAACGACTTCGCCAGGACCCAGCCCATGCCGGTGACGGGCGGGTTCACCTGGTCGAAAATCGCGCTGGGCTCGAACCAGTCGTGCGGCATCACGACCGCGGGCGCGGCGCGCTGCTGGGGCCTCAATGGCGACGGGACGCTCGGCGACGGAACGTTTTTGAGCCGCGCCTCACCGACGGCCGTCGGTTCCTTCACGAGCGGCGTCACGGCGCTGCGGCTGCGCGGCAGCACGGCGTGCGCGGTCGTCTCCGGCGAGGCGCGATGCTGGGGCCTGGGCACCTCGGGCCAGCTCGGCAACAATGACTTCTCGCGCTCGAGCACGGGTGTAGCCGTGACCGCGCCCGGCATCGTCTTCACGAAACTCTCGCTCAGCCCTTCGTCCTTCACCTGCGGCCTCGCCACGGGCGGCGCCGCGTATTGTTGGGGCGACAACGCAGCCGGCTACCTCGGCATCGGCACGCAGGGCGATCGCGCGCTGCTACCCACCGGCGTGACAGGGCTCTCCAGTGGTGTGGCGAACATCCTCGCGGGCTCGTCGCATGCGTGCGTGCTGACGACCGTTGGCGGCGTGAAGTGCTGGGGCTTCAATACCGTGGGCCAGGTCGGCGACGGCAGCGGTGCCAGCACGCGCCGCCTCACGCCTGTCGACGTGACAGGCCTCACCTCGGGCGTGGCCTCGATCACGGTCGGCGCGATCCACGTGTGCGCGTTGATGGTGAGCGGCGGCGTGAAGTGCTGGGGCCTCAACACGTCCGGGCAGCTCGGCGACAACTCGACCACCAATCGCGGCACGCCGGTCGATGTGGTCGGCCTCTCCGATGTCACGGTCGCGTCTCTCATGGCGGGCGACAACCACACGTGCGCGCTCACGACGACGGGCACCGTGCGCTGCTGGGGCCAGAACACCAATGGCCAGCTCGGCCTCGGCGCATCGAGCACGACGCCCACGCTCACACCGGCGGATGTTCCGGGCCTCACGGGCGTGGTGGCACTCGCCGCGGGCACCAGCCACACGTGCGCGCTCGACGGCGCCGGCGCGCTGAAGTGCTGGGGCCAGGGCTCGGCCGTCGGTGACGGTACGACCACCAATCGCCCCTCGCCCACTTCGGTGGTGGGACTCACGGGCGTGGTCGACCAGGTCGAGGGCGGCGGCCCGTTCACCTGCGCGCATCAAACCGACAACACCGTGTGGTGCTGGGGCTTGAACACCTTCGGCTACCTCGGCAACGGCACCCTCACGAGCGCGACCACGCCCGTGCAGGCGACAGGAACGTTCACCACGCTCGCTTCCGTGCACGCGGGCGGCAGCCACACGTGCGCCGTTGCGCCCGGCGGCTCGGCTTACTGCTGGGGCAACAACCCGCAGGGACAGTTCGGCAACGGGACGTGGGGCGGCTCGGCCGCGCCCGTCGCGGTGCTCGCGTTCGATGCCGTGCCCGATGCGATCGCGTTCGTGCCGCAGATCGACGTGCCGACGAATGCCACCCGCACGTCGAACACGATCACGGTCACCGGTGTGGAGGCCGGGGCGATCATCTCGGTCGTGAACGGATCCTATTCCGTGGGCTGTGTGTCCTTCACGAGTGCCACGGGCACGGTGAACCCGGGCACCCCGGTTTGCGTGCGGCAGACGTCGTCCGCGACGGCCGACACGTGGGTCACGACCACGCTCACCATCGGCAGCTACACCACCACGTTCCGCACGCGCACGGCCGGCACCGCGGGCCCGGCTCTGGCGCCGCGTCCCGACTTCAACGCCGACAGCCGAGCCGATCTCGTGTTCCGCAACGACGACGGCCGCGGCGCGATCTGGCAGATGAATGGGCTCGCGATCTCGTCTTCGGCGGAGATCTTCCCGGCGGGTACGGCATGGCAAGTCGCCCACGTCGCGGATCTCAACGGCGACAACCGCAGCGACCTCGTGTGGCAGCACCCCGACGGGCGCGTCACCGTCTACCTCATGAACGGCACCACCGCCACGACGAAGGCGAACCTGCTGCCCGCGGGCGGCGGCTGGAGCGTCTCGCACGTGGGCGACCTCGACGGCGACGGCAAGGCCGACCTCATCTTCCGCAACACGGATGGCACGATCGCGGCGTGGCTCATGAACGGCGCGGCGATGACCGCGGGGACCACGATCCTCGGTCCCGGCAGCGGATGGCAGGTCACGCATATCGGTGACTTCGACGGCGACGGGAAGAAGGACCTCCTGTTCACGCACACCGACGGACGCGTGGCGATCTATCTCATGAACGGCCTCACGCCGACCCTGACGAGCCAGATCCTGAACGCCGGTTCCGGTTGGACGGTAACGCACGTCGCGGATCTCGACGGCGACGGGAAATCCGACATCCTCTGGCGGCACAGCGACGGACGCCTCGCCGCGTGGTTGATGAACGGCACGGTGATGACCTCGGGCGCAGAGATCCTGGGCGCGGGCAGCGGCTGGCACATCACGCTCGCCGCGCGCATGAGCAACGACGGCAAAGCCGACCTCGTCCTCACGCACGACGACGGCCGCGTGGCGATCATGATCATGGACGGCATCACGCCGGTGATCGCGCAGGAGATCCTCGGGCCGGGCACGGGCTGGAGCGTGAAGCGCTTGGCCGACCTCAACGGCGACAACAAGGCCGACATCCTCTGGGAGCACACGGACGGAAGCCTGGCGGGCTGGCTCATGAACGGCATCGCGGTCACGAGCGGCTCTGGGCTGCTGCCGCCGGGGACGGGCTGGCACGTCTTGCCGGGGGCGCCATAGGACGATGAAGCGCCGGGCCGTGACGCCGGCGCGACGATGGCGGGCGCACTACTCCTTCACGGCGCCCGTCATCCCCGAGACGTAGTACTCGACGAAGAAGGAGTACATGATCGCCACCGGCAGCGATCCCAGCAGCGCGCCCGCCATCAGCGCGCCCCAGTGGTAGACGTCGCCTTCCACCAGCTCCGTGATCACGCCCACCGGCACCGTCTTCACTTCGGAGGACGAAATGAAGGTGAGCGCATAGATGAACTCGTTCCACGACAGCGTGAACGCGAAGATGCCCGCCGAGATCAGGCCCGGCACCGCGAGCGGCAGCATGATCTTCACCAGGATCTGCCAGCGCGTGGCGCCATCGATCAGCGCGCACTCCTCGAGTTCGAAGGGAATCGAGCGGAAGTAGCCCATCAATAGCCACGTGCAGAACGGGATCAGGAACGTCGGATAGGTGAGGATCAGCGCCCAGCGCGAGTCGAACAGGCCCAGCTTCACCACGATGGCGGCGAGCGGGATGAAGAGGATCGACGGGGGCACGAGGTACGCGAGGAAGATCATGAGCCCGGTGATGCGCGAGCCCTTGAAGCGCAGCCGCTCGATCGCATACGCCGCCAGGACGCTGCAGAAGAGCGAGGCGAACGTGGCCACCACCGAAACGATCACCGTGTTCAGCATCCACTCCGGATACGGCGTGTTGAAGATGAGCTTCTCGAAGTGCGCCAGCGTGGGTGCGATCACCCAGAACGGGTTGCCCTCGCGCGACAGCAGCTCCGCGTTCGGCTTGAACGACGTCACCACCATCCAGTAGAACGGGAACAGCAGCACGAACACGAAGATCCCGAGCGGAATGTAGAGCGTGACGACCCGCCTCGGGATCGACTCGAGGAAGTTCATGCCCTCCGTCTTCTGGTCGTCCTGCTTCATGCCTTTGCCTTATCTGCGTTCATCTGTGTTCATCTGCGGAGGAAGCCTTTTGCCTTAGTCCTTTCCACCCTGCTGCCAAGCACGCCGCTGCAACCCGAAATAAGAAAAAAGAATCGCCGCCAAGAGGAACGGAATCATCAGCGTTGCCAAGGCCGCTCCTTCTCCTAGCGACCCTCCCGAAATAGCCCGTTGGAACGACAGCGTCGCCATCAAGTGCGTGGCATTCAACGGTCCGCCGCGGGTGAGCACGTAGATCAGCTGGAAGTCGGTGAACGTGAAGAGCACCGAGAAGGTCATCACCACCGCGATGATCGGCGTGAGCAGCGGCAGCGTCACCCAGCGGAAGCGCTGCCAGGGCGTGGCGCCATCGAGCGCTGCGGCTTCGTAGAGCGAAGGCGAGATGGTCTGAAGCCCCGCGAGCAGGCAGATCGCCACGAACGGCACGCCGCGCCAGATGTTCGCGGCCACGGCGGAGAAGCGCGCGTTCCACGGATCGCCGAGGAAATCGATGTACTGCGTGATGAGCCCCATCCGGGTGAGCGTCCAGCTGATCACCGAGAACTGCGCGTCGTACAACCACCAGAACGCGATGGCCGAGAGCGCCGTGGGCACGATGAACGGCAGCAGGACCACCGCCCGGAAGAAGGACTTGAAGGGCAGGTTGCGGTTCAACAGCAACGCCAGCCACAGGCCCAGCACGAACTTCGCCACGCTGGCGAAGGCCGTATAGAAGAGGGTGTTGAAGAGCGAGAGCTGCGCCACGCCGTCGCCGATCAGGTAGATGAAGTTGTCGAAGCCGACCCAGACGCCTTCGCGCCCGAGCTTGGCGTCGGTGAAGCCCAGCCAAGTGCCGAGGCCGAGCGGATACGTGAGGAAAACCAACAACAGCACTCCCGCGGGCAGCATGAAGAGCAGCCCGAGGAAGTGCCGGTTGTTGAGGAGTTTCTGCATCTAGACCTTGTAATACCGTTCGGCGCGCTTCTGCGCCTCGGCCGCCGCTTCTGCCGGCGTCTTCGAACCGCTGGCTGCCGCGGCGATCATGTCGAGCACGATGTAGTCCGCGAGGCACGCCGCCGAGGCGTAGCCGAGCGGGCCCGAGTACGCGTGATCGAGCATGAGCGAAGCGACATCGCGGAACGGCGTGGCCTTCGGGTCGTCCGTCCAGACCGAATTGGCCGCGTAGGCCTTGAGCGACTGCCCCGTGTAGCCGATCGAAGCCTTCATCCACGGGTTGTACTGCTCGGCCTCCATCATGAACGCCATGTACGCCTTGGCGGCCTGCTGCGCCTTCGAGTACTTGAACAGGAACATCTGCGTGGTCTGCATCAGTTCGGTGGGCTTGCCGACCGGGCCGATGGGGAATCGCGCGTGCTGGATGTCCTTGGCGATCTCCTGGAGCTTCGGATCGGGCGAGTTCTTCGCGGCGTAGTACACCGAGATGCCGTTGGCCGTGAGCGAGATCTGCCCGTCGAGGAACGCCTTGTTGTTGGACGGATCGAGCCAGGAGAGCGTCCCGGGCACGAAGGTCTCGTAGAGCTGCTTGGCGTACTCGAGCGCGGCGATGGTCTCCTTGGAGTTCACGACCACGACGCCCTTGTCGTCGACCAGCTTGCCGCCGTGGGACCAGAGCAGCCAATGCGCCCAGTTGTTGCCATCACCGACCGCGTGCCCGAGCGCGAAGCCGCTGGGCGTGCCTTTCGCCTTCATCGCCTGGCAAAGCTTGAGGAAGCCGGCGGTGTCCTTCGGGATGCCGTCGAAGCCCGCGGCCTTCACGTGGCTCTCGCGATACACGATGGCGTTGCCGATGACCGCCAGCGGCAGCGCGATCCACTTGCCCTGGCGCTTGCCGTATTTCTGGCACACGTCGTACCAGCCGCCGTACTTGCCGCCGAGGTAGTTCGCGACGTCGGAGACATCGACCAACTTGTCGGGATACTGGTGCGGATCGTCGAACCAGCCGACGATGATGTCCGGCCCGCTGCCGACGTTGGCTGCCACGGCCGCCTTCGGCCGCACGTCTTCCCAGCCTTCGTTGTCCACGCGGACTTCGACGCCGGTCTTCTCGGTGAATTTCTTGGTGTTCGCCATCCAGAGGTCTTCATCGCCCTGGACGAAGCGCTTCCAGCGCAACACGCGCAGCTTCGCGCCCTTCTCCGGCGTCCATTTCGTCTGGGCCAGGGCCTCCTGCATCCACGTGGCACTGCCCACACCGAGCGAGGTGGTCGCGGCCGCCCCGGCGGTGGTCTTCAGGAACTCGCGTCTGGTGAATTTCGACATGGCCAACTCCTCCGTTAGTGGGACCCGATATTTCTACCCTGACCCCGGTTTTTACCCCTCCATCAGCGTCTTGCCTGATTCTGCATCGAACAGGTGGGAGCGCCCGGCATCGGGCGCGAGCGAAATGGTCTCGCCGGCGTGGAAGGCGTGGCGTTCGCGGAACACCGCGGTGATCTCCACGCCGCCGACGCGCGCGAAGACCTGCGTGTCGGCGCCGGTGGGCTCGACCACGACCACGGTCGCGGGAAGGCCGGTGCCGTTGGCCATCGTGAGGTGCTCGGGACGCACGCCGTAGATCACCTTCTGGCCGTTCTCGCCGCGGGCCTTCGGCGGTGCGGGCACCGTGACGCCTTCGGCGAGCGCCACGTGCGCCGCTCCCGCGCCCAGCTTCAGCGTGCCGGGCAGGAAGTTCATCGCCGGCGAACCGATGAAGCCCGCGACGAAGATGTTCTCCGGATGGTCGTAGAGCTCGAGCGGGCGGCCGCGCTGCTCGACGATGCCGTCGCGCATCACGACGATCTGGTCGGCCATCGTCATGGCCTCGATCTGGTCGTGGGTCACGTAGATCGAGGTGGTCTTCAGGCGCTGGTGGAGTTCCTTCAACTCGGTGCGCATCGCGACGCGCAGCTTGGCGTCGAGGTTGGAGAGCGGCTCGTCGAACAGGAAGACCTGCGGGTCGCGCACGATGCACCGGCCCATGGCCACGCGCTGGCGCTGGCCGCCGGAGAGCTGGCGCGGGTAGCGGTCGAGGAGCTGGTCCAGGCCGAGGATGCCGGCGGCCTTCATCACGCGCGCTTCGATCTCGGCCTTCGGCCGCTTGGCGAGCAGCATGCTGAAGGCCATGTTGTCGCGCACCTTCATGTGCGGATACAGCGCGTAGTTCTGGAACACCATCGCGATGTCGCGCTCCTTCGGCGGCACGTCGTTCACCACGCGCCCGCCGATCGCGATGTCGCCGGCGCTGATCTCCTCCAGCCCGGCGATCATGCGCAGCAGCGTCGACTTGCCGCAGCCCGAGGGCCCGACCAGCACGGTGAATTCCCCATCGGCGATCTCGATGTCCACGCCGTGGATCACCGGCGTGGTGCCGAAATGCTTCTTCACGTTGCGAATGCTGACGGCGGCCATCAGGCCCTTCCTTCCGAGACGACGTAGCGGGGACGGCCGGTGGTGGCCCAATCGACGAGGTTCTGCGCGGCCTTGCGGCGCAGCTCGCGCTCGGCCTCGGCGGAATAGAACGCGGCGTGCGGCGTGAGGATCACGCGCGGGTGGGACAGGAGCCGATGGCCCGCGGGCGGAGGTTCGACCGGCAGGACGTCGAGCGCGGCGCCGTCCAGTTGCTCGGCGTCGAGGGCCTCCACGAGCGCGTCGATGTCCACCACGCCGCCTCGGGCCGTGTTCACGATCCACGAGCCGCGCTTCATCGAGGCAAGGGACTTCGCGTCGACGAGACCTCGCGTCTCGTCGTTCAGCGGGACGTGCGAGCTCACGAGGTCGGACTCGCGGAAGAGCGTGGCGCGATCGACTCGCCGCACGTACGGAGGAAAGTCGGAATCCGGGATGTACGGATCGCAGGCGATGACTTCGCGGAACGTCTCGCGGGCGATGGAGGCCATGCGCTTGCCGATGCGGCCCAGGCCGAGCACGCCCAGCGTGAGCTCCGCGGGACGGCGAAGCACTCCGGCCGAGGTGTAGTGCCAGTTCGCCCTCCGGATGTCGCGGTCGTAGAAGGCGACGTGACGCACGAGCGAGAGCGCCAGCGCGAGCGCATGCGTGGCGACTTCGCCCACGCCGTAGTCGGGAGAGTTCGCGACCCACACGCCGTGCTTCTTCGCATCCGAGACGTTGACGGTGTCGAATCCGGCGCCGAAGCGGCTCACGATGCGCACCTCGGGCCGCGCGCCGAAGACCTTGGCGTTCATCGGCGCGTACTGGGTGAGCACGCCGTCGTAGCCCCGGGCCGCCGCGATCACGTCCTCCTCCGTCTTGCACTGGGCCGTGGAGACCTCCATGCCGGCCTCGCGCAGCAAGCCGACCTCGAGATCCACGTCGTGGAAGTCGTAGTCGGTGATGAGGAATCGCGGCATCGTGAAATCGGGGTCAGGGTAGAAATAACTCGGAAATCGGGGTCAGGGTAGAAATAATCAGTGGTTGTCCCGCGGCACGGCCGAGCCGCTCTTGCCGACGAGGAAGTCCAGGTCGCAGCCTTCGTGCGCCTGGTTCACGTGGTCCACGTAGAGCTTCCAGTAGCCGCGCGACATCGGCGGCTTGGGCGGCTTCCACTTGGCGCGACGCTGCGCGAGTTCCTTCTCGGAGACGTGCAGCTCGAGCTTGCGCTTCGCGACGTCCAGCTCGATCAGGTCGCCGTCCTTCACGAGCGCCAGCGGGCCGCCCAACGCCGCCTCGGGCGCCGTGTGCAGCACGACAGTGCCGTACGCGGTGCCGCTCATGCGCGCGTCGGAGATGCGCACCATGTCGGTGATCCCCTTCTTGAGGATGCTCTCCGGCAGCGGCATGTTGCCGACCTCGGCCATGCCCGGATAGCCCTTGGGCCCGCAGTTCTTCAGGACCAGGACCGAATTCGCGTCGACCGGAAGCTTCGGGTCGTCGATGCGCGCATGGAAGTCCTCGATGTTCTCGAACACCACGGCCTTGCCCTTGTGCTTCATCAGCTTCGGCGTGGCGGCGGAGGGCTTGATGATCGCGCCATCGGGGCAGAGGTTGCCGCGCAGCACCGCGATGCCCGTGTCCTTCTTGAACGGCTTCTTGAAGGACATGATCACGTCGGGGTTGTAGTTCTCGGCGTCCTGGTTGTTCTCCCAGATCGTCTGGCCGTTGGCGGTGACGGCGTCCTTGTGGAGCAGGCCCTGCTCGCCCAGTGCGCGGATCACCACCGGCAAGCCGCCCGCGTAGCAGAAGTCCTCCATGAGGTACTTGCCGTTGGGCATCAGGTTCACGAGCGTGTGCACGCCGCGGCCGAGGCTGTCCCAGTCGTCCAGGTTCAACTGCACGCCAATGCGCCGCGCAATCGCAATCAAATGAATCACGGCGTTGGTGGAGCCGCCGATCGCCGCGTTCACGCGGATCGCGTTCTCGAACGCGTCGCGCGTGAGGATCTTCGAGAGCGTGGCGTCCTTCTTCACCAATTCGACGGCACGGCGCCCGGCGGCGCGAGCCAGCACGTTCCTGCGCGCATCGACGGCGGGATAGGCCGCGTTGCCGGGCAGGCCCACGCCCAGCGCCTCGACCATGGAGGCCATCGTGGAGGCGGTGCCCATCGTCATGCAGTGGCCGTGCGAGCGGTGCATGCAGCTCTCGGCTTCGTGAAATTCGTCCTGCGTGATCTTGCCGGCGCGCAGGTCCTCGGAGAGCGAAAAGGTATTGGTGCCCGAGCCGATCCGCTGGCCCTTGTAGAAGCCGGAGAGCATCGGCCCGCCGGAGACGCCGATGGTCGGCAGGTCCACGCTGGCGGCCCCCATCAGCAGCGCGGGGGTGGTCTTGTCGCAGCCCATCAGCAGCACGACCCCGTCGATCGGGTTGCCGCGGATCGACTCCTCCACGTCCATGCTGGCCAGGTTGCGATAGAGCATCGCCGTGGGCCGCAGCAGCGTCTCGCCGAGGGACATCACGGGAAACTCGAGCGGGAAGCCGCCCGCTTCCCACACGCCGGTCTTCACATGCTCCGCGAGCGTGCGGAAATGCGAGTTGCAGGGCGTGAGTTCGGAATACGTATTGCAGATTCCGATGACCGGGCGGCCATCGAACTGGTCATGCGGGATGCCGCGGTTCTTCACCCACGAGCGATAGATGAAGCCCATCTTGCCGCCGCGGCCGAACCATTCCTGGCTCCTCCGCTTCTTGGACCCGGCCATTCGGACACTCCTCCATAAAGCCGGGGTCAGACTCCTTTATTCGCGCCGCTTGCGAATAAAGGAGTCTGACCCCTTTATTTTATTTTTCGAGGGTACGGGCGCTGTCGCCGTTGGTCAAGTGGTCAGGCCAATTTGATATGCTTCGAAGCTGGATTCCCGCCTTCGCGGGAATGACGGGGATGGAATGAACCAGCTCGACCTGAAGAACCGCGGCGCCATCGTCACCGGCGGCGCGGCCGGCATCGGATACGCCATCGCCACGCGCCTCACGCAAAGCGGAGCGCGCGTGAGCCTGTGGGATCGGGACGCGGCCGCCCTCGCCGCTTCCGCGAAGTCGCTCGGCGGCAACACGCATACGGCACAGCTCGACGTCGCGGACGAGCCGCAGGTGCAGCGCGCGCTGAAGGAGACCGTGGCCGCCCTCGGCAAGGCCGACATCCTCGTCTGCAGCGCCGGCATCACCGGACCGAACCTGAAGACGTGGGACTACCCGGTCGCCGACTGGAAGCAGGTGCTGGACGTGAACTTGACCGGCGTCTTCCTCTGCAACAAGACGCTCGCCCCCCACATGCAGGCGAACAACTACGGGCGGATCGTGAACATCGCCTCCGTCGCGGGCAAGGAGGGCAATCCCAACGCCAGCGCGTACAGCGCCTCGAAGGCGGGCGTGATCTCGCTCACGAAATCGCTCGGCAAGGAGCTGGCCGGTACCGGCGTGCGCGTCAACTGCGTGACGCCGGCCGCGGTGAAGACCGGCATGTTCAGCCAGATGACGCAGGCGCACATCGACTTCATGCTCTCCAAGATCCCGATGGGCCGTTTCGGGGAGGTCGAGGAGGTCGCGGCCCTCGTGGCCTGGCTCTGCACCGAGGATTGCTCTTTCTCCACCGCGGCCGTGTTCGACCTGTCCGGGGGCCGCGCGACGTACTGAGCCCCGTCTCAATTTTCCCCGCCCGCGGCCGATAGCCCTGCGGGGAGGTCTGCATTCCGCGGCGTGTGTCGCCACTTGGGATGGCTCCTGCCTCCCAAAGGAGACTCACCATGCCGCGATACCCCCTGCCCCGGCCCCTGGCCGCCGCACTGGCCCTGGCTTTCGCCCAGGCCGCGATCCCCGTTCGCGCGGAGGCCGACCTCACGCGCCTGCCGCTGGAGCGCCTGCTCGAGCTGCGCGTCATCGCCGCGTCGAGCTACGAACAGTCGGCCTCCGAAGCGCCCTCGGCCGTCTCCGTGATCACCGCCGACGACATCCGCCGCAAGGGCTATCGCACGCTCGCGCAGGCCCTCGAGTCGCTCCCGGGCCTGTACCTCACCGATGACCTCGGCTACTCGTACCTCGGCTCGCGCGGCTTCAACCGCATCGGCGACTACAACAGCCGCTTCCAGCTCTCCGTGAACGGGCTGCGCACCAACGATGCGCTCTTCGACATGGCGTACCTCGGCACCGAGTTCCCGCTCGACATGGCCCTCATCGAGCGCATCGAGTTCGCCCCGGGTCCGGGTTCCTCGATGTACGGCAGCAACGCGATGCTGGGCGTGATCAACATCGTCACGCGCAACGCCGACGACCTTTCCGGATGGCGCGTGGCGCCGGGCATCGGCAGCCACGGCACGCGCTCGCTCATGGCCAGCTTCGGCCGGCGCTTCGACAGCGGCCTGCGCGTCCTGGCGAGCGCCTCGGGCGCGCGCACCGACGGCCAGGACTTCCACTATCCCGCGTTCGATACGCCGGCCACCCACGGCGGCGTCGCGCACGGCCAGAACGGCGAGCGCTTGAGCCGCGCCTACCTGCGCGCGACCTACGAAGGCTGGGACTTCGAGACCTTCGGCGGCCGGCGCGACAAGACCGCGCCCAGCGTCTACCTCGGCAGCGACTTCAATCGCAACGAGACGCGGTTGCTGGACGGGCTCGCGTTCGCCGCCCTGCGCTACCAACGCGAGGTCGCGCCGGGAACGGCGCTCGAGGCGCGCGTGTCCACCTCGCGCTATCGCTACGCCGGTGTCTACCCCGGACTGGCGGCCGTTCCGGACGAGCGCATCGTTCCCGACCTCGCGACGTCCGCCGACAACCGCGACGACGCGCTCGGACGCTGGCACGGCGCCGAAGCCCGGATCGTGAGCACGGCGTTCACCGGCCACAAGGTCGTGCTCGGCACTGAGTTCCAGCGCGAGACGCTCCAGCAGTCGAACCGGGATCCGTCCGTGGTCTACCTCGACCGCATGGACCGCGGGCGCCGCGTCGCCTTCTACGCGCAGGACGAGATGCGTTTCTCGCAGGCCTGGCTGCTCAACGCCGGCGTGCGCTACGACGAGTACGCGTCCTTCGGCTCGAGCGTGAATCCGCGCCTGGCCCTGATCGGCAACCTGTCCGGCGGGTGGACGTTCAAGCTGCTCTACGGCTCGGCGTTCCGCGCGCCCAACGCGTACGAGAACTTCTACGTCGCCAGCAGCTACCAGGCGAACGCGGCCCTCGGCCCCGAGCGCTCGAAGACCACGGAGGCCGTGGCCGAGTGGCGCCCGAACGAACGCTGGAACGGCCGGGTCTCGGCATTCCACTATCGCTTCGAGGACCTGATCGAGCAGGTCGACGAAGGCGGCAGCTTCGTCTTCCGCAACCGCGGCTCCGTCACCGGCCGCGGCCTCGAAGGTGCGCTGCAGGCGATCCTCGGCGCGGGCGCCCGCGCCTCGGCCTCGGCGTCCTTCCACGACGTGCGCCAGGACGACGGCCTGCGCGCCACGAATGCGCCGCGCTACACGGCCAAGGCGGCGCTCGACGCCGCGCTCGGATCGGCCAACGTGCGCGGCGCGATCGAAGGCAGCCTCGTCGGCCCGCGGCTCGACCGCGACCGCGGCACGATTCCCGCCGAAGCGCGCGTGAACCTCGTCTTCACCACCCTCGAGCGCTGGCACGACTTGTCGTTCACGTTCGCCGTCTACAACCTCTTCGACCGAACCAATCCCCAGGCCCTGAGCGAATACTTCGCGCAGGCGCAAGGCCCCTCGCCGGGCCGCCGCTACTTCGCCGAGGCCGAATGGCGCTTCTGAGCCCCTTCGGCCGCGCGTGGCGCAGCGCGTTCGCGACGGCACTGGCCGTCGCGTGCCCGCTTGCGCACGCCGATCGCGCGTCCGAATCGGACGTGAAGACGGCGTTCGCGTACAACTTCGTCGCGCTGACGAGCTGGCCGGCCGAGACCCCCGCCGTGCTGCGCTTCTGCGTGGCGGGGCCGGGCTCCGGCGCTCTCGCGTTCGGGCTGCTCGCGGGCAAGGCGGCCGGAGAACGCACGATCGCGGTGACGCACGTTGCGAGTCCCGATCGCGTCGCGGACTGCCAGGCGCTCTACGTGCCGCCCTCCGAGAACGCGCGGTTCGACGCCTGGATCGCGGCCGCGTCGCGCTCGCCGACGCTCACCATCGGCGACCAGTCCCCGCCGGGTGCGATCGTGACGCTGCGGCTGGCCGCGGGTCGCCTCGTGTTCGACGTCGACGCGCGTGCCGCCGCCGGCGCGAAGCTCTTGCTCAGCTCGCAACTCCTCAAGCTCGCGGCGGTCCGGCGATGAAAGCGCCCGTCGCCGCCTTCCGCGCCCGGATGCGCGACGCCTCGATCCAGGCGAAGCTCACGGGAATCGCGCTCGCCACGGTGTTCGCGGCCATCGTCGTGCTGGGCCTCGTCCTGGCCGCGGGCGATTTCCTGCGCTACCGCCAGGACACCGAAGACGTGCTGCGCTCGCACGCGCAGATCACGGCCACCAACGCATCGGCGGCCGTCGCGTTCCGCGACGCCGTGTCGGCCCGCCAGACCCTGGCCGCGCTCCACGTGAGCCCCGCCATCGAGCGGGCCCTGATCTTCGACGACAAGGGACGATTCTTCGCCGAATACTTCCGGGGAGGGACGTGGCGTGCGCCGCCGGAGGTCGCTTCGCAACTGGAAGCGCCGCGGGTCACGACGACGGGCGTCACCCTCGACCATCCCATCGAGTTCTCCGACGACACCATCGGCTTCGTGCGCGTCGAAGGCAGTTTCCGCGGATACGTCGACAGCCTGGGTCGCTTCCTGCTCGCGCTGCTGGTGGCCGCCGCCGCCGCCCTCGCCGCGGCGCTGATGCTGGTGCTGCCGCTGCGCGCGGCCGTCGCCCGGCCCATCCAGGGCCTTGCCCAGCTCATGGCCCGCGTCCGCCGCGACGGCGACTACTCGCTGCGCGTGGCCACGCCCGCGCGCGACGAACTGGGCTCGCTGGCGGAGAGCTTCAACGCGATGCTCGACGTGATCGAGCAGCGCGACACGCACCTCGCGCGCGAGCGGGACCTGGTCCACACCATCCTCGACACCATGGACGCGGCCGTGCTCGTGGTGGACGCGCAGGGCACCATCGTCGAGGCGAACGGCGCATTCCTGCGGGCCGTCGACAAGTTCGAGACCGACTGCACCGGCGAACCGGTGTGGGAAGCCGCCGGCGTGGACGATGCGCAGTCCTTCCTCGCGCACCTCGCGCACGGCGAGCGCTTCGAGGCCGCCCTGCGTCCGACCCGCGGGGAACCTCGCCCGTTCGCATGGCGCTCGTCGCGAACGCTGGACGCGGGATCCCGTTCCGCGCTCACGGTCGTGACCGCCATCGACATCGCGGACCACAAGCGCGTGGAAGCCACGCTGCGCCGGGCCAAGGAAGCGGCGGAGGCGGCGAGCCTCTCGAAATCGCGCTTCGTGGCCAACATGAGCCACGAGATCCGCACGCCGATGAACGGCATCCTGGGCATGGCCCACGTGATGCACGCGGCGAGCGCCGACGACGCCCAGCGCCACTCGCTGGAGACCATCATCGCTTCGGGCGAGGCGCTGCTGCGCATCCTGAACGACATCCTCGACTTCTCGAAGATCGAGGCCGGGCGGCTGGATATCGTCGGCGCGCCTTTCGCCGTGCACGAGTACGTCGAAGACTCGGTGCAGGTGTTCGCCGCGGAGGCACGCGGCAAGGGCCTCGCGCTGCGCCTCACCTTCAGCGACGACGTGCCCGACTCGGCCTGGGGCGATTCGCTTCGCCTGCGCCAGGTGCTCTCCAACCTGATCGGCAACGCGATCAAGTTCACGCAGTCCGGATCCATCGGCGTGCACGTGGACCTCGCCCCCGGCGACGGCGAGTTGCGCTTCGCCGTGACCGACACCGGCGTGGGCCTGAGCCCCGAGGCCCACGAGCGCATCTTCGAGGCGTTCACCCAGGCCGACTCCACGACGCAGCGCGAGTACGGCGGCACCGGCCTCGGTCTCTCGATCTCGCGCCAGCTGGTCACGCTGATGGGCGGTCGCATGGGCATGGAGAGCCGGCCCGGCGAAGGCAGCACCTTCTGGTTCGCGGTCCCGCTGCCCCGCGAAGTGTCCGCCGTGCCGCCGAGGCTGCCCGCGCGCCTGGGCGTCCATGTGCTCCTCGCCGACGGCGAGTCCGGCGACCGCAGCTTCGAGCGGCAACGCATGCTGTCGTGGGGCGCCAGCGTCGACATCGTCGCGAGCGCCGCCGAGGCGCGCGACAAGCTCGGCGACGGCACGGCCTACCATGCCGTCCTCCTCGACGACGCGCTGCCCGGAGGCTGGCGTTCGGTGGTCTCGCATCTCGAGGCAACGCCCGAGCTGGCGAGCGTCCCCGTGGCGCTGATGGGAATGGGCGCGCCCGCCGATCCGTTGCCGGCGCGCGTCACGCTGGAGATCCCGAAGCCGGTGAAGAGCTCGACCCTCTACAACTTCCTCTTCCCGCAAAGCCCGATGTCCGCGCGCGTGACGGGTGGCACGGGCCGGCGGATCGAGGCCTCCGTCCTCCTCGTCGAGGACAACCCGGTGAACATCGACGTGGCCTGCGCGATGCTGTCGCAGGCAGGCTGCACGGTGAGCGTGGCCCGCGACGGGCGCGAAGCCCTCGCCGTGCTCGAGACGCGCACGTTCGACCTCGTGTTGATGGATTGCCAGCTCCCGGGCATGGACGGCTACACCGCCACGCGCCTGTTGCGCGAACGCGAGGCCGGCACCGGACGCCACCAGCGGATCGTCGCCGTCACCGCGCACGCCTTGAGCGGCGACCGCGAGGCGTGCCTCGCCGCGGGCATGGACGACTACCTGCCCAAGCCGTTCTCGCCGGTGCAGCTGCAATCGGCGCTCGAGGCCAACGTGGGTTCGGTGCCCGGAGCCGGGGCCGCCGCGCCCGCCGCTGCCGCAGCGCCGGAAGAACCCGTTCAATGCGCCGAAGCGATCGCGCAGCTGCGCGCGCTCGAGGCCGAGGGCCATTCCGGATTGATCGAACGCATGGTCGGGCATTTCGAGAAGCAGTCTGCCGCTTCGAGTGCCGCGCTGCGCGCCGCCCTCGAAGGCGGCAGCCGCGAAGACGCCGCCCAGGCCGTGCATTGCCTGCGCTCGACCGTGGCCCATCTCGGGGGCCGCAGGCTGGCCGCGGCTTGCCAGGCGGCCGAACTCGCGAGCGAGGACCCGGCGGCCGATCTCGGCGCGGCGGCGCGCCGCTACGAGGAAGAGGTGGCGGTATTTCGCGCGGTGCTTTCGGCCGCGGGTCCCGCCGGGGAAACACGGATCGAGGCGACGGCGGAGCGGCCGCGGCGACAGGCCCTCGTGGTGGACGACGACGAGAACGACCGGATGTTCCTGGGCCGCGCGCTCCAGTCGGTCGGTTTCGACGTCCTCGAGGCCGCCACGATCGTCGGCGGGCTGGAACTGGTGAGCCAGCATGCGTTCGACGTCCTGATGCTCGATCGGCACATCGGCGTGGAAAGCGGCATCGCCAACGCGCCGGAATTCCGCCGGCTGAGTCGCAAGCGCCCGTTGCCGATCATCCTCGTCACCGGGCTGGTCTCGCCCCGCGTCGAAGGCGATGCGAGCGCGGCGGGAATCCCCGCCCTCCTCCAGAAACCGACGAACTGGGGCGAATTCCCGGCCCGGCTCGCACCGGTCCTCGCCCGGTTGCTGGATCGCGCGTGACCGGGCCCGGTGGCGGGTGACACGTCAAGCCTTGCCCTTGCGCCCGCCATTGTGTCCAATGGCGGCTTGACTCCACGGGACCCCGCCATGAATCGCTTTTCCCTGTTCCTCACCGCCGCCTTCGCGGCGGCACCCTGCGCCGTCCTCGCCCAGAACGATCCGTGCGAAATCCTCAAGATCGAGGAGGTGAACACGCTCACCGCCGGCAACGCGAACAAGGCGCGCGCCAACACGACGAAGGCGGGCCTCGAGTGCTCCTTCCTCGACGCCAAGCAGAACGCCGTGCTCACGGTCGAGATCCGCGGCGCGAAGCTGCCCAAGGCCGAGCTCGACATCGAGGCCGAGAACCTGCAGAAGATCTACCGCACGTCGGTGAAACCGGTCGAGATCGGCGACGGCGGCTTCTGGCTCACCTCCAAGTACGAGCTCTTCTTCCGCAAGAACAAGAACATCGTGCGCGTGGTGATGAACTCGAACTCGGATCCGAAGACCATCCAGGCACGCACCGAGAGCGTGGGACGCCTGGTCGAGACGCGCCTGAAGTGATCCGCGGCGCCTCCCGGCGCCTTGCCGCGGGCCTGGCCCTCCTCGCCGCCCTCGGCGCCCCAGCCGCGCAGGAGCCGCTTCGCGTCGGCTCCAAGCGCTTCACCGAGTCGTTCATCCTGGGCGAAGTGCTCGTCGAGACCGCGCGGCGCGGCGGCGCGGCCGCCGAGCATCGTCCCGGCCTCGGCAACACCGCGATCCTGGTCGAGGCGCTGAAGGGCGGCGCGATCGACGCGTATCCCGAATACACCGGGACCATCGCGGCGGAAATCCTCAAGGCCGAAGGGCCGCTCGACCTCGCGGCCCTCAATGCCCGGCTTTCACCCCTGGGGCTCGCGGCACGCGTGCCGCTCGGGTTCTCGAACAGCTATGCGATCGGCCTGCGCGAGGAAGATGCGGCCAGGCTCGGCATCGCCCGCGTGAGCGACCTCGCCCGCACGCCCGAATTGAAACTGGGGCTGTCGCACGAATTCCTCGGACGTCGCGACGGCTGGCCGGGCTTGAAGGCCGCGTACGGCCTGCCGCAGGCACCCATCGGCCTCGACCACGGGCTCGCCTACGAAGCGCTCGCCGCGGGCCAGGTGCAGGCGATCGACCTCTACACCACCGACGCGAAGCTGGCCGGCGGCAAGGTCCGGGTGCTGGACGACGACCGGCGCTACTTCCCGCGCTACGACGCGGTGATCCTGCATCGCCTCGATGCGCCCGTGAAGCACCCGGCCGCGTTCGCCGCGCTCGCGAAGCTGGAGGGACGCATCGACGAACGCACGATGCAGCGCCTGAACGCCCGCGCGGAGATCGATCGGGTCCCGTTCGCGGAAGTCGCCCGCGAATACCTCTCCTCGAAAAAAGCAGCGGACCCCGTTTCCCTGTGGGGTGCGATTTTCGCCGAGGACTTCGCGCGGCTCACGCTGCAGCACCTGGGCCTGGTGCTGGGCTCGCTGCTCGCCGCGACGCTGGTCGGAATCCCGCTGGGCATCCTCGCGGCGAAGGTGCCGGCCGTCGCGCAGGCGGTGCTCGCGATCACGGGGGTCGCCCAGACCATTCCCTCGCTCGCCCTGCTGGCGATCCTGATCCCGCTCACGGGAATGATCGGCACGGTGCCCGCGCTGATCGCGCTCTTCGTCTACGCGCTGCTGCCGATCGTGCGCAACACGCACGCGGGCTTGCTGGGCATCTCGCGCGGGCAGCGCGACGCGGCACGCGCGCTCGGCCTGCGCGAAGCGACGATCCTCGCCAAGGTCGAACTGCCGCTCGCGGCGCCCACGATCCTGGCCGGCGTGAAGACCGCGGCCGTGATCGGCGTGGGAACCGCGACCATCGCCGCGTTCGTCGGCGCCGGCGGCTACGGCGAGCGCATCGTGCAGGGCCTGGCCCTGAGCGACAATCGCGCGCTGCTGGCCGGGGCGATTCCCGCCGCGGCCCTGGCGCTCGTCGTGCACGGCCTCTTCGAATTCATCGAACACCGCATGGGGCACCGGTCATGGAACTGAAGCCTGGAAACCTTTCGCTGCAGGCGCTCCGCGCGTTCGCCCGCGCCCCGCAGCGCATCACGCTCGATGCCGCGAGCCGCGAGGCGCTCGAGGTCGGCGCGAAAGCCGTCGCCGCGATCGTGCGCGCGGGCAAGCCGGTCTACGGCATCAACACCGGCTTCGGCAAGCTGGCCCAGACCCACATTCCCGACGACCAGCTCGACCTCCTGCAGCGAAACCTCGTGCTCTCGCACAGCGTCGGCGTCGGGATCCCGCTTTCCGACGACGTCGTGCGCCTCGTGATGCTGCTGAAGGTCGCGAATCTCGCCCGCGGCTTTTCGGGGGTGCGTCCGGCGGTGGTCGACGCCCTTCTCGCGCTGCTGGCCGCCGAGGTCTATCCGGTGATCCCGTCGAAGGGCTCGGTCGGCGCGTCGGGCGACCTGGCCCCGCTGGCCCACATGAGCGCCGTGTTGATCGGCCTGGGACAGGTCCGACACCGCGGCAGCGTGCTCCCCGCCGCCGAAGGCCTGCGCATCGCGGGACTGAAGCCGCTGGTGCTGGGCCCGAAGGAAGGCCTCGCGCTGCTGAACGGCACGCAGGTCTCCACGGCCCTCGCGCTGTCGGGACTCTTCTCGATCCAGAACGTGTTCGACGCGGCGATGGTGGCCGGCGCGATGAGCGTCGATGCGGCGATGGGCAGCGACACGCCTTTCGACGCGCGGATCCACGAGCTGCGCGGGCAACCGGGCCAGATCGAAACCGCCGCGACGTATCGCCGCCTGCTTTCCGGCAGCGCGATCCGCGCCTCGCACGTGACGGGCGACGACCGCGTGCAAGACCCCTACTCGCTACGCTGCCAACCCCAGGTGATGGGCGCCTGCCTCGACGTGATTCGCGGCGCGGCGGCGACGCTGCTGCGGGAAGCGAATGGCGTCACCGACAACCCGCTGGTGTTTCCGGAAAGCGGCGAATGCCTCTCCGGCGGCAACTTCCACGCGGAACCGGTCGCCTTCGCCGCCGATCACCTGGCACTCGCGATCGCCGAGATCGGCGCGCTTTCGGAGCGGCGCATCGCGCTGTTGATCGATTCGTCCATCAGCGGCCTGCCGCCCTTCCTCACGGCGGCCTCCGGGGTGAACTCGGGCTTCATGATCGCGCACGTCACGGCGGCCGCGCTCGCCTCGGAAAACAAGTCCCTCGCGCATCCGGCCAGCGTCGATTCGCTGCCCACGTCGGCCAACCAGGAAGACCACGTTTCGATGGCCACTTTCGCCGCCCGGCGCCTGGGCGAGATGGCCGACAACACCGCGGGCATCGTCGCCATCGAGCTGCTGGCCGCCGCGCAGGGCATCGACTTCCGCCGGCCGCTGCGCAGTTCCGCGCCGATCGAGAAGGCGCACGCGCTGATCCGCGGCGTGGCCGAGCACCTGGATGGGGACCGCTTCCTCGCCCACGACATCGAAGCGGTGAAGCCGCTGGTGGCGAACGGGACGTTCGAGCCCGCGCGCTAGCGGACGGCTACTTCTTCTTCGCGCGCTCCGCCTGGACGGCGTCCCGGTCCTCGGGAGAAACCTTCATCCCGCCGCACTGGGTCTTCAGCTCGTTCGAGCGGCGGTTGTGATCTTCCAGGTCCTTGCCCAGCTGGGTCGCGTCCGACGCAAGCCGGATGCGGCGCCCGTTCAGCTCGGCCCCGCGAGCGTTGTAGGAGGCGAGCCGCCCCTTCTTCGAGTCGTCGATGGAATTGCCGGCATCCGCGTGGGCCGTCATGTCCGCCTGCAACGTCGCGATGCCCTCGTCGTACGCGGCCCGCCGGACCTCGAGCGCCTTGCGGTTGGCCTGCAGGGCTTCGGCCTTGTCGAGGCATGCGCTGTACTCGGCGCGCGTGGCGAGCGGCTTGGCGGGATCCGGGGACGCGGGAGCCGCAGGCTCCGGAGTGGCTTGTGCCAGCGCGAATCCGGCGGGGAGAAGCAGCAAGGCGAGGAGTGTTTTCATGCCCGCGATGATAGCTTGCGCGCGGGCGCTTCGTGCACGCTGCGCATGAAGGCTTCGAGCCGGGGCGCGCTCAAGTGACCCGACTCCCGCACGCTCGAACACAAGTCGAGCCCGAAGGGCTGGACCGCGGCGATCGCCTCGCCGACATTTCCGGCGTTGATGCCTCCCGCGAGGAAAACGCGCACGCCGGCCTCGTCGCGGATCCTGCGGCTGATGCGCCAGTCGTGCGTGCGCCCCGTGCCGCCGAGTTCCTTGATCGGCAGGTTGGGATTCCCGGAATCGAGCAGCAACGCATCGACGAGCGGCGCGGCCATGCGCGCTTCCTCCAGCGAGCCCTCGTCCGCGACGTGGATGACCTGCACGAGTTCCACGGACGGCAGGAGCCTTCGAAGCCGCACGAGCTCGGGGGGTGCCACGAAGTCCACCAGCTGGAGCGTCGTGGTCCGGCACGCGGCGTGGTGGGCCGCGATCGCATCGGCGTCCTGGCGCGCCGTGAGGAGGAACGTGGCGATCGGCGGCGGCACGGAGGCCGCGATCTCGGCGATGAGGCGGTCGTCGATGACCCCGGGGCCGCTCGGCATCGAGGACACCAGGCCGAGCGCCGAGGCACCGGCCGAGATGGCGAGGCGCGCTTCCTCGACGCTCGAGATGCAGCAGATCTTGACGTGGGGAGGCCGGCCGATCATCTCAGGCGGCCAATCGCCCCGCGTGGAACCGCAGGTGGTCGGCGACGAAGCTCTGGATGAACCAGTAGCTGTGGTCGTAGCCCGCGTGCTCGCGCAGGACGGGAACGATATGCGTGCCGCGGCACGCGGCGACGAAATGTTCGGGCTGGAGCTGCGTGGCCAGGAATTTGTCGGCGAGCCCCTGGTCGATCAGGACCTCGCCCGAGAACGACGAGGCCCGCGCGAGCACCGACGCATCATAGGCACGCCACGCGGTGCGCTCCTCGCCGAGGTAGCGCGAGAACGCCTTCTCGCCCCAGGGCACGATCGAGGGCGAGGCGATCGGCGCGAACACCGACACCGACCGGTACTTCGAGGGATTGCGCAGCGCGCACACGAGCGCCCCGTGCCCGCCCATCGAGTGCCCGAAGATCGCCTGGCGCTCGCGGTCGACCATGAAGTTCGCCGCGACGACCTCCGGCAGCTCCTTCGTGACGTAGCTGTACATGCGGTAGTTGGCGCTCCACGGCGCCACGGTGGCATCGACGTAGAAGCCCGCGCCGAGGCCGAAGTCCCAGCTCTCGTCGTCGCCGGGGAAGCGCGGCACGCGCGGGCTGGTGTCGGGTGCGACGAGGACCAGGCCCAGCTCGGCGGCAAGGCGCTGCGCGCCCGCCTTGATCATGAAGGTCTCCTCGGTGCACGTGAGGCCCGCGAGGAAGTAGAGGACCGGCCGCGGCCCCGGCACGCGCGGGCGGAAGACCGAGAAGCGCATCGGGCTCGCGCATTCCTTCGAGGTGTGCCGGTAGGAGCCCTGCACGCCGCCGAAGCAGGACTGCTCGGAGAGAACCTCGAACGGCATCAGAAAACGACGACGGCGCGAATGGACTTGCCTTCGTGCATGAGGTCGAAGCCCTTGTTGATCTCGTCGAGCTTCAGCGTGTGCGTGATGAGCGGGTCGATGGAGATCTTGCCGTCCATGTACCAGTCGACGATCTTCGGCACGTCGGTGCGTCCGCGGGCCCCGCCGAACGCGGTGCCCTTCCAGGTGCGGCCCGTCACGAGCTGGAACGGGCGCGTCTTGATCTCCTGCCCCGAGCCCGCCACGCCGATGATCACCGAGACACCCCAGCCGCGGTGGCAGCACTCGAGCGCCTGGCGCATCACGTCCACGTTGCCGATGCATTCGAAGCTGTAGTCCGCGCCGCCGTCGGTGAGCGCCACGAGGTGCGCGACGAGGTCGCCGCCGACGTCCTTCGGGTTCACGAAGTGCGTCATGCCGAACTTCTCGGCCATCTCGCGCCGGGCGGGATTCAGGTCCACGCCGACGATCTTGTTCGCGCCCACCATGCGCGCACCCTGGATCACGTTCAGGCCGATGCCGCCCAGCCCGAAGACCACCACGTTGGCGCCCGCTTCCACCTTCGCCGTGTTGATGACCGCGCCGATGCCCGTGGTCACGCCGCAGCCGATGTAGCAAACCTTGTCGAACGGGGCATCGTCGCGGATCTTCGCGAGCGCGATCTCCGGCAGCACCGTGTGGTTGGCGAAGGTCGAGCAGCCCATGTAGTGGTAGACGGGCTTCCCGTCGAGCGAGAAGCGCGACGTGCCGTCGGGCATCAGGCCCTTGCCTTGCGTCGCGCGGATCGCCGTGCAGAGGTTGGTCTTCCGCGACAGGCACGACTTGCACTGCCGGCACTCGGGCGTGTAGAGCGGGATGACGTGGTCGCCCCTCTTCAGCGTCGTGACGCCGGGGCCGACCTCCACGACGATGCCCGCGCCTTCGTGGCCGAGGATCGCGGGAAAGAGTCCTTCAGGATCGGCGCCGGAGCGCGTGAACTCGTCGGTGTGGCAGAGGCCCGTCGCCTTGATCTCGACGAGCACTTCGCCGGCCTTCGGGCCCTCGAGATCGACCGTCTCGATGGTGAGCGGGGCTCCGGCCTTCCAGGCCACTGCGGCGCGCGTCTTCAAATCGGCACTCCCGGATCGCTGGATCGTTGGAGTGCCGATTCTATCGGCAACGCAGGGGTGCTGCCGTTACGGCATCACGCTCCAGCCGGTGCCGGCGCCCAGCAGGTCGCCGCCGGACGTGACCGTCGTGCCGTTCATCAGCCACACCGCGATGCGCCCGTCCGTGTGCTGCCAGACGATGTCCGCCTTGCCGTCGCCGTTCACGTCCGCCACGCGCTTGACCGCCCAGCCCGTTCCAGCGCCGAGGATCTGCGTCGTGGTGGTCGGGGCGACGCCGTTCATCAGGTAGATCGCCACGCGCCCGTCCGTGTGGGTGAAGACGAGGTCGGAGCGGCCATCGCCGTCGAAGTCGCCGGCGTGCGTGACGCTCCAGCCGGTGCCGGCGCCGAGCACGTTCGCGCCCGAGGCCATCACCGGACCGTTCATGAGCCACACGGCGGTGGTGCCGTCGGTGTGGGACCACACGAGGTCCGACTTTCCGTCGCCGTCCGTGTCGGCCACCAGCGTGACGCTCCAGCCGCTGCCGGCGTTGAGGATCTGGTTCGTCGCGATGGAACTGAGGCCGTTCATGGTCCAGATCGCCGCGCGGCCATCCGTGTGGGTCCACACGAAGTCGCCCTTGCCGTCGCCGTTGAAGTCGCCGACTTTCGTGACGCTCCAGCCGGAACCGGCGCCCAGGAGCGAAGCCCCCGAGCTCACGGTGGCGCCATTCATGAGGTACGCGGCGATGGTGCCGTCCGCGTTCTGGAACACGATGTCGGACTTCCCGTCGCCGCTGAGGTCCGGCGACTGCGTGACGGTCCAGCCCCCGCCCGCGGGCAGGATGTTGGTCTTCTGCAAGGCGATGGTGCCGTCCATGAGGTAGACGGTCACGCGCCCGTCGGGGTTCTGCCAGATGAGGTCGCTCTTGCCGTCGCCGTCGAGGTCCGCGACGCGTGCGACTTGCCACGCGGTGCCGGCCGGGAAGACTTCCGCGCTCACCGGTGCCGAGAGGCCGTTCATCAGCCACACGGCGGTGCGTCCGTCGGCGTTGTGAAGGACGACGTCCTCGCGGCCATCGGCATTCAGGTCGGCGAGCCTGCGCGCATGCGGCGTGACGCTGTTCGAAGCCGCCGACGCGGGGCCGGTTCCGACCACGTTGGTGGCCGTCACGGTGCAGGTGGTCGAGGCATCGTTGGCGGGCCCGCTCACGATGATCGGCGAAACCGTGCCGCCGGCGCTCGTCGCGCCGCAAGTCGCGGTGTAGCCGGTGATCGGCGAGCCGCCGTTCGAACCCGGGGCGCCGAAGAACACGCGCACCAGGCTGTCGCCCGACGTGGCGCCCTGCATCGACGGCGCTCCAGGCACTCCAGCCGTCGTTACGCTGTTGGATGCGGCCGACGCGGCGCCTTGTCCGATGCCATTCGTGGCCCTCACCGTGAAGGTGTAAGCCGTGGCATTCGCGAGGCCCGACACGACGATGGGCGAAGACGCTGCCGTTCCGGTAAACCCGCCGGGACTCGACGTCGCGGTGTAGCTGGTGATCGCCGAGCCGCCGTCCGAGCCCGGTGCGGTGAAGGTGACGCTCGCCTGGCCAACGCCCGCCGTGGCGGTGCCGATGGTCGGCGCGCCCGGTACCGTGCCCGGCGTGACGCTGTTCGACGCAGCCGAGGCGGCTCCCTGGCCGACGCCGTTGGTGGCACGCACGGTGAATGTGTACGCCGTGCCGTTGGCAAGGCCGGTCACGACCAGCGGAGAGCTCGAGCCCGAGGCCGTGAAGCCACCGGGGCTGGAGGTGGCGGTGTAGCTGGTGATCGCGGAACCGCCGTTGCTGGCGGGCGCGGTGAAGGTGATCGAGGCCTGGCCATTGGACGGCGTGGCCGTGCCGATGGTCGGCGCGCCGGGCACGGTGGCCGGCGTCACGGCGTTGGATGCCGCCGACGGCGCGCTCACGCCCACCGAGTTGGTCGCCGTCACCGTGAAGGTGTAGCTCGTGCCGTTGGTGAGGCCCGACACGACGATGGGCGAGGTCGCGCCCGTGCCGGTGATGCCGCCCGGACTGGACGTCATCGTGTAGCCGGTGATCGCCGCGCCACCGTTGTTGGCGGGCGCGGTGAAGGTGATGCTGGCCTGCGCGTTGCCGCCGGTCGCGGTGCCGATGGTCGGCGCCTGCGAAACGGTCGGGGAGGCTTCGAACGCGCCGGAGTCGCAGGCGGGGCCGATCGGACGAGCCGTACCGCGCTGGTCGGTCGACGTCGCGCAGGTCGGGGCGCGGTCGCGCGCCGGGCTGTAGGCCTGCAGCGAGATCGTCTGGGTCGAGCCGCCATTGCTGGCGAGGGCGTTGAGCAATGCGGCGCCCACGAAATTGTTGGTGGTCGTGCCGCCGATCGTGCAGCCGGAGGTCGAGCCGATCACATTGTAGTTGAGCGAATTGAAGCTCGAGGTCGTATTGCAGTCCGGGCCCGTCGTGGCCGTGTTGTTCGCGATGATGCTGCGATCGATGCTGAAGTTCGCGGTCTGGTTCTTGTAGATACCGCCGCCCGTGCCGCTGCCCGCCGTGTTGTTGGCGATCGTGACGTGCGTGAGCGTGATGGCACCGACCGCCGCCGAATTGTTGGCCGCGATCGCGCCGCCGCGAAGCGTCGCGGTATTCCCGGAGAACGTGCTGTTGGTGATGTTGAGCGTCTCGGTACCGACGTCCCCGGTATGGTAGACCGCGCCGCCGGTCGCGGCGGAGTTGCCGTTGAACGTGCTGTTGGTGATGGTCATCTGCCCCGAGCTGCGTAGCGCGCCGCCTTCGCCGCCCGACACGTTGCCGCTGAACGTGCTGTTGTTGACGGTCAGGGTGCCGCTGGAGTTGATGACCGCGGCGCCGCTCGCCGACGTCTGGTTGTTGGTGAACGCGACGTTGTTCAGCGTGACGTTGGCGTTCTCGATGTACATGCCGCCGAAGTCGAATCCGGAGGGCCCGCCGGACTTGCCGCGCGTGACGGTAAGGCCCGTCAGCGTGATGCTGATGTTCGTCGTGCCGTTGAAGTTGTCGAAGATGAAGTCCTTGTTCTGCCCGTCGATGATCGTGTTCGCGGGGCCGTTGCCCTGGATCGTGATGTTGTTGTTGACGAGGTCGAACTGGGGCGGGTCGATGCCGCCGTTGGCGGGAGAGACCTCGAACAGGTACGTGCCGGTGCCCAGCACGATCGTGTTGCTGCCCGGAGAGCCTGCCGTGCAAGCGGTCCCCGAACCGTACGCCGCCGTGCCGCCGGCATTCGCGTTCAGGATCGCCTTGCGCAACGTGCAGTTGACGCCGTTGTCCAGGAACGAGTTGACCGTGATCGTGGCCGCCTGCGCGGATCCCGCGGCAAGCAATGCGATGAAGGCACAAGCCCCGAACCAGCGGGAAAGGGTCGTGCGAGCGGATGTCCGATTCATGACGGCCTCGTTCTCTTGTTCTCCCGCGCGGTGGATCCGCGCGGGGTGTGCGTCTTGCTGGCGTTCAGTTGCGGGACGGGAAGATGCCCACCAGCGCGATGATGAAATTCAGCACGTTCACCGGCGGCATGTTGTTGTGGGGCTGGCCCCCGCCGCCCGGCCCGATGGCCGTGGGCGCCATGAACACGTCCGGGGCGGTGACGCCGTACTGCAGGTCGTTGCCGGTCGAACCCGCCCAGATGTTGGCGGCCGGCGAAGGGAGGGTGCCCGCTTCCTTGACCGCGTTGACCGTGTGCGTGTGCAACGGAATCTGCGTCACCTGGAGCGTCTCGTTTTCCGTTCCCACCATCGCGCCGAGCGGATAGTTACCGTTCCAATGCATGGCAGCGCGGCTGCGCAGGTCGGGAAGGGCGAAGTTCTGGACGCCGTTGCCGCCGTACGTGGTGCCGAGGATCGAGAAGAGCGCCTGGTTCTGCGCGATCGAGAGCAACTGGCCGTTGCACAGCGCCCAGCCCTTCGGGGCGAAGTTGAAGCCGACGACGCTGATTTGTCCGATGAACGGTTCCGACATGGTCGCTCCTCAGGGCCGCGCAGGGAAGATTCCCTGGAGCGCGATGATGTAGCTTACGGCGGTGACGGGAAACTGGTTGTTGTGGGGCTGGCCCCCGCCGACCGGATCGAGGAGGTTCGCCTGCATCGTGACGTTGGGCGCCGCGTTGGCGAATTGCTTGTCACGCGAGCTGGAGGTGGCGAAGTACGCGTTCGTCGGCGGGACCAGCGTGCCCGCGGCGCTCGAGGCCTGCGGCGAATGCGTATGGGTCGCCATTTCCGTCTGGAGTAGCGAGACGGTCGAGCTGCCGCCGGTTTCCCCGACAACGCGTTGGGAGAGACCCGGGCCCTGCCCCCAGTGGATCGGCACGCTGGCCTGCAGGTTCGGCAGCGCGAAGTTGCTCGTGCCGTTGCCGCCATAGTTGGTGCCCAGCAGGGAAAACAGCGCGGTGTTTTGGCTGATCGGAAGGATCTGGCCGTTGCAGAAGGCCCAGTTCTTCGGCGGGAAATTGCCCGCGAACATCCTGATCTCGCCCAGAAACGGTTCTGACATGGTGGTCTCTCCTAGCCCTGGGACGGGTAGATGCCTTGCGTGGCGATGATGAAAGTCACGGCCAGGAACGGCGCCATGTTTTCATGGGGCTGCCCGCCTCCCGTGGGAGCCGTGCACGTCGCGGCCATCGTGACGTTGGGCGCGTTCTGGGTGTACTGCTTTTCTTCGGTCGAGGCGCCCGCGAACGTCGCGTTCGTGGGAATGGAGAGCGTGCCGGCCGTGGAAATGGCGTGGAGCGGGTGGTAGTGCGCCGGAATCTGCGAGGCCGTGAGCTGCACGGTTTCGATCCCGACCAGTTGCCCGAGCACGCGGTTCGAGAGTCCCTGGCCCTGGCCCTGGTGCACCGGCGACCGGCCGCGAAGGTCCGGAACGCCGAACGTGTTCACGCCGTCGCCACCGTAGGTCGTGCCCAGCAGGTTATAGAGTGCGTCGTTCTCGGCGATGGGCAGCAGTTGGCCGTTGCAGAGTTCCCAGCCAATCGGTGCGAACGTCCCCGCGAACATCCTGACTTCACCCAAGAATGGATCGGCCATTTGTTTTTCTCTCCCGTGCCTGTGATCGCCGCGTCATAGTAGGTTGCCGCGAAACTTCGCGCAATAAACTTACGTTCAATGCACTGAAGGCCTCGTGTTGCATCCGCAATACATGCCCGTTACGTAAATGCCTCTACAATGGACGCACCCATTTTCGGGTTGCCGGAGCATTCATGGGTTCGAATCGACGCGCTTTCCTGCAGTTCGCCGGCATCGCGCCGGCCGCCGCCGCCACCGCGGCGCTCGCCTCCACCGGCGTTGCGCACGCGGCCACCGCCGCGCCGCTCGTTACCCGATCGTCATTCCTGCCTTGCGTGGGAGAAGAGTTCCGCTTCGAGTCGGGTCCGTTCGAAGCGAAGCCGGCGAAGCTCGCCCGCATCGCACCGCTCGAGCAAGGTGGCCGCAAGATCGAATCGGAAGGCCACTTCCGGCTGGAATTCGAGCCGCTCACGCCGGGCGCCATTCCCCAGGAGACCTACAAGGTCACCCACCCGCGCCTGGGACAGCTCGTGCTCTTCGTGAGCCCCAACGACGCCCAAGGCCGCATCGTCGAAGCGGTATTCAACGCCGGTTGACGGGCGGGTCCCAGCGCATCGGGACGTAGACTCCCTCGATCGCCGCTTCGCGAAATCCCAGGCGGGCGTAAAGAGCCCGTGCCGGGTTGTGGGCCTCCACATGCAGCGTCACCGCGATGCCGTGACGCGCCGCATCCTCCTGCAAGCCCTTCAGGATCGCCGTCCCGATGCCCGCATTGCGCGCCGAGGCGGCAAGCAACACGTCGATCAGGCGCAACTCCCTTTCATCGCGACAAAGATAGAGCCTTCCGATCGGTGCGCCCGCGCGCTCGATCACGAGGAAGGACGCCGCGCGGAACTGATTGCGGTAGTGCCGGTCCTGGAGCGTGAATTGCGAATCGGTGAAGGCCTGCTTCGCGGCATCGCTCCATCCGGTGACGTCAAGTTCCGCATCTCGCGATTCGCGGTAGAGCGCCCTCAGGAAACCCTCGTCGCGGGGCTCGGACTCCCGAAAGTCGATTCCGGCGATCTTGTCGATCACGGCCTCGCGTCACTCGACCTGCAAGACGTACTCGACGTCCTGCGACATGCGCTCGGCGTCGGGAATCACACTCGCATAACGACTGCCGAACCTGAGCGTGTGCCGGCCGGGACCCAGGGGTGCCACGAGGAGCCAGAATCCATCCGAGGCCGAAGGATGGGGTTCGGCCTTGCCCAGCATCGGCGACACCTTGCCGTAAACATCGAAGCACCCCTGAGTGGACACGCGATAGCGCTTGGGCGATTCGACGGCCTTCCCGTCGATCTCGGCGTAGAGGTCGAGCGCCTCCACGTTCTTCAGCGTCGCTCCGGCGCGCGCCTGGTCGCAGGTGCGCGAGCGATCGCCCTTCTGCACGATCGGGAAGAACAGGGCCTTGCCCGCGGGAACGGTACACGCGCGGCGCACCTTCGTTGACTTGAAGCTGCCCGCGAGGAACCACACGTCGCCGTCCTGCCCCGCGCCGCAACGAGCGCCGGTCGGATCGTTCACCGGGCTGCCCTCGCCCGGCACCGACATCGCCCATTGCCACCACAGGACCGTGAGTTGCTCGGGCGTGCGGCTACCCAGCGGCGTTCCGGGAGGATGCACGACGTCCGCGGCGTTCGATGCCAGTGCCGCGAAGCCCGTGAAGAGCGTAGCCAGGATTCTCATGGGCCACGATCATAGCGTTCGCGGCTGCAACTGGCGCGGGTCGTAGAAGAACTTCTCCTCCGCGATGCGCTCGCCCTCCCAGCGCTGGTACGCCAGCTCCTCGATGCGTGTGCGGGATCCGTCCAGGGCCTCGAACTCGAAGATCCATCGGATCACGACGCGATCGCCGTTCACGAAGACCGGCCGGACGCACGTGGACTTCACCGTTCGCATGCGGGCGAGGACCCGCGCCTCGTTGGCCGCGAGGACGTCGCGACCCTGGCGCGGCGGCGCATCGTTCTCCTGCATCGAGGCCTCCGGCGTGTAGAACGCCTCGATCGCCTCGACGTGCTCGTTGCGCTCGACCTGCGCGATGAAGCGCCCGAGCGTCTCGACGGAAGGCATCAGGCGGACGCGACGGCTTCGCGCGCCACCCGGAACCGCCAGCGCAACAGGCCACCGACGTACACGGTGTAGTAGGCCGCGAGCACCCCGAAGATCGCCAGGGTGAGCGGGCTGCGCGCGAAGTCGTCCACGCGGCCCGGCGCGAGAGCGTAGATCTCGTAGAAGCGATAGAGGATGCGCCCCACGAAGAGGACGGAGATCGCGATGCCGAGCGGAGCATGCGGCGTGTAGTACAGGCCCTCGTCCGTGGCTTCGAAGGCGGTCTTGCGCAAGCCGTAGGCGCCGAGCCATGCGCCCGCCGCCAGTCCGCCGGCCAGCCAGAGGAGCCGCTCGGGATGCGATGCGGACACGAGGCCCAGCACCACGACGAGCAGCGGAAAGAATGCGACCGTGAGCCATGGCCGGATCTTCGAGAGGCGCTGGCGGCCGATCGTGCGTCGCACCCGCCGGTAGATCCGCCATGCGAGCAGCGGAACGAGGACGACCGCCGCGATGGTCGTGGGGTTCGCGGTGATCACAGGGCGCGCCAGGCAAAGCCCTCGCCGGAGCGGTAGTACACGCGCTCGGCCTTGGCGTAGATCTGCTCCTCGTGGACGAAGCCGAAGTAGCGGCTGTCCCGGCTGTTGCCGCGGAAGTCGCCCATCACGAACACGTCGCCCGCCGGCACGCGAAGGGGCCCGACATCGGGGCCTCCTCCCAGGCGCAGGTCGAGCGCGGCTTTCGCGTCGCCCGGCACGCCGTTGATGAAGACGTGGCCCGCGCGAACCTCGAGCACGTCGCCGCCGATGGCCACGATGCGCTTGATGAGCCGCGTGCCGTCGTCCGGCGCATCGAACACGACCACGTCGCCGCGCGCCGGCGCATCGCCGCGCGTGAGCTTCGCGAGCGTGAACGGCACGCGCAGGCCGTAGGCGCGCTTGTCCACCACGACGCGATCCCCGGGGAAGAGCGTGCGCTCCATCGACCCGCTGGGAACGACGTAGTGGTCCGCGAACGAAGAACGCGCGGCGAGCATGCCGAGCATGAAGAGGATGAAACCGAGGTTCTGGCGCAGCCAGCGCATGGCGACTCCAAGCGTCAACGGGAAGACCGGATTCTATCGGCGGCGCGGCATCGCACGCGGGGCTTGCGACGAAGCGTGCCTTTTAGAGGCCCAACTCGCCCAATCCCGGATGATCCGCGGGCCTCGGCCCCGCCGGCCAGTGGAACTTGCGTTCGGCGTCCGCGATCGGGAGGTCGTTGATGCTCGCGACGCGCCGCCGCATGAAGCCCCGCTCGTCGAACTCCCAGTTCTCGTTCCCGTAGGAACGGAACCACTGGCCCGAGTCGTCGTGCCACTCGTAGGCGAAGCGCACCGCGATGCGGTTGCCGTGGAAGGCCCACACTTCCTTGATCAGTCGGTAATCGAGCTCGCGGCTCCACTTGCGCCGGAGGAACTGGACGATGGCTTCGCGCCCGGAAAAGAACTCCGCGCGGTTGCGCCACGTGCTGTCGGGCGTGTACGCGAGGCTCACGCGCTCGGGATCGCGGCTGTTCCAGGCGTCCTCCGCGGCACGGGCCTTCTTCGCGGCGCCCTCCGCGTCGAACGGCGGCAGGGGCGGTCTCGGGGCTTCCATGTCGCCGACTATAGCGCCTACCGGGGCTCCCCGGCCGGGACTCCCACGGCGCCACGCTCGCAGACGAGCAGCACCACGTCGCCGATCACTTCGCAGCGCTCGAGGTCCTCCGGCGCGACGCCCCGCCAGGTCCGCAGGCGCGAGAAGGCCTTGTTGAGGCGCTTGTGCATGAGCGCGCGGACTGGCGCGTCGATCCCGATCTCGGCCAGCGGCGTGCGCGCGTCGAACCGTCCCGGGCTGCCGTAGCCGGCCAGCACATCGATGAGGGACGCGAAGTCGTCGATGATTTCGAGCGCCTCGACCTTGGCCTGCGGGTAACTGAGCGAGATCCCCCGCCGGGTGGTCATGACTTCCGTGCGGGCATCAGGACGCATGCCGAGTGTTTCATTTTGGCGCTTGTATGTCGTTGTAGTCACTGACGCATGGTAGCTCAAATTGCGGTGGAAATTAACACTTGCAATACTGCTCCCGGGCGCCAATTCCGGAACCCATCACGTCAATCCAAGAGGAGCTCCAAATGAACAATTTCGATATCGCGAAACTCAATTTCTCCAGCCAGGCCGTCTCCGCCGCGAAGGCCGATCTCCCGGCCGAGGAGGCCCGCGCCGGGGTTCTCAGCCTCGGCGACTGGCAGCTGGAGCTGGTGGGTGGTGGGGACAGCACGCCGAACTGGCAAGACCCGCCGACGCCCTAGTCGTTCCGATCTCGACACTCTCGTCATCCCAATTACAGGAGCAAATCACATGGAAAAGTTCAACGTCACGAAACTCGTCTTCGCCAACCAAGCCGCGACCGTTGCCCAAGCCGAACTGCAGGCCGACGAGGCCCGCACCGAGGTGCAGAACCTCGCCGAATGGCAGCTGGTGCTGGTGGGCGGCGGGGACAGCACGCCGAACTGGTGAGTCCCCGGACGCGGAATGGGGGATTCCGCGCCTGACCTCGCGTTCCTCGCGACTACTCTTCCACGGTCGCGAGGCGCGCCCCTCCGAGCTTCTTGAGGTAGGAAGCCAGGCTGCGGGGCGTGGTGCGCAGGGGCATTGGCACGTCCGCGCTCCGGTAGAGGGGACGCTCGCCCATCGCCTGCAGGTGCTGCCGGGTGTCCTCGGCCATCGCGCAGAGGGCGTTGGCCGCGTCGCGAGCCCGATCGGGGTCCTTGCGCGCGCGGTAGGCATGGAACAAGGCGACTACGGCCACTTGCCGCAGCAGCGTCGGGGAGCTCTTTTCGGTCGCGAGGTGGCGAAGGCATGCGAGCGCGTCGTCCTCCCCCGCGATGGCATCGCGCAGCGCGAGTACGAGCGTGCGTTCCGATTCGGGAATGCGCGGCTGGTCCTTTCCGCGCCGCACCATCCGGGTGATCACCGCATCCGCAGTTCGCTTCTGTCCGGTGACCAGGGCCAGGACCGCTCGAAGCACGATCTCCGTTGGTGATTCCAGTTCCGGCTTCGAAGGCGGCGCGGACGTCGAATCGCCGTACAGGAGCGCCTCCCAGAGGGCGCGCGTCGCACGCCGCCGCGCCTCGGTGCCATCCTCCGTTCCGCCGCCCTTCAGGCGCGCCGCGACTTGCCACAGGCGCCCGAACGGGCCGAGGAACATGTTCATCGCGCCAAGGGCCGAATGCAGGTTCGCGCGCTGTGCATAGTCGCCGAAACACTCCTCCGTCGTGGGGCCGGCCGGCAACGCGGCGGGCGGCATCGCGCCGGCCTTTCGGACTCCGGTGCGGTCGAAATGCCAGACGACGGCCGCCGTCTTGTTGCGCACGCCGATCTTCCGATAGAGGTCGTGCAGATACACGCGCATGGTGCCCTCGGTGTACCCCATCTTCTTCGCGATGACCTTGTTGTCCACGCCGCCGGACAGGAGTTCCAGCATGCGCTGGTCCCGGGCATCTAGCTCCACCTGTTTCTTCATGCGAACCCCCGATCTTCTTCGAGCGATGCGATCAATTGACGGAAACCTTCCAGGCCGGGTGCAGCTTCGGCGTCGATGTCCTGTTCGCGCGTCTGCTTGCGGACCATGGTTTCGAACTCCACCAGCAAGGCCGGATCGAATTCCGATCCGGCCGCACGGCCCAGGACGTGCAATGCGTCGTTCATGGAATGCGCCTCGAACCCGGGCGCGCCGCTCACGAGGTCGTCGTAGGCATCCGCGATCGAGCACATGCGCGCCGCGAGCGGGATGAACTGGCCACCCACGCGTTCGGGGTAGCCAATACCGTCCCAGCGCGCGTGATGGTAGCGGGCGATCTCTCTCGCGACCAGGATTCGGGGCGCGCGGTCGTCGCGCAGGATCTCGGCACCCGCGTCGATATGACGGCGGATCAACGCGCGTTCGACCTCGTTCGGCGCGCCGGACTTCGCGAGCACGCCCTGCGGTACCGAGGCGAGGCCGATGTCGTGCAATTCGGCAGCGAGGCCCATCTCCATTGCTTCGAGCGGTCGACAGCCATGTTCCAGCGCGAGGGCCTTGGTGAGCGCACCCACGCGCACACCGTGCCAGCCGGTGGGGTCGACCCGGAGCGCCGCGCCGATGGCCACTCGCCGCAGCGCGTCCCAACCTTCCGGAACTTCGCGGGGCTCGACCTTCGACGCGAGCCGGGCGTTCGCCTGCTGCAGCTCGCGGTCCTGCGCGCCTTGGGAATCGGTTGAGCTGTCGTCGAGTCGCACGATCTTGCGCGCGCGCTCGATGGCGAAGTCGTAGACGTGGTCGGCGAGCTCCTTCAGCCTCAGCAGCGCGCGGTCAGGCTGGCCCGCCGCTTCCTCGCACCGTACGGCGCAGACCAGCGTGTCGCGAAGCAACCCCGGCACTTCCCGAGCCCGCGTGAGCGCCTGGTCGAGGCGGGTCAGCGCGATATCGAAGCCCCCGGTCGCGATCTCGAGCGCCGCGCGCGTGGTCGCCTCGGCCACCTTCGCGCGCGGAGTCTGGATGCGATGCGCGAGCTTCGAAACTTCCTCGGCGTGTTCACGCGCCTCCTCGACGTTGCCCGTCGCGATCAGCAGGTACGTGAAGTTGCGCCGCAACAGGAGCGCGCCGTGCAGGTCTTCCTCCAGAAAGGCCGGCGTCAGCTCGGCCAGGGCGCGGCGCGCGTAACGCAGGCCCTCGTCGTATTCGCCCAGCTGGTACTTGCCGTTGGCGGCGTTCGAGCAGGCCGTATAGCGGCTGTAGACCGGGCCCTCGATGTGGCGCACTGCATCCACGACGCGCAGGTTGCAACGCATCTGGAGCTCGTAGTTGCCGCACACCGCGAAGGCCATGCCCAGGTTGTTCCAGACGCGCGCGATCTCGATGGAGTCCTTCGCTTCGGTGGCGAGCTCGAGCGCGCGCATGTGGTGCTCGATGGCGCCGACGATGTCGCCCACGTCGCCCAGCAACAGGCCGCAGGCCGCGTAGGCCCGGCGCATCAGGAAATCATCGTTCACGGACCGGGCGTGCGCCAGCGTGGCGCGCGCGACGGGCAGCGCATCGCGCGATCGGCCATGCGCGAAGAGCCTCCGGCACACGCCGAGCGCGGCCGACGGGAGCGCTTTCGACTCATCGGGCGGGAGGTTTTCCAGCAATCGCGCGCGCAGGGGTTCGAGCGCGACCGCCACCTCCTCGCTCGAGAGGTGCGACAAGCGGGTTTCGAGGCCGGGTAGGCCTTCCAGGCAGGCGGGTTGCATTTGTTATAGCCATGATAGCGGAATCGCCGCGGCCGACGTGTGCGATTGCGCACACGTTCCGCGGGCCCACGGCCATCGGCGATAATCGCCCCATGACCCATCGACGCATCGGCGACATCCCCCGCATCGTCCGTGCCCCCCGGGGCAGCACCCTCGCCTGCCGCAGCTGGCTCACCGAGGCGCCCTACCGGATGCTCCAGAACAACCTCGACCCGGATGTGGCGGAGAATCCCGCGGAGCTGGTGGTCTACGGGGGCATCGGCCGCGCGGCGCGCGACTGGGCTTCCTTCGACGCCATCCTCGCCGCCTTGAAGACGCTCGGCGACGACGAGTCCCTCCTGGTGCAATCCGGGAAGCCCGTGGCGGTCTTCCGCACCCACGCCGATGCGCCGCGCGTGCTCATCGCCAACTCGAACCTCGTGCCGAAGTGGGCCACGTGGGACCACTTCAACGAACTCGACCGCAAGGGCCTGATGATGTACGGCCAGATGACGGCGGGTTCGTGGATCTACATCGGATCGCAGGGCATCGTGCAGGGCACGTACGAAACGTTCGCCGAGGCGATGAAGCAGCACTATGGGGCGTCCGTCAGCCCCGCGAAGGGAATCCAGCCGATCCGCTGGATCCTGACCGCGGGCCTCGGCGGCATGGGCGGCGCGCAACCGCTGGCCGCGACGATGGCCGGCGCCTCGATGCTCGCCGTCGAATGCCGCCAGTCGCGCATCGACATGCGCCTTCGCACCGGCTACCTCGATCGCCAGGCCGCGAGCCTCGACGAAGCGCTCGCGATGGTGCGCGAATCGAAGCAACCGGTGTCCGTCGGGCTGCTCGGCAATGCGGCCGACGTCTTTCCCGAGATCGTGAAGCGCGGGGTGCGGCCCGACCTCGTCACCGACCAGACCTCGGCCCACGACCTCGTGAACGGCTACCTGCCCTCGGGCTGGAGCGTCGAGCGCTGGGAAGCCGAACAGAAATCGGATCCGAAGACGGTCGAAAGCGCCGCGAAGGCCTCGATCGTGCGCCACGTGCGCGCGATGCTCGACTTCCACCGTGCCGGCGTTCCGACCGTCGACTACGGCAACAACATCCGCCAGGTCGCGAAGGACGAGGGCGTGGTCGAGGCGTTCGCTTTCCCCGGCTTCGTTCCGGCCTACATCCGCCCGCTCTTCTGCGAAGGCAAGGGCCCGTTCCGGTGGGTGGCCCTCTCGGGCGACCCGGAGGACATCTACCGCACCGACGAAAAGGTGAAGCAGCTCTTTCCGGACGACGCGCACCTGCACCGCTGGCTCGGCATGGCGCGCGAACGCATCCATTTCCAGGGGCTGCCCGCGCGCATCTGCTGGCTGGGCCTCGGCCAGCGCCACGTGGCCGGGCTCGCCTTCAACGAGATGGTGGCGAAGGGCGAACTCAAGGCGCCCATCGTGATCGGCCGCGACCACCTCGACACGGGCAGCGTCGCGAGCCCGAACCGCGAGACCGAATCGATGAAGGACGGCAGCGATGCCGTCTCCGACTGGCCGCTGCTGAATGCGCTGCTCTCCACCGCGGGCGGCGCCACGTGGGTGTCGATCCACCACGGCGGCGGTGTGGGCATGGGCTACTCGCAGCACGCCGGAGTGGTGATCGTGTGCGACGGAACCGAAGCCGCGGCGAAACGCATCGAGCGCGTGCTCTGGAACGATCCGGCGATCGGCGTCGTCCGGCATGCGGACGCGGGCTACGAGCAGGCCATCGCGGTCGCGAAGGCGCAAGGCGTGAAACGCCCGATGGCATGATCGTTTCGGAACACGGCACGCCGCCCTACCTGTTTCGCCGTGGCACTTCGGCGCTGGTCGTCTCGATGCCGCATGCGGGGACCTACGTGGCGCCCTCGATCGGGCGCACGCTGGCCGACGTGGCCGCCCAGCGCCCCGACACCGATTGGCATCTCGCGCAGCTCCACGACTTCATCCAATCGCTGGACGCGACCGTACTGGTCGCCATGCACTCGCGCTACGCCATCGACCTGAACCGGCCGCCCGACGATGCAAACCTCTATCCCGGCCAGGACACGACCGGCCTCGTGCCCGTGGACACCTTCGATCGCCGCAAGCTCTACCGCGCCGGCAATCCCGGGCCTGCCGAAGTGCAACGCCGCGTCGAGCGCTACTGGCAGCCCTACCACCGGCGGCTCGCGAGGGAGATCGAGCGGGTGAAGTCGGAACACGGCCGCGTGGTGCTCTGGGACGCCCACTCGATCCGGAGCGTCGTCCCGCGGTTCTTCGAGGGCCGGCTCGCCGACCTGAACCTCGGCAACGCCGACGGCCGGGCGTGCGACCCCGGCCTGGCCGAAGCCGTGCTGGGAGCCGCGCGCCGGCACCGAGAGTTCACCTCGGTGCTGAACGGCCGGTTCAAGGGCGGCTACATCACGCGCCACTACGGAAAACCGTCCGCGGGCGTCCACGCCCTGCAGCTCGAGATGTCCGAGGCGACGTACATGGACGAGGAACCACCCTTCGCGTTCCGGGACGACCTCGCCGCGCGCGTCCGGCCCGTTTTGCACGAAATGATGGAAACCGCCCTGAGTTGGGCAAAATAGCGGTATGGAACGCAACGGAACCCCCGCCCAGAAGGAACGCCGCCCGACGCGGCTGCGCACGCGGCTCACGCTCGCCTTCGCGGTCTTCGCGCTGATCGTCGTCACCGGGCTGGCGCTGCTCGCCTGGTACTTCTGGAAATCCTCGCCGGGGCAGATCGTCTCCGTGCTCGTGACCGCCGGGATCCTCGTGGTCCTCGTGGCGGCGATGGCGGGTTACCTGCTCGCCGGCCGGCTCGCGCTGCCGATGGAGCTCTGGGCCAAGGCGGCCGATCGCATCGGCCTGGGCGAACGCGACGTGACCTTCCCGGCGGGCGGCGGCTCGTACGAGCTCTCTCGCGTGTCGGCGGCGCTGCAGTCGATGTTCACGCGCCTGTCCGAAAAGGAGGAAGCGCTGCAGGATCGCATCCAGGCCCGCACCGCCGAACTCGAAGCCGCGACCGAGGCGCTGCGCGTGGAGCGCGAACGCCTGTCCAACGCGCTCGAAGGCTCGCGCCTCGCCTACTGGGACCTCGACCTCGAGACCGGCGAGATCCGCCTGTCCGCCGAATGGTCGCGCATGCTGGGCACGGACCGGGGCGAGTTCACCACCACGGTCCAGGACCTCCTCAAGATCGTCCCGGAGGAGGAACACGCCGAAGTTTCCAGCAAGGTCTTCGCGGTCCTGAAGGGCGAAGTCCCGCACTACGACATCGACCACCGCGTGCGTCGCGACGACGGCACCTGGCTCTGGGTGCGGTCCCGCGGGCGCGTCACGTTGCGCGACTCCGACGGACGCGCCGAACGCCTCGTCGGCACCAACGTCGACATCACCTCGCGCAAGATGCAGGAACAGGAGCAGCGCGCCAACGAGGAACGGCTTCGCCACGTCATGGACGGCGTCTCCTCGTGCATCTGCCAGGTGGACCTCGCGGGCCGCATCCTCTTCGCCAACAAGCGCTATACCGAATTCTTCGGCGTGGGCGAACGCGCGGTGACCGGGCTCTACATCGCGAACGTCGCGGGCCCAGCGGGCGCGGAAGCCTTCCAGCGCTGCCTGCCGCGGCTCATCCGCGGCGAGGAAGTGACGTACGAGCGCGAGCTCGAGGTGCGCGGCGAGCGCTTCGTGCTCGAAGTGCGCCTCGTGCCCAACCGGGACGGCCAGGGCTCCACCGAGAGCGTGTACGCGACGCTGACCGACATCACGGAACGCAGGGCCGAGGAGCTTCGTTCGCGCGGACACGCCGCGTGAGGCGACGCCTGCGTTCGCTCCTCGCGCTCGTCCTGGCGTGCGCGGCGGCCCGGGCTTCGGCCCTGGAAGAAGTCCCCTTCGTCACCACGCCCGACAACGTGACCCTCGCCATGCTCGAACTGGCCGGCGTCGGGCCGCGCGACTTCGTGCTCGACCTGGGCTCGGGCGACGGGCGCATCGTCATCCTCGCGGCCAAGCGATTCGGCGCGCGCGGCCTCGGCGTGGAGATCGTTCCCGACCTCGTGACCCAGAGCCGCGAGAACGCGCGGAAGGCCGGCGTCGCCGATCGCGCGGAATTCCGTACGCAGGACCTCTTCGAGACGGACCTCGGCATGGCGAGCGTGATCACGATGTACCTGCTGCCCGAGGTGAACCTGCAGTTGCGCCCGAAGGTCCTCGCGCTGCCCCCCGGGACGCGCATCGTGTCGCACGACTGGGACATGGGTGACTGGAAGGCCGACAAGACGATCACCGTGGATGCGCCGGACAAGAAGATCGGCCTGCGCAAGTCCAGCACGGTGATGCTCTGGACCGTTCCGGCGCCCGTCGCGGGCACGTGGTGCGGCAAAGGCGAGCGCCTCGAGATCACGCAGGCCTTCCAGGAGGTTCGCGTGAACGGCAAGCCCGGGCGCGTCGAAGGCGCCACGGTGCGTGTCGCCGAGGGCCTCAGGTTGTCGTGGGAAAAGGGAGTGTTGCGCACCACCGCCGCGACAGGCTCCTTCGCCCATTTGCAATTGGTTACGTTTGCGCCCGCGAAGGGTCAACCGGCCTCCTGCGCACCCCGTTGAGGGGACGGGACGCCTTGTCCCGACAGGAGGCAACAATGAACAAGAAGCTCGTCTCTGCCGCCGTGATCGCAACCCTCGGGTTCGCCAGCGGCTCCGCCCTGGCCCGCCCGTACGGCGAATCGGCCCGCGTGATCGAAGCCACCCCCATCTACCAGCCGGTGTCGGTTCCCGCGCAGCAATGCTGGACGCAACCCGTCACCCGCTACGAAGAGCGCCGCGTCGTGCAGGATGTGCCCCAGCAACGCTACGTGCGCGACAACTACGTCGGCCCCGGCACGGTCCTGGGCGCCATCATCGGCGGCGTCGTGGGCCACCAGTTCGGCCACTCGACGGCAGGGCGTGACCACGGAACGGCGGCCGGCGTGCTGGTCGGCGGCCTCGTCGGCAACTCGATCGAGAATGCGCAAAATCCCGGTCGCTACGTGCAGGCCGTCGATCGCCAGGTGTATGTCGATCGCGTCCCGGTCACGCAGGAAGTGCAGCGTTGCCGGACGGTGCAGGAAACCCGCAGCGAGATCGTCGGCTACAACGTGCGCTACGTGTACCAGGGCCGGGAGCACTACACGCGCATGAACGAGCGCCCGGGTCCCTACATCAGCGTGAACGTGCGCAGCTACTGAGGGTAGCGCGTGAGGATCGGCCTCTTGGGGCCGATCCCGTAGGCCAGCTCGGCGGGCTCTTCGGCGTCCCACACGGCGAACTCGGCACGCTTGCCCACATCCAGTTCGCCGCGGTCGGCGAGCCCCAGGGCCGCGGCGCCATGCGAGGTCGCTCCCGCCAGCGCCTCTTCCGGCGTGAGCCCGAAGAGCGAGCAGGCCAGGTGCATCATCAGCGTGAGCGAGGTCGTGGGCGAGGTTCCGGGGTTCGAGTCCGTCGCCACCGCCATGCGCACGCCCTGCTTGCGCAGCGCCTCGACGGGCGGCAGCCGCGTCTCGCGCAGGAAGTGGAACGCGCCCGGCAGCATCACCGCAACCGTCCCGGCTTTCGCCATCGCGGCGATGCCCTCGCCGTTCGTGTACTCGAGGTGGTCCGCGGAGAGCGCGCCGAATTCCGCGGCGAGCGCCGCGCCGTGCAGGTCCGAGAGCTGGTCGGCGTGCAGCTTCACGGGCAGGCCGTTGTCGCGCGCCGCCTCGAAGACGCGCCGCACCTGCTCCGGCGTGAAGGCGATGCCCTCGCAAAACGCGTCCACCGCATCGGCCAGCTTCTCGCGCGCCACGGCGGGGATCATCTCCTCGCACACCACGCGGACGTAGTCGTCGGCGCGGCCCTTGAACTCGGGCGGCAAGGCATGCGCGCCGAGCAACGTCGTGCGCACGTGCACCGCGCGCCCGCGCTCCAGCCCGCGCGCGATGCGCAGGCACCGCAATTCGTTTTCCACGTCGAGTCCGTAGCCCGACTTGATCTCCACCGTGCCCACGCCCTCGGCGACGAGCGCATCGAGCCGCTTGCCGGTCTGCGCGGAAAGCTCCCAATCGCTCGCGTCCCGCGTGGCGCGCATGGTCGAGGCGATGCCACCGCCCATCTTCGCGATCTGTTCGTAGCTCGCGCCCTCGAGGCGCATCTCGTATTCGCGCGCGCGATTGCCCGCGTAGACCAGGTGCGTGTGGCAATCGACCAGCAACGGCGTGACCAACGCGCCCTTCGCGTCGATGCGCTCGACCTCCGCACGGTCGGAAAGCTCCGAGGAACCGGTCGGGCCGATCCAGCGGATGCGCCCGCCCTCGGCATAGAGGGCGCCGTCCTCGATGAGGTCGTAGCGGCCGCCGCGCATCGTCGCGATGCGCCCGTGGGTGAGGAGGATCCGGTCCATGTGACCCCGTATCATAGCGAACATGACCGGAACGCTTTTCGCGCGCGACGCGCTACTGCCAGGCGGTTGGGCCCGCGATGTGCGCCTCGAGTGGGATGAGGCGGGAACACTCAGCCGCGTGAATCCGGGTGCCGCGCCCGAAGGCGCGCCCGTCGCGGCGGGGCCCGTGCTTCCCGGCATGCCCAATCTCCATTCCCATGCGTTCCAGCGCGCGATGGCGGGGCTCGCCGAAACGCGCGGCCACCCCACGGACGATTTCTGGACGTGGCGAGAGGCGATGTACCACCTCGTCGCCCACCTCGAACCCGAAGACGTGGGCGCCATTGCCCGGCAGCTCTACATCGAGATGCTGAAGCACGGGTACACGTCGGTCGCGGAGTTCCACTACCTGCAGCACGACCGCCAGGGCAAGCCCTACGCGGACCGCGGCGAGCTCGCCCACCGCGTGGTCGACGCCGCGCGCGAAACCGGCCTCGCGATGACGCTGCTGCCGGTGCTCTACGTGAACGGCGGCTTCGGCCACAAGCCGTTGAACGCGGCCCAGCGCCGCTTCGCCGGCACGGCGGAGTCGATCGCGGACCTGCTGCGCGAATTGATCGGCCACTACGCCAACGAGCCGTGGTTGCGGTTCGGCGTGGCGCCGCACTCGGCACGCGCGGTCGACGCCGTGCAGCTCACCGAACTGGTGCAGGCGATGGAAGGCATCGACGCGACCGCGCCGATCCACATCCATGCCTCGGAACAAGTCGGCGAAGTGCGCGAGTGCTTCGAGACGCAAGGCGTCACGCCGATCGACTGGATCATGGACCTGGCCCCCGTCGATCGCCGCTGGTGCTTCGTGCACGCGACGCACGCGACCGACGAGGAACGCGAGCGCATGCGGCATGCGGGCGCCGTCGCGGGCCTGTGCCCCACCACCGAGGCCAACCTGGGCGACGGAATCTTCGCCTTCGCCGAGCACTTCGGGCGCGAGGGCCGCTGGGGCATCGGGGGCGACAGCCACGTCTCGCGCAGCCCGCTCGAGGAATTGCGCGCGCTCGAATACAGCCAGCGCCTCGCGCGGCAGATCCGCAACGTCTCCTCGAGCGGCACGCAACCCGAGGTCGCCACGAACCTGTGGCTGGGCGCGTGCGCCGGCGGCGCCCAGGCGCTGGGCCAGCCGATCGGCGCACTCCTGCCCGGACGGCGCGCGGACATCGTCGTGCTCGACGGCGGGAAGGCCGACTTCGAAGCGCTCGCGGCGCCGGCCACCCTCGCGGTGGCAATGTTCTCCGGCGCGGGCAATCCCGTGCGCGACGTATTCGTGTCGGGTCGCCCCGTGGTGGTGGATGGGCGCCATCGCCTGGAGGACGAGGCACGGGGCGGCTATCGCGAGTCCCTGCGCCGCCTGCGCGACCGGACGTAGGAATTCTTCCTACGTGATGGATCGAGGAATCCAACCCCCAAACACAGCACTGCACCAATGGCCCGCGCACGCCTGCGGGACGACACTCTCGCCATAGGAGGTGTCCCATGGGCATTCACTTGAACGAAGAGACCCTGCAGTCCGAGAACGCACGGCACGCCGGCACCGGTGGGCGCAGCCAGGAGAACCGCCAGTGCGGCTTCCGCCCCGCGTTCCTCGATGCGCTGACCAACGTCATCTATCCGTGCCGCTTTGCCGATGGTCGGCCCGCGCCGATCCATGTGCTGGACGGGTTGCCCGATGAAGTGGTCGAACGGCGCTCCGAAACCGGGCGCATCCTCGCGGCACGCGGCTCGCTGGTCTCCGGCTTCGTGCTGGGCAACCGCTTCTTCACGCGCGAGGACGCCGCGGCGTTCACCCGAGCCTGAACCCGGGCGCCATTGGCCCCGCCAATCGCGCGAATCGGAACAATCAATTGGACTTCGGCGTCCAACGAGGCATAGTCTCCCATCTCCACCCTGAGGAGGCAGCCCATGAAAGCACTCAAAGGCACCAAGACCCACGACAATCTCAAGGCCGCGTTCGCCGGGGAATCCCAGGCCAATCGCCGCTACCTCTATTTCGCAAGCAAGGCCGACGTTGAAGGCCAGAACGACGTCGCCGCGCTGTTCCGCTCGACCGCCGAAGGCGAGACCGGCCATGCCCACGGCCACCTCGACTACCTCGCGCAAGTCGGCGACCCTGCTACCGACCTGCCGATCGGCTCCTCGCGCCAGAACCTGAAGGCCGCCGTCGCCGGCGAGACGCACGAGTACACGGACATGTACCCGGGCATGGCGAAATCGGCCCGCGGCGAAGGCTTCGACGAGATCGCGGACTGGTTCGAGACGCTGGCCAAGGCCGAGCGCTCGCACGCCAACCGTTTCCAGAAGGCCCTCGACGCGCTGTCGGATTAAGCTCGCCGTTCGACCGATCGACAACAAGGGGCGGTTTCAACCGCCCCTTTTCACTCCGCCCTCGCCACCCATGAGAGAAGGCAGCCTCGAGGCCCCCACCCGGCATCCGATCGACTGGAAGAACCCCGAGTACTACGACAAGGGGAAAACCTTCGAGGAGATGGAGCGCGTATTCGACATCTGCCACGGATGCCGGCGTTGCGTGAGCCTGTGCAATTCCTTCCCGGTCCTCTTCGAACTCGTCGACGAGAGCCCCACGCTGGAAGTCGACGGCGTGAAGAAGGAGGATTACTGGAAGGTCGTCGACCAGTGCTACCTGTGCGACGTCTGCTACATGACGAAGTGCCCCTACGTCCCGCCGCACCCCTGGAACGTGGATTTCCCGCACCTCATGTTGCGCGCGAAGGCGATCCAGTTCCGCGAGGGCACGGAGCACCGGTGGCGCGATTCGCAGCTCTCGTCCACGGACCGCAACGGCAAGCTCGCGACCATTCCGGTCGTGGTGCAGTTCGTGAACGAAGCGTCGAAATCGAAGCCGCTGCGCGTGCTCGGCGAAAAGATCATGGGCGTGGACCGCGATGCGTGGGTGCCGGAATTCTCGCCGCGTCCGTTCCGCAGCGTGGCCCGGTCGAACACCGCGGCACCGCCCAAGGACGGACCGCGCACGCCGGGCCGGGTCGCGATCTTCTCGACGTGCTACGTGAACTACAACGAGCCCGGCATCGGGCACGACCTGCTGAAGATCCTCGACCACAACGCGATCCCCTACGAGATCGTCGAGCAGGAAACCTGCTGCGGCATGCCGAAGCTCGAGCAGGGCGACCTCGACAGCGTGGCCGCGGCGAAGGACCGGAACATCCCCGTGCTCGCCCGCTATGCGCGCGAGGGCTACGCGATCCTCGCCCCCATCCCCTCCTGCACGCTCATGTTCAAGCAGGAGCTTCCGCTCATGTTCCCGGAGGACGCGGACGCGAAGGCCGTGCAGGAAGCGATGTTCGACCCCTTCGAGTACCTCGTGCTGCGCCACAAGGACGGCTTGCTGAAGGGCGAATTCCCGACGCCGCTCGGCAAGGTTTCGTACCACATCCCCTGCCACTCGCGCGTGCAGAACGTGGGCCAGAAGACGCGCGAGGCGCTCGAGCTCGTGCCCGGCACCGAAGTGAACGTGATCGAGCGATGCTCCGGCCACGCCGGCACGTACGGCTTGAAGAAGGAGTTCCACGCCGCGGCGATGAAGATCGGGCGCCCCGTCTTCCGCCAGGTCGCCGAGTTCGAACCGGACTACTTCTCGTCGGACTGCGCGCTGGCGGGCCACCACATCGAGCAGGGGCTCGGCGAGGACAAGCGCAACGCCGAGTTGAAACACCCCATCACGCTGCTTCGCATCGCCTACGGACTGCCCGAATGATCGCCGCCATGCCCAAGATCTCCCGTGATTCCCTGATGACGCTCGAGGCCTACGCGAAAGCCCGCAAGGATTTCCGCACCAAGGTCATCGCGCACAAGAAGGCGCGCACCGTCCACCTGGGCGAGCACGTGACGCTGCTCTTCGAGGACGAGCTCACCGTGCGCTACCAGGTCCAGGAGATGCTGCGCATCGAGAAGATCTTCGAGGACGAGGGCATCCAGGACGAGCTCGACGCCTACAACCCGCTGGTGCCCGACGGCCGCAACTGGAAGGCCACGATGCTGATCGAGTACGAGGACGTGGACGAACGCGCCGCGGCGCTCGCGAAGCTGAAGGGCATCGAGGACAAGACCTGGGTGCAGGTCGAGGGTTGCGCGAAGGTCTACGCGATCGCCGACGAGGACCTCGACCGCGAGAACGACGCCAAGACCTCGGCCGTACATTTCGTGCGCTTCGAGCTCACGAAGGAGATGGTCGAGGCGCTGAAGTATGGCGTGGCGCTTTCGATGGGCACGGACCACGCCGAGTACTCCGCGAAGGTGGATGCCGTCGGATCCGCGACGCGCGCTTCGCTGCTGGGCGACCTCGCCTAGGAAAGCTCGGAGCTTCCCTAGCGCGCCGCTGGCCGGCCGCCGAGGATCGCCCCGCCGAGGATCAACGCCATCGCGGCGAGCGAGACGGCGGTGAGCTGTCCTCCCCCGAAGAGCACCAGCAGCAGCGTCGAGAGCAGCGGCGTGAGGTACGCGAGGTTGCCGATCGTGCGCGGGTCGCCGCGCTTCAGCGCCCGGTCCCAGAGATAGAACGCGAAGCCCATGGGGCCGACGCCCAGCGCGGCAATGTACGGCCACTCGGCCTGCGTCGGCACATGCACCGGCTCGAAGATCGCGTGGCACGCGAGCGCGAGCAGCCCCGACACCAGGCAGAACCACGCGACGTAGCCGGTCGGGAAATGGTGGAAGCGCCGCGTCGCGAGCGAGTACGTCGACCAGATCACCGCCGAAGCCACGGCGAAGGCATAGCCCAGCGCCTGCCCTTGCCCCAGCTGCGATGCGCCTGCCGTGATGAGCAGCGCCGCGCCGCCGAATCCCATCAACGCCGCGAACCCGTGCCGCGTGCTCCACGCGATGCCCGGCACGATCACGGGCGCCAGCACGACGATGAGCAGGGGCCAGAGGTAGTTCACGAGGTTCGCCTCGACCGGAGGGGCCAGGCGGAGTGCCAGGAACAGGAAGAAGTGGAATCCGAACAGGCCGTAGATGCCGAGGGCCAGCGCCGCGGCCGGCGGCGGCTTGTGGCGGAACGCGCCAGCACCGACGAGCGCGCCCAGCAAGAGCGCGATGCCCGTCAGCAGGAACGGCGGCACCGCGGTGACGCGCGTCGACAGCGCCGCGAGCGTCGCCCACAGGGCGATGGCGCCGAGGGCCTGGATCACACCGCGTGGGCGATGCGAAGGGAAGGCAGCTTCACCGAACGGATCGACGCGGAGATCATCTCGATCGCCAGGGGGCGGTCGAAGCTGTTCCGCCATGCGATGGCCACCTTGCGGGACGGCACAGGGGACGCGAACGGCACCACCTTGAGGAGCTTCGACGCGTAGCGCGGCACGAGCGCGCTCGAGGGCAGCACGCTCACGCCCAGGCCCGAGGCCACCATGTTGCGGATGGTCTCGAGCGAACTGCCGGCGCGCCCTTCGGGCTGGGCGGTATTGGATTGGCCCGGACAGGCCTCCAGCACCTGGTCGCGAAAGCAGTGGCCGTTGTTCAGCACCAGCAGGTCTTCCTCGCCCAGTTCCGACGGCCGCACCGCCTTGCGCAGGCCCCAGCGGTGGTCGAGCGGCACCACGACGCTGAACGGCTCCTCGTAGACCACTTCGACTCTCACCCCCGGCATCGAAAACGGCAGTGCGATGACCACGACGTCGAGCTCGCCCTCGCGCAGCATCGGCGCCAGGTTGCCGGTCAGGTTCTCCTCGATCACCAGCGGCATCGCCGGCGCTCGCTTGCGCAGGATCGGCACGAGCTCGGGCAGCAGGTACGGGCCGATGGTCGGGATCACGCCGATGCGAAGGGAGCCGGCCAACTGGTCCTGTCCGCCCTTGGCGATGTGCTGGATCTTGCCGACTTCGTCCAGCACGCGCCGCGCCTGGTCCACCACCGCCTGCCCGCGCGGGGTGACCAGCACCTCGTTCTTGTTGCGTTCGAAGAGCTTCATCCCCAGTTCATCCTCGAGCTTGGCGAGGGCCAGCGAGAGCGTGGGCTGGGTGACGAAGCACTTCTGCGCCGCGCGCCCGAAGTGGCGTTCCTGGGCGAGGGCGACGACGTACTTCAGTTCGGTGAGCGTCATGGGGGCTGGGCCGGGGGCCCGGCTGTCGATAGGAAAGGGCTATCGAAAGTATAACCACAATCAATTGGCCGAATCAATCGGAACCCTTCAAGATCCGGGGTGTCAACTATGAACCAAGCCACGGAGAACCAGACCATGTTCGAGAACCGCAAGGGCCAGAAAGTCCCCGCCGTCACCTTCCGCATCCGCGAGAACGGCCAGTGGGGCTCCATTTCGACCGACCAGATCTTCAAGGGCCGCACCGTCGTCGTGTTCGCCCTGCCCGGCGCCTACACGCCCACGTGCTCCTCGACCCACCTGCCGCGCTACAACGAGCTCGCCTCGACGTTCTCGAAGCTCGGCGTGGACGAGATCGTCTGCCTTTCAGTGAACGATCCCTTCGTGATGAGCGAGTGGCAGAAGGACCAGGACGCGCCCAACATCACGTTCATCCCGGACGGCAACGGCGAGTTCAGCCAGAAGATGGGCCTGCTCGTGGACAAGTCGGACCTCGGGTTCGGCAAGCGCTCGTGGCGCTACTCGATGCTCGTGAAGGACGGCATCATCCAGGAGATGTTCATCGAGCCCGAGAAGGAAGGCGACCCGTTCGAGGTCTCCGACGCGGACACGATGCTGAAGTACCTCGCGCCCTCCGCGAAGGCGCCCGAGCCGGCCGTGATCTTCTCCAAGCCGGGCTGCCCGCACTGCGCGCGCGCCAAGGCGCTGCTCGATGCGAACGGCGTCGTGTACGAGGAAGTGGAACTCGGCAAGGGCATCACGTTCTCCACGGTCCGGGCGGTCTCGGGCCGCGGCACGGCGCCCCAGGTGTTCATCGGCGGCCGGCACATCGGCGGCGCGGATGACCTCGAGGCGCATTTCCTGAAGGCCCAGCGTAAGGCGGCCTGAACACGGCCGACTCAAGGACCATGGACATGCTCAAAGTGGATGTCGCCGTGATCGGCGCCGGAACCGCCGGGCTTGCCGCCTACCGTGCCGCGAAGGCACGGGGTGGCAAGGCCGTGATCATCGAAGGCGGGCCCTATGGGACCACCTGCGCGAGGGTCGGCTGCATGCCCTCGAAACTGCTGATCGCGGCGGCGGAAGCTTCGCATGCCATCGATCGCGCGCCGGGCTTCGGCGTGCACGTCGAGGGGACCAAGCGCATCGACGGGCGTGCGGTGATGGATCGCGTGCGGCGCGAGCGCGATCGTTTCGTGGGCTTCGTGCTCGAAGGCGTCGAGCGCATTCCCGAAGCCGATCGCATCCGCGGCGACGCGACGTTCATCGACCGCAACACGCTGCAGGTCTCGGGCGGGCCGCGCATCAGCGCGCGTTCGATCGTGATCGCCACGGGCTCGCGCCCGTTCGTCCCGCCGCAGCTCACGGGCCTGGGCGATCGCCTCGTGGTGAACGACGACGTCTTCGGGTGGGACGACCTGCCGAAATCGGTCGCCGTTTTCGGGCCGGGCGTCATCGGCCTCGAACTCGGGCAAGCCCTCGCCCGCCTCGGGGTTCGTGTCGTGGTGCTGGGCCGGGGCGGCCGCGTGGGCCCGATCTCCGACCCGGTCGTGAAAGCCGCGGCCATCAAGGCCTTCGCGGAGGACTTCGGCCTCGACGCGGACGCGCACGTGGTGCGTGTCGAACGCGTCGGCGATGAAGTCGAGATCGAATACACGAGCCGCGACGGCAAGGCCATGACCGAGCGCTTCGAGTACGTGCTCGCGGCCACGGGCCGTGTGCCCAACGTGGACCGGCTGGAGATCGGCAACGCGAAACTCGAGATCGGCCCGTTCGGCTCCCCGGCCTTCGACCGAAAGACCCTGCAGGTGGGCGATACCTCGGTCTTCATCGCGGGCGATGCCGCCAACGACATGCCGCTGCTGCACGAGGCCGCGGACGAAGGCCGCATCGCCGGCGAGAATGCGATGCGCTTTCCCGCCGTGTCGCCAGGCCTGCGGCGCGCGCCGTTGGGGGTGGTGTTTTCCGACCCGCAGATCGCCGTCGTCGGCGGTGGCATGGCCGCGCTCGCCAAGGGCGCCTTCGTGACCGGCGGCGTTTCCTTCGAGGACCAGGGCCGCTCGCGCGTGATGCTGCGCAACCGCGGGCACCTCAGCGTCTACGGGGACTCCGCCGACGGCCGCTTCCTCGGCGCCGAGATGGTCGGGCCGGACGCGGAGCACATCGGCCACCTCCTGGCGTGGGCCCTGCAGGCGCGCATGACGGTCTCGCAGATGCTCGACATGCCCTTCTACCACCCGGTTGTCGAGGAGGGACTGCGCACCGCGCTGCGCGACCTGGACGCCAAGCTGCGCGAGGCCCGCAAGCTGGCCGCGTAGAAAAATCGGGGTCAGGGTAGAAATATCTAGATATTTCTACCCTGACCCCGATTTTTCCAACGGTGTATGCTCGGCCGCATTCGAATCATGGAGTCGGACCCTTGCCATGAAGAAGTTCGGGTTCAAGATCCAGACGCGGGGAGGCTCGACGGTCGACAACCTGGTGATCCAGGGGCGCGACCGCGAGGAAGCGCAGCGCAAGCTGCGGCAGGTGTATCACCACTGCACGATCCTGGACGAGAAGCTGCTCGCCGACCCGGTGCCCGAGGACGCGAGCCAGCTCGAGGGCGTGATCTCGATCATCACCAGCGAATCGGAAGCCACGCTCGACCCGGCGAAACCGGACGGCGTGAAGGCCTGAACCCTCAGGCGACCGCGGCGACCCGCTCGGCAACCACCACGGAAGGCGCGGCCACCGGCTCGGGCCTGCGGCCGAACCAGCCGGCCTGTCCCAACTCCTCGAACAACGCACGGTAGTCGGCCGCACCGCGGCTGTTCGCATCGTGGGTGAAGACATCCTCGTTGCTGAACGGGCTCTCCGCGATGGACACCGTCTCGGAGATGCGCGATTCGCACAGGTCCGCGCCCAGGCGCGTCTTGAAGGTCTCGAGGATGTCCCACGACATCCGGCGGCGCCCGTCGAAGCGGGTCACCACGTAGCGGCGTTCGATCCGGTGCCCCAGCACGCGCTGCAACGCGTTGAGGGTCTTTTCCACTTGCAGCGCGCCCTTCACCGCGAGGTAGTCGGCCGACACGGGCACGAGCACGCGATCGGAAGCGAAGATCGCCGAGAGCGCCAGCACGCCCAGCATCGGGCAGCAATCCATGACCACGGGACGGTCGCCGTTCAGGCGCTCGCGGTCCAGGGCGATGCGCAGCCGGTTCAGCACGTTCGGACCCTTGCCGAATTGCGTATCCACTTTCGACAGCTCGAGATGGGCGGGAATGATCTCCCAGCCGCCACGCGCGCTGCGCACGAGGTCGCCCAGCGGACGCGAGTCCCGGAAGAATCCGTAGGCGCTGTCCTCGGCGCCGAGGGTCCCGCTGCAGGCGATCGCGGAGAGGTGGGCTTGCGGATCGAGGTCGATCGCGAGCGGGTCGAAGCCCTCGCGCGCCAGGATGGCCGCGAGATTGAGGGTAGTCGTGGTCTTGCCCACGCCACCCTTGTGGTTGAAGACGGCGATACGAGCCACGGGCGAGGCTCCCCTTGATGAAGCGCCGATCGGTCGGGTAACTCCCTGATGGAGTGGGACTTTGAAAGTCCTCTCAAACCAGTCTATGCGCTCAATCAGGGACTTGGCAAGTATTCCTCAGGACGGGCTTAAAAACTTTGTTTGAAATGGTTGATCGGGTTCGGGAAGCTGGGAAGTTACATTTGTCGCACCCGGGCGCGATCCGGTGTGCTTTCAGCAGCCCTCCTGTGGAATAATTCGCGCGATCTTCCGTGCAGGAACCCGCATGACGCCAGAGACCGTATTCGCCAAATCCGCCAAGGGCATCCAGGAAATCGAGACGCGCGCCCACAAGCTGGGTTCGCGCTTGCGGCAGGCGCTGATCCTCGTCGATGGCATCAAGACGGTCGATGAATTGGTCGCCGACGCGGGCGAGATGGGCGAGGCGTACCAGGCACACCTCGAAGAGCTGGCGAAACTGGGCTTCCTGACCGACGTCTCCTCCGACGAAGCCGTCGTCGTTCCCTCGACCACGGGGCCGCACAAGGCACTCGGCCCGTCGACGAAGCCCGCGGAAGCCGCACCCCCGCCGCCTGCGAGACCGGTCGAGGCCGCGCCCGCTCCCAAGCCCGCGCCGCCGAAACCGGCTCCCGCCCCGGCCCCGGCCGCTGCGAAACCCGCCGCCTCGCCGGCCCCCGTGCCCGCGGCCCTGAAGTTCGCCGCGGCCGCGCAGGCCCCGAAGGCCGCGCCGCCCCCGGAAGCCGTCGAATACAACTCGCCGATCAAGTGGCGCATGCAGGACCTCCTCGTGGAAGCGATGGGCCTGGATACCGGCAAGGTCGGCGCCGCACTGAACCAGTGCCGCAACCGCGAAGAGCTCGCCCGCTGGGTGGACCACGCCGTGGCCCCGATCGAGGCGGCCGCGGGCCGCGCGAAGGCCAAGGTGTTCTACAAGACGGCGAAGAAGCTGATCGGCGGCTAGGAGCGCGCCGCCCTACCCGGCGCGCAACGCGTCGGGAAACGCCTGCGCGAACACGCGCAGGTTGTCCGTGAACATCGCGTCCACGCCCCAACCGAAGAGTTCCTCGGCCTTGGCCACGTCGTTCACCGTGTAGGCCATGACGCGCACGCCCAGGCCGTGCAGGCGCTCCACCTGAGCGCGTTGCAAGTGCTGGTAGTTGGTGTGCAGCGAAGTGGCCTCGAGCATCTCGATGCGCTTCCAGTCCTCCTCGACGATCTGCTTGGTGAGCCAGCCGCGCGGCAATTCGGGCGCCATGACCTGCGCCGACGAGAGCGCCTCGAACGAGAACGACGAAAGCACCGGTGCCACCTTGGCGCCTTTCCAGAACTCCGCGGCGAGGGCCGCCACCGTGGCGCCGGTTTCCTTCTCGCGTCCGTGGCTGGGCTTGATTTCCACGTGGGCGATCGTTCCCTTCGAGAGCAGCAGCTTCGCCACCGCGTCGAAGCGCGGGATGCGTTCGCCGCGGTACGCGGCCGAATGCCACTCGCCCGCGTCGAACGACTCGAGGACCTTCCAGTCGAGCGAGCCCGCGTCGCCCTTGCCGTTCGTGGTGCGATCGAGGGTCGAATCGTGCAGCAGCATCGCGACGCCGTCGTTCGAGAGCTTCACGTCGAACTCGGCCGCGGTGTAGCCGAGCTCCTGCCCGAGGCGAAAGGCGGCGAGCGTGTTTTCGGGAGCGAGCGTTCCGCCGCCGCGATGCGCGACGAGCTTGGGATAGGGCCAGGGTTTCATAGTGGGAATGGCATGAAGTAAAGGGCGAGCGCACCATAACCGGCGGCAAGGACGTCGTCGAACATCACGCCCAGCCCGCCGGGAATGCGCCGTTCGAGTTGGCGAATGGGGAACGGCTTCCAGATGTCGAAGAGGCGGAAGAGCACGAACGCGAAGAGCTGCGGCACGACCGCCCCCGCGAAGGCCGCGAGCGGCAGGAAGGCGACCACCTCGTCCCAGACGATCGCACCCGAGTCGATCACGCCGAGGTTGCGTCCCGCGACGCCGCACGCCCAGACCCCGATCGCGAAGAGCGGCACGGCGAGCAGCGCGATGGCCAACGGGGAAAGAAAGGGCTGCAGCGCCCAGCAAAGCAGGAGCCCCACGACGGTGCCGAACGTGCCGGGGGCGCGCGGTGCGAGGCCCGCCCCGAAGCCCAGCGCGATGAAGTGCGCCGGGTGGGCGAGCAGGAACCGGGCGTCAGGACGACGCGAAGTGGTCGAAGCCGAAGCCATCGAGGGCCACGGCCTTGCCGCCGGCGTCGACGAGGCTGACACCCTTGCCGCGCGAGACCGAGCCGATGCGCGTGAGAGGCACGCCGAGGATGTCGGTGAGCTCGGCGATCGACTCGCGCGAGTTGGACGGCGCCGTGAAGCAGAGCTCGTAGTCGTCGCCGCCGGCCACGATCGCGGCCAGGCCTTCGCGCGTGCCGATGTGCTTGCGCCCGATCGCGGAGACCGGGATCAGCGGCAGCTCGATCTTCGCGCCGACCTTCGAGAGGCGGCAGATGTGGTGGACGTCGGCGAGCAGGCCGTCGGAGATGTCGATCGCGCCCGTGGCGAGGCCACGCAGCGCCTGGCCCAGGGCCACGCGCGGCGTGGGTTCGTAGAGGCGCATCACCGCCTCGCGATAATCCGGCTCGGCCAGCATCACCTTACCGTGGCGATGGGCGACAGCGAGCGCCGCGTCGCCGACGGAGCCAGAGACCCAGATGTCGTTGCCCACCTTGGCGCCGCTGCGGGCCAGCGCCGCGCCCGCGGGCACCTCGCCCATGATCGTGACCGTGATCGACAGCGGGCCGCGCGTCGTGTCGCCCCCGACCAGCGAGACGTTGAATTCCTCGGCCAGGTCGAAGAAACCCTTGGCGAAGGCCGCGAGCCAGTCGTGGTCCACCGACGGCAGCGTGAGGGCCAGCATCGCCCAGTAGGGCATGGCGCCCATGGCAGCCATGTCGGAAAGGTTCACGGCGAGCGCCTTGTGGCCGAGGTTCTCGGGATCCACGTCGGGGAAGAAGTGCGTGCCCGAAACCATCGTGTCGGTGGACACGGCGAGGTCCATGCCGTTGGAGACGTCGATCAGGGCCGCATCGTCGCCCACGCCCAGCACGGCATTGGCCGCCGGGCGCGTGAAGTGGCGCGCGATGAGGTCGAATTCGGAAGTGAGCTTGTCGGTCATGCTGTTTTCGTCCGGACCTTGGTTTCGTCTTTCGCTCGGGCCTTGATTTCGTCGGGCCGGGCTTCGGCCGCCAGCTTGTCGAGGATGCCGTTCACGTATTTGTGGCCATCGGTTCCGCCGAAGCGCTTCGCGAGCTCGATGCCTTCGTTGATGATGACGCGGTACGGTACCTCGGCCATGTGAAGTAATTCGTACGCCCCGATCAACAGGATGGCCTTCTCGATCGGTGTCACGTCGGCCCACTTGCGCGCGATGAACGGCTGCAGCTTCGCTTCGAGGCTCTTGTGTTCCTTGATGACGCCGGTGAGCAGCGTGCGCAGGAACTCGCCATCGGCGCTGTCGAAGTGCTCCAGCTCCCGCAGCGTTTCCATCAAGACGGCCTGGCTCGAGTGGTTCAGCTGCCACTGGTAGAGGCCCTGGAGCGCGAACTCCCGGGCGCGGCGGCGCGGCGGAATCTTCACGCGCCGATCGCCTTCAGCATGTTGGCCATCTCGATGGCCACGCGCGCCGCTTCAGCCCCCTTCACCGACGCCCGGGCCTTCGCCTGCGCTTCGTCGTTCGTCGTGAGCACCGCGTTGGCGACCGGCACGCCGGTTTCGAGCTGCACTTCGAGGATGCCGCGGGCGCTCTCGTTGGCCACGACTTCGAAATGGTAGGTCTCGCCGCGCACGACCGCACCGAGGGCCACCAGCGCGTCGTAGCGGCGCGTGAAGCCGCGGCGTTCGAGCGCGAGGCTCTGCAGGGCGAGCGGCAATTCGAGCGCACCGGGCACGGAGACCACGTCGATGTCGGCCGCGGCAACGCCGAGTTCGACGAGCTGGCGGTCGCACGCGGTGAGCAGCTCGCGCACGATCTCCTCGTTGAAGCGGCTCCACACGATGCCGATGCGCAGTCCCGCGCCCTTGAGATCCGGCGTGATGGCAGTCATGGCGTGCTCCTAACCGACCTTGGCGAGGCTTGCGTCCCCGGGCGAGACATATTCGACCACCTCGAGGCCGAAGCCGGCCATGCTCGGGATCTTCTTCGGGCGCGCGAGCACGCGCATGCGGCCCACGCCGAGGTCCTTCAGGATCTGGGCGCCGATGCCGTGCAGCCTCGGGTCCCACTTGCGGGGTACGCGCTCGCCCGCCACGCCCTGGAGGCGCTCGAGCGTCTCGGCGGCGGAATCGGGGCGGCGCAGCAGGACGATCACGCCTTCCTTCTGGTGCGCGACGATGCGCATCGCGTCCTGCACCGAGTAGGCGTGGCGCGTGGCGTCGAAATCGAACAGGTCGAGCGAGACGAAGGGCTCGTGCACGCGCACCAGCACCGGCCGATCCGGGGACGGCTCGCCGCGCACCAGCGCGTAGTGCATCTCGCTCGCGGCGCGGTCGTGGTAGACCACGAGGCGGAAGGCTCCGTACGGCGTGGTGATCGCCTTCTCCGAGACGCGCTCGACCAGCTTCTCGGTCTCGAGGCGGTGGCGGATCAAGTCGGTGATGGTGCCCACCTTGAGGCCGTGCTCGCGGGCGAACTCCATCAGCTCGGGCAGCCGCGCCATCTCGCCGTTGGGCTTCATGACTTCGCAGATCACCGACGCGGGCGTGAGGCCGGCGCTTTCGGTGAGGTCGCACCCGGCTTCGGTGTGCCCGGCGCGAACCAGCACGCCACCCTTCTGCGCGATGATCGGAAAGATGTGCCCGGGCTGGACGATGTCCGCGGGGCTCGCGTGCTTCGCCGTGGCGACACGAACGGTGCGCGCACGATCGGATGCCGAGATGCCCGTGGTCACGCCGGAGGCGGCTTCGATCGAGACCGTGAAGGCCGTGCCGTGCGGCGAGCGGTTGTCGCTCACCATCGGCGCCAGGTTCAGCTGGCGGGCGCGTTCCTCGGTCAGCGTGAGGCAGATGAGGCCCCGCGCATGCGTGGCCATGAAGTTGATGGCTTCGGGCGTGACGAAGTCCGCGGCCAGCACGAGGTCACCCTCGTTCTCGCGATCTTCCTCGTCGGCCAGCACGACCATGCGGCCGTGCCGGAGCTCTTCGATGATTTCGGTGGTGGGGGCGATGGCCATAGGGCTCCATTTTGCCCGATTCCAGCGCCCTCCACTTCTACGGCGTGCGTCGCGCTCCGGCCAGCCGGCCGTCGTAGACGCATCCGTTCGTCGCGTTGGTCGTGATTCGCCCGGCCAGCGCGGTGACCTGGGCATTGATCTCGTACGCCTGGAAGGCGCCGGCCTGGCCATTCGTGCAGGAGAAGTTGCCCGAAACCAGTCCGAAATGCCCGGATTGCGCGTAGCCGCCGTCGTAGGTGCAGGACGTCGAAGCCCCGGAGAACGTGAGCTGCGCGCCGGTGGTGTTGTGCTGCACGGCCCACGTGCCCGGCTCCTCGAGATAGCCCGAAGCGCCGCCCGCCGGGCAGCCGCTGTAGGTGCCGACGCGACCGCCGAGGAAATTGCCCGACATGTTGTTGGTGGCCCACGTCTGCCGCGTGACCGACTTCGATGCCGAGAAGCCGTCGATGCTGTAGGTGAATACGGCGGTGGTGAGGTTGGTCAGCGTGAACGAAGCTGTTCCGACCTGGCGCGAGGTGCCCGCTGCCGGGTTGAAGCCCTGCGCGTAGGGCGAGCCGGTGGCCTGGTAGAACGGTCCCGAGTAGACCGTGCCCGAGGCGTTGACGGCGGTGAACTGCGTGCGGGGCGCGTAGTACCACGTCGCCTGGCCGTTGGCGCCGTACACGTAGAGCACGACGAAGAGAATGTCGTTCTGCTGCGTCACGCCCAGGCCCCAGCCCGATTCGTTGGGGTTGTACCAGATGTCGCTGGTATCGGTGGCGAACGAGGTGGCTTGTGCGCCGGTGGAAAGGATCGCGAGGGCGAGGGCCATCGACTTGAGGAGTTTTTTCATGCGAGTCTGACTCGCGTTCCCAGGGGGCGTTCAGCCGCGAAGTCACTGCTTTCGCACCTGAATTCGCTCGCGACCGCCAATCGGAAACCTTCTTGCGAATCCCCGGTAAGACTTACGTCGTGCAGGCTTCGATCAGGCTCCGTCCTGCGGCGGCGGAGCGGCGAGCCGCTCGAGGTAGCGTGCCAGCAGGTCCACTTCGAGGTTCACGCGCGACCCCACGCCCATCAAGTGGAAGGTGGTCACCGCGCGCGTGTGCGGGATGATGTTGACCTCGAAGGTCGCGCCTTCGATCGCGTTCACCGTGAGGCTCACGCCGTCCACGGTGATCGAGCCCTTGCGGGCGATGAAGCGCGAAATCGAAGGCGGCGCGTCGATCGACAGGCGCCAGCTCCCGCCCACGTTCTCGTACGCGGCGATGCGTCCCACGCCATCGACGTGGCCCTGGACCAGGTGCCCGCCCAGGCGGTCGGAGAGGCGCAGCGATTTCTCGAGGTTCACCGCGCGCCCGGCCTCGAGGCCCGTCGTCACTTCGAGCGTGGCGCGCGAGGTATCGACCTCGAAGCCCGCGTCGTCCTTTTCGACCACGGTGTGGCACACGCCCTGGATGGCGATCGAGTCGCCCAGGCCGACGTCGTCCATGCCGAAACCCGGCGCCTCGATGCGAAGGCGCAGGCCATCGCCGCGCGGCTCGCCGCGAGAGATGCGTCCCACGCAAGTGATGATTCCGGTGAACATCAGGTCTCCATCCGAAGCGTGAGGCGAAGGTCCGCGCCCACGTACCGCGTGTCGACGAGGCGCGGCCGCGGCGCCTCGCCGAGTGCCGTGAATTCCGGAAGCGCGAACAGGCCCTGGGCCGTTTCGCCGAACAGCATGGGCGCGAGGTAGAGCACGATCTCGTCGATCACCCCGGCCGCAAGCAGCGAGCCGTTCAGCTTCGCGCCGGTCTCGACCGTCACCTCGTTGAAGCCGTGCTCGCCCAGCAGGCGCGCAATGGCCGCGAGGTCCGTCTTGCCCGCCTTCACGGGATCCGCGGGTGCGCTCACCACTTCGGCGCCCAGGTCTTCGAGGCGCCGGCGCTTCGCCGCATCGTCGCTGGCCGTGAAGACCAGGATGGGTTCGCCCTGCAGCAGGCGCGCTTGCAGGGGCAGGTCGAGGCGGCTGTCGATCAGCACGCGCCGGGGCTGGCGCTTCGCGGGCACGTCGCGCACGGTGAGCTGCGGATCGTCGCGCAGCACGGTGCCGATCCCGGTGAGCATCGCGCAGGAACGCGCGCGCAGCGCATGGACATCGCGCCTCGCGGCCTCGCCGGTGATCCACTTCGACTCGCCGTTGGCGAGCGCGATGCGCCCGTCCAGCGTGGCCGCGGACTTGATGCGCATCCACGGGCGGCCGCGGGTCATGCGCCAGAGGAATCCGCGGTGCACCTCGCGGGCCTGCGCTTCCATCAATCCGGATTCGTAGCGGATGCCCGCTTCGCGAAGCCGTGCGGCGCCCTGCCCCTTCACTTTCGGATTCGGATCCTCGAGCGCGGCCACGACGCGCGCGACCTTCGCCTTCACCAACGCGTCGGCGCAAGGCGGCGTGCGTCCGGTGTGGCTGCAGGGCTCCAGCGTCACGTAGGCCGTCGCACCTTCGGGCGATTCGGTCGCCGCGGCGAGCGCGTTGGCTTCCGCGTGCGGGAGCCCCGCCTCCTCGTGCCAGCCCTCGCCGATCACGCGACCGCCCTTCACGAGCACGCAGCCGACACTGGGGTTGGGCGTGGACGTATCGCGCCCGTGCACGGTGAGGGCGAGGGCGCGGGACATGAACACGTGGTCTTCGGCGGAGAACATCGCTAGGGGAAAGGTTGTTGGGAACGCCGATCCCCGCCGATAACCCCCCGCCGATTCCCGCTGATAAAAGAGGGCGTGTCCACTTCGCTACTTGTCCCGCACTTCACGAATCGCGTCGCGGAAATCCTCGACATCCGAGAAGCTCTTGTAGACCGAGGCGAACCGGATGTAGGCCACCTTGTCGAGCTTCCTCAACTCTTCCATCACCATCTCGCCCAGGCGGCGCGAATCGATCTCGCGCTCGCCGATCGCGAGCAGCTTCTGCTCGATGCGCGTGATGGCGGCATCCACCAGCTCCGTCGTGACCGGGCGCTTGTGCAGCGCGCGCTGGAAGCCGGTACGCAGCTTCGGCGACGAGAAATCCTCGCGCACGCCGTCGGTCTTCACGATCTGCGGCATGCGCAGCTCCGCCGTCTCGTACGTGGTGAAGCGCTTGTTGCAGACCTGGCAGCGGCGCCGGCGGCGAATGGAATCACCCTCCTCGCTCACGCGCGAGTCGATCACTTGCGTGTCCTCGGCGCCGCAGAAAGGGCATTTCATGGAGTCAGTTCATTCCGAACGTGGCCCGCATCGCGGGACCGTACACCGGGAACTTCGCGCAGAGCGCATTCACTTCCGCGCCCACCTTCGCGATCGCGGCATCGTTGCCCGCAGCTTCGAGCGCGTCGGCCACGAGGTTCGCGACGAGCTTCGCCTCCGCATCCTTGAAGCCCCGCGTGGTCACCGCGGGCGAACCGATGCGAACGCCGCTCGTCACGAAGGGCTTCTCGGGGTCGTTGGGGATGGCGTTCTTGTTGACCGTGATGTGGGCGCGGCCGAGCAGCGCTTCCGCGTCCTTGCCCGTGACCTTCTTCGCGCGAAGGTCGACCAGGAACACGTGGCTCTCGGTGCGGCCGGACACGATGCGAAGGCCGCGCGCGATGAGCGTCTCGGCCATCAGCTTCGCGTTGGCGGCGACCTGCTGCTGGTACGCCTTGAACGCGGGCTGCAGCGCCTCCTGGAACGCGACGGCCTTCGCGGCGATCACGTGCATCAGCGGGCCGCCCTGGATGCCGGGGAAGATGGTCGAGTTGAGCGCCTTCTCGTGCTGCGCCGCGGCCAGGATCACCCCGCCGCGCGGACCACGCAGGGTCTTGTGCGTGGTGCTGGTGACGAAATCGGCGATGCCCACCGGCGACGGATACACGCCGGCCGCCACGAGGCCCGCGTAGTGCGCCATGTCGACCATCAGCAGCGCGCCCACTTCATCGGCGATCTCGCGGAATTTCTTCCAGTCGGTCTTGAGCGAATAGGCCGAGGCACCGGCGACGATCATCTTCGGCTTGTGCTCCTTCGCGAGCGAGCGCACCTGGTCGTAGTCGAGCACTTCCTGGTCGTTCAGGCCGTACGTGACGGCGTTGAAGATCTTGCCGGAGAGGTTCACGGACGCACCATGCGTGAGGTGGCCGCCCGCGGCGAGCGACATGCCGAGGATCGTGTCGCCCGGCTTCAGCATCGCGAAGTAGACCGCTTGATTCGCCTGCGAGCCCGAATGCGGCTGGACATTCGCATAGTCGGCACCGAAGAGCTTCTTCGCGCGCTCGATCGCGAGCGCCTCGACGACGTCGACGAATTCGCAGCCCCCGTAGTAGCGCTTGCCCGGGTAACCCTCGGCGTACTTGTTGGTGAGCACGCTGCCCTGCGCGGCGAGCACCGCGGGACTGGCGTAGTTCTCGGAGGCGATCAGCTCGATGCCCTGTTCCTGGCGCCGGCCTTCGGCCTGCATGGCGTTCCAGACGTCGGGATCGACGGCGGCAATGGTGTGCGTATCGGGAAACATGGGCTCGTCGGTCGCGAAAAACACGAAACTTTAACATGCGACCCCGGCTTATCCCCCCGTGCGGTCGACCACGCGCCCGTCCTCCAGCACGCAAAGGTGCGCGAGTCCCAGTTCTTCGAGCCACGCGAGGCCCGCGTCGCGGCCCTTCAGCATCGCAATGGTGGTGGCCGTGCCCGCCACGAGGCAACTGGGTCCGATCGCCGTGGCCGATTGCAGGCCGCGCGCCGAATGCCCGGTGCGCGGATCGAGCACGTGGCAATGACGCACGCCGTTCACCTCGATGAAGCGCTCGTAGTCGCCGCTGGTGGCGAGTGCGCCGGAGGCCACGTCGAGCGTCGCGACCACCGCGCCCTTTCGGCGCGGATGCTGAACTCCCACGCGCCAGGGCAAACCACCGGGTTGCGGACCCGTGATGGCGAGATCGCCGGCCAGGTTCACCAGGGCGCACTCGACGCTGTTCTGCAGCAGCACCGCGACGGCGCGATCGACCGCGTACTCCTTGCCGAAGCCCCCGAAGTCGAGTTCCATCCCGGCCACCGGAAGGCGCACCGTGCGCACGGTGAGTTCGACACGGTCCCACCCCACGAGGGCCAGCAAGGGTGCCAGCTCCGCTTCCGCGGGCACGCGAGCTTGCTTGAAATCCCAGGCGCGCCGGAGCACGCCGGAGGTCGCGTCGAAAAGCCCGCCGCTATGGCGATGGCATTGGCCGGCATAGGCGAGCAGCCGGGCCGTCTCCTCGTCGATGACGACCGCCTCGCCGCCGGCCGCCGCATTGACCTTCGAGACGACGCTGTCGGGCCGGAAGCGCGAGTACTTCGCCTCGATGCGGCGCACCTCGTCGATGGCGAGCGCCGCGGCCACGCGCGCGCGCTCCACGCTCGAGGCATGCACCTGGACCTCGTTCTCGGCCGCCATCGCGGGAAACTCGAACGAGTACAGCGACATGGCGGCTAGAAAGTCTTCACCACGCTCGCGAGGCCGTAGTAGGCCCGCAGGGGAACGAAGCCCGCCTCCCCGCCCCCGGGACGCAAGTTGGCCGCGTTGTAGTAGTAACCCGCGGTGGCTTCGAACGTGAGGGACTCCCACCGCCACGTGGCGCGCAGCGAAGGCGAGAGCCCGCCGAAGGCCGCGAGGCGCTGGTCGCTCGAGAGCGCTTCGGGCGGCGGTTGCGGTACGACCCGGCCATAGAAGTCGGCGCTCGATTGCGTGTAGTAGCGCAGCGCCGGGCGCAGCGACCACGATTCCGAGAGCGCCGCTTCCCACGCGACTTCGAAGGTGTGGGCGGAGATGCCCCAGTCGTCGTGGAAGTAGCGATACGACGCCTGCAGCGTTCCGTGACCGGGCACGTGGTGGCGCAGGCGCGTGAGCCAGGCGAGCGAGTTGCGAGACGAGGGACGCGTATCCGGGAGAAGGACGGGCAGGTCCGCGCCGGGATAGAACGTGAGGGTGCCCTTGTAGGGGTCGTTGTAGTAGCCCTTGCCGCGGCTCCACTGCAGCGTCGACTGCACCACGTCGGTGGGCGAGAGCACCTGCGTCGCACCCAGCAGGTATTCCTTCGTGTCGCGCCGCTCGTCGAGGAGCGGATCGTCGGCGGAACGCACGCGGTCGTTCGACTTGCCGTAACCCGCGTTGAACGTGGTGAGCTTGCCTTCGAGTTCCAGCGCGGCCTCGAGGCCGAAGGCGCGCGAACGATAGTCTTCCTCGTTGGAGACGGCTCGCGAAGCGGAGAGCGAAAGGCCGCCGAAGCGGCGCGTGAGCTTCACGTCGCCGGCCGTGCGGCGGTCGCTGATCGAGGCCCCGGTCACCGTGCGCATTGGCGAGCCGCTCTCGTTGCTCACCAGTTCCGGCGAGGCGCCCGTGATGATGTCGACCAGCGCGCTGCCCGACAACGTCCAGTTGTCACCGATCTCGACGCGCGCCCAGGCCAGGGGCTCGGAGATCTTCATCAGGCCGCGTTCCTTGTATCCCAGCACGGCGAAACCGATCTCCCCGACATCGGCCGCCGCGGCTCGCACCGGGAGTGCGAGGACCGGAAGCGCCAGCGCGGCCTGCAGCAGCGCCGCGAGGGCGCCGCCCTTCTGCGGTTCGTCAGTTGCAGCCACAGCCGCCTCCGCCCACGGCGCCTCCGCCACTGGCCGCTTCCTTCGACGCGTACGTCTTGTCCAGCGCGCGGGCCGGCGCCGCGGGTTCCAGCCCCATGTCGGGTCGCGCGAGGTAGCCGCGCTGCCAGGGTGCCACGCTCGCGCAGCCTGAGAACGCGCCCGCCACGAGGACCGCGAGAAGGAGCTTCATCACCCTCGGGCGACGCATCACGGCTTCTTCTCCAGCAGCGTCTGCACGTCGCGCGCGAGGGCTGCCTCGCTCTCGCCGGTGAAGCCCCGATAGACATGGCGCACCGTACCGGTGCGGTCGATGAGGTACCCGCTCGGCATCGTCTTCACGTCGAAGGCTTTCGCCACCGCGTCGTCGCCATCGGCCACGAGCGGAAAGGAAACCGGGAAGCGGCGCAGGAACCGCTCGGCTTCGCCCGGGCCCACGTCCTTGTTCACGCCGACCACGACGAAGCCCTGGTCGCGATGCTTGCCGTAGAGCGTCCGCAGCGCCGGCATCGAACGCAGGCAAGGCGTGCACCACGAAGCCCAGAAGTCCACGTAGACCACGCTGCCCTTGAGTGCCGCGAGCGAGGCGGGAACGGTGGAATCGCCCAGGGCCTTGAACGCGACGGCAGGTGCCGGGGCACCGGCCTCGACGGCGAACGCCGCAGGCGCCAGGGGCAACAGGAGGGCGAAAAGCGCGACGACGACAGGTTTGGCCATGATCAATCCCCGTATAATCCCGCGACAACAAGAACGCAACGCAGAATATTCCCGGGGACTCGATTGCGCTACCTTCTCCTGATCTCGCGCGGCATCGACGCACTCAACGAGCGTCTCGGCTGGTTCGCCAACATGCTGGTGCTGCTGGCCTGCCTCATCAGCGCGGGCAATGCGATGTCCCGCTATGCCTTCGACCTCTCGTCCAACGCGTGGCTCGAGATCCAGTGGTACCTCTTCGCCGGCATGGTGATGCTCGGCGCCTCCTACACGCTCAAGGTCAACGAGCACGTGCGCGTCGACATCCTCTACGTGCACCTGTCCGAGCGCGGCAAGGAGTGGCTGGACCTCATCGGCACCGCGGTGTTCCTCGTGCCGACGATGCTCGTCATCGCGTACTACTCGCTCTCCCTCTTCACGCAGTCCTGGGCGGTCCAGGAGATCTCGGGCAACGCGGGCGGGCTGCTGCGCTGGCCGGTGAAGATCCTGCTGCCGCTGGGCTTCGTCCTCGTGGCCCTGCAGGGGGTCTCGGAGATCATCAAGCGCGCCGCGGCGTTGCGCGGCGTCGTTCGCTACGAAACCCACTACGAGAGGCCGCTGCAATGATCCCGCTGGAGTGGATGCCGCCGCTCATGTTCGGCGGCCTGATTCTCTTCATGCTGATCGGCTACCCGGTCGCGTTCACGCTGGCGGCGCTGGGCCTCACGTTCGGATTCCTCTCCGTGGAGATGGGCTACTTCCCGCCGGAATTCCTGCAGGCCATCCCGGCGCGCATCTTCGGCAACGTGCTTTCCAACGAGCTCCTGCTCGCGATCCCGTTCTTCACCTTCATGGGCACCGTGCTCGAGCGGTGCGGCATCGCCGAGGACATGCTCGACTCGATGGGCCAGCTCTTCGGGCCGTTGCGCGGGGGCCTGGGCTACTCGGTGATCATCGTGGGCTTCATCCTGGGCGCGATCACGGGAACCGTCGCGGCGCAGGTGATCGCGATGGCGCTCATCTCGCTGCCGGTGATGATGCGGTACAAGTACAACATGCGCTACGCCACGGGCGTGCTCGCGGCCTCGGGCACGATCACGCAGCTGGTGCCCCCGTCACTGGTGCTGATCGTGCTCGCCGACCAGCTCGGCAAGTCGGTGGGCGACATGTACCTCGGCGCGTGGGGCCCCTCGCTGCTGCAGATCGCGCTCTTCATCCTGTTCACGTTCGTGATCAGCATCGTGAGGCCCGAGTGGGTTCCGGCGGTTCCCAAGGAAGACCGCACGCTGCAGGGCTGGGCGCTCTGGAAGAAGTGCCTGTGGGGAATCGTCCCCGCGGCCGTCCTGATCTTCCTCGTGCTGGGCACGCTGTTCATGGGCCTGGCCACGCCCACCGAGGGCGGCGCCATGGGCGCGGTCGGGGCGATCGTGCTCGCCGTTCTGCGCCAGCCGTCGCTCGGCAAGCAGCGCTCGATCTTCTGGATCGGCATCGTGGCGGGCGGCATCGCCGCGATCATCGGCATCTTCGCGTTCAAGTCGCTGCCCTTCCAGGTAGCCATCGCGGTGCTGTACCTGTCCATCGTCTTCATGGTGGTCAAGGCGGCGGCCATCCCGGCGCTGCGCGAGCTGATCCGCCAGGCCTACCAGACCACCATGCGCCTGACCGCGATGGTGATCTTCATCCTCGTGGGCTCCACCTGCTTCTCGGTCGTCTTCCAGGGCGTGAACGGCGGCCCGTGGCTGGAGCACATGCTCTCCAGCCTGCCCGGCGGCGTGTGGGGATTCCTGATCTTCGTGAACCTGTTCGTGTTCTTCATCGCCTTCTTCCTCGACTTCTTCGAGATCGTCTTCATCATCGTGCCGCTGCTGGCGCCGATCGCGAAGGTGATGCTCACCCCCGTGGTGGGCGAGGACGCGGCGCTGATCTGGTTCGGCGTCATGTTGTGCGTGAACCTCCAGACCTCCTTCATGCACCCGCCCTTCGGCTTCGCGCTCATGTACCTGCGAGGCGTGGCGCCCAAGGAGGTGAAGAGCAGCGACATCTACTGGGGCGCGCTGCCCTGGGTCGGCCTGCAGCTGGTGCTCGTGGCGCTCGTGATCGCCTTCCCGATGCAGGTCACGATGTTCCTCGACAAGCAGCGGGTCATCGACCTGGACAAGGTGCAGATCGAGATTCCCGCGGAGGCCACGCGATCGACGGAAGACACCGACGCGGACATCCAGAAGGCCTTCGGCCCGAAGGCGGAAGAGCCGAAGAAATGAAAAAAGCCCCGCGTTCGCGGGGCTTTCGAGTGATGCACTGCGCGCCGCTCAGGTCTTCTTCGGAGCTGCCGCCGGTGCCGCCGCGGCCGCGCCCTTGGGTGCCGGGCGGGTGGACATGAAGGTGTCGTAGCTGCCCTCGGCCACGCGGAACCACGCGACCTGGTCTTCGAGGAACTTCATGTAGTGGTCGTAGACCTTCTTGAACTTCTCGTTCTTCGCCGACGTCTCCGCGTAGAGCTCGAGGGCCGCCTGGTAGCAGGCCTCCATCACCGGCCGCGTGAAGCCGCGCAGCTTCGTGCCCGTGGCGACCAGCTTCTTCAACGCCGGCGGATTGCCCGCGTCGTAGCGCGCCATCATCATCGTGTTGCCTTCGTGGCACGCGGCCTCGAAGACCGCCTGGTATTCCTTCGGCAGCTCCGCCCAGGCCTTCTGGTTCACGAACGCGTGGAGCGCCGGACCGCCTTCCCACCAACCCGGGTAGTAGTAGTACGGGGCGATCTTGTTCAAGCCCAGCTTCTCGTCGTCGTAGGGGCCGACCCATTCCGCCGCGTCGATGACGCCCTTCTCCAGCGCGGGATAGATCTCGCCGCCCGGGATCTGCTGCGGCACCACGCCCAGCTTCGCCAGCACCTGGCCGGCGAAGCCGCCGATGCGCAGCTTCAGGCCCTTCAGGTCGGCGACGGTCTTGATCTCCCTCTTGTACCAGCCGCCCATCTGCGCGCCGGTATTGCCGCAGAGGAACGAATGGATGCCGTAGTCCTTCACGAAATCGTTGAACACCGCGTCGCCACCGCCCACGTACCACCAGGCGTTGTACTGGCGGCAGTTCATGCCGAACGGGATGGCCGTTCCCAGCGCGAATGTCGGGTCCTTGCCCACGTAGTAGTACGGAGCCGTGTGGCCGCATTGCACCGTGTTGTTCTGCACGGCATCGAGGACGCCGAAGCCGCCCACGATCTCGCCCGCGGCGAACACCTGGATCTGGAACTTGCCGCCGGTGGCCGCGGCGACGCGCTTCGACATCACCTCGGCGGCGCCGAAGATCGTGTCCAGGCTCTTGGGGAAGCTGGACGCACAGCGCCATTTCACTTCGGGTGCGCCCTGGGCGAATGCCGGGGCGCTGCCCGTCGCCAGGATTCCGGCCATGCCCGCACCGGCTGTGTTCAGGAATTTTCTGCGTTGCATCGCGAGGCTCCTCCTTCGTTTTGGGGAATCGGGGAACCCCGTTCCCTGCGCGAAGAAGCCTACCTCAATTGCCTGCGATGGTCATGCGGTCCACGAGGATGGAACCGCCCTGGCGCGAGCCTCGCACGAGGACGTCGCTGCCGACGGCGACGATCCCGCGGTACATCGCGAGCAGGTTGCCCGCGATGGTGATCTCCTCCACCGGATACGCGATCTCGCCACCCTCGACCCAGTAGCCCGCGGCGCCGCGCGAGTAGTCGCCGGTCACCGGATTCACGCCCTGCCCCATGAGTTCCGTCACCAGCAAGCCGCGCCCCATGAGGCGCAGCAGGCCGGCCAGGTCGTGTTCGCCGGGTTGGAGCAGGAGATTGTGGTTGCCGCCGTTGTTGCCGGTGGTCGGCAGGCCCAGCTTCCGGCCGGAGTAGCTCGACAGGAACCAGCCCTGGAGGACGCCCGCATCGACCACGCGTCGCGCTTTCGTGGCGACGCCTTCGGAATCGAAATACTCGCTCGCCATCTCGCCCGGGCGGTGCGGATCCTCGAGCAGGGTGACCGTGGGTGCGAAGACCGGCTGGCCGAGGCGATCGAGGAGGAACGAGGAGCGGCGATAGAGGGAAGTGCCGCTCGCCGCGGAGACGAAATGCCCGATCAGGCTTCCGGCGATGTTCGCGTCGAAGAGGACCGGCGCCTCCATGGTCGCGAGCTTGCGCGCGCCCAGCTTTCGCACCGCGCGCTCGCCCGCGATGCGGCCCACGGCTTCGGGCCCCTCGAGCTTCGACGGGTCGCGGTTCGTGGTGTACCAGTAGTCACGCTGCATGCCTTCGTCTTCTTCGGCCACGACGCCCACGCCGATGCTCGAGCGCGAGGTGGGGAAGCCGCCGAGGAAGCCCAGCGTGTTGGCGAAGATGAAGTCGGCATCGTTGCTCGAGACCGTCGCGCCTTCGGAGTTGGTGATGCGCTCGTCGACATCGAGGGCGGCCGACTCGGCGGCGCGTGCGATCTCGATGGCCTCCTCGACGGTGAGGCGCCACGGATGGAAGAGCGCGAGATCGGGCACGGCGCCGCGCAACAGCAATTCGGGCTCGGGGAGCCCGGCCGCATCGTCGGAGGCCGTGTAGCGCGCGATCGCGCAGGCCGCCTCGACCGTGCGTTCGACGGCTTCGTCCGAGAGGTCCGACGTGCTCGCGTTGCCGCGGCGCTGGCCGAAGTAGACGGTGATGCCCAGGCCCTTGTCGCGGTTGTACTCCACCGTTTCGACTTCATCCTGGCGCACCGTGACCGACTGCCCGAGGGCGGCCGACACTTCGGACTCCGCGTGGCTGGCGCCCTTCTGCCGGGCGATGGCGAGCGAGCGTTCGGCGACGGCGGCCATCGCGTCGCGCGAGAGGGGAAGCGGGGTCGGGACGAGGGGCGATTCGGGCATAATTGAAACCAATGGAAGACGATGATTTTATCAGCAAGACGCGTCGCAAGAAGCAGAGCCACGACATCCAGTCCCTCGGCGTGGCCCTCACGAAGCTCTCGGCCGAGCAGCTCGCGCGATTCAACCTGCCGGAAACGCTGCTCGACGCGCTGATCGAGGCGAAGCGCTTCACGAAGCACGAGGCGGTCCGGCGCCACGCGCAATACATCGGACGGATCATGCGCGACATGGACGTGGAGCCCATCGCCGCGCAGCTCGCGGCGCTGAACGCGCCCACGAACCGGGACACCGCGCTCTTCCACCTGGCCGAGCGCTGGCGCACGGACCTGATGGCCGACCCTTCTACGATCCCCGCCTTCGCCCTGGAGTTCCCCGGCGTCGACGAGCGCAGGCTCTCCGACCTCATCGAAGCCGCGAAGAAGGAGCGCGCCGCGGAGAAACCGCCGAAGCACTTCCGCGAGCTCTTCCACGTGATCAACGACGCGGTGCGCAAGGGCCAGGCATGAGTGCGCCCGAAACGGTGCGCATCGGCCTCGTCGCCGCGAGCGACCGCGCCTCGCAAGGCGTCTACAAGGACGAAGGCATCCCCGCGCTCGAAGCGTGGCTCGCCGGGGCCCTCCTGAACCCGATCGAATTCGAGCGCCGCGTCATTCCCGACGAGCAGGACGTCATCGAGGCCGCGCTGGTGGGACTCGTCGACGATGTCGGCTGCCACCTCGTGATCACCACCGGCGGCACCGGTCCCGCGGCGCGCGACGTGACGCCCGAGGCCACGCTTGCCGTGGCCGACCGCGAGATGCCGGGGTTCGGCGAGCAGATGCGCCGGATCAGCCTCGAGTTCGTGCCCACGGCGATCCTCTCGCGCCAGGTCGCCGTGATCCGCAAGGGCGCGCTGATCCTGAACCTCCCGGGCCAGCCGAAATCCATCCGCGAGACGCTCGAAGGCCTGAAGGACGCGCAGGGCAAGTCGATCGTCGCCGGGATCTTCGCGGCCGTGCCCTACTGCATCGACCTCCTCGGCGGCCCGTACCTCGAGACGCGCGAGGACGTCGTGAAGGCCTTCCGTCCCAAGTCCGCGATCCGAGCCCCCCGTCCATGACCAACCTCGCGCAAGTCGAAGTCTCCACCGCCACCGAACCCAAGGGCACCGTGATCTGGATGCACGGCCTGGGTGCCGACGGCTGGGACTTCGTGCCGCTGGTGCGCGAACTGCCGCTGCCCGAGGACCTCGGCCTGCGCTTCGTCTTCCCGCATGCGCCGATGCGCCCGGTGACGATCAACAACGGCTTCGTGATGCGCGCGTGGTACGACATCTCGATGCAGGACCTCGCGCGCCGCCCGGACGAAGCCGGCATTCGCGCGTCACAGAAGGAAGTCGAGGCGCTGATCGAACGCGAGCGCGCGCGCGGCATGCCGCCGGACAAGGTCGTCCTCGCCGGTTTCTCGCAGGGCGGTGCCATCGCATTGCAGACGGGCCTGCGCTTCAAGGAGACCCTGGCGGGGATCGTGGCACTCTCGACCTACCTGCCGCTCGAGGAGTCGCTCGATGCGGAGGCCTCCGTCGCCAACAAGCGCACGCCGATCCTCATGGTGCACGGGACGCAGGACCCGATCGTCCCGATGGCGCTGGCCGATGCCTCGCGCCGCAAGCTCGAGGCGCGCGGCTACGCGGTGGAGTGGCAGGACTACCCGATGCCCCACTCCGTCTGCGCCGAGGAAGTGGAGAGCATCGCGCAGTGGCTCACCGCGCGGTTCACGAGCCGCACCCCGCGCGCCTAGGCGCGCGGCGCGTCACTTCGCCGGCGTGGCGAGCGGCTTGCCCTTTTCCACCACATAGGTCGCGAGCACCTTCACCGGCACGGTGCCTGTGTTCTTCGCGTCGTGCACCTTGCCCGCCGGGATGAGGTAGCTCGTTCCTGCGTTCATCGCGATGGGCGGCATGCCGTCGATCGTGAGCGTGGCCGAGCCTTCCAGCACATAGCCCGTCTCGATGCCGTCGTGGCTGTGGCGTCCCGTGGAGCCGCCCGGGGCGATCTCCGCGAGACCGAGGACCGCTTCCTGCGTGGGGCTCACGTCGGTCTTCTGCAGGATCGTTCGCTTGATCGCGGGGGCTGGCGCGGGCGTTTGCGCTAGCGCGCTTCCTGCAAAGGCAAGGCTCAGGACACAGATGAACACGGATGAACACAGATAACGGCCTCGAATCGTTTTGCTCGAAATCATTGTCGATCTCCTAGTGAACAAGTCATCCTGGATTTATCTGTGTCCATCTGTGTTCATCTGTGTCCCCCTGCTTTTCTTGCCTTTGACTTAGGGGGTTCCACTCGGCGTACGCGCCTTCTCGGCGGTGAGCGGCGTGAGGAACTTCACGGTGCGCGAGAAAGCGCCGGGAATCGGGCACATCGAGCCCACGAGGAAAGCCTCGACCTCCTCGCGGCGCTTCATCGTGTCGTTGTAGCCCAGCGTGATGAGCTCGCGGCAATAGCCCTGCTCGAACAGCAGGTAGCTCGCGAGGTTCGCACCGCCGCGGCGCATGGCGCCGATCGAGCGCAGCAGCATGCGGATGGGCCACGGCAGGTGGCGCACGTGCTTGATGGCGATCTGGTCGAGCGGTTCCGAGGGCGTGAGCACGAGGACATCGACGTGGTGGAGCGTGAGGCCCATCTTGCGCAGCGTCTCCTGCGGGACCGCGCTGATGGTGCGGTTGATGCGTTCCAGGCGCTCGATGTCGACGGCGAGGCTGTCCAGGAAGATCGAGTTCATCACATGGCCCGCGACCTGCGCGACGCTGGGGTAGATCTCGCCGCGCGTGCGTTCGGGCGAATCGGTGCGAAGGCGCGCGGTTCCGACGACGATCACGCGGTCCGCGCCCAGGTGCAGCGCGGGGCTCACGGGCGCGATCTGGCGCATGGAGCCGTCGCCGAAGAACTCGCGGTTCAACTTGTGCGCCGGGAAGAGGAAGGGAATCGCCGACGAAGCCATGAGGTGCTCGACGCCGATCTTCGCCTGGATGCCCACGCGCTGCGAGCGCTTCCAGCCTTCCACCTCGGGGCGTGCCTGGAAGAAGCTGCAACTCTGTCCCGAGGTGTAACCCGAGCAGGTGATGGCGAGCGCGTCGAGCGCTCCGCACTCGAGGTTCGCGGCGATGCGATCGAACGGGAGCCTCCGCTCGAGCAGCGCGGCGAGCGGGCGGTTGTCGAGGAGCGAGATCGGCTCGTTCTTGATCACGTTGCCGAAGAACATGCCGAGGAACCAGCGCGTGCTGTTGGCCAGGACGCCCACGAGGTCCGAGCGGTAGACGTGGCGCGGCTCGAAATGGCGCCACACTTCCAGCAGGCGGTCGACCCCTTCGCCGAAATTCTCCGCGTGGCAGGCGAGCGCGCCCGCGTTCACCGCACCGGCCGACGTGCCGGTGATGATCGGGAACGGATTCACCTTCGGATCGGGCAGCATCTCCTTCAGCGCCTGCAGCACGCCGACCTGGTAGGCCGCGCGGGCACCACCACCCGCGAGAACGAGACCTGCCTTCGGAACAGCCTCCATGGATCTCCTGGCCGGGCGGCTACGAAGGTCGTGCCGCCGTCTTTCCCTTGCCCTTCGCCGTTGGTGTACCCGTAGCCCGCGCGTTTTGCAACATCTCGGCCGCGTGGCGCCGGGTGGTTTCGGTCAGCGTGAGGCCGCCCAGCATGCGGGCCACCTCGTCGATACGCTCCTCGGGATCGAGCGGCTGCACCGCCGCGACCGTGCCGCGCGGACCGGGGCGCTTGGCCACGCGGAACTGCGAACGCGCATGCGAGGCGACCTGCGCCAGGTGCGTGACGCACAGGACCTGGTGGTGGCCGGAGAGCGATTGCAGCAACTGGCCCACGATCTCCGCCACGCCGCCGCCGATGCCCGAATCGACTTCGTCGAACACGAGCGTCGGGACCGAGGCGCGGCCCGAAAGCAGGACCTGGATGGCGAGCGACAGGCGCGAGAGCTCGCCGCCCGAAGCCGCACGCGAGAGCGGTGCCAGCGGCTGGCCCGCATGCGCGGCCACCTGCAGCTCGACCGATTCGAGTCCGCCGGACGTGGGCTCCTCCAGAGGCTCGAGGGCCACGGCCAGGCGCCCGCCTTCCATGGCGAGGCGCTGCATGGTCTTGGTCACTTCGCCGCCGAGCTTGCGCGCCGCCTCGCGACGCGACTTCGACAGCGCCTGCGCCACTTCGCGGAATTGGGCCAGCGCGGCCGCTTCCTGCTCGCGCAACTGCTCGAGGCTCTCCTCGCCACCCAGCTCGGCCAGGCGGGCCTTGCGCTCTTCGAGCGCCTCCGGGATGCGCGCGGGTTCGACGCGATACTTGCGCGCCGCGTCGTGCACGTCGCGCAGGCGGCGATCGAGCGCGGCCAGGCGCGCGGGATCGACCTCGAGTTTCTGCAGGTAGCGGCGCAACTGGTGGGCCGCTTCCGTGGCATGCACGCTCGCGGCCTGGAGGTCGCGCAGGGCTTCCTCGAGATCCGGATCGAGCCGCGCGGCCTCGGTGAGTTGCGCGGCCGCATGCGACAACACGGACGTGGCCGCACTCTCCGATTCGTCGATGCCTTCGACGCAGGCCTGGACGGTGTCGATCAACTCCTGGCCATGGGCCAGGCGCCGATGCGCGGCCTCCTCTTCGATCCACGTGGCGGCGTCGAAGGCGAGGGCTTCGAGGTCGCGGATTTCGTGGGCGAGCATCTCGCGCTCGCGGGCCGACGTGGCCTGGGCGCCCTCGCGCACGGCGCGCTGCTCGGCCAGGCGCTTCCAGTGCCCGAAGCGCTTCGCGGTTTCGCGCGCCTCGGCCTCGTGGCCCCCGAAGGCATCGACCAGGTCGCGCTGCGCGTCGCGGCGCAGCAGGAGCTGGTGTTCGTGCTGGCCGTGGATGTCGAGCAACAGCCCGCCCAGCTCGCGTAGCTGCGCCACGGTGGCCGGCCGGCCGTTCACGAAGGCGCGCGAGCGGCCCGAGAGATCGACCGTGCGCCGCAGCAGGCAGGCATCGCCTTCATCGAGGTCGTTGGCCGCGAGCCATTCGCGCGCAGGCGTGGTGGCGGCCAGGTCGAAATCGGCGACGACTTCGGCACGTTCGGCGCCCGTGCGCACCACGCCCGATTCGGCACGGCCGCCGAGTGCCAGCGCCAGCGCATCGATGAGGATCGATTTCCCCGCGCCCGTCTCGCCGGTGAGCGTGGTGAAGCCCGGGCCCAGCTCGAGTTCGAGCCGGTCGACGATGACGTAATCCCGGATGGAGAGGACGCGAAGCACTAGAGGTTCACTAGGTGTTGCGCTCGTTCCAGTGCAACTTGTTGCGCAGCATCGAGAAGTACCGGTAGTTCGGCGGATGCAGCAGGATGGCGGGCTTGGGGGCGGCGAGCACGCACACGATGTCGCCCAGCTCGAGGGTCTTGTGCGACTGCACATCGAAATTCACGCGCGCTTCGTCGCCGCGGATCATCATGATCTCGATGCGCGATTCGCTGCGGATCGCCACCGGCCGGTTGGAGAGCGTGTGCGGCGAGATGGGCACCAGGGCCAGGGCCGAAAGGGCCGGATGCAGGATCGGCCCCCCCGCGGAAAGCGCGTAGGCCGTCGAACCCGTGGGCGTGGCGACGATCAAACCGTCTCCGCGTAGCGTATAAATGAATTCTCCATCCACGTTCACCGAGAACTCGATCATGCTGCCCGCCGAACCCCGGCTCACCACGATGTCGTTCATCGCGAAGGTGGAGAAGAACTTCTTCCCGCCCCGCATGACCGTGCCTTCGAGGAGCGTGCGGTTCTCGCTGGAGTACTCGCCGTCGAGGATCGAATCGATGCCGGGGCCGATGCGGTCGGCCTGGATGTCCGTGAGGAACCCGAGGCGCCCCAGGTTCACCCCCACCAGCGGAACCCCGTGGGGAGCCATGGTGCGCGCGCAGGAGATGAGCGACCCATCCCCGCCGACGACGATGGCGATGTCCACCTTGCCCGGCAGGTCCTCCAGCGGGTGCGTTTCGTCCGGCTTGGCCTTGACGGCCGCGGAGGTGCGCGGATCCATGAGGATCTTCACGCCGCGGCGGCGAAGCGTGGCCGAAAGCAGGTCCAGCGCGGGGACGGTGGCGGCGTCGCTCTTGCCGACGACCGCGGCAGTCTTGAAGGTGGCGGGCATGGACGCCATTAAAACATGAACGCTTTTTTGTAGAATGCCTCCATGCTGAGTGATCGCGCGCAGAGCCTGCTGAAGATCCTGGTCGAGCGCTACATCGTCGACGGCCAGCCCGTGGGATCCCGGGCGCTGTCGCGTTTTTCGTCCCTCGAGCTCTCGCCGGCCACCATTCGCAACGTGATGGCCGATCTCGAGGAGATGGGCTTCGTGGCGAGCCCGCACACCTCCTCGGGCCGCGTGCCCACGCCGAAGGGCTACCGCTTCTTCGTCGACACCCTGCTCACCGTGCAGCCCCTGGAAGAGGTGGAGCGCGCGCAATTGAGCGAGCGCGTGGTCCCCGACGACACGCACCGCGTGGTGACGGCGGCCTCGCAACTGCTTTCGGACCTCACGCACTTCGCGGGCGTGGTGGTCGCACCCCGGCGGCGCGGAGCGGCGCTCCGGCACGTGGAGTTCATCCGCCTGGGCGAGAAGCGCGTGCTGCTGATCTTCGTGGCCTCCGACGGCGAGGTGCAGAACCGCGTGCTGGTGACCGACCGCGCCTACAGCCCGGCGCAGCTCCAGCAGGCCGCCAACTACATCAACCAGAACTACGCGGGGATGGACATCGATGTCCTCCACCAGCGCATCCGCGGCGAACTGCTCGACCTGCACCGCGACATCTCCACGCTCATGAAGGCGGCCGTGGAAGCCGGCAGCGAGGCGCTCATGGAAGGCCGCGAGGACATGGTGATCTCGGGCGGCCCGAACCTGCTCGACATCTCCTCGGACCTGCAGCGGCTCCGCGGGCTCTTCGACCTCTTCGAGACGAAGACGCAATTGATGGACCTCCTGGAACGCTGCCAGGTGGCCGACGGCGTGAAGATCTTCATCGGCGGGGAGTCGCAGCTCGTGCCCCTCGACGAGTTCTCCATCGTCACCGCGCCTTACGAAGTCGACGGCCGCGTGATGGGAACGGTGGGCGTGATCGGCCCCACGCGCATGGCCTACGAACGGGTGATCCCGATCGTGGACGTGACGGCGAAGCTGGTTTCCTCCGCGTTGTCGCAAAACTAGGTGCCCTCCTCCCCCAAGACCGGCGTGCTGCTGGTGAACCTCGGCACGCCCGACGAACCCACGCCGGGGGCCGTGCGCCGATACCTGCGCCAGTTTCTCTCCGACCCGCGCGTGGTCGAGCTGCCGCGGGCCGTGTGGCTGCCGCTGCTCTACCTCGTGGTGCTGCCCTTCCGCCCGGCCAAGACCGCGAAGAAGTACGCCGCCATCTGGATGAACGACGGATCGCCGCTGCGCGTTTACACGGCGCGCCAGTCGCAACTGCTGCGCGGCTACCTGGGCGAGCGCTTCAAGTCGCAGGTGCAGGTGGCGTTCGCGATGCGCTACGGCCAGCCTTCCATCGCGGCGGGCCTGGCCGAGCTCGCGGAGAAGTCCTGCGAACGCGTGCTGGTCATCCCGCTGTACCCGCAGTACGCCGGCAGCACCACCGGCAGCGTGAGCGATGCGGTGCACGCCGCGGCCAAGCGCATGAAGAACGCGCCCAAGGTGGCCGTGGTGCGCGACTTCCACGACCACCCCGCCTACGTGAAGGCCGTGGCGAAGAACGTGAACGAGTACTGGATGAAGCACGGCCGCCCCGACAAGCTGGTGATGAGCTTCCACGGCATTCCCAAGGCGGTGGCCGAACGCGGCGACCCGTACGTGGACCAGTGCAAGCGCACGGCGGAGCTGATCGCCATCGAACTGGGCTGGAACGACGCCCGCACGCTGGTCACGTTCCAGTCGCGTTTCGGCAAGGCGGAGTGGGTGAAGCCCTACACGCAGGAAACGCTCGAGAAACTCGGTGCGAACAAGACGGCGCGCGTCGACGTGATCTGCCCCGGATTCGCCGCCGACTGCCTCGAGACGCTCGAGGAGATCTCGATGGAAGTGCGCGACGCCTTCAAGGCCGCGGGCGGGCGCGACTTCCACTACATCCCGACCACCAACGACACCCCGGCCTTCATGACGGCGCTGGCCGCCCTCACCCAGGAGAAGCTCCATGCTGACTCTGATCGCACGCTGGCTCCTTAACGCCGCCGCGCTGCTGCTCGTGGCCTACCTGTATTCGGGCGTGGTGGTGACGAGCTTCGTCGCCGCCCTCGTCGCCGCGCTGGTGCTGGGCCTCGTGAACGCGGTGATCCGCCCCATCCTCATCCTGCTCACGCTGCCGGTCACGATCCTCACCCTCGGGCTCTTCATCTTCGTGATCAACGCCCTGATGTTCTGGCTGGTGGCGACCGTGGTGGGCGGATTCGCGGTCACCGGCTTCGTCGCAGCGCTGGTGGGCTCGGTGCTCTACAGCGTGCTCACGACGCTCATCAGCTGGCTGGTTTTCAGCAAATCCGCGAAGTAACCCCTTGAATTGTCGGATTTCAACCCCACTTGATTGCAAACATCTGTTTTTAATGGAGAATCTACGTGGGGGTGAACGAATTTCCCGCCGGCCAGGAGGGCGGAACGGCGCCGGCTGACGAAATCCCGTCCGGGACCGTCGAAGGCCGCATCGCCGAACTCGAAGGCCGCCTCGCGGCCGCCGTCGAGGATGGCAACAAACATCGTGAAGAGTGGCTGCGCGCCAAGGCCGAGACGGAGAACGTCCGCCGCCGCGCCGGCGAGGATGTCTCCAAGGCCCACAAGTTCGGCGTCGAATCCTTCGCCGCCGCGCTGCTCGGAGTGAAGGACAGCCTGGATACCGCCCTCGCCGTCGAGACCGCTTCGATCGAGGCGCTCAAGTCCGGCGTGGAACTCACCGCGCGCCAGCTCGATGCGGTGTTCGAGAAGTTCGGCCTGAAGGCCATCACCCCGGAAGCCGGCGAAAAATTCGATCCGCACCGCCACCAGGCGATCAGCCAGGTCGAGAGCGCGCAGGACCCCAATACCGTCGTCGCGACGCTGCAGAAGGGCTTCGCGTTGCACGAGCGCGTGGTGCGCCCGGCGCTCGTCACGGTCGCCAAGGCCATTGAAAAGCAGCCTGAATAACCCTATTTCAAGAACAAGTTAAAGACATTCACGGGACTACGAACATGGCAAAGATCATCGGCATCGACCTCGGCACCACCAACTCCTGCGTCGCCATCATGGAGGGCGGCAAGCCCAAGGTCATCGAGAACAGCGAAGGCGCGCGCACCACGCCGTCGATCGTCGCGTATGCGGACAACGACGAGATCCTCGTGGGTGCCCCCGCCAAGCGCCAGGCCGTCACCAACGCGAAGAACACCGTCTTCGCGGTGAAGCGCCTCATCGGCCGCAAGTTCGACGAGAAGGAAGTGCAGAAGGACATCGGCCTGATGCCCTACGCCATCCAGAAAGCGGACAACGGCGACGCGTGGGTCGAGATCCGCGGCAAGAAGATCGCGCCGCAGCAGGTCTCCGCCGAAGTGCTGCGCAAGATGAAGAAGACGGCCGAGGACTACCTCGGGGAGCCGGTCACGGAAGCCGTGATCACGGTGCCCGCCTACTTCAACGACTCGCAGCGCCAGGCCACCAAGGACGCGGGCCGCATCGCGGGCCTCGAGGTGAAGCGCATCATCAACGAGCCCACCGCGGCGGCGCTCGCCTTCGGCCTGGACAAGCAGGAAGGCGACCGCAAGATCGCGGTCTATGACCTGGGCGGCGGCACGTTCGACATCTCGATCATCGAGATCGCGAACGTCGACGGCGAGCACCAGTTCGAGGTGCTCTCCACCAACGGCGACACGTTCCTGGGCGGCGAGGACTTCGACCAGCGCGTGATCGACTACATCGTCGACGAATTCAAGAAGCAGAACGGCCTCGACCTCTCGAAGGACGCGATCGCCCTGCAGCGCATCAAGAGCGCCGCCGAGCGCGCGAAGATCGAGCTGTCGTCCAGCCAGCAGACCGAAGTGCGCGAACCGTACATCGCGATGGCCAACGGCGCCCCGGCGCACCTCGAGATGAAGCTCACGCGCGCGAAATTCGAGTCGCTCGTGGACGAGCTCATCGACCGCACCATCAAGCCGTGCGAAGTCGCGCTCAAGGACTCGGGCCTGAAGCTCTCCGACATCTCCGACGTGATCCTCGTCGGCGGCATGACGCGCATGCCGAAGGTGCAGGAGAAGGTGAAGGAATTCTTCGGCAAGGAACCGCGCAAGGACGTGAACCCGGACGAAGCGGTCGCCGTCGGCGCCGCGGTGCAGGGCGGCGTGCTGCAAGGCGACGTGAAGGACGTCCTCCTGCTCGACGTGACGCCGCTGTCGCTCGGCATCGAGACGCTGGGTGGCGTGATGACCAAGCTGATCCAGAAGAACACCACCATCCCGACCAAGGCCCAGCAGGTGTTCTCGACGGCCGAAGACGGCCAGAACGCGGTGACCATCCACGTGCTGCAGGGCGAACGCGACATCTCCAAGGGCAACAAGAGCCTCGGCCAGTTCAACCTCGAGGGCATCGCCCCCGCGCCGCGCGGCATGCCGCAGATCGAGGTGCAGTTCGACATCGACGCGAACGGCATCATGCACGTGTCGGCGAAGGACAAGGCCACCGGCAAGGAGAACAAGATCACCATCAAGTCGAACTCCGGCCTCACCGAGGCGGAGATCCAGCAGATGGTGAAGGACGCGGAGACGCACGCCGACGAGGACAAGAAGCAGCTGGAGCTCGTCACCGCCCGCAACCAGGGCGAGGCGCTGGCGCACTCGATCCGCAAGTCGCTCGGCGAGTACGGCGACAAGCTCGAGGCCGGCGAGAAGGACGCGATCGAAGCCGCCATCAAGGATCTCGAGGGCGTCGTGAAGGGCGAGGACCTCGCCGCGATCGAGTCGAAGACGCAGGCGCTCGCCACCGCTTCGCAGAAGCTGGGCGAAAAGGTCTACGCGGACCAGCAGGCGAAGGCGCAGGCTTCGGCCGGTGCCGCGCCGGGCGCGCAGGCGCAGGGTGCCGCCGCCCCCGGAGCCGACGCGAAGGACCAGGGCAACGTGGTCGACGCGGAGTTCACCGAAGTGAAGGACAAGAAGTCGGCTTGAGCACTTCGACAAACTGAGGATCACGGGGCCGCGTCGCGAGACACGGCCCCTTTGTCATTTCGCCCTCTCCTGCTTTCTCCCTCTCCCTTGGGAGAGGGTCAGGGGTGAGGGTCAGCGGCAGGGGAGAGGACTAAGGCATGGCCACGAAGCGCGACTACTACGAAGTGCTCGGCGTGAACAAGGACGCCTCCGACGAGGAGATCAAGAAGGCGTACCGCAAGCTCGCGATGAAGCACCACCCCGACCGCAATCCGGACAGCAAGGATGCGGAGGAGAAGTTCAAGGAAGCCAAGGAAGCGTACGAGATGCTCTCGGACGCGGAGAAGCGTCGCGCCTATGACGCCTACGGCCACGCGGGCGTGAACCCGCAGATGGGTGGCGGCGAGGGCGGCCCCGGCTTCGGGGGCGGTTTCGCCGAGGCCTTCGGCGACATCTTCGGCGACATCTTCGGCGCGGGCGGCGGCGGGCGTGCGCGCTCCAACGTCTATCGCGGCGCCGACCTGCGCTACAACCTCGAGATCGCCCTGGAACAAGCGGCGCGCGGCACCGAAACCAAGATCCGCATCCCCGCCATGGAGGAGTGCGAGGTCTGCCACGGCTCGGGTGCGAAGCCCGGGACGCAGGCCAAGACGTGCTCCACTTGTAACGGCGGCGGCACCGTGCGGCTTTCGCAGGGGTTCTTCTCGATCCAGCAGACCTGCCCCACCTGCCACGGCACGGGCAAGCAGATCACCGATCCCTGCACCGCCTGCCGGGGCGCGGGCCGGGTGAAGAAGCACAAGACGCTGCAGGTGAAGATCCCGTCGGGGATCGACGAGGGAGACCGCATCCGCCTGTCCGGCGAGGGCGAGGCGGGCGTGAACGGCGGCCCGCCGGGCGACCTCTACGTCGTGATCCACCTGAAGGAGCACTCGGTCTTCCACCGCGAGGGCGACGACCTGCATTGCGAAATGCCGGTCAGCTTCACGCTCGCCGCGCTCGGTGGCGAGATCGACATTCCCACGCTGGACGGCCACGCGAAGATCAAGGTTCCGCCCGAGACCCAGACGGGCCAGGTGTTCCGCCTGCGCGGCAAGGGGATCAAGGGCGTGCGCTCCACCTACCCCGGCGACCTCCTGTGCCAGGTGGCCATCGAAACGCCCGTGAAACTCACCGACCGCCAGAAGGAATTGCTGCGCGAAATGGAGGAAATCAACAAGCGCGACGGCGACCGCCACAGCCCGCGGGCCAAGTCCTTCATGGCAAAAATGCGTGAATTCTTCGCGGGTTAGCGTTACAAGCGGGTTCCCGATGTAATAGGCAGGGGGCTTCACATCTCCCCCTGCCGGGCGGATGATTAGTTTCGGCTTATAGAAGAAACATCCCCCGTCGGAGGACCCCATGCGCCGCGCAATGCTTGCCACTCTCGCCCTGTGTGCCGCGACCTTCGCGGGAGCCCAAGGCGTCACCGAATCGCAGATTGTCCTCGGACAGTCGGTCGCCCTCTCCGGCCCCGCGTCGGAACTCGGCAAGGACATGCAGTCCGGCGCGAAACTCTATTTCGACTTCGTCAACAAGTCGGGCGGCGTGAACGGCCGCATGATCATCCTGAAGACGCTCGACGACGGCTACGATCCGCCGCGCGCCGTCGAGAACACCAAGAAGCTCATCAACGAGGAGAAGGTCTTCGCGCTCTTCGGCTACGTGGGCACGCCCACCAGCAACGCGTCGCTGCCGATCTTCACCGAGGCCAAGGTGCCCTTCATCGGCGCCTTCACCGGGGCCGAGTCGCTGCGCACGCCGTTCAACCGCAACATCTTCAACGTGCGCGCGAGCTACTTCGACGAAACCGAGGCGATCGTGCAGCACCTGACCGCGATGAGCGTGAACAACATCGCGATCTTCTACCAGAACGATGCCTACGGGCAGGCCGGCCTCGCCGGCGTCGAGCGCGCGCTGAAGAAGCGCAACCTCGAGCTCTCGGCCCGCGGCACGGTCGAACGCAACACGGTCGACGTCGCGAAGGCGGTCGAAGACATCCGCAAGGCCAACCCGCAGGCCGTGATCATGATCTCGGCCTACAAGTCGTGCGCCGCCTACATCAAGGCGATGAAGCTCAAGGGCTCGAACCCGACCTTCTGGAACGTCTCGTTCGTCGGCAGCAAGGCGCTCGCGAAGGAACTCGATTCGGATGGGCGCGGCGTGCAGATCTCGCAGGTCGTGCCGTTCCCCTGGGATCCCTCCATCCCGGTGGTGAAGGAATACCGTGCCCTCCTCGCGGAAGCGAAGGGCGAGCCGGGCTACGGCACGCTGGAAGGCTTCATCGCGGCCAAGGTCACGGTCGAGGGCATCAAGCGCGCCGGCAAGAACCTCAACCGGGAGAGCTTCACCAAGGCGATGGAGTCGATGGGCGCGCTGGACGTGGGCGGCTTCAAGGTGAGCTTCACTCCGGAGAGCCACAACGCCTCGAAGTTCGTCGACCTGACGATCATCTCCCGCGACCAGAAGTTCGTTCGCTAGCGCCCTTCGGGCGCGATAAGGCGAAAGGCGCTCTCCGCAGATAAACGCGGATAAACGCGGATGACTGCCTCAAGCAGAAAGAAGGCTTGGGTTGGGTCTGCGTCACTTGGAGCGCACCGACTTTCGCGAACGCCAACCCCAAATGCTTTGCTTGAGGGAGTGATCTGCGTTTATCCGCGTTTATCTGCGGAGAGCGCCTTTCGCCGTAACCCCGCGAAGCGGGACTACTTCCTCCGCCACTCGGTGATGCCACCGGGCTTGTCCTCGAGGACGATGCCCGCGGCCTCGAGTTCCTTGCGGATCGCATCCGCCTTCGGGAAATCCTTCGCCTTCTTCGCGGCGTTGCGCTCGTCGATGCGGGCCTGCACATCGAGCGCCCCCGTGGACGCGCCCTGGAGGAACGTCTCCGGGTCGGCCTGCAGGAAGCCGATGGTCCCACCCAGCGCCTTCAGCAGGGCCGAGAGCTCGGCGGACTTCGTGCGGTTCACTTCCGTGCGCAGCTCGTGCAGCACCGCGAAGGCGATCGGCGTGTCGAAGTCGTCGTTCATCGCGTCCCGGAAGCGCTTCGCGTACCCCGCATCCCAGTCGATCGCCTTGGGCGGCGCGGGCGGCACTTCGCGCAGCGCCGTGTAGAAGCCGCGCAGCGTGTTGCCCGCGTCGGCGAGCGTGTCCCAGGAAAAGTTGATCTCGCTGCGATAGTGGCCGCGCAGCAGGAAGAAGCGCGTCGACTCGCCGCCCTGCACCGCATCGAGCTGCCCCAGCACGTCGCGCAACGTGTGGAAGTTGCCCAGCGACTTCGACATCTTCTCGCTGTCCATGTTGAGGAACGCGCCGTGCATCCAGCAGCGCGCGAACGGCACGTGGCCCGCGCCTTCGCTTTGCGCCACCTCGTTCTCGTGGTGCGGGAACTGAAGGTCGACCGCGCCGCCGTGCAGGTCGACCGGCGTGCCCACTTCGCCGGCCGACATGGCCGAGCACTCGATGTGCCAGCCGGGGCGGCCCGCGCCATAGGCCGAGGGCCACGAGGGCTCGCCCGGCTTGGCGGCCTTCCAGAGGGCGAAGTCGAGCGGGTCGCGCTTCGCCGCTTCCACCGCCACGCGTTCGCCGGCACGCAGGTCATCGAGATTGCGCCGCGAGAGCTTTCCGTAGCCCGCGAAGTCGCGCACGGAGTAGTACACGTCCCCGTTGTCGGCGCGATAGGCGAGCCCCTTCGACTCGAGCGTGGCGATGAGGCCGAGCATGGCATCGACATACTTCGTGGCCCGCGGCTCGCGATCGGGCGGCAGCAGGCTCAGGCGCTCGCAGTCCTCGCGGAACGCCGTGGCCATCGATTCGGCGAGCTCCCCGAACGCGACCCCCTTCTCCTTCGCCCGCTCGATGATCTTGTCGTCGATGTCGGTGATGTTGCGCACGTACGTGACGTCGAACCCGCTCACGCGCAGCCAGCGCGACACCATGTCGAACGTGGTGAAGGTACGCGCGTTGCCGATGTGGATGAGGTCGTAGACCGTCGGTCCGCAGACGTAGAGGCTCGCCTTGCCGGGACGATGCGGGACGAAAGGCTCCTTGGAGCGCGAAAGCGTGTTGAAGATCTGCAAAGAAGGCATTGTGATGGCCGGGCTGTGCGGACCCGCGGGCGTGATGTGTCGGAAGAAGGGCAGCGTGGCGCCGCCGGGAACTTCAGGAGGCGATCAGGGCCAACAAACGAACGCCGCAGCGGCGTCGGCAGCGGCGCGGCGGAAGGCCGGGCGGCGCGGGTCCAAACGGCGAGGCGCAAAGGCGTGTGACATTGTGAAGCCCCACCAAGGTTGGTAGAATGCGTTTCTCATTAAATTCAACAAATTATAACACGATGCTGCACGGCAACCTCCGACTGCCGCGGCTCGCCGCGGTGCTCCTCGCGGCCCTCGCGATGGTGGCACTGCCGGCGCTCGCCGCCCCCGCCGACGACCTGCGCGAAGCGCAGAAGCTCTACACCTCCGGGCGCCTGCAACCCGCGCTCGACAAGGTCGACGGCTACCTCAAGGCAACGCCGCGCGACCCGCAGGGACGCTTCCTGAAGGGCCTCATCCTCACCGAGCAGAAACGCACCGGCGACGCGATCCAGATCTTCACCGGGCTCACCGAGGACTTCCCCGAGCTGCCCGAGCCGTACAACAACCTCGCCGTGCTCTACGCCTCGCAAGGCAACTACGACAAGGCGAAGAGCGCCCTCGAGCTCGCGATCCACACACACCCCACGTACGCGACCGCGCACGAGAACCTGGGCGACATCTACGCGCAGCTCGCCAGCCGCGCCTACGACCGCGCCCTCTCCCTGGACAAGAGCAACGCCTCCGCGCAGGTGAAGCTCTCGATGGTGAAGGACCTCTTCTCGTCGCAGAAGCTGGCCGCGGCCGGCACGCCCGCCAAGGCCGATCCGGCGAAGGTCGCCAAGGCGGATCCGCCGAAAGTCGAACCGCCCAAGGTCGAACCTCCGAAGCCCGAGCCCGCGAAGCCCGAACCGGTGAAGCCGGACCCGGCGAAAGTCGCGAAGGCCGAGCCGAAGTCCGAACCCGCGAAGACTGAACCCGCGAAAACCGCGCCCCCCAAGGCCGCCACGGGCACGCCCGAGGAGGCGGCCGTCGCCGCCGCCATCCAGGCCTGGGCCACCGCGTGGGGCTCGAAGGACGTGAAAGGCTATCTCGCCGCGTACGCGCCCGACTTCGAAACGCCCGGCGGCGAAGCGCGTGCCTCGTGGGAGAAGGCCCGCACCGAACGCATCGAGAAACCGAAGGCCATCGAGGTCTCGGCGCAGGTGAAGTCCATCAAGGTGACCGGCAACGAGGCGGTCGCGGTGCTGCGCCAGAACTACCGATCCGATTCCCTCAAGAGCTCCAACACGAAGACGCTCAAGCTGGTGAAGGTGGGCGACAAGTGGCTCATCAAGCAGGAGCGCGTCGGCGGGTGACGCGGCGCCTCCTAGCCTTCGTCACCGCCCTCGCGTGCACGCCCGCGGCCCTCGCCGATGGCGACGGTGACGGCGGTGCCTTCTCGTTCCCCAACGAAGTCGAAGCCTCGCTGGTCCGCGTGATCGTGGGCCTGCGCGAGAGCGGCCTGAAGGCCGCCATCGGCGAGATCGACAGCGCCCTCGAGAAGACCCCGAACTTCCGCCTCGGCCACCTGATCCGCGGCGATCTCCTCATGGCCCGCGCCGGCCGGCCGATCGCCTTCGCGACGAGCGTCGAGCCCTCCTCGCTCGCCGGCATGAATTCGCTGCAGGACGAAGCGCGCGTGCGCCTCAAGCGCTACCTCGACGCGCCCCCGCCGGTCGACTCGCTGCCCGGCCCCGTGCTGCAGCTCGCACCGGGACAGGCCCATGTGATCCTCGTGGACACGGCGCGCTCCCGGCTCTTCGTGTTCGAGAACCAGGGCGGCCGCCCGGCGTACGTCACCGACTTCTACATCAGCCTCGGCAAGAACGGCGTCGAGAAGCAGCGCGAGGGCGACCAGAAGACGCCGATCGGCGTCTACACCGTCGTCTCCGCGAAAGAGAAGCTGCCCGATTTCTACGGCACGCACGCCTTCCCGATCAGCTATCCCAACGACTGGGACAAGAGGAACGGCCGCAACGGCCACGGCATCTGGCTGCACGGCACGCCCTCCGACACCTACAGCCGCCCGCCCTTCGCCACCGACGGCTGCGTCGTGCTCACCAACGACGACCTCACGCGCCTCTCGCGGTTCGTGGACGTGGGCCGCACGCCGGTGGTGATCGGCACGACGCTCGACTGGAAGGATGCCCGCGCGTGGGAAGCCGAGCGCGATGAATTCCTCGGCGCCTTCGGCCAGTGGAAGGCGGACTGGGAAAGCCTCGACACCAATCGCTACCTCGCGCACTACGGAGCCGACTTCCGCTCCGACGGCAAGGACCGCGCGGCCTGGGTCGCCCACAAGCGCAAGGTGGGCGCGGGCAAGTCGTGGGTGAAGGTCGGCATTTCGCAGGTGAGCCTGTTCGCCTATCCCGGCCATGCCGCGATGATGATGGTCACCTTCGAGCAGGACTACCGCTCGAACAATCTTTCAAACCGCACCCAGAAGCGCCAGTACTGGGCACGCGATGGCAACCGCTGGCGCATTGTCCAAGAACTCGTCGTTTCCTAAGAGGCCCCCCATGTTCCATTCCCGCAAGTCGTTCATTGCCACCCTCCTTTGCGCTTCCGCGCTCGTTCCCGCCGTTGCCGCCGCCCAGTCCCCCGGCGCGTGCGCCGCCAAGCTGAAGGCGTCCAAGACGCTCTCCGTGACGCTCACCACCTCGATGGGCCCGATCGTTCTCGCGCTGGATAGCGAGAAGGCGCCGCTCACCGTGGTGAACTTCGCCACCTACGTCGACGCCGGCCAGTACAACGGCACGATCTTCCACCGCGTGATCAACGGCTTCATGATCCAGGGCGGCGGGTTCACGAAGGACATGAACCAGAAAGCCACGCGCGCCCCGGTCAAGAACGAGGCCGGCAACGGGCTGAAGAACGACACCTACACGATCGCCATGGCCCGCACGCAGGACCCGGACTCCGCCACCGGCCAGTTCTTCATCAACGTGAAGGACAACGACATGCTGAACCGCAACCCGTCGAGCGCGGGCTACGCGGTGTTCGGCAAGGTGACGTCGGGCCAGGACACGGTCGACAAGATCAAGGCCGTCCCCACCGGCAACGCCGGCGGGCACCAGAACGTGCCGACCACCCCGGTGGTGATCGAAAAAGCCGAGTGCCTCTGAGATGGCCAAGGTCAAGCTCACCACCTCCATGGGCACGATCACCATCGAGCTCGATGAAGCGAAGGCGCCGGTGTCGGCCGAGAATTTCCTGAAGTACGTCGACTCCGGCCACTACGACGGCACGATCTTCCACCGCGTGATCGACGGCTTCATGGTCCAGGGCGGCGGCTTCACGGCGGACATGAAACAGAAGCCGACGCTGCCCACGATCAAGAACGAGTCGACCAACGGCCTGAAGAACGTGAACTACACGCTCGCCATGGCGCGCACCAGCGTGCGCGACTCCGCCTCGTCGCAGTTCTTCATCAACGTGAAGGACAACGACTTCCTCAACTACTCGGGCGAGAGCCCGCAGGGCTGGGGTTACGCGGTGTTCGGCAAGGTGGTCGAGGGCAAGGACGTGGTCGACAAGATCCGCAAGGTCGCGACCGGCAACGCGGGCGGGCACCAGAACGTGCCCACCACGCCCGTGACGATCGAGAAGGCCGAACGCGCCTGAAGGGCCGCACGCTTTTCGTCTCCGACCTCCACCTCGACGAGTCGCGGCCCGGGGCGGTGGAGCGCTTCGAGCGCTTCCTGGAGCGCGAGGCCCCCACGGCCGACGCGCTCTACGTCCTGGGCGACCTCTTCGAGGCCTGGGTCGGGGACGATAGCCTGGACCTTCCCCTTCCCGCGCGCATCGCGAAAGCCTTGCGCGCGGCCTCGGCTTCCACGCCGACCTCCTTCATGCACGGCAACCGGGATTTCCTCGCGGGCGAGCGCTTCGGCCGCGAGACGGGCGCCGTCCTGCTGCCCGACCCGTCGCCGATCGATCTCTACGGCACGCCCGCGCTGGTGCTGCACGGCGACCTCCTCTGCACCGACGACCTTCCCTACCAGGCCTTTCGCAAGCAGGTGCGCGATCCGGCCTGGCAGAAGGCCACGCTCGCCCTGCCGCTGGCCCACCGCCTGAAGATGGCGGAAACCATGCGCGCCGAAGGCGACCGCGCCAAGGCGTCGAAGTCGATGAGCATCATGGACGTGGCCCCCGCGTCGGTGGACCAGGCGTTCCGCGATTCGGGGCGCGCCCTGATGATCCACGGCCACACGCACCGGCCCGCGCGGCACGTGCACACCGTGGATGGGCGCGAGTGCGTGCGCTGGGTGCTGCCCGACTGGTACGAGACCGGGGGCTACCTGGAAGCCACGCCCTCGGGCATCCGGGCCGTTTCGCTGGCCTGAGTGCGCGACAGGCCCGCGCGGGCGAGTGCGGCACGGATCTCGGGCAACTTCTCGCGCGTGTAGCGCTCGGCCTGCGCGATCACGCGCCGGCGATACTCCTCCGTGTGTCCCGCGAAGTACCCGATGTTCGGATGGATGAGGACGTCGGCCTCGACCGATTCGGCCTTCACCTGCCGCGCGCGCCGCGCGTCCTTCTCGACCCACTCGGGCCGCGCGCCGGGCGGCGTGTCCTCGGCGTAGGCCGAGACGTCGATCGCGATGACCACCTTCGCGCCCAACTGCTTCGCGGCATGGATCGGCACCGGGCTCGCCTCGTCGCCGTCGATGTAGCGTTCGCTGCCGATGCGCACCGGCTCGAACTGGCCGGGGCTCGCGGCGGCCGCGCGCACCGCCATTCCCGTGTCGCCGCGGTTGAAGATCACCAGCTTCTTGTCGCTCTCGCGCGTGGCCGCCGCCGCGAACGGAATGCGCAGTTGCTCGATCGACTCGTTGTTCACGCGGGCGTTCACGTAGTCCTGCACGGCGCGGCCGGTGGCGAGTTCGCCGGACACCATGCGGAACTCGAAGAACTCCATCACGTTGATGTCGTAGGCGAGCCGCTCGAGCGCCTTCGCGTCGAGGCCCGACGCGTAGAGCGCGCCCACCATCGCGCCGACGCTGGAGCCGACCACGAGGTCGGGGCGCACGCCCTCCTCGTCCAGCACCTTCAGCACGCCGATGTGCGCGAAGCCGCGCGGCCCGCCGGAGCCGAGGACGAGGGCGATGCGCGGTGCCGTCGCCGAGGCCTCGAAACGCGGCAGGCGGGCGCGGCTCACGTCGCCGTCGCCCAGGTTGCAGCCGCCGAGCGTCACGGCCAGGGCCGCGAGCAGGTACGGCAGCGGTCTCACTTGCAGTTCTCCCGGACGTAGGCCTCGGCCTTCGCGATCTCGGCGGGCCGGGCATTGTCCTCGACGTAGACGCGCTCACCCTTGCTGTTTCGCGTGTACGCCGGGACCTGCTCGCGCAGGATGGCGAGGCGGCGATTCGCCTCGTAGCAATTGGCTTCGCGATTCGCGTTGCGCTGGCGGGCCTGCTGGTCTTCCTGCGCCTCCTGGCGCTCGCGGTCGTTCTTGCGCCGCTGCGATTCGAGTTCCTTTTCCTTCCAGGTCTGCTGCGCCGGCGCGCCGGCCGGCGCCGCGGGCACGTTGATCGGCGTGGCCTTGGCGCCGGGCGGCGGTTGCTCGCCGTACTGCACCTTGCCGTTCTCGTCGACCCACTTGTAGACCTGCGCCGCGACCCACGGAGACGCGAGCGCGATTGCGGCTGCAAAGGCAATGGCCATGCGTTTCATGTCAGTTCTCGTCCAGTCGGAGGGTGAGGCATTTGGCGGAACCGCCGGCCTTCATGAACTCGGACAGCGGGGATTGCACGACTTCGTAGCCGGCGCGGGCGAGCGCTTCGACGAAAGCCCGCGAGGCGCGATTCACGACGACCGTGTCGCCCGCGTTCACCGCGTTGCAGGCGAACTGCAGCGCGTCTTCCTCCTCGATCGCGATGCGGCGCGCGGCCGGCACGAGCTCCTCGATGCGCTTGCGCGAGGCGGGATCGAACGCCGGCGGGTAGTAAAGCAAATGACCCCGCGAGAGCGGGCAGAAACAGGTGTCGAGATGGTAGAAGCGCTGGTCCACCAGTTGCAGCGGGACCACGTCCACCTTGAAGAGGCGCCGGATGTCCTCGCGCGCGGCCAGCACCGAGCGGTGGCCGTGGGCCAGCCACAGCCGATCGTCCTTTCGGTCGAACAGCGCATCGCCCGCGCCTTCGAACGGCACGTCGCGGGGCATGTAGGTCACTTCGTAGCCGCGGTCCATGAACCAGTCGGCGAAGTACGGCTCCTCGTACTGGCGCTCGGGGTAGCGGAAGCGCGAGAGCAGGAAGTGCTTGCCGCGCAGCAGGCCCGCGTTGGCGGTGAACACCATGTCGGGCGAACCGGGCTGCGGATTCACCAACCGGACGGTCGCGCGGTCGCACAGGATGTCGTAGAGCGCGCGCCATTGCTGCTTGGCGAGCGCGTTGTCGATCTTGCGCATGTTCCCGTGCATCCACGGGTTGATGATGTAGGAGACATCGAAGTATTCGGGCGGGCACATCAGGAACAGGTGCGGCGTCTTCTTCATTGCTTACCTTGGGCCAGGCCTCGCGACAGGTCCTCGCGGATGTCGTCGGGATGCTCCAACCCGACGCCGAGCCTGATGAGCCCTTCCGCGATCCCGGCCGCTTCGCGTTCGGCCGGAGTAAGGCGAGCATGGGTGGTGCTCGCTGGATGGCAAATGGTGGTCTTCACATCGCCGAAGTTCGCGGTGTTCGAGATGAGCTGCACCGCGTCGATCACGCGCCAGGCGCCCTCGCGTCCGCCCTTCGCGATGAAGGAAAGCATCGGTCCGCCGGCCGATTGCTGGCGCATCGCCAGCGCGTGCTGCGGATGGGATTCGAGCGCCGGGTAGAGCACGCGCTCCACGCCCGGTTGCTTCTCGAGCCAGCGCGCGACGTTCAGCGCATTCTCGCAATGGCCCCGCATGCGCACGCCGAGCGTCTCCATGCCCTTCAGGCAGGTCCAGGCGTTGTACGGCGAGATGGCGGGGCCGGCGGTGCGCACGAAGCCGAAGAGCGGGCCGGACACCAGGTCCGCACGCCCCGCGATGGCCCCGGCCAGCACGCGCCCCTGGCCTTCCACGTACTTCGTCGCCGAATGGATCACGAGGTCCGCACCGAGCGCGATGGGCCGCTGCAGCGCAGGGGAAGCCACGGCGTTGTCCATGGCGAAGATCGCGCCCGCCTTCCTCGCGATGGCGGCAAGGCCGGCGATGTCCACGATCTCCAGCACCGGATTCGAGGGCGACTCCGCGTAGAGCAGCTTCGTGTTCGGTCGGATCGCGCGCTTCCAGTCGTCGAGGTCCGTGGCATCGACCCACGTGGTCTCGATGCCGAACTTCTTCGCGATCTGGTCCAGCAGCGGCACGACCGAACCGAAGACGCCGCGCGCCGTGACCATGTGGTCGCCCGCCTTCAGCAGGCCGAACACCATCGTGGTGATCGCCGCCATGCCGGTGGACGTGGCCACGCACGCCTCGGCGCCCTCGAGCGCGGCCAGCCGGGCCTGGAACATCCGCACGGTGGGATTGGTGAAACGCGAATAGATGTTGTCGTCCGGCCCGGTGTTCGCGAACTTGCGCGCGGCCTCGGCGGCGCTCTTGTAGACGAAGCTCGTGGAGAGCACGAGCGCCTCGGAGTGCTCCTGGAAATCGCTGCGGATTCCCCCGGCTCGCACCCCGAGGGTGTCGGGCTTGAGCGTACGGGCCATGGCGTCAGTCGACTGTGGAGAGGCCGAGGTCGAGCTGGGAGCTCGACAGGCGCCCCTGCGACTCGCCGTCGGCGCGCGAAGCCTCGATGTCCGCGAGGTAGGCCGGCGAAACGTCGCCCGTGATGTAGTCGCCATCGAAGCACGAGCAGTCGAAGCGCTCGATGGTGGGATTGCACTCGCGCACCGCCGCGATCAGGGCGTCGAGTTCCTGGTAGATCACCGCGTCGGCGTCGATCGCGGCGGCGATCTCCTCGTTCGTGCGGCCGGTGGCGATGAGCTCCACGCGCGTCGGCATGTCGATGCCGTACACGTTCGGGAAGCGCACCGGCGGCGCGGCCGAGGCGAAGAACACCTTCTTCGCGCCGCTGTCGCGCGCCATCTGCACGATCTCGCGGCTGGTGGTGCCGCGGACGATGGAGTCGTCCACCAGCAGCACGTTCTTGTCGCGGAACTCGATGGCCATCGCGTTCAGCTTCTGGCGCACGCTCTTCCGGCGTTGCTCCTGGCCCGGCATGATGAACGTGCGGCCGATGTAGCGGTTCTTGATGAAGCCTTCGCGATACGGCTTCTTCAGCTTGGCCGCCACTTCCAGCGCGCTGGGGCGGCTGGAATCGGGGATCGGGATCACGACGTCGATCTCGTCGCGCAGCCCCATCGCGAGGATCTTGTCGGCGAGGCTCTTGCCCATGTTGCGGCGGCTCTCGTAGACCGAGATGCCGTCGATCACGGAGTCGGGCCGCGCGAGGTAGACGTATTCGAAGATGCAGGGATTGAGCGAGGCCGTCTCGACGCACGCGCGGGCGTGGAAGTTGCCGCTCTCGTCGATGAGGATCGCCTCGCCGGGCGCCACGTCGCGCATCACCTTGAAGCCGAGCGTATCGAGCGCCACGCTCTCCGAGGCGACCATGAACTCCACGCCCTTCTCGGTATCGGTGCGGCCGATGATGAGCGGGCGGATGCCGTGCGGGTCGCGGAAGGCGAGCAGCCCGTAGCCCGCGATCATCGCGACCACGGCGTACGCGCCCTTCACGCGGCGGTGCACGCCGGCCACGGCGTTGAAGATCATGTCGGGCGTGAGGCGCGGGTTGCCCTGGGACGCGTCCGCGACCTCGTGCGCGAGCACGTTCAGCAGCACCTCGGAATCGGAATTCGTGTTGACGTGCCGGCGGTCCTCGGCGAAGAGCTCGCGGCGCAACTGGTCGGAGTTCACGAGGTTGCCGTTGTGGCCCAGCGTGATGCCGAACGGCGAGTTCACGTAGAACGGCTGCGACTCGGCGATCGAGGAAGCGCTTCCGGCCGTCGGGTAGCGGCAGTGGCCGATGCCCATGTGGCCCACGAGGCTGCGCATGTCGCGGGTGCGGAAGACATCGCGCACCAACCCGCCGCCCTTGTGCATGTGGAAGCCATGACCCTCGGCCGTGACCAGGCCGGCGGCGTCCTGGCCGCGGTGCTGCAGGACCGTCAGGCCGTCATAGAGCAGCTGGTTGACGGGGCTGCGGGCAACGACACCGATGATGGCGCACATGGGTCAGAGTGTATCCCGGGGCAACTGCCTGAAGATGAGGGCGATTCCGCCCGATTCCAACGTCCTCATGGCAGCGGGACGACCTTGCCGTCGAGACCGGCGCCCTTGACCGCGGCCAACGCCTTGTCGGCGTCCTCGCGGCTCTTGTAGGGACCCGCCCGCAGGCGCGTGAGTTCACTGCCCGGCAGGCGTTCGATGAAGTGCGTGACCTTGGCCGCGCTGAGTTTCTCGCGCGCCAGCTTGAGGCGATCCTCGTCCTTGAAGGCGCCGACCTGCACGGCGAAACCTTCGAGCTTCGGGGCGCCGGCTGCGGACGCCGGGGCCGGCTCGGCGCTCTTGGCCTCGATGACCTTGGCCAGGTCGACCTTTGGCGGGTCCGCCTTGGCGGGCGCCGGGGCCGGGGTCGCCTTGGGAGGCTCCACGGGGGCCGCCACCGGGGCGGCCGCGACGGGCGCGGGCTGGGCCCCTGCCTTGGCGGGGGCGGCGGGAGGCACTTCCGTGGCCTTGGCGGGTGCGGGCAGCGGGGCCGCGCCTTCCTTCACGGGAATGGCCAGCACGGGTTCCTTGCCCTCCTGGCGAGGCGCGGGGTCGAGCACCATCGGCACGAAGACCACGAGCAGCAGGACGAGCGTCACGGCGCCGATGAGGCGCTGCCGGCCCTTGCGGCGGATTTCGCTGGTGTCGGGAGTGGGACTCGCCATGTCGCGGGGTGTGGCGTCCTAGCGCAGGATCCGCAGCGCTTCAGCGACGGCGGGGAAGGTTCCGAAGACCAGAATTCTATCATTCGGGCCCGCCTCCCGACGCGCCGCATCGAGCGCGGAGGCCACGGTCGCGAAGGTGCGCGTGGTGCCCGCGTGGCCGCGCTTCGCGAGCACCTCGGCCAGTTGCGAGGCCGGCGCCGCGCGGTCGTTCACGACCGTCGTCACGAACCACTGGTCGATGCGGCCCTTCAGCGCATCGACCACGCCGCCGATGTCCTTGTCGCCCAGCATCGCGAAGACGGCGATGGTCTTCTCGTAGTAGCCCATGTCGAGCAGGCCGTCGGCGAGCGAACGCGCCGCGTGCGGGTTGTGCGCGACATCGAGCACGATCGTCGGCCGGCCGGGGAGCACCTGCAGCCGCCCCGGCAACTGGACCAGCGTGAGGCCGCGCTTCACCTCGCCCAGCGAGATCGGCAGGTCCGCGGCAACCTCGTCCAGCGCGGCCAATGCCGAGGACGCATTCTTGAGCTGCCAATGTCCCCGCAACGCCGGCACCGGCAACGCGCGCTTCGCGCCGAGCCGCCCGAGGAAATCCCACTGGCGCTCGCGGGCCTCGAAACCGAAATCCTTGCCGAGCACCTGCAGCTTCGCGCCGATGGCGTTCGCGTGCGCCACCAGCGTGTCCGGCGGATTGCGGTCGCCGAAGATCGCCGGGCGGCCGGCCCGGAAGATACCCGCCTTCTCGAAACCGATCGCCTCGCGCGTGTCGCCCAGGTAGGCCTGGTGGTCGAGGTCGATGCTGGTGACGACCGAGACATCCGCGTCCACGATGTTCACCGCGTCGAGGCGCCCGCCCAATCCCACCTCGAGGATGGCGCAGTCCAGCTCGCTCTCGCCGAACAGGGCGAGCGCGGCCAGCGTGCCGTATTCGAAATACGTGAGCGGCGTGGCCCCGCGCGCCGCCTCGACCTGCTCGAAGGAACGCACCAGCGCCGCGTCATCGGCCTGGTCGCCTTGCAGGCGCACGCGCTCGTTGTAGCGCAGCAGGTGTGGCGACGAATAGCTGCCGGTGCGGTAGCCCGATTCGAGCAGGATGCGCTCGAGCATCGCGCAGGTGGAACCCTTGCCGTTGGTGCCGCCGACCGTGATCGTGACTTTCGAGCGCGCGATCGCCATGCGCGAAGCGACCTCGCGCACGCGGTCCAGGCCGAGCGCGATGCCCGCGGGATGCTGCGCGGAAATGAAGTCGAGCCAGCCCTCGAGGGATCGGATCTAAGCCTCGGGCGCGGGATCGCGCTTGAGGAGGGTCACCATCCGCGCGACCTTCTCGCGGAGCTGGCGGCGGTCGACGATCATGTCGATGGCGCCCTTCTCCAGCAGGAATTCGGAGCGCTGGAAGCCTTCGGGCAGCGTCTCGCGCACCGTCTGCTCGATCACGCGCGGCCCGGCGAAGCCGATCAGCGCGCCCGGCTCGGCGATCACCACGTCGCCGATGAACGCGAAGCTCGCCGAGACGCCGCCCATCGTGGGATCGGTGAGGATCGAGATGAACGGCTGGCGCGCCGCGGAAAGCTGGTGCAGCGCCGCGGTGGTCTTGGCCATCTGCATGAGCGAGAGCAAGCCTTCCTGCATGCGCGCGCCGCCCGTGGCGGTGAACACGATGAACGGCAGGTGCTCGTCGCAGCACTGCTGCACCGCGCGCACGAAACGCTCGCCGACGACCGAGCCCATCGAGCCGCCGAGGAACCCGAACTCGAACGCCACCGCGAGCATCGGCACGTTCTTCACCGTGCCTTGCATCACCACGAGGGCATCGGTCTCGCCGGTTTCCTTCTCCGCCTCCGCGAGGCGCTCGACGTACTTGCGGCTGTCCTTGAACTTGAGCGGGTCTAGCGGGACGACTTCGGAGGCGAGCTCGGCACGGTCCTCCGGATCCAGGAAGAGGTCCAGGCGCTGCCGTGCGGCGAGCCGGTTGTGGAACGCGCACTTCGGGCAGACGTGCAGGTTGTTCTCGAGGTCGGTGAAGTAGAGCACCGCCTCGCACGACGGGCACTTGCTCCACAGCCCCTCGGGAACGGTCTTCTTCTCCTGCGCGGTCTCGCGCTTGATCTTCGGCGGCAGGAGCTTCCGGAACCAGCTCATGCGGCCACGCCCACTTTCGCGTCGAGCGCGGTGCGGAATTCGCGCACCAGCTTCTCGACCCGCGCGCCGATCTCGACCGGCGGCGCTTCGAAGATCTCCTGCACGATGCGGCTGCCGATCACCACCGCGTCGGCGCACGCGGCCACGCGCTGGGCCGTGGCGGCATCGCGAATGCCGAAACCCACGCCCACCGGCAGCGCGGTCTTCACGCGGATGCGGCGGACCATCGCCTCGACGTCTTTCGTGTCGATGTTGGTGGCTCCCGTCACGCCCTTCAGCGAGACGTAGTAGACGTAGCCCCCTGCAACACGCGCGACGCGATCGATGCTCGCATCGGTGGAGGTGGGCGACAGCAGGAAGATGGGGTCGATGCCGGAGCCCTTCAACGCGTCGAGCCAGGGCCCGCTCTCCTCGGGCGGATAATCGACGATGAGCACGCCGTCCACGCCCGCGCGCCTGGCTTCCGTCACGAACGTGGCCAGGCCCATGCGCTCGATCGGGTTCGCATAGCCCATCAGCACGCACGGCGTCGCGTCATTGCTCTTGCGGAAGGCGGCGACCATGGCGAGCACGTCGCGCAAGCCCACGTTGTGCTTCAACGCGCGCTCGGAGGAACGCTGGATCGCGGGACCATCGGCCATCGGGTCGGAGAACGGCACGCCCAGCTCGATCACGTCGGCGCCGCCGGCCACGAGGGCCTTCAGGATCGCGGGCATGTGCTCGGGCGCGGGATCGCCCGCGGTGACGAAGGGGATCAGCGCGGGACGCTTCTGCGCCCGCAACTTCTCGAACGTCGCGGCGATGCGGCTCAAAGCGTGAGCCCCGAGGCCTGGGCGACCGTGTGCATGTCCTTGTCGCCGCGGCCGGAAAGGTTCACGAGCAGGATCTTGTCCTTCGCCATCGTGGGCGCGATCTTCATCGCGTGCGCCACGGCGTGGCTCGACTCCAGCGCGGGGATGATGCCTTCGGTGCGGCAGAGCGTGTGGAAGGCCTTGAGCACTTCGTCGTCGGTGATCGAGACGTACTGCGCGCGGCCCGAGTCCTTCAGCCACGCGTGCTCGGGGCCCACGCCGGGGTAGTCCAGTCCGGCCGAGATCGAATGCGTCTCGGTGATCTGCCCGTTGGCGTCCTGCAGCAGGTAGGTGCGGTTGCCGTGGAGCACGCCGGGCGTACCCGCGGAAAGCGATGCGGCGTGCTTGCCGGTCTCGAGCCCGAGGCCCGCGGCCTCGACGCCGATCAGCTTCACGTTCTCGTGCGGGATGTAGTCGAAGAAGATGCCCATCGCGTTCGAGCCGCCGCCCACGCAGGCGAGCACCGCGTCGGGCTGGCGACCCGCGTACGCGGGCATCTGCTCGAGGCATTCCTTGCCGACGATGGAATTGAAGTCGCGCACCATCATCGGGTAGGGATGCGGGCCCGCGACCGTGCCGATGATGTAGAACGTGTTGTGCACGTTGGTGACCCAGTCGCGCATCGCTTCGTTCAGCGCGTCCTTCAGGGTCTTCGAGCCGCTCTCGACCGGAACGACGGTCGCTCCGAGCAGCTTCATGCGGTAGACGTTCTGGGCCTGGCGCGCGATGTCCTCGCTGCCCATGTACACCACGCACTCCATGGCGTAGCGCGCAGCCACCGTGGCCGTGGCGACGCCGTGCTGGCCCGCGCCGGTCTCCGCGATCACGCGCGGCTTGCCCATGCGCTTGGCGAGCAGCGCCTGGCCCACCGTGTTGTTCACCTTGTGCGCGCCGGTGTGGTTCAGGTCCTCGCGCTTGAGGTAGATCTGGGCGCCGCCGAGTTCGCGCGACAGGCGCTTGGCGTGATAGATCGGGCTCGGGCGGCCCACGTAATGCGCGAATTCGTCGGCGAGCTCGGCCTGGAATTCGGGATCCTCGCGGCATTTCGAATAGGCGAGCGTGAGTTCGTCGAGGGCGGCGCGCAGCGTCTCGGCAACGAACGTCCCCCCGTACGGACCGAAGTGGCCAGTGGCGTCAGGCAGGTCGTACATCTTCACGTTGAACGCTCCGGATGAATGCGGTGATCTTCGCCGGGTCCTTCATGCCGCGCTGGCTTTCCACGCCGCTCGAGACATCCACGGCCCAGGGCCGCGTCTCGCGAATCGCCTGGCTGACGTTCTCGGGATCGAGTCCGCCGGACAGCACGAAGGGAATGGGTAGCTCGCGGGGAATGCGTCCCCAGTCGAATCGTTGCCCGGTTCCGCCAGGGACCCCGGGTACATGGGCATCGAGCAGCAGCGCTTTCGCGCGCGAAAATCGATGTGCGTATTCTACCAAATCGACCCCCTCCTCCATGCGCACCGCACGCAAGTAGGGAACGCCGTAGCGTTCGCACTCGGCGGGGGTTTCGTCGCCATGGAACTGCAGCAGGTCGAGGCGAACGCGCGCAAGCACGGCGCGAATCTCGGCCTCGGGCGTATCCACGAAGAGGCCGACCGCCATCACGAAGGGCGGCAGCTCCACCACCACGCGCGCGGCCTCCTCCACCGCCACGAAGCGCGGACTCGCCGGATGGAACACGAGGCCGATCGCATCGGCGCCCTCCGCCGCGGCGAGGCGAGCGTGCGCCGGGTCGCGCAGTCCGCAGATCTTGATGCGCGTTCTCATGGGAAGGTGAAGAGCGGGAAGGGGCGCGGGGCCGGAAGGGCGAACCGGGAATCGTACTCGATGGCGGCGAGATAGAGCCCGTCGGGCGCAAACGTGGGCGCTGCGGTGCGACGGTCGCGCGAAGCGAAGACCTTCGCGAGCCCTTCGGCATCGAGCCGCTCGGCGCCCACGTAGACCAGCGAACCCACGAGATTTCGCACCATGTGGTGCAGGAAGGCACTGGCGCGGAACGTGAAGACGATGAGGTTCGATCGCCGCTCGACCCTGGCTTCGTGCATCAGCTTCACCGGTGATTTCGCCTGGCACTCGGCGCTGCGGAAGGCGCCGAAATCATGCTCGCCCAGGAACATCGCCGCGGCTTCGGCCATGGCCGCGACGTCGAGGGGCTTGTGGAACCAGCCCAGGCGGCCACTCAACGCCCCAGGCGCCACGGGATCGTCGAGGAGGAGGTAGTGGTAGGTCCGGGAGACCGCGCTGAACCGGGCGTGGAACTCGTCGGCCACGGGGCATGCCCAGAGCACGCGCACGCGCGGGTCGAGGTGGCTGTTGGGGCCTCGGACCCAGGCGTGGTCCTCGCGCACGGCATCCGTATCGAAGTGCACCACCTGCGCCGTCGCGTGCACGCCGGTGTCGGTGCGGCCCGCGGCGATCACGGAGACCGGCCGGTCGGCAAAGGCCGTGAGCGCTTTCTCGAGATGGTCCTGCACGCCGCAGCCGGAGGGCTGCGATTGCCATCCGCAGAAGGCGTTGCCGTCGTACTCCAGCCCGAGGGCGATGCGCATGGGAGGCCTTCAGAAAAGCAATTGGCGGGGTTTCCCCCGCCAATGTACGTGCGACTGGTCAGTCCGGTCAGAGCGAGTCGATGAGCTTCTGCGCTTCGCCCTTCTGCGAACCCGAGCCTTCCTTCACGACCTCCATGAGGATCTCGCGGGCTCCGTCCTTGTCGCCGATCTCGAGGTAGGCCTTCGCCAGCTCGAGCTTGGTGCCGACCGCATCGCCGCCGCCCGAATCGCCATCGCTGCTGGCGAGGTCGAGGGAGAGGTCGGCCATGCCGCTGGACGCCGAGGCCGCCGGCTTGGTGCCGGGGAAGTCGAGACCGGACAGGTCGAAGTCGAATGCGGGCTTCTCGTCGCGCGGCGCTTCGACCGGAGCCGACGGGGACGGGGCCAGGTCGATATCGAGCGAATCCGAGGAATCCGTGGCGAGGTCGGGCGCGGGTGCCTTCGCATCGAGGTCGAGGTCGAAGCTGGGCGCCGGCGCGGATGCGGAACCGGTATCCGCGGCGTGGCCACTCGACGTGGCTTCGAGGTCGAAGTCGAGGTCGGGCTTCGGCGCGGCAGCCGGTGCGGCCATGGCCGTGAACGTGGCCGTGCCGCCGGCAGCGGCGATGTACAAATTGTTCGACGGATCGATCTGCGCGCCCATCGCGGCGGCCTTCTGCCACAGCGGATGGTTGTCGCCGACCGAAGCGTGCAATTCCTTGGCGACCGTCTCGAACGCCGTGGCGCTCTTGCGGGCGTGGTAGATCTCGAGGAGCTTCAGCGCGATTTCGTGGCGGCCTTTGTCGCGCGCCATCGCTTCCTTCAGGATTTCCTCGGCCTGGGCGTCGCGGCCGTAGGCGATGTAGACCTCGGCCTCGGCGACCGGGTCGACTTCATCGGTGTCGATCGTGCCCGGGCCGGTCTTGTCGAAGTCGGTCAGGAACGAGCTGTTGCCGGTGTCCACGAGGCCACCACCGGGCTTGCCGGTGTTGGTGTTGGGCTTGAGGTCGGAAGGAAACGCGCTCGTCATCGAGCTCGTGGGGCCGCCCTCGGACTTCGCCTTGCGGCGGCGCGCGAACATGAAGCCGCCGAGGGCCAGGGCGCCGATGCCACCGGCACCGATCGCGAGGTAGGCCGGGTTGTCCAGCAGCTCGTCCATGAGGCTGGGCGGGGGCGGCGGGGGTGCGGCCTTCTTGGCCGTCGTGGTCTTCGGGGGCGTGGGCTTGGCTTCGACCTTCGGCGGTTCCACCACCGGATCGGCCGGCTTGGCGGGTTCGACCTTCGGCGCCTCGACCTTCGGCGGCTCAACCTTGGCCGGTTCGACCTTCGGGGGTTCCGGTTTCACCTCGGCCACCTTGGGTGGCTCGGGCTTTGGGGGTTCCACCTTGACGGGTTCGGGCTTCGCGGGGGCCTTGTCGGCGGCTTTCGGCGGTTCCGCCTTGGCCGGGGCGCTGCCCTTCAGGTCGAGCAGGCGCTGCATGTCGCGGATCTGCTTTTCCAGCTCCGTGACGCGCGACTGCGATTCCTTGAGCGCCTTGTCCTTGGCGATGACTTCTTCCTGCAACGCATTCACGCGCGCCTCGCCCTTGCCCGAACCCGACTTGCCGGCATCGGACTTGGAGAGCTTGAGGACGTCCTTGGAATCGGACGGCGCGGGAGCCGGCGCGGGGACCGCGGCGCTGGCGACGCGGCCGGAGGCCGCGCTGGAGGATTCGGGACGAGCCGGGATCGACGCAACGCCGCCGGCCAACGAGTCGCGATACGACTTCCAGTCGGCGACCTGCGTGCGGATCTCCTTGTTCGCTTCCTTCTGCTCGATCCGGGAGGCTTCCTCGACCTTCGGAACCTTGAGGATCTGGCCGGTCTTCAAGCGGTTCATGTTGTTGCCGGCGAACGCGCCCTGGTTCTCGCGATAGAGGGCCACCAGCATCTGTTCCATGCTGACGCCGTCGGGCTTCGTTTCGCTCGCGATCTTGTTGAGCGTGTCGCCCTTCTGGACCGGGCCGTACGTCTCGCCTGCGGGCTTGCCGGAAACGGCGGGGTCGGGACGCGCGAGCTCGGTGCGGGCCGACGGAGAGCCGCTGGCGATGGGCGCGCTGGGCGTCACGGCCGCGGAAGGCGGTGTCGAAGGCGCCGCCGCCGGCGTTGCGGCCGGCGGCGATGTGACTGCTAGCGGGGCCGGTGCTGGAGACGCCCCTTGGGGCGCGACCCTGGACGATGAGAAGCCGGGCGGGTCGAGCAGGATCGGGTATTCGCGCTGGATGCGGCCCGCGGGCCAGGTGACTTCGATCAGCGCATCGATGAACGGCTCGTTGATCGGCGCGACGCTGGTGACTTTGAGGAACGGCTGTCCGTTGGGACGCTTGTCGACGGAAAAGCGCAGCAGGCGCAGCGCTCCGGAATATTCGATGCGGGCATCACGAAAGGCTTCGGGCGCGGCGACACGGGCCTGCAACACCTCGAGTTCGCCGGGCTGTACGGAAACGAGATCGATCTCGGCATCGAGGGTCTGGCCAAGCGCCGAATTGACCGTGAGTTTCCCGAGGCCGGCCGCGTGCGCAACCGCACCTACTCCGAGGAGTAGCGCGACTGCGAACCCCTTCTTGATTGTCCTCACCATCGTCAGGCCCATCCCCATGCAGAAGACCGGTAAAAGTATCGTAGCATCAAGTATTTATTGTTTCAACTTCACCCGGATTATTGCATTATCGCTTAAGTGCGACCTTTTACAAGTGATTTTTCCGCCCCGGGACCCCTGGCCGGGGCCCCGGAACGGCCTCAATCCAGCTTCCCGAGCACCAGCCGGAGCATCCGCCGCAAGGGTTCGGCGGCCCCCCAAAGGAGCTGGTCGCCGACCGTGAAGGCCGACAGGTACTGTCCGCCCATTTTGAGCTTCCGCATCCGGCCGATGGGAATGTCGAGCGTCCCCGTCACGGCCACCGGGGTCAGGCGCTTCAGCGTTTCGTCGCGCTGGTTCGGCACCACCTTCACCCACTTGTTGCCCGAGGCGACGATCGATTCGACCTCGGCCAGGGGGACATCGCGCTTCAGCTTGATGGTGAGCGCCTGGCTGTGGCAACGCATCGCCCCGACCCGGACACATACGCCGTCGACCGGCACCCGGTTTGCGTCTCCGCGGCCGAGGATCTTGTTGGTCTCGGCATCGGCCTTCCACTCCTCGCGGCTCTGGCCGTTGCCGAGGTCGGTGTCGATCCACGGCAGCAGGCTCCCGGCCAGCGGCACGCCGAAATGCTCGGTCGGGAAGTTCTCGTCGCGCAGGATGCCGGCGACTTCGCGGTCGATGTCGAGGATCGGCGAGTTCGGGTCCTGCAGCAGCGCCTTCGCGGCGAAGTGCACCTCGCCCATCTGCTGGAGCAGCTCGCGCATCGTCTGCGCGCCGCCGCCCGAGGCGGCCTGGTAGGTCATGGCCGTGACCCACTCGATGAGGTCGGCCTTCAGGAGCCCGTCGATCGCCATCAGCATGCAGCTCACGGTGCAGTTGCCGCCGATGTAGTCCTTCACGCCGGCCGCGAGCGCCTTGTCGATCACCGGGCGGTTGACCGGGTCGAGGATGATGACCGCGTCCTTCTCCATGCGCAGGGCCGAGGCGGCGTCGATCCAGTAGCCCTTCCAGCCGGCCGCGCGCAGTTTCGGGTAGACGGCCTTCGTGTAGTCGCCGCCCTGGCACGTGACGAGGATCTCGTGTTTCGAGAGCTCGGCGATGTCGTTCGCGTCCTTCAGGGTCGCGACCGGTTTACCGATGTCCGGACCGGGCCCGCCCACGTTCGACGTGGTGAAGAACACCGGGTCGACCAAGTCGAAGTCGCGCTCTTCGCGCATGCGCTCCATCAAGACGGAGCCCACCATGCCACGCCAGCCGATGATTCCAACCGTTTTCATTGTCGTTTCTTCTACCCGAGGCGGAGGGATCGAGGGAGAGAGGCGGGCCGCCTCTCCCCCCGCTTCTCGTCCGGTCTTAGATCGCTTTCACCACCGCCGTGCCGATCTCGGAGGTGGTGGACGGTTTCTTCGTCGTTTTCGTGGCGATGTCCGCCGTGCGCAGGCCCGAGGCGAGCGCGGCGCGGACGGCTTTTTCGATGCGATCCGCCACTTCGGGCTGGCCGAAGGTGTAGCGGAACATCATGCCCATCGAGAGGATCTGGGCGAGCGGGTTGGCCACGCCCTTGCCGGCGATGTCCGGCGCGGAACCGTGGATCGGCTCGTACAGGCCCTTGCCCTTCGCGTCGAGGGACGCGGACGGCAGCATGCCGATCGAGCCCGTCAACATGCTGGCCTCATCCGAGAGGATGTCGCCGAAGATGTTGCCGGTCACGATCACGTCGAACTGGCGGGGGTTGCGCACGAGCTGCATGGCGCAATTATCCACGAGCATGTGCGTGAGTTCCACATCCGGGTACTGCGGGGCGATCTCCATCGCGATGTCGCGCCAGAGCTGCGTGGTCTCGAGCACGTTCATCTTGTCCACGCTGCACAGGCGCTTGTTCCTCGCCCGCGCGGTCCTGAACCCCACGTGCAGGATGCGGGTGATCTGCGCCTCGGTGTAGCGCATCGTGTTGAAGCCCTCGCGGTTCGGGGCGACGCCCGTGATGCCGCGGGGCTGGCCGAAGTAGATGTCTCCGGTGAGCTCGCGCACGATCATGATGTCGAGCCCGGACACCACTTCCGGCTTCAGGGCCGACGCATCGGCGAGCTCGGGGAACACCGTGGCCGGCCGCAGGTTCGCGAAGAAATCGCATTGGCTGCGCAGGTCGAGGATCGCGCGCTCGGGCCGCTTGTTTCGCGGGAGCGTGTCGTACTTCGGGCCGCCCACCGCGCCGAACAACACGGCGTCGGATTGCTGGACCAGCTTCAGCGTGGCTTCGGGAAGCGGATCGCCGTGCGCGTCGTAGGCGGCACCACCGACCAGGGCCTCCTCGGTCTCGACCTTGAGGCCTTCGCCACGCAGGACATCCAGCACGCGAACGGCTTCACGCAGGATTTCGGGGCCGATGCCATCGCCGGCAAGGAGTGCGATCTTCATCACCCTCTCCCCTGGGAGAGGGCCGGGGAGAGGGTCCTCACGAGAAGATCCAGGGCTCGGAGCGCTTGCGCTTCTCTTCGTACGCCTTGATCTCGTCCGCGTGCTTCAGCGTGATCCCGATCTCGTCCAGGCCGTTCAGCAGGTTCTGCCGCCGCGTGTCGTCGATCTCGAAGCTCATCGTCTTGCCCGAGGGCGTGACGACCGACTTCGCCGCGAGGTCGATGGTGAGCTTGTAGCCCGGGTGCGCGGCGGCTTCGTTGAACAGGTGGTCCACCTCGAGCTCGGTCAGCACGATCGGCAGGAACCCGTTCTTGAAGCTGTTGGTGAAGAAAATGTCGGCGAAGGAAGGCGCGATCACGGCCTTGAAGCCGTACTGCTGCAACGCCCACGGAGCGTGCTCGCGCGAGGAGCCGCAGCCGAAGTTGCGTCGCGCGATGAGGATCGTCGCGCCCTTGTACTGCGGATAGTTCAGGACGAAGTCCGGGTTCGGCTTGCGGGTACGCGGGTCCTTGCCCGGCTCGCCCACGTCGAGGAAGCGCCAGGCGTCGAACAGGTTCTCGCCGAAGCCGGTCTTCTTGATGGACTTCAGGAACTGCTTCGGGATGATCGCGTCCGTGTCGACGTTGGCGCGGTCGAGGGGAACGACGAGGCCGGTGTGGACCGTGAACTTTTCCATGGCATTCGAGCGGCAGGCAAAGAGGAATTATAGCCGGGTCTCACTTCCCCTTTTCCAGGCTGGCATAGGGGCTCTTGCTGCAGCACAACCACTGCAGCGATGCCTCATAGTAGTAGCAGCCCCCTGGCCGGCCCGAGCCCATGTTGCAGGCCTGCACCTCGCTTTTTTGCGGAATCCGCGATTCATTTTTCGCCGCCGGGTTCGAGCTTTTCCCGTTGTCCGGAGAACACTGCGGCGAGACCGCGCAGAACGGGGGGATGGCCTCGGGCTTCGGGTCGGCCGCCATGACCGGGGCGACCGTGAACATCAGGAGTGCGAGGAAGATGGGGCGGGCAATGACGTTGGGGCGCACGGAGTCTCCGGGAGAGGTGGATCGATCTCCCGCATTCTGCCTCAGTGCGCTCCCGCCGCCTCCGCCGAAGCCGCGGCCTTCGCGGGTTTCGTGAGCCACACGACGCCGACGAGCGCGAGGAACAGCAGCGCCGAGATGTAGAAGATGTCCGTGGCGGACATCAACGCGGCCTGCTGGTCGATCATGCGATTGAGATAGGCGTAGCTCTGGTCCTGCGTCATGCCGCCCGCCTGCAGGCTCGCGAGGGCCTGGCTGGTCGTGGGATCGAACACGGTGAGCTTCTCCGCGAGCTGCGCGTGGTGCATCGTCGCTCGGTGATCCCAGAGCGTGGTCGAGATCGACGTGCCGAACGAGCCCGCCGTGATGCGCATGAAGTTGGAGAGCCCGCTCGCGGCCGGCATCTGCTCCGGCGCGATGCCCGAGAGCGTGAGCGTGACCAGCGGAATGAAGAAGAACGCCATCGCTGCGCCCTGCACGACCGTGGGAATCATGATCGTGGTGAGGTCCACCTGCGTGTTGAAGTGCGAGCGCATGAACATCACCACGCCGAAGATCACGAACGCGATGGTGGCGAAGATGCGTGGATCCACCTTCGAGACATTCTTGCCCACCACGGGCGAGAGCAGCACCGCGAACAGCCCGACCGGCGCCAGTGCAAAGCCCGCCAGCGTGGCCGTATAGCCCATGTATTGCTGCAACCACAGCGGCAGCAGCACGACGTTGCCGAAGAAGACGCCGTAGCCCAGCGAAAGCGCCAACGCGCCCATGGTGAAGTTGCGCCGCTTGAACAGGCGAAGATCCACCACCGGATGCTCGTCGGTGAGCTCCCACACGACGAAGAGTGCCAAGCCCAGCGCGGCCACGACGGCCAGCGCGATGATCGTGCCCGAGTGGAACCAGTCGAGGTCCTTGCCCTTGTCGAGCATGATCTGCAGCGCGCCCACGAACACGATGAGCAGGCCGAGGCCCACCGCATCGATCGGGAGCTTCCGCGTGGCGGTCTCGCGCTTGCGATAGATCATCCACGTCACTGCAGCCGCGCCGAGGCCCACCGGAATGTTGATGTAGAAGATCCACGGCCACGAGATGTTGTCGGTGATCCATCCGCCGAGCAGCGGGCCGGCCACCGGGGCCACGAGCGTGGTCATCGACCACATCGCGAGCGCGGTTCCGGCCTTCTCCTTGGGATAACTCGCGAGCAGCAGTGTCTGTGAAAGCGGGATCATCGGACCCGCGACGGCGCCCTGCACGATGCGGAAGAAGATCAGCCATTCGATCGAAGGCGCCAGGCCGCAGGCGAGCGACGCGAGCACGAAGAGCAGCACCGAAGCCGTGAAAAGCCGCACCTGCCCGTAGCGTTGCGTGAGCCACCCGGTGAGGGGCAGCGAGATCGCGTTGGCCACGGCGAAGGACGTGATGACCCACGTCCCCTGCTCCGGCGACACGCCCAGGTCGCCCGCGATGGCGCTCAACGACACGTTCGCGATCGACGTGTCGAGCACGTTCATGAACGTGGCGAGCGAGAGCGCGATCGTCCCGAGGACGAGCGACTTGCCCTTGAGGGGCGCGGTTTCCACGGAGGCTAGCTCTTCGCGGTAACGATGGATTTCACGAGGTTGTCAGCGGCAACATCCGGCGCATCGAACGATTGCGTGTTGCCCAGCGTCCGGGACTGGGCGACGCGCGGCAGGCGCTCGCCCCCCTGGTCTTTCGTGTCGACCTTCACTTCCATCGACAGGCCGACCTGCAGCGGATGCTTCGCGAGCTCGGCGCGATCGAGCGCGATGCGCACCGGCACGCGCTGCACGATCTTGATCCAGTTCCCGCTCGCGTTCTGCGCGGGCAGCAACGCGAAGGCGCCACCGGTCCCTGCGCCGAAGCCCACCACCTTGCCGTGATACGCGAGCTTGTCACCGTAGAGATCCGCGGAAAGCGTGACGGGCTGGCCCACGCGCATGCTCTTGAGCTGGCCTTCCTTGAAGTTCGCATCGACCCACACATCGTCGAGGGAAACCACGGCCATCAGCGGAGCGCCAGGCGCCACGCGCTGTCCAAGCTGCACGCTGCGCTTGGCGACGTATCCCGACACCGGAGCCGGAAGAGCCGTACGCGAATACGCGAGGTAAGCCTCACGCACCTTCGCCGCGGCGTTGCGCACATCCGGATGGCTTTCGACCGTCGTGTGGTCGACCAGCGCCGTGTGCGCCGCGAGTTGCTGCCGCGCCGCCGTCGAGGCCGCATCGGCCGCTTGCAGCGTGGTGCGCTCGTGCTGCAGCGCTTCCTTCGAGATGAAGCCGGACGCGGCGAGATCCTCGCGGCGCTTGAGATCGTCCTGCGCACGCGCGAGCTCGGCATTGCGCTGGGAAAGGTTCGCGGAAAGCTGCCCGGAGGTGGCGTAGAGGTTGCGCACCTGGCGCACCGTCTTCGCGAGGTTGCTCTCGGCTTCGTCCAACGCGACCTTCGCATCGGCGGTGTCGAGTTGCACAAGCGTGGCGCCCGCCTTCACGAATTCCGTGTCGTCGGCGCCGATCGAAACGACGGTGCCCGGAACCTGCGACGTGATCTGGACCACGTTGCCATTCACGTAGGCGTTGTCGGTCGTTTCGGTGTTGCGCAGCGACGTGGACCAGTAGATGCCATACGCACCGGCACCGATGACGAACGCCCCTATCACGGAGAGGAGTAGTTTCTTGCGGTTCATGGTCAATCTCCTTCGGCGGTCACGGCCGTTGCCGCATCCGCGTTTTCAAGCATTCTCTTGAGCAGGCCTTCGAGCTGGCGGGCTTCGGCCTTCGTGAAGCCGCGCAGGAAGTCGTTTGCGACGCCCACGCCAATGGCGAGCGCCTTGGGGTAGAGCTTCTTGCCTTCGGGCGTGAGCTCGAGCTGGATGGCGCGGCGATCTTCGGCGCTGCGCACGCGGCGCACGAGGCCGCGCTTCTCGAGGGCGTCGATCTTGCGCGTCATGGCGCCGGGGTCGTGGGACAGGAACGAACAGACCGACGAAGCCGTGACCGACCCGCCGTTGGCGAGGATCGCGAGGACGACGTAATCGGCGGCCTTGAGGTCGAGGGGAGAGAGCTGTTCCTCGAGGTGGTTCAGCAGCGCCGTGCGCACGCGCCCCATCATCGGGGGGATGGCTGTGGTGAAGTCGTAGGTGGCGGGGTCGTAGATGGACATGGCGGCTCCTTGATTGCCTCGACAATACTTGCTTCGGCAATCATTGTCAAGGCTAATTTCGCCTTGGCAGCCAATTCCCGTCGAATCAAGAACTTAGGGAGAATCGCCGCATGAACCCCCGCCCCCTCCCGCCCCGCGACAAGCTGACCCTCTGTTTCGCCCACGCCGCCTACCGCATCGGGGAGCGCTTCGCCCTGCGCAAGACCGGAATGAACTGGTTCGAGATCCGAACCCGTGACGAGCTCGATGCGCGCATCGCGGAGGTCGACGTCCTGCTGGTCTCCGGGCTCTGGAAGAACGAGCTGATCGCCAGGGCGCCCCGGCTCGCGTTCATCCAGTCGATCAGCGCGGGCACCGACCAGTACTCGCGCGATGCGCTGCAGGCGGCGGGCATCCGCGCCGCCAGTGCGCAGGGTGCGAATGAGCGGGCGGTGGCCGAGCATGCGATCGCCCTCATCCTCGCCCTGGCCCGGCAGATCCCGGAGGCGCGCGACAACCAGGCCGCGAAGAAATGGCGCGGCATGATCGGCGACATCTCGAAGCGCGAAGATGAACTCGGCGGCAAGACGCTGGTGATCGTGGGCCTCGGGCGCATCGGCTCGCGGCTGACCACGCTCGCCAAGGCCTTCGACCTTCGCGTGATCGGCGTGCGGCAGGATCCTTCGCGGGGCGCGGGAGCGGCCGATGCGGTCGTCGGCAACGAAGGCTTGCTCGATGCGTTGGCGCAGGCCGACTTCGTCGCCCTCACCTGCCCGCACACGCCACGGACGACCAACTTGATCGATGCGAAAGCGCTCGCCGTGATGAAGCCTTCCGCGTACCTCGTGAACGTCGCGCGCGGCAAGGTGGTGGACGAACCGGCACTCGTGGAAATCCTCGCTCACCAACGCATCGCCGGCGCCGCGCTCGATTGCGCCTGGGAGGAACCGCTGCCCGCCACGTCGCCGTTGTGGACGATGCCCAACGTGCTCATCACGCCTCACACCGCCGGCGAGACGCGTCGCTACGAGGACAACGTGATCGACCTGCTGCTCGAGAACCTCGAACGGATGTGGCGCGGCGAGACCGCGCTGAAGAATCCGTTCGCCTAGTAGTCCATCAACACAGGCCGCTCACCAGATCCGCACGCGTTCCGACCGGGGCAGGTACAGGCGGTGCCCCGGCTGCACGTCGAACGCCTCGTACCACGCATCGATGTTGCGAACGGTCGCGATGCGATAGCTCTCGGGTGCGTGGCTGTCATTGGCGACATACGCGCGCATTCCCGCTTCCGTCATCTTCGCGCGCCAGCTCCGGGCGAAGCCGATGAAGAACTCGCGGTCCTGCTCCTTCACATATTCCTTGTCCGAGGCTTTGCTCCCGAGCGCGCGACGATGCGCGTCGAACGCGGCGGCCAGGCCTCCCAGGTCGGCGAGGTTCTCGGTCAACGTGCGCTTGCCGTCGACTGCGACGTCGGGAAACGGACGGTACGCAGCGAACTGGCTCACCAATGCGGCGGTCGCCGTCTCGTAGCCCGACTGGTCATCAGGCGTCCACCAGCGGCGGTTGCGCCCATCGGCCTCGTACTCCGCGCCCAGCGTATCGAAGAGGTGGCTGATCTCGTGGCCGGCGATGGCGCCGATCGCGCCGTAGTTCATCGCGTCGGAGGCGGCCGGGTCGAACTTGGGCGCCTGCAGCAGCGCCGCCGGAAAGTTGTACGCGTTCTGCTGGAAGAGGAGGATCGCGCCGACCGTCTGCGGGGCCATCGACCACTCCATCCGGTCCACCGGTTTCCCGAGGCGGGCCACGGCCTGGACGTAGTTGTGTTCCTCGACGCGACGCAGGTTGCCCACGGCATCCGTGGGCTCCACCTTGAGATCGGAATAGTCCTGCCACTTCTCCGGATAACCGACGCCGAAGTAGAGCGTCTTCAACTTGGCCGCGGCCACCTTCTTGCTCGCGGGCGTCATCCACGTCACCGCATCAAGGCGTTGTTCGAACGCAGCGACGACGTTGCGCACGATCGCGTTCACGCGCGCCTTGTGCTCCGGCGAGAAGTGGCGCTCGACGTACAGGCGACCCCACGCCTCGCTCAGGGCCCGCTGCGTCGCATTGAAAGCCCGATCCGCGCGCACACGCGGCTGCGGCGCGCCCGCGATCGCGTCCTGAAGCGCCAGCGCAGGCTCGGCGAACTTGGCCGGCAGCACGTCGGCGTTTCGATGCAGCAAGTGGAAGCGCAGGTAGTCCTGCCACGCCTCGAGGGGCCGCGACGCGACCAACGCTGCCGCCCCCTTCACGGCGCCCGGCTGCCACGCGACGAACGTCATCTGCTTCTTCAAACCACCTGCCGCGAAGAAGACGGTCCAATCCATGCCCGGGGCCTCGCGCGCGAAGTCGGCCCGCGTCCACAGGTTGTCGGCATTGCGGTCGTTCGACGAGACCTCGCGCGTGGCGTGGCTTTGCGCGATGGCGGTCTCCAGTTCCAGCACCGCTTTCGCGCGTTGCTCCGGACGGTCGAAACCGGCGAGGCCCAGCATGCGGCCGATGTACGCCTGGTACGTCACCCGCAACGCCTGCATGCGCGGCTCGGGGTTCACGTAGTGCTCGCGGTCGGGAAGTCCGAGCCCGCCTTGCAGCAGGAAGGCGACGTAGGTCGTCTCGCCGTTGTTGCCCTGCTCCACGCACAAGCCCAGCAAATGCGCGGAGTCGTAGGTGCCCACGTTCAGCGGATCGACGTCGGCGCGCAACGTGCTGCCCAGATACCGCGTGAGCCCGGCCTTGTCGCGAACGCCGCCGATGCGTTCAAGCTGCGGTTTCAAGGGAGCGAGGCCCCGCACCTCGATGACGGCCTCGTTCAGGTAGGCCGCGTGGAAATCGGCCACCTTGCGCGCCACGCTTCCAACGGGCTGCGTGGCGGCATCCTCGAGCACGTTCACGACTTGCGCTCGGGTGCGCGCATCGATCTCGTTGCGGGCACCCCACCGCTGCTTGCCCGCGGGAATCTCTGTGTCGGCGAGCCAGCCGCGGTTGGCGTACGCGAAGAAGTCGTCGCCCGGCTTGAGCGCCGTGTCCGGGCCGCTCGCGAGCGCCGTGGCGACGAGGACGGTGGCCGCAATGATCAACAGGATCTTTTTCATGGTCCCCACGTTAGGACGAACGCCCCGCCGTGTCGCGCCGCGGCTCGACAGGATTGGATCAATTCCGGACAATGGCGCTTACAATGTGTGACCGGCCCTTTCATGTCTGAAAATGATCGCCCGTACCCAGCCCATTGAATTGCTGTTCGTCGTCGCGCCGCACTCGCTGCTGCTCGACATCGCCGGCCCCGCGGAAGCCTTCCGCCTGGCCAACGTGCATCGCGAAGCGCGCGGAATGCCGCCGCGGTTTCGCCTGCGCTTTGCCGGGCCCGTGGCGGCGGCACCGACTTCGGTCGGGCTTTCAATCGCGGGGCTCGAGGCCCTGCCCTCGCGCCTGAATGTGCCGACGTGGGTGGTGGTCGCGGGGCAACCCAGTACTCACTCGGGAAAGGTCACGCCCGCCATCGTCGCCATCACGCAGTGGCTCACGCGGCTCCTGGTTAAGCCTCTCGCGTCGGAGGACTCACCCCATCGCCTGCTCACGATCTGCTCGGGTTCGTTGCTCGCCGCCCGCGCGGGACTTCTCGAAGGCCGGCGCTGCACCACGCACCACGAACTCCTGCATGCCCTGCGCGTGTTGGCGCCGGATGCACAGGTGATCGACAACCGCGTGTTCGTGGTCGACGGGCCGGTTGCGTCGAGTGCCGGCATCACGGCGGGCATCGACCTCGCGCTGCATTTGATTGCCGACGAATGCGGCGAGGCGCTGGCCACGAGCGTGGCCCACGACATGGTGGTGTACCTGCGGCGCTCGCAACGCGACCCCGAGTTGTCACCGTTCCTGGTGAATCGCGGCCACCTGCACGCGGCCGTGCACCGGGTGCAGGATGCGATCGGCGCGGAACCGGACCGCGATTGGGACATGGCGGCACTCGCTGACATCGGCCACGTGACCGAGCGGCACCTGCTGCGGCTGTTTGTCGAACACGCGGGGGTTTCGCCGCTGCGATACCTGCAGTCGATCCGGCTCGAGCGCGCAAGGCAGTCGCTCGAACGCGGTGCGAGCGTCACGCAGGCGGCGGAGGTGGCGGGGTTCCGGTCGGGTCTGCAGTTGCGGCGGGCCTGGAGCCGGCAGTGGGGTGGGTCGCCGAGGGATGCGGCCCGGGCCGTGTAGTTACTCCACCGCCCTCAACAAGGCCGCCACGCTCCACAACACCGGAGCCTGGCCGTGGAAGTCGCCCACGATGCGCGGGCGATTCAGGTAGTGCGCCAGATCGTTCTTGGTGCCGGTACCCGCGCAAACCTCTCGCACCGCGCCGTCCTCGTTGATGTAGTCGACCAATGCCAACCAGCCCTTTCGCGCTACGGGGCCATAGCTCTCATCCAGCCAGCCATTCTTGACGCCCGTGATCATCGCGTAGGTGAACATCGCGGTGGATGAGCTCTCCGCCCACGATTCCGGGTGGTCGATCAACTGCAACCACATCCCCGAGTCGCTCTGATATTTCTTCAGGCTCGCCATCATCGAGCGATAGCCCTGCAGGATCCTCGCTCGCTGCGGATGGTTTGCTGGCAGTGCGCGTAGCAACTCCGTCATTCCGGCCGCCATCCAACCGTTGCCGCGCCCCCAGTAGAAGGGAGCATCCGGCGCGTGGAAGAACAAGCCATTGGGCTGCTGCAAGCGATCGAGATAGACCACCATCTCCTTCGCGGTTCGATCGAGGTACTTCTGATCACCCGTTGCGCGCCAGGCCTGCACCTGGAGCGCCGTGATCATGTACATGTCGTCGATCCAGTAGCGGGTCTGGTTGGTGAGGCCCTGCGCATCGGGGCGATCCCACTGCCCGTCCGCGAAGGCCATGCCCATGACGCGATACTTCACCAGGCCCGTTTGACGATAGAGCTCCAAAGGCAACACGCCGAACACCGAGTGATCGACGTGGGTGGCCGGCGGAATGAATTTCTCTTCGGGACCGAAGAAGGGTTCGAAGCGATTGATCAGTTGCCGCTTGAGCTCGGCATCCTTGGTGAGGGCCGCAACATTCAGCGCGCCATACCACGTGGCCACTTCGGCGTAGTGCAGCGTGCCGAACTGGGCCCAGAACATGTGCGGTGAAGTGACGAACCTCTGCGCGAGCTTTCGCCCGATGATCTCCGGGGAGGCCTTTTCCGGGAGTTGGTCGAAGTCGTCCCTGGCGAGGGCGAGTGGGCACTGCAAGAGAAGGAGTGGGAGAACCGCGATCGCGATGAGATTCTTCATCAAACGATTGTAGCCTCGGGGGCGCGATTCGCTCGTCGCCTCGGGGGCGCGATTCGCTTCGGCCTTCCCAGCCTGCCTCCCAGGGAGACCCGGGCCCTGCCGAGATCGAACTGGCACTGCCGATGCAGCCAGAAGCTCGCCGGCCGGCCGAGCGGCCGCAACCGCAACGCCAGCTCGGCCGTGATGGGGCGGTGGCCGGCGACCACGAGCGAAATCCGCATGGCGGACACGCCGATGATGCGTGCGAGCGCCGCCTGCGAAAGCTCGAGCCTTGCCAGCTCAGCGGCGAGGATGACGCCTGGATGCGGCTTCACGTGTGCGGAGGGATCGCTTTTCGGATTTCATAAACAAGCTGTTTATGAAATGTGGATGAGCATCACCCCTCTCAACGCTCATCGGGTCGGTGGGATGACCCGAACGCGAAAGCGGGCGGCTGGGGCGCGGCCTAACGCGTCACGCGCGACGAACGTCGACGAAATGCCCCGCAATCGCAGCCGCGGCAGCCATGGCCGGCGAAACCAGGTGCGTCCGCCCTCCCGCCCCCTGCCGCCCTTCGAAGTTGCGGTTCGACGTGGACGCGCAACGCTCGCCCGCTTCCAGCTTGTCGTCGTTCATGGCGAGGCACATGGAGCAGCCCGGTTCGCGCCATTCGAAGCCGGAATCGCGGAACACGCGGTCCAGGCCTTCCTTCTCGGCCTGGGCTTTGACCAACCCCGAGCCCGGAACGACGAGGGCCAGCCGCACGTTGCTGGCCACGCGTTTGCCTCGCACGACGGAGGCCGCCGCGCGGAGGTCCTCGATGCGCGAGTTGGTGCACGAACCGATGAAGACCTTGTCGATGCGCACGTCGGTCATCGGCGTGTTGGGCGTGAGGCCCATGTAGACCAGCGCGCGCTCGATGGCTTCCCGGCGCATCGGGTCCTTTTCCTTGTCGGGGTCCGGCACGCGGCCGTCGATGGGTAGCACCATTTCCGGGGAGGTGCCCCACGTGACCTGCGGCTGCAGCGAAGCCACGTCGATGTCCACCACGCGGTCGAACTTGGCGCCCGGGTCCGACACCAGCGTGCGCCAGTAAGCCGCGGCCTTGTCGAACGCCTCGCCCTTCGGGGCATGCGTGCGGCCGCGCAGGTAGTCGATGGTGGTCTCGTCGCAGGCGAAGATGCCCGCGCGCGCGCCCGCCTCGATCGACATGTTGGAGACCGTCATGCGGCCTTCCATGGAGAGCGCGCGGAAGGCACTGCCGCCGTACTCGATCACCGAGCCCGTGCCACCGCCGATGCCGATCTTGCCGATCACGGCGAGGATCAGGTCCTTGGCCGTGATGCCCGCCGGGAGCGTGCCCTCGGCGCGGATGAGGAGCGTCTTCGCCTTCTTCTGCACCAGGCACTGCGTGGCGAGCACGTGCTCGACCTCGCTCGTGCCGATGCCGAACGCGAGTGCCGCGAAGGCCCCGTGCGTGGAGGTGTGGCTGTCGCCGCAGACCACGGTCATGCCCGGGAGCGTGGCGCCCTGCTCCGGCCCGATCACGTGGACGATGCCCTGGCGGTGATCCTTCATGCCGAAGTAGACCGGCACGTGGAACTTGACCACGTTCTCGTCGAGGGTCGTCACCTGCAGGCGCGAGATGGGGTCGGCGATCTCGCGGGTGTTGCGCCCGATGTCCGTGGAGACGTTGTGGTCGGCAGTGGCGACCACGGAGCCGATGCGCCAGGGCTTGCGGCCGGCGACTTCCAGGCCTTCGAAGGCCTGGGGCGACGTCACCTCATGGACGAGGTGGCGGTCGATGTAGAGGAGAGCCGTCCCGTCGGCGTCCTGGCGGACGAGGTGGGAGTCCCAGAGCTTTTCGTAGAGGGTGCGGGGCATGGCTGCGGCGTCGAAGCTAAAGCGGAATTATATCGCCGCAATGCGTCACTTAGCGTTTGACGTACACCTTGATGCCCTGCTCACGCTCTCCGAAAAAAAGCCGATGCTCCCAATCCTTGTGAGGCTGGGATGGCAAGTGACCGGGAAGTGCTTCGATGAATGCCGGCCACCCCTCCATCTCTTCGTCAAGCTGGATGGTGCTGCCTTGTGAAAGCCTCACGTGCAGCGTCAGGACCTCTCCATACATGAGCGCCACGGACCAAGCGGTGATCTCGATGACATCCACCCATCGCGCCGCCTCCGCAGGTGTCGACGCGTCGCGCAGGCTCGCAACGGCAAACCCGTGCGAATCGAATGTCAGGCGATGCGACGGACTCCAGGCCAACAACGCCGAACCCAGCATGGCGGCCTCCCTTTCACTACGATTGCGTCAGACTACGCCACTTCACGCGCCGATTCTCATGCACCAGTTCGCCTCCCATGTACTACCACTATCAGCTGAAATAGGCCTTGGAGAAACCATGTGCAAGACCCTCAAACTCAAGGTCCGCTTCAACGCCGCGCCCGAAACCGTCTACGGCCTGCTCGCAGATTCCAAGAAGCGCACCGCGGTGACGGGCCGCAAGGCCGCCCTCAGCAACAAGATCGGCGGCGCCTTCTCGGCCGACGCCGGCACGGTGAGCGGAATCAACGTGGACCTGGTGCCCGGCAAGCGCATCGTCCAGGCGTGGCGGCGCGACGACTTCCCCGAAGGCGTCTACTCGATGGCGGCATTCGTGCTCACGCCCACGCCCAATGGCGGAACGGAACTGGTGCTCACGCATCGAGGAGTGCCCAAGGCACTCCTCGACAGCACCGAAGCCAACTGGCGCAACCACTACTGGGCCGGCATGAAGGCATACCTCTCGAAATCGGGGTCATGACGAAATCGGGGTCAGGGTAGAAATATCTTCCCGCGGCTTCTTGCCGCGAAAGATATTTCTACCCTGACCCCGATTTCGATTTCGATTTCGAGTTACTCCACGCTCGCGCCCAAGCTGGCCAGAACCTCGTCCAACTGGTCGAACTGTTCGGGCGTGATCCCGCCCCCATTCGCTTCGAGGGCTTCCTTCGAGGGAAAGAGCTCGCTCAGGACCACGCGCGTCTTGCCCGCCTTCTCCTCGAAAGTCACCGTGGTGACGGCACCTTCGGGACTCTCTTCGTTGGTCCAGACGAGGCGCGAGCCGGGGACCACCTCGAGGTACTTGCCGAAGAACGCCATGGGCTCCGAGGCCCCGTGGCGCAACATCAACCGGTAGCCGCCCCCGACGCGAACATCCATCTCGCAGGAGACGATGGTCACGCCCATGGACTTCGGGAGCCACCACCGCTGGAAGAGCTCCGGCCTGGTCCACGCCTCGAACACCATGCGCGCCGGGCCGTTGACGGTCCGCGTGACGACCACCTCACGGTCGGACTTCCGTTTCACCTCAGTCTCGTTTCTTGCGTCCAACGGCCTTCTCCTTTCGCTTGAGTTCGTCGACAACCTTGTCCAGCTCGTCGAAGCGCGCGGCCCAGAGCTGGTGGTAGCGCTCGATCCAGGCCGCCTCTTCCTCGAGGTGGCACCGGCCGAGCTTGCAGGTCCGTACGCGCCCGACCTTCTCCGTGGTGACGAGGCCCGCGTCCTCCAGGATGCCGACATGCTTCTTCATGCCCGTGAGGGTCATGTGGAACTTGTCGGCGAGGTCCGTGATGGAGGCGTCCCCGCGCGCGAGCTGCTCCAGGACGCCACGGCGGGTGGCATCCGAGAGCGCGGAGAACGAGGCATTGAAGTGGGTGCGTGAATACTGAACCATATAGTTCAGTATTCCACACGAATTGCCGGCAAGCAAGGGGACCGCCAAAATCGAAAACGGGGTCAGGGTCGAAATATCTTTCCGGCCAGGAAGGCCGGAGATGATATTTCGACCCTGACCCCGATTTCTATTTACACCGCACGAAGCGCCCCAACTTCTTATTGGCGATAAGGTTGGCTACGACGGTCGCGTTGTAGCTCTGGGCGTACGCAGTCGCCCGCTGTTCGTCGCCATCCGGGGCGATCGCGGTGATGAAATCACTGTCCCTCGGAACGCATCTCTCGTCGAGGCCCGGTACGGAACCGCTTCTCCCCTCGACGACGAGAAACCGCACGTCGAATCGATTCAAGTCGTTCTCGGCAAGCTGTGCGGCGGGTGGCTGGCCTTCCTTCGCGAGCTTCAGCGTTTCGCTGTACGACGAGGTAGCCGCGCAGGCCGCGATGATCGCAACGGCCGCAGCCAAATAATTCCTTCTCATGGAGTCACTCTCTCTCGAAATTGGAAGCCCGATCGTAGAGTGGAAGGAGGCCAATAACCGCCCTCATTGCCGGCGAAATTCCATGATCCAATTCGTATCCCAGGTCGCGCCGGCATCCATCGAAAGCGCCTGCTCCCAACGCGCCGTGCGAGCCGTGATCTTCGACCAGATGTATCGCGTGCGGATCGTCTTGCCGTCGACGATGTTGTCCGCATAGAACGTCCCCACGCCCTCGACGAAGCGCCCTTTCACCGGGGGATCGAGCGCCGCGTGCGGGTCGCGCCCGTCGACCCACCAGATCGCCCACAGGTCCGCCTTCGCGTCGTAGGTGCGGAGTGCCAGGCCGCGGGTGACACCGCCGGGCTTGTGGAACCGGTTCTCCTCGACGTTCCCCATTCCGTCCATGGTCGGGCGGGTCACGGACGTGCCACTGAACTCGAGCCACGTGCCGTCGGCGCGCTTGGTACGGTGTTGGACCTCCCACTCGCCAAACTCGAAATCGAAATCGCGCGAGCCGACTTCCGGTTTCACCCGCCGGTGCTCATTCACCCAGTTCGTCTCCCAGGTCTTCCCGTCGTCATAGGAGAACGCCTGTTCCCAACGCGCACCATCGGGCCCGACCTTCGTCCACTTGTAGACCACCTTCACGGGACGGCCCTCGTCGGTGTCCTCGCCGTAGAAGAGGCCCACGTCGCCGTCGAAGCCGCCAAGCTGGCCGGGATAGTCCATCTTGCCGTTGCGGCTGTTCACCCAGTAGATCGACCACTGCTTCTTCTCGAGGTCGAAATGCCGGAACGTGGTACCTGCCCACCCCTTGGTCGGGAACGTGACTTCATCGACATTGGTGACGCCGCCCAGCATCACGTGCGCGGTGACGGTCGCGGGGAAGACGTCCCAGTCCTTCGGGTCGGTGCTGCCCACGCCGCGCTTCATGAGGCGGCGGTTCACCATCGTCCACTTGCCGTCGAGGAAGTCGAAGTCGTGCACGTCGCCCGTGCCGTTCAGCGTGTACTTGAACGGCGTGCCCCAGCGCTGCAGCGAGTACGCGGTGGGGATCAGCTCCATCGTCTGCGGGGGTGAGGCCAGGTACTTGGCGAGCTCGGCCTCCGTCGCGCTCCAGCCTCTCGTCTCATTGAGGATCTTGCGATGGAGCTGGTACTCGTCCGGGCTGCCGTACGCCGCGAACCACACGAAGGCATGCTCTCCGGCCTTCGTGACCGGGATGCGCGGGAAGTTGTCGGGCGCGTATTCGGTGGAGAGCGACGCAACCGAAGGCGCCCCGGCCAGGGCCATCGTGGGCGCCAGGCGTTCCTTCCAGAACTTGTTGAAGCCATTCTCGGCCGGCGCGTTCAGCAGGTAGATCGTGGCCACCATGAAGGCCGTCATCTTCTTCGCAAGCGTGAAGTTGGCGCCGTCCACAGGCTTCAAGAGGCGAACATCGCCGATGTCCACGAGCGTCGCATTCACCGGCTTGGTGTACTCCTTCCACACCGGGCCACCGTAGAACGCGGGCAGCGCCTTGCCGCGAGTCTCCATGCTGTCGTAGCCGCGCAGCCAGAGGAATTTGTTCGGGTCCTTCGCGTCGCGGAACTGGCCAAGGATTCTATGTCCCTGTTTTTCCAACTCCGGTATCAACCCTTCGAACAAGCCGTTGAACTCGTCGCGCTTGCCGGGCTGGGTGATGTAGGGACGGAACTCGAGGATCTTCGTGTCTTGCTGGATGTCGGCCATGGGTGACTCCTTTGTGTCGATGTCCCATGCTGCGACCCGATACATGCCATCCTATGTCATGTATTTCCGGTAGGCTTTCGGGATGCGTGCCGGACGACTACTCCAGGTGTTGATGCTCCTCCAGGGCGAGGGGCGGATGAGCGCCACCCGCATTGCCGAGAAGATGGGCGTATCCGTCCGCACGGTGCACCGGGACATCGAGGAGCTCTCCGCATCCGGCGTGCCGGTGGTGGCCGAGCGCGGCGCCACGGGCGGCTTCACGCTCCTCGAGGGTTGGCGCACGCGCCTCACGGGCCTCACGCCGATCGAGGCGACCGTGATGTCCTCTTTGCCCGACTCGTGGCAGGCGGATGCGCGACGGGTTGCTTCGCGATTCCATCTGGACCCTGTGGGGTGGTACCGCGCTCCCGCTCGAGCCGATCATTTGGCGGCTGTCGCCGATGCGGTGTGGAAGGAGCGGCGGTTGAAGATCCGCTATGACAGTTGGAAGGGTGTGTCGGAGAGGACCATCGAGCCGCTGGGACTCGTGCTCAAGGGCGGCGAGTGGTATGCGGTGGCTCAGACGAAGAAGGGAGTCGCGACGTACAAGGTCGCGAACATCCAGGCAGTGGAAAGGTCAGGCGGAACGTTCAAGCGGCCTGCTCGGTTTGATTTAGGACAGCACTGGACCGAATCGATCGAGCGATTCGAGGCGGGGCTTTATCGGGGGACTGCGGTTGTGCGCGCCTCCGCTCTTGGGTTGAGAAGACTAAAGCTGCTGAGTGATGCGGTGGGGAAGGCGGTGGAGCGGGCGCCGGAGAAGGTGGACGCCAGGGGGTGGCTCGAGGTGACGATCCCCATCGAGTCGGTGGAGCATGCGGCGATGGAACTGCTCAAGGTTGGCGCGGAATGCGACGTCGTGGAGCCGAAGGAGCTTAGGGAGAAGATGACGGGTATGGCTTCCGAGCTGGCCGCGATCTACAGGCCGCGAGCGAGAGGGCGCACTACCACCCGATGATTCGCGTGGCGGGCCAACTTTCGGAAGGCGCTGGGCCTAGCATGCGCGGCATCCAAGACTTGGCAATTCGTCCCCCAAACGCTTCAACACTCACCATTTACTCCAATGCTCAACTAGCTGATACGACCGGCAAACACGTGCCGTCGATGCCAATCCAGATACTTTTGGTGTCTGACGGAGAGCCGCTCAACGCGCAGCCCATCCCCGAGTCCAAGTATTGTGCGCGTTGAACTATCAAGTTCGTCCGAGATCTCGACCGCCCCGTCGTGTGCTATGCAAATCAGGCCAGCATCAAAGGCTGCGTCGAGGTGTGCCACGAGCAATAGGCCGTTGAAAACATCCAGTCTCTCAGTGTCCGACGCATGCTTCCACGGTTTCGCGTGACTGGCCCGCAGCAAATCCGGGACAGCCAATCCGGTGATGGCACACCGTTCGTTCCAAAGTGAAAGCAGACCGCGCCGGAAGTAGTCCTGACCGATCCGCTGCTTGACCGTCGCGTCGCGCTCGGTGGGCCCAATGTGCCCGACTGCGTCCTGCCATGATTTATACAATTCGTCAGGAAGCGCTCGACCCAATGCGTATGCACGCGTCAAGATATCCTGCGCCTCACCGAACGATGCCGCGGCAAAACAACCGGCATAGCCATTTGGAATGTCGATATCGCGGAAATCTGGCAAGCGCAACTCCGCAAGCACCCCCTCCGATGACAGCGCCCCAACAGGCAGATCATTGACGACAGTGAGCGCAGCTCGCACTGGCGAGGAAGTACTTCGATATCTCAACCAGCCAAAGTCCTCTCCCTCCGCTACGTCAAAGCCCGAGTCCACTGCGGCCTTGTTCAGACTAACCCTGGTGAGTGCGGTGAGCGGAATCATGGGTACCATCGAGCGATGAGAGCCGTTGCACCTGGACTAGTCGATCCAGCGGTGCGAAGGATGAGCGCAGCGACCCGCTGCGCGAATGCGGAGTACGGTCACCCCGTCACCTCCAATCGATCCCACGCGTTAAGTACTAGGCGGCCGGTCCGATACTCTCCGAATTGACGAACTTCCTTTTCTTTCAAGACTCGAAAGCTTTCACTTGGGTAGTCTTCTCCCATGATTTCCTTTGGATCTAGGATGTATCGCAGTTCATCGCGATTCAATCCGTAGAGCCGTCCGTAGTAAGCATCCAACTCGGCGCGAACAAGAGCGCGTCGATCGACATCCCACTTGAATGGTCGCCCACGCTCCGCCGACGGACGATTGTCGCAACTAGGATCTTCGGTTATCAGACTGTCGTAGAAGGGCTTGAGATCATCGGCTGTGTATGTCAACTCAAGAACGCGGGGGAGGATGAATTGGCACTCCCTTTTCGTAAATGCAGCGCGTGGCACCACCTGAATCTGTTCAAACGTTCCCTGTGGAATGCTAGGTTGGCTGAGCCTATTTCTGAGCACAAAGTCGAACACGAGGGAGTTGTACATCCCGCATAAGAGAGAGAGCTCTGTTGGTGTTGGCCCCAATGTCAAGATCCAGCCGTAGGTCGAAGGAAGCCAAGGGAAGATGCAAGCCAGAACAGTTCGCTCGTCTGTTGATCTCGAGACTCTTCGGAACCCCAAGAAGGCGCTCTTTGAAACGATCGAATCCAAATCCATCCGAGTGGACTTGTCGTCGAAATCTGAAGATAGACAATAGAAGTTGGGGATAGTCAGATGACTGGGATCCGCCAACCAGCTGTCGTCGTTCGCCAGTGCTCGACCATTTTCGTATCTAGCGTATCTGTGATTGAACTGATGTCCCAAGTCGCCTTCGTAGACTGGCAGGTAATTCCTGTCGCTCGCAAGGCTCGGATCCGCTAGCAAGACTTTCGCATCAGTCGACACATCAAACATTCTCCGAAGTCGCAAAGACCAACCACTTGCTCGATGATCTGACCTCAATACCGGAAGCCGATTGGCAATGCTTACTGAGAGTCTTGCGTCCATCTGACTTCGCAAGACAGGGCAGTTGCGTGTATTGGGGTTTATCATCGCAAGATCTTCAGCACTCAAAGCAAAGCAACGTCGCGAATCCTCAAGCTGCGCAGTGTCCGTGAGGAAGAAGGCGAAGCGTGCCTCTTTAGATGCCCCTAGCGTAAGTAGACAAAACTTCATTCGTGAATCTACGGCTGGAAAGAGTCCAGCGCGATTTTCAAAATCGATCAACTGCACAAGACGCCCTGCACTGACATACGCAAAGAAGGCGCTAGTTGAGTCGTCGGTAGCGATACCGCTCATGAGTACCATACCGACGCGCCCCCTCGGGTGCACGATCCCCAAAGACGATTCAGCGAACAGCGCGTAGGTGTTTACGTCGCCAGTACCGGTAAGCGGGAAGCGCGCGCCATGTGCGAACACGCTTGCAGCCTCCGCCAGGTGTTTAGCGGTGACGAACTCGTCGTACACCCGTCGTTCTGGACTGCCTGCCTGTGCCGCCCCTAGAAGTGCGATGGCGCGCTCACGTAGGGATTTGTTCCTTGCGTTCGCGATCTCGGGCGCTCTGCTCGCAAAAAATTCCTCTTCCTGCAGCTTTATGCGCTCCCAAGGCGGATTGCCCAGCACACATGCGAATCCTCCACGCGCAAACACTTGCGCAAATGGGAGCGGCCAGTGTAGCAATGGTGTTTCGCTAGCAATACGACGTGCAGCGGTGCGCTTTCCCTCCGCGACCGTTCGGCCCATCAGTGCGCTGAGCACGTCCTGTGTCGTTGGCACCAAGGTGTCCGCAACCGTACCCACTTTGGGGATCAAGAATGCGGCGAGATAGAGGTCCATCGCTAGAGGTAGGCCCTCGCTGTAGCGGGACTGGTTCAGTTCCTCGAACTGCCTACGCTTAGCCTCGGCCTGTTCAAGCGATTGATCGGGAAGCGCATCGAGCTGCTGAAGCGGCGCAGCTGTAATGGCAAGATCCATCGTACTCAGACTCTGTGAGAAGGCCGCTGCCTTTCGCATGCGCAGAAGGCCCTCACGCTCCTCTCTGTTCTTCTTCTTTAAGTCCAGGCAGAGATCCCTGCTATCGCCGGTCAGCGCTTTGTAAGCCTCGTCCGGAATTCCCTCCAAGAGCGTCTTCGGATCCAACACACCAAGCAGCGCATTTCCGCAGACAAGGTGGTGATCGATGAACCCCAGAGGAGCATCTGGCGTAAATGCCTCAAGCCACAATGCCGTGCGAGTGAGTTCGAGAGCCATTGGATTCATGTCCACGCCGAATACGCAATGCGTAATTACTTGGCGCAACGCGTGGCGGTAGTCGGATGGTGTCGGTTGACCACTACCTCTGCCCTCCGCCTGAACACGCGCTAAATGGGTGGCGATACGCCTCGCCGCGGCCAACAAGAAGTGTCCGCTGCCGCAGGCTGGATCGACCACGGAAATTGACAGTAGCGCCTCGACCGCGCCTTCGCCCAATGGGTGAGCCGCTAGATTCTCGGCAATGACAGGGTCGAGCGCCGAGTTGAGCAGTAGCTGAACCAGGCTGTCAGGTGTGTAGTAACTGCCCGAGGTCTTGCGCGCGTTCCCGCGTGTCTCTTGGCCCCCCAAAAACCCAAAGGTTCGGCTGCCCTCGCCCACCTGAGGCACAAGTTCGAGCAGGCTTTCGTAAATACTTCCAAGTTCCTCCGGCCCCATATCCCGCCAGTTCACTCGCGCAAGTGGAGAATTGGGTTGAGTCCGATCGCGCAGCCAAGCGAGGTTAAAGAGGGCGCGCAGCAGATAGCGGTTTTCCAGTCGTGCAGCATCAAGGTCGGGGCATTGGATCTCCGAAAAGAGGCCGCCGAGTGGCGGCAGCGCGAGGCGATGTTCTCCGTGCGCCAGTCCATTCCAGACAAGCTTCAACCCCTCCCAAAGGTCATGGTGGCGATCATGGGCGTTGCGACGCACGGCGCGGTCGCGAAGCCGTCGTAGGGCGTAGCCCTCCGAGTACAGCGCGCGCGCACTGGCCACACTGTCGTCACGGTGCAAGATGCCGCGCTCCTCTACGGTTAGGAGAAATATCTGTCGGTAGACAAGACGCAACAACTGCTGAAAGTAATGCCGCGTTGTCAGCTGACCGTTCGCCAGCGCTTCTCGTAGATCGATATTTGCTGGATGCGCAAGGAAGCCCGTTCCGAGATCGAGCAACGCCTGCTCGACGCCCGTTCGCAATTCACCGCGTGCGGAGACCCCCTGTTCCCGACAGGCGTCGCGCCAGCGTTCGAGAACGCACTCCGCCGGAGCGACGTTCTCGCTCCCGAACCGAGTGGCATGTGCTATTAGCCACAGCACGCTGAATTCGGCGAACTGCTCATCGGTAAACAGCCGCTCGAGATCGGCTTCGAACCATGCAGGACGCGTCAAGCTCGAGTTGTCGCGGGCAATCCGGAGAACCAGGCCATTGATGGCGACTCCCCAGAGCGCACCATTTCGAGCGTTCAAGTATTCCTGGACAAGCCCGAAAGCGCTGCGCCGTCGGATTCGATCTCCACTCGAATCCCCGAAATATGGATCGGACTCATCCAGCGTCATCGCATGGCTGCCAATCACCACTGGAACCGTCCCGTCGAATGCGAAGTATCGGATCGGGAACAACCGACCGTCGGCAACCTGGGGAGCCATTGCATCGAGGCTGAAACCAAACGCCTGCTTCAGCAGCTCAGAGGAAAACCGCTGTGACACAGCGGCAGAATCATGAACAGCCGTAGCGCGGGCAACAGCAAACTGGGCCCACAATGCCTGCGCTGCTCGCCAGGCCAGCGCGATTTCTTCGCGAATCGTAAACCCGGCTCGCACACCATAGTCCGCTTCCGCCTGCATCGGGGCTGCAAAGCTCGCGAGCTTCCCTAGCCAATCAGCTGTGAAGAGCCCGCCTTCGATGGCGAGCGCGTCGAACTGAATTCTTGAGTCGGGTCGCGCCATGCGTGCGCTCAAAAACCCAGTTTTGGCAGTAGTACAAACACGCCGATAACGTCCACCGGCAACAACGGCCGGACACTCGTCTGCCCCCTCCGCCGGCCACGTCGTGCCTCGGGATCGGAGGCTTCGCGCACGCGCACATGGTCCGCAAGCAGGCTTTGCGCACGGTCACGTGCGACCCGTTCAAGCAAAGGCTGCCAACTCTGGGCGGTCGTCAAGGTGCGCTCGACCTCCTCACGACGCACGCGATCGGCGAGCTCTTCGGCGGAAGGTGCAGCGAGCCAATCAAGCGGCTCGTTACCATTAACAACCGGCTCCGCACCGGCAGGCAGCGCTATCGCGTGGGCCTCTTCCACGAGCAACGTCTCCGCTGCATTCGCGGCGCCGGTGCTCAACTGATGGCGCAGGCGCAGCAGCAATACCACGGTGTGCCGAGTAACAGCGGTGGTTGCCCAGCAGCCGGTCCGCCCCAGCACTGCTGGATCTTGGGCCGCATCGGCAGTCGCTACAACCGCCGAAGCTTCGATTCCAGCATCAGCAAGGCTCGCTTCCAGGAGCCCCTCAGCGAGAATTCCAGGCAATGGGTGGCTACGGTGAACGAAGCGCGTCCCAGCCGCGGGCCGCGGCACGAAACTGATGCCAAGCGTGCCTTGCAGACCCTCGGCGAGGAGCCGTTCGCGCAAATGCTCCGGAAGCATGGAAAGGTTCGCCCGAAAGCTTGGAGGTTCTTTCGTGTTCCGCGATAGTAGTCCACTGCCGATTCGCGCAAACGCCCTTTGCAGAAAGCGCTGTACATCATCGGTGTTCCCTAACGCGCCCTGCATCTTCTCCCACTCAGGCAGCACTTCGGCGGGCTGGAGGCGCCGTTGCGCAAACACGGTGCGATTCTTCCGGGCCTTTTCTGCGAGATCAGTCCACGCGACATCCAGCGCCTGGACAGCGGGCATTTCGCCGAAATCAAGTTCCATCGTGCCAACGCCCCGCCCTGCCGTCTTGCGGCGCAGAAGGACTGCTTGCATCAGCGCCTGCGTGAGCGAATGCCCGTCATCTGGAACCGGCACCGGCACACCAAGCTCGTCGCGGATCTTCTTTGCTTTGCGCAAAATGACTTCTAGTACCGTGGCATCGACGGGGTTGTTCTTGCCATACATCAGCGTCGCACGAACTACCGGTTTCGGCTGGGCGAATCGATCGACGCGTCCCTCGCGCTGTTCATGGCGTGTAGGGTTCCACGACAGGTCATAGTGCACGACTGCGCTGAAGGCTTCCTGCAGGTTGACGCCCTCGGACAGACAGTCGGTTGCGATGAGCAGGTTCTTACCTTCTGTCTCGAATGTTTCGATACGCTGCTTGCGCTCCTCCGGCGTCAGCTCGCCCGTGACGACATCGACCTTGACGCCAGCGAAGCGGCTCTTGAGATGGTCGTAGAGATAGTGAGCCGTTGCGATATAGCGGCAGAACACCACCGGCGAGAATCCCTCGCGCACCAATTGCTCTAGGTGAGTGGTAAGCATTGCAAGTTTCGGATCGCCAGATTCTCCAGCGAGCGCCCGGGCCTCGGTCAACAGCGCGGCAAGGTCAGTATCCCCTAGCGCCACCGCGGGCTCGCCGTCGTCCTGGGGTTGAACATCATCCGAGCCATCAAATATCTGCTCACGGAGCGCGTCTTCCTGGTCGGACGAGATGTCGACCAGCATGCGTGTACGCAGGGCCTGCGCGGCGGCGGCTGGGCTGCTCGATACGCAACGCATGAGCGCGAGCGTGCCCCAGAAATTGAGCCTCTGACGGCGGGAATCGCTACCGGCCTTTTCAACCGCCGTCGAGCAGTAGTCGAGCACCGCTTCAAAGAAGCGTTCCCAGCGCCCGCTGAGTGCGTAGGGCATATCGGCAGTCTCGCGCTTCGGGAACACCGCAGAATCCTTCCATTCCTCGATGTCGGGCCGGCGTCTCTGGACAAAGTGGCGCGCCAAGCGCTCACGCAGGCGGTCTCGGGAATTCCCCGTGAGCGCGGCAAGGCCAGCAAACTGCGGCTCGAGAAGGCCGAGCAAGTTATGGAAGCTGTCTTCATCGCCAGAGTGTGGCGTTGCGGTCAGCAGGACCATATGGCGCTCGGCGTTCTGCGAGAGCGCACGCAGCAGCTCGAAACGCTGGTGTCGGAGAGCACCTGCCGTTGCACAGGTATGGGCCTCATCGACGATCACGAACTCCGGGCAACGTGAGACAAAGTCCAGGCGCCGTCGATCCGACTTTATGTAGTCAAGACTCACCACTGTGTATGGAAATACCGTGAAGATGTTGTCGGTGGCGGGCAACCCACGCTCAAGGCGGGCGGCGCTCGATGCGGTAACGGCAACAGCTTTCAAATGAAAGCGGACGTCGAGTTCCTGCACCCATTGCTCAACGAGGTGCGGAGGACAAAGGACCGCAAATTGGCGAATTTCGCCCCGGTCGAGCAGTTCGCGCGCGATCATTCCGGCCTCGATCGTCTTGCCGATGCCGACGTCGTCGGCGATCAGCAGTCGGACGGTGTCGAGTTTGAGTGCCATCAGCAGCGGGACTAGCTGGTAGGTACGCGGCTCGAATGCCAGGTGGCCAAAGCTGCGGAACGGCCCCGCGCCGCGTCGCAGGGACATCAGCAGCGCATCGCGCAGCAGTAGCGCCGACTCCTGGCTCGCCCTCTGCCAGGCCGTGGGCATGGGAAATGAGGCCGGTGCAACGGGTTCAGCCTCTAGCGTTGCATCGAGCGTGGTGGCATCTTCTTCGGCGCCGGTGAGCGGCCGAAGCCGGAGCAGTGTGCCCTCGCTCCCGGGCATGACGATCCATTCGCGCCCGCGTGCGCGTACCAGCGCACCAGGTGCGTACGACAGATCGCTGGCGACGGCGCTCAAAGCAAGAAGTCTCTCAAGGCAGAGATTGCCTCAGCGCGGCCACTAGCCTCATCTGGCCAATGAACAGCGCGCAAACCGCGTTCTGTCCAGGGCGCGGGATTAGCGCCTCGTGAGAGCAGCGCTACACGCTGCGGTTTCCATACCGCCAATGCGGTCGATCCATCAACATCGACCATCGACGCATCAGGCGGAGGCAGACCGCTCTGCACCGCGTCGAACATGTCGCCCGACGAGGTCACACCTCCGTTGGAGGGCGTGGATGCAGGCTCAAGCCGAGTGCGACTGGCCGCAAGGCGGACCAGCACCGCAACCGCGCCTGCATCCTTGCGATCAATAATGAGGTGGTCTGTCTGGTTGAAATACGAAAGCAGGCAGCGATAGCAACCGGCAACGCATTCAGCGGCTTCGATATCCTTTAACTCTGCAGGCTGCGGCAAAGGCTGACCAAAGTCCGGAATGTCGAAGTGCATGGCCTTGAGCCCCGCATGGGCGACGCGTGCAATCGCTTCGGGTTCATGCACAAGCCGTGTAAGCACGCCGGCACCGCCTTCCGTCGCTTCGTAGAACAGCACGCCTTTGCGCTCCTTGCGATCAGGCAGAGGCTCGGCGAGGATCTCGCTCTCTTCGAGTTGGAAAACGGACTCAATGCCACGCTTGAGAGCGTGTTGAACCGTAGCAACAGTGGTCTCGGACACATCCTTCTGGCCGTGGTGAAAGAGTAGTGCGTTCTTCTGATCCTTGACCCACGGAACGATGAGCTGGGGCTGAATCGCCGTCACGTCATTGTCATGGCTCGTGTCGTCGTCCTCCAATTTGGCCCAGCGCCCATTGACTGGATTGATCTTGAAGCCGTGCTGGGCCTGATTGGCCCGTCGCCGCAACCCTTTGTTGATGCGGCTGATCTCCGCTCCGGGGCCATAGGTCAGCCGGGCGACCACTCCAGCGCTGTCTTCCGCGTATACCGTGCGTCTGTCGAGTTGCCCCGTATCTCGCCTAGCCCACCGGAACGTCGTCTGCAGCTCGAAGCCCTGACGAAGGCGTTCCTCGTCGTTAACTGTGATGCGATCGGCAGGCTGGGTCGAAACGTTCTCTATCCGATAGAGGTTGCGCACAATCTCCGAGTTGTCCGTGAGAGACGCCCCGCAACCACGACAGTGAGTCACGTCATGGTCGTTCGTGTCGGAGCGAAAATGACCGGCACCGCAACTGCGGCAAACTGTGACGACATCGGTGGGCAGGGCCATTTCGCCGGCTCCTGGGCCATCTCTGACCCCGAGCATCGCAGCAGTAACCCGATAGGCACGACCTTCGTGATAAACGAGGCTGCGCGGCCCGAACTCGGAAAGAGCGAGAAAGCGTGGCCTTTGCAGGTATGCACCGGCTGTCCTGCTGTCCATCGTCCCGGGAACAAAGGCCGTGAGCGGTAAGCGTGGAAAATTGTAGCCGGGCAGAAAGCCTTCCGTCGCAAGGTAGCGGTAGGTGTAATAGTCGCTGGACAGACTCGAAGTGCCGCGCTGCAGAAGACTCAACTGGTCAATGGCTTGGCCATGGAGAATGCGCGCCGACCGGCGATCGTGCTCAGGCAATGCGTGGTTGTCGATAATCTTGCGTGAGAGATCGCGCTGCCGCGCGGCGGAAAGGAAAAGCTCCCGCCAGCGTTGAAACGCTCGATCGAAGCGACCGAAAGCGGAGTCTGTTACGTCGTTGGCCAACACCTCAGAGGAAACGAACCACGGCGCTAGCTCGCTGGTAAGCTCACTCTCCAGCAAAGCAAGTACTGACAGCATGGCCGTCCGCGCACGGGGCGCGATCTCGCCTCTTGTGAAACTGGCCTTCACATCCGTTCGCAGAGGCAGGCCACGAGCTTCGTCCACCTCGATTACCTTGGCAATCGACGAATCAAGTCGCGTATCAGTGGCCGCCATCCAGACCGCGTGCAAGTGACTGCGCACCAACTCCTCGTTAGCTAAGTCGAGTGTCGGTGTGCGCACTTCTCCGTGAACCATAGCCGGCGGATCGAGGAAGAAGTACTGATCGTGGGGACTACGAGCGGCGCTGTATGACAGCACAAGGGCTGGCATCCCGCTTCTGCCTGCGCGCCCGCTCCTTTGAGCATAGTTGGCCGGGGTGGGAGGCATGTTGCGTAAGTAGACTACGTTGAGCGCAGAAATATCTACGCCCAGTTCCATTGTCGGAGAGCAGTAAAGGACCGGGAGGAAGCGCCTTGCTTCTCCCATCTCCCGCAACTGCGCCTGTGCGGCGGCCAGCTCCTGCTGCTCTTTCTCGCCATAGCGGAAACGCATTTCGCGGATCTTTCGCCGCTCGCCTTCCACCTGGGCCGTGTGCTCACGCGCCTCGAGCTGGAACAGCCCGTGCGTAGGCTTGACGAGCGCCTCGGACAGATTTGTGTACAGATCCCTGAAATAGCGGTTGTCCATTGCGCGGGAGCGCGCCTCTCCGGTCCCTCGCCTGAACAGTACGCACGAAGCCTTTAGTTGCCAGCCCATCGTTGGTCCGAAGGGAGTGGGCACCTGCGCTACCAATCCCAACTTGCGTGCCGCTTCGAGCATTGCTGAAAGCAGCTTGTCGTACTCGGCACGGTTGAGCTCACGTGCGCGCGCGTCTCCGTTCCACGTATCAGCTCGCCTCAGAGTGCGACCAAGTTGGCTCTGAAAGCCGCCTCTCACAAGGAGATCCTCGTCAGCGAGCGTGTTAGCTCGTCGAGCGGGCGGCAGCAGCATCAGCACACGCGCTCCGCGAAGGCGCTCGTCCCGGCCGAATCCCCAAGGCTGGCGGATCGTCCCTGAGGCGCGTGCCTTGAGCGCGTCCATTTCAACATTGGCGAGCAGGTCGGCATCGAGCGCCAAACCCTGCCTCAGCGTGTCGAAAATCCTCCGGTAGGCAGACTTGCGTGCTTCTGGGCTTCCTGACATGAGCAGTGCAGGCGAGCCTGCGAACGCCTCGTCCTGCGCAGCGAGCTCATTGAGCCCTTCGTATTCGATGTCCAGCAGGCCCAGCTGCTCCAGATTGGGATTGGTGTAGCGCCAGCCTTTGCGCTGATCGATCCATGCGCGATAAGCCAGTACTTCACGCAGGCTCTTTTGCGACTGGATCAGAGCAGCGCCGGTGAGATCGGGGTCGACTAGCCATTCGGCCCGCGTCGCTTCGTCGGGCCGGTCAAAGCCCAGCGACTTGACGAGCACCTGTCCAAGGCGATCACTCGACAACCCTTCGCTCCCGGCCCCAACGACCGCTCCCAGCATTGCCGCCCGCAGCAAACTGACGAACAGAAAGTCGTTGAAGTGACCTGCCTGCAGCGCAGCGTCCTGCCGGTTGTCAGAGAATCCGAGAAGCTTTCGCCGATGTGGACGGATGCTCTCCGCACTCTGGTCATTCATCCACCGAAGCACGCTGCTGGTAAACAGTGTGGTTGCTGATGAGCGGCCCTCAGCGGAGAGAGAGGCGAGCCGATTGTTGTCCTTGCCCTGCGCAGAGTGAACGGTCTTGCAGGAGATGCAAAAGCGGAATTTTCCAGGCAGGAACCAGCCCTTGCTTCCCGATCCCACTTTCCCTGTCGGCTCGATGCGCAATTCCTGCGCCCGATGATTGCGGCGGGTGGCCTTCAAGCGAAGTTCCCCGGTCGGGCCTTCCTCCACCCAGTCTTCCGGATAGTCGGATTCGCGGTCGCTGAACTCGAAAGCGCCGTTCAGTGCGTCCATGACGAGGAAGCCGAACTTTGCCTTGGACGCCTCGTCGTCCTCTACTGATGGGGGAACATCGTCGATCTCCCGGGGCAATACCTGCATGCCTCCGTCTCTTTCCTCTATGGAGACCGGGTGATACTCCTGCCCGCATTCGCGGCAGAAATGCGTCGGGTACAAACGCTTCTCAGGAGCCTCGGGGAGGAATTGCTGCCCATTGGCTGTTACATGCCGCGCGGATGGAAGGTCCAGTGTTGCGTAGGCCACGGAGGCGCCGGATACAAACTGGTGCAGACGAAAGGCGAAGAAGCCGACGCCATCGCGATGGAGCCCCCCCGGCCGATCCTTCTCGCCGAGAGATACAAGTAGAAGGAAGTCCTTTAGAACCGTTCTGCATCGCTCTTCAGGAAGGCCGCTATCCTCTGAAAGCTGTCGCACAGCATCAGACAATCGCAGTGATTTCGCGCGTGTCCACTTGCCGTGCTCCCGCGCCAACCCAAGCCTGGTCTCGATCCAAATTGCGAGCGGATGCTGCGCAAGTTCCACATCGGTAACGGTGTTCGTTGCGGGGAGCTCTATCGCTCGGGCGAGGTTGGCACCCAAGGTTTCGAACGTCTTGGATGGGTCGGTGACACGTCGCAGGGTTTCGCCGATTACTTGGGTTGGTTTGACCTTCACACCAAATAGCCGCGAGGCAACGGTGGCGACCGCCTCTGCTCGGCTGCTCGCGTCACCGCTCGCCATCGTTGCAGATGTTCCAATGCAACGAAAATCGGCCCCAGCTAGACGCGCCCGCATTCGCCGCACAAGCAAGGCCACGTCCGCACCCTGCCGACCGCGGTACGTGTGCAACTCGTCCAGAACGAGGTACTGCAAACCTTTGCAGTTTCCGATGACCTTCTTGTCGACCTCGTCCTGCCTGGTCATCAGGTATTCGAGCATCATGAAATTTGTCAGCAAAATGTCCGGCGGCGACTCAGCCACTTCACGACGCTTCGTCTCGTCTTCCTGTCCGGTATACGGTCGAACCGAAATTGGCGAAGGAACTACATTCTCAAGAAATTTCTGTATTTCCTCGTACTGACTATTTGCGAGCGCATTCATCGGGTACACGATGATGGCCCGCGTTCTTGGAGTGGGATCCGATGCCTTGGCTCGCAAGACAGCGTCAATAATCGGCACGAAGAAACAGAGGGATTTCCCAGATCCAGTACCGGTTGTTACGACGAAGCTCTCCTTGGCGCGGGCGGCAGCGACCGCCTGGGCCTGGTGAACGTAAAGTCGAAGGGGATGGGTCTTCCCCGTGTCGTCGCGAAGGCGAAATATGGCTGCTGTTCCCGCGTGGACACCTCCCGACGCGGACAAGTCATCAATCGACGGACCTTCCTCAAAGTGAGGACTAAGTTGCAGCAGCGGTTCTGGCCAATAGCGGTCGGTCGCGTAGATCGCGTCTATCTGTGCAGCAATATCAGGCGCTTTTATCCTCGTGAAGGAGCGGGTGAAGTCCGTGTAGTCGGCAATCAGACGATCACGAAGGTTGAAGATGTCCACGCTGTATTGGTCCTAGTCGCGACTGCGAGTTGATGCTGAGGCGAACGATCCGTGCAGTGATTTCGGTCCCAATGCGTCACATGGCTGTTCGGGGCTACGCTTCTAGGGGATCAGGATCCTCCAGCTTGGCACTCCCACCGGTAGATAGCGCCTTCTCCGAATACGCGCGCGCCGCCCATACCCGTTCGAGCACATCCCCGTTCTGCCCCCGCTGCCGCATCGCATGATCCACCAGCACCAGCGCCAAAAAAGCCTCAGCAATCGGCGTCGCCCGTATCCCCACGCAAGGATCATGTCTCCCATGCGTCTCGATCGTCGCCGCGTTCCCATCTATATCTATCGTCTTCCGGGCCAAACGGATACTGGACGTTGGTTTAATCGCGATCGACACCAGCACGTCCTGACCGGTCGAAATCCCGCCCAGGATCCCGCCCGCGTTGTTGGACAGGAACCCGTCCGGGGTCATCTCGTCGCCATGCTCGGTGCCCATCTGCTCGATCGAATGGAACCCCGCCCCGATCTCCACGCCCTTCACGGCGTTGATGCCCATCATCACCTTGGCGATGTCGGCATCCAGCCGGTCGTAGATCGGCTCGCCCCAGCCCACCGGGACGCCTGAGGCCACAACGTTGATCCGGGCGCCGCACGAGTCGCCGGACTTGCGCAGCTTGTCCATGTACGCCTCGAGCTCCGGCACGCGGGAAAGATCCGGCGCGAAGAACGGATTGCCCTCGGCCTCCACGTCTTCCCAGCGCTTGAACGCGACCTTGTTGGGGCCGATCTGCGAGAGGTAGCCGCGCACCACCACGCCGTACTTCTCCTTCAGCCACTTCTTAGCCACTGCACCGGCGGCCACAGCAGGCGCCGTCAGCCGCGCAGACGACCGCCCGCCCCCGCGAGGATCCCGGATGCCGTACTTCTTGAGGTAGGTGTAGTCCGCATGCCCGGGGCGGAAGGAGTTCGCGATCTTCGCGTAGTCCTTGCTGCGCTGGTCCTCGTTGCGGATCAGCAGCGCAATGGGCGTGCCGGTGGTCTTGCCCTCGTACACGCCGGAGAGGATTTCGACCTTGTCGTCCTCTCGCCGCTGCGTGACGTGGCGGGACGTACCGGGCTTCCTGCGATCCAGGTCGGGCTGGATGTCGGCTTCGGAGAGGGCCATCCCCGGGGGGCAACCATCGATCACGCAGCCGATCGCTGGCCCGTGGGATTCGCCGAAGGTGGTGACGGTGAAGAGGGTGCCGAGGGTGGAGCCGGACATGGGAAATCAAGGAGTTGGCGGTCGCGAAGATCGTAGCATGGCGCCCCCTTGGCCCCGCCCCGGTTGCTACCTTCTAAACGAATCGCCAGATTGACCTCGAGGCAGATGCCAGCTTCAATCCCAGTTGCCCTGCGGCGCACACATGTTCCTCACAAAACTAGACAACCGCGCCGCCGTGAAGGGCTCCCGCGATCCGCTGGGCGTCCAGCCGATCTGGACACGCCTTGGGCGCCACGTCGTCGGCAATCTCACGACGGTCAGCGGCACCGTCACCGAATACACGACCGTCCTTCTCGGCTATCACCTGGCCGACGAAGTCGAACGCGCCACGGGCGGCAGCCGGCTGGACACCTTCCTCAAGTGGGAGCAACTCGTCGCCTACGCGAGGGGCGTGGTCAACAATGACTGGGTGTTCCGTGGCACGGAGCGCGCACAGGAACGCTTCAACGACAAAGGTCACGGGAGGATCGGCGCCGACCGAGACAGCCAGATCATGAGCGACCAGAAGGCCTACGGCCTCTGGGGCTTGTACTCGGCGCCCAGCACGGCGTCCGGATTCCTCGACGGATCGCCGCCCCGCCTCACGCCCCTGGCTGCCGCGCACGTGGAATCCCAGTACCTGCCCGTCTTGAACGCGGGAGGGCAAGCGAACAAGAGGCTGATGCAGCTCTTGTCCAGGGAGTCATCGAAGATCGATCTGCGTCGAGAGGATGACGAGCTACTCCAGTCGGTTGCGCGGGTACATAAACGCAAACTGTCGAAGGCCGACATCCGGTTCTTCGATCACCACCTCCTCGAGGGCGGTCCTTCGGACCGGACGGGTGGACTGCAGCGCATCTTCGCGGACCTGCTCGAGCCGCTCGCCGGCACGGGAACCTTCTCGTGGTCGACATCCACACTGCGAAAGATCGCCGCGGCGGCAAGCACTCGCGGTTCGGACGGTAAGCGCCTGAGCGAGAAGCTGCTGAGGATCGCCGATTGCGAATCGGTGATGGCGCCCGCCTTTGCCGCGTTCTCATACCTGCAGACGCAAGATGAGGCGCCAATCGATTCCATTCTCCGCGCCATGAAGGCGCAGTGGGGCAAGGGACTGAAATCTATCGACGTGGATCAGTTCGCGGACCTTCGAAACGAGCTCGACTCCGATCCCGACACCGGCGATCGATGGATCCAGATCGCGCGCGCCACGAGGGACGGCGCGTACCAGGACCTCATCGAGCTGCTGGTCCGCCACAACAGCGCCGTGATGGGTATCCGGGGTGGAGCGCCATGGCTCGAGCTGCGCCACGGCCGGTTGAAGGTCAAGTACCGGGACGAGACAGCCGCGTTGCCGGATGCGAAGGAAGCCGAGAGGCTCTGGCGCCACCCGTATTTCCTGGAGCCGCTGCGCGTGGTCGTTGGCATCTTGAGGCCGCACTGAGCATGTCCCTTCCAGCACAAGCGACCCTCGCGGAGTCCTTCCAGTCGCACTTGAAGGGTCGACGCCTGCATTCGGCTGTCTTCACGACATTCGAGTTCGATCCAACATTCTTCGAGCAGGAAATCATCCCATCGCTCCTCGATATCGCGTTCAGCCATGCGACGAGCATGAGACTCGTCCAATTGGAAGATCACCTCAAGAATGTGCCGGGCGGGATCGCGGTCTTCTACGACGCACAGCACGTATCTCCCAGTGATTCGGGTTCCAGCCGACTGGACATTCGCCGCGTTCCCGTGCGGCATACGAAGGGCGTGTTCCACCCGAAGATTGCGCTGCTGCTAGTCGAGGACTTGGAGCCCGATGAAGGCGGGCATCACGCGCGCACCCTGCTGGTCGCCTGCCTTTCGGCGAACATCACCAGGGCGGGCTGGTGGTCGAATCTCGAAGCCGGCCATATCGAGGAGATTCGGGAAGGTGACAAGACGAGCCTGAAGGTCGACCTCCTCCCCTTCATCGCGATCTTGCTGGATGCCGTGAGGGACCGGAATCTCCCTCAACCGGAGCTCGAAGGCATCAAGAAGTTTCTCGGTCGCACTGAAAAACGCACCCACCGCTCCGTTGAAGGACGCCTGCTCCCACAGTTTTACGGAGGGCACAGCAGCGTCGTGGACTTCCTTGCCGATCGCGCCGGCGAGGCGCTGAACGGGTGCTACCTCGAAGTGATCTCGCCCTACTTCGACAAGGCGCCCACATGCAAGGTCCTGCAGGCCCTCGTCGATCGCTTCGCTCCGCGAGAAGTCCGGGTCTTCCTTCCACGCAACGACTCCGGCGAGAACCTCTGCCGCGACGACTTCCACGCTTCGGTCAGCGAGATCGCGAACGTGTATTGGAGCGTCCTGCCCGCCGACGCGCTCAGCATGGGCGGCGGGGAGCGCACCAAGAAGCGATTCGTGCACGCCAAGGTGTACCGGTTCTTCTCCCGCAATCCCTCGAGGGAAATCGTATTCGTCGGCTCGGCAAACCTGACCACGCCCGCGCATGAACGCGGGAACATCGAATGCGGCTTGCTCATCGAGGTCGAAGCGCCCAAGCGTCCCGACTTCTGGCTGACGCGCGATTCGGCAGCACGAAATGCGTTCGCGCAATCCATCGAGGATGGGCTGGAGGCGGACCTCGATGCGTACTGTCCGCTCGATGTTCGATTCGACTGGCGCTCCCGCAAGGGCGAGTTGTACTGGGACTCCCGCTTACCCTCCCCGCCGCTCAAGCTGCAGGCGAACGGAGTGCTACTCGGCGAAATGCCGTCGCTGCCCTCCAAACAGTGGGTGGCCTTGGGCGAGGCGATATCTCTGGCATTGAAGGAGTGCCTCGAGCGCTCTTCCCTTCTCGAAGTCGCTCGTCCCGACAAGCCAGTCGCCCATGTGCTCGTGCAAGAGGAAGGAATGTGGGGCAAGCCCTCCCTCCTCAAGTCGCTCTCGACCGCGGACATCCTGAAGTACTGGTCCCTCCTGACCGCCGAACAGAGGGCCGCCTTTATTGCGGAGCGCAGTGCCGAGATCAAGTCGCTGGGCCTGGGCAATGACCTCGTGATCCCGCTTGCGAAGATCATCGACCGCGACACCGTCTTCGACCGTTTCGCCGGGATCTTCCACGCCTTCGGTTGCCTGGAACGCGACGTCGCAAAGTCCCTGAGGGAGGGTCAGGAGAAGATCGCCGACTACCGGATCTTCGGCGTGCGATACGACTCGCTCGGCTCCTTGCTCGCACGGATCGAAGCGGAGGCCGGCGAGGCCGATCGCGACGCGGAGAGGTACGTGATGCTGCTCTGCGCGAAACAGATGTGTCGCGAGCTCAAGCACGAGTTCCGCGACTACTGGGCCAGCAGGTCGAAGGAAGCCGCGCAGCTCGAATCCCAGATCGATCGCCTCGACAGCCTCCGCCAGCGCGTGATCGAGGCCGGCAGCGCCGACGACACGGAATTCCCCGCGTTCCTCACATGGTTCGACCAGTGGTTCCTCAAGCGGGCACGCGGCCCGGCCACGGTAGCGCCATGATCGATCTCGAATCCGCTCGCCGCCTCCTCGACATGGGAGCCCGCATCGGCCCCGGCCCGCGGGCCGATGAACAGCTGCAAGGCTCCGTGGCGCTCCACAACATCCTTTGCAAGGAGCGCGTCGCCTATCTCGCCGACGAGGTCGGCATGGGCAAGACCTACGTCGCGCTCGGCGCCGTCGCGCTCTTCCGCCACTTCGATCCCGCGTTCCGAGTCCTCGTCATTGCGCCGCGCGAGAACATCCAGCACAAGTGGCAGAAGGAGATGCGCAACTTCGTCGCCAACAACGTGCGGATCCGGGACATGCGCGTGAAGGGCATCGACGGACTGCCCATGCGCCCCCTCGTGCATTGCAATGGCCTGGTCGACCTTGTGCACACGATGACGATCGCTCCGGATCGCGATGTCTTCATGCGCATGACCAGCTTCAGCCTCTCGCTCGCCGGTACGCAGTCGGTGAATCCTGACGTGGCGCGCAGCTATCGCGACCAATTGCTCGCGTATATGCCCTGGCTCCGCAGCGAAGTCTTCGACCTGCGAAACAAGGTCGAATTCAAGGACAACTTCGCCCGTGCGGTCTGCTGTGCGCTCCCGGAATTCGATTTGGTGATCGTCGATGAAGCCCACAACCTGAAGCACGGCTTTGGGGACGCCTTCCACGTCTCAGCCCGCAATCGAGTGCTCGCGCTGACGATGGGCCATCCCGCAGGCGATGCGGACCCGAACCTCTTCCGCTCCTATGGTTCACGGGCGAAGCGCGTGCTCTTCCTCTCGGCAACTCCCGTCGAGGAAACCTATCGGCATCTCTACAACCAGCTCGATGTGTTCGGCCGCGCAGGTCCTTACCGGAGGCTGGTGAGCACCGACGCGACCGAGGACGAGATGAAGCAGTTGGCCGCGCGCTTCCTCGTACGTCGTGTGACGTCCATCCACATCGCCGGAAAGGACTACACGAAGAACCTATACCGGCGTGAATGGCAGCGCGGAGGCGTTGCGACCCACGACGAGCCCATCCATGTCACCAACGTGAAGCAAAAGCTGGCGCTGGCCCTCGTCCAGAAAAAGGTCGCCGAAATCCTGGGCAATGAGAAGTTCAACTCGTCCTTCCAGATCGGCATGCTCGCGTCCTTCGAAAGTTTCCTGCAGACAGCCAAGGTCGCGAGTTCCGACGGAGAGGCGACGACGTTCGACGACAGCGAGCAAACGGACGAGGATCAGGAGAAGGCGGGGGTCGACGTCGCCGACGTCAACCGCCTCGCGACCAGCTTCCGCGAGAAATTCGGAGTCGAGCTTCCCCATCCCAAGATGGATGCGCTCGTGGAAGAGCTCTCCCGCGCGTGGAAGACTGGCCGCAAGGCCCTGGTGTTCGTCCGGCGTGTCGCGTCGGTGACGGAGCTCAAGCGCAAGCTGGACGAGAGCTACGACCGTTGGCTCATCGCCCGCCTGCGGGCGGAGTTGCCTGAGGCGGTGGTTCCGAAGCTCGATCGGGTGTACGCGAGCTACCAGATGCAGAGGCAGGAGTCGCTGGCCAAGCGGGAGGATCAGGCCAAGACGCGGCCGGACGAGGCAACGGACCGGGGCGGATTGGACACGTTCTTCGCGTGGTTCTTCCGCGGGGAAGGCCCGCCGAATGTCCTGAGCGGGACGCAACTCCGGGAAAGGTTGAGGGGCCAGGGCTCGACCCTCGCGACCTTCTTCGAAGATAACTATGTCGCCCTGTTGCTCGGCTGCCGCGCCAAGGATGTCGAGGCTAGGGTTCTCGCAATGCTCGGTGTCAGCCGGGAGGAGTTCTCAGCTGCGATCAAGGATCGCACGCGAAAATTCCTGTCCTCCAGCGCAAAGCGTGTCGCCGCGGGAGATCGCTTCGAGGCGGTCCAGGCTGCGACCATCGAGTGGATTTCCGAGGTGAGCTCACCGTACCAGGCGAAGGCGCGCGCGATCTGGAACGCCCGCTTTGAGACACCGAACCCGATGTCACCCGCCAAGGAGGGAATCAACCCGGATGACTACCTCGCGGTGGAAACCTTCTTCACGGAGTTGCGCGAACGGCCGCGGTTGCACGACCGCCTGATGCCGCGGGTAAAGCGCGATGACTACGCGAAGGAGTTCCGGGAACAGGAGCTACGACGGCAGTTGCTCGCATCCACGGCCCGCCTCGGCCATGCTTTCATTGATTTCTACATACTGGCGATCCGCCGGCTGGGGTCGATTGACCTGCGTGTGCAGGAGTCGCAAGGCGGGGAGAACTCCAAGTCCACCATGGTGGCCGACTATCTCGACCTTCTCGAATCTCAAGCCGGTGCGACTGGAGGTCGAGCCTGGGGTGCCTTCGATGAGCTGTCCTCCATCGCCGACAACTTCGAGCTGATCCTGGACCTCAACGTGCCCAAGGTTGCAGCGCTGGGCTTGCATGAGTCGGCGGCCAATTTCGGAACCCTGCTGGGGCGGCAGCAACCCGTGGGCGGCATGGCGGAGCAGATCAACAAGACCGTCGTCGCGCAATTCCGGATGCCCGGGTATCCGTTCGTGCTCATTTCCACGGATCTCCTGCAGGAAGGAGAAGACCTGCATCCGTTCTGTTCCGCGGTGTACCACTACGGCATTTCGTGGACGCCCTCCTCGATGGAACAGCGCACGGGGCGCATCGACCGGGTGCGCTCCGCAACGGATCGGCGCCTCCAACCACTGACCGTGGAGCCCCGCGGCGATGAACTGCTTCAGGTCTATCTTCCCCACCTTGAAGACACGGTCGAGGTCTTCCAAGTCCGCAGAGTCCTGGAGCGGATGAACGACTTCCTCCGGCTGATGCATGAAGGGCTGACGAGCTCCGGCAACTGGAGCAAGAGGGTCAACATCGCCGATGAAGCCGTTCGCGGGCGGCGCGAAGTGCAGCAGTACCGCGAACCGCTCAAGACGGCGTTCCGGATACAGCCGCATCACATGAACCCGGAGGGAACGAAACGCTCGATCGACACGGGGCGATTCGATGCGCGGCTCGACTACCTCAGGAAGCTGTATGCGCGAGTTCGCGCGGCCAAGCCCTGCGATTGGGAGGACGTACCGAACGAGCAAGGGTTAATGGGAACCGCAAAGGTTGGACAGCGGATCCAGCCTTTCAAGCTCCACCCCACGAATTTCGGAGATCGGATCGCTGTGCGTTGCGTGAGCCCCATCGGCAGTGTGGGGCCCGAGCAGCGGATGTCGGAAATCGAGGCGGAATGTGCACCGCGATCCATCGTGGTGGGCGCCTTGCTCCGCGCCGATGGCCGCACCTACGACCTGACGATCGAGTGGGAAGTGCTGCTGTCCGAACGGATGGAGGTGGATTGCGAAAGGATCGTCTGGCTCATCGACCTAGTGGTGTCCCAGGCCGACGATCTTGAGCAGCGATTCCTGCCCGATACGGACGCCCCGATGAGCTCGTTCCGCAAGGACCTTTCAAGCGAGGGACTGGATGGCCGCATCCTGGAAGAGCCTCAGCGCTAACCCGGCGTTTCGCGTCGAGCGCAACGGGCTCACCGTCCAGCTCGGCGGCGCACGTCGGCATCGCGTGACCGTGGAGGACGGTCAGGATGCGTTCGTGCTCCGCTCGGTGGTGTTGAATCGCTCGCGCTTCGCCCAGGTGCGCGTGCCGTCAACACGAATCTGGGAGATGAACCGGGCACTGACCTTGGTCGGATTCCGCATCGACGCGGAGGAGCGCCTCATTGGCGAGGCCAGGATTCCAAAGGTCGGGATCACCGCCCAGGAGTTCCAGGCCGTTGCAACCAATCTCGCCGCGGAATGCGATCGCTACGAGCGCATCTTCACGAACCTCGACCAGGAGTAGGAAGAGCGAGTTGGCCGTGACCGCGCCTTCCTAGATTGCGGCCAGCCTTTGCACCGTATCCGGGTACTCCTTGACCAGGCTGATCAACAGGGCCGCCTGGGCATTAGGCTTCGCCCTTCCCTGCTCCCAGTTTTCCAGGGTACGCACATTCGTACGAAGGTAGCAGGCGAACACGCTGCGGGAGATCCGCAGCTTCTCTCGTATGCGCACCAGTTCCTTCGGCGACAGGCTCGGCGCCTCCTTGTACTCGACGGGGTGGGTCCGAAGAGTTGCCTTTCCCTCGCGAGATGCCGCGAGCGCCCCCATTCCCTCCATGACCTCGCCGAAGACATCCCGGCTTCCAGGAACTGCCTTCACCTTCCTCTTCGTCGCCTTTGCCTTCATGACTTGCTCCTTGCCTCAAGCTCGGCCTTGATCGCAGCCTTCAGCGTCTTGCGCTGGTCGGTCGTCAGATCGTCGGCTTCGTCCTTGTCGTACAGAGTGAATAGCCAGAACTGGGAACCTGGTTCCCACCAGTAATAGATCACCCGCAATCCGCCTCGCTTGCCCTTGCCGCGGCGCGGGTCGGCAAATCGTAGCTTCCTCAATCCGCCCGTACCCTGGATCAAATCGCCAGCGCCCGGTGACTTCATCAGTTCGTCTTGGAGCGCGCGGAAAGCGGGATCGTCGAGGTACGTTGACCGATGCCTCTGGAATGCAGGGAGCTCTACGAAAACCGCCTTCATGACGCATCGTACGCAAGTTACGTACTGTACGCAAGCTGCGTATTGCACGTGTCTATTTGGTGAACATGGCCCACCTAATCGCCTGGTCTAGTTACCAATCACCCGAGCCACCGGCTGGTCCCTCCGACTGTCGCGATCACGATCCATTGTCGCCAGATTGGCTCTCAAGGACTCTGCCATCCATCGCGTACCGTCGTCGTCGACCGCCCACTCAGTTTGCGGGGGCAACACAATGTGTCCATGCCTTTCGTCCCCGACTGCCACGTAGTCGCCTCTGAGGGCCGCCAGCGCCGCAAGACCACACACGAAGGCCGCACGATCGTCGTGATTAGTGATCGAGTTGAGGGGCATCGCAAGCCTACGGCGCGAAAGTCTCTGCGCGTGCTTGTCGAGCCGGTCTCCCTCATCAACCAGGCGATCCCAGTAGATGTCCGACGCATTCCGCTTCCCCTTGCGAGGAACGAAAGAGCTGGAACGCAACAGTGCCGCTAGATAGGCGTTTGGGAACGCTTCAACGATAGCCGGAACACAATACGGCGGGGTGCAGACCCCTCGCTGCAGACGCACATGACGTTGCACCAACCGGGCGGCATTTGTCGCGTAGCGATGCAGCTTCTGACCCGTGGGACTACTGGTTTGCCCAGGCTTACAGCGTTTCTGCATCAAACCTCTGGACAACAAAGCCTCGCACGACCGGTAGACGGAAACATGTCTTAGTCCGGGCGCGAGCGGACCATCGATTGCGACGGCGAGAATTTCGTGATCCATCGCAAGGGACTGGAGCAGATCGACGATCTGGCCCTCCTCTGCGGTGCATCGCATGATTCTCCAATCAACAATCTCAAGGTTCCAGGAGAACAGGCAGATCGCCGTCGAGAGCCTTTTCGTCGACCAACCCACATCGAGGCCGAGTACCGCGCCGCTGTCCGGCAGGGAGTACACGACTTACCGAATGAACTTGGTAGTGAGCATCACCGAATCGCGGTGATACTCGAGATACCGCCGCTGCCCCGACGAGAAACTCCCGACATTGAGCTTGGCGCCCGGGTCGACGCCGAGCTTACGCAGTGACTCCTCGTGCACGACCGGCGAAATCAGCAAATCCCCATTTCCCTCGAAGCTGATAAACCCTCGATCGAACAAATGATCGGCGTTGGGCGTGAGCAGCAGTCCATTCTCGCCGTCGAGTCGCTCCTCATTACTGCAGTCGCGCCACGGTTTGCAGTGACTTGCGATCAGGTGTTCGATGCGGTCGACCCGCGTGATACGGCAGGCCTTCTCGATCCGGGCAACCTTGGACTTGAAGAGGCCTTGGCCACGGCGAGCCAACACAATCGCCTCGCGCTCGGTCGAAGGAAGCGTAGCGTCATCGCGAACCAGACCCAGCTCATGCTCCTCCCATTCCGCAAGACCCACTGCCGGCGCGGCCGTGGGCACGTTCGCCAGTACCCGCCCCTGCACAATCGCACTAGCCTGTCCCCCAATGAGATTCATCAGCAACCGCGCAAGGTCATCATTCACATGCGTGAGGTACACGGCCTGCAGTCCCCGGCCGTCTTGCGCGAGCGGCGCGTACTTGTGCGGAAGATGCGGCCGGAGCTGTGCGATGTAGTCGGCAGGACGAATCGGATTCGCCAACGACACAAAACCCACATCAACACGCCAGCCAATCTGGTCCCAGTAGGCTCCAGCGTTGTCGAACTCCAGGGGCTTCGGGGATTCGTAGCAGTGGGACCGCGCAATGCCAAGAGCCTTGAGGCGCGTGTCTGCGAATGAGAAGACCACATCGCTGGGCGCCACGACGCGCATGAAGTCGTAGTACGCGTTCTGCTGACCGTTTCTCTTCCGTTTCGGCGACCAGAGATAGCCCCCGGACACCTCATGGGCAAAGGTTTGGTTCTGGTTGACCCACCAATACCTCATGAAAGACCGGCTAGGTACTGGCCAGGGTCGGAAGGAAGGTTCTCACGTAGCGGGACATGTGATAGCTCGCCATTCGAATCTGCTCCAATTCTAGTCGACGTGGCTCATTGGCCAGGAATCCTGGCAACGCCTTCGGCTCAAGTACCCACATGTCCTTCTGCGCGCCCGCTGCGGCTTCTACCCACCAGCCCGGAAATAGCACGACGGGACGCACGCGATAGGACCTCCCTGTGCTTTCCTCTAACTCCCTCGCCACCCAGGAAGCCTGGGCGCGCGCCTGAGCAACCGGGTCACGCTGCGGAACATGCCCTCCGACCAAGAGATTCTTGCCATCGAAATGCACGCGAGCGTCGCCGCGCCTGGGCTTCCTCCATGTCTTCGTTTCGATGGTGAAGATGCCGGCTGGTCCGATGACCAGGTGGTCTACATTGAAGCCATCTGCAGGGATGTCGTGAAGGATCTCATAGCCCTCGCTTCGCAGACGGTCGAGGTATTGCCCGACGACCTTTTCTCCGTCTGCCGCCAGCTTCAGATTCCGAATTTCGGGGAGATACTTGTGAACTCGAAAAGCGGCAAATGCAATCGTGACGCACGCGATGAACAAGTAGACCCACGGGCTTGGGGGCCGGAGCCAATACATGTTCATAAATTCGACGAGTGTCAGCACGATCGCGGCCCCCGCGACGAAGAGCGGCGTCTCAAGCTTTTCATCGAATAGTGTCCGGCGCCGTTCCTCACAGGATTGTCCGGGGTACCTGAGAGGCCTACCCTTGAGCGGGGATCGATCTTCGGTCATCGTTTTCAATCGCCTTTTCTCTCGCAGCTCGATTGAAGCCGATCCCACCCTTCGATTCAACTGCGACGAGATAAACGAAAGCTTAGTGACCTGTCCCTAGGTCAAAAAAAGAAAGGCCCCAGGGGATACCCGGGGCCGACAAGGGCCCACCCAAAGTTCGAGAGACTGGATCCCCGATAGAAGCACTCGGGGATGACGGCGTAAGAGGGGTAACGCCAGGACTAACGAAAAGTTAGTAGAAGAACATGTCAGAACACCCCGTTGCTAGGCACGCCCGCCAGGCTGCCGCGATCGATCTTCACATCGGCCACGTTGTCCCCGCGCGCCTTGATGGCCTCGATCACCCGAGAAACCAATCGATCCTGGGTAGACGTCGCGGCGATCGCGCCGTGCGAGTTAGCGGTGGTGCGGGCCTTGGGGCCGGCGACCGAATCGGTGGCGGCGAACGTGCACACGCTCACGCAGAAGTCGCCGAGGCCCATCGGGTCGATCCTTGCTTCGATGAAGTAGTCCATGTGCGCTCCCTTTCGTCGTCATCGGTTCGTATTCGATGACGCTAGTTTGGGATTCGCATCGCTCGACGCATCCTTCGATATGGACGGTCGAAGGGGGCCATTCCTCGCGCGAGGGGCAATAGTTGTGACGCAACTAACAACAACGCGCCGCCGACTATTACCGACGTAGGAAATGGGGTCGGACCCTATTTCTTCGCTGGCTGGATTCCCGCCTTCGCGGGGATGACGTTCGGAGCGACAATGACGTTCAGGGCTGCATCGCGAAGCCCCGTGAGCAGCGCCACGCCGTCGGGTCGCACGCGAAACTCCCCGTAGCGAGCGGCGTTGAAACTCCCGCCCCGCCCTTCCTCGAAGAAGAACGCGTTCGTCACGATGCGCACGTTGCCATTGCGCACGCGGAACTCCACCAGCGCCTCGCCGGGACTCAGCATCGCGCCCGCATGCACGCGCACGAAGGCCGCGACGTTGCGGTCATCCACCTTCACCACGAACCGCCCGTCGCCTTGCTCTCTCCCGAGCTTCTCGGCGATCTTGAAGCGAAGCGCCATGTAGTCGCCCTGCATGAGCGAGCGCGGGTCCACGGGTGCCAGCTCGAGCAGCATGAGCCGCCCCTCGGCGAGCGTGGCCTCGTGCTTCTGCACCGTCACGCCCGCGCCACCGAGCACGAGCACCAGCCCCACCGCGGCGAGGATGCGTCGAACGGTCTCGTTCATGGCCGCTTCCCCCGATTCATGAAGTGCAGCACCAAGCCCGCCACCAGCATCACGGCCCCCATCGCCGCGAGGCTCTGCGACTTCGCGAGCAACGTGATGCTGAGCTGGTAGTAGAACGCGGAGAGATAGCTGAGGAGCCCGACCGCGGCAAGACCCAGCAGCAACTTCGAACCCGAGCGATAGCCCGCAAGCAGCAGAAACCCGCACGCGATCACGCCCGGTGCCCGCCACGCGAGAGCGGAGAGCACGACCGCACCCACGAACGCCACCCCACGCGCGAGCGGACTCGCATCGCGGCAGGCGAACGTCGCGAAGACCACGAGCGCGACCGCAAAGCCCGCCGCCTCCGGAATCCCCATGGCGGAGAGTCGGATGAAATCACCGAGATGCCCAGGGAGCGGCGTGAAGAGGACCACGATCGAAAGCCCCCACGCCACGGCTGAAATCGCCTCGCCATACGCCGTCGCGCGCCAGTCCGATTCACGCAGCCACAACACCCCGAGCGGCACGGCCATGAGGATCGAGGCTACGCCGTACGCCTTGTTGTTCCACAGCGCGACCGAGATGGCGATGCCCGCGAAGATCGTGGAGATCAACCGATGCAGGTAGTTGGACATCACGATGACGAGCACCGCCTGGAACACGGCGATCGCGATGGCCGCGTCCATCTTGTAGTTCATCGCCCGCGCGAGGCCGAAGCCCACCATCGCCTGCCCGCTCATGCTGATGCCCAGGGCCACCTGGTCGAGGACCTCGTTCTTCTTGCCCATCCGGTAGATGAATGCCGCCGCGCCGCACTGCAACAGGCCCAGCCCGATGAGCGCGGTCGAATCCCGGAACAGGGCGACGAAGATGCCGCCGAAGAACCCCATCAGCAGCAGGCCCGCGATCCACCCGGCCGTGCCGAGCATGACGCGCACGTACCACGGCGAGGGAATGTCCACGCTTCCGGCGGGCGGCTGCGCATCGGCCACGAGGCCTTCGCGGTGCAACTGCGCGTAGATCGAGGTGGCGTTCATGACGGTTTGCTCTCCTCTTCCCGTGCGATCGAACGAAGCCAGATCGCCGAGCCCGCGGACATGCCGACCACCACGGCCGCGATGAACAGGAACATGCCCGGTTCGTAGCTGCGCGAAGTGATGCGGGCCAGAGCCGTGGCCACCACGACGATCGAGGCGAGGCACGCCATCGACAGGATCATCAGGTCCACGCGCAGGCGGCGGTAGACGATGTACGCCACTCCGATGGAGAGTGCGAAGAGCAGCGGTCCCTCCGCATTGCTGCCTCTCACGTCCCAAAGGAACGAGACCGTCATGAAGGTCGCGCAGCCGAGTGCAATCCCCGCGGCCAGGCGCGGCAGCAGGCGGAACTCGCCTTTCGGTCCCCACATCTCGGCGATCGCAAGTGCTCCAGCGTCGAGGATGAAGAGCGCCGTGGCCGCCTCGAAACGCGGGCCGAACCAGCGTGGCCGCGTGTCCTGTTGCAGGTACAACGCCATCGCCACGTTCGCGATCACGAGCAACACGGACCAGAGCGGCGCCCATCCCGCGGCAATCGCCCACGGCACGCACAACACCGCCCACGCCGCGAAGAGCTGCCACGGGTCCGCGCCGGTCTGGTAGGTCTGGCCGATGAACGCGAGCAGGCCGCCGGTGAAGAGTGTCGCGGCGATGAGCCCGGAACGTCCTGGCCAGCTCGAAGGTCCGGCGAGGATGCCACCCCCCGCGGCGAGTGCCACTGCCGCGGCGAGCAGACTGATCTTCGTCACGCGGCTCATCTCGGCCCAGTTCGCGGCGATGAAGAAGATCAGCGCGGCGCCCAACAACAGCGCACCGGCCACGAGCAACAGGCGCTCGATGAACGCCTTCCAACGATCGGCACTCGGCCGCACGCCCGCGATTTCGAGCCCACGTTCGAGCGCCTTCGCATCGAGCGCGCCGGCAGCGGCCCAGGCCTGCAATTGCGTTTCCATGATCACCCCACCTGGCGACTCAATCGCCACGCCATGAACGAGAGCACGACCACCCCACCCACCAGCACGATCCACAGCAACACCTTCTTTCCCCGCTCCCCACTCACCGCGCGTGAGAGCGAGAAACCCTCGGGCGGCCCGTGCTCGCCGATGGCCCCGACCTTCGCCGCGGGCAACTTGAACTCGGCATCGCGCTCGTAGCCCGGGATCAGGGTCGTGAGCGGAAGGTCCGCGCGCGCCGCCTCGAGCCGCCCGAACGCGAGCTGGTACGGACCTTCACCGCGAGAAGCAAAAACCACCTGCCGCGCCTGGTAGCCCGCTTCGAGTCGCGGTGCGTCCGATGGAACGCCCGCCTTCGGATCGATGCGCACGAGCCAGAAGCGCGCCGACACCGGCCCCACCGGCACGGGCAGCGAACGCACTTCGGCCCCGCCGCGCGTCATGCGATAGAACGTCGCGGTGGTCACGAGCCGCCACTCGCCGCCGTCGTTGCGCGCGAAGATCTCCACCGGCGCCACCGCGTTGGTCTCGGCGAAGTGGAGCTGGATGCGCGTCACCGGCACCGCGGCCTGCAAGTCATACGAGTATTCGCCGGGCTTCATGCCGCGCTGGCCGCCGACCGTGATCGCATTCAACGTCACGGGGGACGCCGCCTTCGTGTGTTCGACGCGAAGGCCCGTGAGTGCGAAGCCCTCCGTGGACGACGTGACGCGAAGGTACTTGGCCTTGCGCGCGCCGAATTCGATGCGCGGCTGCGAAAGCGATCGCCCCGCCTGCTCCAGGCTCAGCACCGTGCCGGAGGCGAGCGGCTGCCAGGTCTTGAGGTCGTCGCTCGACTCGATGGAAACGCGCGCGATCTCCGTCCCCGGCCCCTTCGCCCATTCGACGATCACTGCACCCAGGGGCTCGTTGACCATGCTCGCATCGGCGACCCACGAAGTAGCCCGGGCCGGCCGCCCGGCGGCCTTGTTCGCGGAGCGCAATGAAACGAGCGCGCCATCCTTGCCCATGCGCACGTCGAGGCTCACGTCGCCTTCGACTGCGCCTTTCGCCGGCGACAGCACCGGGAACAGCAGCACGGCAAGCGCTTCGCGTTGAGCAGCTGGTGCAGGCGCCGAACCCGCGAATGCGAACGGCAGCGCATCGCCGCGCTTGTTGAACACGCGCAGGTCCGCGAGATCGTAACGGGCCGCGCGATACACCTCGAACGGAACTTCCACGCGGTGCAGACCTTCTCCGCCCTCCACGGTCAGCGTCGCGGAGGCACGGTAGTCACCCATGCCTTCCGCGAAAGCCAATCCCGAAACGGCGGCGAGCGCCGTCGCGATGAATCGTTTCATGCTCATGCGCCCGTCTCCTTTTGCTTCGGCGGCAACGGCGAGAAGTACCCGATCACGAGCATCAGCACGCCCACGCCGATGAACGACACGATGCGTTCCAGCCCACCGAGTCGCGAGAAGTCGATGAGCGCAAGTTTGGCCACCACAACGCCCATGAGCGCCGCGCCCACCATCCACACAGCGCGATGGGCCTTGCGCGTGGCCCACACCATCATCCCGAGTGCCAGCAGGGACCAGAAGATCGAGAGCGACGCCTGCACGAGGAACGAACGCATCCACGATTCGAGCTGGTACGGCTCGCCGGCCCAATGATGCAGCGAGCGCAGCAGGACGCCGTTGGCCCACGCGAACGCCGAGACACCGAGCAGGACCCATCCGCCCTGCCCCTCGAGCGAGGACGGCCGCCCCGGGGCACGCGCCAGCGCGCGCCACCACGTGAGCATCGTGATCGCGATCAACGCGTGACCGAGGTCGATGGCGTTCAGTAGCGGCAGGTACGGCAGCGGTGCGCTCGAGCCGTGCCACATGAGGTTGGTCGCGATGATCCACGCGAAGAAGCCCACTACCAGCGGCAATGCGCCGCTGATGCGATAGGCGTGCATGCGGTCCGAAACCGGCCAGCGCTGCTCCATCGCGCGCGAGCTGGCCACCAGCATCAGCACGCACGGCACGACGATCAACGCCGCGGCGGACCATGCCGTGTGCGAGAGCCCCGAGATGCGTGCTCCGTAGCGCAACTCGATCGCGCCCATCACGGCCACGAGCACGAAGACTCCGGAGTGATGGAAGGAGGCATAGCGGCTCGGCTCCGCTTCCGGATCCTCGATGAGGCGACGCCCCACGAGGTGGGCCACGATCGCGAACGGCCAGGCCAACCAGCCGCCGGCCCAGAACGGATGCGAAAGGTCGATGGCCGCGAAGGCGAAGAGCAACCACAGCACGGGCAGCAACACGTTCGACGGCCACGCGGCCTCTTTCCAGTTGCCACGGCCTCGGAACGCCGCAAGCACGAGCGCCGTGCCCGCGAGGAACGCGATGAAGAGGTTCAGGCGCACGGCGTGGCTGAAGAAGTGATGCAGCTCCGCCACGAACCCCGCGATCCACCACAGCATCGCCCAGAGGAAGAACGAGGACTGCGTGGCACCGAGGCCGTCCTTGGCATCGGGGTAGGCCTTTCGCAACTGCAGATGCGAGAACAGGCCCGCCGCGGCGATCAACAGGAAACCCATATACGCGCCGTTTACGAACATCAGGTCGCGTGGGATGCCGTCATGCGCCAGCGCGAAGGAGCCGCCTGCCGCGAGCTGCACGAACGAACCGAAGAGCTGCGGCAACCAGCGCTTCTGCCGGGCGCCCACCCACAACACGGCCGCACCCTCGATGGCCCACGCCGCCGCGGTCCAGCGCGGATCGAACGCGAGCGGAATCGTGACGGTGATGAACACGATGCCGAGCGCGAGGAAGGACTGCACCAGGAGCTTCAGCGCAGGATTGCCGCGCCGGTGAAGGACATACGCAAGGCCGAGGTAGAACAGGGCCAGCACGAGCGCGGAGAGCGCGAGGCCCTTGTCCATGTGCTCGACCAGCGCCGCCTGCAGGCCGAAGCCCACGAGCGGCACGCCGAAGACGATGGTGCCGTCGACCACGCGTGCTGCCTGGTTCGCAGCCTGGCGCCGCGAGAACAGGACGGCGATCGCGACGTACATCAGGAAGAAGATGATGAGGAACGGCTCGACAGTCGCGAAGTGCTCGGGCTTGTACGAGCGATCGCCCCACACGAGCGCGATGCCGAACGTGAACGCGAAGCCGATCAGGTTCAGCGAACGCCAGCTCTTGAAGTACGCGGTGGCGAGCACGGCAAGGTTCAACACCGTGAAGTAGCCGAACAGCATCACGTGGTCTCCGTGCCCCGTCGAGGCGATCACGGGCGCGATGAAGCCGCCGACCGCGCCGAACGCCGCGAGGATCACCGCATCCTGCTTCACCGCGAGCCACGTCGCGAACGCCGCGATGATCACCAGCAGCGGGAACGCGGCCTGCGGCGGGATGAGGCTGTAGAGCCGCAGCGCACCAAACACGGTGAGATACGTGATGCCCACGCCCGCGCCCTGCAGGCTCAGCGCGTAACCGGGGCGCGTCGTGCGCAGGCGCCATCCGAGGACCAGCAGCACGATGCCCGCGAATCCAACGCCTGCGATGCGAAGCTCCGGCGGAATGAGCTCGTGCTCGACCGAGTAGCGCACGAGGAACCCGAGGCCGATGAACAGCACGACGATGCCCACGCGCACGATCGTGTTGCCGCCGGTGAACCACGCGACGATCGGGTTGGGTTTCGGGGGTTCTTTCGGAATGGGGACCGGGATCGTGCGGACGAATTTCTCCTCGATCACCTTCTCGATCTTCTTCTCGGCCGCGGCGCTAGCCACGACGGGCGGCGACTCGGGCTCCGGAATCGGCGGAGGTTGCGCGACCAGGGATTCGGCCACGACCTCGCCACTCGCCATGCGGGCAATCCGCGCCTCGAGCACCGAGACGCGCATCTCGAGCGCCGCGATGCGATCGGCCGCGGGCGGGCGGGCGGTCGCCAGCGCCTGGGCGGATGCGGGCAACTTCGGCGTCGGCTCCTTGCGCCCACGCGAGGCACCGACGATGAGGCCGATGAGCCAGCCGATGAAACCGAACACGATCCCCAGCCCGATGGAAGCGGCAATGCCCTCGACGATCAAGCCGAGGAACAGGCCGACGCACGCACCAATCCCGAGTCCCTTCCACATGACGGCTCTCCCTGTGAAACCCTCTCCCCGGCCCTCTCCCAGGGGAGAGGGAGAATCTCTAGCGCCAGTCGCCGCGAAGCGCGGTCACGCTCACCTGCAGGTTCTCCGGAGTCACGCCATCCGGTGCCACCGCGGGCCCGACGGCGAGCCCGATCTTCTTGGAAAGGGCCATGCGCTGCGGCTTGCTCATCGCGGGCCCGTCCTTGCGGCTGAAGAAGCTGCCCCACAGGCCCTGCAGCGCCATCGGCACCACGGGCACCGGTGTGCGGTCGAGGATGCGCCGGATGCCGTTCTTGAACGGATAGAACTCGCCCGTGTCGGTGATGCGCCCCTCGGGGAAGATCGCGACCAGCTCGCCGTTCTCGAGCGCCTCGGCGATGAGATCGTAGGCGCGGTTCAGCATGGCCTCGTCCTCCTTCGCCGGCGCGATCGGAATCGCCTTGCCGGTGCGGAACACGAACGAGACGATCGGCGTCTTGAAGATGCGGTGGTCCATCACGAAGCGGATCGGCCGCGGGCTCGCCGCGAGGACCACCAGCGGATCGACGAAGCTCACGTGGTTGCACACCAGCACCGCCGCGCCCTTCTCCGGGATGTTCTCGATGCCCGTCTCGCGCAACCGGTACACGGTGTGCACGAGCAGCCAGCAGAGGAACCGCATCAGGAACTCGGGCACGAGCAGGTAGATGTACGCGGCCACCGCGGCGTTCATCAGGCCCACGACGAGGAAGAGCTGCGGGAGTGTGAGCCCGTTCTTGAGCAACGTGCTCGCCATCAACGAAGCGACGATCATGAAGATCGCGTTCATGATGTTGTTGGCCGCAATGATGCGCGCGCGGTGCGTGGGCTCGGCGTGGGCCTGGATCAGCGCGTAGAGCGGCACGGAATAGAAGCCGCCGAACATCGCGACGAGGAAGAGGTCGGCCATGATGCGCCACGATGCGGGCGCCGCCAGGAAATTGGCCACGCCCATCGGCTCCTGCACCACGGTCCCGGTCATTCCCATGAACCCGTAACCGCGGCTCGCGAGCCACAAGTCGACCGCGAACAACGTCATGCCGATCGAACCGAACGGCACCAGGCCGATCTCCACCTTGTGCCCCGAGAGCCGGTCGCACGCGAGCGCGCCGATCGCGATGCCGCCCGTGAACGTGGCCAGCAGCACGGTGACGACGTTTTCAGTGCCGCCCAGGACGGTCCTCGCGAACGGCGTGAACGACGTGAGGAAGATCGACCCGATGAACCAGAGCCACGAGATGCCCAGCAGCGAATGGAACACGGTCCGATCGCGCGCGGCAATGCGAAGGTTGGCCCAGGTCTCGGTGATCGGGTTCCAGTTGATCTTGAGATCCGGCGCCGAGGCGGGCGTGACCGGCACGAAGGCCGCGGAAATTCGGCCGAGCACCGCCACCACCATGCAAACCGTGGCGACGATCGTGGCCCCTTCGTTGCCGCTCGAGAGCATGAGGCCGGAGGCGATCGTGCCGACGAGGATTGCCACGAACGTGCCCATCTCGACCAGGCCGTTGCCACCGGTGAGTTCGTCTTCGCGCAGGTGCTGCGGCAGGTACGCGTACTTCACGGGACCGAAGAGCGTCGAGTGCAGGCCCATGAGGAAGACGCACAGGTAGAGCAGCATCGCGTGGCGCCCGATGAAACCCCACGTCGCGATGGCCATCACCACGATCTCGAGGTTCTTCACGAAGCGGATCAGCTTGCCGTGCTCGTAGCGGTCCGCGAGTTGCCCCGAAGTGGCCGAGAACAGCACGTACGGCGCGATGAAGATGGCGCCGATCACGAAGCCCGCGGTGCTCGGGTCCACGCCGCCCCACTCCGCCGCGTGGTACGTGGCGAGCAACGTGAAGGCGAACTTGAAGAGGTTGTCGTTCGCGGCTCCGAGGAACTGCGTCCAGAAGAGCGGCGCGAAGCGGCGTTCGCGAAGGAGTTGAAGCTGGCTATGCCCGGCCATGTCCCACCTCGAAGAAGGGGCGCGTCTCGAAGACGGACGCGGGAAGGCGCTCGCCCTTGGAGCGCAGGCTGCGTTTGAGGACGAAGTCGAACATCATCGGATTCACCTGGCGAAGCTCCTTCAGGACGGACGCCGTCCCTTCGTCGATCAGCCCCGCGCTCACGTACGAGGACACGGAGAAGAGCGGCATGATGCCCGGCAACGGATAGTCGGTGCCGTTCAGCAAGCGGCCATCCCACTCCCTCCGCGTGACAATTGCGGGAATGAACTCGGAACGGTTCGCCTGCGTGACGGCGGAGATGTCGCCGAAGAGCAGGCCTTCGTAGCGCTTCTCGGCCATGAGGCGCGTGAAGAGCTCGAAGTTCGGCACGTCGCGCGCCTTTGCGGGGTTCGGGTTCGCGTCGAGGTCGGGGCTCTCGCCCAGCGAAGCGCAATGCGCCGCAATGACGCGCACGCCGCGGTCGAGCGCGTGGCGGATGTGCAGCGGGTTGCCGTATTCGTGGCGCTCGGCGCCCGCCACCGCCTGCTCTTCACCCAGGTGCACGAGGAGCGGGAGGTCCTGGCGCTTCAGCTCGTCGTAGAACGCGAGCGACTTCGGATGCGCGAGGTCGATGCCCATCGCCGGGGGCAGCCACTTCACCGAGCGCGCGCCACCGGCCTTGGCTTTCTCCAGCGCTTCGGCGGCGTCCTTGCGATACGGATGCACCGATGCGACCCACTCGAAGCGCGCCGGGTGCGACTTCGCGATGCGCTCGGCGTACTCGTGCGAGATCGAGAACGTGGTCCAGTCTTCGCGCTTCGTTCCCGTTTCGTCGTAGGTGAAGTCGAAGGCGAGGAGCATCACCTTCGCGCCTTCCGGGAACTGGTCGATGAGTCGGCGCACGCGCTGGATCGCGGTGGCGTCCAGCGCGGCTTCGTCCTTGCCCACGCAGCCGCCGTTCACGAACATTGCACGGCGGAGCTTCGCGGCCGGGCCGGTCGGATGGTCGAAATTCCGATTGACCCAGATGCCGGCGTTGCTCCGCCCGTTGCCGAAGAGATGCGCGTGCACGTCCCACACGCGATCGGCGCGCAGTCCTTCCCATGCTGCGAGCACGACCGGGCTGTGCATCACGGCCTGCCCCTCGGGAGCGCGGCATTCGTTGAACAGGCCCTGCTCGAACGAGAGCTTGCAGGCTGCGAGCGGGAGCAGGCTCGCTCCGGCGGCCAGCTGCAGCAACCGGCGGCGGCGCGGGTCAGGCGCGTTCACGGATGTAGGCCAGCACGGCAGTGAGGGATTCCTGCAGGAACGCCTTGTCGACCCAGAAGTAGACCTCCTTGCCGACCTTCTCCGATTGCAGCACGCCCGCCTCGCGCAGCAGCTTCAGGTGATGCGAGACCGCCGAGCGCGAGAGCGTCGACACCTCGACGATCTGCCCCACGTTCAGGCGCTCGCCGGGCTCGAACGTGAGCAGGATGCGCTGGCGATGCTCGTCGCCCAGCGCGGTGAACGCCCGCGAGATCGTGCGCCACTCGCGCGGGATCGACCGGAGGTAGTTCCTATTCATAACCACATTCTTAGTTATATAGTTGCATGAAGTCAAGCCCGATGGAAAATCGGGGTCAGGGTAGAAATACATAGATATTTCTACCCTGACCCCGATTTCGAAGATATTTCTACCCTGACCCCGATTTCGGCGGTCTGATAAACTAGACAACCAAAAAAACTCCATTCGCTCAGCGCTTTAGCGCCCATTCATGCACGACGACATTCGCAAGGCCGCGCTCGAATACCACCGCTCGCCCGTCGCGGGAAAAATCGAAGTCGCGCCGACCAAGCCCCTCGCCACGCAGCGCGACCTGGCCCTCGCCTACACCCCCGGCGTCGCCGCGGTCTGCGAGGCCATCGCCGCCGATCCGGCACAGGCCCGCAACTACACCGCGCGCGGCAACCTCGTGGCCGTCATCACCAACGGCACGGCCGTGCTGGGCCTGGGCAACATCGGCCCCCTCGCCTCGAAGCCCGTGATGGAGGGCAAGGGCGTGCTCTTCAAGAAGTTCGCCGGCATCGACGTCTTCGACATCGAGGTGAACCAGTCCGACCCGGACAAGCTGGTCGAGTTGATCGCCGCGCTCGAGCCCACCTTCGGCGGCATCAACCTCGAGGACATCAAGGCGCCCGAGTGCTTCTACGTCGAGAAGAAGCTGCGCGAGCGCATGAAGATCCCCGTGTTCCACGACGACCAGCACGGCACCGCGATCATCGTCGGCGCGGCCGTCGTGAACGGCTTGCGCGTCGTGGGCAAGGAACTCTCGAAGGTGAAGCTGGTGTGCTCCGGCGCGGGTGCCGCGGCACTGGCCTGCCTCGACATGCTCGTGGCCCTCGGCGTGAACCAGAAGAACATCTTCGTGGCGGACATCGAAGGCGTGGTCTACAAGGGCCGCACGGTCCTGATGGACGACAACAAGATCCGCTACGCGCAGGACACGAAAGCGCGCCAGCTGGGTGACATCATCGAGCACGCCGACGTCTTCATCGGCCTCTCCGCGGGCGGCGTGCTGAAGCCCGAGATGGTGAAGAAGATGGCGGCCAAGCCGCTCATCCTCGCCCTCGCCAACCCGGAGCCCGAGATCCTCCCGGAGCAGGTGAAAGCCGTCCGCGATGACGTGGTGATGGCCACGGGCCGTTCCGACTACCCGAACCAGGTGAACAACGTCCTCTGCTTCCCGTTCATCTTCCGCGGCGCGTTGGACGTCGGCGCCACGACGATCAACGAGCCGATGAAGCTGGCCGCCGTGCGCGCGATCGCCGAGCTCGCGATGGCCGAGCAATCGGACATCGTCGCCGCCGCCTACGGCATCGAGCAGATGCGCTTCGGCCCGGACTATCTCATTCCCAAGCCTTTCGACCCGCGCCTGATCGTGAAGATCGCGCCGGCCGTTGCGAAGGCCGCGATGGAAAGCGGCGTGGCCACCACGCCGATCAACGATTTCACCGCCTACGTCCAGAAGCTGAACGAGTTCGTCTACCACTCCGGCCTCATCATGAAGCCGGTGTTCTCGGTGGCGAAGGCGTGCAAGCCCTGCAAGCGCATCGTGTTCGCCGAAGGCGAAGACGAGCGCGTGCTGCGTGCCGTCCAGGTGATCGCCGACGAATCGATCGCGCGCCCGATCCTCGTGGGCCGCCCCGCGATCCTCGAGCGCCGCATCGAACGCTTCGGCCTGCGCCTCCAGGCCGGCCGCGATTTCGACATCGTGAACCCGGAGCACGACGAGCGTTACCGCGACTACTGGCAGGGCTACCATCGCCTGACCGAGCGCCGCGGCGTGTCGATCGCCTACGCGAAGATCGAGATGCGCCGCCGCCACACGCTCATCGGCTCGATGATGATCGAGAAGGGCCACGCCGACGGCATGATCTGCGGCACCTTCGGCACGCACGATCTCCACTTGCACTACATCGACCAGGTGATCGGCAAGCGCGCCGGCGTCGGCAGCTACTACGCGATGAACCTGCTGATGCTGCCGCAGCGCACGGTGTTCATCTGCGACACGTACGTGCACCACGACCCGACGCCCGAGCAGTTGACCGAGATGACGGGCCTCGCCTGCGAGGAAATCCGCCGCTTCGGCCTCGTGCCCAAGGTGGCGCTGGTTTCGCACTCCAGCTTCGGCTCCTCCGACGCGCCCACGGCCTCGAAGATGCGCGAAGCACTCCAGCTCATCTGGAAGCGCTTCCCGGACCTCGAAGTCGAAGGCGAGATGCACGGCGATGCGGCGCTGAACGCGAACCTGCGCGACCACTCGATCGCGAACTCGCGCCTGAAGGGCGACGCGAACCTGCTCATCATGCCGACGCTGGACGCGGCCAACATCTCGTTCAACCTCCTGAAGACGGTCGCAGGCGACGGCATCACCATCGGCCCGATCCTCCTCGGCGCCGCGAAGGCCGTGCACATCCTCACGCCCACCGCCACCGTCCGGCGCATCGTCAACATGACCGCGCTGGCCGTGGTCGACGCGCTGGAGCGCAAATGAGCACCTTCTCCCGCCCGAGCATCGACCGCTTCGACCACGTCTTCTTCACGACGGCGAACTTCGAGAAGTCGCTCGCGTTCTACCAGGACATCCTCGGCTGGGGCGTGCTCACCTCGTGGGGCGGGAACGGCCAGTCGCGCGGCGCCGTGCTCTCCGGCGGCGGCATCAAGGTGGTGATCGCGGAGAAGTCCACGGGCACGAGCCCGCGCCCCATCCTGCACCTCGACATCCACGACGTGAATGTGCGCTTCAAGGTGATGGCCAAGGGCGATCACGTCGTCGTCCCGCCGGAAGCCACGCAATGGGGCACGAAGTGGTTCGTGGTGCGCGATCCCGACGGCAACGAGATCGCCTTCGAGGAGCATCCGCGGGGTGGTTGAGCGCGTGCTGCGCCTGCCCCGGAAGGTCTCGGAGCCGGCGACGATCGGGGTCTCCTGCCTCTCCGGGCGCGTCGATACCGCGCAGCTCTCCCGTGGCGTGGCCCACCTGCGCGATTCGGGCCATACGGTCATCGTGGCGCGCGAGACCGAACACGAATGGCGCTACTTCGCGGGAACGGACGAAGAGCGCGTCGCGGGCTTCCACCGCCTGCTGGACGATCCCACCATCGGCCTCATGCTGCAGGCGCGTGGTGGCTACGGCCTCACCCGCTTGCTCCACCTCATCGACTGGAACCGCGTGGCCACGAGCGGCAAGGCCTTCGTGGGCTTCAGCGACTTCACCGCCTTCAACATGGCGGCCTACGCCAACGCGAACCTGCTCACCTACCAGGGCCCGATGGTGGGCATCGACTTCGGCGACGGCGCGCCCGACGGCTTCATGGAGCAGCACTTCTGGCTCACGCTGTCGCGCGACACGCACCGCATCGACGACATCCCGAGCGACCACGGCTACGACCCGCGCCGCATCGAAGGGCGGCTGTGGGGTGGGAATTTGTCTCTTGTTGCCCACCTCGTGGGCACGCCCTACTTCCCCGCCATCGACGACGGCATCCTGTTCGTGGAGGAAGTCGGCGAGGAGCCGTACGCGGTCGAGCGCATGTTCTTCCAGCTCCACCACGCCGGGGTGCTCGCGCGCCAACGTGCCGTGATCCTCGCGGACTTCGCCGACTGCGAACCGAAGAACACCGCGCGCTATCCCTACGCGATGGACGAAGTGGTCGAGACCCTCCGAAAGCTGCTTCCCGTTCCCGTGCTCACCGGCCTGCCCTTCGGCCACGTGGCGCGCAAGTTGACGCTACCCTTCGGTGCGCCCACCACCCTCACCATCGGTGAAGGCACGTACAGCCTGCGTTTCTCGAACTACGCCCTTTAATCGGGGTCAGGGTAGAAATATCTTCGAAATCGGGGTCAGAACAGAAATATCTCTTCACATGACAAATCTCGCTGAATTCCCCATCACGAAGAAGTGGCCCGCCCGGCATCCCGATCGCATCCAGCTCTACTCGCTGCCCACGCCCAACGGCGTGAAGGTGTCGATCCTGCTCGAGGAAACGGGGCTCCCCTACGAGCCGCATCGCGTGGCCTTCGACACCAACGACCAGATGTCGCCGGAATTCCTCTCGCTGAATCCGAACAACAAGATCCCGGCGATCATCGATCCGAACGGCCCTGGGGGGAAACCGTTGGCGCTCTTCGAATCGGGCGCGATCCTGCTCTACCTCGCGGAGAAGACCGGCCAGTTCATCCCGAATGACGCGGCCGGACGCTACGAAGCGATCCAGTGGGTGATGTTCCAGATGGGGGGCATCGGCCCGATGTTCGGGCAGCTCGGCTTCTTCCACAAATTCGCGGGCAAGGATTTCGAGGACAAGCGTCCTCGCGATCGCTATGTCGCCGAGTCGAAGCGGCTGCTGGGTGTGCTGGACCGCCGCCTCGAAGGCCGTGCATGGATCCTGGGCGATGCGTATGGCATCGCCGACATCGCGACCTTCCCGTGGGTGCGGAACCTGGTCGGCTTCTACGGCGCGGGCGACCTGGTGGGGTTCCAGGACTTCGCGAACGTCCGGCGCGCGCTCGAGGCTTTCGTGGCGCGGCCGGCCGTCATTCGCGGCTTGCTGATCCCTAAACCGTAATCGGGGTCAGGGTAGAAATATCTTCGAAATCGGGGTCAGGGTAGAAATATCTCGGCCGCGGTTCACCCGCCAGCTCGAGGAGCAGGTTCTCCGGACGGTCCTCTGGCCTCTTGCGCGGTCGGCCCCTCGGAGCGTCGAGCCGCATTCCAAGCGACGACGCAACGCGCTCGCGGAAGATCGCCCGGCCGTAGGGGTGGCTCGTTGCGATGCACGCGCGGATCGTTTCGATGATCTTTGGATCCACGGCCCCCGCGACGAAATCCCGGTAGGCGTTCCTGCGCTCGGCAGGTGACTCCCCAAGGCTCCGATAGACGTCGTGCTCGACCAGGCCGCCATCGCGCGTCCCGAGCGCATTCCCGTGGTAACTGGACCAGCGATAGTCCCGCGGGCAGCCAACCAACCCCGCGCGGACGGGATTCAATTCAATGTAGCGTTGGACGTTCAGAAAATAGCGCTCGCTGTCCACCGGATGCGCCTTGAACCTCCCCTCCCAGAGCGCGCCGGACCTCTCGTACTTGCGATTGAATTGCCGCACGTAGCTGCGGCCGAGATCCTGCATCAAGGCGGATGGCCCGGCGATGTCGACCGGAGTGAGCAGGAGGTGGACGTGGTTCGTCATCAGCACATAGGCGTGCAGCCGGCATCGGCGGTGGCCGGCGTACTCGCGCAACCAATGAAGGTAGGAGCGGTAGTCCTCGGAGGCCACGAAGCAGGCCATCCGATCGTTGCCGCGATGGACGATGTGAAGCGGGAGTTCGGGTTCGAACCAACGGGGGCGTCGGGGCATGGTGGGCGCGGCTGGATCGGGATACCGAAGTAACGGTCCCGACCCCTTCCGGCTTACTGCCCCTCGCGAAATATTTCTACCCTGACCCCGATTGGAGAAATATTTCTACCCTGACCCCGATTACAAAGATATTTCTACACTGACCCCGATTTCTAGAACGGAAGGCGCGTGATGGCCTTGGTCTGCGTGATGCCGTCCACGGTATAGGTCATCGTCGCGTTGTTCGTGTCCGTGAACTTGAGGGTCAGCTGGCCCACCGGTGTGATGGTGAGCGCCGAAGCGTTGTAGCCCGTCCCCAGGACCGGCGTTCCGTGCGTCTTGTAGAGTTCGCCCGAGTACGTGTCCGTCGAGGTCCACGAGCCGGCCGTCATCACGTACCACGTCGTCTTGCCGGTGTCGTCGTACGTGAACCAGGCGCCGAAGATGTTGTGGTATTGCTGCGTGAGGACGATCCCCCAGCCGTTCTGCGACGCACCGCCCCACCACATGTCCGTGTAGTTCGCGATGGGCGCGTTGTTCACGATGCCGAACAACTGGCGTTCGATATTCTTCGTTCCCGAAACACCATTCACGTTGTACGTGAGGACGGCATTCGAGGGGCCCGTGAACCGGAACGACGCGGTGCCCACCGGGCTGCCCACGTTGAACTTGCTGGTGTCGTAGCTGGCGAACCACGATCCCGCCGGGATGTAGACGTTGCCCGAGTACGTGGTGTGCGCGGCATCCCACGAGCCCGACGACATGATCACCCAGATGGGTTTGCCGGCCGTGTCGTAGATGTACCAGGCCATGAACAGCGCCTCGCCATGCTGCGTGATGGTGAGGCCCCAGCCGTTCTCCGCGGGGATCCACCAGAGGTCCTGGTAGTTCGTCGTGCTCGTCGAGCCCGCAAGCGTGCGGGCCGAAACCGGATTCGACAGCGCGGAACAGTTGCCCGCCGCGTCGCACGCGCTGACCGTGAAGGTGTACGTGGTCAACGGGGTCAGGCCGCTCACGCCCGCGTTCGACGTGATCACCGTTTGCCGCAACGTGCCGTTCACGAACACGCGATAGTTGGCCACGCCCACGTTGTCGCTGGAAGTGAGCCAGTTGAGGTTGATCAACGTGCCGTTCGCGGGGGTTGCCGTGAGGCCGTTCACCACGCTGGGCGGGGTCGTGTCGACGCCCACCGAGCCGGTCGTACTCGCCGTCGCCACGTTCGATTGCCCGGAGCAGTTGCCCGCCGCGTCGCAAGCCGCCACGGTGAAGGAATACGCCGTGTTCGGGGACAGGCTCCCGACCGAGGTATTCGTGCCCACCGAGGTCGCGACCTGCGTGCCGCTCCGGAACACCTTGTAGTTCGCCACGCCCACGTTGTCGGTGGAGGCGGTCCACGTGAGGGTGATCACGGTCGAGCCGGCCGGGATGGCCGTGAGGTTTGTCGGCACGCTGGGCGCTTGCGTGTCGGTCGTCGGCACCGATTGTGTCGTCGCGGATGCAGGCGACGATTGCGCGGAGCAGTTCCCCGCCGCGTCGCAGGCCGCGATCGTGAAGGTGTAGAACGTACCCGCCGTGAGCATGCTGACGGTGGCACCGACACTGGGGACGTTACCGATCAGCGTGGCGCCGTTGTAGATGTTGTAGCGGGTGACCCCCACGTTGTCGGAGGACGCCGTCCACGTGAGATTGATGGTCGTGGTTCCGGTCGCCGTGGCCGAGAGGCTCGTCGGAACCGTCGGCGCCTGGGTGTCCGGGCCGGGACCACCACCACCCGAACCGTAGAGGCTCACGCAGCCGGCGATGTCGTCGGCGGCGAGCGTGGACGAGCCGTTGTAGCTGCTCGTCGGGGGACCGGACATGACGGCCCCGTTCACGTCGGAATGGTTCAGGCCGATCGCATGGCCCACTTCGTGGATGGCGGTCGGAAGGAGGTTCGGCGTGTACGTGACCGAATAGGCCGCGTTCAACTTGATGTCGGCGTCGGTGATGTTGATGCCGTTGGCGGCCACCTGCGTGACGCCGGTCGTGGGCGCCGTGAGATCGGTCGTGGTCCAACCGATGACGTTCACGTGGTCGCTCGAATTGAACCCCGTGGCGGATTCGCCAAGGTAGGTGAAGGTGATCGGGCACACGGCCGACCACGCGGCCATCGATTGTTGGATCTGCGCGATCGCGTTGGCCTTGCTGAAGGCGGCCGGGCGATTGGCGTCGTTGTAGACCCAGCTCATGTTCTTGCCCGCATGCCCGCCGGTGCCGGGGAAGAAGAGGATGAATTTCTCGGGGCTGTCGAAGGTGTAGACGCGGTCCGGCGCCGGGCTGACCACACCCTTCGCGGCTTCGCTCGCCAATGCGACTGGCGCGCCAAGAACCACGAACGCGGTGGAAAGGATGGAAAGGGCTTTGCGCACGATCTGGGTCATCAAAAATCCACCTGCAGGAATCGACAGTGAAGGAGTTGCAAGAAGTATGCCCCCTATCCTCCGGAAAGGATGTGGGTTCCAGCACATTCTTCCAGGGGGAAATTGCGCCCAAAAAGGGCCCGACAAGCCCCGTGAAGGCTGCAACTGGAAGACAAACGAAGAAAAGCCGTCGCCCCAAGGCGACGGCTTTGACCCAAATGGGCGCTGCTAGGCCGCGACCTTGATGGGGATGGTGACCGCGCGATCCTTGAGGGCACCCGGGTTGCGAAACTGCGCGATGTACTCGGCTTCGCGCGCCTTCGCTTCCTTCAGGTGGCGCTCCTTCACCGGGCCGTAGCCGCGAGTGTGCTCCGGGATCGACGCGATGTGCACGCCCATGCCCAGGTTCGTGGCATCGAGCTTCTCGATCACCTCGGTCATCACGCGCTCGTAGTCCGCGATCAACGCACGCTCGGTCTTGCGCTCGTGCGTGTAGCCGAAGACATCGAACGCCGTGCCGCGCAGGAACTTCAACTTCGCGAGCACGCCGAACGCGCCCAGCATCCAGCGGCCGAACGTCTTCTTCGCCGGCTCGCCCGTTGCGGGGTCCACTTTCGACATCATCGGCGGGGCGAGGTGGAACTTGAGGGTATAGCCGCCTTCGAACTGCTCGCCGACGCGCTTGAGGAATTCGCCGTCCGTGTAGAGGCGCGCGACTTCGTACTCGTCCTTGTAGGCCATCAGCTTGAAGAGATAGCGCGCCACGGCTTCGCCCAGCGCCGTGGAGCCCGGGATCTTCGCGGCTTCGGCCGTGCGCACGCGCATCACGAAATCGACATAGCGTTGCGCATAGGCCGCGTCCTGGTATGCCGTGAGGAAAGCGCGGCGGCGTTCGATCATCTCGTCGATCGACTCCGAGAGCTTCTGCGAAGCGGGCTTCGCATCCGGCGGCGTGGCGACGGCTTTCACCGCGGCCAGGTCGGCGGCGGCACGGCGGCCCCACTCGAACGCGCGCAGGTTCGCGTCGACCGCGGCACCATTCAGCTCGACGGCCTGGCGGATCGACGCGGAGCCCAGTGGAATCAACCCCTTCTGGAACGCGTAACCCACCATGAAGAGGTTGGTCGCGATCGAATCGCCCAGCAGCGCCGTGGCAATGGCGGTGGCGTCGACGAAGTCCGCGCGGCCCTCGCCCGTGGCTTCGCGAATCGACTCCGACATCTCGAAAGCGGGCACCTGGAGGTCCGGGTTGCTCGCGAAGCCGCCCGTGGGCGACACGTTGCCGTTGATCACGGCGCGCGTGTAGCCAGCCTGCATCTTCGCGATCGCCTCGTCCGACGCGGCCACGATCATGTCGGCGCCGAGCACGAGGTTCGCTTCCCCCGCGGCGATGCGCACCGCGTGGATGTCCTCCGGCTTCGAGGCGAGGCGGATGTGCGTGTAGACCGAGCCGCCCTTCTGCGCGAGGCCGGTCATGTCGAGCACCGTCGCACCCTTGCCTTCGATATGCGCGGCCATGCCCAGCAGCGCCCCGATGGTGACAACGCCCGTGCCACCCACGCCCGTGACGAGGATCCCGTACGGGCGATCGAGCGACGGCAGCGTCGGTTCGGGGAGCGCGTCCGCGACTTCCTTCGCGACACCCTTGCGTTTGCGCAGCGTGCCGCCTTCGATGGTGACGAAGCTCGGGCAGAAGCCCTTCAGGCACGAGTAGTCCTTGTTGCACGAGGACTGGTCGATCGCGCGCTTGCGGCCGAATTCCGTCTCGACCGGCATGATCGACAGGCAATTGGATTTCTTGCTGCAATCGCCGCAGCCTTCGCAGACGAGCTCGTTGATCACGACGCGCTTCTGCGGATCGGGGAACGTGCCGCGCTTCCGGCGGCGGCGTTTCTCGGCGGCGCAGGTCTGGTCGTAGACGATGACCGACGTGCCCTCGATCTCGCGCATTTCCTTCTGCACGGCATCGAGGTCGTCGCGATGGCGAATGGTGACGCCGGGTGCGAACTCCGCGTTCGCCGGGTACTTCTCCGGTTCGTCGGTCACCACCACGACGCGCTTCACGCCCTCGGCGTACACCTGCTCGGTGATCATCGGCACGGTGAGCGGGCCGTCGTGCGCCTGGCCGCCCGTCATGGCGACCGCGTCGTTGTAGAGGATCTTGTAGGTGATGTTCACCTTCGCGGCCACCGCGGCCCGCACTGCGAGCAAACCGGAGTGGTAGTACGTGCCGTCGCCCAGGTTCGCGAAGATGTGCTTCGTCTCCGTGAACGGCTGGATGCCGATCCACGGCGCGCCTTCGCCGCCCATCTGCGTGAAGGTCATCGTCTGCTCGGGGCGGATCCAGATCGCCATGTAGTGGCAACCGATGCCGGCCAGCGCCTTGCTGCCCTCGGGAACTTTCGTCGAGGTGTTGTGCGGGCAGCCGGAGCAGAAGTACGGGATGCGCGCGATCTTGTTGCGCGGCCTTGCGAGCTCGGCCTCCTTCGACTCGATGAACTTGAGGCGCGCCTCGACGATCTTCGAGGTATAGAACTTGCCGATGCGCTGCGCGATCACGCGCGCGATCATCGCCGGGGTCAGCTCGCCCGCGGCCGGAAGCAGCCAGTCGGAACGGTGCACCTCCCACTCGCCGTGCTCGTCGTACTTTCCGACCACGCGCGGGCGCACGTCGTCGCGCCAGTTGTAGAGCTGCTCCTTCATCTGGTATTCGATGACCTGGCGCTTCTCCTCCACGACCAGCACTTCGTCGAGGCCTTCGGCAAACTCGCGCACGCCGTTCGATTCCAGCGGCCAGGGCATGCCGACCTTGTAGAGGCGGATGCCGATCTCGGCCGCGTGCTTCTCGTCGATGCCCAGGTCTTCCAGGGCCTGCATCACGTCGAGGTAGCTCTTGCCCGAGGCGATGATGCCCAGGCGCGGATTCGGCGAATCGATCGTGATGCGGTTCAGCTTGTTCGCGCGGCAGTAGGCGAGCGCCGCGTAGATCTTGTCGTGCTGGAGGCGCAGCTCCTGGTCCATCGGCGCATCCGGCCAGCGGATGTTGAGGCCGCCCGCGGGGAGATCGAGCCCTTCCGGCAACACGATGCGCGGGCTTTCGGGGTCGAGCACGATCGAGGCGGAGGAGTCCACGGTCTCGGAAACGACCTTGAAGGCCACATAGCAGCCCGAGTAGCGCGACATCGCGAAGCCGTGCAGGCCCATCTCGATGATTTCCTGCACGCCGGTGGGATAGAGCACCGGGATCATCGCCGCGTCGAACGCGTGCTCGCTCTGGTGCGGAAGCGTGGAGGATTTGCAGGCGTGGTCGTCGCCCGCGAGGAGCAGCACGCCGCCATGCTTCGCGGTGCCGGCTGCGTTCGCGTGCTTGAACACGTCGCCGCTGCGGTCCACGCCGGGACCCTTGCCGTACCAAATGGCGAAGACGCCGTCGTACTTCGGGCCCGGAAAGAGGCCGACTTGCTGCGTGCCCCAGACGGCCGTGCCGGCCAGTTCCTCGTTCACGCCGGGCGTGAAGTGGATGTGGTGGTCCTTGAGGTGCTTGCGGGCTTTCCAGAGCGCCTGGTCGAAGCCGCCCAGCGGGGAGCCGCGATAGCCCGAGATGAACCCGCCGGTGTTGAGACCCGCGGCGAGGTCGCGTTCGCGCTGCATCATCGCGAGCCGCACGAGGGCCTGGGTACCGGTGAGGAAGATGCGTCCCGAGGGTTGGGTGTACTTGTCCTCGAGCGAAATGGGGGTGGCGGTGCTGCTGGCTTGCGGCATATCGATCCTCAAATTGGGTGCTTTGGGGCGACACAGTCCGGTTATTGGGATTGTGTCCCGCACCGGCAAAAGGCGGCAAATTATACTGGGGTTGGACCCCTTCGAGCCAGCAACGTGCCCTGATGCCCACGATTCGTACCGAGAGCCTGGAGGTCGCCGTGGACACGATCCTTGCGGTCACCGGCGGCCAGGTCGCGTGCGGGACCCCTTTGGGCCTGGGAAAGCCCGTCCCGCTCCTGAACGCCCTCTACGGGCGCGTGAAGGCCAACGGGATGCTGCGGCTGGAGATCCTCACGGCGCTCTCGCTCGCCATCCCCCGCGCGAAGGGCGGCCTCGAGGCGCGCTTCCTCGATCCCTTCGTGCGCCGCGTGTTCGAGGGCGTGCCGAGCCTCGACTACCTCACCGACCTCGCCCGGGGCCGGATGCCACCGAACATCGGGCTCTACGAGTTCTACTTCCGCCCCGGCGCGATGCTCGCGTATCCCGCGGCGCAGCAGAACTACCTCTCGAGCAACTACACGCACGCGGGCCGGGACATGGTGGCGCGTGGCGCCAATGTGGTCGCGGTGATGGTGTCGGAACGCGACGGACGGTTGAGCCTCGGCTCCAACCCCGACCTCACGCTCGACGTCGCCGCCGGCATGCGCGCCTCGGGGCGCCCGTGCGTGGTGGCCGGCGTGGTGAACCGCAACATGCCCTTCATGGTCGCCGATGCCGAAGTGCCCGAGTCGTTCTTCGACGTGCTGGTGGATTCGCCCGCGCACGAGCATCCGCTCTTCGGCGTGCCCAATCCCCCGCTCGACGCCGCGGACCATGCGATCGGCCTCTATGCCTCCTCGCTGGTGCGCGACGGCGGCACGCTGCAGCTCGGAATCGGTTCGATCGGCGACAGCGTCGCGCACTGGCTTCGCGAACGGCACACGAAGCCCGATTCCTACCGCGAGATGGCACTCGCGATGGACATCGACCGCTACGAGCGGCTGGTGGCGGAGGAAGGCGGTTTCGGCCCTTTCGCGGAAGGCCTCTTCGCGTCGAGCGAGATGTTCACGTGGGGAATGATGTGCCTCATGCAGGCGGGCGTGATCCGCCGGCGTGCCGACGGCGATTCGGGCCCGGCGCTTCAGGCCGGCTTCTTCCTCGGCCCGCGCGAGTTCTACCGCGTGCTGCGCGAATTGCCCGAGGAGGAGCGCGAGAAGATCCTCATGACTTCGGTCACGCGCGTGAACGACCTCTTCGGCGAGGAGGCGGTGGCGCGGCGCCAACGGCACGACGCGCGCTTCATCAACGTGTGCATGATGATGACGCTCTTCGGCGCCGCCGTTTCGGATGCGCTGGCCGACGGGCGCGTGGTGAGCGGCGTGGGCGGGCAGTACAACTTCGTCGCGATGGCGCACGAGCTGGAGCGCGCGCGCTCGGTCCTGATGCTGCGCTCCACGCGCGAGGCCCGCGGCAAGGTCGATTCCAACATCGTCTTCAACTACGGGCATACGACGATCCCGCGCCACCTGCGCGACATCGTCGTGACGGAGTACGGAATCGCGGAGCTGCGCGGGCGCACCGACGGCGAAGTGGCCGCGGCGCTGATCGGCATCGCCGATGCGCGCTTCCAGGATGGGTTGGCGCAACGCGCGAAGGCCGCGGGCAAATTGCCGGCAGATTGGCAGGTTCCCCTTGCCGCTCGCGCCAACACCCCCGAGAACCTGCGGAAGCGGCTGGCGCCGCTCCAGGCGCGCGGTGCGCTCCCCACCTTCCCGCTCGGCACCGACTTCGACGCCACCGAACAGCGCCTGCTGCCCGCGCTGCAGTGGCTGAAAGACCAATCCCAGCGGAAGTACGGGCTCCTGCTGGAATCGTTCACCGCCGCTGCGAAGCCGGAGGACGCCGTGGCGCTGGAGCGCATGGAGCTCTCGAACCCGAAGGGATTCGAGGCTTCGATGCTGCGGCGCCTGCTCGTGCTGGCCCTTCGCCGGACCGATTCCCCCTAAAATCGCGCATGACCCCGAACTCCAAGCCCCTGAACTTCGAATCCATCGCGTACTCGGGCCGTGCGCCCGGCGTGCGCCTCATCGTCACCGGCGCCGTGCACGGCAACGAGACCTGCGGCACGCAGGGCATCCGCCGCGTCGTGGCCGAGATCCAGTCCGGCGCGCTGGCCATCGAGCGCGGCCAGGTGACGTTTGTCCCGATCTGCAATCCCCTCGCCTACGCGAAGGGCGAGCGCATGGGCGACCGCAACCTCAATCGCAACCTGGCGCCGACGTCCACGCCGAAGGATTTCGAGGACCACGTCGCCAACTGGCTTTGCCCGCTGATGGCGAGCCACGAGGCGCTCCTCGACCTGCACTCCACGCGCGGCAAGACCGAAGCCTTCGCGCTCGTCGGCCCGCACGACAACACCGGCATCATCGAACCCTTCAAGCACGCGAAGGCCGAGCGCGACCTCGCGAAGCGCCTGGGCGTGAAGCGCTTCGTCGAAGGCTGGCTCGACACCTATGCGCGCGGCGTGGCGCGGCGCCGGTCGAACGCGGCGGCCAATCCGCTCGCGGCCGATGCAATCTATGGCGTGGGAACCACGGAGTACATGCGCTCGAAGGGCGGCTACTCGATGACGCTGGAGTGCGGGCAGCACGAAGACCCGCAGTCCCCGGAGGTCGCCTACCGCGCCATTCGCAATGCGCTCGCGCACCTTCGCATCACCGCCGATCCGGCGCCGCCCGCCGTCGAGAAGTACGAAGCGCTCCGCATGCACGAAGTGGTGGACCGCGACCACGAAGACGATCGCTTCAGCCGCCCGTGGGCGAGCTTCGACGCCCTCTCACCCGGCGACCTCATCGCCACTCGCCGCGACGGCACCGAGATCCGTGCGCCCAGCCAGGGCCGCATCCTCTTCCCCGATGTGAGCGCGAAGCCGGGGCACGAGTGGTTCTACCTCGCGGAGACGATCGACTCGATCTGAAAAATAATTGGGGTCAGACTCCCATTTACCTAATTCTCTGAGTCGCCCTTAAAGATCCCTCTCCGGCGCGAATGGAGGCCCTTGGGAACGATGGCATCGCGTCCGAGGGGTTGTTCACATTTGCTTAGGTTTCCTCTGGCGACTTCTAGAGACTATGGGGCGCGCGGAAAACGCACCCTGGTTCGTTCTGGCGCGTCCGAGACCCCTTGATCGACTCGGCAGAGCGAATTAGCTAAATGGGAGTCTGACCCCAATTATTTAGTGGAAGAAGAGGTACGCCACGCCGATCGCCGCGGCGACCGCGGCGAAGTCCGCGAGCAGGCCGTACGCGAGCGCATAGCGCGACTTCGTGATCCCCACCGACCCGAAGTACAGCGCGATGATGTAGAACGTCGTGTCCGATGACCCCTGCAGGATGCACACGAGCCGGCCCACGAAGGAATCCGCGCCGTAGGTCTTCATCGCCTCGATCATCAGCGCCCGGGCGCCACCGCCGCTGAAGGACTTCATCAGTGCCGTGGGCAGCGCCGGCGTGAAATCGGTATTCACGCCCATCTGCACGAAGCACCACGCCATCAGGCCGACGATGAAATCGAGCACGCCCGAATTGCGCAGCACCCCGATGGCCACGAGCATGCCCACGAGGAACGGGATGATCATGATCGAGGTCTGGAAGCCGCCCTTCGCGCCCTCGATGAACGCGTCGTAGACGTTTACCTTCCGCACCAATGCACCGACCAGGAAACCCACGATCACCAGCAGGATGATCAGGTTGCCGGCCACCTTCGAGACGAGCTGGATCTGCTCCTTCGTGAGCTGCGTGCTGAAGAACCACACCACGCCCACGACGAACGCGGTCAGCCCGCCGACCCAGCCGAGGACCACCGGATCGAGCAGCCGCACGCGTTGCTTCAACGCCACCGCGAGGAACGCCACCAGCGTGCCGGCGAACGTGGCAATGAGCGTGGGGATGAAGATGTCCGAGGGATCCTGCGCGCCGAGGATCGCGCGCTGCGCCATCACGCTCACCGGAATCAGCGTGAGACCGGCCGTGAGCAGCACCATGTACATGATCTGCGCGTCGGTGGCTTCGTCCTTGCTGGGGTTCAGCGTCTGCAGGCTCGCCATCGCCTTCAGGCCGATCGGCGTCGCGGCGTTGTCCAGGCCGAGGAAGTTGGCCGAGAAGTTCATCACGATGAGGCCGTTGGCCGGATGGTCCTTCGGCACGCCGGGAAAGATGCGCGTGAAGAACGGGCCGATGATGCGCGAGACCGCCTCGATCGCGCCGGCCTTCTCGCCCACCGCGAGGATGCCGAGCCAGAGCGTCATCACGCCCGCCAGCGGGAGCGCGATCTCCATCACGCCGATGCGCGCGGACTCGAACGTCCCGTCGACGATCTTCTTGAAGATCTCCGTGTCGCCCAGGAACACCCACTGGCCGAGCGCCGCGAGGAACCCGACCACGAACATCCCCGCCCAGACGTAGCTCAGTGCCATATCGAACTTGGAGCCAAGCTAGAAATCGGGGTCAGGGTAGAAATAACTAGATATTTCTACCCTGACCCCAATTTCGAAGATATTTCTACCCTGACCCCGATTTTGGCTCAATCGATCTTGACCCAGAGCGGCGCGAACTTGTTGTCCGCGCGGTGCACGAGCGAGACGTTGGCGCGCGACACCCAGGGAATCACCTGCCGATGCAGCGGGATGGCGAGCACCTCCGTCTGCAGCACTTCCCAGGCCTTGTTGATGAGGACCTGGCGCTTTGCCGGATCCATCTCCACGTCCATGGCGTCGATCAGCGCGTCGAGCTCCGCGTTGCTGAAGTTGCCGTAGTTGGTGTCGCCCAGCGACTTCTCGGCGTTGAACGAGTGGAAGAGCGGCTTCAGCGTGAAGGCGGAATCGCGGTTGGTGTCGCCCCAGCCCTGCATGCAGGCGCTGAACTCCTTCTTCGGCGTGCGCTGGAAGTACTGGGCCTTCGGCATCGCTTCGACCTTCACCGTGACGCCGACGCGCGCCCACATGCCCGAGAGCGCGGTGCAGATGCGCTCGTCGTTGATGTAGCGGTCGTTCGGGCAGTGCAGCGTGAAGCCGAAGCCGTTCGGGTAGCCCGCGGCGGCCAGCAGCTTCTTCGAGGCCTCGGGATCGAACGCCACGCGCTTGTCCATCGCGGCGGGGATGCCTTCGCCCTTCGGGTTCGGCGAGAGCAGGCCCGTGGGCGTGGCGAGGCCTCGCATCACCTGCGTCTTGATCGCGTTCTCGTCGATGGCGTGGTTCAACGCCTGGCGCACGCGCTTGTCCTTGAACGGGTTCTTGCCCTTCACGTCGGAGAACAGCAGCTCGTCGCGCGCCTGGTCGAACGTGATGCTGATGATGCGCATCTCGTCGCCTTCCCAGATCTTGAACGTGGCGTCGTCCTTCAGGCGCGTGATGTCCTGCACCGGCGGGTCGAGGACGAAATCGATCTCGCCGGACTTGAGCGCCGCCAGGCGCGTGGCCGCGCTGGTGATCGGGCGGTACTCGTACGTGTCGACGTTGCTCTCCATCCGCTTGTCCGAGATGCCCCACCACTCCGTGTTCTTCACGTGGACCGTCTTCACGCCCGGCTCGTAGGTGACGAGCTTGTACGGGCCCGTGCCCATGGCGTTGCGCGAGGCGAAGTTCACTTCCTTCGCCGCGAAGTCCTGCGGCTCGACGGAGTTGTTCTTCTCGCACCAGGCCTTGCTCATGATCGGCACCTCGCCCAGCGAGTTGAGCTGGGTGGGATTGGGAACGGCCGTGGTGAACTCGACCGTGTACGCGTCGATCTTCTTCGGCACGCCGGCGGGCGTGGCGTACGTGCGGAACTGCTTGGACTTGGCCGCGCGCTGGAAGGAGAACACCACGTCGTCGGCCGTCATCGGCGTGCCGTCGTGGAACTTCACGTCCTTGCGAAGCGTGACCACGCGCGTGGAAGGCCCCGTGGACTTCACGGAGGCGGCGAGCCACGGGATCTGGTTCATGTCCTTGCCGAGCTGGAAGAGGCGTTCGTAGACGAAGGCGTTCACCGATTTCGTGAAGCTCTCGTCCTGGGCGTGGGGGTCCTGCGTCGTCGAATCCCCGCCCGAGGACCACTTGAAGGTCTTCGCCGCGGACGCACCGCCCGCCAGCCCCAACGCCAAGCAAAAGACAACGATCCGCGCCAGCATGCGTTTCTCTCCCGTGGTGGATGCCTTATTGTATAGCCATGAATCGATTCCTCTGCGCCCTTGGGGCGCTTTTGCTTTCCGGCTGCGTCGCGATTCCGGACAGGACTTACGTGTCGGCCAATCAGGACAGCCGCGCGCAATACCTGGTCATCCATTTCACCTCGGAAAGCTTCGAGTCCTCGCTCGAGACGCTCACCCGGGGTGACGGCCGCGTGAGCAGCCATTACCTCGTGCGCGACGATCCGCCCACCGTCTACCAGCTCGTCGACGAGAACCGGCGCGCCTGGCACGCGGGTGCCAGCTCGTGGCTCGGCCAGACGCAGTTGAATGCGGCGTCGATCGGCATCGAGATCGTGAACCAGGGCCTGAAGGGCCCGCCGGGCGAGCAGAAATGGGATCCCTATCCCGAAGCGCAGATGGAAGTCGTGATGGCCCTGGTGCGCGACATCATCCGCCGCCACAAGATCCGGCCCGACCGCGTGATCGGCCACAGCGACATCGCGCCGCAGCGCAAGGTGGACCCCGGCCCGCTCTTTCCGTGGAAGCGCCTCGCGGACGAAGGCCTGGTCGTCTGGCCCGACGCGAACGAGGTCGCCCGGCGCGTGCCGGCCATGGAGGCGGCCCTGCCCGACGTGCTGTGGTTCCAGGACCGGCTCGCGAAACACGGCTTCGGCGTGAACCGCAACGGCGAACTCGACGAGGCCACCGTGCGCGTGATCGCCGCCTTCCAGATGAAGTACCGTCCCGCCCGCTACGACGGCATGCCCGATGCCGAGACCGCCGCGATGCTGGACGTCCTCACCGGCCCATGAGGCGCCGCGGTGCGCTGGCCGCCCTCACCGCCCTCGGGGCCCTTGCGATGAGCGGCACGGCGCGCGGTGCGGCCGCGAAGCCCGCGTCCGCCAAAAGGCCACGTCCCGCGTTCGCCGCGAAGCTCGACGCCGAACTGCGCGCGATCGTGCAGGACCGCGAGGCTCCGCTCGCGAGTCTCGCCGTGCTCGCGATCCGCGGCGGCCACGTCGCGTACGAAGGCCACTTCGGCCGGCGCTACATCGACAGTGCAAACCCGGCGCGCGACAAGCCCGCCGACGCGAAGACGCTCTACCGCATCGCCTCCATCTCGAAGGTCGTCACGACGCTCGCGGTCCTGCGCCTGCGCGAGTCCGGACAACTGGATCTCGATGCGGACGTCGGCAGGTACCTCGGTTTCCCGCTGCGCAATCCGCACTTCCCGGACGACCCGGTGACGCTGCGCATGATGCTCTGCCACACCTCTTCGCTGCGCGACGACGGGGGCTACTTCTGGGACCAGGCCGTGGACCTTCGCGACGTCATCCTGCCCGGCGGATCGCGCTACGGATCGGGCGCGATGTGGTCTTCGCGAGCGAAGCCCGGCGCGTACTTCGAATACACGAACCTCAGCTGGGGCGTGATCGGGACGATCCTCGAGGCCCTCACCGGCGAGCGCTTCGACCGACTCGCGCAACAGGTGGTCCTCGGCCCACTCGGCCTGTCGGGCGGATTCAATCCGGCGGAGTTCCCGCGCGCGAAGGTCGAGCGCATCGCCACCCTCTATCGCAAGCGCTCGAACCTGGACGACAACGCGCCCTGGTTCACCGATGGCCCGTGGATCCCGCAGGTCGACGACTACAGCGCGGCCGATCCCGTGCCCCGCGCAGGCCCCGGCTACGTCCCGGGACGCAACGGGACGCTCTTCGGCCCGCAGGGCAACCTGCGCGCCTCGGCGGCGGACCTGGGCCGCGTCATGCGCATGCTGATGGGCCGCGGCATTCTCGATGGGGAACGGTTCCTCACCGAAGCCACCATCGACGAGATGCTCTCCATCCAGTGGCGTCAAAGCGGGCCGGCGAACGGCGAGGCGAACTACGGCGGGCGCGGCGACCGATTCCACGCGTGGGGCCTGGGCGTGCAGCACTTCATCGACAAGAGCGGGCCCGGCACGGGCGATCGCCTCGTGGAAGGCGGCGGCTTCGACGCCGTCGGGCACCTGGGCGATGCGTGGGGGCTGATCGGGACCTTCGCGTTCAACCGCGCCTCTCGCGACGGGATGCTTTTCCTGTGCGGCGGCACGGGCTTCGATCCGGCCACGAAGCCGGGGACCTACTCGTCGTACTTCCGGTTCGAGGAACGGATCCTCACCTCGGTTTATCGACTAGCGCTTCGTGGACAGGATGTTGGAAACGCAGATCCCTAAACAACCGCCGGCTCCAGCAACGTGAGGCTCCGCTCCTTCGCATCCATGCGAGCACGAACGCCCAGCGGCAGCGTGAGCTGGTGCGGGATGTGCCCGAAGGAAAACCCGTAAGCCGCCGGCACCTTCGACGCCCCGAACTGCCCTTCGAGAACTTCAGCGAGCGAAAGCGACGGCTCCGCATCCGGAGGCTCGCACTTCTGGAACACGCCGAGCATCACGCCCGCGGCCCCGGCCAGCGCGCCCGATTGGCGCAACTGCTCGAGCATCCGGTCCACGCGGTACGGCGCCTCGCGGACCTCCTCGAGGAACAGGAGCGAGCCGCGCGTGAGCGCCGCATGCGGCGTCCCGATGAGGGAACTCAGCACGGCCAGATTGCCGCCGACCAGCCGGCCCTCCGCGACGCCCTCGCGATAGGTGTGCGGGGCGAACTGCGGTTGATCGCGCGCCTTCTCCTCGTTCTCCTGCGCGGGGGCGAACGTGCACGTGGGCTGCGGCTCCATCAGCACGGCGCGCAGGTTGGCCGCCGAGTATTCGGAAAACATCGAAGACGCGCCCGGGCCATGGAACGACACGAGGCCCGCACCGCGCAGCAACCCGAGGTGCAGTGACGTGACATCGGAGTAGCCCACGACCACTTTCGGGCGGCTGCGGATCAAGTCGTAGTCGAGGTGGGGAAGCAGCATCGCGCAACCCGAGCCACCCCGCAGCACCCACAGGCCCTCCACCTCGCGATCGAGGAACATGCCGTGCAGGTCGGCCAGGCGCTGGTTCACGGTGCCTGCGTATCCGCCTCGTGCGGCGCGCAGGTTGGGCGAGAGCTTCACGCGCAAGCCGAAGCCCTCGAGGTTGCGCACGCCCCTCTCGATCATGGCGTCGTCCACCACGCCGCTCGGCTCGACGAGGCCCACGAGGCTGCCGGGCTTCAGGCGCGGGGGTTTTACCAGGCGCGTGGCCAGCACCGCCTGAGTTGCCGGCACGGCGGCACTCGCCAAGAGTGCCGCCGTGCCGAGTCCGAATTGCCGCCGGTTCAGAACTTGAACACGACCCGTGCGTAGTACGCGCGGCCCCTCGGATCGGCCACGCGCGGATCCCAGCCCGCGCCGGCGGCGAAGTCCAGGTTGTGCGCGGTGAACGGCGGATCCTCGTTGAACAGGTTGCGCACGCCCGCGGTCAGCGTCCAGTTCTTGAAGCCCGAGTACGTGCCGCTCAGGCCGTACACGATGTACTCGTGCACCTGGTAGTCGAACCCCGCCGGGATGACGCCCGCCGGCAACTGGTCCGTGTAGCCCGAGGTGTACTGCTGGTACAGCGTGCCGCTCCACGGGCCCTGCGTGTACGTGAACTGCGCGAAGTGCTTCCAGCGCGGATACAGGTCGCGCGAGTTCCACCCGCCGGCGAGGCTGGTGTAGTTGTCCGTGTCGAACACGCGCGACTTGTAGAGTTCGATGTAGGTGCCGTCGATCGAAGCGTTCCAGTTGCCCGCGAACATCTTGCCCTGGAAGCGCAGGCTCAAGTCGACGCCGCGCGTGATGTCGTCCGAGGCGTTCACGAAGCCCGCCTGGATGTAGCCGCCCGGGCCGTCGAGCCTGCCGTTGGTGCCGCGCACGAGCGCTTCCGGGAAGGTCGTGTAGTTCGCGAGCACCTGTTGCGGCGTGAGTTCGTAGATGCGGTCGTAGCGGCGGATCTGCCAGAGGTCCACGCTGCCGTTGACCCACGGCGCGGGTGCGACCACGAAACCGGCGGACCATTGCTTCGACGTTTCCGGCTGCAGGTCGGGGTTGCCGCCCTGGCGCGAGTTCGGGCGGATCGCGCAGACCGAGAGGTCGTTCGGAGCCAGCGGGCAGAGCACCGGGTCGGCCACGTTGCCGGGCACCGGCGATTCGGTCGAAGCGGTGTAGAGCTGGAAGAAGCTCGGCGCGCGGAAGCCTTCGCCGTACGAGCTGCGGAAGACCAGCGACTCGACCGGGTTCCAGCGCAGCGACACCTTCGGATTCGTGGTGGCGCCGAAATCGCTGTAGTCGTCGCGGCGAACGGCGCCCGTGACCTCGAGGCCCTTGATGATCGGAATCGCGAGCTCGCCGTAGATGGCCTTCACGGTGCGCTCGGCCTTCGCGAACTGCGGGTCGAACGGCGCCTGGTAGACCGGCTGCGCGGTGCGCGAACCGTCGTCGAACTTGTAGCTCTCCTTGCGGTAGTCGAAGCCCACGGCGCCGTACATCGGGCCGGCGGGCAGCTGCCACAACTCACCCGAGATCGCGCCATCGGCCTGCCGCAGCGTCGATTCGCCCGCGAAGAGCTTCGTGCCGTTGGCGCGCGCCGCGTCGAGCAGCGCCATGCCGGCCGAGGTCTGGGTCTGGCCGGGCATCAGCCACGGGTTCACGAGGCCGCTTGCCAGTGCCGTGGTCAGGGGGCCGGTGAACATGTAGCCGTTGCCGAGGATCGACTCCGCCTCGCTGCCGGCGGTGGAGACGCCGAGCTTGTAGTCCCACTTGCCGCCGATCGAACCGTCGATGCCGGCGGCGAAGCGGTAAGTATCCGTCGTCGTCTCGATCGTGCGCAGGCCGCACTCGATGCAGCGCCAGCGATAGGCGATCGGCAGGTTGCGGTTGAACGTCGGGATGTACGCGGTGAGGTCCTGGTAGTACGGGCCATTCACCGGGTACTGCATCCCCGCGAAGGTGCCCGTGGTGGTGATCTGGTATTCCTCGAATTGCTTCGTGGCTTCCGTGCGCGAGGCGACGAACTCGGCGAACGCGGTGATCTCGTTAGTCACCTTGAACGAGCCGCGCGTCACGATCTGCGTGCGGTCGACCGGCTGGATCAGGACTTCGGCCCCGCCGTAGTCGTAGGCGCAGGCATAGCGGAAGCCCGGGCTGTTCCACAGGGCCGTCTGGTACTGGCTCTGGCCCGGGATGGAGTTGCACGTCCCGAGGAACGACAGCAGGTTGGCGCGGTTGAAAGTCTGCGTGCCACCGGCCGGCGTGCGGAACGTGGCGCCGATCGCGGTACCGGCGAGGCCCGTCTGGGTGGCGAACTGCGTCCCCGCCGTGTCGGGCGAGAGGCCGCGATCGGGCTGGAAGCCGTTGGAGAACGAGCGGTCGTGGCCGTTCAGGATTTCCTGGCGGTCGAACGTGAGGACGCCCATCAGGTTCCAGCGGTCCTTCTCGAGGTTGCCCCAGCCCGCCATGATCGTGGCCTGGTAGCGGTCGCCGCCGCCTTCCTGCGTGACGTCGCCGTAGGCGGAGAGCTCGACGCCCTGGTAGTCCTTGCGCAGGATGAAGTTGATCACGCCCGCAATGGCATCGGTGCCGTAGATGGCCGAGGCGCCGTCCTTGAGGATCTCGACGCGCTCGATGGCGGCGACGGGAATGGAGTTCAGGTCGACCGCGTTGCCCTTCGCGCCGTGGGTGGCGAGGCGCCGGCCGTTCAACAGCACGAGGGTGTTCGAGGCGCCGAGGCCGCGCAGGTTGGCGCTCGAGTTGCCGTTGTTGTTGCGGTCCGTGGTTCCGAGCTGGATGCCGACGTTCGAGGAGAGGTTGTCCGCCCCCGTGCCGTTGGCGGAGATCTGCATCAACAGTTGTTCGGCGTTGGTGATGCCGCGCTTCTGGATGTCGTCGCGCGTGATGACCTGCACCGGAAGCGAACCTTCCTCCTGGATGCGCTTGATGCTGCTGCCCGTGACTTCGACCTTCTCGACCTTCGTGGCGGCGTCCTGCGCCCAGGCGGCGCCGGAAACAAGCGCCAAGGAAACGGCATGGACCAGCAATCGGTTTTTCACCGTGTTATCTCCCCTGTTCATGGATGTGGCGGCCGGGGCCGCGTGCGCGAACCGTACTTCTCCCCGATTCGATTCTGCGCAATTTGCTGCAATATTACAAATGGCTAATTGACCTGCGTCAGGACGATGCTTCCCAGACTGCTGTTCGTAGTACTTGCAGCGATTTCCGTGCCCGCCGTCGCTGCCGACGCCCCGCTCCCGCAACCCGTTGCCGCGAAAGCGGAAGCGGCCGGGATTCCCGCCGGCGCCATCACCTTCGTGGTGCAGAGGCTCTCCGACGGTGCGCCCTGGGCGTCGCGGGGCGCCGATCGCAGCATGCAGCCCGCCTCGACGCTGAAGCTGCTGACCTCGATGGTCGCGCTCGACACGCTGGGCCCCGCCTGGCGCGCGCGCTCGCAGCTCCTGGCCACGGCCGAGCCGAAGGACGGCGTGCTCGAAGGCGACGTGGTCCTGCGCGGCGAAGGCGACATGGACCTCGACGCCGCCGCGTTCGAACGCATGCTCGCGGCGTTGCGTGCCTCCGGGGTGCGCGACATCCGCGGCGACTTCGTGCTGGACCGGGGCTACTTCCAGCCCGCGCGCACCGACGTGGACGTCCCGCCTTTCGACGACACGCCCGAGTTCCGCTACAACGTCATTCCCGATGCGCTGCTGCTCGACAGCAACCTGATGCGCCTGGAGCTCTCCTCCGACAAGGAGGGCATGGACGCGCGCCTCGCAACCCAGCTCGACCGGGTGATCGTGGTCTCCTCCTCGATGGCGCTGGTCGATCGCACGTGCGAGGACTGGGAAGACGGCTGGAAGCTGCCGGTGGTCTCCGAAGGCGCGAACGGCACGCTGCTCGTCACGCTGCAGGGCGACTTCCCGAAGTCCTGCTCGGCTTCGACGGCGATCAACGTCATCGACCGGGTGGAATTCTCCGAGCGCTTGTTCCGCGAGTTGTGGGCGCGGCACGGCGGGCGCCTCGCGGGCAAGGTGCGCGATGGGTCCGCGCCCGCAAATGCGCGCGTGGTGGCCGAGCATCGCTCGCGCCCGTATTCACTCCTGCTGCACGACATCAACAAGCGCTCGGACAATCCCGTCACGCGGATGGTGTTCCTCTCGCTCGGCGCGCTGAACGACAGCCCTGCACCGACGGCGGAACGATCGGCCTCCGTGGTGCGCGGATGGATGGCCGCGCACGGCATCGACCGCGAAGGCCTCGTGCTCGAGAACGGATCAGGCCTGTCGCGCGTGGAACGCGTGACGCCGGCGCAACTCGCCGGGGTGCTGCGCGTGGCTGCCGCAAGCCCGTGGGCGCCCGAGTTCCAGGCGAGCCTGCCGATCGTCGGCGTGGATGGCGCGTTTCGTCGGCGTCTGAAGGACAGCCCTGCGGCAACGCGCGCGCGCATCAAGACCGGCACGCTGAGGAATGCCTGGTCGATCGCGGGTTACGTGACCGACGCCAAGGGCGCGACGCACGTGCTCGTCGCGATCATCAACGACGAGAAGGCGGAAGCGAAAGTGGCGCGCGGCGTGCTCGACGCGTTCATCGAGTGGGTGGCCGTTTCCTCGGGACCCACCAAACGCTAGAAGAAAATCGGGGTCAGGGTAGAAATATCTTGCGAGGCGGAAGCCTCGTGAAGATATTTCTACCCTGACCCCGATTTTCTAAAGCACGCGCGCGAATTCGGTTCGGATTCGGTCGCGATCGCCGCCGTCGAAGTGCCACCATTCGGTGCGGATGCCTTGCCAGCCCGCGCGCCCCATGACGTCACGCAGCAGGCGGCGGTTGTCAACCTGCACGTGCGTCAGCGCGCCGCTCGCGAGCCAGGCCGCCTCGCGTTGCGGATGCGAGAGCTCGGTGAGGTCGTCGAAGGGCGTGCCCATGTCGAGCTCCCGGCCTTCGCGATCGGCGATCGTGATGTCGACCGCCATGCCGAACGAATGGATGGAGCCGCGCGCCGGATCGGCGAAATACATGCGAAGGTCCGTGCCCTCGAGGCGATCCCACAAACGCTGCTGCACGCGCTGGGGCCGCAGGGCGTCGAGCACGACGAGCCGGAGGTCCGCTCGCGCGTTCGCGAGGTTCGCCACCGCGGCATCGAGGCGCTCCGCGCCCTCGCGATGCAGCCACGAGCAATCGAACGGCGCATAGAGGTCGGAGCCGACGAGGTTGTTCGCGCTGGCGTAGCGAAGGTCCACGCCGATACCCGGGATCGTGGAGAGCGCGCGGAAATCCGCGTGCCCGGGAACGTGTTCGATGGAAAGGGTCTTCGCCGTCATGGACCTTCCAGCGTACAGGCGACCGCGCGACTAGAAAAGCGTCCCCTGCCCTTTCGCGCCCGGTCGCACGAACTTCGTCGTGTCGAGCCGGTGGCCCCCGTGGTGTGCGCCGCCGAGTCCCAGGCGAGCACACGCCTTTTCGAATCTCTGTCGCAGCAAATCCGCGAACAGCCCCTCACCCGTCATGCGCGTGCCGAAGCGTGGGTCGTTGTCCTTGCCGCCACGCATGACATGGACGCGCGACATCACGTGATCGGCCTTCAGCGGGAAATGGACCTGCAGCCATTCGCGGAACATGTCCTTCACCTCCCACGGCAGCCGGAGGAGGATGTAGCCCGCGCTCGTGGCGCCGCGTTCCTTCGCGGCTTCGAGGATCGGCTCAAGTTCGGAATCGGTGAGGAAGGGAATGACGGGCGCGACATTGACCTGCACCGGAATACCCGCCTGCGACAGGCGTTCAATCGCGAGCAGGCGGCGTGCCGGCGCGCTCGCGCGCGGCTCCATGTAACGCATGATGCCGGCGTCGAGCGTCGTCACCGAAAGAGTCGCGCTCGCCAGATTCTCTTTCGCCATCGGCGCGAGAAGATCGATGTCGCGCTCGATCATGGCCCCCTTGGTAATGAGCGAGACCGGGTGCTTCGTCTCGTAGCAAAGCTCGAGAATGGAACGCGTGATGCGGTATTCGCGCTCGATCGGTTGATACGCATCGGTGTTCACGCCAATGGTGAGCGGCTCGCACTTGTACCCGGGCTTCGAGATTTCTTCACGGAGGATTTCGGCGGCGTTGGTCTTCGCGCTGAGGCGTGTTTCAAAATCGAGACCCGGCGAAAGACCGAGATACGCGTGACTCGGTCTAGCAAAACAGAAAATGCAGCCGTGACTGCATCCTCGATAAGGATTGATCGACTGGCTGAATCCCAGGTCCGGCGAATCGTGGCGCGAGATGACACTCTTCGCGCGCTCGATCGCGATCACCGTCTTAGGTCGTGAGGATTCTTCCTCGGGATCGGGAAGCCAACCATCATCGACGGCATCCCGATTCCATTTCTCGAAGCGCCCCTCCGGATTCGAGGGCGCGCCGCGCCCCTTGACGGGTTCGCCATGGTTGCCAGCTGTGGACTTGAGTGGCATCCGAAAAGTCTAGATCACACACCTGGCCCGTGCGCCTCACGGCACGAATTGTGGATAACTCGGAGTACGATAGTCCCGCCTCAAGTTCCCGAGTGACGAACCCCCAAAGGAGTCGACCCATGGCCCTCGCAATCCATCCCCAGGTCGATCGCGGCAGCAAGCCCGCGGCGGCGAATTTCACCGGCGGCACGCTCTACTGCCATTGCGCGGATCGCAAGGTCGCGGTCTCGATCAAGGGGCAGTCGAATTACAACCACGTCTGCGGCTGCACCCGGTGCTGGAAGCCGGCCGGGGCGCTCTTCTCGCAGGTCGCCGCGGTGGCCAGCGGCAACGTGACCGTGACGGCGAACGGCGACAAGCTGAAGGTCGTGGATGAAAAGGCGGTCGTCCAGCGCCACGCGTGTTCCGCGTGCGGCGTGCACATGTTCTGCCGCGTGGGCCCGGCCACGCACCCACTCCACGGATTCGACTTCATCCACACCGAGCTGTCGAGCGACGAGGGTTGGGCGCCCGCGGGCTTCGCGGCATTCGTCTCCTCGATCATCGAAGCGGGCGCGGATCCGGCGCGCATGGATGAAGTCCGCAAGCGGCTCCGGGACCTGGGCCTCGAGCCCTACGATTGCCTCTCGCCGGGGCTCATGGACTTCATCGCCACCGGGATCGCGAAGGCCTCCAAGGTGCCGCAGCGAAAAATGGCGGAGACTGCGTAGCGGGAAGCCGCTCCGCCGCGGCCGCATCGATGAGCGCTCCAAGGGAGACCCACATGACAGTCACCAGCAAGCAAGCGTTCTTGGCGACCGCGCTGACCGCGGCACTCGGGCTCATCGTGGGAGTGGCCGCGGCGCAGTACCCGATGGATCGCACGCACTTGCCCATCGCGGAGCCCAAGCGGCCGACCTATACCGAGCTCGATGCGCGGAAGGCGAAGCCGCCGGCGCGATTCCAGGTCACGGCACCGAAGGGAGCGCCGAACGTCGTCATCGTGCTGATCGACGACATCGGCTACGGCGGTTCGAGCACGTTTGGCGGCCCGATCCGTACGCCGACGCTCGATGCGCTCGCCCAAGGGGGGCTGCGCTACAACAACTTCCACACCACGTCGCTCTGCTCGCCGACGCGCAACGCGCTCAAGACCGGCCGCAACCACCACACGGTGAACACCGGCTCGATCATGGAGAGCTCGACGTCCTTCCCGGGAAACACGGGCCAGAATCCGAACAGCGTGGCGCCCCTCGCGGAAATGCTGCGGCTGAACGGCTACAGCACCGCGGCCTTCGGCAAGTGGCACGAGACCGCCGCCTGGGAGACCAGCGTGTCCGGTCCCTTCGACCGCTGGCCCACCCACCAGGGCTTCGACAAGTTCTACGGATTCATCGGCGGCGAGACCGACCAGTGGCACCCGCTGGTGTACGACGGCGTGACCAAGGTCGATCCGCCTGGGACGAAGGACTATCACTTCAGCGTCGACATGACCAACCAGGCCATCAACTGGGTGAAGGCCCAGCAATCGATGACGCCGGACAAGCCGTTCTTCATGTACTACGCGACCGGTGCGGTGCATGCGCCGCACCATGTGCCGAAGGATTGGGCCGACAAGTACAAGGGCCAGTTCGACCAGGGCTGGGACCAGGTCCGGAACGAATCGCTCGACCGCCAGAAGAAGCTGGGTGTGGTCCCCGCGAACACGAAGCTGGGCAACAGGCCGAAGGACATCGTGGCGTGGGATTCGCTTCCGGCGGACCAGCGGCGCCTCTTCGCGCGCCAGGCCGAGGTGTTCGCGGGCTTCCTCGAGCACACCGACAACCAGGTGGGTCGCTTGAAGAAGGCGCTCGAGGACATCGGTGAGATGGACAACACGCTGTTCATCTACATCATGGGCGACAACGGCACGAGCGCCGAAGGCGGCTTCGTCGGCATGTACAACGAGATGACCTACTTCAACGGCGTGGCCGAGAAGGTGGAAGACCTCATTCCCTTGATCGATAAATGGGGCGGCCCGGAGACCTTCCCCCACATGGCCGCCGGCTGGGCCGTCGCCTTCGATGCGCCGTTCACGTGGACCAAGCAGGTGGCCTCGGACTTCGGCGGCACCCGCAACGGCATGGTCATCCACTGGCCGAAGGGCATCCAGGACAAGGGCGGCCTTCGCACGCAGTTCTCGCATGTGATCGACATCGCCCCCACCATCCTCGAGGCCGCCAGCCTGCCGCAGCCCAGGAGCGTGAACGGCACGGTGCAGGCGCCGATCGAGGGCACCAGCGTGCTCTACACCTTCAACAACGCGAAGGCGGTGGAGCGGCACAAGACGCAGTACTTCGAGATGTTCGGCAATCGCGCCATCTACAACGACGGCTGGTTTGCCCGGACCATCCACCGCGCGCCGTGGCAGACGAGCAACCTGCCGCCGCTCACTACCGACGCCTGGGACCTCTACGACACGCGCAACGACTTCAGCCTCACCGACAACCTCGCGTCGAAGCAACCCGCGAAGCTGAAGGAAATGCAGGCGCTGTTCATGAAGGAGGCTCAGAAGCACCACGTACTGCCCATCGATGACAGGACCATCGAGCGCATGAACCCGGCGATGGCAGGACGGCCGGAGATCCTGGGCACCCGCACTTCGCTCACGCTCTACGAGGGCATGCAGGGCATGCTGGAAAACTCGTTCATGAACATCAAGAACCGCTCGAGCAAGATCACCGCCGAGCTCGAGATTCCCACGGAAGGCGCGAATGGCGCGATCCTCTCGCAGGGCGGGCGCTTCGGCGGCTGGTCGCTCTACATGAAGGACGGCAAGCCGGCGTATGTCTACAACTTCCTCGGGCTGGCTCGCTACACCGTCACGGCACCGCAGGCCCTGGCGGCCGGGCCCGCGACAGTGGTCCTCGACTTCGCCTACGACGGCGGCGGACCCGGCAAGGGCGGGAAGGCGACGCTCTACGTGAACGGCAAGGCGGTCGCCGATGCGCGCGTCGAGAAGACCCAGGCCAACATCTTCTCGGCGGACGAGACGGCGGACGTCGGCATCGACAACCAGACGCCGGTCGCCGAGGGCATCGGCATTGGAGCCGAGACCCGCTTCACCGGCAGGATCAACAAGATCACCCTCGAGGTGAAGTGAACGGCCGGCGCCGGCAAGCTCAGCGCCGCGGGCGCGTAACCGCCTTGCGACGCTTCACCACCGCGGCACGCCGCGCGAGGAAATCCCGCGCCTGCACCTCGCCGTCCGCGATCAACGGGTTCAGGTTCTCCGCGCTGCGATCGAGCTTGCTCTCGATGCCGAGCTTCAGGGTTCCGGACATCTCGATGCAGGGGATGTGGTACGGGCGGTCCGGATCGTCGGCGTAGGACTTCGGGATGTATACCGGCGCGGGGACGTTGTTCTTCACCAGGAACTGCTTGTCGATCGCGCCCTTCAGGAAGAGGTCGTTCAGCCACGCGATCGTGTCGAGCTGGTGGAAGAGCGAGATATTGCCTGTGAGCTGGTTGCGACGGTCGACGATCTCCTCGGGGTTCTCCGGGGTCTTCGCGCACATCGTCGGGTTGATCTTCACCACCCAGATCTCCTCGGGCAGGTTCCCCGGGCCGACATGGATCGGCTGGACCAGCTCGTTCACCGGCGGATTGTCGGAGAAGACGCCGTCCCAGTAGGCGCCCGCGCCGATCTCCACCGCGGGGAAGAGCATCGGCACCGTGCTCGACGCCATGATGTGCTCGACGCAGATCGATTCGTTCGCCGACGAGAATGTCGCCAACCGACCGCTCAGCACGTCGATGGCCCCGATGATGAGGACCGGGCTTTTCGTCGCCGCACCCCAGCGCTTCACCTCGGCGAAATCGATGTGCTCGCGCAGCAAGCCCTCCATGTCCGTGAACCGCGGGCGCATGCCGTGCGACCAACCCCGCATGAAAGCGGCGACGATGGGCGACTTCGGGCCGCGCTGCACCTGCGCGATCAGGCCGCGGTTGGTCATGCGCAGCGTCTCGACCAGGTAACGGTTGAAAGCCCGCTCCTGCGGCGTGTTCGCCGTGTTCTCCTCCCAGAACGCCATGAGGCGCTTCCACGGCTCCTTGTCGCGCTTGCGCAGCGCATACCACGCGAGCGCCGTGCACATCGCGCCGCCCGACGTTCCGGAAAGGGCCACGATGTCGAACTCCTCGTGCACGCCCGCCTGGAACAGGGCCTTCAACACCCCGGCGGTAAAGGCGGTCTGGGCGCCTCCGCCCTGGCAAGCAATCGCGATGCGGGTCTTCTTGCGCGTGGTGGCCATGGTCTCCCCTACCGTCGTTGTTTTTGGCTTCGCGCAAGCTCGCGCTCCCGCTGGCGCAGCACGTCGATCATCACGTTGAACACGCGGGCGAAGCGGCCGATCTCGTCGTTGGACGTGACCGGCACGTTCGCCTTCTCGTAGTCGGCGCTCTTCAGCGCGTGCGCGGCCGCGGTCAGCGACTCGATGGGCCGGACGATCTTGCGCGCGAACCACACGGCCAAGCCCAGGAACACCAGCCCGACCACCACGACGCTGTAGAGCACGTTCATGAACAAGGTGCGCACGGGCTTCTCGAACAGCTCGCGCGACTCGGTGATCGCGACGGTCCATTCCTGCCCCTGCACCGGCGCGAACCCGGCGATCTCGTCCTGGCCGGAGATGGTCGAACGGAAGCTCACGTGGCCGCGCGCCTTGGCCCCGGTGGCGGCCGCGGCCAGCTCGGGGATGTTCACCGTCTCGATCTTCTCTCGGCGGAAGCGCTGGTCGTAGACGATTTCCCCGGCCTTGTCCGCCGCCAGCGGCACGAGGCTCTTGTAGAGCTGCTTCGGATCCGTGTGGTGGACGATGATGCCGTCGCCGTCGATCAGCATGGCGGTGCGTTCGGTCTCCTCGCGCGACGCCTCGAGGATGGACGAGATCGCGGAGCCCTTGATGCGCAGCGTCACCACGCCGATCACCTTGCCGGCGGCGTCGCGCACCGGGTTGGAGAAGAACACGCCGGGCTCGCCCGCGACGGCGCCGACGATCATGCTGGTCACGTAGGGCCGACCGCGCATCGCGTCGAGGAAGTACTGCCGGTAGCCATAGTTGCCCCCCGCCACGCCGGGGAAGCTCGACACCACCGCCTTGCCGTCCGCGTTGAGGACGGTGGCGACCTGCATGTCGGGATTGGCGCTCACCACTTCCTTCAGCTTGGCGAGCGCCAGGCGCGAACGCTCCTCGGTGGGCTTCTGCAGCAGCGTGACGAACTCCGGGTCCTTGCCGAGGAAGAGGGCGAGGCCGCTGCTGTCCCTCAGCAGTTGCGAGAGCCGGCCCGACACGCTGCCGGCCAGCTGCTCCAGCCCACGCAGTTCGGCGGCGCTCACGCGCTTCACGGTGCCGGAATAGTTGTAGTACGCGGTGATCAGCATGGGCGTGAGCGCGGTCAGCACCAGCATGATCGTCATCTTCACCGCCAGCGGCCAGGAACCCGGATGCATGAGCGCCTTGCCGATGCGGCCCGCGCCCTCGCCCGTGTGCAGCGCTTCCTGCAGGTTCATGCTCGACGGGTGCGCGGCGAAGAGCATCTTGCGGAACGCGGCCACGTCGCGCGGCCGGTCTTCCGTCTCGGGCTGGAGGGCCCAGTCGATGGCCGCGAGGAATTGCGGGCTGTAGCGGTCCTTGGCGCATTCCGACGCCGGCGTCAGCGGGTCCTGCGGGACCATGCGGTCCGGAGCGGGCATGGGACGCCGTCCGCACACCATCCAGTAGAGCGTGGCCGCGAAGGCGTAGAGATCCGTCCAGGGGCCCTGGTCGCCCAGGACGTACTGCTCGATCGGCCCGTAGCCGGGCGTCACGAAGCTGTCCTCGTCGGTGCGCTTCTTGGCGACCTGCCGCGCGGCGCCGAAATCGAGCAGCACCAGCGAGCCGTCGTCGTCGCGCACGTAGATGTTGTCGGGCTTGATGTCGCGGTGCAGGAAGCCGGCTTCGTGCACGACCTCGAGGCCATCCAGCAGCGGCGCCAGGAGGGAGAGCAACTCCTCCTCGGGCATGTGCGCGTGCGCGTTCCACCACTTCTTCAGCGACTCGCCGCGCTCATACTCGAGCACCATGTACGCGGTGTTGTGCGCCTCGAAGAACCGCGCCACCTTCACGATGTTCGGGTGCCGGAAGGTGGCGAGGGTCCGGGCCTCGACCAGGTAGCTCTCCAGCCCGCGCTCGAAGAAATCCCCGTCGGTCACGGTGCGCGGCGCGACCGAGATGTCCTCGGTGCGGCAGGCGAACTGCTCGGGCAGGTACTCCTTGATCGCGACCTTGGAATTCAGGTTCACGTCGCTCGCAAGGTAGGTGATGCCGAAGCCGCCCTGGCCCAGGACCTTGTCGATCCGGTACTCGAAGAGCCGGAACCCCATCGGCAGCGCGAGGGGGGTCACCGCCTCCGGTTTGGGTCCGTTCGCGGGCCGCGGAGGGATGGGCACCGTCGAAATAACGGTGGCTTCACTGTCGGCCGGGACGTCGCGCGCGAGACGCGTGATGTCCGAGGGCTGCGCATCCGATTTCCCGGGTTCTTCGTTCATGAAAAGATGCTACCTTAAACTTCGTTAAACGATTTCCAGCTCGGGGACAAGACTTGGACATCCAGCCAACGACCCTCACCGGCAAGCACCTTCGGCTCGAGCCGCTCACCACCGGGCACCTCGCCGACCTCGACTACGCGTGCAAGGACTCGCCCGATGGCCGGCGCACCATCTGGCGCTACCTCCTGGACGCGAGGATCTACCGGGAGCAGGGCATGGCGGGCATGGTGAAGGTGCTCCTCGAGCGCCAGGCCGCCGGCACCGACCTGCCCTTCGCGATGATCGACCTGAAGAGCGGCAACGCGGTGGGCACCACCCGCTTCATGGAGATCGACAAGGTCAATCGCGTCCTCGAGATCGGCACCTGGCTGGGGCTGGGCTTCCAGCGCGAGGGGCTGAACCTCGAGAGCAAGCACCTGATGCTGAAGCACGCCTTCGGCACGCTCGGCGCCGTGCGCGTGCAGTTCAAGATCGACCACCGCAACTTCGCCTCGCTCGACGCGATCGAGCGGCTGCGCGCCTACCGCGAGGGGGTGATGCGCAACCACATCATCCTGGCCGACGGCACGCCGCGCTCGTCGGTCTACTACAGCATCCTCGACAGCGAGTGGCCCGCCATCGAGCTGCACCTGGAGGCGCTGCTGGCGCGTGCAGGCAGTTGAGCGGGACGGGCGCCATGCACGCACTTCCCCGAAAGCTCTTCTGGCTGTCGTTCTGGGTGATCGGCTTCGCCGTCTTCATGACGGGCCTGCTGCTCTACTTCAAGTACCAGTCCGTCTTCACCGGCCTGCAGCGCGAACGGGTGCTGATGGTGGCGCGCGAGATCGACTCCATCGCCGAGAAGAACCTCTCCCTGGGCCAGGACTTCTGGGACATGGGCACGCTGCAGGACGTGATCGAACGCCGCGGCAAGGCCGACCAGCTCTTCATCGGCATCGACGTGGCGGGCCAGGACGGCAAGATCGCGTATTCGACCGACCTCTCCCGCATGGGCTCCAAGCTGCCCGCCGAGTGGGTCGACGCATTGGCGCGCAACCCGAACCTCACCAGCCTGCCCCCGACGCGCGACCAGGCCGTCGCGGTCTCCGGCATCCGCAACGGGTTCAACCAGCAGGCGGGATTCGCCGTCATCCGCTACGGCCGCGTCCTCGAGCACGAGGCCATGGCGGCCTTCGCCCGCAAACTCGCCGCCAACTGCCTGATCGTCTTCGTCGTCTCCACGCTCGGCTTGTTTGCCATCCTCGTGTGGCTGGAGCGCCGCATGGAACGGGCCTTCGCGAAGGCGGCCTCGGCGATGGGGGTTTCCCCCGGGAGCGCGGGGCCGCATCCGCTGGCGGGCGAGCTCGCGTTAATCCAGGCGCAATTCGACGCAGCGGGACAAGGCCTTGGCGCGGTCGAAGCCAACCTGGAGCCGGTCCGGTGAAGCGCGCGGGCTTCTTCCAGGGGCAGCTCTGGCTCGCGATGGCGGTCGTGATGGTCGTGGTCATGGCCTCGATCGCGGCCACCGTGGGGCTCATGTACCGCGCCTTCGACACGAGCATCGCCCCGCAGATGATCGAGAAGGCCAAGACCGCGGGGCGCTCGTTGAACAGCCTCCTGGCCCAGGGCGCCACGCACGAGATCCCGCTCGAGAAACTGGTGGGCGTGAGCGAGCTGTTCGCCGACACGGCGCGGGAACACCCCGAGATCGCGCGCATCGAGCTCACGCGCGGCGGCAAGGCGCTCCATACGCATGGCCCGGCCATGCCGGCGGAGCTCACGACGCGCCTCCCGGTCCCGGGCTACGAAGCGGTGAACGCGGAGCTGGCGGTCTCGATCGATCCGCAATACGTGCGCCGCCTGTTCGAGGAGATGTCGCTGGACCTCCTCGTGGTGGCCGTCGTGACCCTGTTCATCTCCCTCGAGCTGCTGTACTTCCTGGCCGGGAGCCTGCTGGCCGACCTGGGCGCGATCCGCACGCAGGTCGCCACGCTGACCCGGGGCGCGATCGTGGCGCTGCCCCACTCCACCTGGCTCGGCCGCGATTTCAGTGCCGGGCTCGCCGAACGCACCGATGCGATCGTGCTGCGCTACCAGCAGGCCGTGGCCACGCTGGGAGAGCGCGTCCGATCCCGGCGCAAGGGCGGGCGCGCATCGATCTACCGCGCGATTGCCAGCCTGCGCACGCTGCGTTCGCGCTTCACGTTCACGGACCGGCGAGGTGCGGGAGCGCCGCGCTCGCAGAACGCCGCGCTGATCCTCGGAGCGATGCGCGCGCCCTTCTTCCTGCTGCTCCTCGCCGACGACCTCTCGCGCTCGTTCATGCCGATGTTCGCCGCGGGCCTTCAGGTCGGTCCGCTGCCGCTTTCGCCGAACACGGTCGCGAGCCTTCCGATCTTCGTCTTCATGCTGGTGGTCGCACTCTCGCAGCCGGTGCTGGGGGGCTGGAGCGAACGCATCGGCCGGCGGCGCTCCTTCCTGGCCGGGGCCGCGCTGGCGTGCGTCGCGCACCTGCTCTCCGCGCAAGCGAACACGCTGCTCGAACTGCTCGCGTGGCGTTCGGCCGGTGGCGCGGCGTGGGCCATCGCCTTCGTCGCCGCGCAGGGCTACGTGCTCGACCACACCGACTCCAAGACGCGCACCGTGGGGCTCGCCGCCTTCGTGGGCATCATCATGGTGTCGATGATCTGCGGTCCTTCGATCGGCGGGATCCTCGCCGACGGCATCGGGCATCGCGGCACGCTGGCCCTCGGCGGTGCGCTTACGCTGGCCTCGCTGATTCTCGCGTGGCGCCGGCTTCCCGCGGATCACGTCGCGGAAAAGGCGCCCGCCGCGGCCGCCGCCAAGCCGCGCCTCTCGCTGGCGTTCTCGAATCGCCGCTTCCTGCTCCTGCTCGTGCTCGCGGCCGTGCCCGCGAAGCTGATCCTGATCGCGTACTGCTTCTACCTCATCCCGCTCTACATCGTGGGCGTGGGGAGCAGCTCCGCGATGGCGGGCCGCATGATCATGCTGTATTCGGTGATGATGGTATTGCTGGTTCCGCTGATGGCCAATTGGGTCGTGGCGCTGCGCGCGCGCCACAAGGACGAGCCCGAAGCGTTGTTCGTGGCCATCGGCCTCGCGCTGTCCGGCATCGCCGGCCTGGCCATGGCGCTGCCGCTGGGCCTGCTCTCGCCGCTGCTCCTCGTGTTGCTGCTGGGCGTGGGCCAGTCGCTGTCGATCGCGCCGCAAGCCGCGATGGTTGCCGAGGTGTGCAAGGACGAGATCCGCTCGCTGGGCCAGAGCTCGGTCTACGGCGTCTATCGCCTGGTCGAGCGGATGGGCAACGCCTCGGGCCCGCTCGTGGCGGCTGCCTTGCTCGAGCTGGGTGGGTTCCAGACGGCGTTCATCGCGATCGGCGCGCTGGTGCTCGCGTGCGCCCTGCTCTTCGCCGTGATCTTCGTGCCACGCCGCCCCGTGCCCGTTCCCGTGGCAGTGGCCGCAGTGAAGGCGGCCTCCTGATGCGCCGCGCCTTCCTCCAGCGCGCGGCCGCGCTGTCCGCATGGGCCCTCGCGCCGAACGCCTGGCCGCAAGGCGGCAAGCTGCCGCGCATCTACGCGGTGACCTGGCGCGGCAAGACGCAGGTCGAAGTCGGGCTCGAGGACTACTTCGGCAAGCAGGGCATCGCCGTCGAGTTCATCTGGCGCGATGCGGCGCAGACACCGGCGCGCCTCGAGGGCTTCGTCCGCGAGATCAAGGAAACGCGGCCGGACCTCGTGTTCACGTGGGGAACGACCGCCACGCTGGGCATCGTCGGGCCGCACGACGCCAAGGATCCGCAGCGCTTCGTGACCGACATCCCGGTCGTGTTCGCGATGGTGGCCGATCCCGTCGGCGGCAAGGTGGTGCGCGCGCTGAAGGGCCAGGGGCGCGACATCACCGGCGTGTACCACGTCGCGTCGCTCGCGGCGCAGGTCGAGTCCATGCGCACGTACCGCAAGTTCGCGAAGCTCGGCGTGATCTACAACGCGGGCGAGGCGAATTCGGTGGCCACCGTCGAGGCGCTGAAGCGGCTTGGTGCGACGCAACGTTTCGACGTGGTCGCCGTCGCCTTCGATCGCGATGCCGACGGGAAGTCCCAACCCACGGGCGTGCCCGAGAAGATCGCGGCGCTGAAGCAGGCCGGCGCCGAGTGGCTGTACCTGGGCCCCGACACCTATCTCTTCTCGCAACTGGATCGCGTGGCGGCCGCGGCGCTCGAGCAGCGCATCGCCACCTTCTCGGCCACGGAGGCGTCGCTCAATTCGAAGGCACCGGTGCTGACGGGATTGGTCTCGAGCTACTACCTGGTCGGCGAGTTCACGGGCTTCAAGGCCGCGCAGGTGCTGCAGAAGAAGTTGAAGGCGCGCGACGTGCCGATCGAGACGCTGTCGCGCTACTCGTACATCGTGCGCATGGACGTCGCGAAGCAGCTCGACATTCTGCCGCCGGTGGCGCTGTTCAACTACGCGATCGTCAAATAGCGCCGGGCACGAGAGTATCCTCGTCGGCTCGAAACGATTTCCGAAGAGGAGAAGGCCCATGAAAACCCTGAAGATAGTCCCCGCGTTGTTCGTCGCCACGATGCTTTCCGCCACGCTGTCGGCGCAAGGTGAAGGCAAGCATTGGACCTATGGGCCTCACGGCGGTCCCGCGGAATGGGGCCAGCTCGACCCGGCCTTCGCCACCTGCAAGCTCGGGAAGTTCCAGTCGCCCGTCGACATCCGCGGCGCCAAGGCGGCCGACCTGCCCGCGATCCAGTTCGACTACAAGCCGTCCCCGCTCAAGGTGATCGACAACGGCCACACGATCCAGGTCAACTACGCGCCCGGCAGCTCGATCGAGGTCGGCGGGACGCGCTACGAGCTCCTGCAGTTCCACTTCCACAAGCCGAGCGAGGAGAAGATCGACGGCAAGTCGCACGCCATGGTCGCCCACCTCGTGCACAAGGGCGCCGACGGGAAGCTCGCGGTGGTCGCGGTGCTCCTCGACAAGGGCGGCGCCAATCCGACGATCGACGCCATCTGGAAGAACCTGCCGAAGGAAAAGGAGAAGGAAAGCGCCGCGGCAAACGTCACCATCGACGCCGCGAAGCTCCTGCCCGCCGACAAGGGCTACTACGCCTTCCAGGGCTCGCTCACGACGCCCCCCTGCAGCGAGGAAGTGCGGTGGCTCGTGCTGAAGACGCCGGTGAAGATCGCCGAGAGCGAGATCGCGGCGTTCGGGAAGATCTACCCGATGAACGCCCGGCCCACGCAGCCGCTGAACGGCCGCACGCTCGAGGCGACGCGCTGACGTTCCCGCATCGCCCGGCGGGTCACTCCGGCTTCGAGGCCATCGTGCGCAGGATGGTCTCGAGCTGGGGGCTCATCGGCAGGTCGATGCTCGCCCCCGACGGCAGCTTGCGCAGGAACCAGCGCTTGTACTGGCGTTCGATCTCGCCGTCCTCGGCCAGCGCGTGGAAGGTCTCGTTCACGAGGCGTTCCATCTGCGGGTCGCCCTTGCGATACATCACGCCGTAGGGATCGTAGGAGAGAAACTCGCCGATCACTTCGTAGTCCTTCTGGGCCATGTTCCGCGCGATGAGGCCGTAGAGGAGGACGTCGTCGGTGGCGAACGCGTCGGCCTTGCCCTCGACCACCTGCGCGTACGACTGCGCGTGGTCCGGCGACACGACGAGGCGGAAATCGAGCTTGAAGCGCTTCGCGATCTCCTGCATCGCCTTCTCGTTGGTCGTGCCGGCCGTGACGACGACGGTCTTGCCGCCCAGGTCCCGGAACGACTTCACCGGCGAGCCGCGCTTCACCATGAGCTTGGTGCCCGAGACGAAGATCGTGGGCGAGAAGGAAACCAGCTTTCGGCGCTCGAGATCGGCCGTGGTGGATCCGCACTCGAGGTCGGCGCGGCCCGAGGCGATGGCCTCGAAACGCGTGGCCGACGTCACCGGCACCCATTTCGTTTCCAGCTCCTTGCCGACCGTCTCCCCGATCGCCTCGACCAGCTTCTTGCAGAGCTCGATCGAATAGCCGATCGGCTCGTTGCGCGCCGAGAGATAGGAGAACGGGATCGACGACTCGCGATACGCGATCGTGATGGCACCGCTGTTGCGCACCTTCAGCAGCGTGCCCGTGAGCTGGAGCGGTGCCTCGGCCTGCGCGAAGGCTGCGCCCGGCGCGAAGACGAGCCAGGCGGCGAGCAGGCGGGCTGCGGATACCCTCATGACCGCCCCGTCAGGCCGCGACCGGCTGGCCCGCATCGAGCTGCGCCGCCAGCGCCTCGGCCTCGTCGGCCGGAAGGAGCTCGCCTTCCCACTTCGCCACGGCCGCGGTCGCGATCGAATTGCCGATCGCGTTGGTGGCCGAGCGGCCCATGTCGAGGAACGTGTCCACGCCGAGGATCAGGAGCAATCCCGCTTCGGGGATGTTGAACTGGTTCAGCGTGGCGGCGATCACCACGAGCGAAGCGCGCGGCACGCCGGCCATGCCCTTGGACGTGAGCATGAGGATCAGCAGCATCGTGATCTGCGTGCCGATCGAGAGCTCGATGCCGTACGCCTGCGCGATGAAGAGGACCGCGAACGTGCAGTACATCATCGAGCCGTCCAGGTTGAACGAGTAGCCCATGGGCATCACGAAGCTGGAGATCTTGCGCTTCACGCCGAAGCGGTCGAGGCCCGCGAGGATCTTGGGATACGCCGCCTCGGAGCTCGCCGTCGCGAACGACAGCATGAAGGCTTCCTTGATCAGCACCAGCAGCCTGAAGATCCGCGGCCCGAGGACCAGGAAACCCGCCAGGATGAGCAGGCCCCAGAGGACAAAGAGGCCGAGGTAGAAATCGCCCATGAAGACGGCAAACTTGAGGAGGATTTCGAGGCCGTTCACGGCAACCGTCGCGGCCATCGCGCAAAGCACGGCGAGCGGCGCCAGCTTCATCACGTAGCCGGTGATCGTGAGCATGGCGTGCGAGAGCTCGTCGATCGCGGCGACCAGCGTCTTCGCCTTCTCGCCCAGCGACGAGAGCGCCACGCCGAAGAACATCGAGAACACGACGATCTGCAGGATCTCGTTCTGGGCCATGGCCTCGGCGAACGACTTCGGAACGAGGTGGCTTATGAAGTCCTTCAGCGTGAATTTCGAGGTCGCGAGGTTGGCCGAAGCCCCGATGTCCGGCAGCGGAAGCCCGAGGTTGTGCCCGGGCTGCAGCAGGTTGGCGAGGATGAGGCCCAGCACCAGGGAGACCAGCGAGGCGGTGATGAACCAGCCGATCGCCTTCGCGAACACGCGCCCCACCGAGGCCGCGTCGCCCATGTGCGCGATGCCGACGACCAGCGTGGAGAACACGAGCGGGCCGATCAGCATCTTGATCAGGCGCAGGAAGACGTCCGAGCCGATCGAGATGTAGCCCGCGATCTGCGCCGCGGTCTTCTTGTCGGGGAAATTGTTGAAGATCATCCACCCGATCAGGATGCCGATCACCATGGCGATCAGGATGCTGGCTGCCGGCGGAAGCTTTCTCTTCATGGAATCCCTTTCCCCAAAAGGCCACGATGGTCCAGTCTTCGGGCCATTGTAGTCCGGCGCGGAATTCCCCGTTTCGGGGGCGCGCTCAGTCCGACAAGCGCCGCACCATGCGCGGGAAGAAGGGATCCTTGTCGCAGGCGATGCGCACCTTGTTGAGCGAAGCCGAGAAATCCACGAGCAGCGCTCCGAGGTTGCCTTCGCCCCCGTAGAGTTGCGTGAGGCTTTGCTTCTGCGCTTCCGAAAGCGGCTGCGGAGGCGTCGCCGTCATCGCCTGGTAGATCCCGAGCTTCGTCAGCGGCGCTTTCAGCCGGCGCAATCCGCCCACCATCGCATCGAGCCCGTCGGTGGCCGCGGCGCAGTTGCCCTGGAACTGGCCGCCCTTGAACTCGCGCTGGATGTAGCCGTAGGCCATGCCCAGGCCGATCATCGTTTCCTGGTCGATGCCGGGGTTCTTTCCGAAGTCGCGCTTGCGCATCTCGGCGACCTTCTCCGGCGTGTATTCGAAGTTGGCGTCATCCATCGCACGCATGGAGGTCCGGTCGCCCAGCAACGCCGCGCGCCGAAGGTAGCGGACGCCGTCGGGATACTCGTCCGAGCTGGCCAGGGCGAGCAAGGCTGCGGAGTTGGGGCCGAACCCTTTCGGGTCCAGCTTGCCCTCGAGGTCGAGGACGCCGAGCGCGCGATAGCCGAGCCAGAATCCGCCGCGCGCGGCGGCGGACCCGAAGTACTCGACCGGCTTGTTCCGCGCTTCGGGAGGCAGTCGCTTCGCGGACTCTCCGGCCGCGGTCCACGCGGAATCCGGGATCGGCGCCTGGAGCTGGTACACCAACCATGCCAGCAAACCCGTGGCGAACACGTCGCCGCGCGCGGCCGGGCCGAGCAGCGCCGCGAAGGCCGGATCGAAATACTTCCGGGCCTCTGCCTCCTTCTCGTCGAGCCGGTTGCTCATGAACAGCACGTAGAGGGCGATGGCGTTGCCCGACTTCACGCCGGGCGCGGCCAGGGCCCGTGCCTTCTCGTTGTCCGCGGCCCCCAGGTAGCCGTTCATGGTGAGGTAGGCCACCAAGGGCTGCGCGTCGGGATCGTCGGCGTGCGGATTCTTCAGGGCCTCGACCGCGCCCCGGAAGTCACCGCCGACGATGAGATCGCGAGCCTTGCGGGAATGCGTCGCGGGCTGCGCGAACGCGAGGGACACGAGCAGCAGGCCGAAGACGGCCGCGAGCAGGGAACGCATGGGCAAACCCGGCTAGGGCGCGTTGGCGATCGCCGTCGCGACGGGCTTCTTTCCCGGCACGTCGTGGTAGGTGACCGTGATGCGCGAGAACATCTTGAATTGGTCGTGCCACGCATCGGTCTTGTCGCCCGGGATCTCGACGACGAACGTCATTTCCTTTTCGTTGTCGAGCCGCAGGTAGAGTTCCTTGTTCGTGTAGCCGCGATTCTGTCCCGTCACGGTGAGGTTCTTCGCGGCGGACTCCTTGGCGGGGGCCTTGGGTTGTTGCGCGAGGCCGGTGCCGGGAAGAAGCGCCAGCGAGGCGAGGAGAACCGCGACGCTCAGCGTGCGATGGGGTGAAGCCATGGGGAGATCCTTTTCGGGTGGGCTGCGGTGGGTCGGTTCAACCGTTGTTGTTGTTATTGTTATTGTTGTTGTTATTGTTGTTGTTGCTGTTGGTCCCGGAGCTGAAATCCGACTCGACCTTGCGCGGGTCCTTGGGCTCCGCACCCACCGTGCCGGGCATGGTCATGACCAATCCCGCCGCACCCAGCATCACCAGCTTTCCGAGGTGGCGATAGGCCTCCGCATCGACCACCGAGATCTTGCGGCCATCGCACCAGATCGCCCAGCCTTCAACGGGCTCGCGCAGCGTGAAGCTGTGCGCGACCTTCCCTCCAGTGTCGTGGCAGAACACGCTGCCGCCCTGGTAGATCGCATAGCGCTTGCGGGCCTCGTCCGCCTGCAGCCATTTCACCAGCCACTCCTCGCGGGCCGCGCGCTCCGCGCTGTCGTGCGTGCGCGTCGCGTTGAAGAAGCACTCGACGGTGTACGTCAGTTTTTCCAGCGCGGTCGGGGTCATGGCTCGGTCGACTCCGGCAAGTGGAAGAATTCGAAATTCGGGAACGGGAGGTTCACGGCCTGGATATGGTAGAACGCGTTGTTCTTCTGCTTCTGGTAGTGGTACTCGCGCAGGTACGACGTGGTGAAGAAAAGGTTGTTCAGCACGCCACGCTGGTAGAGCGCGCCGTGGAGCGACACGATGCCCCTCAGGTCCGCCATGAAGTAGTCGGGCCCGAAGCGTTCGCTCGGCTGCAGGCAATCCGAATACACCTGGTAGGTGAAGAGATGGGCCTGCTTGGTGCGCCGCTCGTCGCCGTAGACCACGGGCGTGTCGCGCAGCATTTGCAGGTACAACGTGTTGCGCACCGGCTCGTCGCAGTGGACGCTCATCAGGGAACGCGGGAAGTGCACCACCAGCTTCTCGCCCTGCGCCAGCGTGTGCCACGTCGCGTGCGGCTTGAGGATCGGGGAGCCCAGCTCCACGAGCTCGTCGCCCAGCTCCAGCACGAAGACCTTGTCGCCGTACAGCGCCTGCAGGACCGGATCGGCGTCGATCAGCGTTTGCAATGCGTGCTTGTCCGGGCTGAAGTCGTTGGGCAGCCTCACGGCCGGCGCGGGCGCGGGCTTCTCGAAGGACAACGCGGGATGGGTCCGGCTCGCGTAGTAGTGGAGGTATTCCTTTTGCCGATCCTCGCCGTCCGCCGGATACGAGCGCGGATTGTCCGAGTAGATCGCCTTTTGCAGGTCGCAGGTATACGAGCGGCCGCTCTTCGATTGATGCTTCACGACGGGGCAGCCCGTGTGGCATTGCGACAGATGGCCGCAACTTCCACACGCCTTGTCGAGGCCGTGCGCCTGGTGGACCTGCCGGATCTTGCGGGCGCCGTTGGCGAGGATGTCCTCGATGCTGTCGTTGAACACGTTGCCGTAGCGGAACTCCTCGATGCCCTGCCCGCGCACGCACGAATACACCGCACCATCGCTTTGCAGCAGGTAGAAGCGCTCTCCGCAGTTGAAGGCGTTCGTGCAGTAGGTGGGCTTGAACTCGTCGAACCAGTTGCGGCGCAGGCCGTCCTCCAGCTCGGTGCCGGTGAATTCCGCCTTCAGGGTCTCGTAGAGCTGCAACTGCTGGGCGGTCGTGGCCGGCGTCAGCGTATTCGGGCCCTGGTCCACGTCGTTCAGCTCGGAGGCGAACGCGAACATCAGGTTGAAGTTGTTCATGTCGAAGCCGAGCTCGCGATGGATGAACCAGATGTCCTTGATGAACGCCGGGATGTCTTCCAGGTGCTCGCTGCAGACCGTCGCCGAGATCTTCTTGCCGTGCGGATAGCGCGCCAACAGCCGGATGTTGTCGAGCGTGCGTTCCAGCCAGTCCTCCCCGTTGCGCTTCACGCGATAGCGCGCATGCATGGACAGCGGCAGGTCGATGCTGGCACTCACCGAAACCTTGTGGCGGTTGAAGAGGTTCTGCAGCGACGCGAACTTGAACAGGTTGGTCTTGATGTGCGGGGCATTCTTCTTGTGCCCCAGCGCGGAAATCTCGTCGAAATTCTCGAGGTAATGGCCGCTCACGATGGAGAACAACTCCTCCAGCACTGCGGGAGGCAGCGTCGTGACTTCACCGCCGTGCAGCGACACGTTGAACGCGAGCACGCCCGCGTCGCGCAGCTTGTCCAGCGCGTGGCGCAGCGTGGCCACCGCGCGCGCCGCGTCGTTCTTCAGCGGTGCCGTGCGGGTCTGGTCGCCCAGGTAGCAGTAGCGGCACCCCAGGTTGCAGGCGAGCGTCGGGCTGTACAGGAGGTGGATGTTGCGCGTGAACACCGGGCGGGCGAGTTGGGTGGTCATCGCGTGAGCCCCTTCAATTGCACCGTGGGCGCGGCCTGCAGGACCCTGTCGATGATCCTGCGGGAGACCTTGTCGAACTTGATGGTCTTGTTCATCTCGATCTTGGCGGCCTTGCGCGCATTGGTGGGAAAGCGCTCCCGCTCCAGCCGGAAAACGCCGTCCTTTCCCGATTGCAGGACCAGGTAGTTGCCGGGGTGCAACTCCATCCTGCGGACGTTCGCGTAGTAGACGACCGTGTTGCCGCAAACGAGATACCGCATGCCCAGGGAGATGCGCCGCTTCGGCCACAGGAAGGCGGCGACGAATCCGCCGATGAAGGCGAGCATGATTCCGGGCGGACCGAACACGTAGATGGCGAGCGCCAGGAAAACCAGGAATCCCAGCCCGAACGCCCATTTCACCTTCGACGAAACCAGGCGGTCGGAGTGCTGGTACTTGAAGACTGCGACGTTCGGTGTGGCCATCAGCCCCCCGTTTTGACCGCAGTATAGCCAAGGCGGCGCGAGGGCCATTGTGAAGATGTCACACGAATCCTCCGCACAAATGCGCTCGACCTGCCGCGCCCTACTGGCCCCCGGATTCGACGTGCCCGCCGAACTGCCTTCTCATCGCCGAGAGCAAGCGGTTCGCGAACTCGTCCTCCCCACGCGAGGAAAAACGCGAGAACAACGCGGCGCTCAGAACGGGCACGGGCACCGCGGCATCCACCGCGGCCTTGACCGTCCAGCGCCCTTCGCCCGAATCCGACACGAGTCCCTTGTAGTTCGCGAGCTGGGGGTCCTTCGACAGCGCGGACGCGATCAGGTCCAGCAGCCACGAGCGGATCACGCTCCCATGCCGCCAGACCTCGGCCACCTTGTCCACGTCGATGTCGTACCCCGCGCCGTGCTTCATGAGGTTGAAACCCTCGGCGTACGCGGCCATCACGCCGTACTCGATGCCGTTGTGGACCATCTTCACGAAGTGGCCCGAACCGACGGGGCCGCAGTGCAGGAACCCGTCCTTTGGCGCGAGCGCATCGAAGATCGGCTGGAGCCTGCGCACGGCGCCGTCGTCCCCGCCCACCATCAGGCAGTAGCCGTTCTCGAGCCCCCATACGCCACCGCTCGTTCCCACGTCCACGTACTGGATTCCACGCGGCGCCAGCGCATTGGCCCTCCTCACGTCGTCGGGGTAGTGCGAGTTTCCGCCGTCGACCAGGACGTCACCCGCCGCCAGCAGCGGCTCGAGCAGGGCGATCGTCTTGTCCACGCGATCGGCCGGGACCATGATCCAGAGCGCACGCGGCGGCGTGAGCGCGGCCACGAGTTCCTCGAGGGATCCGGCGCCCTTCGCGCCTTCCTTCGCGAGCGCGTCGACCGCCTCGGGGGAGGTGTCGTACGCCACGCATGCATGGCCCGCGCGCATGAGGCGTCGCGCCATGTTGGCGCCCATCTTTCCGAGACCGACGATGCCGAGCTGCATGGGTTCCCTTTCGCGGATGGGATAATCCGCCGATGACCGTTTCCGTCATTGTAGTCATGGGCGTGTCGGGCAGCGGCAAGACCACCGTCGGGACGCTGCTCGCGCAGCGCCTCGGCTGGCCGTTCGCGGACGCCGACGCGTTCCATCCTCCGGAGAATGTCGCGAAGATGCGCGCCGGCATCCCGCTCACCGACGAGGATCGTTGGCCCTGGCTCGACGCGATGGCGGCGTGGATCGATCAGGCGCGCACGGGCGGCAAGTGTGGCGTCGTTGCCTGCTCGGCGTTGAAGCGGCGCTATCGGGACCGCATCATCGGGGCGCGTGATGACGTGCGGCTCGTGTACCTGGAGGGGAGCTACGAAGTGATCGCGCGCCGCATGGCCGAGCGCCCGCATCACTACATGCCGGTGTCGCTGCTGCGCAGCCAGTTCGAAGCGCTAGAGCCTCCGGCTCCGGAGGAGGGTCCGCTCGTGATGCCGGTCGCGGCACCGCCCGGAGAGATCATCGAGAGGATTGTCGCGACGCTCCAGCGTTGAAGCGGCCGAGATCGTCACTTCTTCGAGGCTCAGCGCCGGGCGTGTCCCTGCAACGCGCCCGGATTCAGGTAGGCCGGCGCACACAACGGCTGGAATGTCGGCAACAGGCGTGGGTCGTACGAGTTCAATTCGTCCCGCAGGAATGACGACGCGGTCGTGCGCAGCACGCGAAGCTCGCAGCCCGGGATGGCACCGAAGAACGCGAGCGTATCCGCGCCTGGATTCGGATCGACGAGCAGGACGAACTTGCCCCGCAGCGAGTGCCCGAGCAGTTCACGCGCCTCCAGGTCATAGGATGGGACTGAGTAGCCGAGGATCACCGCGACATCGCAGGCCTTCAGCCGCGCGTCCGCCATTTTCCAGAGCGAATCGAGTGCCCGTGGCACCTGCTTGCGCTTGCCGGGGGGCACGATAAGCCGACCGGGTTCGCTGGAGCACGCCGGGCATCGCCGATAGGTCTCCGCGGGGCCCTTCGTGATCGCCTGGTATGGAAAGTAGACAACGGCTTCGCAAGCGTCGCACCACATCAGGTTGACGGAACCGTGGAGCTTGAGGACTGTTACTCTGCCCCGGGGATACGCCACCGGAAGATGCGAGGCCCAGTTGATCGTCCGGGACGGGACGGCGTCGAGGACGCGCTCGAACCCGTAGTTGAATCGGAGGCGCTCCGGGGGTAGTCGTCGCTCGAGATGGCCACTCAACGCCGCGAGCGCGTCCTCGACCGACGTGTCGTAGTTGAACGAGATGACGGTCGTATCCGATGTGGTGGGTTGCTCGAGCATGAGTGCGGCGAGCCCCGCGTACTCCGCGGTTGAGCCCATCTGCCGCAACAGCGTGATTTGTGATGCGGCGACCAAGGCGTCGTAGACGAACGAAACCACCTCTTCGTATCCGTCCTTCGCGTGCAGCGTGGAGAGAACTTCCTCGAAGTTGCCGGAGATGGCGGCGTAGCGGTCCACCGCGGCGAGGAATCGATCCAACGAGTTGTGCGGCCCCATGTAGCTCGCCGGGAGCGCCACACACTGGTCGCAGAGCCAGCGAAAGTACCGGTCCGAGAGGAACTCTGCGACGAGCGGGTAGCCATGGTCATACGAAGCGCCGGCGCCGAGCACCCACGCGAATCGTGGGTACATCGTGCGGCGTGGGCCGGTGAGCTGGGGCATGGTGGGGCCCTCCGCGCAGTTGTCGCGGCCATTCTAGTCCGCGCCGCAAATGCAAACGCCCCACCGTGGATACGGTGGGGCGTTTGACTTTGTAGCACCCTGGCGATGACCTACTTTCTCACGGGCAATCCGCAATATCATCGGCGCGGCGTCGTTTCACGGACCTGTTCGGGATGGGAAGGGGTGGGGCCAACGCGCTATGGTCGCCAGGAATTCTGTCGAGGCGGCGTGCGTGGTGTTGCTGCACGTCGTCTCATGTTCGGGATTAGAAGGTGCTGGAGTTTGTATTGCAAAGAGGCGCTCGCGTGTTGTTGCGAGGTCTCGAGCACAAGTTTATTGCGCAAGGTTATAGAGTCAAGCCGCACGGGCAATTAGTACCGGTCAGCTCAGAGCATTACTGCTCGTGCACACCCGGCCTATCAACGTGGTGGTCTACCACGACCCTTCAGGGAGCTCGAAGCTCCGGGAGATCTCATCTTCAGGCGAGTTTCCCGCTTAGATGCTTTCAGCGGTTATCTCTTCCGTATATAGCTACCCGGCAATGCCACTGGCGTGACAACCGGTACACCAGGGATACGTCCACTCCGGTCCTCTCGTACTAGGAGCAGCCCCCGTCAAATCTCCAACGCCCACGGCAGATAGGGACCAAACTGTCTCACGACGTTTTGAACCCAGCTCACGTACCACTTTAAATGGCGAACAGCCATACCCTTGGGACCGGCTACAGCCCCAGGATGTGATGAGCCGACATCGAGGTGCCAAACTCCCCCGTCGATATGAACTCTTGGGAGGAATCAGCCTGTTATCCCCAGAGTACCTTTTATCCGTTGAGCGATGACCCTTCCATTCAGAATCACCGGATCACTATGACCTGCTTTCGCACCTGCTCGACTTGTCAGTCTCGCAGTCAAGCCACCTTATGCCATTGCACTATGAGTACGATTTCCGACCGTACCTAGGTGACCTTCGCACTCCTCCGTTACTCTTTGGGAGGAGACCGCCCCAGTCAAACTGCCTACCATGCACGGTCCCCGACCCCGTCAAGGGGCCCAGGTTAGAACCGCAACGTCGTCAGGCTGGTATTTCAACGTTGGCTCCACGGCACCTAGCGGCACCGCTTCAAAGCCTCCCAGCTATCCTACACAGACAACGTCACAGTCCAATGCAAAGCTACAGTAAAGGTTCATGGGGTCTTTCCGTCTAGCCGCGGGTAGATTGCATCTTCACAAACATTTCAACTTCGCTGAGTCTCAGGAGGAGACAGTGTGGCCATCGTTACGCCATTCGTGCGGGTCGGAACTTACCCGACAAGGAATTTCGCTACCTTAGGACCGTTATAGTTACGGCCGCCGTTTACCGGGGCTTCGATCAAGAGCTTGCACCCCATCACTTAACCTTCCGGCACCGGGCAGGCGTCACACCCTATACGTCGACTTCCAACGTCTTAGCAGAGTGCTGTGTTTTTGATAAACAGTCGCAGCCACCGATTCTCTGCGGCCTCTTTCGGCTTCGCGGGTAAACCGCTACACCTACCAGAGGCACACCTTCTTCCGAAGTTACGGTGTCAATTTGCCGAGTTCCTTCTCCTGAGTTCTCTCAAGCGCCTGAGAATTTTCATCCTGCCCACCTGTGTCGGTTTGCGGTACGGTCCCAACGGGCTGAAGCTTAGTGGCTTTTCCTGGAAGCAGGGTATCCGCGACTTCAGAGAGCAAGCTCTCCTGGTCCCGCGCCTCAGCATTAACCCCCCGGATTTCCCTAAGGGATCTGCCTACACGCTTCACCGGCACATCCAACAGCCGGTTCGCATAACCTTCTCCGTCCCCACATCGCACCCGTCGGCGGTTCCGGAATATTGACCGGATTCCCATCAGCTACGGCTCTCGCCCTCACCTTAGGGGCCGACTCACCCTGCGCCGATGAACGTTGCGCAGGAAACCTTGGGCTTTCGGCGAGCGGGCCTTTCACCCGCTTTATCGCTACTCATGTCAGCATTCGCACTTCCCATACCTCCAGCAACCCTTACGAGTCACCTTCGCAGGCGTAGGGAACGCTCCTCTACCACACAACGCTTAACGCGTTGCATCCGCAGCTTCGGTTATCGGCTTGAGCCCCGTTACATCTTCCGCGCAGGACGACTCGATCAGTGAGCTATTACGCTTTCTTTAAAGGATGGCTGCTTCTAAGCCAACCTCCTGACTGTCTGTGCCTTCCCACCTCGTTTTCCACTTAGCCGATATTGGGGACCTTAGCTGGCGGTCTGGGTTGTTTCCCTCTTGTCCCCGGACGTTAGCACCCGGGGACTGTCTCCCGTGCTGCTGCTCTGCGGTATTCGGAGTTTGCCATGGGTTGGTAAGCCTAAGCGGCCCCCTAGCCATAACAGTGCTCTACCCCCGCAGGCAATACACGAGGCACTACCTCAATAGTTTTCGAGGAGAACCAGCTATCTCCGGTTTTGTTTAGCCTTTCACCCCTATCCACAGCTCATCCCCGACCTTTTCAACGGGCGTGGGTTCGGCCCTCCGGTGAGTGTTACCCCACTTTCAGCCTGGCCATGGATAGATCAACCGGTTTCGGGTCTACGCCCAGCTACTGAACGCCCTGTTCAGACTCGCTTTCGCTGCGCCTCCGGCATCAAGCCTTAAGCTTGCAACTGAACGTAAGTCGCTGACCCATTATACAAAAGGTACGCCGTCACCCTTGCGGGCTCCGACTGTTTGTATGCATGCGGTTTCAGGATCTATTTCACTCCCCTCCCGGGGTTCTTTTCGCCTTTCCCTCACGGTACTGGTTCACTATCGGTCGATAACGAGTATTTAGCCTTGGAGGATGGTCCCCCCATCTTCAGACAGGATTTCACGTGTCCCGCCCTACTTGTCTCGAGCTTAGTTCCACAGATGCGTTTTCGCGTACGGGGCTATCACCCACTACGGCTGGCCTTTCCAGACCATTTCGCTAACGCACCTGCTAAAACTCGACGGCTGGTCCCATTTCGCTCGCCACTACTCTGGGAATCTCGGTTGATTTCTGTTCCTGCGGTTACTGAGATGTTTCAGTTCTCCGCGTTCGCTCCTATGACCCTATGTATTCAGGTCACGGTGACCTCAAAGAGGCCGGGTTTCCCCATTCGGAAATCTGCGGATCAGCGCCCATTTGCCGGCTCCCCGCAGCTTATCGCAGGCTGTCGCGTCCTTCATCGCCTGTTATCGCCAAGGCATCCACCACATGCACTTATTCGCTTGACCCTATAACCTTGCTGCCTCAAACAACGAAGCACCCGGAAGTAAAGTTCTTCCAGGCATCACGAAAGTCATAGATCTCTCACGCGCTTGTGCGTCCATCAAAACAAACAAGTTCGATGAACATGCAATACATCACCCAGTCGTGCATTCGCGCCCCGGCTTCTACAAACCTTCGCACGCTGTAGCAGCAACCCCAGGCAATCGCTTGCCAGGAGTGCTACGTGCAAAAGAAGCCACGCGAACACACCACCTTCTAATCCGGATTTTTAAAGAGCAGCCGATACGATCACTTCTTGGAAAAGAAGCATCAAGGAGCATTCATCCGAAGCCCGCGCGATCTGCACGGTGCCCCAATCAAACACTCGTTGATGATTCCTCTAAACACCTTGGTGGAGCTGGACGGGATCGAACCGACGACCCCCTGCTTGCAAAGCAGGTGCTCTCCCAACTGAGCTACAGCCCCCCGCACGCTCACCCACAACCTGGCGCCTTCGTTGGTGGGTCTGGATGGATTCGAACCATCGACCCCCGCCTTATCAAGACGGTGCTCTAACCAACTGAGCTACAGACCCGTGCCCCGAGGCCTAACAAAGAACAACCGATAGATGGTGGGCGCTACAGATACGCGCGCGTCTCTAGAAAGGAGGTGATCCAGCCGCACCTTCCGATACGGCTACCTTGTTACGACTTCACCCCAGTCATGAATCTCACCGTGGTCGGCGCCATCCTTGCGGTTAAGCGACCGGCTTCTGGTGAAACCCACTCCCATGGTGTGACGGGCGGTGTGTACAAGACCCGGGAACGTATTCACCGCGACATGCTGATCCGCGATTACTAGCGATTCCGACTTCATGCAGTCGAGTTGCAGACTGCAATCCGGACTACGACGCGCTTTCTAGGGATTGGCTCCACCTCGCGGCTTAGCAACCCTCTGTACGCGCCATTGTATTACGTGTGAAGCCCTACCCATAAGGGCCATGAGGACTTGACGTCATCCCCACCTTCCTCCGGTTTGTCACCGGCAGTCTCATTAGAGTGCCCAACTAAATGTAGCAACTAATGACAAGGGTTGCGCTCGTTGCGGGACTTAACCCAACATCTCACGACACGAGCTGACGACAGCCATGCAGCACCTGTGTTCCAGTTCCCTTTCGGGCACACCTGAATCTCTTCAGGCTTCCGGACATGTCAAGGGTAGGTAAGGTTTTTCGCGTTGCATCGAATTAATCCACATAATCCACCGCTTGTGCGGGTCCCCGTCAATTCCTTTGAGTTTTAACCTTGCGGCCGTACTCCCCAGGCGGTCGACTTCACGCGTTAGCTTCGTTACTGAGAGTGTCAAACCCCCAACAACCAGTCGACATCGTTTAGGGCGTGGACTACCAGGGTATCTAATCCTGTTTGCTCCCCACGCTTTCGTGCATGAGCGTCAGTATCAGCCCAGAGACCTGCCTTCGCCATCGGTGTTCCTCCTGATATCTACGCATTTCACTGCTACACCAGGAATTCCAGTCTCCTCTGCCGTACTCCAGACTTCCAGTCCCAAACGCCATTCCCAGGTTAAGCCCGGGGATTTCACGTCTGGCTTAAAAGCCCGCCTGCGCACGCTTTACGCCCAGTAATTCCGATTAACGCTCGCACCCTACGTATTACCGCGGCTGCTGGCACGTAGTTAGCCGGTGCTTATTCTTCCGGTACCGTCAGTAGTCACGGATATTCACCGTAACCGTTTCGCTCCGGACAAAAGAGCTTTACAACCCGAAGGCCTTCTTCACTCACGCGGAATGGCTGGATCAGGGTTTCCCCCATTGTCCAAAATTCCCCACTGCTGCCTCCCGTAGGAGTCTGGGCCGTGTCTCAGTCCCAGTGTGGCTGATCATCCTCTCAGACCAGCTACCGATCATCGCCTTGGTGGGCCATTACCCCGCCAACTAGCTAATCGGACATCGGCCAACCCAGTCGCGCGAGGCCTTACGGTCCCCCGCTTTCCTCTCTCGAGCTCATGCGGTATTAATCCGGCTTTCGCCGGGCTATCCCCCACAACTGGACATGTTCCGATGTATTACTCACCCGTTCGCCGCTCGCCGCCAGGGTTGCCCCCGCGCTGCCGCTCGACTTGCATGTGTAAAGCATTCCGCCAGCGTTCAATCTGAGCCAGGATCAAACTCTTGAGTTCAATCCAAGTTATTCACTCACAAAGAATTAACTTCAATTCAAAGTGAGCACTGCAAGTATCGCTTGAGCCCTCCCCAAAGCAACGCTCGCGCGTGCCCCAGGTCAGGTTGCGTTCATACCCGCAACACCCACCTCTATCGGCTGTAACTTGTTAAAGAGCGACGACTCTCCCTTGACGTGCAATTGCCGTTAGGGAGTTGGTTGCGGGGGCAGGATTTGAACCTGCGACCTTCGGGTTATGAGCCCGACGAGCTGCCAGACTGCTCCACCCCGCGCCAGGGTCTTGCTGACTCGGTGTGTGCTTCCGGTTATGAACCGCCGAGAGGGACGATTATCGCAAATTCGAGGGTCGCCCGTCAACAAAAGTCCGGGACCGGTAGAGATATCCCGCGCCAAAACCCGGACTTCACAAGGTTACATAGTGACGACATGAACGAGTTCCAAGTGATCCAGACGGTCGCCCTCGCGAGCCTGCTCGCCTGGGCCAGCGGGCTGCGCCTGTACCTCGTGGTTTTCGTGGTCGGCGTGGCGGCGTACTACGGGTGGGTCACGCTGCCCGAGGGGCTCGCCGCGCTCTCGCACCCCTACGTGATCGGCGCGGCCGGCTTCCTGCTCGCGATCGAGTTCCTGGCGGACAAGTTTCCGGGCGTGGACAGCGCCTGGGACGGGCTGCACACCTTCATTCGCATCCCCGCCGGCGCCCTGCTCGCCGCGGGCGCTACCGGCGAAACGCTCAGCGCGCTCACGGTCGCGGCCGGACTGCTCGGCGGCACGATCACGGCGGGCACGCATTTCACGAAAGCGGGAAGCCGCGCGGTGATCAACACGTCGCCGGAGCCGGTCACGAACTGGGCGGCCTCGTTCACCGAAGACGCGCTCGTGCTGGGCGGCGTGTGGCTCGCCTTCGCACACCCGTGGCTGTTCATCGCGATGCTGCTGGTCTTCCTCGCCGTGGTCGCGTGGCTCCTGCCGAAGCTCTGGCGGTTCGCGAAACGGATGTGGACCGCGCTCTCGCTCCCGCGCGAGCCGCCGCGCGCGCTGAGTTAGGCGGGCCGGCGCTCGAGCAGCGCCTGCGCGAGCGTGCCGCTGTCGACGTGCTCCAGTTCACCTCCGACGGGCAGCCCGCGCGCGATGCGCGTCACGGTCAGCCCATGTCCCACCAATAGCTCGCTCACGTAATGCGCCGTCGCTTCGCCCTCAACCGTGAAGTTGGTGGCGAGGATCACTTCGCGCACGACCCCGTCCGTGGCGCGCTTCAACAGGCGATCGAGGTGGATCTCGCGCGGGCCGATGCCGTCGAGCGGCGAGAGCCGGCCCATCAGGACGAAGTAGTGGCCCGGATAGCTCTGCGTCTGCTCGAGCATGAGGAGGTCGCCCGGCGACTCGACGACGCACAGCATCGAGGGATCGCGGCGCACGGAAGCGCAGCGCTCGCACATCTCCGCCTCCGTGAACGTATTGCACTTGCCGCAATGCCGGATGCGATCGAGCGCGAGGTTCAACCCGTCGGCGAGGCGCTTGGCCCCTTCGTGGTCGCGCTGCAACAGGTGATAGGCCATGCGCTGCGCGGACTTCGGCCCCACGCCGGGCAGGCAACGCAGCGCGCGGATCAGCTCGTCGAGCGACGTGGGGTTGTCCAACGGCGCGGTCTCAGAATCCCGGGAGCTTCATGCCGGGCGGCAGGTTCATGCCCGCCGTGAAGCCCTGCATCTTGGCCTGCGAGGTCGCCTCGGCTTTCGCGACCGCATCGTTGACCGCCGCCATCACGAGGTCCTCGAGCATGTCCTTGTCCTCGCCCAGCAGCGAGGGATCGATGCTCACCTTCTTCACCGCGTTGCGGCACGTCATCGTGACCTTCACGAGGCCGGCGCCCGACTGGCCCTCGACCTCGATCGACTTCAGCTCTTCCTGCATGCGCGCCATGTTTTCCTGCATCTGCTGCGCCTGCTTCATCAGCGCGCCAAGACCGCCTTTGCCCATCATGGATCGGACTCCTCAGGGTTTTCCGTTGCCGCCCTCGCCGGGCGGACGGATGGATGCAGGGACCACCTCGGCGCCGAAATCGCGCACGAGGCTCTTCACGAAAGGATCGTCCTCGATGGCGGCCGCGGCATTCGCCTGCCGCTGTTCGCTCTCGCGCGAACGCGCCGCGGCAAGGCTCACGCCGGCCGTGGCGCCGGGCCGCACGGACAGCCGGAACCCCTCGCCGAAGTGGGGCAACAGCGCGGCCTTCAACTTGTCGAGGTAGTTCTTGTCGGCGTAGGCGCGATGCGCATCCGACACGACGAGTTCGAGATGGTTGTTGGTGAACGAACCCAGCTCCGCATAGCGCGCGAGCAGGCCCGCCATGCCGTTGAGGTTCATGCGCGTCACGAACGAGGACCAATCGCCGTCGAACGCGACGGACGCTACGCTCGCGGGCGCGGGTGGGGCTTCGCGCGCTTCGGGAGCCCGCGCCGTTGCCGTGCCGGTTGGAACCGCGGCCGACGCAGCACGCGCCGGTGGACTGGCCGGCGCAGGCCGGGACGATGAAGGCGAGGATGAAACCTGCGAGGCGCCCGAGCCCGCCGCGAACGCGACCATGCGCAGGATCGCCATGCTGAAGCCCGCGAACTCATCGGGCGCCAGCGGCAGGTCGCGGCGGCCGAGCAGCGCCACCTGGTACATCACCTGGACGTTGCCGCGATCGAGGCGCGAAGCCAGCGTGGCGACCCGCTCGCGATCGGGTTCGTCATCCGCCGGCGCGACACCGGCTTGTGCCAGCGCGATGCGATGGAGCAGCGCTGCGAGATCCTCGAGCGCCGAGTCGAAGGAGATGCTGCGCCCCGCGATGCGCTCGGCTTCCGCGATCGCGCCCTTGCCGTCGCCTTCGGCCACGCGTTCGAGCAACGGCCCCACGAGGTCCGCGCCGACCGAGCCCAGCATCTCGGCCACTTGCGCGGCGACGACCTTGCCGCCGCCGTGGGCAATCGCCTGGTCGAGCAAACTCAAACTATCGCGCACGCTGCCCGCGGCCGCCTTCGACAGTTGCACCAGGGCCGCATCCTCGAACGAAACCTTCTCGGCTTCGAGCACGCGCTTCAGGTGCCCCGCGATGACGGGAGGCGCGAGCGGCTTCAGGTTGAATTGCAGGCAACGCGACAGCACGGTGACCGGCAGGCGCTGCGGATCCGTGGTGGCGAGGATGAACTTCACGTGCTCCGGCGGTTCCTCGAGCGTCTTCAGCATCGAATTGAAGGCGTTCCTCGAGAGCATGTGCACTTCGTCGATGATGTAGATCTTGAAGCGGCCCGACGTCGGCATGTATTGCGCCGTCTCGAGCAGCTCGCGCATCTCGTCGACCTTCGTGTTGGTCGCGGCGTCGACTTCAAGGAGGTCCACGAAGCGTCCGGCATCGATGTCGGTGCACGCGCGGCACTTGCCGCAAGGCTTCGAGGAGATGCCGTTGGTCTCGCAGTTCAACGCCTTGGCGAGGATGCGCGCAAGCGTGGTCTTGCCGACGCCCCGCGTACCCGTGAAGAGGTAGGCGTGGTGGAGCCGCTTCGAGTCGAGCGCGTTGGCGAGCGCCGTGACCACGTGCGGTTGGCCGACGAGTTCGTCGAAGGCCCGGGGGCGCCATTTACGGGCGAGGACTTGGTAGGTCATCGACGATCTTGAAGAGGAGAAGGCGAGCCCAACACACCCGGCACTTGAGGAAATCGACTATGGCTGCTTCGTTCCCGACCTGACCAGGTTCGCCGCCCCTCAATGCGGGGAGGCCCGCCGGAAGGAATTATCGCACAGGCATCAGGCATCCAACGCGCACGTGCGCAATCCCGCGAACGCATCGCCGCGATGGGCCTGGTAGAAATTGCGCCAGCGGTTGTGGACAAGCCGGCTGCGCGTCGCGAAGGAGCCGCCCCTCAGCACCTGGTGCGTTTGGAACCATGGTTCGGAATACTCCTGGTACGGGCCGGCCACGAAGCCCGCGTAGGGCTCGAAGGGCGTCGCGGTCCACTCCCAGACGCCACCCAGCATCTGGCGCAGCGGCGAATTCGCGTTCCCGGGATCGGCCAGCGCGCCCGAAGGGCCGCGGTGGCGGTAGTCGAGCGCCGGCGCGTCGAAGGCGGGTTCGTCGCCCCACGGGAAGCGCTGCCCGCCGCCATTGCGCGCGGCGAATTCCCATTCCGCTTCCGTGGGCAGCCGCCGGCCCGACCAGCGGCAATACGCTTCGGCCTCGTAGAACGTGACGTGCACCATCGGCGCGTCGGGATCGAGCGGGTGCCATTGGTCGAAGCGCCGCACCAGCCACGCGTCTCCATCCCGCTTCCAGTAGCGGGGGCCGGTCACGTTTTCATCGGCCTTCCAGCGGCGGCCGGCGCCGGACCAGAGCGACGCATAGGTGTAGCCCTCGTCCACGACGAAGCGCGCGAACTCGCCTTGCGTCACGGCGCGCTCGGCGATCGAGAATTGCTCGAGGTGCGCCTGCTGCCCCGGCAACTCGTTGTCGAACGCGAAGTCGTGGCGGCCGCTGGAGCCTCCCTGCAGGAAATCGCCGCCGGAAAAGTAGACGTCGCGCGCCGGAGCGGCCAGTGCCGGGGGCGGCTCGAGGCCCGGCAGGTCGGGACCCGGCAAGCCGAGCGACTGCAGGGACATGAGGAACGCCTCGCCGTGCATGTCCTCGTGCAGCAGGGCCAGGCGGAAGAAGTAGCGTTGCGCCTCGTCGCTGCGCTTGAGGCGCTTCAGCGTGGTCTCGAGCGTGCGGCCGAGGAAATCAAGCACCTCGGAGCGCGGCATGCGCGCGATGTCCCAGCGGTCGCGATGGGCCACGAGGGCCGAATTGAAGCGCCGGTCCGCATCCGGGGCGATCGACGGCGTGCGCTCGCCCGTCGGGTCGTCCTCCCGGTAACGCGTGCACCAGAACTCCTGGAACCAGGCCAGGTGCGAGAGTTCCCAGAGCGGCGGGTTCACGTCTTCGCGATACGGGAACGCGAGCGCCTGGTCGTCGAGGTGGGCGTAGATCGCGAGCGTGCGGGCCCGCGCGTCTCGCAACGCGGCGGCCAGCGCCTTCGGTTCGTATACTTCCCGCATGCCTTCATCCTCGAAGCCGCTGGTGCGCATCGTGACGCCGGGAACCCGCGAGGCGAACAACGGGAACTGGCGGACGGGTGTGCGCTGGGCGGCCGCGTTGCGTGGCTCCTTCCGGGTGATTTTACAGAGCGAATGGCGCGGTGAATCGGCTGATGCGCTCGTGGCTCTCCATGCACGGCGCAGCGCCGCCTGCATCGCGGGCTTCCACGCCCGCTTCGCGGAACGCCCCATCGGACTCGTCCTCACGGGCACCGACCTGTATCACGACCTTCCGGACGATCTCCAGGCCCAGGCGTCGCTTCGCATCGCTTCGCGTATCGCGGTGTTGCAGGATGACGCCCGGCCTCGGGTTCCGGAAGGTGCACGCGGGAAGGTCCACGTGATCTACCAATCGGCGCGCGCCCTGCGGCCTGCCGCGAAGTCCGGCGAGCGGCTCGATTGCGTCGTGGTCGGGCACCTGCGCGCCGAGAAGGATCCGGAAACCCTGTTCCGGGCGCTGCGCACCCTGCCGGCGGAACTGCCGATTCGTGTCCTGCACGTCGGTGCCGGGCTCGATCGAACGCTCGCCGCGCACGCCCGCCAACTCATGCGTACGCATCCGCGCTACCGATGGGCCGGGGCCCTGCCCCATGGCCTGGCGCGGGCCGCGATCAAGCGAGCCCACCTGCTGGTGCATCCGTCACGCCTCGAAGGGGGAGCCAATGTGATCGCCGAAGCGATCATGTCGGGTACGCCCGTGATGGGGAGCCGGATGTCCGGGAACATCGGCATGCTCGGCGCGAACTACCCGGGGTTCTTCCCGGTCGGAGATTCCAGGGCGCTCGCGGCGATGTTGGCGCGCGCCGCGACGGATCCGCGCTTCCTGGCCCGGTTGCGTGCCGCCGGCGATCGCCGCAAGCCCTTGTTTCGACCGGAAAAGGAGGCCGCCGCCGTTCGCGCTTTCGTCCGCGGGCTCCTCGCGTAAGGGAACCAGCTAGAATTCCGACTCACTCCGCAGTTCGCAAGGAAATCCGTCCATGGACATGCAGGTCCGACTGACCCAGTTCAGCCACGGTGGCGGATGCGGCTGCAAGATCGCGCCCGGGGTGCTCGAGCAGATCCTGTCCAAGGCGGCGCCCGGGATCATCCCGAAGGAGCTGCTGGTCGGCATCGAGACCAGCGACGACGCGGCGGTCTACCAGATCAACGACCGCCAGGCGATCGTCGCAACCACCGATTTCTTCATGCCGATCGTCGACGATCCGTTCGACTTCGGGGCCATCGCGGCCACCAACGCCATCTCCGATGTCTACGCGATGGGCGGCCGCCCGCTCTTCGCGCTCGCCCTGGTCGGCATGCCGGTGAACCAGATTCCGCTCGACGTGATCCGCCGCGTGCTCGAAGGCGGCGAGTCCGTGTGCGCGCGCGCCGGCATCCCGGTGGCGGGCGGGCACACGATCGATTCGGTGGAACCGATCTACGGCCTGGTTGCGATCGGCCTCGTCGATCCCGCCCACGTGAAGCGCAACTCGGGCGCGAAGCCCGGCGACGATCTCGTGCTGGGCAAGCCGCTCGGCGTCGGCATCTACAGCGCGGCGCTGAAGAAGGGAAAGCTCGATGACGCCGGCTACCGCGCGATGATCGAGAGCACGACGCGCCTGAACACACCCGGCACGAAGCTGGGCCTGCTCGCGGGCGTGCATGCACTCACCGACGTGACCGGATTCGGATTGCTGGGCCACCTCGTGGAAATCGCGAAGGGCTCGAAGGCGACCGCCGAAGTCGACTGGAATTCGGTGCCGTTGCTCTCGAAGACCCTCGAGCTCGCACGCGAAGGCTTCATCACGGGCGCCTCGGCACGCAATTGGGCGGGCTACGGAACATCGGTGCAACTAGGACCGAAACTGTCCGAGCTCGAGAGGACAATCCTCACGGATCCGCAGACGAGCGGCGGCTTGCTCGTGGCCTGCGACCGCGCCACCACGCCCGAAGTGCTCGAGACGTTTCGAGCCGACGGCTTCGGCGAGGCGCGCGTCATCGGACGAATCCACGCGGGAGATGCCCGCGTAACCGTGAACTAGGAATCGCGCGAGGAGGACTCATGGAACGACCGAGCCGCACTGCCCAACCCGCACCTCGCAGTCCTGCCGCGCGCACCGACCTCGCCGCCCGCTTCGACGCGATTCGCGGCACCACGCGCGCGCTCGCCGCGCCGCTGTCGGCCGAAGATTGCGCGATCCAGTCGATGCCCGACGCAAGCCCGACCAAGTGGCACCTCGCGCACACGACGTGGTTCTTCGAAACGTTCATCCTTGCGCCGAATGCCACCGGCTATCGCGCGTTCGATCCGTCGTTCAAGGTCCTCTTCAATTCGTACTACAACGGCGTGGGCGACAAGCATCCGCGCCCGGAGCGCGGCCTGCTGTCACGGCCCGCGCTGGCCGAGGTCCTCGCCTATCGCGAGCACGTGAACCACGCGATGCAGGATCTCCTCGCCACGGGCCTCGAGGCGCCGCTCGCGGCCCTGGTCGACCTCGGCCTGCACCACGAGCAGCAGCACCAGGAACTGATCCTCACCGACTTGAAGCACATGCTCTCGCGCAATCCGCTGCGCCCCGCGTACCAGAAGCAATGGCCACTCACGGCGGTCGAGCCGCGCAAGGCATCGTGGATCGGTGTCGAGGGCGGCGTGCGCGAAATCGGCCACGCGGGCGACGGCTTCACGTTCGACAATGAGACGCCGCGCCATCGCGTCTTCCTCGAGGATTTCGAGATCGCGTCCAACCCGGTGACGCACGGTGACTTCATCGCGTTCATCGAGGACGGCGGCTACCGCCGGCCGGAACTTTGGCTCTCGATGGGCTGGGATGCGGTAAACGCGCGCGGTTGGGAAGCCCCGATGTACTGGGAGAAGCGCGACGGACAATGGCACACCTTCACGTTGCGCGGCCTGGCTCCCGTCGAGCCCAACACCCCGGTTTGCCACATCAGTTTCCTGGAAGCCGAGGCCTACGCGCGCTGGGCCGGCGCCCGCCTGCCGACGGAAGCCGAATGGGAAATCGCCTCCGCGCTCGCGCCGATGGAAGGCAACTTCCTCGAGAGCGGCGCCTATCACCCGTTGGCGCTCCGCGAGGCCGTTGCGCACGGCGTGCCCGCGCAGATGTTCGGCGATGTCTGGGAATGGACGCGCAGCGACTACGGTCCGTATCCCGGCTTCCAGCCCGCGGAAGGTGCCGTGGGGGAATACAACGGCAAGTTCATGTGCGGCCAGTACGTGCTCCGCGGCGGCTCGTGCGCCACGCCCGCGTCGCACATCCGCGCGAGCTATCGCAACTTCTTCCCGCCCGATGCGCGCTGGCAGTTCTCCGGCGTGCGCCTCGCACGCGACGCCCGTTGAACGAACCAGACCTCGCCGAGGCCCTCGAGCACTATCGCGATCTCGCTCCGCGCTACGACCATCGCACGCGATTCATCGACGCGATCCGCCAGCGCACGATCGACGCGCTGAAGCTCGCCCCGGGCGAGACGGTGCTCGATGCGGGTTGCGGCACCGGCTGGTGCATTCCGCGCCTCGCTTCCGCAGTGGGGCCCACGGGTCGCGTGCTCGCGTTCGATCCGTCCCCGGAAATGCTGGCCATCGCGAATTCCCGCACGGCCGCGGCGCCGATCGAACTCTTTCGCGCGACCGGTGAAGAGGTGACGCTCACGCATCCGGCGCACGCGATCCTCTTCAGCTACACCCACGACCTGCTTCATTCCCGCGCCGGGATCGAGAACCTTTTCCGGCAGGTGCATCCCGGGGCGCGCGTCGCGGCCACCGGCACGAAGCTCTACGCGCGCTGGCTGGCACCGGCGAACTGGTACCTGCGCGCGAGCCATCGCGGCTACATCACGAACTTCGAGGGATTCGAGGCGCCGTGGACCGTGCTCGCGGAATACCTCGACGACTTCCACGTCGAGACCGGGCCCTTCACGCAGCACTACGTCGCGACCGGACGCGTGCGCGCTCAGGCCGCGAAGTAGACCGAGTACTCGCCGCCGGGGCTGGTCCAGGTTCGCCCGGACGCGAAACCCGCTTCCTTCAGCAAGGCCACGAAGGTCTCGGGCTGGTACTTGTACGAATTCTCGGTGTGGATGCGCTCGCCCTTCGCGAACGGGCGCACGCGGTTTCCCAGGCGCACGGTCTGGTCGCGCACCGCCTCGAGGTGCATCTCCACGCGGCCCTGCGGCTCGTTGTAGAAGCCCCGGTGCACGAAGCCATCCAGCACGAAGTCGAACCCGAACTTGCTGTTGAGGTGCAGCAGAGCATTGCGGTTGAACGCCGCGGTGACACCGAGCGCATCGTCGTAGGCCGCGTCGAGGCGCGCCTTCTCCTTCTTGCCGTCGACGCCGATCAGCAGCCCGCTGCCCGGACGGCCGTCGAAATACCGGCGCACGCCCGACAGGAACACGCGGGCCTCGGTGGGCGTGAAGTTGCCGATGCTCGAACCCGGGTAGAAGAACGTGACCGGGCCCCGCTCGAGGAGACCGTCCAGGTCGAGCTTGCGGGAGAAGTCGGTCACCACACCGACCATTTCGATCTCGGGGAAGTCCGGCGCCATGCGCGCGAGCGAGCGCTCGACCTCCGGCCCCGCGATATCGACGGCCAGGTAGCGCTTCGGGTTCACGAACGGCAGCCACCCTTCGGCCTTGCAGCAATCTCCCGCCCCCAGGTCGATGAACTGGCCGCCCTGCCCCACGGCCTCGGCGATTTCGGCGCGGTGCTCGCGGAATAGCGCGATCTCGGTGCGGGTCGGGTAGTACTCCGGAAGCTGGCAGATGGCGCCGTAGAGCGCGCAGCCCAGCTCGTCGTAGAAATATTTCGGTGACACGCGCGCCGGGTTCGCCAGCAGGCCGGCGATGACGTCGGCCCGCTCGTCGTGCTCGATCGCGGGGGTGCGATGCACGACCCGATAGCCCTTGGGATCGGTAACCGGTTTCTTCAGGGGAATGGCGGAACTCATCGAGAAGGACTCTCCGTAGAGCGAAGCATCATAACAAAGCCCCCATGCATCCAAGGGATACGGAAGGGGAACAGCTCCGGATTCGCATAAAATTACACCTCCATGCCTGCTTCTTCCTTACTGAATCTTTCCCACGGCCTGTCATTCGACGATCTCCACGCTCCGGAGGGATTGTCCACGCTCGACGGCCATTTCCTGTCCTCGTTGAAACGCGAAGATGCGGCGCTGCATGACCGCTTGGTCGCGGCACGGGCCGATCCCCTGACACTCACCGCGCTGGCCGAAGCCGAGTTGCTGATCGCCGTGGCCCCCCAGGTGGACCACTTCGTGGCGCAGTTGTTCGACATCGAAGGCGAATGGGAGGCCCTGCGCGTGGGCCACGTGCGCCTGGCCCCGCTCTTCCGCGTGAAGCGCAAGTTCGTGCAGCGCCGCGCGATGTTGAAGTACAAGGCCGACGAAGCCGCGAAGTTCGACGGTCCGGCCCTCGAAGCCGAGATCGCCGCGTTGCTCGGCGGAACCTTCGACGAGTTGCCCTTCGCCGAACAGGTGCTCGCCTGGCAGGAGGATGAAGCGAAGCATGCGGACGCGCTCGCCGTCGCCGAGAAGTTCGCCGCATGGTCGGCCCACACGCCGGAGGGCCGCGCGCGTCATCGCGCCGGCGTCCTCTTCAAGCCGCCGCAGCGCGTCGATCCGCTGCATCTCGTGCCGACGGTGGAAGTGGCCAAGCCCGAGGGCTACACGGTTCATCGCCTGCACCACATCCGCCGCCGCGAGGGCTTCGCGCTCACCGATCACGGCACCAACCTGGCCGGCGCGCTTGACCAGGCGAACTACTGCATCTGGTGCCACGAACAGGGCAAGGACTCGTGCTCGATCGGCCTGAAGGAGAAACCCGCCGAGGACGGCAGCGTCGCGTTCAAGAAGAGCCCGTTCGGCATCCCGCTCGCCGGCTGCCCGCTCGAGGAACGCATCTCCGAATTCCACAAGCTGAAGACCGAGGCGTGGGCGATCGGCGCGCTGGCGATGATCATCATCGACAACCCGACCGTGTGCGCCACGGGCCATCGCATCTGCAACGACTGCATGAAGGCGTGCATCTACCAGCGCCAGACGCCGGTGGACATCCCGCAGGCCGAGACGCGCACGCTGAAGGATGTGCTCGAGCTGCCGTGGGGCTTCGAGATCTACTCGCTGCTCACGCGCTGGAATCCGCTGAACATCAAGCGTCCGCTCCCGAAACCGCGCACCGGCAAGCGCGTGCTCGTGGTGGGCATGGGCCCCGCGGGCTTCACCGTCGCGCATCACCTGATGAACGACGGCCACACCGTGGTCGGAATCGACGGGCTCAAGATCGAGGCGCTGCCTCCCGAGATCTCGGGCGTGGCCGACGATGGCTCTCGCGTGCCTTTCCAACCGGTTCGCCATGTCGCGGACCTGCGTGAAGCGCTCGACGAGCGCGTGATGGCCGGCTTCGGCGGTGTCGCGGAGTACGGCATCACGGTCCGTTGGGACAAGAATTTCCTCAAGATGGCACGGCTGCTCGTGGAGCGTCGCGCGGAGTTCGCGCTCTTCGGCGGCGTGCGCTTCGGCGGCACGCTCAGTGCGGAGGACGCGTTCGCGATGGGCTTCGACCACATCGCGCTGGCCCTCGGCGCGGGCAAGCCCACCGTGCTCGACATGCCGAACGGCCTCGCGCCCGGCGTGCGCACCGCTTCCGATTTCCTCATGGGCCTGCAGCTCACAGGTGCGGCCCGAAAGGACTCGATCGCGAACATGCAGGTTCGCTTGCCGATCGTCGTCATCGGCGGCGGGCTTACGGCCATCGACACGGCCACCGAGTCGCTCGCCTACTACGTGGTGCAAGTCGAGAAGTTCCTCGACCGCTACGAACAGCTCGTGCGTGAATCCAGCGCGGGGCAGGTGCGCAATGCCTGGAATGAAAACGAGACCCTGGTCGCCGAGGAATTCCTCACGCACGCCGAAGCGATCCGCGCGGAGCGTGCGGCTGCGAAGCTCCAGGGCCGCGAGCCTCACATCGTCGAGCTGCTGCGGGTCTGGGGCGGCGCGACGATTGCCTATCGCAAGCGGCTGATCGACAGTCCTTCGTACACGCTGAACCACGAGGAGGTGGAAAAGGCGCTCGAGGAAGGCATCGATTTCGCCGAGAACCTGACGCCCATCCGCATCGACGTGGACGCCGAGGGCCGCGCGACCGCGCTCGTCGCGAAGTTCCAGCCCGCCGAGGGAGAGGCGCGCGAAGTCGTGATCCCGGCGCGCACGCTCCTGATCGCCGCCGGCACGCAGCCCAACACGGTCCTCGCGCGCGAGGAGCCGGGCTACTTCAAGATGGACGGCCGTTACTTCGGCGCGGTCGACGAAGACGGCAACGCGGTCAAGCCGGAATACTCGACCTCGAAGCCGGCCGTGCCCAACGTGCTGATGTGGCGCGGCGAAGGCGATCGGTTCATGAGCTACTTCGGCGACCTGCACCCGTCGTACTTCGGCAACGTCGTGAAGGCGATGGGCTCGGCCAAGCAGGGCTACCCGGTGGTGAGCCGCGTGCTCGAGCGCCGTCCTTCGCGGCCCTTCGCCGATTCGCTGCAGTTCATGGCCGGGCTCAACGCGCGGCTGCGGGCGACCGTCCACAAGGTCGTGCGCCTCACGCCGAAGATCGTCGAAGTGATCGTCCATGCTCCGCAGGCGGCGAAGCAATTCCATCCGGGGCAGTTCTATCGCCTGCAGAACTTCGAGACGCGCGCGGCCACGATCGACGGCACCACGCTGCTCATGGAAGGCCTGGCGCTCACGGGCGCGTGGGTCGATCGCGAGAAGGGGCTCGTCTCCACCATCGTGCTCGAGATGGGCGGCTCCAGCGACCTGTGCGCCGCGCTGAAACCGGGCGAGCCCGTGATCCTGATGGGTCCGACGGGGACGGCGACCGAATCGAAAGCCGGCGAGACCGTCGTGCTGGTCGGTGGCGGCCTCGGCAACGCGGTGCTCTTCTCCATCGGCGCCGCGATGCGCGAGATCGGCTGCAAGGTGCTCTACTTCGCGGGCTACAAGAAGATCGAGGACCGCTACAAGATCGCGGAAATCGAAGCGGCCGCCGACGAGGTCGTGTGGTGCTGCGACGAAGCGCCCGGCTTCACGCCGACGCGCCCGGGCGACAAGACCTACGTGGGCAACATCGTCGAAGCGATGGCGGCGCACGGCTCCGGCAAGCTCGGCGCCGCGAAGGTTCGCATGCAGGATGCGAACCGTGTCATCGCGATCGGCTCGGACGGCATGATGGGTGCGGTCGGCCGTGCGCGCCATGGAATCCTCGCGCCCTACCTGCAGCCGGAGCACGAGGCGATCGGTTCGATCAACTCGCCGATGCAATGCATGATGAAAGAGATCTGTGCGCAGTGCCTGCAGCCGCAGCGCGATCCCGCGACCGGGCAGGTGAGCTACGTCTTCTCCTGCTTCAACCAGGACCAGCCGCTCGATCGCGTGGACTTCCCGGCGCTGCGCGCGCGGCTTTCGCAGAACTCGCTGCAGGAAAAGATCACGGCGTCGTGGGTCGACCGCAGCCTCGTGCACCTTGGAGAACGCGCGAAAAACGTTCGCAGCGCGAAATAGAAATCGGCGGCAGGAAAGAAAAATCGGGGTCAGGGTAGAAATATCTTTCCAGCCGGCCGGCCGGAGATGATATTTCTACCCTGACCCCGATTTTTTCCGGAAAGGATCGCCATGCCCGCCCTCGTCTCCCGCATCGTCCTGGCCGCGCTCGCGTGCGTGGCCACCCTGCTCCCCGCCGCCACGCAAGCGCAGGACTTCCCCACGCGGCCGCTCACCCTGATCTGCCCGTGGCCCGCGGGCGGCTCGACCGACACGCACCTGCGCCAGTTCGCGAAGATCGCCGCCAAGCATCTCGGCCAGCCGATCGTGGTGGAGAACAAACCCGGCTTCGGCGGAATGCTCGGCCCGTCGCAAATGGCGGCCAATGCCAAGCCCGACGGCTACACGCTCTCGCAGCTTCCGTACGGCGCGTACCGGCTGCCGTACATGCAGAAGGTGGATTGGGACCCGATCAAGGACTTCACGTACATCATCGGACTCACCGGCTACACCTTCGGCATCGTGGTGAAGAAGGATTCGCCGTTCCAGACCTTCAACGATTTCCTCGCCTATGCGAAGGCGAACCCCGGGAAGCTGTCGTATTCGTCCACGGGCAACGGCACGTCGCCGCACCTCCTGGTCGAGGAAGTTGCCGCAAAGGCCGGGGTGCAACTGCTGCATATTCCCTACAAGGGCAACGCCGATTCCACGCAAGCTCTGATGGGCGGCCATGTCATGGCCCAGTCGGATGCGACGGGCTGGGCGAGATTCGTGGAGTCCGGCGAGTTTCGTCTTCTTGTCACGTTCGGCGAGCAACGTGCGAAGTGGGGCGCGCCGACGGCCAAGGAATTGGGCCTCGACGTGGTCTCGATCTCGCCGTACGGCATTGTCGGGCCCAAGGGCATGGATCCGAAGATCGTGAAAACGCTGCATGACGCATTCAAGAAGACGCTGGACGACCCGGAACACCTCGCCGTGCTGAAACAGTTCGACCAGGTGTACTGGTACAAGAATTCCGAGGACTACGCGAAGTGGGCCGCCGAGACGCTGGTGGGGGAAAAAGCCACCATCGAGCGGCTGGGCTTGCAGGCCAAATAGGGCGGGGAGTAGCCTTTCCCTTCGGGTCTGCAATCCAAACCGGCGCCTGCGTCCGAACGGCATATTCGGGCGTATCGCCTCGGCGCACACCCAGGGAGGCTACAAGAATGGACCAGCCGAACGTCCGCAACAGCTTGGGAATCATTTCCCGCCCGGAAGACCTCGGCGCCGCCGTGCGCCGCGCACGCCTCGGGCTGGGACTCACCCCCGAACAGGCCGCCGAGCGCTGCGGCGTGGCCACCAAGACCCTCACCGACCTCGAGCACGGGGCCTGGGACATGACGATGTCCGAGGCCTTCGACATCATCAACAACGTCGGCCTCGAGGTCGTCATGCAGCCCATGGGCACCGCCGTGATGGAGAAGATCATGGCCGGCGACCCGCTGGAGGCCTCGTCGATCCTGGACGAGTACTACGGGCCCGCGCGGCCCTGGCTGTTCCCCTGAACCGCCTGCTGAACCCCTAGTTGACGCGGGCCTTCCTGCTCGGGTTTTCGCTGGTGGCCGCCTCGCTCGGCGCCGGCGCGATGTCGTTCCACGCCGATCCGCCCTATCTCTACCTCGCCAGCCGCGTCGTGAAGACCGACTGGGAGGCGTGGCAGGAAGCGATGGAACGCTTCGACGGGAAGATCAAGGCAATCGTGTTCGACAATTCACCGGGCGGGGATTCGGTCACCGGCCGGAGGATCGGGCACGACATCCGCAAGCGCGGGCTCATGACCGTGGTCTCGGGGCGCTGCGCCTCGGCTTGCGCGAACATGTTCCTGGGCGGCAAGGAACGCCTCTTCTCCGCGAGACTGAACGAGCAGCCCACCGTGCTGGGCTACCACGGCTCGTACAACAAGAAGACGCACCAGCTCTCGAAGAACCGTCCGCCCGACTACTTCGTCGAGATGTCGGAAGGCAAGATGGATGAGGATTTCGTCGGCACCTTCACGTCGATCGAGAATCGGAAGGGCCTGCTCTACTTCGTCCACGAAGCGCAGCAGAGAGACGGCGGGCCGCTCGCGTATCTGTGCAAGGGCGACGAGAACCCGAAGCATCGCGACGAGGAGTGCGAGAACCTGAAGGGCGTCGATGCACTGTCGAAGGGCATCGTGACGAGCTGGGATGTGGCGAAGGTGCCGTTCCCGCCGAAGCCGTGGCCGACGAAGGGCACCGCGAAGAACTGGGACTGACGCGGCGCCCTTCGCTGCAGGCTATTTCATGAGCTTGACGCCCTTGAACCAGAACGTCTTGCCGCCGGAGTTGCGGTCCGTCATGCGCGCGTAGATCTTCGAGCCGGGCTTGATCGCCGAGACGTTCGAAGGAGCACCGGGCTGGCCCAGGGCCGTCTCGACCGTGAACTCCGTGGCCGCGTCCCAGGCGATGGTGCGCTCTGTCTCCGCCGGCTCGTCCTGGAATTTCACCTTCACGGTCATCGTGGAGGCCTTCGAATCGATGCTGACGACCGTGGCAGGCGCGCCCTGGATGCGTTCGGCCTGGGCGGCAATGGACACTGCGAAAAGCACGGCGGCTGCCGCGATGGTCGTGATTTTCAATGGAACTCCCGGAGAAAGCTGTCCCGCGCCAAGTGTGGCGGGGCCGACAGCATCGCCAGCATCGTGGCGAATGCCCGCCACGGCAAGGGGAAAATTCAGCGCACCGCGGAAACCCGGACTAGCCCCGTAGCGAAAGCGCCGCGATACGCTCCACCGCGTCCCACACATCCACATAGCGCAGGTAGAGCGGCGCGAAGCCGAAGCGCATCAGGTCCGGCGGACGGCAATCGCCGATCACGCCTTGGGCGATCAATGCGCGCATCGCGGCTTCGCTCTCGGCGTGCCGGTAGGAAACGTGGCTTCCGCGCCACGCGCTCTCGCGCGCCGTGACCAACTCCAGGCCCATGCCGCCGCATCGGCGATCCATGAGCTCGATGAACAGGTCACAAAGCGCGACCGACTTGCGGCGGATCGCGTCCATCGGTGCTTCGAGGATCACCTCCACGCTCGCTTCCAGCGCGGCCATCGCGAGCACCGGCGGAGTTCCGCTCAGGTAGCGCGAGATGCCCGGCGCGGGCTCGTACGACGCGCGGAACGCGAACGGCTGCGCATCTCCCATCCAACCGGAGATCGGCTGCGAAAAGCGCTCCTGCCATCGCCGCGCGACGTAGAGGTACGCCGGCGCGCCCGGCCCGCCATTGAGGTGCTTGTAGCCGCAGCCCACGGCGAAATCGACCTCGCACCCAGCCACGTCGAGCGCCACCACGCCCGCCGAATGCGAGAGATCCCACACGACCACGGCACCCGCCTTGTGCGCGGCCCGCGTGACGCGTGCCATGTCGTACATCCGCGCCGTGCAGTAGTGAACATGCGTGAGGTGCACCACGCCGATTTCGGATCCGCGCTCGATGAGGGCCGCTTCGATTGCGTCTTCGGTGCCCTCCACCAGCATCAGTTCGATCGGAGGCGTGAGTTGCGTAGCGAGGCCCTGTGCCACATGCAGATCCGTCGGGAAATTCGACCGCTCGGAGAGGATCACGCGGCGCTTCGGGTCGACGCGAAGCGCGACCGACAACACCTTGAAGAGATTCACCGAGGTGGAGTCCGTGGCGACGACCTCCCCCTGCCCCGCGCCGATCAGCCGCGCGATCTTGTCGCCCGTGCGCCGCGGCATTTCGATCCAGCCCGCGTCGTCCCAGCTCCGGATGAGTCCGCGTCCCCAATCGCCCTCCACCACGGCGGCCACGCGCTCACGGGATCGCCTCGAAAGGGCGCCGAGCGAATTGCCATCGAGGTAGATGACGCCGGGAGGGAGCTCGAATTGCGAGCGGAAATCCCGCAGCGCATCGGCGCGATCAAGGGCTTCGAGGTCGTGCCGGGCGACGGGCATGAAAGGGGTGGCGGAGAGGGCGGGATTCGAACCCGCGTTAGGCTATTAACCTAAACACGCTTTCCAGGCGTGCGACTTAAACCGCTCATCCACCTCTCCGCGGTGGTGACCTTCAAACGAAGCCCGAAATTATACCGTCAACAGGCCCTAGCTTCCCAGTGCGGCCTTGCGGTAGCTGAAGAGCTGGCGGGAAAAGAGCGCCAGGACGATGGCCAGCATTGCCAGGTGCACCGGCCAGAGGCCCAGCCACCCCGGGAGCTTCCCCTGCGCGGTCCAGGCCTGGAAGATGTTCAGCAGGTTGCTGTAGAGGGCGTACACGAGCACGGCCAGCAGGATGTTCCAGGACCGGCCCTGGCGCGGGTTCACGAACGCGAGCGGGATCGCGAAGAGCCCCATGATCAGCACCGCGAGCGGCTGGGCCAGGCGCCAGTGGAGCTCCGCGACCGTGGGCGGCGTGCGTTCCTGCCAGAGGTCCAGCGTGCCCTTGGCCTTGTTCTGCGGCTCCTCGCGCTTGGCCTCCTTGGGTTCGATGCGGATCGCGTAGCGGTTGAAATCCACCGTGCGGTAGTCGAGCGTGCCGGGCGTGCCCTCGTACCGGCGGCCGTCGAGCAGGATGATGAAGCGGTCGCCATTCTCCGCGGTCTCGATGAAGCCCTTCTTCGCGACCATCACGCCCAGGCGGTCGTTCTGCGTGGACTGCACGAAGACGTTGTTCACTTCCGCATCGCCCTCGGAGATCTTGTCGACGAAGAACACGCGGTCCGACGAGCGCGATTCGCGGAAGACGCCTGGTGTCACGCTCGAGACTTCATCGCGACTGCGAAGCAGCCGGGTGTACTCGACGGCCTGCTCCTCCGACCACGGCGACACCCAGAAGGAAAGGAACGCGCACACCAGCGCCACCGGCAGGCTGAACTGGATGACGGGGGTCACCCACGCCGCGATGGAAAGCCCCGACGTGAACCACACCGTCATCTCGCTATCGCGATAGCTCCGCGTGAGCCCCAGCAGGATCGCGGCGAACACCGACACGCCGAGCAGCACGGGCATCTGGGTCAGGAGTTTGAACGCGATCAGGCCGATCACCGCATCGGGGAGTACCTCACCACCCGCGGCCTGGCCCAGGAGCTTCACCAGCAGGCTCGTGAGGATGATGGCCAGCAGCACGCCGACCACCGCGATGGCGATCAGGCTGAACTCGCGGATGAGGCTGCGTTGGAAGATCAAGGAGTGAACCGGTGATTTTTTTGACTCGACCCCCTCGAAGCGCCGATAATGACAGGTTCGCGAGAAGAGCCAAGTCGAGGAAAACAAATGGAATTTAGCATAAAGACCGGCAGCCCCGAGAAGCAACGCACGGGCTGCGTCGTGGTGGGCGTGTATGAAGGCCGCAGGCTCACGTCGTCGGCGCAGGACATCGACGATGCCTCGGGCCACTTCATCGCGGAAGTACTCCGCCGTGGCGACCACGAAGGCAAGGCCGGCACCACGCTGCTGCTGCACAACGTTCCCAAGGTTCCCGCGGACCGCGTGCTGCTCGTGGGCCTGGGCCGCGAGCGCGAGTTCGGCGAGAACACCTACCGCGGCGCGTTGGCGGCCACGGCCAAGGCGTTGAAGGCGACAGGCACCACCGAAGCCATGGTGTGCCTCACTGACCTTCCGCTGAAGAAGCGCGACACCGGCTGGAAAGTGGAGCAGGCCGTCCTCTGCATCATGGACGGCGTCTATCGCTTCGACCGCATGAAGAGCAAGGCCTCGGAGACCAAGCGCGCATTGCGCCGCGTGGTCCTGCACGTGGCCCGCCGCAACGAGATCGCCGAGGGCGAGACCGCCGTGATTCGCGGGCAGGCTATTGCCGAGGGCATCGCGCTCACCAAGGACCTGGGCAACCTGCCCGCCAACATCTGCACGCCGACCTACCTCGCCGAGCAGGCGCAGGAGCTCGCCAAGCGCCACGGCATGAAGGCCGACATCCTCGAGCAGAAGGATCTCGAGAAGCTCGGCATGGGCTCGTTCCTCGCCGTCGCGCGCGGAAGCCGCCAGCCGCCGAAGCTGATCGTGCTCGAGTACCACGGCGGCGCGCGCGACGCGCAGCCCGTGGCCATCGTCGGCAAGGGCGTCACGTTCGACACCGGCGGCATCTCGATCAAACCCGCGCCCGAGATGGACGAGATGAAGTTCGACATGTGCGGCGCCGCCAGCGTGCTGGGGACGATGAAGGCCATCGCCCTCATGAAGCTACCGCTGAACGTGATCGGCGTCGTGCCTGCCACCGAGAACATGCCCGACGGCAACGCGGTGAAGCCCGGCGACATCGTGACCACCATGTCCGGCCAGACGGTCGAGATCCTCAACACGGACGCCGAGGGTCGCCTGATCCTCTGCGATGCCCTCACCTACGTCGAGAAATTCAAGCCCGCGGCCGTGATCGACATCGCCACGCTCACGGGTGCGATGGTGATCGCACTGGGACACGTAGCCACCGGCATGTTCTCCAACAGCGACACGCTCGCGCGAGAAGTGCTCGCCGCCGGCGACAGCTCGTGGGACCGTGCGTGGCACATGCCGATGTGGGACGACTACCAGGAAGGCCTCAAGTCGAACTTCGCCGACATCCCGAACATCGCCGGGCGCGCGGGCGGCTCCATCACCGCCGCGTGCTTCCTCTCGCGCTTCACGAAGGCGTACCCGTGGGCGCACCTGGACATCGCGGGCACCGCGTGGAAGTCGGGCGCCGAGAAGAGCGCGACGGGCCGTCCCGTGGCGCTGCTCACGCACTGGCTCCTGCGGCGCGCCTCGTGACGCGGATCGACTTCTACCGCTACGCCGACGACAAGCTGCGCTTCGCCTGCCGACTCGCCGCCAAGGCGTACGAGAAGCCCGCGCGCCTCGTGGTGTACGCACCCGAGCGCCGCGTGCTGGAGGCGTTCGACCAGCTGCTGTGGACCTACCAGGCGCTGAAGTTCGTGCCGCACTGCATGGCGAACTCGCCGATGGCCGCCGAGACGCCGGTGATCCTCGCCGGCGCCGAGGATGACCCGCCGCACCACGAGGTCCTGCTGAACCTGGGCAACGACGAGCCGAGGAATTTCGCTTCGTTCGAGCGCGTGCTGGAAATCGTCGGCAAGGACGAAGAGGACAAGGAACGCGCCCGCGGCCGCTACACGTTCTACAAGAAGCGCGGCTACGAGATCAACGTCCACGACGTGGAGGCCTAGGCATGGCGGACGATCGCGATGTGCTCGGCAAGGCCGATGCGCTCCTGAAGCGCCACGCCGCCGAAACCGGAACCGGCGGCATTCCCGTCCTCACGGACCTGATCGAACCTCCGGTGTCCCCGCAAACGGATGGCACGAGCGTCGCGGGCGAGATCTCGGCCGAAGTCTTTTCGCGCGTGATGGTGGAAGTCGAAGGCCATCTCGCCTCCGAGCTCGAGCGCCGCCTGGTCGAGCACCTGCAGGGCGAGGTGCACGTGGCCGTCGCGAGCGCCCTGGGCGACCTGCGCCAGGACGTTGCCAACGCCATCGGGGACGCGGTCTCCGAAGCCCTGAAGCGCCGTCAACTGAAATGAGCATGGAAGAACTCGCAAAAGCATTCGATCCCCACGCCATCGAGGCGCGCTGGTATCCCTTCTGGGAAGACAAGGGCTACTTCAAGGCCACCTTCGACGACAAGCGCCCCTCGTTCTCGATCCAGCTGCCGCCGCCCAACGTGACGGGCACGCTGCACATGGGCCACGCGTTCCAGCAGACGCTGATGGACATCCTCACGCGCTGGCACCGCATGAAAGGGTTCAACGTCCTGTGGCAGCCGGGCACGGACCACGCAGGCATCGCCACGCAGATGGTCGTGGAACGCCAGCTCGAAGCCGAAGGCAAGAAGCGCCGGGACCTGGGACGCGAAGCGTTCATCGAGCGCGTTTGGAAGTGGAAAGAGGAATCCGGTTCCACCATCCTGCGGCAGATGCGCCGGATGGGCGCTTCGTGCGACTGGTCGCGCACCTATTTCACGATGGACGAGCCGCGCTCGCGCGCGGTGACCGAAGTGTTCGTCCGCTTGCATGAGCAAGGCCTCATCTATCGCGGCAAGCGATTGGTGAACTGGGACCCCGTGCTGCAAACGGCGGTCTCGGACCTTGAAGTCGAATCGCAGGAGAGCGACGGCTCCCTGTGGCAGTTGCGCTATCCGCTCGAGGACGGTTCGGGCCATCTCGTCGTCGCGACCACGCGTCCGGAAACGATGCTCGGCGACACGGCGGTTGCCGTGCACCCCGAGGACGAGCGTTACAAACATCTCATCGGAAAGCGCGTGAAACTGCCGCTCGCCGATCGCCTCATCCCCGTGATCGGCGACGAGTATGTCGACCGCGAATTCGGAACCGGCGTCGTCAAGATCACCCCGGCCCACGATTTCAACGACTACCAGGTCGGCCAGCGTCACAAGCTGCCGCTGATCTCGATCTTCACGCTCACCGCCACGGTGAACGAGAACGCGCCCGAAGCCTATCGCGGCCTCGACCGCTTCGTCGCACGCAAGAAGGTGCTCGCCGACCTCGAAGCCCTCGGCCTCGTGGAAGGGAAGAAGGCGCATAAGCTGATGCAGCCGCGCTCGCAGCGCTCCGACGCGGTGGTCGAGCCGATGCTCTCCGACCAGTGGTTCATGGACATGCAGGGCATGGCGAAGGCCGGCCTGGACGCGGTCGCCGAAGGGAAGACGAAGTTCGTCCCCGACATGTGGGGCACGGTGTATCGCCAGTGGCTGGAGAACATCCAGGACTGGTGCGTCTCGCGGCAGCTCTGGTGGGGCCACCAGATTCCCGCCTGGTACGCCGCGGACGGCACGCCGTTCGTGGGCCGCAACTTCGAGCAAGCCCTCGCGAAGGCCAAGGCCGCCGGCAAGGAGATCCGCGCCGAGAGCCGCGATTCGGACGTGCTCGACACCTGGTTCTCTTCCGCGCTCGTGCCGTTCACCACGCTCGGCTGGCCGGACGACAAGCAGTTCGAACGCGAGCGGAAGTTCTACCTGCCGTCGACCGTACTGATCACCGGCTTCGACATCATCTTCTTCTGGGTCGCGCGCATGATCATGACGACCCTGCAGTTCACCGGAGAAGTGCCGTTCCGGGATGTCTTCATCAATGCCATCGTGCGCGACGCCGAGGGCCAGAAGATGTCCAAGTCCAAAGGCAACACGCTCGACCCGCTCGACGTGATCGACGGCATCACGTTGCCCGCGCTGCTGGAGAAATCCACGCAGGGACTCATGCTCGCGGCGCACAAGGAGTCCGCGGCCAAGCGCGTGAAGCGCGACTACCCCGAGGGCATCGCGGCCCACGGCGCCGACGCGCTGCGCTTCACGTTCGCCGCCCTCTCCACGCACGGCCGCACGCTCAACTTCGATCTCAAGCGCGCCGAAGGCTACCGCAGCTTCTGCAACAAGCTCTGGAACGCCACGCGCTTCGTGCTGATGAACACCGAGGGGCACGATACGGGCATCGATGAGAAGGCGCCGGTCGAGCTTTCGGTGGTCGATCGCTGGATCATCTCCCGCCTGCAGCGCACCGAACGGGCCGTGAACGAGGGGCTCGCGGAATACCGTTTCGACGTCGCCGCGCGAGCGGCCTACGAGTTCGCCTGGGACGAGTACTGCGACTGGTATGTCGAGCTGGCCAAGGTGCAACTCCAGAACGGCAACGAAGCGCAGCAGCGCGGCACGCGCCGGACGCTGGTGCGCGTGCTCGAGACGACGCTCCGCCTGGCCCACCCGATGATTCCGTTCATCACGGAGGAGCTGTGGCAAAAAGTGGCTCCGCTCGCGGGGCGCGGAGGGGAAAGCATCTCGATCGCGAAGTACCCGCAGCCCGAGGACGCGAAGATCGATCCGGCGGCGGAAGCGGAGATCGCGACGCTGAAGGAAATCGTGAACGCGGCGCGCAACCTGCGCTCCGAGATGAACCTGTCGCCCGCTTTGAAGGTGCCGGCGTTCATCGAGGGGGACGCGGCGAAGTTGGGGCCTCACATGCCCTATGTGGCGGCGCTGTGCCGTCTGTCCGAAGTGAAGGTCGTGGCCGCATTGCCCGCGGAGGATGCGCCGGTGAAGGTGACGGGTTCGGGCAAGGTGATGCTGCATGTCGAGATCGATCGCGCGGCCGAGAAGGTCCGCCTCACGAAGGAACGCGACCGCGTCGCGGGCGAGATCGCCAAGTGCGAGGCCAGCCTCGGCAACGCGTCGTTCGTCGATCGCGCGCCGCCCGCGGTGGTCGACCAGATGAAGAAGCGCCTCGCCGACTTCAAGACACTGCTGGGCGACATCGACGGTCAACTCGGCAAGCTCGGCTAGGAAGGCTCCATGGCGTACCCCAGGACCCTGAGGGCACTGGAATCGCCGACCTACCGGCGCTACTACATCGGGCAGGCCGTCTCGATGATCGGGACGTGGGTGCAGTCGGTGGCACTCATGTGGCTCGCCTACAAGCTGACCGGCTCCACGTTGTTCACCGGCCTGGTGGGCTTCGTGAACAGCGCGCCCTACCTGGTCATCTCGCCGATCGCGGGCGTGGTCGGGGATCGCCTGCCCCGCCGCAAGATCCTCCTGACCGTGCTGGCGCTGCTCATGGTGCAAGCCACGACGCTTGCGATCCTCACGGGGCTGCATCTCATCACGCCGTTCTCGCTCGCCACGCTGGCCCTCTTCGCGGGCATCTGCAACGCGTTCGAGACGCCCACGCGGCAGTCCTTCTACGTGCAGTTGCTGGAGCGCAAGGAAGACCTCCCCAACGCGATCGCGCTGAACTCCATCCTCATGAACGGCTCGCGCCTCGTGGGCCCTTCGCTGGGCGGGCTGATCATCGCCACCATCGGCGAGACGGCGTGCTTCGCCATCAACGCGTTCTCCTACCTCGCGGTACTGGCGGCGCTCATGAACGTGCGCGTCGTGCACAAGAAGCCGCCGCGCGCCGCCACCCATCCCCTCGCGGACCTGGCCGAAGGCTGGCGCTATGCGATGGGACTGCTCGTGGTGCGGCGAATGCTCATCACGCTGGCCGCGGTGAGCCTCGCCATCAGCCCCTACACGACGCTCATGCCCGCGATCGCGGTGCAGACCTTCGGCAAGGGCGCCGAGCTGGTGGGCCTTTTCATCGGCGCGGTGGGACTTGGCGCGGTGATCTCGGCGGTGAGCCTCGCGCGGCGCACGACCATCCGCGGGCTCGGCAAGTACATCGGCATCGCCGCGATGTGCGCGGGGATCGGCGCCATCGGCTTCAGCTTCTCGCGCAGCGTGTGGGCCTCGACGCTCCTGATGATGCTCGCGGGCTTCGGCATGTTCATGACGGGTGCCACGATCAACACGATCATCCAGAGCGTGGTCGACGAGGACAAGCGCAGCCGCGTCATGGCCTACTTCACCATGTTCTTCATCGGCTCCGCGCCCATCGGCCATTTCGCCGCGGGCACGCTGGCCGAGCACATCGGGGCGCCGCGCACGTTCCTCGTCGGCGGGTGCATCGCGTTCGTGGCGGGCCTGCTGTTCACGCTGCAATTGCGCACGTTCCGCCAGCACCTGAGGCCCCTCTACGTGAGCCGGGGTATCATCCCCGCCTCCGAAACCGGAGCACCGACCCAATGACCGATGTCGTCCTCCTGGCCCGCGAAGGGCCCGTCGTGCGGCTCACGCTGAACCGCCCCGAGAAGCTGAATGCGCTCAGCGCGCCCATGGTCAACGGGCTGCGCGGGCACCTGGCGCAGATCGCCTCCGACGCTTCCGTGCGCGCGGTCATCCTCGAGGGCGCGGGCAAGGCCTTCATGGCGGGCGGCGACGTCGCCAACTTCCACGCGAACCTGCCCGAGATGCCGCGCCTGATCCGCGAATGGGCCGGCGAATTCCACAAGGTCATCCACGACCTGCGCCACCTGCCGAAGCCGGTGATCGCGAAGGTGCACGGCGCGGTGGCGGGCGGCGGGCTCTCGGTGATGCTCGCCTGCGATCTCGCGATCGCCGCGGAGAACGCCAAGTTCACGCTGGCCTACGCCAACATCGGCACCTCGCCCGACGGCGGCAGCACGCACGCCCTGCCGCGCATCGTCGGGCTGCGGCGCGCGCTCGAGCTCGCGTTCATCACCGACCCCTTCGATGCGAAGCGCGCAGCCGACCTGGGCCTTGTGAACTGGGTCGTTCCCGATGCGGAGCTCGATGCACGGGCCCTCGCGATCGCCGAGCGCCTGGCCCAGGGACCGACGGCGGCCTATGCGCAAACCAAGGCGCTGCTCAACGCCTCGTTCGAACGCCCGATGGCCGAGCAGCTCGCCCGCGAAGTCGACGGCTTCTCGGCCTCCACGTCCACCCACGATTTCGCCGAGGGCGTCACGGCCTTCGTCGAGAAACGCAAGCCCCGTTTCGAGGGCCGCTGAATTCCACCGGAGAAAGATCCATGCAAACGCTGAAGGGCAAGACGCTGTTCATCACGGGAGCCTCGCGGGGCATCGGGCGCGAGATCGCACTGCGCGCCGCGAAGGACGGCGCGAACGTGGTCATCGCCGCGAAGACGTCCGACCCGCATCCGAAACTGCAGGGCACGATCCACAGCGTGGCTGCCGAGGTCGACGCCGCGGGTGGGAAGGGGCTGGCGCTCCAGCTCGACATCCGCGACGACATGGCGATCCGCGAGGGCTTCGAGAAGGCCGCGAAACATTTCGGTGGCATCGACATCCTCGTCAACAACGCGAGCGCCATCAGCCTCACGCCCACGCTCGAGACGCCGGCCAAGCGCTTCGACCTGATGCTTGGCGTGAACGCACGCGGCACGTTCCTGTGCTCGCAGGCCGCCATCCCCTTCCTGAAGGCGAGCGCCAAGGCGGGCCGCAACCCGCACGTGCTCACCATGTCGCCGCCCATCTCGATCAAGCCGGAGTGGTTCCAGCACTACACGGCCTACACGATGAGCAAGTACGGAATGAGCATGTGCACGATGGGCATGGCCGCGGAATTCGCGAAGGAAGGCATCGCCTTCAACTCGCTGTGGCCGCGCACGACGATCGTCACGGCGGCTGTGGAAGTGCACTTCCCCGAGGAGATCCTGAAGGCGAGCCGCCTGCCGGCGATCATGGCGGACGCGGCCCACGTGATCCTCACGTCGGACGCCCGCAAGAACACCGGGAATTTCTACATCGACGAGAAATTGCTGCGCGATTCAGGCGTGACCAACTTCGACCACTACGCGCTCAATCCCGGAACGGAGCTGTTCCAGGACATTTTCGTGGAATAGCGAAAATCGGGGTCAGGGTAGAAATATCTGGCCACGGCTCTCAAGCCGTGAAAGATATTTCTACCCTGACCCCGATTTTCCTTACCGCTTCTTCATGAAGAAGGTGAACTCCGCGCCCTCGGTGTGAGAGAGGAGTTCGTTTCCGGTCTGGCGGCAGAAGGCCTGGAAGTCCTTCACCGAGCCGGGGTCCGTGGCGACGACCTTCAGCACCTGGCCGGACTGCAGGTCGGTGAGGGCCTTCTTGGCGCGCAGGATCGGGAGCGGGCAATTGAGGCCCCTCACGTCGAGTTCTCGGTCTGCTGTAACAGTCGTCACTGATATTCTCCAGGCGGTCTCGCATTTTAACATCGGGTTGCGCCCGTTCCGAATCAAGGCCTACCATGCGTTCTCCGGGGCATCGCACGCCCCCGGCGCCTTCGTGGCAAGACGGTGTCCCGTCCAAGCGCTGCGTTCCTTCATCATGAATGGACCGCCATGGACATCGTAGCCCCCCCGCATAGCCCGCTCGAATTGCTCCGTCGCATCGGCACGGCCACCTCCCCCCTCGTCATCGACGTCCGCCGGGACGAAGCCTTTCGCGGAGCTCCCGACCTCATCGCGGGCGCCACCTGGCGCGACCCGTTCGCCGTGGACGAGTGGGCGAAGTACCTGCCCCGCCACCGCACGGTCGTCGCCTACTGCGTCCACGGCCACGAGATCAGCCGCAATGCCGCCGGAGCGCTGCGCTCTGCAGGAATCGACGCCCGCTTCCTGGAAGGCGGCATCGAGGCGTGGCGCGAAGGCGGCGGGACGTTGCTGCGCAAGCATGGCGAGGCCGGCATTCCGTCCAAGCCGGGTGCTCCCTCCGTCTGGGTCACGCGCGAGCGGCCCAAGATCGACCGGATCGCGTGCCCCTGGCTCGTGCGGCGCTTCGTGGACCCGTTCGCCGAGTTCGCCTACGTGCCCGCCCCCGAAGTCGCGGCGTTCGCCAAGGCGCGCGGTGCCATTCCCTATGACGTGCCCGGCGTCACCTTCACGCACCGCGGCGAGCTCTGCAGCTTCGACGCATTGCTCGAGGACTTCGGCCTCGCGGGCGCGGCCTTGTCGCGCCTCGCGGCCATCGTGCGCGGCGCCGATACCGGCAAGCCGGAACTCACGCCGCAAAGCCCGGGCCTGCTCGCGATCTCGCTGGGCCTCAGCGAGAATTTCGCCGACGACCACGCGATGCTCGAACACGGGATGGTGGTGTACGACGCGCTGTTCGCGTGGTGCCGCCAGGAGGAAGCGGGCGTCGCGGAGCGTCACACGTGGAGGGCACCTTCGTGAGCTCTGCACCGGGCGCGGTTGGATTCCGCGAAGCGCTGCGCTTCTGGTTCAAGCTGGGCTGCATCAGCTTCGGCGGCCCGGCCGGCCAGATCGCGATCATGCATCGCGAACTCGTCGAGCGGCGCCATTGGATCTCCGAGCGGCGCTTCCTGCACGCGCTCAACTACTGCATGGTGCTGCCGGGGCCGGAAGCGCAACAGCTCGCGACCTACATCGGCTGGCTGCTGCACGGCACCCGCGGCGGGATCGCGGCCGGCGCCTTGTTCGTACTGCCGTCGCTGCTGCTCCTGGTCGCGCTGTCGTGGATCTACGTGCGTTTCGGCGAAGTGCCCTTCGTGCGGGCGCTGCTCGAGGGCGTGAAGCCCGCGGTCGTCGCGATCGTCCTCGCGGCCGCGTGGCGCATCGGCACGCGCACGATCCGCAGCCTTCCGCTCGCCGCCATCGCACTCGCGGCATTCGTGGCGCTCGCCGTGTTCGCGGCGCCCTTCCCCGCGGTCGTCGCGGTCGCGGCGCTCCTGGGTTGGATCGGTTCGCGCTTCGTCCCCTCGGCCTTCGCGCCGCCCAGCCACTCGGCCCCAGGCGCGGCGCCCCACGTCCCTGCGGTAATCGACGACGACACGCCGTCTCCGGAGCATGCCCGGTTCTCGCGCGGTCGGCTGGCGGGCATCGTCCTGGTGTTCCTGGCCCTCTGGGCGGCAACGCTGGGCGTGCTCGCCTTCGCATTCGGCTGGCACGGCGACTTCAGCCGCATGGCCGTGTTCTTCACGCAGGCCGCGCTGCTGACGTTCGGGGGCGCGTACGCCGTGCTGCCCTACGTCGTGCAGGGCGCGGTCGAGCAATATGGCTGGCTCGGCGCGGCGCAGATGATCGACGGCCTCGCCCTCGGCGAGACGACGCCGGGGCCGCTGATCATGGTCGTCGCGTTCGTGGGCTTCCTCGGTGGATGGACGAAGGGCCTGCTGGGCTCCGGCGCGCTGTTCGCCGCCGGCGCGCTCGGCGCCACGATCGCCACGTGGTTCACGTTCCTGCCGTCTTTCCTGTTCATCCTCGCGGGCGGGCCGCTGGTCGAGGGCACGCGCAACGATGCGCGCCTGACGGCGCCGCTCACGGCCATCACCGCGGCCGTGGTCGGCGTGATCGTGAGCCTCGCGGTGTACTTCGGCGCGCACGTGTTCTGGAAACCGGCGGGGTTCGACGTCGTGTCGGCGATGATCGCGGCCGCGGCACTCCTTGCCCTCACGCGCTATCGAGTCGGGGTGATCCCCGTCATCGCCTCCAGCGGCCTCGCAGGCCTCGCCGCATGGGTACAGCGCGGCCTTTGATCAGAGCTTCCTAGGGCGCCTTGAACGTGCCGGACTTGCCGCCGCGCTTCTCGAGCAACCGGATGTCGCCCACCACCATGCCGCGATCGACGGCCTTGGCCATGTCGTAGATGGTGAGCAGCGCCACGTTGACCGCCGTCAGGGCTTCCATCTCGACGCCCGTGCGCGCGGTGCATTCGACGGTGACGCGGCATTCGATCGCGGACGCGGCCTCGTCGGACACGAACTCGACGGCCACGGACGTGAGCGGCACCGGATGGCACAGCGGGATCAATTCGGACGTTTTCTTCGCGGCCTGGATGGCGGCGATGCGGGCAATGCCCAGCACGTCGCCCTTCTTCGCGGTGCCCGACGATACCATCGCGAAAGTCTCGGGCTTCATGCGGATGCGGCCCGCGGCAATGGCCACGCGGTGGGTCTCGGCCTTGGCCCCGACGTCCACCATGTGGGCCTGGCCGGCCGCATCGAAATGGGTGAGTTTTTCCGTCATAATGAACCTGCCGTCGACCCGGCCGTCATAGTAACAGCTTGCCCGAGACCGCCCGTCGCATCGTGAAACTTCGCCCCCTCTTCGCCTCGCTCCTCGCCACCTCGCTGATCGCGTCCGCGCAGACCTTGCCGGACCTGGGCGATGCGTCGAGCAATGCCCTTTCGGAGTCGCAGGAAAAAACCATCGGCAACCGCGTGATGCGCGAGATCCGCGTCGATCCGATGTACCTCGACGACTGGGAGATCACCGCATACGTGCGCTCGCTGGGCGAACGCCTGCTGGCCGTCACCGACCCGCCGCGCCGCGAACTCGAGTTCTTCGTCGTGAACGACGAGCAGGTCAACGCGTTCGCCCTCGTGGGCGGGCACATCGGGGTCAATACGGGCTTGATCGTCCTCACGCAAAACGAGAGCGAACTCGCGGGCGTCATCGCGCACGAGATCTCGCACATCACGCAACGCCACCAGGCGCGCGCGATGCACGGCCAGCGCGGAGCGCAGATGGCCTCGCTCGCCGCGTTGGCGCTCGCCATCCTCGCCTCGCGCGGCAACAGCGGCCAGAGCGGGCAGGTGACGGAGGCCGCGATCATGGGCGCGAGCGCGCTCTCCATCCAGTCGCAGCTCGACTACACGCGCGAGCATGAGCGCGAGGCCGACCGTGTGGGCCTCGCCCTCCTCGAGCGGGCCGGCCTCGACACGCGCGGGATGGTCACCTTTTTCGAACGCCTGCTGCGCGCGAATCGCCTGAACGAATTCAAGGGCGCGCCCTCGTACCTGCGCACCCACCCGCTCACCACCGAGCGCATCGCGGACATGCAGGACCGCTTGCAGCCCCAGTCCACGGCTTTGCGCATGGTTCCGGACTCCATCGAGTACCGCATCGCACGCGCGAAGATCCGCGCCATGATGGGCGCACCCAACGAGGCCGTGGCGTACTTTCGCAATCAACTCTCGGAGCGCACGGTGGTACGCCCGCGCGAGGAGGTCTACGGGCTCGCGTTCGCGCTTTGCCGCGCGCGTGAACCGGACGAGGCCTGGAAGACGCTTGCGCCGCTGCTCAACCCGGAGTTCACGCATCCCGCGTTCGAGTTGCTCGCCGCGCGCATTCGCGCCGAGCAGGCGCGTTTCGACGATGCGCTCGCCATCTACCGCGCGGCCCTCAAGGCGTATCCGGCGCGGCGCGCCCTGGTCTACGGCTACCTCGACCTCCTCCTGCAACGCGGCCGCGGCAAGGAGGCCCTGGCGGATCTCGACGAACGCCTGCGCACCGTGCAGGACGACGCGAAGCTCTACGAGCTCCAGGCGCGCGCGTATGAATCGTCCGGCCAGCCGCTCGGCCGCCACCGCGCGCAAGCGGAGGCCTACTACCGCCGCGGGAATCTCGCCGCTGCCGTGGACCAGCTCGAGCTCGCCGTGAAATACCGCAACGCCAATTTCTACGAGCTCTCGAGCGCCGAATCGCGCCTGCGGGAGATGCGCGTGCTGCTGGAAAACGAACGCTCGGCCGAAAAGGCGATGAAGATCAGCTGATGGCCCGACGCCTCCTGCACCTCGCCTTCGCCGCGGGGATGATCCTGCCGGTCTGCGCCCAGGATATGCCGGCATTGGATCTCTACACGCGCGTGGACAAGGGGCACTGCATCGCGTGCCACCAGCTTCCCGCCGGCACCGGGCCGGCAACTCGCTCGGACCTCGGTCCCGCCCTGACGGGCGCGCGGATGCGGGAGTTGGGTCGCGCCAGGGTTCGCGACGTGCTCCGCGACCCAACGGCCGCGAATCCCGCCACCGTGATGCCCCCCTATGGCCGCCATCGCATCCTCGAGGCGCGCGAGATCGAACGCCTGTCGGAATTCCTCCTTGCGTTGCCCTGACCTTCGCCTCGCGCTCGCCGCATGGCTCTGCGCGCCCGCCCTGGCGATCGGCGCCGCCGAGCAGGTCCGCACGGAGCTCGCCGCGCGCTTCCAGAAGGACCTGCCGGCGCTCCCAGCGTCGGACTACATCCTGGGAGGCGCCGCGTTCGATCCCGCGTTGCGGGCCCGGCTGGATGAGAATGCGAACGCCGCACAGACCTCGGGCGTGCTCGAGGCGGGCCGCAAGCTTTTCTCGCGCAAGTTCAAGAACGGCCGCTCGCTCGCGTCCTGCTTCCCCAACGGCGGGAAGCGGGTGGCCGGCGCGTACCCGCAATACGACTCGCGCCTGAAGCGCGTGGTGACGCTCGAGACCGCGATCAACCAGTGCCTCAAGGCCAACGCGGAGCCCCTCTACGACCTGGATGATCCGGCGACGCTTGGCGCCGTTGCCGCCTACCTGCGCTCGCTCTCGGACGGCCAGAAGGTCGCGGTGCGGGTTCCGGCCGCCGCGGAGGAACGCTTCGACCAGGGCCGCCGGCTCTACGACTCGCGGATGGGCCAGCAGAACTGGGCGTGCGCCTCGTGCCATGTGCAGGGCGCGGGCAAGCGGTATGCGGACATCCCGTTGTCGCCCGCGATCGGCCAAGGCGCCATCGCCACCGCGATTCGCGACGGCAAGGCCGTCACGTTGCAGGCCCGGATGCGTGAATGCCTGGAGCGCATGGGGGTAGCGCCTTTCGCGGCCGGCTCAGATGAGTTGAACAACCTCGAGTACTACCTGACCTACCTGTCGAACGGGCTCGTGATGCGGCCCAACGCCTGGCGGCCCGCGCGCTGAAGCGCCGCGGGTGCGCTCACCAGGGATTCACCTCGGCGAAACCGAGGATCGCACCGCTCTTCGCATCCAGCACGACGCTGTAGACGCGGGCGCGGCCCTTGACCGGCAGGTAGGCGAGTTCGGATTCGGCCTTCCCGGCCTTCGCCACCGCGCGATCGATCTCCGCCGACGCATCGGGAACCTGCTTGCGCAGCGCCGCCAGCGGCTTGGCCTTCTTCGCCGCTTGCTGCGCGAGTTGCTCGTAGGGCACGTAGTACTGGGGGAAGGTCTGCAGGTCGGCACCGCCGAGCGCGGAGTCGATGATGCGCAGCTGCTCGTTGGCATCGGTCGGCGACGTCACGGCAACCGTGCGCGGGCTCCCCAGCGGGATCGCCGCGAACTCCGGCCGTTTCACCTTCGCGAGTTCTTCTTCGCGGATCTGGTTGGCCGCCACCAGGTCGAACCGGTCCACGGTGAACACCATGTATACGGGCCGGGCTTCCGCGACCACGTAGACGCCATAGGCGAGCGCGCTGAGCTGCACGAGGCCGATGACCGCGAAGTCGAAACGCAGCGCCTTGAGGGTCTTCCCGGGCCCGAAGATGATCAGCGTGATCATCGGCCCCAGCACCACGTCCACGCAGACCAGGATCGTGACGAGGTGGGTGCCCCCCATCGCCGAGAAGAAGGGGGACGGATACCAGACCAGCAGCATGGCCGAGACGACGAGCGCCGCGATCAGCGTGCTGATGCCGAGGTGGATGAGGGATGCGCGCCAGCGAGACATGCTTCGCATATTTTCCCGCAAGTGGAGGGAAAAGGGGCAAAGAAAAAGGGCGGGGAAAACCCCGCCCTTCTCCGTGCAGCCGAAACGAATTACGCCTGGCGGCAGTTCGCCGGGAAGAACTTGTATTCGGTCGTCGCGGCATCCGTGTAGCACTTCCACGCGGCGATCGACTTGTCCGGGGCGGAGAGCACCGTGCCCACGGCTTCCTGGGCCTGGAGGCCGAGGATCTTGCCGTTCACCGTGGCGTCAACCGCCTGGATCGTCACCTTGATGTCCGTGGTGGCAACCGCGAGGGCGCTCACGTACGTCGTCTTGGACGTGGAGCAGCCCGCGACGTTCGCATCGGTCGGGAAGATGTTCTTCGAGGCGATGTACTCCGAGTACGACGTCTTGCAGGCGCCGGCAGCAGCGGCAACTTCAGTGATCTTCGAACGCTTCAGGTAATCCTGGTACGCCGGGATGGCGACCGCAGCCAGGATGCCGATGATCGCGACGACGATCATCAGTTCGATCAGGGTGAAACCTCGCTGGATCTTTGTCATGTGAGCAACTCCATTTTGTTGGACAGGCAGTTGGGGTCTTGGGTCTGCACACCGTGGGCGTGCTGCCCGCCTCGATGCAACCGCCATGCCAGCCGGGCCCTTGCGCTTCGCGGCGATCCCATCGCAAACGCGGGCGCCAAATGGAAGAATATCTATTTGATTAATAACAATATTGTGAGATCCCAGGCTTGATGTCCAAACCCTCGCTCTCGTGACCCGGACCAGCCCGGAACGTCGCTTCCGCACGAATCCTCCTTCGAAATTCGCGCGAAACTGCCCCAATTTGTCAGCGGATGGCAGGCCCCCGGAAACAGCCCCCAAAGTGGCGGGCCCAAAGAAAAAGGGCGGGGAAAACCCCGCCCTTCTCCGTGCAGCTGAAACGAATTACGCCTGGCGGCAGTTCGCCGGGAAGAACTTGTATTCGGTCGTCGCGGCATCCGTGTAGCACTTCCACGCGGCGATCGACTTGTCCGGGGCGGACAGCACCGTGCCCGGGGCTTCTTCGGCCTGGAGGCCGAGGATCTTGCCGTTCACCGTGGCGTCAACCGCCTGGATCGTCACCTTGATGTCCGTGGTGGCAACCGAAAGGGCGCTCACGTACGTCGTCTTGGTCGTGGAGCAGCCCGCGACGTTCGCATCGGTCGGGAAGATGTTCTTCGAGGCGATGTACTCCGAATACGACGTCTTGCAGGCGCCGGCAGCAGCGGCAACTTCAGTGATCTTCGAACGCTTCAGGTAATCCTGGTACGCCGGGATGGCGACCGCAGCCAGGATGCCGATGATCGCAACGACGATCATCAGTTCGATCAGGGTGAAACCACGTTGGATTTTCGTCATGCGAGAACTCCTGTGTCAGGGAAGGTAAGGGTGGGCCGGTAAATCCTGCACACGCTTTCGGTGTGTGAGGGGCTTAATGCAACCGCCATGCCAGCCGGTTACGGGAGAAACTTTTACTCACACTCGGATTTCAAACGCTTTTTTGTGCGGCCTCCGCCATTATCCCATTGATTACGCTGGACATCTACAGAATGGGGCTGCCGGACCCGGAAAGCGGTTCGCCGCGGCGACGCGTGGACATCGCCCCTTCACGAATCCGAACTCGAATTCGGGGGGAAACTGCCGCAATTTGTCATCCCGCGCCGGGTGGGTCCAAAGAAAAAGGGCGGGGAAAACCCCGCCCTTTTCCGTGCAGCTGAAACGAATTACGCCTGGCGGCAGTTCGCCGGGAAGAACTTGTATTCGGTCGTGCCGGCATCCGTGTAGCACTTCCACGCGGCGATCGACTTGTCCGGGGCGGACAGCACCGTGCCCGGGGCTTCCTGGGCCTGGAGGCCGAGGATCTTGCCGTTCACCGTGGCGTCAACCGCCTGGATCGTCACCTTGATGTCCGTGGTGGCAACCGCGAGGGCGCTCACGTACGTCGTCTTGGTCGTGGAGCAGCCCGCGACGTTCGCATCGGTCGGATAGATGTTCTTGGAGGCGATGTACTCCGAGTACGACGTCTTGCAGGCGCCGGCAGCAGCGGCAACTTCAGTGATCTTCGAACGCTTCAGGTAATCCTGGTACGCCGGGATGGCGACCGCAGCCAGGATGCCGATGATCGCGACGACGATCATCAGTTCGATCAGGGTGAAACCACGTTGGATCTTCTTCATTCGAAAAACTCCTGTTCTTTTGGGAAGGGGAATACGGGGTGAGATCTGTACTGCACACGCTCTCAGTGTGTGCCTCCATTAATGCAACCGCCATGCCAAGGGGTGCCGGGGGCTCGCCTTGCAGTCCCTACAGACGAAATAGTCCAAAAAGCACTGCAACTCGTTGATTCGATGCCTCTAGATCCGCTCACTGCGAACCTTGCGGCCTGCTTGCTCGACGAAACGGCATGGCTGTCCGTCTCCTGTCCCCGAAACCGGCGCGCAAACCACGACTTGTTGCCCCGTTTCGTCACTGAGGTTTCGCGGCCTTGGCACGCGTGGCCTCTGCGCTCAGCACGTTCTGGATCACGAGCTGAGACGAGACTCGCGACGAGAACGCGGTCGGGAAGTCCTTTGAAAAGTGCTCCCAGATCGCCGAAGCCTTCTGCGGGGATCCCGCGATCATCGCGGCGGCCATCCCGGCCAGCGCAATCGGCGCGCGCGATTCCAGCGGCAGGTTGGGATCGGCGAGCAAGGCATCGGCCACGCGGCTCATCTCGGGCGCGTCTCGCAGGTTCACGGCCTCCATGAGGCGCAGGCGTCCACGCTGGTCCGGACGCAGCCGCTTCAGGCAGGGCGACGCATTGACCTGCTTCGAGATGGTCTCGATCTCCTCCCGCGACAGGTATGCCAGCGTGAGCGCGTAGAGCTCCTCGACGGCGGTCACCCAATCCTCGGCCTGGACGCGGCAATCGGTCATGCCCGCGCGGGCCAACAGCATCTTCGCGCGCCCGTTCTCGTCGAGCACGGGCCTGCGCTTGATCTCGCCGGTCTCGAAGATCTCGAGGGCCTGGGCCGACACGAGGCCGAAGCGCCGCGGCGTGGTGGCCGCCGGATCCTCGTCGGCGAAGAACTCGCGCGGGGCCCGTACCTCGCCATCGCGCATCCCGAGGAAGGGCACGTAGTGCTTGCGCAACGCCTGCAGCCCCAGCGCGTCCTCGCGCTTGAAGCGGGAACGCGCGGCATTCTGGTCCAGGATCGGGAAGTAGTCGGAGTTGAGCGGCATCGTGCTCGCCCGGAACATCGGTTCGAGCGAGGCGCGGCTGCCCAGGTAGGTGAACTGCAGGTCGAGGAATTGCCGGTAGCCCACTTCCTTCAATTCCGCGCTCAGCAGGGGAAATTCCAGCGCCTTCGGACTGAGCGGCGGCACGCGGCCGCGCTTGCTCGCGATGACGATGATGTCTCCCGAATTCGGGCTGTAGATCGCGTAGTCCTCGAAGTGGTTGCCGAGCGCCTTGAACACCGACGAGACGAGGTCCGTATTGATCTCGTACACCTGGATCCATTGGACCAGCAGTCCGTCGTCCTTCAGGTAGCGGGTCACCTGCCCGTAGAACTCGTCCGAGAAAAGGGTCGAGACGCCGCTCACCCAGGGGTTGGAAGGTTCCGAGACGATCACGTCGTACTTCGTGGCGTGCGCGGCGAAGAACGTCTTCGCGTCCTCGATGCGGATGTGGCTGCGGGGATCCTTGTAGCCGCGCTCGTTGCGCTTCCCGTAGACGCGTGCGCCCTCGACCATGGCGGGCTCGATCTCGATCGTGTCCAGCAGCTTCACGTTGGGGCTGGAAAGGAGCACGTGCGTCGTGAGCCCGGAGCCGAATCCAATGTTCGCCACGATGCTGGTTTCCGGCTTGATGTAGAGCGGGATGGCGCCGGCGAGGATCATCGTCGACTCGTCCGCGGTCGGGAAGCGCCTGTTGTGCATCTGCACGCTCGCGTCCGGCTTGCCGTTGGTGCGGATGGACACCGAGCCGCTGCGCTCCTCGACGACCGACACCGTGGCCGTCTTCCCGTCCTTGTAGAAAGTGACCTTCGAGGTTTCGGGGTCGATGAAGCGTCCGATGCGAAACACGCCGGACGCCATCTTCGATTGGCTGAGGTCGACGGCCGCGTAGATCGCGACGGCCAGCCCGGCGACGACCGCGGCGCGAACGATGACTCCGATGCGATTCCATTGCTTCGCAAGCACGGCGACCAGCAGCACCGCTGCGCCCAGGTCGAGCAGCGTGCCGAAACCCACCAGCCCCTTCACGCCGAATGCTTCCATGCCCACGTGCGTGGTGAAGACCGCCCCGAAGATGCAACCCAGCGTGTTCGCGCCGTAGACCATGCCGATCGACGATTCGCCGAAGCCGCGTCGGATGAGCACCTGCGTGGCCAGGGGAAGCGTCATGCCGGCGCAGAACGCCGTGGGTAGCATCACCATCATCGAAGCGCCGAATCCGCCGGCCGAGAACAACATGTAGCCGCCGTCGGTATGCGCGATGGTTTGCATGAGCCACGCGACCAGGTCGAGCACGCTGTCGTACGTCCAGAGCGCGATGAGCGCGAGCAATCCCTTGGCAACCAGGATGAGTGCCAGCGGGACCACGTCGTCCTTGAGGTGCGCGATCCGGTTGCGCAGCACGTAGGCCCCGAGGGACATGCCGAGGATGAACGCCGCGAGCATGACCTCGAAGGCATGCGTCGAAGCACCCAGCCCCATGGCGAGCATGCGAATCCAGGTGAGTTCATAGACGAACGAAGCCGCGCCGGTGATCAACGCCAGCGCGAGCACCACGCGGAACGCCGAGATTTCCGTGGCCGTACCCGTGCGGGCGGCGGCAGCCGTCGGCGCGACCGTGGCCGGCAACCGTTTCGTGAGCGCCCACACGACGAAGGCGAGGGTGATGTTCATCAACCCTGCCGTGAGGATCGTCCCCGGAAGTCCCACCGTCTTGATGAGGAAGAATCCACTCACCAGCACGCCGAACGCCGCCCCGAGGCTGTTGGTGAAGTACAGCATCGAGAGTGCGCGGCCACCCTGGTCCGGGTAGAGCCGCAGGATGCCGGCGCTCATCAGCGGGAACGTGGTGCCGAGGAGGACCGAGGCCGGCAGGATCAGCAACGAGGCCAGCGCCCACTTGAACGCGTCCACGCCGCCCGATCCGCCAAGCGCCGGCAGGACGGAGTCGTAGGCCCAACCCGTGACGCCCGTGAACACCGTATGGAAGAGGATCGCGAGCACCCCGATGCCGAGTTCGGCCACGGCGTACCCCAGCAGGAGGTCGCGGATGCGATGCGTGAAGCGGCTCACCAGCCACGAGCCCAGCGCCATCCCGCCCATGAAGATCGCGAGCACGAGGCTCTGCGCGTAGGCCGCGTGGCCGAGGAACAACTTGAGGTAGTGGCTCCAGATCGATTCGTAGATCAACCCGGCGAAGCCGGAGACGGTGAAGAGCGCAAAGAAGACTGCGACGGGAATTCGATTCGTCATGGGGAAGGGCCGAGAGTGGGACTTCTTGTTAGGGACCCGCTGGCAAAAGCAGGATTCGTGCCTTAGGGTCGGTACCCGGGGATCTTGGTTTCGTCGACGTCGTCGATTTGTTCCGGGTCGAGGAATTCGCGCGCGTAGCGCAGGTACACCTTCTCGCGAACGAAGATGTCGAACAGGTCCGGATCGATGTGCCCGTTTTCCTTGAAGCGCCCCAGGATGCCCAGCGATTCGGACAGCGTCTTGCCCGGCTTGTAGGGACGGTCCTTGGCGGTGAGCGCCTCGAAGATGTCGGCAATGCCCATCACGCGCGCCTGCACGCTCATCTGCTCGCGCGTGAGACCCTTCGGGTAGCCCTTGCCGTCCATGCGCTCGTGGTGGCCGCCCGCGTATTCCGGCACGTTCGCCAGGTGCCGCGGCCAGGGCAGCGCTTCGAGCATCTTGATGGTGGCGACGATGTGGTGGTTGATGATCTCGCGTTCGCCGGCGTTCAGCGTGCCGTAAGGAATATTCAGGTTCTCTTCCTCGTCCTTCGTGAGGAAACGGTCGCGCTCGCCCTTGGCGTTGCGCCACGTGTAGCGCGCGATCTGCGAGATGCGCGCCTGGTCTTCCGGACGCATGCGTTCCCCGCCGATGTTGGTGCCACGCAGGAACTCGCGGTCGTCGTCATAGCGCGCGACCTTGCCGAGGTACGCTTCCTCGGCACGCCGGGCGCTCTCCTCGTCGCCCGCCTCGAGGGCCCGCAGTTTCGCGCGCAACATGTCCACTTCGGCCTCGCGCTTGAGGACCTCGAAGCGCGTGGAGACCAGCTCGACGCGGTCGAAGATGGTCTGCAGCTTCGTTGCCTTGTCGACGACGTGCACGGGCGTGGTGATCTTGCCGCAGTCGTGCAGCAGGCCCGCGATCTTCAGTTCGTAGCGGTCCTTGTCCGTCATCCGGAACTCGTCGAGGACGCCCCCCTGGGAGACGTGCGCGGCTTCCGCCAGCATCATCGTGAGCGTCGGCACGCGCTTGCAGTGTCCGCCCGTGTAGGGGCTCTTCTCGTCGATGGCGGTGTTGATGAGCTCGATCAGCGATTCGAACAGGACCTCCAGCTGCTGGATCAGCAAGCGGTTGGTGAGCGCGATGGCGGCCTGCGAGGCGAGCGACTCGGCCAGTCGCTGGTCCTCCTCGGTGAACGAGGTGACGGACCGGGTGGCGGGGTCCGTGGCGTTCAGGAGTTGCAGCACGCCGATGATGTCCCCCTCGTGGTCCTTCATCGGCACGGTGAGGAACGAGGTCGAGCGGTAGCCGGTTCGCTTGTCGAAGTTGCGCGTGCCGGAGAAGTCGAAGCCCTCCTCCGTGTAGGCATCGGCGACGTTCACGGTCTTGTGGTTCAGCGCGGCGTAGGCCGCGATCATCGTGTTGTTGGGGCGGCCGTCCTTGTCGTGGAGCGGGATCGGGTAGAACGGGACCGGGTTGCCCGAAGTGCCGCCCATGGCGATGGACAGGCTGTCGGTGCGCACGATCTCGAACTGGAGCTTGTCGCCCACGAGCCGGTAGAGCGTTCCCCCATCGGCGCGCGTGAGGTTCTTCGCCGCCACCAGGATCGTCTCCAGCAGCGTGTTGATGTCGCGCTCCTGCGAGAGCGCGATGCCGATCGCGTTGAGGTACTCGAGCTTGGAGAGGAAGTGCGTTTCGAGCGAACGGGCGAGGTCCGCCGGCTTGAGCGAACGAGGCGGAAGGTGGATCCCCGAGGAATCGGGGATGACCGCGCTTTCCGGACTGTTGCGCGCGGTCACTTGATGCAGACGGCCCGGACCTGGAGCATGTCGGTCACGCCCTGCAGCACCTTTTCCATCCCATCCATCTTGAGCGTGATCATCCCGTCGGCCAGCGCCTGCGTGAAGAGTTGCGCGACGCGGGCGTGCTCCTGGATCAGCTTCTTCACCGCATCGCTGCCGACCATCAGTTCGTGCAGGCCGCAGCGCCCCTTGTATCCACTGCCGTTGCACGCGTCGCAGCCCTTGGGCTTGTACATCACGTACTCGGGCTTGCCGAAGCCGTACTCGGCCTGGAACCGGTCGAAGACTTTCTTGTAGCCGGCGTTCGGATCCTTCTTGAATTCGTCCGTGTTCTTCAGCTCCTCGCAATACTCCTGGAGGAAGTGCTTCACTTCGTCGGCACTCGGCTTGTAGGCCTCCTTGCATTTGCACAGGCGCTTGGCCAGGCGCTGCGCCAGGATGCCCAGCAGCGCGTCGGCGAAGTTGAACGGGTCCATGCCCATGTCGAGCAGGCGGATGATCGATTCGGGCGCGGAGTTCGTGTGCAGCGTGGCGAACACCAGGTGGCCCGTGAGCGAGGCTTCGATGCCGATGGACGTCGTGTCCTTGTCGCGCATCTCACCGACCATGATGATGTCCGGGTCCGCGCGAAGGAACGACTTCATCGCCGTGGCGAACGTGAACCCCGCCTTCGGGTTCACCTGGCACTGGCGCAGGCCCTTCTGCGTGATCTCGACCGGGTCTTCGGCGGTCCAGATCTTGGTGTCGACGTTGTTCAGGAAGCCGAGCACCGAGTGCAGGGTGGTCGTCTTGCCCGAACCGGTCGGGCCGCAGACGAAGAACAGGCCGTAGGGCTTGGACACCGCGGCCTTGAGGCGATCCATGTTGGCCGGGAGCACGCCCAGCTTGTCGAGCGGGATGGGTTCGCCGGCCGCGAGGATCCGCATGACGACGTCCTCGACGCCGCCCGCGGTGGGGATGGTCGCCACGCGCAGCTCGATGTCGAGCGGGCCGTACTTCTTGAACTTGATCTTGCCGTCCTGGGGCTTCCTCTTCTCGGAGATGTCCAGGTCGCACATGATCTTCAGGCGCGTCACCAGCGGCGAGCGATACGCGGCCGGCACCTCGATGTAGCTGGCGAGCGAGCCGTCCTTGCGGAAGCGGATGCCGACCTTGCCCTTGCCCGGCAGCGGCTCGATGTGGATGTCGGAGGCGCCCTGGTGGTAGGCGTCGACGATGATCTTGTTCACGAGCTTCACCAGCTCGTTGTCGGCGGCCGCGGAAATGTCGTCGGCCCCGGCCGCGCCCAACTCCTCCTCGTCGTCGAGGCTGGAGAGCAGGTCGCCGATGGACTCGCTGCTTCCGCCGCCCATGCCCTCGGCGCCGAAGTAGAGGTCGAGCGTCAGCTTGAAGTCGCGTTCCGTGGTGACCTTGTAGATCACCTTCGAGCGCGGGAAGACGTTCTCCACCATCTTGGAGTTGCGCACGCGCTCCGGGTCGGTGGACATGATGACCACGCCCGCCTTGGAGTCCTCGAGCGGGAGCCAGTGGTTGCCCTCGCAGTAGTCGCGCTTGATGTTCTTCAGCAGGTCCGGCGGCTTGATGCGGTCGGACTTGTGCGGCTCGTACTCGACGCTGAAGAACTTCGCCAGCGCGGCGCCGAGCGCCCCCGGCTTCACCTGGAACTCCTCCACCAGGATGTCCTCGACGTTCTTGTTCTTGCGCCGCGCCGTGCGGGTGGCGAGCTCGAGCTCCCCGGCGGCGATCACGTTGTCGATCACCAGGTACTCGAACTTCGACTGGATCGAGCCGGGCATCTGCTGCCGGACGCGGAACGCGATCGCGAGCGTCTTGGCGAGCTCCGCCACCCCCTCGTCGTGCAGCGAGTTGAACGGCTGGCCCGAGAGGTTGTTGATGAGCTGGAGGACGCCCATCAGGTCGGAGCCGGATTCGCCGCCGAGGATCGGCACGATCAGCATCTGCTTGGAGCGATAGCCCGTGCGCTGGTCGACGGCCTTGAGGAACGTGAGGTTGGGCGAAAACTGCTTCAGCTCCGCGTCGTCGTACACGTCCTTGATGTTCATGTGGCGCTTGTGCAGCGCGCTGAAGCCCGCGAGCGACGACTCCGAGATCGGCAGCTTGATGTCCTTGAACGAGTTCAGGCCGGTCTTCACCTTCGAGACGATGGACACGCCGTCCTCGCTCATCACGTAGACCGTCATCCGGTCGGCTTCGAAGAGCTGGCAGATGTCGCGCGAGACGTCGAGGATGATCTCGTCGACGTTCGCGGTGGAGTGGATCCGGTTCGTGACGACCTGGATCTTCTTCGAGAACGCGAGCTTCGCGCTCATGTCGGCGACGTTGCCGCCGCCCTGCATCTTCGGTTCGAGGACTGCGCTCATGGGTGCACCCGCCTTTTTTTCACGGACTTGTCTTCACGGACCTACAGCAAGAATTCCTGGTTGTTTTCGAGCATCCGGGGGCGCCAGCGCCCGGCGTGCTCGTTGATTTCCCTCATCGTGAGCGCGCCCTCGCCCGGCTTCAAGTGGGTGATGAACACCTCGGGCTTGGCCGTCATCTTCTCCAGCTCGGAGGCGAGGAGGCTCGGATACATGTGCTTGGAGGCGATCGCGATGTCCTTTTCCTTGTTGGAGAAGGCCGTCTCGATCACCAGGTACTTCAGGTTCTTCGCGCCGTTCACGGCCGTCCAGAGCGCCTCGTTCGGGGCGGTGTCGCCGCTGTAGACCAGCGTGGCGCGCCCGCTGTCGACCAGGTAGCCCACCGCCGGGACGGTGTGGTTGGCCGGAATCGCCACGAAGCGCCGGCCCTGCAGCTCCACGACTTCGCCGGGCTTGATCTCGCGGTAGATCATGAACGGTTTGTCGCCATCGGGAATCTGCGTGAAGTCGGGCCAGATCTTCCAGTTGAACAGGTGCGCGCGCAGGATATCGAGCGTCTCCGCGATGCCGTAGACCACGATCGGGCTGCCCCGCATCCAGCAGACGGAATCCACCAGGAACGGGATGCTGCAGACGTGGTCCAGGTGCGAATGGCTGACGAAGATGTGGTCGATCTTCGCGAGGTTTTCGAGCGCGAGGTCACCCACGCCCGTGCCCGCGTCGATCAGCACGTCGTCGTCCACGAGCAGCGATGTCGTGCGTAGGCTTCCGCCAATGCCGCCGCTGCAGCCGAGTACGCGGATCCGCATCTAGGGATTATCCGGCAAACCGGGGCGTGGGGGTGTGCGCCACGCCACAGAATTCCCGTGCACTTTCCCGCGTTCCGGCGGCGGCACGGGTCGGCAGGCTCAGGGCTTGTAGAAGAACTCCATCTTCACGCCGGCAATCTCGATCAGGTCGTGGTCGCCCAGCATGTGCGCCTGAGCGCCGAGCGAAGCCCCGTTGAGCGTGGGGTAGGTCGACCCCTCGACGTGGGTGATGAAGTAGCCGTTGGGCCGCTTGGTGATCACCGCCACCTGCAAGCCCGGCTTGCCGATGGTAGTGAGGTTCTTGGTAAGGTCGAGCGTGCGGCCCGCGGCGGCGCCGGAAAGCACCTGGATCGCGGCCTCGCGCAGCGGTCCTTCGGCTGCAGCAGCAGCGGCGGCGGGAGCGGGCGGCGCCGCGGCGGGGGGCGGGGGCGGCGCATGGCCGGCCCCGACCGGACGCGTGGCATCCGACGACGAGGACGACGGCAGCGGCTTCATGCCGGTGGCGGTATCGCTCGCGTCCTTCGGTCCGGCCGCCGGCATCTGGGTCGTCGCGACCTTGGCCGGGTTGCGGATGATCATCGTCTTCTCGAAGTCCGCCGCAGAAGTGGCGGTCGGCTGGTCGTTGAAGTACTTGAGCTTGTGCTTGCCGATCTCCACCACGTCGTTGTTCTGGAGGAAATGCTTCTTCACCGGCTTGCCGTTGACCATGGTGCCGTTGGTACTGCCCAGGTCCTCGATGAACGAGTCGTTCAGGATCGTGATGATCGCCGCGTGCTCGCCGGAAACGGCGAGGTTGTCGATCTGGATGTCGTTGTGCGGCTTCCTGCCGATGAGGGTTCGCTCCTTGGAGAGCGTGTGCTCCTTGAGCACTTGCCCGTCGACACTCAGGATCAGCTTGGCCATGGTCGTTATTCCTTGCGCGTCAGCGCGGCATTACCGGAAGAAAGCCTTGAAACGGGCGAGCCAGCCACGCGGCACCCCAAAGGGCTGCGACACGTGGATGAACATGGCCGAGATGTTGTCGCGGCCCCCGTTGTCGTTCGCGGCCTGGACGAGCTGCTGCACCGACAGGCTCGGGTTGCTCTTGAGCGTGATCAGCGTCAGGCGAATCTCCTCGTCGTCCACCATGTCGCTCAATCCATCCGAGCAGAGCAGGTAGACATCGTCAGGCTGCGTCTCGTACACGTGCACCTCGGGCTCGACCATCGGGTCGATTCCCAGGGCGCGCGTGACCAAATTCTTGTTCTGCGACATCTTGGCTTCTTCCGGCGTGATGAGCCCGGAATCGAGCTGCTCCTGCAGCAGGGAGTGGTCGCGCGTGACCTGCTCCATCTGCTCGCCCCGCAGCCGGTACAGGCGCGAGTCGCCGATGTGCGCGACGGTGACGAAGTTGTCGTAGAACAGGCATACGACCAGCGTCGTTCCCATCCCCGCGCACTCGGGGTTGTTCTGCGAAGTCGTGAAGATCGCGCTGTTGGACCGGCCGATCTGCTCCTTCGTGAGCTTCTCCGACAGGCTCATGGCCTCGCTGCGCGCAAGCTTGTCCACGTCCTTCAGCTGCCACGTCTCCTGCAGGCCGTCGGCGATCAGCGAGGTGGCCATGCCGCTCGCGACCTCGCCGGCGTTGTAGCCGCCCATGCCGTCGGCCAGGACGAAGAGCCCGATCTCCGGGCGCGACTCGATGCAGTCTTCGTTGTGGTCGCGTACCCGCCCCGGATCGGTCAGCGCCGCGGATTCGAGCGAAGCCGAAAGGTTCACGCGACCCTCCCGAAGCGGCCCGTGCCTGTACGCGCGCGAACCGCCGCGCCTTGCTCCCCTGACCGCTGCGCCCTAGTGCCCATGTCCCTAGTTTTCTTTTTTCGTCGCCATCCCGTGTTTGTGGGCTCCGACCCGCAAAAACTCGGATTTATAATAACTTAAAATGCTTTTCTGAGAAACAATCCCGTTTCGCGTCCGAAATGCCTGATTTTCAAGCAGACTTTCGGTCCAATCGGCCCCATTTTCCGCGCCCTACCCGCCGCAACGCCGGCCATTATACGATTGGGATTCCCGGGACCGCCCGTGGATTTTCCGCCATCCCCAGCCCCCGCGCCGCCAACCACGAGAGTCACCACCATGGACCGCCTCCAAGACGTCGACCCGCTGGAAACCCGTGAATGGGTCGATTCGCTCGACTCCGTCCTCGAATTCGAAGGTCCGGAACGCGCCCATTTCCTCCTCGAGCAACTGGTCGACAAGGCGCGACGCTCGGGCGCCTACCTGCCCTACAGTCCCAACACGGCGTACATCAACACGATCCCGCCGCACCTCGAGGAGCGCTCCCCCGGGGACGCGGAACTCGAGCAGCGGCTGCGCTCCATCGTGCGCTGGAACGCGGTGGCCACGGTGCTGCGCGCCGGGAAGAAGGACCTCGAGTTGGGCGGGCACATCGCGAGCTTCGCTTCGGCCGCGGTGCTGTACGACGTGGGCTTCAACCATTTCTGGCACGCGCCGACCGAAGAGCACGGCGGGGACCTCATCTACTACCAGGGCCACTCGTCGCCCGGCGTGTATGCGCGGGCCTTCCTGGAGGGCCGCCTCACCGAGGCGCAACTCGACAACTATCGCCAGGAGGTCGACGGCAAGGGCATCTCGAGCTATCCGCACCCGTGGCTCATGCCGAATTTCTGGCAGTTCCCCACGGTATCGATGGGCCTGGGGCCGCTGCAGGCCATCTACCAGGCGCGCTTCCTCCACTACCTCGAGGATCGCGGGCACGCGAAGACCGAGGGCCGCAAGGTCTGGGCCTTCATGGGCGACGGCGAGATGGACGAGCCGGAATCGCTCGGCGCCATCGGCATGGCCTCGCGGGAGGGCCTCGACAACCTCATCTTCGTCGTGAACTGCAACCTGCAGCGCCTGGACGGTCCGGTGCGCGGCAACGGCAAGATCATCCAGGAGCTGGAAGCCGATTTCCGCGGCGCGGGCTGGAACGTGATCAAGGTGGTGTGGGGCTCGTACTGGGATCCGCTCATCGCGCGCGACAACGACAACCTGCTCCTGAAGCGCATGGAAGAAGCGGTCGATGGCGAGTACCAGAAGTTCAAGAGCCGTGACGGGGCCTACGTCCGGGAGCATTTCTTCGGGAAGTATCCGGAGCTGAAGGCCCGCGTGGCCAACATGACCGACGAGGACATCTGGCGCCTGAATCGCGGCGGCCACGATCCGCACAAGGTCTATGCCGCGTATGCCGCGGCCACCAAGCACAAGGGCCAGCCGACGGTGATCCTCGCCAAGACCGTGAAGGGCTACGGCATGGGCGCGGTCGGCGAAGGCAAGAACATCGCGCACCAGCAGAAGAAGATGCCGCTGGAGGCGCTGAAGCAGTTCCGCGACCGCTTCAACATCCCGATCGCCGACGACAAGATCGCCGACCTCCCGTACTTCAAGCCCGCGGCCGATTCGCCCGAGATGAAGTACCTGAAGGAACGCCGCGCGGCGCTGGGCGGCTCGATCCCGCAGCGGCGCTCGAAGAGCATCAAGCTCGAGGTGCCGAAGCTGGAGACCTTCAAGGCGCTCCTCGATGCCACCGGCGAGGGCCGCGAGATCTCGACCACGATGGCCTTCGTGCGCATGCTCACGGCGCTCGTGAAGGACAAGAACATCGGCAAGAACATCGTGCCGATCGTCCCCGACGAATCGCGCACCTTCGGCATGGAGGGCCTCTTCCGCCAGCTCGGCATCTACTCGCAGGTGGGCCAGCTCTACGAGCCCGAGGATTCCGACCAGCTCATGTTCTACAAGGAAGACAAGACCGGGCAGATCCTGCAGGAAGGCATCAACGAGCCGGGCGCCATGTGCTCGTGGATCGCCGCGGGCACGTCGTACTCGAACAGCAACGTGCCGATGATCCCGTTCTACATCTACTACTCGATGTTCGGCTTCCAGCGCGTGGGCGACCTGGCCTGGGCCGCGGGCGACATGCGCACGCGGGGCTTCCTCGTGGGCGGCACCGCGGGACGCACGACGCTGAACGGCGAGGGCCTGCAGCACGAGGACGGGCACAGCCACATCCAGGCGGGGCTGATCCCGAACTGCCGCTCGTACGACCCGACGTTTTCCTACGAGGTCGCGGTGATCGTGCAGGATGGGTTGAAGCGCATGGTCGAGGACCAGGAGGACGTCTTCTACTACCTCACGGTGATGAACGAGAACTACGCGCATCCCGGCATGCCCGAAGGCTCGCGCGACGGCATCCTCAAGGGCATGTACAAGTTCTCCGATGGCGGCGAGGCGAAAGGCCCCCGCGTGCAATTGCTCGGCAGCGGCGTGATCCTGCGCGAAGTGATCGCGGCGGCCGAACTGCTGAAGAAGGACTGGGGCGTGACCGCCGACGTGTGGAGCTGCCCCAGCTTCAACGAGCTGCGCCGCGACGGCATTGCCGCGTCGCGCTGGAACCTGCTGCATCCCGCGGACAAGGCGCGAGTCTCGTACGTCGAGCAATGCCTCGGTCCCACGAAGGGTCCGGTCATCGCCTCGACCGACTACATCCGCTCGTTCGCCGACCAGATCCGCGAGTTCATCCCGCGGCGCTTCAAGGTCCTCGGCGCCGACGGATTCGGACGCAGCGATTCGCGCGACAACCTGCGCCGCTTCTTCGAGGTGAACCGCCACTACGTCGTGCTCGCGGCCCTGAAGGCGCTCGCCGAGGACGGCGAAATGCCGGCCACGAAGGCCGCGGAAGCGATCAAGAAGTACGGCATCGACGCCGGCAAGCCCGAGCCCTGGTCCGTTTGAAGACCGCGGATACCAACAAGAACCGAGAGGAGCGCGCGTGGCAGCCATCGAAGTGAAGGTCCCCGACATCGGTGACTTCGACGCCATCCCGGTGATCGAAGTGCTGGTGAAGCCGGGTGACACGGTGAAGAAGGACGATTCGCTGGTGACCCTCGAATCGGACAAGGCGACGATGGAGGTGCCCTCGCCCATCGCCGGCGTGGTGAAGGACCTGAAGGTGAAGGTCGGCGACAAGGTGAGCGAAGGCAGCTTGATCCTGACGCTCGATGGCGCTGCGGCCGCCGCTGCACCGGCCGCCAAGCCCTCGCCGGCTCCCGCGGCTTCGGCCAAGGCGGCTCCCGCACCCGCTGCGCCGGCCCCTGCGGCGGCCCCGGCTCCCGCTGCCGCGAAAGCGGTCGCTCCGCCGCCCGCGCCCCCTGCTGCGCCCGCAACGGCACCCGGCCCCGCGAGTGCCCTCGCGCATGCGAGTCCCGGCGTGCGCCGCTTCGCGCGCGAGCTGGGCGTCGATGTGGCGCGCGTGACCGGCAGCGGCCCGAAGGCCCGCATCCTCAAGGAAGACATCCAGGGCTTCGTGAAGGCCGCGCTGGCTGGCGGTGCCGCACCGGGTGCCGCGAGCTCCGCGAAGGGCGGCGGCTTGGGCGACCTCGGGCTGCCCGCCTGGCCGAAAGTCGATTTCGCCAAGTACGGACCGGTCGAGCTGAAACCGCTGTCGCGCATCCAGAAGATCTCGGGGCCCGCGCTTGCGCGCAACTGGGTGATGATCCCGCACGTCACGCAGTTCGACGAGGCGGACATCACCGAGCTCGAGGCCTTCCGCGTGAAGGTGAACGAGGAAAACGCCAAGGCCGGCATCAAGGTCACGGCGCTCGCGTTCCTGATCAAGGCGGTGGTCGCGGCGCTCAAGAAGTACCCGACGGTGAACAGCTCCCTCGACGGCGACAACCTCGTCCTGAAGAGCTACTGGAACATCGGCTTCGCCGCGGACACGCCCAACGGCCTCGTCGTTCCCGTCATCAAGAACGCGGACCAGAAAGGCGTCGTGGAGATTGCGAAGGAGACGGCCGAGCTCGCACTGAAGGCGCGCGAAGGCAAGCTGGGGCCCGCCGACATGCAGGGCGGCACGTTCTCGATCTCGTCGCTGGGCGGCATCGGCGGCACGATGTTCACTCCGATCGTGAACGCCCCCGAGGTCGCGATCCTCGGCGTATCGAAGTCGGCGATGAAGCCCGTATGGGATGGCAAGCAGTTCGTGCCGCGCCTCATGCTGCCGCTGTCGCTGTCGTACGACCACCGCGTGGTCGATGGCGCCCTGGGCGCGCGCTTCACCGCGTATCTCGCGCAGGTCATCGCCGACATGCGCCGCGTCGTCCTCTAGGAGCGGCCATGGCCACGATCGAGGTGAAGGTCCCCGACATCGGGGATTTCAAGGACATCCCGGTGATCGAGGTCCTCGTGAAGCCCGGCGACACCGTGGCGAAGGAGGACTCGCTCGTCACGCTGGAGTCGGACAAGGCGACGATGGAAGTGCCGTCGACGCACGCCGGCGTCGTGAAGGAAATCCGCGCGAAGCCCGGCGACAAGATGTCGCAGGGCTCGGTCATTCTCCTGCTCGAGACGGCGGCATCGGAACCCGCCGCGGCCCCCGCGCCGGCGACGCCCGCACCCGCGGCCGCCGCACCCGCCGCTGCGGCGCCTGCGAAAGCCGAGCCCCAACGCACGCCCGCGGAATTGCGCGCGGAACTCAAGTCCACGCTCGCCAGCCTCGACGCGGACCTGCATGCCGAAGTGCTCGTGCTCGGATCCGGTCCCGGCGGCTACACCGCCGCGTTCCGCTCGGCCGACCTGGGCAAGAAGGTCGTGCTGGTGGAACGCTACCCGGTGATCGGTGGCGTTTGCCTCAACGTCGGGTGCATTCCGTCGAAGGCCTTGCTGCACACCGCGAAGGTGATCGCCGATGCCGAGGACATGGAGTCGCACGGCGTCAGCTTCGGCAAGGTGAAGATCGACCTGGACGGCGTGCGCAAGTTCAAGGACGGCGTCGTGGGCAAGCTCACCAAGGGCCTCGTGGCCCTGGCCAAGGCCCGCAAGGTCACCGTCGTCACGGGCAAGGCGCAGTTCGCGTCGGCGCACACGCTCGAGGTCGAGACGGCCGAGGGCAAGAAGATCGTCTCGTTCGACAACTGCATCGTCGCGGCCGGCTCGCAGTCGGCGCGCATTCCCGGTTTCCCGTACGACGATCCGCGCCTCATGGACTCCACCAGCGCCCTCGAGCTGAAGGACGTGCCCAAGCGCCTGCTCATCATCGGCGGCGGCATCATCGGCCTCGAGATGGCGACCGTGTACGACGCGCTCGGCTCGAAGGTGACCGTGGTGGAGTTCCTGGACCGGCTCATCCCCGCGGCCGACCCGGACATCGTGAAGCCCCTGCAGAAGCGCATCGAGAAGCGCTACGAGAAGATCCTGCTCAAGACGAAAGTCGCGAAGCTCGAAGCCACGGGCGCGGGCCTCAAGGCCACGTTCGAGAGCGCCGACGGGGCTTCACCGGCTCCGGCGCCCGAGGTGTACGACCGCGTGTTGCTCGCGGTGGGACGCCGGCCCAACGGGAAGAACATCGGCGCCGACAAGGCCGGCGTGAACGTGAACGAGCGCGGCTGGATCCCGGTCGACAACCAGATGCGCACGAACGTGGCGCACATCTTCGCCATCGGCGACATCGTCGGCGAACCCATGCTCGCCCACAAGGCGACGCACGAAGGCAAGCTCGCCGCGGAAGTGATCGCGGGCATGAACCACCACGTGTGGGAAGCGCGCACCATCCCCAGCGTCGCGTACACCGATCCCGAGGTCGCCTGGATGGGGCTGTCGGAGGCGGACGCAAAGGCCCAGGGCATCGAGTACGACAAGGCCGCTTTCCCTTGGGCCGCGAGCGGCCGCGCGCTCGGCATGGCGCGCGAAGAGGGACTCACGAAGGTGCTCTACGAGAAAGGCACCAAGCGGATCCTCGGAGCCCACATCGTCGGCATCAACGCGGGTGAGCTCATCGCCGAGACCGTGCTGGCGCTCGAGATGGGCGCCGACGCCGAGGACATCGGCCTCACCATCCACCCCCACCCGACGCTGTCCGAGACGGTGTTCTTCTCCGCCGAGATGGCGGAAGGCACGATCACGGACATGATGCCGCCGCGCAAGTAAGGCCGGCGCGCCCGCCCGGCACTAGGGCAGCAGGGCCGCGGCCACGATCGAAAGCGACGCGATGACGCAGAGCCGCGTCGCGCCGAAAAACCCGCGCGGCTTCGCTTCGGCATCCACGATGCCCGCCACTTGCCGCGTCTCGTCGAGGATCGGCAGGCACGCCTCCGATTGCACGCCGTCGTCGCAGACATAGAAACCGCCCCCCGCTTCGACGTGTTTCGCCACATCGTCGATCACCGTCGCGCGGCCCGTGAGACCGACCGTCGAATTGGTGCTGCGCTCGGCGAACTCCGGGGTCAGCGGGAATTCGGCGCGGCTCGCCCGCCCCACGTACGCGAGCTTCACGAGCACGGGTTGTCCGGCGGCGTTGGGGCGGCGCTGGTAGACCCCGATCCAGTCGGCGCCCGTGGTCTCGCGCGCGCGCTCCACCAGGCGCGCGAGCAGGGCCAGCCGGCGCGTCGTCTGCTCGCTGCGACCGCCCAGGATTCCCGTGAGGTCGTAGGGAACGGGGGCCAGCTCGTCGACGACGGAACACGTGCCGTCCGCGGTGAGCATCGGAACGGAATAGGTGTAGAGCGACGCCGCCTGCTCGAGCGCGACCTTCTCGGTCATCGCCTCCATCAGGTCGCGCACGCCGCGTTCCACGTCGGCCTCGCGGCCCACGATCGACTCCAGTCCCGCGGTTCGCAGGTACGCGGCGATGCGCTCGCGGTTGGTGTCCATGCCCATCGTCAGGCCTTCGCGGGCGGCGACGGCACGGCCGCGAGCGGCGGGCGATCGTCCCAGACGATGTCCAGGTTGCGCGAACGCATCCAGTCGGCGACCGCGAGGCCGGTTGCACGGCGCCACGGCCTCAGGGCCTCGGGCTTGTAGCGGCGGTACTCCGCGAGTTCCGGGCTCAGCGACACGGTTCCGCGCGTGACCACGTGGTAGCAAAGCATGACCTCGTTCTTCCGCTCGAAGATGTAGTTGCCGATGATGTTCGCCTCGACGACCTCGAGCCCGAGCTCCTCCTTCACTTCGCGTGCCACGCCCGCCTTCGGATCCTCCCGTGCTTCGAGGTAACCGGTGACGAGCGCGAACCAGCCTTCGGGCCAGCCCTGCCCGCGCGCGAGGATCATTTCCCCCTCGTGCTCGACCAGCGCGCCCACCGCGGGCGTGGGGTTGCCCCAATGCACGAACCCGCAGGATTCGGCCGGACAGGCGATGCGGTTGATCAGTCCCCCGTCGTCGGCGATGGGACGCTCGGCGAGAGGGGTGGCGCAGCGGGGACAGAAGCGGAATTCCATGGCGCCATTTTCTCATGCCCGGCGCCCTCGCCCAGCACCGCGGCATAGGCGTGCGCCATCGCCCCCAGCGTGTGGCGCGAACGCACGAGCTGCAGCGCCGCTTCTGCCTGGCGCCGCGCGAGACCCGGGTCGCGAATCGACGCGATCATCGCGCTCGCCACGGCGGCGGCGTCGGCGGCCTCTGGAAGGAGCCAGCCAGTCCGCCCATCGGCCACGAGCTCCCGGGTGCCGCCGCTGTCGTTCGCGATGACCGGGATTCCCGCCGCCATCGCTTCGAGCACGGCATTGGGCGATCCCTGGTGCGTGCCCAGCACGACGAGGGCCGTCCACGGTTCGGACAAGCACTGCAGCTCGAAGTCGGCGCCGCGGAAAGACACGGGCAGGCCGTTCGCGCCCGACGCGAGCGCCACGCCATACGCCGCGTGGCGCTCCTCCACGGGACCCACGACGTGCATCTGCGTGGCCGGATACGCGAGGGCCACGATGCGCAACGCCTCGAGCAGGACCTCCAGGCGCTTGCTCGGGGCGATGCGCCCGTTGACGAGGAAGCGTGGGTGCGCCGGGGCGCGCGGCGCCGGGCCGGCCGGAAGGGCCACGCCGTTGGGAATCACCACGAAGCGCGCGCAAGGCGGACACGCGTTCGCATGATGCTTCAGCACGAGCGTATCGAGCCGGCGGTAGTACGCCGCGGCATCGAAGCCGACCGCTTCACCGAGCGCGTGCTGCGACTCGAGCTCCTCGAACGCATACGCGCCGGGGCTCACGTCCACGATGCGCAATCCCGGCGGCGCGAACTTGGCCAGCAGCAGCTTCACGCCGGGGGCGACGTTCCAGAAGCACACGTTGCGCGCTCGCCGCCGCGAGGCATGGGCCAGCAACGACTCGGCGATGGCGAGGTCATCGCGCTCGGCGCTGGCGCGGAAGCACTCGATGCCGGCTGCGAGGAGGCCATCGGCGAAAGCGTCATGCGTGGACTCGCCGCACACGGCCACGGCAAAGGCGTGCACGCCCGGCTCGCGATCCTGTGCGAGTGTCGTCGCGAGGTTCACGAGCGAGCGTTGCGCACCGCCCGCATTCAGGTTGGCGGTGACGAACAGCGTGTCGATCCCGGCACCTTGCGCGGGGCGCGAGGCCAGCGCCAGCGAACCCGCGCGTGGCGAGCGTGCGAAGGGCGTCCCGGCCAGGCTGTCGCGAACGGGGAGCGCGGCCAGCCGCGCCTCGAAATCGGCGATGCTCGCGTCGGCCGGCAGGAGCTGGAGGGCATCGTGGTCGATCTCGGACTGGCCGCCGACGTCCGTCGCGACGACGGGCAGGCCGGCGGCGAGTGCTTCCTGGGCGGCGATCGACAGGCCTTCGAAGCGGCTCGTATTGAGCAACACGTCGCTCGCGGCGAGGTAGGGCGCGATGCAATCGACCCAGCCGGGCAGGCGCAGGCGTGCGGAAACCTGGTGGGCCACGGCGGCGTCGGCCACCGCGTCGAGGGCCTGGAAGCCCTTCGGGTCGAGCACGCCGCCCAGGATGACGAGGTAGGCGTCGCGGTGCCGCGCGACGCGAGCCAGGACTTCGACCGCACGCGCGTGGTCCTTCTGCGGCTTGTGCGCGCCGACGGCCACCATCACGAAGGCGCCTTCCGGGATGACGAGGTCCTCGCGAATCTCCCGGCGCGCTTCGGGATCCCACGCCCGGGACGGAACGTGCGGGCGATGGCGCAACGTGACGACCGGAACCCGGCAGCCCGCCGCGCGCATTTCCTCGTGCACGCGCTCCGCGCAAGCCACGGCCATCGGCACGTTTTCGGGAGCCCAGCAGGCGGGATCGTTGCGCCAGCCTTCGCGGGCATTGTGGACGGTCGGCACCGTCTGCACGCCCGCGCCCCAGAGCCGCGCGAGGAGCGGATCGGTGATCAGGTGCGTGGAGACCGGAGGGCCGCCACGCCAGTCACGCGCAACGCCGTCGAGGAAGGCCTCGGGCGATTCGCCGCTGCGCTGGCGCACGCGAATGGAAGCGGGTGGCGTGAGCGCATGCCGGCGGCCGTGCAGGACCGCCAGCTCGACTTCGCGCCCGCGCGCGCCCTCCTCCGCGAGCCATTCGAGGACGATGCGCTCCGCGCCGCCGGGCGCCAGCGACGCGATGAGCACGCGTAGCGGGCCCCGCGCATCGTCGAGCGGCAGCGAACCGGCCCTGGGCCGGAGGACGGGTGGGAACGCGGTGTCCATCTCTCAATAACTCGGCGAGCTCGCCGTGGATTGCGCGGGACTCGCGTCGTCCCAGCCGCCCGACGCCCCGCCTCCGTCGAAACTGCCGCCGCCGCCCTCGAACGGCCGCGCCGATTCGCTGGAGGCCGAAACCGTGTTGCCGGGCGAGTAGACGTGCGTGTCCGTGTCGCGTTGGGGAAAGGCGTCCTCCGCCATGGCCGTCCTGAACCGCCACCCATCGCGCGGCGACCACTTGAACTCCCGGTCGGGATGCCAGTAGCTCACGCGCGGCGTCGGATCCTGGACCACGCGAGACACGCCCTTCTTCCGGGTCTCGGTCCGGGTGAGCGTGCGAACCGTGAGCTTGCCCTTGCCCAGTCGCATCACGCCGCCGTTCTCGATCTCCTCGTACGCGAACGCGGCCAGCGGGGCTCCCTGCGCATCGAGCACGCGCGTACGTTCGACACCCTGCTCCGTGACGACGTCGAACGGCCACGGCGCCCCCGCCGGCGACGCCTTGTTGCCGCCGGCCTGCACGAACGCCAGGAGCTTGCGGGGATGGAAGTGCGGCTGGAGCTCGGGAAACATCGATACGAAGAGGGCCTCGTCCTGGTCCGCGCGCGACGCGGACATGGCGGGCGTCGTAACGCCGCCCCGATGCTTCGAGACGAGGCGATAGCCGAAGAATCCGACGACGGCGAAAACGATCAGGAAAATCCACTGGGGTTCCATCATCGCCTCCCCGCGATGTGCTCGAAGACCTCGTGCAACCCGTGCGGCTTCAGTAGCTCGTCGAAGTCTCCGCCTTGCCACCGTCATCCCAACCGCCCGAGGCGCCCCCGCCGTCGAACGTGCCACCACCGCCCGCGAACGGCGCTTCCGCGCTCGAGCGCGACGAGTCGGAACTGGAGAACGACGAAGTGCGATCGTCCCGCGAACTGGAGAAGGAGTCGTCGGCCATCGGCGTCACGAACACCCAGCCCTTGCGCCGCGACCACTTGAACTCCCGGTTCGGGTGCCAGTAGCTCACGCGCTGGTTGTCTTTGAAGACCGTACGCACGGTGAGCTTGCCCTTGCCCACGCGCAGGATGCCGCCTTCGACGTGCTCCTGGTAGCGAAACGCGGCGCGCTCCTTTCCTTCCGCGTCGAGGAGGCGATAGGTCTCGTCGTCGGGTTCGTTCGCGATCCTGGCGCGCAGGCCCGGGAAACCGTCCACCGTATCCCAGGAGGAAACGCCCGCACCCGGCCTGCGGCCGCGCCGCTGCGTCACGAACTTCAGCAGGTTCTCGGGATGGAAATGCGGCTGCAGCTCGGGGAACATGGATACAAACATCGCCTCGTTGCGACTCTTCCGCGCCTCCACGGTCCGCCTGAGGGCGGTGCCCTGTCGACGCGCCGCGATCATGATCCCGACAAAGAGGGCGATGAAGATCGCGACCGCGTAGATCATCGTTCAGTAGGCCGGCGAGGTCGGATCGTCCCAGCCTCCCGAAGCGCCTCCGCCGTCGAACTCGCCGCCCCCGCCGGCGACGGCCCCCGCTCCCGCGCCGGACGAACTGGACGACGAAGACGTACCGTCGCTCGAGCTGGAAAAGGCGTCGTCGGCCATCGGCGTCACGAACACCCAGCCCTTGCGCCGCGACCACTTGAACTCGCGGTTCGGGTGCCAGTAGTTCACGCGCTGGTTGGCGAGATCGACGGTGCGCACGGTGAGCTTGCCCTTGTTCACGCGAATGACGCCGCCTTCGGCATGGGTGTCGTAGCGGAACCGCGTGCACCGTGCGCCGGTGGCGCTGTCGTAGCAGCGGAAGATCTCGCTGCCGGCCTCGTTCACGACCTCGGCGCGCAGGCCCGGGAAGCCGTCCATCGAATCCCAGGCCGGGACGTCGGACCGCGGGATGCGGGCGCGGCGCTGCGTCACGAACTTGAGCAGGTTCTCGGGGTGGTAGTAGGGCTGCAACTCCGGAAACATCGAGACGAACATCGCCTCTTCACGTTGCCGGCGCTCTTCCGCCTCCTGTTTCAGGCGGGCGGCGTGCTTCATCAAGGCCCGGAACGCCAACGCGAACAGGACGATCGGAACCGCGATGAAAATCAACGGCAGCCACGCGCCAATCGCATCCATGTCGTCCCCTCCCCGGGATAAATGGCCCTACAAGCGCTGCTCGACCCAACCTTTCACCGAGTCCAGTGCCGCCGGAAGCGCCGCCGCGTTCGTGCCGCCGGCCTGCGCCATGTCCGCCCGTCCGCCGCCCTTGCCTCCGACTTGCGTCGCGACGAAGTTCACGAGTTCGCCGGCCTTCACCTTCGAGACGAGGTCGGGCGTGACGCCGGCGATGAGGCTCACCTTGTCGCCTTCGGCGGCGGCCAACACGAACGCACCGCTCTTCAGCTTGTTCTTCAACTGGTCCAGCGTGTCGCGCAGGGTCTTCACGTCGGCGCCTTCGAGCTTCGCGGCGAGCACCTTCACGCCCTTCACGTCGACCGCGGCGCTCGCAAGGTCTTCGCCCTGGCTGGCCGCCATCTTGCCCTTCAGCTTCGCGATTTCCTTCTCGAGCGCTTTCACGCTCTCGACGACCTGCGCGAGTTTCGCCTCGACTTCCTGCGGCTGCGCCTTCAACGCGTCGGCGACGCGCGCGACGCGGTCCTGGTCCTGCTGCGACAGTTGCAACGCCACCGTGCCCGCGACCGCCTCGACGCGCCGGATGCCCGCGGCCACGCCGACTTCGGAGACGATGCGAAACAGGCCGATGTCGCCGGTGCGCGCCACGTGCGTGCCGCCGCAGAGCTCGCGCGAGGTGCCGATGTCGAGCACGCGCACTTCATCGCCGTACTTCTCGCCGAAGAGCATCATCGCGCCGACCTTCTGCGCGTCCTCGATCGGCATCACGCGCGCCGACGTCGCCGCGTTCGCGAGGATCTCGGCGTTCACGAGCGCCTCGACCCGGCGGATTTCCGCCGCGGTCATCGGCTGGTTGTGGCTGAAGTCGAAGCGCGTCTTGTCCTCGTCGACGAGCGAGCCCTTCTGCTGGACATGGGAGCCGAGCACTTCGCGCAGCGCCTTGTGCATCAGGTGGGTGACCGAGTGGTGGCGCATCGTGCGCGTGCGCTTGTCGAGGTCCACGTTCGCGGCCACCGTGTCGCCGAGTGCGAGCTCGCCCGTGGTCACCACGCCGTGGTGGCCGAAGACATCGGGCTGGACCTTCTGCGTGTCCTGCACCTGGAAGAGCGTCATGCACGAGCCGCCCTTGGTGAGCTCTCCGCGGTCGCCGACCTGGCCGCCCGACTCCGCGTAGAACGGCGTGCGGTCGAGGACGACGATGCCCTCCTCGCCCTGCATGAGACGCTCGACGCTCGCGCCCTCGCGGTAGAGCGCGACGACGTGCCCCTCTTCCGAAAGCGCTTCGTAGCCACGGAACGCCGTCTTCGCGCCCTTGTACTCGAGCTGCGCGCCCTGCTTGAACTTGCTCGCGGCGCGCGAGCGCTCCTGCTGCGCGCCCATGGCGGCGTCGAACGCCTTCATGTCGATCTCGAAGCCGCGTTCGCGGCCGATGTCAGCCGTCAGGTCGACCGGGAAGCCGTACGTGTCGTAGAGGCGGAAGGCGGTCTCGCCATCGAGGCGCTTCGCGTCCTTGGCGAGCGCGGCATCGAGCATCGCCATGCCGTTCTCGAGCGTCTCTCCGAAACGCTCCTCCTCCTGCTTGAGCGTGGCGATGACGCGCGCTTCTTCCTTCTTCAGCTCGGGATACGCCTCGCCCATCTCGCGCACGAGGTCAGGCACCAGCTTGTAGAAGAACGGCTGCTTCTGTCCGAGCTTGTAGCCGTGGCGCATGGCCCGACGCGCGATGCGGCGCAGCACGTAGCCTCGGCCTTCGTTGCCCGGGATGACGCCGTCGACCACGAGGAAGGAGCAGGCGCGGATGTGGTCCGCGATCACGCGCAGCGACGGCGAGACGAGATCCTTCGTGTTCGTTTCGCGCGCGGCTGCCTGCACGAGGGACTGGAAGAGGTCGATCTCGTAGTTCGAGTGCACGTGCTGCAGCACGGCCGTGAGGCGCTCGAGCCCCATGCCGGTATCGACCGAGGGCTTCGGCAACGGATGCATCGTGCCGGCTTCGTCCCGGTTGAACTGCATGAACACGAGGTTCCAGATCTCGATGTAGCGATCGCCGTCCTGGTCCGGGGAACCGGGAGGGCCTCCCGCGACGCCCGGGCCATGGTCGTAGAAGATCTCCGAGCACGGGCCGCACGGGCCGGTATCGGCCATCTGCCAGAAGTTGTCGCTCTCGTACTTGCGGCCGCCGGGCTTGTCGCCGATGCGGATGCAGCGGTCCTTCGGGATGCCGATCTCGTTCGTCCAGATGTCGAAGGCTTCGTCATCCGTGTGATAGACCGTGGTCCAGAGCTTTTCCTTCGGCAGGCCGTAGTCGACCGTGAGCAGCTCGAACGCGTATTTGATCGCGTCGCGCTTGAAGTAGTCGCCGAAGCTGAAGTTGCCGAGCATCTCGAAGAACGTGTGGTGCCGGGCGGTGTAGCCCACGTTCTCGAGGTCGTTGTGTTTCCCGCCCGCCCGCAAGGATCGTTGCGCCGTGACGGCCCGGTTGTACGGACGCTTGTCCTGCCCCAGGAAGACGTCCTTGAACTGGACCATCCCGGCGTTGGTGAAGAGCAGCGTGGGATCGTTACCCGGGACGAGCGGACTGGAGGCGACGTGCGTGTGCCCCTTCGAGACGAAATAATCGACGAACTTCTGGCGGATTTCTTTGGTTTTCATGGGGTGACGCGGCGGGCCGAGGCCAATTGGCAATTATAAGGGACGCCACCCTCTCGCCCGTGCCCCGACCTCAAACCCGAAAAGCCAAAAGCATGAACCGCAGAGGCCCCGGAGGCCCCAGAGAACCCATCCGCTGGGTTACCTCCGGGGCCTCCGGGGCCTCTGCGGTTCAATCGCCTTTGAAGTTGCGCTGCTAGTTGATGCGGTACTCGAATGTATAGGCGTGCTTCCCGCCCGAAAGGTCGATCGTCATGCGGCCCTCGAGCCCGGCCAGTTGGCCCGTTCCCGAGTCGGGCACGACGCTCACGGTCAACTGCGGCGCCCCGCGGGTCATGGTGCCGGTGTGCTGGAGCATGAAGCTGCCGCTCTTGCCGGCCAGCGTTCCCGTGAAGCGCTCCACCGCGACGTAGCCGGCCGAGCCTTTCGTGGCCGTCATGGCGGTGAGCATCTCGCCCTTGCTCGTTCCGGCGAGATCGCCGCGAAACTGCTTGTCGAGGGACATGCGCCCCATTGATGCTCCGTCGAATTTCTCGTCGGCGACGGGAGCGACCTTCACGTCGAATTCGCCGGAGGCTTTCAGGTTCATGGCTTGGGCCTTGGCCGGGAACGCCGTGATCGCGAGTGCAACCACGAGCGCGCCGAGCGAAAGAAGGTTCTGGGTACGGGGTGTCATTCGGAGGTCTCCATCTGCTTCAGGTAGCGGAAGATTTCTTCCAGGGAGAATCCACGGCCCTGCAGGAAGCGCACCTGCCGGGCTTTCTCTCGATCGTTGCCGGGCGCGGCGCTGAATCGGCTGCGCCAGACGACCTCGATGCTCGCCGTTCCGTCGACGCCCGCGGCACGCACACCGGAGGCGATCGCCTCCTCGCCGACGCCCTGGCTCTTGAGGTAGTGCACCAGCTTCAGGGGCCCGAAGCGCCGCGCCTTGGCGCGCGCGGTGTACTCCGCGAAGCGCGCATCGGAGAGCCAGCCGCGTTGCGTGAGGTCATCGAGGATGGGCGTGACATCCTCGCCCTCGCCGGCGTGCACCGCGAGCTTGCGGCGCAATTGCTCGCGCGTGTGCTCCCGCCGCGCGAGGAGGCGAAGCGCCCTCGCGCGGAGTGACGGTTCGGGTTTCGATGCCATGAAGGCCCAGGCCATGGAAGACGAAGGATGGGACGACTACTCGGCGTCTTCGGCGTTGGCGTCGACCGGCATGCCGCCGGTGATGCCGATGGCCTCGCGGATCTTGCGCTCGATCTCGACCGCGACCGCCGGGTTGTCCTTCAGGAACTCGCGGGTGTTGTCCTTGCCCTGGCCGATCTTCTCGCCGTTGTAGGCGTACCACGCGCCGGATTTCTCCACGATGCGATGGATGACGCCCATCTCGATGATCTCGCCTTCGCGGGAAATGCCTTCGTTGTAGAGGATGTCGAAGTCGGCGACGCGGAACGGCGGGGCCACCTTGTTCTTCACGACCTTCACGCGCGTCTCGTTGCCGATGACTTCCTCGCCGCGCTTGATGGAGCCGATGCGGCGGATGTCCAGGCGCACCGAGGCGTAGAACTTGAGCGCGTTGCCGCCCGTGGTGGTTTCCGGGTTGCCGAACATCACGCCGATCTTCATGCGGATCTGGTTGATGAAGATGACCAGCGTGTTGGAGCGCTTGATGTTGGCCGTGAGCTTCCGGAGGGCCTGGCTCATGAGGCGGGCCTGCAGGCCCATCTGCGGCTCGCCCATCTCGCCTTCGATTTCCGCTTTCGGCGTGAGGGCCGCGACCGAATCGACGACCACGCAGTCCACCGAGCCGGAACGCACCAGCATGTCGGCGATCTCGAGGGCCTGCTCGCCGTTGTCGGGCTGCGAGAGCAGCAGCTCGGAGATGTCGACGCCGAGCTTTTGCGCGTACTGCGGATCCAGCGCGTGCTCCGCATCGATGAACGCGGCCGTGCCGCCCAGCTTCTGGATGTTGGCGATCACCTGCAGGGTAAGCGTGGTCTTGCCCGAGGATTCCGGACCGTAGATTTCACACACCCGGCCGCGCGGCAGCCCACCGATGCCCAGGGCCATGTCGAGGCCGAGGGAGCCGGTGGAGACGGCCTGGATGTCCTTGGAGAAATCGCGGTCGCCCATCTTCATGATGGAGCCCTTGCCGAACTGCTTCTCGATCTGCGAGAGCGCGGCGGAGAGCGCCTTGGATTTGTTCTCGTCCATCTTGGAATTTTCGGGGGAGGACGGAGGCGTGGAGATGACTTTGAGCATGGTGGGGTTTCCTTGTTGAGGTTGTGTTTTCCGCCCGGGCCGGGCGCGGACGCTCATCGCGTCCTTCTCGCCAGGCCCGCCATCACACCGAAAATCTCCATGCCGCCGCGCGGGCGGATGACCGGGAAAGCCTTGTTCGCGGGCTTGAGGACGAACTCGGTTTTCTCTCGATCCAGGTACTTCACGGTGAATTCGTTGTCCACGATCGCCACGACGATGTCGCCGATGTTGGCGTTGGGTTGCTGCTCGACGATGATCAGGTCGCCGTCGCGGATGCCGGCGTCGATCATCGAATCCCCCTTCACTCGCACGAGCGAGGTCCTGGAGGGCAGGCGGACGAGGTAGTCGTCCAGGGTGATGAGGTCGTACCCATCCGAAATCGCCGGGTTGGGCAGGCCGGCCTGGACCGGCTGGTCCGTGAGGCGGCGCTCGAAGAAGCGCGGGCCGGGTTTCAACTGCTTGTCGGGCGTCCAGTCGAGGTAACGCGCTTCCTCGAAGCGCTTCACGATCTCGGAGACCCACGACTTGGCCGACATGCCCCACAGCGTGGCCAGCACCGAATAGGACGGGATGACCTTGTGCTCGGCGTAGTAGTCCTGGAGCTTCTCCAGGAAGGCCGGGTCGATCGCGGGTTTCAGGGTGCTCAACGCCAAGGGAGGGCTTTCGGTGACGGGTGCGAAGACAATTTGAATACAGAACGATTGTTCGGTATCAAGTTACCGAACGACCGTTCTGTTGTCAAGCACTCCCTCAGCCGGGTGACTTCTCCAGGGCGGTGAGCAGCCCTTTTATAGCAATTTCAATGGCTTGGCGGCGGACCTCCGCCCTGTCGCCGGGCAGTTGCCGCGATTCGACGCGGGCCGCACCCCCTCGGACGCACCAGGCGAACCACACCAGCCCGACCGGTTTGTCGAAGGAGCCGCCATCGGGGCCGGCAATGCCCGTGATCGCCACCGCGGTGTCCGCGTGGCTCCAGCGCAGCGCGCCCAGGACCATCTCGCGGGCGGCCGCCTCGGAGACGGCCCCGTGGTCGAGCAACGTCTCGACCTTCACGCCGAGCTGCTCTTCCTTCGCCGCGTTGCTGTAGGTGATGAATCCGCGGTCGAGCCAGGCCGAACTGCCGGGAATGCGGGTGATCGCTTCGCCCACGCCACCGCCGGTGCACGATTCGGCCAGGGCCAGCGTGCGGCCCCGCAGCTTGCACACCTCGCCCAATTGCCGGGCCAGGGCGGTGATGCGGTCCTCGGTCAACGACGCTCCCCCTCGCGTCCGCGGTACCAGTAAAGGTACTGCTCCTCGAAGCCGAGCGTCGAATAGAGGCTGCGCGCGGGCGCGTTGTCGCGGTCGACCTGCAGGTAGGCCTGCCGCGCCCCTTCGCGCCACGCCTGCGCGAGCAGCGAGGCCACGATGCGCCGGGCCAGGCCTCGCCGCCGGTGCGCTTCGTGCGTCACGATGTCGAAGAGGCCGACGGCGCCGTCTTCCACGATCGAGAGCCCCGTGGCGACGATCGCGCCCCGCTCCACCACCGCGACCGGTCGCCGCTCGAGCGGGCAGCCTTCGAGCCGCGCGAAATGCCCCGCGCGTTGTTCCGACGAGGAACCGCGCAGGTCCCCGACCGCTTCCACCCAGCGCGACAGAGGCACCGGGGCGAGCGCCTCGGCGCCTTCGGGTGCGCGCTCGAGGCGGGCGCTCTCGACGGCGGTGAAGTCGAAGGTGCCGTAGCCGCGCTGCTCGAGATACGCGTCGAGATCCGGGGGCTGGCAGAACGGGGTGATGCGGAAGATCGCGGGCAGGCCGACCTTCGCGTAGAGGTGCTCGCAGTAGGCGACCTTGTCGGCCACCGGAAGCGTCGACGGGTAAACCGCGTTCACGCTGCGCGCGCGCTTGGCCTTGCCCGGTTGCAACCGCAGGAGCCAGCCGTCGTAGAGCAACTGCCCCGGTGGCGCGGAGGAGTTGAGGCTCAGCTCCTCGAGGCGCCGTGCATCGAGGCTCATGGCCGCAAGCGACGGCCCGAGGTGCTGTCGAAGAAATACAGCTTGCCCGCCATCGCGGACACCGGGACCGGCGAGCCGGGCTCGGGGGTGGCATGGCCATCGACGCGCACCACCAGCGAGGCGCCCCCGAATGCGCAATGCAGCATCGAGTCCGCGCCGAGGGCCTCGACCGTATCCACTTTCAACTTGAACACCGGTCCGCCGCCCCCGCTGGCCACGAAATGCTCCGGGCGCACGCCGACGGTGATCGCCTGCGGGGCCGCGGCGCGCAATTCGGCCGGCAGCGGCACGCGCACGCCTTCGCCCACCTCGACGTCGTCGCCAGACCGCTGGCCCGGGATGAAATTCATGGCGGGCGAACCGATGAAACCGGCGACGAAGAGCGAGGCGGGGTTCTCGTAGACCTCGATGGGGCGCCCGATCTGCTCCACCACGCCCGCGTTCATCACGATCATGCGGTCGGCCAGCGTCATCGCCTCGACCTGGTCGTGCGTCACGAAGATGCTCGTGGTGCGCAGCTCGCGATGCAGCTTCTGGATCTCCAGGCGCATCTGCACGCGCAGCTTCGCATCCAGGTTGGACAGCGGCTCGTCGAAGAGGAATGCGGCGGGCTCGCGCACGATGGCGCGCCCCATGGCCACGCGCTGGCGCTGGCCGCCGGAGAGCTCGCGGGGCTTGCGCTGCAGGAGCGGGCCCAGCTCGAGGATCTTCGCCGCGCGCTGCACGCGCGTCTCGATGTCCGCCTTGGAGAGCGAGCGGATGCGCAGCCCGTAGGCCATGTTGTCGTACACCGTCATGTGCGGGTAGAGCGCGTAGTTCTGGAACACCATCGCGATGTTGCGGTCCTTCGGCTCGACGTTGTTCACGCGCTTGCCGCCGATGGCGATCTCGCCCTCGGTGATCGGCTCGAGGCCCGCGATCATCCGCAGCAGCGTCGATTTCCCGCAACCCGACGGCCCGACGATCACGATGAATTCGCCGTCGGCGATCGCGACGTCCACGCCGTGGATCACCTGGACCTTGTTGGCGTAGGTCTTCCGTACGCCGGAGAGCTTGATGTCGGCCATCTATTTTTCCGTGTCCACGAGGCCCTTCACGAACCACTTCTGCATCAGCACCACGACCAGCGCCGGGGGCAGCAGCGCGAGGATCGCGGTGGCCATGATGAGGTTCCATTCGTTCGAGGCGTCGCCGCCCGCGATCATGCGCTTGATGCCGATCACCACCGTGTACATCGACTCCTGCCCGGTGATGAGCAGCGGCCACAGGTACTGGTTCCAGCCGTGGATGAAGAGGATCACGAAGAGCGCGGCCATGTTGGTCTTCGAGAGCGGGACAACCACGTCCCAGAAGAAGCGCAGCGGCCCCGCCCCGTCGATGCGCGCGGCCTCGGCCAGCTCGTCGGGAATGGTGAGGAAGAACTGGCGAAAGAGGAACGTCGCCGTGGCGGACGCGATGAGCGGCAGCGTGAGGCCCGCATAGGAATCGAGCAGGCCCAGGTCGGAGGCGACCTTGAACGTCGGGATGATGCGCACCTCGATGGGCAGCATCAGCGTGACGAAGATCATCCAGAAGAAGAAGGTGCGCCCCGGGAAGCGGAAATAGACGATCGCGAAGGCCGAGATGATCGAGATCGAGATCTTGCCCAGCGCCACGCCGATGGCGACGATGAAGCTGTTCACCAGCATCGCGGAAACCGGCGCGGACGAACCTTTCTGGGATCCCGCGGTAAGCACCTGCGAGTAGTTGGCCCACAACTGGTCGCCGGGCAGCAGCGGCATCGGCACGGTCACGATCTGGTCGTAGGTGAGCGTCGAGGCCACGAACGTCACGTACAGCGGGAACGCGACGATGATCACCCCGACGATCAGGATCAGGTGCTGGAAGAAGCGCAGGACGGGGCGGTTTTCAACCATGGCGTCAGTACTGGACCTTCTTCTCGACGAAGCGGAACTGCACCACGGTGAGCGTGATCACGATCAGCATCAGGATCACCGATTGCGCCGAGGAGCTGCCCAGGTCGGCCGCCTTCACGCCGTCGTGGTAGACCTTGTAGACGAGGATCTGCGTCGAGGCCGCGGGGCCGCCCTGCGTGGTCGCGTCGATCACCCCGAAGGTGTCGAAGAACGCGTAGACGATGTTCACCACCAGCAGGAAGAACGTGGTGGGCGACAGCAGCGGGAACACGATGGTCCAGAAGCGCCGCGTGGGGCTGGCCCCGTCGATCGCGGCGGCTTCCATCAGCGCCCTCGGGATCGACTGCAGGCCCGCGAGGAAGAACAGGAAGTTGTAGCTGATCTGCTTCCACACCGCGGCGATCACCACGAGCAGCATCGCCTGCTCCGAGTTGATGATCCAGTTCCAGTCGATGCCCATCTTCTTCAGCAGGTAGGTGACGATGCCGATCGAGGGCGCGAACAGGAACGCCCAGAGCACGCCCGCGATCGCCGGGGCCACCGCGTAGGGCCAGATGAGCAGCGTCTTGTAGGCCATCGCGCCGCGCACCACGCGGTCGGCGGCCGTGGCGAGCAACAGCGAGATCGCCAGCCCCGAGACCGCGACCAGGGTGCTGAAGAGGACGGTCACCTTGAACGACTCGACGTAGCGGCCGTCGTGGAACAGCTCGGTGAAGTTCTGGAACCACACGAACTGCGAGCTGGTGCCGAACGCGTCCTGCACCAGGAACGAGTAGTACACGGCCTGCGCGGCCGGCCAGAAGAAGAAGATGACCGTCACCACGATCTGGGGAGCCAGAAGCGCGTACGGCAGCCACTTCGATTGGAATACGACGCGTTTTTCCATGAGGCTTTCGCGGGCGTTGAACGGCTAGTCCGTTCGAACGGCCGCAGTTAATCGGGCACGGAGGCGTAGCACCCCGTGTCCCGCATTAACCCTTGTTTGCGGCTTCGAACTTCCGCAGGATCTCGTTGCCCCGCTTGACGGCTTCGTCCATCGCCGCCTTCGCGTCCTTCTTGCCCGAGAACACGCCCTCCATCTCCTCCTCGATCGCCTCGCGGCCCTGCACGAAGTTGCCGAAGCGCAGGCCCTTGGAATTGGACGTGGGCGGCTTGTTGGTGAGCTGCTTCACCGCGATGTCGGCTCCGGGGTTCTTGTCGTAGTAACCGGACTTGCGCGTCATCTCGTAGGCCGCCTGCGTGATCGGCACGTAGCCCGTGCTGGTGTGCCAGTCCATCTGCACTTCCGGGCGCGAGAGGTAGGCGAAGAATTTCGCCACGCCCTTGTACGCGTTGTTGGTCTTTCCGCCCATGGTCCAGAGCGAGGCGCCGCCGATGATGGAGTTCTGCGGCGCGCCCTTCACGTCGTCGTGATACGGAATGAAGTTCACCGACCACTCGAACTTCGCGTTGCGCTTGATGTTGGCCTGCGCGCCCGAGGACGAGGTGAGCATCGCGCACTCGCCGCTCCCGAACTTCGCCTCCGCCTGGTTGCCGCGCCCCGCGTAGGTGAACAGGCCCTTCTTGGCCATGTCACCCAGCATCGCCACGTGGCGCACGTGCAGGGGCGAGTTGATCTGGAACTCGGAGTCGAGGCTGGCCATGCCGTTTTCCTTCGTGCCGATCGGCACGTTGTGCCAGGCCGAGAAGTTCTCGACGTGCATCCAGGAGGGCCAGCCGCTCGTGTAGACGCAGGACTGGCCCGCGGCCTTCAGCTTGTCCGCGGCCGCGAGGAATTCCTTCCACGTCTTCGGGGCCTTGTTCGGGTCGAGGCCCGCCTTCTTGAAGGCGTCCTTGTTCACGTAGAACACCACGGTGGAGCTGTTGAACGGGAACGAGAGCATGTTGCCCTTCGTGTCCGTGTAGTAGCCCGCGACCGTCGGCAGGTAGACCTTGGGATCGAAAGGCTCGTCGGCATCCTTCATCACCTTGGCCACGGGGATGATCGCGCCCTTGGCGGCCATCATCGTCGCGGTGCCGACTTCGAAGACCTGCAGGATGTGCGGCGCGTTCCCGGCCCGGTAGGCGGCGATCGCCGCGGTCATGGATTCCGAGTAGCTGCCCTTGTAGGTCGCGACCACCTTGTACTGGTTCTGGGTCGCGTTGAACTTGGTGGCGAGTTCGCCCACCTTGTCCCCCAGGGCACCGCCCATGGAGTGCCAGAACTGGATCTCGGTCTGCGCCTGGACGGCGGTCGCGGCGGCCAGCGATAGGGCCGCAAGCAGGGCCTTGCGAATCATGGGTTCTCCTCGTTTTGGGTCCGGCGGACGGAATGGCTTTTTTTCGATATTACCTCAGCCATCCGACAGCGCCGCGACAACCAACCCCGGGAGCGGGGCCTCAGTCGTCCTTCTTGATGAAGGACTTGAGCGAACCGAACAGGCCCTTCTTCTCCTCGGGCGGCGGTGCGGCCGGGGCCGCCGCGCGGACGGGCGGCGTATACGGCACCTGCACCTGCGGCTTGGGCTTCGGCGCCGGCGCGGCGGCGCGCACGTTCAGCACCGATTTCTTCACGAGGTCCGGCCAGATGGTCGGCCGGCCGATGAAGTACTTGGCGTACTCCTCCACGGACTGCTCGGAGAACTCCTGCGCGAGGAGGTTGAAGAGATCCACTTCCAGGGCGCCCACGTTCTTCGTGACGATCTTGATCTTGCCGGTCTCGTGGTCGCCCTCGATCTTGCCCTGCACGCGGAAGTCGCAGACCACCTTGAAGATCTCGTGCGTGATCACCTTGCGCTGGTCGCGGAACTGCTCGCTCTTGTGCTCGATGTTGTTCGACCAGAGGAAGTCCCGGAACTTCTCCATCTCGTCCGGGCCCTTCTTCACCGTGAGGATCTTGTCGGACCACGCCCGGTAGGTGACGTGCACCTCGCCGTAGTAGTCCTTGTCGATGAAGTGCTTCGAGCGGAAGTCGCAGTGGAAGTCCTTCACGATCAGCCCGCTGATGTCCGGCAGGGTCGGGATCTTGTACGTGAAGGGACAGGGCATCTGCACGACGTTCAGCTGCTTGCCGAGGTCGTTCAGGTACAGGAAGTTGCGGCGCAGGGCGATATCCACCGCGACCGCGTTCGCCCGGAGGCTCTCGGTTCGGTCGGTGTCCTGGGCCTTGAGTGCGTCGGCCTGCTTTTTAAGGTCGTCTAGTAATCCCACGGAACCCTCCAGCGATTCCGGCTGTGCAGTGCGAATCTTAACGTATCATCGCCGCAAAATCTAAAGGCCACGCCATGAAGGCCATCCTCGCCCTCGACCAAGGCACCACGAGCTCGCGCGCCATCGCCTTCGGGCGCGACGGGCAGGTCCTTGCGAGTGCCCAGCAAGAATTCCGCCAGATCTTCCCCCGGCCGGGCTGGGTGGAGCACGACGCCCTCGAGATCTGGCGCACCCAACGCGACGTGGCGAGCCAGGCGCTCGCCTCGGCCGCCCTGTCGGCGGGTGACATCGCGGCGATCGGGATCACCAACCAGCGCGAGACCACGGTGCTCTGGGACCGCGCCACCGGGCTGCCCGTGGCGAATGCCATCGTCTGGCAGGACCGACGCACCGCGTCGTCATGTGACGCGCTGCGACAGGCCGGGCACGAGCCCCTCTTCACGGCGCGCACCGGCCTCGTCCTCGACGCGTACTTTTCGGGCACCAAGCTCGCATGGCTGCTCGACAACGTGGCCGGCGCCCGGGAACGCGCCGAACGCGGCGAACTCGCCTTCGGCACGATCGACACCTGGCTCGCGTGGAAACTTTCCGGCGGGGTCGCGCATGTCACCGACGCGAGCAACGCCTCCCGCACCCTGCTCTTCAATATCCATTCCCTGCGCTGGGACGACGAGCTGCTCGGCTTGCTGCGTATCCCACGCGCGCTGCTGCCGGAGGTCGTCGACTCGTCGGGCGTCGTGGCGCGGACCTTCTGCGACGGCCTGCCGCCCGACTTGCCGATCGCGGGCATCGCGGGCGACCAGCAGGCGGCCCTGTTCGGGGAGGCCTGCCACCAGCCCGGCATGGCGAAGAACACCTATGGCACGGGCTGCTTCCTGCTCATGAACACGGGAACGCGCGCACCCGCATCGCGCAACCGCCTGCTGACCACGGTGGCGTGGCGGCGCGGTGGCGTCGTGAACTACGCCCTGGAAGGGAGCGTCTTCATCGCCGGGGCCGCCATCCAGTGGTTGCGCGACGGGCTCGGAATCATCGCGCGGGCGCCCGACATCGACGCACTGGCCGCGAGCGTCCCGGATGCCGGAGGCGTCTATTTCGTGCCGGCGCTCTCCGGGCTCGGGGCACCGCATTGGGATCCGCACGCGCGGGGCACGATCGTCGGAATCACCCGGGGCACCACGCGTGCGCACCTTGCACGGGCGACCCTCGAGGCGATCGCCTTCCAGAGCGCGGAGCTGATCGAGGCGATGGCCGCCGACAGCGGCATCGCCCTCAGGGAATTGCGCGTCGACGGCGGCGCCACGGCAAGCAACCTGCTCATGCAGACGCAGGCCAACCTCCTCGGCGTGCCGGTGGTGAGGCCCCGCATCACGGAAACCACGGCCCTGGGTGCGGCGTACCTCGCGGGCCTCGCCGTGGGCTTCTGGAAGGACGACGCGGAGATCGCCTCGATGTGGGCGCGCGACCGCGTGTTCGAGCCGGCGCTCTCGCGCGAGGGTGCGCAGGACCGGCTGGTCCAATGGAAGCGCGCGGTCGAGCGCTCTCGCGACTGGGCGCGCGACTAGGGCAGCGCCGGGTCCTCGGGGCCGCCCGCCCGCAGGAACGTGCGGCGGTAGTGCTTCAGCTCCTCGATCGACTCGACGATGTCCGCGAGCGCCTCGTGCTTGCCTTCCTTCGAGAAACCCGCCACGACATCGGGCCGCCAGCGCTTGGCGAGTTCCTTCAACGTCGAGACGTCGATGATGCGGTAGTGGAGGTATTCGTCGAGGACCGGCATGTAGCGCACCATGAAGCGCCGGTCCTGGTGCACCGTGTTGCCGCAGAGCGGCGCGGCCCGGGAAGCGACCAGGGGCTTCAGGAAATCGACCAGGATCTTCTCGGCCTCGGCCTCGCCCAGCGTCGAGGCGCGCACGCGATCGACCAACCCCGACTTGCCGTGCGTGGCCCGGTTCCACGAGTCCATCGCGTCGAGGACCTCGTCGGGCTGGTGCACGACCAGGACCGGCGCCGCGGCGATCGTGTTCAACTCCGCGTCGGTCACCAGCATCGCCACCTCGAGGATGCGGTCGCGTTCGGGAACGAGGCCCGACATCTCCATGTCTATCCAGACCAGCGGCGTTTTATCTTGTGCCATATAGTTCAGCGATATTTCCCATCCTCGAGATTGTTCCACATTCCACCTTGAACGGGTTCGCGTACACCTTCCTCGCCTTCGCGCTGGGCGCCCTCGCGGCGCGCATCTTCCTCGCCGTGCGCCAGGAGCGCCACGTCGCCCGGCACCGGGACGCGGTCCCGGAGGCGTTCGCCGCGCTGATCTCGGTCGAGGCGCATCGCCGCGCCGCGGACTACACCATCGAGAAGCTCCGCTTCGGCGTGATCGAGGCCGTGGTGATGGATGGCGTGGTCCTCCTGCTGCTCACGCTCGGCGGCGGGCTCGCGAAGATCGACGCCTGGTCGGCCTCCGCTCTCGGGGACGGCTATGCGCGCGGCCTGGCGACGGTTTTCGGCGTGCTCGCGGTCACCGCGCTGAACGGGCTACCCTTCGACCTCTGGCGCACGTTCGTGATCGAGGAGCGCCACGGCTTCAACAAGGCCACGCCCGCGATCTTCTTCATCGACCTCGCGAAGGGCGCGGCCCTCTCGCTGGCGCTGGGCACCCCGCTGCTGTTGATGGTGTTCTGGTTCGTCCAGGCCGCGGGAGCGTGGTGGTGGCTCTACACGTGGCTCGCGTGGATCGCCTTCACGCTGGTGCTGGTGGCCATCTATCCGCGCTGGATCGCCCCGCTCTTCAACCGCTTCACCCCGCTCGAGGCGGGCGAAGTGCGCAGCCGCATCGAGGCGCTTCTCGCCAGGAGCGGCTTCCGCGCCGAGGGGCTCTTCGTGATGGACGGCTCGCGCCGCTCGAGCCACGGCAACGCGTACTTCACCGGTTTCGGCCGCTCGAAGCGCATCGTGTTCTTCGACACGCTGCTGGAACGCCTCACGCCGGCCGAAATCGAGGCGGTCCTCGCGCACGAGCTGGGCCACTTCGCGCGCGGCCACATCCCGCGGCTGCTCACGGTGCGGTTCGTCCTCGCGCTCGCGATGCTGGCCCTGGTGGGGTGGCTCCTGCGCGAGCCCGCCTTCGCGCAGGGCCTGGGCCTCGGGTTTCCGCCGCACATCGGTGCGGCGCTCGCCGGCTTCGCGCTCGTGATCCCGCCCTTCCTCTTCCCCTTCCAGCCGGTGGCGAGCCTCTTCGCGCGCCACCAGGAATTCGAGGCCGACGCGTTCGCCGCGCAGCACGCTTCGGCGCACGATCTCGAGGCCGCGTTGACCAAGCTGTATCGCGACAACGCCTCCACGCTCACGCCCGATCCGCTGCACTCGCTGGTGTATGATTCGCATCCGCCGGCGACCCTTCGGATCGCCCACCTCAAAGGCGTTGCCCCCGGATGAACGAACTCGCGCGCAAGAAGTGCGCTCCCTGCGAAGGCGGAGTCGCGCCGCTCACCGCGGATGCGATCAAGCCGCTGCTGAAAGGCCTCCCCGGCTGGTCCCTCGAAGGCGGGATGATCGCGAAAACCTACAAGTTCAAGAACTACTTCGAGACGATGGCGTTCGTGAACGCGGCCGCATGGGTGTCGCATCGCGAGGACCACCATCCCGACCTGGTCGTGAAGTGGGGCGAATGCAAGGTGAGCTACGTGACGCACGCCATCGACGGGCTTTCCGAGAACGACTTCATCTGCGCGGCGAAACTGGACGCCTTGTTCGAGACCTGACCCGATGACGACCCGGCGGGAGCGGGAGCAGCAGGTCGTCGTCGAGGGCCGCGTCGTGGCGGATTTCGGCCGCGAGTTCCTGGTCGAATTCCCCGACAAGCGCCAGGTCGTGTGCACGCGCAAGGGCCGCAAGCAGGACGCGGCGTGCGGCGATTTCGTCGAGGTGAAGCTGACCGGCGCCGCGCAGGGTTCGATCCTGCGCGTGGGCACCCGCAGGAACCTGCTGTTCCGTTCCGACGAGTGGCGCGAAAAGACGCTGGCCGCGAACGTCGACCAGGTCGTGATCCTGCTGGCCCCCAAGCCGCCGATCAGCGAGGCGTTCCTGAACCTGAGCCTGGTCGCGTGCGAAGCGGCGCGCATTCCCGCGGTGATCGCGCTCAACAAGTCCGACCTTCCGGAGCACGCGGCGTCGCTGGTGGCGCTCGCCCCCTACATCCGCATCGGCTACACGGTCATCTCGATGTCGGCGAAGTCGGACGTCTCGCCCCTGCTGCCGCACCTCGAGGGCAAGCTCTCCCTGCTCGTGGGCCAGAGCGGCATGGGCAAGTCGAAGACCGTGAACGCGCTGGTGATGAACGAGGTGGCGCGCGTGGGAGAGCTCTCCGCGAACCTGGGCTCCGGCACGCAGACCACCACGTACTCGCGCCTCTACCGGCTCGACCGCGACACCGCGATCATCGACACGCCCGGCTTCCAGTCCTTCGGCCTCTTCCATCTCGTCGAGGACCAGATCGGCGAAGCCATGCCCGAGTTCCGCCCGTTCCTCGGCACCTGCAAGTTCAACGATTGCGCGCACCTGAACGAACCCGGCTGCGCGGTGATCGGCGCGGCCAGCGCGGGCAAGATCACCGCGAAACGCCTTTCGTTCTACCAGGTGCTGATCGAACAGCACCGCGAGCTGCACGAGCAGCACCCCGACTGGTCGAGGGACTAGGCCCGGCGTCCGCACCGCTCGCGACGCCGAAAGGCGGCCGAAGGCTTCGTTGGGTTAGCCTGCCCTTTCGACGTTCCTCCGGAGGTACGCGACCATGAAGAAGCCCCTCTACAAGCATCTGTATGCACAGGTCCTGTTCGCGATCTTCTGCGGCGTCCTGATCGGACATTTCTATCCCGAGACCGGCGCCGCGCTGAAACCCCTGGGCGACGGCTTCATCAAGCTCATCAAGATGCTGATCGCCCCGATCATCTTCTGCACGGTGGTCACCGGCATCGCCGGCATGGAGGACATGAAGAAGGTGGGCCGCGTCGGCGGCAAGGCGCTCCTCTACTTCGAGGTCGTGAGCACGGTCGCGCTCGTCATCGGCCTCGTGGTCGTGAACACCCTCAAGCCCGGCGTGGGGATGAACGTGGACGTCGCCTCGCTCGACACCAAGGCCCTCGCGAGCTACACGACCGCGGCGAAGTCGCAGAGCACCGTGGACTTCCTCATGAACGTCATCCCGAGCACGATCGTCGATGCGTTCGCCAAGGGCGAGATCCTCCAGGTCCTGCTCTTCTCGCTGCTCTTCGGGCTGGCGCTCGCGTCGGCCGGCGAGCCGGGCCGTCCCGTCGTGAGCTTCATCGAGAAGGTCGCCCAGGCCCTCTTCCTGGTGGTCGGCTTCATCATGAAGCTGGCTCCGATCGGCGCGTTCGGCGCGATGGCCTTCACCATCGGCAAGTACGGCATCGGGTCCCTGCAGCAGTTGGCGGCGCTGATGGGCAGCTTCTACCTCACCTGCCTGCTGTTCATCTTCATCGTGCTGGGTGCGATCGCGCGCCTCACGGGATTCAGCATCATTCGCTTCATCGTCTACATCAAGGAAGAGTTGCTGATCGTGCTCGGCACGTCGTCGTCCGAATCGGTCCTGCCGCGCATGATGGCCAAGATGGAGAAGCTCGGCTGCTCCAAGTCGGTCGTGGGGCTGGTCATTCCGACGGGCTACTCGTTCAACCTCGACGGCACCTCGATCTACCTCACGATGGCCGCGATCTTCGTCGCGCAGGCGACCAACACCGAGCTCACGCTGATCCAGGAGCTCACGATCCTCGGCGTGCTCCTGCTCACCTCGAAGGGCGCCTCGGGGGTGACCGGCAGCGGCTTCATCGTGCTCGCCGCGACGCTCTCCAGCGTGCCCACGATCCCGGTGGCCGGCCTCGCGTTGATCCTGGGCATCGACCGCTTCATGTCGGAGGCGCGCGCGCTCACGAACCTGGTGGGCAACGGCGTGGCGACCATCGTCGTGTCGAAGTGGGAGAAGGAGCTCGACGAGGAACAACTGCGCCGCGCTCTTTCCCGCGACGTCGAAAGCGAGCTGGACGACGAGGCGCGGCTCAAGCACGCCACGCCGCCGAAGGCGGCGTCGACCTAGCCGCCGAGGACGACGCTCGCGGCGACCCGTCCGGCGCGATCGTGGCGCGCGACGAGTTCCAGCACCGCGCCCTTCGGGGCGCGCACGGTCCACTCGACCTGGCCCCGGTCCGCCGTCACGTGCAGGTCGGGCAGGAACGCCTGCAGCGACACCTTGTTCGCGCGCCCTTCGAGCTGCGCGCCTTCGACGCGCGGCTTGCCGCCGACGAGGGACGCGCCCTTCGGTAGCGCGATCTCGTAGATCACGCCGCGGGCGATCTTGCGCTCCAGCGCCCGCTTCGAGACGTAGCTCGGCAGGTAGCCGCTGTTCTGGACCGCGAAGCGCACGCGCCACGCATCGCCCCCCAGCGACTCCGCGCTCACCGAATGCAGTTCGAGGCGCGGCAGCGTGAGCGCCTGCCAGATGATCCACTCGGGGAAGCGCTTCACCTCGCGCTCGATGTACTTCGCGGGCGGGTTGCGGAACGTCGCGAGCTTGTTCCAGCCGCCCAGCTCCACCGCGCCCAGCTGCGGGTGGTTGAACGGATACCACGCGATGTAGCCCTCGCCGTTCAATTCCTTGTCGCTCCAGGCGAGCAACTTCAGGTCATCCTCCGGCGGATGCTCGCGGTACCAGTCGATGAAGTGGTAGTTCTCGACGCCCGCCTCCTTCACCGGCGCCCAGATCTCCACCGTCCAGAAGAAGGCACCCTGGTGTTCGTAGAGCCAGTCGAAGGCGCCCGTGATCACCTGCTTCGGGTGGTACTTGAAGTCGTGGAAGATCGAGATGTTCGGATAGCCGGTGAGCTCCGTGGCGCGCTTTCCGAAGAGCTTGTAGAGCCAGAGATCCTCGGCGTGCATCTCGTCGTCGGCCTGCGTCGAGAACGGCCGCAGGATCACGCCGCTGTGCGTGTGGAACGAAACGCCGCCGCCGATGTTGGCGTGCTTCGCGATGAAATCGACCACCGCGCGCACTTCGGGCTCCGACGTGGGATAGGGGCCGGCGCCGAACTGCTTGTATTCCTGCCGCCAGTCGACCGGGAAATTGCGGTTGAGGTCCAGGCCTTCCTTGTCGCGGTTCACCCGGATGTCGATGCCGTCGTAGTTGACCAGCGTGCCCTCCGGGACGACGCGCCAGTAGCGTCCTCCCGATTCCGCGGGATCGCGCGCGGTCAACAGCCTCGGGTCCGACGGATGTTCCTTGTAGGCGCCGTTCGGGTCGGGGATGCGCATCGAGAGGATGCGCCCGTCGCCGTCGACGTCCTCCACGTTGAGGCCGTCGACCGGATCCTCGTCGAAGGGATAGGGCCGCGTGGAGGAACGGATGTATTTCGGCTTGTCCGCGAGCGCCCATTCCGCGCCGTCGGGGTTGATGCGCGGGCAGATGTAGAAGGCGCGCGTGTCGAGCAACCGCGTGACGTCCTCGCGCTTTCCATGCTGCTCCTCGAGCGTCTTCAGGATGTAGAGGCAGGCTGTCGACGCCGTGAGTTCGGCCGCGTGGATGTTGCCGTCGAGCCAGAACGCGGGCTTGTCGGCCGCGGGTCCGGTTGCAGTATTGGTCGCGACGACCACCCAGATGTCGCGGCCTTCGTGGCTCTTGCCGATGCTCTCGACCGCAAACAGGTCCGCACGCCGTGCGGCGAAGCCCTTCAGGTGGTCGGTGAGTTCGGCGTAGCGGTAGAACCGGTCGAAGCGCAGCTCGGGACTAGCCTTGGGCATTTTTCTTCTTGAGTTGGCGCGCCACGAGCGGCGCAATCAGGATCACGAGCGTGAGGCCCAGCAGCAGGGCCGAGATGCCGTGCGTGACGAAGATCATCCAGTCGCCCTGGCTGATCGAGAGCGAGCGGCGCATCTGCTCCTCCGCGAGCGGGCCCAGGATCATGCCGACGATCACGGGCGCGGCCGGGAACCCGTAGCGGCGCATGAGGAAGCCGCCGAGTCCGATGGCATAGAGCAGGAACACGTCGAAGGCAGACTGGCGCATGCCGTAGACGCCCATCGTCGCGAACACGAGGATGCCGGCGTAGAGCTGGGGCTTCGGGATCGCGAGCAGCTTCACCCACAGGCCCACGAGCGGCAGGTTCAGCACGAGCAGCATCACGTTGCCGACGTAGAAGCTGGCGATCAGGCCCCAGACCAGCGCGGAGTTCGTCTCGAACAGCAGCGGTCCCGGCTGCAGCCCGTATTGCTGGAATGCGGAGAGCAGGATCGCGGCCGTGGCCGAGGTGGGCAGGCCCAGCGTGAGCAGCGGCACCATCGTGCCCGTCGACGAAGCATTGTTCGCGGCCTCCGGGCCCGCGACGCCCTCGATGGCGCCCTTGCCGAACTCCTCGGGGTGCTTGCAGAGCTTCTTCTCCATCGCGTACGAGAGGAACGTGGGGATCTCGGCGCCCCCCGCGGGAATGGTGCCGAACGGGAAGCCGATCAGCGTGCCGCGGATCCACGGCCCGATGGAACGCTTCCAGTCTTCCCACTTCATCCAGACCGAGCCCGTCATCTGCTCCAGCTTCTCCTCGACGCTGCCCAGCTTCGATGCGGCGTAGATCGTCTCGCCGACCGCGAAGAGGCCCACGGCGATCGTGACGACCTCGATGCCGTCGAGCAGTTGCGGGACGTCGAAGGCGAAGCGCGCCTGCCCGGTCTGGTTGTCGATGCCGACGAGGCCGATCGCGAGGCCGAGGAAGAGGCTGCACAGCCCGCGCAGCGTGGACTCGCCCAGCACCGCGGAGACGGTGGTGAACGCGAGCACCATGAGCGCGAAATATTCCGGCGGACCGAACTTCAGGCCCAGCTCGACCACGTACGGCGAGAGGAACGTGAGGCCGACCGTGGCAATCGTGCCCGCGACGAACGAGCCGATGGCCGACGTGGCGAGCGCTGGACCCGCGCGCCCCCGCTTGGCCATCTGGTTCCCCTCCATCGCGGTGACGATGGTGGCGCTTTCTCCCGGCGTATTCAGCAGGATCGACGTGGTCGAGCCGCCGTACATCGCGCCGTAGTAGATGCCGGCGAACATGATGAGCGCCCCGCTCGCTTCGACCTTCGTGGTGATCGGCAGCAGCAGAGCCACCGTCACCGCCGGCCCCACGCCGGGCAGCACGCCCACCGCGGTGCCGAGCAGGCAGCCGATCAGGCAGAACATCAGGTTCTGGAACGTGAGCGCGACCTGGAATCCCTGCAACAGCTGCGGCCAGATGTCCACGGGTCGCTCCTATGGCAGCAACGGTTTGAGGACGCCGGGCGGAAGCGTGAGCCCGAGCCCGTAGTTGAAGATGCCGAATACGAAAGCGGCGAGCAGGACTCCCACGACTCCATTCAGGATCCAGCGCCGGCTTCCGAAGCTGCGCGCGACGCCGACGTAGAGGATGGTCGACGCGATGACGAAGCCGGCGGACTCGACCAGCAAACCATAGATGATGATGCCGCCCGAAACCCACGCGAACGCGCGCCAGTCCATGGGCAGGTGCTTCTCGGCTTCTTCGTCGACGCCGCGATAGCCGCCCGTGAGGGCTTCGCGCAGCAGGCCCGCGCCGAGGAGGATCAGCCCGACGCCGACGAATTTCGGAACGACACCGGGGCCCACCTGCGCGTAGCCCCCGCCCGCGGGCAGGAAGAACGAACCCCCGAGGATGAGGATCCCGATCGCGAGGATGCCGATCGAGAGCGCCAGCTGTCCGGCGGGCGCCTTCATGGCTTACTTCTTCCCGAGGCCGAGCGCGGCGAGGATGTCGGCGATGCGCTTGTTCTCGTCGTCGATGAACTTGCCGAACGCGTCACCGGGCTGGTAGAAATCCTCCCACTCGTTCTTCTTCAACGATTCCTTCCACGCCGGGCTCTTCACGCCCTTCTCGACCGCCGCGATCAGTTCGTCGCGCTGCGCCTTCGTGATGCCGGGCGCGCCCCAGATGCCGCGCCAGTTGGCGAGTTCCACGTCGACGCCTTGTTCCTTCAGCGACGGGATGCCGTCGAGGGCTTTCGGCGAGGACACGGCGAGCGCGCGCATCTTGCCGGACTTGATGTGCTGCGCGAACTCCGACAGTCCCGAGACGCCGGCCGTGACGTGGCCGCCGATGATCGCGGAAACCGCTTCGCCGCCGCCCTTGAACGGGACGTAGTTCACCTTCGTCGGATCGGCGCCGATCGCCTTCGCGATGAGGCCCGCGAGGATGTGGTCGGTACCGCCCGCGCTGCCGCCGCCCCAGGACACGCTGCCCGGGTTGGCCTTGAACTTGTCGAGCAGTTCCTTCAGCGTCTTCGGGCCGCTGGCGGGCACGACGATCACTTCCCATTCCGACGTGAGGCGCGCAAGCGGCGTCACCTGGTTCAGCTGCACGGCGGACTTGTTCGTGATGAGCCCGCCCACCATCACCAGGCCGCCCATCATCACGGCGTTCGGGTCGCCCTTGGAGGAGTTCACGAACTGCGCGATGCCGATGGCACCCGCGGCGCCACCCTTGTTGTCGTATTGCACGTTCTTCACCGCGCCGACGCTTTGCATCGCCTTCGCGAATTCGCGGCCGGTCGTATCCCAGCCTCCGCCCGGGTTCGCGGGGATGAGCATCTTGACGTTGTCCACCGCGAGCGCGGGGAGGGTGAAGGCGAAAGCGGCGGCGGCGAGCGCGGCGCGAGTCCGGGCGATCATGGTGACGGTCTCCTCGTAGTGAATCTTGTTTCCGGCGAGTGTACCGGAACGCACATCGGGCGGCGCAAGGCCTCAGCCGACCGCCTGGAGAGCCGCGGCGAGCAGGAAAACGATGAGCCAGAGGACCAGTGCGCGCCACAACAAGCCCTCGAGGCTGGCGAGGCTTTCCTCGCGCGCCGGCTCACCCGTCCCGAGCGAGGGCCGATCGACGAGCACCGAACCACGAGGCAGGGGTTCTCCCAGGCGCACGCCCAGCGCGCCGGCGCCGGCCGCGAGGACCAGCCCTTCCTCGGGCCGGATCCATCCGGCCGCCTGCGAACGCGCGCAGACCAGCGCGTCCTCGAAGTTGCCGACCACCGCGAACGCGAAGGCCGTGATGCGGCGCGGAATCGCGTCGAGCACATGGAAGGCGCGTCCGGCGAACCAGCCGAAGTCGCGCTCGCCCTCGGCCCCCTGCTCCCAGGAGCGGGACGCGCGATGCGCGAGCGGATAGAGCACGAGTCCGATCGGGCCCGGCAGCACGAGGAACCAGAAGAGCGGCGCGAACGTGCCCAGGTGCGCCTCGCGCAAAGCCTGCTCGGCGGCGAGCCGCGCCAGCGCCGACGCTTCGTCCACGCCGGCCGATTCGCCCTGCCATTCGGCCAGCCGCTGCGCGGCGCCGTTCACGTCGCCTTCGCGCAACCTCGCCTCGATCGCGGCCAGGCTGCGCGTGGTGGCGAGGAAGCGCAGGGTCCCGTAGAGGACGGCCGCATCGAGCAGCCAGAGCACGATCGGATGGATTGCCCAAAGCAATGCCGAGAGTAGCGCGACGGGCACCAGCACGACGCCCATCAGCACGAACCAGGCGAGGATCCCGGAGTTGCGGTCGCCCGCATCGAGGCGCTTCGCGGCGGAAAGGCACAACCGCCCATAGAAGGCGTGGATGGGGTTACGCCCAGCCACGGGGTAGGCATATTGCGCAAGTATGGCTGTCAGGAGTGCGAGGAGGCTCACACCGCGAGTTTATAATGGCGCGGACCGTTGGAACCCAAGAACGCACCAGGAGAGAGCCCATGATGAAGAAGCTGATCGCCGTCCTGGCGACGCTGTCGTTCGCACTTGTTGCCTCGGCGCAGGAGTACCCGACCCGCGCCATCACGATCACCGTGCCCTTCGCGGCCGGCGGCCCGACCGACACCGTCACGCGCCTGGTCGGCCAGTCGATGTCGAAGACGCTGGGCCAGCCGATCATCGTCGAGAACGTCGGCGGCGCGGGCGGAACCATCGGCGTCGAGAAGGTCGCGCGCGCGAAGCCCGACGGCTACACGCTGCTGCTCATGCACATCGGCATCTCGACCAGCCCCTCGCTCTATCGCAACCTGCGCTACGACCCGGTGAAGGACCTCGAGCCGGTCGGCCTCGTGACCGACGTGCCCATGACCTTCATCGGGAAGAAGGATTTCCCGCCGAAGGACATGAAGGAGCTGATCACCTACGTGAAGGCCAACAAGGACAAGGTCACGTACGCCAACGCGGGCGTGGGCGCGGCCTCGCACCTGTGCGGCATGCTCTTCATGTCGGCGGTCGGCGTCGACCTCACGACCGTGCCCTACAAGGGCACGGGTCCCGCGATGACCGACCTGATGGGCGGCCAGGTGGACTTCATGTGCGACCAGACCACCAACACCACGCCGCAGATCAAGGGCGGCAAGGTGAAGGCCTACGCGGTCACGACGAAGACGCGCGTGGCCTCGCTGCCCGAGCTGCCCACGATGGAAGAAGCGGGCCTGAAGGGCTTCGAGGTCGGCATCTGGCACGGCATCTGGGCGCCGAAGGGAACGCCGAAGGCGGTCATCGACAAGCTCACCGCGGCGCTGCAGGCCGCGCTGAAGGATCCGTCGATCATCGCGAAGTTCGCCGAGCTCGGAACGGAACCCGTTCCGCAGCCGCGCGCCACGCCCGCGGCCCTCGATGCGCACCTCAAGTCGGAAATCGCCAAGTGGGCGCCGATCATCAAGAAGGCCGGCATCTACGCGGACTGAGCGAGTTGGGCGGCACAAAAAAATAGCCCCTCCCGTTTCGGGGAGGGGCAAACCGCTCTCGGAGGAGAAACGCCGGCACGAGTGCCGGCGTTTTCTTATTTGCAGGGACCGTGCCAACTTTTGATTGGACCGATTTCCAAATCCAATCAATGATTTAACTGTTGGCCGCCACGCCGTTTGTGAATTCCGTCACGCAACGCGCTGGTGCATGCGGGCACCAAAGCGATTCAACGCGGGTGCTTGCCGCGGATCGGACGGAAGTGCGCCTCGATGCGCTCGCGATCGGCTTCGAGATCCGGACCCGGCTCGATCGTCGGTCCGAGCCGCACGCGTTTCGCCTCGTAGTCCAGGGCCACGAGCACGACGGGCACGCCGGCACCGCGCGCGATGTGCAGGAAGCCCAGCCGAAAATGTTCGACGCGCTTTCGCGTGCCTTCCGGCGCGATCACGAGGACGCGCTCGCCCGCATCCCGGAAAGCCCGCACCGATTCGGAGACCACGCCCTGCGCGCTCGAGCGGTCGACCGGGATGCCGCCCATCCAGCGCAGCACCACCGAGAACGGCCAGACGAAGATCGTGTGCTTGCCGATGAAGGCGAGGTTGATGTCGAGCGCGAACATCGTGGAGGCGCCGAAGATGAAATCCCAGTTCGACGTGTGGGGTGCGATGGCGATCACGAACTTCGGGAGATTGGGCAGCTCGCCCACGATCTCCCAGCCGTACACGCGCAGGATCGTGCGGCCGAGCCAGCGCGCGAAGGCGCTGCCCCGGCGCGGGATCCGCTCGGGCAGCGCTCCGGAGTCCATCAGGTGAAGAGCTTCGAGACCACCTGGATGTCGGCGTTGCCGCCCGACAGGATGATGCCGACGCGCTTGCCGCGCACGTCGAAGGGTCCGTTCAGCACGCCGGCGGTCGCGAGCGCTCCGGTGGGCTCGACCACGAGCTTCATGCGCTCCCACAGGAAGCGCATCGACTCCACGAGCTGCGCGTCGGTGACGGTGATGATGTCGTGCACATGCTTCAGCACGAGGGACAGCGTGAGTTCGCTCGGGGCCTGCGTGCGCGCGCCGTCGGCGATCGTGTCGGGCATCGCGATCGATTGCACCTGCTTCGCGCGGAAGGAGCGCTGCACGTCGTCGCCCGCGGCGGGCTCGACGCCGATCACCTTCGTGCCGGGCGAAAGATGCGACGCGGCGATCGCGCAACCCGAGAGCAGGCCCGCGCCGCCGCAGCAGACGAAGAGGTAGTCGAGCGGGCCGACCTCCTCGAGGAGTTCCTTGGTGCAGGTGCCCTGCCCCGCGATGACGTCGGGATGGTCGAAGGGCGGCACGACCTGGCTGCCGCGCTCGGCGGCGAGGCGCGACGCGATCTTCTCGCGGCTCTCTTCCGCGCGGTCGAAGAGGATGACCTCGGCGCCGTAGCCCTTCGTCGCGGCGACCTTCACGGCCGGCGCGTCCTTCGGCATCACGATCGTGGCGGGCACGCCCAGCAGCTTGCCGGCGAGCGCCACGGCCTGCGCGTGGTTGCCCGAGGAAAACGCGACGACGCCCTTCGCGCGTTGCTCCGGCGTGAGTTTGGCGAGCGTGTTGTACGCGCCCCGGAACTTGAAGGCCCCCATGCGCTGGAAGTTCTCGCACTTGAAGTACGCCGTGCAGCCCGCGCGTTCGTCGAATTGGCTCGAACGGGCCACCGGCGTGCGATGCGCGACGCCCTCGATGCGCCCGGCGGCGGCTTCGATGTCGGGATAGGTGACGGTCGCGGTCATTCGAGCGTGATCTTCCCGTCGAAGTGGACCTCGACCGCCACGCCTTCGACGGTGAGGGTCATGCGCGCCGGCAGCGACTCGCTGCCCTTCAGGGTGCCCGCGGCGAGCGCCCGCTCGATGGCCGTCTCGATCTCGCGCTGGCTCTGCACGCCGACCATCTTCAGGAACTTGCGGATGCTCATGTTGAGCGTATCGGGATTCATGCTCGCCTCACTTGGCCCGCGTGATGGATTTCAGCGCATCGCGCAGCGTGTCCTCGGAGAGCGAGTTCACGTTCTCGGCGAGGATCTCGGCCTCGGTGGCCACGGCGCCGGGCAGCCGCTGGCTCTCCAGCACGGCCACGAACTGCGCGGCGGCGCCGGCGACCTTGAGCAGCCCCTGGCGCTCGGCCATGAGGATCTCGATTTCCTTGCTGAGCATGAAAGTGCCGGTGTTCTGGGGGGAAACGGTCATCGGTGTTCCTTTGCAGGGATCGCAACGAAACGTCGATTTTACCCCGCGCGCGCCAGCGGAAGGTTCAGGAGCAGGTTCTGCGGCTTCATCTTCAGCGTGTGGTCGGGCCGGAACGCGAGTCCGAGGTACACGGGCCGACCGGCCACATCGGCCCGGGCGTCGGCGGGATCGCGAAACTCGAGCCGGAAGAGCACGGCCAGGCGTTCGCGCTCGCCGGGGCCGACGCCCTCGCCCCGGTAGAGCGCATTGAGGATCGCCGTGGAATCGACGTCGAGGCCCACGTGCCAGCGCCAGCGCTCGTCCTCCACGCGCTCCACCGGTTCGATCGCCACGCGCACGCCGGCGAAATGCCCCACCCACCGCTCGAGGACGGCCGCCAGCGCCGCGGCGCCCTCGCGCCCCGGCGTGAGGTCGAGGAGGAAGCCGCGAAGCGCGTCGCGCAGGAAGTACAGCGGGGCATTCTCGTGCGAGAGCACGTCCATCTTCGGCGTCGGCAGGTCCACCTTCTGCTGGCGCATCAGGCGGCCGAGGTTGCCGAATCCGCCGGTCTGCTCGAAGGCCTCGATCGTGGCGGCGTCGGCGGCGAGCACCTGGCCACCTTCGGTGCTCACGCGCTGCTGGCGGAACAACAACTCGCCCGCGCGGCAGAGCCACGCGTCTTCCGTGCCGTCGAGGATCGAGCGCGTGATCGCTTCGGCGAGCGCATCGACGAAGACCGGTGCGATATCCACGCCCGCCGCGAAGAGGTTCGCATAGCAGGCCTCGAGCGTCGGGTGCGCCAGCACGCGATCCCGGAAGCGCAGGAAGTGCTCCCAGTTTTCGCGCGCATCGGCGTCTTCGACCGAGGCGAGGTCGGCGGCTTCGAGGCGCAGGCGCGGCCGCTCCGAGAGCCGCGCGTGCAGGTGGCGCTCGCCGGGACCGGCGTCCTCCGGTGGTTGCAGTTCCTCGCGCTCGAGGAAGGCCGCGATCCAGGCATCGGTCGCGACCAAGTGCCCGTTCGCGTCGCGCTCGAGGCGGTGAAAGCCGCTGTCGGCCCAGAAGTCCTGCGTCATGCGCGCGCGAATCCGCGCTAGTCGATGCTGATCTTCGCGTCCTTGCCGAGCTTGCCGTACTTCGCGAGCTCCCCCTTCAGGAACGCCTCGAACTCGCCCGGCGTGCCACCTCCGAGTTGCGTGCCGATGTCGACAAGCTTCGCGCGCGTCACCGGGTCGTTCATCGCCTTGTTGATCTCGACGGAGAGGCGATCGACGATCGCCTTCGGCGTCTTGGCCGGCGCGAACACGCCATACCAGTTGGTCACGTCGAAACCGGTGATGCCCGACTCGACGAAGGTCGGAAGGTCCGGAAGCTGCGGCACCCGCTTCGGCGTCGAGACGGCGAGGGCACGGATGCGTCCGCCCTGGATGTGCGGGAGCACCGGCGGCATGGTGTCGAAATTCATCTGCACCTGGCCCGCGATGAGGTCCGTGATCGCCTGTCCACTGCCCTTGTAGGGGATGTGGACCATCGAGGTCCCGGTCAGGATCTGGAACATTTCGCCGGCGAGGTGCTGCGTGCTGCCGACACCCGACGACGCATACGACATCTTGCCGGGATTCGCCTTCAGCTCCGCGATGAGCTCGGGTACCGTCTTCGCCGTCACGGCGGGATGGACGACGAGGATGTTCGGCACGTAGCCCACGTACGTGACGGGCTGGAAGTCGGCGACCGCGTCGTACGCGAGCTTCTTGAAGAGCATGGGCGCGATCGCGTTGGAGTTCACGTGTCCCATCAGGATCGTGTAGCCATCCGGGGTCGAGCGCGCCATCGCCTCCGCGGCGATCGTGCCGGTCGCTCCGGCGCGGTTCTCCACGATCACCGGCTGCCCGAGGCTCTCGCCCATCTTCTGCGCGATCAGGCGCGCGACCACGTCGGTGCCGCCGCCGGGCGCGAACCCGACCAGCATCTTGATCGGCCGGTTGGGCCAATCCTGCGCGAGCAGCGGCAGGCTGAGCGCGGCGCAGGCCACCAGCGCGGACAAACGGGCGAATCGATTCATGGGACGGTCTCCGATTGCGATCAGCGCCGACTCTAGCAGCCTTCGGCACCCGATCTCGGCACTCCGGTTAACAAGGACTTGGCATGGCTAGCCGCCCCGGTGCGGCCGCGCGACAATGGCCGTCATGAACCGAAACCTGCCCTCGCTCCGCCGCGGCCTGGCCGTCCTGGCCCTCGCGTTCGCGAGCGTGGCGCCCGCCGCGGACCGCGCCACCGCGTCGCCCGATGCGAGCGCCTCGCCCGCCGATCCGCCCGCCAAGGCCGTCGCGCTCAAGATCGCGGGCCGCGAAGTGACGCGGTTCCGCGCCACGATCCTGGGCTATTCCCCCGCCGACCGTGCGGAAGGCGGCCGGACCCGCCTGCTCGCCGCGTACGACCGGAACAAGCGGCTCACGTTTTCCACGCGCCACACGCCCGAGGGAAGCCAGGTGCTCGCGGGCAACGCAGTGATGTTCATTGTGGCCCCGGGTGATGTCGACCGCGCCGCCGGCGAGACCGCGGAAGCGGCGTCGATGCGCGCGATCGCCGTGCTCGATGCGATCGTCCAGGACCTGCGCGATCGCGAGGACCCGGCGACGCTGATGCGCGGCCTCGGGCTGGCTGCGGTCGTCACGCTTGTTGCGGCCCTGTTGCTGCGCTTCGTCTTCGTACTCGACCGGCGCGCGGGCCTCTGGTTCGCGCGCAATGTCGCGATTCACGTGAAGCGCGTGCAGGTCTCCGGCGTCTCGATGTTCGAGGAGGGCTATTGGCTGCGCCTCGCGCGAAGCGCCGTGCACGGCATCGCCTGGCTGCTGGCAGGCGTGCTGTGCTTCCTGTGGCTGAACGCCGTGCTCGAGGCCATTCCCTACACGCGGCCGTGGGGCGAGCAGCTCACGACGATCCTGGTCGGCGTGCTGGCGAGCGTCGGCAACGGGATCGTCGAGGCGCTGCCGGGATTGCTGTTCGTGGTGGTGATCGTGGTCCTCGCGCGTGTCGTGACGAAGGTGGGCGCCGCCTTCTTCGCCCGCGTGGCCGAACGCAACCTCTCCCTGGGCTGGCTGGACCGCGATACGGCGGCGCCGGCGCGCATGATGTTCTCCGCGGTGGTCTGGCTGTTCGCGCTGGCGATGGCCTACCCGTACCTGCCCGGCTCCGATTCGCGGGCCTTCCAGGGCTTGTCCGTGCTCGTGGGCCTCATGGTTTCGCTCGGCGCTTCCGGCACCGTGAGCCAGGGCGCGAGCGGCCTGATCCTCATGTTCTCGCGCGCCTACCGCGTCGGCGAGTACGTGCGGATCCAGGACCACGAGGGCACGGTGATGGAACTGACGGCGTTCACCACGCGCATCCGCACGGGCATGGGCGAGGAGATCTTGCTGCCCAACACGTACGTGCTGGGGAGTGCCACGAAGAATTACTCGCGGGCCATTCCCGGCACCGGGTTCGTGCTCGACACCGTGGTGACCATCGGCTACGACACGCCGTGGCGGCAAGTGCACGCGATGCTGGAGGAAGCCGCGAAGCGCACGGAGGCCGTCCTGAAGGAGCCGCCCCCGCGCGTGGTCAAGACCGGGCTATCGGATTTCTACGCCGAGTACCGGCTGATCGCCTATGCGAGCCCGACCGCGGCCGTGCCCCGCGCGGAGGCGCTGAGCCACCTGCACGGCCACATCCTCGACGTGTTCAACGAGTACGGCGTGCAGATCATGTCGCCGCACTACCTCGGCGACCCGGCCCACGACAAGGTGGTGCCGAAGTCGCGTTGGTACGAGGCGCCGGCGAAACCGCCGGAGACTTGACCAGAGCTTCCCTAGGCGCCGAGGACGGCGACTTCCGGGAGCGGAAAGCCGTTGAAGTTGCTGGCGTACGCGGTGGTGTACGCACCGGCGTTCTTGATGAAGATGAAGTCGCCTTCCTGCAGGTCCGCGGGCAGGAGCTCGTCTCGCATCACCACATCCACGGAATCGCAGGTGGGACCGGCCACGTTCCACGCCACGGGCTCGCCGTCGCGGTCGGTGTAGATGTTGTAGCGCAGGCCCTCGGTGGTCTCGATCACGCCCCCGAAGACGCCGGCATCCCAATACATCCAGCGCTGGTCGTTGCGGGTGGCCGTGCCGATCACGCGGCAGATGAAGTAGCCCGCGTCGGACACGAGGTAGCGTCCGGGCTCGGCGATCACCTGGATCTCCGGGCCGAAGTGGCGCAGCTCCTTGTTGATCACGTCGGCGATCGTCTCGATCGACGGGATGGGCTTCACGTGGCGCACGGGGTAGCCGCCGCCCAGGTTCAGCAGGCGCGGGCGCAGGCCGGCGGTCCGCATCGCGGCGAAGACCTTGCGCGCCCGGTCCATGCCGACGCGCCAGTTCTCCGGGTTCAGGCACTGCGAGCCCACGTGGAAGGTGATGCCGGCCAGGTCCGCCTTGCAGTCGACCGCGGCCTGGATCAGTTCGGGGATGTCGCTCATGTGCGCGCCGAACTTCCCGGCGAGCGGCCAGTCGCTGCCGATGTTGGGCGCGTCGATGCGCAGGTACATCTTCGCGTCGGCCTTCACCGACTGCACCTTGCGGATCTCCTCGACGCTGTCGACCACATACCACTCGACGCCCTTGCCCGCGGCGTACTCGAGGTAGTGGCGAGACTTCATCGGGTTCGAGTAGAAGATTTCCGCCACCGGCACGCCGATGGACAGGAGCAGGTCGAGTTCGGCGATGGACGCGATCTCGAAGCCCGAGCCCTCCTGGATCAGCGTCTTCAGGACGCGGGGGTCCGGGTTCGCCTTCACCGCGAAGTGCGGACGCACGCGGGGCAACGCGGCACGGAAGCGGCGCGTCTTGGTGCGGACGATGTCGAGGTCGACCAGCAGCACGGGGCGCTTGTAGCCGTGCCGTGCGAGGAATTTCTTGACCCGGTCGAAGTCGAGGCTGACTTCCGGGTGGGTATCGAGGGGGAAGTCCGGTTGGGGCCGGATTTTCTTAACGGTTGCTGTTCGTGGCATCTCGGTCTTTCATGACGATAAAAGGCACTCACCAAGCGCTTTCGCTCGCCGGCCACGGCCGACGGCTTGCCGCACTTAGTAGTTCCTTGCCCTTGTCATGATGACCTCCTTGCCTCCCCGGGAAGGGGCGAAAAATACCGTTATGAAAGAGTCCCTTAAGCGTACAAATCGGGAAAAACGCGCGAAGTATAGGGCAAATTTGGCGCGGTGCGTCAAAAAACTTCGATGCGGCGTGTTACGTCCTACATCTTCGGGAGCGTGACGCCCTTCTGTCCCTGGTATTTCCCGCCGCGATCCCGATAGGACGTCTCGCAGACCTCATCGGATTCGAAAAAGATAACCTGCGCCACGCCCTCGTTCGCATAGACCTTGGCCGGGAGCGGCGTGGTATTGGAGAACTCGAGGGTCACGTAGCCCTCCCACTCCGGCTCGAACGGCGTCACGTTCACGATGATTCCGCAGCGCGCGTAGGTGCTCTTGCCGAGGCACACCGTGAGGACGTTGCGCGGGATGCGGAAGTACTCGACGGTGCGCGCGAGCGCGAAGGAGTTGGGCGGGATGATGCAGACCGGCCCGCTGAAGTCGACGAACGACTTCGGGTCGAACGCCTTCGGGTCGACGATCGTCGAGTTGATGTTGGTGAAGATCTTGAAGTCGGTCGAGGCGCGGATGTCGTAGCCGTAGCTCGACGTGCCGTACGAGACGATGCGCTGGCCGTTCACCTCGCGCACCTGGCCGGGCTCGTAGGGTTCGATCATGCCGTGCGCCTCCGCCATGCGGCGGATCCACTTGTCGCTCTTGATGGACATGGTCAGGTGTTCTGGATGACGATCTTCGGGAACAGGCTGGTGCGGTCCTCGCCCTGGCGGGCGATGCGCGCGGCGATGCGCCGGGCGATGTCGCGATAGATCTTCGCGACGGGACCTTCGGGGTCGGCGATGACCGTCGGCTTCCCCGCGTCGGCCTGCTCGCGGATGCGGATGTCGAGCGGCAGGCTGCCCAGCAACTCCACTTCGTAGTCCTTGCTCATGCGCGCGCCGCCGCCCTCGCCGAATATGTGCTCGGCATGGCCGCAGTTCGAGCAGATGTGGACCGCCATGTTCTCCACGATGCCGAGGATGGGGATGTTCACCTTCTCGAACATCTTCAGGCCCTTCCTCGCGTCGATCAGGGCGATGTCCTGCGGCGTGGTCACGATCACGGCCCCGGTGACCGGGACCTTCTGCGCCAGCGTGAGCTGGATGTCCCCGGTGCCGGGCGGCAGGTCGACCACGAGGTAGTCGAGGTCGCGCCACTTCGTCTCGGTCAGCAACTGCTCGAGGGCCTGAGTGACCATCGGGCCGCGCCACACCATCGGGGTATCGGCGTCGATCAGGAAGCCCACGCTCATCGCCTGGATGCCGTGGCCCTCCATGGGCTCCATCGATTTTCCGTCGCGCGAGGTCGGCCGGCCGGTGATGCCCAGCATGAGCGGCTGCGAAGGCCCGTAGATGTCCGCGTCGAGCATGCCGACCGAGGCGCCTTCGGCGGCGAGCGCCAGGGCGAGGTTCACGGCCGTGGTGCTCTTGCCCACGCCGCCCTTGCCCGAAGCCACCGCGATGATGTTCTTGATCCCGGGCACGAGCTTCACGCCGCGCTGGACGGTGTGCGACACGATCTTGGAGTGGACGTTGGCGCTGGCCTGCGTGACGCCGGGCAGCTTCTTCAGGCGGTCGACCACCTGCGAGCGCACCTGCTCCACCACGCCGCGCGCCGGATAGCCGAGCACGACGTCGAGCGACACGCGGTCGCCCTCGACCTTCACGTTTCGGGTGCTCTTCGACTCGACGTAGTTGCGACCCGTGACGGGGTCGATCAGCTCGGAGAGCGCGTCGAGGACCTCTTTCTCGGAAACCGGCATGGGGATTCTTGCGGAAGGTGGACCTGCAAGGGCGCAATTCTAAAGCAATTTGCTATGATCGCGCTGTCCCCGAACGCTTCCTCAATGCCCCGCAAGCTCTTCGTCACCACAGCACTCCCCTACGCGAACGGCCCGCTCCATATCGGCCACTTCATGGAGTATGTGCAGGCCGACATCTGGGTTCGCTACCAGCGGCTGCAGGGACACAAGGTGAATTTCGTCTGCGCCGATGACGCCCACGGCGCGCCCATCATGCTGCGCGCCGAGGCCGAGGGCATCCCGCCCGAGGAGCTGATCGCCCGCGTCGCCGAGGGCCACAAGCGCGACCTGGCGCGGTTCGGCATCAGCTTCGACCACTTCCACACGACGCACTCGGACGAGAACCGGGAGCTGTCGCGGTCGATCTTCCTCGACCTGAAGAAGGCCGGCTTCATCGACACGAAGACGATCGAGCAGTTCTTCGACCCGGTGAAGGGCATGTTCCTTCCGGACCGCTACATCAAGGGCGAGTGCCCCAAGTGCGGAACCCAGGACCAGAACGGGGATTCCTGCGAGAACTGCGGCGCGGTCTACGCGCCCACCGACCTGAAGAACCCCTACTCCGTGCTGACCGGCGCCAAGCCGGTGCTGAAGAAGTCCGAGCATTTCTTCTTCAAGCTCTCGGACCCGCGTTGCGTCGAGTTCCTGCGCGGCTGGACCCAGGACGGCAAGCTCCAGCCCGAGGTCTCGAACAAGGTGCTCGAGTGGCTGGACGGCGGCCTGAACGACTGGGACATCACCCGCGACGCGCCGTACTTCGGTTTCGAGATCCCCGGGGCCAAGGGCAAGTATTTCTACGTCTGGCTGGACGCCCCGATCGGCTACCTCGCCTCGCTGAAGAGCTTCCTCGAGAAGAAGGGGCAGGACTTCGACAAGTACCTGGCCGACCCGAAGCTGGAGCAGATCCACTTCATCGGGAAGGACATCATCTACTTCCACACGCTCTTCTGGCCCGCCGTGCTGCAGTTCGCGGGGCGCAAGATCCCGGACCGCGTCTACGTCCACGGTTTCCTGCAGCTCTCGGGCGAGAAGATGTCGAAGTCGCGGGGCGTGACGGTGAGCCCGCAGCGCTACATCGACCTGGGCTTGAACCCCGAGTGGGTGCGCTACTACCTCGCCGCCAAGCTGAACGACCGCGTGGAGGACCTGGACTTCAACCCCGAGGACTTCCTCGCGCGGGTGAACTCCGACCTCGTGGGCAAGTACGTGAACATCGCGAGCCGCGCCTCCGGGTTCATCTCCAAGCGCTTCGGCGGCAAGCTTTCCGAGGAGCCGTTGTCGGCCGGCCGCGAGCTGAAGCACAAGATGCGCGGCGCCGTGGCGCCCCCCGCGGCCGACGACGACCAGGCGCCGCAGATCCTCTTCGAGGTCCGCAGCTTCGCCGATGCCATCGCCGCCGACTACGAGTCGCGCGAGTTCGGCAAGGCGCTGCGCCAGGTGATGTTCCTCGCCGACCGCGTGAACCAGTACGTCGACGAGCAGAAGCCCTGGGAGATCGCCAAGGAAGCCGGACAGGACGCGGCGCTCCAGTGGTTCTGCACGCTCTACCTCGAGCTCTTCCGCATCCTCACGATCTACCTGAAGCCGGTGCTGCCGAAAGTGGCCGAGGAGGTCGAGGCCTTCCTGGGCGCGGCCAAGCCCTATGCCTGGGAAGACGTCTCCACCCCCCTCAAGGCCGGCCACGTCGTGCAGCCGTATCGCCACCTCGTCTCGCGGATCGACCCGAAGCAGATCGACCAGCTGCTGGAGCCCCCGGAGGCCAAGCCGGAAGCGGGCAAGCCGGCCGCCGCCGCCGCGGCCGTCGCGAGCGACGCCCCGGAGTTCAAGCTCGAGCCCGTGGAGCCGCCGAAGCCGCCCGTGATCCTCCCGGTGGGCGAGACGATCTCCATCGACGACTTCAGCCGCATCGACCTGCGCATCGCCCGCATCGTGGACGCGGAGCTGATCGCGGATGCGGACAAGCTCCTCAAGCTCACGCTCGACATCGGCCTCGAGCAGCGCACCGTCTTCGCGGGCATTCGCTCGGCCTACACGCCCAAGGAACTGGTCGGCCGCCTCACCGTGATGGTGGCCAACCTCGCCCCGCGCAAGATGCGCTTCGGCGAATCGCAGGGGATGGTCCTGGCGGCCGGAGACGGCGGCTCGATCTACCTGCTCGCCCCCGATTCCGGCGCCGCGCCGGGCATGCGCATCAAATGAAAAAGCCCGCCGGGAGGCGGGCCTGGGTGTTCGGGTGCCGCGAGTTCTCAGCCCAGCGACAGGTCCTGCACGTTGTCGTCGGCGGGCGCGCTGGCGGTCGTGGTGCTCGGCGTGGCCAGATCCTGGTCGCCATACGTCATGTCCCAGACGAGGTGCTGGGGCGTCTCTTGCGAGTTCAGCGCGAGGATCACGTCGCTGCCGACGGTTTTCGCGACGGGAGAGTCCGCGCTGGCGGGCATGAACGTGAGCGTGGCGAATGCGACGACAGTCAGGAAGCCGGTGGCGAGGGCGTGCTTGAGGTTCATGGCGTGTCTCCGTTTCGTTCTGATTTGGGTTGGTTCTTGTGCGCTCGTTTCGTGGTGACACTTTGTTCCGAAGGGCGCGGGATCGAAGTGAAGCGCCACACAGAATTAGCCGCCGCTAAATTACGGCGGTAAGGAAGGTTTCGCGAAACCATGCCGCGCCGAGCCCCGCTTTCCCCGCCGCCCTACGCCACGGACCGCGACGCCCTCGAGCGCGAGGTCGTGGTCGAGGTCTTCCGTGCGAGCGGGCCCGGCGGCCAGCACGTGAACAAGACGGAATCGGCCTTGCGGCTCACCCACCCGCCCTCCGGCGTCGTGGTGCTGGCGCAGGACACGCGCTCGCAGCACCGCAACCGCGAGACGGCCTTCGAAAGGCTCGTCGAGGCGCTGGTGCGGCTGAACCACGTCCCGAAGAAGCGCGTCGCCACGAAGCCTTCGCGCGGCGCGAAGGAGCGGCGCATCGCGGAGAAGAAGGTGAGGTCCGTCACGAAGCGCGGCCGCGGGCGCGTCGGCGACGAATGAGCGCGCCGGGCCGCATCGCGCGCCACCTGCTCGTGCACGGCCTCGTCCAGGGCGTCTTCTACCGCGAGTCGATGCGGCAGGAAGCCGCGAGGCTGGGGATCGACGGCTGGGTCCGCAACCGCCGCGACGGGACCGTGGAAGCGGTGGTCGAGGGGACCCCCGAGGCCGTGGAAGCGATCGTGCGCTGGGCCCATCGCGGCCCGGAGGATGCGCACGTCACGCGGGTCGAAGCCCGCGACGATCCCGGCGGCCACGCGGGATTCGAGAAACGCCCGACCGTCTAGGTCAAAGCTTCCCGGGCTAGTAGACGACCTCGACGTTTTCCTCGCGCAGCCACTCGCTCAGCGAGGCGAGCAGCGGCTCCGAGACCTTGACGCGGTAGGCATCCGGCAGGCGGATGTCGCATTCGCCCTGCGCATTGCGGTAGCGGATCGCGATCGCGCAGGCACCGCCCGCGTAGGGCGCCAGCACCTGCTTCAGCTTCGCCGCGTCGGCCTGGCCGTTGATCGACAGGCGCAGCACTTTCGCATGCGCCGAGCGCACCTCGGCGAGATCCATCAGCTTCTCGGCGGTCACGCGGAGCCCGCCCGAGAACTCGTCGTTCTGGACCTTGCCTGCAAGCGCCACGACGGCGTCTTCCTGGATCACGGATCGCTTCTCGTTGAAGAGCTCGCCGAAGACGACGACTTCGACCTTGGCGGTGCCGTCGTCCAGCGTGAGGATGGCCATGCGCCCGCGCCGCGTGTTGCGCATCTGCACGCCGTAGATCACGCCGGCCAGCATCACGGTCTCGCCGTAGTTGGTGGGCGCGACCTTCGCGAGCGGCGTGGCGGCCACGCGGCGCAGTTCGGCGCGATAGGCATTGAACGGGTGGCCGGAGAGGTAGAAGCCGAGGCTCTGCTTCTCGTTCAGCAGGCGTTCGCGCTCGCCCCACGGCGGCATCGGGACCAGCGTGAAGGCTTCGGGGCTGGCCTCGTCCCCGCCGCCGAAGAGACTCGTCTGGTTGGCGTACTGCTCGCCCTTCTCCGCGACCTCGATCGCCGCGCCGAGCGATGCGGCGAGGCTCGCACGGTTGGGCTCGACGGCGTCGAACGCACCGGCCCTGATGAGCGCCTCCATCGCGCGGCGGTTCACGACCCGGCGGTCGACGCGGCGGCAGAAGTCGGCGAGGTCCCTGAAGGCCCCGCCGGAAGCGCGCGCCGCGACGATGTTCTCGATCGCGCCCGCGCCCGTGCCCTTCACCGCGCCCAACCCGAAGCGGATGTTCTTCTCGTCGAGCGCCGCGAACCGGTGGCCGCCCGTGTTCACGTCGGGGGCCGCGATCTTCAGCCCGTTCTTCACCGCGTCGTCGTAGAAGGACTGGACCTTGTCGGTGTCGTCCATCACCGCCGACAAGTTGGCCGCCATGAAGGCCGCGGCGTGGTGCGACTTGAGGTAGGCGGTCTGGTAGGCGACCAGCGCGTAGGCCGCCGAGTGCGACTTGTTGAAGCCGTAGCCCGCGAACTTCTCCATCTGGTCGAACAGGATGTTCGCCTTCGCCTCCGCGAGCCCGCCCCCGGTGGCGCCCTTCATGAAGATCGCGCGCTGCTTGGCCATCTCCTCGGGCTTCTTCTTGCCCATCGCGCGGCGCAGCAGGTCCGCGCCGCCCAGCGTGTAGCCGCCGATCACCTGCGCGATCGTCATCACGTGCTCCTGGTACGTCATGACGCCGTAGGTCGGCTCGAGGATTTCCTTCAGGCGCGGGTCGAGGTACTCCCAGCGCTGGCGGCCGTGCTTGCGGTCGATGAACTCGGGGATGAGGTCCATCGGGCCCGGGCGGTAGAGCGCGTTCAACGCGATCAGGTCCTCGAGGCGGTCGGGCCGCGCCTTCATGATGAGGTCGCGCATGCCGCGCGATTCGAACTGGAAGATTGAGACCGTGTTGCCCGAGGAGAAGACCTTGTAGGCGGCCGGATCGTCGAGCGGGATCTTCTCGATGTCGAAGTCCGCATGCCCGAGCGCGCGGATGTTGCGTTCGGCCTCGGCGATGATCGTGAGCGTCGTGAGGCCGAGGAAGTCGAACTTCACCAGGCCCGCCTTCTCGACGTCGTCCTTGTCGAACTGGCTCACCAGCGCCGTGGAGCCTTCCGCGCTGTAGAGCGGCGTGAAGTCGGTCAGCTTGCCCGGGGCGATCAGCACGCCGCCCGCATGCATGCCGACGTTGCGCGACAGGCCTTCCAGCGCGAGGGCGAGCTCCATCAATTCGCCCACGCCCTCCTGCTCCTTCGCCAGCGCCTTCAGCTGCGGCTCGACTTCGAGGGCCCGGGTGAGCGTGATGCCGAGCTCGAAGGGCACGAGCTTCGCGATGCGGTCCACCTCGCCGTAGGGCATGCCGAGCACGCGGCCCACGTCCCGCACGACCGCCTTGGCCGCCATCGTGCCGAACGTGGCGATCTGCGAGACGCATTCCGCGCCGTACTTCTGCTTCACGTAGTCGATGACGCGGTCGCGCCCGTCCTGGCAGAAGTCGATGTCGAAGTCGGGCATCGACACGCGCTCGGGATTCAGGAAGCGCTCGAAGAGCAGCTCGTAGCGCAGCGGATCGAGGCCCGTGATGCCCTGCACGTAGGCGACCAGCGAGCCGGCGCCCGAGCCACGGCCCGGACCCACCGGCACCCCGTGGTTCTGCGCCCAGTTGATGAAGTCCGCGACGATCAGGAAGTAGCCGGCGAATCCCATCTGGATGATGGTCTTCAGCTCGAACTCCAGCCGCTCGGCATATCGCGGCCGCGCTTCGTCGCGCGCCGCTGGCTCCGGATAGAGCTCGGCCAGGCGCAACTCGAGGCCGTCGTGGGACGTCTTGCGCAGGTAGTCCTCGATCGTCTCGCCGTTCGGCGTGGGGAAATCCGGGAGCCGGCTCTTGCCCAGCTCGAATTCGAAGGTGCAGCGCCGCGCGATCTCGACCGAGTTGGCGAGCGCTTCGGGCAGGTCGGAGAAGATCTCCGCCATCTCGTCCTGCGTCTTGAAGTACTGCGACGGACGGAATTCCCGCGGGCGGCGCTGGTCGCCCAGCACGTAGCCTTGCGCGATGCAGACGCGCGCTTCGTGGGCCCGGTAGTCCTCGCGCTTCACGAACTGGATCGGGTGCGTCGCCACCACCGGGAGATCGAGGCGCCCGGCGAGGGCCACGGCCGCGCGGACGTAAGGTTCGTCGCGATCGGGGTCGGCTCGCTGGAGCTCGAGGTAGAACGCGCCGGGGAAATCCGCCTCCCAGGCCCGCGCCAGGGCTTCGGCCTGCACGAGGTTTCCGGCGCCGAGCGCCTGCCCCACGTCCCCCAGCCGGGCGCCCGAGAGCACGACCAGGCCCGGCAAGCCGCGCAGCCACTCGCGCTTCACTTCGGCGCGGCCGCGCCAGTGATTCTCGACGTGCGCGCGCGTGAGCAACGCGCAAAGCGCGAGGTAGCCCTCGCGGTTGCGGCACAGCACCGCGAGGCGGTAGGGGTGGTCGCGGCTGCGCTCGTTGGAGAGCCAGAGGTCGCAACCCACGATCGGTTGCACGCCCACGCCGCGCGCCGCCTGGAAGAACTTGATGGCGCCGAACAGGTTCGCCAGGTCGGTGATGGCGAGCGCCGGCATGCCGTCGGCCGCGGCGGCATCGACCGCGTCGTCGACGCGCGCCATCCCGTCGATGATCGAGTATTCGGAGTGCAGCCGGAGGTGGACGAAGCGGGGAGCGGCCATCGGATCGCGCAGCGGTAACGACGAAATTCTACACCCGCATCTTCAGCGTCTCTCGGCGAAAAAAGCCCGCAGCGCGGCCGCGCAATCGTCGGCCAGGACGCCGCCCTCGAAGCGCCCGTGGTGGTTCAGCGTGCCGAGGGCCGGGAGGTCGACGACGCTTCCGCAAGCGCCGGTCTTCGGGTCGCGGGCGCCGAAGACGACGCGGGCGATCCGGGCGTGGATCATCGCCCCCACGCACATCGCGCACGGCTCCAGCGTGACGTACAACTGGCAGCCGGGCAGCCGATAGTTGCCCAGCCGTGCCGCGGCATCCCGCAACGCGACCACCTCGGCATGCGCGGTCGGGTCGTGCGTGGTGATGGGTCGGTTGGAGCCGCGGCCGATCACCACGCCTTCCTGCACGACGACGGCGCCCACGGGAACCTCGCCGGCATTCGCCGCTTCGGCGGCGAGCGCCAGCGCCTGGCGCATGAAATCCTCGTCGGTCGCCACGGCTTCAGCGCTTGCCGGGGAACGCGGCTGCGTAGGCCTCGGGCTTGAAGCCCACGAGGGTACGCTTGCCGTCGACGAGGACCGGGCGCTTGATCGACGAGGGGTACTCGATCATCAGCGCGATGGCCTTGCGCGCATCGAGGCCACTCGTGAGCTTCGGGTCGAGCTTGCGGAAGGTCATGCCGGCGCGGTTGAGGATCGTCTCCCAGCCGTGATCGCGCACCCAGGCTTCGAGCCGCGCCGGGTCGACGCCCTGCTTCTTGTAGTCGTGGAAGTCGTACGCGACGCCCTGCGCTTCAAGCCAGGCGCGCGCTTTCTTCACCGTCTCGCAGTTGGGGATTCCGTAGACCGTCGGCACGCCACAATTATCTCACGCGCCTCGTGTATGTTTGCGGGACGACCTCCGGAGGAAGATCGACGATGAAGATGGGGATTCGCATGGCCATCGCGGCGACCGCGCTCGCCGCCCTTCCCGCGCTCGCGCAGGATTGGCCCAACCGGCCCGTGAAGATGATCGTGCCATTCCCTCCGGGCGGTGGCACGGATACCGTCGCACGGCCGCTCGCCGCGAAGCTCTCGCAGGTGCTCGGCCAGCAGTTCGTGATCGACAACCGCGGCGGCGCGGGCGGCACGATCGGCGCGGCCGCGGCGGCGAAGTCTCCCGCCGACGGCTACACGGTCCTCCTCTACTCCGTGCACGGCGCGGTCGCTGCCGCGGCGTACAAGAACCTCTCGTACGATCTCGAGAAGGATCTCGCGCCCGTGACCACGGCCGCGATCTTCCCCGACGTGCTCGTGGCCGCGAACCGCGTGCCGGCGAAGACGCTGCCGGAGCTGGTCGCATTCGCGAAAGCCAACCCCGGCAAGATCAATTGCGGCTCGGCTGGCAACGGCACGTCGCGCCACCTGTCGTGCGAGATGTTCGCCGCGGCTGCGGGCTTCAAGGCGACCCACGTCCCGTACAAGGGCACGGGCCCCGCGACCGCCGCGCTCATCGCCGGCGAAATCGACTACATCTTCGAAGCGCTCGGCAGCGCGGGCGGGCAGATCCGCGGCGGCACGGTGCGGCCGATCGTCGTCACGTCGGCGAAGCGCTCGCCGTCGTTTCCCGAGATCCCGACCGCGATGGAGTCCGGCATGCCCGGATTCGAGGTGACGTCGTGGTACGGGCTCTGGGTGCCGGCCGGCACGCCGAAGCCGGTGATCGAAAAGCTCCGCGCGGCGGTGGTGAAGGCCTTCGAGGATCCGGACCTGAAGGAGACTTGGTTCAAGCTGGGCGCCGAGCCGGGCGGCTCCACGCCCGAGGCGTTCCGCGACCTCGTTTCGCGAGACATCGCGAAGTGGGGCCAGGTCGTGCGCGACGCCGGTATCACGATCGAATAGATTCGATTCAGTACACGCGGATCCCCGTTTCGGTGGCGCACCCCTGCGCGGTGCCGGCTGCCGTGGCATCGAGGGTGTGCGCGACGACGGTGCCCGTGAGCGTGTTGCCGTCGGCCGCCAGGGCGAGCGAACGCACGACCTTCTGCGTGCCGGCCATGGTGCCGTCCGCGTTGAAGCGCATGAAAACCATCTGGACCGCGTAGGCCGGCCGGCTGCCGCGCTTCCAGGTCCCGAACATGGCTCCGTGCGAACCCGGCGCGGTCGAGTTGTCGTTGGAGAGCGTGCCGCCGCGGTGGAAGACGGTGAGCGCCCTCTGCGTGCCCAGCACCGCGCCACTGGCGCAGTCCCTCCGCGTGACGGTGAAGTCCCAGACGCCCTCCACCGGATCGGCATCCGAGGCACGGGCGGGAATCGCGGCGGCCATCGCGGCGATCAGCGCGGACAGTCGCAGCACCGCGGCGCGCATCACGGCGCGCCGATCACAGCTTGCGAAGGTACGCGAGCAACGCCGGAATCTCGGCCTCGGTAAACGGACGGTCGATCACGGGCGGAACGACGCCCGGTTGCGTGGTCAGCAGGGGAGCGGTCGGCACCATGATCGCGACGCGCTTGTAGAACGCGGTGTAGTGATCGAGCACTTCTTCGAGCGTTGCCGCCGTGTTGTTGTGGAAGTAGGGACCGGTGCGGCCGACACCGCGCAGGCTCGGATTGTCGAAGTGCTGGATGTCGCCGGGACCGCCGGCTTGCGGGAAGCCCGTGAGCAACATGCGTCCCGGATCCGAGGTCGTGACTCGCGTGACGCAGGGCGGCTGGGGAGCGGCGCCGCCGCACGCGATTCCGCCCGGGGGCGTGCCGCTGTTGGTGATCTCATAGGTGCGGACGTTCTTCATCTGGCCCGGACTACAGGCCTTGAATGTGAAGCGCGCGGGGCTCACCGTGTCCACGGGACGAGGGCACGTGGTCGCGATGTCGTGATAGCGGATGAGGGCCGTAGCCGTGCCTTGTGTCCCCTGGAGAATCGGCGTGCTGCCACTCGGATGCGCGGCCGTGTTGCCGTGGCACTGGGCGCAGGCGCGGTTGAACACCACCTTGCCCGCCGCTTCGAGCGGGGTCAGGACCGGATCCGGATCCGGCAACGGATTCGTGCCGGCCTTGATGGCATCGGACAGGGCCTTCACCGCCGGCGAGGAGAACTGCGTGCTTTGGAATGCCGCGAGATCGTCGAGGAAGCTCGCCGGCGGGTCGTTCACGACCGATGCATGGGAACGCAGCGCGGCGAGCGCCTGGTTCTGCAGCGTGTCGATGCGGCCGTCGAGCTGGTAGCCCCCGCTCGGATTCGGCCCGCGAGCCCAAACGGGTGCCGCACCATCGGGGCCGGTGATGGCGACGTCGAGGATCGGCGGCACCGCGCGCCAGACATCGGCAACGGTCTCGCTGGTCGGGAGGGCCGAGGCGGGGCACGGAACCGTCGCGCCGCAATCGAGCAGCTTCACGTTGGCCGGCAACGGAATCGTGACCCGCACCAGGCCGAGTTGCGTGAGGTTCGTGAAGTCGCGCGCGGCCACGCCGCGGACGCGAAAATCATCGGCATCGATGGCGCGGAACAGGGGATCGTCGATGCCGGTTGCATTCATCTGTGCAAACCGGAGCTGTGCGGCCGCGGGAGTGAGCTGGAAGTTTTCGGAATCCATGTGGCAGTCGGAACACGCGCGGCCGTTGCCGCCCAGGCCCACGAGGGTCCGGTCGTGGAAATTCACCTTGCCGCGGCAGACCGCCGCTCCGATCGGGTCGGAACCCGTCGTGCAGGCTTCGGGATCGTCATGGCCTCCGCTGCAGGCGGCAAACACGATGCCGGCGAAAAGGACGCATGCGCCGGCCCATAGGCCCATACCGTTGCTTTGCTTCATGTTTCTCCTCCGTGGGATTGCTGCCTGGAGCGGCCGCGATGCGCGAACCGGACGTGGCACAATTGACCGGGAGGGCCTTGCAAGTCCTTTGCGACGCCTGAAGCATTTCTGAAAATGCGTGAAATCGGGACATGCCTTTGCCGCAACGTTTCGCCTTCGGGGAATTCGTACTGGAGCGATCGCAGCAACGGGTACGCCATCGCGACGGCAGTACGCTGAACCTCACGCCGAGGCTGTTCAACGCCTTGCTGCTGTTTGTCGAGAACGCCGGCGAGTTGCTCGACAAGGACGCCTTGATGCTGGCGCTCTGGCCGGGCGTGGTGGTCGAAGAGAACAGCCTGAGCCAGGTCATCTCCGGCCTGCGGCGCGCGCTCTCCGACGACACGCAGCACAGCCGCTACATCCAGACCGTGCCGCGCCGCGGCTTCCGCTTCATCGCGCCGGTGACGGTGTTGCCCGATCAGGCGGCGCCCGGGGCCATGGCCGCGCCGGAATCGCCAGGCAAGCGCCGCTCGCTCCACCTCGCACTCGGCGGCACCCTGGGCTTGGGCCTGGGCTTGGGCGGAATCGCGTGGTGGGCATCGCGTCGCCCGGCGGCGACGGATGCCACACCTTCCACGCTAGCCGTATTGCCCTTCAAGCCGCTGGTGACGGAAGGTCGCGACGAGCTGCTGGAAATGGGCATGGCCGACAGCCTCATCGCGCGCCTGTCCACGGTTCCCGGTCTGGTCGTGCGCTCGATCGCCTCGTCGCGCCGCTACGCCGGCGCCGACCAGGATCCCCTGCGAGCGGCGAAAGAACTGGACGTGGCCTGGATCATCGACGGATCCCTGCAACGGCGCGGCGAGCGGCTGCGCGTCACCGCACGCCTGTTGCGCGTAGCCGACGGCCGCACGGCCTGGAGCGGCAGCTTCGACGAAAAGGTCACCGGGATCTTCGACGTGCAGGACCTGATCTCGGCTCGCATGGCGCGCGAACTCGCGCCCAACCTGGAAGCCGACGTCGTCGCGCGAGCGCCGCCGGCCGGAGTCGGCGGGACGCGCAGTGCCGATGCCTACCAGCTGTACCTGGCCGCGGGCCGCTACGCCCAGGACATGCGCGCAGAAAGCCTGGAAAAGAGCCGCGCCCTGTACAACCAGGCGCTGGCCATCGACCCTGCGTACGCCATGGCCTGGGTGGGGCTGGCCGAGGCCCATCGGCGCGCGTTGTGGGGCGCCGAAGCCGTGCCGTCGGAGGTCTTCGAGCCGGCCGGCCGCGCCGTGCAGCGCGCCCTCGCCATTGCCCCGAACCTGGCCGAAGCCCGGACCGAAGAGGCCTTCAAGCTCTATTGGTTCGACTTCGACTGGCCGGCCGCGGAACGCGAATTCCGGCGCGCGCTCGCAACCAATCCGAACGTGAGCATGGCGCGCTTCGGCCTGGCCACGTTGATGTTGACGCAAGACCGGCCGGACGAGGGCTTCGCGCAGATGCGATTGGCGCGCGAACTCGATCCGATGTCGCCCCCCATCAATGCGCTCGAGGCCGCCTACCTGCTGGCCGCCGGTCGCCGCGACGAGGCGCGCGTGCGGGTGAATCGCGCGCACGAGATCGCTCCGAACTTCTGGCTCGTGCACGTTGTGCAGGCTCTCCTGCACCTGTCCGAGCAGCGTGTGGACCAGGCGTTTGTGGAGCTGCGGCGTTCGGTTACGCTGGCCGGCGGCATCTCGACGCCGACCGCCTTGCTGGGTGTGCACCTTGCGCGAACCGGCCAGGTTGCAGAGGCGCGCGAAATCCTGGGCCAGTTGCGGCTCCGCGCGCAGACACGTTATGTGGTTCCCACGGCGATCGCGGCGATGCACGCTGCGCTGGGCGAAGTGGATCTCGCGCTCGACGCACTGGACCGCGCCTACCTGGCCCGCGACACGCGGCTCACCTTCCTGAAGGACGATCCGCGATTGGACAGCTTGCGCAAACACCCGCGCTTCATCGCACTCATGCGAACGATGAAGCTCGACCGCTACGGGCCGGGATTGTCGCCGCCTTGACCGTGCATCATTCCCACTCGATCGTGGGAAACGGAAGATCAGCCTTGTCCGATTTCCGCGGATCCGACGATGCGGGCACCCATGGCGCCCTCGATCGCTGCCTCGACCGCCAGGCGGGCCACGCTGGAGACAGGACTGACCCGCGCCGACCGCGGCAGCAGCGGACCTGCAAGGCGCAGCAACGTCCCCGCGACACGCTCGAAGGGCCGGTATTCCGCGCGCTCGCCGTCCAGGAAGCCCGGCCGCAGGATCGTCAGCGACGGAAAGGCGAGGCGGCCGATCGCCTCCTCGACATCTCCCTTCGTTCGCGTGTAGAGAACGCGCGACCGGGAGTCGGCGCCCAGCGATGAGACCAGCGCGAACCGCGTAACGCCGGCCCCACGCAGGCGCTGCGCAACGGCCAGCACCAGATCGTGATCGACGGCGCGAAAGGCCGCGTCGGAGCCGGCCGTCTTCCGCGTCGTCCCCAAGGCGCAGATCGCGCCGTCGGCACGCCAGCCCTCCGGCGCGACATCGGCAACCAGCGCATCCAGCCGGGGATTCTCCAGGCGGACGTGAACCGGGAGCGGACGTCGAGTGGGCGCGATCACGCGCGTCACGCGCGCATCGGCCAGTGCCAGCGCCAAGGCCTGGCCGCCGACCAACCCGGTCGCGCCTGCAATGAACAGCGTCGTCATTGCATCCCCCGCTTCACTCCCACTCGATGGTGGCGGGCGGCTTGCTCGAGATGTCGTAGGTGACGCGGTTGATCCCGCGCACTTCGTTGATGATGCGGTTCGACGCGCGGCCCAGGAGATCGTAGGGCAGCTCGGCCCAGTGCGCGGTCATGAAGTCGGAGGTCTGCACGGCGCGCATCGCCACCACGAAGTCGTACGTGCGCCCATCGCCCATGACGCCCACCGAACGCACCGGCAGGAACACGACGAAAGCCTGGGCGACCTTGTCGTACCAGCTCGTGCCGTCCGCGTCCTTCGCGCGACGCAGCTCGTCGATGAAGATCGCATCGGCACGGCGCAGGAGATCCGCGTATTCCGCTTTCACCTCGCCCAGGATCCGCACGCCCAGCCCCGGCCCCGGGAAGGGATGACGGAACACCATGTCGCGCGGCAGGCCGAGCGTGAGGCCAAGCGCGCGCACTTCGTCCTTGAAGAGTTCGCGCAACGGCTCGAGCAGCTTCAGGTGCAGCGACTCGGGAAGCCCACCCACGTTGTGGTGCGACTTGATCGTCACGGCCTTGCCAGTCTTCGAGCCCGCGGATTCGATCACGTCGGGATAGATCGTTCCCTGCGCGAGCCACTTGGCCTTCGGGAGCTTCTTCGCCTCGCGCTGGAACACCTCGACGAAGAGCCGGCCGATGATCTTGCGCTTCTGCTCCGGATCCTCGACGCCCTTCAGCTCGCGATAGAACTCCTCGGACGCGTTCACGCGATCGACCTTCACGCCCATGTGCCTGGCGAAAGTCTCCATCACCTGGTCGCCCTCGCCCAGGCGCAGCAGGCCCGTGTCGACGAAGATGCAGGAGAGCTGCGGGCCGATGGCCTTGTGGATCAGCGCCGCGGCGACCGCGGAATCGACGCCGCCGGAAAGGCCGAGGATCACTTCGTCCTGGCCCACCTGCTCGCGAATGCGCGCGATGGCTTGCGGCGCGAACTCCGGCATGTTCCAGCTCGAGCCCGCGCCGCAGATCTCGTGCACGAAGCGCCGGTAGATCTTCGTGCCCTGCTTCGTGTGCGTGACTTCGGGGTGGAACTGCACCGCGTAGAACTCGCGATCCGGATCGAACATGCCCGCGATCGGGCACGCCTCGTTGGACGCCATCAGCTGGAAGCCGGGGGGCAGCGCGGTGACCTTGTCGCCGTGGCTCATCCAGACATCGAGGCAGCCCTCGCCGTTCGCGCCCTGCCGGTCCTGGATGCCCTCCAGCAGCTTCGAGTGGCCCCGCGCGCGCACTTCCGCGTAGCCGAACTCGCGCACCTTGCCGTTCTCGACGCCGCCACCCAATTGCGCGGCCATGGTCTGCATGCCGTAGCAGATGCCCAGGACCGGGACGCCGTGCTTGAAGACGTACGGGTCGGCCTTGAGCGTGCCCTCGTCGAGCGCCGAGGCGTGGCTGCCCGAGAGGATGATCCCCTTCGGGTCGTAGTCGCGGATGAACTTCTCGCCGACGTCGTTGGGATGCAGCTCGCAGTAGACGCCGGCCTCGCGGATGCGGCGTGCAATGAGCTGCGTGACTTGCGAACCGAAGTCGAGGATGAGGATGCGGTCCATCAGTCGACCCGGTAGTTGGGGGCTTCTTTCGTGATCTGCACGTCGTGGACGTGCGATTCACGCATGCCCGCGGAAGTGATCTCGACGAATTCGGCCTTGGACCGCATTTCCTCGACGGTGCGGCATCCGGTGTAGCCCATGCTCGCGCGCAGCCCGCCCATCAGCTGGTGGATGATCGCCACCGACGGGCCCTTGTAGGGAACGCGCCCCTCGACGCCTTCGGGCACGAGCTTGTCGGAGTTCATCTCGGAATCCTGGAAGTAGCGATCGCTGGACCCTTCCTTCATCGCGCCCAGGGAGCCCATGCCGCGGTAGCTCTTGTACGAACGGCCCTGGAACAATTCGATTTCGCCCGGCGCTTCCTCCGTGCCGGCAAAGAGGCTGCCCAGCATCACGCTCGAGGCGCCCGCCGCGATGGCCTTGGCCACGTCTCCCGAATAGCGGATGCCGCCGTCGGCAATGCAGGGAACATCGAGTTTCTGCAGGGCCGCCGCCACGTTCTGGATCGCCGTGATCTGCGGAACGCCCACGCCGGCCACGATGCGCGTGGTGCAGATCGAACCGGGACCGATGCCGACCTTCACGCCGTCCGCGCCGTGATCCACGAGCGCCTTCGCGCCGTCCTGCGTGGCCACGTTGCCGCCGATCAGCTGCACGTTCGGGAATTTCTGCTTCACCCACTTCACGCGATCGAGCACGCCCTGCGCGTGGCCGTGCGCGGTGTCGACGACGATCACGTCGACGCCCGCCTCCACGAGGCGCTCGACGCGCTCGTCGGTGTCCTCGCCCACGCCCACCGCGGCGCCGACGCGCAGGCGGCCGAACTGGTCCTTGCTGGCAAGCGGATGCTCGGAAGACTTGAGGATGTCCTTCACGGTCATCAGGCCGCGAAGCTCCCAATCGCCGTTGATCACGAGCACGCGCTCCAGGCGGTGCTTGTGCATCAGGTCGCGCGCCTCGTCGGTGCTGGCGCCTTCCTTCACCGTCACGAGCTTGTCGCGCGGCGTCATGATGTTGCCGACGGGCTGGTCGAGGTTCGTCTCGAAACGCAGGTCCCGGTTGGTGACGATGCCCACGACGCGCTTGCCCTCGAGCACGGGAAGGCCCGAGATGCGGTGCTTGCGCGTGAGCTCCAGCACCTCGCGCACGCTCATCGAGGGCGCGATCGTGACGGGCTCCTTCACGACGCCGCTCTCGAAGCGCTTCACCTTCGAGACCTCGCCGGCCTGTTGCTGCGGCGAGATGTTCTTGTGCACGATGCCGATGCCGCCTTCCTGGGCCAGGGCGATGGCCAGGCGCGATTCCGTCACCGTATCCATGGCGGCGGAGAGCAACGGGATGTTGAGCTGGATCGACCGGGTCAGGCGGGAAGTGAGGCGAACTTCGCGAGGCAGGACGGTCGAGTGGGCGGGAACGAGGAGGACGTCGTCGAACGTGAGCGCTTTTTGGATGACGCGCATTGGGTCAAACCCTTCACTCAAAACGAGATTATACAGATGCGGTCCCACCTCGGCAAAAGCCGCCGTCCTCCGAAAGACCTGTGAAAGCGTTCATTGACGTTCCAGTCGTTTCTCGATAAGGTTTGCTAAATGCTTGAAACTTCACAGGTTTGCGCCGCTGCAGTTCGGGGCCTCGGAAGGAGTGTTGCGGCGTGGCTGGCGATCGGCATGCTGGGTCTGTTGAGCACGGGCTGCACGACGCCGGACCCGGTGAAATCGACCGAGCCGATCGTCGCGAACCCCGCGCCGCCTCCGCCGGATAGCGCCGCGCTCGAGCAGGAAGCCCGGGCGATGCTCGCGCAGGCGGAGACCGACATCCAGCGCGCGCGTGCCAAGCGTGCGCTGTGGCTGAAGGCCTGGGAATCGCTGGTGCAGGCGCGACAAGCTGCGGCGGTGAAGGACAGCGCCGCCACGGTACGGCATGCAAGAAAAGCGAGCGAGCTGGCCCTGCTCGGATTGGAACAGCTGGCCTACCCGGCCGTGAATTGAACGAAACGCGAAGGAGGAGAACTTCGATGAAACGCATCCTGATCGCCGCGACGATGTTCTTCGTCGCCCTGCCGGCCGTGGCACAGCTCTACAAGTGGGTCGACAAGGACGGCAAGACGATCTACTCCGATACGCCTCCGCCCAACCAGGACTCCAAGCAACTGAGCGTGGGCACGGGAACGACGAGCGCCCCGGCCGCGCCGGCCAAGAGCGCGGTCGCACGCGACAAGGAACTGGAGAAGGGCCGCCAGGAGTCGCGCGAGGCCGAGAAGAAGGCGAACGACGCGGCCAATCTCCAGGCGACGCGCGACGAGAACTGCCGGAGGATGCGCGTGCAATACCAGACCTTCGTCGACGGCGGCCGCCTCATCAAGTACAACGACAAGGGCGAACGCGAGATGCTCGATGACGACCAGATCGCGGCTGAAAAAGAGAAGGTCCGCGTCGGCATGGAAGACGCCTGCAAGAAACCCTGAACGAAGGACCCGGTAGCGGACCGGGACTCCCAACTCCAATCCCCGCCATGGCGCGCACAAGCATCCCATCCCGGTTCCGCTTCAGCGCGTCGCTGCTGGCGCTGTCGGTCGCGCTCGCCGCGACCGCGCAAACGCTCGGCGACCTCGAGGTTCGCTCGGCGCCGGGCGAACCCCTGGATGCCACGATCGCGCTGGGCACCGCCGCCGGCGCGGCCGTCGGCACCGACTGCATCTTCCTGTCGCGCGGTGCGCCCGAGGACGGCCCTTTCATCACGCGTGCGAATGTCGCGGTCTTCGAAGTGGGTGGCGAACGCTTCGTGCGGCTGAAGTCCGAGCAGCCCGTGAACGACCGCAAGGCCCGGATGCGCATCGTCGTGCGCTGCCCCGGCCAACCCCACGTCGCCTATCGCGAGTACCGCGATCTCTTCGAGGCGCGCGCGCAAGTCTCCGCGCCGGTACCTCCCGCGGTGTCCGCGGGGCCCGGCGTTGCGCCTGCTGCAGCTCCCTCTTCCGGCGCCGGTGCATTGCCGGTGCGTGCCGGCGACACGATGGCTTCCCTCGCCGCGCTGCTGCTCCCGCGGCAGCCCGCGGCCCAGCAGGCGTATGTCCAGGCCCTTCGCGAAGCCAACCCCTCCCTGGCGGCACTCGGCGCGAAGGATCCGATCCCGCAGGACGCCATCGTCGCGCTTCCCGACCTTCGCTCGGTGCCGCGCGGCCCCGTGGCGTCCTCGCCAAGGGTGGCGGCGCAGGCCGACATGAAGCCCGGGGCGGAATCGCCTGCGCCCGCGAAGATTGCGAAGGCGCCCGAGCCGGCGAGGGCACGCGCACCCGACAAGGCATCGCCACCTGCGAAGGCACCGCCTCCCACGAAGGCGGCGCGAGCGGGCCGGCCCGCGGATTCCGAGAGCCCGCCGTCGACATCGGGCTCCCCGAAGACCGCCGCGAAGTCCGTGGCGGCGCCTGCGCGCGTGGCGAGCGGCGACGAGCGACCGGTCCTTCGCCTTTCGGGCGCGCAGATGGACCTCGCGCCGAGCCGAAGCATCGACGACGCCGGGCGCGCGAAGTTGCGCGAACGCCTGCTCGTCCTCGACAGCGACGACCAGGTCGCCGCATTGCTGTCGCTCCGCGACAGCTTGAAACGCCTCGAAGGCCGCGTGGCCGAACTGCAGCTCAAGATCTCCGGCATGCCCGCGACGATGCCTCGGGCCGATCCGGCCCCGGTGAAAGTCGAAGCGCCCGCACCCGTGAAGGCCGAAGCGCCCGCGAAGCCCGAGCCTCCGAAACCTGAACCTCCGAAGGCCGAAGCTCCGAAGCCCGAGCCCGCGAAGATCGAGGCGCCGAAAGTCGAATCGGCGAGGATCGAACCTCCGGTGGTCGTGGTTGCGGAAGCGGCCGCGCCGAAATCCGAACCGGTCGCACCGAAATCCGAAGCTGTCGCGCCGAAAGCCGAGCCCACCGTCGAACCGGTGCAGAAGACCGAGTCCACTCCGAAAGCCGTGGCCAGGCCGACGCCGCGAGCGGCCGTGGAGCCGTCGTGGGGCGTCGTGGAGTGGCTCTGGGTCGTGGCGATCGGCGGAATGCTGCTCGCCCTGTGGCTCGCGTGGAGCCTCTGGCGCCGCCGTGCCTACGCCGAGGAGGAATTGCCCGAGATTCCCGAGCCCGATTCGGGGACCGTACTCGGCCCGAACACGGAGCCGCCGGACGACAAGCACATCGACATCGGCGAGCCCGTGCACGCCGGAGCCCTCGAGGGGCGGCGCCGCGAGATCGACAGCGACGCAACCCTGGCGACCGAGGTCCACGGCACCGACCCGGCCGAACTGCGCCGCCGGTACATCGAGGAGCGCTTCCCCGAGATCGCGCACGGAACCATCGACCTCGCCGACGCCGGGTCCGTCGTGAAATCGGCGCGCCTCTTCTACGAGGAAGGCGCCGTGCCGCGCGCGATCGAGCTGCTGCAGCTCGCCACCGAAGAGCACCCCGGCGAGGCGCGCACGTGGCTGGCGCTTTTCGAGATCTACCGCCTCGAGCGCATGACCACGCCGTTCGCCGATCTCGCGCAGCGCTTCCGCGACCGGCATGGCCACACCGAGAACTGGCGAAAGGTGCAGTTCTTCGGCCGTGAGATCGATCCCGGCAACGTGCTGTACCGCGACATGACCGTGGGCATCGAGACCATCCGCTTCGAGGCCGGCAAGGCGCCCGCCGCCGAGACGTACGATCCGATCACCGAGAACTGGCTCAACGCCCCGGCGGATTTCGAGAACGAGCTGCTGGCGGTCGAATTGCGCCGCTCGCTGATGGACGAGGCGAAGCTCTCGGACGAAGACCTCGCGCCCAACCCGATGCCCGCCCTGCGCCGCGTCGACATGTTCACGGTCGCCTGAACCGTGGAAGCCGCCGCCTTCCCCGTCGACGTCGAGCGCGTGCTCGAGCAGAAGACCGTGCGGGACGCGACGTCGCGCGCGCTGTTCCTCGCCGCCATCCGCGAGCTGGGGCGCGAGAACGGGCCGTTCACCATCGACCGCCTCGAGCAGTTCATGCGCGTCGAGGAGCATTTCCAGGCGCTGCTGATCTACGACCAGCTCGACTTCCTGCGCCAGCCGTTCTCGGCGATGGAGGCCGAGCGCGACTTCGCGCTGAACGTCCAGCGCATCTGCCTCGAAGGCGCCAACGGGTTCCAGCGCTACCTGCGCACGCGCAACCAATGGGCCGAGACGCGCGAAGCGGTGGACGCCATGTTCCGCGTGACCGGCCTCGCCGTGCATGCGATCCACTCCTACGTGAAGTGGGGCTACTTCCTCAATGAAGCCGGCCGCACGACCCCGTGGAAGCAACTGCACGCGCTCTACGGCCTGGCCGAGTCCGATGGCTACGCGCAGGTGCCCTTCGTGCTGCATCCCTCGCAGCCGAGCTTCAAGCCCTCGGTGCAGTCGCTCTACCTGCGCACGCTGATCCTGGACCTCCTCAACACGGGCAACCTCTCCAAGGTGCAGATCGAGATCGCGGACGGCTGGTATTCGTCCTGGTGCAGCGACTACGCGCTCGACACCACGCTGTCCACGCGCCAGCACCTGTTCTACGTGGACCTCGCTTCCGAGTCGGGCATGCACATCCTGCGCAAGGACAGCCACGGCGACTCGGTGCGCTACGTCCGCGCCGACGGCCTGAAGGCCCAGATCGAGGAAGTGCAGGCGGGGCTGCGCCACGGACGCCTCTACGCGGGCTACGGAGCCGGCGCCGTGTTCCCGGTCGAGGAGCACGTCGCGCTGCTCGAGATCATCGAGAAGCTCTATCACTCGATCCTCGCGGGCAGCGAGAACCGCATCGAGGAGCGCACGCACTACGAAGACCGCGAGGTCGACGTGGCCATCGGCATCGAACTCGTGATGCGCAAGCTGCGCGAACCGCCGCGACCCGCGCCGCCCCCGGCCGCGCTCGCGCCTGCGTCCGCTCCAACGATTGACCCCCCGTCGTCGGGCCTGTCCCTCGAGGCCGTCCCAGCACCCGCCGTTCTCGGTGCCGCGCCGGCACCGGTCGAAGATCCGGATTTCACCCGGCTGCGCGTGCTCGACCTCTCCTCGAAAGGCTATGGCCTGCTCGTCGACCGGCTCACGAGCGACGCGATCCTGCTGAACGGCATCCTCGGGTTGCGCGACCAGGAAAACGGCGGCCTCATCGTGGGGCAGGTCGTGCGCAAGCTGCCGAACCGGGTTCGCGGCGAGATGTTGCTGGGCGTCGAAGTGCTCTCCTACCGGCCCCTGCCCATTTCACTGAAGCGCGAAGGGGCCGAGGCGGTGCAGGCGCTCTTCCTGCCCGGCGCGGAGAAGAACGGCCGCCACGATGCGATCCTCGTGCGCGTCTCCGACTTCGCGCCCGACAGGATCTTCGTCCTCGCCTCCGGCGGCGGCGACTACCAGCTGCGCCTGAATCGCATCATCAAGAAGGGCGCGGACTGGATCACCGTGCGCTTCGAGATCGTCGCGCGCGCCTAGCGGCGGCGGCGCGGCGCTTCGCGGGCACGCGCACGGCGCACCTGCTTCGGATCCGCGATGAGCGGCCGGTAGAGTTCCACGCGATCGCCCTCCCGAAGCCGCGCGTCCGCGGCACAGGGCCGCGACCAGATCCCCACGCGACACGCAGCGACATCGAGGGTCGGATAGCGTCGCTCGAGGTGCGCCGCGGCAAGCGCATCCGCCACCGTCGCGCCCTCGGGAAGATCCAGTTCGTGGATGTCCTGGTGGTCGGCCCACGCGATCGCGAGCAACACCTTCACGGCTGCATCACCTCGTCGGCGCGCTGCACGAAGCGCTCGACCAGCGTCTCGAGGATGTGGCCGAAGACCGGGCCCAGCAAGGTGTCGAGCGCCCGGCTGTCGAAGCCGTAATCGAGCGCGAACTCGACGCGGCAGCCCGATTCGCCCAGCGCCACGAAGCGCCAGTGGCCCTGGAAGCGCTCGAAGGGGCCCTCGACGAACGCGAGGTGCATCCACTCGGGCGACTCCTTGCTGTTGCGCGTGGTGAACGCGCTTCGCAGGCCGTGGAAGTCCACCTCGACGCGCGCCTCGGTCACGGCGGGCGTGCGCTCGATGACGGCCGCGCCGGCGCACCAGGGCAGGAACTCCGGGTAGCGTTCCACGCCGTCCACGAGGTCGAACATGGCCGACGCCGGGTGCTGGACGATCACGGATTTGCGTACGGTCGGCATGAGAGAATTATCGTATGAGCATCGCCGAAAACAGGAAGGCGTTCCACGACTACTTCATCGAGGAGCGCTACGAGGCCGGCCTCGTCCTCGAGGGCTGGGAGGTGAAGGCCATCCGCGCGGGCCGCGTGCAGCTGAAGGAGGCGTACGTCGTCCTGAATGCCGCCGAGCCCTTCATCATCGGCATGCACGTGAGCGCGCTTCCGACCGCCTCCACGCACGTGAACCCGGACCCCGTGCGCTCGAGGAAGCTCCTGCTCAACGCCGAGGAGATCCGCAAGCTGATCGGCAAGGTGGAGCAGAAAGGCTACACGCTGGTGCCCCTGAACCTGCACTACAAGGGCGGCCGCGTGAAGCTGGAGATCGGCCTCGCCAAGGGCAAGAAGCAACACGACAAGCGCGAGAGCGAGAAGGAACGCGACTGGCAGCGGGAGCAGCAGCAGCTCCTGCGTACCAAGGCCTAGCCGGGCGCGCCCGGAGAAGCGCCCAGAAAAGCGAAAGGCCCGATCGCTCGGGCCTTTCATGTCGGTGGGGTGGCTGATGGGGTTCGAACCCACGACAACCGGAATCACAATCCGGGACTCTACCGCTGAGCTACAGCCACCAAAGTGAAGCGAAATTATAACAAATTGACCCGGCTTCCCGGTCTTTTCCCGCAGGGGGAATAGCGCGGCCTCGCGGCTGTTTGCCTTCCGGGCCCGGTTCCAAAACGAAGGCCCCGTCAGCCAATGACCTCCGGCGCGCACCCGATGGGCCCATCCGGCCCCTCGCCAACCAGCGAAGGAGTGACCATGAAACGTCTTGTCCTGCTCGCGGCGCTTTGCGCCACGGGCCCCGCGATTGCCGATCACGACTTTGTCGTCCGCGCCCGACTCGCGGGCACCAACGAGGTTCCCGCGGTTTCCAGCAGCGCCCGCGGCGCCTTCGAAGTGCGCATCGCCCGTGACGGCCTTTCGATTGCCTACACGCTCGACTACTCCGGTCTCCAGGGACAGGTGCGCCAGGCCCACATCCACGTCGCCCAGCGGAACGTGAACGGCGCGATCGTGCTGTGGCTTTGCGGCACGCCGACCAATCCCGGACCCGCGGGCACGCAGACCTGCCCCGCCACCGGAACGGTCACTGGAACGCTCACGGCCACCGACCTCCAGGTCTCGGCGACGCAGCAGGTGACCACGTTCGCGAGGGTCATCGAGGCGATCCAGGACGGCGTGGCTTATGCGAACGTGCACACGGACCTCTCGCCGGGCGGCGAAATCCGCGGGCAGCTCGGAAGCCGTTCGGGTCACTGAGTCAGAGGGTGGCACGCCCGACAGGATTCGAACCTGTTACCCCCGGCTTAGAAGGCCGGTGCTCTATCCGGATGAGCTACGGGCGCATCGGAGAATGGGTCGGGGTGAGAGGATTCGAACCTCCGACCACCTGGTCCCAAACCAGGTGCGCTACCAGGCTGCGCTACACCCCGACGGTAGTGCGGACAGGCCAGCGCGTGGATTATACGCGCCGGCCTTTCGCGCTTTACTGCGGTGGCGTGGTCGCTTCGGAGGGCTGCGGGGCAGCCTCTTCCTTGCGCGGCGCGGGCGCGTCCAGCAGCGCCTTTCTCGACAGGCGCACGCGGCCCTTGTCGTCCGCCTCCATCACCTTGACCTTCACGATCTGGCCTTCCTTGAGGTAGTCCGAGACCGCGTTCACGCGCTCGTGCGCGATCTGCGAGATGTGCAGCAGGCCGTCCTTGCCAGGCAGCAGTTGCACGATCGCGCCGAAGTCCAGCAGGCGCAGGACCGGGCCCTCGTAGATCTTGCCGACTTCCACTTCGGCGGTGATCGCCTGGATGCGCGCCTTCGCGGCCTCGCCGGCTTCGGCCGACAGGCATGCGATGGAGATCGTGCCATCGTCCTCGATGTCGATCGTCGTGCCGGTCTCGCGCGTGAGCGCCTGGATCACGCTGCCGCCCTTGCCGATCACTTCGCGGATCTTGTCCGGGTTGATCTTCATCTTGATGATGCGCGGCGCGTAGTTCGACATCTCGACGCGCGGGCCCGGGACGGCCGTCTTCATGAGGCCGAGGATGTGGATGCGGCCTTCCTTGGCCTGGTCCAGCGCGACCTTCATGATTTCCTTGGTGATGCCCTGGATCTTGATGTCCATCTGCAGCGCGGTAATGCCGCGCTCGGTGCCGGCGACCTTGAAATCCATGTCGCCGAGGTGGTCTTCGTCGCCCAGGATGTCGGTCAGCACGGCGAAGCGCCCGCCTTCCTTGATGAGGCCCATGGCGATGCCGGCCACGTGGGCCTTGAGCGGGACGCCCGCGTCCATCAGCGAGAGGCAGCCGCCGCACACCGAAGCCATCGAGGACGAACCGTTCGATTCCGTGATCTCCGAGACCACGCGCAGCGTGTAGCCGAACTCTTCCTTCGACGGCAGCACGGCGAGCAGCGCGCGCTTGGCGAGGCGGCCGTGGCCGATTTCGCGTCGCTTGGGAACGCCCACGCGGCCCGTCTCACCCGTCGAGAACGGCGGGAAGTTGTAGTGCAGCATGAAGCGCTCGGTGTACTCGCCCTGGAGCGCATCGATGCGTTGCTCGTCCTGGCCCGTGCCCAATGTCGTCGTCACGATCGCCTGGGTCTCGCCGCGCGTGAAGAGCACCGAACCGTGAACGCGGGGCAGCAGTGTCGGGCGGATCGAGATCGGACGGACCGTGCGGGTATTGCGCCCGTCGATGCGCGGCTCGCCGTTGAGGATCTGGCCGCGGACGATCTTCGATTCCATTTCCTTGAGGATGCTGCGGGCGACGTTCGCGTCGGCCGGATTGTCCTCGACCAGCACGCACGTGTCCCAGACCTTCTTCTTGATCTCGTCCAGCTTGCCCGAGCGCAGCGACTTCGACTTCATGCGGTAGGCGTCATTGAGGTCCGACTCCACCAGCGCGCGGATCTTCTCGACCAGCACGGCGTCGGTCGGCGCGGCTTCCCAGTCCCAGTCGTCCTTGCCGGCTTCGTCCGCGAGCTCGTTGATCGCATTGATCGCGACCTGCATCTGCTCGTGTCCGAACACCACGGCGCCCAGCATCACGTCTTCCGGCAGCTCGTTCGCCTCGGACTCCACCATCAGCACCGCCTGGTCCGTGCCGGCGACCACGAGGTTCAGCTGGGAGACTTCGAGATCCGACTTCGACGGATTCAGAACGTACTCGCCGTTCAGGAAGCCCACGCGCGCGGCGCCGATCGGGCCATCGAACGGGATGCCCGAGAGGGCGACCGCCGCGGACGCGCCGATCATCGCCGGGATGTCGGAATCGACCTCCGGGTTGATCGAGAGCACGGTCGCGATGATCTGGACCTCGTTGTAGAAGCCGTGCGGGAAGAGCGGGCGCAGCGGCCGGTCGATCAGGCGGCAGGTGAGGATTTCCTTCTCCGAGGGTCGGCCCTCGCGCTTGAAGAACCCCCCGGGAATGCGGCCGGCGGCGTAGGTCTTTTCCTGGTAGTCGACCGTGAGCGGGAAGAAGTCCTGGCCCGGCTTCACGTCGGGGCGGCCCACGCACGTGACGAGCACGACGGTGTCGTCCACCGTGACGAGGCAGGCGCCATCGGCCTGGCGGGCGATCTCGCCCGTCTCGAGCGTGACCTGGTGCGGGCCGAACTGGAAGGTTTTCTTGATGGATTTCACGTTGTCATCCTGTTCTTGTTGGGGCGCGAGCGAGCCGTGCGGCCCCGAGGAATTGGAAAGCTGCCGGTCAAAACAAAAAACCCCGCGGGCTCCTGGGGAGGAATCGCGGGGTTCTTGGGGTGCCGGTCCTTACTTGCGCAGGCCGAGTCGGTCGATGACCGAGCGGTAGGCCTCGATGTTCACGCGCTTGAGGTAGTCCAGCAGGCTGCGGCGCTGGCTCACCATCTTCAGGAGCCCGCGGCGGGAATGGAAATCCTTGACGTTCGTCTTGAAATGCCCGGTGAGCGAGTTGATGCGCTCGGTCAGTAGCGCGATCTGGACTTCGGGCGAACCGGTATCGCCCTTGGCACGCTGGAAACTCTCGACGACGCGCGCCCTGTCTGCGGTGGTAACTGCCATGAGTGTGCTCTCCGTTGAAGCTTGGTCTTGGTCTCTCGAATGAACCCGGGATTTTAGCGCGAAAGACCCCACAAACTCAAGAAAAATCAGGGCGCTTTGACGTATTACCCGTTGGCCAGGAGGCGGGCGGGAGACATCGCCCCGTCGGCCGTCCCGAGCCCCACGCCGAGGAACCGGCCCCCCGGTCCGAAGAGCGCCACGTCCCCACAGACGGGTTCGGGCAACGTGATGGCCCGGCCGTGCTCGATCGCATCTGCTTCTGGCTCGTCCAGATGCCTTGCCGGCAGGTCGCGGACCAGGACCTCCGGAGAAAGCAGGCACTCCCGTGAGCGAGCGCCCGCCTCCGCAAGGCCTTCGACCGTGATGGCTTGCTCCAGCCGGAAACCCGCGACAGCCGTGCGCCTCAGTCCCGTAAGGTAGGCGCCGCATCCGAGCCGGGCACCGATGTCCTGGGCCAGGGTGCGGATGTACGTTCCTTTTGAGCACTTAACCGAAATTATGAGATTTTCGCCGCTTTTATCAGCACGTTCAATGGAGTGGATGAAGATCTCGCGGGGGGTCCGCTCCACCTCGACCCCTTCCCGGGCCAGCTCGTAGAGCCTCTTGCCCTGGTGATGCAAGGCCGAGTGCATGGGCGGCACTTGGAATTGAACTCCCACGAAACCCCTGAGTACGTCGTCGATCTGCTCGGAAGTAGCGAGAACGGGTACCGCATCGGATATTGCCCCTTCGGTATCGCCCGTGGTCGAGGTCTGCCCGAGGCACAGGGTGGCCAGGTACTCCTTGGGGGCATCGATCAGGAACCGGGAGAATTTCGTCGCCTCGCCGAAGACCAGGGGCAGCAAGCCGGTCGCGAAGGGGTCGAGGGTGCCGGTGTGACCGCCTTTTCGCAGCCCCAGGAGGCGCTTGGCCCGCCCGAGCGCCTGCGTGGACGTCCAGCCCTCGGGCTTGTCGAGCAGCAGGACACCGCCCAGGCCGGAGGCCGGGGGTACGGCCACGGTCAGTGCCGCGTCCCGCCGCGGGGCTTGCGGACCTTGGCCGGCGCCGGGTTCACCGCGTCGTCGATCAGCTTCGAAATGCGCACGCCGCGCTCGATCGACTCGTCGTAGGCGAAGTGCAGCTCCGGCACCGTGCGCGTGGAAAGCCGGTGGGCCAGGTTGCTGCGCAGGAATCCTGCGGCGCGATCCAGGCCCTCCTGCGTCTCTTCGACGTCGGCGGGCGCTCCGAGCGTGGTGAAGAACACCTTGGCGTGGGATCCGTCGCGGGAGAGCTCGACGCCGGTGAGCGTCACGAGGCGAACGCGCGGGTCACGCACCTCCAGGCGAACCAGCTCGGCAAGTTCGCGCTGGATCTGCTCGGCGATGCGGTTGCTGCGCGAGACGGCCATCGTCTAGGCCAGGGTACGGGCGACCTCGACGACCTCGAAGACCTCGAGCAGGTCGCCCACCTGGATCTCGTTGAAGTTCTTGACCGACAGGCCGCACTCGAAGCCGGACTTGACCTCTTTCACGTCGTCCTTGAAGCGCTTGAGCGAATCGAGTTCGCCCGTGTGGACGACAACGCCGGCCCGCACCACGCGCACGGACGAGCCGCGCTTCACCAGGCCGTCGGTCACCATGCAACCGGCGACGGTACCGACCTTCGAGATGCGGAAGACGTTGCGCACTTCGACGGTGCCGATGACCGTTTCCTTGCGCTCCGGCGCATGCATGCCGTTGATCGCCGCCTTAATCTCGTCGACCGCTTCGTAGATGATGTCGTAGTGGCGGATGTCGACGCCGGAATGCTCGGCCAGCTTGCGCGCGGCCGCATCGGCGCGGGTGTTGAACCCGATCACCACGGCCTTCGACGCGAGCGCGAGGTTCACGTCGGATTCCGTGATGCCGCCCACGCCCGTGTGGATGATCTGCACCCGCACTTCGTCGGTGGAGAGCTTCGTGAGCGCGTGCGACAGGCCCTCGTAGGAGCCCTGCACGTCGGCCTTGATGATGAGCGCCAGCGTCTTGGCGGCGCCTTCGGCCAGCTGGTCGAACACATTCTCCAGTTTCGCCGCCTGTTGCTTGGCGAGCTTCACGTCGCGGAACTTGCCCTGGCGGAACAACGCGATCTCGCGCGCCTTCCGCTCGTCGGTGAGCACCAGCAGGTCGTCGCCCGCACGGGGCACGTCCTGCAAGCCCTGGATCTCCACCGGGATCGACGGTCCGGCCTCGCCGACGGCCTTGCCGTTCTCGTCGTTCATGGCACGCACGCGCCCGAAGACCGCACCGACCAGCACGATGTCGCCCTTCTTGAGCGTTCCGGACTTGATCAGCACCGTGGAGACGGGACCGCGACCCTTGTCGAGCCGGGCCTCGATCACCACGCCGCGCGCCGGCGCGTGCACCGGCGCCTTCAACTCGAGCACTTCGGCCTGCAGCTGGATCATCTCCAGGAGCTTGTCGATCCCCTGCCCGGTCTTGGCCGAGACCTCGATGAACGGGGTCTCGCCCCCGAATTCCTCGGCGACGACTTCCTGCGTGAGCAGCTCCTGCTTCACCTTCTGCGCGTTGGCTTCGGGCTTGTCGATCTTGTTCACCGCCACGACGATCGGCACCTTGGCCGCCTTCGCGTGGTTGATGGCCTCGATGGTCTGGGGCATGACGCTGTCATCGGCGGCCACGACCAGGATCACGATGTCGGTGACCTGGCTGCCGCGAGCGCGCATCGCCGTGAAGGCCTCGTGGCCCGGCGTGTCGAGGAAGGTGATGACGCCCCGCGGCGTCTCCACATGGTACGCACCGATGTGCTGCGTGATGCCGCCGGCTTCGCCCACGGCCACGCGCGCCTTGCGGATCGCATCCAGCAGCGAGGTCTTTCCGTGATCGACGTGGCCCATGACGGTCACGACCGGCGGCCGCGTCACGCGGTCGCCTTCGTCCTGCGCTTCCACGAGGAAGCTTTCCGGATCGTCGAGCTTGGCGGGCTTCGCCTGGTGGCCCATCTCGGAGACGACGATCATGGCCGTCTCCTGGTCGATCACCTGGTTGATCGTGACCATCGAACCCATCTTCATCATGACCTTGATGACCTCGGCGGCCTTCACCGACATCTTGTGCGCGAGGTCGGCCACCGAGATGGTCTCGGGAACCAGCACCTCGACGACCTTTGGTTCCGACGGTGCGCTGAAGTCGGTCGAGCCGTCCTCGTCGCGATGACGTGCGCGCGGACCCGCGCGCCAGCCGCCGCGGCCACCGCCGGCATCGCCGCGGGTCTTGATCTGCCGGCGCTTGGCGGCATCGTCGATCCACGCGGACGCGGGCTTGACCGCCTTCTTCTCGGGCTTCTTGCGCGCATCGGTGGGCTTGGCCGTCGGGCGATGCAGCGTGCCTTCCGGGCTCGGAGTCTTGCCGGCTTCGGCGGGCTTGGCTTCGGCCGTGGGCGTTGCCGCATCGGTCTTGGCCTCGACCACCACGGGGGCCGCGGCGGCTTCGGCCGCAGCCGCAACTTCGTCCTTCTTGCGGATGACGCGCTTCTTCTTCGGCGCCTCGCCCTCGGCGGGCTTCGCCTCGGCGACCGGGACTTCCGCCGCGGGTGCGGCGGCAGCGGCATCCTCTTCGGCTTTCTTCGCCTTCGCGGTAACGGCCTTCTTCGTCTTCGACTGGGCGTCCGCGGCCTGGCGTGCCGCGAGCTCAGCCTGGCGCTTGGCTTCGGTTTCGCGCTTCTTCAGCTCCTCGGCGTTGATGACCGGGGCGGGGGCCGCGACGGGCTTCTTCTCGACCGGCTCCGGCGCCTCGACGGGCTTCTCGACCTTCACGAACGTGCGCTTCTTGCGGACCTCGACCTGGATGGTGCGGGCCTTGCCGGTGGAATCCGCCCGCTTGATCTCGGTCGTCTGCTTGCGCGTGAGCGTGATCTTCTTGGTCTCGGACTTCTTGCCGTGCATCTCCTGCAGGTGGTCGCGCAGGCGCGTCTTGTCCTGCTCGGTGACGGCATCGTCCCCGGACTTCTTGTTCACGCCCGCGGCCTGGAGCTGCTCGATGAGCGTGGCGACGGGGAGCTTGAGCTCCTCGGCGAATTGGGCGACGGTCGATTTGGCCATTGAGTCTCGTTAGTGCGCGCGGGCTTCAGGCCTGCGCGGAATCCTTGAACCACGGCGCGCGCGCCGTCATGATGAGCTTGCTCGCCCGGTCGGCATCCATGCCGGTCATCTCGGTGAGCTCCTCGGTATCCAGGTCGGCGAGCGCGTCCATCGTGGTGATGCCCTTCGAGGCGAGCGCGCGCGCAGTCTGGTTGTCCATGCCCTCCATGCCCTGGAGGTCTTCCGCCGCGTGCTCCACCTTCTCCTCGCTGCGGATCTCTTCGGTCAACAGGGAGTCGCGGGCGCGGCGGCGCAGCTCGTTCACGGTGTCCTCGTCGAACGCCTCGATCTCGAGCATCTCGTTCAGCGGCACGTAGGCCACCTCGTCGAGCGACGTGAAGCCTTCCTGCACGAGGATCTCGGCGACTTCCTCGTCGACGTCGAGCTTCTCCATGAACATCGCGCGCAGGCCCGAAGTCTCCTCGGTGCTCTTCGCTTCGCGCTGCTCGGTGGTCATGATGTTGAGGTGCCAGCCGGTCAGCTCCGAGGCCAGGCGCACGTTCTGGCCGAGCTTGCCGATGGCGAGCGCCAGCTGGTCTTCCTCGACCACGACGTCCATCGAATGCTTCTCCTCGTCGACGACGATGGAGCTCACTTCGGCCGGGGCCAGCGCGTTGATCACGAACTGCGCGGCGTCGGGCGACCACAGGATGATGTCGACGCGTTCGCCGGCCAGCTCCTGGGTCACGGCCTGCACGCGCGAGCCGCGCATGCCGACGCAGGTGCCCACGGGATCGACGCGCGGGTCGTTGGATTTCACCGCGATCTTGGCGCGCAGGCCCGGGTCGCGGGCGGCGGCCTTGATCTCGAGCAGGCCTTCCTCGATCTCGGGAACTTCGAGCTCGAAGAGCTTCACGAGGAACTCCGGGGCCACGCGCGAGAGGATCAGCTGCGGACCCCGGGCCTGCCGGTCGATCTTCTGGATGAAGGCGCGCACGCGATCGGAAACCCGCAGGTTTTCCTTCGGGATCAACTGGTCGCGCGGCAGCAGCGCTTCCACGCGGCCCGATTCGACGATCAGGTTGCCGCGCTCGGCGCGCTTCACGGTACCCGTCACGAGCGACTCGCCGCGCTCGAGGAAGTCGTTCAGGATCTGCTCGCGTTCGGCGTCGCGGATCTTCTGCAGGATCACCTGCTTGGCGGCCTGCGCCCCGATGCGTCCGAAGGTCTCCGACTCCAGCGGCTCCTCGTGGATGTCGCCGACCTTCGCCTCGGGATCCTCGGCGAGCGCGTCGGTGATCGCGACCTGGTGCGCCGGCTCTTCATGCTCTTCGTCGGGCACGACGGTCCAGCGGCGGAACGCGTTGTATTCACCCGATTCGCGGTCGACCTCGACGCGGACGTCCACTTCGTCCTTGAATCGTTTCTTGGTCGCCGATGCGAGCGCGAGCTCGAGCGCGAGGAACACGGTGTCCTTCGCGACATTCTTCTCGCGCGAGAGCGCGTCGACCAGCAGCAGGAGTTCCTTCATGACTTCTCTCTCTTCGAAAACTAGACGTCCGGCACGAGCCGCGCGCGGTCGATGTCCTCCAACCCGAGCGCCAACCGCTCGCCTTCCACTTCCAGCAGCACCTTCCCGGCTTCCACGCCGGCAATCCGGCCATCGAATCGACGCCGACCATCGCGCGGCAACTTGAGCTTCACGCTCGCGTCGCGCCCGGCAAACCGTTCGAAATCCGCCAACCGCTTGAGGGGCCGGTCGAGTCCCGGTGACGAGACCTCGAGCCGCTCATATTCCACGCCCTCGACCGCGAAGACGCGCGTCAGGTGATGGCTGACACGTGCGCAGTCATCGACATTGATGCCCTGGGGCGCATCGATGAAAACCCGGATGAGGCCACCCCGAGACGATTCGAGGTCTGCGAGCTCGTATCCGAGACCCGCTAGCGTTGTCCGGAGCCACTCCTCGCGATCAGCAATCGGCATCACAAACAAAAAATGGGCGCTGACGCCCATCCGGTTTCCACAACTGCGGAATTGTATCACTAAAGGCCCCTCGCCGGAACCGCCATAAAGCGACCGGCCCGCGTTGCGCGCGCGCGACAAAACGCCTTCGCGCGAGCCTTCGGCACGCATTTCGGAGGGCCGATGTTACGGGGCAATCACGCTACCAAACCGCTGTTTCGCCACGCTTTTCCACTTGTGGCTGCAACACGCGGTTCCACGCGACCACACGCGGTGATCGGACACAACATTCCGCGACAAAACGCTACAGACCGCATTGGGCGGATGCGTACAGTCGGCGCATCAAAAACCGCTCGTTTTCACAGCGAAATCAACAAATACAGGGGATCGAAGCGATGGGCGTTCCGAGGAAAGCACGTCACGACGGTCATCAACGCAGCAGCGGCGTACGCCACACGTGCAGCGTTTGTGCAACACGACCGAACCTCGGCTGCCGCGAGCGCGCCGAATAGCCCCGTCCCTTCCTTAACGACAACGGGAACACACCACAATGTTCAAGAAACGCATGCTCATCGTCCAGCTCGCAAGCCTCGGGCTCGCGGGCAGTGTCGGCCTCGCCCCGGCCTTCGCGCAGCAGACGCAGAAGGTCGAGAAGATCGAGGTCACGGGTTCCAACATCAAGCGCATCGAGGGCGAATCGGCCCTGCCCGTCACCGTCATCTCGCGCGACGACATCCAGAAGTCGGGCGTTACGACGGCCGCCGAACTGATCGACAAGATCTCGGCCAACAGCGGCGGTGGCTATAACGTCTCGCAGGCGGTCGGCGATTCGGGCACGCCCGGCCTTGCGGCGGCCTCGCTGCGCGGCCTCGGCAGCACCAACACGCTCATCCTCCTGAACGGCCGGCGCCTGTCGAACTATGCGTTCAATGCATCGGGCGGCGGCACGGTGAACCTGAACCAGATTCCGCTCGCGGCGGTGGACCGCGTCGAAGTGCTGAAGGACGGCGCCTCCGCGATCTACGGCACCGACGCCATCGGCGGCGTCATCAACTTCATCCTGCGCAAGGACTTCACCGGCATCGAGGTCGCGGCCTACGGGACGCAGACGGACCAGGGTGGCGGCAACGTTCGCCGCTACAGCGGCACGATCGGCTACGGCGACATCAACAAGCAGCGCTTCAACATCCTGATGGCGTTCGACTACGAGAAGGACACGCCGCTGAAGGCCGACCAGCGCAAGGACTTCGCGGGCACCGGCATCCGGCCGGACCTCGGCTTTTCGCAGACCTCGGGCAACACCTGGCCGGCGAACTTCGTGTTCGGCGGCAACCAGCTCAACGTGACGGCGCGCAACGGCTGCATGCCGGAACAAGGGTCGTACCGCATCACGGCCGCCACCGGCGCGGCGGCTCCGCTGCAACCGTTCTGCCGCCAGGACTTCACCGCGGCCCTCGACATCTACCCGCCTTCGGAACGCAAGGGCTTCTTCACCCGCGGCGCCCTGCAGATCGCGAACGATCACCAGGCCTTCCTCGAATACCACCTGTCCAAGAACGAGATCACCTTCGGCTCTTCGGAGACTCCGGTGAACGACTTCAACGGGAATGGCTCGTTCCTCTATCCGGCGGGCGGGCGCTACTACCCGACGACGCTGACCCTGCCGGACGGAACCGTGGTGCGCCCGACGGGCGACCTCGCGATCGCCTGGCGCCTGAAGTCGGGCGGGCTGCGGACCAATCGCGCCGACACCGAGGAAAGCCGCCTGGTGGCCGGCCTCCAGGGTGTGTTGCTGGGCTGGGACTACAACAGCGCGTTCTCGCAAAGCACGAGCAAGGCGACCGACAACTACATCGATGGCTGGGTGCGCGAATCGGTCCTGCGCCAGGCGATCCTCACCGGAAACATCGACGTCTTCTCCGGCCAGCCGCTCGATGCCGCCGGTCAGGCGCTGGTCAACAGCGCCAAGGTCCTGGAGCAGGTGCGCCAGTCCGAAGCGAAGGTCACTTCCTTCGACGGCCGCATCTCGAAGGACCTGATGGAGCTCACCAACGGGCCGCTCGCGCTCGCGCTGGGCTTCGACACGCGCAAGGAGGAGTTGGACGACCGGCCCGCCGCGGTGCTGTTCTCCGGTGACCTCCTGGGCGGCGGCGGCGCACAGCCCCCGACCAAGGCGGATCGCCGCGTGAATGCGTTCTTCGGCGAGCTGAACTTCCCGATCCTGCGCAACCTCGAGATGCAGTTCGCGTTGCGCTTTGACGACTACAGCGATTTCGGCAGCACCACCAACCCGAAAGTCGCCCTGCGCTGGACCCCGGCCAAGGAGTGGCTGGTTCGCGCTTCGTACAGCACGGGCTTCCGCGCGCCGACGCTCTCCGACATGTTCCTGCCGAACTTCCTCGGCAACACGGCCGACAGCCACAACGACCCGATCCGCTGCCCGAATTCCACGCCCATCGGCGGCTACGTGAATGCCGGCCTGGAGTGCGACGCGCAATTCCAGAACCAGCTGGGTGGAAACCGCGCCCTCACGCCGGAGAAATCGAAGAGCCATACGATCGGCGTGATCTACGAGCCATCCGGCGGCGTGTCGGTCGGAGCCGATTACTGGAACATCCGCCGGACGAATTCGATCGGCGCCCTCGGCGATTCCACCGTCTTCGACGTGTACGGCGCGGCGGACCCGCTCAACGCCGGTGGCCTGTTCGTGCGCACCCAGCGCCTTGCGGGCAACCAGGGCTGCGTGGGTGACCTGGCCGGAGCGCCGACGCCGGCCAACGTCCCGTGCCCGATCGACTACGTGATCCAGACCCAGCAGAACCTCGGCAAGTACAACGTCTCGGGCGTAGACCTCTCGGGGTCCCTGCGCTTCCCGAACAGCGCGGCGGGACAGTTCACGCTGCGCGGCGACGGAACGTACATCTACCGCTACCGCTACCAGCAGCAGGTCGACGGGCCGTATGTCGACAACAACGGCAGCCACACGGCGGACAACGGTGCGATCCCCCGCTGGCGCCACTACGTCACGCTCAACTGGCGCAGCGGCCCGTTCGGCGCGACCGTGGCCCAGAACTTCGTGCTCGGATACCGCGATGCCAGCGCCACGCGGCGCGTCGGCAGCTACGAGACGTGGGATCTGCAGGGCACGTGGGACGGCTGGCGAGGCCTCGGTGTCGTCGCGGGCATTCGCAACGTCCTCGACCGCGACCCGCCCGCATCGGACCAGGGACAGACGTTCCAGGTCGGCTACGACCCGCGCTACACGGACTCGCACGGACGCACCTTCTACCTGGGGCTGAAGTACGGGTACAAGTAACCCGCCGCCAGGGCGTTAGACTAGGGGCGCGAGGCCGAAGAGGTCCCGCGCCCCGTTTCACGGAGGAAGCCGCTTGGACATTTCGGAAATCACCCGGGTAGAAACACGACAGCGAGTCCTGCTGGTCGAGGACGATGCACGCCTCGCGGACCTCATCACCGAGTACCTCGGCAAGAACGGGCTCGAGGTGCACATCGAGCGGCGCGGAGACCTGGCCGTCGAGCGAACGTACGAGCTCGAGCCCGACCTCGTCGTGCTCGACGTGATGCTGCCGGGCCGCGACGGCTTCGACATCTGCCGCGAGCTGCGCGCGCGGGGCGCCACCACGCCCATCGTCTTCCTCACGGCCCGGGACGAGGACTTCGACCGCGTGCTGGGGCTGGAGCTGGGCGCCGACGAATTCATCCCGAAACCGATCCAGCCGCGCGTGCTGCTCGCCCACATCCGCGCGGTCCTGCGTCGTGCCGGAATGCGCGAGCGTCCCGGCCCCGTGGCCGATTCGCTCGCCTTCGGCAAGCTCGAGATCGACAATGCCGCCCGCGAAGTCCGCGTCGGCGGCAAGCCCGTGGAACTCACGACCTCCGAGTTCGACGTGCTCTGGCTCCTGGCGCGCCACGCCGGGAAGGTCCTGTCCCGCAACGACATCCTGCAGCAACTGCGCAGCCTCGACTACGACGGTTCCGACCGCTCGGTCGATTGCCGGATCTACCGGCTGCGCCGCAAGCTGGGAGACCTCGCGGCAAGCACCGAACGCATCAAGACCATCCGCAACGTGGGATATCTTTTCAGCCCCACAAACTGGTAGGGAATCCGGCGCAAGCCGGCCGGCCGCATGATCCGACTTTTCCTCAAGCTCTACGGGCTGCTGATCGCCACGCTCGTTTTTTCGTTCGTGGTGCAGTCGCAGCTCATGGAGTACGTCTACCGGGAAATGACGTCGGGATTCGACTTCCGGCAGCGCTTCCTCTCGACGTTCCACCTGCTCGAGGAATCGCTGGTCACGCTGCCGCGCGACCAGTGGCCGGCGCGCTTTCGCGAGCTCTCCAACGGGTTCGCCACCCCCGCGCGCATGGGATTGCTGGCGACGCTTCCGGAACGCGCGCGCCTGGGCCCGGAGAAGCTGCAGCAACTGGACGCGGGCGCCATCGTGACGGTCGACCGCGAAGGCGGCGGGTTCACGCTGGCCAAGCGCCTGCGCGGCAGCGAATACGCCGCGGTCCTGGAGTACCCCGGACCCGACAACTCGCGCATCCGTATCGCGACCTACGTGGTGAACTGGACCACCGAATTCCTGATCGTCGCCGTGCTCGTCTTCTTCTGGGTGCGGCCGTTCTGGCGCGACCTGCTCAAGCTGAGGTCGGGCGCCGAAGCGGTCGGCGCAGGCCGGTTCGACCAGCGAGCCATCGTGGGCCGTGGCTCGGCGCTGCGCTCCCTGGCCGAGGCGTTCAACCTGATGACCGGACGCATCGCGGGCCTCCTCCAGTCGCATCGGGGACTCACGAGTTCGGTATCCCATGAATTGCGTACCCCGCTGGCGCGACTCAAGTTCAGCCACTCGCTCGCCCGCGACGAGGCCAGCCCCGAAGGAAAGGATCGCTTCCTGGCGCTGATGGAGCGCGACATCTCGGAGCTCGACGAACTCACCACCGAGTTGCTGGACTACGCGCGCCTCGAGCGTGGCGTGCCGGAAATCCGGGTACAGACCGTGCCCGCCGAGCCCTGGCTCGAAGACGTGATCGCCGACGCCCGCCAGACGGCGACGGCCACCCAGCACCATGCCAAGATCGCCCCCTCCGTGGACCTGGAAACGGTCGAATGCGAGCCTCGCTACATGGCGCGAGCTGTCGTCAACCTGATCCGGAACGCACTCCATTACGCGCACTCGACCGTCAAGGTGTCGCTCGCCCGCGACGGAGCGCGGACGGTGATCCACGTGGACGACGACGGTGCCGGCATACCGGCCAAGGACCGGGAACGGGTCTTCGAACCCTTTGCCCGCCTCGACCAGAGCCGGGACCGGGACTCCGGGGGATTCGGCCTCGGGCTGGCGATCGTGCGCCAGGTGGCCCGCTGGCATGGCGGCGATGCGTCGATCTCCGACTCCCCTCTCGGGGGCACGAGAGTCACGATCGCCTGGTAGGGCCCCTTTTGTTGCCGCCGGCCGCCCTGGCCGGAATCCCTTCCGATTTGTTACCGCGCCACACGAACTGAAATCCCTTCCCATCCAGGGGTGAAAAGGGGCTTCTACTTGTTGCGGAAACACTACATTCTGAAATAATGTGTTGGAGTTTTGACGTCCCTGTCGCTATCCTTCACGGCGCAGGAAACCGGCACAGACCGGGATCCGTCAGGCGACTCCACCCTTTTATCCATCGGGAGACTTCATGAAGCAACTCAAGAGGAAAACCCTCTCCGGCGCTCTTTTGCAGGCGCTGGGCGCGGGTGTGGCTCTGTCCGTCATTGCGACGGGCGCGGCCGCCCAACAGACCCAAAAGGTCGAGAAGATCGAGGTAACCGGCTCCAACATCAAGCGCGTCGACGTCGAAACCGTCGCGCCGGTCGAGATCATCACGCGTGACCAGATCGAGCGCTCCGGCGTCCCGACGGTTGCCGAAGTGATTCGCAACATCCCCTCGGCGATGGCGGGTTCCTTCAACGAGAGCTTCTCGAACAGCTTCGCGCCCGGCGCCTCCGGTGTCTCCCTGCGCGGCCTGGGCCAGAAAACCACCCTCGTCCTGATCAACGGTCGCCGCACCGCGGGCTACGGCTTTGCCCAGAACCTGCAGGACACGTTCGTCGACTTGAACTCGATCCCGACCTCCGCGGTCGAGCGCATCGAGATCCTGAAGGACGGCGCCTCCGCCATCTACGGTTCGGATGCCATCGCCGGCGTCGTGAACGTCATCCTGCGCCGCGATTTCCGCGGTGCCGAGGTGAACGTCTCCGGCGGCTACAGCGAAGGCCAGTGGGACCAGCGCGCGAGCGGCACGTTCGGCTTCGGCGATCTCGCCAAGGACCGCTTCAACGTGTTCGGCGTGCTCGACTACTTCAAGCGCGACGAGCTGCTCCAGGCTGACACCAAGTACCTGCATACCCGCGACCTCCGCGGCTATGAAGGCGGCCGCAACTTCCAGTCGCTGACCGCCGGTGGCACGTGGCGCCAGCTGACCGCCGCCAACGCGCTCACCAACGTCAACCGCGCCATCACGGATTGCAAGTACAGCGTGATCGACGGTGCCGAAGGCGTCCGCCGCGGCCTGATCAGCGCCGTGTCCGGCAACGCCGGCTTCAGCCAGGCGGGCAACACCTTCTGCTCGCAGGACCAGAACATCGCCCTCTCCGCCCTCCCGGGCACCGAGCGGATCGGTTTCATGGGCCGCGGCACGAAGACGTTCTCCGACACCATGACCGGCTACGTCGACGTGGGCTACAGCCAGGTGAAGACGGACCAGACGTTCACGGACCCGTTCTTCCAGACCACGGCCCTGCTGCCCACCAGCGTCGGCCTGCGTCCGTTCGCGTTCAACATCAACTTCGCCCCGGGCGTGTCGGGCAACCCGTTCTCCTCGAACGCGCGCTACACGGGCGCGTTCCAGGACCTCGGTTCGCGCAACCAGGAAATCACCTCGGATACGTTCCGCATCCTGGGTGGCCTCACGTACACCCTGGGCTCCTGGGACTTCGACAGCGCCGCCAGCTACTCGAAGAACGAGATCGACCAGAAGGGCACGAGCCGCATCTCGCTCAACGGCGTGGGCCAGGTGTTCGGCGTCCCGACCGGCCTGCAGCCGCCGATCCCGACGTCCACGGCGGCCGCGTACAACCTGGACCGCTTCACGACCAACAGCGAAGCCGTGCGCAACCAGCTCAAGCTCTCGCCGCTGCGTCACTCCGAGTCCGAGCTGAAGTTCATCGACACCAAGGGATCCACGGAACTCTGGCAGATGTCGGGCGGCCCGGCCGGTTTCTCGGTCGGAGCGGAGTTCCGCAGCGAAGACCTGAAGGACACCCCGGACAAATCGGCCACTTCGGGCGACATCCTGGGCCAGGGCATCACGGCCACCAACGGCTCGCGCGACAGCACGGCGATCTTCGCCGAGATCTCGCTGCCGATCACGCGCCAGATCGAAGTCCAGATCGCCGGCCGTTATGACCACTACAGCGATTACGGCAACTCGACCACGCCGAAAGTCGGTGTGAAGTACCGCCCGATCAACTCGCTGGTGCTTCGCGCCAACTGGGGCCGCGGTTTCCGTGCCCCGACGCTGGTGGAGATCTCGCCCTCCGTGGCGACGTTCTTCACGCAGATCGCCGACCCGAACTTCGGCGGCGCCGCGCGCAACGTGTCGGGCTCCTTCGCCGGCAACCCGAACCTCGAGCCGGAGAAGTCGACCAGCTTGACGGCGGGCTTCGTCTGGGAACCGATCCGCGACGCGAGCATCGGCGTGAACTACTACCAGATCGAGTGGAAGAACATCGTGGTGGGCAACTGCTGCCAGGCCATCGTGAACTCGGGTGACCCCACCCGCGTGATCCGTGACCCGGTGACGGGCGAGATCGTGACCGTGATCGGCAACTTCGAGAACCAGACGAAGACCGAAACCAACGGCATCGACTTCGACGCGCGCTATGCCTTCAACAGCGACATGGGCAAGTGGACCACGCGCATGAACTTCACCTACATCGACTCGTTCAAGGAAGACGACGTCGAGGTGGTGGGTTCGAACGCGGGCACCAACACCCTGCCGCGCACCAAGGGCGTGGTCGGCCTGGACTGGGACTATCGCGCATTCTCGGCGACGGTCAACGTGAACTACACGCACGGCTACCACCAGACGGCGCTGGCCGCCTCGTACTACACGGCTCAGGACCCGCAGTTCCAGAACCGTACGTACAACGAGAAGGTCCGCCACCATCGCACCGTGGACCTCTTCGGTCGCTACAACATCAACAAGAACTTCCAGGTGTTCGTTTCGCTGCTCAACGCCGAGGACAAGATGCCTCCGTACGACCCCGGCTTCAGCACGACGAACCTGTACGACTTCAGCCTGTTCGATATCCGTGGCCGCCAGTACCGCCTCGGCTTGAAATACACGATGTAAGTCGTACCCGCCGCGGGGTTTCCCCGCGAACGGAGCCGTACCCGGAACCCGCAGGCTTGCCTGCGGGTTCTTTTTTTGCCGATCGAGAATGCTGCGGGGGCGCCGCGACCGATAAAATCACGGGATGGCCCCTGGAACCATCCGAACGGCGCGCGAAACGGACCTGCCGGACATCGTCGCGATCTACAACGCCTCCATCCCGGGACGCCTGGCGACGGCCGATACCGAGCCCGTGACCGTGGCCCAGCGCGCCGACTGGTTCCGGTCCTTCGATCCGTCCAGCCGCCCCCTGTGGGTCCTGGAGGAAGGCGGGGAGGTCCGCGCCTGGCTCAGCCTCCGGTCCTTCTATGGCCGCCCGGCGTACCACCGGACCGTCGAGATGGCCGTTTACGTGGCTTCGGAGTACCAGCGGCGGGGTTATGCCGGCCGGCTGCTGGCGCACGCCCTGGAGGCCGCTCCGGGCCTCGGGATCGCGACCCTCCTCGCCTTCGTCTTTGCCCACAACGGCCCCAGCGTGGATCTGTTCATGCGCCATGGGTTCGCAGGCTGGGGAAGGCTGCCGCGCGTCGCCGAGCTGGACGGAGTCGAGCGCGATCTCCTCATCCTCGGGAGGCGCCTCTGAAGGCGTACCTGGACCTCCTGGCCCACGTCCTGGAAAACGGGGCCCTGAAGACGGACCGCACCGGCACCGGAACGCGTTCCGTCTTCGGATACCAGATGCGCTTCGACCTGGCCGAACGCTTCCCGCTCCTCACGACCAAGAAAGTCCATACCAAGAGCATCGTCCACGAATTGCTCTGGTTCCTGCAGGGCAGCACCAATGTCGGGTACCTGCGCGAACACGGCGTGACGATCTGGGACGAATGGGCGGACGCCAAAGGCGAGCTGGGCCCGGTTTACGGCCACCAGTGGCGCTCCTGGCCGACGCCCTCGGGCGGGCACGTCGACCAGATCGCGCAGGTCCTGGCGCAACTTCGCGCCAACCCCGATTCACGCCGGCTCGTCGTGTCGGCCTGGAACGTGGCGGACATCCCGCGAATGGCGCTCGCTCCGTGCCATGCCCTGTTCCAGTTCTACGTGGCCGAGGGGCGCCTCTCCTGCCAGCTCTACCAGCGCAGCGCGGACATTTTCCTCGGCGTCCCCTTCAACATGGCTTCGTATGCCCTGCTCACGTTGATGGTCGCGCAGGTCACGGGGCTGAAGCCGGGCGACTTCGTCCACACGCTGGGCGATGCCCACCTCTACCTGAACCACGTCGAGCAGGCGAAGCTCCAGTTGTCGCGCGCGCCGCGGCCGCTGCCGGTGATGCGCCTCAACCCGGAGGTGAAAGACCTCTTCGCATTCCGCTACGAGGACTTCACGCTGGAAGGATACGACCCGCACGCGGCCATCAAGGCGCCCATCGCCGTATGAGGCTCGCATGATCCGTTCTTTCGTCGTCGCGGTCGCCCGCAACGGGGTCATCGGACACACCAACGGGATGCCCTGGCACCTGCCCTCGGACCTCGCGTTCTTCAAGCGGCTGACGATGGGCCATCCGATCATCATGGGTCGCAAGACCCACAAGTCGATCGGCAAGCCCCTGCCCGGCCGCGCGAACATCGTGGTCACGCGCGATCCCGCGTTCCGGGCACCGGGTTGCGTGGTGGTCGATTCGCTGGAGGCCGCCTATCGCGCGGCCGGAGACGTGGACGAAGCGTTCGTGATCGGCGGCGCGCAGGTCTACGAAGCTGCGATGCCGACCATCGATCGCATCTACCTCACGGAAGTGGAAGCCGAAATCGAGGGTGACACCTGGTTCCCGTCCTTCGATCGCAGCCAGTGGACCGAGCTGGAACTGGCGCGGCAGGGCATCGACGCCCGGCACGCGATCCCCACCCGCACCGTGCGGCTGGACCGCAAGCGAACCTAGCGGTTCAACCCGCCGTCGCGGCTCGATTCGATGCGCGCGATGACCTTGTTCGCGACCACGCCCCGGTCGTCGACCATCACCGAGAAGATCGCGAGATAGCCCCACGTGTCGCGGAACCGGTAGTCCCAGGCGTACTGCTTCAGGTTCTCGAAGCGCACGACGCGGTACGGCGGCCCGATCATGCGCCGCACCTGGTCCCCGGTGGTGACGCCCGACTGGATGAGGGAGAAGTTGCCGTCGGTCAGGACCTGGTCGACGCGCTGCACCGTGCCGCCCTTCAGGAAGACCATGTAGGTCTCCGTGCCGAGCGGTCCCCTGGGATAGACCAGCTGGCGCGTGCCGTCGGGATTGTCGTATTCGGCCGCCGGCGTGCCGAGCGCACTTCGCGCCTGCGCTTCGGGAGAGCCCGGCGGAAGTGTCGACATGGGCGTACAGGCCGAAGCCAGCAACGCGGCAGCGATCACGATTGGCAAGCGCATCATGGGGAAGCCTCCTGGGTGACTAACACCTGGGACCCCACGATCATCCCACCGTTCGAGCGCTGAAAATGAAACGGGCCTGCTTGAAAGCAGGCCCGCGGGTGCTGGTAGGGCGTACTGGATTCGAACCAGTGACCAACGGATTAAAAGTCCGCTGCTCTACCAGCTGAGCTAACGCCCCGAACAAACCGAAATTATAGCTTTTCCGACGAGGATGGGTCAATTCGGATACCCGCCTCAACCCTCCCGGAGCATGCGGTTGTATTGCCATTTCATCGTGCAGGCGGCGCCCGCGACGATGGCCGCGAATGCGAGGATCGAGCCGAGGGCCAGCGTCGAGAATCCCGTGAGGCCCTGGCCGATGGTGCATCCAAGGGCCATCACGCCTCCGAAGCCCATGAGGATTCCGCCAATGACGTGGTTTGCGGTGTCCTCCGCGTTCACGAACCCTTCCCATCGAAACGTCCGGGACCAGAGCGCGTATGCGAACGATCCGCAGATGATGCCCAGCGTCGCCGCGATCCCGAAGGTCACCGTGAGCGACTTGTCGCTCCAGAGCATCAGGAGCTCGAGCGTGTAGCCCACCGGGGCCGTGAACGAAAGCGATTCGATCGTGCGGCTGTTGGTCCCGAAGAAGGTGTCTTCGAGCGTTTCGGGATTTTCCGCGAAGCCGATATGGCCGGTGACGTACCAGCCTCCCACGATCACGAGGCCGATGGCGATGCCACCCAGCCAGTGGTCGAAGCTCTCCCGGAATTCCCGGTCCTTCGCGACGAAAACAAGGAGGGCCGCCGCCACCACGCACGCCAACACCACTTGCGTTGCACGCGCCGGTGCACCCGTTGCCGTACTGAGCAGCGTGGGCAAGTCCTGGCCGCGGACGTTGAACGCTCCGAAGTTGGTCGCGACCGGATCGATCCAGGACGTGCGCCAGACCGCGAACAGCCCCTTCAACGTCATGTAGGCGGCGATCCCGAGGAACACGAACACGATGACGGACTTCAGGTTTCCGCCCCCGACGCGCACCAGTGTCTTGCTGCCGCATCCCGAACCGAGCGTCATCCCGACCCCGAAGAGGAACCCGCCGAGGATGTACGACAGCCAGGTGACGTTGGGGCGCGTGTAGATCGACTTCGTGAGGTCGATCTGGCCCATCGCGTCGAGCAGGTTGGTCCCCAGGATGGCGACGGCAATGGCCAGCAGCCACATGCGCATGCGGCCCCAATGGCCCATGTTCACGATGTCCGAGACCGCGCCCATGGTGCAGAAGTTGGTCCGGTTCGCGACCGCCCCGAAGACGAATGCGAGCAGGAAGCCGCCGGCGGCGACGATCCACGGCAGGTTGCTGGCGGCGCCCAAAGCTCTAGGTGACTCCGGGTTGGTAGCGGGTAGGATCCGGCAAGCCCGCCGTGAGGAAACCCTCGCGCCGGAAGCGGCAGGCATCGCATTGCGCGCACGCGCGTCCTGCCGCGTCCGCGTTGTAGCACGAAACGGTGAGCGAGAAGTCGACGCCCAGCGCGTGGCCCCTGGCGACGATCTGCGCCTTGCTCATGTGCACGATGGGCGCCCGCACCTGGATCGGCGCGCCCTCCACCGCACGCTTCGTGGCGAGGTTCGCCATCGACTCGAAAGCCGCGAGGTATTCGGGCCGGCAATCGGGATAGCCCGAGTAGTCGACGGCATTGGCGCCGGTGAAGACGGCGTCGGAGCCGGTGACCTCGGCGTGCGCCAGCGCGAGCGAAAGGAAGATGGTGTTGCGCGCGGGAACGTAGGTGACCGGAATGCCCGCTCCCGACGGCGTGCGCGGCACGTCGATCGACGCATCCGTCAGCGCCGAGCCCCCGAAGATGCCGAGATCGACATGCGCCACGCGATGCTCGACCGCACCGAGCGCCCGTGCGACCTGGGTCGCCGCGTGCAGCTCCGCCTTGTGGCGCTGTCCGTAGTCCACCGAGAGCGCGTTGCAGCGCCAGCCCTCGGATTGCGCGATGGCCAGCACCGTGGCGGAATCAAGCCCGCCCGAGACGAGGACGACCGCGGATTTCACGTCGGGACTAACGGCGCAGCGAAGCCAGGCGCGTGCGGGCCTTGCCCGCGGCCTCGGAGCCCGGATAGCGGGCGATGATGTCCTCGAGCGTGTTGCGGGCACTCCCGTTGTCGCCCTGCTCGGCTTGCATCGCCGCGATCGCGAGCAATGCGTCCGGAGCCTTAGGAGACTGCGGATGCCGCGCCAGCAAGCCCTCCTGCGTGGCGAGCGCGTTGCGGTAGTCCTTCAGGTTCGCGTAGCCGATGCCGATCCAGTACTCGGCATTCGGAACCAGCGGGCTCTGCGGGTAATCCTTGGTGAAGGCGCGAAACGCTTCGATCGCCGAGGAGAAGTCGTTGCGGCGGAACAGGTTCGATGCGGCGTCGTACGCCTTGATCTCGCGGGACTGGTCGTCCTTCGTGGGCGCGGTCGGCGGACGCGACGGGGGTGCGGCCGAGGCGCTGGCGACCGTGGGCGGCGGAGCGGCGGAACCGCCTGCCGAACCGGCGCCGGCTGCTGGACCGCCCTCGAGGCGCGCGAGGCGCGAATCGAGGTCGACATAGAAGTCGCGCTGCTTCTTCTGCAGCTGGTCGTTCTGGTTCGACAGCACCTCGATGCTGCCCCGCAGCTTGGCGATCTCGGCGTTGAGGGCATCGATCTGGCGCAGCAGCTCGACCACGCCGATGTTGCGGATCTGCTCCTCGAGGCGCGCGATGCGCGCCTCGTTGTCGCGTCCCTGCTGCGCGAGCTCCTGCTTGATCTGCTCGATGCGGCGGCGGGCCTCCTCGTCGTCGAAGAGGCCGGCCTTCGCGGGGATCGACGCCGCCGCCAGCGCCAGCAGGGCGATGGCAGCGGCTGTCCGTGCAGCGACCGGCTTACTCACCCGGATACTTGATGTCGGCGCGGCGGTTCTGCTGCCACGCGCTTTCATCGTGGCCCGCCGAGGCCGGCTTCTCTTCGCCGAAGCTCACGGTCTCGATGCGGCCATCCTGCACGCCCAGGACCGTCATGACCTTCTTCACGGCCTCGGCGCGGCGCTGGCCCAGCGCGAGGTTGTACTCGCGGCTGCCGCGCTCGTCGCAGTTGCCCTCGATGCGGATCTTCGCATCGCGCTTGTCGGACGTCATGAACTTGGAGTGGGCCTGCACGACCGGGCGGAACTCGTCCTTCACCGCGTTCGAATCGAAGTCGAAGTACACGCTGCGCTTGAACAGGATGTTGTTCGGATCGACGAGCGGATTGCCGCCCACGTTGGGCGACGTGATGCCCGTGGTGTTCGACGCCTGCGTCGGCACCGGCTTCTGCGTGTTGCTCGACAGGTCGGTGACCGGAACGTCTTTCTTCGCATCTGTACTGGAGCAGGCAGCGAGCACCGTGGCGATCGCGAGGCTAAGGGCAGTCTTGTACATGTCGTTCTCCTTCTGTTGTTACTGACGGATGGTGATGCTTCAATTCGTCGGCATCGGTCCCCACGCGGGGTCCCGGACATCGCCCGCGGCCGAGGCCAGCCGCTGGCGGACACGCCCATCGGTAGACACAGCGGCGAGCTGGCCACGCCCGCCCGTCTGGGCCTCATAGAGGATCATCTTACCGTTGGGCGCGAAAGTGGGTGAATCGTCGAGGGTACCGTCGGTGACCACGGTGACCTGCCCCGTGGCGAGTTCCAGCAGCGCGATGCGGTACCGGCTGGCGTCGCGCTGCACGAACGCGATGGACTTGCCGTCGGGGCTGTAGCGCGGGCCGACGTTGTACGAGCCTTCGAAGGTGAGCCGCGTGGCCGGACCGCCGGCCGCCGGCATGCGGTAGACCTGGGGCGTGCCTCCCCGGTCCGACGTGAACGCGATCCATTGTCCGTCGGGCGAGAAGGCCGGCTGCGTATCGATGCCGCTCGAGTCGGTGAGGCGCTGCGCCTCGCCACCGGCCGGCGAGACGCGATAGATCTGGGTGAGGCCATCCTTGCTCAACGCCACCGCGAGCTGGTTGCCGTCCGGGGACCACGCCGGCGCGCTGTTGTTGCCCCGGAAGCCGGCGACGATCTTCGTCGTGCCCTGGGCGAGGTTCTGCACGACCACGATCGGCTTCTTCTGGTCGAAGGAGACATAGGCCAGGCGGCTGCCGTCGGGCGACCAGGCCGGCGAAATGATCGGCTCGTTGGACGCGAGCACCGTCTGCGCATTGAAGCCGTCCGCGTCGGAGACCTGCAGCTCGTAGCGCGTGCCGCGCTTCACGACGTAGGTGACCTTGGTCGAGAACACGCCCTTGTCGCCCGTGAGGCGCTCGTAGATCACGTCGGCGATGCGATGCGCCGTGGCCCGCAACTGCGCGGGCTGCACCACGTACGAGTAGCTCGCGAGCTGCGATTGCTTCGCCACGTCGAACAAGCGGAACCGGACTTCCACGCGTCCATCGGGCAGCTTGTCGACCTTGCCGATCACGAGGGCCTCGGCAGTGCGCCCGGTCCAGTCGGCGAAGTTCACCTCCGAGGGTTCCGTGGGCAGGGGGCTGATGCCGACGGTATTGACCAGGCGGAAGAGGCCGGTCCGGGCCAGGTCCGCGCCCACGACGGGCGAGATGGCCTGGGGCTGGGTATCCTCGCCCGCGAGGGGCATCACGGCGACCGGGATCTGGCGGCCGCCGGCGGTAGTGATGTCGATGGTGAGCTGCGCGCGGGCGCTGGAGGCAAGGACCAGGGCAGCGAGGAAGGGAAACAGGTAGCGCGTCATGTTTTTATGTCCATCGGGGCGCGTCGCTCTAGCGTTCGTGCCGGATATTTAACCTAAGGTCACGGAATTGGGGGAAAAGTTCCGAATTTGGTTCCGGAACCGGCAAGGGGGCTGCACTTCGGATCGCACGTTCGATGGCCGCGTCGTAGGCCGGATTGCCACTGGAGCGCGTGATCTGGGCGTCGAGAACGTCTCCACCGGGCAGGATTCTGATGCGGACTTCCACTTGGGGATTCCCTGTGATGTTGTCCGGCACGTTCGCCTTGCCGCGGATTTTAGCGGCAATCGCGTTCTTGAAGCGGTCGGCCTCTGACTTGCGCGCCGACGCCGCCGCCTCGCGGGCCTGCTCGACTTCCTTGCGCGCCCGCTCGTCCTCGATGCGTTTCTTCTCGTCCTCGCGCTTCTTCTTCGCGTCGTCCTGCTTCTTCTTCTCGGCCTCGCGCTCCTGCTTCTCGCGTTTCTCGCGGTCGAGCTTCTCCTTGCGCTCCTTCTCGCGCTTCTCGCGTTCGAGCTTCTCCGCCACGGCCGGGTCGGGCTTCGGCGGTTCGGCCTTCGCCTTGGGAGGCTCGGGCGCGGGCTTGGGCGGTTCTGCCTTCACCGGTTCCGGCTTGGGCGGCTCGGGTTCGGGCTTCGGGGGCTCGGGTTTGGGCGGCTCCGGCTCGGGCGGCTTCGTCGCTTTCACGGCCGGCGGCAAATCCTTCCAAAGCTCCGCTTCGACGGGTGCCTCGGGCTTGCTCTGCCAGGTGACGCCGAAGACGATCACCGCGAAGAACACCGCGTGCACGATGACCGCGAGGAAGATGGCCCGCAGCCGCCCCGGCTGGCGGCGTTTCTCGAGGGCGGGTGGCGTCTCTTTCACCGGCCGCGGGTCCGGCTTCAAGACGTGGCCGGCCGCGCGAGCAAGCCGATGCGCTTCACCTGGTTCTGCTGGAGGATGTCCATCACCTTGAGGACCTCCTCGTAGCGTACCGCCTTGTCGCCGGCGATCACGATCGCCTGCTGCGGGTTGTCCTTCTGCGCCTGCCGCACGATTTGCACCAGCCGCTCGCGGCGGACGATCTGCTCGTCGGGCCCCTTGGCTCGATCGACGACCGCAAGCTCGCCATTGGCCCGGACGCGGACCTCCATCGGCGCCACGGCCGGGTCGAGCTTCTGCGCCACCTGCGGCAGGTCGATCTGCCCCGGGTTGATGAGGGGTGCCGCGACCATGAAGATGATCAGCAGCACCAGCATCACGTCGATGTAGGGCACCACGTTGATCTCGGCCATCGCTCGTCGCGGGCGGCGGATCATCGGCGTCAGCGCTCCGGCTGGTGCGACTGGCGCTGCAGGATGTTGGAGAGCTCCTCGATGAAGCTCTCGTAGCGTCCGGCCAGCCGGTCGATGTCGTGGGCGAAGCGGTTGTAGGCGATCACCGCGGGAATCGCCGCGAACAAGCCAATCGCGGTGGCCACGAGCGCCTCGGCGATGCCGGGCGCCACCTGCGCCAGCGTGGCCTGCGCCACGTTGGACAGCCCCCGGAATGCATTCATGATCCCCCACACGGTGCCCAGCAGCCCGATGTACGGGCTCACGGAGCCCACCGTCGCGAGGAAGTTGAGGTGCGACTCGAGCGCATCCATCTCGCGCTGGTAGGTCGCCTTCATCGCCCGGCGCGTGCCCTCGAGGAGCGCGGTGACGTCCGAGCCGGCACGTCCCTTCAGCTTGAGGAACTCCTTGAAGCCCGCCTCGAAGATGCGCTCGAGGCCCACGGTCACATGTCGGCCGTTGGCGGCGCGCTGGTAGAGGCCGACCAGGTCGGAGCCGCTCCAGAATTCGCGCTCGAACTCGTCGGCCAGGCGGCGGGCGCGGCGGATCTGGAACAGCTTCATGAAGATGTACGTCCAGGACAGCAGGGACGCCATCACGAGGATCGCCATGACGATCTTCACGACGATGCTCGCGTTCACGATCATCCCGAGGATCGTCAGGTCATGGGTCACGATCAAGTGCAGGCCTCCATCTTTCTCTTCAACGGCTCGGGGATCTCAACGGGTTTGAACGCGTCGACCGTGAGGCAGGCCACCGTGACCTTGGCCTTCACGAGCACTTCGTCCTCCCGCTTGATCTCCTGCACGAAGATGCATCGAACCTTGCCCAGCGACTCCAGCTGGACGCTCACGGCCACCATGTCGTCCAGCCGCGCGGGCTTCACGAAGTCGATCGCCATCGAAGAGACCACGAACACCACCCGATGGTTGCGGCCGAGGGCCTGGTGGTCGAAGCCCAGGTGGCGCAGCCACTCGGTGCGGGCCCGCTCGAGGAACTTGAGGTATTCGCCGTGGTAGACGACCCCGCCCGCATCCGTGTTCTCGTAGTACACGCGGACCGGGAACGAGTAGGTGAAGAGTTCGGGCTGGAGGCGCGGCTTCACCGCGATACGGCTCATGTGAAGAGCTCCCCTTCGCGGCCGGGCGGGCCCGTCACGATCCCGAAGTGGCGGTAGGCGAGCGCGGTGGCGATGCGTCCGCGCTGGGTCCGCTGCAGGTAGCCCTGCTGGATCAGGAAGGGTTCGAGCACGTCCTCGATGGTGTCGCGCTCTTCTCCGATGGCCGCCGCGAGGTTCTCGACCCCGACGGGTCCTCCGCCGAACTTCTCGATCACGGCCAGCAGCAGCTTGCGGTCCATCACGTCCAGGCCGATGGCATCGACGTCGAGCATGCGCAGGGCCTGGTCGGCGACGAGGCTGGTGACGCTCCCCTCGGCCTTCACTTCCGCGAAGTCCCGCACCCGCCGCAGCAGGCGGTTGGCGATGCGGGGCGTTCCCCGCGAACGCCGCGCGATCTCCTTTGCGCCCTCGGGATCGATGCTCACGTTGAGCAGGCCCGACGATCGCGTGACGATCAACGTGAGCTCCTCCGGCGTGTAGAACTCCAGGCGCGCGACGATGCCGAAGCGGTCGCGCAGCGGGTTGGTCAGCATGCCCGCGCGCGTGGTGGCGCCGACGAGCGTGAACGGCGGCAGGTCGAGCTTCACCGAGCGCGCCGCCGGACCCTCGCCGATCATGAGGTCCAGCTGGAAGTCCTCGAGCGCGGGATAGAGGATCTCCTCCACCACCGGATTCAACCTGTGGATCTCGTCGATGAACAGGACGTCGTTCGGCTCGAGGTTGGTGAGGATCGCCGCCAGGTCGCCCGCTCGCTCCAGCACCGGCCCCGACGTCTGGCGCAGGTTCACGCCCATCTCGCGCGCGATGATGTGGGCGAGCGTGGTCTTGCCCAGGCCCGGCGGCCCGAAGAGCAGCGCGTGGTCGAGCGGCTCCTTGCGATTGCGGGCGGCGGTGATGAAGATCTCGAGCTGCTCGCGGATCTTCGCCTGGCCCACGTATTCGACGAGCTGGCGCGGCCGAAGGGCACGCTCCTCGCCTTCTTCGCGGGGCGAGACGGGGATGCCCGAGATCAGGCGGTCGGCTTCGATCAATGGTTCATGGCTTCGCGAGCAGTTTCAGCGCCTGCCGGATCGCATCGGCGAGTGGCAGGTCGGCCGCCAGCTGCTTCACCGCGGCCGTGGCCTCGCGGTCATTATAGCCAAGGCCTAACAGCGCATTGAGCACATCGCTCGATTGCGGTCCCCCGGGCCGGGCCAGCGTGAGGGATGCGGGAAGCTTGTCGCGCAGCTCCAGGATGAGCCGCTCGGCCGTCTTCTTGCCGACGCCGGGAATGCGCGTGAGCCGGGCGGCATCCTCGGAGAGCACCGCCGACGCCAGGTCGTCGACCGAGAGACCCGAAAGCACCGAGAGCGCGACCTTGGGACCCACACCGCTGATCTTCAGCAACTGCCGGAACGCCGAGCGTTCGTTCGCGGTGAGGAAACCGTAGAGCAGGTGCGCGTCCTCGCGCACCACGAGGTGGGTGAGGAGCACCACGGGTTCATCGACGCGCGGCAGGTGGTAGAAGGTGCTCATCGGCACGTCGATCTCGTATCCGACGCCCGCGGCAACCACCACGACTTGCGGCGGATTCTTCTCGACCAGCAACCCGGCGATGCGTCCGATCACGAGAGCCTCCCGCGCTTCACGCGGCGCCCGCGCGTGGGAATCGCGCCCAGGCCGAGCCCGCCGTGGGCATGGCAAATCGCGCAGGCCAGGGCATCCGCGGCGTCCGCACTCGGCGCGCCGGGGAGCTTGAGGAGGCGCTTCACCATCTCCTGCACTTGCTCCTTCTTCGCGTGCCCGTTGCCCACGACCGCTTGCTTCACCTGCATCGCGGTGTACTCCGCGACAGGCAGGTTCGCGAGTACCGCGGCCGAGATGCACGCGCCGCGCGCCTGTCCCAGCAGCAACGTCGTGCGGGGATTCACGTTGACGAAGACCTCCTCCACGGCCACCTCCACCGGGGCGTATTTCGCGATGACTTCGGCGAGTCCCGCGAGGATCGTCGACAGGCGCGCCGGCAGCGGCTCCGTATCGACCGAGCGTACGCGTCCGCTCGCCACGTACGCGAGCGCGACCCCGCTCTTCTCGATGAGCCCGTAGCCGGTGAACTGCAGGCCGGGATCGATGCCGAGGATGCGGATCGTCGCCGCCATCAGAACACGCGCGCGTAGACGCACGCGTCGGCGAGGGCGCCGGAGTTGTCGCGGCGCGCCTGGCGCAGGATGCCCTCGAGGACGAAGCCGCACTTCTCCGCCACGCGGCGGCTCGGCACGTTGCGCGCGTCCGAGCCGATCTCCAGGCGCTTCGCGCCCAGGCGATCGCGGGCGAAATCGCAGAGCGCCCGCGTCGCTTCCGTGGCATAGCCCTGGCGGGCGCAACTGCTGCGCACCCAGTAGCCGATCTCGAACTTGGGAATCGACCATTCGATGGTGTGCAGCCCGCCGCGGCCGACCAGCACGTCATCCGAACGGCGGAACCAGGAGAAATCGATCACTTCGCGCGCAAGCCACTTGGCCTGCCCTTCGCGGGCGAAGGTCTCGCTCTCCTCCACCGAGGGGACTTGCCGGGCCCACGGCATCCAGGGCCGCAGTTCCTCGATGGATTCGGCCACGGCCGCATTCACGACCGCGCCCTGCCCGGCACGCACGGCGCAAAGCAGAAGGCGCTCGGTCTCGACGACCTCGGGAATTTCGAGCAACAGGGCCTCGAGGAGCTCGGCCACTAGCCCCCCGCGATCACCGCGTTGGTGTAGACCTCTTGCACGTCGTCCAGCGCCTCGAGCGCGTCGAGGAGCTTCTGCATCTTCACGGCATCTTCGCCCGTGAACTCGGTCTCCGTGCTCGCCTTCATCGTGACCTCGCCCAGCTCGGCCTTGAACCCGGCCTTTTCGAGGGCGGCCTTGATGCGGGTGAATTCGTGGGGATCGGTGAGGACCTCGAGGGAACCGTCTTCGCTCGACACCACGTCGTCCGCGCCGGCCTCCAGCGCGGCCTCCATCAGCTTGTCCTCGCTGGTGCCCGGCGCGAACAGGAGCTGGCCGCAATGCTTGAACAGGAACGCCACGGAATTCGAGGCCCCCATGTTGCCGCCGAACTTCGTGAAGGCATGCCGGACCTCGGCCACCGTGCGCACGCGATTGTCCGTGAGGCAGTCCACGATGATGGCCGCGCCGTTGAGGCCGTAGCCTTCGTAGCGGATCTCCTCGTAGTTCACGCCATCCAGGTCGCCGCTGCCGCGCTTGATCGCGCGCTCGACGTTGTCCTTCGGCATGTTGTTCTCGTACGCCTTGTCGACCGCAAGGCGCAGCCGCGGATTCATGTTCGGGTCTCCGCCGCCCATTTTCGCGGCGACGGTGATTTCCTTGATGAGGCGGGTGAAGATCTTGCCGCGCTTGGCGTCCTGGCGACCCTTGCGGTGCTGGATGTTCGCCCACTTGCTGTGGCCTGCCATATGGGTCTGATGCGACGCGAGCGCGTCAATGCCGAGCGGGAAAACGTAATGGTAACATTCGCGTCCTGCCTCTCTCCAGAGCGAAACCGGTGCTAGCTCCCCTGCTGGTGGCGAAGTCGAAGGCCGACTTGGGCCTGCTGCCCGCCATGGCCAACCGGCACGGCCTGATCGCGGGCGCCACCGGCACCGGCAAGACCGTCACGCTCCAGTCCCTCGCCGAGAAATTCAGCGCCATCGGCGTGCCCGTGTTCATGGCCGACGTGAAGGGCGACCTCGCGGGCCTCGCGATGGCCGGCGGGGGCAACGCGAAGGTCGAGGAGCGCCTGAAGGCGCTCGCCATCGAAGGCTTCGAATATCGCGCGGTCCCCGTCACCTTCTGGGACGTCTTCGGCGATGCGGGGCACCCCGTCCGGACGACCGTTTCCGAAATGGGTCCCCTGCTCCTCGGGCGCATCCTCGACCTGAACGAAACGCAGGCCGGCGTGCTCGCCGCGATCTTCAAGATCGCGGACGACCAGGGCCTGCTCCTGCTGGACCTCAAGGACCTGCGCGCGCTGCTGCAGTTCGCCGGCGACAACGCGGCGCAATTCCGCACGCAGTACGGCAACATCGCAACCGCCAGCGTGGGAGCGATCCAGCGTGGCCTGCTCACGCTCGAGACGCAGGGCGGCACGAAATTCTTCGGCGAGCCCGCGCTCGACCTGGCCGACCTCATGCAGACGGTCGGCGGCCGCGGCGTGGTCAACATCCTCGCCGCCGACAAGCTGCTGTCGAGCCCGCGGGTGTATTCGACGCTCCTGCTCTGGCTCCTGTCCGAACTTTTCGAGAGCCTGCCGGAGGTGGGCGACCCGGAGAAACCCAAGCTCGTGTTCTTTTTCGACGAAGCCCATCTCCTGTTCAACGACGCGCCCAAGGAGCTGCTCACGCGCATCGAGCAGGTCGTGCGCCTCGTGCGTTCGAAGGGCGTGGGCGTCTACTTCGTGACGCAGAACCCGCTCGATGTCCCGGACACCGTCCTGGGGCAACTGGGCAATCGCGTGCAGCACGCGCTGCGGGCCTTCACGCCGCGGGATCAGGCGGCGGTCAAAGCCGCGGCGACCACATTCCGCCCGAACCCGAAGGTGAACGTGGAATCCGCGATCACCGAACTTGCCGTGGGAGAGGCGCTCGTCTCGTTCCTCGACGAAAAGGGCCGTCCCGAACCGGTGGAGCGCGCCTTCATCGTGCCGCCGGGATCGCGCCTCGGGCCGGTCACGGCCGACGAGCGTGGCAAGGCCATGGCGCAATCGCTCGTGGCGGGCCACTACGAGAAGGCGGTCGATCGCGAATCGGCCTACGAGAAGCTCACCGCGCGCGCGACGGAAAAGACCGGGGGCGCGCAGACGCCGCCCGCCAGTGGCGAATCGGCGGGTGGATGGGGCAGTATCCTCGAGAAGATCGGCCTGCCCGGCGGAGGATCGGACGGGACCAAGGGGCGTACGCGCGAGACGGCGATGGAAGCCGCCGCGAAAAGCGCGGCGCGTGCCATCGGCAGCGAAGTCGGGCGCAAGGTCATTCGCGGGGTGCTGGGTTCCATCTTCGGCGGCCGGCGGTAAACAAGGGGAGCACGATGGCGAAAACGGGCGAGCGCAAGGCCCAGATCCTGCAGACGCTCGCGAGCATGCTGGAGGACCCGAAGGGCGAACGCATCACCACGGCGTTGCTCGCGGCGCGCCTCGATGTGAGCGAGGCTGCGCTCTACCGGCACTTCGCGAGCAAGGCGCAGATGTTCGAGGGGCTGATCGAATTCATCGAGCAGACGCTCTTCACGCTGGTGAACAAGATCCAGGCCGAGGAGAAGGACGCGATGAAGCAGATCGAGTCCACGATCGTCACGCTCCTCGGCTTCGCGCAGAAGAATCCCGGCATGACGCGCGTGCTGATCGGCGACGCCCTCGTGAACGAGGACGATCGCCTGCAGGCCCGCGTGAACCAGTTGCTCGACCGGCTCGAGGCCAGCTTGCGCCAGAGCGCTCGCCTCGCGGCGAGCAACTCGCAACTGCCTTCCGAGTGGGATGTGAACGCCTACGCCAACACGCTGCTGGCCTACGTGATCGGCCGCTGGCACCAGTTCGCCAAGAGCGGCTTCAAGCGCGCGCCGATGGAATCCTGGGCGCAGCAGTGGCGGGTCTTCGCGTCCTGAGCGCGGCCGGCGACGCCATGTGGCCCGAGTTGAACACGCCGCGGCTCTCGTTGCGCCTGGCGCGCCCCGGCTTCGCCGGTGCCGTCGCGCGGTTCTTTTCCGACAACTGGGAAGGCCACCTCGACCGCTGGTCTCCACCTCCGGCGCCGGGGCATTTCACCGAAGCGTTCTGGCGCGAACGGCTCGAGCGCGCCGAAGTGGAGTGGAGCGCGGGCGCCTCCGCCCGCTTCCTGCTCCAGCCGCTCGGTCCGGAATCGGGCCCCGTGCTCGGCACCTGCAACTACACGAACATCGTTCGCGGTCCGTTCCAGGCTTGCAACCTTGGCTACCAGATCGCGCGCAGCCATGAAGGCCAGGGCCTGATGCGCGAAGCGGTGCAGGCGCTCAACGCTTTCGCGTTCGAGGAAATGGGGCTGCACAGGATCATGGCCAACTACATCCCCGTCAACGAGCGCAGCGGCCAATTGCTCGCGCGCCTCGGGTTCCATCGGGAAGGGTATGCGAAGGAGTACCTCTTCATCGCGGGCGAATGGCGGGACCATGTCCTCACCTCGCTGACCAATCGCGCCTTCGACACGCGCACGCTCGAAACACCGCCGAAGGCCGGCTAGTCGTCGCCCCAGGCTTGCGCGAGCAGCAGTTCCACCGAGGGCTCGCGGTGGCCGCGAGGATGGAACTGGATCTGGCCGCAGAGCTGCCGGTACCGGCTGAACAGGTCTTCCAGCGATCCACCACCCAGGTTGAACGTCCCGTAGCGGTAACTCCCCAGCCATTTCATCTCGCGCTGCAGGTCGGCCCCGCGCTTGAGGTAGAACATCAGGTGCGCTTCGGGATTGCGTGCCTGCAGCCCGGCCACTTCGCGCTGGCCCGGCCAGCGCGACAGGCCCTCGCCGCTGAAATCGCGCAGGACGAAGCTCGCGGCATGCGCGTCGCGGCCCTGGCGATGCTTCACGGCGGGCACGCGGCCCGCATGGAGGTCGAGCAGGACGTCGAAGAGGCTGAATCCATCGACGCGCTCGAAGAGGTCGTAGAACTGCCCCGCGGCGCGCGGGTTGATCTCGATCACGCGGACCGCCCCGCTCGCCGGGTCGATGCGCATCTCGATGTTGAAGACGCCGTGCGCGAAGCCCATGCCCTCGAGCAGCCGGACGGCCGTGTCGTCGATGCGCTCGAGGACGTCGCCGGGCAGCGACGACGGATACTGGAAGCGCTGGAAGTGGTCCGTGCCGGGATACATCACCGAATCGACTGTGCCCAGCATCGTGACGCGGCCATCGCGTGCATAGCCGTTCGCCGTCACCTGCCGGCCGTGCAGGATGCCCTCGGCGATCATGCTGAACGGTTCCTCGGTGAAGTCCGAGTGGGCGCACATCACGTCGTTGAACGGCTTCACCAGCCGCTCGATGATCGCGCGCTCGAACCAGCCGAAATCGGTGTGCTTGCGCAGCTCTTCGTAGGAATCGACGCGCCGCGCGAGCACCGAATAGGCGGCCTTGACCGGCTTCACGTAGAACGGGAACGGGATCGGCACGTCTTCGGGCTTGTTGTACTCGCGCCGGATCAGGCCATAGGCCGGATTGGAACCGGGCAGGAGGCGCTCGAAAGCCTGGCGCGCGTACCACTTGTGCTGGATGGTGAGGACGGCTTCGAGCGGCGTGTGCGGCAGCCCCAGGCGCTTCCCCACGATCGAGGCGAGGAAGGGTCCGAACTGTTCGTCGGAGGTGACCACGGCCTCCACGCCGGTTCCCGCATAGCGGCGCACGACCTTCTCGATGAAGGAAAGCGCGTCGAACGTGAAAAGCCGCGCGTTCTCCGGGAAGGAGAAGAGGTCGAAGCCCTCGAACAGGAATTCATGGGTCGCCCGGTAGCGGGGATCGCGGGCGATGGCCACGTCCCATTCGTCGGGGAACAGGACCAGGATGCGGCGTTTATCCGTTGACGGGTTCATTGCGGGTTCTACGCGCCCAGCCCTCCGGCGGATGCCGGCGCTTGGCCGAAGTGTACCCCGCGGCTACCCCAGCGCGTCGGCCCAGATGTTACGCGCCCAATTCATCGTGTAGGTGCCCTCGGCTTCGTTCATCGCGGGAGAAAGCCCCCCCGCGCCCGGGACGGCCTTCATGGTCCGGTCCTTTTCGTCGTACTTGTGGACCGAAGCGACGTGGATCGCCATCTTTTCCGACACCATGCTGTAGCAGGTGTTGATCAGCGTCGGCGCCGAGCTGGGGGCCTCGTTGTTCAGCAACGCCACCACGGCTGCGGCGCAAACCTTGCCGTGGCCATTGGCCATGCTGCCGGACTTGGGCATCAGCGGAGCCACTTGCAGCGCGTCTCCCAGGACGTGCGCACCCTTCACGGCCTTCGACTCGTAGGTCGTCCAATCCACTTCACACCAGCGCTTGTTGGCCGTGATAAATGGCGCGGCGACCGCGCTCGCCTTCTGCGGCGGAATCACGTTGAGCACGTCGCCCTTCACGTCGCCGAATTCGAGCTTCACGGTCTTGCCCCGCCAGTCGACGTCCACGGCCTTGCTGTTCGGGCGATAGTCGATCATTCCGGGGTAGAACTCGGACCAGGCCTTCTTGAACAGCGCGCCTTTCGAGATCACGTCGGCGTTCTCGTCGAGCAGGATGATCTTCGCGCGCGGCTTCGCGGCCTTGAAGTAGGCGGCCACCTGGCACACGCGTTCGTAGGGCCCCGGCGGGCAGCGGAATGGGGCGAGCGGGACGGACATCACGAAGACGCCGCCATCCGGCATCGCCTCCAGTTGCCGGCGCAACGCGGCGGTCTGCGGTCCTGCCTTCCAGGCGTGGAGAACGACGTCCTGCGCACCGGCGTTGTTCATTGCCGGAAGCGCTTCCCACATGAAATCGACACCCGGCGAGACGACCACGCGATCGAAGGGAACCGCGTCACCGCCCTTCAGGCGCACGCGCTTGCCCGCCATGTCGACTTCGGTCGCGAAGTCCCGCACGACCTCGACGCCGTGCTTCGACAGGCCCGAATACGGAGTCGTGATGTCGCCCATCGACTTGAATCCGGCCAGCACCATGTTCGACAGCGGGCACGAAACGAAGGCTTCGTTCGGCTCGATCAGCGTCACGCGGATCGCGGGATCGAGCATGCGGATGTACTTCGCGGCCGTCGCACCCCCGTATCCGCCGCCCACCACCGCCACGCGCGCCTTCGACGCACCCGCGCCCATGCCGGCACAACCGGAGAGGCCCGCGAGCGCCAGGCCCGCCGCACCCGCCTGGAGGAACTGCCTGCGTTGGATCGTCATGGGAGCCTCCTAGCGCTGCTTCGAGAAGTAGTCGGAGATCGCCGCGATCTCCGCGTCGCCGTACCCCTTCGCGATCTGCGTCATGATCGTCGCGGGGCGCGATCCGGCCTTGAACTGGTTCATGAGGCCCACGAGATCCGCCGCGGGACGACCCGCGAGCGAATTCACCGCGGAGCCCTCGACCGCCTTTCCGTTCGTGCCGTGGCAGATGGTGCAGGCCGCAGCCAGGGACCGCACGCCGGAGGGCGAGAGATCGGGGGCCGCGAAAGCAGGGGGTGGCGGGGCCGGGGCGGCCGGCTGCTGCGCGAAAGCGCCAGCCGTGAAGGCCGCGAGCAACACCGAGATCATCGTGGCGATTCCTGGCTTCATGGGGCACCTCGCGATCGATTCGGGATGGGACAAAGCATATCCCACCCGGCCGGACTCCGAAGCATCAGCACGGCCTGATGCGGCCGCCCGAAAGACAAACGCCCGCATGCGAGCGGGCGTTTGCCGGAACGACGAGCCGCTACGCGATCACGTGGTCTCGGCCGGCTCTGCGGATTGCGCCGAATTCGCGATCTCGAGCGCCACCTTGCCGTCCTTGTCGACGTCGATCGTCACCTTGCCGCCGCTGGCGAGCTTGCCGAACAGCAGCTCGTCGGCGAGGGCGCGTCGGATCGTGTCCTGGATCAGGCGGGCCATGGGACGCGCGCCCATCTGCGGGTCGAAGCCGTTCTTCGCGAGGTACTTCTTCAGGTTCTCGGTGAAGAGCGCGTCGACCTTCTTCTCGGACAGCTGCGCCTCGAGTTGCATGAGGAACTTGTCCACCACGCGCAGGATCACCTGCTCGTCGAGCGCGCCGAACGAGATCACCGCATCGAGCCGGTTGCGGAACTCCGGCGTGAACATGCGCTTGATCTCCGCCAGCTCGTCGCCCGCCTTGCGATCCTCGGTGAAGCCCATCGAGTTCTTCGACAGCCCCTCGGCACCCGCGTTGGTGGTCATGATGATGGCGACGTTGCGGAAGTCCGCCTTGCGGCCATTGTTGTCGGTGAGCGTGCCGTGGTCCATCACCTGCAGCAGGATGTTGAAGATGTCCGGGTGCGCCTTCTCGATCTCGTCGAGCAGGAGCACCGAGTACGGATGCTTGGTGATGGCCTCGGTGAGCAGCCCGCCCTGGTCGAAGCCCACGTAGCCCGGGGGCGCGCCGATGAGGCGGCTCACCGCATGGCGCTCCATGTACTCCGACATGTCGAAGCGGATCAGCTCCACGCCCATGATGAAGGCGAGTTGCCGCGCGACCTCCGTCTTGCCCACGCCCGTCGGGCCGGAGAAGAGGAAGCTGCCGACCGGCTTCTGGGCATTGCCGAGGCCGCTGCGGGCCATCTTGATCGACGCCGAAAGCGCGTCGATCGCCTTGTCCTGGCCGAACACGACGTTCTTCAGGTCGCGATCGAGGTTCTTCAGCGCGCTGCGGTCGTCGGACGAGACGTTGCGCGAGGGAATGCGCGCGATCTTCGCGATGATTTCCTCGATCTCGGGCTTGCCGATCACCTTCTTCTGCTTGGATTTCGGCAGGATGCGCTGGAGCGCGCCGGCTTCGTCGATCACGTCGATCGCCTTGTCGGGCAGGTGGCGGTCGTTGATGAAGCGCGCGGAGAGCTCGGCGGCCGTCGTCAACGCGTTCGCCGTGTACTTCACGCCGTGGTGCGACTCGAAGCGGCTCTTCAGGCCGCGCAGGATGTCCACGGTCTCCGCGATCGAGGGTTCGTTCACGTCGATCTTCTGGAAGCGCCGGGACAGCGCGTGGTCCTTCTCGAAGATGCCGCGGAATTCGTTGTACGTGGTCGCGCCGATGCACTTCAAGGCGCCCGAGGACAGCGCGGGCTTCAGCAGGTTGGAGGCGTCGAGCGTCCCGCCCGAAGCGCTCCCGGCGCCGATCAGCGTGTGGATTTCATCGATGAAGAGGATCGCGTTCGGGTTGTCGACGAGCTGCTTCAGTACCGCCTTCAGGCGCTGCTCGAAGTCTCCGCGATACTTGGTGCCGGCCAGCAGCGCGCCCATGTCGAGCGCATAGACCTGGGCCTTCGCGAGAATCTCGGGGACCTGGTTGTCGACCACGCGCTTGGCAAGCCCTTCGGCGATGGCGGTCTTGCCGACGCCGGCCTCGCCCACGAGCAACGGGTTGTTCTTGCGCCGGCGGCACAGGATCTGGATCACCCGCTCGATTTCCGATTCGCGGCCGATGAGCGGATCGATCTTGCCGTCGATGGCGAGCTGGTTCAGGTTCTGCGTGAAGCTCTCCAGCGCCCCGCCCGACTGGGCCTCCGGCGCTTCCTGCTCGCCTTCACCCTCCTCGCGCGCGCCCGGCGCCTGCGGCGCCTTGGTGATGCCGTGCGAGATGTAGTTCACGACGTCGAGGCGCGAAACCCCCTGCTGGTGCAGGAAATAGACGGCGTGCGAATCCTTCTCGCCGTAGATCGCCACGAGGACGTTGGCGCCGGTGACTTCCTTCTTGCCCGACGACTGCACGTGCAGGATCGCGCGCTGGATGACGCGCTGGAAGCCCAGCGTGGGCTGCGTGTCCACCTCGCCGGTGCCGGCGACGGTGGGGGTGTGCTGCATGACGAAGTCCGCAAGGGCCTTCTTGAGCTCATCGATCTTCGCGGCGCACGCCTTCAGGACCTCGGCCGCCGAAGGGTTGTCGCAAAGGGCGAGCAGCAGGTGCTCGACCGTGATGAACTCGTGGCGCTTCTGCCGGGCCTCGACAAAGGCCATGTGCAGGCTGACTTCGAGCTCCTGGGCAATCATGTTTCCTCCATCGCGCACTGCAAAGGATGCTGGTGCTGGCGCGAATACGCTGTGACCTGGTCCACTTTCGTCGAGGCGACATCCTTCGGGTAGATCCCGCAGACGCCCCGGCCTTCCGTATGCACTTTGAGCATCACCTGCGTCGCGCGTTCCCGCGGCAGGGTGAAGAACAGCTGCAACACCTCCACGACGAATTCCATGGGAGTGTAATCGTCGTTATACATCACCACCTGGAACATGGGCGGCGGCTTCGCCTTCGTCGCGCTGGGCTTGAGGGCAGTGGAACCGCTGCTGGGTTTGTCGGCCATGGTGCTCGGACGGGTCGTCCCGCCCGGGTCCTTCCCCGGGGGACGAAATCGGGGGACATCAATTCCTAATATGGACAAGCGGGGCGTGTTTTTCAAGACCCTTCAAAAGCTTAGGTGCCCAGGAGCGTCATTCGTGGCGCCAATGAGACACTCTGGCTTTCCCCATTGACTTGCCAAAATCCTGCGGGTACAAAGCGCGTTGGAGTTTGGCTTCAAGGGATCTGCTTAGCTAGGCGGGGCTTGGATCCGAACGATGCGCGGGATTCCACCCGTTTAGACCAAGAGGCAGGGAGCAATGGCAACAGGCACCGTTAAATGGTTCAACGATGCAAAGGGATACGGCTTCATCACCCCGGACGACGGTAGCGAAGACCTTTTCGCGCACTTCTCCGCAATCCAGATGCAGGGCTTCAAGACTCTCAAAGAGGGACAAAAAGTCTCCTTCGACGTGACGCAGGGCCCCAAAGGCAAGCAGGCGTCGAACATCCAGGCCGCCTGACCACCCGCGACCAGACGCAGTAAAAAGCCCCTGCGGCTACCGCCGCAGGGGCTTTTTTCTTGTCCGCCGCGCACCGCCCCGGTGCGCGCTCCAGCGCTACTGCATGCGCTTCTTCAGTTCCGCATCCACCGCGTCCATGTACTGCTCGGTCGTGAGGTAGGGATGGTCCGGGCGGATCAGCGTCGCAAGGTCCTTGGTCATCTTCCCCGATTCGACCGTATCGACGCAGACCTTCTCGAGGGCGAGCGCGAAGTTCACCACGTCGGGCGTGCCGTCCATCTTGCCGCGGTATTGCAGGCCGCGAGTCCACGCATAGATCGAGGCGATCGGGTTGGTCGAGGTGGGCTTGCCCTGCTGGTGCAGGCGATAGTGGCGCGTCACCGTGCCGTGCGCGGCTTCGGCTTCCACGGTCTTGCCGTCCGGCGTGGTCAGCACCGACGTCATGAGGCCGAGCGAGCCGTAGCCCTGCGCGACGGTGTCCGACTGCACGTCGCCATCGTAGTTCTTGCAGGCCCAGAGGTAGCCGCCGCTCCACTTGAGGTTGGAAGCGACCATGTCGTCGATGAGGCGGTGCTCGTAGGTGAGTCCCGCGCCGTCGAACTTCGTCTTGAATTCGGCGTTGAACACTTCCTCGAACAGGTTCTTGAAGCGGCCGTCGTAGACCTTGAGGATCGTGTTCTTGGTGGAGAGGTACACGGGGTACTCGCGGTTCAGCGCATAGTTGAAGCAGGCCCGCGCGAAACCCTTGATCGACTCGTCGAGGTTGTACATCGCCATCGTCACGCCCGCGCCGGGCGCCTGGAACACTTCCTTCTCGATCACCGCCCCGCCGCCCTTCGGCGTGAAGCTGATCTTCAGCGTGCCCGCGCCGTCGAACTTGATCTCGGAGGCGCGGTACTGGTCGCCGAAGCCGTGGCGCGCGACCACGACCGGCTTGTCCCAGTGCGACACGATGCGCGGAACGTTCTTGCAGATGATCGGCTCGCGGAAGATCGTGCCGTCGAGGATGTTGCGGATCGTCCCGTTGGGGCTCTTCCACATCTGCTTCAGGTTGAATTCCTTGACGCGCGCCTCGTCGGGGGTGATCGTGGCGCACTTCACGGCGACGCCGTATTCCTTCGTGGCGTTGGCCGAGTCGACGGTGACCTTGTCGTCGGTCGCATCGCGATGCTCGACGGAGAGGTCGTAGTACTTGAGGTCGATGTCGAGGTACGGAAGGATGAGCTTCTCGCGGATGCGCTGCCAGATGATCCGCGTCATCTCGTCGCCGTCCATCTCCACCACCGGGTTCTTCACCTTGATTTTCGACATCGCGTTTCCCTCGACAGAAAGTTGTGCGCAGAATCCGCAATTGTAGCAAAGCGACCCGCCCCGCCCATGCCCCGACTCCTGCTCCTGAACAAGCCTTTCGGCACCATCTGCCAGTTCTCGCGCGAAGGCGACAAGCCGACGCTGAAGGACTGGGTCGCCGACGTCTCGCGCGTCTACCCGGCGGGCCGCCTGGACACCGACAGCGAGGGCCTGGTGCTCCTCACGGACGACGGGATCCTGCAGGCGCGCATCCAGGATCCGCGCCACAAGCTCGACAAGGCCTATTGGGTGCAGGTCGAGGGCGAGGCCACGCCGGAGGCGCTCTCGAAGCTCTCGAAGGGCGTGGAACTGTCCGACGGGCTCACCCTGCCGGCCAAGGCGCGTGCCCTGGACGAGCCCGGCGGGCTCTGGCCGCGCGACCCGCCCATTCGCGTGCGCAAGGCCATCCCGACGAGCTGGATCGAGGTCGTGCTGCGCGAGGGTCGGAACCGGCAGGTCCGGCGAATGACCGCCGCCGTCGGATTGCCCACCCTGAGGCTCATCCGGCATCGCATCGGCGATTGGCACCTGGGGGACCTGGCGCCCGGCCAGTGGCGGGAAGTCCCTGCCCCCCTGCCCGGAAAGCGACCCTGATCGAGTCCTACAGTGTCATGACAAGGTGTCAACCCCGGTATAATGCGCCGCGTTAATGCCAGGGACGAGGCTGGAATCAAACGGTCCTGTCGAAGCATTGATGACCCCCTGACCCCCTGATAGGAATGCAAAAAATGAACAAGATGTCGACCCTGATCGCCGCGGTGTTTGCTGCCGGCACCCTCTCCGCGTTCGCGCAGGCGCCGGCCCCGGCCCCGGCGAAGTCCGAACCGGCCAAGCCTGCCGCCGCCCCGGCCGCTGCTGCCCCGGCGCCGGCCGCTCCGGCGAAAGCCGCTCCGGCTCCGGCCCCGGCCGCCGCCCCGAAGGCGGACGCGCCGAAGACCGACGCGCCGAAGACGGACGCGAAGAAGCCCGCCAAGAAAAAAGCGAAGAAGAAGACGGACGCCCCGAAAACCGACGCCTCCAAAGCCCCGGCAGCGACCCCGGCTCCGGCTCCGGCCGCCGCTTCGGCGCCCGCTCCGGCCCCGGCTCCGGTTGACCCGAAGAAAGACGTCCCGCCGAAGAAGTAATCCGGCGCAGCCGCAGTGAAGAAGGCGGGGCCCAGCGGCCCCGCCTTTCTTTTTGGGACAATGGACCTCCGAAGCATTCCCGCATCCCCATGAAGATCGTCGTAGGCCTCTCGGGCGGAGTCGATTCCGCCGTCGCCGCCCTGCTGCTCAAGCGCCAGGGCCACGACGTCGTGGGCCTCTTCATGAAGAACTGGGAAGACGACGACGATGACGAGTACTGCAGCACCCGCGAGGACCTCGTCGACGCCGTTTCGGTCGCGGAGAAGGTCGGCATCGAAGTCGACGCGGTGAACTTCGCCGCCGAGTACAAGGACCGCGTCTTCGCGAGCTTCCTCGGGGAATATCGCGCCGGGCGCACGCCCAATCCCGACGTCCTGTGCAACGCGGAGATCAAGTTCAAGGCGTTCCTCGACCATGCGATGGCCCTGGGCGCCGAGAAGATCGCCACCGGGCACTACGCGCGGGTCGAGGAGCGCGATGGCCGGTTCGTCCTCCTGAAGGGCCTGGATCCCGGCAAGGACCAGAGCTATTTCCTCCATCGCCTGAACCAGGCGCAGTTGTCCCGCACGGTCTTTCCGGTGGGTCACCTTCCGAAGTCGGAAGTCCGGCGCATCGCGCGCGAAGCGGGCCTGCCCAACCACGCGAAACGCGACTCGACCGGCATCTGCTTCATCGGCGAGCGGCCGTTCCGCGAATTCCTCTCGCGCTACCTTCCGCGCGAGCCCGGCCCGATGGTCACGGCCGACGGCGAGAGCCTGGGCGAGCACCAGGGCCTGATGTACTACACGATCGGCCAGCGCCAGGGGCTGGGCATTGGAGGGCGCCGCTCGAGCGGGGGCGAGCCCTGGTACGTGGCAGGAAAGGACCTCGCGAAGAACACGCTGGTCGTGGTGCAGGGCCACGGGCACCCGAGCCTCTTGCAGAACCGCCTGGTGGCTGCCGATGCCAGTTGGATCGCGGGCGAGGCTCCGGATGCCGGGGCCTACGGCGCCAAGTCGCGCTACCGCCAAGCCGATGCTCCCTGCGACCTGGCCCCGGAAGGCCCCGGCCGCTTCGCGCTCGATTTTCGCGATCCCCAGTGGGCCGTGACCCCGGGGCAATCCGCGGTGCTCTACCGCGGCGAGGAGTGCCTGGGCGGGGGCGTCATCGCCTAGGACTTCAGGCGGGGCGGGTGGAGGCGAACGAAGGCCGCGCCTCGAGCTTTTCGGCCCAGCGCCGCAGGCTTTCGTGGCGCTCGCGCCAATTCACTTCGGGCAAGCGGAATTCGACGTAGAAGAGCGCGCATCCCGCGGCGAGATCGTCCAGCGCCGGCGCGGCGCCCCCGAGCCACTCGCTTCGCGACAGGAGCTCCGCATAGGTGGCGATCGCGGCGTCGACCTTCGAGCGCTGGCGGTTCAGCACGGCGGGATCCTGGCGGGCCGCTTCGCGCTTGCGCTCGAGCACGATGGCCACGGCCGCATCGCACAAGCCGTCGCCGAGCGATTCATTGCGCCGCGTGATCGCCCGCGAACGGCCCGCGGCGGGAATCAGGCTGGGTGTCGCGAGGCCATCGAGGTACTCCGTGATCACGGACGAATCGTAGAGGCACGTCCCGTCACCCAGCACGAGTACCGGCACCTTGGTGAGGGGGTTGAAGCGCCCCACCGAAGTCGTATCGGCCCACACGCTCTCCTCGACGAATTCGTGCGCGAGGCCCTTCTCCGCCATCAGCACGCGCACCTTGCGCACGTAGGGACTCGTCTTCGATCCGAGGAGCTTCATGGGCCGCATGATAAAATTTCTACTGGAATCGCGCATGACATCCTCGCTCACAGCCCTTTCTCCCCTCGATGGCCGCTACGCGGCCAAGACGCGTCCGCTGCAGGACCACTTCAGCGAGTTCGCGCTCATTCGCGCCCGCGTGCGCATCGAGCTGGAATGGCTGAAGGCCCTCGCGGCCGAACCCGGTTTCACCGCCCTCGCGCCTTTGTCGGCCGAGACGTTGCGCGCCATGGACGGGCTCTCGGCGGGCTTCACGCTTGCCGACGCCCAGCGGATCAAGGCGATCGAAGCCACCACGAACCACGACGTGAAGGCGGTCGAGTACTTCCTGCGCGAGCGCCTCGCCATCCACCCCGACATCGCGGCCGCCTCCGAGCTGATCCATTTCGCGTGCACCTCGGAGGACATCAACAACCTGTCGCACGCCCTCATGATCCGCGGCGGGCGCGATGAGGTACTGCTGCCCGCCGCCGACCGAATCCTCGAGCGCCTGAGGGGATTGGCTCGCGAGCACGCCGATCTCGCCATGCTCGCGCGCACCCACGGCCAGCCGGCCACGCCCACCACGCTGGGCAAGGAAATGGCCAACGTCGTCGCGCGCCTCGAGCGCGCGCGCGCCAAGGTGGCGGGCGTGGAGATCCTCGGCAAGATCAACGGCGCCACGGGCAACTTCAACGCGCACGTGGCGAGCGTTCCCGATTTCGACTGGCCGCGATTCGCCCGCGCGTTCGTCGAGCGCCTGGGCGTGACCTACAACCCCCTCACGATCCAGATCGAGCCGCACGACGCGCTGGCCGAGCTCTTCGACGCCATGGCGCGCCTGAACACGATCCTGATCGACCTGGACCGCGATATCTGGGGCTACATCGCCCTGGGCTACTTCAGGCAACGGGTGAAGGCCGGCGAGGTCGGCTCCTCGACCATGCCGCACAAGGTGAATCCGATCGACTTCGAGAATTCCGAAGGCAACCTCGGCCTCGCCAACGCAGTCCTCCGGCACCTCTCGGAGAAGCTCCCGATCTCGCGCTGGCAACGCGACCTCACCGATTCCACGGTGCTGCGCAACATGGGCGTGGCGTTCGGCTATTGCGTGCTGGCATACGACTCGTGCGAGCGCGGGCTGGGCAAGCTCGAGGCGAATCCGGCGCGCATCGGCGAAGACCTCGAAGGCGCGTGGGACGTGCTCGCCGAAGCGGTGCAGACCGTCATGCGCGCGCACCGGATCGAGGGCTCGTACGAAAAGCTGAAGGACCTCACGCGGGGCAAGGGCGGCATCACGAAGGCCGACCTGCACGCGTTCGTCCGCACGCTGGATCTCCCCGAGGAAGCGAAGGCGCGGCTGCTGGCGCTCACGCCGTCCACGTACACGGGCCTCGCCGCTCGCCTGGCTCGCGAAGTCTAGCGGGCGACGCCAGGGCGCCGCCCGGCGGGCCTAGGCGCTGCGCAGCAAGTCCGGCGGGCTTTCGCCCAGCACGGAGATGTCACCGGTGAGCTCGCCGCCTTCCTGCACGAGCACCTTGCCGTAGCGGATCTTTCCCGACACGCGCCCCGTCCCGTGGATGACCAGACGCTTGCGCGCCGTCATCTCGCCGTTGAACGTGCCGCGGATCTCCGCCACGTCGATGTCGACCTTGCCGCTGAACGCCCCCTGCTCGGCGATCTGGATCGCGCGGCTGTTCATCGTCGCCTCGACGCGCCCCTCGACGACGAGCGTGTCGCAATCGTCGATCTCCACCCCCTTCAGCTTGATGTTCGGCCCGACGATGAGCCGGCTGCCGCCCGGTTCGTCGCTCTTCCCGGGTACCGCGTCGACGGGCGGCGCACTCGAGGAGGTTCGCGCCGTCGAAGGAACGATGGCCGGGGTCGCGTGCGGAGCGTTGGCGGCCTGGGTCGCCGTGGTGGGTCGCTGCGGCGGCTGCGTGCCTTCGCGACGGAACAAGTGTTCTCCATACTTCATCGGTCTCTCCTGCGGTGGGGTGTCCATTGGGAGGAGCACCACTCACGATTCATGCCATGCAGGCCGCGAACGGCGCGAAGCGAGTACCGGCGCGGGTTTCGGGGTGATCGCGCCATTTCGTCCGCGGCCGCGGATCATCGCCATCCGTCGCCACGCAGCAACGGCTCGACGCGTAGAAAACTGCAACCGATTGATCCTGCAGCAATCGCGTGTGTCGCCCCCGCGCGACGCCGCTAGATCATTTCGAGAGCGCGTCGTGCCTTCGGAGGCGGAAACAGTCGATCGAGCTCGGCGAGCGTGGCCGCATCGAGCGCGACGTTCGCCGCCTCCCGGTTCTCCCGCACGTGCGCGGCGCGAACCGCCTTCGGGATCGCGATCACATCGGGCCGCCGGACGAGCCATGCGAGGGCCAATTGGGCCGGCATGATGCCGATCCGGTTCGCGAGCGCGACGAGCCCTGCGTGCCGGAGCAAACGCCCTTCGTCCACCGGCGAGTACGCCATCACCGGGATGCGATGCTTCGCCAGGACGGGCTGCAAGTCGAACTCGATGCCGCGGCGCGCGAGGTTGTACAGGACCTGGTTCGTGGCCACGCGCTCGCCACCGGCCGACTGCAGTTGCGCGAAATCGTCGACATCGAAGTTGGAAACGCCCCACCGCGCGATGCTTCCCGCGGCGACCAGCTGCTCCAGCGCGTCAACCGTTTCGGCGAGCGGGACGTTACCTCTCCAGTGGTACAGGTAGAGATCCAGGGTGTCGACGCCGAGCCGTTTTCGCGTGGCATCGCAGGCCCTCGGAAGCTTCGTCCGAGAAGCGTGGTGCGGATAGAACTTGCTCACCAGGAAGACCCGCTCCCGTTGCCCGCGAATCGCTTCGCCCACGACTTCCTCGGCGCCGCCTTCGCCGTACATTTCGGCGGTGTCGATGAGGGTCATGCCGAGTTCGATCGCGAGCCGCACCGCGTCAGCCTCGGAGGCCCGCCGTGACGGATCCTCGCCGAGATGCCATGTCCCGAAGCCCAGGCGCGGAACACGCGTACCGTCGGGAAAGCTGCAGGAGGGAACGTCCGCCGTCATCGAAGTGAAGTCGCTAGAATGTCGGGGCTAGCTGCCCCAAACCTAACACTCCAGAGAGGAGAAAGCCGCATGAGAAAGCTGCTGATTGCCGCAACACTCGCACTGGCCACGCTCGCCGCGCCGGCCTTCGCCCAGGACAAGAAGGGCCCCCCGGCCGCCACCGCGCCCGCTGCGGCGTTGATGGACATCAACTCCGCCTCGGAGAAGGACCTCGCCACGCTCCCCGGCATCGGCGAAGCGCGTGCGAAGGCCATCGTGAAGGGCCGCCCGTACAAGGGAAAGAACGAGCTCAAGGACAAGAAGATCATCCCCGAGGGCGTGTACGACGGCATCAAGGACAAGATCATCGCGAAGCAGTAATTCGCATCGCAGTGCGCAGCATCAAGGGGCGGCCTTCGGGCCGCCCCTTGCCATTTGCGCGGGAACACGGCGCGCCCGTCAAAGGGTTCCGGCGGCGGCCACTTCCGTGTCGTATTGCGGGTTCACCCTCGACTTGTGGCCGAGCTTGTTCAGCGCGTTGATGTACGCCTTCGCGGACGCGACGACGATGTCGGTGTCCGCCCCCATGCCGTTCACGATGCGCCCGCCCTTGGCCAGCCGCACCTGCACTTCGCCCTGCGAGTCCGTGCCTTCGGTGACGTTGTTGACCGAGTACAGCAGCAGCTCGGTGCCGCTCGTCACGACGCTCTCGATCGCCTTGAACGTGGCGTCGACCGGTCCGCCCCCGCGCGCTTCGGCACGGTGCTCCTTGCCCTCTTCCGACAACACGACGCGCGCGAACGGTTGCTCGCCCGTCTCCGAATGCGCGGTGAGCGATACCAGCTTGTAGTGCTCGATTTCCGGCGTCACCGCTTCATCGGACATCAGCGCCTGGATGTCCTCGTCGAAGATCTCGCGCTTCTTGTCCGCGAGCTCCTTGAAGCGCGCGAAGGCCGCGTTCAATTGCTCCTCCGAGGTGAGCGAGATGCCCAGCTCCTGCAGCCGCGACTTGAAGGCGCTGCGGCCCGAGAGCTTGCCCAGCGTGAGGCGGTTCGCGCCCCAGCCCACGTCCGAGGCCTTCATGATCTCGTAGGTTTCCCGGTGCTTCAGCACGCCGTCCTGGTGGATGCCGGACTCGTGCGCGAACGCGTTGGCCCCGACGACCGCCTTGTTGGGCTGCACCGGATAGCCGGTGATCGTGGACACGAGCTTGCTGGCGGGAACGATCTGCGTGGCGTCGACGCCCGTCACGCAGGGGAAGAGGTCGGCGCGGGTCTTCACCGCCATCACGATCTCCTCGAGCGACGCGTTTCCGGCGCGCTCTCCCAGGCCGTTGATCGTGCACTCCACCTGGCGGGCCCCGTTCATCACGGCGGCGAGCGAGTTGGCCACCGCCATGCCGAGGTCGTTGTGGCAGTGCGTCGACCACACGGCCTTGTCGGCATTCGGGATGCGGTTCAGCAGCGTCTTGAAGAGGTCGCCCCAACGCTCCGGAATGCTGTAGCCCACCGTATCGGGGACGTTGATGGTCTTCGCGCCGGCCTTGATGCACGCCTCGAAGATGCGGCAGAGGAAGTCGACGTCGGAACGCACCGCGTCCTCGGCGGAGAATTCCACGTCGTCCGTGAACGTCCGCGCGAGCGTCACCGCCTTCACCGCGGCCTCCAGCACCTGGTCGGGCTGCATGCGCAGCTTGTGCTGCATGTGGATCGGGCTGGTCGCGATGAAGGTGTGGATGCGCGCGCGTTTCGCGGGCTTCACCGCCTCGCCGGCCTTCCTCACGTCGTTGTCGTTGGCACGGGCAAGCGAGCAGATCGTCGATTCGCGCACCGCCAGGGCCACGGCGCGGATCGCCTCGAAGTCGCCCGGGCTCGCGGCGGCGAAACCCGCTTCGATGACGTCGACCCGCAGGCGCTCCAGTTGCCGGCCGATGCGGATCTTGTCGTCCTTGGTCATGGACGCGCCCGGGCTCTGCTCGCCGTCGCGCATCGTGGTGTCGAAGATGATCAATTGCTCTGCCATGGTCTGCTCCAAAGTCTGGATGGACTAACCCGCCCCGCGTTGCCGAAGCGGCCTTGTACTGCTCGAACCTTCAGGTGGGGGTTTTTAGCGCGCGAGGCGCAGCAGCAGGCCCAGCGCGAGCGCGCCGGCCGGGAGGAGCCGAATGCAGGAAAGGGTTTCGCCGCAGTTCATGGATTCACTATAACCGCGGTCGCCGGGGCTGGCAACTTCACGGCTGCGTGGGCTGCAACTCGCGGCCCGCCTTCGCGCCGGCCCGCAGCAGCAGCGCCGTGATGTCGTGCGATCCGTGTTCCTCGGCGACGTCGAGCGGCGTCATCCCGGCGAGGTCGCGGGCGTTCGGGTCCGCCCCGGCGGCGAGCAGCACCTCCACGGCTTCCTGGAAGCCGGCCTCCGCGGCGAGCGCCAGTGCGGTGAGGCCCTGCGAATCGGCCACCTCGAGCGACACACCCCGCGCCACCAGCAGTTCGATGGCGGGCAGGTTCACCTCCTCGACCGCCACCATCAGCACGGTGCGGCCGCCACCGGCGATCACGGTATCGGGCGGCGTGGTCGCGAGCATGCGCGCCAGCCCGTTCAGGTCGGCTTCCTCGATCGCATCGCGGATGTGGGCGTACTGCTTCTGCGCCGCTTCCGTGCGCCAGCGCATCACGATCCACAGGCCGTAGCCGGACAGCCCGTAACCCACCATGATTCCCCAGAGCACGTGCGAGGGCTCGATGGAGATCAACAGCAGGACCAGGACCATCACCACGACGACCCAGAACGGCACCGCACGGCGCAAGTTGATGTCCTTGCCGCTGTAGAACTTCACGTTCGAGACCATCGTGAGGCCGGCGTAGACCGTCAGCGCCGCGGCGATCCAGCGCACATCGCCGCCCTTCACCTGGTAGTCGTTGAACACCCAGATCATCCCGACCACGAGGGCCGCCGCCGCCGGGCTGGGCAGCCCCGTGAACCAGCGCTTGTCGGCCACGGACAACTGGGTGTTGAAGCGTGCGAGCCTCAGCGCCGCCCCCGCGCAGTAGACGAAGGCCGCGATCCAGCCGATGCGGCCCATGTCGCGCATCGCCCATTCGTACATCAGCAGCGCGGGCGCCGCGCCGAACGACACCATGTCCGCGAGGCTGTCGTACTCGGCCCCGAACGCCGACTGCGTGCGCGTGAGCCGCGCCACCCGCCCGTCGATGCTGTCCAGGATCATCGCCACGAAGATCGCGATGGCGGCCTGCTCGAAGCGGTGGTTCATCCCCTGCACGATCGCGTAGAAGCCCGCGAACAGGTTCAACGTCGTGAAGGCGTTCGGCAGGAGGTAGATGCCGCGCCTGCGGATCGAATCCGGGATCGGCGCTCTCGGCTTCGGTCGGGGCGTGCTCATGCCGCTAGGGGCGCGGGAGTTGCGCGAGGACGGTTGCCGCGGCCTTCACCTTGTCGCCGATCGCGACCTTCGGCGTCGAGCCCGGCGGGAGGTAGACGTCCACGCGCGAGCCGAAACGGATGAAGCCGTAGCGCTGGCCGCGGGCGAGGCGGTCTCCGGCCTTCACGTAGCAAAGGATGCGCCGCGCGATGAGGCCCGCGACCTGCACGCAAGAGATCTCGACGCCGGAGTCGAGCGTGAAAATGAGCGCGTTGCGTTCGTTGTCCGACGAAGCCTTGTCGAGCGCGGCGTTCACGAACAGGCCCTTCGAATACTGGATCTCCTTCACCGTGCCGTCGGCGGGCGAGCGCTGCGAATGCACGTTGAAGACGTTCATGAAGATGCTGACCTTCACCGACTTCACGCCGCCCCGGTAGGGGTCCGGCGCTTCGCCCACCACGATCACGCGCCCGTCCGCCGGGCACAGCACCAGCCCTTCGCCCTGCGGAATCTCCCGCGGCGGGTCGCGGAAGAACTGGAGCACGAAGACGAACGCGAGCCAGAGCGGAAGCGACCACCACCCGTACCACATCGTCACGACGAAGGCCGCCGACAGGACGGCCAGCAGGTAGGGCCAGCCTTCGCGCGCGACGATCGGGTGGGGCCAGTTGTTCAAGCTAGTTCCTCGACGTGTCGACGAGCTTGTTCTTCTTGATCCACGGCATCATGGCGCGCAGCTTCTCGCCCACCTTCTCGATGTCGTGCTCCGCGAGCAGCCGGCGCTTGGCGTTCAACGTCGGCGCGCCGGCGCGGTTCTCGAGGATGAAGTCGCGTGCGTACTCGCCGTTCTGGATCCGCGCGAGGCAATCCTTCATCGCCTGCTTCGCCTCCGGGCCGATCACTTTCGGGCCGGTCACGTATTCGCCGTACTCCGCGTTGTTCGAGATCGAGTAGTTCATGTTGGCGATGCCGCCCTCGTAGATGAGGTCGACGATGAGCTTGGTCTCGTGCAGGCACTCGAAGTACGCCATCTCCGGCGCGTAGCCCGCGTCGGTGAGCGTCTCGTAACCCATCTTGATCAGTTCCACGATGCCGCCGCACAGCACGGTCTGTTCGCCGAAGAGGTCGGTTTCGGTTTCCTCGCGGAAGTTGGTCTCGATCACCCCGCCCCGGGTTCCGCCGATCGCGCACGCATAGGACAGCGCGAGCGCCTTCGCCTTCTTCGTCGCGTCCTGGTGCACGGCGATCAACGCCGGAACGCCGCCGCCCTGCGTGTAGGTGCTGCGCACGAGGTGGCCCGGGCCCTTGGGCGCGATCATCACCACGTCCAGGTCGGCACGCGGCTTGATCTGGCCGAAATGGATGTTGAAGCCGTGGGCGAACGCGAGCGTGGCGCCCTTCTTGATGTTGGGCTCGATCGATTCCTTCCACACCGCGGCGTGGTTCTCGTCGGGCAGCAGGATCATGACGAAATCCGCGCCCTTCACGGCCTCGCCGACTTCCTTCACGGCGATCTTGGCCTTCTTCACCTTGTCCCAGGAGGCGCCGCCGGGACGCAGCCCCACGGTGACCTTCACGCCGGAGTCGGTGAGGTTCTGCGCATGGGCATGGCCCTGCGAGCCGTAGCCGATGATCGTGACCTTCTTGCCCTTCACGAGGGAGAGGTCGGCGTCCTTGTCGTAGTAAACCTTCATGGTCGTCTTTCGTCTTTCGAATATTGAGAGGGGTTCAGGCCTTCAGCACCCACTCGCCGCGCCCGATGCCGGATACGCCGGTGCGCACGGTTTCCAGGATCGCGGCTCGGTCGAGCGCTTCGAGGAAGGCGTCGAGCTTCTCGGTGGTGCCGGTGAGCTCGATCGTGTAGGACTTGTCGGTGACGTCGATGATGCGGCCGCGGAAGATGTCCGCGGTGCGTTTCATTTCCTCGCGGTCCTTGCCGGAGGCGCGCACCTTCACGAGCATCAGCTCGCGCTCGATGTGCTTGCCCTCGGAGAGGTCCACGACCTTGACCACGTCCACCAGCTTGTTCAGCTGCTTCGTGATCTGCTCGACGACTTCGTCGGAGCCGGTGGTGACGATGGTCATGCGCGACATCGTCGCGTCCTCGGTGGGCGCGACGGTGAGCGTCTCGATGTTGTAGCCGCGGGCCGAGAAGAGCCCCGCCACGCGAGACAGGGCACCGGCCTCGTTCTCCACGAGGATGGAAAGGATGTGTCTCATGGGCTAGAGCTCTTCGGAGAGGATCATTTCCGAGATGCCCTTGCCGCCGGGCACCATCGGAAAGACGTTTTCGGTCTGGTCGGTGATGATGTCCAGGAAGACCAGGCGGTCCTTCAGCTTGAAGGCCTCGCGCAGCGCGCCCTCGACGTCACCCGGCTTGTCGACCCGCATGCCGACGTGCCCGTAGGCCTCGGCCAGCTTCACGAAGTCGGGAAGCGCGTCCATGTAGGACTCGCTGTAGCGGTTGCCGTGGAAGAACTCCTGCCACTGGCGAACCATCCCCATGTAGCGGTTGTTCAGGTTCACGACCTTCACCGGCAGGCGGTACTGCTTGCAGGTGGACAATTCCTGGATGCACATCTGGATCGACGACTCGCCCGTGATGCAGGCCACGTCGGCGTCGGGGAACGCGAGCTTCACGCCCATCGCATACGGCAGGCCCACGCCCATCGTGCCCAGGCCGCCGGAATTGATCCAGCGCCGCGGCTTGTCGAACTTGTAGTACTGCGCGGCCCACATCTGGTGCTGGCCCACGTCGGAGGTGATGAACGCGTCGCCCTTGGTGATCTCCCAGAGCTTCTCGACCACGTACTGCGGCTTGATGAGGTCGGACTTGCGGTTGTACTTGAGGCAGTCCTTCGCGCGCCACGCCTCGATCTGCGACCACCAGGCGGCGAGCGCGGCCGGCTCGGGACGCTCGCGCGTGCCCCGCACCAGCGCGAGGAGGTCGTGCAGCACATCCTTCACGTGGCCCACGATCGGCACGTCGACCTTCACGCGCTTGGAGATCGAGGACGGATCCACGTCGATGTGGATGATCTTGCGGGTCGGGTTGCCTTCGGAAAAATGCGCCGGGTTGCCGATCACGCGGTCGTCGAAGCGCGCGCCGATCGCGATCAGCACGTCGCAGTTCTGCATGGCCATGTTGGCCTCGAAGGTGCCGTGCATTCCCAGCATGCCGACGAACTGCTTGTCGGTCGCGGGGTAGGCACCGAGGCCCATCAGCGTATTGGTGACCGGGAAGCCCAGGAGGCGGACGAGGTCGGCCACTTCCGCCGAAGCGTTGCCCAGGATCGCGCCGCCGCCCGCGTAGACCATCGGGCGCTGCGCGTGGAGCAGCAGCTGCACGGCCTTCTTGATCTGGCCCGCGTGCCCCTTCACGACGGGGTTGTACGAGCGCATGTGGATCTTGTCGGGGTAGTGGAAACGCGTCGTGTGCATCGACACGTCCTTCGGCACGTCCACGAGGACGGGTCCGGGCCGGCCCGTGGTGGCGACGTAGAACGCCTTCTTGATCGTGACCGCGAGGTCGTTCACGTCCTTCACGAGGAAGTTGTGCTTCACGCACGGTCGGGTTATTCCAACGGTGTCGCACTCCTGGAAGGCGTCCTCGCCGATGGCGCGCGTCGGCACCTGGCCGGAGATGATCACCATCGGGATCGAATCCATGTACGCCGTGGCGATGCCCGTCACCGCGTTGGTCACGCCCGGCCCGCTGGTGACCAGCGCCACGCCGCACTTGCCCGTGGCACGCGCATAGCCGTCGGCCGCATGCAGCGCGCCCTGTTCGTGGCGCACCAGGATGTGCTTCAGCTTGTCCTGCTGCGCGAGCGCGTCGTAGATGAACAGGACCGCGCCGCCCGGATACCCAAAGATGTGCTCCACCCCCTCCGCCACGAGGCTGCGGATGACGACTTCGGCGCCCGTGAGGGTTTCACCGGTTTCGGTCATCGGGGGGAGTTGGAGTTCCATGGCTAAGGCCTTGTATATCGAGCGATTTCGCAGGGGGACCTGTGAATCTATCGGCTCGCCCCCCATTGGTCAAGCAGGAATCGTGGCACCGATTCCCCGGGCGCGGCGAAGGATTCGCGACGGGCGTTTGCTACCATGCGCGCACCGGAACGGAGACCCCCACTGGCCACCCAGAAGGAGTTGTCGGACTTCCTCGCCCAGGTCGAGCGGCGCGCCTTCAAGCAGGCCGTTTTCGCCGTGCACGATGACGCGTCCGCGCTCGATATCGTCCAGGACGCAATGCTGCGGCTCGCCGAGAAGTATTCCGATCGGCCCGCGGCCGAATTGCCCCTGCTGTTCCAGCGGATCCTGCAGAACGCGATCCGCGACCACTTTCGCCGCCAGAAAGTGCGCGGGACCTGGACCACGCAGTTGTCCAACCTGGGCACGGGCGACGATGGCGAGGGCGACCCCCTCGACACCCTCGAGGTCGAGGAGGCGGGCACCATTCCGGAGTCTCCGGCCCTGCGCCTGGAGCAGGCCGAGACGATGGCCCTGATCGAGGAAGCCGTGAAGTCGCTCCCGGAGCGTCAACGAGAGGCCTTTCTGCTGCGTTACTGGGAGGAACTCGACGTGAGCGAAACGGCCCAGGTGATGGGCTGCTCGGAAGGCAGCGTGAAGACGCACTGCTCCCGAGCCACTCATGCATTGGCGAAATTGCTTCGAGCCAAAGGCGTAACTCTATGAATGAAAAAGACTTTGCAGCCAAGCTGAAGCCCTGGCTGGATCGCTCGGCCTCCCAGGTCGGGGAATTGCAGGCCACCCGCCTCAAGGCGGCCCGGTTGCGGGCGCTCGATGCGTACCGCCAGCCGGTGTCCGTCCTGGGCCTCGTCACGGTGAACGGCGGCACGCTGGAGAACCTTCGGCAGGCCTTCCTGCAGCGGGCGCTCCTGTTCCTCCCGCTGGTGGCCCTGGTGGCCGCGCTCACGGTGCAATCGCTCACCGACGAACCGGACCTCGGGGAAATCGACGCCCAGCTCCTGACCCAGGAGCTGCCCCCGGACGCGTACATCGACCAGGAATTCCGCTCTTGGCTCGGCAAGCCGCCGGGCTGATCTTCGCGCTCGTGCTCGCCGGCGTTGCACACGCCGCGGGAACCGAGCGCGAACTCAAGACGCCCCAGACGCCCTGGGTCCGCCTGGCGCCCGAGGACCAGCGCACGCTCGCCCCGCTCTCGGGGGAATGGGACGGCCTTCCCGGCTACCAGCAGGAGCGCCTGAAATCGGCCGCGAAGCAATATCCCAAGATGCAGCCGATCCAGCGGGAGCGCTTCCAGGAACGCATTCGCGACTGGGCGAACATGTCGCCCGACCAACGCAAGGCCGCGCGCGAATCCTTCCAGGGCATGCGCAAGCTCCCGCCCGAAAAGCAGCACGAGTTGCGTGAACGCTGGCTGCACAAGCAGGAAGCGGGTGGCGCCACGCCGGGCCAGCAGGCACCGCAGATGCAACAGTCGCCGGCCCCGCAACAGGCCCCGCAACAGAAGCCGCAAGCGCAGCAGCAGCAACAGCAGCAGCAGCGTTCCCAGAAACCGGGCTCGTGAGCACGGCAGCGGCACTTCGCGCACCGAGCCTCGCGCGCCGACTGGCGTCCTCGCTCTACGAGCTCCTGATTCTCAGCGCCGTGCTCCTCATCGCCACCTTTCCCTTCCTGGCGCTCGTGGGCGATGCCACGTTCGGCTGGCGCAGGCATTTGCTCCAGGCGTATGTGTTGCTCGTCGCGGGGGCGTACCTGGTTCGCTTCTGGACGCACGGAGGCCAGACGCTCGCCATGAAGACCTGGCGCATCCGCCTCGTGCGCGACGACGGCGGCCCCGTGAGTCTCGGCCGCGCCATCCATCGCTACCTGCTGGCCGTGCTGGGCACGGCCGCCGCCGGCCTGGGATTCGCCTGGGCCCTCATCGATCGCGACCGGCAATTCCTGCACGACCGCCTCGCCGGAACCGCACTGGTTCCCGTCGAATAGCGTCCTAGCGGCGTTCCGCGCGGATCAGGCCACCGGTCGCCACCACGAGGAAGATCAGCGTCGGCAGCCCGGCCGACATCAGCGCCGGCCAGTCGTTGAGCAACCCGACGTGCGAGAAGAGTCGCCCGGCGAAGTGGAAGCCGAGCCCCAGCAGGATGCCCAGCACGATCCGCGCACCCACCCCGCCCGCCCGCGCCGACGTGAGCGCGAAGGGAATCGCCAGCACCATCATCACCACGGCGGCCAGCGGATACAGCAGCTTGGTCCAGAACGCGATCTCGTAGCGGATCGTGTTCTGCTTGTTGTCGCGCAGGTGGTCGATGTAGGAGCGCAGGTTCACCGCGGACATGCGCTCGGGAACGATCTTCAGCACCGAGAGGATGTCGGGCGTGAGCACCGAGTTCCACGCCATCGACGGCAGCTTCTGGAGCACCGCGTCGTCCCCGACGAAGCGCGTGATCTCCACGTTGGTGAGCTTCCAGCGGTTGGGACCGTCATACGTGCCCGATTCCGCGCGGCTGATCGAAGCGAGGCGGTTCGTCCGGTCGAATTCGTAGATCTTCAGGTTCAACAGCGTCGTGTCCGGCGTCACGTCCTGGATGTTCACGAAGCTGCGGTCGTCCTTCACCCAGAAGCCGGAGCGGAACTCGCGCGCGACGATCGACTTCGTGGCCTTGAGGCGCAGTCCCTTGGCCGCCTCCTCCGTATGCGGGGCGACGAACTCCCCCGCGACGAAAGTCGTCGCTGCGACGACGAGGCCCGCCCCGGCCACGTGCATCGCGAGCTGCTTCAGCGAGAGGCCCGCCGAACGCATCACGGTGAGCTCGGACTGCTCCGACATCCGCGCGAGCGCGAAGAGCGTGCCGATCAGCGCGGCCGCGGGCAGCAGCACGTACGCGTGCGACGGGAGCAGGAGCGCCACGTAGCCGAGCATCGCCGTGAGGCGGTAGGTGCCTCGGCCCAGGTCGTCCAGCTCGCGGATGAGGTCGAAAAAGAAGAACAGCGCCAGGAGGGCGGCGAGGACCAGCAGGCTGGTGAGGAGGATCTCGCGCGCGAGATAACGGAACAACACCTAGCGAAGCATCTCGTTCAGCCGGCGGGCGAGCACTTCGGCCTTCGCCTCGCCGTCGGCCTTGGCCAGCGCGTCGCGATACGGCCCGGCGAGCTCGCGCAGGTCCGCCAGGTTGCCGGCGCGTTCCAGCTTCATCGTGAAGAAGAACGACTTCAGGCCCAGCGCATCGACGATCGTGATGTTCATCAGGTCCTTGGCGGCGCGAAACCGCTCGAATTCGTTGGCCTCCGGAACCGCCGAGGCCTCGTTGGCGGCGGCCGGAACCACGGCGCGTCCCGCTTTCTCGACAAGGCCCAGGCTCACGAGCTGGTCCAGGAAGTCCGGGGGCGCACCGACCTTCTCGCCCTCCTCTTTGACCAGCAGTTCGGGCTGCGTTCCGTCGATCAGGATCAGCATCGTGCGAATCCGCGGGTTCAACTTGAGCTTGCGGCCCGCGATCTCGGCTTGACCTCGATCGGTCTTGCGATAGATGTCTGCGGCTGCCATGCGCGTCCTCCTCGGAGGTGAACTCGGCGGGCCGTCTGGTGCGGCCCTGCCGGAAAGCTTGCTTCAAGCTGATTCTCTTTCACATCCCGAAATAGCTCAAGGGGTATTGCGAGACTCAACGCGGCGCGGGCCGCGTGCGCTTGGCTTCGAGCACGGCCTGCACCAGCTCCGCGAGGGAAGTCACGCCCAGCTTTTCCATGATGTGCGAGCGATGCGCCTCGACGGTCTTGATGCTGATGTCGAGTTCCTCGGCGATCACGCGGTTCAACTGGCCCGCCACGACGCGTTGCATCACCTCGCGTTCGCGCTGCGTGAGCGCGGCGATGCGATCGGCGAGCTGCCGGTGCCGGCTGCGCTCCGAGCGCAGGCGGGCATCGCGTTCCAGGCACTCGCGCACCAGCGCCACGATCCGCTTGTAGTCGAACGGCTTCTCGATGAAGTCGATGGCGCCGCTCTTGACGGCCTCCACGGCCCGCGACACGTCGGCGCCTCCGGACAGGAAGATCACGGGGACCTCGACCTCATGCGCGTTCAGGTATTGCTGCAGGTCGAGGCCGCTCATGCCGGGCATGAAGAGGTCGAGCACCAGGCAACCCGGCTGGTTCGGGCGCCACGCCTTGAGGAAGCTCTGGGCATTGGCGAACGCCTCGACGCGCAGGTTCTCTCGCTTCATGAGCCAGGTGAGCAGCTCGCGGATCGAGGCGTCGTCGTCGATCACGTAGACGGTCGGCTCCGCTTCCACCGCGGTGCCTTGCGGCTCGGCGATCACGATCCGGCCTCCGGCCGCAGCGGTGCGAGAACAAGCAGGGCCCGGACACGCGCCACCAGCTCCCGCGTGGCGAAGGGCTTGCTGAGATAGTCGTCGGCCCCGGCGAGCAGCCCCTCCTCGTTCGCACCGCCGCGGGCCGTCAGCATCAGCACGCGGGTTTCACGCCATTCGGGGCGGGCGCGAATCTCGGCGCAAACCTCCAGGCCGCTCTTGAACGGCAGCATCAGGTCGAGGATCACGAGGTCCGGATGGAAGTCGGCCACGCACTGGAGCGCCTCGCGGCCATCGGCGGCGGTGCGCGTCTCGAAGCCGCTGCGCCGCATGAGGAACTCGAGCGAGGCCACGATGCTCTCCTCGTCCTCGGCGATCAGGATGCGGTGGGACATGGCAGCACGAACGAGAAGACCGAACCTCGGCCCGGGGCGCTCTCCACCCACAGCCGCCCGCCGAAGTGGCCGATGATGCGCCGGCAGATGGACAGGCCCAGGCCCGTGCCCGAGGGCTTCTGCGTGAGCGTATCGCCGACCTGCCTGAATTTCTCGAAGATCATGGCCTGGTGCTCCGGGCTGATGCCGGGGCCGTTGTCGCGCACTTCGACCAGCACCCCGCCGATGTCGGCCGCGAGCCGGACCTGCACGCGGCCGGTGCCGGCGGGGCAGAACTTCACCGCGTTCGACAGGAGGTTCAGCAGGACTTGCGTGAGGCGATCGCGGTCGGCCACGACGGCGGGGACCAGGGCCGGCATCGCCGTTTCGATCGCCACGCCCTTCGAGCGGAACAGCGGGCTGGTCGCGTTCACGGCGTCGACCACGATCTCCCGCAGGTCCAGCTCTCCGGTGTTCCACAGCGCCAGGCCGGATTCGATCTTGGCCAGGTCCAGCACCTGGTTGATGAGCCGCGTGAGCCGCTCGGACTCCTTGATCACGAGGCCCAGGAAGCGCTGGCGCTCCGCCGCGTCGAGGTCGGGGTTGTCGTGGAGGATCTCGGAGAAGGCGCGGATCGAAGTGAGCGGCGTGCGCAACTCGTGCGTCACCGTGGAAATGAAGTCGTCCTTCATCCGGTCGAGTTCCTTCAGCCGGTCGTTCGCGGCCTTCAATTCGCTGGTGGCGGCTTCCAGCTCGCGCTGCTGGTCCTCGAGCCGGTGGCTGTACGCGATCACTTGCGAGGCTTCGTCCAGGATCGTCATCACTTCGTCGATGCCGAGCGGGTCCTCCTGCGCGACGGTGGCGACCATCGCGCGCGCGGATGCGGCACCGATCGTGCCCGCCAGCTGGAGCTCGGCGTAGCGCACGAGCTCCGCATCGCCTTCGAGTTCCTCCACGCTCTTCAATCCGCGTTCGCGCGCGTAGGCGCTGAAGAGCTCGGCGGCGCGCGCCGGCCCCTGGAAGCGCCCGAGCAGGGTCTGCAGGGAGGAAGCGGAGGCGGTGCCGCGCCACTGCAGGCCGCGCTCGCCGGTCTGCTTGTAGACGTCGACGAAGAGCGTGGCCTGCGCGTGCTCCGCGGCGCTTTGCCGGCCCAGCACCGACACGCCGATGTACAGGCCCACGTTCGCGATGAAGCTCCAGATCATCGCGTGCGTGATCTGGTCCAGCCCGGTCAGGCCGAAGAGCTGCGTGGGCCGCAGCAGCTCGATCCCGAACGGCCCGCGCTCGAGGAACTCGATGCCGAAGCCGAGCCAGCCCGACTTCGCGAACGCCGGGAGCAGCAGCGTGTAGGTCCAGACCAGGAAGCCCGCGGTGAGGCCCGTGAGCGCCCCGGCCCGCGTCGCACCCTTCCAGTACAGGCCGCCGATCATCACCGGGCCGAACTGCGCCACGGCCGAGAATGAAATGAGGCCGATCGACACCAGCGCATAAGCCTCGCCGGCCAGCAGGTAGTAGAAGTAGCCCATCATCAGGATCGCGACGATCGCGGCGCGGCGGATGTCGAGCAGCAGCGTCGAAAGGTCGCGCTCGGCCAGGCGGTACTTCCGCAGGCGCAGCACCAGCGGCATCACCAGGTCGTTGCACACCATTGTCGAGAGCGCGATGGTCTCCACGATCACCATGCCCGTGGCCGCGGAGAGCCCGCCGATGAACACCAGCAGGGCGAGTGCCTCGTTGCCGCGCGCCATCGGCAGCGTGAGCACGAAGGTGTCGGCGTCGACGTTGTCGGGGAAGTGCAGCAGGCCGCCGATGGCGATCGGCAGCACGAACAGGTTGATCGCGAGCATGTAGAGCGGGAAGACCCACATCGCGCGCTTCACGTGCCGCTCGTCGACGTTCTCGATGACGGCGACCTGGAACTGCCGGGGCAGGAACATGATCGCCATCATCGAGAGCACGGTGAGCCATACCCACGAGGCGTAGCCGCCGGCCGCGCCGCCGAAGGGCGTCATGAGCGCGGCCAGGTCGGGGCGCCGCGCGGCGCGCTCGAAGATGTCGCCGGGCCCGTCGTACATGACGAACGTGACGAAGACCCCGACCGCGAGGAACGCGACCAGCTTCACGATCGACTCGAACGCGATCGCGGCGACCATCCCCTCGTGGCGCTCGGCGGCGTCGAGCTGGCGCGTGCCGAAGGCGATCGTGAACATCGCGAGGAAGAGCGCCACGTAGAAGGCGGTGTCCTGCATGACGCTGAGGGCTCCTGCCTTCGCCGGCATCACGATCTGCGGGTACTCCATCAGGATCTGGAAGCTGGTGGAGATCGCCTTCAGTTGCAGGGAGATGTAGGGCAGGATGCCGATCACCGCGATCACCGTGACCAGGCCGCCGATGAGCGCGCTTCGCCCGTAGCGCGCGGCGACGAAGTCGGCCAGCGACGTGGTGCGGTTCAGCTTCGCGATGCGGATCATCTTGCGCACCACGAGCCACCACAACACGATCATCAGCGTGGGGCCGATGTAGATGGGCAGGAAACCCACGCCATCGCTCGCCGCGCGCCCGACGCTGCCGTAGAACGTCCACGCCGTCGCATACACCGCGAGCGAAAGGCTGTAGATCCACGGGTTGGCGATGACCGAGCGTCCGGCATCGGCGCGCCGGTCGGCGTAGAAGGCGATCGCGAACAGCAGCCCGATGTATGCAAACGACGCACCGACGATCACCCAGCCTTCGAGCATGGCGCGTTCAGTCCTTCCGTTCCATCACGACGGCGAGAAGCACGATGAGCAGCAGCCAGACCGTGAAGACGTACGCGTAGAGGACCGGCAGGCCCAGGATCTTCGCCGGCACGTTGAAGAGCGCCAGCATCGGGAAGTTGAAGAGCAGGCAGCCCAGCAGGAATAGGCAGGCCAGCTGGGTTCCGCGACGCCCGGGACGCTTCATCGATCGGCTCTCCGCGGGCGTCTCCCGCCTACAGGTTCTGCTTCAACTGGTCGAGGATCGCCGGATTCTCGAGCGTGGAGACGTCCTGCGTGATGGCCTCGCCCTTCGCGATCGAGCGCAGCAGCCGCCGCATGATCTTCCCGGAGCGGGTCTTGGGCAGGTTGTCGCCGAAGCGGATGTCCTTGGGCTTGGCGATCGAGCCGATCTCCTTGGCCACCCAGGCGCGCAACTCGTTGGCCATCACCTTCGCCTCTTCGCCCGTCGGGCGCGGCCCCTTCGTGACCACGAACGCCACGACCGCTTCGCCGGTGAGGTCGTCGGGCCGGCCCACCACGGCGGCTTCGGCCACCAGCTTCGAGTTCGAGACCAGCGCCGATTCGATCTCCATCGTGCCCAGGCGATGCCCCGAGACGTTCAGCACGTCGTCGATGCGGCCCATGATGGTGATGTTGCCGGCGAGGTCGCGCGTGGCGCCGTCGCCCGCGAGGTAGTACTTGCCCTGGAAGTCCTCGGGGAAGTAGCTCTTCTTGAAGCGCTCCGGATCGCCCCAGATGGTGCGGATCATCGAAGGCCACGGGCGCTTGATGACGAGGATGCCGCCCTTGCCGTTCTCCACGGAGTGGCCCGTCTCATCGACGATGTCCGCGATCACGCCGGGCAGCGGCGCCTGGCAGGAGCCCGGCTTCAGGGCATGCACGCCGGGCAGCGGCGTGATCATGTGGCCGCCCGTTTCCGTCTGCCACCACGTGTCGACGATCGGGCAGCGGCTGCCGCCCACGGTCTCGTAGTACCAGCGCCACGCTTCCGGGTTGATCGGCTCGCCGACGGAACCCAGGATGCGCAGGCTCGAAAGGTCGTACTTCTTCGGCAACTCGCCGCCCGCCTTGATGAGGGAGCGGATGGCCGTGGGCGCCGTATAGAAGATGTTGACCTTGTGGTCCTGGATCATCTTCCAGAAGCGTCCCGCATCCGGATAGGTCGGCACGCCCTCGAACACGACCTCGGTCGTGCCGACTGCCAGCGGTCCGTAGGTGATGTACGTGTGGCCGGTGACCCAGCCCACGTCGGCGGTGCACCAGAAGATGTCCTTGGGCTTGATGTCGAACACCCACTTCATCGTGAGCATCGCGTGCAGCAGGTAGCCCGCCGTGGAGTGCTGCACGCCTTTCGGCTTGCCGGTGGACCCCGACGTGTAGAGGATGAAGAGCGGGTGCTCGGCGCCGACCCAGGTCGGCTCGCAATCGGTCGGCTGGCCCGCGACCACGTCGCCCCACCACTTGTCGCGCGGCGCGTTCATCGCGATGGCCGAACCGCTGCGCTTGTACACGATCACGTTCTTCACGATGTCGCAGCCGCCCAGCGACAGCGCCTCGTCGATGGCGGGCTTCAGCGGGATTTCCTTGCCGCCGCGGAACTGCCCGTCGGCGGTGATGATGGCCACCGCGCCCGCGTCCACGACGCGCTCCTGCACGCTCTTCGCCGAGAAACCGCCGAACACGACCGAATGCGTGGCGCCGATGCGGGCGCAGGCCTGCATGGCGACGATCGCTTCCACCGACATCGGCATGTAGATGAGGACGCGCTCGCCCTTCGCGACGCCGAGCTTCTTCAGGCCGTTGGAAAACTGGCAGACCTGCTCGTAGAGCTGGCGGTACGTGACCTTCGTGACCTTGCCGTCGTCCGCTTCGAAGACCAGCGCGACCTTGTCGGGCTGCGTCTTCAGGTGCCGGTCGAGGCAGTTGTACGACGCGTTCAGCTCGCCGTCCGCGAACCACTGGAAGAAGGGCGCGTTCGACTCGTCGAGCACCTTCGTGAACGGCTTGTGCCACAGCAGGTTCTCGCGGGCGAGCTTGGCCCAGAAGCCCTCGAAGTCGCGCTCGGCCTCCTTCACCATCGCCTGGTAGGCGGCCATGCCGGAAATGTTGGCCTGCTTCACGAAGGCTTCGGGGGGCGGGAAGGCGCGCGATTCCTGCAGGACCGACTCGATGGTCGACATGGTTTTCTCCTCGGGGATCCGTCTCTGGGATTTGACCGATTTATAGCACAGGGGTCTGGTGCCCGTGCGCCCCGGACCCCGGGAAAACCCTCGGTTTCGGGCCCAAGTCCCATATCTTATATAAGACTGTTGACGCACCGCAGCACCGGGTGCAAGCTATATCCCCATGAACGCGCCCCTCCCGACCACCGGCCTCACCCCCGACCGCGCCTCCGCGGACATCCTGGGCGACTACTGGCCCGGCATCCAGATCTACTACCCGCCGGTGAAGTACGCGCCGTCGCTCGGCATCTACGAGGACCTGGAGCAGGCCGCGCAGCGCTTCAAGAAGCACGCGTGCCACACCTCGGCCCACACCCTGCTGTTCGACCTCGAGGACGGGTGCCGCCAGAAGGAAATGAGCCGCGAGCTGCTGCGCCGCGAACTACCCGGCCTCGCGCGGAAGAAACAGGTCCAGATCGCGGTGCGCATCAACCCGTTCCGCACCGAGGAGTACGAGAAGGACCTGCAGATGGTCCGGGACCTCGCGGGCTGCTTCGACGTCGTGATGCTCGCCAAGGCCGGGGAGGCCTACGGCTCGCCGGAGATCCGCGACCTGTCGGCCGTGCTCGTCGGCCTGAACGGCAAGATCACCATCCAGCCCATCATCGAGCACCCGAAGTCGCTCAAGATCGCGCCGGACCTGATGCAGTACTCCACCGTGAAGCACGTGGTCTTCGGCATCCACGATTTCTCGAAGGCGATGGGCATCCACATCACGCCGCGCAACTGGATCGAGGAGCTGAAGTTCTACCTCCACGACATCCTCTTCGAGGCCCGCATCGCCGGCAAGGGCGTGATCGGCGCGGTCGAAACGCTGATCGGCCAGTCCACGATGCCGGAGCACGCGGTGGAATCGGACGACGTGCGCCGGTGGCTGGACCTGCACGGCGACGAGGAGTCCCGCGTGGTCTACAAGCACGCGCTCGAGGAGGCGTCGCTGGGCCTGTCGGGCAAGCAGGTGATCCATCCCTCGCACATCCACCCCTGCAAGGTCGCGTTCACGCCGTCGCCCTCGGAGATCAAGACCAAGATCGCGATCCTCACCGCCGCCATCGAGGCCGATGCGCTGCTCGGGGGCGCGATCAAGTTCAACGGCGAGATGCTCGACCCGCCGATGTTCGGCAAGGCGCTGCAGACGCTGCTGCGGGCCCATGCGCTGCACGCCCTGTCCGACGCGGATACGGCTTTCGCGATCGACGTGCTGAAGAAGCTGCCCGCGCAGGTCGTGCGCGAGAACTGGCCGTACGGGGTCATCCTGTGAACGCCGTGCGCCAGGCGCAGAAACTGCCGCCCTTCCCCGCCTGGACATGGGACGTGCCGGAGTCCCTCAACATCGGCGTCGCTTGCACGGACGCGCACCTCGGCACGCCCGCGGCCGAACGCATCGCGATGATCGTCGAGGACGACGCGCTCGGCACCAGCGCCATCACTTACGCCGCGCTCTCGGAACGCACCAACCGCTTCGCGCAGTTGCTGCGCCATCTCTGCATCGGCGCGGGCGAGCGCGTGTTGATCCGCCTTCCCAACGGCATCGATTATCCGACCGCGTTCCTCGGCAGCCTGAAGCGCGGCGCCATCGCCGTGCCGACCTCCACGCTGCTCACGGCCGACGAGGTTCTCTTCCTCGCGCGCGATTCCGGCGCCGCGGCGATCGTGGTCGACAAGGCCGCGTGGCGCACGCTCGGCACGCGCCTGGCGGGATCGGGCCTGCGCTTCGCGTTGCTCTCGGGCGCCGGCGACGTGCATCACGTGGCCGGCGTGGAGTCGGTCGACCTCGAAGCCTCGCTCGCCCGCATCGACGCGTGGGAAGACCCCGAGCCGACGCGGGCCGACGATCCGGCGTATCTCGTCTATACCTCCGGGACCACGGGCTACCCCAAGGGCGTGCTGCACGCGCATCGCTCGCTCATCGGGCGCTCGCCCGCGTCGAAGTACTGGTTCGACTTCCAGGACGAGGGCGCCGGCGTGGATCGCATCGTCCACTCGGGCAAGTTCAACTGGACCTACGTGCTCGGCTCCGCGCTGATGGATCCGCTCTACCGCGGCAAGACCGTCATCGCGCACGAAGGCCCGAACGACGCGGCCACGTGGCCGCGCCTCATCGCGAAGCACGGCGCCACCATCTTCATCGGCGTGCCGACGGTCTATCGCCAGATCCTGCAGAAGACGCGCTACACGCGGGCCGATGTCCCGACGCTGCGCCACTGCATGAGCGCGGGCGAGCACCTGTCCGACGAAGTGTTCGGCCAATGGAAGGAACGCTTCGGCCTCGACATCTACGAGGCCGTGGGCATGAGCGAGTTCAGCTATTACCTGTCGCAGGGCAAGGCGCGGCCGATCCGCCCCGGCAGCGCCGGCTTCCCGCAGCCCGGACACGCGGTCGCATTGCTCGACCCGCAGACGCTTCAAGAGGTGAAGGAGGGGGAAGAGGGAATGATCTCGATCCCGGACGACGATCCGGGACTGTTCCTTCGCTACTGGAACCGGCCCGAGGAGACGGCGGAAGTGCGCCGCGCGGGCTGGTTCCTCACCGGCGACTACGCCCGCTACGACGCCGACGGCTACCTGTGGTTCCTCGGCCGGCGCGACGACATCATCAAGAGCTTCGGCTATCGCGTCTCGCCCTACGAGGTCGAACGCGTCCTGAAAGGCCATCCCGCCGTGGCCGACTGCGCGTGCGTCGGCGAGGCCGCGGGCCAGGACAAGCTGCTCGTCGTCGCCTACGTGATCGCCCATCCGGGCGCGCGCATCACGCCCGAGGCGCTGCTCGACTACGGCCGCGAGCACCTCGCGGCCTACAAGGCGCCGAAATCGATCTACCTGGCCGCCGAGTTCCCGCGGACGCGCAACGGCAAGATCCTGCGCCGCGAGATCACGCCGCGGATCGCCACGGCGCGTACTGGCGCCGGCGTCAACACCAGCGCCTCCGGCAAGACGTCCTAGTAACGCTCGACGGTGTGGGCCTCGATGTAGGCGAGGTTGATGTCCTCGCCGAGGCCGGGGCGGTTCGGCAGGTGCACGAAGCCCTCGCGGTCCATCGGATCGGTGAGGCTGTTGAGCCAGGCGGGCACTTCGTCGTAGTCGATGAACGGGTGCAGCAGGCCGCGCTCGTACCACTCGCAGTTGCGGATCGCGCCGACCACCTGCAGGTTGGCCGCGCCATTGCCGTGGATCTCGCAATTCATGCCGAAGGCTTCGGCCAGGTGCGCCACCTTGAGGCACGAGGTGATCCCACCGGTGCCCGGTGCACCGGCGCGCAGGATGTCGCAGGCGCCCTCCCTCGCCCACGCCGCGCGCGACAGGAACCGGCCGGCGAGCGACTCCGGGCCGACGACGGGAAGTTCGAGCTGGCCGGCCAGCCAAACGTAGGACTCGATCGACTCCTCCTCCATCGGCTCCTCGATCCACGCGAAGCCGAGCCTTTCCAGTGCCCTGCCGATGTAGAGCGCATCCGTGCGGCTGTACCAGTGGTAGCCGTCGAGCATGAGGGCAATGTCGGGCCCGACGGCCTCGCGCACGGCCGCGCACGCCGCGACATCGCGCCGCGGGTCGGGGGCGAAGGCCACGGGCGGCATCCACGTATGGATCTTGATGCCCTTGTACCCGCGCGCGACCAGCTTCTCCGCAAAGCGCGCGTAGTCCTCGGGTGTGGCGAGCCCGCCGGGCTGTTCGTCACCGCACATGGTGCTGCCGTAGGCGCGCACCTTGTCGCGGAAGCCGCCCAGGAGCTTGCGCACCGGCAATCCGAGCTTGCGGCCCGCCCAATCCCACTGCGCCTGCTCGACGATCGAGATCGCGCGGTCGGTGAGCTGGCCCGCCGATCCCCGCTGGCGATGCACGAGGTCGTGCCAGAGCCGCTCGCGGTCGAACGCGTCCTGGCCGACGAGCGACTTGCGCACGAACGAATCGAGGACGAACGGACGAATCACCTCCGGCGGCCCGAAGGCGTAACCCTCGGCGCCGTCCTCGGTCACGAGGCGCAGCAGGGCCAGCCGGGCCTTGCCGGGTGCGCCGGTGCCGGCATGGGCATGGCCGGCGGAGTCGCGCACGATGCGCGTAGGGTGCTCGAAGACGTGGACCGCGATGCGCTCGATTTTCACGGGAAAACGTTTTCCTCTGTATGCTATCGGCCAGACGGCATTATAGGCCGCACCGCTCCTACGAACCGCTCGGGAAAACGATGTACGAAAACAAGCGCCTCGGCTTCCTCTTCGTCCTGCCCTTCGTGCTGGGGGTGCTGCTCTTCAAGCTCTTCCCGTTCGTGATGAGCTTCGCGCTGAGCTTCACCCAGTACGACGTGATGGACCCGCCCGTGTACGTGGGCCTGCAGAACTACCGCGAGCTGGCGCTCGAGGATCCCCTGTTTCGCAAGAGCCTCGGGGTGACCCTGACCTTCGCGCTGCTGGCGGTGCCGCTGCGCGTGGGCTTCGCGCTGTTCGTCGCGCACGTGCTCAACTTCAAGATGCGCGGCATCGCGTTCTTCCGTTCCGCCTTCTACCTGCCCTCCATCCTGGGCGGCAGCATCGCCACCGCGGTGTTGTGGCGCTTCCTCTTTGCGCGCAACGGGCTGGTGAATGGCGTGCTGGGCATGCTCGGGATCGAGCCCGTGGCGTGGCTGGCCGACGAGCACTACTCGATGTGGACGATCGTGCTGCTGTTCACGTGGCAGTTCGGCTCGGCGATGGTGATCTTCCTGGCGGCGTTGCAGAACGTGCCTGAGGCGCTCTACGAAGCCGCGGAAATCGACGGGGCGAGCCGCATGCAGCAGTTCTGGCGCATCACGGTGCCCCTGATCACGCCGGTGATCTTCTTCAACGTGATCATGCAGATGGTCCACGCGTTCCAGGAGTTCAACGCGCCGTACATGATCACCGAGGGCGGCCCGTTGAGCTCGACCTACGTCCTTGCGCTCTACATCTACGACCAGAGCTTCCGCTTCTTCAACTTCGGCTACGGGTCGGCGCTGTCCTGGGTGCTGTTCGCCATCGTCGCGGGGCTCGCGGGCCTGTCGTTCTGGAGCTCTCGCTACTGGGTTTTCTACGCGGGCGAGAAGGAGACACGCCGGTGAACACGTCCGCGGCAAACCCGGTCGCGATGGGCGAGAACCGCGGCGCGGCGTGGCCGCGCTACGTGGTGCTGGCCGCGGTCTCGCTCCTGATGCTGTATCCCCTTGTCTGGCTGGTCGGGGCGACCTTCAAGAGCAACGCCGAGATCTTCACCGAGGTGGGGTTCTGGCCGTCGCACCTGGATTTCGGCGCGTACGCGCGGGGCTGGAAGACCAGCACGGAGTACACCTTCGCCACCTATTTCTTCAATTCGTTCCTGATCACGATCCCTCGCATCCTGGTGACCGTCACGAGCTGCGTGCTGGTGGCCTACGCGTTCGCACGCTTCGAGTTCTGGGGCAAGAAATGGCTCTTCGCCGTGATGGTGGGCACGATGATGCTGCCGCTCATCGTGCTGCGATTGCCGCAGTACCTGATGTTCCGCGAGCTCGGCATGCTCGACACCTACTGGCCGCTGATCCTGCCCTCGGCCTTCGCCACCGACACCTTCTTCGTCTTCATGCTGGTCCAGTTCCTGCGCGCGATTCCGCGCGACATGGAGGAGGCGGCGATGATCGACGGCTGCAACGCCCTGCAGATGCTCCTCTTCATCATCGTCCCGCTGCTGCGGCCCGCGATCGTCTCGGTGATCGTCTTCCAGTTCATCTGGACCATGAACGACTTCATGGGCCCCCTCGTCTTCCTCGCTTCGGTCGAGAAATACCCGGTTTCGCTCGCGCTCAAGATGAGCATCGGCGCCACCGAGGAAGTGGAATGGGCGAACGTGATCGCGATCTCGGTGGTCGCGCTGATTCCCTCGGTGGCGGTGTTCTTCGCCGCCCAACGTCATTTCATCGAAGGGGCCGCCGCCGGCGGCATCAAGGGCTGACCCCATGGCCGCGTTGAGCCTCGCGAAGATCGAGAAGACCTATCCCAACGGCTTCAAGGCCGTGCACGGCGTGGACCTGGAGGTGCGCGACGGCGAATTCATGGTCCTCGTCGGGCCCAGCGGCTGCGCCAAGAGCACGCTGCTGCGCATGGTGGCCGGGTTGGAGAGCATCAGCGCCGGGGTGCTGCGCATCGGCGACCGCGTGGTGAACGACCTGCCGGCCAAGGCGCGCGGCATCGCCATGGTGTTCCAGAACTACGCGCTCTATCCGCACATGCGGGTCTTCGACAATCTCGCTTTTGGGCTGAAGCTCGCGGGCACCTCCAAGGCGGAAGTCGAGCGCCGTGTACGTCACGCGGCGAAATTGCTCGAGATGGAAGCGCTGCTCGATCGCTACCCGCGCCAGCTCTCGGGTGGCCAGGCGCAGCGCGTGGCCGTGGGCCGCGCCATCGTGAAGGAGCCCGAGGTGTTCCTCTTCGACGAGCCCCTGTCGAACCTCGACGCCAAGCTGCGGGCCGCGATGCGCGTGCGCCTGACGGAACTGCATCGCACGCTGCGCGAGCAAGGCCGCCCCGCGACCGTGATCTACGTGACGCACGACCAGACCGAGGCCATGACCATGGGCGAGCGCATCTGCGTGCTCAAGGAAGGCGTGATCCAGCAGGTGGACACGCCGGTGGCGCTCTACCGCCGGCCGGCCAACGCGTTCGTGGCCGGCTTCATCGGCTCGCCCGAGATGAACATCCTCGACGCCGAGCTGGTCGCGGCCGGCGCCGGCCTCGCCGTGCGGCTCGGCGGCCATACCCTGCCCCTGCCGCCCGAGCGCGCGCCACGCACGCCATTGCACGGGCCGGTGAAGTTCGGCCTGCGGCCCGAGCACATCGGCATCGTGCCGCTCGACGGGAGCACCCCGGTTCCCGCGAAGTTGCGCTTCGGCGAACACATGGGCAACGAAGTGTTCGTGCACGCCGAGATCGGCAACCTGGCGCTCACCGCGCGCGTGCCCGCGCCGCAAGCCGAATCGCTCCAGGCGAGCCCGCGCGGGTCGGAAGTCACGCTGCACCTGCAGATGGATTCGGCGCACCTGTTCGACGCGGCGAGCGGCGCGTCGCTCGCATGAAGCGGCGGCGCGCACTCGGCGTGATGGTTGCCGGCGCGGCCGCGCTGGCCGCACCCGCATTGGCGCGCGCCGCGCCCGAGACGATGCGCGTCGCGTGGTGGGGCGGCTCCGGGCGACACGAAGCCACGCTCAAGGCCGCGCGCCTGTTCGAGCAGCGCAATCCGGGCGTGAGGATCAAGGCCGAGTACATGGGCTTCAACGGGTATCTCGAAAGGCTCACGGCGCAGATCGCCGGACGATCGGAGCCGGACGTGATGCAGATCAACTGGGCGTGGCTCGCGATGTTCAGCAAGCGCGGCACGGGTTTCACGGACCTCGACCCCTTGCTCGGAGCCGCGGTACGCGAACAACTGCCCGCGGCCGATATCGAAGCCGGGCGCGTCGCCGGAAAGTTGAACGCCTTGTCCGTGTCGTACACCGCGCGCGTCATGCTGTGGAATCGCGGCACCTTCGAGCGCCTGAAGCTGCCCCTGCCGCGCAATTGGGACGAGCTGTTCGCGTCCGGCCCGATCTTCCAGCGCGCGCTCGGAGAAGGCGCCTTCCCGCTCGACGGCGAGCTCTACGACATGTTGCTGCTCGCCCAGACCTGGGTCCAGCAGAAACACGGCACTGCCTTTATAGCGCCCGACGCGCCTCGCGTGGCGATGGATGAAGCCGCGGCGCTGGACTGGGTGCGCACGTACCAGCGCCTTGTCGGCGAGCACGTCGCAACGCCGCTGCCGCTTCGCGCGAGCCTCGGGGGCGCGGAGAAGCCCACCGAGCAGCAGCCCGACTGGGTGAACGGCCGCTGGGCGGGCAACTACACGTGGGACTCGGTCATCGCATTGCGGGGCAGCACGCTCAAGGGCGCGAACCGGATCGCCCTGGGGGAATTCCCGACGCTGCCGGAAGCGCGCGCGAGCGGCATCTTCGGACGTCCCACCGTGATGTTCGCGGTGGGGCGCAACTGCCGCCAGCCCGAGCTGGCCGCGCGCTTCATCGAGTTCCTGGTCACCGACCCCGAAGCCGTCGGCATCCTCGGACGCACGAGGGGCGTGCCTGCATCGCGGGCCGCGCTCGCCGCCCTGCGCGCCCAGGGCAAGCTCCCACCCCTCGAGCTCGAGGCCCATGCCCTGATCGCGGCCCAGCGCGAGCGTGGCAACATTCCCCTTCCCGCACCGCTCTTCGAGCACCCGCGCATGCACAAGTTCATGCGCGAAGTCTTCGAGACCGTGGCCTACGGCAAGAGCGATGCGGCCCTTGCAGCGCGCCGCCTGCGCGAGGACGGCCAGGCCCTTTTGCAACGACTGAGGTAAGCCCATGAGCAAGCACACCCGCCGCGACCTGCGCTTCGAGACCCGCACCGATCCGGACACCGGCGCGGGCATCACCCGGCTCACGCCGCGCGACGTGACCTGCCATCGCAATTACTTCTACCAGAAGTGCTTCACCAACGACGGCAAGCGCCTGATCTTCGGCGGCGAGTTCGGCCCCGACGTCGGCGATCCCGCGAAGCCGAACTGGAACTACCACCTGCTGGACCTGGAAAGCAGGACCGCGCTGCAACTCACCGACGGCGCGCGCGAGAACACGTTCGGCGGATTCCTGAGCCCCGACGACCGCTACCTCTACTTCGTGCGGGCCGAGCGCCAGTTGATCCGCCTGCACCTCGACACGCTGGCCGAGGATGTCGCCTACACGGTGCCCCAGGGCTGGGTGGGCTACGGCACGTGGGTCGCCAACAGCGCGTGCACGAAGATGGTGGGCATCGAGATCCACGCCGACGACTGGTTCCCGCTCTCCGACTGGAAGAAGTTCGCGGAGATGTTCCACAAGAAGCCGCGCTGCAGGCTCTTCAGCGTCGACCTCGCCACGGGCGAGCGCAACGTGATCCTCGAGCAGCAGGGCTGGCTCGGCCATCCGCAATACCGCCCGTTCGACGACAACACGGTCGCCTATTGCCACGAGGGCCCCCATGACCTCGTGGATGCGCGCATGTGGTTCATCGACGAGGACGGCACCAACAAGCGCTGCGGCCGGCGGCACGCGCCGGGCGAGAGCTGCACGCACGAGTTCTGGGTTCCCGACGGCTCGGCGATGATCTTCGTGAGCTACATGAAAGGCGCCACGGAGCGCTGGATCTGCAGCCTCGATCCCGTGACGCTCGAGAACCGCAAGCTGATGGCGATGCCCCCGTGCTCGCACCTGATGAGCAACCCCAGCGGCACGCTCGTCGTCGGCGACGGCTGCGGCTCGCCCGCCGACGTGGCCGACGCCGGCGCGCACCAGATCGCCAACGATCCGTTCCTGCACCTGTTCGACCTCTCGAACGGCAAGACCCGCCGCATCGCGCATCACGACAGCAGTTGGGGCGTGTACAAGGGCAATCGCCAGGTCACGCACCCGCACCCGTCGTTCACGCCCGATGAGCGCCAGGTCCTGTTCAGTGCCGACGGCGATGGCGAGCCCGGCCTGTACCTCGTCGATATCCCGTCGTGAACCGCCGCGAATTCCTCGCAGCGCCCCTGGTCCTCACGGCATGCGCGGGGGTGCCGGTGCAGGCGCGCCGCGGACCGTCCGGTTGGGCGGCGGCCGAAGGCGGCCTGGGAATCGGTGCAGTGCCGCCGGAGAATCGCTTCGACATCCGCTCGCGTGCGGACCTCGACCGCGCAATGGCGATGGGCGGCGTGCCGAAGCTCCTGCGTGTGCATGGCCGCATCGATCTCTCGGGCGGACGCGGCGCCGCGGACTTCGCCGACCGCGAGTTCGATTTCGAAGCGTATCTCCGCGCCTACGCGCCCGAGACCTGGGGGCGGCGCGCCCTCACCGGCCCGCTGGAGGAAGCGCGCAAGCGCTCGGCCGCGCGCCAGGGTGCCGCCGTCACGCTGAAGGTCGTGCCGAATACCGCGATCGTCGGCGTGACGCCCGACGCCGGCTTCACCGACGGCGCGATCATGCTGCAGGACACCCGCGGCGTGATCCTCAGCAACCTGCGCTTCCACGGCGTGCGCGACCACTTCCCGGCGTGGGATCCCCTCGATGGCGCGCGCGGCGAATGGAACTCCGAGTACGACGCGGTCTCGCTGCGGCGCGCGAGCCGCATCTGGGTCGATCATTGCGACTTCGAGAGCGTCCACCCCGCACGCGAGCGCTTCTTCGACCGCGTGTTCGAGACCAACGACGGGCTGCTGGACATCACGCAGGCGAGCGACCTGGTCACGGTGTCGTGGTGCCGCTTCTCGCGCCACGACAAGACGATGCTGATCGGCGGCAGCGACCGGAGCGTCAACGACGAGGGGCACCTTCGCGTCACGCTGCACCACAACCTCTGGACGGACTGCGGCGAGCGCACGCCGCGCGTGCGCTTCGGCAAGGTGCACGTCGCCAGCAATCTGTTCGTCGTGACACCCGGCGCGCACTACGGCTACTCGATCGGCATGGGCTTCAAGTGCCGCATCGTGAGCGAGGACAACGTCTGGGAGACGGGACCCGAGATCGACGCCTCCCGCTTCGTCCGGCCGTGGGGCGGCACGCAACTGAGTGACCGGGGTTCGCTGCACAACGGCAAACCCGTCGCCCTGGGCGCAGCGCTGCAACGCGCCCATCCCAACCTCGTGCTGGACGAGCGGCCGTCCTTCGACCCGCCGCCGATCGACGATCGCCGCCCAGCGACCGAAGTGGCGACGCAGGTCAGGGCCGGCGTGGGAGCCGGCCGGCAGGCGATCGACGACCTCGTTTCCTGACGGCACCGCGCGATTTCCGGCGCACCCGCAATGGTAAGATTCTGAGGCGGGACATCACGCCTTCGATCGCGGTTTCGCGCTCCGCAGCCTGACATCCCCACGCAACATCCCGCCCGGAGCATCGTGCTTCCGGGTGCTCCCCCTTTTCCGCGCACACCATGGACGAAAACAAGACCTTCCGCCCCCTGAAGCCCCTGCCCAACCTGATCTTCATGAGCCGGTGGCTGCAGCTGCCGCTGTACCTCGGACTCATCGTCGCCCAGGGCATCTACGTCTTTGTCTTCTGGCAGGAGCTGTTCCACCTCGTGATGGCGACCTTCGGCAACGCCGACTCGCTCGGCCACGTGCTCGATGCCGTCACGGTCGAAGGCGGGCAGCGCGCCACCAAGCCCAACGAGACCGTGCTGATGCTCGTCGTGCTGGGCCTGATCGACGTGGTGATGATCTCCAACCTGCTCATCATGGTGATCGTGGGCGGCTACGAGACCTTCGTCTCGCGCATGGGCCTGCAGAACCATCCCGACCAGCCGGAGTGGCTCTCCTCGGTGAACGCGTCGGTGCTCAAGGTGAAGCTCGCGACCGCCATCATCGGCATCTCGTCGATCCACCTGCTGAAGACCTTCATCAATGCCGCGCACTATCCGGACCGAGTGATCATTGCGCAGGTCGGAATCCACCTCGTCTTCCTGCTTTCGGCCATTGCGATCGCCGCTTCCGACCGCATCATGCCGCACGCGCCATCCAAGCCCGGTCAACACTAGAACGGAGCCGCCATGACCACGATCCGCGAAGAAGACTTCATCCAGTCCGTCGCCGACGGCTTCCAGTTCATCAGCTGCTACCACCCGCTGGACTACATCAAGCCGCTGGTGGAGGCGTATGAACGCGAGGAATCGCCCGCCGCGAAGGATGCGATGGCGCAGATCCTCATCAACTCGCGCATGGCCGCCGAGGGCCGGCGCCCGATGTGCCAGGACACCGGCATCGCGATCGCCTTCATCAAGGTCGGCATGGATGTCCGCTGGGACACGAAGAAGTCGCTGCAGGAACTCGTCGACGAAGGCGTTCGCCGCGCCTACACCGACAAGGACAACCCGCTGCGCGCCTCGATGCTCGCGGATCCGGACGGCAAGCGGAAGACCACCGGCGACAACACGCCTTCGGTCACGCACGTGGAGCTCGTCCCCGGCAACACGGTCGACGTGATCGTCGCCGCGAAGGGGGGCGGATCCGAGAACAAATCGAAGTTCGCGATGCTGCTGCCTTCCGACTCGATCGTGGACTGGGTGCTGCAGCAAGTGCCCACGATGGGCGCGGACTGGTGCCCGCCCGGCATGCTCTCGATCGGCATCGGCGGCTCGCCCGAGAAGGCGATGCTGATGGCCAAGTGGGCCATGATGGAACCGCTGAACATCCACGAGCTGAAGGCGCGCGGCCCGAAGACGCGCAGCGAGGACCTTCGCCTCGAGCTCTATGAAAAGGTGAATGCGCTGGGCATCGGCGCGCAGGGCCTGGGCGGCCTTACCACGGTGCTCGACGTGAAAGTCACGGACTACCCGACGCACGCCGCGTCGAAGCCCGTAGCGCTCCTGCCCAATTGTGCCGCCACGCGCCACGTGCACTTCGTGCTCGACGGGTCCGGGCCGGCGAAGCTCGACCCGCCCTCGCTCGACGACTGGCCGAAGCTCACCTTCGACACCTCCAAGAGCCGGCGCGTGAACCTCGACACGCTGAACAAGGCGGAGATCGCCACGTGGAAGGCGGGCGACCGCCTGCTGCTGAACGGCAAGCTCCTCACCGGCCGCGATGCCGCGCACAAGCGCCTGGTCGAGATGCTCGCCAAGGGCGAGAAGATGCCGGTCGACTTCACCAATCGCTTCATCTACTACGTCGGCCCGGTCGACGCGGTGCGCGAGGAAGTGGTCGGCCCCGCGGGCCCCACGACGAGCTCGCGCATGGACAAGTTCGTGGAACCCCTGCTCGCCAAGACCGGCCTCATCGGCATGGTGGGCAAGAGCGAACGCAAGGACCCCGCGATCGAATCGATCAAGAAGCACGGCGCCGTGTATTGCATCGCCGTGGGCGGCGCCGCCTACCTCGTGTCGAAGGCCATCAAGTCCTCGAAGGTACTCGCGTTCGAAGACCTCGGCATGGAAGCGATCCGCGAGTTCGAGGTGAAGGACATGCCCGTCACCGTCGCCGTGGATTCCACCGGCAACGCGGTGCACAAGAGCGGACCGGCGGAATGGAGAGCCAAGATCGGCAAGATCCCCGTCGCGGTGGTTTGACCGCCGCGCACGGCCCCCTCGCCGTCTCAGGCAGCTTCGACGCGCTGCACCTGGCGCGCCTTGCCCGCGCGCGCCGCCCGATCCTCGTCCTCGCCGCCTCGGCCCTCGATGCCGAGCGCCTGCGCGCCGAGATCGCGTGGTTCGATCCGGCGCTGCGGGTGCATCGCCTGCCCGACTGGGAAATCCTTCCCTACGACCAGTTCTCGCCCCACCCGGATCTCGTCTCGGAGCGCCTCGCCACGCTCTGGCAATTCGCGACCGGCGCCTTCGACGTCGGCATCGTCCCGGTCACGACCGCACTGCAGCGCCTGGCCCCGCGCGCCTACCTCGCCGGCCGAACGTTCGACCTGAAGCAGAAGGAACGCCTCGACCTCGAAGCGCTGCGCGGGCAGCTGGTCTCGGCCGGCTATGCGCACGTGCAGCAGGTGATGTCGCCCGGTGAGTTCTGCGTGCGCGGCGGCCTGGTCGATCTCTTTCCCACCGGCAGCGCCGTGCCCTATCGCCTCGACCTGCTGGGCGACGAGATCGAGACCATCCGCACGTTCGACGTCGACACGCAGCGCTCGATCTATCCCGTCCCGGCGATCCGCATGCTCCCGGCGCGCGAGTTCCCGCTCGACGAATCCGGGCGCGCGATGTTCCGCGACCACTTCCGCGAGCGTTTCGAGCGCGATCCTTCGCGTTCGCGCATTTACAAGGACGTCTCCAACGGCTTGGCACCCGCCGGCGTGGAGGCGTACCTGCCGCTCTTCTTCGACGAGACCGCCACGCTCTTCGACTACCTCCCGGCGGCGACGACCTTCGCGGTGCACGGGACCGTATCCGAGGCGGCGGAAGCGTTCTGGAAGGACTTGAAGTCGCGCTACGAGCTGCTGCGCGGCGACGCGGACCGGCCCTTGCTGGAGCCGCGCGAGCTCTACGTGCCGGTCGAGGAGATGTTCGTCGGGCTGGCGAAGTTCGAGCGGACCGACGTGCGTCCGGCCCTCGTCGCCGAGCAGGCCCTGCCCGCGCTCGAGGTCGATCGCCGTTCGGTGGAGCCGCTCGCCCTCGTGAAGCGATTCGTGGACGGCTTCGACGGCCGCGTGCTCATCGTGGCGGAGAGCGCGGGCCGGCGCGAGACGCTCTCGCAGTTCTTCGGCGAGCACGATTTCCATCCGGTGCTCGTCGACGACTGGGAACGCTTCCGCGATTCCGAGCATCCGCTGGCGCTCGTTCCCGGTCCCGTGTCGTCCGGCTTCCGCATTCCGGACGAGCGCATCGCCATCCTCACCGAAGCGGAGCTCTATCCGGGCCAGGTGCGCCAGGCCCGCCGCCGCGACGCGCGCTCGCGCTCGAGCGCCGAAGGGATGGTGCGCGACCTCGCCGAAGTGAAGGCGGGCGACCCGGTCGTCCACAGCCAGCACGGCATCGGCCGCTACCACGGGCTCGTGACGATGGACCTGGGCGAAGGCCCGACCGAATTCCTGCACCTCGAGTACGACGGCGGCGACAAGCTCTACGTGCCCGTCTCCCAACTGCACGTGATCAGCCGCTACACCGGCGCCGCGCCCGACCAGGCCCCGCTGCACCGCCTGGGCAGCGGCCAGTGGGAGAAGGCGAAGCGCAAGGCCGCGAAGCAGGTGCGCGACACCGCGGTGGAATTGCTCGACCTCTACGCGAAGCGCGCGGCACGCCAGGGCTTCGCGTTCCCGCTCTCCGCGCAGGAGTTCGAGACCTTCTCCGCGGCATTCGAATTCGAGGAGACGCCCGACCAGGCCGCCGCCATCGAGGCCACGGTGAAGGACATGACCAGCGGCAAGCCGATGGATCGCCTGGTCTGCGGCGACGTGGGCTTCGGCAAGACCGAGGTGGCGATGCGCGCGGCGTTCGTCGCGGTCGCCGCCGGCAAGCAGGTCGCGATCCTCGTGCCGACCACGCTGCTGGCCGAACAGCACTTCGGCAACTTCAGCGACCGCTTCTCGCAGTTCCCGGTGAAGATCGCCGAGCTCTCGCGCTTCCGCAGCGCCAAGGAAATCGAAGCCGCGGTGGGCGGGCTCGCCAGCGGCACGATCGACATCGCGATCGGCACGCACAAGCTGATCCAGAGCGACGTGGTGTTCAAGAACCTGGGGCTCGTGATCATCGACGAGGAACACCGCTTCGGCGTGCGCCAGAAGGAGCAGCTGAAGAAGCTGCGCGCCGAAGTGGACGTGCTCACCCTCACCGCCACGCCGATCCCGCGCACGCTCGCGATGTCGCTCGAGGGCCTGCGGGATTTCTCGGTCATCGCCACCGCGCCGCAGCGCCGGCTCGCGATCAAGACCTTCGTGAACCGCTTCTCGAAGGGCATCGTGCGCGAGGCGGTGCTGCGCGAGCTGAAGCGCGGCGGCCAGGCGTACTACCTCTACAACGAAGTCGAGACCATCGAGAACAAGCGCGCCGAGCTGGAAGAGTTGCTTCCGGAGGCGCGCATCGCGGTGGCCCACGGACAACTGCGCGAGCGCGAGCTGGAAGGCGTGATGCGCGACTTCTACCACCAGCGCGCCAACGTCCTGCTCTGCTCCACGATCATCGAGACGGGCATCGACGTGCCCACGGCCAACACCATCCTCATCGACCGCGCGGATCGCTTCGGCCTGGCCCAGCTCCACCAGTTGCGCGGCCGCGTGGGCCGCTCCCACCACCAGGCCTACGCCTACCTGCTCACGCCGCCCGACGACGCGCTCTCCGCCAACGCGAAGAAGCGCCTCGAGGCGATCCAGATGATGGAAGACCTCGGCGCCGGCTTCTACCTCGCGATGCACGACCTCGAGATCCGCGGCGCCGGCGAAGTGCTGGGCGACTCGCAGTCCGGCGGCATCCACGACGTGGGCTTCGCGCTCTACACCGAGATGCTGGATGCCGCGGTGAAGGGCCTGAAGAACGGCAAGGAAGTCGACCTCACGCAGCCCTTCAACATCGGCACGGAAGTGAACCTGCATACGCCGGCACTGCTGCCGGAGACCTATTGCGGCGACGTGCACGAGCGCCTGGTGCTCTACAAGCGCCTGGCCAACTGCTCGGCGCCCGGGGAACTCGAGCGCCTCACCGAAGAGCTCGTCGATCGCTTCGGACCGCTGCCGGACCCGGCACGCACCCTGCTCGAAGCGCACCGCCTGCGCATCCAGGGCGCCCCGCTCGGCGTGGCGAAGATCGACGCATCGCCCACCGCGATCATCGTGCAGTTCGTGCCCCGGCCGCCGATCGACCCGCGCAAGGTGCTCCAGCTCGTGCAATCCAGCCGCATCTACAAGCTCCCCGGGCCCGACCGCGTGCGCATCGAGATGAAGCACGAGGACTTCAAGGCGCGGGCGAGCGAAGTCCGGCAATTTCTCGGGAAGCTCGCATGAACCTCGTGATCCAGGGCCCGGAGGTCTCCACGCCCGACCTGAAGCGGCTGCACGCACTTTCCCGCGGCATCGCGATCGAGCGCGTGGACGAGCAGGCTTTCCGCATCACCCGCGCCGATCCCGCCACGCGCGAAGCGGTCGCGGCGCACTGCGCGCAGGCGAGGCTCGACTGGGCCTTCGTCCCCGCGGGCCGCAAGCTGGGTGACTTCGGGCTCCTCGCGATGGACATGGACTCGACCCTGATCTCCATCGAATGCATCGACGAGATCGCCGACTTCGCGGGGCGCAAGGCCGAGGTGGCCGCCGTGACGGCCTCCGCGATGCGCGGGGAGATCGACTGGCCCGAGAGCCTCCGGCAGCGTGTGGCCGCCCTCGCCGGCCTCGAGGCCTCTGCCCTGGAACGCGTCTACGCGGAACGGCTGCGCTTCAACCCGGGCGCCGAGAAACTCGTCGCCGCGGCTCGCCGCGCGGGGCTGAAGACGTTGCTCGTCTCCGGCGGCTTCACGTATTTCACCGACCGCGTCCGGGACCGCCTGTCGCTCGACCACGCATACTCGAACGAACTGGTCGTCGAGGACGGCAAGCTGGCCGGGCGCACCACGGGTGCACTGGTCGACGCTCGCGGCAAGGCGGCACACGTTGCGCGCATCGCGGCGGAGTTGAACCTCCCGCGCGATCGCATCCTCGCCATCGGCGATGGCGCCAACGATCTCCCGATGATGGCCGAGGCCGGCACGAGCATCGCCTACCACGCCAAGCCGGTCGTGAAGGCGCAGGCCACCCACGCCCTCGATTTCACGGGGCTGGAAGGCGTGCTCGGGTTGTTCCCGCCCGGTTAGTTATTTCGACGCCGGTGTCGGCGGCGGGAAGTACACGTACGACGAGGCCGGAGAGGCGGACTCGCGCCGCTCCTCGAGAGTCTCGAGGTCCTGCGGATGGTCCCACCAGGTCGCGCGCAGCTTGAGCCGCTGCTCTTCCAGCTGCGGGTTCGCGCCCAGCAACTCCTTCAGGAACAGGGTGGCTTCGGATTCGTACATGGCGGCGGGTTGGGAGCGGAAGTTGATTCGGCGATAATGGTAGCACTCGCCTCCGCGGGAACCGCATGCGCCTCACGTATCCCCGCTCCTTCCTCTCGCTGCTGCTGATCGGTTTCACGATCGTGGCCGCACCCCTGCTCTTCGCGCTCTTCTCCAACGCGGTCGCGTTCGAGCGTCTGGCCGCGCTCTCCGAACAAGCCGTCCTCTCGGCGGTCAAGGTGACGCAGGCGAGCCGCGCGCTCACCACCAACCTCACGGCGCTGGAGCGCTCGGCACGCCAGTACGCGGTCGCGGGCGAAGCGACGTTCCTCGAGGCCTATCGCAGCAACCGCGCGACGTTCCAGGCGGCCGTGAAGCAACTGGAAGACATGCCGCTCACCGAGGAGCAGCGCGTCGAGCTCTCGGCGCTCTCGAAGCAGGAGGAAGCGATCAACCTCGCCATCAGCCGCTCGGCGCCGACGCCGGGCCTTTCGATCCAGCTCGCCACCGACTTCGGCCAGCTCTCGACCAAGGCCCAGGCCCTGGTGCGCGAAGGCGACCTCGTCATCGACCAGGGCATCGAGGCGCTGCGGGTGCAGGCCGTGAAGTCGCGCAACCGCGTCTTCTGGCTGATGGTCGCCATGATCCCCACCGCCGTCCTCCTGATCGCGTCCTTCACCTTCCTGATCGCGCGCCCCATCTCGCAGGTGAGCGCCAGCATCCGCGGGCTGGGCGAAGGCGCCTTCGCGCGCCCGATCCGCATCGAGGGCCCGGGCGACATGGTGCGCCTGGGCGAGCAGCTCGACTGGCTGCGGGAACGCCTGGTGACCCTCGAAGCGCAGAAGACCCGTTTCCTGCAGCACCTCTCGCACGAACTGAAGACGCCGCTCACGGCGCTGCGCGAAGGGTCGGACCTGCTTTTCTCGGGCGTGGTCGGGAACCTGAACGCCGAGCAGCGCGAGATCGCGCGCATCCTGCAGGAGAACTCGATCGAGCTCCGGCGGTTGATCGAGGGCCTGCTCAACTACAGCGCGGTGCATCACCAGGCCTCCTACATCGACGCGAAGATCGTGCAACTGCGCGACGTGATCCGCCGCGTGGTGAACGACCGCAAGCTCGCCCTCGTCGCGAAGGGCATCCGCATCGAACTCAACTGCGAGAACGTGACCGCGTTCTGCGACGAGGAGAAGATCCGCGTGCTGCTGGACAACCTCATGTCGAATGCCGTCCGCTTCTCGCCCGAGCGCGGGATGATCTCGATCAAGCTCTACAAGGACCGCAACGATGCCGTCCTCGAAGTCCTCGACGAAGGCCCGGGCATCCCGACTCCGGAGCGCGACAAGGTCTTCGAGGCGTTCTATCGCGGCACCGATGCACCGGTGTCGGCCATCAAGGGCAGCGGCCTGGGCCTTTCGATCGTGAAGGAATACGTGCAGCTGCACCGGGGGCAAGTCGAGATCCTCGACGGGCCCGGCGCGCACTTTCGCATCCGCATCCCGCGCAAGCGCGACATGGAGGAAGCGGCATGAAGCGCGGCCTCGCGGCGCTCTCGCTCCTCGCGGGCATCCTGGCCGGCTGCGCGGTGCTCGATCCGGCGCCGGCCCCCGCCGTGGTCACGGTCCCGGCGGAACGCGCGCCCAGTTCCGCGGAAGAACTGGTCGCCTACCTGGCGCGCCTCCGGACCCTCGATGAACCGGCCCTGATCCTCGAAATCTCGCGCCAGCGCGAATTCGCCCGCCAGGCCCCGAATGGCCTGAACCGGGTGAAGCTGGGTCTCGCGCTCGCCGCCGCTCCCCAGGCCGACGATGCGGACCTGCTGGCCGTCGTCGAGCCGGTCGCCCGCGATTCGGCCCCTTCCGATGCGGACGTGCAGGCCATGGCAAGCTTCTTGCAGCATCTGGCGATCGAGCGGCGCCGGCTCAAGGAAGGCGCCGCGGCGGCCGGTGCCCGATCGCGGGACGACCGGAAGGCGTACGAGTCGCAGCGGCAGCGCGCGGACACGCTCCAGGAGCGCAACGCGCAGTTGCAGCAGAAGCTCGACGCCCTGACCAACCTCGAGAAGAGCCTCTCGGGTCGCAGGGGAAACTGATGTTGCGTGAAGGCAAGGCTTCGCTGCTCCTCGTCGACGACGATCCGGACCTGCTCCGGTTGCTGTCGATCCGCCTCAAGGCCAATGGATACGCGGTCACGGCGGTGGACAACGGCCAGCGGGCGCTCGCGTCCATCGGCCACACCCGGCCCGACCTCGTGTTGACCGACCTGCGCATGAGCGGCATGGACGGCATGGCGCTGTTCCACGAGATCCAGGCGTCGTATCCCGGCCTGCCGGTGATCATCCTCACCGCGCACGGCACCATTCCCGAGGCCGTGGCCGCCGTGAAGCGCGGCGTCTTCGGTTACCTCACGAAGCCTTACGACGCCGACGAACTGCTGCACCACGTCGAGCGTGCCGTGACGCTGCACGGCGGCACGGGCCGCACGGGCGCGGGCCAGGTGTGGCGCGAGGATCTCGTCACCCGCTCGTCGCTCATGGAGGACCTGCTCGCCAAGGCGCAGCGCGTGGCCGCCGGCGACGCGAGCGTCCTCATCCAGGGCGACAGCGGCACGGGCAAGGAACTGCTCGCGCGCGCCATCCACCGCGCGAGCCCCCGCGCCAACCATTCCTTCGTCGCGATCAATTGCGGCGCCATTCCCGAGACCCTGCTGGAGAGCGAACTCTTCGGCCATACCAAGGGTTCGTTCACCGGCGCGATCGCCGACCAGCGCGGGCTCTTCGTCGCGGCCGACAAGGGCACGCTCTTCCTCGACGAGATCGGCGACATGCCGCTCGCCCTGCAGGTGAAGCTGCTGCGCGTGATCGAGACGCGGGAAGTGCGCCCCATCGGCGCCTCGCGCTCCATTCCCTTCGACGTTCGGATCATCTCGGCCACGCATCGCGACCTCGCGCACGAAAAGGAAACCGGGACCTTCCGCGAAGACCTCTACTACCGGCTGAACGTGGTGACGCTGCGCCTGCCGTCGCTCGAGGAGCGGCCCGAGGACGTGCCCATCCTCGCGGAACACTTCCTCGATCGCCTGGCGCCGCGCTACAACCGCGAGAAGGCCTCCTTCTCGCCCGAGGCCCTCGAGCTGCTGGTGAAGGCGAAGTGGCCGGGCAACGTTCGCCAGCTCTACAACGTGGTCGAGCAGTCGATCGCGCTCTGCCCCACCGAAGTCATTCCGCAGACCTTCGTCGAGCAGGCGATCCAGGTCGAGATGCACGAGATGACCTCGTTCGAGGATGCGAGGAAGCGATTCGAGCGCGATTACCTCACGCGAATCCTCAAGCTCACGCGCGGCAGCGTGACCCAGGCCGCCAAGCTGGCGAGGCGAAATCGCACCGAGTTCTACAAGCTTTTGCAGCGCCACGGCATCGAAGCGGCCCTTTTCAAGGCTGACGTCAAATGACGCCACCTTGTCGCTTGCAGGCGACAGATAAAACAACTAATCAATCAGTGACTTGCAGGCGGGGCTGATGCAGCCTGTCGCTCCGGCCCGACGAAAAGGGGATTCCGGGCGCGGAACCGCCAAAGTGTGACAAATGTCATATCGTTGGATTTCAGGCACTTGGATAATCTGGCTTAGAGATTGCTGAAGTAGCTGTGAACACTCCTCGCGGAGTGTCGCTCCCTCACCGGAGCGCTGTCTGAGGCGGCTCCATCCCTCCGTCCCAGGCAGTCACCCTCCTGTATTCAAGAGTGCGCCTTGTGGGGCAGGTATCCTGCCCCTTTTTTTTTGCTTTTTTTCCGCGCGCGCTAGAGTCCCATCATGGTGACTCGCCAATGGCAGTCGAAGGACGGCACGTGGCTCTGCGTGCGCCCGCTCGTGCCGGCCGACTTCGGCATCGCCCGCGAAGCGCTCTCGCGCCTTTCGCCGGGCTCGCGCTACCTGCGCTTCTTCGTCCGGGGCTGGCGCGTGAACGACACTCGCCTGGCCCAGGTCGTCGACCCCGATCCCGAGGTGATCCATGCGCTCATCGTGACGGCGCAACGGGAGGGGAAGGAGCAAGCCGTGGCCGCGGGCCGCTTCTTCATCGGGCCGCGGGGCGACGAAGCGGAGTTCGCCTTGCTCGTGGCCGACGAATGGCAGCGCAAGGGCATCGGCAAGATGCTCCTCGGTGAACTGGTGGAGGAAGCCCGGCGGCGCGGACTCAAGCGCCTCTTCGGCGAGATCCTCGCGAACAACGCGGGCATGCTGGCCGTGGCGGCCGCACTGGGCTTCGCGATCACCACGCACCCCGAGGACCGCAAGCTCCGGCTCGCGGTCCTCGCACCCTGACGCGGGTCAGTCCGGCAGCGCGTTGAGCAGGTACATCGTGAGCAGCGGGATCGTGGGCTTGCCGAACGGGGCGAGCCAGTCGCCGTAGATCGCCTCGATCGCGCCGGTGCGATAGAGCTGCGCGATCACGCGGTCGACGGCGAGGCGGAACTCCGCATCGCCCTTGCGCAGCACGAGCCCGTAGGGCTCGAACGAGAGATCCTCCGTGGAGACGCCAAGGCCTTCCGCGCCGCCCGCGACCAGGAACGTGCCCACGAGGACCGTGCGGTCTCCCGCCAGCGCATCCACCTTGCCCGACTTCAGCAGGTCGAAGCCCTCCGCGACCGTCTTCGTGCGCACGATCTCCGCATTGATGAAGCGCTTCTTCAACGCGGCGTCGAGCGCGCGGATCGTCGTCGTATTCTCGGCCGCGGCGACCTTCTTGCCCTGCAGCTGGGCGAGGCTCGTCGCCGAGGAACTGCGCGTCATGATCGTGGAGGAATCGGCGAAGACCGGCAGGCTGAAGTCCACCTTCTCGCGGCGCGCAAGCGTGATCGTCGTGGTGCCGCACTCGACGTCGACCTGGCCCGAGGCCACGGCTTCGATGCGCGTGACCGGCGTGAGCGCGACCCATTCGGTCTTGAGGTCGGCGACGCCGGTCAGCGAGCCGATGCCCGCGGCCACGCGCTTGCAGATCTCGACCGAATAGCCCACCGGACTGCCGTCGCGCCCCTTGAAGGCGAACGGAGCCGAAGTCTCCGAGTAGCCCAGGCGGATCGAGCCCCGCTTCTTGATCTCGGCCAGCGTCTGGGCGCCGGCGACGGTGGACAGCAACAAGGTCGCGGCGAGCGACGCCGCGGTCACGAACGATCGATGCATTGATTTCCTCCCGGAAGCGCCCGCGGATGGGCAGCCGGGATTATCGCCTAGAAGCGATAACGGGCCGTGAGTGCGGCGAGCCACCCTCGCGGCGGCGCCGGCTCGAAGAAACGGCGGTTGCCCTCGTTCACGATCACCGAACCGGAGTAGCGCTTGTCCGTCGCGTTGTCCACGCGAAAGAGCGCCTGCAATTCCCACGCACCCACGCGCTGCAGGAACCCTGCGCGCAAGTTCACCAGGCTCGCGGACGGCGCGAAGTCGTCGTTCGCATCGTTCACGTAGAGCCGCCCCGTGTACACCGCCTCGACGGCCGCGCTGAAACCACCCCACGCATTCGGCGGTGCGTACGCGAGCTCCGCGTACGCGCTGCGCTCGGGCGTGCCCGGGAGGCGCTTGCCGTTGTCGAACCGCGCTTGCAACGACGAAGCCGAAGCGAGATACGTGAGGCCCGCGGCGATCGGACCCCACGCGGAAGCTTCGGCGCCGCGCCGGGTGGTGCTGCCCGCATTGCGAAAGGTCGAGCGCCCGCCGATGTTCGTGTCGACGACGATCTCGTCGCGCGTGCGGATATCGAACGCGGCTGCGTCGATCGACTGGCCGGCCGCGCGCCATTTCGCCCCGACCTCCGCGTGATTGCTGCGCGAAGCCTTCAGGTCCGTGTTGAGGCCCGACGCATTGTTGCGGTAGGCCAGCTCGGTGAACGTGGGCGTCTCGAAACCGCGGCCCGCATTCGCGTACACGTTGAGTTGCGGCGTGGCATGCCACGCGAGGCCGACGGCCGGATTGGTGGCGCTGTAGCTCAAGTCCCCGCTGTCGTCCGGGTTGCCGGGAGCGATGTAGTGGTCATGGGTGGTGAAGGCCACGCGACTCGTGCGTGCCCCGGCGATCACGCTCCAGCGCCCACCCAGCTCGAGGCTCGCCTGGAGGAAGGCATCGGTACTGGACACCACGTTGTCTTCGTCGCGACGCAACGCGCCACGCTCGCCCGCCATGTTGAGGTAGCCCTGCCGGTCCTCGTTCATGCGGTCGTACTCGAGCCCGCCGGTGAAGCGCGCCGTCATGCCCGGGGCCAGGTCCATGCGGCGCGAGAGTTGCAACGCTCCGCCGTAGTACTGGCGCTCGAACTCCACGATCCCGCCGGCGGACGTCGGCGGCAGCTGGTTGGCGAGCGGCGTGGAGAGCTTGTTGCCGAGCGAGCGTTCGCCCAGGTAGGCGCGCGCGGTGAGATCCGTCCACGCATCGAGCCGGCGCTCGAGCACCGACCCCACCTGCTGCTGGCGCACGCTCTTGCTCGCGTCCTGCGTGGTCGCGATGGCCGGCGACTGCCGCGGGTTCTGCTCCCACTGGTCGCGCGTGAGCCCGAGGGGATCGAGCGAGTGCGGCTGGTCGATCGCGTTCACCGTCGTGTCGATGCGCGTACCGGCATCCCATTGCCAGCGCCACTTCGCATTCAACTGGTCGCGCTGGGCCTGGCTGTGGTCTCGGTAACCGTCGGTCTCGAAGTGCGAGAGGTCGACCGTGTACGCATGGGGCCCGTTCGTCGCGGCAAACTGCGCGCCGTACCGGTGCGCGTCGTAGGGTGCCGCAGTGGCCGTCACGCCCGCGGTCGGCTGCGCCGCGCCCACCGCCGTGAAGACCTGCACGACGCCTCCCGCGCTGTTGCCGTAGAGCTGGGCCAGCGGACCGCGCAGCACTTCGATGCGCTCGGCGGAGGGCAGGCTCACCGTGGAAGCCTGGCCCTGCCCGTCGGGCATCGTGGCGGGAATGCCGTCGACGATGAGCCGCACGCCACGAATCCCGAACGTGGAACGCGACCCGAAGCCGCGAATCGAAAGCTGCAGGTCCTGCGCATAGTTCTGGCGGTTCAGCACCGTGAGGCCGGGCACGCGATTGAGCGCCTCGGAGAGATTCACCTGCGGGCCGGCGGAGCGAAGCGCGTCCCCGCCGACCACGGAGATCGACGCCGGCGCATCGAAGGCGCGTTCCTCCAGGCGGCTCGCGGTGACGACGATCGGCTCGGCCGCCGGCACCGCCGCCTCCTGCGCCGCGAGCGGCAGCGCGGCGAAGGCCGCGGAAAGCGCAATGCAACGCTTCAAGGCTTCTTCTTCAGTTCGATGGCGATGGCCGAATAATACGCGGCCAGCTCGGCGATCTCCGCGTCGGTGAGCGGCTTCGCGATCACGCCCATCACCTCGTGGGATCGCTTTCCGCTGCGGTAGGCGCGCAACTGGTCGCGCAGGTAGAACTCGGGCTGCCCCGCGAGATGGGGAGCGTCGGGCTGCTCGCTCAGGCCGTTCACGCCGTGGCACGGCGCGCACATCCTCGCCTTCTCGCTCGCCTTCCCGGGAGCGCTCGCCCCGGCCTGCTGGGCCCGCGCGGGTAGCGCGGCACCCAGGACCAGGAACGCGAAGAGGCCCGCGCGAAGCGGGCCCCTGCTCCACGACAACCGCTTCACTTGGCGGGCGCCTCCCCGACATAGCTGATGCGATAGATCGCACCGGCGAAGTCGTCGGAGACGAGCATCGACCCGTCCTTCATCATCGCCACGTCCACCGGACGGCCGCGATACAGGCCGGTCTCGGCGTCGAGCCAGCCGTCGGCGAACACCTCGGTCTTGTCGGCCGTGCCGTCGGCCTTGAGGCTCGTGAACATCACGCGCGCGCCGATCGGCGTGGTGCGATTCCACGATCCATGCTGCGCGGAGAAGAGTCCGCCCTGGTACTTCGCCGGGAATTTCTTGCCCGTGTAGAACGCGAGCCCGAGATCCGCGGCGTGCGCATCCATGTAGACCTGCGGGTTCGTCACGTTGTTCGGCAGCGGATCCTTGTCGTAGCCGAACTCCGTGATGCGCGTCTTGCCCTGGATCCACGGGTAGCCGAAGAACTGCCCGGCCTGCGTGGCGCGGTTGATCTCGCCGGCCGGGATGTCGTCACCCATGCCGTCGGTCTGGTTGTCCGTGAACCAGAGCGTGTTGTCCTTCGGGTTGAACTCGAGGCCCACGGAGTTGCGGATGCCGCGTGCGTACACCTCGCGCTTGCTGCCGTCGAAGGCGTTCATGCGCACGATGCCGCCGATCCCGACCTCGTCGTAGAGCTTGAGCTTGTCCCGCGGCTGCACGTTGTACGGCTGGCCGAGCGTGATGTAGAGCATGCCGTCCTTGCCGATGCGGCAGGTGCGGGCACCGTGGTTGAACGACTCTTCTTCCACGGGGATCAGCTTGCCCTGCGGCACCACCTCGATCACCGCGACGTCCGGGCCTTCGTAGAAGAACTCGGCCGCGGGGAAATTCAGCACGCGGTTGTGGTCGACCACGACGAGGAAACCGTCCCGCGTCCAGCACACGCCGTTCGGAACGCTGAACTTGAGCGAGGGCGCGAACGCCTTCACTTCGTCGGCCACGCCGTCGCTGTTGCGGTCCGTCACGGCCCAGACCGTGGTCTTGCGGGTGCCCACGAACAACATGTTCGTCGACGGGGCCACCGCCATGTGGCGCGCGTCGGGGACGATGGCATAGAGATCGATCCGGAATCCCGGCGGCAGCTTCACCCGCTTCAGGTTCTCGCGGATCGCCGTGGCGTTGGGACCGGTTTGCGGGACGGGCGGAATGTTCAGGTCCGTCCCCGAGACTTTCATCTGCTTCAACTTCTCGATGTTCGGCGCCTGGGCGGACGCGGGGATCGGGAATCCGATCGCGAGCGAGCCGACCAGTGCGCAGAGCGCAGCTTGGCGGTTCATGGCGTTCTCTCCTCAGGATGACCCTATGGTTGGGCCTGCGTCCGATGCTACGCCTGCCCCTCCTCCCGTCAAACCTGCGGCACCACCTCCGAGGTACGCGCGCTGGTTACTTTCCGGGAGCCTTCCTTACACCTGTATTACGCCATGTGATACGGCGCACAGGAGATTCCTCTTCGCATCAGTAGCATGCCGTCCAACGATAAGAAAAGGCTGGGAGGCCAACTTGAAACTGCAACTGCTCGCGCTCGTGACCGCCTTGCTCTCACCCTTGATTGCGGTGAGCGCCGAGCCCGCGAAGCCCAGCGTCGCGAGCGCTGCCGCCTCCGCTCCCAAGGCGGGCGCCACGCCATTCCGCATCGGCAACAGCGGGCCTTCGAGCGGGCCCAACTCGGCCTCGATGCTGGAGCTCCTCGAGGGGGCGAATCTCTACTTCGACTGGGTGAACTCGCAAGGCGGCATCAAGGGCCGGCGAATCGAACTGCTTCAGCGCGACGACAACTTCGAAGTGCCGCGCACCGTGAAGAACGTCGAGAAGCTCGTGGACGAAGACAAGGTCGACGCCCTCCTGCTGGTCCGCGGAACCCCGCACAACGAGGCGATCCTGCCCGTCATCGACCGCGCCGGCGTTCCCCTGATCGGACCGTCCACGGGCGCGATGATCCTGCACAAGCCGATCAAGAAGAACGTGTTCAACGTCCGCACCGCCTACCGCTCCGAGGCGACGAAGCTGGCGCACTTCCTGGCGCTCCTCGGCAAGCAGCGCATCAGCATGATCCACGTCGACGATTCCTTCGGCGACGACGTCGCCCAGGGCATCGTGGCGGGCCTGGCCGAACGCCAGGTGACGCCGATCGGCGTCTACAAGTTCGACCGGAAGACCGTCGATATCGCGAAGGCCATTCCCGAAGTGAAGAAGGCGAACCCGGATGCGATCGTGCTCATCGGCGCCGGCGCGGCGGTGGCCGCCGGCATCGAGGCCCTGCGCAAGCAGGGCGTCACGGCGCCGGTCGCGACCGTCTCGAACAACGCCTCGACGGGCTTCATCAAGTCGCTGGGCGGCAACGCGCTCGGCGTGATGGTGAGCCAGGTGTTCCCCGACGAGCGACTGGGCGACGTGCCCCTCGCGCGCGAAGCCTCGCGCCTCGCGAAGATGAAGAACATGCAGCTCACGCCCGCGATGATGGAAGGGTTCGCCGCCGCGAAGGTGACGACCGAAGCGCTGCGCCGCTGCGCGGGCACCTGCTCGCGCGCCGACCTGCACCGCGCGCTGGAGTCGCTCGACCTCGACCTGGGCGGCGTGCGCCTTGCCTATTCCCCGACGGACCACAGCGGCATCGAGTTCACCGACCTGTCGATCATCGACAAGAACGGCCAGTTCCGCCGCTAGGGAAGCTCTGATCAAGTCTCGGGGATGTGCGTTGCGGCAGGTGCGGATGGATGCAAGGCGCGCGGCGCAGCGAATAGCCAACCTATTCGCAAGCCAAGCAACGTAGCAGACGCCGCACCTGCCGCAACCCTGGCACGTCGACCGCACGCGCTCGCCGTCTGACGGGACGGGCGATTTCGGGCCGCTTCGTCGTTGCTCGACCTTGCAAGGTACCTACCTTGCCGCGGCCTCGCGCCTAGAATCGACCTCGAAATCGACCCGTCGCACACCCCGGGACTTGATCAGAGCTTCCCTGGGCCTACTCGGCCTCCTCGATCCAGGCCATCTGGATCGCCTCGAGGATCTTCTCTCCGGAGCGGTTCGGGTCGTCGTCGAAGCCGTCGAGACCCATCACCCAGTTGCGCAGGTCCACGAAGTTGATCGCCTTCGGGTCGACCTCGGGAAATTTCTCGTAGAGCGCGATCGCGATGTCCTGCGTGTCGACCCACTTCATTTCTTGCCCTCCGACACCTGGTTCAGCGTGTACTTCGGAATCTCGATGGTGAGCGGTTGGCCGTCCACGCGCGCCTGGCAGGAGAGCCGCGACGTGAGCTCCAGGCCCCAGGCCTTGTCGAGGAGGTCGTCCTCCTTGTCGGTCGCGGGCTCCAGCGAATCGCCGCCCGCCCGGACGATCACGTGGCACGTCGTGCACGCGCAGGACTTTTCGCACGCGTGCTCGATCTCGATGCCGTTCTCCAGCAGCGTGTCGCAGATCGAGCGGCCGGGCACGGCCTCGATCACCTTGCCCCCGGGGCAAAGCGTCTCGTGCGGAAGCACCGTGAGCTTCGTCACTTGGATGCGACCTCGTCCAGGGTGCGGCCGCTGAAGGCGCCCGAGACCGCGCGATCCATGCGGCGCGTGGCAAAAGCTTCGCTGCCTTCGTTCAGGGCTTCGATCGCTGCCTTGATCGCGCGGTGATGGATGCCGCCGCGTGCCACGTCGAGGGCCGCCATGAGCGTGTCGATGGTGCCGCGCTCTTCCCTCGTGAGGAGTTCGCCATCCTTGGCGAGTGCCGCGCCCAACGCCGAAAGCATCGCTTCGGCCTCGACCCTTTGCTCGGCGAGCGCCCGCGCATCGCGATCGCCCTCGGCATGCTTGAAGCCTTCCTGCAGCATTCGCGCCACTTCGTCGTCGGTCAGGCCGTACGAGGGTTTCACGACGATCGAGGTCTCGACGCCCGTCGTCTTCTCGCGCGCGGAAACGGAGAGCAGGCCATCGGCGTCGACCTGGAACGTGACCTGGATGCGCGCGGCCCCGGCCACCATCGGCGGAATGCCGCGCAGCTCGAAGCGGGCGAGCGAGCGGTTGTCGGCGACGAGCTCGCGCTCGCCCTGCACCACGTGGATCGCCATCGCGGACTGGCCGTCCTTGAACGTGGTGAATTCCTGCGCGCGCGCCGCGGGAATGGTGGAGTTGCGCGGGATCACGCGCTCCACCAGCCCGCCCATCGTCTCCAGGCCGAGCGAAAGCGGAATCACGTCGAGCAGCAGCCAGTCGTCGCCCGTGCGGTTTCCCGCCAGCACGTTGGCCTGGATCGCCGCCCCGAGCGCCACGACCTGGTCGGGATCGAGATCCTTCAACGCCGGCTTGCCGAAGAGCTTCTCCACGCCGTCCTGCAGGTGCGGCATGCGCGTGGCGCCGCCCACCAACACGACGCCGTCGACTTCCTCCACGCGCAGGCCCGCGTCGCGCAACGCCTTGCGGGTCGGGGCGAACGTCTTCTGTACGAGGCCCGCCGTCATTTCCTGGAACTCCCGGCGCGTGAGGTGCAGGTGCAGTTTCTGCCCATAGGACAGCGTCACGTGGGCGTCGGCCTCGGGGGCGGTCGTGAGCGCCTCCTTCACCTGGCGGGCGGTCGCGAGGAGGCGGCGCGTGTCGCGCCCGGATGCATCCGCGAGCCGGTGGCGCGAGCGCCAGTGCGTCGCGATCGCCATGTCGAAGTCGTCGCCGCCCAGCGCGGAGTCGCCGTTGGTGGAGAGCACTTCGAACACCCCGCGCGTCAACCGCAGGATGGAGATGTCGAACGTGCCCCCGCCGAGGTCGAAGATCGCGAACGTGCCCTCGCTGCGATGGTCGAGGCCGTAGGCGATGGCCGCCGCGGTGGGCTCGTTCAGCAGGCGCAGCACATTGAGGCCCGCAAGGCGCGCGCTGTCCTTCGTGGCCTGGCGCTGCGAATCGTCGAAATACGCGGGCACCGTGACGACGGCCCCGAAGAGTTCGCCGCCCAGCGCGCGTTCGGCCCGTTCGCGCAGCACCTTCAGGATCTCCGCCGAGACCTGCACCGGCGAGCGCACGCCCGAGGAGGTCTCGATGCCGACCATGCCGGCTCCGCCGCGGAACTTGTACGGCAGCGCTCCGTACTTCGCGACGTCGGCGACGCCGCGGCCCATGAAGCGCTTCACCGAGACGATCGTGTTCTCGGGGTCGTCGGCCTGCTCGGCGCGCGCCGCTTCGCCCACCACGACCGCTCCGTCCGGAAGGTAGCGCACGATCGAGGGCAGCAAGGCCCGGCCGCCTTCATCGAGGATCATTTCCGCGGAGCCGCTGCGCACCGTGGCCACGAGCGAGTGCGTCGTGCCCAGGTCGATGCCGACCGCGCGGCGATGCTGGTGCGGGTCCGGGGACTCGCCCGGCTCGGAGATCTGCAGCAGCGCCATCGGTCAGCAGTCCACCGTTTCCCGGAGCGCGTGGCACACGACGCTGCTCGCGACGCGCCGGTAGAGATCGTCGCCGTAGTACTCGCCTTCGTACCAACAGGAGTACACGAGCTTCACGTCGTGCTCGTCGCGGCACTGGATGGCTCGCGCCCGGATCTCGGGCCAATCGAGGGCATCGCTTCCCGGGAGCGCCACGCCTTCGACGGCGGGACTGCCCGCCCCGACGTACGCCGCGACGACCGCCTGCCAGAGGTGCGCGATGGCGCGTCCCGGCTCGCTCGAATGCTCCGCGAGCAGACGGAAGGCGTGCGTTCCCGTGATGCCGTGCAGCACGGTGAAGTCCGACGACGCGGCATAGGCGCGCACCAGTGCGGCGGCCAGGGATGCCATCGAGAGTTTCGCGCGGTCGACCTGCGCGACGAGTTCACGAAACGATGCGTCCTTCGCGGCGTTCTGCAGCCGCTCGGCGATGTTCTTCCCCGGGGGACGCTTGGCAAACGGGGGATCGCGCGAGATGGCGGCGAGGACTTCGAGCGGCGTCTGGTGGCCCGTCAGTTCGGGCGGTTCCGGAAGCGGCTCGAAGGCGCGCGTCCAGTACGCGAGCGCATGGGCGACCTCGCGATCGCTCCCCGATTGCGTGGCATAGGCGGTGCGGATGGCACCGTGGAAAGCACCGCTGCCGAATCCGGCGGCAAGCCGGTCGATTTCCTCGCGAAGCACATAGACCGTGCCGGCGCGCGCGATGCGCACTTCGAAGCCTTCGACTGCGGCCTGGAAGGCGGGATCCTTGCCGATCGGCTCGAGGTGCGACTCGAGGTAGGCGTCCTCGAAACGCCCGAGCGTCGCGTCGGACGCCCCCATGTGGTCCAGCGCAATGAGGGCCATCGGCAAGTGGTTGGCGAGGTAGCCGCGATAGACAGCCCCGAACCGGTGGGCATCCTCGATGCGTTTCAGCGTGGCCGGGTTGACGCTCATCGCGCTTCCTCCTCCTCGTGGAGCAGCTCCAGCGCGTCGTCGATTTCCTCGTCGAGCTTCTCGAAGAAGCGGAGCTTGCGAACCAGCGAGCAGCCCGCGTCGTAGTTGTGGTCGGCATCGAGCGCGCGGGCCAGCATGCGCAGCATGTCCTTGCGGCTTTCCTCGAGCGTCGAGCGCAGCCCCTCAAGGCCCGGAGCATCGCGCTCCGAGCGCGCGGTGGCCGCCGCTTCGCGCAGCTCCATCTGCTCCATCAGGAAATCCGCGGGCATGGACGTATTGGTTTCCTCGCCGGTGTCGAAGCCCTTCAGCAGCAGGAGGTAGCGGGCGCGGCCCACCGGATCCTTCAGCGTGCGGTACGCCTCGTTGGCGCGCGTGGCCCACTGCATGGCGAGGCGCTTCTCGGTGCCGGAGGCGGAGGCGAACCGGTCGGGGTGCACGCGGGACTGCAGGTCCCGGTAGGCGCGCTCGAGCTTTTCCGCGTCGATCGCGAAGGCGATCGGCAGGCCCATCAGCTCGAAATGGTTCGCGCCCTCATTCAAACGTTGAACGACTCACCGCAGCCGCAGCGATCCTTCTCGTTCGGGTTGTTGAACTTGAACCCCTCGTTCAGGCCTTCCTTCACGAAGTCGAGCTCGGTGCCGTCCAGGTAGGCGAGGCTCTTCGGGTCGATCAGCACCTTCACGCCGTTCGACTCGAACTCCTGGTCGCCGTCCTGCGTGGCGTCGGCAAACTCGAGCTTGTAGGCAAGCCCGGAGCAACCGGTGGTTTTCACGCCCAGACGGAGCCCAATGCCTTTTCCGCGTTTCTCGATATAGCGCTGGACGTGATCCGCGGCAGCCGTGGTGAGAGTAACGGCCATGTCAGTCCGCCGCCCTCAGACCCGGTTTCTCCGTGGTCTCCGTGGTCTCCGTGGTTCCATGCTTTTTTCGGTAGTCGGCGATCGCCGCCTTGATGGCGTCCTCGGCGAGGATCGAGCAATGGATCTTCACCGGCGGCAGCGCCAGCTCCTCGGCGATCTGCGTGTTGCGGATCGAGCCCGCCTCGTCGAGCGTCTTGCCCTTCACCCACTCGGTGACGAGCGACGACGACGCGATGGCCGAGCCGCAGCCATACGTCTTGAATTTCGCGTCCTGGATGCGTCCGTCCGCCCCGACCTTGATCTGGAGCTTCATCACGTCGCCGCACGCGGGCGCGCCGACCATGCCGGTGGCCACGCCCGCCTCGTCCTTCTGGAAGGACCCGACGTTGCGGGGGTTCTCGTAGTGGTCGATGACTTTTTCGCTATAGGCCATAGGTGACTCCTCAGTGTGCTGCCCACTGGACGGAATTGAGATCGACGCCGTCCTTGAACATTTCCCAGAGCGGGCTCATCTCGCGCAGCTTGCCGATGCGCTCGCGAAGGAGCTTGACCGCGTAGTCGATGTCCGCCTCGGTCGTGAAGCGCCCGAGGGTGAAGCGAATGGAGCTGTGCGCCAGTTCGTCGTTGCGGCCCAGGGCACGCAGGACGTACGAAGGCTCGAGCGAAGCCGACGTGCACGCGGAACCCGAGGACACCGCGAGCTCCTTGATGCCCATGATCAGCGACTCGCCCTCGACGAAGTTGAAGCTCACGTTCAGGTTGTGCGGCACGCGCCGGTCGAGGTCGCCGTTCACGTAGATCTCTTCCATGCCCTGCAAGCCCGTGAGCAGCCGGTCCCGCAGCATGCGGATGCGCTCGCCCTCGGTCGCCATTTCCTCGCGCGCGATGCGGAAGGCCTCGCCCATGCCCACGATCTGGTGCGTGGGCAGCGTGCCCGAGCGGAAACCCTTCTCGTGGCCGCCGCCGTGCATCTGCGCTTCCAGGCGCACGCGGGGCTTGCGGCGGACATAGAGCGCGCCGATGCCCTTCGGGCCGTACGTCTTGTGCGCGGAGAAACTCATCAGGTCGACCTTGAGCTTCTCGAGGTCGATCGGCGCCTTGCCGGTGGACTGCGCGGCATCGACGTGGAAGATGATGCCCTTCGCCCGGCAGATCTCGCCGATCTCGGCGATGGGCTGGATCACGCCGATCTCGTTGTTCACGTGCATGATCGAGACCACGATCGTGTCGGGCCGCAGCGCGGCCTTGAACACTTCGAGGTCGAGCAGTCCATCCGGTTTCGGGTCGAGGTACGTGACTTCGAATCCCTGGCGCTCGAGCTCGCGCATCGTGTCGAGCACGGCCTTGTGCTCGGTCTTCATCGTGACGAGGTGCTTGCCCTTCGCCTTGTAGAAGTACGCGGCGCCCTTGATCGCGAGGTTGTCGCTCTCGGTGGCGCCCGAGGTCCACACGATTTCCTTGGCGTCGGCGTTCACCAGCTTCGCCACTTCGACGCGCGCGTTCTCGACCGCCTGCTCGGCCTCCCAGCCGAACGCATGGCTGCGCGAGGCGGGGTTGCCGAACTGCTCGGTGAGCCACGGGATCATCGCCTGCGCCACGCGCGGGTCGACCGGCGTGGTGGCCGAATAGTCGAGGTAGATGGGGCGATCTCTCATGGCCTTACACCGACACGGGCTCGGGCTTGGCGGGGCTGCGCACCATCGCCACCGGGCGCGTGCGCTGCTTTTCCACCAGCTGCGAAAGCTTCACGGTCGACAGGAACCCGTAGACCGTGGTGTTCAGCTCTTCCCAGAGGTCGTGCGTCATGCAGCGCTCGTTCTCGCGGCAGTTCTCGCGGCCGGCGCACTGCGTGGAATCGATCGGCTCCTCGACGGCGCAGATGATGTCGGCCACGGAAAGTTCGGAGGCCGGGCGCGCGAGGTTGTAGCCGCCGCCGGGGCCGCGAACGCTCTCGACCAGCGAGCGGCGGCGCAGCTTGCCGAACAGCTGCTCGAGGTAGGACAGCGAGATCTTCTGGCGGCCGCTGATGCCCGACAGCGTGACCGGCCCGTGGGTCGAATTCAGCGCGAGATCCAGCATCGCGGTGACGGCGAATCTACCTTTGGTGGTGAGTCTCATAGTGGCCTCATTCTATCAATTCCGACTAATTTAGTCGACTTTAGTTCTCGCGCCCCGGTAAGCCCTTGCTAACGCTGGTTCGATGCGGCGCGCCGCTCGGCGGGCTGCTCGGCTTGAGCCTCAAGCGCTTGAAGTCTAAGGAGAATTTCTGCGAGCCGGCCCTCGACGTCGTCCGAGCGCGTCCCCAGGGCCTGGATGACCCGGTTCAGCGGATCGTCGAGGTCGGCGCTGACGGCGTAGGCATCGAAGGCCATCCGGCCGGCCTCCGCCTGGCTGTGCATCTCGACCACGCGGGCCGGAATGCCGACGACCGTGGCGCCCGGAGGGACCGCCTTCACCACCACCGAGTTGGAGCCGACCTTCGCGCGATCGCCGACCGTGAAGGGCCCGAGGATCTTGGCGCCCGCGCCCACGACCACCCCCTTGCCGAGCGTGGGGTGGCGCTTGCCGGCGTTCCAGGAGACGCCCCCGAGGGTGACGCCGTGGTAGAGCGTGCACTCGTCCCCGATCTCGGCGGTCTCGCCGATCACCACGCCCATCCCGTGGTCGATGAAGACCCGCCGGCCGATGACGGCCCCCGGGTGGATCTCGACGCCGGTGAGGAAGCGGCCCACGTGCGAGGAGAGACGGGCCAGCCACTTGAGCCCGAGGCCCCAAAGGCCATGCGAGAAGCGGTGGATCGTCAGCGCGTGGAAGCCCGGATAACAGGTGAGCACCTCCCACACCGTACGGGCGGCGGGGTCGCGCTCGAAAACGCACTGGATGTCCTCGCGAATCCTTCGGAACATGGCTGGGCTCTATGGGCGTCTGGACCGAGTCTAGTATTCCCGAGTAAAGTTATCAACTATTCGCCATGCAGCACTTCTTCCGCCGCTACCTCGAGTTCCTCCGGCAGCCCGACGTCGCGACCCTGATGGGCGTGGCGCTCTTCGCACGCATGCCGATCGGCATGGTCGGCTTCGCCATGCTGATGTTCCTCCGGGAACATCTGGGGTCGTTCACGCTGGCCGGTAGTGCCAGCGGCATCTTTTTCCTGTCGATGGCCATCGCCGCGCCGGTCCAGGGGCGGCTCATCGACCGCATCGGGCCGCGCCTGCCGCTCATCGTGACCGGCATCGTGCAGCCGCTCGCCCTCGCGAGCGTGATCGCGGTCGCGCTCGCGGGATTTTCGTTCGCGTACGTGGCGCTCGCCACGGCGGTCGCCGGCGCCTTCGCGCAACCGATCACGGTGATCACGCGCACGATCTGGCGCCACCGTTTCGAGCGCGACGACGATCGCCGCACCGCGTTCTCGCTGGACGCGGTCCTGATCGAGCTCAACTTCACCGTCGGTCCCGCGCTCACGGCGGCGATCCTCGCGGCGTTCGGCAGCACGGCCGCGTTCGGCCTCGCGATCGCGGTGGTGATCGCCTCGTCCCTCATCTTCCAGTTCTCGCCGGCCCTGCGGTACTTCCGGCGCGAGCCGCCCGCCGAACGTCACCTGCTGGGCCCGCTCACCGAGCCCAGGCTGTGGCTGCTCTTCGTGACGACGTTCGGACTCACCACGTCGTTCGGACTGCTGGAGGTGGGCTATCCCGGCTACGGGACGCTGCTCGCGATGCCGGCGCTGGCCGGCGTGCTGCTCGCGGTCAACGCGCTGGGCAGTGCCACCGGCGGCGCCATCTTCGGCGGCCTGCACCTCACGTGGCCGATGGAGCGCCAGTACGCGGTGGCCGTGGGCCTGATGGCACTGCCGCTCTTCCTGCACGTCCTTGTCGCGGACCATCCGGTGCTCTTCGGGGTGGTCGCGTTCATCGCGGGGATGATGATCGCGCCGTCCATCGCGTCGCAATCGGTCCTCGTCTCGCGCCTGGCGCCGGCGAAGTACGCGACCGAGGCGTTCACCTGGTCCTCGACCTTCATCGTGTGCGGGCTCGGCGCGGGCATGGCGCTGGGCGGCGTGCTCATCGAGACCTACGGGATCAGGACGGCTTTCGCTTGCGCGGGGGCGATCGTCCTCGCGATGTCGCTGCTGGCTTTCCTGTTGCCGGTGGCCGCTTCGGGCCAGCCCGCGCCGCGCGGGGCCGACTGACCGCCTTCGCGTCGAGCGATCCCAGCAGGCCCCGCAGCAGTTTCACTTCCGGGCGTTCGAGCTTCGCGCGCGCGAAGAGCCGGCGCATGTGCTCGACGAAGCGGCCCGGCTTCCGCGGATCGAGAAAGCCGCTCGATTGCGCGCTGCGCTCGAGGTGCGCGAAGAGCGCGTCGAGGTCGCCGATCGTCGCGGCATCGCGGCCGCGCGACTCCGGCACGGCATGCGCGAGCGCCGCGACGGAAACCTCGTAGCCGGCGATCTGCACGGCCGCGGCGAGGTTCAACGACGAGTATTCCGGATTGGCCGGGATCGACGCCAACGCCTGGCAGCGCGCGAGTTCCTCGTTGCTCAGGCCCGAAGTCTCGTTCCCGAAGACCAGCGCGACTTTCCCGCTACGCGCGGCCTCGACGATCGGACCCATCGCCTCGCGAACGGGCATCACGGCATGCGACAAGTCGCGCCTTCGGGCGCTGAAGCCCACCGCGAGCGTGCAGCCTGCGATCGCAGCCTCGAGCGATTCATGGACCGCCGCTTCCGAGAGCAATTCCGCGGCGCCCGCGGCCATGGCGGTGGCATCGGGGTGGGGGAAATGACGGGGATTCACGAGCGCCAGGTCGCGCAATCCCATGGTCCACATGGCGCGTGCGGCAGCACCGATATTGCCTGGATGGCTCGTCTTCACGAGCACCACGCGCACGTTGGAAAGGGGATTCGGGCCCGGCATAGTAAAATTCTGCCATGCATCCGATGCTCAATACCGCCGTCACCGCAGCGCGCAAGGCGGGCGCCATCATCAACCGGGGCGCCAACGACCTCGACCGACTCACAGTCCACCGCAAGCGACAGAACGATTTCGTCTCCGAGGTGGACCGGGCGGCCGAGGCCGAAATCATCTCGATCCTCAAGAAGGCCTATCCCACGCACGGCTTCCATGCCGAGGAAAGCGGGAAGGACCGCGCGAAGAGCGAATTCGTGTGGTGCATCGATCCGCTCGACGGCACCACGAATTTCCTCCATGGCTTCCCGCAGTACTGCGTCTCGATCGCGCTGCTGCACAACGGCCTGCCCGAACAGGCTGTCATCTTCGACCCGAACCGCAACGAACTCTTCACCGCGACCAAGGGCTCCGGCGCGTTCATGAACGAGCGGCGCATTCGCGTCTCGAAGCAGGAGAACTTCGCCGAGTCGCTGATCGGCACCGGGTTCCCCTTCAAGGAGCTGGACAACCTCGACGCGTACGTGACGATGTTCCGGAAGATCGTCGCGTCGACCGCGGGCGTGCGGCGCGCGGGCGCCGCCGCGCTCGACCTCGCGTGGGTCGCGTGCGGGCGCATGGACGGATTCTGGGAACTGGGCCTCTCGCCCTGGGACATGGCCGCGGGCGTGCTGCTGATCCGCGAAGCCGGCGGCCTGGTGGGCGACTTGCAGGGCGAAGACACGTACATGGAGAGCGGCAAGATCGTCGCGGCCAACGGCAAGATCTTCTCGCCGTTGCTGAAGGCCATCGCCGAAAGCGGCCGCATCCTCCCCGATGGCGGGGCCTGACCCGCATCGCGTCGTCATTGTCGGCGGCGGCGCCGCCGGCCTGGAGCTCGCCACCAAGCTGGGCGACAAGCTGGCGCGCCGGGACAAGGCGCACGTGACGCTGGTCGACCGCGACCAGACCCACCTGTGGAAACCGTTGCTGCATGAAGTGGCCGCGGGCAGCATGGACATCCACCAGCACCAGCTCGACTACCTCGCGCAGGCTCGCTGGCACCGCTTCACGTTTGCGCTGGGTGCGATGGCCGGCGTCGACCGAGCGGCGCGCGAAGTGATCGTGGCGGCGGTGCGCGACGACGAAGGCGCCGAGATCCTGCCCGAACGCCGCCTTCCGTACGACACGCTCGTGATCGCCCTCGGCAGCGAGTCCAACGATTTCGGGACGCCCGGCGTCCGCGAGCACGCGTTCACCATCGACCGCGCGCGCGACGCGAACATCTTCCACCGGCGCCTCGTGAATGCCTGCTTCCGCGCCAACTTCAGCGCCGACGGGCGCATCCTGCACATCGCGATCGTCGGTGCCGGCGCCACGGGCGTGGAGCTCGCCGCGGAGCTGCACAACACGACGCGCTCGCTGGCGGCCTACGGCCTGCGAAGCTTCGACCCGGCGAAGCAGATCCGCATCTCGATCGTCGAGGCCGGGCCGCGCATCCTGCCGGGGCTTCCCGACTACGTGGCCGAGGAGACGCACAAGGTCCTCGAGTCCCTCGGCGTGCAGGTGCTCACGAACGAGAAGGTCGTCGGCATCACGGCCGACGCCGTGAAGACCGCGTCGGGGCGCGAGGTGCCCGGGCTGTTCACGGTCTGGGCCGCGGGCATTCGCTGCGCCGATGTCCTCACCACGCTCGGGCTCGAAACCGACCGCATCAACCGCCTCGTGGTGAAGCCCACGCTCGAGACGACGCGCGATGCGAACATCTTCGCGATCGGAGACTGCGCCGCGGCTCCGTGGGGCGAGAAGCTCGTGCCGCCGCGCGCGCAAGCCGCGCACCAGCAGGCGAGCCACATTGTGAAGACCCTGCGCCGTCGCCTCGAGGGCCGGGCCCCGAAGCCCTACCACTATCGCGACTTCGGCTCGCTCATCTCGCTCGGGCGCTTCGACACGGTGGGCCAGTTGATGGGCTTCGTCGGCGGTGGACGCATGCGCGTCGAGGGCTTCGTCGCGAAACTCTTCTACATCTCGCTCTACCGCCAGCACGTGTGGGCGTTGCACGGGTTCTGGCGCATGGCGCTGGACACGCTGGCTCGCCTCATCAAGCGCCAGACCGAACCGAAGGTGAAGCTGCACTAGTAGGCGGACTCCGACAGTGCCGTGCGATCCATGCGCGCATACTTGTCCGGCGGAAAACCCGTATCCAAGGAGGCTCCATGAGCGACACCCCCGATTTTTCCAACGTGCAGGGCGGCGGCAGCTCCACCGCGACCAAGATCTACGAGGTGAAGTCCGGCGACTCGCTCTCGAAGATCGCCAAGCACGAATACGGCGACGGCAACGCGTGGAAGATCATCTTCGAGGCCAACAAGGACATCCTCAAGGACCCGAACAAGATCTTCCCCGGCCAGAAGCTCAAGATCCCGCCCAAACCCTGAACCTCCCGGAGATTCCATGAACGCCACCACCCGTATCCTCGCGCTCGCATTCGTCGCCGTCGGCCTCGCCGCCTGCAAGAAGGAAGCGCCTCCGCCGCCCGCACCGGCTCCTGCGCCCGCCCCGGCACCCGCGCCGGCACCGGCCCCCGCACCCGCACCGGCCCCCGTGAGCGTTTCCGCGGCCAAGGTCGGCGACGCGATCGGCCTCGACAAGAAGATTTCCTCCGAGAAGCCCGCGTACGGGAAGAAGGACACGATCTATGTGTCCGTCGCCACCGCCGGCACCGGCACCGCGACGCTCAAGGCCAAGTGGACGTTCGTCTCGGGCGGCAAGTCGGTCCCGGTGAAGGAAGACTCGCAGACCATCCAGGCCACGGGTCCGTCCGACACCGAGTTCCACATCAGCAAGCCGGACGGCTGGCCGATGGGCGACTACCAGGTCGAAGTCCTGCTGAACGACAAGGTCGTCCAGACGCTGAAGTACTCGATCAAGTAACCGCTCGACGGGGCGCGCGCGCGGCGCGCCCCTATTTTCCCGGGCGCGGCGCCGAGGCGGCGTTCTTTTCCATCTCGCGCGCGACGCGCCTGAGTTGCTCGTTGGTCGGATCCAGCTCGAGCAATGCTTTCATCCGCGAGCGCGAAGCATCGACGCGGCCCGCGGCGCCCTCGTAGGTCGCCAGCGCGGAGAGGATGTCGCGGTCGTAGGGATTGTGGATGAGCGCGGCGAAGAGCACCTTGATCGCCTCCTCCGGCTTGCCCGTGTCGTTCAGCGCCACGCCATAGACGTAGGCGAAGCGCGCGTTCTCCGGAACCCGTCTTGCGGCCGCGCCGAGCAGCACCAGCGCTTCGGCCGTTCGTTTCTCGCGAACCAGGAGCAGGCCCAGTGCGTGCTGGAGCGGCGCGGAGGCGGGGTTCGCCTTGAGCATGTCCCGCAGCACGACCTCGCCCTCCGAGTCGCGGCCCCGGGCGCGATAGAGGTCGGCGAGGTTCACCGCCGCCTGGAAATAGCTTGGATCGAGCTGGAGCGCCGTGCGATTCGACGCGATGGCGCCGTCCACGTCGCCGCGCGCGAGCGCCAGCGTTCCCAGGGCCGCGTGCGACTCGGGGCGGTCGGCGTTGAAGCGCTGGGCCTCGACGTATTCCTTCAGCGCGCTCTCGAAAGCCGCGCGCCTTGGCGCTTCGAGCCGGCGCTCCACATCCGCCAGCGCGCTCGCGGCCTCCATGCGCACCGTGCGAGCCGGGTCCGACAACATGCGCGCAAGATAGAGCAGCTTCGAGTCCGCATCGCTGCGCGCGAGCGCTTGCGCCGCGGCCCTGCGCACGTTCGTGTCGGCGTCGTTCAGCGCGTTCGCGACGGCATCGATGCTGAGCGGATCGAGATAGCGCCCGAGGCGAACGACCGCGCTCGCCCGCGCGATCGGCGATTGCGCCGCATCCTTGGCCACGCCGCGCAGCGCGACGTCCGCGCCGGGCGCCCCGAGATCGCCGGCGTGCAGGGCCTCCGCGAAATCCTGGAAGCCCGGGTTCGGCTTCGGGAACCAGCCGCGGATCGCATCGGCGGCCCACTGGGGCTTCGCATCCTTGTGGCACGCGTTGCAGGCGTTGGGCGTGCTCATCGAGACGGTGCGGTCCGGGCGCGGGATGCGCATCGAGTGGTCGTGGCGCGGGTCGACGACCATGTAGGTCCGGGTGGGCATGTGGCAGGCCGCGCATTCGGCGCCCTTGCTGCCCGCGCGATGGTGGTGGTGCGACTCCGCCTGGTATTTCGCGGGAGCGTGACACTGCGAGCACGCCTCGCTGCCGGGCGCGCGAAGCTTCTGCGTATGCGGCTCGTGGCAATCGGAGCACGTCACGCCGTGCGCGTGCATGCGGCTCTGCAGGAACGAGGCGTAGTCGTAGACCTCGTCGAGCTGCTGGCCGTCCGGGTAGTACAAGCCCTGCTCGAGCAACGCGGGGCGGAAGGCCTGGTGCAGCGGCTGGCCCGCGACGTGGTCGTCGGAGAACTGCCCGCGCCGCGCGTGGCATCGCGCGCAGACCTCGATCTCGCGATCCGACGTCCGGGGTTTGGAGCGCTTCGCGTTCCCGCTCGCGGCGTCGATCGCCCAGCTCACCCCCTTGCGTTCGTCGAGCATCGCGGTGAGGCCTCCCTTGCCCTTGCCCTCGACGTGCGTCGAGCCGGGTCCGTGACAGCTCTCGCAGGCGACGGTGATCTCCGACCACGTGGTCTTGAAGGTACCCGTCGCCGCGTCGTAGTTCTTGCGCACGTTGGTGGAGTGGCAATCGGCGCACTGGTAGTTCCAGTTCTGGTCGATGCCGGTCCAGTGCAGCGGGTCTCCGGCCTTCGGGACCCGGGTGTTCACCGGAAACCAGCGCTGCCCGCCCGCGGCCTTGTCGCGCGTATCCCACGCGAGGCCCAGCGCCTGCATGCGGCCCCCGGGCATCGCGATGAGGTATTGCTGGAGTGGCTCGACGCCGAACGTGTACTTCACCTCGAAGTCGGCGAGCTTGCCGTCGGGCCCGTCGGTGCGCACGAAGTAGCGGCCTTCGCGCGTGGTGAACGTGGACGTCACGCCGCCCGCCGTGGCCTTCGCGTTGGCGAAATCGCCACGAACGCTGCTCGCATTGGCTTCCAGCATCGCCCGCGCGTGCTGCGAGCCACTCCAGTTCTTGTGCTGGTCCGCGTGGCAGGACGCGCACGCGGCCGTTCCCACGTAGGTTGCGGCGGGCAGCGAGGCCGTTGCCTTCGCCGGAGGCTGCGGTGGCGCCGCGCGCTTGAAGACCTGGGACGCGGCAAGGCCGATCAGGAAAGCCGCGGCCAATCCCGCGAGCCACCACCAGCCGGAACGAGCCTTCAAAGGCTCGCGAGCGGGGGCTGCGGGAGGTTCGCTCTTCGCGGGCGCGTGGCCGGCGCGAGTCTTGCGCTTCGTCATGGCTGCGGCGATCTTAGCATCGGGCGATTTACAATACGGACGATGAAGCTCGAAGCGCCCGCCCCCGCCCACACCCCGATGATGCAGCAGTACCTGGCCCTCAAGGCCGGGCATCCCGACATGCTGCTGTTCTACCGCATGGGCGATTTCTACGAGATGTTCCATGGAGACGCCGAACGCGCCTCCAAGCTCCTCGACATCACGCTCACCACGCGCGGCGCCTCGGCGGGCCAGCCCATCCGGATGGCGGGCGTGCCGTTCCATTCGGTGGAGCAATACCTCGCCAAGCTGGTGAAGCTGGGCGAGTCGGTCGCGATCTGCGAGCAGGTCGGCGACCCGGCCACGTCGAAAGGTCCGGTCGAACGCAAGGTCACGCGCATCGTCACGCCGGGCACGCTGACGGATTCGGCGCTGCTCACGGCTACGCGCGAAAGCCTTCTCGTCGCGGCTTGCGTCATGGGCGAGACGGCCGGGATCGCGTGGCTGTCGCTGGCGAGCGGGCGGCTGCGCATCACGGAAATGGCACGCTCCCGCCTCGAGGGAAAGCTGGACAGCCTCCAACCCGCGGAATTGCTGTGGCCCGACGATCGCGAGCCCCCGGCACTGCGCGAGGCGCCGGCCCTGCGTCGGCTCGAGCCGTGGCGCTTCGATGTCGCCGCGGCGCGACGCGACCTCGCGAAGCAATTCGGCACCGTCGATCTCTCGGGCTACGGGGCCGAGGGCATGGATGCAGCGGTAGCCGCGGCGGGCGCACTCCTCGCCTACGGCAAGCACACGCAACAGTCGACGCTTCCGCACGTCATGGGCCTCGCCGTCGAACGCGAGAGCGAGTTCGTGATCATGGATGCGCCCACGCGGCGCAATCTCGAGATCACCGAAACGATCTCCGGCGCCGAATCGCCCACGCTCTTCTCGCTGCTCGACCGCTGCGCCACCACCATGGGCAGCCGCCGCCTGCGCCACTGGCTGCACCATCCGCTGCGCGACACCGCGGCGCTACGCGCCCGCCACGATGTGATCGCCGCGCTGGTCGACGGGCACTCGGCGATTCGCCATCCCCAGGTCGCCGAGCGCCTGCGCGGCTGGTCCGACGTGGAGCGCATCGCCACCCGCGTGGCCCTGCGCACCGCGAGGCCGCGCGACCTGACCGGCCTTCGCGACACGCTGGCCGCCCTGCCCGAGCTGCACGCCACGCTCGCCGCCAGCGAGCTGCCCGCGCTGCGGGCCGCCGCGAATGACTTGAAGCCCGAGCCGGGGATCCACGCGCGCCTCGCCGCCGCGCTCCTCGACGAGCCCGCATCCGTGATCCGCGAAGGCGGCGTGATCCGCGATGGACTCGACGGCGAATTGGACGAGCTGCGCGCGATCCAGGGCGATTGCAGCTCCTTCCTGCTCGAGATGGAGAAGCGTGAACGCGAGCGCACCGGCATCGCCAACCTGCGCGTGGAGTTCAACAAGGTCCACGGCTTCTTCATCGAAGTGACGCAGGGCCAGCTGGAGAAGGTGCCGGTCGAGTACAAGCGCCGCCAGACGATGAAGAACGCCGAGCGCTTCATCACGCCGGAGCTGAAGGCGTTCGAGGACAAGGCCCTCGCGGCGGGCGAACGCTCGATCGCGCGCGAGAAGGAGCTCTACGAGGCCCTGCTGGACGACCTCGGCGCCAAGGTGCTCCGGCTGCAGGCCATCGCCGATGCCGCCGCCTCCCTCGACGCGCTCGCGGCACTCGCCACCTCGGCCGAGTTGCTGAGCCTCTCGCGCCCCGAGTTCGTTTCCGGGGACTGCGTCGAGATCGTCGAAGGCCGCCACCTGGTGGTCGAGAGCCAGGTCGAGTCCTTCATCCCGAACGACACCAGCCTCTCGCGCTCGCGCCAGTTGCTGCTCATCACCGGGCCCAACATGGGCGGCAAATCCACGTACATGCGGCAGGTGGCGCAGATCGCGCTGCTCGCGCACTGCGGCGCCTTCGTGCCCGCGAAGCAGGCGCGGCTGGGGCCGATCGACCGCATCTTCACGCGCATCGGGGCTTCCGACGACCTCGCGGGCGGGCGCTCGACCTTCATGGTCGAGATGACCGAGGCGGCCTCGATCCTCAACAACGCGACGCCCACCAGCCTCGTGCTGGTCGACGAGATCGGCCGCGGGACGTCGACTTTCGACGGCCTTGCCCTCGCCTACGCGATCGCGCGTCACCTAGCTGAAACGACGCGCTGCTACACCCTCTTCGCCACCCACTACTTCGAGTTGACCGGCCTCGCGAGCGTGCTGCCCAACATCGCCAACGTCCACCTCGATGCCGTGGAGCACAAGGACCGCATCGTGTTCCTGCACAAGCTGGAGGGCGGTCCGGCGGACAAGTCCTACGGCATCCACGTGGCGCACCTGGCCGGCATTCCGAAGGACGTGGTGCGCGCCGCGCGCAAGCACCTGGGCGAACTGGAACAGCACCTCAAGCCCGCGACCTCGCAGCCGGACCTCTTCAGCGGCGCGCCCGCGGCCGCGGAGCCGGCCGCCTCCCCCGTGCTCGACGCGCTCGCCGAGCTCGAGCCCGACCAGCTCTCGCCGCGCGAGGCGCTCGAAGCGCTCTACAAGCTGAAGCGCCTCTCGACGGAATAGCCCGCTTGCGAACGACCTGGCGGGCCCTGCTGGCGGCGCTCACGCTCTCGGGTTGCGCAGCGTACCCACCGCATCCGGAAGCCTTCAGCTTCGGCATCTTCGGCGACGCCCCCTACAACGAGCGCGAGCTCCATCGCTTCCTCGAATTGATCGAGTACATCAACGTCGAGCCGCTCGCCTTCGTGCTGCACGTGGGCGACATGAAGGCCGGCACCAACGCGCCGTGCACCGACGCGCTCTACCTCGAGCGCCGGCAACAGTTCGAGCGGCTGAAGGCGCCGTTTCACTTCGTCCCCGGCGACAACGACTGGGTCGACTGCCGCCGCCCGACCAACGGCCGCATGGATCCGATCGAGAGCCTCGGGCGGCTGCGCTCCGTGTTCTATGCGGACGGACCCCTTGCGTCGCCCAAGGCCATTGCCGGAGAGCGCCAGCCCGCCTACCCGGAGAACATCCGCTGGTCGCGCTCGCGCGTCGTCTTCGTCACGCTGAACGTGCAGGGCAGCAACGACAATGTGGGCTTCAACGCAGCCAACGACGCGGGGCGGGCGGCGCGCCTCCAGGCCAACCTCGCGTGGCTTGCGGCGGCGGTGCGCGAAGCGGGGCAACCGGGCGCGCGCGGGATGGTCGTGATCTTCCACGCCAATCCGTTCGGCGCCAGCGGCGGCAGCAAGCCGCAGGTCTACCAGCCGGTGCTCGCGGCGCTGCGCGATGCGGCGCGCGCGCTGGGCAAGCCGGTGGCGCTGATCCACGGCGACACGCACCACCAGCGCGTGGATCGCCCGTTCACGGACGCGGATGGAAAGCCCATCGCGAACCTCGTCCGGATGGAGACGTTCGGAAGCCCGTGGGTGGGTTGGGTGAAAGTGACGGTGGATCCGGGCGACCCGGAGTTGTTCAGTTTCGAGCCGCGGTTGCCGTGATGCCGAGGTCTTCGTCGGCCATGCCGGTCTCGATCTCGTCTTCGGTGGCGCGGCGCACCTCCGTCACGCGCGCGGTGAACAGCAGGCGCTCGCCCGCGAGCGGGTGGTTGCCGTCCACGACCACCGCATCCGGCGTCACGTCCGTCACGGTGTAGATCAGCGCGTTTTCCTCGTCGTCGCCGGGCACGCCCTCGAAGCGCATGCCCACCTCGAGGCCTTCGGGAAACTTCTTCGCGGGCTCGACGCGGATCAGGTCGGCGTCGTAGTCGCCGAAGGCATCGGCCGGGTCGAGGCTCAGCTTCACCTCGTGGCCGACCTCATGGCCCTGCAATGCCTGCTCCACCTTGGGGAAGATGCCGCCGTAGCCGCCGTGGAGGTAGGAAAGCAGGGTGCCCTCTTCTTCCACCAGCTCCCCGTCGCTGTCTCGCACGTCACACGACAGCGTGACGACGGTATCCCGATCGATGCGCATCAATTCGCGGGGGCGCCCAGCGTCTTCACCACCTTCAGCACTTCGTCGGCGTGGTTGCGCGGGTTCACTTCGGAAAGGATGTGGCGGATCAGGCCCTTCTTGTCGATCACGAACGTGGAGCGGCGCACCTGGAACTTGGTGGCACCCTGGTAAGTCTTCTCGCCCAGCACGTCGTACATCTTGCAGACTTCCTCTTCGGTATCGGCCAGCAGTTGCACGGTGAGGCCGTGTTCGTCGCGAAACGCCGCGTGGGACAGCACGTCGTCCCGGGACACGCCGAAGATCACCGTGTCCAGCCGCTGGAATTCCTTCTCGCGGTCGGAGAAATCGATGGCCTGGATGGTGCAGCCCGGCGTGCCGTCCTTCGTGTAGAAATAAAGGACAACGTTCTTCTTGCCCCGGTAGCTGGAAAGACTCATCATTTCCATGCTCGCGTCGGGGAGCGTGAATGCCGGTGCCGGTTGTCCGATCTGGAGCATGGCGTTTTCGCTCTTGCCTCTCGATCCCATATTAATCCAAATTCATGGCGTGCAAGCCTTGAGCCCCGCGTTCCCCGGCTTCGACATCGCGACGTTTCTCGCGCGCCACTGGCAGAAGAAGCCGCTGCTGATACGCGGCGCGTTTCCCGGTTTCCGCGATCCGCTCGACACGAAGGCCGTGCTGCGCCTCGCCGCCGACCCCGATGCGACCGCCCGCTTGGTCCAACGCGCGCAGGGCCGTTGGTCGCTCGACCACGGGCCCTTCTCCGGTGCACGCGTGCGGGCCCTGCCGAAGCGCGACTGGACCATCCTGGTCCAGGACACGAACCACTTCTCCGACCGTGCCGCGCAATTGTTGCAACGATTCGATTTCATCCCGCATGCCCGCGTCGATGACCTCATGGTGAGCTACGCCGTGCCCGGGGGTACCGTGGGCCCGCACGTCGATTCCTACGACGTCTTCCTGCTGCAGGGGCACGGCCGGCGCCGCTGGCAGGTCTCCGCGCAGAAGGATTCGCGTTTCGTGCCCGGCCTGCCACTGAAAATCCTGCAGCGATTCCGTGCGGATTCCGAATGGGTGCTGGAACCCGGCGACATGCTCTACCTGCCGCCCGGCGTCGCGCACTACGGCGTGGCGGAAACGGAATGCCTCACCTGGTCGGTGGGCTTCCGCGCCCCGAGCGACCGGGAACTCGTCGGCGCCTTCCTCGACCACCTGCACGACAACCTCGATCCCCCGGGCCACTATCGCGATCCGGGCGCGCGCCGGCCCCGCCATGCGGGAGAAGTGCCCCGCGAGTTGACCGCGCACGTGGGGCGCGCGCTGCGTTCCATCCGCTGGAGCGGCGCGGATGTCGCGCTGTTCGCCGGGCGCTTCCTTTCGGAGCCGAAGTCGCAGGTCGTGTTCGATCCGCCGGAGCGCCCGCTTTCGCCCGCGCGCTTCACGCTCCAGGCCTCGAAGCGAGGACTCACGCTCGACCGGCGCTCACGGCTGCTGTTTTCCGGCACGATGTTCTTCATGAACGGCGAGGCCCAGCGCGCGGTGCGCGCCGCACCCACGTTGAGGAAGCTTGCGGATGCGAGGGCGTTGCCGGGCCCCGTCAGGGCCGGAGCGGAATTCTGGCGGATGGCTTACGCGTGGTACCAGCAAGGCTTCGTCCAATTGGGAAACGGAGGCGAACCATGAACGACGCAGCGAAATCGAAGGAAACCGTCTACCGGCCGCTCGCCAGCGTCGCGGAATCGCTGGATGCGATCGGACAAGTGATCGCCGCGGCCGAGCGCCACATCCGCATCTTCGACATCACGCTCGCGCAGCGCGGGTTCAACAGTCCGGCGCGCGCGGACCAGCTGCGCGCCTTCTTCGTGGCGGGCCGTGCGCACACGCTGCAGATCGCGCTGCACGAACCCGAGCACCTGGTGCGCGAATGCCCGCGCCTCATCACGCTGCTGCGGCAATTCCCGATGTCCATCGAGATCCACCGCACGCTCGAGCAGGCCCGCAACGCCAACGATCCCTTCGTGGTCGCCGACGACCACAGCGTCTGGCACCAGCTGCACCACACGCAGTCGCGCGCGATCGTCGCGCTGCACTCCCCGGCCGACGCCACGCCCATCCTCCAGCGCTTCGGGGAGATCTGGGACCTGAGCGAGCCCGCGGTCTCGGCCACGACGCTGGGCCTGTGATTTGTGGCGAAAGCAATTATTGGTAGAATTGCAGGTTGGTCGTCGTCAAAAAACGCCAAATTCGAAAACCAACCAAGGAAGCTAGAACATGAACTCGAAGGTCCTGATCGCCGCCCTGTTCGCCACGGGCCTCGCCGCCTGCGGCAAGACCGAAACCCCCGCCCCGGCCCCCGCTCCGAAAGTCGAGGCCCCGAAGGCCGCCGACGCGCCGAAGCCCGCCGAGGCCCCGGCCGCCGCACCCGCCACCGGCGCCGCTGATGCGGCCAAGCCCGCCGACGCCGCCGCGCCTGCCGCTGCCGCGCCCGCCCCGGCTGCTGCTGCCCCGGCCCCGGCCGCTTCCACCCCCCCGGGCGGCGCCCCGGGCACCGCTGGCGCCGACGCCGGCAAGTCGCAAGTCCCCGCGAACGCGCCGAAGAAGTAATCGCGCTTCGCAGGAATGAAAAAGCCCGCTTCGGCGGGCTTTTTCATTTTGCGGTCTTCGCGGGTACGTCGGATCAGATTTCCCGCCAGTCGAACCCGCAGTCCTGCGCCGCGATGCCGATCCAGGAAGCCTCGCACCCCAGCGCGCCCGCCAGCGCGGCCACCGCAAGCGCAGGAGTGTTGTTCTGCTTCGAGAGGTGCGCCGCCAGCACGTGCTTCAGGCGCGAGCCGTCGAGGTTGGCGAGGAGCGCCGCGGCGTCGCGGTTCGAAAGATGCCCGAAGCGGCCCGACACGCGCTGCTTGAGGCTCACGGGGTACGGCCCCGTCATCAGCAGGTCGAGGTCGTGGTTGCACTCGAGCACCAGCGCATCGCATCCGTTGAGCTTTTCCTCGACGTGCGCGGTGGTGCAGCCGAGGTCGGTCACGACGCCCACGCGGCTCGCACCATCCCCGAAGACGTATTGCACCGGCTCGCGTGCGTCGTGCGGCACCGGGAACGGTTCGACCTGCAGGTCGCCGATGGCGAAGGTCGTGTGCGAATCGATCAGGTGAACCAGCACGGACGGAAAATCTTCCGGCAGCCACTGCGAGGTTCCGCGCGTGAGGTAGACCGGGATCGCGAAGCGTTTCGCGAAGCGCGCCACGCCGCCCAGGTGGTCGTCGTGCTCGTGCGTGACGACGATGGCGGTCAGGTCGGAAGGCGCCAGGCCCAGGCGCGCGAGGCGCTCCTTGGTCTCCCCCAGCGCGAACCCGCAATCCATCATCACGCGCGTGCGATCGCGCTCGATGAGCGTGGCGTTGCCCGAACTCCCGCTGCCGAGGGAGGCGAAGCGCATCGGCGCTTCGCTTACTTCAACTGGTCGAAGAGCAGGTTGAGGATCTTCTTGCCGGTGGGGCTCGCCTCCGGAGCTCCGGCCGAGGACTGCACCTGCACGTTCGACAGGTTGGCGCCGGCATCGGCGACATGGATGCGGTACTGGGGCTGCGCGGCCTTGGGCGTCGGTTTCCAGAACGCGAGCGAGTCGAGGAAGCCCTTCTTGTCGCCGGCCTTCAGGTCCACGTCGGGATCGATGTAGCGCACGAAGAACACGCCCTTCGAGCGGTCGCGATCCTCGACGGTGAAGCCGACGCGGTCCAGCGCGAGGCCCACGCGGCGCCACGCACGGTCGAATCCGTCGTTCACCACCAGGGGGCCGGCCCCGTTGTTCTCGAGCACGGCGTTCAGCACCGGCGCGGCGGCCGGAGCGGCGCCTTGCGCCTTGGTGGCGGGATTCAGGCCCGCGGCGGCGACCACTTTCTTGTCGTCGTAGCCGAACTTCACCAGGATTTTCTGCAGCATTTCGGCTTCGAGCTCGCGGTCCGCCGGGCGCGGCTGCCACGCGGTACCTTCCTGCAGCTGGCTCGTGTAGACCTCCTGCATGCCGCGATGGCTCACGTAGACCTCGGTGGTGTTCGGGTCCGTGCCTTTCTCGAGGCGGGTGCGGAACTTGTCGCGCTCCGACGTGGAGTACGCCTGGTCGATCACGCGGCCGATCGTGCGCCGAATGATGTCCTGCGGGATCTTCGCGCGGTTCTCGGCCCAGTCGGTTTCCATGATCCCGACATCCGGCGTGTCGCGCAGGATCACGAAGCCCTGCTCGACCCAGAAATCGCGCACCACGGGCCACACCTTGTCCGCCGGCGCCTTGAGGACGAGCCAGCGCTGGTCGCCCGAGCGTTCCATGCGCGCGCCGTCCACCGGAGGCAGCACGCCGGCCGTCGTCGGCGCCGTCGAGGCGCCGGGGACGCGCTCCTTGTTGTAGGCCGAGAACGTGGTCTGCTGCTTCGGGTCGGGCACCACGAAGCGCTCGTCCACGGTGGGATTCGAGAGTTCGGGCGGGACTTCGAGCGGCTGGCTGCTCGGCTTCACGCTCGAGCTGCGGTAGTCGGTGCTCTTGTTGCCCGTCGACGAACACGCCGCGAGGAGGATGAGGGCCGGCAGCGTGGCCAGGAGGATGCGCGATTGCTTCATGGGATTCCTTGGATTCAGGCGAGGCAGCCGGCTTCGCGCAGGGACGAAGCCAGCGTCTCGTGGTACTGCGGTGCGAAGGGCGTCAGCGGGAGGCGGATGCCCTCGGCGATGCGGCCCATGCGGTGCAGGGCCCACTTCACGGGAATGGGGTTGGATTCGAGGAACAGGTTCTTGTGCAACCCGAGCATGCGGTTGTTGATCTCGATGGCCTTGCGCGCGTCGCCCGCGAGCGCCGCGGCCATCATCTCGTGCATCAGGCGCGGGGCGACGTTGGCGGTGACCGAGATCACGCCGTGGGCGCCCAGCAAGACATAGGCCAGCGCGGCATCGTCATTGCCGCTCAGGATCGCGAAGGATTTCGGCACTCGCTTCAGGAGGTCGGTCACGCGTTCCGTGCTCGACGTGGCTTCCTTGATGCCCACGATGTTCTTCACCGAGGACAGGCGCACGACGGTGTCGTTGTGCATGTCGGCCACGGTACGCGACGGGACGTTGTAGAGGATCACCGGGATGTCGGTGGACTCGGCGATCGCCTTGAAATGGCGATAGAGGCCTTCCTGCGTGGGCTTGTTGTAGTACGGCACCACGGAGAGGACGGAATGCACGCCGACCTTGGCGGCGTATTGCGTGAGGGCGATCGCTTCCTTCGTGGAGTTGCCGCCCGTGCCCGCAACCACCGGGATGCGCCCGGCGGCATAGTCCACCGCGGCCTTGATCAGGGCCTGGTGCTCTTCGACGTCCACCGTCGGGGATTCCCCGGTCGTCCCCACGATCACGATGCCGTCCGTGCCTTCCTGGACGTGCCAGTCGATGAGGGATTTGAGGCGGGGATAGTCGAGCCCGCCATCGGCGAGCATCGGGGTGACGATGGCGACCAGGCTGCCGGTCAGCATTCGGGACACGTTTCGAGGGCCTTGAAAAGGCGTGATTTTAGCATTTCACCCGCGTCGGGCGGCGAGTCTCTGGACGGCCGCCGGTCTGGGCACCTCAACGCTCAGGTCCTCGTACGCGATGACACGCAAACGCCCGCGAACGGCGTCCAAAAGCTCGCCCGGAGCCAGCAGGAAGGCCGGGTTCGACGGTTTCCCGAAGCGTTCGTTGCCCTGGGCGAAGGTTTCGTAGACCAGCACGCCCCCCGGTTCGAGCGCTTCCACGAGGATGGGCAGCAGGGGCCGGTGCAGGTAGTTCGTCACGACGATCGCGTCGTAGGCCCGGCCTGCGTAGGGCCACGGCCCGGCCTCGAGATCGGCCCCAAGCAGGGTCACGCCCCGGGGCGGATCGACGAACAGGGCCGGTTCGCGATCGACCGCATCGACTTCGAATCCGAGCTGGGCCAGCCAGCGGGCATGGCGGCCGGACCCGCACGCCACGTCGAGCACGGTGCCGCCGGGCCGGATCATCGGGGCAAAGCGCCGGACCCAGGCCGAGGGCTCGGACAACCCGTGGCGGCTCATCCCGGGAGCTCCCCGATCATCCGAACAGTTCCGTGATCGTTTCCTCGCCGATCGCGAACGACGTGCTCATCCCGAGGCCATTGGTGATGGCGATCACGCGCGCGCGCGCTGAGGGTGCGGCCTTGAGCAGCGGCTTCATCGTGGCCACCGGGTAGACGCCGGTCCACCGATCGACCACTTCCGCGCCGGGCAGGTTCACGAGCCGGGCGAGTTCCTCCAGGATCAACGCCTCGTCCTCGCGGCGCTCTTCCTTCTCGCGTTCGGCGGATTCCGCGGGGCTCCAGCGCCGGTAGCGATGCGAATCGCCGACCACGAGCGTGCCATCCGAGCTCTGCGCGACGATCACGTGCACGCCCGCGGCGACATGGCGCGGCTGCTCCGATTCGAAACGGGCCTGGAGCGCCGCGGCGGCCTTCGTGGTCGCGAAGCCCGCGTAGCGCAGCAGGCTGGAATCCCCCATGACGACGGCGGGCAGACGCACCGACGGCGCCTTCACGCGCAGCATCTGCAAGCGGCAATCGTGGGCGTCGTGCTCAAGCGCGAGCTCGGGCGCGAACGCCGCGATGTTGGAACCGGGGCACACCACCACGGCATCGGCCGCGACCACGCCCGCGTTCGTCGCGAGCCCGCCCGCCTCGAGGCCCAGCGCTTCGCGCCCGCGATACACCGTCACGCCCTGCCGTTGTTCGAGCCATTGCAGGATCGCGGGCAGCGCGTCGCGCGCTTCGACCCGCAACTCGTGCGGGCTGAAGAGCGCCCCGACGATCTGCGGCGATGCGGCCGCGAAACGTTCGCGGATCCACGCGGCCGGCAGCAACTCGCAGCCCGCCCCGCTTTCGGTACCCGCGAATTCCTCGAGGACAGCCAGCGCCTCGGGGCGCCGCGCCACGATGAGCGCGCCTTGCTGCTCGATGGGAATGCCGGCGTCCGCCGTCACCTCGCGCCACACTTCGCGCGAGCGCAGGGCGCGCGTGCGCGTGACCCCCTCGGCCTGGCCGGTGATCGTGATGAACCCGAAATTCTGGACGGAGGAGCGTTGCGCGCGCGCGTCACGTTCGACGATCGCCACGCGCAAGCCCCGGCGGGTCGCGGCGAGCGCATGGGCGAGGCCCAGGATGCCCGCGCCCGCCACGACGAGGTCGAAGGCAGCCATGCCGCCATGATAAGCGGCACGGGCCCTTCGATTACAGGAGCGCGGCTACTTGAGCGCGGCGAGCCCCGCGGCGGCGACCATGCCGTCCTGCTCGGACGTGACGCCCGAGACCCCGATGCCGCCGACGATCTTCCCGTCGACCACGATCGGCAACCCGCCTTCGACCGGCATCGCATGGCGGATCGCGAGGAAGCGCAGGCCCGCGCCACCGGCGGCCAATCCGTCCTGCAGCACCTTGGTGGGACGGCGCAGCATCGCCGAGGAAACGGCCTTGTCCTGCGAGATCAGCGTGCTCGCGGTCTGCGTCTGGTCCAGGCGCTCGAAAGCGACCAATTGCCCCGCGGTGTCGACCACGGCGATGGCCACGGGCCAGTTGTTCTTGCGCGCTTCGGCCGCACCGGCGGCGACCATCTTGCGCGCCTGTTCGATCGTGACGTTCGGGCCGTACTGGAGAACCTGTGCGAACGCGAAGCCGGTTGCGAGTGCTGCGATGCCGCCGAGAGTGGCGGCCATGCGGGCGAATCTCATCGGAATCTCCTCCCTGGAGTGTGTTGGTTTGCCCTGCGATAACAGCTGCGAGGTGCAACTTACTCCGCTTACTTCGCCCCGGCGCGCGGCGCTAATATGCAGCGTTTGTCTCGCGGATCACGAAAACAAGGGAGGAGAGACCATGCGATACGCCATCGCCGCTTCGCTCGCGCTCGCGGTACTTGCCACCGGTTGCGTCGAGCTGACGCAACAGCAACCTGCACCCGTGCGGGAACGCAACCCCGACGCCACTCCGAAATTCAGCGTCGATGCGACGTGGCCGAAGCCGCTGCCCGAGAACTGGATCCTGGGGCAAGTCGCCGGCATCGCGGTCGACAGGAACGACCACATCTGGGTGCTGCATCGCCCGAAATCGCTGGTCGAAGACGAGCAGGGCGCGACGTTGAACCCGCCGACGACGATGTGCTGCAAGGCCGCGCCGCCCGTGCTCGAGTTCGACCGCGCGGGCAATCTCCTGCGGAGCTGGGGTGGAAAGAGCGAGGGCTTCCCGTGGCCGAAGAACGAGCACGGCATCATGGTCGACGGCGACGGCAACGTGTGGATCGGCGCGCAGGACGTGGCCGACAACTATCTCCTGAAGTTCACGCCCGACGGGAAGTACCTGATGACCATCGGGACGCCGGGCAAGACCGGCGGCAGCAATGATCCCGCCCTCCTCGGCCGCCCCGCCCACATGATCGTCGACGAGGCCGCGGGCGAGATGTACATCGCCGACGGCTACCAGAATCGCCGCGTGCTCGTGGTCGACGCGAAGACCGGCGCCTACAAGCGCCACTGGGGTGCGTACGGCAACAAGCCGAACGACGACAAGCAGGCGCCGTACAACCCGAGCGCCCCGCTGTCGCAGCAGTTCTCCAATCCGGTGCACTGCGTGCGCCTGTCGAACGACAACCTGGTCTACGTCTGCGACCGCGCGAACGACCGCATCCAGGTGTTCCAGAAGGACGGCAAGTTCGTGAAGGAATTCCGCGTCGAGCCGCAGACGCTGCAGAACGGCTCGGCCTGGGACCTCGTGCTCTCCGAGGATCGCGAGCAGCGCTACATCTTCATGGCCGACGGCGCCAACGGGCAGGTGGTCACGTACCTGCGCAGCAACGGCGAGAAGCTGGCCACCTTGGGCCGCTCCGGGCGCATGGCCGGGCAATTCAAGTGGGTGCACAACATCGCCATCGATTCGGCCGGCAACATCTATACGGCCGAAGTGGGCACGGGCCGGCGCGCCCAGAAGTTCAACCGGGTCGAATGACGCCTTAACCCGTTCGCCGTTTCGCCCCGTTTCATGGGACTGACCCTTCGAAAAGGAGAAGTCCCGTGAAACGGTTCCTGCCCCTCGTCCTCGCCGCCGCCCTGGCGGCGTTCGCCCTCCCCGCCGCCGCGTACACGCTGGTTCCCGCCGGCAAGACCCTGGTTCCTTTCGCCACGGAATCGGAGCTCCGGGACTGGCTCGCAAGCCAGCGCAGGAAGGTCGAGCCGGAGCGCGCGAAGGCCCTCGGCATGATGGCGGACGCGGTCACGACGCAGAGCGCCGTCGCGCCGGCGGCCTCTCCCGCCCCCGCCGCCGTCGCGAAGGGCAAGGACGAATCCGTCACCAACACCCAGACCGCGGGCGTGGACGAAGGCGGCATCGTGAAGGTCCACGGCGAGCACCTCGTGATCCTGCGCCGCGGCCGGCTCTTCACGGTCGGCCTGCAGGGCGCGCTGCAGCCCGCGTCCTTCGCCGATGCCTTCGGCGAAGGCATCGATCCGCGCGGCACCTGGTATGACGAGATGCTGCTGCACGGCGACACCGTCGTCGTCATCGGCTACTCGTACCAGCGCGGCGGCACGGAGGTGGGCCTCTTCGACATCGACCGGGCCGGCCGCCTCGCCTACCGGGCCACGTATCACCTGCGCTCGAACGACTACTACTCGTCGCGCAACTACGCGAGCCGCCTCGTGGGCGACAAGCTCGTGTTCTACACGCCGCTGTACCTGAACCTGAACGGCGATCCGCTCGCGGGCTTTCCGGCGATGCGCAAGTGGTCGAAGGACGCGCCGGCCGACTTCAAGCGCATCGCGCCGGCCACGCGCATCTACCGCACCGACGATCCGGTCGAGGGCAACGGCCTCACGCTGCACACGGTGACGTCGTGCGACCTCGCGAAGCGCGACATGACCTGCGAAGCCACGGGCGTGCTCGGGCCCGCGGGCCGCGTCTTCTACGTCTCGGAGAAATCGGTCTTCGTGTGGACCACCGATCATCGCCGCGCCGCGCGCGACGAGCGCTCGCCTTCCTCGATCTTCCGCATGCCGCTCACCGGGGACGCGCCGTCCGCGCTCAAGGCGAGCGGCAGCCCCATCGACCAGTTCAGCTTCCTCGAGAGCCCCGACGGCTATTTGAACGTGCTCGTGCGCTCGGAGGGCCGCGGCGAAGCGATGTGGGCCTCGGAGACGAGCGCCGGATCGACCGCGCTGCTGCGCCTGCAGCTCTCGCGCTTCGGCGACGGCACGCAGGCGGCGCCGGCGAGCGCCTACCGGCGCCTGCCCACGCCCGACGGGCACACGGTGCAGAACCGGTTCGTCGGCAACTGGCTGCTCTACGGAAGCGGCGCCACGTGGGGCGCGCCCAACGCCGCGCAGCGCCACGCGCTGCACGCCGTGCGCTGGGACTTCCACTTCGCCTCGCAGACATTGCTGCTGCCGCACGGCGTCGACCGCATCGAGGCACTCGGCCGCAACGCGGTGGTGGTGGGCACCGCGGGCAAGGACCTGCACTTCACGAGTGTCCGGCTGGACGAGGTCGCCCAGGCCGTCCACCGCCTCACGCGCCCGGATGCAGCCCAGGGCGAGACGCGCAGCCACGGCTTCTTCTACAAGCCGGACACTCAGGAGACGGGTTTGGTCGGATTGCCCGTCGTGGGCGGTGGCCGCCCGGGGCACAAGCAATTGCGCGAGGGCTCGGCGGCGGTGATGTTCCTGCGCAACGACGCACTGATGCTGGGTGAAGTGGGTGACCTCACCGCGAAGGCCGAGACGCCCAACGACAACTGCCGGGCTTCTTGCGTCGACTGGTACGGGAATGCCCGGCCGCTGTTCCTTCGCGGGCGGATCTTCGCCCTGCTGGGTTACGAGATCGTCGAGGGAAGACTTGCCGGGAACACCATCGGCGAAGTGGGGCGCGTCACCTTCGCACCTTCGGTGCAGAAGGTCGCTGCGGTGAAAAACTAAGGCAAAAGGCGTCCTCCGCAGATAAACACAGATAAACGCCGATGAACCCCAAGGATTTTTCTAAAGTTCCTTGTTGTTGCTTGAGTGGGTCATCTGCGTTTATCTGTGTTTATCTGCGGAGGACGCCTTTCGCCTTTGACTTGGCCTTTACGCGGCAGCGAGGAGTTTTGGAGCGATCTTCGTGACCCCCATCTCCTTCAACGTCTCGCCCACCGCGGAAACGACATTGCGCATCTCGTTGTGGTCGATCGCCCCGATGCACCCGACGCGGAAGGTCTCCACCGTCGTGAGCTTGCCGGGATAGAGGATGTAGCCGCGCGCCTTCACCTTCTCGTAGAAATCCTTGAAGTTGTACGCGGGATCGCCGGGAGCGTGGAAAGTAACGATGATCGGCGCCTGCACTTCGCGCGACAGGAACGTGCGGAAGCCCAGCGCGCCCATGCCGTCGATCAGCGTCTGCACGTTCTTCGCATAACGCGCGCCGCGAACGGGCTGCCCGCCCTCGGCCTTGAACTGGTCCAGCGCCGAGCGGAAAGCGGCGACCACGTGCGTCGGCGGCGTGAAGCGCCATTGCGTCGTCTTCTGCATGTATGTCCACTGGTCGTAGAGGTCCATCGCCAGCGAGTGCGAGTTGCCCTGGCACTTCTCGAGCACTGCCTTCCTCGCGATGACGAAGCCCATGCCGGGCGGGCCTTCGATGCACTTGCCCGAGGCCGCGATCACCGCATCCATCGGGTACTTCGACACGTCGATGTCGATGGCGCCAAACGAGCTCATCGCGTCGACGATGAGGCCCTTGCCGTGGCGCGCGCAGACCTCCGCGATCTCGTTCAGCGGATTGAGGATCCCCGCGCCGGTCTCGCAATGCACTTGCGCCACGTGCGTGATCTTCGGATCGGCCTTCAACGCCTCCTCGATCATCGCGGCGGTGGGATGCTTGTCCTCGGCGATGTCGAGCGCGGTGTGCGCGCGGCCCAGGTATTTCAGGATCTTCAGGATGCGCAGGCAGTAGGCCCCGTTCTGCGGCACCAGCACCTTGCCGTCGCGCGGCACGAGGTTCGCGAGCGCCGCTTCCACGGAGAACGTGCCGCTGCCCTGCAGGGGCACGGTCACGTGCGTGGCCGCGCCGTGCACGATGTCGACCAGGTCGGCGCACATCGACGCCGTGATCCTGTTGAACGTCGCGTCCCACGAGCCCCAGTCGCGAAGCATCGCCTGCTTCGTCTCGAGCGAGATGGTCAGTGGCCCCGGCGTCAGGAGAATCGGATCATTTCCTCGGATCATGATTTTTTCCTCTGCGGTCTCTGCGGTCTCTGCGGTTCATGCTTTTTCTACGCCCTTCGGGCTTCCTCTACGCCCGCCACGCCTGCGTCCTGCGGTCCAGCCACACCTGCAGGAAATAGTAGACCACGCAGACGGCCGCCGAAGTCACGACCACCAATGACGCCATGGCGGCGGCGGGACCGATGTCGCCCGCTTCATCCAGGTTCACGATGGCCACCGAAGCGAGCGTGGTCTTGGGGGAATACAGGAACACGACGGCCGAGACGGTCGTCATCGCGTTCACGAAGAGATAGCGGCTGATGTCGAGCACCGCCGGCAGGCAAACCGGCACGGTCACCTTGAAGAAGGTGCGCCAGAACGGCACGCGCAGCGAGGCACTCACCGCCTCGAACTCGTTGTCGATCTGCTTCAACGCGGTCACCGCCGTGAGGTGCGACGACGTGTAGTAGTGCACCGTCGTGCAGATCACGAGGATGCCCATGCTGCCGTAGAGGAAGTGCAGCGGGTTGCCTTCCTGCACGAAGAAGAAGATGTAGCCCAGCCCCAGCACCATGCCCGGCACGCCCATCGGCAGCACGGCCATCAGCCGCACGAAGGGGCGCATCGGATCGAGGCCGCGCGTCTTTTCCATCAGGTAGGCCGTGACGAAGATGAAGATCGCGCCCAGCGTCGCGCACCAGAACGCCATCTTCACGCTGTTGAACCACGAGACGATCACGCCCGCGTCGACCAGGCCCAGCCGGTAGTGGTCGAGCACCAGCGAGAAGTTGTACGGCCAGAGTTTCACGAAGGAGCCGTAGATCGCCATGCCGAGGATGGCGAGCATCAGCACCGCGAGCGTCCAGCAGAACGCGGCCATCGCCCAGTCGTACGCGCGCGAGGGCTTCGGAACATACGGGACCGAGCGCGCGGAGAGCAGCGCCTGCTGGCGCTTCTGCACGTAGCTGTCCACCACGTACGTCACCGCCACCGGCAGCAGCAGGATGATCGCCACCACGGCGCCCTTGGGGAAGTCCTGCTGGCCGATCACGAGCTTGAAGATGTCGGTGGCGAGCATGTTGAAGTTGCCGCCGATCACTTTCGGGATGCCGAAATCGGAGAGCGCGTAAGTGAAGACCACCATCCACGCGCTGATGATCCCGTACTTGGCTCCCGGCAGCGTGATCGTCCAGAACTTGCGCAGCGTGCTCGTGCCCAGCGCGTCGGCGGCTTCGTAGAGGCGCGCATCGGTCAGCGAAAGCGCGGTGACGAGGATCATCAGCGCGTGCGGAAAGGTGGCGAACACCATCGAGATCACGATGCCGGGCGCACCGTAGATCTGCGACCCGCCCAGCCACGCCTTCAGCAGGCCCTGGTTGCCGAACCAGAAGATGAACGAGATCGCCGCGAGCAGCGAGGGCGCGAGGATCGGCACCAGCGCGATGTTGCGCAGCAGCGGCTTGAACGGCATGCAGCTTCGCGTCAACGCATAGGCGAACGTGAACGCGAGCGGGATCGTGATCGCCGTCACCAGCGTCGAGACCCACAGGCTGTTCCAGATCGAGTGCAGGAGCGATGGCGTGTGGAAGTACGCCTCGAAGTTGGCGAGGCCCACGAACGCGCCCGCCTTGTCCTCGACGCTCTTCATGAGGATCATCGCGAGCGGGGCCAGCAGGAAGACCGCGAGCGCGATCCCCGCCGTCGCCAGCAGCGCGTTGCCGATGCGGTCGGTCCAGTGGACGCGCAACCGCAGGATGCTTCCGGGAAGGACGGCGCTCATGGCTTCTCAGGCGGCTTCGAACACCCGCATGCGATCGGGCGGCACCGCGACGCGCAGCGTATCGCCCGCCTTCACGTGGAACTCGGCCAGGTCGTTCACCGAGAGGTCGGCGAACAACGCCTGGTCGATGCCGTTCATGCGGAAGGTGAGGCGCGAGTAGCCCCCGAGGAATTCGACCTTCTCCACGACCGCGACCGCGGAGTTGGGCGTGGCGCTGCCGACATTGCGGACCATCACGTCCTCGGGACGGAAGAAGAGCTTCAGGTTCTTCGACGAACCCGCCACGCCGTTCACGCCGCAGGCGAAGCGCTGGTCGCCGACGAGCACGCAGTCGCCGCCCGCGGCCCGCGCGGGCAGCAGGTTGGTCTTGCCGACGAAGTCCGCCACGAAGGGCGAAGCCGGCGAGCGGTAGACCTCGGAGGGCGTACCGATCTGCTCGATCTCGCCTTCCTTCATCACCACGATGCGGTCGGCCATCGACAGCGCCTCTTCCTGGTCGTGGGTCACGAGGATCGTGGTGATGCCGAGGCGCTGCTGGAGGGCCCGGATCTCGCCGCGCAGGCGCACGCGCACGCGCGCATCGAGCGCGGAGAGCGGCTCGTCGAGCAGCAACAGGCCCGGCGACGTCGCGATGGCCCGCGCGATCGCGATGCGCTGCTGCTGGCCGCCGGAGAGCTGGCTCGGGAACTTGGCGCCGCTATCCGGAAGCCCCACCAACGCGAGCAATTCCTTCACGCGTGCATCGCGCTCGGCGCGCGGAACCTTGCGATTCACGAGCCCGTAGGCGACGTTCTCGGCGATGCTGAGATTGGGGAACAGCGCGTACGACTGGAAGACGATGCCGTAGTCGCGCTTCATCGGCGGCAGGCGCGAGATGTCCTTGCCCGCCTGGATCACGGTGCCCGACGACTGCGTCTCGAGCCCGGCCACGATGCGCAGCAGCGTGGTCTTCCCGCACCCGGAGGGCCCGAGGAAGCAGATGAGCTCCCCCGGGTGCACCGCCAGGCTCACGCCTTTCAGCGCGGCGAAACTCCCGAACTCCTTGCGGATGTCCCTGAGCTCGAGGTACTCCGTCGTCGTCACTTCGGCTCGGTCTTCACCGCGTACCGCTTGTTCCACTCGGTGAGGATCTTGTCGCGGTTCTTCGCGGCGAACGCGAAATCGTTCTTGATCAGCAGCTTCTCGAGATCCGCCGGCACGAACTCCAGCTTCATGTTCAGGCCCGGATAGGCGACGATCGCGAAGTTCTTGGCATACGCCTCGTTGGCTTCCTTCGAGGCGACCCAGTCCAGCAGCTTCTGGGCGGCGGCCATCTTCTTCGTGCCCTTCATGATCGCCGAGCCCTCGATGTCGTAGCCCAGGCCTTCCTTCGGGAACACGATGTCCACCGGCGCGCCTTTCTTCTTCACGTCGTTGGCGCGGTACTCGAACGAGATTCCGACCACGAACTCACCCGCGCCCGACTGGCGGCAGGGCTTGGAGCCCGAGTGGGTGTACTGCGCGATGTTCTCGTGCAGTGCGTCCATGTACTTCCAGCCTTCGGCTTCGCCGAAGAGCTGCAGCCACGCGGTGACGTCGAAGTAGCCGGTACCCGAGGAGGCCGGGTTCGGCATCGTGATCTGGCCCTTGTAGATCGGCTTCGTGAGGTCCTTCCACGTTTCCGGCTTCGGGATGCCCTTCTTCGCGGCTTCGGCGGTGTTGAAGCACACCGCGGCGGCGTAGACGTCCTGGCCGACCCACGTCGGCGGGCGAGCCTTGTCGCTATAGATCGGGTTCAGCTTCTCGAAGCCCTTCGGCGAGTAGGCCGCGAGCATGCCTTCGGCCTTGAAGATCTCCAGGCCCGAGGCGGCGACGCCCAGGATCACGTCGGCCTGCGGGTTGGCCTTCTCGGCCAGCAGCTTGGCGATGATGACGCCGGTCGAGTCGCGGACGAACTTCAGCTCCACGTCCGGCGCCATCTTGGCGAAGGATTCGGAGTAGGCCTTCAACTGGTCGGTTTCGAGCGCGGTGTAGACGAGCAGTTCGGTCTTCTGGGCCCAGGCGGACTGGGCGGCGAGCGCCACGGTCATCAGGGCGAGGGTCTTGCGGAAGTTGTGCGTCATGGTCCTCTCCAGGTCTAGGGGATGTTTCTTATTGGAATGGGACATCGAGGCGGCTTGCCGAGATTAGCAGAAGCGATGCGTGGCCATGCAGATTGTTGACAATCTACAAACGGCGATTTCTAATGTCAAGGCGGCCGAGTTTCCCCGGCCGGGATGACGAAATGGCGACACCTTCCGCCTCCTCGGCGATCGAGCTGCTCCGCAGCCACTCCCTCACAACGCTGGTCCGGCGCGAGCTGGAACGCCGCATCCTCGTGGGCGAGCTGGCCCCGGGCGACAAGCTGAACGAGGCCGACCTCGCGAGCGAACTCAAGGTCTCCCGCGGGCCCGTGCGCGAGGCCTTCCGCGCGCTCGACCAGGCGGGCCTCGTCCGCACCGAGAAGAACCGCGGCGTGTTCGTGCGCCAGGTCTCGGTCGAGGAAGCCGACGAAATCTACGAAGTGCGGGCCGGCCTCGACGAGATGATCGGCCGCCTCGCCGCCGAGCGCGCCACCGCCGAGGAAGTGGGCGAGCTGAGGGAGATGGTGAAGCGCATGCAGCAGGTCGCCCGCGGCAAGGACGTGGCCGCGTACTACCCGCTGAACGTCCGCTTCCACGACCGCCTCGCCGACGTGTCCGGCAACCGCACCCTGGCCGCCACCTACCGGCGCCTCGTGAACGAGCTTCACCTGCACCGCCGCGAGACGCTCGCGCGCGGCCCGGACAGCTTTCCCATCTCCACCCGCGAGCATGCCGCGATCGTCGAGGCCATCTCGCGCGGCGACGCGGAGCTCGCCGGCCAGTTGCTGCGCGAGCACGCCATGGAAAGCCGAGACCGGCTCCACGCCACGATTGCGAAGAAAGGTCAGGTCACCAAATGAAGACCATCGAAGTCAACGGCCGCAAGTACAAGTGGATGCGCGAACCGGTCGTGGCCGTGTGCGTCGACGGATGCGAATTCGACTACCTCGAGGAAGCGGCGAAGTCGGGCACGGCCCCGTACATCGCGAAGCTGCTGCGCTCCGGCTCGGTGTTCAAGGGCGACTGCGTCGTGCCCTCGTTCACGAACCCGAACAACCTCTCGATCGTCACCGGCGTGCCGCCCGCGGTCCACGGGATCAGTGGCAACTTCTTCTACGACCGCGACGCGAACGCGGAAGTGATGATGAACGACCCGAAGTACCTGCGGGCCGGCACCATCCTCGCGGCGTTCTCCGATGCGGGTGCCAAGGTGGCCGTGGTGACCGCCAAGGACAAGCTGCGCCGGCTGCTGGGCCACCGGATGAAGGGCATCTGCTTCTCCTCCGAGAAGGCGGCCGAAGCGACCGTGATCGAGAACGGCATCGACAAGGTGGTCGAGCTGGTCGGCATGCCCGTGCCGTCGGTCTACAGCGCCGAGCTCTCCGAGTTCGTCTTCGCCGCGGGCGTGCGCCTGCTCGAGACGCGCCACCCGGACCTCACGTACCTCTCCACCACCGACTACATCCAGCACAAGTACCCGCCGGGCACCGACGGCGCCAACAAGTTCTACGCGATGATGGACAAGTACCTGGCGAAGCTGGACCGCCTGGGCGCGGTGATCGCGCTCACGGCCGACCACGGCATGAACGCGAAGACGAAGGCCGACGGCAAGCCGGACGTGATCTACCTGCAGGACCTGATGGACCAATGGCTCGGCAAGGACAAGGCGCGCGTGATCCTCCCGATCACCGACCCGTACGTCGTGCACCACGGCGCGCTCGGCTCCTTCGCCACGATCTACCTGCCGTCCGCGAGCCGCGACAGCGTGCGCCAGCGCCTGATGGATACGCGCGGCGTTCAAGTCGCCCTCACCAATGCCGACGCCGCGCTGATGTTCGAGCTGCCCGGCGACCGCATGGGCGACCTGGTCGTCGTCTCCACGAAGCACGTCGTGCTCGGCACGAGCGAATCCCGCCATGACCTCTCGGGCCTCGATGCGCCGCTGCGCTCGCATGGCGGCATCTCCGAGCAAACGGTGCCGCTGCTGTTCAACCGGAAGACGCAAGGCATCCCCGGCAAGGCGCGGCTCCGCAATTTCGACCTGCTCGACATCGCCCTGAACCACGTCGAGGCCCGCGAAAACGTCGCGGCGCTCGCATGAGCGCAGTTCCCAGGGATTCGCGCACGATCGAGGTCGTGAATCCGTTCAACGGGGCGCTCGCCGGCACGGTGCCGAAGGCGACCGTGGACGACGTGCGCCGCGCCTTCGCCGCCGCGCGCGCCTACAAGTCGAAGCTCACGCGCTACGACCGGGCCTCGATCCTGCAGAAAGCCGCCGCATTGCTGCGCGATCGCGTCGAGGCCGCCTCCGACCTCATCACCGCCGAGTCGGGCCTGTGCAAGAAGGATTCGACCTACGAAGTGGGCCGCGTCTGCGACGTGCTCAACTTCAGCGCCACCGAGGCCCTGAAGGACGACGGCCAGTCGTTCTCGTGCGATCTCACGCCCCACGGCAAGAACCGCCGCGTGTTCACCAAGCGCGAACCGCTGCTGGGCGCCATTTCGGCCATCACGCCGTTCAACCACCCGATGAACCAGGTGGCGCACAAGGTGGCGCCGTCCATCGCGACCAACAACCGGATGGTGCTGAAGCCCTCCGAGAAGACGCCGCTCGCGGCCCTCTACTTCGCCGAGCTGCTCTACGAAGCGGGGCTACCCAAGCCGATGCTGCAGATCGTCACGGGCGACCCGCGCGAGATCGCCGACGAGCTGATCACCAACGCCGACGTCGACCTGGTCACGTTCACCGGGGGCGTGGCCGTCGGCAAGTACATCGCCTCGAAGGCCGGCTACCGCCGTATCGTGCTGGAGCTGGGCGGCAACGACCCGATCATCGTCATGGAAGACGCGGACCTCGAGGAAGCGGCCACACTCGCCGTCCAGGGTTCGTACAAGAACAGCGGCCAGCGCTGCACGGCGGTCAAGCGGATGCTGGTGCAGGAAAGCGTGGCCGAGCGCTTCGTGGAGCTGGTGGTCCGGAAGACGAAGGCCTGGAAGTACGGCGATCCGTCCGACCGCACCATGGACATGGGCACCGTGATCGACGAAGCCGCGGCCAGGCAGTTCGAGGCGCGCGTGAACGAAGCGGTGTCGCAAGGCGCGCGCCTGCTCGCGGGCAACGAACGCCGCGGCGCCCTCTACGCCCCCACGGTGATCGACGGCGTGAAGCCGGAGATGACGGTCGTGAAGCAGGAGACGTTCGGCCCGGTCTCGCCCATCCTGCGCTTCAAGACCATCGACGAGGCCATCGCGATTTCCAATGGCACCGCCTACGGGCTCTCGTCCGCGGTGTGCACCAACCGTCTCGACTACATCATGAAATTCGTGGCCGAGCTGCAGGTCGGCACCGTCAACGTGCGCGAAGTGCCGGGCTATCGCTTGGAACTGACCCCGTTTGGTGGTATCAAGGACTCCGGACTCGGTTACAAGGAAGGCGTGCAGGAGGCGATGAAGAGCTTCACCAACTTGAAGACCTTCAGCCTGCCCGGCGCATAGAAGGTTGCAGACACTCCTGAATTTGCTGGCCAGCGTTGCCCTGCTCGTGTGGGGCACGCACATCGTGCGCACGGGCATCCTGCGCGTCTTCGGCGCCGACCTGCGGCGGTTCCTCTCGCGCAGCACGTCGAACCGCGTCTCCGCGTTCCTCGCCGGCCTCGCGGCCACGGCCATCGTGCAATCGTCCAGCGCCACGGCGCTGATCGCGAGCTCCTTCGTGTCGCAGGGCCTGATCGCGCTCGGGCCGGCGCTGATGATCATGCTGGGCGCCGACGTCGGCACGGCCCTCATGGCGCTCGTGCTCTCGCTCGACCTGCGCTGGCTCTCGCCGCTGCTGATCTTCTTCGGCGTGATCTTCTTCCTCTCGCGCAAGAACACGCGCGCCGGGCAACTGGGCCGCGTGGCCATCGGCCTCGGCTTGATCCTGCTCGCATTGCAGCTCGTGGTGCAGTCCACCGCCCCGATCACGCAGGCGCAGGGCGTGAAGGTGATCTTCGCCTCGCTCTCGGGCGACATGCTGCTCGATGTGCTCATCGGCGCCGTCCTCACCGTGCTCTCGTGGTCGAGCCTCGCGGTCGTGCTGCTCGCGGCCACGTTCGTGAGCTCGGGCGTGCTCACCGTGCCCGAGGGCATGGCGCTGGTGCTGGGCGCGAACCTCGGCAGCGGCCTGCTGGCACTCCTCGTGAACTTCAAGACGCCGGGCGACGGGCGGCGCGTGGCCATCGGCAACCTGATCTTCAAGGCCGTGGGCTGCTTCATCTTCGTGCTCGCGATGCAGCCCGCCATCCGGTTCATCTCGAACCTCGACCTGGACGTGGGCCGGCAAGTGCTGCACTTCCACGTGATGTTCAACGTGACGATCGCGGTGATCTTCTTCTTCCTCACCGACCCGATCGCCCGGATGATCGCGCGCCTGGTCCCGAGCGCCGCCGCGCCCGTGTCGCAGGTGGATCCGCGCCACCTGGACGAAGGCGCGCTGGCCACCCCCGCGCTCGCGCTCGCCAACGCGGCGCGCGAGACGCTGCGCATCGGCGACGTGGTCGAGCAGATGCTGAACAGCATGCTGAAGGTCATCCGGACCAACGACGGGCAACTGGTCGACGAGATGATCAAGCAGGACGACGACGTCGATCGCCTCTATACGGCCGTGAAGCTCTACCTCACGCAGATCAGCCGCGAGGCGCTGGACGAGAAGGACGGCCGGCGCTGGGCCGAGATCATGTCGCTCACCATCAACCTGGAGCACGTGGGCGACATCCTCGAGCGCATCGGACAGGACCTCCGCGATAAGAAGATCGCCCATCGCCTGTCGTTCTCCGAGGCGGGCATGCAGGAGATCGAGGAGCTGCACGCGAAGCTGATCGGGAACCTTCGCCTCGGCCTCTCGGTGTTCCTGAACGGCGACCTCAAGAGCGCTCAGATGCTGATCGCCGAGAAGGAGCGCTTCCGCGATCTCGAGCGCAAGTACGCCGGCACGCACCTGGACCGCCTCTCGGGGCAGACGGTGCAATCGATCGAGACCAGCTCGCTGCACCTGGACATCATCAGCGACCTGCGGCGCATCAACTCGTTCTTCTGCTCCACGGCGTATCCGATCCTCGAGCAGGCCGGGCAGCTTCGCAGCAGCCGCCTGCGTTCGGCGGCGGCGATGGCGGCCGGCGAGAAGACGAGCGAGATCACGATGCCGCCGCGCGACCTCGCCAGCCCCACCAAGTAGCCCATGGCTCTCCAGCTCCCGGACATCGAGAAGCTCTTCCGCGACCACGGCAACCTCGAGTACAGCGGCGAGGGCGTGACGCAACTCGAGCACGCACTGCAGTGCGCGCAGCTCGCGGAATCCGAAGGCGCTTCCGATGCGCTCGTGGCCGCGGCGTTCCTGCACGACCTGGGCCACCTGCTGAACCCGCAGGGCGAGACGCCCACCGCGCGCGGCATCGACGACCAGCACCAGTACTTCGCCATTCCGTTCATCCGGCCGTTGTTTCCGCCGGCCGTGATCGAGCCGATTCGCCTGCACGTGGATGCCAAGCGGGCGCTGTGCGCGCTCGAGCCGGGCTATTACGACGCGCTGTCGGAAGATTCGAAGCGTAGCCTGGCGCTCCAGGGGGGCACCTACGCGCCCGGCGAGGCCGAGGCGTTCGCCGCGAAGCCGTACGCGAGGGACGCGATGAGGCTGCGGCGGTGGGACGATGCGGCGAAGGTGCGGGGCCGCGAGACGCCGCCGCTCCGGCACTACCTGGACATCGTCCAGCGCTGCGTCAACGCCTGACTCAGCAGGCCCAGGCCCAACGCCCCGAAGGTGATCGAAGCGACCCGGCTCGTGACCCGGTGCGTGCGCGCATAGGCCGCGCGAATGCGACTGCGCGACAACAGGTAGGCCAGCATCGAGTACCAGGCCAAGGCGCTGGCGACCACGACGGTCACGGCCGAGACCTGCAGCGCCATGCTGGGCTGCGCCGGAAACGAGGCCGCGAAGACGCTCCCGAAGAAGAGCGCGGCCTTCGGGTTGGTGATGTTGGTGAGCAGCCCCAGTCGGAACGCGGCCGCCCTCGATACGATCGCGGCGTCCGCGGTCCACGCCATGCCCCCCGAGCGCCAGAGGCGGCTCGCGAGATACAGCAGGTACAACCCACCGGCCAGCTGGAGCGCGTTGCGCAAGACCGGGAAGGCCTGGAAGACGGCGTTCACGCCGAAGATCGCGCAGGTCGCCCAGATGCCGGCGCCGGCGGCAACCCCCACGCCCGCGAAACGCGCGCTTCGAACCTGCCCGCTCGCCGCCAGCTGCGACACCAGCAGGACGTTGGCGCCGGGGCTGACCATGGCTGCGACGTACAGGAGCCAGACTGTGATGAGAGTGGCGAGCATGACGAGCGATTCTACGCGCGGATACGATATCGCCAACTCCGGCTAAACTGGCTTCTCGAGCCAGAGGGGGTTGCATGAAAAAGGACGCGAGCGGCATCGTCGAAGTCATCCGCAAGTCCGACGTCGGGAAGGTGAAGGTCGCCGTCTCCGACATCGACGGCGTCCTGCGCGGCAAGTACCTCCACCGCGACAAGTTCTTCTCCGCGGTCGACGGCGGCTTCGGCTTCTGCGACGTCGTGTTCGGCTGGGACATGCACGACCAGTGCTACGACAACGCCCAGCTCACCGGCTGGCAGCACGGCTTCCCCGATGCATTGGCGCGCCTGGATCTCTCCACGCATCGCAAGGTGCCGTGGGACAACAACGTCGACTTCTTCCTCGGCGACTTCGTCACCGCCGACGGCAAGCCCCACCCCGCCTGCCCGCGCCAGGTGCTGAAGCGCGTGCTGAAACGCGCCGACAAAATGGGCTTCGGCGCGATGGTCGGCGCCGAGTACGAGTTCTTCAATTTCGCCGAGACGCCGCAATCGTGGGCGGACAAGAAAGGCGTGGCTCCGACTACGCTCACACCGGGCATGTTCGGCTACTCGCTGCTGCGCGCGAACCTGAACCGCGACTACTTCAACGCATTGATGGACGAGTGCGCCGCATTCGGCATTCCGATCGAGGGCCTGCACACCGAAACCGGTCCCGGCGTCTACGAAGTGGCGATCCAGTTCTCCAGCGCGCTCGAGCAGGCCGACCGCGCCCTGCTCTTCAAGACCGCGGCCAAGGAGATCGGCCACCGCTTCGGGATCATGCCGTCGTTCATGGCGAAGTGGAACGCGCAGTACCCGGGCTGCTCGGGCCACCTGCACCAGAGCCTCACCGACGGGAAGAAGAACCTCTTCTACGATGCCAAGGGCAAGAACGGCGGCATGTCGAAGCTCTTCGAGAGCTACCTCGCCGGCCAGTGCTCCGTGCTGATGGAGATGGCGCCGATGTTCTGGCCCACCATCAACTCGTACAAGCGCCTCGTCGACGGCTTCTGGGCGCCGGTGAAACCGACGTGGGCCGTGGACAACCGCACCGCTTCGTTCCGCGTGATCCCCGGCTCGCCGAAAGCCACGCGCCTCGAGACGCGCTGCCCGGGCGCCGACATGAATCCCTACCTCGCGACGGCGGCCGTGATTGCCGCGGGTCTGCACGGCGTCGAGAAGGGATTGAAGCTCACGCAGAAGCCGATCCACGGCAGCAACCAGGGTTCGGAGAACATTCCTCGCGCTCCGAGGACGCTGATCGAGACCACGCGCAACCTCAAGCAATCGAAGGTCGCGCGCGATTGGTTCGGAGACGAGTTCGTCGACCACTTTGCCGCCACCCGCGAGTGGGAGTGGCGGCAGTGGCTGGATGCGGTGACGGATTGGGAGTTGAAGCGCTACTTCGAAATCATCTAGTGCGCTTCTCGGTCGTCATCCCCGCGTTCAACGAGGAACGCTACCTCCCCGCGCTCCTGGATTCCCTCGACATTGCGATCGCCACCTATCCCGGCGGACGCGAAGCCATCGAAGTCGTCGTGGGGGACAACGCCTCGACCGACGGCACGGCCGAGCTCGCGCGCAGGCGGGGCTGCGTCGTCGCACCCGTGGAGAAGCAATGCATCGCCGCGGCCCGCAACGGCGGCGCCCGCGCGGCGAGCGGCGAGATCCTCTGCTTCGTCGACGCCGACAGCCGCGTGCACCCCGGCACGTTCGCGGCCATCGACGCCGCAATCTCGGAACCCGGCGTGGTCGTCGGCGGTACGGGGCTGGTTCCGGAACGCTCCAGTTTCGCGATCGGCCTGACCGTCGCGATCGGCACGCTCCTCATTCACGCGATGGGCATCGATGGCGGCGTGGTGTTCTGCCGCAAGCCGGACTTCGAGCGCGTCGGAGGGTACGACGAAGCGGTGCTCTACGCCGAGGACGTGCGATTCCTCTTCGCACTGAAGCGCCTCGGACGCTTCCGGCGCGCCGAAGGCGTGCCCACCATCATGTCCGTCCGCAAGTGGGACAAGTACGGCGACTGGCACTTCTTCACGACCGCGCCGCGCCTGGCGTGGCTCTACGTCACCTCGCGCACGCGCGCCGACGAGTACGCGAAGAGCTACTGGTACGACGGGCGGCGCTGACCCTTACTGCACCCGCCAGGCGTACGTGGCCGGTGTCGGATCCAGGGTTCCGTTGCTGTTGCGCGCGCGGACCTGGAACGTGTGCGGCGTGTGTGAGAGCCCGGTATACGTGATCCCGCCCGGCGAGCAGGTCGCGAACGAGAAGTTGTCGAGCTTGCACTCGAACGATCCGCCAGCCGGAGTCGACGCATAGCGGAACGTCGCCGTCGTCAACGTCGTCACGGCCGGGGGGGTCTGCGTGATCGTCGTCTCCGGCGGGGCGTCGATGTAGAACGGGCTCTGCGCGGGCGTCGGATCCACGTCGTTGCCCCAGCGCGCGCGCACGGCGAGCGTATGGACGCCTGGGGGTCCGGTGAGCGTGTACGGGCTCGCACAGGCCGCGAAGGCAGCGGCGTCGATGCGGCACTCGAACGTGGCGCCGGGAATCGAAGAGGTGAACGTGAACGTCACGCTCGGTGCCGGCGGCGGCGGCGTGCTGGGGGAGACCGTCGTGTCGGGCACGCCCGCCTGGCCCCAGCTCGCGGTGGCCGGCGTGGGGTCGGGCACGCCGTTGGCGGGATTGATCGCGCGGACTTCGAACGTATGCAACCCCGGGGAGGCACCCCCGAGACTGATCGGGTTCGCGCAGGCGAAGTAGGCGCTGCCGTCCACGCGGCACTCGAACACGGCCGCGGAGACATTGGAGGCGAACGCGTAGACCGCCGAGCCGGTGATCACCCCGCTCGGACCGCTCGTGATCGTCGTCTCCGGCGCGGCGTCGAGGATGGCGAACGGACTCTGCGCAGGCGACGGGTCCACGTCGTTGCCCCAGCGCGCGCGCACGGCGAGGTTGTGGACGCCCGAAGGGGCCGTCAGCGTGTACGGCGTGGCGCACGGCACATAGGCACCGGCGTCGATGCTGCACTCGAATGTGGAGCCGGCGATCGTCGAGGTGAACGTGAACGTCACGCTCGGCGCCGGCGGCGGCCCGACGGGCGAGATCGTCGTGTCCGGAACGCCCGCCTGGCTCCAGCTCGCGGTGGCCGGCGTGAGGTCGGGGCCGTACGCATTGATCGCGCGCACCTCGAAGCTGTGCATTCCCGGCGGCGGAATGCCGAGATTCATCGGGCTCGCGCACTGGAACCAGAGTGCGAAGCCGTCCACGCGGCATTCGAACGTCGCGGGCAAGACGCTGGAGACGAACGTGTAGACCGCCGGGCCGCTGACCATGCCGCTCGGCCCACTCGTGATCGTCGTGTCCGGCGGAACCGCGGGCAGGTTCACGGTCCACGGGTAGGATACGGGCGTCCCCACGTTGCCCGCCGCGTCGATGGCGCGCACCACGAACGCGTGCTGGCCGGGCGGGAGGCCCGTGCGCGTGAGCGGCGACGCGCAGGGGGAGAAGTTCGAGGCGTCGAAGAGGCATTCGAACACGGCGCCCGCCTCGTTGGCCGAGAACGTGAACGTCGCGACATCGCTCGTCGAAGGATTCGGCGGCATGCCCGTGATCACCACGGACGGCGGTTGCGTGTCCATCGTAAAGGCGCGCACCGCCTCCGTCGACAGGTTGCCGCCCGCATCCCGCGCTCGCACGCGCAGCTGGTAGGCACCATCGGCAACGGCCACGAGGAACGACGCGGGGCACGGGGCATCCAACATCATGCCGGTCGGTCCGTCCAGGCGGCACTGGAACGTCGCCGCCGGATCGTTCGACGCGAAGGTGAATACGGCGGGCCACGTCCGGGTCAGGCCGGAAGGACCGCTGGTGATCGTGACGTCGGGCGGGAGGTCGATGGTCCAGGTGCGCACGGCGGGCGTCGGATCCGGCAGGCCGTCCGTATCGATCGCTCGCACGCGGAAGGTGTAGGTCCCCTCGGGCAGCCCCTGCATCGTCACCGGGCTGGTGCAAGGCGAGAACGGCGCCGGGCCTACGCTGCATTCGAACGTGGACCCGGGCTTCGTCGAGACGAACGTCATCGTCGCGTCGCGGGATGTCGTGGGCGACTCGAGCGGTGCATAGGTCAGCATCGTGTCCGGCGGCACGACGACATCCCGTGCGAAGCGCGCGAGGATCCACGCGGCGTTCTCGGGCGAGCCGTCGCTGCCGGCGACCACCACGCGGCCGTCGGCCTGCATCACGGACGCAATGGCGTCGCCGCCGGTGGCCGGGAGGTTGAAGCCCGTGCCCGCGACCGCGGGATCGAGCGTTCCGTCAGCTCCCACGAGCGCGATCCCAAGGCCACCCAGGTGGTCGATGGCCGCGAACGTCTTGCCTTCGGGCGTGACGTGCGCGGAAACGGCGCGCTCGCCGGAGGGCGACAGCGAATGCACCACTCGCCCGCCGGTGCCGAACGAGGCGTCGAGCTGGCCATTCGACTCGAGGCGCGCGAAGCAGGCACGAGGGGCCCCGTCGCCACAGGCGCCCGCCAGCACGACCTTTCCGTCGGCGCGAATCGCGATGCCACGAGCGGCGCTCGAGACGCCGAAGTCCACGATCGAGAATCCGCCGGCCCACGTCCAATCCGGCTGCAGCGTGTCGGAGTAGCGGTACGCGACCATGCGCAGCACGCCCGACTGGCGCGTGTAACCCGCGGCGAGCGCATTGCCGTTCGCGTCGAGGGCGAGCGCGGCGGCGACCTCCGCTTCGGCACCCGTGGAAAGAAGCGTCGCGTTCGACACGATCGAGCCATCGGTGCCGAATTGCGTGAGGACCATGCGCTCGGCGGGAGCGGCGGTGGTCGAGAGCATGAGCACGCGCCCGTCCGCCTTCACGGCCAGCGCGGCCGGCGTGGCTCCCCCGGCGAAGATGTACCACGACGGGTCGCGGCTGCCGTCCGCATTGAGGCGAATCACGTTGGCGAACTTCTCGCCGGCGTTCGAGCCCGCGATGACTTCGCTGCGGAGCGCGACGAGGATCTTGCCGTCGGGCTGCACGGCCGCGGCATGCGCGCCGAGCGCTCGCAGGTTTCCATCGACGCCGAGGTCGTAGTAGCCGCCGGTTCCGAACGCCGTGTCGAGCTGCCCCGAACCATCGAGGCGTCCGACTCGCGCCGCGCCCGAAGTGGACGTCGCGGCGACGATCAGCTTGCCGTCCGCCTGGAGCGCGAGGCCGTTCAATGCGACTTGCGTAGGCACCCACGGCGCGTAGGTGGCCGCGCCGGCATTCCCGAACGTTGCGTCGGCGACACCGGCCTCGGAATTGTTGAACCGCGCGACCGCCACCGCGTTGCCCTTGCTCCCCACGCTCACGAACTTGTAGTCGCTCGCGGTGTAGAGGCCCAGCACGCTGCCGCCGTCAAGTGAAGCCGGGGCGAAGTAGCGGCCACCGCTGCCGCAAATCGTCGCGAGCCTGTTGTCCGGATAGACGCACGCATACGCCGTGCGCGTGCCGCTTGCGTTCGAGACCGTACCTCCGATCATCACGATCCAGTTGTCCTGCGTGATGTGCAGCGCCGTCGCGGATGCGTCGGCGTCGTTCTCCATGGCGATCGGCATGTCGATCACCTGCGCGCCCTCCGACGTCGTGTAGCCGTTGTCGCCAATGCGCCAGACGTAGAACTTGGAGCTCGATTGTCCGTTCCAGTGCGTGTAGCCCGCCGTGCCCGCCACGACGATCGTGCCGTCACCCTGGATCGCGACGGCGCGCGCCGTATCGCCTTCTCCCGTGTAGGACACCCACGCGTTGTTCGTCATGCCGAACGGGCCGATCGTGCCGTTGGCCTGGAAGCGCGTCGCCAGCATGAAGCGCGATCCACCCAGGCTCGCCGTGCCATAGCCGACACCGACGATGCGATCCGTGCCATCCACGGCAAGTGCCAGCAGCTCGTCGTCCCCCAAGGCCAGGGATTGCGTCGAAAGGCCCGCCATGCCGAACGCGCTGCCGAAGTTCGCATCGCCCACCCCGTTGCCGAGGTAGCGCTTCATGAACGCGTTCGAGGCCGTCGTGGGGCTCGTGCGGCGGCTGCCGCCGACGATGATCCGCCCCTGCGAGTCCACCGCGATGGCGCGCGCGGTGAGCTGGGCGCCGTACTCGTCGATGCGCGAGCCGCTGCCGTACCAGGAGCCGAAGTTGACGTTGGGCGTGCCGTCGTAGTTCACCGAGAAGAGCGTGATGCTGCCCTCGCACGTCGCGAGCGCCGTGATCGTCGCGCTCCCCCGGGCAACGCCGACCGCGCTGCAGGTGACCGGCGTATAGGGCGGGGTCGAGGGCCTCGGCGCCACCATGATGGTCCACCCCGCGGTGCCGAACGTCGTATCGAGCGTGCCGTCGTTGTTGAGGCGCGAGAAGACGACGTGCTGCAAGCCGTCGTCGGGCGAGGCGATGTCGCCGACCACCACGATCTTCCCGTCCTGCTGCTTCGCGGAACCCTTCACGTTCACCGCGCGGCCTTCGGCGAAGCCGAGCTTCGCGACGCCGGACGTGCCGAAGAGGGGATCGAGATCACCGGTGCCGGCGATGGCCGGTGCGGTCAACAGCAGGAAACTGAGCGAGGCCGCGGCAGCCTGTAGGACATTCATGGTTGTTATCTCCCTGATGCCCACGGTGTACCACGGCCGGGGCTTCATCTTCAACCGGCTAATATGACGGCTTCAAGGGAGAAAATTCCGTGCAACGAATCCGATTCGCCGTCGTCCTCGGCCTGGCCGCGTTCTCACCCGCGCTCTGCGGTGCCGCCGACACCTACATCACCGCCGAACGCCTGCTCGACGTGCGCGCGGGCAAGTACATCGAGAAACCCGCGATCCTCGTCCGGGAGGGCAAGATCGTCGATGTGAAGACGCAAGCGCAGCTGGCAGCGCCCGCCGATGCCAGGCGCGTCGACCTCGCCGGCCTCACGCTCGTCCCGGGCTTGATCGACATGCACGTGCACCTCGACAGCGACCCGACGTATGGCGGCTACACCTACCTGCAGTTCACCGACCGCTTCTGGTCCGCGATCATGGTGCCCGCCGCCCGACGCACGCTGGATGCGGGCTTCACGACCGTGCGCAACGTCGGCTCCTCCGACTGGAACGACGTGGGCCTGCGCCAGGCCATCGAGGCCGGCAAGGTGGTCGGCCCGCGCGTCGTCACGGCCGGCTACTCGTTCGGCTCGACCGGCGGGCATTGCGACAAGACCTACTTCCCGCCCTCCTTCGACGCGAAGAACAAGTACAGCGCCGACAGCCCCGACGAGGCCCGCAAGAGCGTGCGCGCGGTGCGCAAGTACGGAGCGCAGGTGATCAAGATCTGCGCCACGGGCGGCGTCTTCTCGCGCAACACCGAGCCGGGCCAGCAACAGATGTCGCTCGCGGAGATGAAGTCGATCGTCGAGGAAGCGAAGATGCAGGGCCTCAAGGTCGCCGCGCACGCGCACGGGACGTCGGGCATCAAGGATGCGATCCGCGCCGGCGTGAACACGATCGAGCATGCGAGCCTGATCGACGACGAAGGCATCGCGCTCGCCAAGCAATACGGCGCGTGGCTCTCGATGGACATCTACAACGGCACGTACACGGCCCTCGAGGGCAAGAAGAACGGCGTGCTGGAGGAGAACCTCAAGAAGGACCGCGAGATCACCGACCTGCAGCGCGAGAACTTCCGCCGGGCGCACGCCGCGGGCGCGAAGATGGTCTTCGGCTCGGACGCGGGCATCTATCCGCATGGCGACAACGCGAAGCAGTTCGCCTACATGGTGAAGTATGGAATGTCCCCCATCGAGGCGATCCGCGCGGCCACTCTGAACGCATCCGAAGCGCTAGGCCGTGACGACGTGGGCGTCATCGAGAAAGGCCGCTTCGCCGATCTCGTCGGCGTGAAGGGCGATCCGCTGAAGGACGTGACGGTGCTGGAGAGTGTGTCCGCGGTGGTGAAGGGTGGAGAGATGATTCCGAAGGCCGTGCCCTGAAGCATCGGAATCGCGCCAGAATTCCGCCACATTCGCCCGGGAGGATCGTCTCCATGAACCGATGGCTCGCCCTTCTTCTTCTCGTCCTCGCGTTGCCCGCCTCCGCCGGCGACTACGGCTACGGATATGGCGGCAGCAACGATGCGCGATCTTCCGTGATGCTGCGGGTTCGCGCCGACGTCCTGGCCGTGCCGCTGGTCCTTCGCGCCGACAAGCGCGACATGGCCGAACGCGTCCAGTCGCTCTCCACCGGCCGCGCGACGTTGCTCGCGGCGGCGCGCCAGAAAGGCTGGGAGCTCGTGAACGGCGTGGTGCAGGCTCCCGCGGCCGGGACCGGCAAACTGTCTTCGCTGACGGGCACCTCGGCCGAGTGGCGCTTCACGCTGCACGTGCCGCTCCAGGAGACGACGGATCCGTTCGGCGCGATGGCCGCGGTGATCCGCTGGGCCGACACCTTCAAGCCGGCCGACGGCGTCGAGATGAGCATCGGCCCGATCGTTCCGTCGCTGCGCGATCCGCAGAAGTACCGGCCGCAGCTGCTCAAGCTCATCGCGGAGGAAGTCGCGCGGACGCGCGAGGCGATTCCGGGCACATTGCCCGCCCAGATCGGCGGGCTGGAGAACGCGGTGGTCCTTCGCGCCGTGGACGAACGCGAGGTGCAGCTTTCCCTCGCCTACACGTTGAGTCTCGAGAAGCGCTAGCACGAGGCGCGCTGCTGGTACGATGGCCGGGTCCACTCCGCGACCATCGCCCATGCCCATCGACAAGTTTTCCTTCCCCACCGTCATCCACTTCGGCCCCGGAGCGCGTTCGCTCGTCGCGAAGCACTTGGCCGACAACGGCCTCAAGCGTCCGCTGATCGTCACCGACAAGGGATTGGCCGCGCTGCCGATCCTCGCGGACTTCCGTTCCTCGTTGAAGGGCCTCGCGGTCGAGACGTTCGGCGGCGTCTTCGGCAACCCGACGAAATCGCAGGTCGATGCGGGTGCCGCCGCGGCGCGTGCACACAAGGCCGATTCGATCATCGGTTTCGGTGGCGGCGCGGCGCTCGACGTGGCGAAGGCCGTGGCGCTGATGGCCACGCACGACGGCGATGTCCTCCAGTACGCGTGGGACCACCCGCAGGTGCTGCCAATCAAGAATGCGCTGCTGCATTTCGTGGCGCTGCCGACGACGAGCGGAACGGGCAGCGAAGTCGGGCGTTCGAGCGTGATCTCGCACGACACGACGCACGTGAAGAAAGTGATCTTCAATCCGGCACTGCTGGCGAAAGCCGTGTTCGCGGACCCGGAGCTCACGCTCGACCTTCCCGCGAAGGTCACCGCCGCGACGGGCATGGATGCGCTCACGCACAACGTCGAGAGCTACCTTTCGCCGGCCTATCATCCGCTGTGCGACGGCATTGCGCTGGAAGGCGCGCGCATCGCGGCGCGTTCCCTGGAGAAAGCGGTGAAATCGCCCCGGGACATCGCCGCGCGCTCCGACATGATGATGTCGTCGCTGATGGGCGCCATCGCGTTCCAGAAGGATCTGGGCGCCGTGCACTCGTGCGCACATGCACTCGGCACCGTGGCCGACATGCACCACGGCCTGGCCAACGGCATCATGATCGACCACGTGATGCGCTTCAACGCGGATGCCGCGGGCGCGAAGATGTCGGAGCTGGCGCGTGTGTGCGGGGCCGGTTCGACGCCGCAGGATTTCATCGACTGGCTCACCGCGATGAAAGCGCGGCTTGGCATCCCCGCGAAGCTGGGGGAGGTCGGCGTCACGAAGGCGCAGATTCCGGCGCTCGTGGAAATCGCCATCAACGACATCTGCCACCAGACCAATCCGAAGCCCTGCACCGCGAAGGACTTCGAGAAGCTCTTCGCCGACGCGATCTAGCCACCTGAATAAAGGGGTCAGACTCCTTTATTCGACAAGGCGGGCACGAATAAAGGAGTCTGACCCCTTTATTCAGGAACGCGATGGATGTGGTCGACGATATGCCCGGTGATCAAGTCGAGCAGCCGGGTTGGCAGGTCGTGCCCCATCCCGCCCACCACCACGTGCTTCACGTCGCCGCCGGCGTCGCGGATCACGCGCGCGGTGTGGGCGCCGCAGGGCGGGCGCAGCAGCGGATCCTCCGCGCCGTGGAGCACGAGCGTGGGCACGCGGATCTTCGCGATGGTCTTGCTGCGGTCCCCGGCGGCGGCGATGGCGAGCATCTGGCGCGCGGCCCCCGGCGGGTTCGAGCCCTGCGCGACGTGGCGCTCGCAGAACGGGCGCAGCTCTTCTTCCGGCGAGGGATTCGTCTTGCTGCCGATCACGCGCAGCAGGAACATGAGGTGCCGCACGGCGCCCTCGAAGTCGCCCCGCTTCGGAGGCGCGGATATCAGCGCCTTGTAGGCTCGCCGCTCCGGGCGCGGCAGCTTGCGGCTGCCGGTGGTGGACATGATGGAAGTGAGGCTCGCCACCTTGTCGGGATGGAGTGCCGCGACGTTCTGCGAAATCATCCCGCCCATCGAAACGCCCACGATGTGCGGCTTCACCAGGCCCAGCGCGTCGATCAACGCCACCGTGTCGGCGGCCATGTCGTCGAGCGTGTACGGCGAACGGATCTTCAGGTGCAGGAGGTACTTCAGCGCCTCCTTCGCGATGTTGGGCGTGCCGAGGTGGTCGAGCTGCGTCGAGCGGCCCGCGTCGCGATTGTCGAAGCGCACCACGTGGAAGCCCGCGGCGGCCAGCTTCTCGCAGAACGCCGAGGGCCAGAGGCGCATGTTGGCGCCCAGGCCCATCACCAGCAGGATCGTCGGATTCTTCGGTTCGCCCAGCGTTTCGTATTCGAGGGCGATGCCGTTCGCGGAGACGCTAGGCACGCTGCGGGTCGGCGAAGACCCATTCGCGCCAGCCGCGGCGATGGAACGGCTTCCACCGGCCCTCGCGTTGCGACAGGCGATCGGCCACCGCATACCAGGCCGCGGGATTCAACCCCATGCCCACGTGGCTCGCCGCGACCTCGATGTTCTCCGTCTGCCCGCCCGGCGCCTGGAACGAACACTGCCAGGCCACGATGCCGTCGGTGCGGCTGAAGATCGACGTGGTCGGCACCGGCGGCGCCGCGCGCACTTCCTCGAGGACTTCCGGATCGTCCAGCTTGTGGCCGCTCGCGAGTTCGTAGATGCGCCAGGCGTTCGTGGCCTTGGGGGAACCCGTGAATGGCGAGCCCATCGTCACGACGCAACGCACTTCGCGCGGCAGGCGCTTGGCGATCTCGCGGGCATACACGCCGCCCAGGCTCCAGCCGACGAGGCTCACGCGCCGCCCCGTGGACTTGCGCAGCGACAGGACGCGCTCGATGCTTTCGTCCAGGACGCCTTCGCGCGGGCCGTAGTTGCGCTTGAGTTCCCAGCCGTGCGCATCGAAGCCGCGCTGGCGCAGGAACATGCGCAGCGGCAGCGTGCTCATGTCCGTGGCGACGAGGCCCGGGTACACGATGACGGGATGGCCGTCGCCCGAGGCGGCTCGGCGCAGCCAGGGCAGCGTTGCGAGGGTGGCGCCCACTTCCCAGAACGCGCGGCCCTCGAGGGCAAGAAGCATCGGGCCCGGGGCCCGCAGTTCCGACGAATTCTTGTTCTTCATTTCTTCCGAGAGAGTGCCAGTAATTCTTCGTGTGCGGCCTGCAGGTGCTTCGCGAAGCCGCGCAGTTTCGGCATGGTATCGCGGCAGGCGACGAAGCCGAAGTCCAGCGATCCATCGTAGCTGAGGATGGTGATGTTGAGGGCCAACCCGTGTGTCACGATTGAAACCGGGAAATACGCCGTCAGCCGCGCCGTGCCCATGTAGAGCGCCACCTGCGGGCCGGGCACGTTGGAGATGATCACGTTGGCCACCGCGGGGATGCGCTGCGCGGCCGCGGCTTTGCGGTAGAGCGGCGTGGCGGCGGCCATGAGCCACGGCACGCCGAGCGACGGGAGGTCGGTCGGGATCGCCCCCTTGGCGCTGCCGGTCAGCATCTTCGCGCGCGTGCTCGCGGCCTGGATCGCCGCCATGCGCTTCACGGGATCCGCGATGTGCGTGGCGAGCTGCACCAGCATCATCGTCACGTAGTTGGCCTGCGTCGTGTCGCCCGGCGCGCGCAGGCTGGCGGGCACCGCCCCGATCATCGAGCGCGCGAGCGCCGCGCGGTTGCCCGCGAACTGCCGGCGCAACGCGCCCGAGCACAGGGCGAGCACGACGTCATTGAGCTTGCCGTCGAAGTGCTTCGCGATCTCCTTCGCCTCGGCGAGCGGAATCTGCGTGGCCACGAAGATGCGCTTCGATCCGATCGCGACATTGAGCGGTGTGCGCGGGCCCAGGGACTTCGAGGACTTCGGCTTGGCCGGCGCGGCGAGCGTGACCGCACCCACGCGGCCCGCGGCCTTCAGCACGTCGGGGAGCGACTTCGCGATGCGTCCGTACTGGGCCACGGTGTTCCGCAGTGCGGCACCCAACATGCGAGCCGTCGTGGGCGCGATCTGGGGTTCGGCGCGACCCGCGGCCTTCGCGGACTTCGGAGTCGAAGGCGCGGTGTCCAGCAGCGCCTGCGCGACCGCAACGCCACCTTGGCCGTCGAGTGCCGCGTGGTGGATCTTCGCGTAGAACGCGACCTCCCCGCTCTTCAGCCCGTCGATCACGGTGAACTGCCAAAGCGGGCGATCGCGGTCGAGCGTGGATTCGTGCAGCTTCGCCACGGCCGCCTCGAGCTGCAGCTGCGTGCCCGGCTTGGGCAGCGTGAGGTGGCGAAAGTGGTAATCGAGGTCGAGGTTCGGCTCCGTGACCCACACCGGGTTGGCGAGGTCGAAGGGCATGCGTGCGAGCTTGCGCGAGAAGACCGGCGCGAGGTGCAGGCGGCCCGAGATGTGGTCGCGGATCATGCCGAAGGCATCGGATGCCTTGGCGCGCTTGGCGGCGGGCATCCGCAGCTGCATGAGGCTCCCGACGTGCATCGGTGTTTCGGGCGTCTCCAGCTGAAGGAACAACGCGTCGAGCGCGCTGAGGTGCTTCATCGCTGCCATTCTGGCACAGTCGCAGGCGATGAAATCGTCCCGCATCCCGCGTCGCCTCGCGGCCCTGGCCATCGCGGTCCTGTGCATCCCTGCCGCGGCGGAGACCATCAGCCGCCGCGCGTTCCTGGACATGGTCGGCCTCTACCTTTACGCCCCGGCAGAGGACCGGGCCTCGGGCCAATTGCGCGGCGAGGCGGCCCGCGTCCATGTCTACATCTCCGAGTTCCTCGCGAAGAACGACGCGGTCGCACGCTGCCTGCCCGTGGAGAATCGGATGGACGTGGCCGCGCTCCTCATCGCGGCGGCGCCGCAGGGACGGCTGAGCTCCTTCTTCGGCGATGGCGAGTCGATCCTGCGCGAGGCGATCGCACCGGGCGGCCAGTGCCGCTACGAGCGCGGCTTCACCCGCGCTGTGCTGCGCGCGACGGCGACCGCGGGCGTGCAAGCGGACCTCCGGAAGACCGCGCACGCCATCCTGGCCGATGCCCTGCTCGCCGAGTCACGCGGCGACCAGCGCCATGCCGCGTGCCTGGACCTGCCGCGTACGCGCGAGGTGCTGACCGAGGCGGCGGCAGCGTACCTCGCAACGCTGCCGTCCAATGCCGGCGAGGAAGCGGAGTTCACGGCCATCGTTGCGCAAAAGGCCGTCGAGCGCGCGTGCGATCCCCCCGCCGCCTCGCGCGACTACGGACGGGACGGAGCGGACCCGGACGCCTCGCCCGCCGCCGCGAAAAAGCCGACCTGCAAGCGCGAAGGAGGCTTCAGCCCCCTCCAGAAGACGAGCCTGCAGTTTCCCCGCAACGCCACCCAGTTCGGCATCGAGCGCGCTTCGATCGTGGTCAACCTTCGCGTCGACGCCGAGGGCCGGCCGGTGTCCTCACGCGTCGTGAGCGTGAAGCCTTCCCACCTGCAGGGCGTGTTCGACCGCGCGGCGTCCGATGCCCTGCTGCAATGGCGCTGGCCGGCCGGCTGCCCCTTCATCGCGGAGTTCGAGCTCAACTTCAAGCTCACGGACTGAACGGCCTCCCCTTTCCCACGTCCAACAGGGAAATCTGGGAAAATGCCCCCATGGAACCCCTCAAGATCGGACTTTCGGCCCGGCTCCTCTATCCGGACCCGGCGCGCCAGTTCCTGCCCACGAAGACGGTGCAGTACATGGAGCAATCCGCGGCCAACTGGGTGATGTCCGGCGGCGTGCTGGCGTTCATGGTCCCCGAGATCAGCCTCGCCTCCCCGCACCTGCCCAAGGGCATCACCGTGAAGGACTACGTCGATGCCCTCGACGGGCTGGTCCTGCAGGGCGGCGCCGACATGTCGCCCGAGTCCTATGGCGAGACGCCGATGAACCCCGCGTGGTCCGGCGACAAGATCCGCGACCGCTACGAGATCGACCTCTTCACCGAGTTCGTGCGCCAGGGCAAGCCCGTGTTCGGCATCTGCCGCGGCTGCCAGGTGATCAACGTGGCGCTCGGCGGCACGCTCTACCAGGACCTCGCCACGCAGGTTTCCGCGGGCCACCACCGCGACGAGGCGAAGTACGAACACAACTTCCACGACATGCGCGTGCTGCCCGATACGTGGCTCGCGAAGATGTACCCGAAGGTCACGCAGACCCGCATCAACACCATCCACCACCAGGCCGTGAAGACGCTGGGCGAAGGCCTGGTCGTCGAAGCGAAGAGCGATCCGGACGAGATCGTCGAGGCGCTGCGCTGGGAGGGCCACAGTTTCGTGGTCGGGGTGCAGTGGCACCCGGAGTTCATGGATCCGAAGGACGTGTCGCTGATGGACGGCAAGCCGCTCCTCGACGCGTTCCTCGGCGCGTGCGAGCAACGCAAGAAAACAGGCAAGCCATCACCCGTCCTGGCACGAGCGGCATAAGGGGAACCATGCAGAAGTTGAAGGTCGTGAACCCGGCGACGGGCAAGGTCGCCGCTTTGCTCGGCGCGGATGACGCGAAAGGCGTGAAGGCGAAGTACGAACGCGCCCGCGCCGCCCAGCCCCGGTGGGCGAAGCTTCCGCTGAAGAAGCGCCTCGCGATCATCGCCAAATTCCGCGAGAAGGTCGCCACCCAGGCCGAGCGGCTCGCGAAGGTGCTCACGACGGAGGTGGGCAAGCCCATCTCGCAATCGCGAAACGAACTGCGGGGCCTGCTGCCGCGCATCGACTTCTTCCTCGCCGAGACGGCGAAGGCGTTGAAGCCGCGGCGCGTCTCGAACGATGCGGGCATGGAAGAGCGCATCTCGCTCGAGCCGCTGGGCGTCATCGCGAACATCTCGGCCTGGAACTACCCGTACTTCGTCGGCGCGAACGTCTTCGTGCCCGCGCTCCTCACCGGCAACGCCGTGCTCTACAAGCCGTCCGAGTATTCCTCGATGACGGGCCTCGAGATCGCGCGGCTGCTGCACGAGAGCGGCGTGCCCGAGGAGATCTTCATCGCGCTGATCGGCGCGGGCGATGTCGGCGCGGCCCTCCTGAAGCAGCCCGTGGACGGCGTGTTCTTCACCGGCTCCTACGGCACCGGCAAGAAGATCGCCGAGTCCGTGCGCGGCCGCATGATCAAGCTGCAGCTCGAGCTGGGCGGCAAGGATCCCGTCTACGTCTGCGAGGACGTGGACGTCGCCAAGGCCGCCGCGGGCATCGCCGACGGCGCGTTCTACAACACCGGCCAGAGCTGCTGCTCGGTCGAACGCATCTACGTGCACCACAAGATCTTCCAGCCTTTCGTCGACGCCTTCGTCGCAGAGGTGAAGGGCTACAAGTCCGGCGACCCGATGGACGAAAAGACCTACATCGCCCCGCTCACGCGCGCGCCGCAGGTGAAGGTGCTCGAGGCCCAGGTGGCCGACGCGACGAAGCGAGGCGCGAAGGTCCTCACGGGCGGCAAGCGCGGCAAGGGCAGCTACTTCGAGCCGACCGTCCTGGTGGACGTGAACCACAAGATGGCCGTGATGCGCGAGGAGAGCTTCGGGCCGATCATCGGCCTCATGTCCGTGAAGGACGACGCCGAAGCCCTGCGCCTGATGAACGACACCGACTACGGCCTCACCGCCGGCATCTACACGACCGACCGCAAGCGCGCCGAAGCGCTGCTCTCCGGCGTGAACTCCGGCTCGGTGTACTGGAACTGCTGCGACCGCGTGAGCCCGAAGCTGCCGTGGTCCGGCGTGGGCCACTCGGGCGTGGGCCTCACGCTTTCGACCTACGGCATCGAGACATTCACCCGCACCAAAGCCTGGCACCTGCGCAGCGCATAAGGAGAATCGCCATGAAGACGGTCCGCATCGCCATCGCCGCATCCCTGCTCTTCACCGGCGACGCTCTCGCCCAGCGCTACGAGGAGACCGAAGCCTACAAGTCGGGCTTCAAGGAAGGCTATTCGAAGGGCTATCGCGAGGGCATCGCCGAGGGCGAGAAGCGCGCCGGCAACTACGCGCCCCCGCCGCCCGTGGCCGCGCCGAAGCCCGTGCTCGGGCCGATCACGATCTCGAACGCGTACTACGGCACGGAAAAGAAGAACTGCAACGCCACGCATTGGCTTTCGCGCCGCGTGAACGGGCGCTCGACGGCTTCGGTGGACGTGGAGAATTCGATCTGCGGCGATCCGGCGCCCGGTGCGCGGAAGAGCCTCGAGGTGAGCTACATCTGCGGCCAGGTCGCCAAGACGGCCTCGGCGTACGAACACCGCACGCTCTACCTCGACTGCACGAGCTAGGTTTTTTCGACGCGGTTCTTGCCGGACGCCTTCGCCGAGTGCATCGCGGCGTCGGCGCGGCGCAGCAGGTCGTCCTGCGTCTCGCCGGCCTTGCGCTCGGTCACGCCGGCGCTGAACGTGATGAACACGCGCTCGTTGTTGAAGAGAAAGAAGCGCTTGGTGAGCTCGCGCTGCAGGCGCGTCATCACCTCGGCCGCCTCCGCCACGCCCGTATCGGGCAGCAGGATCACGAATTCCTCGCCGCCGAAGCGCGACATGGTGTCGGTCGGGCGCAGCGTCCGGCGCATCGCCTTCGCGAGGTGCGTGAGCGCCCCGTCTCCACCCAGGTGACCCAGGCGATTGTTCAGCGACTTGAAGTTGTCCAGGTCGAGTAGCGCCACCGAAAGCTTGCCCCCGGCGCGCTCGGCACGCGCGAGCTCGGTGTTGAACGCCTGGTCCAGGCCGCGGCGGTTCAGCAGCTCTGTGAGCGGGTCCTTGGTGATGAGGTCGGAGATCGAAGCGAGCTCGCCCTCGAGCTGGCGCACGCGCCGCTCGCCGGCCTCGACTTCATCCTTCGCGGCCTTCAACTCCTCGTGGGCCTTCCTCACGTCGGCGCCCAGCCCCCGCGCGTCGGAGACGATCGCGGAGACCACGTCGGAAATCTCGCGCACGCTGGTCGCGGCCGCCACCTTCGCGGCATGGCGTTCGAAGCGCATCGGATACTCGTCGGTCGCCGCGGCAAAGGAACCGAAGCGCTGCAGCACGATCTCGACGAACTGGCGCAGCGCGCGCTTGGCCTCGTCGAGGCTCGCCTTGATCATGGCCTGGCGGTAGGCCGCTTCGCGCAAGGTCTTCTCCGCTTCCATGATGGCCCGCGGGTCGAGCGGATCGCCGATCAACGCCTGGGCGCGCTGGATCTGGCCCTTCAGCCACGGCTCCTCGCCCACCAGGTCGGCCACGTTGCGTGCGAGCACGTCGATCAACGAACGCAGGCTGCGGATCACTTCGTCCACCGCTTCGCCTCGCACTTCGAGCTTGAACCAGAAGTCGCGCAACTGGCGCGAGAGCGTCTGCAGGGACGCGGGCGTGGTCGCGGAGCGGAACGCTTCGGCGATCGCCTGCGATTCCTGCGCCAGCACCGGCGTGTAGCCGAGGCGCTCGGAGACGGCCGTCGTGATCGTGGCGGCGAGCAACTCGCGCAGCGCCTCGCCATCGGCGGTCGGGGCATTCAATTCGATTGTGGGCGGAGCCACGGTCTCGAGCATGCGGTCGAGGATGACGGGCAGCCGGTCCCAGCTCCCGTTGTCGATCACGGCCACCAGCGCCATCGCGGTGCGCTTGCCCTGCCCCGCCCTGGCGCGGGCATCGGCGAACTGGCGCAGCGCCGAGATGGCCGGGTGCTTCGCCGGCACGCCCGAGACTTCGGCGTAGATCTCGGCGTAGTTCTCCGGCGTGGGAAGGACCCGTCGCGACGCGAGGCGGCGAAGGGTTTCCCGGGCAACTTCGTTGGGTTTGGTGGCCATGACGGGTCCCACTATGGGGCCGGGGTTCCCCCTCCCAAAGCCCGAGAAGCGGGCCAAAAACCCGCCTTTCCCGGAAACGCCCGCGTCGTACAATGACCTCGGGGAAAAGAAGGGGGAAGCATGGCCACCATCATCCTGTTGTCGGCGTTCATCATCTCGATCGTCGCGCTGGTCTTCTTCATCGTGGCGATGATCCGGGGCTGGTTCGACCCGGACTCGAAAGGCGCCGAAGTCATCTTCGCCGCGAACGAGATCGGCAACCCGGAGGACCCGGCTGCGAGCCCCGAGGCCCGCAAGGCGCTGGAACGGACTTCACCCGAGGGCGACGACCACGCCCCCGACCCGCGGGAGCTCGAATCGCGGGCGGCCGCGGACCGCTCCACCGACACCATCACCTTCGTCTTCCTCAGCTGCGCGATCGTGTGGCTGCTCGCGGCGTCGTTCGCCGGCCTCACCGCCTCCATCAAGATGCACGAGCCGGATTGGCTCGGCGCCTACGAGTGGCTCACTTTCGGGCGCATCCGCACGCTGCACCTGAACGCGCTCGCCTACGGGTTCCTGCCGATGGCCGGCCTGGGCCTCGCCATCTGGATGCTGCCGCGCCTGCTGAAGACCACGCTGGTGGGTGGGCAGTTCGCGCTCCTCGGCGCCATCCTGTGGAACGCGGGACTCATCGCGGGACTGGGCGCCATCGCCGCGGGCTTCAGCGACGGCATGGAGTGGCTCGAGATGCCCTGGCAGGTCGACATCCTGCTGGTCGTGGGCGGCGCCATCGTCGCGGTCACGCTGGTGCTCACGCTGCGGCGTCGCAACGTGGACCATCTCTATGTTTCGGTCTGGTACATGGGAGCCGCCCTCTTCTGGTTCCCGATCCTCTTCCTCGTGGGCAACATTCCCGGCGTGCACTTCGGCGTCCAGCAGGCCGCGATGAACTGGTGGTACGGGCACAACGCGTTGGGGCTCTTCTTCACGCCGCTGGCCCTGGCCACCATCTACTACTTCCTGCCGAAGGTGATGGGCACGCCGGTGAAGTCCTACGCGCTCTCGCTGCTGGGCTTCTGGACGCTCGCGTTCTTCTACGGGCAGGTCGGCGCGCACCACCTCATCGGCTCGCCGGTGCCGGGCTGGCTCATCACGCTGTCGATCGTGCAGAGCATGATGATGGTGATCCCGGTGTTCGCGTTCTCGGTGAACCAGTACTACACGATGCAGGGCAAGCTGCGCATGCTGCTGCACTCGCCCACGCTGCGCTTCCTGGCCTTCGCCGGCCTCATGTACGCGGCGAGCTCGGTGCAGGGCTCGTTCGAGGCGCTGCGCGCCATCAACACCGTCACCCACTTCACGCACTACACCGTGGGCCACGCGCATCTCGGCCTCTACGGTTTCGTCGCCATGGCGCTCTTCGGCGGCATGTACTTCGTGATGCCGCGCGTGATGCAACGCGAGTGGCCCTATCCGAAGCTGATCCTCGTGCACTTCTGGCTCTCGGTCGCGGGGATCGGCATCTACTTCATCGCCCTCACGTTCGGCGGCTGGTTCCAGGGCATGGCGATGCTCGACGCCACGCGGCCGTTCATGGAGTCGGTCACGCTCACCCTGCCCTACCTCAAGGGCCGCAGCATCGGGGGCGCCCTGATGACGCTGGCCCACGTCGTGTTCGCCGCGCACTTCGTCGCGATGGTCTTGCGGCTGGGGCCGGCACGCGACGCGCCCGCGCTCTTCTACGTGCCGAAGGGGGACCGCGCATGAAAAGCGAAAAGGTCCTGATCGCCGGCGCCCTGGTGATGATCGGCATCGCCGGCGGGCTGCTCGTGGTGATCCCGTTCATCCAGTTGAAGGACATCAAGCCGCCCAAGGGCCTCAAGCCCTACACCTCGTCGCAACAGCGCGGACGCGAGGAGTACATCAAGCAGGGATGCGTCTACTGCCACTCGCAGCAGCCGCGCGACCGCCGCCAGGCCCCGGACGCCGAGCGCGGATGGGGGCGGCCTTCCGTGGCCGGCGACTACTACTACGACCGGCCGCACTTGCTGGGCACCATGCGTACCGGCCCCGACCTCCTCAACATCGGGGCGCGCCAGCCCAGCCTCGACTGGCACCTGGGCCACCTCTACCAGCCGCGCGCCTACGTTCCGGGCAGCATCATGCCGCCGTACGGATTCCTCTTCGACGTGAAGGAGAAGGCCGATCCGGGCGAACGCGTGATCAGCCTGCCTCCGGACTTCGCGCCCAAGGGCATGGTCGTCGTCGCGCAGCCGCGCGCGCTCGACCTCGCCAATTACCTCATCGCGCTCGACCGCACGTATCCCGCGATCGACGCCCCCGAAGCGAAGCGCTGAGGAGCCGCCATGGACCCGAAACAGGTTTCCGCGCAGGAAAAACGCGAGCACGCCGACCCGCACGAGCAGGCGATGTCGATCCCGATCCCGATCCTCATCCTCGTGGCGCTGATGGTGATCTTCGGCATCTTCTACATCCTCGCGGGCGATTCCTCGACGCCCCCGGAGTACGGCGACCAGCGCACGATGAAGGACCTCATGGCCAAGGCCGCGTCGACGTCCGACTCGGTCGATGGCGCGGCGATCTACACCGCGCGCTGCGTGGCCTGCCACCAGGCCACCGGCGCGGGCCTGCCGGGCGTCTTCCCGCCGCTCGCCGGATCCGACTGGGTCGCGGGCAAGCCGGAAGTGATCGCGAAGATCGTGCTGCATGGCGTGCAGGGCACGCTCACCGTGAACGGCACGGCCTTCAATGGCGCGATGCCGCCGTTCAAGGAGCAGATGAACGACGTGGAGATCGCCGCGGTCGCCACCTACGTGCGCAAGAGCTGGGGCAATGCCGCGCCGCCGGTCGGCGCGGCCGTGGTGGCGGCCGCGCGCACCGAGACCGCCTCGCGCACCGAGCCCTGGAAGGGCGACGCCGAACTCGCGGCGATGAAATGAACGCCCCGCGGCCGCTCCTGCCCACGCTCGCCGCCGTGGGCGTCACGCTCGGCGTGGCGTTCGCCGCCGCCGCGCACCTCACGCTGGGCTTTCGTGCCTTCACCGCCGAGGACGCGCGCCGCATCCGCGTCGCCGAGTCCGCGGTTGCGCTCTCGCCGTTGGAAGTCGTCGACGCATCCGGACGCACGCGCACGCTCTGGAACGCCGATCCCGCGGCGCGAGCCTGGCTCGTCACCTTCGTCTACACGCGCTGCCCGTCGGCGTGCCTGGCCCTCGGCACGGAATTCCAGCAGCTCCAGCGCTCCGTGCTCTCGACGGGAAAGGATTCGCACGTGCGCTTCGCCAGCGTCTCCTTCGACCGCACGCACGACACGAGCGCGGAGCTGGCCCGCTACGCCGAACGCTTCCGGGCCGATCCCGCGCTCTGGAGCGTGGCCGTACCCACCACCGACGCGGCGCTCGCCAAGCTGCTCGCCGAATCGGGCGTCGTGGTGATCCGCGACGGGCTCGGCGGCTACACGCACAACGCCGCGATCCACGTGGTCACGCCGTCGGGAAAGCTGGTGGCCATCTTCGACCTCGAGCGCTATTCCGAAGCGCTTGCCTTTGCAGTGAATCTCGCATCATGAATCCACTCGCCGGACTGGAAGCCGACATGGCCCTGCACATGCTGGTGGAATTCCCGCTGCTCGTCGGCGCGGGGGCGGCACTCGCGCACTACGCACCGCGGCGCATCGACGAAGCGATCGCGCCGTTCGACCGCTATGGCCTCGCAGGCTGGACGCTCGCGAGCCTGGTCGCGGCCTACTGGATGATTCCCTCGGCCCTCGATGCGGCACTGGGCAGCAGCGTCGTGAATGCGTTCAAGTACGCGAGCCTGCTCGCCGCGGGGTTCGCGCTGCGGGGCTCGCTCCGCCGTTCGCCGTTCGCGCTCGAGGCGTTCTTCGTCGGCAACTTCACCTGGATGGCCGCCACCGTGGGGCTGGTCTACCAGGACGCGGACGTGCAGCTCTGCCTGAACTACCTCGCGGGCTCCCAGCAACAAGCGGGCCGCGGCCTCGTGCTCCTCGCCGTCGCCGCGCTCGTCGGATGGTTCGCACTGCGTTCGGCACGCGTGATGCCGCGCGTACCGGCGGGCTGACGCGATGGACACCTTGCTCCTGCAGAGCTTCTTCTCCTCGGCGCTGGTCGCGATCGCGGCGCTCATCCCGATCACCAATCCGCCCGGCAACGCGCCGATCTTCCTGCAGTTCACCGAGGGGCTCGACGAAGCCGAGCGCATGTCGCTCGCGAAGCGCGTGGCGTTCAACTGCTTCCTGTTGCTGCTCGTGTCGGCTTTTGCGGGAAGCTACATCCTGCAGTTCTTCGACATCTCGCTGCCGGTGGTGCGCGTGGCCGGGGGCTTGCTCGTCGCGTCGATGGCCTGGCGCCTGCTGACCGCCGAAGCCGACGACGAAGCGCGCGAGGATCTTCCCGCCGGCCCCGTCATGCGGCCGGCGAACATCGGCGTGCGCGCCTTCTACCCGCTGGCTTTCCCCGTCACGGTCGGGCCGGGCTCGATCTCGGTCGCGATCGCGCTGGGGGCGAGCGTGCAGTCGAGTTCGCGCGGCTCCTTCATCGCGACCACGGTCGGGTTCGTGGTGGGCATCGCCATCGTCGCCGTGCTGATCGGCCTCGCGTTTCGCTACGCGGCGCGCTTCGTGCGCCTGCTGGGCCCCAACGGCACGATGGTGTTCCTGCGGCTTTCGGCGTTCATCCTGCTGTGCATCGGCGTGCAGATCGGCTGGGACGGCGTGAGCGAGCTGCTCGCGCCGTGGAAGGCGCGCTGAGCGCGCGCTACATCTTCTCCAGCGATTCGGCGGGAACCCAGTCGTCCGGCAGCGTCGCGCCCGAGATCTCGGCGATGCGCGCGAGGTAGCGCAACGCGAGCACGTCGCCCGGACGGTGCTCGAGGATCGCGTGGAAGGCCTCGCGTGCGCCCTCCCAGTCGCGTTGCGCGAAGGCCGCGTTGCCCTGCACGGTGAGCGTGCAGACCCGGGCATCGTCGTCGAACGTGTAGACGTCCACCGGCTCGCTCTTGCCCTTCACGATCACGCTCGACACCGGGCGCAACGCCGCGCGGTCCGTGAGCGCCGCCGCGGTGGAACCGCTCACGAGGATCCGCGTGCCAAACGCCTTGTTCGCGCCCTCCAGCCGCGACGCGAGGTTCACGCCATCGCCCAGCGCGCTGTAGTACCACTGCTCCTCGGAGCCGAGGTTGCCGACGATCACTTCGCAGGTATGGATGCCGATGCGCATGCTGATCAACGGGAGACCCTGCTCGGCAAGGTCCTTGCGCAGCAACTCCATGCCGGCCTGCATCTCTCGCGCCGCATTGCACGCGTTTGCGGCGTGGTTCGCGTCTTCGACCGGCGCACCCCAGATCGCCATCAGGCCGTCACCTGCGAACTGGATGAAAGTGCCGCGGTGTTTCTTGGCGATCGCGGTGGTGAGCGTGAAATGTTGCTTCAGCACGCGGACGACGACATCGGGGCCGTGCTTCTCGCTGATGCTCGTGAAGCCCGCGAGGTCGCTGAAGAACACCGTGACGATGCGGCGCTCGCCGCCGAACGTGAGCCGCCCCGGCTGCGCCAGCAAGTGGTCCACGACTTCGGGCGCCACATAGCGCTCGAACGCGCGCTTGATCTCCGAACGGCGCTGCCGCTCGCCGAGGTACCCGATGGCGCCGTAGACGAAGTACGAAGCGGCGATCGCCGCGAGGATGCCCATGCCCGGCAGCCAGCGCGAATGCGTCGAGAAGCTCCAGTAGGCGGGACCGATGACGAGGAAGGCGATGGCGAGCGCGAGCACCGCGCTCAGGATCGGTCGCCAGCGCCGCATCAGCAGCGAAGAGAGCACGGTCACGAGCGCAAGCACGCCCAACTGGACCGGCATGGGCAGCGGCTTCACGGCGCGGCCCGTGATCGCGCTCTCGAGGATCTGCGCGTGCAGCTCGACGCCCGGCGTCACGAGGCCCGTGACCGACGTGAACGGCGTGGCGAATGTGTCCTGCGTGCCCATTTCCGCGCTGAGCGATGCCGTGAGCCGCAGGCCCACGAGGACGATCTGGTCCTGGAAGTGTCCCTTGGGCAGGTGCGTCTCGGGGGAGAGCGCCTGGTAGTAGGAGACATACGGATAGGCCCCGTCTTCTCTCGGCAACGCATAGCGGATCAGCTTGCCGGTCTGGTCGTCCGGCTCGGCGAGCAGGCCCGGGCGCACGACGTTCGCGCGGCGGACGATCTCGCGCCACAACACGTCGTTGCCCTCGGGAAGGTTGCGCACGATCGTGTCGCGGTCGGGTGACACGTTGGCCAGGCCCACGCCGGCGCCGGAGGCGAGCAGCACCGGCGTGGGATCGGTGCGCGTCCACTGGCGGAAGTACGCGCTCTCCTGGAACGTCGAGCTCGCGACCACGACCACATTGCCCGCCTCGGCGATCGCCTGCGCGAAGGCCCGGTCATCCGCCGGATCGTTGGACGGTTCCGCGAACAGCATGTCGAAGACGATCACCATCGCGCCCGCTTCGTTCAGGGCCTTGACCAGCTTCGCGTGCGTGCTGCGCGGCCAGGGGAACTGGCGGCCGACCTCGGCGAGCGAGGCATCGTCGATCCCGATCAGCGTGATCGGCAGTTGCTGCGGCCGCGCGGAAGTGACCGTGAGCTCGTCGAAGCCCTTGCGCTCCATCGCCCGGCCCCATTCGGTGAGCGCAAGGCCGCCGAACAACGCGAAGATGCCGGCGGCCACCGTGGCCGTCACCCTCCACGGCAGCGGCGCGGCCCGCTCTCCCGACGGCAAACGCAGGAACGCGATGCCCCGCCCGAGCGCTCGCCGCATGCGGGTCAGAATCTCCAGCTGGCCACCGCTCCGAACACGTCCGACTCGCGCTTCTTCAGGAGGTTGAAGCCGTAGACCTCCACGGCCCAGCGCTTGTCGCGGGACTCCAGGAAGACGTTGAAGCGCGCGTCCCAGCCCATCGGCACCGGCACCGCGTTCGCTTCATCGGAGAAACGCTCGCTGCGCCAGGCGGCTTGCACGGTCACGAACGCATGCGCACCGGGCGCCCAGGTGACGCCGAGGTCCGCATGGTGGCGCGGCAGCCACGGGATCTTGCGGCCGGGGAAGATCGGATCGGTGTTCTCGCTGTCCGTGTACGTGTAGTGCGCGCGCGCGGCAAAGCCCCGCCCGAGGATGCGCTCGTACCCCACGTGCGTGCGTTTCGCGATGCCCTCCGCGTAGACCGGCGTGTCCTCCAGCTCGTCGCCGCGGCCCGGGGGCGTGAGCACGCGATTGCGCAGGCGGTCGAGGTTGGTGATGTCGGTGCCCGTGTTGAGGATGCCGTCCAGGGGCGAGACGAGGTTCTTCACGTGCGCTTCCTGGTAGTGCGCCGACGCGAAGTCGTCCTGCGAGATCGTCCACTCCCATTGCGCGCGGCACTGGCGCAACGTGCCGCCTGCGAACACGAGCTGGTCTTCGAGCGGCACGCCCGCGATCGCCACCGGCATCAGCGTGTCGGGCGCGATCGGGCGCACCCAGCGGCGGCATGCGGCGCGTACTGTCTGGCTGTCCACCGGCTTCCACGCGAATCCACCCATCGGATCGGTGCCACGCACTTCGTAGCTTTCGTAGAAGTTCGTCGCGCCCTGCGGCTGCACCACGTGGATGTCGCGCGTCTTCGTGTAGTCGCGCCAGCCGAGGCCGAGGTCCGCCCGGAAGGCGCCGCTGCCGAAACGGCCCACGCCATAGAGAGACCGCATGCGGTCCTGGTCGTCCTGGTCGAGCGATTCCTTCGCGATGGCAGCACCCGTGAAATGCAGGCCCACATCCCGCACGAGCGTCTTCGGCGTCTCGAGCTTCGAATACTCCGCGCCCCAGGTGAGCTCCACGCCCTCGCGCATCTTCCACGTCTGGCGCAAGGCGGTGTCGCGGCCCTCGGGCTTCGTGTTGAACGCGGAACTGCGCTCGAGCGCCTGGCTCGGGAGGAACACCGAGGCCAGCGTGTCGTAGTCGGAATCCTGCTTGCTGGTACCCGCCTTCAGCCACCAGGCGACGTTGGAGTTGGGCGAATACCTCGCCCCGACGTCGAGGCGGCTCGCGTAGCCGTCGATCTGCCCGAACTCGCCCGTGACGCCGCGCTTGCCGAGGTCAACATCGGCGTCCAGTCGCGTCGCATACAGGAAGAGCGAGAGCTCGCTCGTGGGCTTCGCGCCGAGGGCCACGGTGAAGGTCTTGGCGGTCGCCTCGAAATCGGTGTTGCCCGGCTCGATGCGCGTCGCGATGCCCTCGGCGAAATACGCGAACGGAACGGACGTCGTGGTCGAAAGGCCGTTCACGGTGGCGACCGGCTCCACCAGCGAGACATCGTCGCTGCGGTTGTAGCGCACGGATGCCGTCGCGTGATTGCCCGGCGTGGGCACCAGCGCCTGGAAGCGGTTCGAAGCGCCGAACGCGAGCGGGTCCGTGAGAAAGCCCTGCATCAGCTCGGAGCGGCGGTCGAACGCGCCCGGATAGCGATCGGCGAGGAAGAGGTGGCTGGCACCCCAGAACGGCTGGTAGGAGTCCTGCGCCGCGGCGCGCGCCCACGACTCGAGGCCCATGAACGCGAGCGCCGAGCCCACGTTGGCCACGCCCTTCTGGTTGTCGGCGATCGCGTCGAACGACTTCAGGTATTTCATGCGTGCGAGCGCTTCCCGCGCTTCGGCGGCCCCGGCAGCGGGCTGGATCTCGTCGAGGCGGATCTCGGAAGCGAGGATGTGCGGCAACGGATCGTTGGGATCGGATTCGGTCGCGCGGCGCAGTTCCTCCAGCGCGGGCCCGGTGCGCTCGGCCGCGTAGTGCGCCGCCGCGAGGTAGATGTGCGCGCGCGAGAAGCGAGGTTCGATGAGCGTGGCCTTCAACAGCGCTTCGGTCGCGGCATCGAGGTTGCCCGAGCGCAGCTCGAGGATGCCGAGGCCGGTCAACGCGACATAGTTGTCGGGTTCGATCGCGAGCGCGCGGCCGAAACTCGCGCGGGCTTCGGCGAGCGCGCCCGCGAGAGTCGCGACGGTACCGCCTTCCGACAGCGCCGTGACCCGGGACGCGTCGAGTTCGATCGACTTCGCGATCAGCGAACGGGCGCGCCGAAGGTTGCCGCGCTCGCCTTCGACCGTGCCCAGGCCGAGCCAGCCGCGTGCGTCGCCTGCAGCGAGGTCGATCGCGCGCTGGTACGCCGCCATCGACTCGGACGCGAGGCCTTCGAATCGCGCCGCATCGCCGAGGGCCAGCAGGAGTTCCACCGAATCCGGTCCGACCCGTGCGGCCTGCCGCGCCAGCGAGAGGGCCCGCGGCCCATCTCCGGCGAGCAACGCGAGGCGCGAGAGTCCCGCGAGGAACCGGGGATCCGCGGGGTAGCGCGAGTTCCCTTCGTCCAGGGCGCGCTCGGCGAGCACCAGCTCGCCGCGGTACGCCTCGAAATCGGCGAGCATCAGGAAGGTCTCGGGCGTGCGCTGGGCAGAAGCGGCGTCCGCCTTCACGCGCGCATACGCGGCCGGCAAGTCGAGCCCTTTCGTGGGTCCGTAGCGATCCGGATCCAACGTCACGGACGAGACCCACTGGATACGATCGCGCGAGACCACGATCTGCAGCTTCACCGGCGCCTTGCCGCGCTCCACTACGGCTTGCTCACCGCGGCGGACGTTCACCGAACCCAGCTCGTTGGAGAAATCCACTTCGCCGCTGAACACCGACAGCGTCGAGCGCCCGTCGCCGTCAACGGCGATCTCCCAGTCCGTACCCCGGATCGCCGCCACCGCCGTCGGCGTCTCCACGCGAAGGTTCTGCGGCGCGGTCTTCGATTGCATCCACGAACGGCCCGCATTGAGGTTCACCGTCGTCTTCGCGTCGGGGCCTTTCCCCGCTTCCTTGATCTGCAAGAGGCTGTTGGGCGCGAGGCGAAGCTGCGTGCGGTCCGCGAAGAGGATCGCCATGCGCGAGAGGTCGAGCGTGCGCACGTAGTTGGTCGGGAAGAGGCCCTGCTTCACCTTCGCCGCGTTCCACGTGCTCTGCGGTGCCTCGCGGAATTCACCCTTGCCGTCGACGCTCACGATCTCCGCGGCCGGGGCCTGCGCGAAGGCGGCACCCGGTGCGACGGCGAGCGCGAGGACTGCGAGGACTGCGAGGACTGCGAGGAGGGAGCGGATGCGGCCCATGGCGATCAGTACCGTTGGCGAACGAGGTTGGTCGTGCGGCCGTTGGGCAGCGTCAGCGTCGCCGTCGTCGCGCTGGTGAACGTGAACGTCATCGGTGCCACGTTGTCGTTGATGCGCGTGGGCGGCTTGTACGCGCCGGTGAGCGACTGCCCGTTGGCGAAGAGCCACCAGTTGCCCACATAGCGCTGCACGTCGGGCACCGGAACGCTCGTGAGGTACCAGACGGGGTTGCCGTTGTCGTCGTACATGTAGCCCGCGATGTCGGCCCAACCGTTCTGCCATTCCAGGAAGAAGCCGCGGCCGCTCTCGTTCGGGTTCCACCACCAGCCGCTCTCGGGCTGGTTCAGGCGCGGCGGCGCGATGAGCCCGTCCGGCACGATATTCATGCGTTCGATCGGGACGGCACCGCCCGGCCAGACCATCGTGCCGTGCGAAGCGTCCGAGAACGCGAGCGTGATCGCGCCCACGGTCTGCGCCGGGTTGTTGGGGCGGTACGTGCCGCCGAGCGTCTGCCCGCCGGTGACGCGCAGGAGGTCGCCCGCGAAGAGCGACCCATCGAGCGAAACGTTGCCGGCCGCGATCAGCCAGTGCGAACGCCCCGCATCGTCGTACAGGAACGCGGCATAGAAGATGTGGTTGCCCTGCACCTCGACCGAATAGCCGCGGCCGCCCTCCGCCGGGTTCCACCACCATCCGGTCTGCGGCGGCTGCGGCCTGCACTCGAGCGAACCCGGCACGGCGACCACGTTGCGGTTCACTCCGTTGTTGATCATCGACTGCGCGCTCGAGCCATAGCCCACGTAGAACGTGGCGCCCGCGATGTTGACCGTCGCGATGCCGTTGATCACGGCGACCGATTGCCCCTGCGAGCCCAGCACGCCGCTCACGAAGGCCTGCAGGCCCGAGACACTGACCGCCTGGAGCTTCCCGGCGGCGTTGAGCTGCGCGAGGACGCACGCCACGTTGGTGTCGGCCTTGCCGCCGTCGGCCCGCTTCGCGTAACCCAGCGGCGGAAGCAGCGTGTCGCCGCTCTTGAGCAGCGCGGGCAGCACGAGCGTCTGCGGGGCCACGGCGAACGTGTACACGCTGCCGCTGGAACCGACGTCCTGCGGGCGGTACTTGATGTCGGCGTTGATGGTGGAGACCGTCGGCCCGATGCCGCCCGTCACGACCATCGGGAAGATCGGCGTCTCGGCCTTGATGGTGATCCCGGTATTGGACTCATAGCGGGCCGAGTTGTAGCTGCCCGGCAAGCCGGCGTTCGGCTTCAGGTCGACGACCGCCTGGAAGCTGGCGCCCGCGAAGTACTCCTGGCCGGCCACGAAGGTGCCCGCGGGCACGGTGAACGTCTGCACGTTGGGCGAAGGCGTCACGTCGCGGCCCTGGACCAGCCGGCCGACGCCCTCGACGCCGATCACCATCACCCCGTTCACGTTCTGCCCGTACTCCGCGAACGGATCGGTCGTGAGGGTGAGCGGCCGGGCCGGATCGACCACGTACTTCCCGTTGGCCCAGACCCCACCGCTGAGGATCAGCCGCGGCCGCACCGGATACTTGTCGCCGGCGAGGTTCACCGCCACCGTCTGGCCGTTGACGACCACCGTGTACGTCCCGTTGGGGAACTTGGAGTCGAGGTCGGCCTTGTTGGGCGAGCCCCAGTCGTTGCCGTTGACGCCGAGGCGCCACGCGGCGTCGCCGGTGTTGTAGACCAGCTTGCCGTTGTTGAAGAACGAGCCGATCGCCGCGAGGTTGTACGGCCCCGAGGTCGTGGGCATCGGAATGCCCGCGATGTTCGTGCCTTCGACGTTGACGGCGAAGCCGTAGGGACCGCCGTAGAGCGGCCCCAGGGGCTGGGGATTCACGACGACATCCGTCGCTGAAGTCTGCGAATACTCGGTGGTCTTGCGAACCGTCACGTATTCGACGGCGGCGAGGACTTCGAGCGGGAAGGCGAGTGCGAGCGCCAGTGCGAATGCTTTTTTCATTTTTATTGAATTTCTCTCTCAGAACTTCTGACGTTGGAGGGAGGTCGTGCGGCCGTTGGGAAGGGTCATCGTGGCGGTGGTCGTGCTGCTGAACTGGATCGTGAACGGAGCAACGTGGTCGCTCACCTGGATGGGCGGCTTGTACGCACCGAGCAGCGACTGGCCGTTCGCGAATTGCCACCAGTTGCTCGCGATCGAGCGCGCGTCGGGCGTGGGCACCGAGTTCAGGTACCAGACCGCGTTGCCGCTGTCGTCGTACATGAAGCCCGCCATGTCCACCCAGCCGTTCTGCCACTCGATGAAGAATCCGCGCCCGCTCTCCTCCGGGTTCCACCACCAGCCGCTCTCGGGGATGTTGTCCTGCGGCGGCGCGGTGAGCCCGTTGGGCACGATGTTCATGCGCTCGATGCCGATCGGCCCGCCCGGCCACACCATCGTGCCGTGCTGCGCATCGGTGAAGGCGAGCGTGACGGATCCGACCGTCGTGGCCCCGGCGGGCGCCTTGTACGCGCCGCCCAGCGACTGGCCGCCGGCGAAGTGAAGGAGATCCCCGGTGAAGAGCGAACCGTCGATCGAGGTACTGCCCGCGGCGATGTACCAGTCGGAGCGGCCCGTGACGTCGTAGAGGTAGCCGGCCCAGAAGATGTGGTTGCCGTTCACCTCCAGCGAATAGCCGCGGCCGCCCTCCGCCGGATTCCACCACCAGCCGGTCTGCGGCGGACCCGGCTTGCACTCGAGCGCGCCCGGCACGGTCGCGACGTTGCGGTTGAGGCCGTTGCCCAGCATCGACTGCGCGCTGGCACCGTAGCCCACATAGAACGTCGTGCCGCCGATGGCCGTGGTCGCCACACCGTTCACCACCGCGATGGCCTGGCCTTGCGAGCCCAGCACGCCACTCACGTAGGCCTGCATGCTCGAGGCACTGACCTGCTGCAACTGGCCCGCGGTGTTCAACTGCGCGAGGACGCACGCGACCGACGTGTCTTCCTTGGCGCCGTCCGTTCGCTTCGCGTAGCCCAGCGGCGGCAGCAAGGTCTCGCCGCTCTTGAGGACCGCGGCCTTCACGATCGTCACCGGCGCCACGGCGAATGCGAAGACGCGCCCGTTCGTGCCCTGGTCCTGCGCGCGGAACTGGATGTTGGCGTCGACCTTCGCCAGGCCGCCCTCGAAGCGCGCGGAGACGGTCATCGGAAAGGGAGGGTCGATCTTGTCCGCGGTGAACGAGCCGTTCAGCGTCACCATGCCGCCCATGTCGTCGGTCGGGATCGTCGCGCTGATCGTGCCTCGCGTCCCATCCCACGTGCCGGTGAACGGGATCACCGCGTCCCGGATCGTCTCCGGTCGGATGACACAATTGCCGCCGTTGATGTTGTCTTCGAATTCGGCGCGCACGAAGCGGAAGTCGGCGGCGATCGGCCCGGGGACCGCGAGCTTGAGCCCGGTGATCACGAAGTCGTCCACCAGGCGATAGGGGCTGTTGCACCCGATGTATTTGGTGGTGAGCGAGTAGCTGCCGATGCAGGGATCGGCGCCCGTGCACGAGAACGTCGCCGCATTCGTGTCGGTCGCCGTGTTGCCCGAGAAACCGCCCTTGATGCGGGTCACGGTCTGCCCCGCCGCGTCCAGGGCGAGCAGGCACACGAAAGCCGTTACCAGGGTGCGGATGTGCGCATGCATCTTCATTTTTTATTGTCTCCCTTGGGAGCTAGTACCGCTGGCGTTGGAGTGCCGTCGTCCTTCCGTTCGGGAGCGTCATGATGGCGGTGGTGGCGCTGGTGAACTGGATCGTCACCGGCGCCACGTTGTCGTTGATGCGGGTAGGCACCTTGTACGCCCCGGTGAGCGACTGGCCGTTGGCGTACAGCCACCAGTTGCCGGCATAGCTGCGCACGTCCGGCGCGGGGACGCTCGTGAGGTACCAGACCGGATTGCCGGCATCGTCGTACATGTAGCCCGCGATGTCGGCCCAGCCGTTCTGCCACTCCATGAAGAAGCCGCGGCCGCTCTCCAGCGGGTTCCACCACCAGCCGCTCTCGGGCTGGTTCGGACGCGGTGGCGTGTCGAGGCCGTTGGGCACGATGTTCATGCGTTCGATCGCCACGATGCCGCCGGGCCAGACCATCGTGCCGTGCGAGGCATCCGAGAACGTGAGCGAGATCGTGCCGATGGGTGCCGGCGTGTTGTTCGGGTGGTACGTGCCGCCCAGCGTCTGTCCGCCGGTGACGCGCAGGAGGTCGCCCGTGAAGAGCGAGCCGTCGAGCGAGACGTTGCCGGCCGCGATCAGCCAGTTCGAACGCCCGGCATCGTCGTACAGGAACGCGGCATAGAAAATGTGGTTGCCCTGCACCTCGACCGAATAGCCGCGGCCGCCTTCGGCCGGATTCCACCACCATCCGGTCTGCGGCGCCTGCGGCTTGCACTCGCGCGCGCCCGGCACCGTCACCACGCTGCGGTTCGTGCCGTTGCCGATCATCGAGGTGCCGGTGCCGCCGTAGCCCACGTAGAACGTGGTGCCGCCGATGACCGCGGCCGACGAGCCGTTGATGATGGTCACCGCCTGGCCCTGCGCGCTCAGCACGCCCGATACGTAGGCCTGCAGCGACGAAGCCGACACGCCCTGCAACTGGCCGCCGCTCACGAGTTGCGCCAGCACGCAGGCCACCGACGTGTCCTTGCGACCGTCGCGCCACTTCGCGCGGCCGACCACGAGAGGCGGCTCGCCATTCTTCGCGGCCTTCACCATGTCCTGCGGCGCGACCGCGAAGACGTAGATGTTGCTCGAGGTCCCGATGTCCTGGCCTCGGAACTGCACGTTCGCCGTGACCGCGCCGGCGGCGTTCGTCGTCACCATCAGGAAGATCGGCACCGGTTGCGGCGTGGCCGCCTTCGGCACCGCGGGATTGAGGTCGAGGAACCAGTTGTTCGCCTCGAGCGTGCCCGCGCCGTCTTCGCGCACGACGACCACCGGCGTGTAGCGCGTGACGAAGGTGCCGTCGCCGAGGCGGCCGTCGATGTTGCCGCCGAACGCGTAGACGGTGCCGTCGTTCTTCAACGCCATCGCGCCGCCGCGGCCCGCGCTCACCATCGTGATGCCGGAGAGGCCCGGGACCATCACCGGGCGCACCTGCTCGTAGCCCTCGCCGTCGCCCACCTGCCCGTCGTAGCCCGTGCCCCAGGCCCACACATTGCCGTCGCGCGTGACCGCGTAGCTGTTCGCGCCCCCGGCGGCGATCGACGCGATGTTCGCGAGGTCCGGCACGATGGCGGGGACCGACCGGCTGTTGTTCGTCCCGTCGCCCAGCTGGCCCGAGTAGTTGCTGCCCCAGGTGTAGACGGTCCCGTCGGTTTTCAGGGCCACCGAGTGGTCGTAGCCCGCCGCGACGGCGCTCACGTTCGTGAGTCCCTGCACGTTCACGGGGCTCAAGCGCAGGTCCGTCGAGCCGTCGCCCAGCTGGCCCGCGCCGTTGACGCCGAAGGCCATCACGCGTCCGTCGGCGAGTGCCACGAGCGTGTGCCCGGCGCCCGCGCTGATCGCGCGCGCATTGGCGATGCCGGCCACCCGCGTGGGCCGGAAGCGGGTTTCTTCGTCGCCCTGCCCCAGGACACCCTGGTAGTTGTAGCCCCATGACCACACGGTGCCGTCGTTCTTCAGCGCGATCGAGCTGAAGTAGTTGGCGCCGATGTCGGACACGCCGGTGATGTCTTCGACGGGCCCGGCCGTGGAGCGGCCATTCAGCACGTCGCTGCCCAACTGGTGGCTGTAGTTGTTGCCCCACGCGAGGATGGTGCCGTCCGCCTTGAGTGCGAGCGAGTGTTGCCCGCCGCCCGCGATCTTGACGATGGAAGCCACGTTCGGCACGCGCGTCGGCGTGGAGCGCAACGGCCGGAAGCCATCGCCCAACGCGCCATAGTCGTTCGAACCCCACGCGCGGACGCGGCCGTCGGTGCCCACTGCGTATGTGTGGGAGCCGGCCGCGGAGATCGTCGCGATGCCGGAGACTCCCGGAACGCGAACCGGCACGCCGCTCCCGTCCGTCGTGCCGTTGCCGAGCTGGCCGTAGTCGTTGTTGCCCCAGGCCCAGACGCCGCCATCGGAGGTGCGGGCCACGGAGTAGAAGAAACCTCCGGCGATCTCGGTCACGTTCGCGAGGCCGGTCACCCGCACCGCGATCGGCGAAGGATTGCGCAGCCCGTCGCCCAGTTCGCCCGAGTAACCGCTGCCCCAGGCCGCGACCGTGCCGTCTCCCAGGAGCACGAGCGTATGCACTCCGCCCGCCGCGATCTTCATGACGCCCGCGACACCCGGCACGGGAACCGGTGTTCCGCGATTGACGCTGAATCCATCGCCGATCTGGCCGTACTCGGACGAACCCCAGGTGAGCACGATGCCGTCGCCGCGCAGGGCCACGCTGTGCTGGGCGCCCGCGGCAATGGCCGTGATGTTCGCGAGCGTGGTGATGCGTGCCGGGTTGTAGCGGTCCGCGGTCATCGCATCGCCGAGCTGGCCGTTGTCGCCACGGCCCCAGGCGTACACGGTGCCGTCACGGAGGAGTGCCAGGCTGTGGTCGCCGCCCGCCGCGATCGCCATCACGTTGGCGATGCCCGGCACCTGCGCCGGCACGAGGAGGCTGTCCGCGTAGCCCAGCTGGCCCTGGTAGTTGCCGCCCCAGGTCCACACCGTGCCGTCGGACTTGAGGGCCATCGAATGGATGCTGCCCGCCGAGACCGCGAGCACGCCGGTGAGTCCCGTGACGGGACCCGGCGTCGAACGATTGGTCGTGCCGCCATCGCCCAGCTGGCCCAGGTCGTTCTGGCCCCAGGCCATGACGGTGCCGTCGGAGAGCCGGGCCAGCACATGGTTGTAGCCGGCCGACACTTGCGTGGCCGTGGCGATCGAGACCACCGAGATCGGCGTGCTGCTCTGCAGCGTGCGCCCGAGGCCGAGCTGGCCGGCGGCGTCGTCGCCCCAGGCCCGGACGGTGCCGTCGGCATGGAGGGCCAGGGCATGATTGGCGCCCGAGGCAATGACCGGTGTGACGGCCTGCGCCAGGGGCGCCGCGGCCGCCAGGGCGAGCCAAACAGCTACGAGGTAAGTGCCGCGCTTCCGCATCGGTGCCATTCTCCTATGAAGCGGCCAGCTTCGCATTGGAGGGGGTCCGGGCGGTACGGGGAAAGCGTCAGCAAAGGCGCCGAATGCGCCATGGGCTGGCGCGTGAACTATTCACGTCCCCCTTCAGATCTCGGCGGCGAGGCGTCCGAGATAGGCGTTGAAGGCGTCGTGGGCCTTGAGCTCCTGGAGGCTCGCGGCCTGCAGGAGCCGGCCCTTGTTCACGAAGATGAAGCGCTCGCACACCTCGCGCAGCAGCTCCACGTGGTACGGCTCGTTCGGATGCAGGCACACGAAGACGAGCTTGCCCTCGGAACGCAGGCGGCGGAAGAAATCCAGCATGAAGCCGATGTAGCCGTCCTGCGGGTTGAACTGGGGCTCGTCGAAGAGGTGGATCGCGGGGGCCTCGCAGCGCGCGGGTTCGAGCAGGAACTCCGGCACGCGCCGCTGGAACGAGCGCACCTGGTAGCTCTGGTGGTAGTGCATCGCAAGCTGGCAGCGCTGGCGGTAGCGGACCTTGTGGATGTCCTGCCCCATCGCCATCACGCGGCCGGAGGTCGGCGCGTTGCTGCCGGTGATCAGCTCGAAGAGCGTGGTCTTGCCCGAACCGTTGGGGCCCATCACGCCGATGATCTGCGGGGATGCGACCTCGAAATCCGCCTCGAGCGAAAACGTCGGCACGCGCGAGAAGCGTCCCCGCGTGTAGACCTTGGCCAGCTTCTCGACGTGGAGCATCGTCATGCGGCCAGCAGCTGCCGGCGCAGCGCCCGGTCGTCGCGCAATTCCTGCGCGGGGCCCGTCCACGCGAGCGTGCCGCGGTCGAGCACGCAGACGCGGTCGGCCACGTCGAGCGCGGTCTCCACGTTCTGCTCGACCACGAGGATGCCCACGCCCTCGTCGCGCAGCCTCCGCACGGCGCGCACCACGTCCTGCACGATGCGCGGGGCGAGGCCCTGGCTGGGTTCGTCGAGAAGGACCAGCCCGGGGGAGCCCAGCAGCACGCGAGAGATGGCGACCATCTGCATCTCGCCGCCGGAGAGGTTCTCGCATTCGCGGTCCATCAAATACTCCATCGCCGAGAACACCTCGAAGCATTCCTTCAGGGTCCAGGCACGGAAGCGCGTGCGCTTCACCGCGAGGTCCAGGTTGCGCCGCACGGTGAGCGTGGGAAACACGCGCCGGTCGTCGGGCACCCAGCCCACGCCGGAGCGCGCGATCTCATGGGTGTGAGACCGCGTCACGTCGCGGCCATCGAAGCGGATCGAGCCGCGGCGCGGGCGCGTGAGCCCGAGGATGGAGCGCAGGGTCGTTGTCTTGCCCGCGCCGTTCGCGCCGAGCAACGCCACCACTTCGCCCGAAGCCACCTCGAGCGAGACGCCGAAGAGCGCCTGCGTCTCGCCGTAGTAGGTGTCGATATTGGAGACTTCGAGAATTCTCCCTCCCCCTTGGGGGAGGGCCGGGGAGAGGGTATTCATGCGGCGAGACTCGATCTCTGGACCCACGGATTGGCGCGCAACGCCTCGGGCGTGCCGCGCGCGATCACCTGCCCCCAATGCACGACCGCGATGCGATCGGCCAGTCCGAACAGGAAACGCATGTCGTGCTCGATCAGCACGATCGTGACCTTGCGCCGCAGCGAGCCGATCAGCTTCGCGATGCGCTCGGTCCCCTCGGCGCCGAGGCCCGCCGTGGGTTCGTCGAGGAACAGCAGCTTCGGATCGGAGGCGAGCGCCACGCCGATCTCGAGCGCACGCCGCTCGCCGTACGAAAGTCCTTTCGCGCGGGCCGAGGCCTGGTGCTCGAGGCCCACGTCCGCGAGCGCGCGCTGCGCTCGCTCGGTCGCAGCTTCGAGCCGCGCCGCGTCGCTGAAGAGATCGAATCCCCGGGCGCGCATCTCGGGCGTGGCGACCATCGTGTTCACGAGCGCGGTCTCGTCGTCGAAGAGGTTCATCAACTGGAAGGACCGCGCGATGCCGCGGCAGGCGATCTCGCGCGGCGCGAGGCCCGTGATGTCTTCGCCGCGGAAAGTGACGCGTCCCGCATCGGGCTTGTGCTGGCCGGTGAGCACGTGGAAGAACGTGGTCTTGCCCGCGCCGTTGGGGCCCATGATTCCGTGGATCTCGCCTTCCTCGACTTCGAGGCCGACATCCTGCAGCACCACACGATCGCCGAAGCGCTTGGCGAGGCCCTCGGCCTTGAGCAGCGGCTGGCTCATGCGAGTCCCCCGCCTTCCTTGGGAGAGGGTGTCATGCGAGCCCGGAACGATTGCCACGCGCCCGCGATCCCCTCGGGCTTGAACAGCACGAGCCCCATGAACAGCAGCCCGTACCAGAGCAGCCACGCTTCGGTGTAGGCGCCCAGCAGGTCGCGCGCGAGGATGAAGAAGATGGCGCCGATCACCGGGCCCCAGAAGCTCACGAGCCCGCCGCCCACCAGCACCATCATCACGACGAAGCCCGACTGGTGCAGGCTCATCACGTTCGGATAGGCCGATTGCTGCGCGAGGCAGAAGATCGCGCCGGCCAGGCCGGCCACGGCACAGGAGATGGTGAAGGCACTCCATTTATAGAGCCACACCGGATGGCCCACGAAAGCGGCGCGCGTTTCGTTCTGCTTGATGGCGCGCAGCACGCGGCCGTAAGGCGAGTGGACGAGGCGCCACAGGAAGATCGAGACGACAACGAAGGCGGCAAGCGCGAACTCGAGCATGGCGGTGTTGGAAGCGAGCGGGAAGGCCGCGAAGCCCAGGTCCAGCACCGGGCGCTTCACGTTGAGCAGGCCGTCCTCGCCACCGGTGACGCTGTGCCACTTCACCGCGACGAACCAGAACACCTGCCCGAACGCGATGGTGAGCAGCGCGTAGTAGATGCCCCGGCGATGCGAGATGAAGGCGGCGACGAGGGCGCCGGCCAGGGCCGCGGCGACGATCGCCAGGCCGAGCGAACTCCACAGGCCGGTGCCCAGCTTCAGTTGCGCGAGGCCGAAGGCATACGCACCCACGCCGAAGAAAGCGCCGTGGCCGAACGAGGGCAAGCCCCCGTAGCCCAAGAGAAGGTTGTAGCCCAGCGCGAAGATCATCCAGACGAGGATTTCGACGCCGAGATACGGATAGAGTCCGATGCGGGTGATCCACCAGGGTGCGGTGGCGAAAAGGAGGGCCACCACCACGTGCGTGGGCGTGATGAGCGGTGCGCGAGCGAGGGCCGAGGGCATGGATTCAATATACGTTCCACCGTTGCAATTTGCAAGAACGTTTGTTCTAATGTGCCCATGACGTCGCCCGCCGGTACCTACGACGAGCTGCAGGCCGAGATCGGCCGGCGGTTCCCCACCCTTTCGCGGCAGCTCCAGCGCATCGCGCGCTTCGCGCTCGAACGCCCGCAGGACGTGGCGCTCGACACCGTGGCCGCCGCGGCCACCAAGGTGGAGGTGCAGCCCTCCGCCATGGTGCGCTTCGCGCAGGCGCTCGGCTACGACGGCTATACCGACATGCAGCGCGTGTTCCGCGACCGCCTCGTGGAACGCAGCCACTCCTACCGCGAGCGCATCGCGACCATGCGCAAGGGCCCCGAGGCCCCGACCGCGCGCCCGAACGCCGTGCTGCGCGATTTCGTCGCGGATTCCATCGCGAACCTGTCGCACCTCGAGGAACACGTTCCCGAGGACCGGCTGCGCGAAGCCGTCCGCCTCCTCGCCCGCGCCCCGCGCATCCACCTGCTGGCGCAGCGCCGTGCCTTTCCCGTCGCTTGCTACCTTTCTTATGCGCTGGCGCAGCTCGAGCTGCCGGTCACCCTGATGGACGGCGTGGGCGGCATGGTGCGCGACCAGGCCCGCACGCTGGGGCCGGAAGACGTGCTCGTCGCGATCAGCTTCCGCAACTATTCGCCCGACGTGATCGAGATCGCGTCCGACTGCCACCGGCGCGGCATTCCCGTCATCGTCATCACCGACAGCTCCGTGAGCCCGCTCTACCGCAGCGCCACCGTCGCCTTCGAGCTGGGCGATCCCAGCGACCGCCCGTTCCGCTCGCTGGTCGAACCCATCTGCCTCGCGCAATCGCTGGTCGTGAGCGTGGGCCACGAGTTGGACGCCAAGGCCCGCACGCCGCGTCCGGCGCGCACTTCCGGGAAGCGCCATGGGAAGTAAGCCGCAAGTGGCCCGCGAATTCGAGCTGGCGTGCATCGGGCGCGCCGCAGTGGACCTCTACGGCGAGCAGATCGGCTGCCGCATCGAGGACGTCTCGACGTTCGCGAAGTATCTCGGAGGCTCGCCGGCCAACACGTCCGTCGGCGCTTCGCGCCTCGGGATTCGCGCCGCCATGATCACGCGCGTGGGCGACGAGCAGAACGGCCGCTTCGTGCGCGAGCAGCTCGCCCGCGAGGGCGTGGACGTCTCGCAAGTCACCACCGACCCGAACCGCCTCACGGCACTCGTGTTCCTCGCCATCCGCGGAGCGGACGATTTCCCGCACATCTTCTATCGCGACCGCTGCGCCGACATGGGCCTGGCGCCGGCGCACATCGACTCGACGTTCGTGCAGTCGTGCGGCGCGCTCCTCGTCTCCGGGACGCACCTCTCGCAATCCACCACGCGCGCGGCGTGCGAGAAGGCCATCGAAGCGGCGCGCGGCGCGGGCACGCGCGTGATCCTCGACATCGACTATCGCCCGGTGCTGTGGGGCCTCGCGCGGCCGGGGGATGGCGCGGCGCGCTACGTCGAATCCGAAAGTGTCAGCGCGGTCGTGGCGCCGCTGCTGCGCGATTGCGACCTCGTCGTCGGCACGGAAGAAGAGATCCGCATCGCCGGCGGCAACCCCGACACGCTCGAAGCGTTGCGCACGATCCGCAGCCGCTCGAAGGCGCTCATCGTCCTGAAGCTCGGCCCGAAGGGTTGCATCGCGTATCCCGAAGGCATTCCGGATTCGCTCGAGGGCGGGATCGTCGCGCCCGGATTTCCCGTCGAGGTGTTCAACACGCTCGGCGCCGGCGACGCGTTCATGGCCGGGTTCCTGCGCGGCTGGCTTCGCGGCGAGCCGATCGAGCGCTGCTGCCGCTACGCCAACGCGTGCGGAGCCATCGTCGTCTCGCGCCACGGCTGCTCGCCCGCGATGGCGACGCAAGACGAGCTCGAACTGTTCCTCTCCACCGGCGTCACCACGCCGCGGCTGCGCGAGGATGCGGAGCTCTCGCACGTGCACCGCGCCACCACGCGCCGGCCCATCGCCGAGCGGCTGCATGTGCTCGCGTTCGACCATCGCAGCCATTTCGAGGACCTCGTGCGCTCGCACGAAGCCCCGCCCGAACGCATCGAAGCCTTCAAGGACCTCGTGGCCGAAGCTTTCGAGCACGTGGCGCAGGACCGTCCCGGTTCGGGCGTCGTGCTGGACGACCGCTACGGCGCACCGGCCCTCGCCCGCCTCACCGGCCGCGGCCTCTGGATCGCGCGCCCGGTCGAGCTGCCCAACACCATCCCCCTCGCCTTCGAAGCCGGCGCGAACCTGGGCCTGGCCCTGCGCACGTGGCCCGAAGAGCACATCGTGAAGTGCCTCGTGTACTTCAGCTCGAACGATGCCCCCGCGCGCCAGGCCGAGCAGATCGCGAGCGTGCGCATGCTGGCCGAAGCGTGCGTCGCGACGAATCGCGAGCTGTTGCTCGAGATCCTGCCGCCCTCCGGCGGCAAGGCCGGCGCGGCGCCCGTGATGGAAACCTTCTATGCGGCCGGCATCCGGCCCGACTGGTGGAAGCTCCCGCCCGATCCGGACCCCAGCGCGTGGAGCGCCATCGCGCGCGCCATCGAACGCCACGACCCGCATTGCCGCGGCGTCCTGGTGCTCGGGATGGAGGCCGCGCTCGAACAGTTGCGCGAGGGTTTCGCGGCCGCGGTTCGCTGCCCGTGGGTTCGCGGCTTCGCCGTCGGCCGGTCCATCTTCGCGACCGCCGCCACCGAATGGTTCGGCGGGCGCATTGGCGACGCGGCGGTCATCGAACATGTGGCCGCCCGCTACGGGGAAGTCATCGACGCCTGGGAGCTCGCCGAGCGCGAAGCCCGCGGCACGCATTCCAGTCATCTCAAGGAGAAGGCATGAGCAAACCGCGCGTAGGCTTCATCGGAGTGGGCTTGATGGGACATGGCATGGCGAAGAACCTGATCGCCAAGGGCTTCCCCCTCACGCTCAAGATCAACAAGAATCGCGCGCTCGCCGCCGATCTCCTCGCCGCGGGCGCCAAGGAAGCGAAGACGCCCGCCGAAGTCGCGGCCGCTTCCGACTTCCTCATCATTTGCGTGACCGGCTCGCCGCAAGTCGAGGAAGTGATCCTCGGCCCGAACGGGGTGCTCTCCGCCGCGCACGCCGGCCTCACCGTGATCGAGACTTCCACCGCCGAGCCCGGCTCCACGGCGAAGCTGCGCGACGCGCTGCAGGCCAAGGGCGCCTCCCTCGTGGACTGTCCGCTCGCCCGCACGCCGAAGGAAGCCGAAGAAGGCCGCTTGAACACGATGGTGGGAGGCTCCGATGCCGACTTCGCGAAGGTGAAGCCGGTGCTCGAAGCCTTCTGCGAAAACATCTTCCACGTGGGCGGGCCCGGCGCCGGCCACACGCTGAAGCTCGTGAACAACTTCATGGCGATGACGATCGTCGCCTCCATCGCCGAGGCTTTCGCCGTCGCATCGAAAGCCGGCGTGAAGACCGACATGCTCTTCAAGGTCGTCTCGATGGGCGCGCTCAACTCGCCGATCTTCCAGATGATGGCCGGCGGTGCCGTCGAAGGCGACCTCACCAAGATGAAGTTCGCGATCGTGAACGGCGCGAAGGACATGCGCTACTACACGCACCTCGCCGAAAGCCTGCCCATCGCCTCGTTCGTGGGCGAGGCGGTGCACCAGTCGTTCGAGCTCGCCGTCGCCCTGGGCCTCGGCGACAAGATGGTTCCCTCGATGATCGAAGCCCAGGAAAAACTCAACTCGATGCAGATCGTGAAAAAGAAATAAAGAAAAAGCATTGAACCGCAGAGGCCCCGGAGGCCCCAGAGGAAAAGCAAGGAAGTCAGTCAATGGGCATGAATGAGTCGCTCGAATTGCCTTTGCTTTCCTCCGGGGCCTCCGGGGCCTCTGCGGTTCAATCGCCTTAGTCAGTTCAAACCAAGAAGGAGGAGACGACCATGAACAAGCAACGCAGAAGCCTGCTGCAGGCAGTAGCCGCCGGATCCGCCACGACGTTCATGGGCCCGTGGGCCGTGAACCGCGCGTGGGCGCAAGCCGCCGCGAAGAAGCCCCTCGTCATCGGCCTCACCATGGACGCCTCCGGCCAGTACGGAGCCTCCGGCGGCGAAGAGCGCCTCGGCGCGATGATGGCCATCAAGGAGTTCAACGAGAAGGGCGGCGTGCTCGGCCGCACGATCGAAGCGCTGCACATGGACACGGAGACGACGCCGGCCACCGGCTCGCGCGTGGCCGAGCGCATGATCACCCGCAACGAGTGCGCCTTCCTCGTGGGCGCCCTGCACTCGGGCGTGGCCAACGCCATCTCGCAGGTCGCGCAGAAGTACGGTTGCGTGTTCCTCAACACCAACTCCAGCTCGCCCACCGAAGCCGGCAAGGACTGCCACCGCACGAAGTTCGTGTGGGACGGCAACGGCACCAACTTCGCCCACGCCATCGTGAAGAACGCGATGAAGGTGAACGGCAAGAACTGGGTGCTGCTCACCAACGACTACGTGTGGGGCCACAACACCTCGAAGGCCACGCGCGCGATCGTCGAAGCCAACGGCGGCAAGATCGTGGACGAGCTGCTGATCCCGCAGAACACGCGCGACTTCAGCGCCTACCTCCTCAAGCTGCAGCAGATCAAGCCGAACGTCGTGGCGGCCGCGGTCGGGGGCGACGACATCAAGGCCCTGCGCAAGCAGGTCGTCCAGCTGAAGCTCAACAAGAGCTTCGCCTTCATCAACAACCAGCAGGACTGGCCGGACGTGTACGGCCTCGGGCCCGAGGACATCTTCGGCGTGTTCGGGACCAACTGGTACTACCGCCTCGACCTGCCGGGCGTGAAGGAATTCGTCGAGAAGTACCAGAAGGCCTACCCCGGCGTGCAGATCAAGGTTCCGGGCAACGTGTACTACAACGGCTACATGGCCACGCGCGAGCTGCTGCGGGCCGTGGAGCGCGCCGGCTCGACGAACAACATCAAGGTGATCAAGGAGCTCGAGAACCTCAAGGTGAGCGCGAAGGACCGGATGCAGACCTTCGACGCGTACATGAACCCGAACACGCACCAGATGCAGCAGACGATCTACATGGCCACGTACAACGACCAGCCGGCGGAGAAGGACGACATCTTCAAGATCCTCGCCTCCGTGCCGCCGCAGGAAGTCGAGGACAAGGACGCCCCCGGCGCCTGCAAGCTGGAGACGTACGAAGCCACGCCGACGTACGAGGTTTGATCGTGCTGGAGGCAGCGCCTCTCCGGGGGCGCTGCAGGTAAACACAGAGGACACAGAGGTAGCACAGAGGACACGGAGGAAAAGCAGGACTTGAACTGACTTCTCGATCTTCGAGCGAGCCGCGACGCTTCCACGAAATCCTGCCGTCCTCTGTGTCCTCTGTGATTCCTCTGTGTCCTCTGTGTTGAAAATCAGCTGTTTCCTCTGGTTGAAAATCGGCGCCCCAATCACTCACCCCCGATGGACTTCATCGCCAACCTCCTGCCCCACGTCCTGAACGGCCTCTCGCTGGGTCTGCTCTTCGCGCTGATCGCGCTCGGTTTCATGCTGATCGTGGGCGTGATGGAGGTGATCAACCTCGCGCACGGCTCGCTCTTCGCGCTGGGCGCGTACGTCGCGTTCTCGATGATGGGTTGGAGCCCCCTCGCGGGGCTCCCCCTCGGCGCGCGCTATGCGGTCGTGTTCGTGCTGGCGCCCGTGGCCGTCGGGCTCTTCGGCATGGTGCTGGAGCTGTGCATGCGCCGCACCTACGGGAAGGACCCGCTCTACGGGTTGCTGCTCACCTTCGGCGCGGCGCTGGTGATCGAGGAGGCGATCCGCCTCTACTGGGGTTCGCAGGAAAAAGCCCTGGCGCTGCCCGAAGCGATCTCGGGCGCGGTGCTGGTGGGCGACCTCATCTACGCGAAGTACCGCTTCTTCGCCTGCGCCGCGGCGATCGTGTTGATCGTGCTGCTCTGGCTCTTCGTCGAACGCACCCGCTCGGGCGCCATCATCAAGGCCGGGGCGCATGACGGCGAGATGGTACGCGCGCTGGGCTACAACCTTTCGCGCCTGCGGCTCTGGGTCTTCGCGCTCGGCACGGCGCTGGCGGCGATCGCCGGCATCGTGATGGCGCCGATCTGGGGCATCCGGCCGCACGTGGGCGTCGATGCCGTGGTGCCCGCCTTCCTCATCATCGTGCTGGGCGGCGTCGGCAGCTTCTGGGGCGCCGTGCTGGCCGGCCTGCTGGTGGGTCTCGTGGTCGGCCTCACCGGTGCCTACGCTTCGGAGTGGTCGCTGCTCTCCATGTACATTCTCTTCATCGTCGTCGTCACCTTCCGGGCTCGCGGCCTGTTCGGCAAAAAAAGCGCGCTCGACAACTGAGAGTTTAGGGTCAGCACCTTTACTCGATAAAGGTGCTGACCCTGAACCGAGAAAAGGTCCTGACCCTAAACTCCATGACACTTTCCGGAAAGACTGCAGTGGTGACGGGTGCCGCGGGCACGATGGGCAGCGCCGCCGTGCGCTTCCTGCTCGAGGATGGCGCCAAGGTCGCATTGGTGGACGTCGATCCCAAGCGCCTCGAAGCCCTCGCGCGATCGCTGCCGGGCAAGACGCTCGCCGTGACGTGCGACATCGCCGATCCCGCGGCGGTGCGCGCGGCCTTCCAGCGCATCGAAGCCGAACTGGGGACGGTGGACATCCTCGTGAACAACGCGGGCATCCTTTCCAACAACAAGGTCGAGCAGACGGGCGACGACGAGTGGCGCCGGGTGATGGGCGTGAACCTCGACGGGGCCTTCCACTGGTCGCGCTCGGCGCTGCCCGGCATGAAGGCGCGCCGCTGGGGACGCATCATCAACGTGTGCTCGCTGGCCGCGAAGACCGGTGGCCTCACCGCGGGCACGGCGTACTCGACGTCGAAGGGCGCCCTCACCTCGCTCACCTTCTCGCTCGCCCGCGAGGCCGCGGCCCATGGCGTCACCGTGAACGGCATCTCGCCCGCCTACGTGAAGACGCCCATGATCACGGAGGGCCTCACCGAAGCGCAGCGCAACCAGCTCCTGGCGACAATCCCCGTCGGACGCTTCTGCGAACCCGAGGAATTCGCCCACGCCGTACGCTTCCTCGCCTCACCCCTCGCCGGCTTCATCACCGGCGAGATCCTGGACGTGAACGGCGGCCTGCAGATGGACTGAATTAAGGGGTCAGACTCCTTTATTCGACAAGGCAGGCACGAATAAAGGAGTCTGACCCCCTTATTCAGTCCCCTTACTCTTACGACATGAAAGAACTCTTCGACCTGCAGGGAAAAGTGGCCTTCATACCCGGCGGCTACGGCGGCATCGGCGCGGCCGTGGCTGAAGCGCTCGCGCGAGCGGGCGCCAGCGTGGCCGTGGGCGGGCGCAGTCTCGACAAGGCGCAAGGCCTGGCTGCCAAGCTCACCTCAGCCGGCCACCGCGCGATGGGCGTGGAGGTCGACGCCGAAGACGTGGAAAGCATCCGCAAGGCCACCGACGCCGTCGCGCTGAAGTTCGGGCGCCTCGACATCCTCGCCAATTGCGTCGGCAAGAACCAGGAGCAGAAGGTGGCCGAGGTCACGGCCGAGACCTTCGACGAGATCTACCGCACCAACCTGCGCTCGGCGATGTTCTTCGCGCAGGCCGCCGCGAAGCACCAGGTGGCCGGCGGCCGCGGCGGCAAGCAGGTGCACCTGCTCTCGGTGCGCTCGCTGCTCGGCATGCGCGGCTACGGCTACTCGGCGTACTGCGCCACCAAGGGCGCGCTCGTCATGCTGGTGAAGCAACACGCGGTGGAACTCGCCTCGCATGGAATTACGGTGAACGGGATCGCACCCACCGTCGTGCTCACCGAGACCGCCAGGAAGTGGAAGAGCGACCCCGGACGCTGGGAAGCGCTGCTGGCCCGCATCCCGCTGGGCCGCGTCTGCGAGCCGAAGGACGTCGCCGCAGCCGCCCTCTATTTCTGCTCGCCCGCGTCCGACTTCGCCACGGGACAGGTCCTCTACCTCGACGGCGGCATCAGCTCCACGCAGTAGCACCCCCGGCGCGTAGGACGTTTCCCACGCCCGCTTCGGCGCCCTCCTGCAGGCGGGTTCGCCCATTCACCCGACCATGGGTGCATGAAAAACCGCGCCATCATCCTCACGCTGGCCACGCTCGGTTTCTGCGGCGCCACCGCGGACGCCATGACGTCTTCGCCCGGTTCGCCCGCGGACTTCTCCCCCGAAGGCATCCGCGCGACGGTGGCCGTGAAGTTCGCGATCGACCGCGCGAAGTGCACTGCGTTGTCCGGCTACGAGCGCGACAGCTGCGTCGTCGCGGCCCATGCGACGCGGTCGAGGACCTTGATGGCCTACCGCATCGAAGGCTGAGCGCCGCCTAGCGCAGCGCGTGCCGCAGCCAGAGCGCGCAAGTGAGCACCACGACGGCATTGCCCTGGTGCGCCGCGCCCAGCTCGACCGGAACGCGCAGGAGCAGCGTGAAGATCCCGAGGGCGACTTGGATGGCCACCGCGACCAGCAGCGCCGTCGCGGCCCAGGAGGCGCGGCGCGAGACCGCCGGCGAGCGCCACACCCACAGCCACATCAGCGGCACCAGCACGATCAGCGACCACGCGACGATGCGATGGTCGAACTGGACCGTGGCCATGTTGTAGCCGAAGTTCTTCCACCACGGCTGCAGCATCAGGATTTCGGGCGGCACGAAATGCCCGTTCATCAGCGGGAAGGTGTTGTACGCCTGCCCCGCGCGAATGCCGGCCACCAGCCCGCCCGTCACCACCATCGCGAACACCAGCAAGACCAGCCCGGTGGCCAGGCGCCGGGCGCCCCAAGGCGCGCCATGCCGGTTGGGCTGCAGCAGGCCCAGCGCCACCCAGAACATCGCCGCGTAGATCAGGAACGCCAGGGTGAGGTGGGCGGTCAGCCGGAACTGGCTCACGCGCGGGTCGTCCACCAGGCCGCTCGCGACCATGTACCAGCCGAGCGCGCCCTGCAGCCCGCCCAGCACGAAGATGCCGCCCAGCTTCCACGCGAGCGGCCGGTCCAGGCGCCGTCGCGCGAGGAAATAGAGGAACGGCAGCAGGAACACGACGCCGATCGCACGCCCCAGCAGCCGGTGGATGTACTCCCACCAGAAGATCGCCTTGAAGCCCTCGACGGTCATGTCGAAGTTGCGCTGCTTGAACTCCGGGGTCCGTTTGTACTTCGCGAATTCGGCCTGCCACTCCGCGTCGCTCACCGGCGGGATGGCGCCGATCAGGGGCTGCCACTCGACGATCGACAGCCCCGAGTGCGTGAGGCGCGTGACCCCGCCCACCACCACCATCGCGAAAACCAATGCGCAGCAGGCGAGCAGCCACGTGGCGACGGCCCGGCGGCTGCGCGGAACGGCGGGCGAAGCGGGGGTCCCTGCGAAGGAGAAATCGGGGTTTCGGGTCGACACGCGTCCATTTTAAGGCGCCCGGCGAAGTAGGCGCATTCCGATGCCGGATTCAGCCGCGCGGCGACAGACCCGGGCCGCGTCCGGCGCGAGCATAGGCCCCATGAAACGCGCCTCCCTCCTCGTGAATATCGGTCTCGCCGCGCTCGTGACAGGCAGCCTGGTCTACGCAGCGGTCGACAACGGCCCCCGCGCCACCCTCATGGCCCCGCGGGTCTACGACGCGGCACTGAAGCAGATCGAACGCGACGCCAACAAGGCCCGCATGCGCTGCGCCAGCCTCAACGATTACGAGGCCCGGGTGTGCGGCACGGAAACCGAGGCCAAGCGGAGAGTACAAGTCGCCGAGCTGGACGCCCGCTACCTGGGCACCGTGACCGCCGCCTGGAACGCCCGTGCCGCCCGCCTCGACGCGGAGCACGAAGTCGAGCAGACCCGTTGCACGGCCTTCAGCGGCGAAGAGCGGGGAGCCTGCGAGAAGATCGCGAAGCACACGTATTCGGCCGCGGTCCAGGCATTGGGCAAGCCGGCCTGACTGCCATGAGACAGTTCAGCCTCGCCGCAAAGCGTTTCGACTACCGGAAGGAATACCGGAAGACGACCGAATCGCGCCGCACCGAGATGTGCTCGGGCTTGAGGCCGCCGATTTCGGGCATCCAGTTGCGCGACGGGCGATACACCAACCGGCCGGCCTTGTAGTCGTAGCAGAGGTCCGTGGCTTCCGAAGCGCAGGTCGCCGAGCGGTCGCCCAGGTCCATGCCGGGAATGTCCGGCAGCGCGGCGCCCGGCGCGAGCGCAGCCGGGATGGAAACGACGGGAGTGCTGGTCGCCGCGGCCACGACGGCCTTCTGGCGGCTCTGGGGGTCGATTTCGAGGGCAAGCGCCTGGCTCCCGCTCACCGCGGCGGCAAAACCAACGACCATCGAAATGCGCTTCATCTCGCCCCCCCCGTGGAGGACATGCCGGTATATGGCATAGACCATCCTACTCGGCGCACGGTTCCCCGCTGTGCGGAATTCCACAGACCGCGAAGCTTATTTCGGGATATTCCGTCGCCGGCAAGCGACGCGCGCCGCTCGTCGCCAAAACGGCGCCGCTAGTCGTCCCCGGCGGTCGCGCGCAGCGCGAGGCGTTCCTCGTCCAGGAACGCGATCAGGTCGACTTCGGCCAGCGGCGGCTTGCAGAAATAGCCCTGGATCTGGTCGCAGCCTTCGCGCCGCAGCGTGTCGAACTGGCCCTGGTGCTCCACGCCCTCGGCCACCACGTCCATGCGCAGGCTGTGCGCCATGGCGATCACGGCGCGCGTGATGGCCACGTCGTCGCCGTTGTGCGGCAGGTCGCGCACGAAGCTGCGATCGACCTTGAGGCTCTGGATCGGAAAGCGCTTCAACACGCCCAGCGAGGAGTAGCCGGTGCCGAAGTCGTCCATCGCGAGGCGGATGCCCATGGCCCGCAGGCGCTTCATCGTCACCGTCGCGGCGTCGGGATCGCTCATCACCATGCTCTCGGTGATCTCGAGCTCGAGTCGCGCGGCGGGAAGTCCCGTGGTGCGCAGGATCGCCGCGAGTTGCTCGACCAGGTCGTCCTGGCGGAACTGGCGCGCCGAGAGGTTCACGGCCACCGGAACCGCGGGATAGCCCACGTCACTCCAGGACTTCGCCTGCCGGCAGGCCGCCGTGAGGATCCAGTAGCCCATGCCCACGATGAGCCCGGTCTCCTCGGCGAGCGAGATGAATTTTTCCGGCATCAACAGGCCGTGGCGCGGATGCTGCCAGCGCATCAGGGCTTCGACGCCCGCGATGCGTCCGCTGGCGAGGTTGATCTTCGGTTGGTAGTGCACGCGCAGCTCGCCGCGCTCCGCGGCGCGGCGCAGGTCGGCTTCCAGCTCCAGGCGGCCCACGCTGCGGTCGTCCTGCGCCTGCGCGTAGAAGCACGAGGCGCCCGGGTTCATTTCCTTGGCGCGATACATCGCGGCATCCGCGTTGGCCACGAGCTCGAGCGCGTCGCGCGCATCGACCGGGTAGGTGCAGATGCCGATGCTGGCGGAGATGGCGAGCGAGTGGCCGTCCACTTCGAGCGGCGCGCCGAGCGCGGCGATCACCTTCTGCGCGACTTCCGTGAGGTCCTGCGGATGCTGGTAGTTCTCCACCAGCACCACGTATTCGTCTCCACCCAGGCGCGCCACGATGTCGCTGTCGCGCACGGCACCGGCAACCCGGCGCGCGGCGATCTGAAGGACGCGGTCACCGACCGGATGGCCGAGCGTGTCGTTGATGTTCTTGAACCGGTCCAGGTCCATGAAGAGCAGCGCCACCGGATACTTGTGGCGGGCGGCCTGCGCGAGCGCATGCTCGAGCGTCTCGCTGAAGAGGACGCGATTGGGCAGGCCGGTGAGCGAATCGTGCGTGGCCATGCGCTGGATCGTGCCGAGCGCGCTGCCCAGCTCGTCGTTGGTCCTGCGAAGGCGCATGCGCAGGTCGCTGATGCGCCCGCCGATGTAGCCGAAGGTCGGCAGCACGCACGCGAGTGCCAGCCACTGGAAGGCTTCCATCCAGACGTCCACGGTCTCGGGCTTGCGCCACATCGCGATGTTGATCACGCCCACGTAGCCCATGAGCATCACCATCGAGGCGACCACGTACTCGCGGACGCGGAAGCGGAAGGTGCCGAAGACGAGGATCACGAGGCAAAGCAGCAGCACCACCGCCCGCGCGCGATCGAAGCTGTACGCCGTGAACATGAGGATCACGGTACCCGCGAGCATCTGGACCCAGGTGAGGCTGGGGTCCACGAACTGCAGGTTGTAGCCCGTCCGGAAGATCCAGTAGAAGGCGATGTTGTTCGCGATGATCGCCAGCGTGCAGAGCAGCACCGCGTCGCGCTGGATGAAGCCCGCGGCGTACGCGAACCACAGCAACGGGGCACAGACCATGTAGACGGAGGCGCCGAGCCAGAACCGGCGCAGTCGCACGCCCTGGAGGGCTCCGGTGTTTTCTAGTTGGAATGGGATGGCTGCCATGGCTGCGCGATTGTCGCTGCCAATTCGGCAAACCCTTCGTTAAGTGCGTCACAAAACGCACCCCTATCGGCGATTGCAATTGAAACCCGATCGCCGCGCGGGCTCGCGACGCATCGCGTTCGTTTCCGTTGTAGGGAAGGAGAGGCGCGGATTGTGCGTTCTCCTACTTTCGGATCCGGCCTTTCTCCACATACTAAATGGGAGATTCGTTCCAGACGAATCCAAACGCGCAGTGGATAGTACCTACACCAACCAGGCACATTCGCCTGCAGGAGATCCAGATGGAACCCCTGATGAACGAAGAGCGGCTCGGACACGAGTGCAACGCCCGCCAGATGATCGCCTCGGCACAATACTTCGTGCTGGGTTTCACGCCGGCCTACCTCGACTTCGGAACGCAGACGATCTATCCGACGTGCTGGAGCCCGATCCTCATCCCCGGCTTCGAGCGCGATGGATTCTTCTATACGCGCACCGCCGCGGCGAAGGCCGTCGTCGAATGGAGCCTGCCCCCCAACTGAGCTAGAGTGGGGCTCCCCGGAGAACGGAGGCGGCCCCATGAACAAGTACGGTGCGGAGTTCCTTGGAACGCTCTGGCTCGTCCTCGGCGGTTGCGGCAGCGCGGTGCTCGCGGCCACTTTTCCAGGCGTCGGAATCGGCCTGCACGGCGTCTCCCTCGCCTTCGGCCTCACGGTCGTCACCATGGCCTACGCCATCGGCCACATTTCCGGCTGTCACCTGAATCCCGCGGTCTCGATCGGCCTCTGGGCCGGCGGCCGCTTCCCGGCGAACCAGCTCGTGCCCTACATCGTGGCGCAGGTCCTCGGCGCGATCGCAGCGGGCGCGGTCCTCTACACCATCGCCAGCGGCGCCGTCGGCTTCGATGCCGCGAAGGGTTTCGCCTCGAACGGCTACGGAGCCCATTCGCCCGGCGGCTACACGTTCATGGCGGCGCTGGTGTGCGAGGTCGTGATGACCGCGTTCTTCCTGTTCGTGATCATGGGAGCCACGCATGGTCGCGCGCCGGCGGGTTTCGCTCCGCTCGCGATCGGCCTGTGCCTCACGCTGATCCATCTCGTGAGCATCCCCGTCACCAACACGTCGGTGAATCCGGCTCGCAGCACGGGCGTGGCCGTCTTCGCCGGCGGCTGGGCCGTCGAGCAGCTCTGGCTCTTCTGGGTCGCGCCGATCCTGGGCGGCGTGGCGGGGGCGATCGCCTACCGCTTCGTCACGAGCGAAGACCCTTCGCCCGCGCCGATCGTCGGCAAGAACTAGACGTCGGCGCCGCTCAGCAGCCGATCGAGCACCCGCGCGTATTCGTCGACGGTCCCGGGCTTGAAGATGACGCCGCGCACGCCGCATGCGCGAGCACGCTCTTCGTCCTCGTGCCGCACATACCCGGAGGCGAGGACGACGGGAATGCCCGGGCGAATCGCCAGGATCGCGCTCGCGAACTCGAAGCCGGACATGCCGGGCATCGCCAGGTCGGTGATGACCGCGTCGAATTCAGCCGGCCTCTCGCGGAATTCCTCGAGGGCTTCCTCGACGTTGGTCTTTCCGGTGACCTCGTAGCCGAGGCGCTTGAGCACGTAGCCCGCCAGGAAGACCAGGTCCACCTCGTCATCGACGAAGAGGATCCGCTGTCCCCGCCCCTTCGGCATCGCGGCGTCCGCGGCGGTCTCGCGATGTCCCTGTGACTCGACCACGGGAAAGTAGAGGTGGAAGCGCGTTCCCTTGCCGACCTGGCTGTAGACGGTGATCGCGCCCCCCGCCTTCTTCATGATGCCGTGGATGATCGACAGGCCGAGGCCCGTGCCCTTCCCGACCGGCTTCGTCGTGAAGAACGGATCGAAGATGCGTGCCTGCGTAGCCGCATCGATTCCGGACCCGTCGTCGCTCACGGTGAGGCGCACGAAGCCCTTGCCTCCATGCCCGGCCGGAAGCACGGCCACCTGTTCATCGCTGCGCACGAGCTCCAGCCGCAGCTCGATGGTGCCGGGCTCCGCGCCGATCGCATAGGCCGCGTTGGCCAGGAGGTTGACGACGATCTGGTAGAGCTCCGTCGGATCGGCGTCGACCTCGGGCAAGCCCGGCGGGAATTGCGTGCGGATCCCGATCGTCGCCGGAAGCGTCGCGCGCACCAGCTTGAGCGCATCGTCGATCGCGTCCTCGAGGTGCAGGCGCAGCGTGCCGCGTTCCTCGTGGGGCCGGCTGAACACGAGGATGCGATGCACGAGATCGGAGGCCCGCGCCGCCGCGCCCGCGATCCCGGCGAGGCTCGCCTGGGCCGGATGGTCGGGCGGCAGCTCGTCCCTCGCCTTGGCGGCGAAGCCGCGGATGGCCGGAAGGATGTTGTTGAAGTCGTGCGCGATGCCGCCCGCGAGCGTGCCGAGCGCGTCCATGCGTTCCGTTCGCTGCAACAGCGCCTCCGTGCGCTTTTGCTCGGTGAGGTCGTTCACGAGCACGAAGGCGCCGCGCACGCGCCCGTTGGCATCCAGCTCGGGAACGATGGAGCCGCCCGAGACGCGCTTCTCGCCGTCCGGGGCGGTGAGCGTGTGTTCGAACTGGACTGCCTGTCCGGCCAGGGCGGCGGCGATGCGCGGTTCGATCACCTTGTAGTTGTCGGCGCCGACGACGTCCCCGATCGTCCGGCCGACAACCTCCTGCGCGGTGCTTCCCCATGCGACGGCATAGGCCTTGTTGACGTAGCGCAGCCGGCCGTCCTCGCCCACGTGCGCGATGAGCGCCGGAAGCGCATCCGTGACCAACCGCAGCTGGGCTTCGCTCTCGCGCAGCGCCCGGTGGCCGCGCTCCACTTCTTCCGTCCGCTCGCGCACGCGCGCCTCGAGCGAATCGTTCAACTCCCGCAACGCCGCGTCCGCGCGCCGGCGCCCCGCGAAGTCGCGGTGGACCACGAACATGGCCGCGAAGATGAACAGGAACGCGAGCGCGCCGCCGAACATGATCGCGCTGCGGGTCATCGCAGCATACCGGTCGACCCCGCGCTCACGCTCTTGCTGGATCGCGTCCTCGGCCTCCTCCATCTCCCGGGTGACGCTGCGCATCGCATCGACGAGTTGCTTGCCCTCGCCGGTGCCGATGGCGGCGCTGGCCTGCGCGAACGAGCGACGGCGCAACTCGATGTACTCCCGTCCGACCTGGATTCGCCGCACGGCGAGCGCCTCGAGCTTGTCGACCTGGGCCCGGTCGTCCGCGCCTCCCGTGGGCAGCCCCCGGAGGCGGGCGAGCTCGGCGCGAACCACCAGCGCCGCGTCCTCGAACGTGACGACATGGGCCTCCGAGCCCGTGATCACGAAGCGCCCCGCCCCGGTCTCGATGTCGCGCATCCCGACCATCACCGCCTTGATCGCGTCGATCCTCGCTTCGGACCGCCGGACCGCGGCGGTGCCCGCGCTCTGCTGGGAGACGCTGTAGTAGGCCAGCCCCACGGCAGCGAACATCACCAGGAGCGCCACCGCGAAGACGACCTGCACTTTCCATTCGATCGCCACCGGTTCGGCCCCGGGCTCCGGCACGCGCGAGCGATGCAGCGACTCGGACAGGGCGCTCACCACGACGCCCATCACGATCATGGCGAACCAGGCCACCCGCTGCCCCGGCTGCGCGATATCGAAGGTGTACCTCGGCGGGAGGATGAGGTAGGCCGCGCCGAGCGCCGCAAGGGCCGTGGCGAGGAGGCCGGGCTTGAGGCCCCCGACGTACGCGCTGACCACGATCGGCAACAGGAGCGCGATCAGGATGGGACTGTCGCCAAGCCAGGGATCGGCAGCCACGCGCAAGCCGATCATCATCCCGGTGAGCGTGAGCGCCAGGAAGTAAGCGGCGGGACCATCCAGTCTGAGCGAGCGGCGTTCCACGTTCCCCCTTTGCGATACGGGGTTAACTGATGGCAATCATGAACCATTGGCAGCCCGCCTGCTTGGCGCCTCCACGGCGGACTAAAATGCGGCATGCCCGCCCAAGCGATCCAGTTCTGCACGAGCCATGACGGCACGCGCATCGCCTATGCCGTGAGCGGGAGCGGGCCCGCCCTCGTCCGCGCGCCGCACTGGCTCACGCACCTCGAGTACGAGTTCTCGAATCCACTCTGGCGGCCGTGGATCGAAGCCCTCGCCAACGGCCGCCACCTGCTGCGCATGGACGCGCGCGCCTGCGGCCTCTCGGACCGCGGCGTGCCCGATCTCTCGTTCGCCCAGTCGCCGCGCGACCTCGAAGCCGCCGTCGATGCCGCGGGCTTCGAGGCCTTCACGCTCTTCGGGCACTCGCAGGGTGCCGCCATCGCGATCGAATACGCGGCCCGCCATCCCGGGCGCGTCGAGAAACTCGTGATCCTCGGGGGCTATGCACGCGGCGTGAAACGGCGTGGCTACCCGCCGGAGCGCGTCGCCGAGTTCGACGCACTCGCGCAGCTCGTGGAGGCGGGCTGGGGCCGGGACGACCCCACGTACCGCAACCTCTTCTCGATGCAGTTCATGCCCGGTGCGACACTGGAGCAGATCAACAGGATGAGCGAGGTCCAGCGCGCCTCCAGCACGCCACGGGATGCCGCGCGGCTGGTGCGCAGCTACTACGAGATCGACGTGACCGCATCGGCGCCGGAGGTGAAATGCCCGACCCTCGTGCTGCATGCGCGCAACGACCGGCGCGTGCCCTTCGAGGAAGGACGGCTCATCGCGAGCCTCATTCCCTCGGCGCGACTGATCCCGCTCGAGACCGACAACCACATCCTGCTTCCCCAGGAACCCGCCTTCGCGCAGTTCTTCGAGGCCCTCCAGGCTTTCGCACCGGCCGCCGCCACGGATGCGGCGCGCAGTCCCTTCCCCGCGCTCACGAAGCGCGAGGCCGAGGTCCTCGATCACATCGCCCGCGGCCAGGACAACGCGCAGATCGCCGCGCACCTGGACCTCTCCGAGAAGACCGTGCGCAACAACATCACGAGCATCTTCGACAAGCTGGGCGTGGAGAACCGCTCGCAGGCGATCGTGCTGGCGCGCGAGAGCGGCCTCGGCAGGACCTGAGCGGATGCGGGACACCGGTCCCGCCTTTTTGGACGTCCGATCAAGAAACCGGGACGTTGGGCCCATGACCGCAGGCCCCCGAGCGGCGCATCGTGGAGCCTTCCCAAATAGCGGATGCCTTCCATGACTCGCCTGCTCACCCTGCTCTACAGCGTCGCTTCCTACACCACGTTCCTGGCCTCGTTCCTTTACGCCGTCGCGTGGCTGGGCGGCTTCCTCGTTCCCAAGACCATCGACAGCGGCCCGGCCTCGCCCGTGGTCGAAGCGGTCGTCGTGAATCTCCTGCTGCTCTCCGCCTTCGCGATCCAGCACAGCGTGATGGCCCGTCCCGCGTTCAAGCGCTGGTGGATGCAATACGTCTCGCGCCCCGTCGAGCGTTCGACGTACGTGCTCCTCGCCAGCATCCTGCTCTTCGCGATCTGCTTCGGCTGGCGCGCGATGCCCGACATCGTCTGGCAGGCGCAAGGCGGCGCGGCGATCGCCCTCGCCGCGATCTGCGCGGCCGGCTGGCTCACCGTGCTGTTCTCCACGTTCATGATCAACCACTTCGAGCTCTTCGGCCTGCGCCAGGCGTGGCTGTACGCGCGCGAGCAATCGTGGTCGGCGCCGCGCTACGTCGAACGGTTCTTCTACCGCTTCGTGCGCCATCCGCTGATGCTGGGCTTCCTCATCGCGTTCTGGGCCGCGCCCACGATGAGCGTGGGGCATCTCCTGTTCGCCGCGGTGACCACGGCGTACATCCTCATCGCGCTGCAACTGGAAGAGCGCGACCTGCTGAAGGAGCACGGTGCTTCGTACGCCTCCTACCGCGAGCGCGTCCCGATGCTGATCCCCGGCACGAAGCTCGGCCGCAAGCGGGGGGCCGTTCGGGCCTGAGGTGTGACGTAACGCACGTTTGCAGTGTGTATTTGTGAGGCTGGAACCGCCTCCGGTGGCAACGGAAACAATGGCGGTTTCGGCAGCAACGGGAATCGGCGATTTCGACATTCCCGTGACAACGGGCGGGAGTCCAATGTCTCCATCGAATACGAAGCGATGGAACGACCATGAACGAACCCCTCGTCAACCCGATGGACCAGAGGCTGCTCCTGCTGGAGAACGCGACCTACGGAGGCACCGGCGGTGTCAGCCGCGTGGCCGAACCCCACGGCTTCCGTCCCGCGTTCTTCGACATGGAGACGTTCGCCATCTATCCGTCGCGGTTCTGCAACGGGGCGCCCGCGCCCTTCCATATCCTCGACGGCTTGCCCGACGAAGTCGTGATCGAGCGCCACGTTTCCGGCCGCGTGGTCTGCGCCAAGCCCACGATCATCTCGGGCTTCGTGCGCGGGGGTGCCTTCTACACGCGGGAAGCGGCGGCACGCGCCGTCGCGGGCAGACCGGCCGACGCGAACTGACGGCCTTGCCTCAGGGCGCGGCGGAGGCCTTCGTGATCGCCGCGCAGACGTCCGTGGCGCTTCGCTTCGTCACGTAGCGGTGCCCCGAGCTCAGGGTGAGGATCGAGCGGAGGTCGCCCTGCTTGCTGTCCTTCACCGCCTCGATCTGCACGATGTGGTCGATGGAGAGGTGGAGCTGGATGGACCGCCGCGACTCGTACGTGACGACGCGCAGGCCTTCCTTGTCGCGTGAGTCGGCGGAGAAATCATTCTCCACGATGGCTACTTCTTCCAGGATGAATTTGGTCGTCATGCGCCCAGCATAGGCCCCTCGCGCGCCGTCGACCGTGCGCTACCGCACGAACCTCAGCGGCGCAGGCCCCAGCGCCACACCGCCGCGGCCAGCAGGATCAACCCCGCGGCGCATCCGGTGGCGATGAAGATCAACGAGAGCGCCCGGTCGAAGGCGAGGTCCCCCGCCTCCCGCAGGAGCGCCGTCGTGCGTTCCGGTTGCGTCAACGCGCCCACCGAGGCGAGCGAAACGGTCATCGCCGCGACGGACTTGTCGATGGATTCGAGGCGTTTCTCGATTTGCCTCACTTCCTGCGAGATCTCGACGGCGCTCCCCATGGCGTCCTTGAGGGTCGGGGGCTTGTCGGCCGCGTAGACCGGTACGCATGCAAGGGCGAACGCCAGGGCGACGAGCGATTTCACGGGTGGATCTCCTTTTCATGAGGGCGTGCTGCAAGTTCGCGCAGGATGCCGACCAATTCGGCGTGCGCGCGTGAAGTCTTTTCGCTGATGACCTCGACCGGATTGGCCTCGGTCAGCCGGTTCAACCGCGAGAGCAGGCGAATGCGCTGGCGCCGCGTGAGCTTGGCCTCGGACGAGTGCCAGCGCAGGAAGAGCCGCGGCAGCTCGCCGTCGCCGAAGAGCGTGTCGAGCTCGTGCGCGGTCACGTAGACCAGGAACAGCACCATGAGCCAGATCTGGATCGCGAGGAAACGCGGCCACGAGAACTGCGCGACCAGGAAATCCGGGAACGCCCCGAGCGCGCCACCGTCGATCAGGAAATGGACGAGACCCTCGGCGATGCGGAACACGAAGACGCACACCCAGTAGATCGCCGACTTGAACAGGATCGGCTGGATCAGCGGCGCGCCGTCGAAGCGGCGCATGAACGGCAGGTTGTCGACCACCAGCACCACCTTGCCCACCAGCAGCGCCGCGAGTGTCGCGGCGAAGAAATTGGTGAACGGGATGCCGTGCTCCTGCAGCGTCATCCAGCGCGTGAACAAAATCAGGTTGAAGCCGATGGCGAAGAAGATCGTCGGCGGCAGCATGTGCTTCACCTGGACGAGCCACCAGTCGAAGGCTCGGCGCCAGATCGGCGCCACGGTCCCCGACTCCGCGCGAATGGACGACGTCATGGCCTTCTCCTGGCGAGTGCAGGCATCACGCGTCCAATCTACTACTAACTCCGCTAGCGCGGAGCCATCCGCAGCGCCCCGTCGAGGCGGATCACCTCGCCATTGAGTGAAGTGTTGGTGATGACCTGGATGGCGAGGCTGGCGAACTCCTCGGGCTTGCCCAATCGCCTGGGGAAAGGAATGGAGGCGGCCAGCGCCTTCTGCACGTCCTCGGGCAGTTGGTGCAGCAGCGGCGTGAGGAACAGGCCCGGGGCGATGGTACAGACCCGGATCCCCCACTGCGCGAGGTCGCGCGCAAGCGGCAGCGTCATCGCGACGATGCCGCCCTTGGATGCCGAATAGGCTTCCTGCCCCACCTGCCCATCGAACGCGGCCACCGAGGCGGTGCACAGCAGGACCCCGCGTTCGCCGTCTTCCCGCGGATCGAGCACGGCCATGCGCGCGGCCGCCAGGCGAATCACGTTGTAGGTGCCGATCAGGTTCACGCGCACGATGCGCTCGAAGTCCTCCAGCGGCGCCGCCGAGCCATCCCGCGCGATCACGCGCTTCGCGCCCCCGATACCGGCGATGTTCATCACGATCCGCGCGGGACCGTGAGCCGCGCTCGCCGCGTCGAGCGCCGCGGTGACGGACGCCGTGTCGGTGATGTCGCACGCGTGACCCGTGCCGCCGATCTCGGCGGCGACCCTGGCCGCACCTTCCGCGTTCACGTCGAACACGGCTACTTTCGCCCCGCGGCGCGCCAACTCGCGCGCAACCGCCTCCCCGAGACCCGACGCGCCGCCGGTGACGAGGGCCGCTTGTCCTGAAATATCCACGACGCTATTCCTTTCCTGGCAGAAACGTGAACGGCTCGGGCGACGTCGTCGCGTGCAGTCTTTCCACGGATGCGGCCCGATGCCCAAGCACGGCGCGCTGGTTGAACGATCCCTTGTCGGTGATCTCGCCCCGGTCGATCGACGCCGGTTCGGTTTGCAACTGGATGCGCGAAATGCGATTCGCACTACCGGTTCCTTCGCGCCACATCCGGTCGCACAGCCGCTGGAAGAACGCGCTCACGGCCGGATGGCGCAAGACCTCGGTCGCCGGCGTGTCGGACGGCAGCCCCGCCAGGCCGGCGCAGTCGTGGACGCGCGGAAACACCAGGGCACCGACCTCGTCCCGGTCCACGCCCGTCAGCACGACGTCCAGGACGCAGGGATAGCCGGCCATGACCATCCGGGCCCGAAGCGGTCCGACATTGACGAACGTGCCCGTGGAGAGCTTGAAGTCTTCCGCGATGCGGCCGTCGAACAGCAGGCCCTTTCGCCAGTCCTGCGGATCGATGAACTTCGCCGCGTCACCGGTGCGATAGAAACCCTCCTCGTCGAACGCGTCGGCGGTCTGCCCGGGAGCGCGCCAGTAGCCCGGCATGACATTCGGGCCGCGGAAGCGAAGCTCCGTCTTGCCGTCGAGCGGAGCCAGTTTCACGTCGACGCCCGGGCACGGCAGGCCGATGTACCCGGACCGGGCGTTCGTGCCGACCATGAAAGTGCATGCGGGAGCCGTCTCGGTCATGCCCAGGCCGGTGATGACGCGCACGCGCTCGCCGATGGTCCGCTCGCCATGCGCGTCGAGCTTGTCCCACACCGCCTGCGACAGGCCCGCGGCCGCGAACATGAATGCCTTCACGCGCTTGAACAGCGAGCGGCGCAAGGCCTCGTCGTGGTCCATCGCACGGGCAATTTCCTCGAAGCCCTTGGGTACGTTGAAGTAGATGGTGGGCGAAATTTCCTTCAGGTTGCGCACGGTTTCCGCGATGCCCGCGGGCGTGGGCCTGCCGTCGTCGATGTAGTACGTGCCGCCGTTGTAGAGCACGATGCCGACGTTGTGGCTCCCGCCAAAAGTGTGGCTCCACGGAAGCCAGTCGACCACGACCGGCGGTTCCTCGGCCAGGAAGGCCATGCACTGCCGCAGCATCTGCTGGTTGGAACACACCATGCGGTGCGTCGTGATCACCCCTTTGGGCTGACGGGTCGATCCCGAGGTAAACAGGACCTTCAGGATCGTGTCGGGCGTGGTTGCGGCGTGCGCGGCATCAACCTCGGGGCCGGGCTTGGTGGCCAGCAACTGGTCGAACGACAGGCTGGCGCGGCTCTCCAGCCGCCCCTCGGTCAGCACGACCGCGACATCGGCATCGACAAGCGCGTCGATGGCCCCGGCAAACGCGGTGTTGGCGGCGAACACCAGCCCGGGCGTTGTGGTGGCGAAGATGTGGCGCAGCTTGCCGAAGTCGGTCGAAACCAGGGAATAGGCCGTCGAAACCGGAATGCAGGGCACGCCCGCCCACATCGCGCCCATCGCCATCGTCAAATGTTCGAGGTCGTTGCCCGACAGGACGACCACCGGGCGGGAGACCGACACGCCGGTCGCCAGGAGCGCCTGCCCGACCGCGCGGGCGCGCTGCAGCATCTGCGCGTAGCGGATGGAACGCCACCCACCGCTGCCGCTTCCTCCCTCGCGGCGCGCCACGAAGACGCGATCGGGTGCCTCGGTCGCCCAGCGTTCGAGGCAATCACTCAGGCGCCTCGGATAGTCGCCGAGAGGTTCGGTCGAACGCAACAGCAGGCTGCCGTCGGCGCGCGTCTCGAGCGTCGCATCGACGCAGCCCCCGACGGAGGCGGCCCGGTACCGCGTCACGACTTGGTGACCTTCCCGGCGCGCTTCTCCAGGAAGTCACGCATGCGTTCCTTGGCCGCATCGTCGCCCTGGGCGATGGCCGCCATCAGCGATTCCATGAAGAGGCCGTCGGAGTGCGACAGGTCGGCGATGCGCGGCAACGCCTGCATCACGGCGAAGTTCGAGAGCGATGTGTTCGTGGCAATCTTGCGCGCCAGTCGCAGGGCCTCCTTGAACCCCTTGCCGTCTTCGACGGCGTACTGCGCCAGCCCGCGCCGCATGCCCTCCTCGGCGTCGAGCACGCGCCCCGTGAGCATCATATCGGTCATGCAGGCGACGCCGACCAGGCGCGGCACCCGGACCGAACCGCCGCCGCCGACGAAGATCCCGCGCTGCCCTTCCGGCAGGCCGTAGTAGGTGCTGGCTTCCGCGACGCGGATATGCGCCGCGCTGGCCAGCTCGAGTCCGCCGCCGATCACCGCCCCGTGGAGCACGGCGACCACCGGCACGCGTCCCAATTGCAGCGCGTCCAACGCCGAATGCCACATCCGCGAATGCATCATGCCCTGGCCGACGCTGCGCTCGCCCAGTTCCGACAGGTCGAGGCCGGCGCAGAAGTGCGCGCCTTCGCCGGACAGGATCACGCAGCGCACCGATTCCGGCAGGCCCAGCATGCACGCCTGCAACTGCAGGATCATCGTGTCGTTGATGGCATTGCGCTTGGCGGGCCGGTTGAGCCGCACATGGGCAATGGATCCGCCGAACTCGACTTTCAGGAAGTTCATCCCGGCGAACGCGCCGGTCGCAGCGGTGAAGGTGGCCGTCATGCCGATACCCGTTGACGAACCGGATGCGGGCGCAGGGCCTGCGCCAGTCCGCCCCAGGCCTGCGCGAACAGGCCGGCGTCCATCCGGCGCGGATTTCCCACGATCGGCGTGAAGTCCATGTGCCGCAGCACGTCGGCTTCGATGTCCACGCCCGGAGCGACTTCGACCAGTTCGAGGCCCGTGGCGCGCAGCCGGAACACCGCGCGCTCGGTCACGAAGACGACGTCCTGCTCGCGAAGCACCGCATCGCGGCCGTTGAACGTGACCTGCTCGACCTGGTCGACGAACTTGCGCTTGCGGCCTTCGGCCTTGAGGGTCAACCGGCCCCCGCCGACTTCCGCCTCGAGGCCGCCGGCGGTAAAGGTGCCGCAGAACACCAGCTTCCTCGCCGAGCGGGTGATGTTGATGAAGCCTCCGCAGCCCACGGGGCGGCCGTCGAACTTGCTCACGTTCACGTTGCCGTGCCTGTCGACCTGCGCGAGGCCGAGAAAGCTCGCATCCAGCCCCCCGCCGTCGTAGAAATCGAACTGCGCCGACTGCTCGATGATCGAATCGGCGTTGTACGCCAGGCCGAAATCGCCCGCTTGCGCCGGAATGCCGCCGTTGACGCCGCTCTCGACGCTGAGCATCAGCCGGTCGGACACGCCTTCCTCGGCCGCGATCGACGCGATGCCCGCGGGAACGCCGATGCCGAGGTTGGTGATCGCACCCGAGGCCAGCTCCAGCGCGGCGCGCCGTGCGATGACCTTGCGCTCGTCGAGCGGCATCGGACTCAGGCTGCCCGCCGGAACCTGGATGTCGCCACAGAGCGCCGGGTTGAATTGCGTGGCGATGGTTTGCCTGTGGTTCGCAGGCTGGCCGACCACGACGTAGTCGATCGCCATGGCCGGAATCCTGACCGCCTTCGGATGGAGGGATCCCGCCTTCACGATGTTCTCGACCTGGCAGATCACGATGCCGCCGCAGGCACGGGCCGCCTGCGCGATCGAGAGCTGCTCCAGCAGCACGCCTTCCTTGTCCAGCGTGATGTTGCCGTTCTCGTCGGCCAGCGTGCCCCGGATGATGGCCACGTCGATCCGTGGCGTCGGGTAGAAGAGCCACTCCTCGCCGGCAAACTCCACGAGCCGGACCAGGTCTTCCGTCGATTTCGAATTCAGCTTGCCGCCTTCGAGGCGCGGATCGACGAAGGTGCCCAACCCGACTTTCGTCAGCAGTCCGGGCGAGCGGCTGGCGATGTGGCGGGTGAGATGCGAGATCGACCCCTGCGGAAAATTGTAGGCCTCGACTTTCCCCTCCATCACGAGCGACATCATCTCCTTTCCCGTCTGGCCGAAATGGCCGGCGACGGTGCGCTTGATCATGCCCTCGTGGGCGAAATGCACCATTCCGCCGTCGCCGCCATTGCCAATGGCGCCGCAGGCCCAGGTCGTGAGCGCGCGGGGGTGGCCGGCGGACTTGAAGCTCGCTTCGATACCCTGGAGCACCTCTTCCGCGAGGCCACTGATCGCGAGGCCGCCCAGGAAGAGGGTTGCCCCATCCTGGATCAGCGCACCAACCTCGCCGGCGGCAATGACTTTCATGAAAGGGCTCCGGGGTTTTCGACCAGCAACGCCATGCCTTGACCGCCGCCCACGCAGGCCGACGCAATGCCGTAGCGCAGGTTGCGGCGGCGCAGCTCGCGGGCCAGCGTGATGGTCAAGCGCACGCCGGTCGCGGCAAGAGGATGGCCCAGCGCGATCGCTCCGCCATTCACGTTGAGCTTGTCGCGATCGAGGCCCAGCTCACGCTCCACCGCGATGGTCTGCGCGCCCTGCGCCTCATTCACCTCGAAGAGGCCGATGTCCGCCAGCTCCAACCCGCAGCGCTCGAGCAAGGCGCGGATCGCGGGCGCCGGACCGATGCCCATGATGTCGGGCGGGACGCCCACGGCCGCGGCCCCGCGCAACCGCGCGAGCGGCTTGAGCCCGTGCTTGCGGACATAGCCGTCGCCCGCGACCAACGCGCTTGCCGCGGCATCGACCAGCGCGGAGCTGTTGCCCGCGGTCTGCACGCCGCCGGAATGGACCGAACGCAGCTTCGCCAGGGCTTCCACGGGCGACGGCCGCGGGTGCGTGTCGCACTCGACGCTCGCGATCTTGCGCGGCAACTCGATGCCGCGATTCGCATGCTCCGCGAGCTCGAACTTCTCGTTCACCACCGGCACGATTTCGCCGGCGTGAAAGCCATCGGCCTGGGCACGCAGCGCCCGCTCGAAGGACAAGGCCGCGTAGGTGTCCACGTCGGCGCGGCTGATGCCATATCGCACGGCCAGGTTTTCCGCCGTCTCGATCATCGTCACCGGCACGGCCGGGTCGATGAGCGCCTCGAAGAGGAAGTCCTTGAACTCCACCGGCGCGCCGAGCCTGAAACCGCCTCGATGCGTATAGGCGGCGATCGGATTGCGCGTCATCGACTCCGTGCCCACCACGAGGGCCAGTTCCGCATAGCCGAGGATGATCTGGTCGGCGGCCTGCCGGAACATCTCGAAACCGGTGCCGCAAATCCGTTGCACCAGGATCGCCGGCACCTCCTGCGGGACGCCGGCGTAGAGGCCGATGTGCCGCGGCAGCACGTACGCGTCGAAGTCCGCCTGCGCCACGGAACCGGTGATCACCGAGCCGATGTCGGCGGCCGCCACCCCGCTGCGTTCGAGGACGGCGCGCGCCACCTTGATGCCCATGTCGGTCGGCGACAACGCACCGAACGCGCCGCAATAGTCGACCATCGGCGTGCGAACGCCGTCGACGATCCAGATGTTGTCGAAGCGGGCGGAGAACCGTGTCACGGCGGAAGTGCCATTGCCCACTACCGGGACCCGGTCTCCTTGATGTCCTCGAACTTCTCGAACTCGACGTTCTCCAGCCGCCCCGAGACCTTCTCGACGCGGCGGATGTACACGGTCTGGACGATGTCCCGGGTCTGCGCGTCGATCGTGATCGGCCCGCGCGGACTGGTGAGCTTCAGCCCCTTCACGGCCTCCATGAATTTTTCGCCGTCCATGCTCCCGTTCGACGTCCTGGCGACCGCGAACACGGCGGCCATCGCGTCGAAGGTATGCACCGCCATGAACGTCGGACGGCCCTTGGCCTGCGTGACCTCGGCGAACGCCTTGACGAAAGCGCGGTTCTCCGCCGAATCGTGCGCGACCGAATAGTTGCCCGACGAGATCGAACCGATCACGGCGTCGCCCAGCGAGTTGAAGACATGGTCGTCCATCAGCTCGCCCACGCTCGCGAACTTCGCGCCGGGAATGATCCCGCGCTCGAGGAGCGCCTTGGTGAGTCCCACGCCCTGCTCGCCGGCCGGCACGAAGGCGAACACGGCCTCGGCCTTCGCATCCTTCAGGCGCTGCACGAAAGGCGAGAACTCCGGACCCCGGAGCGGTACGCGAATCGATTCCGAGACCTGCCCGCCGGCGGCCGTGAACCCGGACTTGAACGCGTTCTCCGCGTCGATGCCCGGGTTGTAGTCGGACACGAGCGTCGCGGCCCGCTTGACGCCGGACTTCGCGAGCCAGGCCGCCAGGGGCACCGTGGTCTGCGCAAACGAGCTGGCGGTGCGGATCATGAAAGGCGACCGGGCCGTGATGCCGGAGGAGGAGGCCAGCGTCGCAAACAGCGGCTTCCTGGCTTCGGTCGCGACCATCGCGACCGTGAGCGTCTCGGGCGTGAAGCCCGTGACGATGAACAGGTCGACCTTGTCACGGACCACCATCTCCTGCGCGAGGCGCTTGGCCACCTCGGGCGACGCGGCAGTGTCCTTGACGATGACTTCGATTTTTCTCCCGGCAACGCTGTCCCCGTTGAGCTTCAGGAACGCCTTGATGCCCCCCTCGCCGAGGGCCCCGTACTCCGCGAACGGGCCGGAGTACGGAGCCAGGAAGCCGATCCGGATCGGCTCCTGGGCAAGGACGCGAGGTGCGAAGAGAGCCAGCGAAAGCGCCAGCAGCCAGGGGCTCGACCAGGACTTCATGTTGCACCTCCAGGGTGATTCCACGTTGGACGGCCCGGCCTCAGAAAATGAACTGGACGCCGATGCCGACGCCCCGCGTGGAGGCGCCCACGGCCGTCGCTCCGTTGCCCGCCGCGCCCGCGGGCGCGCTCGGGAAGGTTCCGTAGGATGCCGAGCGGTCGTTGTTCACGCCATAGGCCTGCGCGAAGAAGGTGACGTCCTTCATGAAGTCGTAGCTGTATCCGACCGCGTACTCGCTGGCTCCCAATCCGGTGGTCGAGCAATCCCCGCCCCCGACGAGCGTGCAATTGCCCTTCAGCGCCTTTCCGTACATCCCCCACACCTGGTGGGCGCCGAAACGCGGCTGGACGATCGCGTACCAGGAGTCCCGCTTGTACTCGTTCAGCTTGGCCGCCGTCGAATCGTCGTTGCGATACCGGAGCCGCTCGACGCCGCCGCTCAGCTTCACGTTGCCCAACTGATAGATCGCGACGAACTGGTTTCCATCGTCGCGGGACGACGGGTTGGCATTGGAGATGCCCGAGGCGAGGGCCGGTGCCGGATTGAAGGCATTCGCCGCCGGGCCCGCGATGGCGCTCAGGCCGAAGTAGTCCCTGTGCTGTTCATACGCGTAACGCAGGATCAGCGGACCGCTCGCGTACTCCGCGCTGCCGGAGAAGAGCGTCGGCTCGGTCGAGGGCGTAGTCGCGCTCGCGGACGTCTTGCCTTCGCCCACCGAATAGGCGAGGCGCCCCGAGAAGCCGCCGACCTTGGGGCTCCAGTACTGGATGCTGTTGCCCTGCCTGCGGTTGAAGGCCGCATCCGCCGACGTATTGGTGCGGCCGCTTTGCGTGGTGGTGACCGGCACGCGGAAACCGGGGGTCTGGATCGTGTTGCTGTAGTCGGCGACGGTGAGCCCGCGGAGGAAGCCGGTCTGCAGCGCGATCCACTTGTACGGCGTATCCCAGATGCCGAGGAAGGCCGTGCCCCACTTGCCCTGCAGTCCGACGTGCGTGTTGCGGCTGGCCAGGGTGTTGGGTCCCGGATCTCCATCGACCGGGATTCCGCTCTCGATCTGGAACAGGGCCTTCATGTCCGGGCCCAGGTTCCTGCTGCCGCGGAACCCGATGTTGGTCGTGCCCCCCGTCAGCCGGCCGCGGCGGTCCGCGTTCACGCCCGTATAGCTCGACGCGGGCACCATGCTCGACCCGACGGTACCGGGCGCCGATGCGCCGGTCGTCTGCGCGCTGTCCAGGAACGGAATCAGGAGGCCGTAGATCTCCACGCTGTAGTCCTTCGGCGCCTGCTCCGCCTGCTGCGCGTGCGCGGTTCCCTGCAACCCGGCGAGCGCCAAGCCGGCGGCCACCGCAAAGCTCTTGTATTGGGACACGTCAGTCTCCTCCTCGTCGTCATCGAACCTGCGCATTCGAACCTGCGCATGGTCCTGGTGAGGGCGCGAAAGGATTCGCTACCCCCTGCTTTGATCGATGCGGCGCGATTCTGGGGAGGGGCAACGCAATCTGTCGATGGGATATCGTTTATAGTTGGTATTCACCAAATGGATATCGCCAGGCTCGACCTCAACCTGCTCGTCGTCTTCGACATGCTGTTGCGAAAGCAGAGCGTTTCGCGGGCGGCCGAGGCGTTGAACATGAGCCAGCCGGCGGCGAGCGCCGCGTTGAACCGGTTGCGCGCGACGTTCGAGGATCCGCTTTTCATCCGCTCATCTCGCGGAATCCAGCCGACGCCGCGCGCCCTGCAGCTGGCCGAGCCGCTGCAGTCGGTGCTCGATCGCATCAAGAACGACATGCTCCAGCAGTCGAAATTCGACCCCGCCTCGGCGAAGCGGCGGTTCGTCTTCAACATGGTGGACGTGGGGGAGCTGGTCTTCCTGCCGAGGCTGCTGAAGCACTTTCGCGCCAGCGCCCCGAACGCCGACATCGTGACCGTATCGACGCCGCCGGATCAGCTCGAAGCCGCCCTGCAAGTCGGGGACGTCGACCTGGCCGTGGGTTACTTCCGCGGTTTCCAGAGCGCGAGCCTCTACCAGCAACGCCTCTTTCGGCACGCCTTCGTGTGCGCCATGCGCAAGGACCATCCGGTGGTGGGCGAGAACATCACGCGCAAGCAGTTTCTAGACGCGCACCACGCGGTGATCCATCCCGAGGGCAAGAGCCACGAGCTGTTCGAGCGCGCGCTCGCCGAAAGCGCCCTGGCTCGCCGCGTCGTGCTGCGCCTGCCGCACTACCTGGCGATCCCGATGATCCTGGCGGAGTCCGACTTGATCGTCACCGTCCCCTATGCCGTGGGACAGAGCTTCGCCAAGATGGGGAATATCAAGATTTCCCGCGTGCCCTTCGACGTTCCTTCGGCCGAAGTGAAGCAGTTCTGGCACGCGCGCTTCCAGAACGATCCGGCGAACCGCTGGTTGCGCGAGACGGTCTTCTCGCTCTTCGCCGCGAAGGCACCAAAGAAAACGCCCCAACCGAAGTTGAGGCGTATTCACTGAAGCTGGCGCGCCCGGCAGGATTCGAACCCACGACCCCCTGGTTCGTAGCCAGGTACTCTATCCATCTGAGCTACGGGCGCTGAGAGATTGAAATTATAGCGTTTTTTGCCCGAAATGGCGACAGCCCCGGCCGGACGGGAGCCTAGACCGCGAGCCGTTCGAGCAGGACCGAGGGCTCCAGGGGCTTGACCAGGTGGAGGTCGAAGCCGGCGTCCATGCAGCGCCGGCGGTCCTCGTCGCGGCCATAGCCCGTCACCGCGATGAGCCGCACCCCGGCCAGCGTGGGTTCGGCGCGAATGGCGCGAGCCACGTCGTAGCCGCTGGCCCCGGGCAATCCGATGTCGAGCACGATCACTTCCGGGCGCATCTCGCGCGCGCGGTGGATCGCTTCGATGCCGTCGTGGGCCGTCTTCACCACGTGGCCGCTCAATTCCAGCACCATCGCGAGCGTCTGCGCCGCGTCCACGTTGTCGTCCACCACCAGGATTCGCATGGTTTCGCTCCGCACCGGTTCGAGCGCCGTCGCGGGCACCGCGCGCAACTGCGCGGACAGCGCCGGCATCGACAGCGTGAACGTGCTCCCCCGGCCGAGCCCTTCGCTCTCGGCGAGGACATTCCCGCCGTGCAACTCGGCGAGTTTCTGCACGATGCGAAGGCCGATGCCCAGTCCGCCCGCGGACCGGTCGAGCGAAACGTCGGCCTGCGTGAAGAGCTCGAAGACGTGCGGGAGCACATCCGCGGCGATGCCCACGCCGTTGTCCTTCACGCGCACGTGGACCTCGTGATCCGTCGAGATCACCTCCAGGCCCACGTGGCCCTTCTCCGGCGTGTACTTGGCCGCGTTGTTCAGCAGGTTGCTCACGATCTGGTAGAGCCGCGCGGGATCGCCGTCCACCCAGACCTCGTCGCAGTTCATTGTCATGGTGAGTTCGTGGCCCCGCGTCTCGAACCACGCGCGCGAGCCTTCCACCACCCGGCGAACGAGCGCGCACAGCTCCACGGATTCGCGGCGCAGCACGATCTTGCCGGTGGTGATGCGCGAGACGTCGAGCAGGTCCTCGAGCAGGCGGGAGAGGTGACGCACCTGGCGGTCGATCACATCCGCGGCGTAACCGACCGCCTCGCGTGAATGCCCGTGCGTGCGAAGGACATCCGCCGCCGTGCCGATCGGCTGCAGCGGGTTGCGCAACTCGTGCGCGAGCATGGCGAGGAACTCGTCCTTGCGCCGGTCGGTCTCGCGCAGCTTCGTCTCGCGGTCCTCCAGCGCGTCGAGGTTGTCGCGGATCTGGTACTGGCGCAGGCGGCCGCGGAGAGCGATGCGCACCGCGCTCGTCAATTCGCCCACCTGGGTCGGCCGCTCGATCACTTGCACGTTGCCCAGGGCCCGCAGGGTCTGCGCGACCGTGTCCGAGGCGGCGCCGGCCCGCGCCAGCAACAGCAGCGGAAAGTCCGACCAGGCCGGTTGGGTGGACAGCGTGTGCACCACGCTCTGCAGCCCGGCGACGTTGAGCGCTTCCTCCGCGACGACCGCCGCACCCGCCCCGCTCCCGATGCCGTGCAGCAACGACTCGAGATCGTCACAGCGGCGGCCTTCGACTCCCGCGGCCCGCAACGCACCCTCGATCAGGCGGCCATCCTTGCCGGTGGGTGCAAGGATCAGCACCAGGGTGTCCGCGGCGTCCACGAGACCGTCCATCAAGGTCGATTCCTCATCAACGCCGTGTTCGCGCCGTCGTAGACGGGCACGCCGGTCAGCACGCCTCGGAACTGGCGCAACGGTTCGCCCACGCGGATGCCGCCCTGGTCGATGCGGAACTCGCTCACGGTGCGCTCGTGCATGCCGCCGCGCTTCTTCATGATGGAGATCGCCTGGCGCACCTCGCCCGCGCTCTCGAAGTAGCGCAGCAGGACGACCGTGTCGGCGAGGTAGCTCGTGTCGATCGGCGAACTCATCTGCCCGATCAGGCCCTGCTGCACGCTCACCAGCATGGTGGCCACGCCCTTCTGGCCCAGCCAGGTGAGCAGCTCGTGGAGCTGCAGCAGGAGGAACTTCTCCTCGGGCATCGCGTGCAGGTAGCCGTTCAAGCTGTCGATCGTGATGACCTTCGAGCCTTCTTCCGCGGCGCGCACCACCTTGTGGATGAACTCGCCCGGGGACATCTCCGCCGGGTCGATCTGGTGCACCTTCAGCAGGCCGCTCTTGTAGTGCTTCATGAACGGCACGCCCAGCCCCTCGAGGCGCGCGGAGAGCGTGCCGAACGTCTCGTCGAATGTGAACATGTCGGCGCGCTCGCCGCGCTCGCAGGCCGCGACCGAGACCTGTGCGGTGAGCGTGGACTTGCCGGAGCCCGCCGCGCCGATGATGAGCGTGCTGGTGCCCCGCTCGAGGCCGCCTCCGAGGATGCGGTCCATCTCGGCCACGCCGGTCTTGAGCGGTTCGTGGGCCGAGTACGAGCGGGTTTCGGCGGCGACGAGGCGCGGGTACACCACGACCCCGCCGCGCGTGATCGCGAAATCGTGGAAGCCCGACATGAAGTGCATGCCGCGGTACTTGCCGACCTGCAGGCGCCGGCGGTGCGAGCCGTAGTTGGCGGGCATCTGCTCCAGGCGGATCACGCAATGCGCGATGCTCTGGATCTGCGTGTCGAAGAGCTGGTCGTCCAGCACGAGGACCGTGCAGTTCTTCCCGGAAAAGAATCGCTTCAGCGCGAGCAGGTGCCGGCGGAATTGCAGCGGGCCTTCGGCGAGCAGTCGCAACTCGGAGAGCGAGTCGATGATGATCCGCGAGGCCCCGATCCGCTCGACTTCCGTGAGGATCTTGCGGAAGGCGCTCGCCAATTCCACGTCCGAGGGATGGAAGACGGTGTACTGCGATTCGGGATCGAGGGAATCGTCGGTGGGCACCACTTCGAGGGTGTCGATGCCGGTATGGTCCCAGCCATGCGAGCCCGCGATCGAGCGCAGCTCCTCCTCGCTCTCGGAGAGGGTCACGTAGAGCGCCCTTTCGCCGGCCTCGATGCCGGCCAGCAGGAATTGCATGGCGAGCGTCGTCTTGCCCGCGCCGGGCATCCCCTCGACGAGGTAGAGACGGTTGGACGTGAAACCGCCGCCGAGGACCGGGTCGAGGCCCGCCACGCCGGACTTCAGCAGGCGAGTCGCTCCCTTCCCGGAGGACCTGAGATCGTCATTCATGGCCGTGGGGTACTGGACGAGTCGTTATGGGCTCGCACCAGACTACAAACTCCGGCGGTCCCTGGGCATCGGACGCGTCCTACAAAGGTGTAGGGGTCGGCCGGGCTGCGGGACCCGTCCGGGTGTCGCTGCCGAAAACGCGATCCCAGAACGCACTGGTCACGCCATAGCAACCCGGCGTTTCGCGATGGTGGTGCACCGCGTGGCAACGCTTGCGCGCCTTCATCCACGGCCCGCCCGCCTGCCAGTGATGGGTGGCGTGGTGCGTGATCGAGTACACGAGGTAGCCGGTCAGCATGCCGAGGGTCAGGGCGGATGCGCGCCGAAGGTCCAGCAACGCCAGCGCGGGAAGGAAGACCAGCACGACGAACAGCGCCGCGCTGACGATCGTCGGCGTGCAGATCAGGGCCCGGGGCCGCCCGTGGTGCTCCCCATGCCAGGTGCTGAACGGCCGCAACCCATGCAACACGAAGCGATGCAACGCGTACTCGATGAGGGTCCAACCGGCGACGCCGGCCGCGGCGATGGCCACGACCTCCGGCAACGGCGCGGGCGGGCCCATCGCGAGCACGCAGGCCGCCAGCGCGACCACCGCGGCGCCATAGAACGCGAAGTCGATGCAGTACGCCGCCTTGCTCTGTTCCAGCACGAAGAGACCCATCGATCGAGGCTAGCCGCTCGAGCCCGGGAAGACTGTGCGGTAGCGAACTGATGAACTGAAAAGGGAAGGCGCCAATGAAAACGCCACCGTCACAACGACGGTGGCGTCTGGGTCTGGCGGAGAGGGAGGGATTCGAACCCTCGATACAGGTTTAAGCCCGTATAACGCCTTAGCAGGGCGCCACCTTCGGCCACTCGGTCACCTCTCCGGGAACCGCAATTCTACCATCGCGGGCCCAAGGCCCCTAGCGCAACTCCCCCAGGAAATACGTGTAGACGAGCGCCCAGGTGTAGGCCTGCTGCGTGGGGTTGGTGCCCGCCGCGTGGCCGCCTTCCATGTACTCGTAGTAGAGGACGTCGTGGCCCTGGTCCTTCATCTTGGCCACCATCTTGCGGGCGTGGCCGGGGTGCACCCGGTCGTCGCGCGTCGAGGTGGTGAAGAGGATCCGCGGGTACTTCACGTCCTTCGAGACCTTCTGGTACGGCGAGTACTGCGAGATGAACGCCCAGTCCTTCGGGTCGTCCGGGTTGCCGTACTCGCCCATCCACGAGGCTCCGGCGAGCAGCTTGTTGAAGCGCTTCATGTCGAGCAGCGGCACGCTGCACACCACGGCGCGGAAGAGATCCGGGCGCTGGGTGAAGGCCGCGCCCACGAGCAGGCCGCCCTGGCTGCCGCCCATGATGCCGAGCTTCTTCGGCGAGGTGATCTTGCGGGCGATCAGGTCCTCGGCGACGGCGATGAAGTCGTCGTGCGTCTTGTAGCGGCCCTCGCGGCGCGCCGTGAGGTTCCATTGCGGGCCGAACTCGCCGCCGCCGCGCAGGTTGGCGAGCACCCAGACGCCGCCCTGCTCCAGCCACGCGGTGCCGATGGTGCCGCTGTAGTTGGGCGTCATCGAGATCTCGAAGCCGCCGTAGCCGTAGAGGATGGTCGGGTTGTTGCCGTCCAGCTTGGCGCCCTCGCGCATCACGACGAAGTACGGGACCTTCGTGCCGTCCTTCGAGGTGGCTTCGTTCTGCGTGACCTTGAGGCCCTTCGCTTCGAAGAACGCGGGAAGCGACTTCAGCTTGTCGCGCGCGTCGGTGCCCGATTTCGCGAGGTAGAGCGTAGTGGGGTCGGTGAAGCTGGTGACCGTCATCCAGTACTCGTCGCTCGCGTCGTGCTCGACGGCCTTCACGCCGATCGAAGCCGCGCTCGGCACCGCGACATCGCGATGCGTCCATCCCGTGGGCGTGCGCTTCGCCTCGACCAGGCGGCTCTTCACGTTGTCGAGCACGTCCAGCACCACGCCGCTCTTCGTCGCCGCGTACGCCTGCAGCGAAGCGCGCGGCTGCGGGGTGTACACCACGTCGAAGGCGCGCGAGCCGCCGAGGAACTTGTCCAGGTCCATCGCGACCAGCATGCCCTGTTTGTACGTGGTGCCCGCGGGCGTCCAGTCCGTGCGAATCCGCACGTAGAGCATGCCGTTGGCGATCTGGGGGTCGGCATCGCGCGGCACGTCGATCAATGTCCACTGGTCGCCCGTGCGCAGGTAGATCTCGCCTGCGCGCGTGTCGATCCGGCGCGCGTACATCTCGTACTTGCGGTCGCGCTCGATCACGGTCGCGGGCCACACGCCCATGTCCTTCTCACCGATCTCGTAGATCTTCTTCGCCTCGGAGACCGGCGTGCCGCGCTTCCATTCCTTGAGGATGCGCGGGTAGCCCGACGCGGAGAGCGTCCCGGGGCCGAAGTCGCGCGAGATGAGGATCGTGTCGAGGTTGCTCCAGGCCACGCCGCCCTTGGATTCCGGCAGCTCGAAGCCGCCCTTCACGAACGATTTCGAGGGGATGTCGAATTCGCGGATCACCACGGCATCGGCACCGCCGCGCGAAAGCGAAAGCAGGCAGCGCTCGTACTTGGGCGCGAGGCACTGGAAGCCCTTCGGCACCCACTTCTCGTTCTCCTGCTCGGAGAGCTTGCCGAGGTCCAGCACCGTCTCCCAGGCCGGGTCCTTCTTCCGGAACTCCTCGAGCGACGTGCGGCGCCAGACGCCGCGCGGGTTGGCCGCGTCCTGCCAGAAGTTGTAGTAGTGGCCCCCGATCTTCGCGACCTCGGGGATGCGCTCGCGCGAGTTGTAGACCGCGAGCAGGCGCTCGTGCAGCGCCTTGAACTCGGGGCGCGCCTCGAGGGCGGAGACGGTCTCGGCGTTGCGGGCCTTGGCCCAGGCGATCGGCTTGTCGCCGGTCACCTCCTCCAGCCAGAGGTACGGATCGTCATCCTGGGCGAAGGCGGCGGGTGCGGCGGCGATGGCGTTGATCATGAGGGCGGCGGCGATGAGTCTTTTCATGGCTTGAGTTTCTCTTCCACGGGCGGTTTTTCGAGTTCGAACGCACGGTGCAGGACGCGCACCGCGAGTTCCATGTATTTCTCGTCGACGACGACGGAGGTCTTGATCTCCGAAGTCGAGATCATCTGGATGTTCACGCCTTCGTGCGCGAGCGTGCCGAACATCTTCGCGGCGATGCCCGCGTGCGTGCGCATGCCGATGCCCACGAGCGAGACCTTGGCGATCTTGTCGTCGCCCACCACGCCGCGGGCCTCGATGGCCGGCTTCACCTTGGTCTGCAGGATCTCCATGGCGCGCTTGTACTCCGCGCGGTGCACGGTGAACGAGAAGTCCGTGTGGCCTTCGAGCGACGCGTTCTGGATGATCATGTCCACGTCGATGTTCGCGTCGGCCACGGGGCCGAGGATGGAGAATGCGATGCCGGGCTTGTCGGGCACGCCCAGCACGGTGATCTTGGCTTCGTCGCGGTTGAACGCGATGCCCGAAATGATGGCCTGTTCCATGGTTTCGTCTTCCTCGAACGTGATGAGGGTGCCCATGTCCGTCGAATTCACGTCCGTGAACGACGAGAGCACCCGGAGCTTCACCTTGTACTTGCCCGCGAACTCCACCGAGCGGATCTGCAGGACCTTCGAGCCGAGCGAAGCGAGCTCCAGCATCTCCTCGAAGGTGATGGTGTCGAGGCGCCGCGCGTCCGGGACCACGCGCGGGTCGGTCGTGTAGACGCCGTCGACGTCGGTGTAGATCTGGCACTCGTCGGCCTTCAGCGCCGCGGCGAGCGCGACCCCCGTCGTGTCGGAGCCGCCCCGGCCGAGGGTCGTGATGTTCCCGGCCGCGTCCATGCCCTGGAAGCCCGCGACCACCACCACGTTGCCATCGGCGAGATCCCGGCGGATATTTGCGTCATCGATGGAAAGGATGCGCGCCTTGGTATACGCGTCGTCGGTGAGGATCTTCACCTGGAAGCCGGTGTACGAGCGGGCCTTCACGCCGATGTTCATGAGCGCGATCGAGAGCAAGCCGATGGACACCTGCTCGCCGGTGGAGGCGATCACGTCCAGCTCGCGCGGGCTGGGATCGGCGTTCAACTCCCGCGCGAGGCCGAGCAAACGGTTGGTTTCGCCGGACATGGCGGAGGGAACGACCACCACCTGGTGGCCCTCCTTCACGAAACGCGCGACGCGCTTGGCGACTTCGCGGATCCTCTCGGGGGATCCCATCGAGGTGCCGCCATACTTCTGGACGATCAGGGACACGGGCAGGTACCGGGCAAAAGGGCGTATTTTATCGGAACCCGCCCCCACTTCATGAAGCCTTCCATCCGGCCCCAAAACCTGGCGCTCGTCACCCTCCTCGGCGGGGTGGCGTTGAGCCTTGCCGCGTGGTACTTCGTCGGCCGGGAAGCGGAGCGCCAGGCCGAGGCGGATTTCGTGAACCAGGCCAACCTCGCCGCGAGCCTGGTGGACCGGCGGATCCAGCGCTACGTGGACCTGCTCTACGGCCTCGAAGCCCTCGCCTCCCACGGCCACGAGCTCACGCGGCGCGACTTCAACCAGCACGTGACGGCGCTGCAGGCCGCGCGGCGCTTCCCCGGCATCCAGGCGACGCAATTCGTGCGCCGCGTGCCGGCCGACAAGCTCTCGAAGTTCATCACCTCGGTGCGCACCGATGCTTCGCTCGTGCCCGGCGGCTACCCGCGCTTCGACCTGCGGCCCGCGGAGAAGCGCGACGAGTACTGGGTCATCGATTTCGTCGAGCCGATGGTGGGCAACGAGGCCACGTTCGGCCTCGAAGTGCACAGCCGGGGACCGGCGCGGCAAGCCGTCGAGCGCGCGCGCGATACGGGCGAACCCGTCGGCACCGGCCGCTATCGCCTCGTGCAGGAGAAGGGCGCCAGCTATGGCCTCGTGATCTACCTGCCGGTCTACGAAGGCATCACCCCGCGCTCCGTGGAGGGCCGCCGCGAGCTGGTCTCGGGCTGGGTGACCGTGGTGCTGCGCATCGACGATGTCTTCTCCGACGTGCTCTCGAGCCCCGTGTTCACCGGAACGCGCCTCGCGATGCACGACCTGGGCGCCGCCCACTGGGCGGGCCGTGCGGTGCCGGGGCCGGACACGGTCTTCTTCAACTCCTCGCCGTTCGCCGAAGCCTCCACGCTTTCGCTCTTCACGCGCGGCCTGCACCACGACGTGGACCGCGAGATCGCCGGGCGCCTCTGGCGCCTCTCGTTCGACGCCGATCCGGCTCCCGCGCAAGGCTGGTGGCAGCCGCTGCCCATGCTCACGCTGTGCGCCGGCCTCATCACGAGCCTGCTGGTCTACGGCATCCTGCGGGCCATCGCCAGTTCTCGCACCGAAGCGCTCGATACAGCGAGCCGCGCCACCCGCGACCTGCGCTCGCAACTGTCGTTCAACCAGCAGTTGCTCGAGGCCATTCCCTACCCGGTGTATTTCAAGAACGCGGCCGGCCGCTACCTCGGGTGCAATCGCGCGTTCGAGGAGGACTACGGCATTCCGCGCGACCAATTCGTCGGCCTCACGCCCTACGACATCCTCCCCAAGGAGCATGCGGACCGGATGGTGGAAGACGACCGCAAGCTGCTCGAGACGGGCGGCGTGCATTCGCTCGAGACGCGAGCCCCGCGCCCGAAGGACGGCGCGATGCGCGACACGATCTTCAGCAAGTCCACGTTCACGAATGCCGACGGTAAAGTGGCCGGCATCGTGGGCGTGGTGGTGGACATCACGGATCGCAAGGCGCTCGAAGCGCGCACGGAAGAGAGCCACGAGCAACTGCGCGCGATCGTGCAGGCCACGCCGCTCGCGATCATCGTTCGCGACTTCGACAACCGCATCAGCCAGTGGAACCCCGCGGCCGAGCGGATCTTCGGCTGGAAGGCCTCCGAGGTCCTCGGCACGGCCACCTCCATCGTCCCGCCGCACCTGAAGCAGGAGATCGCGGGCATGCGCGAGCGCGCCCAGGCCGGCGAGCTGATCCTGATCCAGGAGACGCAGCGCATGGCGCGCGACGGGTCGCTGATCGACGTCTCGGTGGCCATCGCGCCGCTGCGCGACAGCGCGGGGCGCGTCTACGCCACGATGGTGACCATCGCCGACATCCGCGAGCGCAAGGAAGCCGAGCGCGCCCTGGGCGAGAGCGAGGAGCGCCTGAAGCTCGCGATGGAGGCCGCCCACATGGGCCTCTGGTACTGGGACGCGGCCAGCGACGATTTCACCTACTCCGACGGTCTGAACGTGCTCTTCGGGCGCCCCGCCAACTCGCCGCACGTCGACTACCGCGCCCTGCAGGACGTGCTGCACCCGGACGACCAGGGCCTGTGGCACGCGACCATCCGCCACGCGGTGAAGGACGGGCAGGATTTCCAGATCGACTACCGCCTCGTCTACCCCGACGGCAGCGTGCACTGGATCACCAATCGCGGGCAGGTGCACCGGGGGCCCGACGGCCGCGCGCTGCGCCTGGTGGGCATCGCGATGGACATCACCGAGAGGAAGCTCGCCGAGCAGCGCATCGCCCACATGGCGCACCACGACGCGCTCACCGGACTGCCCAACCGCGTGCTGCTGCACGACCGCATCCGCCAGGCGATCGCGCAGGCCCATCGCGCGGGCGGCGAAGTGGCCGTGCTCTTCATCGACCTCGACCGCTTCAAGACCATCAACGATTCCCTCGGCCACCCGCTGGGCGACCGGCTGCTGCAGTCGGTGGCGAGCCGCCTGCTCGTGTGCCTGCGCGAAGGCGACACCGTCTCGCGCCTGGGCGGCGACGAATTCGTGATCGTGATTCCCGGGATGTCGGGGGCCTCCGGCGCCGCGAGCGTGGCGGGCAAGATCCTCGAGGTGCTCGCGAATTCGTTCCACCTGCAGGGGCACGACCTGCACGTCTCGGCCTCGGTCGGCATCGCGCTCTATCCGTCCGACGGCGACGACGCGGATACCTTGATGCGCCACGCGGATACGGCGATGTACCACGCGAAGGACGCGGGCCGCGCCAACTACCAGTTCTTCACGCCGCACATGAACGTCGCCGCACAGCAGCGGCTCACGCTCGAGAACGCGCTGCGCCGCGCGCTCGACAACAACGAGTTCGAGCTGTACTACCAGCCGCTCTACGACCTGCGCGACCGCTCGATCACGGGGCTCGAGGCCTTGCTGCGCTGGAACCCGCGCGGAGGCGGCGAACCGGTGCTGCCCTCGCAGTTCATCCCCGCGGCCGAGGAGTCGGGCCTGATCGTGCCGATCGGCGAGTGGGCGCTGCGGGAAGCGCTGCGCCAGGGCAAGGCGTGGCAGGCGGAAGGCCGGGCGCTCTTCATCGCGATCAACGTCTCCGCCACGCAGCTTTCACGCGCGGGCTTCCCGGAGCGGCTGCGCCGCCTGCTGCAGGAAACGGGAATCGACCCGGCGCTGGTCGAGCTGGAAGTCACCGAACGGGTGATCGTCGAAGGCATGGGCGAGGCGCGCGCTTCGCTGGACCAGGTGGCGGCACTCGGCGTGGGCATCGCGATCGACGACTTCGGCACCGGCTACTCGGGCCTCGCCTACCTGAAGCGCTTCCCCATCGACACGGTGAAGATCGACCAGTCCTTCGTGCGCGACATCACCGTGGACCCGGACGACGCAGCCATCGTGACCGCCATCGTGGCGATGGCGAAGTCGCTCGGCATCGACGTGGTCGCCGAAGGCGTCGAGACGGAGCTGCAGCTCGAGTTCCTGCGCCAGCTCGGCTGCCATCGCGCCCAGGGCTTCCACCTCGCCCGCCCGATGAGCGCTCGCGACATCACCAAGCTCCTGGGCACCCCACCGGCTTCCGTGGCTGCCGATTAATTAACGGTAGTCGGAGGCCAGGACCTTGAGGTCTTCGGCGAAGACGCTCTTGCCCCAGGATTGCCGGAGCGTGCTGATCATCTTCAGCTTCACCGCGTCATTGCCCGGCCACATCGTCTCCAGCCAGTTCATGCCCGCGGCGCTATGGCCCGTGTAGGCATAGCGGTTCAGCTCGGCGGAGACGGCGGCGAGCACGCCGGAGGCGTAGTAGTCGTCCCACTTCAACTGGTCGGCGGAGCGGCCCTGCTTGATCTCGGAGAGCTTGGCCTTGATCTCCGCGGTGCGCGAGTTGCGCCGCGAGCTCACGTACTCGCCGCAGCGTTCCTTCAGCCACGGGTTGTTGGTGGCCGCGGGCTGCCCGCACACGGGCGGCGGCTGGGCGGGCAGCTTCGAGCGCATGAGGTCGGCCGCGAACTGGAAGCGCCCCTTCGGCGAAACCTCGAGGATCACGGCCGGGAAATACGAATTCGCATACGGCGCGAAACCGTAGGCGGACGAGTCGTCGGCGGTGATCATGATCGGCGTCTTGCGGCCCGGCACTTCGAGGAAGTCACCGCCGCCCACGTTGTTCGCGGCGTAGGAAGCGAGCTTCGAGACCTTGGGCTTCAGCTTGATCACGTAGTGCGTCGTGCAGCAATGCGCGCCGCCCGAATAGGTGGAGTAGTGGAGATCCGGTTGCCCGTCGCCATCCAGGTCGTTGCCCATCGAGTGCACCACGAGCTTCGCGGCCAGTTCGTTTTCCTTGGGCGTGGACTGGTAGACGGGCTTGCCCTTGGCGAGGACCGCGAACCGCAGCTCCTTGGATCCGGGCGCCTTGGCGATCACGACCTCGAGGTCCTGGAACGGCTTCACTTCCACGGCCTCCAGTCCCTGCGAGGCGATCCAGGCGACCGCGTCCTGCGCTTCGACGCCCCCCGAAAACGCGAGCGCCCCGGCCATCACGATTGCGTAACGCATGATTTCTCCCTGAGAGACCGATACGTTACCAAAAAGCCGGGGCCCTCTGGGTCCTTACTTGATCGCCTGCACGCGGTCGTAGAGATCCTTCGGCCACGGGGCGTCCGGCGCGGTCACGGCCTTCTGGACCGCCTGGATGAACGGGCCGCGGTCGACCTTCACCACGTTGATGCCGCGCTTCTGGAAGTCCGCGACCAGCTTGTTCTCCGCGTCGAGGATGTCCTTCGAGGAACGCGTCGTCGCTTCCCAGATCACGTCGCTCACGATCTTGCGGTCGGGCTCGGAGAGTTTCTTCCACGTGTCCCCGGCGACGATGGCCACCAGTGACTCGGTGATGTGCCCGGTCAGCATGATGTACTTCTGCACTTCGTAGAACTTCTTGGCATCGATCGTCGGCAGCGGGTTCTCCTGCGCGTCCACCGTGCCGTTCTGCAGCGCCAGATAGACCTCGGCGAAGGCGATCGGCGTGGGGTTGGCCCCGACCGCGCGCGGGAACATCACGAAGAGCGGCGCATCCGGCACGCGCAGCTTCATGCCTTTCATGTCCTCGGGCTTGGTGACCATCTTGTTCGCGGTGAGGTGGCGCTGGCCGTAGTACGTGTAGCCCACGATCTTGTTCCCGCTCTTGTCCTCGTAGCCCTTGGCCACTTCGCGGAAGACCGGCCCCTCGCGGAATTTCGACCAATGATCGTAGTCGCGAAAGATGAACGGCCCCGAGGCGATCGACATCGGCGGGAATTGCCGTCCCGCGAACGCCATGCCGGTGTAGATGATGTCGACCGTGCCCAGCGAAAGCGCCTGGTTGATGTCGGTCTCCTTGCCCAGCGTGGACGCGGGGAAGACCTCGATGACGTAGCGCCCGTTGGTGCGCTTCTTCACTTCCTCGGCGGCCCACAGCGCCTGCGTGTGGTACGGCTCGGAGACTTCGTAGACGTGCGCCCACTTCAGCTTGGTCTGGGCATTGGCGAACGGCGCCGCGAGCGCGGCGGCGGCAAGCAACATCAGGAACAGGTGACGGCGAATCATTTCGGACTCCTCCTCGGGGGTTTCGGGTTGTCTGACGACTCGTGCCGCAGCTTCAACCGCTCGCGGCCATTACCGATGTGCGTGCGCATCGCGGCCCGGGCTCCATCCCCGTCGCCGCGCGCGATCGCGTTGAAGATGTCCTCGTGCTCCCGGTTGATGGAGGCGAGGTAGTTGCGGTGGTACTCGGTGCCCGCGTCCGGCAGCTTCAGCTGCGTGCGCGGAATGACCTTCGATCCCAGCGAGGCCATGAAGGTCGAGAAGTAGCGGTTGTCGGTGGCCTCGGCGACCAGCGCGTGGAAGCGGAAGTCGGCCTCCGTGGTCTCCACGCCCTTCGCCAGCCGCGCCTCGAAATCGTCCAGGGCCGCGCGCATCGCTTCCAGCTGGGCCTCCGTCCTGCGCCGCGCGGCGACCGCGGCCGCCTCGCTCTCCACGCCGATGCGAAGCTCGAGCATGGCGAGGAGATCCACCACGGTGGCGATCTCCGCCGCGTTCGCCCGCAGGCCCGATTCGCGCTGCTTCTGGCTCACGAACGTGCCCACGCCGTGGCGCGTTTCCACCAGGCCGGCCGCCTGCAGCTGGGAAAGCGCCTCGCGCACGACGGTGCGGCTCACCCCGTAGCGGCGCACGACTTCGGCCTCGGTGGGCAGGCGATCGCCGGGCCGAAGCTTCCCCTGGCGGATTTCGCCCGTAAACTCTCCGGCTACCAGCTCGGCCAGATTGCGGCCGCGCTTGGGCTGGAGAACGTTCGAAGTCATAGTGGGGGCTGGATTCCCGCCTTCGCGGGAATGACGGAAGGTTGTCTGACGACATGATACCTCGATACCAAAGACTGCTCCTGACCGGCGGCGCCGGCCTCCTGGGCCGCACCTTGCGCCCCGCCATGCGCACGTGGGCCACCCACCTTCGCGTCTCCGACATCGCACCGCTCGACCCTGCGCAAGGCAACGAGGAGTGCGTGCCCTGCGACCTGGCCGACGAAGGCGCCGTGCGCAAACTCATGCGGGGCGTCGACGGCGTGGTCCACATGGGCGGTATCTCGGTGGACCGCCCGTGGCCCGAGATTCGCGAAGCCAACATCGTGGGCGTCTACAACCTCTACGAGTCGGCGCGCATCCACGGCACGAAGCGCGTGGTGTTCGCGAGCTCCAACCATGCGATCGGCTTTCGCAAGCGCACCGAGCGCATCGATGCCGACGACCCCGTGCGGCCCGACAGCCTCTACGGCGTGAGCAAGGTGTTCGGCGAGGCGATGTCGCGTTTCTACTTCGACCGGTACGGGATCGAGTCGGTGTGCCTGCGCATCGGGTCGTCGCTTCCGGAGCCGAAGGACCGGCGGATGCTCATCACGTATCTTTCGTACGCCGACCTCACCGAACTCGTGCGCTGCTCGCTCTTCGCACCGAAGGCCGATCACACCATCGTCTTCGGCGCGTCGGCCAACCGCGACTCGTGGTGGGACAACAGCAAGGCCGCGCATCTCGGATGGAAGCCGAAAGACGACACGGAACAGTTCCGCGCGAAGAAGGAAGCCGAGCCACCGGTGGATCCGGCCAAACCCGAAAACATCCACCAGGGCGGCGTGTACGTCACCTTCGGACCTTACGAATGACCAAGCCAGTAGAGGAAACGAAATGAGCTACGTCCTGCAGGTCGCATTGCGCATCAAGAAGGAAAACGTCGAGGCGTTCTTCGCCAAGGTGCTCGAGAACGCCGCGCACGCCCGGAAGGAACCCGGCTGCCGGCACTTCGATGTCCTCGTGGACCCGAAGGATCCGACGCACGCGATGCTCTACGAGATCTACGACGACGAAGCCGCCTTCGCCGCGCACCAGGCCACCGATCATTTCAAGCGCTACGTCGCCGAGGCGGTTCCGCTGCTGGAGTCGCGCGAACGCATCGTGTGGAAGCGCGCATGAACACCGCCGACCAACCCGACGCCCTCTGGCTGCCCGCGGGCCGCTATCCCGACCCGCGCGTGGAATCGATCGACCGGCGCTTCGACAAGTTGCGCGTCGGTAGCGCTCGCGTGGAACGCATCGCGCATGGCTTCCGCTGGGCCGAAGGCCCCGTGTGGTTCGGCGACCATCGCGTGCTGCTGTGGAGCGACATCCCGAACAACCGGATCATGCAGTGGGATGAGCGTACCGGCCGGGTATCGGTCTTCCGCCAGCCTTCGAATTATGCGAACGGCCACACGCGCGACCGTCAGGGCCGCCTGGTGAGCTGCGAGCACGGCTCGCGCAGCGTGACCCGCACCGAGTACGACGGCACGATCACGGTGCTGGCCGACCGCTACCAGGGCAAGCGCCTCAACTCGCCCAATGACGTCGTCGTGAAATCCGACGGCTCCATCTGGTTCACCGATCCGCCGTTCGGCATCATTTCGAACTATGAGGGCTACAAGTCGCAGGTCGAGCTTCCGACCGACGTCTATCGCGTCGACGGGAACAGCGGCGAGGTCACGCTCGTCGCGAGCGGCATCAATCGCCCCAACGGCCTCGCGTTCTCGGTGGACGAGAAGCTGCTGTACATCGTCGAGTGCGGGACCACGCCGCGCTACATCCACGCGTACACCGTGAGCGGCAAGAAGCTCGGCAAGCGCGTGCTCACCATCGACGGGGGCGGCGGCGCGTTCGACGGCTTCCGCGTCGATACCGAAGGCAACCTCTGGTGCGGTCTGGGCGGAAGTGAAGAGCTCGACGGCGTGCGGATCTACGCACCCAACGGCGAGGCCATCGGCCATATCCATTTGCCGGAGCGCTGCGCCAACGTGTGCTTCGGTGGCGAGAAGGGCAATCGCATCTTCATGGCGGCGAGCCAGTCGGTGTACTCGCTCTACGTGAACGCCCAGGCCGCCAACGTCGGAATAACGATCGAATAACACCCGGAAGTCGCGCGCGAAGGAAAGATGGGGGCATCTCCAACGGAGGCCCCCATGAATCGTTTCCTGTCCCTATTGGTGCTCGCCGTCGTCACGTCCCTGCCCGGCCTCGCGTCGGCCCTCGCGGCCGATTTCTACGGAGGCGCGCAGCAAGCCTATTTCCACGCGCCCATCCGCTTCGAGGCCTATACCAACGGCCTGGGCCAGGGCGCACCGGACGGCACCATCACCTTTCGCCTGAACGGCGCCCGGGTCTGCATCGACGTGCCCCTGCAGCCGCTGGGCGCCGGCGGAAACCAGCAGCAGGCCTACTGCGAGCTTCCGAAGGACTCGACACCCACTTCGTTCGAGCTCGCGGCCGACTACTCCGGCAACGCGATCTTCGCGCCGCAGACGAAGGTCTCGACCGTGACCCTGCAGCCCCTGCCGATCACCCTCACGCACACGGCTTCCCCGGCCATCGCGATTCCCGGAATGCCCGTGACCTTCACGGCGACGGTCTCGACGCCGATCGCGGGCGGCACCGTGCCCGGCGGCGGCAGGGTCAACTTCGCGGGCTTCACGGGCGAGGGCTTCATCGCGGAAGTGGTTCCCGTGAACGGCGTGGCCACGCTCACCTACACGTACGACAGCACCGGGGTGAAACAGATGCGGGCGTTCTACCTCGGTGGCGGCGAATGGAACAACGACGCCATCTTCGCGAGCGTGGACGTGCGTTCGCACCTCCCGGTACTGGCGCCGATCAACGCGTACTTCATCTTCAATCCGGGCCTCTACGGCAATCCGGTGTTCTTCGTCTTCGACCTGTCGTTCGCGCCCGGCTACAACAACCCGACCGGCACCCTCACGCTGCGCATCGACGGCCAGGTGCAGTGCGTCCGGACGATCGGCGTCCCGGACGGGAGCAACAACTGCTTCACGAATTTCCCGGTTCGCGGCACCCACGTGTACACCGTGCACTATTCCGGCGACCAGGATTATGCCGAGACCGATTACGGCCCCTACCCGATCTACATCGCAGGGGGCGCGACGATACCCAGCCTCGTGGCCACGCCCAACCCGGCGAACGCGGGCGAGACGGTGACGCTCGTCGCCGACGTGAACAACGGCCTCTACACGATCGAGGGCGGCACGATCACCTTCACGTCGGACGGCTCGCCCATCGCGGGGTGCATCGACATGCCGCTGCAGTCGGTCGCGCTGCAATGCGTGGCGACGTTCACCGCCGGCACGCACCAGGTCGCCTTCAACTACAGCGGCGCGCCCACGGAGGAACCCGCGACGGCCTCGCTCTCGCTCGTCGTGAACGGCCCGCCCGCCGCACCGGCCCGCAAGGTGGACTTCAACGCCGACGGCAAGGCCGACCTCCTCTGGCGCAACGTGAACGGCAGCGTCGCGATCTGGCTCATGGATGGCTTCACGCAGGCGGGCAGCGCGCAGATCTTCCCCGCGGGCACCGCGTGGCAGGTGGGGCACATGGTCGACTTCAACGGCGACGGCAAGACCGACCTGTTGTGGCTGAACCCCGACGGCCGCGTGACGATGTACCTCATGGACGGCACCACGGCCGTCACGAAAGCGAACCTGCTCCCTGCGGGTGGCGGATGGACGGTCACGCACGCGCCCGACCTGAACGGCGACGGCAAGGCCGACCTCATCTTCCAGAACGCCGACGGCACGATCGCCGCATGGCTGATGGATGGCACGACGATGACCTCGGGCACGTCGCTCCTCGGTGCCGGCTCCGGCTGGAGCGTCACGCGCACCGGCGACTTCGACGGGGATGGAAAAGCCGACCTGCTCTGGACCCACACCGACGGCCGCGTGGCGATCTGGCTGATGGACGGGCTCGCGATCAAGTCGACGAACCAGATCCTCAACGCGGGCACCGGCTGGAGTGTCACGCACACCGCCGACTTCAACGGCGACGGCAAGAGCGACCTCGTGTGGCAGAACGTCGATGGCTCGATCGCGATCTGGTTGATGAACGGCACGGCGATGGCCAGCGGCAGCGGCCTCCTCGGCGCGGGCACCGGCTGGCACGTCACGAAGACGGGTGACTTCAACGGCGACGGGAAGGCGGACCTCTTCTTCCTTCACGACGACGGGCGCGTCGCGATCTACCTCATGAACGGACTCGTGCCCACGCAGACCACGCAAATCCTCAACGCGGGCGGTGGCTGGAGTGCGAAGCGCATCCAGGACATGAACGGCGACGGGAAAGCCGACATCGTCTGGGAGAACGTGGACGGCACGGTCGCCGTGTGGCTCATGAACGGCACCACGATGACCAGCGGCTCGGGCATCCTCGGCGCCGGCAGCGGGTGGTCGGTGAGCGGCGTGAGCCCCTGACGACCGGGGCTGTACCATGCGCGGGACGACAACTTCGAAGTCCCGCCATGGCGTTTGCCACCGACCTGCTCGTGATCGTGCTGATCGTCGTGCTCTTCCTCTCGCCGTGGGCCTTCTTCGCGCAGACGGTCACCGGTGTGAAGATTCCCTTCTGGCAGGTGGTCGTGGTCGGTGTCGTGATCGGCAGCGCGCTCTTGCACGTGCTGGGGACACAGACGGCCTACTACCTCGGGGTGTATGGCGGGCTGCCGTTCGTGACGGGGATCGTCGCGGCGTTCATGGCCCACCACACGCGGAAGAAGTAGCCGCTCGCTAGAACAAGCGCGATCCGCCCAGGATCGAATCGATCGCGCACGTCTCCGCGCCCGTCAACTGGATGGCGAGGCGGATCGACATCTCGTTCGGCGTCACGAGGAAGCTGGTGGCGGTGAAATTGCCCTGCTTGCCGTCGTTGCAGCGATAGAAGCCGGACGCGGTGCGCGTCGTCCCGTTCTGCTGATACGGGCCCATGTAAGTGCACGTGAGACCGGTGACGGTCGCCTCGTCGATGCCGATCGTGCCGCCGTCGAGCGTGATCAGGTATTGCGCGTAGGTGCCGTGGTTGCCGTTGTTCTGCACCGCCGTGCAACCGCTGCGGACCTCGAGGTTGGCGCCGTTCCAGCGCCCCGCGAGCGAAGGTGCGTCGTTGCGAACCTCCTTCACGACGAAGCTCTGCGCGCTCTCGCGCCACTCGAGCACCGTGCTGCGGCCGATCGACGGGAAATCGTTCACCGTGACCGCCGCGCTCTTGCCGGTGAGGAACTCGGCACCGAGGCTCACCACGGTCACGTTGGCCCGGGCGAATTCGACGCCGTCGGCGAACGCAACCAGCGTGTGCGGACCCGCGTTGAATACGCCCCAGTTGGCCAGGAAGCTGTAGCCCGTGTTGCGACGCCCACCGCAAACCGTGGCGGTATCGAGCCGATCGATGCCGGCGCCGGCGAGGACACGTCCCCCGCCATCGATTTCGATTTCAATGCGCGTGGCCGTGCAGTGCCAACCGGAGATGACGGCGATGCCGCTCACGGCTGCACCTGCAGGAGGGTTTTCGATATAGCCGACGGCCGAGGCGAAGGAAGGGGCCAGTGCGAGGAGCGCGGCGGCCAGTCCGTGGAGTACGCGGGTAGAGGTCATCTTGCTTGGGCCCCGATGGGGCGGTTTCGTTCTTGGCGGAGGGTGTGAGATTCGAACTCACGAGAGCCTTGCGGCCCTGCCGGTTTTCAAGACCGGTGCCTTCAACCACTCGGCCAACCCTCCTCCGTACAACGACCAGCGTGGGCCGGTGCCTCCAACCACTCGGCCAACCCTCCCCGTACGACAATATTGATTTTAAAGGCTTTTTTACCGCCGGTCACTATTGCGCAAGGCGATCGTTCAGCTTCTTGAAACCTTCGCATTTCTCCCATACTCTAGGGGTCGCTGGGTCTCATTCGACCCTAACTTTCCCCAGAGGAACACCATGGAAACGCAAAACCCGACGACCTTGAACCCGGCCTCGACGCTGGCGATCGGCCAGAACCGGGTCCTGCGCAACACGTACTGGCTGCTCGCGCTCTCGCTGATCCCCACGATCCTCGGCGCCGCGCTCGGCCTCACGCTGAACCTGGGCACGCTGAGCCCGGGCATCTTCCTGATCGTCTTCTTCGTCGGCGCCTACGGCCTCATGTTCGCGGTCGAGAAGACCAAGGAAAGCTCGATGGGCGTGGTCCTCCTGCTCGCGTTCACGTTCTTCATGGGCCTGATGCTCTCGCGCCTGCTGGGCTTCATCCTCCCGATGAAGAACGGCGCACAGCTCATCATGCTCGCCATGGGCGGCACTTCCGCGGTGTTCGTGGCGATGGCCGCGTGGGCCTCGACGATCAAGCGCGACCTTTCCGGCATGGGCAAGGTCCTGATGATCGGCCTCATCCTGGCCATCGTCGCGGGCGTCGCGAACGTCTTCCTGCAGATTCCGGCGTTGATGGTCGCGCTGTCGGTGATCGTGATCGGCATCTCGTCCGCGCTCCTGCTCTATAACCTGAACCTGGTGATGAGGGGCGGCGAAACCAACTACGTCTCCGCGACGCTTTCGATCTACGTCCTCATCTACAACATCTTCTCGAACCTGCTGGCGCTGCTCGGCATCTTCGGCGGCGACCGCGACTGACAAAGCTTTCTTCGCTGTCTTGGGGGCGGCTTCGGCCGCCCTTTTCTTTTGCTGCGCGGGTAAGGCAAGAGGCTTCCTCCGCAGATAAACGCGGATAAACGCCGATGACCCCCTCAAGCAAACAGAAAGAGCTTTGGGGTTAAACCCAATACTTTGTCTTTGCTGGAGGAGTTCATCGGCGTTTATCCGCGTTTATCTGCGGAGGAAGCCTTTCGCCCTATCTCTCGAAGAGCGCTATCGACTCCACGTGCCCCGTGTGCGGAAACATATTGACCACACCTGCGGAGCTCAGGCGATAGCCCTTCGTGTGCACCAGCACTCCCGCATCCCGCGCGAGCGTGGAGGGGCTGCAAGAGACGTACACGATGCGTGAAGGCCCATGCTTCTCGGGCATGAGCTTGCAGATGTCGAGCGCGCCGTCGCGCGGAGGATCGATGAGCAGCTTGTCGACCCGGCCCAGCGCATTGAGCGCACCCTGCGCGTCCTTGTAGAGATCGAACGCGATGAAGCGAGCGAGGCCCTCGAGCCCGTTGCGCCGCGCATTGTCCTCGGCGCGCTTCACCAGCGAGGCCGCGCCTTCCATGCCGACCACCTTGGCGCCCCGCGAAGCGAGCGCCAGCGTGAAGTTGCCGAGGCCGCAGAAGAGATCCCCCACGCGCTCACCCGGCCGCGGATCGAGCATGTCGACCGCGCGCTTCACGAGGATGCGATTCACGCCCGCGTTCACCTGCGTAAACTCCGTCGGACCGAAGGTGAGCGAGAGCCCGAACTCCGGCAACCGGTAGTCCAGCACCGGCGCCTTCTCCGGATAGAACGGCTGCGCCGTCTCGGGCCCCTTCGGCTGCAGCCACCATTGCAGGCCGGGATGGGCGTCGGCGAAATCCTGGAAGCGTTTCACGTCCTCGGCCGGCAGCGGCTCGAGGTTGCGGATCACGAGCACGGTCACTTCATGACCGACCGCGAGCTCGATCTGGGGAATGCGATCGCGCAGCGTCATGGCACTGAACATCGCGCGCAGGCCCGGAATCATCGCCGAGACATGCGGCGGGAGGATCTCGCACGAAGACGTATCCGCGATGAAGCTCGATCGCTTCTCGTGGAAACCGACCAGCACGCCGCCCTTCTTCGCGACGTAGTGCACGCCGATGCGCGCGCGCGTGCGATAGCCCCACGAAGGCCCCTGCACCGGCGGCAGGATCATGCCCGGCGAGACCTTGCCGATGCGCGCGAGGTTGTCCTCGAGCACGCGCTGCTTGGAAGCGACCTGCGCCGCGGGCTCGATGTGCTGCATCGCGCAGCCCCCGCACTGGCCGAAGTAGCGGCAGCGCGGCATGACGCGCTGCGAGCTTTCCTTCAGCACCTGCGTGACGGAACCGACGTCGTAGTTGCCCTTGCTGCGCCGGCGCATGAACGCGACCGTCTCGCCGGTGATGCCTCCATCAATGAACGCGACCTTCCCTTCGATATGCGCGACCCCCATGCCCTCGTGATCGACCGACTCGATCTTCGCGAGCAACGTCATGGTTCGCAATCGACGCGGGGCGAGGCGAAGACCTGGCGTTGGATCGACTTGGTGACGCTCACGCCGTTGATGTCGTAGGTGAGCGTGGCCGCGTTGCCGTTGGTGAAATTGAGGCTCATCCGGCCGACGGGAGTGGATACGGCGGTGACCCAGGGCGCCGCGTTGAACGGCGGGCCCGACGTCTGGTAGAGGACGCCCGAGAAGACGCCGCCCGCATTGCTGGTGCCGTTCGACATCACATACCAGCGCGCTTTCCGGTCCGCACCGTAGGTGAACAGCGTGGCGAACAGGATCGGGCCCTGGTGCGTGAGGTTGATGCCCCAGCCGGATTCGGCCGGGTTCCACCAGAGGTCCTGCACGTTGGATGCGAGGCTGCGGTCGAACACCGACCAGCCACACGTGGGCATGTCGGTGAGCTTGCCGAACTGCTGGCGAACGATGCTCTTCAGCACCTGCGTGCCGTTCACGGTGTAGATGAGCGAGCCGGTGTCCGCAGTCTGGAAGGATATCGTCATCGTGCCGACGCTCGTCAGCTGGATCGGCGTCCACGGCGAGGCGTTGAAGACCGGGCCCGTGGCGCGCGCGAGGTCGCCCTTGAAACTGCCGTCCGCCTGCTTCGCCCCGTTCGACATGACGAGCCACATCGGCGTGCCGTCGGCGTCGTAGGTGAAGAGCGTGGCGAAGACGATGTTGCCCTGGTGGACCACATTGACGCCCCAGCCGGATTCGTTCGGGTTCCACCAGAGCGCGGTGTAGTTGGTCTCGCCGACGTTGTCGGCCTTGACCTGGAGGGTGTACTGCCCGCTGGTGGCGGTGGGATCCCAATGGGCCACCTGCACGTAGTACGTACCCGCCGGCAGGTAGCGTGTGATACCCATGTTGAGATTGTTGGCGTTGGCGTCGTCGTCCGCGGCGTATGCACGGCCCGCGCTGTCCATCAGGGTGCCGACCGTGTCGATGCTCCCGCTGGTGCCCACGGTCACCACGCGCCCTTCGGTGAGGAAGAAGCGGTAGACGTCCACGTCGCCCGCGTAGTTGATCTGCCTCGGGCCGATATCGAAGAAGCCACTGGCAACGGTGTTCAGCGGCACGTCCATGCCGCTCGAGGTCTGGGCGACGCCGGCCCAGTCCTTCACGCGGTTGGGCGCGTCGTCCGCGGGGCGCGTGACGAGACCGATGAAGGGCGACATTTGCGGCAGCATGACCTCGCTGCGCCCGAAGATGGTGATGCCGTTGGGGTTGGTGCAGGAGAGCTCGTCGTCGGCCGCGGAGGTCACGCCGCGCAGCTGGAGTGAACCGTTGACCAGCGAGTAGAGGCCACTCCCGCTCGAGCCCGGCTCGATCAGGCCCTTGCTCATGCGGACGATGTACATGTCGTACGGGAGATCGAAGTTGCGGTCTCCACCGACGACGGTGCCGATCGCGTAACGGCTCGAATCGCCGCGCGGGTGGCTCAGGTTGTAGACCGTGGCGCCATCCGGGACGTGCGTGGCGGCGATCGGCGCGTACGTCACGCCGGGCGGCGGCGCGCTGTTCAGCTGCACGATCGTCATGTCGACGTTGTAGTTCGGGAAGACCATCGTCGCGCCGCCGGCCACCTGAACCGACGCCGGGTCGATCAGCGTGCCGCCGCACGTCGTGAATTCGAAGAAGAAGCGGCTCGTGAGGGTGCCCGCGGTTTCCTGCGTGGGCAGGCAGTGGTTCGCCGTGAGGAGGTACGGAAGGCGCGATGGCGTATCGATGAGCGTGCCCGAGCACACGAAGGCGCTGCCGCCGTCGACGAAGCTCATCCGCACCAGCGACTTCTTGCGTTCGGCGATGGCCGCATCCACGGCCGCGTCCCCCGAGGGGCAGCTGGTCGAGACGGTGCAGGCGGCCGCGGCTTTCGGCAGCGAGCTTTCCGTCATGTGCACGACCGACCCGATGCGCAGCGCCGAATCCGAAGGCAGCACGCGGCTGGAGACTTCGATCACTTGCGCGGCGCCGTCGGTCCATGGCGTCCAGGCCTCAGGGCCGAAGAGCGGATCGACCGTCATCGTCTCGACGGGACCATCGCCCTGTACGCGCACTTCGACCGCACCGGGAAGATTGCCGAGATCGAGGCGGACGCGAAGCCCCATCGCGCCTTCGGACGTGACGCGGGCACGGGCGACGAAACCATCGCCCTCCGCGATCCATGCGCCGAGGCTCACGGATTTCGGCAGCGCGCGCACGACGCCGCTGCGGTGGCGACCCGCGGCATCCTTCGGGAGTGCCAGCGCTTGCTTGGCCATCGGGCCCAGGACGACAGCATCGTGGACGGGCGCGGCGAACGCGCCGGCCGCGGCGAGGGCGAATGCGAGGATCAGGATCTTCATCGGGGCAGTGATTCCGTTGTGACAGGTGCGGCTGTGGGTTTGCGGGGGCGGAGCGCCGCGGCCAGGCGGGAGAACCCGAGGGCCTGCTGGCGCCAGAATCCTTCGCCGTAGTCGCGGCCGTGCAGCTGGTCGCGGATGCCGGTGGCGGGGAACTCACCGCGTGTGTTGGCGGTGCCGAAAATGTGGTCCCAGATCGGGAAGAGCGTGGCGAAATTGCAGCCCCGGTAGGCCCCTTCGTGGCCGATGCCGATCGCGTGGTGCGCCCGGTGGTAGCGAGGGCTCACCACGAGCCATTCGCCAAGCTTGCCGAAGCCGACGCGCGCGTTCACGTGCGAAACGCTCTCGATGACGCGCGTGGCCACGACGACCAGCGCGAACTGGCCCGGCGGCACGCCGATGGCCAGCGCCACGGCGGCGAAGCACGCGTCGACAACGAGGTCGTCCAGCAAATGGTTGCGGTCATCGGTCCAGAAGGTCATGACGCGTTGGCTGTGGTGCAGGCTGTGCAGCGCCCACCACCACTCGAATCGATGCTGCGCACGGTGCAGCCAGTAGGCGACGAAATCGAGGATCACCACGTAGACAGCGAAAGAGGCGAATGGGTTCTCGTGCAGGCCGGGAAACCAGTCCTCGAGCTTGCCGGGGACGATGTCGTGCATCCGCAGCCAGCCGTCGAGGCCGTCCACCGCCGGGGCCAGGATGACGAAAAACACGAGCGGCGCCACGCCCAGGCGCTGCAGGAAGGTGTAGATCATGTCGGGGCGCACCGCGCGGCGGTCGGCCCAGACCTCGACCGGCTTCCACTTCTCGAGGCGCGAGAGCACGAGCCACAGCAAGGCGATCTCGATGGCGCCCACGAGCACGAACTCGGTCGCGTCGAAGGCCTGCTCCATGTACGTGGAGAGCCCCAGCGCGAAGACGAGAGGCTCCACGAGCTTCTCGAACACGAAGCCGTGCAGTTGGGCCCACGCGGCGGTCAGCGCTTCCATGCCGCTCCCTCGGGGATGCGCGCGAAGCAGAAACCCTTCGCCTTGAGACCCGTGATCAGGGCATCCAGCTTCGGCCAGAGCGGGTCCTTGCGCGACCAGATGCCCAGGTGCCAGAGCAGGACATCGCCATCGCGGATCTCGCGCAGTTGCCGTGCGATCAATGCATCGCTGGGGAATTTCTCGGACGGCAGCTCATCGCCGCTGAAGCCTGCGGGCGACCAGCCGACGTGCGTATACCCGCAGGACTTGGCGAACGATTCGGCGCGCCGCGTGAGCTTGCCGCCGGGCGCGCGCCACAGGCCATCGAAGCCACGGCCCGTCATGGCCTTGAAGGCTTCCTCGGGTTTCTTCAGTTCCGCGCAGAAGGCTTCGCGATCGAGGGCTTCGCCCTGCTTCGCGACAGGCTCCACGTAGTTCACCTTGTCCTCACCGGAATCCCCGCGGACATACCAATGGCGCCACGTGTGCGAGCCGAACGCGTGGCCTTCGTCGGCGAGGCGCTTCCAGAACGGAGCCCACGCGGGATCGAGCGATGTGTCACCCCGCTTGGTCTTCTCGTTGGCGAGGAAGAAGGTCGCTTTCACATCCTGCTTCCGGAGGATTTCCGCCATCGCCTCGGCAGGTTCCATGTTGCCCGTGTCGATCGTGAGGAAGACCGTGGCCGCGCAGGCCGCGTGGGCGGCGGGTGCGAGGAGCAGCAACGGGAGCGTGAAGCGGAACACGAGCCTACTGCCGGGGTGCGTGCGAGACGAAGTAGATACCGTGTGGCGATTTGCCCACGGGGATCTTGCCCACGACCTTCTTCGTGGCCATGTCGATCACGGTGACCTGGCGGATCCAGCGCGAAGTCACCCAGAGTTGCTTGCCGTCCTTCGTGAGCTCCATGCAATCCGGCCCGCCCGGCACCGCGAAGGATTCCTTCACCTCGAGCGTCTGCTGGTCGATCACCGTGATGGTGTTGGCCACGCGATTCGAGAGCAGCACATGGCGCCCGTCGCCCATCGCGAGGAAATTGTGGGCGCCGGCGCCCGTGACGAGCTTCTTCACGCTCTTCGCGGCTTTCCAGTCGATCACCTGCACGTAGTTGTCGCCCGTCATGCCGACCAGCAGGTGCTTGCCGTCGGGCGTGAGCCACACGCCGGCGGGCTGCTTGCCGAGCTTCATCTTCCAGATCACCTTGTGCTCGGCCAGGTCGATGGCGGCCAGCTCGTCGGAATCCTGCAGCGTGATGAAGGCGATGCGGCTCGCGGCATCGAAGGCGATGTGGCTCGGGACCTTCGGCAACTCGAAGCGCTTGACCAGCTTCAACTCCGGCGCGGAGTAGAGGTCGACGCGGTCGAGGCGATTCGAAGCGGAGACGAACCACTTCTGGTCGGGAGAGAAACCGATCTGGTAGGGATCGCTGATGCGATCGACGCGCTTCACGATCTCGCCGCTCTTCGGATCGAGGAAGACGAGGTCGTTGCTCGCCGCGTTGGCGACGATGAGCGACTTGTTGTCCGGCGTGGCCATCAGGTGATGCGGCTCCTTGCCAACCGGAATGCGCTTCACCTCCTTCATGGCCACGGGATCGACGATCGAGATCGTGCCTTCGCCCGAATTGAGGACGATGACGCGCTCGTCGGCCGTGAAGTTGGCGAGCGCCGACCCCGCGGCGAGGACCGCGGTGAACGCGCCGGCGAGCGCCGGGGAAAGGACCCTTTTTGCAAGGAATTTCATGGGGTTATGTTAGCATGCGGAGGTGATCCGTTTCTGTCCCCAGTGTGGTTTTCCCACTTCGGAACGCGTCCCGGACGACGACAATCGGCTCCGCGCGGTCTGCGAGAACGGCCACATCACCTACGAAAACCCGAAGATCGTCGCCGGCTGCCTCGCGACGTGGGAGGACGGGCGCATCCTGCTCGCCCGGCGCGCCATCGAGCCGCGCCACGGCAAGTGGACGCTGCCCGCCGGCTTCATGGAAAACGGCGAATCGGTTCCCGAGGGTGCCGCGCGTGAAGCGATGGAAGAAGCCAACGCGAAGGTCGAGATCATCGACCTCTACACGACCTACTCCATCCCGCACATCAGCCAGGTCTACATGATGTTCCGGGCGAAGCTGCTCGACCCGGACGTCTCCGCGGGCACCGAAAGCCTCGAAGTGAAGCTCGCCACCGAGGACGAGATTCCCTGGAACGAGCTCGCCTTCACGATGGTGCGGTTGACCCTGCGGCACTTCATCGAAGACCGCAAGACCGGCGTCTTCGTCCCCCGCTTCGGCGACATCCGGCCTCCGGAACGCTGAGACCGCGCGCATGGATGCCACCCGGCGCAAGGCCCTCGTGGCCATCTTCGCGATCTTCGGGGCGGGCCTGATCGGCGCGGCCTGGCTCTTCTGGAACAGCCAGGAAAACAGCGGTGTGATCGCGTCCATGCTCCCCGTGCTGCCCGAGAGGGACCGCCGGGCCGAGCTCGCGTCGCTGGAGGCAGCGCTTCAGGGCACGACGGACGAATACGCTCGCTGGGTTCAGCTGCCACGCTTGGCGCACCTTGATGCACGCATCGGCAATCCCGAATGTGCCAAGGCGCATGTCGCCGAGGTGCTGGCCCTCGCGCCGAAGTACGTGACGGACTGGAACTACGGCAACGTCACGCACAAGGCCCATCTCGCCCTCGGACACATCGCGCTGCGGGCCGGCGCCCTGGAGATCGCGCGCAAGGAGCTGCTTGCCGCCGGCGACACGCGAGGCTCGCCCCAACTCGACTCCTTCGGCCCGAGCATGACGCTCGCGAACGACCTGCTCGCGAAGGGCGAACGCGAGGTCGTGCTGGCCTACATCGCGAAGCTGGGGCGCTTCTGGAAAGACGATCGCGGCTCCCTCAACATGTGGACCGAGATGATCCAGGCGGGCCGTACGCCGAACTTCGGCGCCCACCTGGTGTACTAGGCCCCCACCCGGATCACGTCCCCGTCCGCGAGGACGAAGACCTGGTCACCCTCGCGAGGCCGCACCACCGCCGATCCCGTGAACGCCCCGAAAGCGGGAAGCACGCCGACGCGCGGCGAGAACCAGAAGCACGGCAGACGCAGCGATTCCCCATCGCCGGAGAGGCGAACGGCCGGGTGAATGTGTCCCGCGAGCACGTAGCCGCCTTGCCGGGCCGTCGGATGGTGGTTCGCGATGAAGGGACCGAAGGCCGCGCCTTCATCGAGGCATTCGATGCGCCAGTCCTCGCGCGGATCTCCCGCGCTTTCGTCGTGGTTGCCGCGGATGAGGACCAGCTCGACCTTGTCATGCCGCTCGCGGAATGCGCCGAACGCCGCTTCGGTCGAACGGGCTTTCGAAGCCTTCGCGTGGAGGAAATCGCCGAGGAACACCACGCGGCGCGCGCCCGTCGAGGCAATCGCGGAGGCGAGCCGCGTCACGTTGTCCGTCGTGGTTCCCGAGGGCATGGGAATCCCGGCGCTGCGAAACGCGGCTGCCTTGCCGAGGTGGAAGTCCGCCACGAAGAGGGTTTCGCCGCGCGGCCAGTAGAGGGCCCGCTCGCGGAGCATTGCGACGCGCTCGCCGGCAATCACGCATTCGATCATCCCAGCAGGCTCATCTGCTCGCCGATCTCGCCCGCATGCTCCCCTTCGGGGGGAGCCGCCTTGTCGAATTCGAGCTGCATCCTTCGCACGCGGTCGGCGAGCTTCTCGCTGGTGAGTTTCTCGCGGAAGCGCCCCACCATGATCGGGAACGCGAACGGTGTCGGCTTGTGCGTCTGGCGGATCACGATGGGCGAGCGTCCGATGCGCGCCATGGCCTCGAGCAGGCGCTTGAATTCGAGTTGCCGTTCCAGCACCTCGCGCTCGGCCTGCCCCAGCAGCGGGTTCTTCGGATCCCAGCGCGCGAACACCTCCCAGATGAGTCCGCTCGTCGCCTGCACCTGGCGATTGGTCTTCGGCTGGCCCGGATAGCCCTGGAACACGAGGCCGGCCACGCGCGCGATCTCGCGGAACTGGCGCTTCGAGAGTTCCGCCGCATTGAGGCTCGCGATCATGTCCTCGAGCAGGTTTTCGCTCGAGAGCAATCCGTCCCTCAGCAACGGCAGCAGCTCGAAGCGCTCGCGCGAAACGAGCTCGAAACCGTAGTCGGTGAACGAGAGGCTGAAGGACGCCTGCCGAACGCGGCCCAGCCGATACGCGAGCAGCGCCGACAACCCCACGTGCACGGAGCGCCCCTCGAACGGATAGAAGAAGATGTGGTGGCCTTCCTTCGTCTGCGCCTGCTCGACGAGGAGCTCATGGCGGCGCGGCACGCGCGACCATGCGTGCTGGAGCTTGAGCAGGCGCGAGACGGCGCGCATCTCGGGCTCGTCTTCGAGGCCGTCGATGTGCAGCTCGAGGAGCTCGCGAATGCCCGCGGAGACTTCGTTCGACAGGGGGCATCGCCCGCCATCCCAGCGGGGAACGGTCGCGGAGCCAGGCTTGGCCGGGCGCACGTAGGCCGTCATCTCCTCGATGCGGATGAACTCGAGGTTGTGGCCCGCGAAGATGAACGCGTCGCCGGGCGCCAGGTGCGCGATGAACGACTCCTCGACGCTGCCCAGCCGCTTGCCGCGCATGTACTGCACGCTCACGGAGGCGTCGGAGACGATGGTGCCGATCGACATGCGATGGCGCTTCGCGATCTGCGGCTGCTTCACGCGATAGGTCCCGTCCTCGTCGCGCTCGACCTTGTGGTAGTCCGGGTACGCACGCAACGCCTCGCCGCCGCGCGTGACGAAATCGAGAGCCCATTGCCACTCCGCGTCGGTGAGGTCGCGATACGCGCGCGAAGACTTCACCTCGGCCTTCATCGCTTCCTCTTCGAAGCCTTCGCCGACCGCGATGGTGACGAGGTGCTGCGTGAGGAGGTCGAGGGGGCGCTCCACCGGCTCGCGCGATTCGATGCGCCCCGCCAAGGCGGCCCGCCGTGCCGCCGCCGCTTCGACGAACTCCAGCGCGTGCGAGGGCACGCACGTGATGCGGCTCTCCTGGCCCGGTGCGTGGCCCGAACGTCCGGCGCGCTGCAGCAGGCGCGCGACACCCTTCGCGCTGCCGATCTGCAGCACCTGGTCCACGGGCGAGAAATCCACGCCCAGGTCCAGGCTCGACGTGGCGACCACGGCTTTCATGCGGCCTTCCTTCAGGCCCTGCTCCACATATTTGCGCGCGTCCCAGTCGAGCGAGCCGTGGTGCAGCCCGATGATCCCCGCCCAATCCGGCCGCGCCTCGAGCAGCCCCTGGTACCAGAGCTCGGCCGACGAGCGCACGTTGGTGAACACGAGCGTCGAGCGCGCGCCCTCGATCGCCTCGATCACCTCGCCCAGCATCGCGAGCCCCAGGTGCCCGGCCCACGGGAAGCGGTCGACATCCTCGGGGATCAGCGTGTCCATCACGACCCTCTTGTCCGACACGCCCTTCACGATGCGTCGCTGAATAAAGGGGTCAGACTCCTTTATTCGTTCGGGCTCGGACGAATAAAGGAGTCTGACCCCTTTATTCAGCGGGACCAGTCTCTCCAGCGCCTCGTCGAGATTGCCGAGCGTGGCGGAAAGGCCCCACGTGCGAACCGCGGGATTCCACCGGCGAAGTCGGGCGAGGCAAAGCTCCGCCTGAACGCCGCGCTTGTTGCCGAGGAGTTCGTGCCATTCGTCGACGACGACGAGGCGCAGCTCGGAGAGCTTCTCGCGTGCGTCGGGGCGCGAGAGCATGAGCGAGAGGCTCTCCGGCGTGGTGATCAGCGCGCTGGGAAGCTTGCGATCCTGCTTCGCGCGTTCCGAGGTGGGCGTGTCCCCGGTGCGCAGGCCGACGGTCCAGGGAAGGCCCAGGCCGGTGACGGCCTTCTGCAACGAGAGCGCGGTATCGCCGGCGAGCGCGCGCATGGGCGTGATCCAGAGAACGCGCAGCGGGGGGGCGCTACCCTCTCCCCGACCCTCTCCCAAGGGAGAGGGAGGGTTCTCCGCCATCCACTCCGCGAGTGGCCCGAGCCAGGCCGCGAGCGTCTTGCCGGACCCGGTGGCGGAATGGACCAGCCCCGACTCACCGTTCAGGTACGCGTTCCAGACCTCGCGCTGGAACGCGAATGCGCTCCATCCGTTGTCGTCGAACCAGGATTCGAGCCGCTCGAGCACCGCATCACTTCGCAAGTCGGGCCAGCCGCGAAGCCTGCGCGGCATTGACGGCTCCCCGAGGCGCGCGGCCCTGGACGATCTCGGCCGCCTGCGCCACGGTCTCCAGCGCCTGGTGCTCGATGGCCTGGGGCGTGGTGCCGGCGATATGCGGCGTGGCGATGACGTCGGAGCGCCGCGCGAGCGCGAGGCTGGGCTTCTGGTCGGGGGCACGGCCCACGTCCATCGCGGCACCGGCAAGGTGGCCGGAGTCGAGTGCGCGCGCAAGCGCGCCTTCGTCGACCAGGTTGCCGCGCGAGACGTTCACGAAATAGGCGCCGCGCTTCATGCGCGCGAACGCAGCATCGTTCATCAGGTTTTCGGTCTGCTCGTTGGCGATGGCCAGGCACACGACGAAGTCCGAGCCGGCGAGGAGCGCATCGAGCTCCACCTGTTCCATGTTCGGCTGCGCGACCCTGGCGACAGGATCGGACACCAGCACGCGCATGCCGAGGAAAGCGCCCACCGCGGCGACCCGCTGCCCGATGGCGCCATAGCCGATCACCCCGAGCGTGCTGCCCTTCAACTGGATGCCACCGCGCACGGCCGCTTCCTTTCCGGCGTGGTACTCGGCGCTCGAGCGCGACATGCCGCGCGACAGGTCCACCATGAAGCCGAACACGAGCTCGCTCACGGCGTCCACGAAGCCCGCGCTCGCCTGCGTGACCAGCACGCCCTGCGCGCTCGCGGCCGCGACGTCGATGTTCCGGATGTCCACGGCGCAGCGCAGGAAGGCGACGAGGTCGGGGCTGTGCTCGAACACGGTCGCCACGCCGGTCGTGTTGCGATCCGAGACGATGACCGGGCATCCGCGCGCCGCTTGCGCGAGCGCCTCGCCCGCAAGCGCCTCGCTGCCTTCGTGCAGCGTCACGTCGCCCACGGCGCGCAATCCCGCGAGCGCGCGCTCCCCGTAGAGGTTGCGCCGCATGTCGGGCGTGTGGGTGAGGAAGATGCGGGTGCGGGAACCCAAACGCCAGCTCAGCGCGCCGGCGCGGGCAGCGGCAGCGGTTTGCCTTCGGAAGACCCCGGCACGGCGATGCCCAGCATGCGCGAGAGCGTCGGCGCGATGTCCACCACTTCGACGCGCGTATCGACGCGACCGGCGCCGACCCACTTCGGACCGTAGAAGACGATCGGCACTTGCGTGTCGTACGCGTAGGGCGAGCCGTGCGTGGTGGCGTTCGAGGTGGTCATCATCCAGTAGGGCTTGAGCGAATACTGCACGTCGCCCGAACGTTCCCGATCCCACGTCTTCGTGATCGCGTCGAAGAACGCCGAGCCCTTGCGGCTCCCGCTCTCCAACTCGGCGCGCGTGTAGGCGACCGCGATGCCGGGTTCCTTCAGCAATTCCGTACGGACCGCCTCGGCCACGGTGTTGAAGTCGAGCTTCTTCTCGGCGAGCAGCGGCTTGTTCAGGATCGCCCCCTGTGCCGAGAGCGAGAGAACGTACTTGCCCTCGCCGTACTGCTTGCCCAACGCGTCGCTCACGTTCTTGATCGCGCCGCTGCCGCTCTGCTTGCCCGCGGGGCGCCCCAGCTCGAGGCTGCGCTCCGGCGCGGGCATGAAGCCATGGTCGGCGGTGAGGACGAGCACGTAGTTGTCCTTGCCGATCATCCGGTCCAAGTCCTGGAAAAACACCTGGAAGAGCCGGTCGACCTGCAGGATGTGGTCATGCGAGAGCCGCGACTCCGCGCTGTACGCGTGGTTCACGTAGTCGTGGCTGGAGAGGCTGATCGACAGGATGTCGGGACTGTCGTCCTGTCCGAGCGATTCTCCCGCGATCGCCGCGCGCGCGAAATCGAGCGTGAGTTCATCGGCGAAAGGGCTGGGCAGCAGCGCGGCATAGAACGGCGCGCCGGGTTTTTCCATGCCGACGCTGATCGTCTTGGGCAGCGATCCGCCCTTCGTGTACCACTTCTGGTTGTCGGGCAGCGACTTCGAATACTCGGAATCGGCCAGCAGCGGCTTCCATTCACGTCCGAAATACTTGTCCGCGGGCTTGGCCGCGTTGAACGCATTCACCCAGGCCGGATGCTCCTTCATGTAGAACGTGGTCGAGGCGAACTCGCCGGATTGCGACATGTACATGTACGAAGTGCCGGTCTTGCCGCCCGGAAGGATCGCCCCGCGATCCTTGCCCGACATGGCGATCACCTTCGATCGCGGGTTCGTGCGCTTCAGCACGTCGCCCACGGTCTCGGCCTTCAGGTTCTTCGGGCTCGTGCCGTCCAGCTTCTTCGTGGCGTTGCCGATGTACGTCGCGCTCGTGTCCCCCGTGCAATAGACCTCCTCGCCCGTCTGGATGTCGCGCCAGTCGTTGCCGATGATCCCCGTGCGGTGCGGGTAGGCGCCGGTGAGCATGGTCGCGTGCCCGGCGGCGGTCACGGTGAAGGCGTGGCCATAGTGCGCGTCCGAGAACCACGCGCCGCGGTCCAGGAAGCGGCGGAAACCATCCGGCACGAGCTGGTCGCGGTAATCGACCAACTGGCGATACGGAAAGCCGTCGATGACCATGAAGACGACGAGCTTCGGTTTCGGGGCCGGCTCGGGGACGGTGGCGCATCCGGCGAACAGGAGGAGTGCGGCGAGGGTCGCGAGGATCTTTTTCATGTCGTCCATATTACGGCTTCATGCGTTATTTTGGGGCCATGCCATTCGCCTTCTACGACCGCCTCTCCCCCGCGCGCAAACGCGTCTACCGGAAGAGCGCGGCCATCCTGCGCATCGAGGTGCCGGATCCCGAAGGCCTGGTCCCGGCGGCCACCGCCATCGAGGCGGCGCTCGCCGCCGGGGACCGCGCCACCCTCCAGAAAGCCTGCCAGGCCCTGGTCGACGGGCTGAACGCCCGCCTCGCCACGCCGCCGGTCCAGGTGCGCGTGCTGGCCCGCCGCCCGAGCAACGACTACGGCGAACTGCACGGCCTGTATGAACCGAAGGAGCTGGACGAATACGCACGCGGCGAGAAAGCCGTCATCACCGTCTGGATGCGCACCGCCCACAAGGAACAGATCGTGAAGTTCCGCACGTTCCTGCGCACGCTCGTGCACGAAGCCGTCCATCACTTCGACTACGAGCTCTACAAGCTCGTCGAGACTTTCCACACGGAAGGCTTCTACGCCCGCGAATCGGCGCTCATGAAGCAACTGCTCGGGGAGCCCCCCGAGTAAGCGTGCTCAGCCCTCGCGCGGCCGCGCCCACCGGTTGATCACCATCCACAGCGTCCACGCGCCCGCCGTGACCGGCCACACGCCGAAGATCAACCCGATCATCAGGGTCATCTCCACATCGCCGCCGTGCCAATGCCGGTAGTTCCAGGGTGCCGCGCCCAGGGCGATGAGCAGGCCCGCGATCGCCACCGCCAGCGCGAGGGCGACGAGGGCGGCCAGCATCGAGCGCGACCGCGAAGCCATGCCCATCGCGATCAGCGGCGGGCCGGCGTAGAACACGAAGATCAGCGGCGCCGCGAGCACGTTGGCCATCACCGTTCCGCTGGCACCTCCCTGCCCGACCCTGTGGAGGGCCATCATCACCACGGCGGCCACCACCGTGGCCATGCACGCCAGCGCGAGCGTCGCGGTGACGATCCGCACCGGCAACGCCCAGCTGTGGTCGGCCATCGGAATCTCCTAAGGCAGGAGCTGCAACACCCGCGCGCCCTCGATCGCCTCACGCTTCGTGGGGATGGTGATGTAGTCCACGCGCGCCCAGCGTTCCGCGAAGCTCGAATACCAGGGCGAGGCGATATGCCCCGATTGGCCGGTCGATTGCATGAACACCGATTTCTCCAGGTCCGAGAAGTCGTAGACCATGCGCAGGCTCGCCGCGTGGCGATTGGAGAACGGCGCGGCTTCGTCGCGAATCGTGGTGGAGCCCACGTTCACCGTGGTTCCATCGCCCGCGGTCTCGGGCTCGATGTTGAAGAACCTTCCGATCACCGGTGTAAATCCCAGCGGCCGGTGCTGGCCGGCGGCGAAGTGCGCGCGGCCCCAACGCCAGTTCGACTCGGCGCCGTAGCGTTTCTCGAGATCCACGGCCGCGAGATCGAAGGCCTTGGCCGCGAGCTCCTCGCAGGTCTCGGGTTCGTTCGAAGTCACGTTGTCGCACCACGCCGCGTAGGGCGCCTCGCCGCGCATCACGCCGATCATGAACGCCGAGCGCGTCTCCCACGCTTCGGCGAAGAGCGTCGGCCCCAGCTCGTCGGCATAGACCAGCCGCGTGAGCTCGCGATACCACGCGCTGAAGACGAGGGGCGCCGCTTCACCGATGGCCATGTGCCCCTTCCAGCCGGCGAGGATGGTCTTGGTGCGCTTGCCCGCTTCGGTCACCGGTTCGGCCGCCGCGATCATCGGCAGCGCCTCGACCGCGAGGCGCGAGAGGTCATCGGCCTGCAGCGCCCGCATGGTGAGCATCGAATGGCGCGGGCGCTCGGCCAGCAGGGCTTCGATGCGCTCGGCGCGATACGGCGGGAACCAGTCGTTCGTCATGAACGGGCGGTAGCCCGGCGGCGTGATGCGGTGGTTGGCCGTCACGATCTGTCCCGTGCGCGGGTTCACGGCCTGCGGCATTTCCTCGAAGGGAACGAAGCCCTGCCAATCGTACTTCGCGATCCAGCCCGGCACCGGCACGCGGCCCTGCGCTTCGTTCTCGGGGCTGCGCTTCGGCACGAGCGCCGGCGCGATCATCCCGATGGTGCCCTCGACGTCCGCGTACACGAGCGTCTGCTGGGGCGCATGGAAATCCCGCGCGGCGCTCACGAGTCCGGCCGCGTTCTTCGCGCGGTTCAACGCGAAGCCGCCGCGGGCCGTCGCGTTGTCGTCGGTGAGCGCGGCCCACGCGAGCGCGATCACGTGGCCTTTCGGCGCGGCGCCCGCGGCACTCTTCACGACATCGGAAATCACCGGCCCGTGGCGCGTCGAACGGACCTTGATGCGCCGCTCGTCCGAACCCACGCGGATCGCTTCCTCGCGCACCGTGAATGCTTCCGTGCCGTCGGGCGTGACGTAGCGCGCAGGGTTGCCGGGCGCCAGGCGCTCGACGAAGAGGTCCTGCGTATCGCCGCCGGTCGTGGTCATGGTCCACGCGATGCGGTCGTTGCGGCCGAGCACGACGAACGGCACGCCGGGCAGCGTGCCGCCGACGACATTGCCCTCCGGCGTGGAGACGTGCGCGAGATACCAGAGCGAAGGCGCCTGCAGGCCGAGGTGCGGATCGTTGGCGAGCAGCGGCTTGCCGCTCTCGGTGTGCGATCCGTCGAGCACCCAGTTGTTGGACCCGATCGCCTCTTCGGCGCCCGGGAAGGCCGCGAGCAGCGGGCCCGCGACGGGCTCCACGTTGCGATAGAGCTCGCCGAAGTCCGGCAACGGCTGCACGGCATCGCCCGGATACGGAGGCAGGAGCTCGCCGGTGCGAAGCGTGCCCAGCTTCGCGGCGTAGCGAAGGCGCGCGAGCTCCGTGCGCCAGTTGCTGGAGAGATCCCACGCCATCACCAGCAGCCAGCCGATCGTGTCGTCCGGCTTCCACGGCTCGGCCTTCAACCCAAAGACGGCGTACTCGGGCGGCAGCGGCGGATCGGAGCCGATGTACGCATTCACGCCATCGGCATACGCCTGGAGCGAAAGGCGCGTGTTGGCGTCGAGCTTCTCCACGATGCGATGCGAGAGGTTCGCGATCCCCAGCGTGCGCATCAGCTTGTCGTTGTCGTACGAGCGCTCGCCGAGGAATTCCGAGAGCCGCCCCGAGGCCACGCGGCGCTGGAACTCCATCTGCCAGAGGCGATCCTGCGCGTGGACGTAACCCATCGCGAACCAGCCGTCGCGCTCGCTCTTCGCGTAGATGTGCGGCACGCCTTCGCGGTCGCGCACGACATCGACGGTCGCGGAAATGGCGCCCACCTTCACCTCGCCTTCGACGCGCGGCAGCGAACGCTGCAGCCAGAACCAGGCGCCCGCGGCGGCCAGCACGACGACGATGAACAGGACCAGCAGGCCGCGGAGGACGAATCGCATGGAGTCTATTTCGAGGGCGCCGTTTCGGGCGGAGGCGGTTTCGGGGTCTGCGCGCCGCGCGCTTTCGCGAAGGAGCTGCGATTGTCGACGACGCCGTCCTTCGCCGGGGCCTTCGTCGCGCTCCGCGAGCCCGACGTCATCATCCAGAGCCCGGCGAGGGCGAAGACCAGCAGCCCTGCGGCCACCGCAGCGTAGGTCTTGATGCGCGAGGGTGCGTGCGCTTCCTCGACGACGAAGACGAGGTCCATCTCATCCGGCAAGGCGACCTTTGCCGTGGAGGGCGCGACAGCGGGTTTGGCGACGGGCGCGGCAGCAGGCACCGCGGCAGGCGAGGCAACGGGCGCGCCCCCCGGCGCGGCAACGGGTGCCGCAGGCACCGGCTTCGGGGCCACCGCCGCCAGCTTCGCGTCGTAGGCGGCGCGGCGCTTCTCGTCGCCGAGCACCGACCAAGCCTCGCGCAACGCATAGGCCTGGGCCTCCGCGTCCGGCGCACCCGATTCCTGCAATTTCTGGAGCCGCCTCTTGATGGCCATGCCGATCACGGCCGATGGCGCGGCGGGTGGAACGCCGGCCACCTCGTAGAGGGACTTCTTCATCCGAGCGGTGCGGCCTTCAACACTTCCTCGAAGGTGGTGAGGCCTTGCGCCACCTTGGTTGCGCCGGAGACGCGCAGCGGGCGCATGCCGGCCTTGTACGCGGCCTGCGTGAGCGCGGCCATGTCGGTTTCCTGCAGGATCAGCTTCTTGATGTCGCGCGTGATCGGCAGGATCTCGTAGATGCCGATGCGGCCCATGTAGCCGGTGTTGCGGCACTCGAGGCAGCCCACCGGCCGGAAGACCTCGGTCGGCGGTGCGGCCTTGAACGGATGGCACACCGAGTTCCAGAGCGCGATCTCGTCCTCGCGCTGGAACGGCACCTTCTGCTTGCAGTGCGGGCAGAGCGTGCGCACGAGGCGCTGCGCCATGATGCCGATCAGCGTGGAGTTGAGCAGGTAGGCCGGAGCGCCGAGGTCCAGCAGGCGCGTGATCGAATTGGGCGCGTCGTTGGTGTGCAGCGTGGAGAGCACGAGGTGACCCGTGAGGGCTGCCTGGATGGCCATGTCGGCCGTCTCGAGGTCGCGGATCTCGCCCACCATCACGATGTCCGGATCCTGGCGCATCAGCGCACGCACGCCCGCGGAAAAGGTGAGATCGATGTCCGTGTTCACCTGCATCTGGTTCAGGCGCGGGTCCACCATCTCGATCGGGTCTTCGATGGTGCAGACGTTCACTTCCGACGTGGCGAGCTGCTTCAACGTCGTGTAGAGCGTGGTCGTCTTGCCCGAGCCGGTGGGGCCGGTGACGAGGAGGATGCCGCCCGGCTCCTTGATCATCCGCTGCCACGTCTCGTGCTCTTCCTTCGTGAACCCGAGGTCCTTGAAGTCGCGCATCAGCACTTCGGGGTCGAAGATCCGCATCACGACCTTCTCGCCGTGCGCGGTGGGCAGCGTGGACAGGCGCAGCTCGATCTCTTCGCCGTCGGGCATGCGCGTCTTGATGCGGCCGTCCTGCGGGCGGCGCTTCTCGACCACGTCCATCCGGCCGAGGATCTTGATGCGCGAGGTCATCGCGACCAGCACCGAGTACGGGACCTGGTAGACCTCCTGCAAGACGCCATCGATGCGGAAGCGCAGGATGCCCTTGTCGCGCCGCGGCTCGACGTGGATGTCGCTCGCGCGCTGGTCGAAGGCGTACTGGAAGAGCCAATCCACCAGGTGGACGATGTGGTGGTCGTTCGCGTCGAGCGTGCGCCCGGCCTTGCCGAGTTCCACCAGTTGCTCGAAGTTCGAGAGCCCGGACACCTCGACGCCCGAGACCTCGGCGCGCTTCATGCTCTGGGCCAGGTTGAAGAACTCGCCCTGGTAGCGCTCGATCTCCAGCGGGTTCGACAGCACGCGCTTGATGTCCAGGCGCAGCATCTGCGAGAGCTCGGCCTCCCAGCCCGACATGAGCGGCTCGCTGGTGGCGATGATCACTTCCTTGCCGTTCACCGCCACCGGGAGGATGCCCCGGCGCTGCGCGTACTCGGAGCTCATCACCTTGGTGACGGCCTTCAAGTCGATCTTGAGCGGATCGATGTGGTAGTACGGCACCTTCGTGCGCGTGGCCAGCCACTGCGTCAGGCCTTCGATGTTCGCCGCCGCGCCGGTGCCGGGGTTGCGCACCTTGGCCTCCACGATCGTCACCAGCGGATGCTTGTTGCCGCGCGCGTAGCGCGACTCGGCGATGAGCTTGTCGGCCTCTTCCCGGCCGATCAGGCCGTCTTCCACGAGCCAGTCGACGACCTCCCGGATGGTGAGCTTGCGGTCGACGCCCGCCTTCGCGGCATTGGCTTTCGAGGGAGAAGTAGCGGCCATGACCGGGATTATAGGAGCTATGCCTCGGACGGGTCGAAATCCAGCTCGACCCGGGCCCCCATCGGGTCATGGAAGAAGACCTGCCAGAGGCGGGTGCCGACCTGCTGGCTCAGCTTGTACGGGATGCCCCTCGCCTCGAGCCGTGCAATCGCGCCCTTGAGGTCGGTGGCCGTGAAGGCCATGTGGTCGATGACCCCGGCGCGCGTCTCGGGCAAGCGGGCTTTCGAGACGTGCAGGATGGCCCGCCCGCCCGCATACAGCCAGGCGCCCTCGAAGGAAAGCGGCGGGCGTTCCCCGTCGGTCAGGCCGACCACCTCCACGTAGAAGCGGCGCGTGGCCTCGACGTCGTCGGTCAGCACGTTGAAATGGTTCATGCCCTCGATGCCCATGGCGCCTCCTCGCAAGCCAACCGCAATTGTGCAACGCCCGGGGCGCTTGCGGGTTACTTCAGCAGTTCCGGGGCGATGAGCCTGGGCAGGATCAGCGGGATCTCGGGCCACACGATGATCGCCGCGAGCATCAGCAGCATCGGCACGAGCATGATCAGCGTGTCCTTCAACGCGAACCGGATCGGCACCTTCGCCACCGAGCACGCGATCATCAGGCACAGGCCGTAAGGCGGCGTCACGAGGCCGAACGCGAGCGACACGATGCCGATGATCGCGAAGTGGATCGGGTGCATGCCCACCGAGTTCGCCAGCGGCTGCAGGATCGTCCCGAAGATGATGATGGCCGGGATCGCATCGAGGAAGCAGCCCACCACCAGGAACACGAAGGCGATGAAGAAACCGGCCTGCGTGATGCCCATGCCCCACGTCGAGACGTTTTCCAGCAACGCCCTGGGGATCTGGTAGTAGGCGAGCAGCCATCCGAACGCCGAAGCCGTGCCGACGCAGAAGAGCGCGATCGAGGAGAGCTTCCCGGTTTCCACGAACGAGTCGTAGAGCTTCTTCCGGTCGAGCTCGCGGTAGATGAAGACCGAAAGCACGATCGTGTAGAGCACCGCCACGCACGCCGATTCGGTCGGCGTGAACCAGCCGAGCAGCACGCCGCCCACGATGATGAAGGCGGTCATCAGCGCGGGCAGCGAGATCCACGCCGAGTAGAAGAACTCCTTCAGCGTCGCGCGCGGGTATACCGGGTACTTGTAGATCTTCGCGTAGACGTGGACCGTCGCCATCTGCGCGAGGGCGATGAGGATCCCCGGGAGGAATCCCGCGAGGTACATCGCTCCGATGGAGGTGGAGATCACTCCGCCCCAGACGATCATGAGGATCGACGGCGGGATGATCACCGCGAGCACGGCCGAGACCGCCGTGATCGCGATCGAGAACGAGAGCCCGTAGCCTTCCTTCACCTGCGCGTCGATGAACACCTTGCTCTGGCTGGCCGCGTCCGCGGTGGACGAACCCGAGATGCCCGCGAAGAAGACCGACAGGACCACGTTGATCTGGGCCAGCGCCCCGGGGAAATTGCCGACCATCGCGCGCGACAGGCGCACAGCCGGTCGGTGACGCCGCCGCAGTTCATCAGGCTCGCGGTCAGGAGATAGAACGGGACGGCGAGCAGGATGAACGAGTTGTAGGCCTTGAACGTCTCGTTGAGCAGCATCATCGGCGAGAGCCGCGGCTCGATCACCAGCATCGGCAGGCACGCGAGGCCGAGCGCGAACGCCACGGGAACCCGCAGCGCGAGAAGGAAGAAGAAGCCGCCGAAGAGGATGATCGCGGCGGCGCCCGGCGTGAGCGCGGCGGACATCATCGGACGTCCCTCCCCGCAAGCACGCGGAAGCTCGCCACGAACGATTCCCCGAGGAACAGCAGCCAGGTCAGGCCCGCGACGGGCCAGGCGACGAAGATGAACGGCATCGGCAGCTCGGCCAGCTCCGAGGTCTGGTTCCAGCCGAAGCGCACGAACTCGATGCCCCACCCGATGAAGACGGATGCGAACGCGAGCACGAAGAGGTCGGCCACGATCCGCAACGCCGCGCTGGGCCGGGGCGCCAGGTCGGGCACCACGTCCACGATGAAGTGCGTGCCCTCGCGCACGGCGACCATGGAGCCCAGCATGATCATCCAGATGAAGAGGAAGCGCGAAAGCTCCTCGGTCCAGATCCACGCGGGAATGAGCGCCGTGTAGCGCGAGACGATCTGCAGCGTGACCGGGATGATGAGGATCGCCACCGTGGCCGCCATCAGCCGCGTGAGCAGCCTCTGGTAGCCGTCGAGGAAGCGCCGCACGCTACTGGATCTTGTTGATGGCGTTGAAGATCGAGTCCGCCCCGATCTCCTTCGCATACGCCTCCATCACCGGGTCCGCGAGCTTCTTCATCTGCGCGCGATCGGTGAACGCAATGCGTTTCAACTTGCCGGCCTTTTCCAGGGCGTCGAGCTTCGCGCCGTCCTCGGAAGACTCGACCTGGCGCCCGTAGGCACCCGCTTCCTTCCCGGCCTTCACGATCGCGGCCTGCAGGTCCGGCGGCAGGGTCTTGAACGTCTTGCCCGAGAAGCAGATCGGCCGGATGGTGATGGCGTGCTGCGTCATCGAGAGGTTGGGCGCGACCTCGAAGAACTTCATCGCCTCGACGCCCGCGGCCTCGTTCTCGCCCGCCGAGATCACGCCGTTCTGGATCCCGTTGTAGATCTCGTTGTAGGCGATCACGGTGGGCGACATGCCGATCGCGGAGAAGGTGCGGCTCCAGATCGGCGCGCCCTGCACGCGAACCTTGAGGTTCTTCATCTCGGCCAAGTTGCGCACGGGCTTGTTCACGAAGATGTTGCGCGTGCCGCCTCCGGCGTAGCCCACCAGCATCACCTCGGCCTTTTGCGCGATCTCGTCGGCGATGGGCTTCAGCAGGTCGGCGTCGAGCACCTTGTTCCAGTGGTCGAGGTCGCGGAAGAGGAACGGCGCGTCGATGAAGGGCGCGGCCTTCGAGAACGTGGACATGTGCGCGGGCGAGACGATGCCGTAGTCCACGGCCTTGCCCTGGTTCATGTACGCGAAGTAGTCCTTCTCCAGCCCCAGCTCGCTGTTCTTGTGGAGCACGAAGGCGATGGGCTTGCCGTAGTACTTCTTCACCAGTTCCTCGAATCGCACCAGTGCCTTGGTGAAGGCGTGGTCGTCTCCGAACTGCGAAGCGCCGTGCAAGGTGATGGTCTGTGCTGCGGCGGGGAACGCGGCGGCGGCGAAAGCCGCGGCGGCGAGGCTCGACAGGAAGCTCTTGCGATCCATGGCTGCTTATCCTCCTCCGGATTAGGCCAGCGGTACGCTTTCGGGACCTCTGCGGGTCTTGCCGGGATTATAGGCCCGGTCGCAACGCCGCCTACCTTGCGTCCGCCTTGCCTTGCTTCATACTGTCCCCATATCGAGAAGAACCGTCCCGGAGGACACCATGAAGATCGCCCCCCTGTTCATCGCCGCCGTCCTCGCCCTCAGCTTCGCGATCGCGGACGATGCGTTCGCCGCCAAGCGTTTCGGCGGTGGCGGCAACCTCGGCAAGCAGCGCGCCGTGCCCGCGAAAGACGCTCCTTCCACCCCGCCCGCCGCCGCTCCCACGGCCACGCCGGCTTCGCCCGCGGCTGCACCGGCCGCCGCCGGAGCGGGAGCCGCCGCGGCCGCCGCCAAGCCCAGCTTCATGAGCCGCTGGGGCGGCCTGCTGGCCGGCCTCGGGATCGGCGCCCTGCTGGCCTCGATGTTCGGAGCCGGGATGGGCCCGATCGTCGGCTTGTTGCTGGCCGGGCTGCTCGTCGCCGGGCTGGTCTTCTTCGCCTACCGGATGTTCGCGTCCCGGGGCGCCCCGGCGCCCGCGATGCAACCCGCCGCAGGCGGAATGCAGCCGGCACCCGGAGGCACGATGGACGCAGGCGCCCGTCCGGCCTTCTCGGGCATCGGCTCCGCCATCCCGGGAGCGTCGGCCGAACCCTCGGCTCCGCCCGTCCCGTCGGAAGCCCCGCTCGCCGCGGCCCCGGCCCTGCAGCCCGACTTCGACGTCCCCAATTTCCTGCGCCAGGCGAAGTCCTCGTTCATCCGCCTGCAGGCCGCGAACGACGCGAAGGATCTCGACGACATCCGCGACTTCACGACGCCCGAGGTCTACGGCGAGATCGCGCTGCAGCTCCAGGAGCGCGGCGATGCGCCTTCGCGCACCGAGGTCGTGTCGGTAGACGCCCGCCTGGCGGACCTCGCCCGCGAGAACGGCTACGACATCGCGAGCGTTCGCTTCACGGGCCTCATCCGCGAGGACGACGCGCGCAACCCGGAGCCGTTCGACGAGATCTGGCACGTCCGCAAGAAGTCCGGCGACCGCAATCCCGCCTGGCTCATCTCCGGGATCCAGCAAGTCGCCGCCTAGCAAGCCGGCCCCCAGTAAAAAGGGTCAGCACGATAACTCGGTAAAGGGTCAGCACGATAACTCCGCCGGGAGTTATCGTGCTGACCCTATTTACTGGCTAGGCGGCCTTGCGCTGCGCGGCGGTCTTGAACTGGAGGTTCGCGAAGTCCCAGTTCACGAGCTTGTCGATCACCGCGTTGGCGAAGTCGGGCCGCTTGTTCTGGTAGTCGAGGTAGTACGCGTGCTCCCACACGTCGATCGTGAGCAGCGGCGTGATGCCGTCGGTGATCGGCGTGCCGGCGTTGGACGTCGAGGTGATCGAGAGCTTGCCGTCCTTCACCACCAGCCACGCCCAGCCGCTGCCGAACTGGTCCACCGCGGCCTGCGCGAACTTCTTCTTGAACGCGTCGGGGCTGCCGAACGCCGCATCGATCGCGCCGGCCACCTCGCCGTTGGGCTTTCCGCCCCCGCCCGGTTTCAGTGCGTTCCAGAAGAAGGTGTGGTTCCAGATCTGCGCGGCGTTGTTGAAGATCTTCTTCGCGGATTCATCTTTCGCGGCCGCGACGATCACCTGCTCGAGCGGCATCTCCGCGTACTTCGTGCCCGCCGCGAGCTCGTTCAGCTTGTCCACGTAGGCTTTGTGGTGCTTGCCGTAGTGGAAGCTCATCGTGCGCGCCGAGATCACGGGGTCGAGCGCGGCTTCATCCCAGGGCAGGGAAGGAAGGGTGAAGGGACCGGAAACTTTTGCATTCATGGCTGTGCTCCTGTTGGCTGGGTCAATCCATCTGACCCACGACAAGCAACAGACGTTCCTGCCCCCTCGTGCACGACGCTACTTTCCGGCGTAGGCCGCCTCGAGCGCCGCGAGGTCGAGCTTCTTCATCTGCATCATCGCGGCGAAAGCCCGCTCGGTCCTGGGGGATTTGTAATCCTTGAGCATCCGCAGCATGCCCTCGGGCACGATCTGCCACGAGACGCCGTACCTGTCCTTGAGCCAGCCACACTGCTGCGCCCTGGGATCGCCGCCCTCGCCCAGCTTCGCCCAGTAATGATCGACCTCCTTCTGGCTGGAACAGGTCACCACCATCGAGATGCCCTCGTTGAACTTGAACTGGGGCATCGGGCCGCCGTTGAGCGCCATGAACGGGGTGCCGTTCAGCTCGAAATCGACGGTGAGCACGGAACCCGCCTTGCCGTGATGGATCTCCTGCCCGACGTTCGGGTAGCGCGAGATCGCCTTGATCTTTCCCTTCCTGAAAATCGAGACGTAGAACTTCGCCGCCTCCTCGGCCTCGCTGTCGAACCACAGGCATGGCCCGACCGGATGCACGGTGGCCCTGGCGGGTGCCTTCTTCACGGCGCGCACCGTCGCCTTCCGGCGGGCCGGGGCCTTGCGTTTCTTCGTTGCCATCGGAGCTCCTTTCGAATGTCCGGAAAGTCCGGCACAACCCTGGTCGAACGGCAGCTTGCCCGATCGACACGGGAGTGAGCCCGATTCGGGCCCGGAGTTCCGTGCGTGGTACAAAGCGCGACATGGATCACAAGCCCCTCGACCGCAAGACCGCCGCCGCCGCATGGGCGATCGTGGGGCTCGCCGCGGCGTGGCTCCTCCTGCCGCTCGTGAACGGCTACTTCCTCGCCGACGACTTCGTCCCCCTGGTGCTCTTCGACCAGTGGGAAGGCAAGGGGCGCCTCGGAGCCGAACTCGCGGCGAAGCTCAACGGCAGCCTCGACACCGGGGCGAATCACTTCTACAGGCCACTCTCCTACGCCAGCTTCGCCCTGAACTATGTGACGACGGGGGTTGCTGCCGAGTCGTGGCACGCGCTGAACGTGGCGCTGCACCTCGCGAGTGGGCTGCTGGCCGGCCTCGTCGGCGTGATGGCCGCCGGGGCGCGGGGCGCGCGTGCCGTGGCCGCCGCGGCCGGGGGCGCGGCCCTCTTCCTGTTCTTCGCGCCCGGCATGGAAGTGGTCGCGTGGATCTCGGGACGCCTCGATGCGACGGCTACATTCTTCACGCTGCTGTCCTGCGTGTTCTTCCTGCGCAGCCGCCGCTTCGGCGATGCGGCCTCGGGCCTCTCGCTCCTCGCGGGCGTGGCGGCGTTCCTGTGCAAGGAATCCGCGGCGATCCTTCCGCTCGCGATCCTGCTCCTCGCCCTCGTGCGCACGGAAGACGACGACCTGCCGATCCTCAACCGGGGGTTCGATGCGCTGCGCCGCGCGGCGCCGTGGCTCGTGCTCGGCCTGCTCTACTTCGCGGCCCGCCAGGTCTTCTACGGCTCGCCGACGCGCGTCTATGCGGGGTCGGCGCCGATCGCGGCCGCGCTCTCGGCGGCGTACTGGTCGAGCCTCGCCGATGCGCTGCCCGCATGGTGGGGGGCGCAGTTTCGCCGCAGTGGCCCGATCGCCTTGTGGACCACCGTCGTCGCCGCGCATGCGGGGCTCATCGCCTTCGCGGCGATCGCGCCCGCGACCGGGCGCCACGGCCGCCTCGTCCTCGCCGCCCTGGGGACGATCGTGCTCCTCACCCTGGTGCTGGTCGCACCTCACCTCGGATCGCTCCCGTCGAGCGGCATCGGCGGCCGCCTGCTCTACCAGAGCGCGGCCTTCTACGGCGCGCTCGCGGCCGCGGCCCTCTGCGTCGCGCGACCCGCGGCGCCTCTCCTGGCGATGACCGTCACCGTGGCAGCGCTGGGCACGCTCTCGTTCGCGGAAACGGCGGCGCGCTGGAACGAGGCCTCGGACCAGATGCGGGCCCTCGTGTCCGAGATCGCACGCACCGCGCGGGAGACGCCCGCGAGCGACTTCACGCTCGTGCTCGCGCCGGCCACGTATGACGACGTCCTGTTCGCCGTCAACGCACAGGAAGGCTTGATGTCGCGCCCGGTGCATCCCGCCGGCTTGACGGATCGTGTCCTCGTGCAGAACTACGAGGACGTGCAGCTCCTCGCGCCGCAAATGGTCGAGGGCGTTGCGCCGTCTCTACGCTCCCTGGCGCGCCGGGGCGGCAAGCGGGAGGAAGCGGCGGGACTGCACGTCGTGTGCTGGAATCCGGCGCGCAAGCAGCTCGTGCCGATCGTGCTGCCCGAGAACCTTTCCACCGCGGAATGGGCCGAAGGGATCAGGCGCGCGCTGCCCGCGGTGGGTTGCACGCTTCATCCCGTCACCCGGTAGCAGACCCGATGCCTCCACCGGCACCACCCCCGCAGTCGTTTCGCGAGCGCCTCGGCGCCCTGCGAAACCTCCCGCCGTTCCTGAAGCTCGTCTGGGAAACCAGCCCCGGCATCGCCACGGCCGAGGGGGTGTTGCGCTTGCTGCGCGCCTTGCTTCCCGTGGCCGCGCTCTATGTCGGTGCACTCATCATCGACGAAGTGGTGCACCTCACGCAGGTCCCCTCGCCCGGCACGACGCATCGCGAATGGCTGCACAGCGGGTTGGTCGATCACCTGCTCCTGCTGCTCGGCATCGAGTTCGGGCTCGCGGTTCTCTCGGACGTCCTGGGCCGCGGCATCTCGCTGCTGGATTCCCTCCTCGGAGAACGGCTCAGCACCACGACCAGCGTGCGGCTGATGGAACATGCGGCCACGCTCGACCTCGAGGACTTCGAGGACAGCGAGTTCCAGGACCGCCTCGAGCGGGCGCGCACACAGGCCGCCGGGCGCACGGGCCTGATGACGCAGCTCTTCGGCCAGGCGCAGGACGTCGTGACGATCGTGAGCCTTGGCGCGGGGCTGGTCGCCTACGCGCCGTGGTTGATCGTGCTGCTGGCCGTCGCGTTGATCCCCGCGTTCCTCGGCGAGATGTATTTCAACGCGCGGACGTACTGGATGAACTACCAGCGCGCTCCGGAACGCCGCGAGCTGGATTACCTGAGGCAAGTCGCGGCCAGCGCGGATACCGCGAAGGAAGTGAAGATCTTCGGCCTCAACGGCTTCCTCATCGAGCGCTACCGGGAACTCGCCACGAGTTTCTTCAAGGCCAATCGCGAGATCGCCATCCGCCGCGCGGGCTGGGGCGCCGTGCTCACGACGATCAGCACGATGGCCTACTACTTCGCCTACGCGTACATCGTGTGGCGAACGCTGCATGGCGACTTCACGATCGGCAACCTCACGTTCCTCGCGGGATCGTTCCTGCGCCTGCGCGGGTTGCTCGAGCAGTTCCTCTCGGGCTTCTCCGCCGTCGCCGGGCAGGCGCTCTACCTCGACGACCTCTTCTCGTTCTTCGAGATCCGGCCCGAGATCGTTTCACCGAAGGACCCGAAGGCGTTTCCCCATCCGATTCGCGAGGGTTTCACGTTCGAGAACGTGGGCTTCCAGTACCCGGGCGCCGAGCGCTGGGCGGTGCGAAACCTCTCGTTCCACTTGCGGGCGGGCGAAGTGCTCGCACTCGTCGGCGAAAACGGCGCGGGCAAGACCACGCTCGTGAAGCTGCTCGCCCGGTTGTACGACCCCGACGAAGGCCGGATCCTGCTCGACGGCCACGACCTGCGGGAGTACGACCTCGCCGAACTGCGCCGCAACATCGGCGTGATCTTCCAGGACTTCGTGCGCTTCCACCTGAGCGCGGGCGACAACATCGCGGTCGGGTTGATCGAGGCTCGCGGCGACCAGGCGCGCATCGAACAGGCGGCCCAGCGAAGCCTCGCCGACGAAGTGATCGCGAAACTGCCCGAGCACTACAAGCAACTGATCGGCCGGCGCTTCAAGACCGGCGTGGATCTCTCCGGCGGCGAGTGGCAGAAGATCGCGATTGCCCGCGCCTACATGCGCGATGCGCAGGTGTTGATCCTGGACGAACCCACGGCGGCCCTCGATGCGCGCGCCGAATTCGAAGTCTTCCAGCGCTTCAAGGAGCTCTCGACGGGCAAGACCGCCGTCCTGATCTCGCACCGGTTCTCGAGCGTGCGGATGGCCGACCGGATCGTGGTGCTCGGCGACGGCCGCGTGGAAGCGACCGGCACGCACGCGGAATTGCTCGCCCAGGGCGGGCGGTACGCGGAGCTCTTCGAGTTGCAGGCCGCCGGGTACCGCTGATTTTTTTCGCGGCCGGCTGAATCCGGCGCCCCCGTGCGGAACGTAGTCCGCCATGGACCGAGAAGTGCCCGCAACTTCGCCCGAAGAGCTCGTGCAGCTGGTCGCCGCCGTCGCGCGCGGCGGAGAAGCTGCCCTGCGTGAACTTTTCGACGCGACCGTCCGGCACGTCCACGCAGCGGCGTTCCTCCTCACCGGTTCGCACGATCGGGCGGATGCACTGGTGGCCGAGGTGTACTTCAAGGTCTGGAGCGGCGCGACGAGCTACGACCCCGCGCGCGCACCGGTGATCCATTGGCTGTACCACCTCACGCGCACCCTTGCGGAGGAAGCCGGAACCGGCGTCTACTATTCGCAAAATGGCGAAGGAAAAACCAGTTGAACCCTGACGAGCGCACGATGCGGGAACTCCTCCAGTCGCTGGATCCTTCCGCGCTCTCCGAGGAGCGCGTGGATTCGATCTACCGGCGCATCGCCACGCGCATCCGCGAGCACGAAGCGGGACGCCAGGGAGTGACCACGGTGCGAGCCTCGCATGACGCATGGAGGCCGCTCCTGCCCGGCGTGGAGATGAAGGTGCTCTTCGACGACGGCACGTCCACCACGTGGCTCGCGCGCATGAACGAAGGGGCCACGCTTCCGGCGCACGACCATCCCGGCGACGAGGAATTCATGATCCTCGAAGGCCGCGTGCGTTTGGGCGAACTGGAGTTGGCCGCCGGCGACTACCAGCACGTGCCGCGCGGCACGCGCCACGAGCACTGCGTCGCGTTGCTGCGCACCGTCGCGCTGCTGCGCTCGCCCTCCGCGATGTGCGTCTTCGCCGGAAAGGGTGCGTAGCCGCATGCGTTGAATCCGGTTCCGTCGATGGGCGCGTAGTCCGGCGTCCCATCCTTGGAGTCGATTCATGGAACGAGCAGCCTGCATTCGCGCCGCCGCAGTCGTCGCGGCGCTCACATCGACCTGCGCGTTCGCGCAGGGCTTCACCCGGCCCGACCAGGGCAAGCTCACCGCCACGGGCGGCGTCACGCAGATCGAAGGCGCGGGCGGTGGCGGCCTTACGCCGTGGGCGCTCATCACGGGCTACGGCAGCCGCGACAGCTACGGCGGCAACGCCCACTCCACGTTCGTCGACCTCAGCGACTACTCGCTCGGCACGTACGGCGTTGCCGCGGGCTTCCACGACCGCTTCGAAGTCTCGTTCTCCACCTGGCGTTTCAAGGGCACCGACGGCGCGCTGGACGGCGTGAAGATCGAGCAGGACGTGGTGGGCCTGAAGCTGCGCGTCGCGGGCGACGCGGTGTACGGCCAGGACTCGTGGCTGCCGCAAGTCGCACTCGGCGCGCAGTTCAAGCGCAACAAGGGCATCACCGGTCTCGAAGGGCTGGGTGTGTCGAAGCCCACGGATCTCGGTGCCAAGGACAACAACGGCACCGACTACTACGTCGCCGCGACCAAGGTCTTCCTCGACCAGAGCCTGCTCGCCAACGTGACCGCGCGCTTCACCAAGGCCAACCAGTTCGGCCTGCTGGGATTCGGCGGCGATCTCCAGGACAAATACAAGCTGCGCTTCGAGGGCTCGATCGCGTATCTCGTCACTCGCAAGCTCGCGGTGGGCGCCGAGTATCGCGCCAAGCCGCACAACCTCGGCGTCGATGACGAAGGCTCCGCCAAGGACGTCTTCATCGCCTGGTTTCCCACCAAGAACTTTTCCGTCACCGCGGCCTACGTGGACCTCGGCACGATCGTGAATCCGTTCGTGCCCGGCAAGCAGCGCGGCGCCTACCTCTCGGGCCAGATCGGCTTCTAAGGAGACATCCCATGAACTTCCGCAATTTCATCGCTTCGCTCGCCGTGCTCGGCAGCCTCGCCGCCCCGGCCTTCGCGGACGACGAGTTGTACACCAAGCAATTCGGCGGCAAGCCGGGCATGGCCAAGATCACCCACGAGATGATGGTGGGCGTGCTGGCCGATCCGCGCATCAAGGACTTCTTCGCGAAGACGGACATCGAGCGCCTCGAGTTCCTGCTCGCCGAGCAGTTCTGCGAGCTGGTGGGAGGGCCGTGCAAATACAGCGGCCGCGACATGAAGACCGTGCACCGCGGCGAGAAGATCAACACCGCGCACTTCAACTTCCTCGCCGAGCACCTGCAGGTGGCGATGGAGAACAACGGGGTGCCCACCTGGGCGCAGAACAAGCTGATCGCGAAGCTGGCGCCGATGCATCGCGACGTGACGGAGCCGCGATGAGGACCGCGCCTTGGTTCGCAAGGGTCGGCCTCGCCGCGGCCGCTTCCTTCGCTGTCCTCGGCGGCCAGGCCGCCGAGGTGGAGTTCGCCGCGTTCGACAAGGAGGGCAAGCCGCTGCCGAACGTGATCGTCTCGGCGATGCCCACCACCGGCGCGCCGCCCGCGAGCGGAGCGAAGACCGAGGTCGTGGGCCAGAAAGGCTGGGAGTTCACGCCTTACGTGACGGCCGTGCGCGTGGGCTCGAAGGTCCAGTTCCCGAACCTCGACCGCACGACGCACCACGTGAAGTCGTTCTCACCCGCGAAGGAGTTCGAATTCTTCCTCGCCGCGGACAAGGGCGCTTCGCCCGTGATCGAGTTCGACAAGGCCGGCGCCGTGGTCGTGTATTGCACGCTCCACGACTGGATGCGCGCCTACGTGTACATCGTCGATACGCCGTGGTTCGCGAAAGCCGCCGAGACGGGCATGGGCAAGCTCACGGACCTGCCGAACGGAACCTACAAGTTGACCGCGTGGCACCCCGACCTGGGCTCGTTCGGAACGCCGCTCACGCAAACGGTGACGCTGAAGGACGGGGCGGCGAAGGTGAAGTTCGACTTCGCGCTAGTCCCCCGCAAGCCCCGCATGCCGAAGGTCCTTCCGCAAGCCTAGCAACGTCCTGCGGATCAGCGTCTTCACGGTGCCCAGCGGCATGTTGAACTGGGACGCGATCTCGCTGTGGGACTGGCCCTGGACGAACGCCAGCGCGACGAGCTGGCGCTGGAGCGGCGGCAGCGCGCCCAACGCCGCTTGAACGGCGCGGCCCTCCTGCATCGACAACACCGATTCTTCCGGCGTTGGTCCGCAGTCCACATCGTTCCCGGGATGGAGGTCCCCGTACGGAATGGCCGGGTCGCCGCGACGCAGGAGATCGAGGACGCGGCTGCGGACGATGGTGGTGAGGTACGCCATGACGTTGCCGCGGGCCGGGTCGTAGCTGCGCGCCGTGCGCCAGACCTGGAAGTAGGTGTCGGAGACCGCTTCTTCCGCGGTCTCGCGGTTGCGCGCGATGCGGTAGGCAACGGCGTGCACGCCATGGACGGTCTCGCGATAGAGCGCTTCCATCGCGGGCTCGTCGCCCTCGCCGATCCGGCGGATGAGCCCTTCGAGGCGTTGCAGCACCTCCGGGCCGGTCGGGCTCGGCCTGGCGGGGCCGAGCACGTCGTTCGCGGCTTGCGGCTCCGGGCCGCCAGCCTCACAGGCATTCAGTTGCATCGCGGAATCCCCCTCGATCACGCTGCTTCGGGGAGATACGTTCGAGCGCCGCTCTGGATGGTAAAGACGGCTTGTACCTAGCGCTCCATGACCCGCTTCAGCTGGTCCAGCGCCCGGCGGGAATTGCGGGTGAGGATCCACTTCATCAGCCAGGTGTCCAGCGCCTTCCAGGGGAAGTAGCGCGAGCGGAACTCCATCACCCGCGTGAAGCGGCAGCCCTCGCCCCGGGGCTGGATGTCGTAGCGGATCAGCGCCACGCCCTCGCCCGAATCGGTGGAGATGGCCCACGACTGGGGCGCGCTGCACTCCACGACCTCCCACGTGGTCGCGAACCGCTTGAGGCCGACGCGGATGTCCTCGCGCACGGTCTCGCCCAGGCGGATCGGGCGGTCCGGCACGGCGGAGACGGAGCTCGTCGCCGGATGCCAGGTGTGCCAGAGCGTGGGAGCCGTCACGTAGTTGAAGACGTCCGGCGGCGCCCGGTCGATGTCGACGACCGTCTCGATACGGACAGGCGCCATGACGTCCAGGTGTCGCTCGCCGGCGCGCAGGGACGGTATGCTGTGGTCCATGAAAAAACTCCTTCTTATAGCCTGCACTGGTGCGGCCCTGACCGCCCAGGCAGGTCAAATCGACGAAATTGTCGGCCAGGTTTCGGCCCAACGGATCGAGATTAACATTCGCAAGCTGGTTTCGTTCGGGACGCGCAATTCTTTGTCCGACACGGAATCGCCCACGCGGGGCATCGGAGCCGCCCGCCGCTGGATCCTCGAGGAGATGAAGCGCTGCGGTGGCGATCGCCTTCAGGTGGCGTTCGACGAACATCTCATCGAATCGGGCGCGCGCGTGCCCAAACCGACGAAGTTCGTGAACGTTGTAGCCACATTGCCCGGCACCCAGGCCGAGAGCCGCGACCGCGTCTACGTGGTGAGTGGCCACTACGATTCGATGCCCTCCTCCCCGATCGACGGCGAGAAGGACGCGCCCGGCGCCAACGACGACGCTTCCGGCACCGCCGTCTCGATGGAGCTCGCGTGCGTGATGTCGAAGTACAAGTTCGACGCCACGCTCGTCTTCATGACGGTGGCCGGCGAAGAGCAGGGCCTCCTCGGCGCGACGGGCTACGCGAAGGCCGCACGCGCGAAAGGCGTGAACATCGCCGGGATGATCACCAACGACATCGTCGGCAACACGCGCGCGCCCGACGGCACCGTGGACCGCTCGCGGCTTCGGTTGTTTGCCCAAGGGGTCCCGGCGGTGAAGACGCTGCCCGACGACGTGGTCGCGGCCCTGCGCACGAGCGGCGAAAACGACCTGCCCACGCGCCAGCTCGCCCGGCGCATCCAGGAGGCCGCGACGCAGTACGTGAAGGACTTCAAGGTCGAGGTGATCTGGCGGCGCGACCGCTTCCTGCGCGGCGGCGATCACTTCCCGTTCCTCGAGGAAGGCTACCCGGCCGTGCGCTTCACCGAACCCGTCGAGGATTGGCGCCACCAGCACCAGGACGTGCGCGTCGAGAACGGCGTGCAGTTCGGCGACCTGCCCGAGTTCGTGGATTTCGGCTACGTGGCGAACGTGGCCCGCGTGAATGCCGCGGCGTTGGCTTCGCTCGCGCTCGCGCCGGGCGTGCCGCGCGAAGTCGAGATGGAGAACCTGCGGCTGGAGCAGGACACCACACTGCGCTGGCAAGCGAGCCCCGAGCCCGACGTGGCCGGCTATCGCATCGTGTGGCGCGAGACCACGGCCCCGACGTGGCAGAACTCGAAGGACGTGGGCAACGTGACGCGCTACACGCTCACGGGCATCTCGAAGGACAACTTCACCTTCGGGCTGCAGGCGTACGACCGCGACGGGAATGTTTCGGTGGCGGCGTATCCGAAGCCGTATCGGCCCGTCCCGTCGCCCGTGCCCGCTTTGCGCTAGGGCTGCGTGGGGAGCGTGCGTCCGTTGATCGTGACGAACGCGTAGTCATCGGGGAAGGATCCCTTCGGCCGCGCGCTGCGATAGCTCGCCTCCCACGCCATCAGCATCCCCGGCACCACGGGCTGCTCGGTCCAATAGATCGGGCCCAGCATGAAGCGCACCTCGCCGTCGGGCGCGGGGCACTTCGCTTCGATCGAAGTCCACTTGAGATCGCCGCTGCGGCTCGTGTCCCACGCGCTGCCGAAGAGGTTGCCGACGAATCCCCACTGCCTCATGCGAGCCCAGCGCGTGAAGAAATCCGCGGGGCACGCGGCGACGATCTCCACCAGCGACCACGACGGCTGGCCGTACGCGAACTCGCCGCCCGCGAGATGAACCGGCTCCAGCGCCGCGTACTGCCCGATGTATTCGTTGCGCCCCTTGCTGGGCGACTTGGGCCCGGCGATGCCGTATCGCGGGACCGTGACCGAGTGGTACTTGCCGGAGACGCGAAGCTCGAATTTCGCGCCCACCCTGCGGCCGAGGAGTGCCATGCGCAGCTCCGGCGTGCCGAACTGGCCCCAGAGATCGGTGTTGGGATCGGGTTCGCGCCCGGTCCACACCCACGCTTCCTCGCCACGTTGCGGGTGCTCGGTCTTGTCCGCATTCACCACGGTGCGCAGGTAGCGCAGGCGCACGAGGTCACCCGCATAGACGACCGGCCCCGTTCCCGCTGCGACCGCGACCGTGCTAATCGGCACGCCACGACCCTCGAGCGCGGGAGCCGGCGGTTCCGCGACCTCCATCGCCTTCCAATTCTCCGGGGTCACGTTCTCCCGGAAGTTGTCGCAGCCGGCGAGGACCAGGATTGCCGCGAGGGCCGTTGCTCTCACGCGCCGGGTCGACGCATGAGAATGAAGTTGCCGCCGCCGTGCCGGTATTGCTCCAGGCGGTCGGCGAGGAACGGCGGTGCCGCGTCCGCAGGGCAGGCGACGAATCCGCCGTACGCGAAGAAGTCCTTCAGCGGCGCGAGGGGAAGGCAGTAGAAGTCGATTCCCTCGAACGACGCGAGGGCCCGTTGCATCAGGGCCCGGCCGACGCCTCGCATCTGGTACTTCGGCGGGATCGAGAGGCCGCGCAGCACCACGACGCCGTGTTCCGGCGTGAGGCGCACGAGGCCGACCAGTTCCGAATCGTGCTCGGCCATGAGGATCGTGTCGGTGGCGCGCGCGTTGCCGCGATAGCCCCAATCCGCGAATGCGAGGCGGACGGCCGGGAGGTCGTGCTCGGTGGCCTGGCGAATGGTGACCGGTATCGGATCCATCGGCCCAGTCTATGCCCTGGCCCGCCGGAGCACGACCCGCTTTATGCATCCGGACTTGGACCGCGAGGATTTCATCGGTGGCCCAGGGGTCGAACCACTGTGATCACCGCATCCTTCGGGGCCGACTCGCGGATCCGGCGCTCGAACCCCTCCACGAAGCGAGTGACCTCTTCGCCATGGTCTGCCGAGCCATCGACGGAAATCCGCACGACGTTGCCCGGCGTCCCGTAGGACGGGCTCACGTACAAGTGGATCGCGCGCTGGCCCTTCTCGGCGCCCGCCACGCTTCCGAAGTCATGGGAGCCGCAGTACCAGGACTTGGCGTCCGCTGGAATCTCCGCGGCTACGAGCACCGCCGCGGGCGGGCAGTCGCTCTTCGGCTTCGGTTCGGTGTATTCGATGCGCATCTCCCACCGCAAGGTGGCCGGCATCGGCGGCATCCCGCCCGGCAATGATTGAATGCCCCGGCTGGCGCCGGACACGCTTCGGAAGCGTGTTTCCAGCAACTTCGCCAAGTCCTGCTCCAGCGACTCGACTTCGGCCTTCATCGCGTCGGGCTTCCACGTCCTCACCGACACGTACAGCCGCCGCCGCCCCACGTCGTAGTTGAGATAGGCATGGAGGTTGTCGCTGGCGTCGCGATATTCGCGATACGACCTCGCGGCCTCGCATTCCGAACAGGACAGGCCGCGCTTCGCCATGAGGCTGTCCACCAGCGCGTAGGTCTCGGCAATCGGCGCATCGGCGTCGCCGGCTCCGCCGACATCGAATCGCGAGACGTACGTGCGGTCGATGAACGAGGTCGCCGTGATGGCGAACATCGCCAGGATGCCGGCCGGATATCGGAGCAGGCCCCAGGTCCATTTCGTTCGCACTTCGAACCTGCGCACCGCGAGCGGAAGCACGACGAACGCGATGAGATCGGTGTAGTCGATCGTGCGGCGCATCCGCCACGGCGAGAGGCCATTCACGGCGTCGATGAGCGGTGTGGACAGCGGGCTCTTCCAGAGCGCGAAGAGCACCGCGGTTGCGATCGCCACGCGAGCCACGCGGAAGCCCGACATCGCTGCCACGAACTGCACGAACACGTAGAGGCCCGCGAAGTCCGAAAGCTTGCCGGTCATCCAGCCCGGGAAGGCGGCCTTGAGGTAGAAGTCGTTCGCGAGCAGGAGACCCAAGGCAACCACGAACGCGGGTTGCGCAAGGACGTCGGCCCGGCGGGTTTCCGCGATCACTTGTCCGAATCCGCCTTGCGCTTCGCACGCCATTGCACGTCCTCGCCTCGCCAGAGCGAAGCTTCGGACGGCACGCCGTTCGCGTCGGGGGCGAACTTTAGCCTCCCAGCTCCGACGGTCCGCGTGGCTTCCTCGGTCGGCGAGGCCAGGAAGATCTGCGTCATGACGCCGTTGGGTAGCGTGGCCATCAACGAATCGTCGATCCACGCCATTTTCAGCACGCGCCCATCCTCGAGCACGAAGGTTCCGGTGTAGCGTGCGTGCAGAGCCTTGTCGAGCGGCGGGCCTTCGTACATGAGGACGCCTTGGCCCATCGCGAGGCGCCATTGGCCGTCGGAGCCACGCACGAGCGTGTGCGACTGCCGCAACCAGCTTTCGCGCTTGGCCGCTTCATCCGCCAGCCGCACGCGGGTGACCCGCACGACGGTGTGCGGTTCAGTCCCGCCATAGGCCATCCATTGCGAACCGTGCTCCGTCCGCACGCTGCGTTGGCCCGTGAGCGCCATGCCGCGCGCCGCGGCCCTCAGCCACGACTCGCGCGTGTCGACGCGGCCATCCGAAGCGTGGACCCACGCGAACGGATCGGTGATGAGGGTTTCGAGGAGCGGACGGTCGCGCTTCGCGAGGCCCGCCTGCAAATTCGCTTCCAGCGCCTCGATCTCGCGCTCGTAGGCCGGGGCCGCCGGTTGCTGCGCGTGGACCCAACCCATCGAGCCCGCGGCAAGCGCCGAGGCGCATGCGAGTCGCAGCATGGACGACGTGATCATGACCCCCTCCGCCGGGAGTGACGAAGCATCGTCGAATGATATCCGTTCGCCGCGAACCTCAGAACGGAACCACGACCTCCGCACCGATCGACCGGTAGGCATAGCCGTCGAAGTCGATGAAGCCCGCCGCGCGGTAGTAGCCCGCATGGAAGATGAGCCTGGAGTCGCCCGCGAACGGGCCTTCCGCGCGCACCTCGGCGAGATAGGACCCCTGCGAGCCGGACCCGGTCGCGCGTTCCTGCCCCGCGCCGAGCGCCCCGGTGAACATCCACCCGGCGTAGCGATGGCGAAGGGCCGCCACGGCGAGCCACTGGCGATAGCGTTCGGGGTTGAAGTACGCGTTGTCTACGTCGAGATCGCGCGTCGCGTACTGGCGGTAGCGAAGCTGCAATGACACGCCCTGCTCCGGCAGGGCAGTCCAGATGAGGCGGCCCCGAAAGTGCGTGCGGGCATTGCCGTCCGAGAACGGCTGGTAGCCGGCGTAGGCCGTCACCGCGAAGCGATCGGTCAGGTCCTGCTCCACGCCCACGGCGAAGAAGCCATACCCGATGCCGCGCCGGAGGGCCTCGGGAGACTCGACGAGGTCGGCCGAGGCGAGGAAATCCACCGAAGTCGTGTTCGACGGCATGAAGCGATACGAGGCATCGCCGATCGGCCGCAGGTGGCCGGAGACGCGCGCCACTCCCGCCTGGATGTCCACGCCCACAAGGTTGTCACGGCGCTGGTCGCGATAGGTACCGAGCACGGCCGGAACGTCCTGCTGGAAGCCGTCCTGCGAATAGCGCGTGGACTGCACGGCCACGCCGGAATAGCTCCACGGGTTTTGATACGCGTAGGCGCCGCCCACGCGTGCCCGGTAGGTGCGGAAGCCGTCCGAATCGCTGGTCACGTCGAAGCCGGCGCCGCCTGCAAAGCGGGAAGGCTCTTCTTGCGCGATAGCGGCACCCGCGCCCACGAGAAGGATGACGGCACCGAGGAACTGGGCGGCTCGCACCGCGAAGAAGGTTCTCATTTCGTTCCCCAACGCCGGCGCCAGCCGAAGAGTTCGGACAGGTAACCCGCCACGCACGCCGGCTGCAGGATCACGCTGTAGGCGACCGCGTAGAGGACGAAGCCCAGCGGGTTGAACCGCACGCGCAACCCCTGCTCCTCGAACATCGCGGCATTCACTCGGTACATGACGCCGTTCATGAGCAGGGAGAGCGGGAGCAGGATCAGCGTCATCGGCCCGGCGATCCAGTAGATCCCGAAGAGCGCCAGCACGATGCCGGGAATGAAGAACACCGTGAAGGCCACGTCGATCCACGGGAAGAACAGGTTCCACCACACGAAGGTCGTGGACAGGCGCGGCTTGAAGAGGATGCCCGGATGGCGGCGAAACGCCTCCATCATCCCGCGCGCCCAACGCAGGCGCTGTTGCAGGAACTGGCCGAGGCGCGTCGGCGCATTGGTGAAGCACACCGCGTCCTCCGCGTGCCCGACGCGCCATCCAGCCGAGAGAATCGCCCAGGTGAGGACGATGTCCTCGCCGACGCACTCGTCCCAGCCGCCCAGGTCGATCAGGAGCTGGCGGTCATAGATCGAGAACGCACCCTGCGCCACGAGCGTGCCCTGGTAGAGCGACTGGATCCGCTTGGTCGCGGCGATGCCGTGGAAGTAGTCCCACTCCTGCATGCGCGTGACCCAGTTGGTGCGCGAATTGCCCACCAACATCGCGCCCGCGACGGCGCGGGTGTGCTCGGGGTCGCTGGCGTAGCGCTCCACCAGGTGCTTCAGGGCATCGACGTGCAGGAAGGAATCCCCATCCAGCGTGACGACGAGCCCGAAACGCGCATGGCTGAGGCCGCGGTTCAGCGCGGCCGACTTGCCGGAATTCTTCGGCTGGCGCACTAGCGTCACGTTCGGCGAGTGCAGCGCCGCCACGACCTCCGCGGTGTCGTCGGTGGAACCGTCGTCGATCACGAAGACTTCGTAGGCGCCCGGATAGCGCTGGCTCTCGATCGACTTCAGCGTGCCCGCGATGGACTTCCCTTCATTGAACGCGGCCACCAGGATCGTGAGCGCCGGGTAGTGCGCCAACGGAACGCGCTGCGGACGGCGGTCCATCAACAGGCTGGAGAGCAGGAACGCGTTCATGAAGCCGGGGATGATCGCGATGCCACCGACCGCGAACAACGCGATGGACCAATGCGTGAGCTCGGCGAGGTCGCGGATCCACGGCATCGCGAGCCAGATCGAAAGCGCGAGCCAGCCGATGGCGACGGAGAGCGCGACGAAGAACTTCACTCCGACGCCGACGTAATCGACGTTGCGGGTTTCGTTCGCGGAGGAGAGGAAGGAAAAGGTAACCGGGGAAGGCAGCGCGTCTTGAATCTTCAAGGGGAGTTTCTTCGGTGCAATTGAGCGAGCGCGAAGATATCACCCGGGCCGCGTAGGACTGTGCGCCAAACGCACGAATCGAAAAATCAGGAATGCGCCTACACGCCTTGAGGCGCAGTCCGACAAGAATCGCCCCTTGTTAGGTGCGATTCAGGACATTCACCGCCCCTGGCTCTTCACGAAGTCGTAGGCCGCCAGGAAGATTTCGGCGTCCTTTTCGTACTCCGTGACATCCGCGCGCTCGATCTGCACCCACTCCTTTGAACTGGGCAGGCCGGCCGGATGGAATGGCGAAACATTCTCCCGCGAGAACTGCAGGTCCCGCGCCATGGCTGCGGGAACACGCAGTCCGACGCCGTTGCCGTTGATGCAGGCGAACATCCGGTCTTTCACGAAGTAGGCATCGAGGCCGTTGATCTTCTTCGTCGTCGCACCGGGAAACTTGAGCACGATGGCGTCGATCAGCGGCTTGCAGTTGGGCTTCTGGGCATCGGTCGTCATGAGCGAATGATAATCCCATCCCAATGTTCACCACCGCACAGACGGTGAACGCAATGCGCGTCGATACTCGCGTCCTTCGGCATTGGCGCACACGGGCATCGTCCCGGGATCGGAAAAAATTACATGGCTACCTCCGCTCGTTTGTTGAGACTCGGATCCCTGCTGCTCGTCGGCATGCTGATGGTGAGCGCGGCGCTGACCGGATGCGGAGGCGACGGGGGACGCGATCCCGTCCTCGGCCCGCCCGGCATCGCCCTCGCCGCGCCGACCGTGACCGCCGTGGTCCCGATCAACGGGGCGACGGGCGTGATGATCAACACGGCGCTCACTGCTGCATTCAGCACCGCAATGGCGCCGGCCACGATCAACGCCGGCACGTTCACGGTCGTTTGCCCCACGGGCTCCGCGATCGCAGGCGCCGTGTCCTACAACGCGGGTACGCACGTCGCGACCTTCACTCCAGCTGCGAACCTTCCCGTGCAGTCGCTGTGCACCGCCACGATCACGACCGGCGCGACCGATACCGCCGGCATCGGATTGGCCGCGAACTTCGTCTGGTCCTTCACGACCGGTGCGGCACCGGACACGACCCGGCCCCGCGTGATCTCGACCGTCCCCGCGACGACGATTCCCGGACCGACGCCGGGTGTTGCCACCAACACCGCGATCAGCGCGACCTTCAGCGAAGACATGGCGCCCGGAACGCTCACCACGTCCAGCTTCACGGTGGTATGCGCGCCTTCCTGCGTGTCCCCCACGGGCACGGTGACCTACAACGTTGGCAACCGGACCGCGGTCTTCATGCCCGCCGGCGCGCTGAACGCCGGTACGACCTACACGGCGACGATCACCACGGCGGCCACCGATCTCGCGGGCAATGCGCTCGCGGGCAATCAGGGCCCGCTGCCGGGCGCGAGCAACTACGTCTGGACCTTCACGACCGGGGGTCCCGCGGCAACCACGGGCATCACGGTGGCTTCCACCAATCCGCTCTCGGCCGCCGGCAGCGTGTGCCCGACCGCGACGATCAACGCCACCTTCAACGTGGCCTCGGGCATGCGACTGGATCCCGCGTCGGTCAACACCACGAGCTTCACGGTGACCGGGCCGGCCCCGGCATCGACACCGGTCACCGCGTCTTCGGTTGCACTCGACTTCGCGACGGGCCGCATCGCGACCTTCACACCCGCTGCGCCCCTGACGACCGGCGTCACCTACACGGCAACCCTCCGAGGTGGAGCCACAGGCATTCGAGACCTGTCGATCCCGCCCAATGGGCTCGTGAACAACTACGTGTGGACCTTCACGGTGGGATCGACCGGAAACTGTGGCACCACCACGCCGCCGACGACGCCCCCGAGCATCCCGCTCGGCTCGGCCGCCGCCTTCGGCATCTTCGGCGGCTCCGCGGGGATGACCAACCAGGGCGTCCTCACCGTGATCAACGGCAGCATCGGAACGACGGCCACGGCGACTTCGTCGATCACCGGCTTCCACGACACGGGGGGCGACATCTACACCGAGACGCCGCTGAACCGCGGATCGGTGAATGGCCGCATCTACTCGTGCGCGGTCTCCACGACCGGGCCCACGTCCGGCGCGGTCAATGCGACGTCCTGCTCGATCGCGACGACCGGACGCAGCGATGCGCAAGCCGCATACGGCACGCTGGCGGGCCAACCGGCCGGGTCCGATCCCGGCGCGGGCAACCTCGCCGGCCTCGTGCTGGCACCGGGCACCTACACAGCCGCGGGCGGATCGTTCCGCATCCAGGGCGGTGACCTCACGCTCGATGGGCAGGGCAACGCGAATGCGGTGTGGGTCTTCCAGATGGCCACGACGCTCACGGTGGGCGGGCCGGGTGCAGCACTCCCGCAAAGCGTGAACCTCATCAACGGCGCACAAGCCGGCAATGTCTTCTGGCAAGTGGGCAGCGCGGCCACGATCAACGCGGGCGGCGGCGGAACCATGTCGGGAACCATCATCTCGCAGGCCGGCGTGACGATCTCGACGGCCGGGAACCTGGGCATCGCAACACTCAACGGCCGCGCGCTTTCGCTTGGGGCATCCGTCACGGTGGTGAACACAGTGATCAACCTGCCGTGACCCTGAACCGAATGCACGTGGAGAAGAAAATGAAACTCGAAAAAACATCGAAGCAGCTGGGCCTCGCGGTCCTCGCAGCGATCGCCGCGGGTTCCGCGGCGGCGCACACACCCGGCTGGTATGGCGGCTTCAGCATCGGCCAGTCCGCGGCCACGATCGACGACGACCGGATCCTGCGAGCCCTCACGGAAAGCCGTTTCAGCACGGCGTCGATCTCCGACGATGACCGCGACACCGGCTACAAGCTCTTCTTCGGGCGGCAGCTCAACAACTACCTCGCCGTCGAAGCCGGAGCCTTCGACCTCGGGAAGTTCGGCTTCTCCGCCACGACGCTCCCCGTCGGAACGTTGAACGGCAGCATGAAGGTGCGCGGCCTGAACCTCGACCTCGTAGGCAACTTCCACCTCACCGAGAAACTCTCCGCGTTCGGCCGCATCGGAGCGGCCTATGCCGAGACGAAGGACAGCTTCAGCGGCTCGGGTGCGGTGCGCGTGCTCAATTCCAATCCGAGCAAGAAGGACACGAACTACAAGGCGGGCGTGGGCCTCGAGTGGGCCTTCACCCCGGCCCTCTCGATGCGCGGCGAGTTCGAGCGCTACCGGATCAACGATGCGGTGGGCAACAAGGGCGACATCGATCTCGCTTCGGTCGGCTTGGTCTATCGGTTCGGCGCGTACCCGCCTGCGCCCGTGCAGCGCGTGGCGTATACCGAACCCGCGGCGCCCGCACCGGTCGTTGTCGCGCCCGCCCCTGTCGCTCCGGCCCCGGCTCCGACTCCGCCCCGCCAACCCGTGCGAGTCACCTTCGCGGCGGACGCCCTGTTCGATTTCGACAAGGCGATCCTCAAGCCCGCGGGCAAGCAGGCGCTCGACAAGTTCGCCTCGGACCTGAGGAGCGCGAACACCGGCACGATCACGATCACCGGGCACACCGACCGGATTGGATCGCCTGCCTATAACCAGAAGCTTTCGGCGCGTCGCGCCGAAGCCGTCCGCGCCTACCTCGTGCAGTCCGCGGGCATTCCCGCAGGGAAGATCACCTCGAGCGGTGCCGGAGAAACAAACCCGGTGACGAAGCGCGGTGAGTGCCGGGGCGAGACCGCCACGAAGTCACTCGTGGCTTGCCTCCAGCCCGATCGGCGCGTGGACGTGGAAGTCAGCGGGACCAAGTAGGGGTTCGCAGGCACTGCCTACGGCGCGATCCACACGTCGTGGGCGTGCTGCGTGTCGAGGTACTCCCGGACGGCGGAGATCTTCCCGTCGCGGAATTCCATGTGGAAGTGGTATTCCTGCCGATAGAGCCGGCCGTTCTGGAGGTCGCCGCTGGACACGGCCTCGACCGCCACCGTATCGCCTTCGGCGATGCACGACGTGACGGTCATGTGGAGGCCGTCCTTCAGCGAACCGACCATGCGGTTGAACAGGCGGCCGATCTTCTCCTTCGGGTAGTCGCCCGCGGCCGGCGAACGCTCCTTCTTGCCGGGAATGCGCCAGGTCGCGTCGTCGGTCATGAGGCCCAGGACGCCGTCGATGTCGCTCTTGCTGAAGCGCGCGAAGAATTCGTTTGCGATGGACTTGTTGCGTTCAGTGCTCACGGCAATTCACCTTTCCGGGTCAGGAGCATCGTGATGAGCCGCCAGAACCAGCCTTGCAGCTCGCGCATGCCTTCGATTTCGCGCGCAATGTTCATTCGCGCCGGCAGTTCCCATTTCTCGACGGTCTCGGGCAAATGGAAGATCCGCGACTGGGCGAGGACCTGCTTCAGGAACGCGATCCTGCCCGCCGCGAACTTCTGGGCGGAAGTCACCGACGGACAATACTCCTTGGCCACATCGCTTGCGTAGCGAGCGTACTCCGCCGGCGCACTCCCGAGGATGCTCATGTCGATATCGAGCGCCACCTTCAGGTCGCGGCTCGCCGATGCCGCGGCCACGTGGTGGGCAGTGGCGAGGATGATCTCGCGCACGAACGACAACTGCGCATCCGGCACATTCGAATGCTGCCGCAGTGTCGACACCGCGAGATCGGCGCTCCGGCTCTCGTTGTCCTTGCGTCCCGCAACATAGATCGCGTCGTGGAACAGGAGGGACAGGAACACCACACGGCCGTCCTCGCAGGGAATCGTGCGCAACTTTTCGATGCAAGAAACCGCGTGATCCCAGCCGTGATAGAAGCGACCGGGCGATTGGTAGGATAGATGCGCCACCGAGAAGACTTCCGGGGAAAGCCCTGAAGTCCACGCCTCGGGGAGCGATGCAATCCAGTCGGGCAAGCTATCCAAGTGAACCTCAGGTCCCTCGTGAGCCGCGGTTTCCTGCGGCCATCGCACCACTACATTCCCTGCCACAAGGAAGAGCTTCTCGTTCCCGCTCCCTGGGGCAGCGTGCAGGTTTGGCGGGAGTATAGCGGCGCGACGGACGCCACACGCAGCCCGGCCTTGTTCGTTCTTCGTTTCCTTGGAAGCCGTGGGCGCGCCGAAATGGCGACCCTGGATCCCGTGGATCGGCTCGATCGCGTGAGTTCGGAGGTCTGGACCGTGAACCCACCGGGCTTCGGCGCGACGACGGGGCCGCCCGATCTCGAGCGCTACGCCGATTGCGCGGAGATCGCCGTGGAGGCGCTTCGGCGGCACGCCGATGGAAAGCCCATCTGGGTGTGCGGCAAGAGCATCGGGACAGCGGCCGCCCTGCTGGCCGTTGCGGGCGGTGGAGTGACCGGGGCGATCCTCCGGAACGCAATGCCCCTGCGCAAACTTCTCGAGCGGCACTACTTCCTTCGCACGGCCGGCTTGTCTCGCTACGCGATCGCGCCGGCCATCCCCAAGCGGCTCGATGGCCTCGCGAATGCTCGAAACGCCGCAGCCGCGGCGATATTCCTGGTCTCGAAGGGGGACCGCGTCGTTCCGCCGAGCTACCAGCACGAAATCATCGAGTCATACCGAGGCCCGAAGACCGTGCTCGAAGTTGCCGGTGGTCATGATGAACGCTCCCTGCAGGCGGACGACGAGATCGCTTACCGCAGGCTCATCGCTTCGCACCTGGGTTGATCGCACTCACCTCGCCTGCCTTCTCCAATCGCACGCGTGGCCCGAAGCTCTCGATGTTCGAAAGCGTTTCATTGTGATGCGCGATGATCTGCGATGCAGTGAGCACCTTGTTGTCCAGCGTCGAATGTCCGTCCGAAACGAGGACAATCGGGTAACCGTGCCCCAGTGCACGGCGAGTGGTCGTGTCCACGCAGAAGTCGCTCTGCAGTCCACAGATGATGAGGTCCGTGACACCTCGCGACTTCAGGATGTCGGCGAGCTCGGTCTTGTGGAAGGAATCCGTCGCCGTCTTGCGCATGAAGACGTCGCCATCCTTCGTCTCGAGCTTCGGCGAGAGCTTCCAGCCCTCCGAACCGTGGTCCATCTCGCCGCCCTTCGTCTCGTGCTGGATGACGATCACGGGCGCGCCGGCCGCACGAGCCTTGCGGGAAACCTGGTTGATGCGATCGATGACGCCGTCGACGTCGAACGCCGCGTACTGTCCAACGCAGAGGACCTGCTGGACGTCGATCACGAGAAGCGCCGTCGTCATATCTTTGCTTTCTCCAAAATCTCTTGTCCCATCAAGAGGCAATCGCCGGCCTTCATGATGTAGTAGATGAAGCGCATTCGGTACTCACCGCGCGGGCTGATGTAGCCGACGACCTCGAGGACTTCGAATTTTTGCTGCGGCGCCGCTGGGTTCTTGATGGAGGGCATGACGAAGGCGCCCTCGAAGCCCATGCGATCTTCCAACTCCTTCATGTCGACGTGGAAGGAGAGCAGCTTCTTGGCTCGCGCCATGGCGTCCTTCTCGCAGGCATGATCCTTGGCCGCGGCGCCCAGGCTGGTGAAGAGGGCGACGAGTAGCGCAGTGATGTATTTCATTTTCCCTTTCCCGTCCCGCGTGATGCCAAATACTCCGGCAACTCTTGGCGCAGGATCTGCCGAAGCGCGCGCTCGGTCACCGGCTGGTCGGATTGCGACAGATACGCTCGCAGTGCGTCGTTCATCATCGTTTGATAGCCGGCGCCGGCCCTCTCGGCTCGTGCCCGGAATTCAGTCAACACAGCGTTATCGATGAAGATCGAAATGCGCGTCTTCCCCTTCTCGGGAATGACGGCGCCGCGCTTGCCCTTCGAGAAATCGTATTCAGGCTTCATAGTGCTTCCGCTCCTGCGGTGTGGGTCTGCGAGCGGAGATCAATCGGAAGTCTCCCTCTCGCTCCGTGTAGACGATCACCAAGAGCTCCCCTGCACTTCCGAGACCGATCGTGACGAAACGCGCTTCACCGGTTGCCTCGCGATCTTCAATCGTCAGCGCCAGGGGATCCGAAAAGACACCCTCCGCATCTGCGAACGCGACCCCGTGCTTCCTGAGATTCGCGGCTGCCTTTGCTGGATCGTACTGGAGGGACACCCGCTAAGTGTATGCATATTATATGCATATCGCAACTGCCTCACGGGGACTGATCAGCTCTCTCCGTCGAGAAACTGGACATCGGCAATCCAATTGCGCTTCCTCCGCGCCAACCGCGAATCCTGCCCTTCGCCATCGAAGCTCGCCGGCGCATGCCGCAGCAGCGAAGGCGCAACACCCTCGAACGCATTCACGCTGACCACGGCATAGAGATGACCGTCGATCCGGGAGGTGACCACCGGCACGATGCCGCAGGTCATACAGGTATGGAACTCCGCCGTCTTCGTCCCGAACGCGTAGTTCGAAACGAGCGCAGGGTCCTTCACCGAGACCTTCAGCACCCCCTTCGGATTGGAGGTCCAGACGCCTCCGTGCTTCACGCAAAACGAGCAGGTGCAGGCCCGGGCGGGGATCTCGGCGGGATCGGGCTCCCACGCAAGGGAGAAAGCGATGTTCCCGCAGTGGCATTTTCCGTGGATCAGCATGGGTCGGGAATCTTACTCGATCAATCGGAAGCTCGGACAACCATCCGGGACGCTCGGATAGGACGAAAACTGCTCGAGCGTCCTATTCTTCGCAACCCCAAAAAGCAGCAACCCAAGAACGCGCCGCCCGAAAATACCTCCAGGAACATCAGACCATGAACAAGCATCTCCTTGCAGTCCTCGTCGCCCTGGGCGCCATCATCCCCGCCCACGCTGACGTCATCACCGATTGGAACACCAAGGTCTCGGAATTCATCACCGAGGCCAAGATGGGCACGCCTCCCGCCGTGCGCGCCATGGCGCTCGTGCAGACGGCCACGTACGAAGCCGTCCGCGCCGCGCCCCCCGCCGGCTCGATCGATGCCGCCGTGGCCGCGGCGAATCGCGCGACGCTCTTGAAGACCATCCCCGCGGTGCAGGCCTCGATCGAGGCGGCCTATCAAGCCGCCCTCGCGAAGATCCCCGACGGCCCCACGAAGACAGCGGGCATCATCGTCGGCGAGAAGGCCGCGGCCGCAGTGCTCGCCGCCCGCGCGGACGAAATGCCCACCGGGCCCGAGTCCTACCGCCCGCACACGACGCCGGGGATGTATGTCCCCACGGCAGGTGTGGCCGTGCCCGTATGGGGCCAACGCAAGCCCTGGGCGATGACCAGTGCCTCGCAATTCCGCCCGGGCCCGCCGCCGGCGCTGACGAGCGATGAGTGGACGCGCAACTTCAACGAAGTGAAGGCCATGGGTGGCCGCGCCAGCACGCAGCGCACGGCCGAGCAATCGGACGTGGCGAAGTTCTGGGAGTACTCGCTGCCGGCGATCTACTGCGGCGTGCTGTCCTCGGTGGCCAACCAGCCGGGCCGTACGGTCACGCAGAACGCGTACCTCTATGCGACCGCCACGCAGGCGATGGACGATGCGTTGATCTCCGTCTTCGACGCCAAGTACCAGTACAACTTTTGGCGTCCCGTCACGGCGATTCGCAACGGCGACCAGGATGGCAACAACGCGACCGACCGCGATGCGGCGTGGAATACCTTCGTCGACACCCCGATGCATCCGGAATACCCGAGCGCGCACGGCTCGATCGCGGGCGCGGTGGGCGCGGTGCTCAAGGCCGAGATCGGCAATGGCCCCACACCGATGCTCGTGACCTCGAGCCCGACGCTGAAGGGCGCCACGCGACAGTGGTCGTCGATCGACGCGTTCGTGAAGGAAGTCGGCGATGCGCGCGTCTGGGCCGGCCTGCACTATCGCGTCTCGACCGACGTGGGCGCGGCGATGGGCAAGAAGATCGGCGAGATGGCCGCGAAGCGCGACCAGCCTCGCCTTGTCACGGCTCGCTGCCACTTCGATTGCGAGCAAGTGGTGGGGTACTCGGCCCGCTAGGCGATTCGCCTTAGCTCACCCACATCTGCGCCGAGTCGATGACGATCCACTCTCCGCCCCGCTCCTCGAGCAGGAAGATCATGCCGGACCCGCACAAGGGCCCGCATGAGGTGCCGGCGTACAGCAATGCCTGTTTTCCGTCGTAGGCGACGGGGGACACCCTCAGCAGTATGTCGGTCGAGTACTTCGTCCTGAAGCGGCTCCATCCATCACTGTCCGAACGGAACAGGGCCGCCAGTTCTTCTTGCGATGCGAAAACGAGCGGGGGGCCCACGGCTTCGGCCAGCCTCTCCCTCGCCACCGGATGCTCGACTTTCGCATTCTCGACGAATGAGTCCAGCAGGGCGTCGCCGGCCTTGCCGAAACGCCGGCGCACGCTCGTGCGCGCCTCTGCCGCCTCGCCGAAGAATATCTCGTCGATCGTGGCCGTTCGATCATGAGCCACCAGTACGCGGCCTGGCGGTCGCTCGCCTGCCGCCTTGAATACCGCCGAATAGACCGCCTGATCGCGATTTCCCGCCGGCCAGTCGCAGCCGCCGAGGGCGAGCGCGCTCGCGAGCAACATGACGATCCAGGCAATGCTCGCCACGAGAAGTCTCACGACACCTATCCCGGGATCACCGCTGGTCCGTTCTTCTCGAGCGCGCGGCGGAATGCCTCACGTTCGTGCGCGCGCTCCAGCCATGCCGCCAGCCTCGGCCGTCCTTCGAGACCGATGCGCACGGCGGCCGCCTCCAGCGGGTAGCTCATCTGGATATCGGCGACGGTGAACATCTCGCCGGCGAACCAGGGGCCTTTGGCGAGCTCGGCCTCGAGGAAGTCGAGGTTCTCCTTCGCCTTGGGCATCACGTAGGTCTTCAGCACCTTCGCCGAGATCGACTTCGCGACGAAGCGGATGGGCAACGGAACGCGCGACGGAATCCGGCTGAAGAGGAACTTGAGGAACAAGGGCGGCATGAGCGAGCCCTCGGCGTAATGCATCCAGTAGAGGTAGCGCACGCGTTCAGGCGTACTGGCCTCGGGGCGGAATCGCCCGTTGCCGTAGCGATCGACGAGGTACTCGAGGATGGCGCCCGACTCGGCGAGCGTGAGGCCTCCATCGACGATCACGGGCGACTTGCCGAGCGGATGCACCTTGCGCAGCGACGCGGGTGCCAGCATCGTCGCCGGGTCTCGATCGTAGCGGACGATTTCGTATTCGAGACCCAGCTCCTCCAGCGCCCACAGCACGCGCAGCGAACGGGACTTTTCGAGATGGTGGACGGTGATCATGCGATCAGCAGCCCGCCGTGCATTTCCCCGCGGCGTCGAACTCCATCGTCTTGCCGGACAGCGGAATGTGCGCGGGCACCTTGATGGCCTTGATGAACGCTTCCGTCTTGCTGCCCGGGCGCACCTTGCCGTCCACGGTGCCGACCTCATTCGCGTGCGAAGGGATCACGGACGCGGGCTTCACGAGGTCGTTGATCACGTAGGCCGCTTCCGCCGGGCCGGTGGTGAAGCCGTCGCCGATGTTCATGACGGCGAGCTTGGCGCCGTAGTGGCCGCGCACGACGAGATCCTGGTCGGCCGTGATGCCGGTGTCGCCGGACAGATAAACCACGAGCCCGTTGCTGAACTTGAGGACGTAGCCCGTCGCCAGGCCCACGTCGCCCGCGATGCCCGCTTCCTTCATGGCCTTGCCGAGTTCACCGCCGATGTAATCCGGATCGACGCCGTTGCTGTGCAGCGCCGCGACCGTCGCGATCCGCACGCCACTCACCAGCACGCTGCCGCCGAAGCGCGCGAGGATCGAATTCGCGGGATTGCCGTTGTTGGCCTTCAGCTTCGCCGCGAAGAACGGCGGCATCTCGCTGCCGGTGACGATCTTCGAGTTCTTGGCGAGCGCGATGTTGACCGCGCTCGAGTTGGGCATCGCCGAAACCGACATGTCCGGCTTGTCGCACGCGCCCGAGTTCGGCGCCTTGTTGTGCGCGTTGCCCAGGTGGTCGCCGTGCATGTGGCTCACGAGGATGATGTCGATCTTGCCCAGGCGCGGGTCGGTGGCGCCGGCCACGGTGCGGCCCGGGTCGTAGAGGATGCGCGTGCCGTTCGGGTCTTCGAAGACGAGCGCACGGTCTTGCGGACAGAATTCGCCGTCGATGCCACCCAGGGGCGTGACCTTCACGGTCTGGGCGAACGTAGGAAGGGCAAACAGGCCGCCGAGGATGGCGAGGGCTGCGATGGGCTTGTTCATGGGTATCCTCCGTTGTCTTATTGGATCTTCCGGTACTCGGCGGTGTTGCCGGTCTTCGGGGACTTGTAGTAGAGCGTCTTCTTGTCGGCCGAGTACTTCATCGGCGTCGTAACCGGGATCTCCTTGATGTTGATCACCGTGCCGATGCCGTTCTCGTGGACCTTGTACGCGCCATCGTAGCGAAGCTTCTTGTTCGCATCGTAGATGAGGAGTTTTCCGTCCGGGGTGAACTCCATGTAGTCCTTGGGCTCCTTGTCCGGATCGCGGAAGAGCTCCCACCGGCCGACCAGCCACGCCTCCCCGGTCGCGGCTTCCGGCGGTTGCAACAACGAGCCGAGGCTCAGCGCCAGGGCCAACGCAAACAGGAACCTCTTCATCTCGCACACCCTCCGCAGTAGGGAGAAACCTATCACGAAGGCAACCACAAGCGCGTGGCGAAGAAGCCGTTCTAGGAAGGCCCCTGCTTGCGCATGAGCAGCAGCGAGCCCGCGATGAAGTAGACGACGCAGGCCACGCTGCTCTCTGGACCTTGTGGCCCACCATTCAACCAGCGCGCGCCCTGCGGCACGAGATTCACCACGAGCGACGGAAGACCCACGTCGATGCCGCTCAGCGGCAGGCCGAAACCCACCCCGAGGATCCAGTTCCACCCCGAGTGCCAACCCATCGCGCCGAGCGTGTTGCCCGTGCGCAGCCTCCACGCGCAGCAGAAGAACGCGAACAGGAAGAGCGCCAGCCAGTCGAGCCACAGATGCCCGCGCGAGAAGTGCAGCAATGCGAAGAGCGCCGAACTCAGGAGCACGGCGACCGGTACGTTGGCCTTGCGGGAGAGCGTGCCGAGCAGCCATCCGCGGAAGAGCAACTCTTCCACGCTCGACTGCAATGCGAGGCCCAGCATCAGCATCGCGATGACGAGGAATTCGCGCGGTGACGCCCACGCGGTGCCCGGCCCCGTCGCCGAATAGCCGCCTACGGCCCAAGTGACACCGACGATCGCGACCATGCTGGCCACGCCGATCGCATAGCCGCGAAGGTACTTCGGTATCCGGTTGGTTGTCGCAAGCCCGAGGGCTTCGAGCCCTCGCTTCTCGACGAACCGAACCCACGCGACGAGCACGATCAGGAGCAGGCCGAACGGCACAACCGTGTACGCAACGAGGCCAACGGGATCGACCGGATTGCCCTTCGCGTCGATCGGAACGAAGAGCTCGAGGAGGAACGAGCCGCCGAGCGCCGTAGCAACGACCATCAACAGGGCGAGCAGGGTGGCGCCGACGGACCAGGCGAGGGGGCGGAGATTCATGCAGGTTGGACGCGGGGAGCGCCCCGTCTGGATTTCACTTCACGAGGGTTTTGCAGGCGACCGCGAAGTCGACATGGTAATGCTCGTCGTGGCGCACCCAGGGCTTGCCCTGCATGAACTTGAGGTTCTGCTTCAGGTACGGACCCCGTGCAGTCCCGAAAAACCGCGGAAGATACGGCTCGTCGAAGATCACCAGCGCAAGGTCGATACCCTTCGAGCGGGCAGCCAGGTGAAGCTGGTAGAGGTGCTCCGCCAGCGCATCGAAGTCGATCGTGAGGTCGCCGAACGCCGCGTTGCGGTCGAACTCGATGTCATAGCCGAACCTGTTCGTCGGCCCTGTGGGAAGTGCGACCGACTTTCCCGCCTTGTCCACGACCGGGACCATGAAGTCGACCGAGAGGCCGTTCTGGTGGGTTCGATGCGGCTTGATGCGCCCGCCGCCCTTCTAGCCGGACTCGCCGAACACATACACCTTCCCCGGGGCCGCCGTCTCGAGCGCCCGGTAGGCGTTCGCCACGACCTCGCGAACCACCGAGTGCACGTGCGTGCGCCCCAGCGACACACCGATGGAACTGTACGAGGAGAAATTGGGGCCGGACGATGGGAGCGATACGCCGCCTTCCAACCGCCCGTTCGCGACCGTGCCGAAGCAGGTGCTCTCGGCCGCGTGCGCCGAGAGCGCGACGAAGGCGATGCAGGCAATCAGTCCCCGCTGCATCTCACCCCTTCGTGTCAGGCAGCTTCACCTGCCGAGGCATGACGACGAAGCGATACGGCGTACCCGGAACCGAGTACTCGAAGGACGGAGACTTGGTGAGGTCGGCAAGCATCGACATTTCCTTGCCCGGCTGCATGGCGCCGCCCTCGAAGAGGGAGAGCTTCACCGCGGTGAGCGAATGCCCCTCGCTGTTCGGGGTTGCGGCGACGGCAACGACCTTCATCGTCTGGGCGAGTTCCACGGTCACCTCGCGCCCGAATTCACCCACGGCACTGGGCGACGCGACGACCTTTCCATCCTTGAGCAGGACAACCTTGAAGAGGATCCCGTTCTCGTCGGCCGAGGCCGCGGTGGAAATGAGAAGGGCGACTGCAGCAGCGGCGCATTTGAGTTTCATGGCGTCTCCTGGAGGTGAGTGATGGAACCCGAATTCGATTGCGTCCGCATCAAGTAGTTCAAATCACTGCGCCGGGGTGTAGAGCGCCAGGATTCGATAGGCCAACCGAATCCTCGACTCGATCGGAAAACTCCTGTTGGCGAGCACCACGATGCCCACCTTCTTCGAGGGCACGAAGGCCACGTACGCGCCGAATCCGTTGGTGGAACCCGTCTTGTTGATCCAGACCGCCTCGAGCGGCGGCTGCACCGGATCCAATGCGGTGACCACGTTGCTTTCGAAGAGAACCCTGGCGGAGTTTCCTTCCAGCAACGTGTCCAGTTCCACCGGGTAACTGTACTGTTCCCAGATCAAGTCCTGCGTCATCGCGCCCAGCTTGAAGTAGCCCACGTGGGTCTCGCCGATTGCGTAGCGAAGTCTTCGTTCTTCCCGGTCCGGATCCAGGTTCGCTTCGACGAAACGAATGAGGTCGCGGGCGCTGGTCTTCACTCCGTAGGCTTCGGCGGCGAGGACCCCGGGATTCACGCGGACCGGAGCGCCATCCTTGTTGTAGCCCTGCGCGTAGCGATGCATCTCGCCGGCGGGCACGTTGATGTAGCTGTTGGACATGCCGAGCATCGGAAACAGCCGCTGCTCCATCGCAGCCTCGAAAGATATTCCCAGGCTCTTTGCCGCGACCACGCCGAGCAGGCCGATGCTGGGATTGGCATACGTTCTCTGCGTGCCGGGGGCATGGCTCGGCTTCCACGCCTTGAAGTAGTCCATCAACTGCGCGGTGTCCTGGATGCCGTCGGGAACCTGCAGGGGGAAACCGCCCGCGGTGTGAGTCGCCAAGTGGATCAACGTCACCTTGTCGAGAGCGCTGCCGCGAAGCTGGGGCAGGAACCTGCCCGGACTATTGGTGAGCGAAAGATGGCCATCGACCTGCGCGTAGGCCGCCAACGTTGCCGTGAACGTCTTGCTGATCGATCCGATCTCGAAGAGCGTATCGCTCGTGACCCTCTGCTTCGTGTCCTTCGAGGCGACACCGTAGTTGTAGAACCGCCGCTTGCCGTTCGCCGTCACCGCGATGGCGAGCCCGGGGATGTCGTGCTGCCGCATGACGGCTTGCGCGGCTTCTTCCACCATCCCATCGACGTCGGCCTGCGCGGCTGAGGCGCCGACAACCAACAACGCCGCGACGATCCAGGCCTTCATTCCCGCGCGGTGGGGTTGAGGGTCGGCTCCCCAATCTTCCGGAGCGTGTTGCGATCCGTGTGGTGGAAGGGCTCCTTCTGGTCCGGGATGATCAGCACCGTATCCAGTTCATACGACCACGTTCCATCGGCGTTGATCGTCACCGTGATGATGTAGCGCTCCGTCTTGAAGGCGTACTCCAGGAACGGGTTCGACACGATGCCGTTCGTGAGCGAGCCACGCACCGCTTCGAGACGAAACGTCTTCGCATCGGGGGCGGCCTTGCCGACGGCCATCGCCACTTGGCCGCGCGGGATCGAGAGCGTCTGCATCAGCGCGCCCGTCGCGGGTTCCCAGAGCCAGTAGCCGACCTGGTCGTGGAAGGTCTCGGGATCGTCGGGCTTGAAGATCTGCGTGTGATAGCGCAACCCGTAGAACAGTTGCGGCCCGTTGGCCTGCGCATCGATCGGCTGCAGCTCCATGCGCTCGATGTAGGCCTGCTTCTCGGGGCCGTCGGCCTTCGGCGCGGTGTCGAGGCCGCGCGAGCTGGTCCAGATGCCGGCCATCGGGCGGAGCGGGCCGAGGTTGGCGAGCGTGTCGGTTTCCGGCTCGGCTTCGGTGTAGATGTCCTTGGGAAAGTTCTCGCTCATTTCGCGCGCTCCGGTCCAGGTTTGCGTTTTGCGACGGGCTTGGCCCGCGCTCCGATCACCCCCGACGCGGCGGCTCCCAGGAGGCGGCGGAACTTGGGGCATTCCATGTGGCTGCGGGCCGGGCAAACGGCCGCGTGCTTCAGCCCATCGCGCATGGCGGTGAGCTTGCGGATCGTCCGGTCGAGTTCGTCCGCCTTGGTGGCGAGCATCTGGCGATCGACGCGCGGCTTTCCGTCGGGGGCGAACATGCGCGCGGTCTCCTCGAGCGTGAAACCCGCGGCCCTGCCGAGCGCGATCAACGCGAGCCGGTCGAGCACGACCGGGCCGAACGTCCGGCGCAATCCATGCCGGCCGGTGGAGGCGATCAGACCCTTTTCCTCGTAGAACCGCAGCGTCGAAGCCGGTACGCCGGTCCTCCGGGCTACCTCGGCGATGTCCATGAAATACCCCTTGACTTCAAGTTGACTTGAAGTGGCACTGTGCATCATCAGAAACCCGAAGGCAAGGCGATGGACACGATCAAGGACTACGCAATGCATGCAGCAATCCTCGGGGCCGGCGCGACCGCGCTGGTCGATCTCTGGGCCGTCGCGCGCAAGCAATTCCTGGGCACGCCGCTCCCGAACTACGGCCTGGTGGGCCGCTGGATCGCCTACTTCCCGCGCGGCCGGTTTCGTCACGACTCGATCGCCGCATCGTGCCCGCTGCCGGGCGAACATTGGGTCGGCTGGATCGCCCACTACGCGATCGGCATCTCGTTCGCGGCGCTGCTTCTCGCCATCCAGGGGATCGGTTGGATCGCGCACCCGACCCTCGCACCGGCGCTCGCCGTCGGAATCGCAACCGTGGCCGCGCCCTTCCTGCTCATGCAACCGGGCATGGGCGCCGGGATCGCAGCGAGCCGCACGCCACGCCCCACCGCGGCTCGCATCCAGAGCCTCGTGACCCACACGGTGTTCGGCCTTGGCCTCTATGCGGCCGGCCGCACCGCCAGCATCTTCCTCAACTACTGAAAAGGAGCTTCAAATGAACCGCATTCCCGCACGCTATGCCCCACTCGTCTTCGGCGCGTTGCTCTCCACGATCATGGTGAGCGTCGTCACGGCCGTGGTCCTCGCCCTCAACCAGGGCATCAACCAGGGCTTTGTTTGGTCGTGGTTCAAGAGCTGCATCACCACGTGGCCGGTCGCGTTTCCGACGGTGACACTCGTAGCCCCGTGGGTGCGCCGCTTCGTGGGAAAGGTTACGGCCTAGCGCTTGCGCCGCGCCGCTGCGTCAGGAGCCAGGCCAGGTACGCGGCGGCCACGACGTCATAGGCCAGGCAGAACGTGGGCCAGAACGATGGCACGCCCGGATTGACGAACAGGTGGTCATGGAAGAAGTCATAGACGCCGTGTGCAGCGAGCGCGGCGACCACCCACCAAAGGTTGAGCTTGAAGCCGAGCACGGCCATCGTGCAGAACGCCACGATCCCGACGGACTCGTACAGCAGCATCTGGGTGGAACCACCCATGACGGAGAAGAGGCCGTAGTAGAACGCGATGACGATCATGACCGTCGGATAGAACGCGCGGTCGCGGTTGAACCCGATGAAGGACATCGAGAGGCCGACGGACAGGGCCAGGATCACGCCAACGAGATATGGCGTCATCGCGATCGCTCCCTAACCCTGCTTGAGCGCGGTGACTTCGATCTCGATCTTCATGCGCGGATCCGCGAGCCCGGCGCAGATCATCGTGGCGGCGGGACGCACGTCACCGAAGTACTTGCGCAGGATCGGCCAGGTTTTCTCGAACTCGGCGGCGTTGGGGAGGATGTAGTGGACGCGGACGACGTCCTTCATGCTCGCGCCCGCTTCCTTCAGTGCCGATGCGATGTTCCTCAGGCATTGGTCGGTTTGCTCGAGGAGATCCTCGGGGATGACCATGCGGCTGTAGTCGAAGCCCGTGGTGCCGGAGACGAAGACCCAGTTGTCCACGACCACCGCGCGGGAGTAGCCGATCTGTTCTTCGAAGGTGGAACCGGAGGAGATGAGTTTTCGGGTCATTGGCTGGTTTGTCTCAATCGTTCGATCACGCGCGAAACGCCTTTGGCACCGACGCAAAGGCCGGCGCCGATGAGGAGTTCTGCGATTGTTGCCGCGACGCGGGAGACTACTGAAGCGGGAATGAGAGTCAGGCCGGGATCCTGGCGATGGATGGCGATGAGAAAGGCGATGTCTCGAACCACGTCGACGAGCCCCATCGTGAGCAGGTAGACGCCGAGGATGGTCAACGCGACCAGCTCGATCGAACGGGTATCGGCCGGCGCGGACTGCTCCGACGTTCCCGAGACGATCTTGTTTGCCACGGTGCCCGGGAAGAACCACAGGAACAGGCCAAGCACCGTGAGTGGCAATAGGGCCGCCGCCGCGGCGCCGATAGCCTGGCCGATCGAGAAGTCATAGCCGAGGCTCGTGTACGCGAAGAACGCAGGCAGTTGGGCGACGCAATACACGATCAGCACCAGGCCGGTGATCTTGAGCAGCAGTGCTGCGATGGTCTTGGTGTCCATTGCTGCTCAGTTTACCCGGAGGTGCGGGTCATTCGATGCGCGTTCCTCGCGCACGTGGCTCCATCCACTTCGGGGCGCGGCCGACCGCCGCCACAAACGCCATGACCGCTGCTGTGCCTCCCGAAGTCACGGTCACCAGGATGAACATGAAGGGTTGGACGGTCGGATATCCGTATTCCCAGAACATCTTCAAAAACATCCCGCATACATAGCCGCCGCAAATCGCAAGGATCAGCGCCAGCACGCGAAACAACGGGCGAACCGTGGGTGACGTCATCTCACACCTCTTTCTTCGGCGGGCGCCGATTGCTCCTGAGCCGCCTTCGTGTCGATTCGAGTCAATCTGGCGGTGGTTTGCCCAACCTGGATCGTCATGACCTGCTTCCGGGAATCGAATCGCAGATAGGCGGGCGCTTGATCCTTCATCGTCAACGTGAGGGTTTGGCCGTCAATGGAATAGGAAGTGCAACCCATTTCATGGCGTTCCCAGCCGGTGTACCACATCAGCGTGCACTTGCCTTCCGGCGCAAGTGTCAGCTCTATGCCTCCCGCTGACGCACCTTCGCCTTTCCACATGCCCGAAAATCGCGCCGGCGACTCTGGCTTCGGTGCGCACCCGAGCACCATTGTGAGCACCGCCAAAGCGAAAATCCGGCTGATCTTGTCGAGCAAGCGCATGGCAACAGCTATTGGGGCCACGAACTGCGCTTTCAAGCCTCGACGCTGATCCCCGCGTTCAACCGCCCGGACATGACGATGGCGCACATCAACGTCTTGAACTGCTCGATATTGTCCGAAGGCGGATGCGGATCGGACAGCACGGATTCCAGCCCGAGCAGCTTCGTGTAGAGCGCGGCCTGCTGTGCCCCGATGTTGCCGCCGAAGGCGAGCATGTGGATGAGCTGGCTCGACGTCACCTGCTTCTGATCGGGAGCGGTTCCCCACCGCCGCACAAGTGGCGCCTGCAGCTCGAACAACCTCGGCCTCATCGCATCGACCGGCCGACCGTCGATCTCGAGGTCCGAGAGAAACCGGAACAACAACGAGAGGTTGGGTTCGCTCGCGTCGCCCGGCAGTCGGGACAGGAGCCATTCCTCGGACTCCCTCCGCAGCGGGTAGTTGATCTTGGCGATGCAGCCGAAAGGCCGGTCCGCGATGTTCGCCGGGCACTTCGTGCAGTGCCCCCGGTACGGGCCGAGCGACTGGGCCATCTCCACGAGCTGCCCGATCGTCATCGGAATCTGGCTCACGGTTCCATCCGGCCGCGATTGGCTCACCTGCACTTCGTACTGGAGGACCTTCTCCATGGGTAGGCCGGGGTTGGCCTTCTGGACTTCCCCGACCGCAAACTGGGCGAGGCTCATGTAGCCCACGAGGGCGACGAGCTTCGCTTCCGGCACGGCCTTCCGCACTTCGCAGGGATACTGGAGCACGTAGTCAAAGGCCATGGGATGGCCCACGATGATTCATGATTCGCTCCGGCGTGTTGCTAGACGACGATTCGATCATAGTCAGCATGACTCCCGATCCAAAACCATTGGATGCCGTCCTCGACGTCATGGGCGAGTGCACGGTGATGTTCGCCTACGCGCACCGACCAAAGCTTCCCGATGCGCTTGAAGTGAAGCGATGGGTGCCTTGGATCTGCCTTGAGGAGTTGGAAGTTCTTGTCGGCGACGGCACGTACGGGCGTTGGTAGCGCCTCGTAGAGCGTCCAGAACCGGACCGACGCCGCGTGCTTCACAAAGGCCGGGATTTCTGCGCCCTGTGATCGGCCATCGACTCTTCGATGAGGCGGTCAAGTTTCCCCGCTGCCGCGTCGGCTTCAATTTGACGATCCCAAATCTGGGCGTCGAACTCAGCAAACCACTCCCGGAACTTTGCGAGTTCCTGGGGGGAGAGGCTCTTGATGAGCAGTTCGAGTTTCTCGACGGCACCCATGATGGACCCTGTGTGACAACTTCAATAATTGTACGCCGCTCGTTCCTCGGCGGCTATGAACGCCGCCGCGCTCCCCATGAGTTCAAGGCGTCATATGACCTCTGCGCCTGAGAACCAAGGCACGGATCATGATCGCAACGACAGCGACGTTTGCCAGGAACAGCACTGCGCGAAACGCGGTCGGATGATGAATGAACCCGAGGATCTCGAAGGGCAGGTAGATCGCCCCACTGCCCGCGGCCAGGACTTCGGCCCAGGCGTATCCGCGGAACAAACCATAGGCTTCGGCGAGACGTACGGCGGAATAGGCTGCCGCGCCGACCGCCAGGAGAATGAGCTTGGGGTCCTGAATGTTGGACGCCGCGTCGAGGAAGATCTGCGGATACTTCGCCGCCGGGTTGAGGTGCGTGTGCGCGATGAATCGAACGGCCAACGCATGCACATCCTTGTGGAGCAGAAGAAGGAAGCCACTCGCCGCGGCCAGGACGATCACGCCCTTGAAGCCCTCGAACAGGGCCACCAACCGCACGGCACTGAGTGTTCTACCGGGTGGGCTCACTTCTCGTCGAAGCTCTCCGCTTCGGCCTCGAGATACGCGCGATTGATGTTGCGTCCGATCACGTAAGCACGTTCGAGCTTGTTCCACGCGGAAAGGTCGAGCGTGGCACGGATTTCGGATTCGGTGCGGCCCTTGCGATAGCCATCCTTCACTGCCGCGTAGAAGCGGGAGATGGCGTCGCGCAGGTTCGCGACCTCGGCCGCGGTCATCACGTCGCCGTGACCGGGCACAAAGTGCTTCGCGTCCATCGCCTGCATCTCGTCCAGCGTTTGCACCCAGTTCCGGATGAAGCCGTCCTGGAACGTGGGCACGATGCCATTGACCAGGACGTCGCCGGCGATCAGCACCTTTTCGTCGGGCAGGTACACGAGGAGGTCGCCGGCGGTGTGCGAACCCTTCGGGACCCGGAAGATGATCCGCACGCCCTGTAGCGTGACCTCGGTGCGGGAGCCATTCGCATACGTGACATCCGCCGCACGCGCCTTCGTGCCGGGGAGCTTGCGGCCGATGTCGTGCTCCATCAACCCCACCCATTCGTGCCCGGTGTCGGAGACGAGCTTGCGGCACGCCTCGGAGCTGATGAAGACTGCGTTTGGAAAGGCGGTGTTGCCGAGGTGGTGGTCGCCGTGATGGTGTGTGTTCACCACATGCGTGACGGGCTTGGGGGTGATGCGGCGGACTGCTCTAGCGAGATGCTCGCCCACTTCGTGGGAGCCGCCGGAGTCGATGAGGATGACGCCCTTGTCGCCGATGATGGCGGTGGCGTTGATCATGAAGCCTTGGTTGGAGGCGTTTGCGTGCTGGATGGGGCCTAGCAGGACGTAGACGTGTTCGGCGAGGCGGTAGGCGCGGGGTTCGGGGACCGGCGAGGCCGCAGGCACTCCAGCGTGCACTGCCAGTAAAAAAGCCGCCGCGAGGAGCCGTCTCACTCGGCTCCGCGTCTGCGTCGCAAATACCGCCTGTCAAATTCTTGCAGGATATTTGCGTTGTAGAAGCGTTGCTTAGAGCTCTTGGGGTTCGCCGGATGGAGAAGGCGGACGATCGCAAACTTCGTGTCCTTCTCAAGTGACTGACGAAGTTTGTGAAATTCTCGATTTTCCAAGAAGTTGCTGTAACGCCGCTTCATCGTGTCAGCCAGGTCTCTGTAGGTCATAGGGTAGTTCTTGAATACGTCCTCTTCGCGCACTGTAAGCGCAGGAGCAGCTGGATCATCTGTCCATCGAAAGGCTACGGAGGCAGCGTCCTTCCCTCGTACGAGCTTTGTCTCTAGCCGAAGTGCGACATGCTGCTTCGCCCCCTCCTCTTGGGGCACCCCTTCAATTGAGTCGAGGTAGGCAAGTAGTCTCTGCACTTGCTCGGGATAGTGGGCGCGTGTGGCCGGCTCGGCCGCCTCGAACCCGTGGTAGAAGGACAAGGGCATCAAGAAGAAGTTGTATGTCGATAGATCAGTTTGAAACCACTCAGTAGCGAGACAAAGGTAGTTCCGCAAGGAAGCAGTTCCAATCTCCAGCACCCGCCGACCCAAGTACAGGTCTTTGTTGACGAAATGTGCCGCGTTGTCGCGAATCTCAATCAACGCAAGGATGTTCTCATGGGCCGCCGCCTCAAACCCTGAATTCCTATCCTCTCGCAGTTTCGCTGCAAGGTAGCCCGCGCCATGCGACACGGGATTTCCACTTCGATTTAGCTTTGTCTTCTTTCCGCCAGCACCATCGTCGACAAGCTCTTGGAGTGATTCGACTCTCTCCCCGTGATCTATGAGCCACTTGGCCTTCAGCAACAGCTCCCACGCATTTGTCATCAACAGGGCAAACGCCTCTTCCCGATAGGAGAAGTTGGGTTTGTTATATATCTCAATTGCCGCTACAGCGGCCAGGACGGACTTCGAAACGAGATCTGCACTGAGCGGCATGTTGAATTCAGCGCGCTATTCCTTCGGCGGCTCCAATTTGGCGTAGTTGTCGACCGCCCGCGGCAACCGGAAAAGCTGCGGACCAATCAAGTGACCTCGATACTCCCAGATCTCATTGGCCAAAGCATAGAGCTCCGCCGACGCTATAGTCTTCGTTGGTGCGTTCGGACGCCCCCCTTTTATGTAGTCCGTGCGATCGAGCCCAGCGTAGATTCGCCCATGGACAAACTCATTGCGACGATCGAAGAGATCCTTCGCCCCAAGCAAAGCGTCGGGCAACGCAGACAATTCGTCGCTCTTGAGCTGCGCCACCAAATTGGCAGCGTGGTCGAGTTTCCGGCTGATCGGCCACCTCTGCTTTTTCTCGTCAAACTCTTGAATCGAACTCATCATTCTCAAGAGATCATCGACGTCCTCTTCCACCCATGCTGCATACATTGAGACGAACCCAAGACCACGAACAATGTCACCGTCATCCTCTATAGGCATGACTAGCTCCCCATCAATCAAAGGGAATAGAGATCTGCCGCGACGGCACGAGCAGATCGCCATTTTCAATGGTGGACGCCCTGAATCTTCTCGCTCCGCTCGGCGCAACAATATTAATTTCCTTCTGCCGAACGAGAAGCTCAAGCGCCTCCTTGTACTTCGCGCTATCAGCCGGCGATGAATTGCACGTGGACCGAAACAACTCTCCGAACGAAACGCCATCTTCATTTGCGAAGATAAACTGCGGCAGCTCTCTCATCAGGGCTTCAACGCTAGCGCGCTTGGCAGGATCGTCAAATAGAAATCCAAGATCCCCTTGACCCGTAAAGTCAGAGTCCCGTGCACTCTCATATCCCAATACGTGGAACATGTCGATTCCTGCTCCACCATAGTGTATGAAGTGATTGTTGTGACTCCAATGCACAGTTGTCATCACATCGCGGGCACGCGGATGCTGCGAGAGATGAACGAGCCAAAAATCACCATGCCCCTCTGTCCGAATGAAGAAGACGGTGAAGAATGACGCGCCGCAAGATTGAACGAGTCGCTGATACATGCAACTCTGAATGTAGAAACGAAAATCGCTTTCGCTCGTCTTGATTTCCTCGAATGTGCGGCCATTCAACGGGTCGGGAAGATCGATATTTCGCAAGATGCCCTCTGTCTTTGCCGAATCGCTAGCAAAATTTATCAAAGCATCAACCGCGAACGTCAGAATTACCTCCGCCGATGGATGATCAGCGAAGATCGATCTAATCAAAGCGCCAGGCACCTCCGAATAGCCGCACTGGTCCAACAAAAATATCGAACGCCCGCTTCGTGGTGACTTTTTCGCAATGAACGCGCTAATCGCGCGAGCGTGGTCCTGAAACTTCCCGTTAAACAAATTGATGTCGCATCCGATCCTCGGCCCCTGGCCGCGGTCATGAAGTGTGCGTTGGAGAACACGAAACGCATCAATGTCGGATTCAATGAAGAAGTAGTCGGCCTCTACCTTCAAGGGCTTTGGGCGACCAATGTTGATTGCGACTTCCGCTTCCCTAATCGCGTCCAAGAAGACGAAAGGGGATCCAAGCTTGAGTTCACCAGTTTTTTCATGTCGATATATCCCTCCTCCGGCGAAGCCGTCGACTAGCGTGAGCCGAAGGACTTCCTGCTGCGGCAAGCTGGCGAGCGTGTGGACGTACGCATTGAGGTAGGCTCGGAGAACGTCATGCTTGGCAAACGTGTGTTGCTGCCCAACGGGTGGTGGGCCACCAGGCACCCAACCGTATGAGACCTTTGTCACTAGAAGCCGCTACGCAGCCAGCACAGAGCGTGAGAAGGCGGATGGCATTTCATCCCACGTCTGCCCGTGAAGCAGGCGTCCGTTCTCGGCTTTTGCCCGCCGCATTCCGTCGGCGCCCCATCCACCCCACTGCTTGAAGAAGAAGGCCACTTTCTGAGCCTTGCATTGGCTATGTATCGAGTGCGCCCAAGCTGGCTTCATTGGCCGGGCCTTCGGACCAGATTCGCCACCAACGATCACCCAGTGAATTTCGGCAAGATTCAAGTTGCCCAAATCCTCAAGCAAAGGCTCAACAGATAGGAAGCGCGTTGCTGCGCGCACACTCCGCAGATAGTCGATTCTCGGCACACCATATTTCTTATCCTCGACCGATACGCCCAGCCACGCGTTTTCGGGTACAGCTCGGGTACGAAAGTAGTGCGCAAGCCTTCTGGCCCGTTTGGTCAGAATCTGAAAGGTATGTTGTGGTGAACGTGCGATGACGTTGAAGACACGCTCGACATATTCATCGGGAACGCGCTCGTGAAAAATATCAGACATGGAGTTGACAAAATAGACTGTCGGCTTCCGGCGTCGAAGCGGGTCCTCCAATCGATGTGGAAGCAGCGAGAGCGAGAAACCACTCTCATACCCAGGCGCACCCATAGCCTGCAAACGTCGCGCCATTGCTTCCGCGTAGCAGTGCTTGCAACCGGGCGAGATCTTGGTGCATCCAATGGTTGGATTCCAAGTCTGCTCGGTCCACTCAATCTTGCTAACGGTCGTCATATCAACCCTCCTTGCCGATTCCCCTCGCATGTGTAAAAAAGCTACCTGAATGCCCCTACGCCGTCTCTAAACGAACGCTTACTTCCCCCGCAGATGACAAGCCACCCAATGCCCCTGCCCCGCCTCCTTTAACTCCGGCACCTCTTCCCTACATCTCGGAAACTCCCGAATAGGACACCGAGTATGGAAGTGGCACCCGCCAGGGGGCCGTATGGGGTTGGGCACATCCCCCTGCAACACAATCCGGGTTCGCTTTTGGGAAGGATCCGGAATCGGCACCGCGGAGAGCAGCGCCTCTGTGTAGGGGTGCAACGGGTTTCGGTACAGCTCGCTCGCCGGCGCGATCTCCACGATCCGCCCGAGGTACATCACGGCCACGCGCGTGCTGATGTGCTCCACGACGGAGAGGTCGTGCGCGATGAAGAGGTACGTGAGCCCGAACTTGCCCTGCAGGTCCTCGAGCAGATTGATCACCTGCGCCTGGATCGAGACGTCCAGCGCCGACACGGGCTCGTCGCACACGATCAGCTTGGGCGACACGGCCAGCGCCCGCGCGATGCCGATCCGCTGGCGTTGGCCGCCGGAGAACTCGTGCGGGTAGCGCCGTCGATAGTCCGGGTTCAGGCCCACGGCCTCCAGCAGCTCGGCCACCTTCGCGTCGTGGTCGGCCGCGTCCTTCGCGAGGCCGTGCACCACGAGCGCCTCGCCGATGATGCCGCCCACGGTCATGCGCGGGTTCAGGGACGCGAACGGGTCCTGGAAGATGATCTGCATGTCGCGGCGCAATTGCCGGAGCTCTTCCGTGCCGAGGGCCGTGACGTCCTTGCCTTCGAACCACACTTCGCCCGCGGTCGGTTCGATGAGGCGCAGGATGCAGCGGCCGGTCGTGGATTTCCCGCAGCCCGACTCGCCGACGAGGCCGAGGGTCTCGCCGGGTTGGATGTCGAACGAAACGCCATCGACGGCGTGCACGCGTTCCACCTCGCGCGAGAACACTCCGCCCTTCAGCGGGAAGTGTTTGACGAGCCCACGGACGCTCAGAAGGGGCTTCCCGTCGCCGTCCACGGAATTAGGAAAATGGGAGTCTGACCCCAGTTTTTTCAAGCGAGCACGCACGCCACTTTGTGGCCGGGCGCGACTTCACGCAGCTCGGGCGTCGCCGCTGTGCACTGCGGTTGCGCGAGCGGGCAACGAGGCGCGAAGCGGCAGCCCACGGGAGGATCGATCAAGCTCGGCACCACGCCGGCGATCGTTTCGAGGCGCTTCTTGCCGTGGATCGAACTGTCCACGCGCGGAATCGAACGGATGAGGCCCTGCGTGTAGGGGTGGCGAGGGTTGCCGAACAAGTCGCCCACGCTCGCCTCCTCGACCACTTTGCCTGCGTACATCACGACGACGCGCTGCGCCGTCTCGGCCACCACGCCCATCGCGTGGGTGATCAGCATCACGGCCATGCCGAGGCGCGACTTGAGATCGTTCAAGAGATCGAGGATCTGCGCCTGGATCGTGACGTCGAGCGCCGTGGTCGGTTCGTCCGCGATCAGGAGCTTCGGGTTGCACGAGAGCGCCATCGCGATCATCACGCGCTGGCGCATGCCGCCCGAGAACTGGTGCGGGTAGTCGCGCACGCGCTGCTTCGCGTTCGGGATTCGCACGAGGTCGAGCATCTCCGCGGCGCGGTCCATCGCGGCGCGGCGGTTCGGGTTGTCGTGCAGGCGAACCACCTCCGCGATCTGGTCGCCCACGGTATAGACGGGATTCAACGACGTCATCGGCTCCTGGAAGACCATCGCGATCTCCTTGGCCCGGATCGCGCGCATCTCCTCCACCGAGAGCTTGAGCAGGTCGCGGCCCTGCCACACGATTTCGCCCGCGACGATCCGTGCCGGGGGAATCGGGATCAGCCGCATCACGGTGAACGCGGTCACGGTCTTGCCACAGCCGGATTCGCCCACGATGCCGAGCGTCTCGCCCGCGTCCACGTGCAGGCTCACGCCGTCGACCGCGTGGACCATGCCGTCGTCGGTCTTGAAGTGGGTCTTGAGGCCGCGGATTTCTAGGAGGTGGCCCGTCACAACACCCTCCGCGGATCGAGTGCATCCCGCAACCCGTCACCCAGGTAGTTGATCGAGAGCACCGTGAGGAAGATCGCGATGCCGGGGAAGAGCGCGTAGTGCGGCGCGAAGTCGAGGTAGTCCTTCGCGTCGAAGAGCAGGCGGCCCCACGTCGGAATGTCGGGCGGGAAGCCCAGGCCCAGGAACGAGAGCGTGGATTCCGCGATGATCGCCGCGGCCACGTCGATGGTCCCCGCGACGATCACCGGTCCCAGCGCGTTCGGCAGGATGTGGCGGGTCACGACGCGGATCGGCTTGGCACCGAGGGCCCGCGCGGCTTCGACAAACTCCTTCTCTCGCAGCGACAGGAATTGCGCGCGGACGAGCCGCGCCACCGGCATCCAGCGGAAGCCGCCGATCACCACGACGATGAGGATGAACACACCCATCTCCGGCCCCACGATCGATTTCAACGAATCGCGGAAGAGATAGATGATGAGCAGGAGCAGCGGCAACTGCGGCAGCGAGAGGAAGAGGTCCGTGAGCCACATGAGGCCCGCGTCGATGCTGCCTCGCGAGTAGCCCGCGACCGCTCCGACGAGTGTGCCGAAGAAGATCGCGATCGCCATCGCCGCGAGGCCCACGGCGATCGAGATGCGCCCGCCGTAGATCATCCGCGCGAGGAGGTCCTGTCCGAGGTCGTCGGTGCCGAGCGGGTGGCTCCACGACGGGGTCTTCAGCTTCGCGGCGAAGTCGATCTCGTTGATCGGCACCTTCCACAGCCACGGGCCGAACACCACCGCGCCGATGATCAGCAGCAGGAGCACCGCGCCGAGGAACGCGAGCTTGTGGCGGCGGAAGCGCCGCCACGCTTCGCGCCACGGGCCGTAGTGGCGCGGCGCCAGGGGCGCTAAGGGGTCAGACCCCTTACCGGTAAGCGATGCGGGGGTCGAGCCAGCCATAGAGCACGTCGGCCAACAGGTTGAAGAAGATCACGAGGCACGCGAACACGAACGTGACCGCCATGATCACCGGCGTGTCGTTGGCGAGGATGGCGCTGATCAAGAGCGACCCGATCCCCGGCACGCGGAAGATCTGCTCGGTAACGATGGCGCCGCCAAAGATGGTGGGCATCTGCAGGGCCACGAGCGTGACCACGGGGATCAGCGCATTGCGCAGCGCGTGCTTGATCACGACCACTTTCTCGGAGAGCCCCTTCGAACGCGCGGTCGTCACGTAATCGAGGCGGATCACGTCGAGCACCGCGGAGCGCACGTAGCGCGTCCACGAAGCACCCTGGAACAGTCCCAGCACCGCGACCGGCATGATCGATTGCTTGAGGTGTTCCCAGTAAAAACGCCAGCCAGTTTCCGCGATGTCCGCTCGATACACGAACGGTAACCAGTCGAGGTAGATGCTGAAGAACAGGATGAACAGGATGCCGGTGAAGAACGTCGGCAGCGAAAACCCGATGAACGCGAACGTGTTCGCCACCTGGTCGAAGATCGAGTATGGCCTCGTGGCCGCGATGACCCCGATCGGAATCGCGATCAGGAGTGCGAGCAGTTGCGACGAGCCGATGATGATGAGCGTGGTGGGCAGGCGGCCCTTGATCAGCTTGTCCACGTCCACGCGGCTCGCGAACGAGAAGCCCCAGTCGCCCTTGGCCATGCTCGTGACCCAGCGCGTGTAGCGAACGGGGATCGGGTCGTCGAGCCCGAACTGCTTGCGGAGATTCTCGCGAACCTCCGGCGGCACGTTGGGATTGGTGGCGAGCTCCTCGAACGGGTCGCCGGGCGCCAGCGCCAGCACCGTGAACAGCACGATGCTGATCCCGATCAGGCTCGGGATCGCGATGAGAAGCCGGCGGAGAAGGTACTTGCCCATTCGTCGCGAATAAAGGGGTCAGACTCCTTTATTGCCGAAGGCAGGGCAATAAAGGAGTCTGACCCCTTTATTCAATCTCAGGCTTCCCGGAACCAGTCCTTGATGAAGGCCACGTCGTTGTCCCACCCGGTGAGCGGCAGGCGCAGCTTGCTCGAGATGGCGTGCACGGCCGGGCGGTTCACCAGCGGGTAGATCGCGCGGTTCTTGATCAGGTTCTCGTTCATCTCGACGAACATCGCGGATCTCTTCACCGGGTCCAGCTCGACCTGCGAGGCGCGGTAGACCTTGTCGAAGTCCGCGTTGATGTAGCGCGTGATGTTGCGGCCCTGCCACTTGTTCTCCTTCGTGGAGGCCTCCCACGAGCAGAACTGGTTGATGAAGATCTCGGGGTCGGGCTGCGTCTGCGTGGTCTGGTACATCTGGATGTCGCAAAAGAACTTGGTGTACGTGTCCACGTTGGCCACGTCCGAGGAGAAGAACACCGAGGCCACCACTTGCTTCAGCTCGAGGTCGATGCCCGCCTTCGTGCACGCCTGCTTGATGATCTGCTGGGCCTTCTGGCGCGGCGCGTTGATCGAGGTCTGGAAGACGTACTTGAGTTTCTTGCCGTCCTTGGCGCGGATGCCGTCGGAACCCTTCTTCCAGCCGGCGGCTTCGAGGATGGCGCTGGCCTTGTCGGGATCGAAGGCGAACTTGTTGTCCTTCGAAGCGAAGCGCGTCGGCTGGTTCACGAAATTGCGCGTCGCAATGCCGGTGCGGCCGTAGATGTGTTCCTGGATCGAGGCGCGGTCGATCAGCAGCGTGAACGCTTCTCGTACTGCCGGATCGGTGAGCGAAGGATGCTTGCTCTTCAGGCTCGCGCGCTCGCCTTCCACTTCGTTCCACGGGTCGGTGTAGTTCAACTGCACCATCTCGAGCCCGCCGCCGGGGACGATGTTGATCTTCCCTTTGCCACCCGCCTCGAGCTTCTTGAGGATGTCGTCCTCGACCTGCATGTTCCACGCATAGTCGAATTCGCCGGTCTGCAGCACGGCGCGCGCCGCACTCACGGCATCGCCACCGCCTTTCATCTCGAAGGCATCGAAGAACGGGCGATTGGATTCGTGGAAGTTCGGGTTGATCTTGCCGGACACGAGGTCGCCCGGGCGGAAGTCCACGAAGAGGTACGGTCCGGTGCCCACGGGCTTCAGGTTCGCGGGTGCATCGCGCGACTTGGCCCCCATGAAGCCTTCGAAGAGATGCTTCGGAATGAGGCAGCCGCGCGTGCCGACGAACGGGTCGGCCCAGAACGGCGTCGGCTTGTTGAACGTGACCTTGACCGTGTGGCTGTCGATCTTCTCGACCGTGTTGTCCTGGTAGCTGCCGATCGTGGTGCAGGCCGTCGCCGGATCCTTGGCATAAGCGTGGTTGAAGACGACGTCATCGGCGGTAAACGGTTTCCCGTCGTGCCAGGTCACGCCCTTCTTGAGCTTCCACGTGACGGTCTTGCCGTCCTTGCCGACGCCGCCGTTCTGGAGGCTCGGGATCTCGGCCGCGAGGCAGGGCACGAGGTTGCCGTCGCCGTCCCACGCCGCGAGCGGCTCGTAGAACATGCGGGAGCCGTATTGGTCCTTGGTGCCCGTGGCGAAGTGCGGATTGAGGAGCGTCGGCCCCTGCCACATGAGGAGCTTCACGACGCCGCCGCCTCCGCGCTTCGTCGGCTTGTACGGGAAGCTGCCATACGCTTGTGCGTTGGCCACCCCCGCGTGCATCAGGATGGTGCCGGCCATCGGGACCGAGAGCCCGAAGCCGATCAGCGTGTGGATGAATTGCCGGCGCGAGATGCGTCCTTCACGGACGTCTTCTACGAGGCCACGGATGTCTTGCTCGTTCATGGTCAACCCCCATTGACTGGATGAACTGCGGATGTGTGCGCCCCCGCAAGGGTGGCGACAGGTACTCTAGCTCATTTGAAATAATTGGGGTCAGACTCCCATTAAGTTAATCGGTCCGGCTCTCTCGCCAAGAGGCGAGAGGACGGATTAACTTAATGGGAGTCTGACCCCAATTATTTCGGTGCGATCATGAGCGCGTTGAATCTGCGCTGTGCCCTCGGTGTGACGACCAGGTCCTTCTTCGCGGCGAAGTCGAAGATCGGGAAGAAGACCGGGATCAGCGGCGTATCTCCCATCGCGAAGTTGATCGCGCGCGAGAGCTTCTGGTTCCGGATCTCGTCGTCCATCGTGACCAGCGATTCCGTGAGCAGCGAATCGACGATCGGGTTCGTGTAGCGCGTTCGATTCGCCGTGCCGAAGCCCTTGGCTGCATCGTAAGTGGCCACGAGTGCGCGCAGGCTGTTCGCGGCTTCCTCGGCGCCGTACTGCGCGGCGAAGGCGCTGAATTCCTGCTTCGAGGCGCGCGTGAAGAAGACACTTCCGGGAAGAACTTCCACCTCGGCCTTGAGGCCGATGCGCGTCCACATCTGCGCGATCACCTGCGCCACGGCGGAGTCGTTGGCGTAACGGTCGCCCGTGGCGTGCAGGACGATGCGGAAGCCGTCGGCGTAGCCCGCTTCCTTCAACAGGGCGGTCGCCTTCACGACATCGAACGGATCCGGCTTCGCAGTCAGGCTCGCGCCCGGGAACTGCGGCGGAATGAGTTGGCCCGCGGGAACGGCGCTGCCTTCCATCACGCGTTTGGCGATGGCGTCGCGATTCAACGCAAGCGAAAGCGCCTTGCGCACGCGAACATCCTTGAGCGGGTTCTTGGCGAGCGGCTTGCCGTCCTTGGCCGTGACGAAGGGCGACTCGTCGCGCGCCGAATCGAGGGCCACGTAATGCACGAGGGCCGCGGTGCCCTTGAAGAGCGCGAATTTGCCTTCCTTGCGCAGCCGCTCGAGGTCGGGAATGGGCACCGCGTCGATGGCGTCGACTTCACCCGAAAGCAGCGCGGCCAGGCGCGTCGGGTCCTTGGCCATCACGCGTTCGGTCACCTTGGCCCAGTGCGGCTTCTTGCCCCAGTACTTGTCGTTGCGTTCGACCACGAGGCGCTCGCCGCTCACGAACTGCACGAGCTTGTACGGGCCGGTTCCGATGGCCGCCTTGCCCGAGTTGAAGTCCGCGGTGGTCGCACCCTTCGCCGCCTTGGCGGAGACGATGAAGACGTTGGTGAGGTCGCCCGGAAAATTCGGGGTCGGCGCCTTCGTCTTCACGATGATCGTGTGGTCGTCCACCTTCTTCAGGCTCTCGATGGTGCGCGTGAACTGCGAGAACGAGTTCGGCGAATTCGGCACGTTGGGCACACGATCCACGGTGAAGATCACGTCGTCGGCCGTGAAGGGGCTGCCGTCGTGGAAGGTGACTCCTTTCCGGAGCTTCATTTCCCAGGTGAGGTCGTCGATCAACTTCACCGTGGCCAGCGACGGAATCGGGCGCAGCTTCTCGTCGTACACGTAGAGCTTGTCGTACAGGTACTCGTGCGAGGACCCGGTCGGGAACGACGCGAAGAAGTGCGGGTCGAGCGTGTTCAGCTCGAGCTTCGTCCCGAGGGTGAGGTTCTGGGCCGCGGCGGCGGTGCAGAAGAGGAGGAGCGCCAGGATGCGTCGGACCATGGGGAGGTCTCTATGTGAGAATAAAGGGGTCAGACTCCTTTATTGAGAAACCAATAAAGGAGTCTGACCCCTTTATTCTCACACACTCAACATGCCACGAATTGCCTGCGGTGCTTTCATGCTCGAGTCCAACGGACACTCCCCGCTGGCGACCCGCGAGGAGTTCGCGGCCAATTTCATCGCGGCGGGCGATGCGCTGCGGACCGATTGGGAGAGCGCGCACCCGCGGTGCCCGGTTTGCCTCTCGGGATTCGTCGAGAAGATGACGGCCACGGGCGCGTGGACGCCGCTGCCGCTGTTCGGCGCGATGGTGGGGGCCAGCGGGCCGGTCGAACACAAGTTCTTCCTCGAAGTCGTAGCCCAGCTCGAAGAGCGCCTGCGCAAGGCCCTGCCCGTCGATGCGGTGTTCCTCTCGCTGCACGGCGGCGCGATCGGGGAGAAGGAGCCCGACCCCGAAGGCGTGGTGCTCGAGCGCGTGCGTGCGATCGTGGGCAAGGATGTCCCGATCCTCGCCACGCTGGACCTCCACGCCAATGTCTCCGACAAGATGGTGCGCAACGCCGATGTCCTCGTGGGCTATCTCACCAACCCGCACGTCGACATGGCCGAGCGCGGCGCCGAGTGCGCCGTCCTGATGCGCGAGATGCTCGCGGGCGTGAAGGCCACGGCCGCGATGGTGAAGCTGCCGTTCATCCCGCCGTCGGTCGCGCAGAACACCAAGAGCGGTCCTTACGCCGACATCATCGCGTACGGCCAGTCGCGCATCGACGCGCGCGTGATGAACGTCTCGGTGCTGAGCGGCTTCTCGCTCGGCGACTGCGAGAAGAACGGCATGAGCGTCACGGTCACCACGCGCAACGACGCGGCGCTCGCGAAAACCCTCGCCCGGGAAATCGCGCAGAAGACCTGGGACGATCGCAAGCGCTACATCCCGCGCCTCACCACGCTCGAGGACGCCACCCGCATGGCGAAAGCCTGCGGCCAGGACGCCACCAAGCCCGCCCTCCTCTTCGCCGACGTGGCCGACAACCCGGGCGGAGGAGGCCGCGGCAATACGGTGTGGATCCTCGAGTCGTTCCACAAGGCCGGCGTGCAAGGCGCGCTGCTCGGTGTCGTTTTCGATCCCGCGCTCGCCGCCGAAGCGAAGCGCCTCGGGCCGGGTGCGAAGTTCCACGCGAAGTTCAACCGCGACGAGACGCACCACCTCTCGGGCAAGTTCGAAGCCGACGCGGAAGTGCTCGGCCTGAACGACGGCTCCCTCATCGGCAAGCGCGGCATCTCGGCGGGCCACACGATCAACCTCGGCCAGATGGCGCTGCTGCAGGTCGGCGGCATTCGCGTCGTGGTGATCAGCATTCGCCAGCAGTGCAAGGACATCGCGATGTTCGAGTGCTTCGGCATCGACATCGCGAAGGCGCGATCCGTCATCGTGAAATCGCGGGGCCACTTCCGCGCGGCCTTCGACATCTTCTTCCCGGACGAGCGCATCGTCGAAGTGGATGTCCCCGGCCTCACCACGCCCATCCTCACGCGCGTGCCGTACGAGAAGGTACCGCGGCCCATCTACCCGCTCGACCCGGACATGCAATGGACCGCATGAAGATCGTCCGTCCGCTCGCCGAGCACCTCCCCAGCTTCATCGCCGCGCTCGAGCAGGGATGGTCGCCCGACACCACCCGCGGGCCCGAGGCTGCGAAGGAAGCGCTCGAAGTCGTCCTGCGCGACCCCGCGAAATTCCTCGAACGTGCCGTCGATCGCGAAGCGGCCGGCGATCCGGTGCGGCTCCCCGACGGATCGAAAGTCCCGCGCATTCCCGGCTACAACCACTGGATGTGGGACGGAGAGTTCTGCGGCACGATCGGTTTTCGGTGGGTTCCCGGAACGCCCGAGCTCCCGCCCTACGTGCTGGGCCACATCGGGTATGGCGTCGTGCCCTGGAAGCGCCGCAAGGGTTACGCGACGGAAGCGTTGCGGCAACTGCTGCCCATCGTGCGCAAGGAAGGCCTGCCGTACGTCGAGATCACGTGCGATCCGTCGAACGAAGCGTCGATCAAGGTGATCGAGATGAACGGCGGCATCCTCGTGGGGCGCTTCGCCAAGCCGGAGCAGTTCGGCGGTACGCCGGGGCTTCGGTACCGCATCGCGTTTCCCGAACTCAAATCGCACGCATGAACGACTGGACCCTGCGCCGCGTGGACGCGCTCGATGCCGCGCAGGTCGAGCAACTCGCCGGCATCCTCATGGAGTGCGTGGCGCTCGGGGCCTCCGTGAGCTTCAAGCAACCGCTGACCCGCGAACGCGCCTTGGCTTTCTGGCACGGCGTGGCCAATGGCCTCGTCGCGGGCGATCGCGCGTTGCTCGTCGCCGAGGATTCCGAGGGCCTCTGCGGCACCGTGCAGATCAACTACGCGCGGTCCGAAAACCAGCAACACCGAGCCGACGTCACAAAGCTTCTCGTCCATCCCCGCGCGCGGCGCAAAGGCCTGGGCGAGGCGCTCGCAGTGGCAGTCGAATCGCTGGCGAAGGAATGCGGAAAGACGCTGCTCATCCTCGACACGGCGACGCCCGAGGCCGAGCGCCTCTATGACCGCCTCGGCTGGCAGCGCATCGGCGTCATCCCCGATTTCGCGCTCGCACCCGATGGCTCGCGCTACAAGGACACCGTCCTCTTCTTCAAGAAGGTCGCCTAGAAACCCTTCGCGCGGTAGATCACCTTTCCGCGCAGCATCGCGAGCCGCACCGCGCTGAACGCGCTCACGTCGGCTTTCGGATCGCCCTCCACCAGCACGAGGTCCGCATCCATGCCGGGCTCGACCTTGCCGGTGTGCGCCGCATGGCCGAACTTCGCCGCCGGCGCCGTCGTGAGGCTGGCCAGGATCTGCGCGAAGCTCAAGCCGGCCTTGCTCATCAGCGCGAATTCCTCGCTCGTGTCGTGGTCGGGGATGTAGCCTACGTCGGTGCCGAAGAGGATCGTGCCTCCCGCCCGCGAGTACTGGCCCAGCTCCTTGCCCGCGATGTCCATGAGTTGCTTCACGACCGCGGGCGGCGCGCCCTGGCGCTCGGGATCGATCCGGAAGAGCTTCATCGTCGGCGTGACGGCGACGTTGCGCGACTTCAGCAGCGCGATCAATTCAGGCGTCCAGCCTTCCTGGTGGTCCGGGCTCACATGCGCCAGGACATCCACTCCGTATTCGGCCGCGAGCCGCACGCCCTCGACGGTCGTCGGATGCGCGAAGACCGGCTTCTTCGATCGGTGGGCTTCGTCGACCGCGGCGCGGGCCACATCGCCCGCCACCTGGACCTCGCCCTGCATCGTGGGCGACACCGACCAGAACTTGACGGCATCGGCGCCCGCGTCGAGCTGCTTGCGCACGAACGCACGCACTTCCTTCGGATCCGAGAATTCCGGGAGCTTCACGCCGGGCAGGTACCCGGGCGTGCCGTTGGGCCCGACGAAGGGCACGCCGGTGGTGTAGATCTCCGGTCCCGTCACCTCGCCCTTGCGAATGCGTTCGCGCAGCGCGAGCGTGTTCCCGAAGTCGAGGGTCGCGATCTCGAACGCGTGCACGGTGCCGCGCGAAGTCAGCATGTCCTCGAGGTACGCGGTGAGCTCCGCGGCAGGCCGCGTCGCGGCATTCAAGACCCTGGGGTCGATGAAGTGGACGTGGCTGTTCCAGTAGCCCGCGAGGAGCGTCATGCCTTTCGCCTTGACGACGCGGGCTCCGGGCGGAACCTTCACCTTTCCGGTTGCACCGACGGCGGCGATCTTGCCGGCGGTGACGATCACCGTGGCCTTCAGCAGCGGTTCGGCGGTTGGCGAGGCGTAGACGCGATCGGCGACGATGGCGATGGATTCATCGGCGGCCCGCGCGGGTGACGCGGGAAGAATGACCACAAGGGCGAGTGCCAGGAGTAGACGTTTCATGGCTGCGATTCTACGGTCCGCGACACTCAGGGGACAGATGCCGCGAAATGCCTTTTCATACGCTCAATAGTCTTGATTGTATGAAAAGGCATTTCCGGGAAAGAGTTCCCAGGTGCAGAATAGCGCTCATCGCCCGAAAGGAGACCCGCATGCGACAGCCGTTCCGTGCCAGCCCTCCTCTCGCTGCCCTGCTCCTCTCGCTTGCAGTCTTCGCGTTGCCCGCATGGGCGGCCGCGCCGATCGAGACCGAGGTCTCCCTCGCAACGGCCACCGGCACGCTCCACGGCACCGAGCTCCGTCCCGATTCCGCGGGCAAGGTTCCGGTCGTCCTGATCCACGCGGGCTCCGGCCCCACCGATCGCGACGGCAACTCGCGGCTGTTTCCGGGGAGCAACAACTCGCTCAAGCTCCTCGCCGAAGGCCTCGCCGCGCGCGGCATCGCCTCGGTGCGCTACGACAAGCGCGCCATCGGCAAGAGCGCGGCGGCGGCAAAGTCGGAGGCCGACCTGCGCTTCGAGGACTACGTGGACGATGCCGCGGGCTGGATCACGCGGTTGAAGTCGGACCCGCGCTTCTCCTCGGTGACCGTGGCGGGCCACAGCGAGGGTTCGCTGATCGGCATGGTCGCCGCGAAGAAAGCGCGTGCCGACGGGTTCGTGTCGCTGGCGGGCATCGCGCGCTCGGCGGACCTCGTGTTGAGCGACCAATTGCGCACGCGCTTGCCGCCCGACCTCTTCCAGGAGAGCGAGCGCGTCCTGCGCTCCCTCAAGGCGGGCAATCCGGTGCCGGATGTACCGGCCTCGCTGGCCACGGTGTACCGCCCCTCGGTGCAGCCCTACCTCATCTCGTGGATCAAGTACTCGCCCGCGAATGAATTGAAGGCCATCGGCATGCCGGTCCTCATCGTGCAGGGCACGAACGACATCCAGGTGGACGTGGCCGAAGCACGCGCGCTCGCGGCGGCGCAGCCCGCCGCGAAGCTCGTCCTCATCGAGGGCATGAACCACGTGCTGAAGAAAGTGACGGCCACCGACCAGGCCGGCCAGCTCGCCTCCTACGGGGACCCGAAGCTGCCGGTCCCCGAGGAGTTGCTCGACGTCATCGCGACGTTCGTGAAGCGCTGATCACTCGACCTTCGCGCCCGAAGCCTTCACGACTTTCTCCCAACGCGCGGTCTCCTCGGCCATCACCTTGCCGAAGTCCTCCGGAGTGCCGGGGATCGGGCGGCCCCCCAGCTCCGCCAGCCTCTCCTTCATCTTCGGGTCGGCCAGCGCGCGGTTGATCTCGGCGTTGAGCTTCTCGACGATCGCCCGCGGCGTTCCCTTGGGAGCGCCCATGCCAAACCACGCGGTGGCCTCGTAGCCCGGCACCGTTTCGGCCACCGTGGGTACGTCCGGCAGGTTCGCGTCGCGCGTCGTGGTGGTCACCGCGAGCGCGCGCAGCCGCCCGCCCTTGATGTGGGCGATGGAGGACGGCAGGTTGTCGAAGAGGACATGCACGCGACCCGGGATCAGCTCGGCGATCGCCGGCCCCGCGCCCTTGAAGGGCACGTGCAGCATGTCGCAGCCGGTCATCATCTTGAACATCTCGCCCGACATGTGAACCGACGTGCCGCTGCCGGAGGAGGCCATGTTGATCTTGCCGGGGTTCGCCTTGCAGTAGTCGATGAACTCCTTCACGGTCTTGGCCGGGAAGTCGTTCGTCACCTCCATCACGTTGGGCGACTTGACCAGCCCCGCGACGGGCTGCACGTCCCGCAGGACGTTGAACGTGAGGTCCTTGTACAGCGTGGCATTGATGCCGTGCGCGGGATTCATGAGCAGGACGGTGTAGCCATCCGGCGGCGACTTGATCGCGAGCTCGGTGCCGATATTGTTGCCGCCACCGGGCTTGTTCTCGATCACGAAGGTCTGGCCCATCTTCTCGGTGAGCCACTGCGCGACGATGCGCGCGAGCACGTCCGTGGTTCCGCCCGGCGGATACGGGACGATCCACTTCACGGGCCTGTTCGGATAGTCGGACTGGGCGAAGGCGGGGAATGCGAGGGCCGCGACGAACACGGCGGCGGCAAGGCGGGCGAATCGGTGCACGGGCGACTCCTCCATTTTATGAACTGCTGGCGTCATGTTAGCGCCGTTTGGGGAATATCCGACAGGTGCAAGCAGGGTTACTCGGCGGCGTGTAGTCCCTGTCCCTTGGCATGCTGGTCGGCCACCGACTGGAAGGAGCATTCTCGATGGCCCTGTTTCGCAGCGTGGGCAACCCCGTGATCATTTCGCCGGGCGCCACGCACTACTGGCACTACTGGTTCGGCCGCGGCCAGGACGTCGGCGTCACGATGGTGACGCCCAACCTGCTCGACTCGCAGATCAACGTCGAGCTGGTCACGAACGACCCCGGCGTCGTCGCGGTGCAGGACGTCGGCGAGAATCCGCCCAGCATCCACTACACCGTGCGCGTCCGGAACCTCGGCAGCATTCTCATGATGTACAACCTGAACGTGGGGACGCTGCTATGACCAAGGCGCAACGGCTGCTGGTGATCACCGAGAACGGGCGCGTCGTCGGCACGCAGTTCATCTCGCCGCCCGTCAACGGCGTTCCGTCCGTTTCCGTCGGGCTGCAGTGCGGCCCCGGCCAGGGACTGCACGAGATCGAGATGGAACCGCCCACCGCGCTGCGCACGCTCGAGCAGTTCCACCAGTTCCACGAGGACGTCGCCAAGAAGCTCGGCGCCGAAAAGCTCTACCGCAAATAATTGGGGTCAGACTCCCATTATTTCAGCAACCGTCCACGGGCGACGAAGTAGAGGAACACGCACAACCCGAGGTACGGAGCCATCGAGAGCAGGTCCGACCACGGCCCCTCGAAGAACGGGTTGTTCGCCGTGGACCACTTCCCGATCGCGGCATCGGCCTCGTCCAGCACGCCGGCGAGGAACGCGATGCCGATCCCCGCGATCGCGCCACCCGCGATGTAGCCCGAAGCCAGCAGCACGCCCGGCCCTTTGTCGCCCTCGTCCTTGCCGAGTTTGCGATCGACTAGCGCACGGATGAGCCCGCCCACGAAGATCGGCGACGACGACGAGAGCGGCAGGTACACGCCCACCGCGAACGCGAGCGCCGGAAGGAACGTGAGCTCGAGCATCACCGAGACCATCACGCCCAGCATCACGAGCGCCCACGGCAACTGGCGATCGAGGATGCCCTTGATGATGTACGAGATGAGAGTGGCTTTCGGTGCCTCGAACTTGCGCACCTTGCTGCCGTCGGGCCGCGTGTCGTGCGTGCCGTTGATGCCCGGATCCACGAGCCACACCGCGACGCCCTCCGCATCGACCAGGTACTTGCCCGCCGGCGCGCCCGCCGCGTCCGTCTTGTGCCAGGTGCGGTAGCTCTTCGAATCATCCCTCGCCTGCGGGCCATGCAGCGTTTCCGCCGGGCCCAGCTTCGTGACGTCCGCCTTGATCGGCGCCTGGGCCACCTGCGCGGCCGGCACGTACACCGTCGCGACTTCGTTCAGCTGCAGCAGGATCGGCCCCAGCATCAACGCCGAAAGCGTGGAGCCGGCGATGATCGCGTACTGCTGGTATTTCGGCGTCGCGCCCACGAGGAAGCCGGTCTTCAAATCCTGCGACGTCGTCCCGCCATTGGAAGCCGCGATGCACACGATGGCACCGACTGAAAGCGCGGTCACGTAGTGCGTGCCGCCGGTCCATCCCACCAGCAGGAAGATGAGGCACGTGAAGAGGAGCGTGGCGATCGTCATGCCCGAGATCGGGTTCGACGTGGATCCGATCTCGCCGGTGAGGCGCGACGACACGGTGACGAACAGGAACCCGAACGCCACGATCAGCACCGCGCCCACGAGGTTCATCTCGAGCGAGGGTGCGAGCGTGATCAACGTGATCAGCACGATGAGCCCGATGCCCACGTACTTCATCGGAATGTCGCGTTCGGTTCGCGGCACTTCGGTTCCCTCGCCCGCCACGCCGGCCGAACGCACGTCGGAAATGCTCTCCTTGAGGCTCCGCCAGATCGTGGGCAGCGACCGCACGAGACTGATGATCCCGCCCGCGGCCACCGCACCCGCACCGATGTAGAGGATGTACGCGCTGCGAAGGTCGTTGGGGCTCATCTCCGCGATCGGCTTCGTCCCCGGCGCGACGACCCCCGCGGTTTCACCGAAATGCGCAATCAGCGGAATCAGCAGCAGGTAGGAGAGCACGCCGCCCGCGCACATGATCGACGCGATGCGCGGCCCGATGATGTAGCCCACGCCCAGCAGCTCGGGTGAAACCTCGACGCTGACCGACCCCGCCTTGAGCGGAGCCCCGAACACTTTCTCCGGCACGTCCTTCCACAGCTTGAACGCGACGTTGAGCATTTTGTAGGCGAGGCCGACGGCGAAGCCCGTGAAGATCAGCTTGGCGCCCGGTGCATCCTCACCGGCCCCGGCCTTCAGCACGGCCGCGCAGGCGGTGCCTTCGGGATACGTGAGCTTGCCGTGGTCGTGCACGATCAACGCACGGCGCAGCGGAATCATCATCAGGATGCCGAGGCTCCCGCCCAGCAGGCCCACGAGGATCACGCGGCCGACTTCCAGGTCGAAGCCGAGGATGAGGATCGCCGGCATCGTGACGCCCACGCCGAACGCGAGCGCCTCGCCCGCCGAACCCGCGGTCTGCGTGATGTTGTGCTCGAGGATCGAGGCGTCGCGGAAGCCCACCTTCGAGAGCGACCGGAACAAGGCCAGCGAGATCACCGCCACCGGGATCGAGGCGCTGACCGTGAGCCCTACCTTTAATACGAGGTAGAGCGAGGAAGCGCCGAAGACGAGGCCGAGGAGCGCGCCGGTCAGGACCGCGCGGAGCGTGAATTCGGTGGGGTGGGCAGGCGCGGGTGCAGTCATGGTCGGCGCAGGTTAAGGTAGTGCAACAAGAATCGCAAATAAGCCTCCGGAGGGTCTTCATGCCGATATTGCTGGCGCCGGGCATCGAGTTGATGCGCCGGGTGACGAACAAGGTCAAGATGCCGCTGGTCACCTTCGTCTTCCTGGCCCCGACCGCGCTGCTCTACGCGGAGACGCGTGCGCATGCCTCCACGTCCACATTGACGATCGTATTCCTGCTGGCGGCGACGGGCGTCTATCTCATGGTGAGCTGGTTCTTCCAGTCGCGCGACGGCTTCGACTCGCTGGCACGGATCATCAATCGCGTGGCCGACGGCGACCTGAGCGCCAGCAGCCGCCACGAAGTCGGCGGGCACTTCAAGGGAATCATGGCGGCGCTGGCCCACGTCAACAGCAGCCTGGGCGGCATCGTCGCGAACGTCCGGGCGAGCGCGGGCAAGGTTGCACGTTCGGCTCACGAGATCGCCACCTCGAGCGGGGACCTCGCGACGCGCACCGAGAACCAGGCGACCACGCTCGAGCAGACCGCGGCGGGCATGGAGGAACTCTCGCAGACCGTGATCCAGAATGCGAAGACCTGCGAGACCGCGTCGGCGCTCGCCCGCGAGGCCGAGGCCGTGGCGAAGCAGGGCGCGCAGGCGGTGCATGGCGTGGTCCACGGCATGGGCGTCATCGACCAGAGCTCCCGGCGCATCGCCGACATCACCGGGGTGATCGACGGCATCGCGTTCCAGACCAACATCCTCGCGCTCAACGCCGCCGTGGAGGCCGCGCGGGCGGGCGAGCAGGGCCGCGGGTTCGCGGTGGTGGCCACGGAGGTGCGCGCGCTCGCCCAGCGCAGCGCGGCCGCGGCCAAGGAGATCAAGGCGCTGATCGAGCAGTCCGTGGGCGAGATCCGCGACGGCAGCGTCAAGGCCGAGCGCGCGGGCAAGGTGATCGACGAAATCGTCTCCTCCGTGCAGGAAGTGAGCCAGTTGATCGGCCAGGTCGCGGCGTCCTCGTCGGAACAGAGCGCGGGGGTGGCCGAGATCAATCGCGCGCTCACACAACTGGAAGGCGCCACGCAGATGAACTCCTCGCTGGTCCACGAGAGCGCCGCGAATTCGCTCAGCCTCCAGGAGCAGGCCGAGGCGTTGAACCACCTGGTCGCGCGGTTCAAGACCGCCGACGAGGTCCTGCCGCGCCGGCGCGTTTGACCCAGCGCAAGCGAACCGAAGCCAAGCGGAGTATGCTTTTTTCTCCCCTCGGAATAACAAAGGCTGAGCGCATGAACGACTCGCCGCACGAAAAAAAGCAGGAACTCAAGGCATTCCTTTTCCTCACCGTGGTGATGGCCCCCGCCATCGCGGGCACCGTGATCGTCGTGTACGGATTCGCCGTCTGGGTCTACCAGATGTTCGCCGGCCCCCCGGGAAGTTGAGACTCCCATGTCCGTCTCCCGCCGCGCGTTCCTCTTCGGCGCGAGCGCCGTTCCCCAGCGCCATGCCGTGTCGGTAGCCGGGGAGAGGTGCCTCGCACTCTCGGGTGTCGTTTGCCGCAACTGCGGCGACGCGTGCGACACCCGTGCCATCCAGTTCCTCTACGCCACCGGCGGCGTGCCCCGCCCCGTGGTCGATGCGCAACGCTGCACCGCCTGTGGCGATTGCCTTTCCGTGTGTCCCGCATGAAGGCGAAGGAAATCCACATCGCGAGCTGCGTGGCCTACGTGCTCCCGGCCGAGCTCGAGGCCGTGCGCCGCGCGATCGAGGCCACGGGCCTCGCCGAAGTGCCCCGCTTCGACCCGATCGGCAAGCTCGTGCTGCTCTTCGAGCGCGAGTCGAGCGCCGCGGTGGTCGACGCGATCGACGCCATCCGCGCGCTGCCCGGCGTGATGGCCATCCACCTGGCCTACCAGCACGCAGAACCCGAATCCGATCTCCAGGAGACGCAGCCATGACGACCACCCGCCGGGAATTCATCCGCGACACCGCCGTTGCCGTCGCCGCCTCGGCCGCGGGCCTGCCCGCGGGCGCGCAGACCGCCTCCAACGTGATCACCGATTCGGCCCAGGCGGGCACGCGCTGGCACAAGGCGCCGTGCCGCTTCTGCGGCACCGGCTGCGGCGTGACGGTCGCGGTGAAGAACAACCGCGTGATCGCCACGCTGGGCGACGAGAAGGCCGAGGTGAACCGGGGCCTGAACTGCGTGAAGGGCTACTTCCTCTCCAAGATCATGTACGGCGAAGACCGCCTCCAGAAGCCGATGCTGCGCATGAAGGACGGCAAGTACGACAAGAACGGCACCTTCACGCCCATCACCTGGGAGAAGGCCTTCGACATCATGGCCGAGAAGTGCAAGGCGGCCCTGAAGGCGAAGGGCCCCACGTCGATCGGCATGTTCGGCTCGGGACAGTGGACCGTGTGGGAAGGCTACGCGGCCAACAAGCTCTTCAAGGCCGGTTTCCGCTCCAACAACATCGACCCCAACGCGCGCCACTGCATGGCCTCAGCCGTGGTGGGCTTCATGCGCACCTTCGGCATGGACGAGCCGATGGGCTGCTACGACGACATCGAGGCCGCCGACGCCTTCGTGCTCTGGGGCTCGAACATGGCGGAGATGCACCCCATTCTCTGGACGCGCATCACCGACCGGCGCCTGGCCAATCCCGGCGTGAAGGTGTGCGTGATGTCGGTCTTCGAGCACCGCTCGTACGACCTCGCGGACATCCCGATCATCTTCAAGCCGCAGACCGACCTCGCGATCCTGAACTACATCGCGAACTACATCATCGAGACCAATCGCGTGAACCAGGATTTCGTCTCGAAGCACGTCACGTTCAAGAAAGGCACGCCGGACATCGGCTACGGACTGCGTCCCGAGCACCCGCTCGAGAAGAAGGCGAAGAACGTCGCCAAGGCCGCCGACATGGGCCCGATGACCTTCGAGGAGTTCAAGGCCTACGTGAAGCCGTACACGGCCGCCTACGTCTCGAAGCTCTCCGGCGTGCCCGAATCGAGCCTGAAGGCGCTGGCCGAGCTCTACGCGGACCCGAAGATCAAGGTGATGTCGACGTGGACGATGGGCTTCAACCAGCACACGCGCGGCGTGTGGGCGAACAACCTGGTCTACAACATCCACCTGCTCACGGGAAAGATCTCCACGCCGGGCAATTCGCCCTTCTCGCTCACGGGCCAGCCTTCGGCCTGCGGCACCGCGCGCGAAGTGGGCACGTTCTCCCACCGCCTGCCTGCCGACATGGTGGTGACCAACCCCAAGCACCGCGAGAAAGCGGAGGAGATCTGGAAACTGCCGCCCGGCACGATCCAGGAAAAGATCGGCTACCACGCCGTGCTGCAGAACCGGATGCTGAAGGACGGCAAGCTGAACTTCTACTGGGTGCAGGTGAACAACAACATGCAGGCCGCCGCGAACATGAACGGCGAAGGCTATCCGGGTTACCGCAACCCGGCGAACTTCATCGTGGTCTCGGATGCGTACCCCACCGTGACCGCCCAGGCCGCGGACCTCGTGCTGCCCACCGCGATGTGGGTGGAGAAGGAAGGCGCGTACGGCAACGCCGAGCGCCGCACGCATTTCTGGCACCAGCTCGTGAAGGCCCCGGGCGAATCGCGCTCCGATCTCTGGCAACTCATGGAGTTCTCCAAGCGCTTCAAGATGGAGGAGGTGTGGCCCGCCGAACTCCTCGCCAAGAAGCCCGAGTACAAGGGCAAGACGATGTACGACGTCCTGTTCCGCAACGGCCAGGTCGACAAGTTCCCCAACTCGCAGATCGAGGCGGGCTACGAGAACGACGAGGCCAAGGCCTTCGGCTACTACGTGCAGAAGGGCCTCTTCGAGGAGTACGCCACCTTCGGCCGCGGCCATGGCCACGACTTGGCACCCTTTGACGAGTACCACAAGGTCCGCGGGCTTCGCTGGCCGGTGGTGGACGGCAAGGAAACGAAGTGGCGCTACAAGGAGGGCACGGACCCGTACGCGAAAGCCGGCAGCGGCTGGGATTTCTACGGCAACGCCGATCACCGCGCCAACGTGATCGCGCTGCCCTACGAGCCCGCGGCCGAGGAGCCGGACAAGGATTTCCCGTTCTGGCTGTCGACCGGGCGCGTCCTCGAGCACTGGCACTCGGGCTCGATGACGGGCCGCGTGCCGGAGCTCCACAAGTCCTATCCCAACGCGCAGGTCTTCATGCACCCCGACGACGCGAAGGCGCTCAACGTGCGGCGCGGCAGCGAGGTGAAGATCGTCTCGCGGCGCGGGGAGATGCTCACGCGCGTGGAAACGCGGGGACGCAACAAACCCCCGCGGGGCCTCGTGTTCGTGCCGTGGTTCGACGCCTCCCAGCTCATCAACAAGGTGACGCTCGACGCGACCGATCCCCTTTCCAAGCAGACCGACTTCAAGAAATGCGCCGTGAAGATCGTGCCGGTCAGCAACGAAGGCGCGGAAGGAGCCAAAGCATGAAGCGCGCCCTCCTCCTCGCCGCCACGCTCGTCCTCGCGACGGTCGCGAACGCCCAGAACCCCTCCTCGCCCGGCCTGCCCAACGCGCTGCGGGGCAACACGGCCATCGATGCCGAGTCGAAGCCCCCCTTGATGCCGAAGGTCGTGAACGACGACCAGCGCAAGACCCGCAACTACCCGATGCAGCCACCGCTGATCCCGCACCAGATCGACAACTACCAGGTCGACAAGAGCTTCAACAAGTGCATGAGCTGCCACGGCCGCGACAAGGTGGCCGACAGCCAGGCGCCCATGGTCTCGGTCACGCACTTCATGGACCGCGACGGCTCGATGCGAAACGAGATCTCCCCGCGCCGCTACTTCTGCATCCAGTGCCACGTGATGCAGACGGACGCGAAGGTGCCGGTGAAGAACACGTTCCAGGATTTCTATAGCGCCACGGCCGCCGACGCGAAGGCGGGAGGGAAGAAATGATTCGCCGGCTGATCGACCGGCTCCTCGGCTGGTGGCGGCTGGTGCGCACGCCCAGCAAGTACTTCAGCCTGGGCTTCCTCACCGTGGGCGGCTTCATCGCCGGCATCGTCTTCTGGGGCACCTTCAACACCGCCATGGAGATGACCAACACCGAGCGCTTCTGCACCGGTTGCCACGAGATGCGCGAGAACGTGTTCGTGGAGCTGAAGCCCACCATCCACTACTCGAACCGCTCGGGCGTGCGCGCGACCTGCCCCGATTGCCACGTGCCGCACAACTGGACCGACAAGATCGGCCGCAAGATGCAGGCTTCCAAGGAAGTCTGGGGCAAGATCTTCGGCACCATCAACACGCGCGAGAAGTTCGTCGACAAGCGCCACGAGCTTGCGCAGCACGAGTGGTCGCGCCTGAAGGCCAACAACTCGCTCGAGTGCCGCAACTGCCACAACTTCGAGTCCATGGACTTCACGCGCCAGAGCGTGCGCGCCCAGGCCCAGCACTCCACCGCCCTCGCCAAGGGCGAGAAGACCTGCATCGACTGCCACAAGGGCATCGCCCACCGCCTGCCGGACATGGGGAAGGTCGCCCAATAATTGGGGTCAGACTCCCATTTAGTTAATTCTGTATTCCGAAAGGTATTTGCCTCGTTAGTGGGGCATGGCACGCCTTCCTCGCATTTTCCTTCCGCACGAACCCGTTCACGTCATCATCCGCGGAAACGACCGCCAGGCCGTCTTTCGCAGTGATGGTGACCTGATCTATTTCCACCGCTGCCTGGCGGAGTTGAACGTCCGGCATCGAGTCGCGGTGCACGCGTACGTCCTCATGACGAACCACGTCCACCTGTTGGCTACGGGTGCGCGTGCCCAGTCCCTTCCCCGTCTGGTGCAGGCCCTCGGCCGGCGCTATGTCGGGTATTTCAACTACCTGCACCATCGCACCGGGACCCTTTGGGAGGGACGTTACAAGGCGTCGCCGGTGCAGACGGAGCGCTACTTCCTCACCTGCCAGCGGTACATCGAGCTCAATCCGGTCCGAGCCGGCATGGTTTCGCACCCGGGGCAATATCGCTGGTCGAGCTACGCCCACCACGCGCACGGGAAGACTGACAGCCTGGTGACCTCGCACGAACTGTACGAGTCGCTGGCCGCCGATTGTCCGCGCCGCGAAGCGGAATACCGGGACCTCTTCCAGCACGACATCGACGAGCACACGCTGCGCAGGATCCGCGACGCGGTGAATCACGGCTGGGTCCTGGGGGACGCCGCCTACCTCTCGCGCGTGTCGCTGGAGAGCGGTCGACGGCCCGCGAGGCTGCCTGTTGGAAGGAAGAAGAGAGAATTAACTTAATGGGAGTCTGACCCCAATTATTTGATCCACCTTAAGGCGGGCGGCACGGCCCGCGCCTAGCATCGTTCCCAAGACCACTCATAGAGACGTGGAAAGGGATTTCGATGAAACCGACCCGCAGGTTGTGGCAATGGCTGGGAATCGTCTTCGTGCTGTCGTTCGCGGCACTGCTGTACCTGGGGCGCGAGATCTACCTTTCCGCGCCGCCGGTCGCGAACGTGAAGGTGCAAGGCGGTCCGACGCTCTTCACCGCGAGTGAAGTGCAGGAAGGCCAGCGCGCCTGGCTCGCCGCGGGCGGCCAGCAACTCGGGACCGTCTGGGGGCACGGCAGCTACGTGGCGCCCGACTGGTCGGCCGACTGGTTGCACCGCGAGATCGTCGCCTACCGCGAAGTGCGCGCGCAGACGATGTACAAGGAAACGTACCCGCACCTCACGCTTGCGCAGCAAGGCTCCGTCGACGCGCTGGTGAAGGACGAGCTGCGCCGCAACACCTACGACCGCGCGACCAACACCGTCACCGTGTCGCCCGAACGCGCCCAGGCCATCGCGATCGTGCAGGCGCATTACGTCGCCCTCTTCGGCACCGCGCCCGAACTGGCGAAGCTGCGCGAGCACTACGCGATGCCCGCCAACGCGCTCACGACCGAGGAGCATCGCAAGGCGCTCTCCGGCTTCTTCTTCTGGTCCGCCTGGTCCGCGAGCACCGACCGGCCCGGCGAGACGGGACTGTCGTACACCAGCAACTGGCCGCATGAGCCACTGGTCGGCAACACGCTCCCCGCGTCCGCCGCGATGTGGTCCATCGCCAGCGTGATCCTGCTGCTGGGCGCGATCGCCGGGATGATCTGGTATCACACCGCGCTCGGCGAAGCGCCGGACCCGAAGGTGCCCGAGCGCGATCCGCTCGTGAACGCCGTGGCCACGCCCTCGATGAAGGCGACCCGCAAGTACTTCTTCATCGTGATCGCGCTGATGCTGGTGCAGATCGCGATGGGCGTCGTGACGGCGCACTACGCGGTCGAGGGCAATTCGTTCTTCGGCTTCCCGCTCGCCGACTTCCTGCCGTACACGACGAGCCGCACGATCCACACGCAGATGGGCATCTTCTGGATCGCCACCGCGTGGCTCGCCACGGGCCTCTACATCGCGCCGCTGCTCTCCGGCCACGAGCCGAAGCTGCAGAAGCTGGGCGTGGATGTCCTCTTCTACGCGCTGGTGGCGATCGTCGTGGGCTCGACCGCCTTCGGCTGGCTCGGCACGCTGCAGCGCCAGGGCTTCGACTTCACCTTCTGGCTGGGCGCGCAGGGCCTGGAATTCACCAGCATGGGCCGCGTGTGGCAGATCCTGCTGTTCGTGGGCCTGCTCTTCTGGCTGCTGCTGCTGGGCCGCGCGCTGTGGCCGGCTCTGAAGAAGCCCTCGGAGACGCGCGGCATCGTCGCGATGGTGTTCCTGTCGGCCACGTGCATCGGCGGCTTCTACGCGACCTCGCTCACGTGGGGCCAGCACACGCACTACTCGATGGTGGAATACTGGCGCTGGTGGCTGGTGCACCTCTGGGTGGAAGGCTTCTTCGAGGTGTTCGCCACCGCCGTGATCGCGTTGCTCTTCGCGCGCCTCGGGCTGGTCGCGGCTTCCTCGGCGAATCGCGCCATCGTGATGGAGACGATCGTGTTCCTCTTCGGCGGCATCCTGGGCACGCTGCACCACCTCTACTGGACGGGAACACCCACGTCCGTGATCGCCGTGGGCTCGGTGTTCTCCGCCCTCGAGGTCGTGCCGCTCACCATGCTCAGCGTGGAAGCCTTCGCCAACTATCGCCGCAGCAAGGCCGCGCCCTGGGTGACGGCGTACAAGTGGCCGATCCTCTGCTTCGTCGCGGTCGGCTTCTGGAACAGCGTGGGCGCGGGCCTGCTCGGCTTCGCGATCAATCCGCCGGCCTCGCTCTACTACGTGCAGGGCCTGAACATGACGCCGGCCCACGGACACGCCGCGCTCTTCGGCGTGTACGGGATGCTCGGCATCGGCCTGCTGCTCTTCTGCCTGCGCGGCCTCTACGAGCGCTCGCGCCACGCGGACCGGCTGCTCGCCCCGGCGTTCTGGGGCCTCAACATCGGCCTCGCGATGATGGTGTTCATGTCGCTGCTGCCCGCGGGCATCTACCAGGCCTACCAGAGCGTGACGGTCGGCCTCTGGTATGCGCGCTCTCCCGGCGTGATCCACTCCGGCGTGATGGAAGCGCTCGTGTGGCTGCGCGTGCCCGGCGACATCCTGTTCGCCGCGGGAGCCGTGCTGCTCGCCGTCTACGCCGTGCTGCTGCTCACGCGGCGCGGCGGCACGAAGCCGGAAGCCGTTCGCGGCGCGCAGCCCCACGGTGCCGACTGACGCTCCTCCCCTCGACGCGCCGCGCTTCGCCTACACGGGCGACGCGGCGCTCGAACCCGAGGTGCTGCGGGCGCTGCGAAGGGTCGTCGACCCCGAGATGGCGGTGAGCATCGTCGAGCTGGGCCTGGTCTACGCAGTGGCGGTCGCCGATGACGCGGTGCACGCGCGCATCACGATGACCTCACCCGCGTGCCCCGTCACCGAGCTCATCGTCGAGGACGTCGTGCACGAACTCGGCAAGGCCCTCGATCGAAGCGTCGAAGTGGAAGTGGTGTGGGACCCGCCGTGGACGCCGGAGCGCATGAGCGAACGCGCGCGCAAGGCCCTCGAAGGCGAGTGAACGCGAAAGCGCTTCCGCGCATCCTGTTGCTGGTGCTGGCCGCCGCGAGCCTCGTGGCCGGCGTGGTGGGCGGTCTCGTCCGGCTCGGCGCGCCACTCCCGGCGCCGAATGCCGCGTCGTTGCACGCGCTCCTGATGATCGGCGGTTTCCTCGGCACGGTGATCAGCCTCGAGCGTGCCGTGGCGCTGGGATCGCCGCTCGCGTTCGCAGCGCCCGTGGCTTCCGGCTCCGGTGCGCTCCTCATCCTCGGCGGTTTCCGCGCGCCCGGCCACGCGCTTCTCTTCGCGGCTCCGCTTCTGCTCGCGGGTGCGAGCGTGGCCATCGCCCGGCGCCAGGCCCAGCTCCACACCGTGTTGCTCGTCGTGGCCGCGCTCGCGTGGGCCGTGGGCAACGGGCTCTACCTCGCCGGAGCGCCGCTCGATGCCGCGGCCGCGTGGTGGTTCGATTTCCTCGTGCTCACCATCGCCGCCGAGCGCCTCGAGTTGACACGCCTCGTACGCCGGCCCGCGCAGGCGCGGCCGTTCTTCGTTTTCGCCGTCGCCTTCCTGCTGGCCGCCTCCGTGGCGCTCGCCGCCGACATTCCAGGCGCGTCGATCGCCCACGGAGCTTCGTTGTGCGTGCTCGCCGCGTGGCTGGCCACGTTCGACATCGCGCGCAACACCATCCGTGCCGAGGGCTTCGCGCGCTACGCCGCAGCCGCTCTCCTCGTGGGCTATGCGTGGCTCGCCGTCGCGGGCTTCGCATGGGCGATGGCGAGCGTGCGCCCCGGATGGCGCGACGCCGCGATGCACGCGTTCGGCCTGGGCTTCGTCTTCTCGATGATCTTCGCGCACGGGCCGGTCATCGTCCCGGCAGTGGCCCGCGTGCGCGTGAACTTCACGAACGCGTTCTACGTTCCGCTGGCGCTGCTGCACGCTTCGCTGCTGCTGCGTCTCGCGTTCGGGGGCGATGCGGTGGCGCGGCTCTGGGGCGGGGTGCTCAACGCGGCCGCGATCGCGCTCTTCGTGGCGACGATGCTGGCGTCTATGCGACGAACAACGCGACCGCGGTGAAGTGCACGCCGCTGCCGCCCATCACGAACAGGTGCCAGATGCCGTGCCAGTGGCGGAAGCGCTCGTCGTAGAGATAGAACACGATCCCCGCGGTGTACACCGCGCCGCCGGCGGCGAGCCAGGCGAGGCCCGTCCAGCCGAGCGCGTTGACGAGCGGCACCGCGGCCACCAGCGCCACCCAGCCCATCGCCAGGTAGATGAGGAGCGAGGTCACGCGCGCGCCCTTCGCGAAGGTGAGCTCCTGCACGATGCCGATCGCGGCCATGCCCCAGACGATGCCGAAGAGCGTCCAGCCCCACGGGCCGTTGAGGGTGACCAGCGTGAAGGGCGTGTACGTGCCCGCGATCAGCACGTAGATCGCGCAATGGTCGAGCTTGCGGAACACGCCCTTCGCCCGGCCGCGCAGCGAGTGGTAGAGCGTGGAGGTGAGATAAAGGAGCAGCAGCGACGCCCCATACACCGAGAATGCGACGATGCGCCACGGGTCCGCCTTGATCGAGGCGGCCACGATGAGGCCCACGCCGCCGGCGAGCGCGAGCACCGCGCCGGCGAGATGGGTGTAGCCGTTGAATCGTTCTCCTGCGTACATGCCCCGATTATCCCCCACCCGGCACCCGATCGAAATGGCGCGATGTTGACGCGCGTCAACGTCGGGGGCGGCGCGACCCCTAAGCTCCTCGTATCTCATTGGAGGAATTCCATGACGTTCCCCGCTGCCGCCCGGTCTCGCGCATCCGCACTCGCTTTCGCCCTCGTCGCCACGCTCCTCGCCGGACCGCACGCCGCGGCGCAGGCCCCGGACAAGTACGATCCGGCGCGCATGGACCTGAAGCCCACGCCGGCGAAGGTCGGCGGCCCGCGGCACTCCGGCGCCTTCGCGCTGGGCGAGTCGCTCAGTTTCGGCGCCGCGCTGAAGCCGCTCGACCCGTCGCCCGTGAAGACGATCCGGCTCGACACGACACACAAGATCATCGAGATCGCGCCGGGCGTGAAGTTCAGCGCCTGGACCTTCGGCGATACCGTCCCGGGCCCCACCGTGCGCGCGCGCGTCGGCGACAAGATCCGCTTCAGCATGACCAACCGCAGCGACGAACCGGTTCCCGGCGTGAAGGTCACGGCCGCGCCGATGATGCATTCCATGGACTTCCACGCCGCCATGGTCTCGCCCCAGGACAAGTACCGCTCCGTGGCGCCCGGCCAGACCATCGAGTTCGAGTTCACGCTGAACTACCCCGGCATGTTCATGTACCACTGCGGCACGCCGATGATCCTCGAGCACATCGCCTCGGGCATGTACGGCGCGGTGATCGTCGAGCCGCGCGAGGGCTACCCCACGAAAGCCGATCGCGAGTACGTCGTGATCCAGAGCGAGTTCTACGCCCGCCCCGATCCCGCCAAGCGCAAGGTCGGCGGCCAGCCGCTCTACGTGCTCGACACGGACCGGCTTCGCACCTCCCAGCCGACGCACACCGTCTTCAACGGCGCCCACAACGGCATGGTGAAGAACCCGTTGCCCGCAAAGCCCGGCGAGCGCGTGCGCCTCTTCGTGCTCAACGTCGGGCCCAGCAAGACTTCCAGCTTCCACGTGGTCGGCACGATCTTCGACCGCGTGTGGTTCGACGGCAATCCCGACAACCAGATGCGCGGCATGCAGACCGTGCTGCTCGGTTCGAGCAACGCCGCGATCGTGGAGTTCCTGATCCCCGAAGACGGTTCGTACATCATGGTCGACCATCACTTCGCCAACGCGTCGCAGGGCGCCATCGGCCTCATCTCCACGTCGGCCAAGCTGGAGAAGCAGGACCTCGAGCACCACAACATGGAGGCGACGAAGTCGCCGACGGAGCCCGAAGCGGTGCAGGGCAAGCTCGCATTCGAGAGCAAGTGCCTCGCCTGCCACTCGATCGGCGAAGGCAAGAAGCTGGGGCCCGACCTCGCGGGCGTGACCCAGCGCCGCAAGGCGGACTGGCTCACCCGCTGGCTCAAGTCGCCCGAGAAGATGCTGGAGACCGACGCGGACGCCAAGGCCATGCTGAAGGAGTACAACAACCTCCCGATGCCCAACCAGAGCCTGACGGACGCCGAGATCCGGCAGTTCATCAAGTACTTCCAGTGGATCGACGCGCAGCCCGCGGGCAGCGTGAAGGCCCAGGGGGGACATTGAGAGCGCGTTCCGCGATCGCCGCCGCGTCCGTCTTCGTGGCGCTTGCCGCGCCCGCGTACGGGTGCGGCTTCTGCATCGAGGACAAGGTGGCGGCGGTCTACGACCATGCGGCTGTCGAGGACGCGCTGCTGCGCCATCGCCACGTGGCCTTCCTCGCCCTCGAGGGACCGGTGCCCGACGCGGCCGCGGCCCGGCGGGAAATCGGCAAGGCGCTCGCTTCCACGGCCGGCGCCGAGGCCCGGTCGCTGCGCCTCTCGGTCGAGTCCTCGGCGATCTCGGTGACCTTCGATCCGAAGCGCATCGCACCCGAGGCGCTCGTCGAAGCACTCAATCGAAAGCTGGCCCACTCGAACCTCGCGGTCTCGATCCTCCAGGTGCGTGACGGGCAGGAGAAGTCGAAGACGTAGCGCCTCGGCGTTCGCCCTCGCGCCCGCTTGATCCTGCTCAATCGCGCCGCCGGCGCACGGCCGACAATGGCGTCATGGACGCGACCGTCGACCTGCTCTCCCACGCGCCGATCTTCCGGGGCCTCTCGCGCCCGGAGCTCGAGCGCATCGCGGCGGGCACCACCGAGGTCCGTGCCGAACGCGGTCACCAATTATTCCAATGCGGCGATCCCTGCACCGGCTTCCACATCGTGGTGTACGGCCTGGTGAAGCTCGCCGTGGGAACGGCCTCGGGCGCCGAGAAGGTGGTCGAGATCGTGGGCCCCGGCCTGTCGTTCGGCGAGGCCGTGATGTTCATGGAGAAGCCCTACATCGTGTCGGCCACCACGCTCGCCGACAGCCTGTTGCTGGTGGTCGGGCGCGACGCGCTCTTCCGCGCCCTCGACGACGACCCGGCACTGGCGCGACGCATGCTCGCCAACCTTTCGTTTCGCCTGCACATGATGGTGAAGGACGTCGAGGCGCTCACGCTGCACTCGGCGACGCAGCGCGTGATCGGTTATCTCGCGCGGCTGGAGGACGAAGGCGGTGGCCGCGTGACGCTCCCGGCGCAGAAGTCCCTCGTCGCCTCGCGCCTGAACCTCACCCCCGAATACTTCTCGCGCATCCTGCACGAGCTCGCAGGCGGCGGATTGGTGCGCATCGAAGGACGCACCATCGAGATCCTCGACGCGGAACGACTCCAGGCTTACGGCAGCGACGGCACGTAGCCCGAGGCGCGTTTCAGAAAGGCCAGAAGCGCCGGCGCTCGCGCCGTTTCGCCATCTTCGCGCCGAGCTGCGCGGCCATCGCCTCGTTGAGAATCCGGCGTGCCACGGGCATCGCCTGGGCTTCCTCGTAGCGGATGCGCCGGTCGTACGCGGCCTCCAGCGCACGCGCCGCGCCCGGGAATTGGGTATCGGCGAATCCACCGCCGGCCAGGCCGCACAGCATCGCCCGCACGCGCCGCCAGGTGGCATCGAGCTCACCGTGCTGCGAGGCCAGGGCCGCCATGAAGGCCGCGACCTCGATCGCGTCGTCGCCGCGCGCCCGCCGTGCGAGCAGCGGGAACAAGCCTTCCTCCTCGTCGCGATGGTGCTGCAGTCCGGCCGCGTCGAAGAAACGCAGCACGCACGACGCGCCTTCGCGCGTGTGGGAGTCCACGCCGCGCAGGGCCGCGTCATCGGCCAGCGCCACGATGAGGCCGCAATAGCGCCGGATGCGCCGATGGGTCTCGTCGAACTCCAGCATCAGGGTTTCGATCATGTCTCTCGCCAGACGGTGACCTCGAAGCCCTCCGTCCCGAGGCACTCCGAGTATCGCCAGCCTTCGCGCCGCAGCATCGTGTAGAGCGGCGCCGGCGAACGGGGCAGCAGGAACACGTGCGGGCCCGGGCCCTGCGCGATCGTGTCGAACACACGCACGATCGGCTCCGGGGGCTCGAGGCCGCGCAGGTCGATCACGGCTGCCTCGGGCACAGGCGAAGCGCGTGCGCGTCGTGGATGCGCACCTCGCGTCCGGCCACGCTGATCCAGCCGCGCGCGCGGAACTCGGTGAGCAACCGGCTCACGGTCTCGATGGTGAGCCCGAGGTAGTCGGCAATCTCGCGGCGCTCCATCGGCAGGCGGAAGTGGTCGGAGGCGAAGCCGCGCTCCGACCAGCGCCGGGCGCAGTCGACCAGGAACGCGGCCAGGCGCTGCGGCGCGGAGAGGTGCGCGAGCGCCGCGGCGTGCGCCTGCGTGCTCGCGAGTTGCCGGCCGAGCAAGCGCCGAAGGTGCGCGGCCACGTGGGGGAACGCGTCCGAAAGCGATTGCGCGCGGCGCAGCGAGATCTCGCACACCTCGCTCTTCTCGAGGGCCACGGCGCTTCCGGCGTGCATGCGCGGCCCGAAGCCCTCGAGGCCCGCGACGTCTCCGGGCATCAGGAATTGCACCACGTGTTCGCTCCCGCCGGCGGGCGCGAGCGTCTTCAGGAACCCGGCGCGCACGGCGAACATCGAGTCCTGCCGCGATCCCGCCGCGAACAGCACCTGCCCACGCTCGAGCCGGCGTCGGCACTCCACGGCCGAGAGCGAGCCGGACATCGGCTGCGCGGCCTCGCAGAGCGGCGCCATCGCGCAGCCCGCGCAAGCAACCAGGCGGTCGGCGGCGTTAGCCCGGGCGTCCATCGGCACGCGGCCTCCAGTAGATCGGCAGGTAGCGCCACGCCCACGCGCCGAAGCACGCGAGCCACAGCGCGGTGGCGCCGAGCACGAGGCCGCCATGGGCACCGCGCCACACATCGGCGAACACGCGCATCAGCGCGGCCACCTGGAGCAGCCAGAACGCGGCCCACGTGAGGCGATCTGCGGTGAGCACGCGTCCGGAGTGCCCGCAGGTCACGCGGCTCACCATCGCGAGCGTCGTGGAGGCGAGGAATCCCATCGTGACGGCGTGCACCGGCGCCAGTCCCAGCGATTCGACGCCGATGAGGCGCAGCAGCGACTGCAATCCGAGCAGGCCATAGGCCACGCCGAGCCACGCGAAGCCCACGTGCAGCATCGCGAGCAGGCGGTTGGCGAAGCTCTGCGCCAGGCCCCAACGCACCGCGAGCGTGGCCGCCGCCGCGCTCATCGGCAGGTCGACGATCCAGGTCCAGGCCTCGTACGGGCCGAGGGCCAGCACGCCGTGCGCGAGGCTGCCCTGCACGAGCGCCGCGAGCGTCCACTGCGGCCGCCACTTCGAATGGAACGGCAGCACGCTGCCGGTGAAGAACGGGATCATGCGATGGCACACCGTGCAGAAGACCGGGACGAGGAACGCCCAAAGCCCCAACACTTCCATCGCGCGTGCGGCGGGCTGCCAGCCGGTGGCGGCGAAGACGGCCATCGCGAAAACGCCGAGGGCTCCACCGACCATCGCCGCGGCCGCATGGATCGCATGCGTGCGGTCGTCCTCGGGGCTCGCATCGATCATGCGCACGAAACGCGCGAGGATCGCGAGCCACGTCGCGAGGTAGAAGAGGCACTCGGCCGCGAGCGCGGCGGGACTCGCCTGGGCGCCCACATGCAGCAAGGCGCCGCCGATGCAGGCCGCGATGCCGGCGGGCACGTAGTCGCGCGCCTCCGGCGCAGGCAGGCCCAGCCAGCGGGGCCCGGCGGTGAAGAGGAATCCGAAGATGAAGAACGGCAGGAAGCCGTAGATCATCAGGAAGGCATGCACGCGCGCGGGTTCGAGGCCCTCGGCCAGCGGCGCGGGGATGCCCCGGCTGCGCAGGCCGAGCGTGACCGCCCACCAGGCGCTCGCCAGCAGCAACTGCACCACGCCGGCGAAGAAGAACAGGCGGTGCGGCGCGACCGCCAAACGCTTCAATGCACTCATGCCTCCATCGTGCCGGACCGGTGGAATGCCGCCTTGATCCAGATTAATCCCGGACCAACTTCTGCCCGGTGAGCAGGTAGCCGAGCAGCTCCGAGACGGGCCGGATGGCCTGGCCGAAGGGCAGCGGCTCCGAACCGCGGAAGAACAGGCCCTTCTTCACGTCGCCGCGCAGCGCGTGGCCCAGGCGCGTCGCGATGCAGAACTGGCCCGCGGCCGCGATGCCGTCGCGCAGCCCGCACGCGGTGAGGCATTGGAGCCCCGGCACGCAACGGCGCGGATCGGCCTTCGCGTTCGCCTGCAACGCCTGCTCGCGCCCGAGGTAGCGCCGCAGCCACGGCGTGAGCACCGCGCGTGCGGGCAGGCCCGCGACACTCATGAAGGTCACCAGGTCCTCCGGCTTCGCGCCGGCCAGCACGCGCTTGAACTCCAGGTGCGCGTCGCCTTCCTCCGTCACCGCGAAGGCGGTGCCGACCTGCACGGCCGAGGCGCCGAGGGTCAGCGCCGCGCGAACCTGCTCGTGCGTGTGGATTCCGCCCGCCACGATGAGCGGCACGCGCTCGCGCTCCAGGCCCAGCGTGGCGAAGAGCGCGAAGACTTCCTCGAGCACGCGCGCCGAATCGAATCGTGCGTCGCGAACTTCGCCGATGCGGGGCGCGCCCAGGTGTCCCCCGGCCAATCCGGGGTGTTCGAGGATCAACGCGTCGGGCAGCCGATTCTTGCGCATCCACTTGCGCAGCACGATGCCCACGCCACGCGACTCCGAAAGGATCGGAACCAGCGCCACGTCCGGGAACGCGGCCGTGAGGTCCGGAAGGTCGAGCGGCAATCCGGCGCCCATCACGATCGCATGCGCGCCCGACTCGCACGCCTGGCGCACCTGCGCGGCGTGGTCGTTCACCGCCTTCATCACGTTGACGGCGACCGCGCCCCGCCCTTCCGAAAGTTCGAGGGCCACGCGTACTTCGCGATCGAGGGCCACGAGGTTCAACGCATCGAGCGTCGCCTTGTCGCGGACGCCCTCGCTCTTCGCAAGCAGGTCGGCGTGGTGCTGCCGCAGGTCGACGCTCGAGATCGTGCCCATCGCACCGAGGCGCGCAACGTGGCCGGCGAGGCGATGGGCCGAGACGCCGACGCCCATGCCGCCCTGCACGACGGGCCGCAACGCGCGGCCGCGCAGGCGCCAGTCGGGAAGCTCCGGCGATGCGGTACTCATGCGGACGGCCTCCACGTGAAATCAGCAAAGAGACTCGCCAGCTCCGCGAGCAGCGCGGGGGAAGGCCGCGGTCCGCCCGCCGAGCGCAGCACCGCATCCGAGCAGCCTTCGACGCGAAACGCCTGCAGGGCGAAGCGCCGCACGCCTTGCGCGGCCAGCGTGTGGGCGAGCGCGTGCACGTCGTCTTCCTCCAGCAGTGCCGGATGCCACGTCGTGCGCACTTCGTAGTCGCAGCCCGTGGCGAGCACGGCTTCGAGGCTCTCGCGGGCGCGCGCCCCGCTGCCCGCGACACCGGTCACGCGTTCGTAGCGATCGAAGGGCGCCTTCACGTCGAGGCCTACCCAGTCGCACTGCGGGAGGATGCGCGCGAGCCGGCGCGGATGCACGCCCGCGCTGTGCAGCCCGATGGCGAAGCCGAGCGCGCGCACCTGCGCCACGGCTTCTTCCAGCGCCGGATCCGAAGTCGGTTCGCCGCCCGAGAAGACCACGGCCTCGACGAGGCCTCGCCGGCGCTCGAGGAACGCGAGCACGCGCGGCCAGTCTTCGCCGCCGGCCTCGGGGGCGAGCAGGTGCGGATTCTGGCAATAGCCGCAGCGCCACGCGCAACCGCGCAGGAACACGACCGCCGCGAGACGCCCCGGATAGTCGGTCGCGCTGAACGGCACCAGGCCGCCGACGCGCGGCCCGTGCTCAACCCGCGCGGGCGCCGCCATGCTCGCGGAAGTACGTGCGCTCTTCGAACTCGCCCTTCTTGCCGGTGTTGAACGAAGCCACCGGGCGGTGGTAGCCCATCACGCGTGTCCAGACTTCGCAGCGCTGGCGTTCGTCATCCTCGAGGCGGATCGCGGCGAGCTCGCACGCGTCGATGGGGGCGGTGAATACGGCCATGTCCATGGTCAGGCTCCTTGGGGTTCGGGGGAACGGGATGCGGATCGCTTCGCGCGTTTCGCCGCGAGGCGCTGTTCGTCGCAGCGCGGGCAGAAGTCGTGGCGGCCCGAGAGGTATCCGTGCGTGGGGCAGATCGAGAACGTCGGCGTCACGGTGATGTAGGGCAGGCGGAAGCGCTGCAGCGCGCGCCGGACGAGCTGCTTGCAGGCTTCGGCGCTCGAGATCGCCTCGTTCATGTAGAGGTGCAGCACGGTGCCGCCGGTGTAGAGGCGCTGCAGGTCGTCCTGGCGTTCGAGGGCCTCGAACGGATCGTCGGTGAAGCCCACCGGAAGCTGCGTCGAGTTCGTGTAGTACGGATTCGCTTCCGTGCCCGCCTGCAGGATACTCGGGTAGCGCCGCCGGTCCTCCTTGGCGAAGCGGTACGTCGTTCCTTCCGCGGGCGTGGCCTCGAGGTTGTAGAGATGGCCCGTGTCCTCCTGCAACGCGGCGATGCGCTCGCGCAGGTGATGGAGGAGATCGAGCGCGAGCCGGTGGCCGACGGGATCCGAGAGGTCCGCCATGCCGCCCGTGAAGTTGCGCACCATCTCGTTCACGCCGTTCACGCCGATCGTGGAGAAGTGGTTTCGCAACGTACCCAGGTAGCGCTTCGTGTACGGGAAGAGCCCGTCGTCCATCAGGCGCTGGATCACCTTGCGCTTGATCTCGAGGCTGGTCGAGGCGATGCGCACCAGTTCGTCCACGCGCGCGAAGAGTGCCGCGCGATCGCCGCGATGGATATAGCCCAGCCGCGCGCAGTTGATCGTCACCACGCCCAGCGAGCCGGTCTGCTCGGCCGAGCCGAACAGGCCGTTGCCGCGCTTCAGCAACTCGCGCAGGTCGAGCTGCAGCCGGCAGCACATCGAACGGATCATGTGCGGCTGCAGGTCGCTGTTCACGAAATTCTGGAAGTACGGCAGCCCGTACTTCGCCGTCATCGCGAAGAGCGGCTGGCAGTTGGGATGATCCCAGTCGAAGTCCTTCGTGATGTTGTAGGTCGGGATGGGGAAGGTGAAGGCGCGGCCCTTCGCGTCGCCCACCGACATCACCTCGAGGTAGGCGCGGTTCACGAGGTCCATCTCGGGTTGCAGGTCGCCGTAGGTGAACGGCATCTCCTCGCCCGCGATCACCGGGACCTGCTCGCGGAGGTCCTCCGGGCACGTCCAGTCGAACGTGAGGTTGGTGAACGGCGTCTGCGTGCCCCAGCGCGAGGGCACGTTCAAGTTGTAGACCAGCTCCTGGATGCACTGGCGCACTTCCGCGTAGCCGAGCGCGTCCTTGCGCACGAACGGCGCCATGTAGGTATCGAACGAACTGAACGCCTGCGCGCCCGCCCATTCGTTCTGCAGCGTGCCGAGGAAGTTCACGATCTGCCCGACCGCGGACGACAGGTGCTTCGGAGGCGCGGCCTCGACCTTGCCGGGAACGCCGTTCAACCCTTCGGCGAGGAACGTCCGCAGCGACCAACCCGCGCAGTAGCCGGAGAGCATGTCGAGGTCGTGGACGTGGAGGTCGGCTTCACGATGGGCGCGGCCGACTTCGGGCGGGTAGACGTGCGAGAGCCAGTAGTTGGCGATCACCTTGCCCGAGACGTTGAGGATGAGCCCGCCCAGCGAGTAGCCCTGGTTCGCGTTGGCGTTCACGCGCCAGTCGGCGCGCGACAGGTACTCGTTCACCGAGCGCTCGACGTCGACCCACGTGTGCCGGTCGTCGCGGAGCTTGCGATGCTGCTCGCGGTAGGCGATGAACGCACGCGCCGTGGTGACGTGGCCCGCGGCGATGAGCGCCGTCTCCACGCAATCCTGGATGGCCTCGATCGCCGGGGCGGGATCCTCGGTGGACGCGGGATCCTCGGTGGACGCGAGCGCGCGATCGACGTCGAGCGCGATGCGTTGCGCCTCGACGTGGCCGAAAGCCGCGGTGGCCGCGCCGGCGCGCTCGATCGCGCGGCGGATCTTCCCGAGGTCGTAGGGCACTCGCGACCCGTCGCGCTTCACCACCTGTTTCATCGTTCCCACCCCAAGCTGTTGTGATTCGCAGTCGAGGCTAGCCCACGATCTGGCGTCCCACAATGCGCGGCGGACGAGAATTGCGGCGGGCGTTGAGGTGGATCAATCGGCGTGGCGTTCGCTTGATCTGGCTTAAGGGTCGGGTCGCGCGCGGCAGGGACAATCCAGCCGTTGCCAACGAAACCCCCTCGCCATGAAGACCTTCAGCATCACCAATCGCATCGACTCCGTCACCCGCATTCCCGAGCGCTACCTCGCCGAGACGCTGCCCGCGCCGCGCGCGGTGAAGATCGAGCTCACCTCGCAATGCAACTACCGCTGCGGTTTCTGCGCGCACCGCCTGCGCATGAAGAGCCGCGGCGAGATGGATCGCGCGTTCTACGAGCGCGTCGTGGGCGAGATGGTCGATGCCGGCGTCGAGGAGCTCGGCATGTTCTACATCGGCGAGTCCTTCATGTGCGACTGGCTTCCGGAGGCGATCGAGTACGCCAAGAAGCGCGGCATCTCGTACGTGTTCCTCACCACGAACGGCTCGCTCGCCACGCCCGCGCGCGTGAAGGCGTGCATGGCCGCGGGGCTCGACTCGCTCAAGTTCTCGATGAACAACGCCGACGAGGAGCAGTTCGTGCAGATCGCCGCGGTGAAGGCGAAGCTCTTCCGCGACGCGATCGCGAACCTGAAGGCCGCGCACGGCGTGCGCGAAGCGGGCGGCTACAAGTGCGGGCTCTTCGCCTCGAGCATCCAGTACGACGGCGAGCAGCAGGTGAAGATGCTCGAGCTGGTCGACGAGCTCCGGCCCTTCGTCGACGAGCACTACTGGCTGCCGCTCTACTCCATGGGCAGCCAGACCACCCAGCGCGAAGAGGAACTGGGCTACCGGCCGATCGCGGGCAACCAGGGACGCATCGGCGCGCTGCGCGATCCGCTGCCCTGCTGGTCGGCGTTCACCGAGGGCCACATCACCTACGACGGCAAGCTCTCGGCCTGCTGCTTCGACGCCGGCGACAAGTGGGTGATGGGCGATCTCACGAAGGTGCCCTTCATGGAAGGCTGGAACAGCGAGCTTTTCCGTAACCTGCGCGCCGCCCACCTCAAGAAGGACGTGACGGGAACGATCTGCGAATCCTGCGTCGCGTACAACTAGAATAATTGGGGTCAGACTCCCATTAAGTTAATTCTCAATACGGCACGCGGCAATGAGAATTAACTTAATGGGAGTCTGACCCCAATTATTTGACGCCGCGGCGGCGGGCCATCGACGCGCCAACGCGCTCGAGGGTTTCGACGGGGAGCATGCGGCGCGCCAGGGGAAGGAGCACGCCCTCCTCTTCCGTGATGTGGTCGTCGTAGGCCCGGCTCAATGCCGCGGCGAGCACGGGTGGAAATTTCGCGGAACGCCCCGCGGCCACCGTTTCGAGGAGCGCGCGTACCTCCGACCACAATTTCTCCAGGCGCACGTGGTCGTCGCGCAGGCGCGAGACGAGCGATTCGACGCCGGGGCGATCGCTCGCCGATGCGGCCGCGAGCAGCGCGGGAAAGAGGTCTTCCTCTTCGTCGCGGTGATGGTCGCGGCCCGCCACGTCGAAGTAGCGCAGCGCGGACGCCGACGCGACGATCACTTCCTCGTCCACGCCTTCGTCCTCCAGGTGTTCGGCGATGCGCTCGATGAGGCGGCAATTGCGCCGCACGCGAACGTGGCAGGCCACCAGCATCTCGAGCGGATGGTCGAAGCCGGCGGTGGGCAGGGAGAAGAGTTCGTTCATCGCGCCATTCTGCTCCCGCGCCGCGGACCGGGGTTGACCCGCATCAACCCGGCGCCATGAACCGGGAGCACACTGGCGCGATGTGGCTCGACGCGATCCTCGCCTACCTGCACTTCACCGCCGTGTTCGTGTTCTTCGCATTCCTGTCGATCGAGGCGTGGCTCCTGCGTTCCCCGGTCTTCGCGGCGCGCGCGGGCGAGTTGCTGCGGGCGGACGCGTGGTATTGGGGTGCGACCGCCGCGGTGCTCGTCACCGGCCTCGCGCGGCTCTTCCTCGGCGCGAAGGGCGAGGCCTTCTATCTCCACGCGCCGCTGTACGTGAAGCTGGCGCTGTTCGCCGCCGCCGCCGGATTGTCGCTTGCGCCGAGCGCCACGTTCCGGCGATGGGTCCGCGAGGCGGCCCAGGCGCAGCACTGGACCGCCCCCGAATCGGAGCGGGTTCATGCACGGCGCCGGATGATGCTCGTGGTCCACGTCGCCGCCGCCATTCCGCTGGCCGCCGTGTTGATGGCGCGCGGACTGCCCTGAGTCAGGCCCCGATGCAGTAGAGCCCGTCCACCGCGCCGTGGCCGATCCACGCCGTCACCGCGAGAAGCATGAGCAGCACGCCGGCCCAGCGGCGCGAACGTTGCCCGAGGCGCGCGAGCGCCCAGCCCGCGCCCAGCAACGCCGGGATCGTGCCGAGTCCGAAGGCCGCCATCGCGAGCGCGCCCGTGCCCGCCGATTCGCTCACGAGGGCCAACGGCAACGCGGCATAGACCAGCGCGCACGGTGCCCAGCCCCACAACACGCCGAGCAGGAAGCGGCGCAACGGCGTCGCAGGCGGACCGATCCGTCGCACGGCCGCCGCGGCGATGCGCTCGAAGCGCGGTGACGTGCGCATGGCCGGCCGCGTCGCGACGAAGCCACCCAGGCGCACGCCGGTCACGAAGAGGACCAGGCACGCCGCCGCGAAGGCCGCGGCATGCACGCCGGGGCTCGTGAACCAGGCCGCCGGTGCGCGTCCGGCCATCCCGGCGAATGCGCCGGCGAGCGCATAGGAACCGATGCGTCCCGCGTGCAGCGCGGCGATCGAGCCCGAGCCCGCGCGCGCGAAGCCGCCGCACATCGCAGCGCAATGCGCGGAGCCCAGGAAGCCGAGCGCGAAGGCGCCGGCGACGAGCGAAGCGGTCATGCCTGGATCATCGCCGGACCGCGACGCGTGCGATTGACGCCGGTCAAACCGGGCGATCGCGCGGCGCCTACGATCGAATCATTCCCCTACGCCGGAGAATCCCATGTTCAAGCGCATCTTCGTTCCCATCGATGGCACGCCGCGTTCGAACCGGGCCGTGCGCGCCGCCGTCACGCTCGCTCGCGGCCACAAGGGCACGATCACGCTCTTCCACGCGACGAACCTGTACCACCCGCCGTACGTGGCCTCCGAGGGCTACGCGTTCGATTGGCCGCCGCAGTCGGTCTTTCGCAAGGAAGCCGCGGCCGCGGCCGCGAAGTTGCTTGCGAAGGCCCGGAAGATCGCCACCGCCAAGCGCGTGGCCACGAAAGTAATGCACACGAGTTCCGATACACCGGCTCGCGCCATCGTCGACGCGGCGCGCAAGGCGCGCGCCGATACCATCGTGATGGCATCGCACGGCCGTACCGGGCTGGAGAAGCTCCTCCTCGGTAGCGAGACCCAGAAGGTCCTGGCGCACGCGAAGATTCCCGTCCTCATCGTGAGGTAGGGCAGCCCGTCATTCCCGCGAAGGCGGGAATCCCGTTCCGCAGCGGGAGGACGAGGGGGTGGGTAGGACTTTTTTCGTCGGCGGGTCACGTTCCAGGGCTTGATAGCAGGAGGGCTGGAGCGGGATGGGTCCTCTGGGGAGTGGAAAGTGCGAATTGCACCGCACTCCGCCGCAATGATCATGACGGCGACCGAGTGGCCCCGCCGAGAAAAGAAGCCCTACGCCACCCCCTGTCCTCCCTGCAGTGCGGTCCCGTTGGTCCCGCACGCGGAAGTGGTGGTGTCCTGTTCCCCGCAACGAGTGGTTTGGCACGAGACGCTTCGATCGATCGCTTCTCGCAAGTGGGTCCATCCCACGCTCGGAGGATAGGGGGTGGCGTAGGACTTCTTTTCTCGGCGGGGCCACTCGGTCATCGACCTGATCGTGGAGGCGGAGCGAAATGACTCTTGCTCGCGACTCTCTTCCCAGGACCTACACCGATCTCATTCCCAAGCCTTCAAGCCTTGGAACATGACCCGCCGACGAAAAAAGTCCTACCCACCCCCTCATCCTCCCTGCATTGGATTGGATTACACGACGCGGGAGTAACGCGATCGATCGCGGGTCTCACGCAGGTACTTGTCGAACACCGCACAAACCGCCCGCACGAGCAACCGCCCGCGAGGCGTCACGTGGATCCACCCCGGCTCGAGCTCGACCAGTCCGTCGGCTTCGAGGCGCGCGAGGTCCTTCATCTCGGCGGCGAAGTGGCGATCGAAGTCCACCAGGTAGGCGATCTCGATCGATTCCTTGGCGAGCGAGAAGTGGCAGGCGAGCGCCTGGATCACCGCGCGGCGCATGAGGTCGTCGGGCGTGAGCTGGATGCCGCGCCACGTGGGGAGCCGCCCTTCGTCGAGCGCGGCGTAGTAGTCGTCGAGCGTCTTCACGTTCTGCATGTACGTCGGACCGATCTTCCCGATCGCGGAGACGCCCAGGCCCACGAGGTCGCCATCGCCGCCGCAGGCGTAACCCTGGAAGTCGCGCGTGAGCCGCCCCTGGCGCTGCGCCACGGCGAGCTCGTCGTCGGGCTTGGCGAAATGGTCCATGCCGATATAGGTGTAGCCCGCGCGGTCGAAGCGCTCGATCGCGTTCGTGAGGAGTTCCAGCTTCACCGAACCCGACGGCAGCTCCGCGTCGAGGATCCGCCGCTGCGGCTTGAACACCGCCGGCAGGTGCGCGTACGAATAGAGCGCGATGCGGTCCGGATCGCAATCGAGCACGCGCTCGAGCGTCGCGGCGAAGCCCTGCGGCGTCTGCTTCGGCAAGCCGTAGATGAGGTCGAGGTTCACCGACCGGAAGCCATTGGCGCGCGCCGCGTCGATGATGAGCTTGGTCTGCTCGAAGCTCTGGATGCGGTGCACGGCGTGCTGCACCACCGGATCGAAATCCTGCACGCCGATGCTGATGCGATTGAAGCCGAGGCGCCCGAGCGTGGCGATGCGCTCCGCATCGACGCGCCGCGGATCGACCTCGATCGCGTATTCGCCCGCGGGATCGAGCTCGAAGGACTGGCCGATGGAATCCACCAGCCGCGCCGACAGCTCGTCGCCGAGGAACGTGGGCGTGCCGCCGCCCCAATGCATGCGATTCACGCGCGGGCGGGCGCCGAGCACGTCCGCCACGAGCTTCATCTCGCGCTCGAGGTATTCCACGTAGCGCAGGGCGCGCGAATGGTCCTTCGTGATGATCTTGTTGCACGCGCAGTAGAAGCACAGCGTGTCGCAGAAGGGGACGTGGACGTATAATCCGAGCGGTCGCGCGAAGCCGCCGATGCAGCGATTCGCGAGCCAATGCCGCGAAGCGGTCGCGTCGAAGGCCTCGACGAAACGATCGGCGGTCGGGTACGACGTATAACGTGGGCCGTTCCCGCCGTAAGTGCGGATCAGGTCCCGGTCGACGAGGGGATGTGCCACGTGGTCGACGCCCGCGATTCCAGCCAGTCCGAGGTTCATGCGCCCACTATGCCGCCGGGTTCCGTGCCGACTTTGACGCCGGTCAATCCTCCTCCAGATCCGCAGTTCCCGGCCTCGGCGCTCTTCACCATCCTGTTGCCGGTGATCGTCGTGGCCGCTGCGACGGCGGCCCTCGGCGGCATCGCCGCGCTCCTCGGCTGGTTCCGCAACGAGATGGTGGCCGTCGCCTCGATCGCCGCCATCGCCGCGGCGCTGCCCACGGTGTTCCTCGCTTACCGGCAGCGCGCCGAGCGTTTGGTGGCGGAGCGTGCCCTCCAGGACATCGCCGCGCGAACCGGCAACCTGGTCGAATCGGCGATGGACGCGATCATCACGATCGACGAGAACCACCGCGTCGTGCTCTTCAACGCCGCGGCCGAGGCGATGTTCGGCTGCCCGCGCGGGGAGGCCCTGGGCGCGCCGCTCGACGGCTTCATCCCGGAACGTTTCCGCGCCGGGCATGCGACGCACGTGCGCCGCTTCGGCGAAACGCGCACGGTCTCGCGCCGGATGGGCTCGGAGCGCATCGTGAAGGGCCTGCGGCGCAACGGCGAGGAATTCCCCATCGACGCCTCGATCTCGCAGATCGAAGTCAACGGCCAGCGCCTCTACACCGTCATCCTGCGCGACGTGACCGAGCGCTGGGCCGCGGAGAAGGCACTGCGCGCCTCGCGCGACGAGATCCGCGAACTGGCACTCGCCGCGAGCAGCGCGCGCGAGGAGGAGAAGGCCCGCGTGGCGCGCGAGCTGCACGACGAGCTGGGCCAATCCCTCACCGCGCTGCAGATCGACATCACCTTCCTGCGCGAGAGCCTGCCCGGCGCCGAGCCCCGCGTGCAGGAGAAGCTGGCCGCGATGCAGGCCCTGGTCGACGGCACCGTGACCGCCGCGCGGCGCATCTCCTCGGATCTGCGCCCGCTCATGCTCGACGACCTGGGCCTCGTCGCCGCCTGCGACTGGCTGGTGCAGAACCTGCGCCAGCGCACCGGGATCGAATGCGAGCTCGTGATCGGCGCGGGCGACCTCGACCTGCCCGATCCCTACGCCACGGCCGTCTTCCGCGTGCTGCAGGAATCGCTCACCAACGTGGCCAAGCACGCGGGCGCCACGCACGTCGAGATCACGCTCGAACGCGGGCCCGAAGGTGTCGCCCTCACCGTGCGCGACGACGGCCGCGGCTTCCCGACGGACGGGCCGCGCAAGGCGGGCACCCACGGGCTCACGGGCCTGCGCGAGCGCGCCTCCCTGCTCGAAGGCACGGTGACGATCGAGAGCGGGCCGGGACGCGGTACCCTTGTCGAAATGCAGATTCCCTACAGGCCCGCCCCCGCGCCATGATCCGCATCGTCCTGGCCGACGACCACACCATCGTGCGCGAGGGCCTCAAGCAATTGCTGGTCGCCGACGGCGGCCTCGAAGTCGTCGGCGAAGCCGACAACGGCCACGACGCGCTCGCCCGCGTGCGCGAGCTGGACTTCGACGTGCTGCTGCTCGACATGTCGATGCCCGGCAAGAGCGGGATCGAGCTCATCAAGCAGATCCACGACGAGCGCCCGAAGCTGCGCATCCTCATCCTCAGCATGCACGAGGAGCACCAGTACGCGGTGCGCGCCATCCGTGCCGGCGCCTGCGGGTACCTCACCAAGGAAAGCGCGTCGCGCCAGCTGGTGGCCGCGATCAAGAAGGTGGCCGCGGGCGGCGCGTTCATCAGCAGCGAGGTCGCCGAGCAGCTGGCCCTGGGCGCGATGCCCGGCGCCGAATCGGCCCCGCACGAGAAGCTCACCGACCGCGAGTTCCAGGTCTTCCGCATGATCGCCGAGGGCATGGGCGTCTCGGACATCGCGGAGCGGCTGCACCTCTCGGTGAAGACCGTGAGCACCCACAAGGCGAACATCCTGCACAAGCTGGAGGTCGCCGGCACCGGCGAGCTGATCCGCTACGCCCTCGCCCACCGCCTCGTCGAGGGCGGCTGATCCGGGCGGCCGCGAAGTTATAATATTGTTATAATGGCGTCATGGACGTCGTCATCCGCAAGATCGGGAGCTCGCTCGGAATCATCATTCCGAAGAGCCTGCTCGACTCCTGGAACCTCGGCGAGGGCGACCACCTGTCGGTCACCGGGAAGGGGATCTCGCCCCGCAAGGCGGTCGATGCGGACGAGGACAAATGGCGGCACGCCCTGGCGGTCGTCGACCGGTTCACCCCGCGGCAGATCCGCGCCAAGAGTCTCGCCAACCTCCACCGCTGGAAGCAGTCCGGAGCCTGGGTCTCCGCATACGACGAATGGTCCGGGATCATGAAGGGCAAGGACGACGGAGTGCTCCTGGCCGCCATGCTCGGACGCGATGAGCGCTCCATCCGCCTGCGGCAGTCGATGCCCTACGTCGGACTGCTGTCCCGCGAGCAGGTGAAGGCGCTCAATGACCAAGCAGCAGGTTGACCATATCCTGCGGGCCGCGAGCCGGATCCTCGAGGCGGCCGGCAAGGGCGGAACACGGAAGTTCGTGATCATCGGAAGCCAATCCCTGCATGGCAAATACCCGGACTTCCCCGATGCGATCGTGCGTTCCATCGAGCTGGACCTCTTCGAGATCGACGATGACGAGGCCGCGCAACTGCTCGAGGTCATCGGCCGCGACTCGCAGTTCCACGAAACCTACGGCTACTATGCGGACCCGGTCGGCAAGAAGACCGCGGTGCTGCCCAAGGGCTGGAAGAGTCGACTGGTCAACCTGGCACCCGGCGATACCGGAGGGGCCAAGGGCCTTTGCCTCGAGCCACACGACCTGGCCATGGCCAAGTACGCGGCGAATCGCGACAAGGATCGCGAGTTCCTGGCGGGAATGGTGGCGCACCAGATGCTCGACCAGGAGCGCCTTCTCGAACTCCTCGCCACGATGCCGTTGGACGAGCAGAGGCGCGAAGCCATTCGCTCGGCGATCCATCGCGACTTCGCCCAGCCGGCACCCTTGAATCCGACCCGGCGGCCGCGCCGGTAGCGCCGGTCTAGGAATTTTCCTAGCCCTCCTCGGAGCAGCTCCCTGGGCGCAATCGGAGCGCACCCCGGCCCAACCTAGTCCGCCGCCGATGGGCGGCGCGCCGGCCCGCGCCCAAAGTGGGTGCCATGACGCCCCTTCGCCCCACCCATGTTTTCATCGTCGACGATTCGGCCGCGATCCGGGCCCGCCTGGTCGAGATGCTGGGCCGCGTGTCCGACGTCCTGGTCGTGGGCGAAGCCTCCAGCGCGCGCGACGCGATCGCCGGGATCCTGCGCCTGCATCCCGATTCGGTCCTGCTCGACCTGAACCTCTTCGGACGCACCGGCCTGGACGTGCTGAAGGCCGTGCGCGCCGAGGCCCCGGACATCGCGTTCGTGGTCCTCACCAATCACGCCGAACCCCAATACCGCCGCGCCTGCACCGAGGCCGGTGCGCGGTATTTCCTCGACAAGTCGCGCGAGTTCGCTCGCGTCGCCGAAGTCATCGCCGAAATCGCCTCGGCTCGTCACTGAGAAAGACGCCATGAACGCCGCCGCCCAGGTCCCCAAAGCCAAGCTCGCGATCGTCCCGTCACGCTGCGCCGGATGCAAGATGCGCGAAGTGTGCCTGCCCGGCGGCCTGGACGGCACGGACCCCGCGTTGCTCGACGACCTCGACTACACCCGGCGCAAGGTGAAGCGGGGCGACGCCCTGTTTCGCGCCGGCGCCGAATTCGACTCCATCTATGCCGTGCGTTCCGGGTTCCTGAAGAGCAGCGTCGTCCTCGAGGACGGCCGCGACCAGGTGACCGGCTTCCACATGGCCGGCGAGATCGTCGGGCTGGACGGCATCGGCGGGGGCAACCACACGGCCGACGTGACCGCGCTCGAGGACAGCGAGGTCTGCATCATCCCCTACGCGCGCCTCGAGCAGCCGCACCTGCAGCGCCAGCTCCAGAAGGTGATGAGCCGCGAGCTGGTCCGCGACCAAGGTGTCATGATGCTGCTGGGCACCATGCGCGCCGAGGAGCGCGTCGCGGCTTTCCTGCTCAACCTCTCGCAACGCTTCCTCGCCCGCGGCTTCTCGTCGAGCGAGTTCCACCTGCGCATGACGCGCGAGGAAATCGGCAGCTACCTCGGGTTGTCGCTCGAGACCGTGAGCCGCATCTTCTCGCGCTTCCAGGACGAAGGCCTGGTCACCGTGAACCTGAAGCACATCCGCATCCTCGACGTGGCCGGCCTCAAGGCCGCGCTCTCCCAACCCAACCTCTGAAGGATCCCGCCATGTACAAGCACCTCCTCGTTCCCACCGACGGCTCCCCGCTCTCGCTGAAAGCCGCGAAGACGGCCGCCGGACTCGCGAAGAAGCTCGGCGCGAAGATCACCGCGGTCTACGTGACCGCTCCCTGGATGCCGCCGATGGGTTCGGAAGGCGCGGCCTACTCGCGCATGGGCGAGATGGAAGCCGACTACCGGCGCGCGACGAAGGCCGCGGCCGAGAAAGCGCTCGGGCGCGTCGCGGATGCGGCGGCCGCCGCGAAGGTGAAGTGCGACGGCATCCACGTCTCCAACGACCAGCCGTGGGACGCGATCATCCGCTCCGCGGTCAAGCAGAAGTGCGATCTCATCGTGATGGCCTCGCACGGGCGCCGCGGCCTCGCGGGCCTGCTGATCGGCAGCGAGACGCACAAGGTCCTCACGCATTCGAAGACCCCGGTGCTGGTCTGCCGCTAGGCGCATGCACGGCCATCCCCTCGATCCGCTGCTCTCGCCCGCCTCGGTCGCCTTGATCGGCGCGAGCGAGCGCGCCGGGTCCGTGGGCTCGGCCGTTCTGGCGAACCTGCGCGCCGGCGGATTTCGCGGCACGCTGTTTCTCGTCAATCCGAAGTACGACCGCATCGGTGACGCGCGCTGCTACGCGTCCCTCGAGCAACTGCCCGGCCCCGTGGACCTCGCCGTGGTCGTCGCTCCGGCGGCGCAGGTGCCCGGCATCGTCGCGCAGGCCGTGCGATCGAAGACGCGCTCGCTCGCGGTGATCTCGGCGGGATTCGGCGAGACCGGCGAGGCCGGGCGCGCGCTCGAACGGGAAGTCGCCGCGGCCGCACGCGCCGCGAACCTTCCGTTGCTCGGGCCCAATGGCATCGGCCTGCTGCGACCCTCGATCGGGCTGAACGCCTCTTTCGCGCGCACTTCCGCTTCGCCCGGGGGCATTGCGCTCGTCTCGCAGTCGGGCGCGATCTGCGCCTCGCTCGTCGATTGGGCCGCGGCCGTGGGCCTGGGGCTGTCCAGCGTCGTCTCGCTGGGCGCCGCCGCGTGCCTCGACTTCGGCGACGTCCTCGACTACCTGCGCGTCGATCCGCAGACGCACAGCGTGCTGCTCTACGTGGAGGGCGTGAAGCAGGGCCGGACCTTCGTCTCCGCCTTGCGGGCGCTCGCGCGTGCGAAGCCCGTGGTCGTGCTGAAGGTCGGCCGCCATGCGACCGGGGCGCGGGCCGCGCGTTCGCACACCGGCGCGCTCTCGGGCAACGACGCGGTCTTCGATGCCGTGCTGCGCCGCTGCGGCGCGGTGCGCGTGAATGCCTACCACCAGCTCTTCGCCGCGGCCAAGGCGCTCGCGGCCCTGCCCGACCCGATCGGCAACCGCCTCGCGGTGGTCACCAACGGCGGCGGCGCCGGGGCGCTCGCGGCCGATGCCGCACCCGATGCCGGCCTCGTGCTCGCGACACTCTCGCCGGAAAGTCTCACCGGCTTGGATGCCGTGCTGCCCGCGCACTGGTCGCACGGCAACCCCGTCGACATGATCGGCGACGCAACCGGAGAGCGCTTCGCTCGTGCCGTGCGCATCGCCTTCGAGGACCCGGGCGTGGATGCGGTCCTCGCCGCCTATTCGCCCGCCGCGGTCTCCGACGCGAACGAGGTCGCGGAGAAGCTCATTCCGGTGGCGCGCGCGGCCGCGAAGCCGGTGTTCACCGCGTGGCTCGGGGAAGCGGGCGTGCGCGAAGCACGCGCGGCCTGCGAACGCGCCGGCGTCGCGGCTTTCCCCGTGGCCGAGATCGCGGTCGAGGCGCTGGGCGTGGCCGCGCGCTGGAGCGAAAACCAGCGCTTGCTGCTCGAAGCCCCGCCGCCCGCCTCCACGTTCCATCGCCCCGAGCACGCGCCGTCGGCCGCGATCTTCAAGCACGCCGTGGCCGAGGGACGCACCACGCTGACCGAAGTCGAATCGAAAGCGCTGCTCGCGGCCTGGGGCATTCCCGTCCCCGCGCTCGCCGTGGCCGCCACACGCGAGCAGGCCGTGGAGCACGCCGGGCGCATCGGCTACCCCGTGGCGCTCAAGATCCTCTCGCCCGACATCTCGCATAAATCCGACGTCGACGGCGTGCGGCTTTCGCTCCCCGACGCGCAGTCGGTGGGCGCGGCGTTCGACGCCATCGTCGCGAACGCGAAGCGCCTGAAGCCGCAGGCGCGCATCGAAGGCGCGGTGGTGCAGCAGATGGTGACGCGCAGGAACACGCGCGAAGTCCTGCTCGGGCTTTCGACCGATCCGGTGTTCGGCCCGGTGATCACGTTCGGCGCCGGCGGCGTCGCGGTGGAGCTGGTGCGCGACACGGCGGTGGCGTTGCCGCCGCTCAACGCCCGCCTCGCCCGCGAACTCGTCGCCCGCACGCGCGTGGCGAAACTGCTCGGCGCCTATCGCAACGTTCCGGCCGCGAACGAGGCCGCGTTGATCAATGCGCTGCTCTGCGTCTCCGACATCGCGTGCGAGTTGCCCTGGGTGGCCGAACTCGACATGAACCCGCTGCTCCTCGATGACGGCGGCGTGATCGCGCTCGACGCGCGCGTCGTGATCGATCCCGCGCGCCCGGCCCGCGACGCGCGCTGGTCGCACCTGGCGATCCATCCCTATCCCACGCAGCTCGAAGCGGTTGCCGCGACGCGCGACGGCCATCCCGTGCACCTGCGGCCGATCCGGCCCGAGGATGCGGTGCTCGAAGCCGATTTCCTGAATGGCCTGTCGAGCCAGACCCGCTACCGGAGGTTCCTGAGCGCCTCGCACCAGGATTCCCCGCAGGCGATCGCGCGCTTCACGCAGGTGGACTACGACCGCGACCTGGCGCTCGTCGCCGTCGATCGCGCCCCGGATGGCGCCGAAACGATCGTCGGCGTGGCGCGCTACGTGCGCGAGCCGGATCCGCGCGCCGCCGAGTTCGCGCTCGTCGTGGCCGACCGCTGGCAGGGCCGCGGCGTGGGGACGCTGCTGATGGCCGCGCTCGAGGCTGCCGCGCTGCAATCGGGCATCGCGAACCTCGCGGGCATCGTGCTCGCGAACAACGAACCGATGCTCACCCTGATGCGCTCGCGCGGCTATCGACTCTGCGAGAATAGGGAAGAGCCCGCAACGATCGAAGCCTCCCTCTCCCTTCCCCGAAAGGAAATCCCATGAAGATCCTCTTCGCCGCCGACGGCTCCGACCACACGAAGCTCGCGGCACGCTACCTCGTCGGCCTGGTGCACGCGCTCGCCAAGCCACCGGTGATCCACGTGCTCCACGTCCACCCGCCGATCCCGTACGCCGGCGCGGCCGCCGCCGCCGGGTCCGACGCGGTGAAGCGCTACCACAAGGAGGAAAGCGAAGCGGCCCTGGCCGTGGCCGAAGGCGTGCTGCGCGATGCCCGCGTCGAGTTCACCTCGTCGTGGGTCGCGGGCGAAGTGGCGGCCGAGATCGTGGGCTACGCGAACCGAGAGGGCATCGAGCTGATCGTCATGGGATCGCGCGGCATGGGGAGGCTGGCGACGCTTGCGCTGGGCTCGGTGGCCGACGGCGTGCTGCGGACCACGACGGTGCCGGTGACGGTCGTCAAGTAGCTTCGCGCGCGAGCCACGACGTGAGCGCCGCCGATGCGGCGCCCAGCGCCCAGAACCCGAAGAAGCCGATCGTGTAGACCGCCTGCCGGCTCGCCTCGATCGGCTGGCCGAAGTACGTGAGCTCGTGCGGGTCGAAGATCGAGAAGAACAGGAACTCCGCGCCGCCGGCCACCACGAAGGACGGCCACAGCACGTAGAGCGCGTTGCGGGCCCACGGCTTCATGCGCCCGCCACCACCGCGCCGCTCCAGCGCCACTCGCGGGTCTCGAGGATGACGCGCCATCGCCCTTTCGCAATGTCGGCGAGCGGCGCTTCGTAGCCTCCGTCCGCCGTGCGCGCCAGGAACACGACCCGGTCTTCGCCCGCGCGCGTCGGATGCGCGAGCGTGAGCTGGATGCGTTCGGGCAGCCGCTCCTTCGCCTCGAGACGCGCCACGACGCGGCCGGCCTCCAGGCGCACGTCGACGACCAGCCCCAGCGACGTCGCCCGCGCTTCCCTCGCGAGCGTGCGATTGATCGCGAGGCCGCGCTTGTAGTAGTCGTCGGCTACCACGCCATCGGCGCCCGTGAAGGCGATCACGGCCGTGGCCGTTCCCGCCACGACCACCAGCAGCGGTCCCGACATCAAGATCCACGGCCACCGTTCCCGATACCAGGGTTTGTTCGTCATGGAAGCCTCCCCAAAATAATTGGGGTCAGACTCCCATTTTCCGCAGTGCGGAAAATGGGAGTCTGACCCCAATAATTTTTCATCGGACGATGAAGACCGATTTCTCGGTCACGTTCACGGCTGTGGTGTCGAACGAATCGACCGAGATCCGGATGGGATGCGAACCGTTGGCGAGCGCTCCGCGAGGCGCGCGCAGCCGCACCGGGAAACCCCGCGTGGCGGCCGCCTCGACCACGAACTCCGCATCGGACGCCACGCGCAGGCCGGGCACGCCCTCCACCTTCAATCGGTAGCGGTGAGCCTCCTCGGTCGCGTTCATGACCTGCAGGCGGTAGACGTTCTCCAGCTCGCCGTCCTCCACCTCGCGCACCAGCGCACCCCGGTCGCGGATCACGTCGACCTTGAGCGGCACGCGCAGGAAGAGCGCCGTCCCCGCCAGCACGCACACACCCCCGAGGATCGCGGCGTAGATGAACGTGCGCGGCCGTGCCACGTGGGCGAGGAAGCCCTCCAGCCCGGCACGCCGCGCGATCGCGTTCTCGGTCGCGTAGCGGATGAGCCCCTTCGGATAGCCGACCTTGTCCATCACCTGGTCGCAGGCATCGATGCAGGCGGCGCAACCGATGCACTCGTATTGCAGCCCCTTGCGGATGTCGATCCCCGTCGGGCACACCTGCACGCACAAGGTGCAGTCGATGCAGTCGCCGAGGCCGAGTGCCTTCGGATCCGATTGCCGCGAGCGGGCGCCCCGCGGCTCGCCGCGCAACGGGTCGTAGGCGATCACCAGCGTGTCGCGGTCGAACATCGCGCCCTGGAAGCGGGCGTACGGGCACATGTACTTGCACACCTGCTCGCGCATGAACCCGGCGTTGGCGTACGTCGCGGCGGCGTAGAAGAGGATCCAGAACGCCTCCCAGGGTCCGAGCGCCGTGGTGACGAACTCCATCGCCAGTTGCCGGATCGGCGTGAAGTAGCCCACGAAGGTGAAGCCGGTCCAGAACGCGAGCGTGCCCCACGACAGGTGCTTGGCGGCTTTCAGCACGAACTTGCGCACCGACATCGGCTCGCGGTCGAGTTTCTCCCGCGCCGAGCGCTCGCCCTCGGTCTTGCGCTCGATCCACAGGAAGATCTCGGTGTACACGGTCTGCGGGCACGCGTAGCCGCACCAGAGCCGCCCGGCCACCGCCGTGAACAGGAAGAGCGACAGCGCGGAAATCACCAGCAGCAGCGTGAGGTAGATGAAGTCCTGCGGCCAGAACACGAAGCCCAGCACGTAGAACTTGCGCGCGCCCAGGTCGAAGAGCAGCGCGGGGCGGCCGTTCCACGACAGCCACGGCATCCCGTAGAAGAAGAGTTGCGTCGCCCACACGAGCGACCAGCGCCAGCGCGCGAACACGCCGTGCACCGCGCGCGGGTAGATCTTGCGCCGGACTTCGAAGAGCCCCGCGTCCTCCGGCCCCGAAGGCGCGGGCCGGATGGGAATCACGGACGCGAGATTCCGTAGACATATCCGGCGAGGATCTTCACCTTCTCTTCGCCCAGCAGGTCGCGATGCGCGGGCATGCGGCTGTTGCGGCCCTTCGCGATGGTCTCGGCGATCGTCTCGAGGCTCCCGCCGTGCAGCCAGACCTTGTCGGTGAGGTCGGGGGCGCCCAGCTGCGGATTGCCCTTGCCTTCGGCGCCGTGGCACGCCGCGCAGAGGGCGAACTTCGGCTTCGCGGCCTCGGCGCGCTTCGCGTCATGCTTGGCACCCGAGAGCGAGAGCACGTAGTTCGCCATGTCGAGCGTGCCTTCGGCGCCCCCGATCGCCTCGCCCAGCGCGGGCATCGCGCCCTGGCGGCCGTCGAGGATGGTCGCCTGCAGCGCGGCCGGATCGCCGCCATAGAGCCAGGTGTTCGCGGTGAGATTCGGATAGCCCTTCGCGCCGCGCGCATCCGAGCCGTGGCACTGCGAGCAATACGTGAGGAAGAGGCGCTCGCCCATCGCGCGGCCCTCGGGATCGCGCGCGATCGCGGCCACGTCGAGCGAAGCCACGCGCTGGAAGCGGGGGCCGAACGTCTTGTCGGCCGCGGCGACTTCCTCGCGGTACTCGCCGGTGGAGCTCCACTTGAGCGTTCCCTCGAACGTTCCCAGGCCCGGGTACAGGACGAGGTACACGAGGCCGAACGCGATCGTGATCCAGAAGAGCCCCATCCACCAGCGCGGCAGCGGGTTGTTCAGCTCGGCGAGGTCTTCGTCCCACTGGTGGCCGGTGGTCTCGACCTTCGCGCCGGGCACGCGCTTCTTCGTCTGCATCGTGAGCAGCAGCGCGCAGCCCACGATCGAGAGCAGCGTGAGGCCCGCGACCCAGAGGCTCCAGAAGGCGCTGTCGAAATCACTCATGGTCGAAGGGGATCGAGGCGGCGCGCTCGAAATCGCCCCGGCGGCGCCGGGAATAGGCCCACGCGACGATCGCGAGGAACGTGACGAAGGCGATCACTTCGACCACCGTGCGAAAGGTGTTGAGGTCCATGGCTATCTCCGGGCCTTGATGACGGTGCCGAGCTCCTGGAGGTAGGCGACGAGCGCGTCCTCCTCGGTCTTGCCGGCCACCGCCTGCTTCGCGCCGGCGATGTCGGCGTCGGTGTAGGGGACGCCCACCATCCGGAGCGCGCGCAACTTGGCGGGTGTATGGGCGCCGGTGAGCTCCGTCTTCGCGAGCCACGGGTAGCCGGGCATGTTCGACTCGGGCACCACGTCGCGCGGATTGCGCAGGTGCGTGCGGTGCCACTCGTCGGAGTAGCGCGCGCCCACGCGGGCCAGGTCGGGGCCGGTGCGCTTGCTGCCCCACTGGAACGGATGGTCGTAGACGAACTCGCCCGCCACCGAGTAGTGGCCATAGCGTTCCACCTCCGCGCGGAACGGGCGGATCATCTGCGAGTGGCAGTTGTAGCAGCCTTCGCGCACGTAGATGTCGCGGCCTTCCAGGCGCAGCGCATCGTAGGGCTTGAGGCCCGCCACCGGCTCCGTGGTCGAGCGCTGGTTGAAGAGCGGCAGGATCTCCACCAGGCCGCCGACGCTGACGACGAGGACCACGAGCAGCGCCATGAGGCCGGCTTTGCGTTCGATGAGGTCGTGGGTGATTTTCATGGGTGGGTCTCCGGTTCACGCATGGGCAACCCCCGCGACCGGAGGAATTCCCGCGTTCACCGGACGGCCCTGCGCGATGGTCCTCGCCACGTTGTAGGCCATCACGAACATGCCCGCGAGGACCAGCACGCCGCCGAGGAAGCGCACGACGTAGTACGGATAGGTCGCCTTCACGCTCTCCACGAAGCTGTAGGTGAGCGTGCCGTCGTCGTTGACCGCCCTCCACATGAGGCCCTGCATCACGCCCGCGATCCACATGGCGGCGATGTAGAGCACGATGCCGATCGTCATGATCCAGAAGTGGACGTTGATCAACCGGATCGAGTGCATCTCCTTGCGCCCGAAGAGCTTCGGGATCAGGAAGTAGATGCAGCCGATGGAGATCATCGCCACCCAGCCGAGCGCCCCGGAGTGCACGTGGCCCACGGTCCAGTCGGTGTAGTGCGAGAGCGCGTTCACCGTCTTGATCGACATCATCGGGCCCTCGAAGGTGCTCATGCCGTAGAAGGAGAGCGAGACGATGAGGAACTTGAGGATCGGGTCGGTGCGCAGGCGGTCCCAGGCGCCGGAGAGCGTCATGACGCCGTTGATCATCCCGCCCCAGGACGGAGCGAGCAGGATCAGCGAGAACACCATCCCCAGCGACTGCGCCCAGTCCGGCAGCGCGGTGTAGTGCAAGTGGTGCGGCCCCGCCCACATGTACGTGAAGATGAGCGCCCAGAAGTGCACGATCGACAGCCGGTACGAGTAGATCGGCTTGCCGACCTGCTTCGGCACGAAGTAGTACATGATCCCGAGGAAGCCCGCGGTGAGGAAGAAGCCCACGGCGTTGTGGCCATACCACCACTGCACCATCGCGTCCTGCACGCCCGCGTACACCGAGTAGCTCTTGAACATCGTGACCGGGACTTCCGCGCTGTTCACGATGTGCAGCAGCGCCACCGTGAGGATGAAGGCGCCGAAGAACCAGTTGGCCACGTAGATGTGCTTCACCTTGCGTTGCCAGAGCGTGCCGAAGAACACCAGGGCGTACGAAACCCAGACGATGGCGATCGCGATGTCGATCGGCCACTCGAGCTCGGCGTATTCCTTTGAAGTGGTGATGCCCAGCGGCAGCGTGATCGCCGCGGCCACGATGATCGCCTGCCAGCCCCAGAAGGTGAACGCCGCGAGCGAGGCCGAAACCAGCGGTACGTGGCAGGTGCGCTGGACCACGTAGTAGGAGCTCGCGAAGAGCGCCGAGCCGCCGAACGCGAAGATCACCGCGTTGGTGTGCAACGGCCGCAGCCGCCCGTAGGTGAGCCACGGGATGTCGAAGTTGAGCGCGGGCCAGGCCAGTTGCGCGGCGATGATGACGCCGACCAGCATGCCCACGATGCCCCAGACCACGGTCATCACCGCGAACTGGCGCACCACCTTGTCGTTGTAGGTGATCGCTTGGGTATCCATGCCGCCATTTTCGGCACTCGTCCCGGGCGCCCTTTGATCCGCGTCAAGTGCGGCGCCCGGGAATACTCCGATTCGACGGCAATGGCCGGATTGACGAGGGTCAAACGACGGATCCGTGCGAGGGCTACCTTCGGACGATGAGGTCGGATCATCTCCGCGCACTGCTCGCGTCGCGCACGCACCCGCCGATGCTGCGCCGCCGCCGTGCGCTCACCATCGTGGCGCTCACGCGCGGCCTCGCGCTGCTGTTCGGCGCGCTCACGCTCGCGTGGATCGCGGTGGACCTGGCCGTCTTCGACAAGCGGCTGGCGCTGTCCCTCGCGGGCGTGCGGGTCGCCTCCGCGAGCGCGTTCCTGCTGTTGTGGGTGTGCCCGCCGCGCGCGGACCCGGGCCTGATGGAGGCCCGCGTGCGGCTGGCACTGCTCTTCGCCATTCCGGCGATGTTCCATGTGGCCACGGAGGAGATCCTCCGCGGCACCAGCACCGAAGGCATGGCGCGCGGGATCGCCGCGGCCTACTCGCTCGTCCCCTACGTGATGGCCGCCGGCATCGCCGCGTTTCCGCTCGTCGCGCTCGAATCGGCCGCGCTGGCCCTGCTCGCCTTCGCGCTGCTGGGCTGGGTGTTCCTGCGCGACGCGCGACTCGTCGGGGGCGATTTGGCCATGGACGCGTTCTGGCTGCTGTTCCTCATCGCGTGCGTGTGCACATTCGCCGCGATGAGCCAGGTGCGCCTGCTCGCGGCCCTGATTCGCCAGGCCACGCGCGATCCGCTCACCGGATGCCTGCGGCGCGAGAGCGGGCGCGAGCTGCTCGATTCCCATTTCAGGCTGGCGCAGCGCCAGGGTGGCCCGCTCGCCGTCGTTTTCGCCGACCTCGATCGCTTCAAGGCGGTGAACGATCGATGGGGCCACGAGGTCGGCGACAAGGTCCTCGCCGCCGCCGCGGCGACGCTGCGCGAAGGGGCGCGCGAATCCGACGCCGTGCTGCGCTGGGGCGGCGAGGAATTCGTGGTCGTGCTGGCCGGCGCCACGGCGGAGGAAGCCCTGGCGCTCGTGCAACGCCTCGGCGGGCGGGGTGCGTGCACGCTGCCCGACGGACGCACGATGACGCTGAGCGTGGGCATCGCCGAGCGCCTCGCCGACGAGATTTCCGACGCGACCGCGCTCGTCGACCTGGCCGACCGGCGCATGTATCTGGCCAAGCAAGCCGGACGAAACCGCTGCGTGTACGCCGCCTCGGGGCAGGCCAGCATCGTGTGCGCGCTCGACCTCGGGGAGACAAGACCATGAGCGCGGCGCTCCGGCCGCAAGGCCGCAGGCGCTCCAGGCGGATCGGTGCCCTTGCCGCCGCGCTGATGCTCTCCGGTTGCGCGCAACTGCTGCCGAAGTCCGCGAGCGAGATCGCCAGTCCCTGGAAGAGTTTCGAGGAAGCGAAGGCCGCGATCGAGCGCATCGAGCCGGGCCATACGACCCTGGCCGAGCTGCGCCTGCAGGGCATCGACGCCACGAACCCGAACGTGCAGTTGCTCAACTACTCCGACATCGTGCTGCGTTTCCCGATGAACTGGGTCGGCGCGCGCGACGCCATGGATGCGGGCCTGCGCCAGTGCCTCGAGGCGGGCAAGGCGTGCAGCGGCTTCGCGATCACGGTCCGCGAGGAGCGGCGCGAGCGCGTCGGCAACTTCTGGCTGGATGCGTTGCGCTTCAAGCGCGAGACCGACATCACCGGCTGGAGCTTCAACGCGCTGCTGCTCACGATCGACGATCGCGTGGTCTACACGCTCTACGGCGGCCAGCCGATGCTCCGCGCGCACGAGATCGCGAGGAACCCGCTGGGGCCGCTGCAGAACTGGGGCGACAGCGTGAAGCCCCCCGACATCATTCCCTGAAGACTCAGCGCATTTCGCGCAACGCCGCGGCGGCGGCCTTCGCGTTGGCGCGCACCGTGCCCGCGATCGCGCTGCGCAGCGAGGCCGGGTTCTCCGATTCGGAGAGGCTCTCCCACACCAGCTTGTCCTCGGCCACGCCGTAGACGCGCGTGGCGATGTGGACGGTCGTTTCCGTGCGCAGGTAGCCAGGCTCGTACACGACCAGCCAGCCGTCGAGCCACGAGCCCCACAGCGTGGGAGATTGCGAGGGCGCGCCCCGCGCGGCGGAGAGCTGGCGGTTCACGCCCGCCAGGCGCATGAGCACCACACTGTCGAACCCCGCTTCGCGCACGCGTCGCTTGACCGCCTCGAGCTCGCCGCTTTCGGGCCGGTCGGGCACGATGCGATAGCTTTGCGTGGCGTTGGGGATGTCACGCGCCATTTCGTCCTCGAGCTCGCGGCGCACGCCGGGGTCGGCGTTCTGGAACACGACGAGGACGCGCTGGAAGGCGACCTTCGACAGGCCGGGGTCCCGGTAGACGTCGGTCAGCTCCGGCGTCGCGCACGCGGCCAGGCCGCCCGCGAGCGCGAGCGCGATCCACTTCATGCGCGCCTTTCGCGCGTCTCGATTTCGTAGACGACACCCACGGCCACCACGACGAGGCCGAAGAGCAGCGCGATCGTGGGCAACCCGCTCACGTCGGAGAGCGTGGCCTTGCCGAGCCGGCCCACCGGGAGGATCGTGTCGCGCACCACCTCGAAGGTGAACGCGTACAGGATCGCTCCTGCGATCATGCCCACGGCGCCGACCAGCGCATGCACGCTGCCCGTACCGATCGCGGCCAGGCCCGTGCCCGGGCAATACCCGTAGAGCACCATGCCCACGCCGAAGATCGCGGCGCCGAGGATCGTGGCGAGCATGTTCGCGTCGCGCACGTGGTACTTCGCGAAACCCAGCTGCACGAGCGCGAAGACCCCGATGCCGCCCACGACGATGGCGGTCAGCATCACTTTCACCACGGTATAGTCGCGCAGGCGGAACTGGCCCAGGATCGTGTCGTAGTCGGTGACGCGGCCGCGGTGCAGCAGCGCACCGAACGCGGCGCCGAACAGGATCGCGAGGAAGAGCGCGGGCGTACCGGTGACGGGGTTCATGCGGGCCTCCGGAAGAGGAGCAGCGCGGTCGCGATGCCGACCGGGAACATCACGGCGAGGAACGTCCAGCCGACGACGGCCAGTTGCAAGCCCTGCGAGATGCCGTTGCCGCTCGTGCACCCGCCCGCCATCCGCGCGCCGTACATGACGAGCACGCCGCCGGCGAACGCGGCCGCCATGCGCTTCGGCACCGAGTCGCCGAAGCGCTCGCGCCAGCCGCCGGGGATGGTTTCTACGCGGAACGTGCCCGCGGCGAGCGCCGAGGCGAGCGCCCCGAGGAACGTGCCCACGAGGAAGAGCATGCCGTAGTCCAGCTTGAAGGGATGGATCTTCCAGTAGGCGTTGCCCGCGACCACGTCGTTGCCCGCGACGACCGCGGTCGCGCCGCCGGCCGCCTGGGACATCGCGGTCGTGATGCCGATGGGATTGGCCACCACGGCGAAGACGACCCAGCTCAGCACGCCGATGCCGGCGCCGGCGAGATAGGGTTTCCAGTCGATCCGGCGCGGCACCGCGAGCAGCGCGGCGCCTTCGATGTCGATGTCGGTCATGCTCGCTCCCGATCGGGATTCATGGATCATTCTCCCGTCCCGACCCGCGCCGGGCTTGACCCGCATCAAACGAAGCCCGGTTGCGGACGCCACAGTGGAGCCATGCACACCCCCGCTCCCGCCGCCTCGATACCCGCCTACTTGCGCGAGACCTACTGGTGGGCCTACATGCATCCGAACGCGGTGCGCCTGTTCGAGCGGCAGTGGCTGGTGAACCTGATCCTCTGGGGCAATTTCGCGAAGCTGCGCGACGCGGCGCTGGACGCGATGGGCGAAAGCCTGCCGGGACGCACGCTGCAGGTCGCTTGCGTCTACGGGGATTTCACGCAACGCCTGGTGGCCCGCGTGCCCGAAGGCGGCACGGTCGACGTGGTGGACGTATTGCCCATCCAGCTCGCCAACCTTCGGCGCAAGTTGCCCGACGCGGCGCCGGTCACGCTCGTGGAGCGCGACGCGAGCGACCCCGTCCCGATCGCGGGATGCTACGACCGGGTCGTGCTCTTCTTCCTGCTGCACGAAATGCCCGCCGACGTGCGGACGCGCACCCTGCGGGAAGCCTTTCGCGCGGTGAAGCCCGGCGGCAAGATCGTGATCGTCGACTACCATCGCCCGGATGCCTCGCACCCGCTGCGCGCGGTGATGCGCTGGATCCTGCGCACCTTCGAGCCCTACGCGCTCGACTTGTGGCGCCACGACCTCGCGCATTGGCTGCCGCGCTCGATCCTCGACCGCGAGGTCGTCAAGCAGACGTACTGGGGCGGCCTCTACCAGCGGGTGGTGATCGACGCCTGAGGATCGCGCCCGCGGCGTGCAGCCAGAGCACGGAAGCGAACCCGGCCGCCAGGGCCGCGGCCAGCGCTCCAGGAGACGGCGGTGCGAAGCGGAACACTTCGGCCACCGGGGGCACGTGGATCGAAAGCAACAGCGCCGCACCGGTGAGCCCCACCATCCACCACAGCGCCGGATTGCGCCGCGTGAAGCGTTCGACGAAGCCGAGATGGTCGGAGCGGTTCGCGAACACGAGCGCGATGTCCCCGGCCACGAGCGCGGCGAAGGCCAGCGCGCGCGACTCCCCTTCCGGCACGCCGCCCGCGAGCGCGACCCCGTAGACCGCGGCGATCGCGGCGAACACGCTCGCCCCGAGGGCCAGGCCGAGCGCGACGGTGCGCAGGCCGAACAGGCGCTGGTCCGGCCGGCGAGGCGGGCGGTCCATGATCCCGGCATCGCCGCGCTCGGCCTCGAACACGATCGAGCAGGTCGGGTCGATCACGAACTCGAGGAACACCACGTGCACCGGGAACACGAACAGCGGCCAGCCGGCGAGCAGCGGGAGCAGCGACATTCCGGCGAGCGGCACGTGCACCGCGACCAGGAAGCGCATCGCGTAGCCGATGTTGTCGTAGATGCGCCGGCCCAGCCGCACGGTCCCCACGATCGCGGTGAAGTCGTCCTCCAGCAGCACGAGCGCCGCGGCCTCGCGCGCCACGTCGGTGCCGCGTCCGCCCATCGCGATGCCGATGTCGGCCGCCTTCAGCGCGGGCGCATCGTTCACGCCGTCGCCGGTCATCGCGACGACGTCGCCGTTGCCCCGCAGCGCCTGCACCAGGCGCAGCTTCTGCTCGGGCCGCACGCGCGCGAAGACCTGCACCTCGCGCATCACGGTCGCGAGCGCGGCGTCGTCGAGGTCCGCGATTTCGGGCCCGGTCACGATGCGGCTCGCTTCGAGGCCCGCCTGCTTCGCGATGGCGCCCGCGGTGGCCGGATGATCTCCGGTGATCATCACGACGCGGATGCCGGCATGGCGGCAGAGGCCGATCGCCGCGGGAACCGCGGGGCGCACCGGATCGGCGAGCGCCACGAACCCGAGGAATCGGAATGCGAAGCCCCGCGGCGACCCGGGCCACGGCGCCGCGCTCCAGTCGGCGCTTGCCACGCCGAGCAGGCGCAGGCCGCGGGCGGCGGCCTGTTCCGCGGCCGCGAGCGCAGCCGCGCGCTCCGAAGTCTCCAGGTCGCACAGGCCCAGGACGGTCTCGGGCGCGCCCTTGATCGCCGCCCGCGCGCGGCCCGATTCCGTCCGCCAGCCGTGGCACACGGCGAGGAACCCTTCGGCCAGCGGATAGCGCCGCTCGATGGCGCCCGCGCCTTCGGCCGCTCCCGGCGCCGCGGCGTGGATCGCACGCTCCATCGGATCGAAGGGACTGGGCTCGCACGCGAGAGCCGCGGCGGAAAGCAGCGTGGCATCCGCTTGCTCCCACTGCGCCTGCGTTCGCCACGCGCCAGCGCGCCACGCTTCCACGACCCTCATGCGGTTCTCGGTCAGCGTCCCCGTCTTGTCGCAGCACAGGACGGTCGCGGCGCCGAGCATCTCGATGGCCGGCATGCGGCGGGTCAGCACGCCGTGCTTCGAGATTCGCCACGCGCCGAGCGCGAGGAACACCGTGAGCACGACGGGAAACTCTTCCGGGACGAGCGCCATCGCGAGCGTGAGGCCGGCGAGCACGCCCGCGAGGCCGTCGCCGCGCAGCGTGGTGTAGAGCAGGGCCACCGCGGCGCAGAGCACGACGGCGCCCGCGGCCACCACGCGAACCACGCGGCCGGTTTCGCGCTCGAGCGAGGTTCGCGAAGCGGGTGTTGCGTGCAGCAATCCCCCGATGCGCCCGAGTTCCGAGCGTTGCCCGGTGGCGACCACCTCGCCCACGCCGGTGCCGCGAACCACGAGCGTGCCGGAGAACACCTGCACTTCGAGCCCTTCCCCGGGATGCGCATGCTTGCCCACGGGAACGGACTCGCCGGTGAGCAGCGATTCGTCGACCGTCAGGTCGTTGGCCTCGAGCAGCTTCGCGTCGGCGGCCACGCGATCGCCCTCGCGCAGCACGAGCCAGTCGCCCCGCACGACCTCCACGCCGGCAATGCGCTGCTCGATCCCGTCGCGGATCACGAGCGCACGCGGGCTCGACAGGTCGCGCAGCGCCTCCAGGGCGCGCTCGGTCCTGCGCTCCTGCACCACCGTGATCGCGATGACCACGACGATGGAGGCGGCCAGTACGAGCGCCTCGCGCACGTCGCCCAACACCAGGTAGATCGCCGCCGCGGCGATGAGCAGCAGGAACATCGGCTCGCGCAGCACTTGCAGGGTGAACCGGATCACCCCCTGTCGCTCGCGGGCCGGCAGCGCGTTGGGGCCATCGGCCGCGAGCCGCCGGGCCGCCTCCTGCGAGGCGAGGCTTTGATCCCGGTCAAGGCTGCGCGAGGGTGTCATCGGAGAATGCCCAAATGAAGAACGTGCATGGCGTGACCCTGGTCCTGGCCGCGGCCTTCCTGTCGTGCGCCCCCTTCGCCGCGGCCGCCGCCGAAATCGAGCGCGGCCAGGCGCTGTACAAGGCCCATTGCGGAGGTTGCCACGGCGAGAGCGTGCACGGGCGGCTCAAGCGGCAGGCGCTGGATTTCGAAGCGGTGCGGGGCTGGGTCACGCGCTGGAATACGAACCTCAAGCTGCAGTGGGACCGCGACCAGGTGGACGACGTCGCGGCCTACCTGAACCTCACCTACTACAAGTACGCCTGCCCGCCTTCGATCTGCAAGGTCGTGTCCTCCTATCCGGGCAGCGGCGGCGGCGCCATCGAGACGAGCATCGCCTCCAGGTAGCCCGCGTGCTCGTGCTCCTCGGCCGCGAACTCGGTCGCGAGGCGGCGAACTTCCGCGCTCGCGCCGGGTAATGCCGCGACCGCTTCGAAGAAATCCTTCGCCCGCAACTCGTTCACCAGCGCGATGCGCACCGCGTGCCAGGGCGTGAGCGAGTAGTGCACGGGCTCGAGCGGCGCGGCCTCGGGACTGTGCGGGTCGATCCAGCGGTATTCCCAGGGATTGAGCGCCGGCAACGCGAGCTCGCGCGTGCGTTCCTGCAGCTTGCCGTGGTGCGCCGTCTCGTATTGCGCGAGGCGCTCGAAGAGCTCCGCGGTCTCGCGATTGCCCTCGGAGAGCATCTGGTCGGCGAACTGCATGTAGCGGATGGCCGCCTCGCGCTCGATGGCAAGCGCGTGCGCGAAGAACTCTCCCGGGGACCGGATCCGCGGTGCGTGATCGCAGGCGGCCACCATCAGTCCGGCGTCCGGGCGAAGCGCACCTCGGTGGCGCCGCTCGATCCGGCCGGGCGGATCCGCACGGTGAAATTCGAAGGCGTACCCGGCACCAGGCGCACGTACTCGCCGTAGCTCGCGGCGTTCCGGCTGCGCAAGCTCTCCAGGGTCTTGTGCTGCGTGTCGGCCCCGGCCTGCACCACATCCACCTCGACCGCCGCATCGCGGATCTGCGCGTGGCTGGTGGCATCGAAGAGCGTCACGTTCACGTGGTAGTACCCGCTGCCCGAAGGCACGCCCCCGTGCATCCGCGCCTCGGGCGATTCGCGCGGATAGGCGCGCAGGCGTTCGGCCGAGATCAGGCCGAAATGGATCTCGATGCCGTTCACCGTCGCTTCGTTCGGACCGCGCACGGGTGCGGGCGCGGGAGCGGGACGCGCCGCTGCGCGCGCTTCGGCTTCGGGATCGAACATGTAGGCGATCGCGTTGCGCACCTCCGTGTCGGTGAGCTCCGCGTGGCCGCCGCGGGCGGGCATGCCGCCGTGGCCGCGGATGGCGCTCAGCGTGAGGTCGTGCAGGCCCCGCTTCATTCGCGGGATCCAGGCCTCCCGGTCGCCGATCTTCGGCGCACCCTTCACGCCGTCCCGGTGGCAATTCGAGCACACCGCCTCGACCACTTCGCGGCCCGAGCGATTCCCCGTGTCCGCGGCCGCCGCATCCTTCGGCAGCGCGAGGAGGATAGCCACGAGAAGGAGGAGGATCGGCATGGGACCACCGTATCCCCCCCTCCACGCGCGCGGCTTGATCTGGCACAACGGGAAGCGAAATTCTCCCGGACTATTTCGAGGTCTTCGCGAAGTGCTTGCTCGCCTGCGCGATCGCGGCCTGCATCCGGTCCCAGGCTTCGTCGGCGCCCTTGGTGAATTCCTCCCACGCCGTGGCCGAGGCGCCCTGCAGGAGCTTCATCTGGTACTGCGCTTCCTCGCGGCGCGCGCGGACCACGTCGAGTTCCTTCTTGTAGCGCTCGCGCAGGTCTTCGCGCGCAGAGGCGGCCTGCGCCTCCCACTTCGCCACGTCGGCATTCCACTGGTCGAGGCGGACCTTCAGCGCGTCGACGTATTCCTGTCTCTTCTTCATGGGGATCTCCGGTTCTTGCGCATTGAAAGAAGCATCCAGGCACTGTTGCCGAATGCGATGACGATGCCCACGAGGCCGAGGAGCCACGCGAGCGTGCTCACTTCGCTCTTCACGACCGACACGAGGATCGAGGAACCCACGATCAGCGCGGCGGTCACGATCCCGATGGCGAGGCGGTCGAGGCTCGCCTGCATCCGCTGCCCGAAGGCCTCGATCTCGCGCACTTCGAAGCGCAGCGCCACGCCGTCGTCGGTGAAGCGCCGCGCCAGCGCCTCCAGCAGTCGCGGAGCGGCGCGCGCGGCGCGCCCCCACTCGCGCGTGGCGCCCGAGAAGCGGCCGGCCAGGTGCTTCGGATCCCAGCGTTCGGCGGCGAGGCGCTTCACGAACGGGGTCACGTGGTCGATCAGCATGAAGCGCGGCACCAGGCGCGTGCCCAGCCCCTCCAGCGTGATCAGCGCCTTGAACAGGAGCGCGAGGTCCGGGGGCAGCAGCAGGTGGTTCTCGCGCATGATGGCCGCGATGTCGGCGAGCAACGTGCCCAGCCGCATCTCGCGCAGCGACGCGTGCTCGTAGAGGTGCAGCAGGCGCCCCAGGTCCTCGGCGAAGCGCTCGGCATTCACGCGCCGCCCGTCGGCCCACGAGAGCAGCACGTCGCGCATCGCCTCGGCATCGCGCGTGGCCACGCCGACCAGCAGGTCCACGAGTTCCTCGCGGCGCTTGCGCGAGAGCCAGCCCACCATGCCGAAGTCGATCAGCGCGATGCGGTTGCCGGGGAGGAAGAAGACGTTGCCCGGGTGCGGGTCGGCATGGAACATCCCGTCGACCAGCACCATCTGCAGCACCATGTCGGCGCCGCGCGCCGCGAGCTGCGGACGGTCGAGCCCCGCGGCATCGGCCGCGGCCAGGTCGGTGGCGGGAATGCCGTCGACCCAGTCCATCACCAACAGCGAGGCGCGCGTGAACTCCGCGTGCACGAGCGGCACCACGACGTCGTCACGGTCGCGAAAGCTCTCGGCGAAGCGCATCTGGCTGCGCGCCTCGATGGCGAAGTCCACTTCGCGGGCGAGCGACTTGCGCAACTGTCGGACCAGCTCGACGGGGCGGTAGCGGCGCGCCAGCGGGTTTTCCGCCTCCCACCAGTCCGCGAGCGCTTCGAGCAGCGTGAGGTCGGCTTCCACCTTGGCGTCCACGCCGGGGCGGCGGATCTTCACCGCCACGCGCTCGCCCCCGGGCAGCGTGGCGCGGTGCACCTGCGCGATGGAGCCCGCGGCGGCAGGCTCGAATTCGAACGTGGCGAAGCATTCGGCGAGCGGACGGCCGAGGTCGGCGAGGAGCTGTGCTTCGACCTCCGCGAAGGGCAGCGTGCCGGCGCGATCGTGCAACTGGTCGAGGCTCGCGATCCATTCGGGCCCGAGGAGATCCACGCGCGCGGCGAGGACCTGCCCCAGCTTCACGAAGGCGGGGCCGAGGGCTTCGAGCGCGAGGCGCGCGCGCTCGGGCAGGGGCTTCGCGGCGAGGACGGGATCCGGATCCCAGCCGAGCGCGTGGCCCGCTTCGGCGAGCACGCGGTGGATGCCGACGGAGTGCACCAGGTCGTGCAGCCCGAAGTGGATCATCACGCGGACGATCTCGACCAGCCGCGGAGCGGCCTTCAGGCGCTCGATCGAGGCGATGAGCATGGCTAGTCCGCGCGCCGTCCCAGGCCGCGCATGCGTTCGAGCCAGCGTTCGCGATGCTCCGGATGGGGCGACTCGACCATGCCCACCACACTGGAGCGCACCGGATGGATGCCGCAGAATCCGAGGACGTTGCGCGCGAAGCTCTTCAGGCTGTGCGCGCGATAGAACCAGGTGTAGACGAGGCCCGGCATGCCCATGGTCACCACCACGCGGGCGCTGCGGCCCTTGAGCAGCATCGTCGAACCGCCGCCCTCGAGATAGGCGAAGGCGAACCCGGGGCGGAAGGCCTGTTCGAGGAATGCCTTCAGGAGCGCCGGCATCGCACCCAGCCACAGCGGATGGACGATGACGATGTGGTCCGCCCAGGCGAGCAGGAGTTGCGCGCTGCGGATGTCGGGCGTCGGGGCCTCGGTCGCCCAATCGTCGCGGCGGCGCAGGACCGGGAATTCGAGCGCCGCCACGTCCAGCTCACGGACTTCGTGGCCTCCCGCGCGCGCGCCTTCGGCGTAGGCCTTGGCCAGCGCACGGCAGAATCGCTCGGGCCGCGGATCCGGATGGCCCTGGACCACCAGCACGCGCCGCGCCTTGCCGCGCGCGCTCATCGCGCATCGTCGTCGGCGAGGGCCGAGCGCCCGTGCGCCTCGAGGTCGTCGAACTGGCCGCCTTGCGCCGCGGCCCAGAACGCGATGCCGCTGGCGAGGGCCACCAGCACGCCGAGCGGGATGAGCACGTAGAGGACCTCCAACTAGCCGCCCGATTCCTGCATCGCCGCACGGTGTTGCTTCATGTGGTCCATCATGTGGTCCATCATCTCGCCGTGGCAGCCCATGCTGTGCTTGCCACCCATCCTGCCCATGCCAGCCTGCATCTCCTTCATGTGCTCATCCATCGCCTTCTGGCGCTCGGCCGGGGTCTTCGCGTCCTTCATGCGGCGCATGCAGTGGTCCATCTTCTCGTTCTGGGACTGGATCGCCTTGGCATCCGGCTCCCTGGCGCAGCCCGGCATCCCGTCGCCCGCGACCGCGGCGAACGGCAGGGCCAACGCGCAAACCACCGCCAGCATCAGTTTCTTCGGGGTGTTCATGGTGATCTCCTGTGGAGTGACGTCTATCATTCTTCACGCCTGCCGCCGCGGGCCTTTGATCGACGTCAATCGCGCGTCGAATCCCGTCGGCACGCTGCCCCCATGAAACTCGCGTTCTGCGGCGCCACGGGTACCGTCACCGGATCGCGCTACCTCGTCTCCGCGCGCGGCGGCGAGTTTTTGGTCGACGCCGGCCTGTTCCAGGGCTTCAAGCAACTGCGCCTGCGCAACTGGGAACCCCCGCCGTTCGCGCCCGCGAAGCTCGCGGCCGTGTTGCTCACCCACGCGCACCTCGACCACAGCGGATACATCCCGCGCCTGGCGAAGGACGGCTTCGAGGGGCCGGTGTACGCCACGGCGGCCACGCGCGACCTGTGTTCCCTGCTGCTGCCCGATTCGGGCCATTTGATGGAAGAGGAGGCCGAGTACGCGCGGCGCAAGGGATTCTCGAAGCACGATCCCCCGCTGCCCCTCTACACCTTCGAGGAAGCGCGCGCCGCGATGCGGCTCTTCAAGACCGCGCGATGGGACCGCACGGTGAAGGTCGCCGGGGTCCAGGCGCGCTACCTGCGCGCGGGCCACTTGCTGGGCGCCGCGTCGATCCGCCTCACCGAAGGCCCGGTGTCGGTCGTCTTCTCCGGCGACATCGGCCGCGACGACGATGCGATCTGCTTCCCGCCCGCGCCGTTCGAAGGCGCGGACTACCTCGTGGTCGAATCGACGTACGGCAACCGGCTGCATGAGCACGTCGATCCGGTGGCGAAGCTGGCCGAGATCGTGACGCGCACCGCGCAACGCGGCGGCGTGGTCGTGATCCCCGCCTTCGCCGTGGGGCGCGCCCAGCAGGTGCTGCACCATCTCGCGACGCTCAAGGCCGCGAAGCGCATTCCCGACGTGCCGATGTTCCTGAACAGCCCCATGGCGAGCCAGGCCACGCGGCTGCTCGACAAGCATCCCGCGGAGCATCGCCTCACGGGCGCGCAGCGCGAGGCGCTGGCGGCGGTGGCCCGGTTCGTCGACACCCCCGAGGAATCGAAGGCGCTCAACCTGCGTGCAGGCCCGATGGTGATCGTCGCGGCGAGCGGCATGATCACCGGCGGGCGCGTGCTGCACCACGTGAAGGCCTTCGGCCCCGATCCGCGCAACACGATCCTCTTCTGCGGCTTCCAGGCCGGCGGCACGCGAGGCGCTTCGATCCGCGACGGATCGCCCACCGTGCGCATCCACGGAGAGGACGTGCCGATCCGCGCCGAGGTCGAAGCGATCGACGCCCTCTCGGCGCATGCGGACAGCGACGGCCTGCTGGCATGGATGCGGGGCGCGAAGAGTCCGCCGCAATGCGTGTTCGTGACGCACGGCGAGCCGATCGCCGCCGACGCGCTGCGCCAACGTATCGAGCGCGAACTGGGCTGGACCTGTCGCGTCCCCGACTTCCGCGACCGCTACGAGCTCACGCCGGACGGCGCGCGAGTCGCAAGGCGTTGAGCACGACCAGGAGCGAGGACAGCGACATGCCGAGGCTCGCCATCCAGGGAACGAGCAAGCCGGAGACGGCGAGCGGCACCGTGAGCGCGTTGTAGGCCACCGCCCACGCGAGGTTCTGCGCCACGATGCGCCGCGTGCGCCGCGCGAGTTCGATCGCCGCGGGAATCGCGGTGAGCGAAGGATTCAGCAGGACCAGGTCGGCCTGCGATTGCGCGAGCGCGGCGCCCTGCCCGATCGCGATGGCCACGTGGGCCGCGGCCAGCGGGGGCGCGTCGTTCACGCCGTCGCCCACCATCGCCACCGTGTCGCCCGCGGCCACGAAACCGGTCACTATGCGCAGCTTGTCGTGCGGACTCGCCTCGGCGTACGCGTCGCCGATTCCGAGTGAGCGGGCAACGCGTGCGACGACCACGCCTCGGTCGCCGGAGAGCAGCGTCGCGCGGCATCCGAGTGCATCGAGGCCACGCAACGCCTCTGCCGCCTCGGGCCGCGGCGTGTCGTCGAAGCGGAAACGGGCGAGCCAGGCGCCTTCACGCGCGAGCAGCACCATGGGCGAACCGTCGTCCGCGTCGAACGTGGGTACGGAGCTTCCCGCGATGGCGCCGCACCAGGGCGCGGTTCCGATGCGATGGCGCACACCTTCGACGAAGGCCTCGACGCCCGCGCCGGGCGACGCCGAAAGCTGCGTCACTCCCACGGGTACCGCCGCACCCACCAGCGCGTGCGCCACGGGATGCGGCATCGCTTGCTCGAGCGCCGCGGCGATGGCGGAACAGCGTTCGCGCGACTCGTCACCAAATCGTTCGAAGCCCGCGATGCGAAAGCGCCCCGTGGTAAGCGTGCCGGTCTTGTCGAACACGACGCGGTCGACGGCCGCGAGGGTCTCGAGCGCCGTGCCGCGCGTGACCAACACGCCGCGCGCGGCGAGCGCGCTGGCCCCCGCCGTGAGCGCCGCCGGGGCGGCGAGCGAGAGCGCGCAGGGACAGGAGACGACCAGCACCGCCATCGCCACGGGCAGCGCGCGCGCGGGATCGATCGCGAGCCAGGCGAGCCCGGCCGCGGCGGCCACCAGCAGCACGGCGGCCACGAATCCCGGCGCGATGCGATCGGCCAGCAGTGCCCAGCGCGGCTTGTGCGCCGCCGCGCGATCGACCAGCTTGCGCACGAGCGCGAGCGTCTGGTCCTCGCCGCTGCGCAACACGCGAGCCCGCACCGGAGCGCCGAGGTTCACGCTGCCCGCGAGCAGGACGTCGCCGAAGCGCTTCGCCACCGGTGCGCTCTCACCGGTGATCCACGCCTCATTGAACTCCGTGCGCCCCTCGTCGAGCGCGCAGTCCGCGGGCGCGGCTTCACCCGTGCCGATGCCGACCCGGTCCCCCGGCTGCAGGGCCGCGCAGTCGACTTCCTCGCGCACGTTCCCGGCGTAGCGCACGGCCCGGCGCGGCAGCAGGCGCGCGAGCGCTTCGGTGGCGTCGATCGTGGCCGCGAGGGCGCGCGCCTCGAGCAGGCGCGCGAACGACAGGAAGAACACGAACATCGTGATGGCGTCGTAGTACACGGCGCCCCCCTGGAAGGTGTTCGCGAGGCTGGCGGCGAAGGCAGCGACGAGGCCGAGGGCCACCGGCACGTCCATGCCCGGATGGCCCGAGCGAAGGCCGCGCCACGCGGCCGCCCAGATCGGCGCGGCCGAAAACGCGAGGACCGGCATCGTGAGGACGAGGCTCGCGAGCGCGAGCAGCCGCTCCAGGTCCCACGCGAGCGTCCCTTCGTCGGCGACGTAAGCGGGGAAGGCCAGCATCATCACCTGCATCATCGCGAAGCCGGCCAGGCCCGTGCGCCACAGCGCCACGCGCTGCGGCTCCCGGGGGTCGATGGCGTCGCGCGGATCCGCGGCCCGATAGCCCGCGGCGGCCACGGCGGCTTCGAGCCCCTCGCGGGGCAAGCCCGATGCGTGCCGCACGCGAGCGCGCCGGCTCGCGAGGTTCATCGTGGCGCCGGCGACTCCGGGCACTGCGAGCAGGGCGGCCTCGATGCGCGACACGCATGCGCCGCAGGTCGCACCCTCGATCTCGAGCACGGATTCGTCCTGCGCGGGCGCGGGACCGGGCGCATCGTGCGCGGCGGCGAGCGCGCGGACGACGGGCGAGCCGTGGCAGCAGGAATCGTCCATCGCGCAAGTCTGGGGGCCCGGCGCGGCGAAGGGTTGATCGCCGTCAAGCCGGCGCACCGGATCAGGCGCAAGCTGGCATCTTTTCCCGGAGCCCGCCGATGAAGACGACCCTGCACGCGCTCGCCTGCCTTGCCGTCGCCGGCTTCGGCGTCGCGATGGCGCCGGCCGCCTCGGGCAACGATTGCCCGCAGCCCCGCTTCACCGGCAAGGCCCCCGAAGCCGACTACGCGATGCGCAATCCACTCGGCGCCGATACCGGCATCGACGAAGCGCGCCGCCTCTACCTGGGCGACGGGAACAAGATCTCGTGCGCGACCTGCCATGGCGCGAAAGGCGACGGGCACGGCGAGATGGCCGACCAGTTCGATCCCCGCCCGCGCAACTTCCGCTGCGCGCAGACCGTGAACGGGATCCCCGACGGGCAGCTCTTCTGGATCATCCGCAACGGCTCTCCCGGCACCTCGATGCCGCCGCATCCGAAGCTGTCCGACCGGCAGATCTGGACGATCGTGAACTACCTGCGCCAGCTCGCGCGCTGATCAACCCCGCTGGATCCGTTTGGCCAGTTCCTCGCCGCGCCGCAGCGTGTCGTTGACGGCCTTTACCTCGTCCTCGTAGACGTTGCCGGTCTCCGCGCGGTATTCGTCGGAGAAGGTGAGGGCCGCCTTCAGGAGCGGACGGGCTTCGCGCAGCATCGCGAGCCGCGCTTCGCGATCGAGCTTCGCGGATTCGGCGGCATGGACCAGAGCGGTGCCGAGGCCGGAGCTGGCCCCGGCGATGGCATTGCGCGCCACGGTGGTCTTGCGCGCCTCCTCCGGCAAGCGCGCCACCACCGACATCGATTCGCGGCCGAACCGGATGGCGCGCGGCCCGTCTCCGACGGCGTCGGCGGCGTAGCACGCCTGGGTGAGGAGGTTGATCCATGCGATGACGGTGGACACGTCCTTCGCATCCCGCTCGTAGGCGTCCTTCCCGAGCGGCAGCGCCTCGGCGATGGTGCGATCGGCCTCGCGATGCTCACCGAGGTACGACTGCATCTCGGAGATCGCGCCGAGAGTGGAGACTTCGAACGGCCGCATCCTCACGGCGCTCGGCTTCTCCCGGAGGATCTCGCGCACCAGCGCCAGCGCCTTGCGGTGGTACTCGATCGCCTTGCGTGCGCTCTCGGGCGTGCGCCGGGCGCCGAAGAAGACGAGCCCGCCGCGCTGGTAGTTCGAGACCAGGTTCTCGCGCAAGCCCACGTCGGTGGGGTTCTCGCGGACCAGCGCCTCGAGGAGCCCGATCGCCTTCACCACCTGCGCCTCCGTCTCGGGGGTCTGGCCCACCATCATGTTGGTGAGGCTGGCCTGTTCCGCGTACGACATCGCCAGGCGCGAGCGATCGGCCAGCACGGGATCGGGCAGCGCCACGAGGCGTTCGGCCAGCTTCACGGTCGTCTCGATCTCCGGCTTCCACGCCGGATTCGTCGAAAGCGCGTAGGAACGGGCGAGCAGGTAGCTCAGGGTCCAGTAGCCGCGCAGCATCTTCGCGTCGGTGGGGCGCACGGCGTCCACGGCCGCGAAGAGCCGCTTGCTCTTCTCGTAGTTGGCCTGCGCGAGCGCGGTCTTCCCGATGTTGGATCCCCCGGTCATCCCCTGGATGTTGCCGATGTCGCGATAGGCCCCGGCCAGCTCCGCCATCAACACCGGATCGTCGCCGGCTTCCGCGGAGAGCGTGTCCAGGTATTCGAGCGAGGTCTTCACCAGCATCTCGCGCGCCTTGAGCGAACCCGGGATGCCTTCGATCTCCGCGTTCACGTCGAAGATGAACGTGTTGGCGAGTTTTCGCACGCTCGCGAAATGCCGTTCGGCGCGCGCCTTCTCCGCCACGGCGATGCGGCGCTCGCGATCGGCCAGGAAGAGCCCCGCGCCCAGCGCGACCACGACCGCGGCCCCGGTGGCCAACGGCAACTTGTGGCGGACCGCGAAGCGTCCGGCGAGGTAGCGCCAGGTGCCGGCGCGTGCCTTCACGGGACGCCGCTCGAGGTACGCGAGGATGTCCTGGTCGAACAGCTCGACCGAGGCGTAGCGGGCCACGGGATCGCGGCGCATCGCCTTCAGCAGGATGGCGTCGAGGTCGCCGGACAAGGCGCGGGCCAGCGGCTTCGGGATCGCGAGCGTCGAAGGAACGGCGATCTCCTCCCGCAGCAGCATCGCCTCGGTGAGCGACCGGCCCTCGCGCACGGCCCGGTACGGGGCGAGGCCGGTGAGCAGCTCCTGCAGGACCACGCCGAGCGAGTAGATATCCGTGGCCGTGGTGATCGCACCCGAGTCCACCTGCTCGGGCGCCGCGTAGCGCAGCGTCATCACGCGGCCGCCGAGGCGCGTGAGGTCTCCCGATCCTTCGCCGCCCTCGCCCGCGTCCACCAGCTTCGCGATGCCGAAATCGAGGAGCTTCACCTGGCCCGACGTGTCGATGAGGATGTTGGGCGGCTTCAGGTCGCGGTGCACGACCAGGTGGCGATGCGCGTGCGACACCGCGGCCAGCACCTGCCGGAACAACGCGAGGCGCTGGGGAAGGGTCAGCGAGCGCGACGTCACGTACGCGGAAAGCGTGTGCCCTTCGACGAACTCCATCGCGAGCCACGGCTGCCCGGACTCGGTCACGCCCGCGTCGTAGAGCCGCGCGATGTTCGGATGCACGAGGCGCGCGAGGATGTCGCGCTCGCGCCGGAAGCGCTCGCGCCAGGTCTCGCCCGATTGGTGCAGCGCCGGGAGCTTCAGCGCGACCTCGCGCTCGACGCGGCCGTCGGCCTGCCGCGCGAGCCACACTTCGCCCATCCCGCCGTGGCCCAGCGGACGCAGCAGCTCGAAGGGTCCGATCCGCGTGCCCGGGGCGTACGCGCTCGACCACTCCGGCGCGGGCGCCAGGCGCGGCACGGTCTCGAGCTCGCGGGCCCGTTCGGCGCGCTCGTGGGTCTCGAGCATCCGGCGCAGCAAGGGCGCGGCTTCGGGGTGCGTGGTGTCCACGCGCTCGAGCCAGGCCACGCGCTCGGAGGCGTCCATGTCGAGCGCCGTGTTGAGCAAGGGCTCGACCTGCAGCCAGAGATCGCGGGAAAGCTTCATGGTCTAAAGGGAAAACGCAATCCGCACCGGAATCACGCCAGCCGGTGCCGCGTTAGTCGCCAACGAGGGTGAGCAGCAAGGCGCGCGCCTTCTGCCACTCGCGCGAGACCGTGCGAACCGAAATCCCGAGCGCCTCGGCGATCTCGTCCTCGGTCATGCCGCCGAAGAAGCGCATCTCGACCAGCTTGGCGAGCGCGGGGTCCAGCTTCGCGAGGTCTTCGAGCGCCGTGTTGACCGTCTCGATGTCCGCGGACGGGGGCAGGCCTTCGCCCGCGGCCGTGTCGAGCGTGACGATGTCGGCGTCGCCCCCGCGGCGCTGTGCGCGCTGCTCGCGCACGAGGTCCACCACGATGCTGCGCAGCACGCGCGACGAGTAGGCGAAGAACTGCAGGCGGTCTCCGAAGGCCACGCCCTTGCCGCCGGCCAGCTTCACGTAGCTGTCGTGGACCAGCGCCGTGGTCTGCACGGAACCCTGGAGGCCGCTGCCGCGCAGGCGCGCGTGGGCGATCTTCTTCAGCTCGGGATAGAACGCCGCGAAGGCCCGGTCGAGCTCCGAGGCGTCGCGGCCCTCGGCGGCCTGCAGGGCGACGGCGACTTCGCTCTTCTCCGGGGTGGGCGCCATTCTCGCGCGACCTTAGCCCACGGGGCCGGGCTTGTCGAGCCGCGCACGCACGGCGTCGCAGCGCCGCAGCTCGGCGTCGATCTCCCCGATGGCGATCGCCGCATCGCTCGCGTCGATCCCGCGCTGGACGAGTTCCTGCTTGAAGGCGCGGCTTTCGGAGAGCAGCGTCCGCGCCTCCTGCACGAGTGCCACGCGGCGCGCGCGAGGCAGCGAGGCTTGCTCCGAGAGCGCGCATGCCGACGCCGCGAGCGATTGCTTGGCACCCGTCACGTTCTCGCGCACGATCAGCCCCGTCCGCACCTCGGCGGGCAGGCGCGCATCGGCGGCGATGGCTTCCCGCGCGAGTGCGATCGCCCGTTCATGGCGCCCCTCGCGCAACTCGACGTCGCTCGACGTCGCGAGCGCGCTCACCCGCATCGTGGCATTGGCGACATTGCCCGGGTCGGACGCGGCGAGGCGCTCCACGAGCGCGCGGCCGCGAGCCGCGTGGTCCCGCGCGCCGGCGATGTCCCCCGCCTTCAGCCGCACGCGCGCGGCATTGTTGTAGCGCCGCACCAGCGTCTGCGGCACCGAGACGCCCAGCGGATCGTCGCGCACGATCGCCTCGGTGGCCGCGATGGACCGGTCGAGCAGCGCGATCGCGCGCGGCAGGTCTTCGGGCCGGCCCGAGATTTCGACGGCCATGGCCCTTCGTTCGCACGCGTAGGCGAGGCTCGCTTGCGTGGCCACGTCGGCGGGGAACTCGCGGACCAGCGCCTCGAGCAAGGCGATCGCGCGATCGAGTTGCACGGCCGCGGCGGCCGCGTCGCCCTTCACGACCGCGAGGATTCCGCCGTATTCGGCCAGGGTGGCCGCGAGGTTGCGGCGATCCTCGAGCCCCGCGCTTGGCAGGCGCACGATCCTTTCCGCGATGGCCGCCGCGCGGGCCGTGTGGTTCACGCCGGACGCGTCGCCCGCCTCGAGCGTGAGGCGTCCCAGCAGCAACGCCACCACGCGATGCTCGCGCAGCACGGCGAGGTTGTCGGGGTCGGTCGCCTCCACGGATTCCAGCAACGCGACCGCGCGTTCGGCGTTGCGCCGCGCGTCGGCGGGATCTCCGAGGTGGGCGCCGCGCGAATCGCCGCGAATCTCGGCGAGCTTGCGATAGGCCCCGGCCACTTCGACGGCCAGCACCGGATCGCCGCCGCTCTCCGCGGCAAGGCGGTCGAGGTATTCGAGAGCGGTACCCACCAGCTTCTGGCGCGCCTTCAACGCGCCCGCGAGGTTCTCGATCTCGCCGTGCACGTCGAAGATGAACGCGTTCGCGAGCTTGCGCACGCCCGCGAAATGCTTCTCCGCGCGCGCCTTCTCCGCCACGGCCACGCGCCGCTCGCGTTCGGCGAGCACGAGCCCGAGGCAGAGCGCCGCCAGCACCACGGTGGCCATCGCGAGCGGCACCTTGTGGCGCAACGCGAACCGCCCGCCTCGGTAGCGCCACGTACCCGCGCGCGCCTGCACGGGCCGGCCCTCCAGGTGCGCGAGGATGTCCTCGTCGAACAGCTCGGCCGATGCATAGCGCCCGGCCGGCTCCGCTCGCATCCCCTTCGCCGCGATGGCTTCGAGATCCGCGGGAACGGCGTGCGGCGAAGCGCCCGCCGCAAGGAGCTCGCCGAGGATCACGGCCAGCGCATGGACGTCGGTCGCGGTCGTGACGGCTTCTCCGGCGGCCTGTTCGGGCGCGGCATAGCGCGGCGTCCTGGGACGTTCGTCGCCGCGCGTGACATCGCCCGCGGTGCCATCCGCCTCATGAAGCAGCGTGGCGATGCCGAAGTCGAGCAACTTCACCTGCCCACCGGCGTCGATGAGGATGTTGGCGGGCTTCAGGTCGCGGTGCACGACGAGATGGCGATGCGCGTGGGCGACCGCGCCGAGCACCTGCCGGAACAGGGCGAGGCGCTCGGGAAGCGAAAGCGCGCGGGTCGCCGCGTGCTCCGTGATCGACGTGCCCTCGACGAACTCCATCGCGAGCCACGGCTGCCCGGACTCGGTCACGCCCGCGTCGTAGAGCCGCGCGATGTTGGGATGCTCGAGGCGCGCAAGGATGTCGCGCTCGCGCCGGAAGCGTTCGCGCCCCGCAACGCCCTGCTGGTGGAACATCGGGAGCTTGAGGGCGACGTTGCGCTCGACGCGGCCATCGGCCTGGCGCGCGAGCCAGACCTCGCCCATCCCGCCGCGCCCGAGCGGGCGAAGCAACTCGAAGGGGCCGATGCGCTCGCCCGCGATGTGGGGAACCATCGGCGATCCTACTTCGCGGGGTCGACCACCAGGCTCCCGAGCAGCTTCAGCCACGGCACGATCTCGTCCTTGTACTCCTGGGCCGTGATCGGCGTGCCCTTCGGCGCGGGAACCTGCACGGCGATGTGCCAGTAGAGCGAGTCGGACTGGGCCTCGAGGTTGCAGACGCCGTTGCCGAGCACCGTGGACGCGCGGTCGCAGAGCGTGCCCTTGGCGAAGTTGAAGGGCGGCGACAGCAGCCGCGTGCCGCCGGGCAGCAGGAACCGCCAGTCGGTTTCGGCTTCCTCGAACGTCGAGGTGCGCGGCGGACCCTTGCGGAAATTCACGAGCAGCGTCGAGGCGATCTCCACGCCCTTCGGCGCGGGACCGCCGTAGATGTCGCCGGCCGTGCTGCGGGTGAAGTACATCGAGCCTTCGTCCTCGCAGATCATCGGGCGGCTGTCGAGGTCGCACCGGAGCAGGTGCGGCGAGCTCGCCAGCGCCTTGCTGATGCAGACGAAGGTGATCCTCGCGTTGACGAAGGTGGCGCTCGCGTTCGCGGGTTTGTCCGCGGGGCACTTGATCGCCTGGAGCTCGGGCGCGAGGGGTGGCGTCTTCGGCGCGCGCTTGCAGGAAGGCAGGCCCGCGAGCAACACCAGGGCCGCGACACAGGCGACGCGAACAATGCCATGCTTGCGAAATGACCTCACGACTTCGCACCCGGCACATGGAGCGGCATCGCACGGATCGCATCGGCTGGCTGCGCGCGGCGGTGCTGGGCGCCAACGACGGCATCGTGTCGACGGCGAGCCTGGTGATCGGGGTGGCGGCCGCCAACGCGACGCACGCGAACGTGATGGTCGCGGGCATCGCGGGCCTGGTGGCCGGCGCCATGTCGATGGCCGCCGGCGAGTACGTCTCGGTGCGCTCGCAAGCCGACTCCGAGGAAGCCGCGATCGACCTGGAACGCACGGAACTCGCCGAGAACGACGCAGGCGAGCGCCGGGAGCTGGCGGCGATCTACGTGAGCCGGGGCCTCGAACCGGAGCTGGCGAACCAGGTCGCCGATCAACTCATGGCTCATGACGCGCTGGGCGCCCACGCCCGCGATGAACTCGGCATCTCCGAGGCGCTCAGCGCGCGCCCGCTCCAGGCGGCACTCGCCTCGGCGGCCAGCTTCGCCGTCGGCGCGGGGTTGCCGCTCGCGGCCGTGGCACTGGCGCCGGCTTCGCGCCTCATCGTCGTCGTGTCGCTCACTTCGCTCGTCTTTCTCGCCGGCCTCGGTGCACTGGCCGCGCGGGTGGGTGGGGCGCGCCTCGCGCCGGGCGCATTGCGCGTCACGTTCTGGGGTGCGCTCGCGATGGCGCTCACGGCCGGCGTCGGAGCCCTGTTCGGCGTCAGCGCGTGAGGTTGAGGATGCGGATTTCACTTTTCACCAGGTCGGGCGCGTAGACCGTGAGTCCCTTGCCGGAGGGCAGCACGCAGAAATCGGCCGGCCCCTTGAAGCCCGTCGCGATGTCCTCGCGCGTGCCCTCGCCTTTCCAGGTGAAGAGCGCGCCCTTGTTCCAGTCGGTCACGAGCAGGGTGCCGTCGGCCGCGCGGTAGAGCCCGTCGAGGCGGCCGATCGGCGTGGAGATCGGCTTGGGCTCGCCGTCCTTGCCGACCTGGAAGATCGCGCGCGGGCTGTCGGGCGAGACGAAGCCCACGACGAGCCACGTGTCGCCGGCCCCGGGGTAGATGCCGTTCGGATTCACCGACCGGCCCGAGAACACGACCGAGACCTTCGGCTGCACCTTCGCATCGAGGAAGTCGGCGGGCTCGACCTTCACCAGCTGGTCGGAGCGGTTGTCGGTCACGTAGAGCACGTTGCCGCGCACGGCCGGGTCGTTGGCGAACACGACGCCGGGCAGGTCCAGCTTGCGGCTCTTGCGCGTCTTCAGGTCGAAGATCCACACGCCGTCGATGTCGGTCACCCAGAGGCGGTTGCCCGCGATCCAGATACCCTTGGGCTTGTTCATCACTTCGCCGTTCGCGGGGAGGAACTTCGCATCGAGGATCTTTCCGTCGAGCGAGAGCTTCGCGATGCTGCCCTTGCCGTCCTTCTCGGCGGGCTTGAGTTCCGTGCCGCCGAACGAGCCCACGTAGAGCGCCTTGCCGGCGGCATCGCACCCGACCGACTCGGGGAAGACGAGGCCGGTGATGGTCTTCTCGGACGCGACCTTCCAGCCTTCGGCCGCGGCCGGCGTGGCGAACGCGGCGGCCAGTCCGGCCAGCGCGAGGATCGATGCGGTCATTCTCTTCATGGCCATCCCTCCCAGGACGATTCAGGCTCGGATACTAAACCCAATCGTGGCCCGCCGCGGGCCGGCGCACCACGTGGACGCTACACGGCGCCTGCGACGTGACGGTCGAGGCCACCGAGCGCCACCACGCGAGCCGCAACTGGGACGGGCCGGGCGCGCCGAGCACGATCAGGTCCACCAGGTTGGCGCGGGCGAAGGCGAGCAGCGCCGCCGCCGCGTCCGCGGCTTCGAGCACGTGCAACGAGTGGCGATGCGGGGGAAGCGCGAAGGGGCTCACCCACGAGCGCAGCCGCATGCGGTGTTCGAGCTGCGCGCTCTCGCCGGCGTCCAGCACGGCCGGAACGACGGAGACGAACACGAGGCGGATCTCCGGAGCGGAAGCGAGGATGCGGCGCACCGCGCGCTGCAGGGCGGGATGGCGATCGTCGCCTTCGTTCTCCGTGTCGACCGCGACCAGAACGACCGGCGCCGGCTCGGGATCGCGCGCCGTCGCGTGTTCCAGGCGCAGGCCGTGGCCCCGCCACCAGCGCGCCGCCTGCCCCCAGAAGCCGGTCGATCCGCTGCGCGCGGCGCGTGCCGTGAGTTCCACCTGCCCGGGATTGCGCAGGTCGAACGCAAGATGGCCCGCCGACTGGTAGCGCAACGCCGCATCGGTTTCGAGGCATCGCAGGATCACTTCCTGCAGCCAGGGCGGGATCGGGGCCAGCGTCGCCGGCGGCACCGGATCGCGCCAGAGGCGATCGCGCAATCCGGCGAGCGCGCGCGGCGCGCCGAACGGGAGGTGCCCGGTGGCGAGCTGGTAGAGCACGACGCCCAGCGAGAAGAGGTCGCTGCGCGCATCGTTGCGCGTGCCGAGCACGGGCTCGGGCGCGATGTAGGGCGCGCTCCCCGAGAAGAAGCGCCGCTCCTCGGCCAGCAGGTCGGGGAAGCGCGCGTGGCGGGCGAGGCCGTAGTCGATCAGCGCGGCCCCGCCTTCGCGGCGCAGGATCACGTTGTCGGGCTTCACGTCGTGGTGCACGACCTCCTGGCGGTGCAGCGCGTGGAGCGCTTCGGCGATCGCGGCGCCCACGTGCGCCACGGCCTCCGGTGCGATCGGGGCGTGCGCGGCGCGTTCGGCGAGGCTCGTGCCCTCGATCCACTCCATCACGAGGTACGGCAGCTTCGAGATCGCGCCCGAGGCGACGAAGCGCGGCGATTGCGGCCCCTCCAGCACGGGCAGGATGGTGACCTCCGCCTCGAAGCCGAGCAGGCCCGAGGCGTCCTCGCCCTCCCCGAGGCGCGGGACCTTCATCACCATCGGAAAACCGGTGTCGGGGCCGGTCACGCGATAGAGCGTGCCCATCGCGCCGGCGTGCACGCGCTCGCCGATCTCGAAGCCGTCGATGCGAGCCCCGGGCTCGATGCCGTGGACGTCCCTCATGCCCGGCCCTCGAGCAACTGCGCGAGGCTGCGCGGCAATCCCGCGGCACGGACCTTCCCGGCGGCGCCGGCATGGTCGTAGGCGACGCGGTGGAAGGTGATCGTCTCCGCGGGCTCGTCGAAGAGCGCGTAGGCCGCGCGCGCATCGCCGTCGCGCGGCTGGCCCACGGCGCCCACGACCGCGAGCCACCGGCGATGCCGCCCGACCGGGATCGCGGTTCCCGGAACCGGCACGAAGGCATTCGCGCGTCCTTCGTGGAGGTGCGCGTAGAGCCGATGCCCATGCGTGTGCCCGGCGAACAGGTAGTTGGCTCCGGGCTCGGCATCGAAGCAACGCTGCGCGGCCCCGGTGCCGTCGAGGTAGGTCCAGCGCTCGGGGTCGCGCGCCGACGCGTGGACGAAGATGAGATCGCCCTCGCGCACGACGAGGGGCAGGCTCGCGAGGAAGGCGCGCGCCGCGGCGTCCAGGCGGGAGCGCGTCCACTGGAGGGCTTCGCGCGCCGCTTCGTTGAAATAGCCCGCGGGCCCGTCGATGGCCGCGTCGTGGTTGCCCTTCAGCACGATCGCGCCCTCGGCGCGCAGCGCCATCACGCGGGTGAGCACCGCCTCGGGGTCGGCGCCGTAACCCACCAGGTCGCCCAGCAGCACGATGCGCGCGGCGCCGCGGGCGCGCGCGTGCGCGAGGCAGGCCTCGAACGCCTCGAGGTTGGCGTGGACGTCGGCGAGCAATGCGAAGCGCATTCCGACAGTTACGCCCGTACCGCTCCCCCCGGGTTGATGCGGATCAAATAATTGGGGTCAGACTCCCATTAAGTTAATTCTTGCGATGCGGTGTGCCGCATCCGAATTAACTTAATGGGAGTCTGACCCCAATTATTTGAGTTCGGGGCGGTTCCGGTATTGCTCCAGCGCCTCGGGGTTGGCGAGTGCCTCGGCATTCTTGATCGGCAGCCCGTGGACCACCGCCCGCACGGCGAGCTCGACGATCTTGTTGGACTTGGTGCGCGGGATGTCGGTCACCTGCAGGATCACCGCGGGGACATGGCGCGTGGTCGTGTTCACTCGAATGATGTCCTTGATGCGCTTCACGAGCGGCTCGTCCAGCTTGAGCTCTTCGCGCAGGCGCACGAACAACACCACGCGGACATCGTTCTGCCAGTCCTGCCCGATGACGATCGACTCCATCACCTCGTCCAGCTTCTCCACCTGGCGGTAGATCTCCGCCGTGCCGATGCGCACGCCGCCGGGATTGAGCACCGCGTCGGAGCGGCCGTAGATCACCATGCCGTCGTGCTTCGTGATCTCCGACCAGTCGCCGTGGCGCCAAACGTTCGGGTACTTCTCGTAGTACGCCGCGTGGTACTTCGCCCCGTCGGGATCGTTCCAGAAACCGAGCGGCATCGTGGGAAAGGGCTTCGTGCAGACGAGCTCGCCCTTCTGCCCGACGCCCACGGAGCGTCCGTCGTCGTCGAAGATGTCCATCGCCATGCCGAGGAGGCGTCCCTGCAGCTCGCCGCGCCACACGGGGCGCGTGGGCACGCCGCCGGCGAAGCACGCGACGATGTCCGTTCCGCCGCTGATCGACGCGAGCTGCACGTCCTTCTTCACCTTGGCGTAGACATAGTCGAAGCTCTCGGGCGCGAGAGGAGAACCGGTCGAGAGGATGCCGCGCAGCTCGGGCAGCCGATGGTTCTTCATCGGCTCCACTTTCACTTTCGCGATGGCATCGATGAACTTGGCCGAGGTCCCGAAGTGCGTCATGTCCTCGGCGGCGGCGAAATCGAACAGCACGTTGCCGCGCCCGAGGAAGGGAGATCCGTCGAACAGGAGCAGCGTCGCGTTCGCGGCGAGCGCCGAGACGAGCCAGTTCCACATCATCCAGCCGCAGGTCGTGAAGTAGAACACGCGGTCGTTCGGCTTCACGTCGCAGTGCAGCAGGAGTTCCTTCAGGTGCATCAGCAGCACGCCGCCGGCCCCGTGCACGATGCATTTCGGCACGCCCGTCGTTCCGCTCGAATACAGGATGTAGAGCGGGTGGTTGAACGGCATGCGCTTGAACGTGGGGTCCTTCGCCGCGTGCGGCGCGAGGAAATCCGCGAGGTTCATCGCGCGCGGGACGATCGCCGCGTCGGGCGCTTCGTTCACGTACGGCACGACGACCACGCGGCCCACCGTCGGCAGCCCCGCCATGATCTCGGCGATGCGCGGCAGCGTGTCGACCACCTTGCCGTTGTAGTAGTAGCCGTCGCAGCACACCAGGACCTTCGGCTCGACCTGGCCGAAGCGATCGCACACGCCCTGCACGCCGAAATCCGGCGAGCACGAAGTGAACGTGGCGCCGAGGCTCGCGGTGGCCAGCATCGCGATCACGGTCTCGGGGAGGTTCGGCATGAAGGCGGCCACGCGGTCGCCCTCGCCCACGCCCGCGGCGGCGAACGCCTGCTGCCAGCGCGAGACCTCATCGGCCAGCTCTCGGTTCGTGAGGTGGCGGCGGACCTTGTCCTCGCCCCAGAAGACGATGGCGTCCGTCTCGTCGCGGCGGCGCAGGAGGTTCTCGGCGAAGTTCAGCTTCGCGTCCGGGAAGAAGCGCGCGCCCGGCATCTTGTTCGCGTCGGCGAGCGCCACGGTGCCGCGCGTCTCGGCGATGACGCCACCGAAGTCCCACACCGCGGTCCAGAAATCCTCGAGGTGGTCGACCGACCAGCGATAGAGCTCCGCGTAGTCCTTGAGTACCAGGCGGTGGCGGGCGTTCACGAGCCCGGTGAAGGCGGTGAGGTTCGAGCCGGCGATGCGGTCCGGCGACGGGGTCCAGAGCGGTTGGTCCATGTTCGCGTGCGTTCTAGTGGGTCTTGCCTTCGGAGGTGCGCACATCGGCAGTGTGCTCCAGCGCGGCGGCGATCGCAGCTTCGATGCCGCGCGCCATCGTGGCGACGGCCATGGAGGCCTGGCCCGGCTTGTCCGCCACCTGCGCATCGGCGAACGGGACGTGCACGAAGCCCGCGCGCGTGCCCATGCCCGAGAGCGCGATGAAGTGCAGAACGCCGTACAGCAAGTGATTGCAGACGAACGTGCCCGCGGTGTTGGAGACTTCGGCCGGAACGCCCGCGGCGCGCGCGGCTTGCGCCATCGCCTTCACCGGGAGGGTGGCGAAGTAGGCGGGCGGCCCGTTCACCGCGATGGGCTGGTCGATGGGGCGCTCGCCGGCGTTGTCCGGGATGCGCGCGTCGTCGACGTTGATGCCGACGCGTTCGAACGACAGCCGGTCGCGGCCTCCGGCCTGGCCCACGCAGACGAGCAGCTCCGGGTTCAGCATCTGGAGGGCCGTAGCCACGACCTCGATCGCCGTGCGGAAACGGCACGGGACCATCAGCGTTTCGACGCGCACGCCGCCGATCGAAGGCGGCAGGAGATCGCACAGGTCCCACGACGGGTTCGTCGTCTCGCCGCCGAACGGCTCGAAGCCCGTGACGAGGATGACGCGATCGGATTTCGGCTTGGCCGTTCGCGGCGCCTTCGCCGGCGCTGCGGGCTTGGTGATGAGTTCCGGCGGCACGGTGGCGCCCGGACGCGCCCGGCGGCGCGACTTCGTTTCGGACGGCTGCACGGCCTCGGACTTGTGAATCCCGGGCTTGCGAGTGTCCGGCTTCGGACGGCGTGAACGCCTGCGGAGCATGGTCACGATGGACTACCGCGCCGTCCATCCACCATCGATGGAGAACGAGGCGCCGTTCACCTGCGCGGCCGCTTCGCTCGAGAGGTAGACGGCCATGTCGGCGATCTCCTCGATCTTCACGAATTCCTTCGTGGGCTGGGGCGCGAGGATCATCTCCTTCGCGGCGGCGGCGGAAACGCCGTGCTGGCGCGAGAGGTCGTCGATCTGCTTCTGCACCAGCGGCGTCAGCACGAACCCGGGGCAGATCGCATTGCTGCGTACGCCGCTCTCGGCCACTTCGAGCGCGACCGTCTTGGTGAAACCGATGAGGCCGTGCTTGGCCGCGACGTACGCGCTCTTGTTGGGCGAAGCCACCAGCCCGTGCGCGGACGCGATGTTGATCACGCGCCCCCAGCGCCGCGCCTTCATGCCCTTCAGCACGTGGCGCGTCGCGTGGAACGCCGAGGTGAGGTTGATCGCGATGACCGCATCCCATTTCTCCGGCGGGAAGTCCTCCACCGGCGAGACGTGCTGGATGCCCGCGTTGTTCACGAGGATGTCCACCGGGCCGAGTTCCTTCTCGGCCGCCCGCACCATCGCCTCGATCTCCGCGGGCTTCGACATGTCCGCGCCGTGGTAGGCCGCCTTGGCACCGCTCTCCTTCGCGAGCGAAGCGCGCAGGCCTTCGATCTCCTTCGCGTCGCCGAAGCCGTTCAGCAGGACATGGGCCCCCTCGCGCGCGAACGCCTGCGCGATGGCGCGGCCGATGCCGCTGGTCGATCCCGTGACGATGGCCGTGCGGCCCGCGAGCCGGCGCGCGCTCACGGGCGCACCATCTCGATGTGCGGGATGCCGTCTTCCATGTACATGTCCGAAGCCTTTTCGAAACCGAAATCGTTGTAGAACTTCTCCAGCCGCGCCTGCGCGCCGATGCGGATCGCGAGGTCGGGCCACAGCGCCTTCGTTCGCTTCACCGCTTCGGCCATCAGCACGCGGCCCAGGCCGGTGCGTCGCGCCGCGTCGGTCGTCAGTACGCGGCCGATCGAAGGCTCGGTGAACTTGAGACCGGGCGGAACGATGCGGCAGTACGCCACGAGCGCTCCCGCATCGCTGCGCGTGAAGAGGTGCCAGCACTGCGGGTCCGCCCCATCGACATCCTGGAACGGGCACTCCTGCTCGAGGACGAAAACCTCCACTCGAGCCTGGTAGATGTCGTGGACCTCGCGGGGCGTGAGATCGTCGAAGGGACAGATTCGCCAAGAGGTCATGGGATCAGCCACGGTCGGAAATGTAGGGCGAAGTACCACGTGCAATATTGGACAGCATGTCGATCGCGATTCCCTGCGCTTCGTACCCGGGCGGAAGCGCGCGGCAGCCGGACTCCCGCATCCAGGTGCAATAGCCACCGGCACGCAAGAACCGGTCGCGCTGCGAGATGGCCATGTTGAAGAGCTCGCGACGCGGCGCTGCCTCGCGAAGAACTACTCGCATTTCCGCCGCCTTCTCCGGAGCCCGGTAGTAGGCCTGGAGCAGTGCCGGATACTCCTCGCTCGCGATACCCATGTTGTTGTACCAGGCGTACGAGAAGGCCACGAACGTTCCCAGCACCCAGGCGCAGAAGAGCCCCGCGAGCCGCAACGACGTCCTCCAACGCGGATCCATCAGGAAGGCGAAGGCCACCATCGCGAGGACCGCGCTCAATCCCCCGCCAATGACAACGATCGCGATGTGATCCCAGGTCATGCCGCCGCGTTCCGCCAAAAGGAACCGAGTATGACGCTACCCCGCGACCTTTTCACTCGCTTTCGCGAGGTGCAGCCACGTTTCCACCACGGTGTCCGGATTGAGAGACATCGATTCGATGCCTTCGGACATCAGCCACTCGGCGAGGTCCGGATAGTCGCTGGGGCCCTGGCCACAGATGCCGACATATTTCTTCGCTTTCCGGCACGCCTGGATCGCCAGGTGCAGCATCGCCTTCACCGCCGCGTCGCGCTCGTCGAAGCCTTCCATCACCAGCCCCGAGTCGCGGTCGAGGGCGAGTGTCAGCTGCGTCATGTCGTTGGAGCCGATGGAGAATCCGTCGTAGTGCTTGAGGAATTCGTCGGCGAGGATGGCGTTCGAGGGGATCTCGCACATCATCACGACGCGAAGGCCGTTCCTGCCGCGCTCGAGGCCGAAGTCGCGCAGGATCGCGTGCACCTGCTCCGATTCCTTCAGCGTGCGCACGAACGGGATCATGATCTCCACGTTGGTGAGGCCCATCTCGTCGCGCACCCGCTTCATCGCCTCGCATTCGAGCTTGAAGCACTCCCGGAAGCTGGGCGCGATGTAGCGCGAGGCGCCGCGGAACCCGAGCATCGGGTTCTCCTCGTTCGGCTCGTACTTCGCGCCGCCGATGAGGTTCCGGTACTCGTTCGACTTGAAGTCCGACATCCGGACGATGACCTTCTTCGGCCAGAACGCCGCGGCGATCGTGGCCACGCCCTCGACGATCTTGTCGACGTAGAAGCGCGTCGGGCTCGCGTAACCGCGCGACTGCTTCGCCACCTGCGCCTTCAGCTCGGGCTGCAGCCGGTCGTATTCCAGGCAGGCCTTCGGGTGGATGCCGATCGTGTTCGAGATGATGAATTCCAGCCGCGCGAGGCCCACGCCTTCGTTCGGGAGCTGCGAGAAGTCGAAGGCGAGCTGCGGGTTGCCGACGTTCATCGCGATCTTCACCGGGATCTTCGGCATCTTGTCCAGTTGCACCTCGATCACCTCGAAGGGCACCTTGCCGGCGTAGATGAAGCCCGTGTCGCCCTCGGCGCAGGAGACGGTGACCTCCGTGCCTTCCTTCAGGTGCTCGGTCGCGTCCTCGCAACCGACCACGGCGGGAACGCCCAGCTCGCGCGCGATGATCGCGGCATGGCAGTTGTTCGCGAGGACAGGGGTGTACCGCTCGGTAAAGACGATGTAGTTGTGGTTGTCGGCGACGGTGATGTTGTAGACGTCCGCTTCCTCGAGCGTCTCCTCCAGCGCGACCCGGGCTTGCCGCACATCCGACGCCAGGAGATGCTCGATGCGACCCTTCAGCCGGTCGTCGGTGACCGCGGGCAAGTGGCCGCGCAATCCGGCCGCATCGATCAACAGGTTCTTGCGGACGCGATTGTTCACGTCCGAGTTGACCGTGTCCGGCAGGAGCTCGCGGGTATTGAAGAACCTGCTGCCGATCCCGCGCTCGTCTCGACAATGAATCCGGGATGTGTACCGCCCCAGCAGATCCAGCTTCTCGACGATCTGCACGTTATAGATCGACCTGTTGACGCAAACCACGGGCACGATGCCGATCCGGAAGCAGGCGACCATCACCGCTTCGAGCATGTCCCCGCCCGAAACGTACACGTGGACGCGACCTTCGCGGTAGCTGCCGTCGCCATCGATGACGCCCGCAAGAAAGTGACACGCCACCTCCACGTCGCTCTTCAGCAACGTGGTCACGATCGAGTCCTGCTCGTCGCGCACGGCGGTCGCGATCGCCTTGGAATAGCAGCGGTATGCGTTCGCGGACCCGACCACCTGCTTGCCGCGGATGAAGCCGCTGGAAACCTTCTTCGCCGATGCCTTGAATGCCTTGCCGTAGTTGGCCTGGAGCGCCTCGTTCATCCTCGCGATGAAGTTGAGCTTCGCGACCTCGGGCTTCTGGATGAACGTGACCTCGCCATGAGTCGCCGACAGGTACACATGGCCGTCGGTCATCAATCCGCCCAGCAGGTAGGCCAGGGAGTGTTCCTTCGGGGTGGATGCCGAGAGTTGGGGCAACTGCTGGGCAAGAAGGACGCACTCCTGCCTTGCAAGGATGTCCTGCATCTCGCGATCGACCAGCTCTCCGCCGGCCAAGGCCAGCATCTTGTGGTCCGGGGTGAGCTTTAGGTCGTTGCCCTTCGTGCGGCCGGTCTGGGAAATACCGACGCGGATCATTCCCGCGACCCGCTTCATCACCGCAAGGACCGGCTTCCACTCGATCTTGAGCGTGGTGCGGTTGAGCGACGGAACGCTCAGGCCCTCATGGCCGCGCTCAGCGAGCTCGCTGAAGGTCATGAAGCCGACGTTCGTCAGCAAGCGGGTGTCACCTGAGAAGCAAGTGCGCCCACCCCGGTTGGTGACGATCGCCGAGGCTCTCTTCATCACCGGCTCCCAGTTGGGATCCGTCATGTCGGTCACGAGGATGTCGCCATCCTGCACGCGGGCGATCTCGGAGACGTCCACGATCACGCGCACCTTGCCCTGCCCGATCTTCGAGCCGATGGCGCGGCCTTCGGCCAGCACGTCGCCCTTCTTGCCCAGGCGGTAGCGCGTGAGCGTGCGCTTCGCGGTCTCCTGGCTCTTCACCGTCTCGGGGCGCGCCTGCAGGATGTAGAGCTTGCCGTCGCTGCCGTCGCGACCCCATTCGATGTCCATCGGCCGCGCGTAGTGGCGCTCGATGGCCATCGCGTAGCGCGCGAGCTCCTCGACTTCCGAATCCGAGAGCGAGAAGCGGTCGCGATCGCCGGGGGCCACCTGCTTTTCCTCGACCGAGGCGCCCGGCTTCGGATCCGCCGTGAACACGAGCTTGATGGCCTTGCTGCCGAGCGTCCTGCGCAGCACGGCGGGCTTGCCGTCGGCGAGGCATTTCTTCGAGACGTAGAACTCGTCGGGGTTCACCGAACCTTGCACGACGGTTTCGCCCAGGCCGTAGCTCGCGGTGATGAACACCACTTCGCGGAAGCCCGATTCGGTATCCATCGTGAACATGACGCCGGCCGCACCCAGGTCGCTCCTCACCATGCGTTGCACGCCCGCGGAGATGGCGACGTCCTCGTGCTTGAAGTTCTTGTGCACCCGGTAGGCGATGGCGCGGTCGTTGTAGAGCGAGGCGAAGACGCGCTTCACGGCCTCGAGCACGTTCTCGATGCCGCGGATGTTGAGGTAGGTCTCCTGCTGGCCGGCGAAGGAGGCATCGGGCAGGTCTTCGGCCGTGGCCGAGGAACGCACGGCGAACGACGCATCGGGCGTGCCGTGCGAGACGCGCGCGTACTCGTCGTGGATCGCCTTCACGAGCGCCGGGGGCAGCACGGCCGCCTCGACCATCGCGCGGACCTTGGCACCCGTCTTCGCGAGCGCCTGCACGTCCTCGACATCCAGGCCGTCGAGCGCGGCATCGATCAGCGCCTTCAGCTGGTTGTGGTCGAGGAACTCCTCGAACGCCCGGGCCGTGGTGGCGAAGCCGCCCGGAACGCGCACGCCCGTAGCCGCGAGCTGGCTGATGAGTTCGCCCAGGGACGCATTCTTGCCGCCGACGCTGGCCACGTCGGTCATGCGGAGTTTTTCGAGCGGGAGGACGTGGGCGGACATGGGGAATCGAGCCTTGCGGAGCTTGCAATTATACCGTCCGGACAGCACCATTGCTGCGCCGCAATACAGCCCCGGCGGTGGCCCCGGACTCCCTGCCTCGACCCACGATGCCCCAACGCCGCCGCGTCTTCTTCATCTCCGACCGAACCGGCCTCACCGTCGAGGCGCTCGGCTCCTCGCTGCTCACGCAATTCGCCGACGTGGAATTCGTCCGCACCACGCGCCCCTTCATCGACACGGTGGAAAAAGCGCGGGAAGTGATCGCCGAGGTGAACGAGTCGAACCACGAGCTGGGAACGCGCCCCCTCGTCTTCAGCTCGATCGTGGACGACGCGGTGCGCGAGGAGATCCGCAAGGCCGACGGCCAGGTGCTGGACGTGTTCGAGCGCTTCATCGTGCCGCTGGAGGCCGAGCTGGGCGTGAAATCCACGCACGCCGTAGGCAAGAGCCACAGCGCGGGCAACGCGAAGGACTACAACCACCGCATCGAGGCGATCAACTACACGCTCTCGCACGACGACGGCGTGACCCACCGCCAGCTGGACGAGGCCGACATCATCCTCGTGGGCGTGTCGAGGAGCGGAAAGACGCCCACGTGCCTCTACATGGCGATGCAGTTCGGCATCAAGGCCGCGAACTACCCGCTGATTCCCGAGGACCTCGAGGCCAACCGCCTGCCGCCCTCGCTGCTGCCGCACAAGCACAAGGTGTGGGGGCTCTCGATCGCGCCGGACCGGTTGCACCAGATCCGCAAGGAACGCCGCCCCGACTCGAAGTACGCCGCCCTCGAGAACTGCCGCTACGAGGTGAGCGCGGCGGAGAAGCTCATGCGGCAGACGGACATTCCCTTCCTCGACTCGACCACGAAATCGATCGAGGAGATCGCCACCCACATGCTCCACGAGGCCCACCTCGTGCGGCGGGTGTACTGACCCTTCTTTCCCCCGATTCCGCCCTGCGAACGTAGGTGTGCCAAACGGCCGCGCCTATGCGAAGATTCGGCCCATAAAGGAGGAGTCACCAATGAAAACGAATAAACGCATCATCCCCGCCCTCGTCGTCTCGCTCTTCGCCACCCTCGGCGCGGCGCAATCCCAGGCTGCCCAGTTCTCCAACGTGTACGTGTTCGGCGACAGCCTTTCGGACGCCGGCTACTTCCGCCCCTTCCTCACCTCGCTGGGCCTGCCCTCGACGCTCGTGGCGACCCTCGGGCGCTTCACGATCAACCCGGGCCCGGTGTGGTCCGAGCTCGTCTCGCAGCACTACGGCGTCGCGACGCCCGGCCCGAGCAACGCGGGCGGAACGATCTACGCCCAGGGCGGCGCCCGCGTGAGCCAGGCCTCCGCCAGCACGCCCCCCGGCGCCGCGCAGCGCCCGGTGAGCACCCAGATCACGGAATACCTCGGTTCCAGCGGCGTCGCGGACCCGAACGCGCTCTACGCCGTGTTCGCCGGCGGCAACGACATGCTGCAGAACCTCGGCCTGTTCCAGGCGGGGCAGATCACGCAGGCGCAGCTCCAGGCCAACGTGCTGCAGGCCGCGTCGGACGACGTGGCGCAGATCGCGCGCCTTCGCAACGCCGGCGCCCGCTACATCCTCGCCTTCGCGCTGCCCGACGTGGGCGGCACGCCTTCGGCCGCGGCCGGCGGCGCCGCGGTGGCCGCCTCGGTCACCGCGCTCTCGGCGGGCTACAACACGACGCTCTTCACGGGCCTCGCGTCCGCGGGCGTGCGGGCGATCCCGGTCGACGTCTTCGGCCTCTTCACCGACGTGAAGAACAACGCCGCCTCGTTCGGCATCACCAACACGACCGGCATCGCGTGCCTGCCCTTCCCGCCGATCACCACGACCGGCAGCTCGCAGTTCTGCACCTCGGCCAACATCGTGCCGAACGGCCAGACGTACCTCTTCGCCGACAGCGTGCACCCCACGCCGATCGCCCAGGCCATCCTCGCCGACTACGTGGAAGGCCTGATCGACGGCCCGTCGCAGTACTCGCTGATGGCCGAGACGGCGCTGCACGCGCGCACCGCGCACGTGCGTTCGCTCGGCGAAGGCGTGCGCACCGCGTTCGCGGCCAAGCAGGGCAACTGGAACGTGTTCGTCTCCTACGACAACTCGGACCTGAACTTCGACGCGCGCCAGGGCCTGCAGGAACAGCGCACCGACAACAACAACCTTTCGGTGGGCGTGTCCATGATGGCCTCCGAGAACGTGGCGATCGGCGCCGCGTGGGGCCGCGCCGAGGCCAAGGCCCGGTTCGGCAACAGCGCCGGGTCCTACCGTCTCCACGAGGACGCCTTCTCGGTGTTCTTCGGCTACCGCGGCCAGAACCTCTACGCGGGTGGCGCGCTCAGCATCTCCAATACGGACTACAACGACATCAAGCGCAACATCAAGCTCGGGCCCGTCACCCGCACCGCCGAGGCGACGGCGCAGGGCAACAACGGCTCGTTCTTCGGCAACGTCGGCTACGACTTCAAGTGGGGCAACCTGCAGATCGGCCCGCTGGTGTCGCTCGCCGCGCAGAACGTGGACATCAACAGCTTCAGCGAATCGGCCGCGGCCGGCACGCCCACCAACACGGGCCTGCTCTCGATCGGCACGCAGAAACGCCGCTCGGAAGTCTGGAGCGTCGGCGGCAAGGCGTCCTACGACATCGCGGGCTGGACGCCATGGATCCGCGTGACCGCCGACAAGGAGCGCCGCGACGACCCGCGCTTCGTGACGGCGACGGTGCAGAGCCTGGGCTCGATCGGCAACAGCTACGACATCGAAGGCTACCGCCCGGATTCCACGTTCATCACCACGTCGCTCGGCGTGCGCGGCAACATCACGAACTGGGTCGGCGTCGGCCTCACGTTCTACAAGGTGTCGAGCCGCGAAGGCATCAAGGACGACGGCGTGACGGCTGCGCTGGCTGTCCGGTTCTGAAACGGGTCTACGCGGCGGCGAACCTCCTCGAGGCACAGCTGCTGCTGGACCAGCTGGCGGGCGCGGGAATCCGCGCCCGCATCTTCAACGCGAATGCCTCGAGCATCGCGGGAGAGTTGCCGATCGAGGCCTCGCTCCCGCAGCTCTGGGTCGACGAAGACGGGCAGCATGAGCGGGCCCGAAGCGTCATCGTGGAATTCTTACAAAAGCGTCCGAGCGGGCCCCCTCGCGCATGCCCTGCGTGTGGCGAGGAGAACCCGGCTGCATTCGAGACGTGTTGGTCCTGCGGCGCACTGTTGTAGTTCAACGGTAGGGAGCGCCTTGGCGCTCCGCAAGCTCGAAGAGATCAACAGGAGATGACCATGATGAAGCTTCGCAACGCGGCCCTTCTCGCCGCGTCCGCACTGGCCTTCGCGGCACCGGCCCTTGCGCAATCGAACGCCACCTACACGCCGGGCTGGTACGCCGGCTTGTCCGTCGGCGTGGGCAAAGTCAAGGTGAGCGCCGCCGAGGTCGGCCTGAACAGCGGCACCCTCGACGACAACCAGACCACGGTTGGCGTGCGCGTCGGCTACGACTTCAGCCAGTACATCGGCGTCGAGGCCGCGTACTACAACCTCGGCAAGTATCGCTTCACCGGGCTCTTCGCCGGCGCACCCGCGGACGGCAACGCGAAGATCGAGAGCTACAACGCCTCGCTGGTCGGATCGCTGCCTTTCGGGCAAGCGTTCGCGGCCTACGGCAAGGTCGGCTATGCACGCACCCGCGTGAAGGCGCACGCCGATTCCACCCTCGGCTTCGAAGGCAGCAAGAAGGACTGGGACAGCGAAGCGGTGTACGGCGTCGGCGTGAAGTGGGCGCCCGATCCGAAGTGGAACGTCTTCGCGGAGTGGAGCCGCCTCAACGACACCCAGGTCGAGAACTGGATGGGCGGCGTGAACCTGCACTTCTAGGCGCCGATCGGAGCACCCTAGGGCGTTCCGATGAAGAGATAGAACCGTCCCGACCCTTCCTTCGCGTCGGCGTAGCCGAAGTACACCGGCCCGAGGGGAGTGTTGGCGGCGACGTAGGCGCCGTAGGAGTTGAGCCACTTGCCCTCGAGGCGCGACTCCGGCTGGGTCTTGCGCATCCGCCCGGCCTCGAGCAGCACTCCCCCGAACACGTTCAACCCCAGCAGCGGGATCGGCTTCGTGAGGCGCCATTGCGTCTCCAGGCGCCCGTACTCGAATTTCCCGCCGAGGATCTGGTCGTTCGCGAAGGCCGAGAGGTGGCGCGGCCCGCCGAGGCTGAAGAGGTCGCCGGCGGGCAGCTCTCCCTTGAGCGTGGTGCCGCCCTCGACCTCGCCGATGAACGCGAAGTCGCCGAACGACTTCACCGCCTCGAAGGAACCGCTCAGCCGCGAGTACCTGGCGCTCTCGCTGTCCGTGCGGATCGCGTTGAAGTAGTCCAGCCGCGCCTGGATCCCCTTCGTCGGGAAGTAGGCCTGGTCTTCGTTGTCGATCGAGACCGCGACCGTCGGACCCATCATGTTGTTCTTGAAGGTGGGCAGGACGTCGAAGCCCGTGTCGCGCGAGAGGTTCGTCCAGCGCTGCAGCCAGCCCACGCGCGCCTGGCCGTAGATGCCGAGGTTCAAGCCCGCGTCCAGGCCCAGGCGCGAATCGCGGAACGTGTAGTCGGCGACGCGCGTTCCCTCGAGGTAGAGGCCGATCGCGCGGCTGTCGACGAGCGCGAAGGGCCGCAGGAACCAGCGCTGCGCGTGGTCGAGTGGCTGGTAGAACTCGGTGGTGAGGAAGAGCTCGCTGCCGATCTGCAGGCCCACGCGCCATTCGCCGCCATAGGAATTCATCCAGGTGCGGCGGTAGAGCGCGCGCAGGTTGTAGTCCGACTCGCTGCGGAAGTCCGTGGCGAGATTCACGCCGAAGCGCAGGTAGTCGGGGCCCCAGCTCTTCTCCACCGGCGTCATCTTGAGGATGGTCTTCTCGCCCTCGCGCACCACGCTGTAGTCGAGCGACTGGAGGTCGCCCTGGCTGTAGACCCAGACCAGGTCCTTCACGAGCTTGTCAGTGTCGAGCGGCTCGCCTTCCTTCACGCGCACGCCGGCACGGATGGATTCCGGGGAGACGTAGAGCGTCTGCGCGATGCGCACCTCGTCGATGACCGGCGGCTTGGGCGTGAGGATGCGCTGCACCGCCATGCGCCACTGGTTGTATTCGCCCGGCTTGAGCGAAAGCGCGCGCAGGACCGCCTCCATGTCGAGGGCCGCCTTGCGCCCGATGTCGACCGCCTCCATCTGGCGATCGAAATCGGTGCCGGTGATGGTGCCCAGCGACGGTCGGATGTAGAGGTCCTGCTTGCGCAGCAGGGTGAGCGACTTCGCGACGTTCTGCTCCGAGAGCAGGTTCACCATCTGCCCGACGACCGAGAGCAGCCCCGTGACTTCCTCGGGCTTGAAGAGTGGCGAGCCCACGTTCACCGCGAGGATGATGTCGGGCTTGCAGATCTCCATCACCTCGGCGACGGGCACGTTGTCGACCAATCCGCCGTCGACGAGCTTGCGCCCGTCGCGCAGGACCGGCGCCAGGATGCCCGGCACCGACATGGAGGAGCGCATCGCCGAGCTCAGGTTGCCGGTGCGGATCGCCACGCGCTCGCCGGTGCCGATGTCGGTGGCGATGATGGCGAGCGGGATCGGCAGGTTCTCGATCGTGCGCTCGCCCAGGTCCTCGCGCACCAGGTCGTTGAAGAGCAGCTTCAGCTTTTCCCCGGCGATGGCGCCGGCCCGGTACTTGATGCCGTCCTTGCCGACGCCGAACTCGAGCCCGGCCGTGAAGCGATCGTCGAGTTCCTTCCGGCGCAGGTTCAACTGCTCGCGGCCCGCGTTGTCGTCGAAGACGTTCTGCCAGTCGGTCTTGCGGATGAACTCGCGCATCTGGTGCGGCGTGACCCCTGCGGCATACGCGCTGCCGATCACGGCCCCCATGCTCGTGCCCGCGATGCAATCGACCGGGACCTGGAACTCCTCCAGCACCTCGAGGATGCCCACGTGCGCCGCGCCGCGGGCGCCGCCGCCCCCGAGCACCAGGCCGATCTTCGGGCGGGCCTCGACCTCGGCGCCTGCTGCAAGGCCCGGAAGGAGGATGGCGAGCAGCAAGGACGCGGCAAGGCGCATGGCGAGGACCTCAGACTTTGAGCGTGAACGGCGTGAACTTCGTGTCGCGGTCATAGTGGTCCACGCCCTCGGCGCGCTTCAACCAGCCGACGAGCGCGTAGGTGAGCGGCGTGAACAGGATCTCGACGGCGACCTTGGTGACGAATTGCGTGAGCATCACCAGGGGAAGCTTGTCGTCGGGAATGATTCCCGTGCCGTAGAAGGCGAGCGGGTAGAAGAGCAGCGAATCGACGCCCTCGCCGAAGATCGTGGAGCCGATGGTGCGCATCCACAGCCAGCGCCCCGCGGTCGCGATCTTCATCTTCGCGAGCACGAACGAGTTCACGAACTCGCCGCAGAAGTAGGCGAACATCGAGGCCGCCGCGATGCGCCAGGCCTGGCCGAACGCGACCTCGTAGGCGGCCTGGTTCTTCCAGAACGGCGCGGGCGGCAGCGCCACGACGGCCCAGGCCATGAAGGACGCGAAGGCGAGCGCCGCGAACCCGGCCCAGATCACCCGGCGCGAGCGCGCGTAGCCGTACACCTCGGTCAGCACGTCGCCGAACACGTAGGAAATCGGGAAGAACAGCACCCCGGCGCCGAAGGCCACGACCCCGAAGACCGGGAAGTCCACCTGCGCGATCTTGGCCGGGCCGATCAGGTTGGAGCACACCAGGATGGTCACGAAGGCGACCATCACGAACTCGTAGTAGCGAAAACTCTTCATCGGGAAAAACGCATCGAGGTCTTCATCCTTTGCGGGGCAGGGAGCGTTGCCGCACGGCCTCGAACAAGGCCAGCGAGCCCGCCACACCCGCGTTGAGCGACTCCATCTTACCGGGCATCGGGATTCGCACCGAGTGCGTGGCGCGCTCGCGCAGCGCGCGCGAGATCCCCGCGCCCTCGTGGCCCACCACGATCGCGAGGGGGCCGCGCAAGTCGGCGGCGTAGAGCGAGGCTTTCGATTCGCCCGCGAGAGCCACCGACGTGCCGCGGAACTCCCCCAGGAAGGCGGCGAGGTCCACGCCTTCGACGATGTTCAGGGCGAAGTGCGCGCCCATCGCGGCACGCACCGTCTTCAGCGACCAGGCGAACGCCGTCGTGGGCGAAAGCAAGGCGTGGCCCACGCCCGCCGCGGCGGCGCTTCGAAGCAGCGTGCCCACGTTGCCCGGGTCCTGCACGTCCTCGATGAGGAGCACGAAATCCGCGTCGTTCGGAACGGGGTTTCCCACGGGCGTGGGCACCGCCGCGATGAGGCCCGTGGCCGAATCGACGGTCGAGAGCGAGCCGTAGAGCGTGTCCGTGAGGACCGTGACGGCGCGCGCGGGCACGCGCTCCATGAGGCGCGCGATTTCGTCCTTGCCGAGCGCGGCGGCCGACACCATGAGCGATTCCACTTCGCGGCCCGAATCGAGGTACGCGGCCACCAGGTGCGCGCCGTCCAGCACGGTGAGCCCGCGGCGCTTGCGCTCCGACGTGCTCGAGGCGAGCTTGCCCATCGCCTTGAAGGCGGCGTTGTCGCGGGAGCTGACGGCCTTCATCAGAACGGGAGGTCCGATTGCAGCAGCACGCGCACCGGCTCGAAGGAGCGCCTGTGGATGGCGCACGGGCCCAGAGCGCGCAACGCGGTGAGGTGCTCGGGCGTGCCGTAGCCCTTGTGGCTCGCGAAGCCGTAGCCGGGGAAGCGCTCGTCCATCGTGCGCATCTCGGCATCGCGCGCGGTCTTGGCGAGGATCGAGGCGGCCGAGACTTCCGGCACGGTCCGGTCGGCCTTCACCACGGGCCGGCACTTGATCGAGATGGGCGGCTTGTGCAGGCCGTCGACGCACACCTCCTCCGGACGGCAGGGCAACGCGAGGATGGCCCGGCGCATCGCGTAGAGGCTCGCGCGCAGGATGTTGATGCGGTCGATCTCCTCGACGCTCGCCGAGGCGATGGCCCAGGCGATCGCGTTCTCGCGGATCTCGAGCGCGAGCGCGTCGCGGGTTTCCTCGTCGAGGAGCTTCGAGTCGTTCAGGCCCTCGATGCGATGCCCCGGATCGAGGATCACCGCGGCGGCGAACACGCTGCCGGCGAGCGGGCCGCGCCCCGCCTCGTCAACCCCGCAGAGCAGCGAGACCGTTACCTTGCGGGTTCGCACGGGAGGAAGGGTTCGAGCGCCTGGGCCACGCGTTCGTCGTGCCCCTGCGCGAGGCTCTCGTGCATGCGGGCGAAACGCTCGCGCAGGCGAAGGCGGGCTTCCTTGTTGTCGAGCCCGTTGCCGAGGGCCTGCGCGAGGTTCTCGGCGGTGGCGTCCTGCTGGAGGATCTCCGGCACGATGAATTCGCCGGCGAGGATGTTGGGCAGGCCCACGTAGGGCAGGATCGCCTTGCGCATCATCAGCCAGTAGGTGAGCGCCGGCACGCGATAGGTGATGACCATCGGGCAGCGCGCGAGGGCCGCTTCCAGCGTGGCGGTGCCGCTCGCCACCAGCGCCATGTCGGCCGCGTGCAGGGCCAGGCGTGCGTGGCCGAAAAGGATGGTGAGCGGCAGCTCGTGCGCTTCGCGCGCGTAGAGGCGGGCCTCGAAGTAGTCGCGCGTCTCGCGCGTGGCGAGCGGCACGAAGAAGCGCAGCTCCGGCCGGCTCTCGTGGAGGCGCCTCGCCGTGTCGATCATGAGGTCGGCATGCGCCTCGAGTTCCTTCATGCGGCTGCCGGGCAGCAGCGCCACGGCGGGGCCGGCCTTGGCGAGGCGCAGTTGCGAACGCGCGCCATCCCGGTCCGGGTCGAGCGGCATGGCGTCGGCGAGGGGGTGCCCGACGTAGGAGACCGGGATGCCCGCCTTCGCGTAGATCGCCTCCTCGAACGGGAACACCGCGAGCATGTGGTTCACCGCGCGCTTGATCTTGTGGATGCGCTCGGCCCGCCAGGCCCAGATGGAGGGGCTCACGTAATGCACGGTGCGGATGCCGCGCGCCTTCAGCTTCGCTTCGAGCGCCAGGTTGAAGTCGGGGGCGTCGACGCCGATGAAGACATCGGGGCGGTCGTGAAGGAAGCGTTGCGCGAGCTGGCGGCGGATGCCGAGCAGCTCCGGCAGGTGGCGGATCACCTCCACGTAGCCGCTCACGGCGAGCTTCTCCATCGGCACCAGCGTCTCGGCGCCCTCGGCGATCATCCGGGGGCCTGCGATGCCGTAGAACTTCGCGTCGGGATGGCGCTGGCGCACCGCGCGGATCAACGCGGCGCCGAGCATGTCCCCGGAGGTTTCCCCGGCGACGATCGCGATGCGCGGGGCCGTCACCGGACGATGCCGCGGCTGGCGGTGGCGAGGAAATCCAGGAGCGCGCGCACCTCCGCGGCGCTGCCCGCCTGCTTCTCGAGCTCGGCCTTCGCTTCGGCCAGCAGCAGCCCGGACTTGTAGAGCGTCTTGTAGGCCGTGCGCAGGGCCGCGATCGCCTCGGGCGTGAAGCCCCGGCGCTTGAGCCCCTCGGAATTGATGCCGTGCGGGGCGAGCGGGTTGCCGCCCACCATCACGAACGGCGGGATGTCCTGCAGCACCACGCTCGAGACGCCCGTCATCACATGCGCACCGATCTTCACGTACTGGTGCACGCCCGTGAAGCCGCCCAGCGTGGCCCAGTCGCCCACGTGCACGTGCCCGGCGAGTTGGGTGCAGTTGGCGATGGTCGTGTTGTTGCCCACGCGGCAATCGTGGGCGACGTGCGCGTACGCCATGATCCAGTTGTCGTTGCCGATGCGCGTGACGCCCTCGTCCTGCACCGTGCCGCGGTTGATCGAGACGTACTCGCGGATCGTGTTGCGGTCCCCGATGAGGAGCTTCGTCGGTTCGCCCTGGTACTTCTTGTCCTGGTTCGCCTCGCCGATCGAGGTGAAATGGAAGATGCGGTTGTCGCGGCCGATCTTCGTATGGCCGGTGAGTACGCAGTGCGCGCCGACCGTGGTGCCCTCGCCGATCTGCACGTCGGGGCCGATGATCGAGTACGGGCCGACGCTCACGCCGGCGGCGATGCTCGCGCGCGGGTCGACGATCGCGGTGGGGTGGATGTTCGACATGGCTACCAAAGGGCTATTGGACACAGATGAACACAGATGAACACGGATAAAGGCAATTCATGAATGGGTTCTTGATTTGAACACGCTTCCACGAAGCTCGACCCCACCCGTCATGCCCTTATCTGTGTTCATCTGTGTTCATCTGTGTCCCTTTGCCTTTCCCTGCATTACTCGAGTGGCCTCAGCGCGCAAAGGAGCTCCGCTTCGGACGCCACCACACCATCGACGCGGGCCACGGCCGTGAACTTGGCCATCCCGCGCTTCACCGCGGTCTGCAGGACTTCGAAGACGAGCGTGTCGCCGGGCACGACCGGGCGCTTGAAGCGCGCGCCGTCGATGCCCACGAAGTAGTAGACGCTCTTGCCGTCGTTCACCTGGTTCAGCGAACGCAGCGAGAGCACGGCGGCCGACTGCGCCATCGCCTCGACGATGAGCACGCCCGGCATCACCGCGAAGTGCGGGAAGTGCCCCTGGAAGAAGGGCTCGTTGGAGGTGACGTTCTTCACCGCGACGATGCGCTTGTCCTTCTCGAACTCGAGGACCTTGTCGATCAGCAGGAACGGGTAGCGGTGAGGAAGGTATTTCTTGATCTCCTCGATGCCCATGATGCTCACGGTGTCTCTCCCTTGGCGTCCTTGCGAACGTGAACCGCCCACTTCAGCCATTCATCGTGGGGCATGAGCGGCAACGCCGAGGTGTACGTGCCCGGCTTCTTGATGGACTTCATGACCAGCGTCATCGCCGAGACGGTGACGCCGTCGCAGATCTCGATGTGGCCGGAGATTCCGGCCGCGCCGCCGATGCGGCAGCGCTTGCCGATGCGCACGCTGCCCGCGATGCCCACGCAGCCCGCGATCACGGTGTGGTCGCCGATCACGCAGTTGTGGCCGACCTGGATCTGGTTGTCGAGCTTGCAGCCGTCGCCGATCACGGTGTCGTCGAGGGCGCCGCGATCGATGGTGGTGTTGGCGCCGACCTCGACGTCGTCGCCGAGGCGCACGGCGCCCACCTGCGGGATCTTCACCCAGCGGCCCTGGTCCGGGGCCATGCCGAAGCCGTCCGCGCCGATGACCACGCCCGAGTGGAGGATGGTGCGGTCGCCGACGGTGCAGTCGTGGTAGATCGTGACGCGCGGGTAGAGCCTCGTGTCGTCGCCGATGCGCACGTTGCTGCCGACGACGCAGGCGGCGCCGATCGAGGTGCGCTCGCCGATGCGGGCCCCGTGGCCGATCACCGCGAAGGGACCGATCTCCGCGGTGGAGGCGACGATGGCCTCGGGGTCGATCTGGGCGGTGGGATGGCGCCCCGCCTTCACGGCCGGCGGCGGATTGAACAACGCGACCGTGCGCGCGTAGTAGGCGTACGGATTGTCGGTGACGATCCGCGGGAGGGCCGTTGCATCGCGCTCGTCCGGGCCGAGGATCACGGCGCCGGCGTGCGTGCGGTCCAGCTGCGAGCGATAGCGCAGGTTGGCGAGGAAGGCGATCTGCGTCGGGCCGGCCGAATCGAGCGTGGCGACCCCGGTGATCGGCGCGGCGGCCTCGCCGATCACTTCACCGCCCAGGTGGGCGGCGATTTCCCGGAGGCTGAAAGTGCGGGCGTCGGCCAAGGCGGCTCACTTGTCCGCGAGCGCCCGGATGACCTTGTCGGTGATGTCGATGCGCGAGCTGGCGAACACCGCTTCCTGCACGACGAGGTCGAACTTCTCCTGCTCGGCGATCTGGTTGATCACGCGCGTGGCGCGCTCCTGGACGCCGGCCAGCTCCTGGTTGCGGCGCAGGTTCAGGTCCTCGCGGATCTCGCGCTGCAGGCGCTGGAAATTGCGGCTGATGTCGGCCAGCACCCGCTCCTTCTCCCGGCGCGCCGCGTCGGTGAGCGTCACGGTGTCGCGCTCGAGCTCGGTCTGCAGGTCGCGGCCCTGCTTCTCCAGCCGGGAGAGTTCCTGGTTGCGCGCGGCGAAGTCGCGCTCCAGGTTCAGCTGCGCCCGCTTGGCGGGCGCGGCCTCGCGGAAGACGCGCTCGGTATTCACGAAGCCGATCTTCAGGTCCGCCGCGGACGCGGCGAACGACAAGAGCAAAAGGCTTCCTCCGCAGATAAACGCAGATAAACGCAGATGAAAGGCAACAAGGGATTTCATGCCTTTGACCACGGCCGGGAAATTCGAGCTAGATCCCTGAGTGCTTTTCATCTGCGTTTATCTGCGTTTATCTGCGGAGGAAGCCGTTCGCCTTTGACTTTGCCCTTCGCCTTTGACTTTGACCTGCCTTAGAAAACCCGGCCCAGCTGGAATTGGAAGCGCTCCACCTTGTCGCCCTCCTCTTTCTTCAGCGGCGTGCCGATGGAAAAGCGCAGCGGCCCGACCGGCGAATCCCAGCTTACCGCGAGTCCGGCCGAAGCGCGAAGCGAGTCGAACGTGACCTTCTGGAACTCCCCCCAGACGTTGCCCACGTCCATGAACACGCCCAGGCGGACGTTCTTCTCCTTGTTGCCGGGCATCGGGAACAGCAGCTCCATGTTGCCCACCAGCCGGCGATTGCCGCCGAGCACGTCCCCGTTCAGGTCGCGCGGGCCCAGGGAGGCCGTCTCGAAGCCGCGGACCGAACCCACGCCGCCGGCGTAGAAGTTCTTGAAGAACGGCAGCGGCTTGCCCCCGTACCCGTCCGCATAGCCGATCTCGCCGTTCAGCAACAGCGTGAGCCACGGCAGGAAGCGTTCGTTCGTGTAGAGGAACTGGCTCTGGTAGGAGGCGCGGTAGTACTTGAGGTCGCCGGGCGGCGTGCCCACCTCGAGGCTCACCTCGTTCAGCCAGCCGCGCGTGGGCCACACCAGGCTGTCGCGCGTGTCGCGGGAGTACGAGGTGTTGAAGCGCAGCGTATTGGTCTTCTCGCCGAATTCGGCCACGAAGGCCTGGTAGCGAACCGGGCTGAACTCGTCGATCTGGAGCTTCGTGTTCTCGAAGGTGACGCCCAGGTTCACGCCGTCGTACTCCGTCACCGGGACGCCGAAGCGCATGCCGATACCCGTGGAGTACGTGCGGTAGTCGGCGACGGAGAGCGTCTGCGTGTCGACGTCGCGGCGGAAGAAGTCGAAGCCGCGCGAGACGCCGTCCGGCGTCCAGTACGGGTTCATGTACGTGAGCGAATAGACCTTGTTCACGTCGCCGTTGTTCACCTGGAAGGCGAGCAGGTTGCCCGTGCCCAGGATGTTGGACTGCGAGACCGAGGCCTGGATCGTGAGGCCCTCGGCCTCGGAGTAGCCGACGCCGAAGTTGAGCTGCCCGGTGTTCCTCTCGGTGACGTTCACGTTCACGTCCACCTGGTCCGAGGTGCCGGGCACGGCCGGGTTCTCGATGTTCACTTCCTGGAAGAAGCCGGTGCGCTGCAGGCGCTCCTTGGAACGCGCGATCTTCTCCAGCGAGTACCACGAGCTCTCGAGCTGGCGCAGCTCCCGGCGCACCACCTCGTCCTGCGTCTTCTGGTTGCCGGCGATGTTCACGCGCCGCACGTACACGCGGCGGCCCGGGTCCACGTAGAACGTGAAGGACGCGACGCGCTTTTCCTTGTCGAGCTCGGGCACCGGGTTCACGTTGGCGAACGAGTAGCCGTCGTTGCCGAGGCGGTCGGTGATGCGCTTGGTGGTGTCCACGATGCGCTCTCGCGAGAACACGTCGCCCGTGCGCACCGTCGAAAGGGCGCGCAGGTCCGCCTCCTTCACGATCAGCTCGCCGCCGAACTTGGTCTCGCCCACGCGGTAGACGGGGCCTTCGGTGACCACGATGGTGATGAAGATCTTCTCGCGGTCGGGCGTGATCGAGACCTGCGTGGACTCGATGTTGAACTCGATGTAGCCGCGGTTGAGATAGAACGTGCGCAGGGACTCCAGGTCCGCCGTGAGCTGCTGCTTGGAGTACTGGTCGTCCTTCGTGAACCAGGTGAACCAGCCGGGCGTGCGCAGCTTCATCTCGCGCAGCAACTGGCGCTCGGTGAAATCCTTGGCGCCGATGATGTTGATGTCGGAGATCTTGGTGACTTCGCCCTCGACGATGTCGAAGCGCAGCGAGACGCGGTTCCTCTCGAGCGGCGTGACGGTGGTCTTCACCTCCGCGCCGTAGAAGCCGCGGCTCGTGTACTGGCGCTTCAGTTCCTTCTCGGCGCGGTCGAGCAGCGACTTGTCGTAGATCTTCGCTTCCGAGATGCCCGCCTGCTTCAGGCCGTCCTTCAGGTTGTCCTTGGTGAATTCCTTCGCGCCGTCGATGTCGATCTGCGCGATGGCGGGACGTTCCTGGACGAAGACGATGAGGATGTCGCCGTCGGCCTCGAGGCGCACGTCCGAGTAGAAGCCGGTCGCGTAGAGGGCCTTCACCGCCGCCGAGGATTTCTCGTCGTCGATCTTGTCGCCGACCTTGACGGGCAGGTACGTGAAGACGGTGCCCGCTTCCGTGCGCTGGACCCCCTCGACGCGGATGTCCTTGATCACGAACGGCTGGATGGCGAGTGCAGGAAGCGCTGCGAAGAGCGTCCCGGCGAGTGCGAGGAGGAGTGCGAGAAACCGGGAACGCATCAAGGAATTTCGGTCAACCTGTGAACAGACGATTGATGTCGTTGTAGAAGGCAAAAAACGTGAGCCCCAGGAGGAGTGCCAGTCCGACGCGCTGCCCGATTTCCATGGTGCGTTCGGAGACCGGGCTGCCCTTCACGATTTCGGCAAAATAATACACTAGGTGACCCCCATCCAGCAGGGGAATCGGGAGGAGATTGAGCACGCCGAGGCTCACGCTCACGAAGGCGAGGAAGCTGAGGAAGGTGATCCAGCCCGCCTGCGCGGACTGCCCCGCGTAGTCGGCGATGGTGATCGGGCCCGAGAGGTTCTTCCACGAGACCTCGCCCGTGATCATGCGGCCCAGCATCTTCAGGCTGAAGATGGAGAGATCCCAGACCTTGTACGCGGCCTTGGGGATCGCGGTGAGCGGATCGTAGGAGACGCGCGTGCGCGTGCGTTCCATCTCGCGCTTCAGCTCGTCGCCCGCCGCGACACCGAGCAGCCCGATGCGGGACTTGCCCTTGCCGTCGGCCTCGGGCGTGGCGTTCACGTTGAAGCGGGTGCCGCGGCGCTCCACTTCGAGCTTGAGCGGCTTGTCGGCGTTGGCGCGCACGATCGCCGTGAACTCGACCCACGTGGGCACCGGGGTTTCGTTCACCGCCACGATGAGGTCGCCTTCCTGCAGGCCCGCACGGGCAGCGGGCCGGTTCGGAGAGACGGGACCCAGCACGGCGCGCGTGTGCGGGACGTAGGGGCGCAGGCCCACCTTCGGAAGCAGCGTCTGGTCGAAGTCGCCGGCGTCGGTGGTGGTGAGGTCGAGCGTGCGCGTGCCGCGCCGGCCGCCCGGCGATTCGATCTCGACCGCGACGCGGTTCCGGTTCACCGCCTCCTGGAGGATGCGCAAGTTCACTTCGCTCCAGGTCTGCACGGAGTCCTCGCCGATGGCGACGATCGTGTCGCCGTCGACGATGCCCGCGAGCGCCGCGGGCGTGCCCTTCGCGGGCGGCCCCAGCACGGGCTTGTCGCCGGGGAATCCGACGACGAAGAGCACCCAGAAGAAGAAGATCGCCAGCAGGAAGTTCGCCGCCGGCCCCGCCATCACGATGAAGATGCGGCGCCAGACGTTCTGCCGGTTGAAGGCGCGCTCGACGTCGGCGGGCAGGACATCGCCCTCGCGTTCGTCGGCCATCTTCACGTAGCCGCCGAGCGGGATGAGGGCCAGCGCCCATTCGGTCTGGTCCGGCCCGCGCTTGCGCGACCACAGCACGCGCCCGAAGCCCACCGAGAACTTGAGGATCTTCACGTTGCACAGGCGTGCCGCGAGGTAGTGGCCGAGCTCGTGGAAGACGACGAGCACGCCGACGGTCACGAGGAACGCGAGGACGGTGGTGATGGCGGTGTTCATGGATGGGCAACCAGGCGCGCGGCGAGCGCGCGCGCTTCAATGTCGGCAGCGTATACCTGTTCGAGCGTCACGAGGTCTTCGACCGCGTGTTCCTCCAGAACGTTCTCGATCACGCCCGCGATCTTCGTGAAGCGCATCTTCCCGGCGAGGAAGGCCTCGACCGCGATCTCGTTGGCGGCGTTGAGGGCCGCCGGGGCCGTGCCGCCCCGGCCGATCGCCTCGCCCGCCAGGCGCACGCAAGGAAAGCGCTGGAGATCCACCGGCTCGAACTCGAGGCGGCCCAGGCGCGTGAAGTCCAGGGGCGCCACCCCCGAATCGATGCGTTCCGGCCACGCGAGCGCGCAGGCGATGGGCGTGCGCATGTCGGGGGCGCCCAGCTGCGCCATCACCGAGCCGTCGCGGTACTCGACCATCGAGTGGATCACGCTCTGCGGGTGCACCACGACCTCGATCTGCTCCAGCGGGGCGCCGAAGAGCCAGTGCGCCTCGATCACCTCGAGGCCCTTGTTCATCATCGTGGCCGAGTCCACCGAGATCTTGCGGCCCATCACCCAGTTGGGGTGCGCGCAGGCCTGGTCGGGCGTGACCGCCACGAGCTGCTCGACCGGCGTGGTCCGGAACGGGCCGCCGGAGGCGGTGAGGAGGATCCTGCGCACGCCCGAGCGCGCGACTTCGCCCGCGCGGCCGCACTGGAAATCGTCGGGCAGCGACTGGAAGATGGCCGAGTGCTCGCTGTCCACCGGGAAGAGGCGCGCGCCGCCTTCGGCCACCGCGCGCATGAAGAGCGCGCCGGACATCACCAGCGCTTCCTTGTTGGCGAGCAGCACGTCCTTGCCGGCGCGCGCCGCGGCGAGCGTGGCGGGCAGGCCCGCCGCGCCCACGATGGCGGCCATCACCGCGTCCACCTGCGGCAGCGTGGCGGTGCGCTCGAGCGCCGCGGCGCCCTGCCAGACTTCCGTGTCCGAACCGTTCTCGCGCAATGCCTTGCGCAGCCGCTCGGCCGCGTCCGCATCCACCAGCACCGCGTAGCGCGGCTTGTGGGCCAGGCACTGGGCGAGCAGCTTCGCGTCGTTCTTCGCGGCCGCGAGCGCCTCGACCGCATAGCGGCCCGGGTGGCGCGCCACGACGTCCAGCGTGCTTTCGCCGATGGAGCCGGTGGAACCGAGGATCGTGAGCCGCTTCATGCCGCTAGACCGTGCCCTTCAGCGAGACCAGCAACGCGGCCACCGGCAGCGTCGAGATGAGCGCATCGATGCGGTCCAGCACGCCGCCATGCCCCGGAAGCAGGGTGCCGGAATCCTTCACGCCCGCGTGGCGCTTCATCCACGATTCGAAGAGATCGCCCAGCACGCTCACGGCGGTGAGGAGGACCAGCGCCGCGAGGAACGCGGCCCACCAGCCCGAGGGCGTGAACCCGCCCGAGGACCAAGCGAGGAGGATCACGCCGTAGAGCAGCACGCCCGCGAGGCCTCCATAGACGCCTTCCCAGGACTTGTTCGGGCTGATGGCGGGAGCGAGCTTGCGCTTGCCGAATGCGCGGCCCGCGAAGTACGCGCCGATGTCGGCGATCCAGACGACGACCAGGGCCGCCAGCATCAGCCAGCGGCCTCGGTCGTGGAGGTCCACCAGCGCGACCCAGAACGGCAGCAGCACGAGCGCGCCGACCAACCCCAGCACCCAGGGCTTCGGATTGGGCTTCACCTTGAACCACACGGGCACCGCCACGATCCAGAAGGCCGCCGCAGCCCACAGGAGGGCCTGGGAGACGCCGGGGTAGAGGTGCAGGGGGGAAACCAGGTAGAGCGTCGCGAGGCCCGCACCCAGCGCGGCCGCGAAGGCCAGGAAACCCCGGTGCGCGATCGCGTCGAAGCCGCAGAGCCGCGCCCATTCCCACGCGGCCGCGAGAATCACGAGGAGCGCGAAGAAGGCCCACACCGTGCGCGGCGCGAAGAAGATCAGGCCGAGGACGACCGGCAGCAGGACCAGCGCCGTGATGACACGCGTGAGCAGCATGCGGCGGCCTAGCCGGCCTTGGGAATCGGCTCGCCCTCGGCGAGCTGCTCGCTGGTGCGGCCGAACCGGCGTTCGCGCTGCCGGTAGGAGGCGAACGCGGCCTCGAGCGCTTCGGCGCCGAAATCGGGCCAGAGCGCGTCGGTGAAGTAGAGCTCGGCGTAGGCGAGCTGCCACAGAAGGAAATTGGAGACCCGCTGCTCGCCGCCCGTGCGGATGAAGAGGTCCGGCTCCGGGGCATACGCCATCGACAGCAGCGGCGTGAGGCGCTCCTCGCTGATGGGCGCGGCGGGATCGGCCTCGCGGGCCCGGTTGGCGGCCTGCAGGATGTCCCAGCGCCCGCCGTAGTTGGCCGCGATGGTGAGGGTGAGGCCGGTGTTCGCCGCGGTGAGCTCCTCGCCCCGGCGCACCAGGTCGCGGATGCCCGTGTCGAAGGCGGAGAGGTCGCCCACGACCTTGAAGCGGATGCCGTTGTCGTGGAGCTTGGCCACTTCCTGTTCGAGCGCCTTCAGGAAGAGCTGCATCAGGAAGGAGACTTCGTCGGGCGGGCGGCGCCAGTTCTCGCTCGAGAACGCGAAGAGCGTGAGGTACTTCACGCCCTGCTCCGCGCAGGCCTTCACGACGTCGCGCACCGACTCCACGCCGCGCCGGTGGCCCGCGACGCGCGGCAGGTAGCGCTTCTTCGCCCAGCGCCCGTTGCCGTCCATGATGATCGCCACGTGGCGCGGCACGAGGCCGGTCCCGGGGATGGACTGCGTGGAGCTGTCGAATTCGGCCATGGAACGGACCCTCTCCCCGACCCTCTCCCAAGGGAGAGGGAGGTTATACGGCCAGGAGGTCCTTTTCCTTGTCCGCCACGGCCTTGTCGATGTCGGCGATCGCCTTGTCGGTCAGCTTCTGGATCTCGGCGGCGGCGCGCTTCTCCTCGTCCTCGCCGACCTCCTCGATGTCCTTCAGGTGCGTGAGCGCGTCGCGGCGGATGTTGCGCACGGCGACCTTCGCGTTCTCGCCGTCGTGCTTCACGATCTTCGCCATTTCCTTGCGGCGCTCCTCGGTGAGGGCGGGCATCGGCACGCGGATCATGTCGCCGGTGACGGCGGGGTTCACGCCGAGGTCGGAATCGCGGATCGCCTTCTCCACCGCCTGCACCATCTTCTTCTCGAAGGGCTGGATGGAGATCGTGCGCGCATCCGAGAGCGTCACGTTCGCGACCTGGTTGATGGGCATCTCGGCGCCGTAGTAGTCGACCCGCAGGTGGTCGAGGATGCCCGTGTGGGCGCGACCGGTGCGGACTTTTGCGAGGTCGTGCTTCAGCGTGTCGAGGGACTTGGCCATCTTCTCGCTGGCCTGCTTCTTGATGTCGGCGATGTTCATGCGTCGATTATCTCCTCGAACGACCGTCAGTTGTGAACGAGCGTGCCCTCGTCCTCACCCATCACGACCCGTTTCAACGCCCCGGACTTGAAGATCGAGAACACGTTGATCGGCAGCTTCTGGTCGCGGCAGAGGGCCAGCGCCGTGGCGTCCATCACCTTGAGGTTCTTCACGAAGGCCTCGTCGAAGGTGATGCGGTGGTAGCGGGTGGCGGCCTTGTCCTTGTGCGGGTCGGCCGTATAGACGCCGTCCACCTTGGTGGCCTTCAGCACGATCTGCGCCTCGACTTCGCGGCCGCGCAGCGCGGCGGCGGTGTCGGTGGTGAAGAACGGGTTGCCGGTGCCGGCCGCGAAGATCACGACCTTGCCTTCCTCGAGGTAGCGGATCGCCTTGCCGCGAATGTAGGGCTCGACCACGGGCTCGATGGTGAGCGCGGACTGCACGCGCGCCACCAGGCCGCCGCTGCGGTTCATCGCGTCGCCCAGGGCGATCGCGTTGATCACGGTGGCGAGCATGCCCATGTAGTCGGCATTCGCGCGGTCCATCCCCGCGGCTCCCTGCGAGACGCCGCGGAAGATGTTCCCGCCGCCGATCACGACGCCGACCTGCACGCCGAGGTCGACCACGCCCTTCACCTCGGCCACGATCTTGTCGAGCATGGCGCGATTGATGCCGAACGCGTCGTCGCCCATCAGCGCTTCCCCCGACAGCTTGAGGAGGATGCGGGAGTAGGCCGGCTTCACGGGCGGATCTGCCTTCTGCGGAACGTCCGCCATCATTACGCAGCTGTCTTTGTCATCGCCGCGACTTCCGCGGCGAAGTCGCTCTGCTTCTTCTCGATGCCCTGGCCGACGACGAGGTAGCGATAGCCCGTGAGCTTCGCCTTCTTCGAGTCCAGCAGCTTCTGGATCGAGAGCTTGTCGTCCTTCACGAACGGCTGGCCCAGCAGCGTGATCTCGCCCAGGAACTTGTTGAGGCCGCCTTCCACCATCTTGGCGACGATCTCGGGCGGCTTGCCGGACTCGGCGGCGCGTCCCTCGATCACCTTGCGCTCGGCGGCGATCCGGTCGGGGGCAACCTGGTCCTTCGACATGAACTCCGGCTTGGCGAACGCGATGTGCATCGCGATGTCCTTGGCCAGCGCTTCATCGCCTTCCAGGTCCACCAGCACGGCGACTTTCGCGCCCGGGTGGACGTAGGAAACGATCTTGCCGCTCGATTGCACGCGCTCGAAGCGGCGCACGGCGATGTTCTCGCCGATCTTCTGCACCAGCTTCTGGCGGGCGGCCTCGACGGTCTCGCCCCCGATCGAAAGATTCGACAGCGCGGCCACGTCGGCCGGGTTGTCCTTCGCGACGCGCTCGGCGACCGCGTTGGCGAACGCCTGGAAATCGGGGTTCTTGGCGACGAAGTCGGTCTCGGCGTTCACTTCGACCAGCGCGCCCAGCTTCGCGTCGCCGGAGAGGAACGTGGCGATCGCGCCGTCGGCGGCCACGCGGCCCGCGGCCTTGCTCGCCTTGGCGCCGCTCTTGATGCGCAGCAGCTCCTCGGCCTTCTTGATGTCGCCGCCGGCTTCTTCCAGCGCCTTCTTGCACTCCATCATGCCGAGCCCGGTGAGCTCGCGCAGTTCCTTGACCATGCCCGCGGTGATTTCAGCCATTGCGTGTCCTCGTCATCCCCGCGCACGCGGGGACCCAGTTCATTTACGAATACGAAAAAGGGGCTTCGAAGGCCCCTTTTTTCGCGCGACCTTGCTGCATCGGTGCCTTACTGCTTCGCTTCCTCGACTTCGACGAAGTCTTCGGAGGTCGGGGCGGCCACCATTTCCTGGATCACCTGGCTGCGGCCCTCGAGGATCGCATCGGCCACGCCACGGGCGTAGAGGCGGATGGCGCGCGTCGAGTCGTCGTTGCCGGGGATCACGTAGTCCACGCCGTCGAGCGAGTTGTTCGTGTCCACCACGCCCACGATGGGGATGCCCAGCTTCTTGGCTTCCGTCACGGCGATCTTGTGGAAGCCCACGTCGATGATGAACAGCGCGTCCGGCACGCCGCCCATGTCCTTGATGCCGCCCAGGGAGCGCTCGAGCTTCTCCTTCTCGCGGCTCATCGTGAGCTGCTCCTTCTTGGAGAGCTTTTCCATCGAGCCGTCGGCGACCATCTGGTCCATGTCCTTCAGGCGCTTGATGGACCCCTTCACGGTCTTGAAGTTCGTGAGCATCCCACCGAGCCATCGGTAATCAACATACGGCGCCCCGGCGCGCATCGCTTCTTCCTTCACGATCTCGCGGGCCTGCCGCTTCGTGCCGACGAACAGGATCTGTCCCTTGTTCGAGGTGACCTGGCGCACGTATTTCAGCGCGTCCTGGTACATCGGAAGCGACTTCTCGAGGTTGATGATGTGGATCTTGTTGCGGGCGCCGAAGATGAACGGGGACATCTTCGGGTTCCAGAATCGGGTCTGGTGGCCGAAGTGAACCCCGGCTTCCAGCATCTGGCGCATGGTGACGGACATCTGGTGATACTCCTGTCGGTTAAGGTTGACCTCCCCCGCGCGAGAGCTCGATGAGCTCACCTTAGCCGTGGCGGGGTGCGGATTTGACGACTGCGTTTGGGTGCTGCGAGTGCCTACTTGCTAGCCCAAGATTATAGTCCGAAAAGGTGTCTGTATTCAAGCAGTTCGTTTCCGCCCGCCGGGGTGGGAGGGCTTGAATGCGGGCCGGTCCGGGGCCACCTCAAAGGCTATAATCCGGGAAGACCATGGGAATCCAGCTCAAGACCGCCAACGACATCGCCCACATGCGGGTAGCGGGCCGCCTCGCCTCCGAGGTGCTCGACTTCATCGCCCCGCACGTGAAACCGGGCGTTTCGACCGCCAAGCTGGACCAGCTCTGCCACGACTTCATGGTCGACGTGCAGCACACGGTGCCCGCCCCGCTCAACTACGCCCCGCCCGGCCACCGGCCCTACCCCAAGTCGATCTGCACGTCGGTGAACCACCAGGTCTGCCACGGCATCCCGGGGGACAAGGTCCTGAAGCCGGGCGACATCGTGAACATCGACGTCACCGTCATCAAGGACGACTGGCACGGCGATACCTCCCGCATGTTCTACGTGGGCGAGCCGTCGATCCAGGCCCGGCGCCTCTGCGAAGCCACGTGGGAAGCCATGTGGCACGGCATTGCGCAGGTGCGCCCCGGCGCCACGCTGGGCGACATCGGGCACGCGGTGCAGAAATTCGCCGAATCGAAGGGCTACAGCGTGGTGCGCGAATTCTGCGGCCACGGCATCGGCAAGCGCTTCCACGAAGAACCGCAGATCCTCCACTACGGCCGCCCGGGCACCGGCGTCGAACTGAAGGAAGGCATGGTGTTCACCGTCGAGCCGATGATCAACGCGGGGCGTCGCGACATCAAGCAGATGAACGACGGCTGGACCATCGTCACGCGCGACCACAGCCTCTCGGCGCAGTGGGAGCACACGGTCGTGGTGACGGCCGACGCGGTCGAGGTGCTCACGGTCTCCGAGGCTGCGCCCCCGCCGCCGGCTTTCGCCGCCCCGCGCATCGCGATCCCCGCGTAGCACCCCTCCCCTGGACGATCCCGCGACCCTCACGCCGCCGCGCGCGGCTGCCCTCCGCAGGCCGCCCGCGGAACCGCCGGCCATCCGCACCTGGCTGAAGGAGCGGCGCGACACGCTGCGCGCGCGCTACCTGCGCCGGCCCGAGCCCGCGCGCATGCTCGCGACCCACGCGGCCTACGTGGACGAGCTGCTGCAATCCCTGTGGGCCGAAACCGTCGACGATCCGGCCATCACGCTGGTGGCGGTCGGCGGATATGGCCGCGGCCTGCTGTTCCCGCACTCCGACGTCGACGTCCTCATCCTGCTGCCCGATGGCCACGTGGCCGGCGCGAAGATCGAGCGCTTCGTGGGCCTGCTGTGGGACTGCGGCCTCGAGCCCGGCCACAGCGTGCGCACGGTCGCCGAGTGCCTGGAAGAAGCGGCCAAGGACGTCACGGTCGACACGAGCCTGCTCGAATCGCGCTTCGTCGCGGGCAACCCGACGCTGATGGAGGAGCTCTTCACGCGCCTGGCGAAGCAGCGCAACGTGCGCGACTTCTTCGAGGCCAAGATCAAGGAGCAGATGCGCCGGTACGAGCGCTTCCAGGACGCGGCCTACAACCTCGAACCCAACATCAAGGAAAGCCCCGGCGGGCTGCGCGACCTGCACGTGGTGCTCTGGCTCTCGCGAGCCGCGGGCCTCGGCCACTCGTGGAAGGACCTCGCCGCGCACGGGATCATCACGCCGCGCGAAGCGGGGGCCATCGCGAAGAACGAACGCGTGCTCGAAGACCTGCGCATCCGCTTGCATTACCTCGCCGGGCGGCGCGAAGACCGCCTCGTGTTCGACCACCAGATCGAGATCGCGCGCCAGCTGAAGCTGCCGAGCACGAAGGAGATGGCCGCCTCCGACCTCCTGATGCGCCACTACTACCTCGCCGCGAAGGCGATCTGGCGCTTCAACACGATCCTGCTCGCCAACCTCGTGGCGCGCGTGCGTCCCGAGGCCGAGCGCAGCGCGCGCAACCTGGACGAGGACTTCCGCGTGGTCGACGGCCTCCTCGACCTGCGCGACGAAGAGCTCTTCGAGCGCGAGCCGGGCAAGATGCTCGAGGCGTTCCAGCGGCTGCAGGAAAATCCCGACGTCGTGACGCTCTCGGCCACGACGTTGCGGGCGCACTCGCGGGCGCTGCCGCGGGTGAACAGCGCCTTCCGCGAGGATCCGGCGAACCGCGCGCGCTTCATGAAGATCATGCGTTCCGAGCGCCTCACCTGGACGCTGCGGCGCATGAGCCGCTACGGGCTGCTCGGCCGCTACATCCCCGCCTTCGGCCGCATCGTGGGCCAGATGCAGCACGACCTCTTCCACGTCTACACGGTGGACGAGCACATCCTGATGGTGATCCGGAACCTCCGGCGTTTCCGCATCCCGCGCTTCGACCACGAGTACCCGGTGCTCTCGCAGTTGATGCAGGATTTCGACAAGCCGGAGATCCTCTACCTCGCCGCCCTGTTCCACGACATCGCCAAGGGCCGCGGCGGCGACCATTCCGAGCTGGGCAAGAAGGACGCGATCCGCTTCTGCCGCGACCACGGCCTGTCGAAGCCCGACGCGGAGCTGGTCGCCTGGCTCGTGGGCGCGCACCTCACGATGTCGTCCACGGCGCAGAAGCAGGACCTCTCGGATCCGGAAGTGATCTCGCAGTTCGCCACGCTCGTGGGCGACGAGCGCAGCCTCACCGCGCTCTACATCCTCACCGTCGCCGACATCCGCGGCACGAGCCCGGCGGTGTGGAACGCGTGGAAGGGCAAGTTGCTCGAGGACCTGTTCCGCGTCACGCGCCGGGTGTTGCGCGGCGAGGCGGATTTCGCGCGCTCCTGGGTCGAGGGCAAGAAGGAAGAGGCGCTGCGCATCTTCCGCCAGTACGTGCCCGAGCCCGGCCGCCACGAAGCGCTCTGGAACAACCTGGACGACCCGTACTTCCAGCGCTTCGAGGCCAACGAGATCGGCTGGCATTCGCGCACGCTGTGGGCCCGCGCCACGCCGAAGGATCCCATCGTTCGCGCGCGCCTGTCGCCCATCGGCGAAGGCCTGCAGGTGATGGTCTACGCCCCCGACCAGCCCGGCCTCTTCGCGCGCATCACCGCGTTCTTCGAGCGCATGCAGTTCGACGTGGTCGCGGCCAAGATCTACACGACGCGCCACGGCTTCGCGCTCGACAATTTCCAGGTGCTCTCGCGCGCCCGATCCGGCGAGCACTACCGCGAGCTGATCCAGACGGTCGAGGCGGGCCTGGCCGAGCGCATCGCGCAGGGCGGCGCGGTCGATTCGCCGCGCGTCGGGCGCGTCTCGCGCTGGGTGAAGCACTTCCCCATCGAGCCGCGCGTCGAGATCCTCCCCGACCGGCGCCCCGACCGCTGGGTCGTGAGCATCGCGTGCGCGGACCGGCAGGGCCTGCTCTCGGAGGTCGGCCGCATCTTCGTCGAGAACGGGTTGAACCTCATCGACGCGCGCGTCACCACGCTGGGCGCGCGCGCCGAGGACGTGTTCGTGGTGAACGGGCCGGCGTTCGACAACCCGGTGACGCGCGAGGCGATCGCCACCGACCTGAGCCGCGCGGCATCGTAGCGCGCGGTAAGGCGCGAGCGGCCATGGAACGACCGCGCGGCTCGCGCCTTTCCTGGAGCGCGCCGCGGAGCTCGCGAGGATGCGTCCGCCGCGGCAATCGCTGCACGCGTGAGCGCATCCGTTGCGGTGCGCAGGCTCGCGCCGCTATGATGGGGACATAACAAGAGTTAATCCACGCCCCACGCGTCGCTCCTCATCAGGGAGGTTCCATGCAGATCCCGCTCGCACGGCTGGCGCTCGCCGTCGTCCTCGCGTCGTCGTTCCTCCAGGTCCACGCACAGCCCGCCAAGGCGCCCACGCCCCCGGGCGCGCCCGCGCAGCCCACGGGCCCGCGCTATCTCCTCGCCGTCAGCGAGGGCACGTCGGGCGGCACGTCGCCCCAGGAAATCATCGACAAGTACAAGCCGCTCGCCGACTTGATGGGCAAGGTGCTCGGCGGCCAGGTGCTCGTCGATCCGTCGCGCAGCTTCCAGCGCCTCGACGAAGGGTTGCGCGCCAAGCGCTTCGACCTGGCGATGGCGCGGCCCAGCGACTACCCCGCGCGCGCGGTGCGCGACAACGGCTATCGCTACGTGGCCAACGCGAGCCCCGACGGGCAGTGCGTCTTCCTGGTCCCGCAGAAATCGGCGGCGAAGACGCTCGCCGACCTGAAGGGCAAGCGCATCCTGCTCCCCGAGAAGATCTCCTACATGGCCCAGTTCTGCTCCGCCGAGTTGCGCGACGCGGGATTGAACCTGTCGCAGCTCGAGTACGTGAAGGAGCAGGAGGTCGTCGTCTACCAGCTCCAGAACAACCGCGCGGACCTGGGCGGCGTCGCGTCGTACTCGAAGGCGTTGAAGGGCATCGGAGACGCGGGCCTGCGCGAGCTCGTGCGCAGCCGGCCGCAGCCCTACTTCCCGCTCATCGCCGGGCAGCGCATCTCGCCCACGCAGATCGCCGCGCTGCGCAAGGAGCTCGTGAAGATGAAGGACACGCCCGCCGGCAAGGAGATCCTCGCGAAGCTGGGCCTCGCCGGTTTCGACGACACGGGCGAGAAGCGCCTCGCGGAATTGCTGGCGTGGCTGGAGAAGACCTGACCGCCCGATCCCTTGGCCGCTAGCGAATCCGGGGCATGCCAAGCTTCCGGACGGATTTCTCGATCGCGCGCTCCGGCGCCGTGAATTCGCTGCTGCACGCCTCGGCCACGATGCGCGATACGGGTTCGCTCGCCGGGACGCCGACCAGCTGGCGGGCTTCGGCGAGGCGCGGATCGTTCGCGTCCGCGCTTCCCTCCTCGACCGCCGCCGCCCACTCGCGCACGAGCGAGGCGGAAAGCCGCAGGCGCGCATAGCCGAAGTCCATCAACGACATGGCCTTGCGGCTGTTCTCGACCGCGCCCTTGAAATCGTCCCGGGCGCAGAGCAGGAATTCCGCGTAGCCGTCGTAGGTCCACGCCGTATTCGGTTCGAAGGCGATCTTGCGCTTGTACAGGGCGTCGACTTCATCCAGCTTCCCGGCCCGCCGGTTCGCGCAGATGAGGCCCGAGTAGGCGCTCATCATGGCCTTGCTGTTCGTCGTGCCGGAGTCGAGCACGCGCTGGTAGAGCTCGCGGGAGGCGGTGCACTTCGTCTCGCCCCCGAGAAGATCCGCGCGGTTGAGGTAGAGCCACGGGTCCCTGCTCCCGAGCGCCTCGGCCTTGTCGAGCGCCGCATGCGCGTCCTGCGGGCGGCCCATCAGGCGGTAGAGATGGCCACCAAGCACGTAGGCCTCGGCATATTTCGGGTCGATCTCCTGCGCCTTCGCGAGCGCCTTCTCCGCCGCCTCAAGCGATCCCGGCTCGAAGCTGCCCCCGCCCGTGTGGCCCTTCATGATCCAGTAGCGCGAAAGCTCGCGATACGCCGGCGCGTTGCGCGGCTGCAGGCGCAGAGCGTGGTCGATCTCGCCGCGAGCCGATTGCAACGCTTCCGGGCGCCCGCGGTAGCCGTCCAGGAGCTGCGCGGCCCTGGCGACGTGCGCGGCCGCGGCCTCCTCGGGCTTGGGTGCGGACCACGCTGCCGTCGCGGCGGCGAGGACGATGAAGGTGAATGCGAGGCGCGCCAGCATGCGCACTTCAGCACCGGTGCCCGAGCACGCGAGCCGGCAGGAACAGCAGCGCCTTCAGGAAGGCGAACACCGCGCCCACCGCGATCCCCAGGAGGCGAAACGGGAGCGACAGGAGCCACACCAGGGGAAGCAGCACGAGCGCCAGCAGCGCGATCGGCCAGGCCAGCACGAAGAGGATGCACCACGCGACGAACAGGATGAGCGCTTTCAAGCGAGCCTCCTTCAGAACGGTGCGGGCTTGTGGTCGTTCAGGCACAGCCAGCCGCGGATCACCCGGTAGAGATACCAGATGAAGAGGGCGGTGAACGGCACCCACGCGACGATCAGGCCCAGGATCGAGATCACGAGGATGAACGTGACCAGCCCAGCGATGGCGATCCACAGCAGCCCCCACCAGAACGTGCGCGCGAGCCAGGAGACGTGCGTGCCCAGGTAGGAGCCGCGATAGTCGTCGTCCTTCACGAAGCCGATGACGATCGCGACGACGGCGAGCGTCCACATCGTGAACGGCGCCAGGCCGTGCAGCAGGTACATGACCTGGACGGCCGTGGTGTCCTTCCGGTCTTCGACGACAATCTCGCTGGAACTCGCGCTCATGGTGACCTCCTCGAATTTCGAGACGTGGAGCCTGTCTCGCCGATTTCAATCCTCGTTGTCGTCCATTCCCGGAAACAGGACTTCGGTGTAGCCGAAGCGCGACATGTCCGTCATGCGCTGCGGGTAGAGCAGGCCGTCCAGGTGGTCGCATTCGTGCTGCACCACCCGCGCGTGGAAGCCCTCGGCGATCCGGTCGATGGGCTTGCCGTTCTCGTCGAAGCCCGTGTAGCGCAGCTTCGTGAAACGCGGGACCACGCCGCGCAGCCCGGGCACCGAAAGGCAGCCTTCCCACCCTTCCTCGACCTCAGACGTGAGGAACTCGATCTTCGGATTCACCAGCACCGTGAACGGCACTTCCTCGGCGTCCGGGTAGCGCGGGTTGCTCTGGACGCCGAAGATCACGACGCGCTTCGACACGCCGATCTGCGGCGCGGCGAGGCCGGCCCCGTTCTGCGCGGCCATCGTGTCCTTCATGTCCGCCAGCAGCGCCTTCAGCTCCGGCCCGAACCCCTGCAGGGGCTGCGCCACCTCGGCCAGCACCGGGTGGCCCATCTTCAACACCTCACGAACGGCCATGGTGGTCCACCACTTTCGCCACGATCAGTCGCACCTTCGACATGGTCTCCTCGATGATTTTCGCGATGTCGTCCAGCTGGATGGCGTCCTTGCTCTCGCGCCGGCCGGCGGCTGAATTCACCACGACGGCGAGCACCGCGTACGGCAGCCCCAGCTCCCGGGCGAGTGCCGCTTCCGGCATGCCCGTCATGCCCACCATCGTGGCGCCGTCGCGCTCCAGGCGGTCGATCTCCGCGCGCGTCTCGAGGCGCGGGCCCTGCGTAGCCGCGTAGGTGCCGCTCGCGGCCACCGGCACGTTCGCGTCCTTCGCGGCCGCGAGGCAGAGCGAGCGCGTGCCTTCGTCATACGGGTGGGTGAAGTCGATGTGCGTCACCGGCTGCTCCGCGCCCTCGAAGAACGTGGACTTCCGTCCCCACGTGTAGTCGATGATCTGGTCGGGCACGGCGATCGAGCCCGCCGCGTGCGCGATGCTGATCCCGCCCACGGTGCACACGGCCACCACGCGCTTCACGCCCTTGGACTGCAGGGCCCAGAGGTTGGCGCGGTAGTTGATCTCGTGCGGCGCCAGCGTGTGGCCATAGCCGTGGCGCGCGAGGAACACCACCTCGCTGCCCGCGAGGCGTCCGTACGTAAGCGGGCCCGAGGGCTCGCCGTAGGGCGTGCGGACGATCTGGCGCGAGGTGATTTCGAGGTTGGCGAGCTGCGTGAGGCCCGAGCCTCCGATGATGGCGAGCAATTCAGTCCTTCAGCATGTAGATCGCGGGGAGGTTGCGCCACAGGCCGTAGGCGTCCATGCCGAAGCCGAACACGTAGCGGTTGGGCACGGTGATGCCGACGAACTCGGCGGCGATCGGCTTCTTGCGGCCCAGGTCCTTGTCGGCGAAGACGGCGCTGTAGACTTTCTTCGCGCCCATCTCCTTCAGCTTGTCGTGGATCGCCGAGAGCGTGATCCCTTCGTCGAGGATGTCGTCGACCACGAGGACGATGCGGCCCTTCACGTTGTCCTTCGGCGCCAGGCGCCACGTGATCTCGCGGCCCTGCGTGGTGTTGCCGTAGCGGGTCACCTCGATCGCGCCGAACTCGAGCGGGAAGTTGAGCAGCGGCAGCAGGTGGCCGGTGAAGACGGCCGCGCCGCCCATCACGGCCAGCACGACCGGGAACTCGCCCTTCAGCTCGGCGGCGATTTCCTGCGCCATGCGCGCCACGGCGCGCTTCACTTCTTCCGCGGAAGTGAGGAGCTCTGCGTCGTCGAGGAGTTTCTGCGCTTCGATCTTGTTCATCGGACTTTGGCCGCCTTTGCGAGGTTGAGGAGATAGGCGCGGAAATCCGCGGCCAGTTCGGGATGCTTCAGGCCCAGCTCGACCGTGGCTTCGAGGTAGCCCAGCTTGTTGCCGCAGTCGTAGCGCTTGCCTTCGAAGGGATAGGACAGCACCTCTTCGTCGCGCAGCATGCGGCCGATGGCGTCGGTCAACTGGATCTCGCGCCCGGCGCCGGGGCGCGTGGTCGCGAGGTACTCGAAGATGTGCGGTGAAAGCACGTAGCGGCCGACGACCGCTTGCGTGGACGGCGCATCCGCGGGCTTCGGCTTCTCGACGATGCCGTTGATGCGGCAGGTCCCCGCGGCGTCGCCGTCGCAGGACACGATGCCGTAGGAGCTCGTCTCCTCGGGCTTCACGGTCTGCGTCGCGAGGATGCTGGCGCCGCGCTGCTCGTAGAGATCGGTCATCTGCTTCATCACCGGCACCTTCGCGTCGATCAGGTCGTCGGCGAGGATGACGGCGAACGGCTCGTCGCCCACGAGGTGGCGCGCGCAGAGCACGGCATGGCCCAGGCCCAGCGGCTCGGCCTGGCGCACGTAGACGCAGTTCACGCCCTCGGGCAGGAGGCTGCGCACTTCCTTCAGCAGCTTGTTCTTGCCGGTGCGCGCGAGCTCGGCTTCGAGCTCGTAGGCCTTGTCGAAGTGGTCCTCGATCGCGCGCTTGCCGCGGCCGGTGACGAAGATGAGGTCGACGATCCCGGCGGCGACCGCTTCCTCCACCGCGTACTGGATCAGCGGCTTGTCGACGACGGGCAGCATCTCCTTCGGGGACGCCTTCGTTGCCGGGAGGAAGCGCGTGCCGAGCCCCGCGACGGGGAAGACGGCCTTGGTGACCTTGCGGATCGTCAACTCCCTCTCCTTTGGGAGAGGGCGGGGGAGAGGGTCATTTTTTTCCGAGCATCGTCAGGAATTGCTTTTCATCGAGGACCGCGACGCCGAGTTCCTGCGCCTTGTCGAGCTTGCTGCCCGCCTCGGCGCCCGCGACCACGTAGTCCGTCTTCTTCGATACCGAGCCGGTGATCTTGCCGCCGGCTTCCTCGATCATCGCCTTCGCATCGTCGCGCGGGATCGAGAGCGTTCCGGTCAGCACCACGATTTTACCCGCGAAGGGGCCCGTCGAGGCCTTCTCCGCCGTGCCCTCGCCTTCCTTCCAGTGGACGCCGGCCGCGCGCAACTGTTCCACCACCTCGCGGTTGTGCTTCTCCGCGAAGAAACGCGCGATCGACTCCGCGACGATCGGGCCCACGTCGGGCGTGCCCTGCAGCGCTTCGACGTCCGCGTCCATCAGCTTGTCGAGCGAACCGAAGTGGCGCGCGAGGTCCTTGGACGTCGTCTCGCCCACGTTGCGGATGCCCAGCGCGTAGATGAAGCGGGCGAGCGTCGTGTCGCGGCTCTTCTCGATGCCGGCCACGACGTTCTGCGCCGACTTCTCCGCCATGCGCTCCAGCTCGGCGAGCTTCGCCACACCCAGCTTGTAGAGGTCCGCCGGCGTCCGCACGAGCCCGCCCTCGACGAGTTGTTCGACGAGCTTGTCGCCCAGGTTCTCGATGTTCATCGCGCGCCGTCCCGCGAAGTGCAGCAGCGCCTGCTTCCTCTGCGCGGGGCAGAAGAGGCCGCCGGTGCAGCGCGCGACGGCTTCGTCCTCGCCCTTCGCGATCGCCGAGCCGCAGATCGGGCACTGCGTGGGCAGCGTGAACCAGTCGGACTTCTCGCGCGGGCCTTCCTTCGCCACGCGCGCCACTTCGGGAATCACGTCGCCGGCGCGGCGGACCACCACCGTGTCGCGCTTCCAGATCTCCTTGCGGCGGATCTCGTCCTCGTTGTGCAGCGTGGCGTTCACGATCGTGGTGCCGCCGACGAAGACGGGCTTCAGGCGCGCCACGGGCGTGATGGCGCCGGTGCGGCCGACCTGGATGTCGATGCCGAGGAGCTCGGTGGTCGCCTCCTCCGCCGGGAATTTGTGCGCGATGGCCCAGCGCGGCGCCCGCGAGACGAACCCGAGCGAGGCCTGCTGGGCGAAGGCGTTCACCTTGTAGACCACGCCGTCGATGTCGTAGTCGAGCTTCGGGCGCTTCGTGGCGATGTCGCAGTAGAACGCGAGCAAGCCTTCGGCGCCCTTCACGGTCCGGCGATCCTTCGCGACCGGGAAGCCCAGCTCGCCCAGCGCGGCGAGCAGCTCCGAGTGCTTTGCCGGCATCGCGAAGCCGTCGTGCGCCCCGATGCCGTAGGCGAAGAACGAGAGCCGGCGCTGCGCCGTCAACTTCGGGTCGAGCTGGCGCAGCGCCCCGGTGGCGGAATTGCGCGGGTTCACGAACGCCTTCTCGCCCGCCGCCTCCGCGCGCCGGTTCAGCGCCTCGAAGTCGCGGCGGAACATCAGCACTTCGCCGCGGACCTCCAGCAGCTTCGGCGGCTTGCCCGTCTCGAGACGCAGCGGGATCGACCGCACGGTGCGCAGGTTCGCCGTCACGTCCTCGCCCACGGCGCCGTCGCCGCGCGTCGCACCCTGCACGAAGAGGCCATCCTCGTAGGACAGCGTGATCGCGAGCCCGTCGAACTTGAGCTCGCAGGAGTACTCGACGCTCTCGGCATTCAGGCCTTCGCGCACGCGGCGATCGAAGGCGGTCACGTCTTCGTCCCCGAAGGCGTTGGCGAGCGAGAGCATCGCCACGCGATGCGCGACTTCCTCGAAGCCTTCGCTCGGGGCGGAGCCCACGCGCTGCGTCGGGGAGTCGGGGGTCGCGAGCTCGGGATGATCGGCTTCGAGCTGCTGCAGCTCGCGGAAGAGGGCGTCGTACTCGGCGTCGGAGACTTCCGGGTCCGCCTCGTTGTAGTAGAGCCGGTTGTGGCGCTCGATCTCGCGCCGCAATTCCTTCGCGCGTGCGGCTGCCCTGCCCGCCATGGCGCTAGCCGAAAAGCCGGCGGGCCAGCTCGCTGCCGGCGGGAATGCCGTGGGATTCCATCTCGCGGAAGACCTGCTCGAGGCTCCTGCGGATCGCGGTGCGGCCGGCGGCGGAAAGCGGCTTGCGGTTGTCGTCGACCAGTTCGCCGCCGAGCGTCTGCGCGTACGTCTCGGCCAGCGCCACCATCTCGTCGAACGCGGAACCCGGATCGGCGACGTGCGGGACGTCGAGCGCCAGGGTGAGGCCCGTGGTGTACGACGTGTCGGCCCGTTCGCCCTCGCGGTCGAAGCGCCGGACGGTGTAGGCGGCGGTGCCGTCGCGGTCGCGGCTCACGAGTTCCCCCGACGCCGTCTCGCTCATGCCGTGCTCGAGGCCGATCGACCGCACGCGGGCCAGCGCGAAGGTGGCGCCGAACTGGCCGACCACGTTCACGGCGACTTCGATGTCGACGTCGGCGCAGAAGCGGTCGAGGTCGCGCGCGCGCTGCGCGGCCGCCGCGGGCGACTCGCGTTGCGACACGGCACCCACCGAGGCGGCGAAGCCCGCGATCGCGTCGTTGAACGCGGCGATCTCCTCTTCCGTCACCGGGCCGCTGCGGCTCGCGAGTTGCAGCCCCGCGCGCAGCTCGCGCCAGCTTCCCTTCACGACGGCCTCGATCGGGCGCCACTGCTCGTCGACAATTCCCTCGAGGTGGATCGGCGTCGTATGCACCGCGAGCGCGTTCAGCAGCGGCTCGAGGCTCTCGCGGGTGACCGGGTCGTCGGCAAGGATCACCGCGACGGTATCGATGCGGGCGGACACGACGCAATCCGAGCCGCCGGGCGCCTGGGCGACGACGCGATCGTCATCCTCGTCGCTGCGCGCCGGCTTCACTTCGTCGAGGCGCCCCATCGTGGGCTCGGTGCGCGCCACGTCTTCCACGGCGCCCATCGTCGGCTCCTTGCGGGAGACCGCCGGCGTTTCGAGCAGCACGTCCGGATGGTCGCGCCCGAACGCCCGCTCGGCCTTCGTGCGCGCCCTGCGCTCCACGACCGTGTTGTAGACCACGACGCCGGCGATGAACACGGCACCGAGGCCCAGCAACGACAGTTGTAGATCGCTCATCGTTCCTTAGGCTGCTTGTTTGCGGGCAAACTCCATGGCCGCCTCGATGTCCACTTCGACGATCCTGGAGACGCCGGGTTCCTGCATCGTGACACCGACCAGCTGCTCGCCCAGCTCCATCGTGATCTTGTTGTGCGTGATGAAGAGGAACTGCGTCTGCGCCGACATCTGCTTCACGAGCTCGCAGAAGCGCACGGTGTTCGGGTCGTCCAGCGGAGCGTCCACCTCGTCCAGCAGGCAGAACGGCGCCGGGTTCAGCTTGAAGAGCGAGAACACGAGCGCGATCGCCGTCAACGCCTTCTCGCCGCCCGAGAGCAGCTGGATCGACGTGTTCTTCTTGCCCGGGGGCTGCGCGAACACCTGCACGCCCGCGTCGAGGATCTCCTCGCCGGTCAGCTTCAGGCTCGCCTGCCCGCCGCCGAAGAGCTTCGGGAACATCTCCGAGAAGTTGGTGCTGACCACGTCGAAGGTGGACTGCAGCATCTCGCGCGTCTCGGCGTCGATGCGCTTGATCGCGGCCTCGAGCGTCTCCACGGCCTGCAGGAGGTCCGTGGCCTGCGCATCGAGGTAGGACTTGCGCTGCGTGGCCGTCTCCAGCTCCTGCAGCGCGGCCAGGTTCACCGCACCGAGCGCGGTGATCTCCTCGGTGAGGCGCGTGATCTCGGCCTGCATGCCGCGGGAGCCGATGCGCTTCTCGATCTGCTCGGCCATCTCCTCGCGCGTGACGCCGGCTTCCTGCAATTGCTGCGCGAACTGCTCCGCGTGCGTCGTGGCTTCCTGCTCCTTGATGCGCAGCTCGGTGATCCGTTCGCGCATCGGGTTCAGGTTCTGCTCGACGGAGAGGCGGCCTTCCTCCAGCGCGCGCAGCTCGTCGGAGAGGTGCTCCAGGCCCAGGCGCGCGTCCGACAGCGCGCGTTCGCGCTCCGTCTTCACCTGCAGCGCGGACTGGAGGCGCTCGCGGACGTTGCCTTCCTCGAGGCGGCCGAGTTCCTCGGTCACCTTCTGCTTGTTCAGGCCCAGCGCGGCGAGGCGCTCGCCCAGCGACACGGCGAGCTGCCCCTGCGAGGCGGCCTTGTCGTTGGCGCTGCGTTCGTTGTACGTGGCTTCCTGCTGCGAGCGTTCGGCCGAGAGCAGCGCGGCACGCGCACCATCCAGAGCGGCCTGCGCTTCGCGGGCGGCGCCTTCCAGCGACTGCAGGCGCTGCACGATCACCTCGATCGCCTGCGAGCCCTGCTGCAGCGCGTTCTGCGCCTCGGACATCTCCAGGCGCTCGCCTTCGTCCTGCTTCTCGATCTCGGCCAACTCCACGCGGATCGCTTCGCGGCGGGCCTCGGCTTGCTGCGAGCTCTGCGAGAGCTTCAGGTATTCGACTTCGAGGTCGTGGTCCTGCTGGCGCGTGCGGGCCAGCTCCTCGCGCACGCGGCGTGCGGCGTCCTGCCCCTCGCGCAGCTCGATCTCGAGCGTCTTCAGGCGCTGCTCGACGTCGGCGCGGCTGCGCACCTGCGCGGGAATGCGGCCCTGGAGGTCCTCGATCTCGCGCTGGCGCTGCAGCACGCCATGCAATTCGGATTGCGGGCCGTGGAACACCACGCCCTGGCGGCCGAAGAGGTGGCCGGCTTTCGAAACCAGCAATCCTCCCGGAGGCAGCACCTTCGCGAGCGCCAGGCCGTCCTCGCCCTCGGGGAGGATGAAGACGTTGGCGAGCGCTTCCTTGACGTAGGCCATCACGCCCGGGCGGGCGCTCGACACGACCGACGAGAGCGCGCGCAGGTTCGAGGACGCCGGGGCGCCATCGGGCGCGCCGCGTTCGATGAAGACCGCGAAGTTGCCGGGGGGCGCGTCGCGCAGCAGCGCGGAGAGGCCGGACTCGTCGGCGAGGCGCGCGGCATTGAGGCGCACGCCCAGCGCGGCTTCCACCGCGTCGTCCCAGCCGGCCTCGACGTGCATCGCCTGCCAGAGGCGCTCGGCGCGGTCGAGCGAATGCTGTTGCGTCCAGTCGGCCAGCTTGCTGTTGTTGTCGAGCTTCGCCTGCTGCGACTCGAGCGCCTTCAGGGCGGCTTCGAGGTTCGCGACTTCGCGGGTCTTCTCCTGCAGCGTGGCCACCGCGGCGCGGCGTTCGTCTTCCAGGGTCGGCAGCCGCGCTTCGGCTTCCTTCTGCTGGGCCTCGAGCTGGGCCACCTTCTCCTTCAGCGAGGCGCGCTCCGATTCCAGGGCGGCCAGCTTCTCGGGCTCCGGGAACACGAGCGCCATGTTCTCCTGCTTGAGGCGGTTCTTCCGGCCCTCGAGCTGGGAGAGGATCTTCAACGCGTGCGACTCGCGCGACTCCTCGATGCCCTGCGCCTGCTCGGCCGTGGACATCTCGGCCTCGGCGGCCTTCACCGCGGAGAGCGCTTTCTGGGCGGCTTCCTGCGCGGCGGGCAGCGCCTCGCGCGAACGCTGCACATCGGCGCCGCGCTGGACGATCGCTTCCTTCGCGCGTTCGATCTCGGACTGCCAGCGGTCGCGCTCGCCGTTCGCCTCTCCGATGCGGCGCTCGACCTCGGACATCTCCGTCGACAGTCCGTCGATCTGCGCGCCCATGCGGCGGCGGTTCTCGCCGAGGAAGGCGATCTCCTGCTCGAGCGCCTGGACGTCGGCGTTGGCGGCGTAGAGGTTGCCCTGGAGCTGCGAGAGATGGTCGGTGTCCTGGTAGTGGCGGTGGCGAAGTTCTTCCAGCGCGCGCTCGTTCTCGCGCAACTTGGCCGTCTCGGCTTCGAGGGCGACCGTGACCTTCTGGACTTCGTTGCCGAAGCGCGTCTTCGCCGTCTCGGCTTCGCGCAGGCGCGTGAAGGCGAGCAGGTTGTGGTTCAGGGCGAGCTGGGCCTGCAGCTCGTTGTACTTGGCGGCGACCTCGGCCTGCTGGGCAAGGTGCTCCAGCTGCGTGGTGAGCTCCGTCTGGATGTCGCCCACGCGTTCGAGGTTCTCCTTCGTGTCCTCGAGGCGCAGCTCGGTTTCGCGGCGGCGTTCGCGGTACTTCGAAACCCCGGCGGCTTCCTCGAGGAAGATGCGCAATTCCTCGGGCTTCGAGGTGATCACGCGCGAGATCATGCCCTGCTCGATGATCGAGTAGGCGCGCGGGCCCAGGCCCGTGCCGAGGAAGATGTCCTGCACGTCGCGGCGCCGGACGTGCTGGCTGTTGATGTAGTAGCTGCTGTCGCCGTCGCGCGTGAGCACCCGCTTCACGCTGATCTCGGAGTACTGCGACCAGGCGCCGCCGACGCGGCCCATCGAGTTGTCGAACACCAGCTCGACCGAGGCGCGGCTCACCGGCTTGCGATCCGCGGAGCCGTTGAAGATCACGTCATGCATGTGCTCGCCGCGCAACTGCTTGGCCGAGGTCTCCCCCAGCACCCAGCGCACGGCGTCGATCACGTTGGACTTGCCGCACCCGTTGGGGCCCACCACGCCCACGAGCTGGCCGGGGACGCTGATCTGGGTAGGGTCGACGAAGGATTTGAAGCCGGACAGCTTGACGGAGGTGAGTCTCAAAGCCTGATGCCTTTCGTGGACTACGGTGCCTTTGCAGGGCTGCGGCTGCCGCTTGTTTAGAATGTCGATTTTACAGGTTCGAAACGCCGCCCCCAATGCCCGCGAAAGCCGCCCCGTCGAAAGTGCTTGACACGTTCCCCAGTCCGAATGAGGGACGCGATTTCGCGATCCACATGAAGATTCCGGAGTTCACCTGCCTGTGCCCCAAAACCGGGCAGCCGGACTTCGCGACGCTTTTCCTGGACTACATCCCCGACCGCAAGTGCGTGGAGTTGAAAAGCCTCAAGCTCTACATCTGGTCGTTCCGCAACGAAGGGGCGTTCCACGAAGCCGTCACCAACAAGATCGTGGATGACCTCGTGAAGGCCCTCGCGCCCCGTTACCTGCGACTCACCGCCCGCTTCCTGGTGCGCGGCGGCATCTTCACCACGGTCGTCGCCGACCACCGCAAGCCCGGCTGGAAGGGCTCGCCGCCGGCCTTCGTCGAGAACCCCGACTCCCCCGTCTACTGAAAATCGGGGTCAGGGTAGAAATATCTTTGAAATCGGGGTCAGGGTAGTAATACCAAGATATTTCTACCCTGACCCCGATTTCCGGAGCGTGGCGGCGAGGGTCGCGCCGACGATGAGGATCCCGCCCACGTAGACCTTCGCCGCCGGCACTTCGCCCGCCAGCAGCCACGCAGCGATCGCCGCGACCGGAAGCTCGACCAGCAGGATGACGATCGCGAGATTGGCCGGCAGCCGCGACAGCCCGTACTGCATCGCGTAGCTCATCGCGACCAGCGCGACGCCGATGCCCGCCACGATCGGCCATTGCGGCGCGGCCACCGCCGAGGCCTGTGCGGGAGAGAGCTCGCTCCAGGGCACGTGCGCGAGCCCGGCCACGGCCACGCCCACCCAGATCGCGATCGACTTCCCGGCGTCGGACACGTTGTCGATCTTGCGCACCAGCACGTTGCCCAGCGCGAAGAGGAATCCCGCGGCACCGGCCAGCCACTCGGCGCGCGAAGCCGGCCAGGGCAGGCCGAGTTCCGGGCGCCACAGCATGACGGCCGCGCCCGCGAACGCGAGCGCCATCGCGAGCGCGCTGCGGCGGTCGAGCCGCTCCGCCAGGAGCAACCAGGCGATCGGCACGGTCCAAAGCGGCGCGAGATAGAAGAGCAGCAGCACCCGCATCACCTCGCCTTCGAGCACGGCGAGCACGTAGGCGAGGTTGCTCCAGCCGATCGACGCACCCATGGCGAGCGAAAGCCACGGCGAGGCCAGCAATCCTTTCCAGTGGCGCAGGAAAACCACGCCGCCCACCAGCAGGGCGAGGCCATAGGTGAACGCGGTCGACCAAATGCCGTCCAGCCCCGCCTGGGCGAGCAGGCGATACGGATACCAGACGATTCCCCAGAAGGAGGCGCCCGCGACGAGGGCCCACGCGGGCTTGGCGAGATTGGCGTGCATGGTGCGGAACGTGCGATTCTAGCCGCCCCATGCGCGCCACGGTCCTCCACGTCACGACGCTCTTCGGCGGCGGCGTCGATCGCCACTTGCGCGACATCGCACGCGCCGTGCCCGGACGCCATCTTTTCTGGCATGCGGGCCGCGAATCGGACGTGCTCGAGGATCCGGGCGAAGGACGCTTCGACGCGCTCGATGGCGCCCGACTCGATGCCGATCCCGCGGCCCTCGCGCAATTCCTCAAATCCGAAGGCGTGGCGCTCGTCCACCAGCATTCCGTCGCGCCCGCGGCCCGCAAGCGCGCCCTCCAGTGCGAGGCCCTGCTCGGCGTGAAGCGGGTGCTCACGCTGCACGACGTCCTCTTCCTGCGCCCGGACGCCTTCGAAGTCGAGCCGGGCGCCGCTCCCGATCCCGCCTGGCTCGCGGCCACCGCGCCGATGCTGCGCGACGCGGCCGCCGTGTTCGCGCCCTCGGAGTTCATCGCCGCGAAGGCGCTCGAGCATGTGCCCGGCCTCGCGGTGAACGTGGTGCCGAATGGATCCCCGCAGCCAACGGAGGTTGTAGCTTCCGCGCGCGCGCAGTTCGCCGAACACCGGCCGCGCCATGTGGTGGCCGTGCTGGGCGCGCTGGGACCGCACAAGGGCAGCGACCTCATCGAAGCCCTGCCCGCGCTGCTCGAGGGCACCGACATCGGCATCGTCGTGATCGGCTACCTCGACCGGCAACTCTTCCCGGGATGGCGCGTGCCGGGGCGGCTCTTCGTCCACGGGGCCTACGACGACCCGCACGCGGTGGCATTGCTGCGGGCCTATGGAACGCAACTCGTGCTCTTCCCCAATTGCGTCGAGGAGAGCTTCAGCTATGCCCTCTCCGATGCCTGGGCCGCCGGACTTCCCGTGCTCGCGGCGCCGCTGGGGGCTCTCGCCGAACGCGTTCGCGCGCACGCCTGCGGATGGCTGCTGCCGAAGGGCTTCGATGCGCACTTCGTGGCCGAGCGCCTGCGCCACATCTTTGCCCACACGGGGCCCTCGGGTCTCGCGGAGGTAAAATCGGCGCTCGCCCGCCCCGACCCCGCACGCGTTCCCGCCCTCGAAGACATGGCCCGCTCCCTCGACGCCTTCTACCGGCACTTCGCCATCGACCCCGCGCAACCCGCGGCGGGCGGCGCCGAATCGCTGAAGAAGCTCGTCGCCACGAACATCGACGGCACGCTCTTCCGCCAGGAACTGGTGCGCCTCGCCGACGAGTATGCGCAAGTGAAATCGGCGCTCGACGGCGAACGCGCGCGCACCGCGAAATTCGAGACCGAATCGCGCGAATGGATGGCCAAGCTCGAGCGCGACGTCGAAGGCCTGCAGAAGGAACTGGAGCAAGAGGTGGGCGTGCGCCGCGAGCTGGGCCAGGCCAACGTGCAGTTGCAGATCCACAAGGACGCGTTCGACCTCCTGCCCCAGGTCCTGCGCAAATTCCTGCTGAAGAAGATCCTCGATGCGAGAAGTTGACGTCAGCGTCGTCACGTACGAACCGGACCTGGCGCTCCTCCGGCAACTCTTCTCCAGTCTCGCCGAATCCGCGACCCCCGCGGTCGCGCTGAACGTGCTCGTGCAGGACAACAGCCCGGATGCGGCCGCGGCCGCCCGCATCGAAGCCTTGCCCGAGCTGCAGGCCGGCCGCGCGTTCGCGCGCATCGACGTGCAGCACTCCGGCACCAACCTCGGCTTCGGCCGCGGCCACAACGCCAACGCGTCGCGCGGCAACGCCGCGTTCCTCTTCGTGCTGAACCAGGACTGCGTCCTCGAGCCCGGCGCGCTCGGCGCGCTGCTGGACAGCGTCGAGCGCGACGACGGCCACACCGCGGCCTGGGAAATGCGCCAGGTGCCCTACGAGCACCCGAAGGAATACGACCCCGTGGCCCTCGAGCCTCCGTGGGTGAGCGGCGCGGCGTCGCTGTTCCGGCGCGCCGCCTTCGACAGCGTGGGCGGGTTCGACCCGAACTTCTTCATGTACGCGGAGGACGTCGATCTCTCCTGGCGGCTTCGCGCGCAAGGCTGGAAGCTGCGCTACGTGCCGCGCGCGGCGGTGATGCACCTCACGTACAAGGGCGCGCACGAGGTGAAGCCGCTCCAGGTGTTCGGCGGCGTGTTCGGCAACCTGAGCATCCGGCTGCGCTTCGGCGGACTCGCGCGCGTAGTCCAGGGCCTCGCGATGCTGTGCGCGGAAATCCTCGCGCCCAACAGCTTTCCCGGCCGCCGCTGGGGCCTCGTGAGGACGGGCTTCCGCTTCCTGGTCCACGCGCCGCACTTCGCCTTCACGCGCGTGAAGCCGACCCGCACGTTCAAGCCCAAGTTCGTCGGCTGGGGTTTCGAGATGCAGCGCGACGGCGCCTTCCACGAGTTCCGCTCCGCGCGCGACCCCGCCGCGGCGCCGCACCCGAAGGTCTCGATCCTCATCCGCACCATGAACCGCCCCTCGCTGCTGCGCGAGGCGCTCACGTCCTGCGCGAACCAGACGTATTCGAACCTCGAGGTCATCGTCGTGGAGGATGGCGGCGGCCGCGAGGGCGAGGCGGTGGCCGCGGAATTCGCGAGCCGCCTCGACGTGAAGTACCAGGCCACGGGACGCCGGCTCGGCCGCGCGGGCGCCGGCAACGTCGCGATGCGCTCGGCCACCGGCGAATGGATGAACTTCCTCGACGACGACGACGTCTTCTTCGCCGACCACGTCGAGGTGCTCGTCGACACCGTGACGCGCGCGGGCCTCGAGGGCGCCTACGGCCTCGCCTGGGAGACGCACACCGAATATCCGGGCGACGGCGGCGACGGCTACGACGAGCTGATGCACGTCACGCGCCACCGGCAGCCCTTCGACCGCCTCACGCTCTGGCACCACAACTACCTGCCGATTCAAGCGGTCCTGTTCCACCGGCGCCTCTTCGAGAAGTACGGCGGCTTCGCCGAGGACATGGACCAGCTCGAGGACTGGAACCTCTGGACCCGCTACACGCTCGAGCACGAGTTCGCGTTGCTGCCGAAGACCACCTCGAAGTACCGCGTGCCCGCCGGCGCGCGCGCCGCCGCCGAGCGCCAGGCGCTGCTGGACGAGGCGTACGCCGATGCACAGCTCCGGCAGGAAAGCCTGCGGGTCACGCTCTCGCCGCGCGACATCTCCAAGATGGCCGACACTTTCGTGCGCAGCCAGACCGTCATGATGGTCACGCGGGGGGACCTGCGGCGCTTCGTCCGGGGCAACCGCGCGCTGTCGTGGGTGGCGCGATGGCGCCAGCCCGCCGCGCGATTCCTGCGCCGCCGCGGCATCCTGAGATAATTGCGCCCGTGAACGCCCCCGATTCCCCGGACCTGCCCTTCACGGGCGAGCGCTTCGTGCCCGGCACGAAGGGCGAGATCTGGGTCGAGCACTGGCACCGCTACCACTTCGCCGCCCGGTGGGCCGCCGGCAAGGCCGTGCTCGACGTGGCTTGCGGCGAGGGCTACGGCACGGCGCTGCTCTCGCGCGTGGCCGCGCGCGCCACGGGCGTGGACATCGCCTCCGAAGCGATCGCGCATGCGACGCGAACCTACGCCGGACTCGCCAACGCGAATTTCTATCGCGCCTCGTGCACGAAGCTGCCGCTGCCCGATGCGAGCATCGACCTCGCCGTCTCGTTCGAGACCGTCGAGCACATCCACGAGCAGGAGGCCTTCCTCTCCGAGCTGGCGCGCGTGCTGAAACCCGGCGGCGTCCTGGTGATGTCCTGCCCCAACAAGCTCGAATACTCCGACAAGCGCGACTACGTGAACGAGTTCCACGTGAAGGAGCTCTATCGCGCCGAGCTGGCCCAACTGGTCGGCGCCCACTTCCCCCACGTGGCCTGGTATGGGCAGCGCCCTTCGTTCTTCTCGGTGATCGCGCCCGAGACGGTGGCCGGGGCCGCCGCACAGGTGGTCGAAGTCGACGAGGCGCATCCGGATGAAGCTTCGGAGGCGATCTCCAACCCGCTCTACTTCCTGGTCGTGGCGAGCCGCGAGGCCGCGTCACTCGCCGCGATGGCGCCCGCGGTCTCCGTGCTCTCGGATCGCGGCGACTGGGTGCATCGCGACTACGAGAAGGTCATGCGCATGCTCGAGTCCTCCGTGAAGCACGGCACGGACCTCGCCGAGCAGCTGCGCGACCGCGAGCATTCGATCATGGCGTTCCAGAAGGATGCGAGCACGGTGCGCGTCGAGCTCACCCAGCGCCTGGTCGAGATGGCCGACCTGCACCGCGAGTGTTCGCTGAAGGATGCGGCGCTGAAGTCCAAGGACCTCGAGCTGCTTCGCCGGCGCAGCCTCGGCTGGTGGCTCAAGCTGCCGCTGATCCGCCTGCGCGACCTCTTCCGCTAGCGCGGCGGAATCCCGAAGACCTTGGCTCTCGGGGGTTCCGCGTGGGTGAAGGGCTGCCCCGCGGCAAACGTCGCGGCATCGGCGGAGAGCGCGGTACACGCTTCGCGCCGGCCTTTTTCGCACGCACGATAGAGTTCGATGCTGTGTTCGTAGATGGCGGCCGAGTCGTTGCCGTACCGGGCCGCGCAGGCTCGCTGGTCCCCGCCCGCGCAGCGCGCGTCGATGGCGGCCTTGAAGGCGTCGCGGGCCTGTGGGTCGAAGAGGCAGGCTTCCTTCACGCCCCCGGCACACGCCCTGTGCCAGAGCGGATAGGCCCCGGTGTAGTCGCCCCAGCCGTGGATGGCATGGGCGAGCGCGTAGCAATCCTGGGCGTTGCCCGCGTCGCAGGTCCGCGTGAGCGCCATCCTGTTCTGGCGGTCGGCTTCGTCGATGGCGAGCAGGCGCTTCTCGAGCGCCTCGCGGCTTTCGCTCTGTCGCGTCGCGCTCCCCTCCCTCGCCGCCAGCCGCTCGCCGCCCTCGGTCGTGATCTCGCTGAGGCCGTAGCGGGTGAACCTTTGCACGCTCCGCAGCAGGTGGCGCGAAATCGGCGTCGCCATTTCGGGCTCGTAGTGGAACCGCACGTCGTCGGCCCGAACGTACAGGTCCTCGAGGCCGTCGCCCGCGTACGACATGCACCGATTGCCCTTCGGCCCGAAGAGCTGGAGGTTGGCCGGGTAGCCCGCCTTCGGATCGGCATGCGCGACGAGGCAGGCCTTCAGGTGGCGCGCGGGGTCGTAGTCCCAATACGCCGCCTGCGTGCAGGTCTTGATGCCATCGTCCTCGTCGGGGTACGCGTGCTTCGCGAGCCCGCGTTCATCGGCGGCGAAGACGTCGACGCCATCGAGCATCGGCCGCGTGGGGCGTGCGCAGACGAGGTAGGCGGGGCTGCGGCCCGTCGCGTCCCGGACCGCGGGCCAGAGCTGGAACGCGTGGTGGCCGAGCGATCCCGAAGCGACGTTCGCCTCGAGGCAGCGCGTGCCGCCGGGACCGAGGGCGGCCAGCGATTCGGGCACGCCCACGCCGGGATTCGATTGGGCGAACTTGCCCAGGCATTCGACCACCTTCTGCATCGCGGCCTGCGTCTCGTCCCGGGTGAGGCGCAGCTCTTCGCTCGCCTCGGTGCTCGGCGGACGCCAGCTGCGCCGATCCCAGCCGCGGTTGATGCCGCGCGCGATGACCAGCTTCGTGTTGGCGAACGTGCCCGGCACGCGCACGAAGACCTGCATCTTCTCGCCGGCCACCATGTACTTCGCGTAGTCGCCGCCTTCGGCGACCGGAAGCCAGTAGCGCAGGCCCAGCTCTTCGAACTCGAATTCGCGCACGTACCGCTCGATGCGTTGCTCCGGAATCGCCGCCGCCTTCGCCCAGGCCTTCAGGGCCTCCACGGTCTTTGCCGAGAGCGGCCGCACGCCGCCGGTGTACGTCACCTTCGCCGCGTAGCCCTTGTCCAAGCCTTCCGTGGTGGCCGCGGCCTTCGCGTCGCCGGGGAGCCTGGAGACGATCGCCAGGGCTGAATCCGGATACACGCGTTCGTACTGGAAGTCCTGCGCGAAGCCCAGCGCAGGCGCGACAACCAGGATCGCGAGGAGGATCCGCATCGGCGGATTATAATTCCCTCGATGAATCCCCGCCTCGCGCTGCTCAAGCCCTACCCCTTCGAAAGAATCCGCACGAACCTCGCGGGACTCGTCCCGCCGAAGGATGTTCCGCTCATCAACCTGTCGATCGGCGAGCCGCAGCACCCGACGCCCGCGCTGCTGAAGGACGCGGTGACGAAGAACCTCGGCGGCCTCGCGCGCTACCCGCAGTCGAAGGGCTTGCCCGAGCTGCGCGAAGCGATGGCCACCTGGATTGCGAAGCGCTACGGCCTGGGCACGCTCGACCCCGAAACGCAGGTGATCCCGGTGACCGGCAGCCGCGAGGCGATCTTCTCGATCGCGCAGGCGGTGCTCGATCCCGCCGAGAAGGACGCGCTCGTCGTCTGCCCCAACCCGTTCTATCAAATCTACGAAGGCGCCACGCTGCTCGGCGGGGCGACGCCGTACTTCGTGAATTCGCTCGCCGATCGCGCGCACGCGCCCGACTGGGCCTCGATTCCCGAGGACGTGTGGAAGCGCACGCGCCTCGTCTTCGCGTGCTCGCCCAACAACCCGAACGGCCGCGTGATGGCGTTCGAGGAATGGAAGCGGCTCTTCGAGCTCTCGGACCGCCACGGCTTCGTGATCGTCTCGGACGAGTGCTACAGCGAGATCTACTTCGACGAAGCGAAGCCGCCGCTGGGCGCGCTCGCCGCGGCGAAGCAACTCGACCGCGCGGGCTATCCGCGCCTCATCGTGATGGGTTCGCTGTCCAAGCGTTCGAACGCACCGGGCCTGCGCTCGGGCTTCGCCGCGGGCGACGCCGCCGTGCTGAAGGACTTCGTGCTCTACCGCACCTACCACGGCACCGCGATGTCGAACACGGTGCAGTCGGCCTCGATCGCGGCCTGGAACGACGAGGCCCACGTGGTCGAGAACCGCCGGCTCTATCGCGAGAAGTTCGCCGCGTTCCACAAGCTCGTGAACCCGGTGCTGCCGCTCGAGATGCCCGACGCCGCCTTCTATTTCTGGGCGAACGTCCGGGGCGACGACGAGGCGTTCGCGCGCGACCTCTTCACCGCCGCGCACATCATGGTGCTGCCGGGCAGCTACCTGTCGCGCGACGCGCACGGCGCGAACCCGGGCCGTGGCTTCGTGCGCGTGGCGCTCGTTTCCACGGTGGAAGACGCCGTCGAAGCCGGCACGCGCATCGCGAAATTCGCCGGGTCGCGCGGATGAAGGAAGCGTTCTTCGCGCTCGTGGACCAGTTGCCGTCGGCCGATGCCGCGCAACGCAAGGCCCTCGAAGCCTCGATCTGGGAGCAGTTCGGCGTCGAGCGCGCGGTGATGGCGCTCGACATGAGCCACTTCTCCCTCTCGGTGCGGCGCGACGGCATCCTGAGCTACCTCGGCCTCATCCGCCGCATGCAGGCCATCACCGCGCCGATCATCGAACGGTGCAAGGGCACGGTGGTGGAATTCCACGCGGACAACGTGATGGCCGTCTTCCCCGACGTCGCCGATGCCGTCGAGGCTTCCCTCGCGATCAACACCGCCTGCGATGCGCAGCCCGGCCCCAACGGCGCGCCGCTGATCGAGGTGGGCATCGGCATCGACCATGGCCGCTTCCTCTTCGTGGGCGGATGCCATTGCTACGGCGACGCCGTGAACACCGCCTTCAAGCTGGGCGAGGACCTCGCGCGGCCCGGCGAGATCCTGCTCTCCGAAGGGGCGACCAGGCGCCTCGCGACCAGCTTTCCCCATGGCCTCGAGGAGCAGCGCTTCTCGCTCTCCGGGCTCGACCTCGTCACCTACAACATCCAGCACCGGAACCCGAAATGACCGACCTGCAACAGACCATCGACGGCGCGTGGGACCAGCGCGCCGAAATCACCCCCGCCAACGCACCCCAGGACGTCCGCAAGGCCGTGGAGGCCGTGATCGCGAAGCTCGACCGCGGCGAGCTGCGCGTGGCCGAGAAGCAGGGTTCCGAGTGGGTCACGCACCAATGGCTGAAGAAGGCCGTGCTGCTCTCCTTCCGCCTGCGCGACAACGCGATCCTCCAGGGCGGCGAAACGCTGTACTTCGACAAGGTCGATTCCAAGTTCGCCCGCTTCACGCAGGCCGACTTCGTCGCCGGCGGCTATCGCGTGGTGCCGCCCGCGGCGGTGCGCCACGGCGCCTTCATCGCGAAGAACGCGGTGCTGATGCCGTCGTACGTGAACATCGGCGCCTACGTGGGCGAGGGCACGATGGTGGACACCTGGGCCACCGTGGGTTCCTGCGCGCAGATCGGCAAGGGCGTGCACCTGTCGGGCGGCGTGGGCATCGGCGGCGTGCTGGAACCGCTGCAGGCCAACCCCACGATCATCGAGGACAACTGCTTCATCGGCGCGCGCAGCGAAGTGGTCGAAGGCGTGATCGTGGGCGAGGGCTCGGTGATCTCGATGGGCGTCTACATCGGCCAGAGCACGAAGATCTACGATCGCGCCACGGGCCAGGTCAGCTACGGCAAAATCCCCCCCTACAGCGTGGTGGTCTCCGGCAACCTGCCCGGCCCCGAAGGGCGGTATAGTTTGTACTGCGCCGTGATCGTGAAGCAGGTCACCGCGCAGACCCGCGCCAAGACGGCCATCAACGAGCTGTTACGGGGCGACTGAGGAGTTTTTTCAGGGAGAAGCGCGATGTTCATGGAGAAGCTGCTGCAGTTGATGGCCGAGAAGAAAGCCTCGGACATCTTCGTTTCTGCGGGCTCCCCGCTCAGCATCAAGATCAACGGCACGATCATGCCGGTCAACCCCGCCGTCATGGATGGGGAGCAGGCGAAGAAGATCGCCTACGAGATGCTCACGCCGCGCCAGATCGAGACCTTCGAGAAGGACCGCGAGCTCAACTTCGCGAAGCCCATGCCCGGCATCGGCAACTTCCGCGTCAACATGTTCTGGCAGAAGGGCGCCGTCTCCGTCGTGATCCGCTTCGTGACGGGCGACATCCCGACGATGCAGAGCTTGAGCCTGCCGCCCGTGCTCTCCTCGCTCGTGATGGAGAAGCGCGGCCTGATCCTCGTGGTCGGCGCCACCGGTTCCGGCAAGTCCACCACGCTCGCCTCGATGCTGGACTTCCGCAACGCGCAGGGCCCGGGGCACATCCTCACGATCGAGGACCCGATCGAATACGTCTTCACGCCGAAGAAGGCCATCTTCAACCAGCGTGAAGTCGGCAACGACACGCTCGCCTTCCACGAAGCGCTGCGCAACGCGATGCGCCAGGCGCCGGACATCATCCTCATCGGCGAGATCCGCGACCAGGAGACGATGCGCATGGCGCTCACCTACGCGCTCTCCGGCCACTTGTGCCTGTCCACGCTGCACGCCAACAACGCCTACCAGGCCATGAACCGCGTGATCAGCTTCTTCCCGCTCGAAGTGCGCCCGATGCTGCTGCAGGACCTGGCCGTGTCGCTGAAGGCGATCATCTCGCAGCGCCTGGTGAAGACGATCGACGGCGGCCGCACCCCGGCGGTGGAAGTGCTGCTCAACACGCGCAACATGCAGGAGCAGATCGAGAAGGGCGAAGTGGGCGAGGTGAAGGAGGCGATGGAGAAATCGATGTCGCCCGGCTCGCAGACCTTCGAGCAGGATCTCTTCCGCCTCGTGCGCACCGGCAAGATCTCCACCGAGGAGGCGCTCGCCAACGCGGACTCCGCGACCAACCTGGGCCTGCTGCTCGGCAACTCCGGGATCATGCCGATGATGAGCGAGAAGGCGAAGCAGCCCTCGCAGACGTCCGCCGGTGGCTTCGGCGGATTCAAGATCTCGGAAGAGACCGAAGAGAAGTTCGGCTGACGCCGCCTTGAGCACCGCATCGCCCTGGGAACCCCCGAAGGCGCGTCTCGCAGGCGACGACGCGGAAGATCCGCTGCACGCCGGGTTCTGGCGCCGCTTCTCGGCGTACTGGGTCGACGCGCTGCTCATGTACATCATCTCCTTCACGGTCACCTTCGGCATGATCGCGATGAATCCCGGGCTCGACCGGGTGGCCACAGTGTTCAGCATCGTCCTGGCCTGGCTCTACTCCGCGCTGATGGTCAGCAGCGGCACCCAGGCCACGCTCGGGATGATGGCCTTCGGCATCAAGGTGACCGACCTCGAGGGAGGGCGCATCACCTTCCTGCGCGCCACCGGCCGCCACTTCGCGACCTGGATTTCCGCGATCCTGCTGCTGGGCGGTTTCCTGATGGCCGCCTTCACCGCGCGCAAGCAGGCGCTGCACGACATGATCGCGAGCACCCTCGTCGTCCGCAAGGACGCGACGCCGGAAGAGGCCGCGTCCGGCAGCGGCACCATGAAGCTCACCTGGGGCGTGTGGGTGATGATCCTGCTGCTGGGCCCGATGCCGATGTTCGCCGGCATCGTCGCCGCGATCTCGATTCCGGCCTACCAGGACTTCACCGTGCGCGCCCACCTGGTGGAGTCGGTCGCCGAGGCGAATGCCGCGAAGTCCGCGGTGGTCGCCTACTACGGGGTGAACAGCAAGTTGCCCACCACGCTCGACGACACCACGTTCCGCAAGAGCGTGTCGCCCTATGCCGGGGTGGTGACCGCCGTGCTCGAAGGGCCGACCATCGAGATCCGCGTCACGCCGGCCAGCGACCAGAACATCCTCAAGGGCGGCTCCGTCGTGATGCGCTCGCCCAACGCCGCGCCGCGCTTCGATTGGACCTGCCGCGGCGACGGCATCGCCGATCGCTACCTGCCCTTCTCCTGCCGCGAGCCGAAATGAGATCGATCCAGGAAAACCTCACGCAGTACGCGGCCTACCACCGCGACCGCCGCAACATCGCCACGCACTTCGTGGGCGTGCCGTTGATCGTCTTCTCGGTCATCCTCGCGCTGAGCGTCGTGACGCTTCCGATCGGCTCGGTGGCCGTGCCGCTCGCCGTGGTGACGACCGTGGCCGCGATCGCCTACTACGTGGCACTCGACGCGATGCTGGGCGTCACCATGGCCGTGATCCTGCTGCTGATGTGCGCGGGCGCCAGCGAGATCACCGCCCGCGCGAGCACGCCGGGTTCGCTCGGCTGGGCGCTCGGCATCTTCGTCTTTGGTTGGGCACTCCAGTACTGGGGCCACTACTTCGAGGGCATGAAGCCCGCGTTCTACGACGACGTGAAGCAGTTGCTGATCGGCCCTCTCTTCGTGCTCGCCGAGGCGTTCTTCCAATTCGGCGCGAAGCCCGAGCTGCGCCGCTACATCGAGGACCGGGTCGGCCCGACCGTTGCCCGCCGAACCGGCGCTTCACCCACGGGATGACCATGGCCTACGCGAACTTCCGGGATTTCTATCCCTACTACCTCTCCGAGCACCGCAACCCGACGTGCCGCAAGCTCCACTTCGCGGGCAGCACGCTGGTGCTGGCACTCATCGCGGCCGCGCTCTTCACCGGGAAGATGTGGATCTTCGCGCTGGTGCCGATCGCGGGCTACGGATTCGCGTGGGTCGGCCACTTCGCGTTCGAGAAGAACCGGCCCGCGACGTTCAAGTACCCCGGATACAGCCTGATGGGCGACTGGGTGATGTACTGGCAATTGCTGACCGGGAAGATCCCCTTTGAAGAACGAGACGCTAGAGCTGGCCAAGGCGCTGATCGCGCGTAAGTCCGTCACCCCGGCCGATGAAGGCTGCCAGCAACTCCTGATCGATCGACTCACCCCCCTCGGCTTCAAGGCCGAGTCGATGGTGCACGGCGAGGTCACGAACCTGTGGATCCGCCACGGCAGCGGCAAGCCGCTCGTCGTGCTCGCCGGCCATACCGACGTCGTCGCCCCGGGCCCGGTCGAAAAGTGGCACTCCGATCCGTTCACGCCCACCGTCCGCGAGGGCAAGCTCTACGGGCGCGGTGCGGCCGACATGAAGACCGCCATCGCCGCCTTCGTGACCGCGGCCGAGCGCTTCGTGGCGGCGCATCCGTCCCATCCGGGTTCGGTGGCGTTGCTCGTCACCTCCGATGAAGAAGGCCCCGCCGTCGACGGCACCGTTCGCGTCGTGGAAGCCTTGAAGCGCCGCGGCGAGACCATCGACTACTGCATCGTGGGCGAGCCTTCTTCGTCCCAGGTCTTCGGCGACACGATCAAGAACGGCCGGCGCGGCACCCTCGCCGGCAAGCTCGCCGTCGAAGGCATCCAGGGCCACGTCGCCTACGCGCACCGCGCGAAGAATCCCGTGCATCTCGCCGCACCCGTGATCGCGGAGCTGGTGGCGACGGAATGGGATCGGGGCAACGCCTTCTTCCCGCCGACGACGTTCCAGGTTTCCAACATCCACGCGGGCAGCGGGGCGCAGAACATCATCCCGGGCCAGGTGCGCATCGATTTCAATTTCCGCTATTCCACCGAGAGCACCGCCGAGAGCCTGAAGGCGCGCGTGGAGGCGATCCTCGACCGCCACGGCCTCGACTACAGCGTGGACTGGATCCTCGGCGGCAAGCCCTTCCTCACCGAACGCGGCAAGCTCGTGGACACGCTCTCGCGCGTGGTGAAGCAGGTCTCGGGCGTGACGCCGGAGATCAACTGCACCGGCGGCACCTCCGACGGGCGCTTCATCATCGACATCTGCCCGCAGGTGGTGGAGTTCGGCCCGGTGAATCGCTCCATCCACAAGGTGAACGAAGCCGTGGCGCTCGAGGAGATCGAGCCGCTCGCCGAGGTCTACCGCCTGGCCCTCGAGGACCTGCTGCTGTGACGGTGAGCGAGCTCCTCGACGAAGCGATCGCGCGCCTGGAGCAGGCGCATGTGAGCTTCGGCCACGGGACCACCAACGTGCTGGACGAAGCGGTCTGGCTCCTGCTGCACGCGCTGCGCCTGCCGCTCGACTCGCTGAACGAGCACCTGGACGAAACGCCCACGGCCGCGAAGGTTAAGGCCTTCCGCACGCTCGTCACGCGGCGCATCGAGTCGCGCAAGCCCGCGGCCTACCTGATGAAGGAGGCCTGGCTGGGCGAACACCGCTTCTACGTCGACGAACGCGTGATCGTGCCGCGCTCCTTCATCGCCGAGTGGATGCAGCCGCGCCGCTACGACGAGACGGTGAGCTTCTTCGGCCGCACGAACCGCGAATCGGTGAAGCGCGCGCTGGACCTGTGCACTGGCTCCGGCTGCCTCGCGATCCTCATGGCCCTCATGTTCCCCGAGGCGCAAGTGGACGCGGCCGACCTCTCCGCCGACGCGCTCGACGTCGCGAAACGCAACGTGCTCGACTACAACCTCGGGCGGCGCATCCACCTCGTGCGCTCCGACCTCTTCTCGGCGCTGGGCGGACGCACCTACGACTTGATCATCTCCAACCCGCCCTACGTGAAGGCGGCCTCGATGAAGCGGCTGCCGCCGGAGTACCTCGCGGAGCCGACGCTAGCCCTCGCGAGCGGCCGCGACGGCCTCGACCACACGCGCACCATCCTGCGCGAAGCGTATCGCCACCTGAACCCGGGCGGCATGCTCGTGGTGGAGATCGGCCACAACCGGCGCGCGCTCGAGCGCGCCTTTCCGCGCCTGCCGTTCGAGTGGCCCGCGACGAAGAGTGGCGCGGGGTACGTCTTCACCCTGCGGCGCGAGGACCTCGAAGCCTGACGCGCAGCGGCCAAGGCGTCGCTGCCCCCCGACGTTCAAACAAATTTGCACTTTCCAATGTATTGATTGCACAACGGATCGCGAAGTGGCACGTCCGATGCGTGTAAGCCTTCCAGAATAAGAAACCCATAGGTTCACGGCGCACGCAAAGAGGGGGAAAGCGCCATGAGCAAGTTGTCCGTTCTCGTACCTGCTGCAGTCATCGTCGGTTCCGCGTTGTTTTATGCCGACCTCGCATCATCACAAGCCTTTACCTCGAGCCGCGCCCGCGATCCCGGCCCGCGCGGCGGCCCGCTGGGCGCCGGAGGACCGCTCCCGGGGCTGACCGTCAAGGAGCTGGCCTTCTTCAACGCCGGCAAGGACGACTTCGAGGAAGCCGAGGCCGTTCCCGACGGCCTCGGACCCACGATGAACCTGGATGGCTGCGGAGGCTGCCATTCCCAACCGGCCACGGGCGGCACCAGCCCCGCGGTCAATCCGCAGGTCGCCTTCGCGAAAGCGCTCGGGGCGAGGAACACCGTGCCCTCGTTCATCAAGGTGGACGGTCCGATCCGCGAAGCGCGCTTCGTGCGCAATCCCGACGGCTCGCCCGACGGGGGCGTGCATGCGCTCTTCACGATCGCGGGCCGCAGCGATGCACCCGGTTGCGTGCTGCCGCAGGAGGACTTCGCCTCCCAGGTCTCGCGCAACAACGTGGTCTTCCGCATTCCGACGCCGGTCTTCGGCGCCGGGCTGGTCGAGCAGATCCCCGACGCGACGATCGTGGCCAACCTCGCGGCCGACCAGTCGATCAAGCAGCCATTGGGCATCCGCGGACGCGCCAACTTCCAGGCGCCGAGCGGGCAGACCAACAACAACGGCAACGACGGAACAGTCGCGCGCTTCGGCTGGAAGGCGCAGAACAAGTCGCTGCTGCTGTTCGCGGGCGAGGCCTACAACGTCGAGATGGGCATCACCAACGAGATCTTCCAGACGGAACGCAACGAGACCAAGGCCTGCCACTTCACGACGGTGCCGAACGACGCGTTGAACACCGAAGCGTTGACGCCCCTGGACGCGGTGCAGGCGATCGAGAAGTTCGCGGTCTTCCAGCGCTTCCTCGCGGCGCCGACGCCCTCGACCAACGCGCCGGGCGGATCCGACTCGATCTCGCGCGGCAAGGGGACCTTCAGCGACATCGGCTGCGCCCTCTGCCACACGCCGTCGATGAAGACGGGCAACTCGACCGTGGCGGCGCTGCGCTACAAGACGGCCAACCTGTACTCGGACCTCGTCGTGCATGACATGGGCCCGGGGCTGGCGGACGGCGTCTCGCAGGGCCAGGCGACCGGCAGGGAGTTCCGCACGGCACCGCTGTGGGGATTGGGCCAGCGGCTCTTCTTCCTGCACGACGGCCGCACGGACGACCTGCTGGAGGCGATCAACGCGCACGCGAGCGGAAGCTCGCAGCGTGGAGATGCTTCGGAAGCCAACGAAGTGGTGAAGACGTTCAACAACCTCAGTGAACGCCAGAAGCAGGACGTCTTGAACTTCCTGCGGTCGTTGTAAGCTTAAGAATCATTTCTTCTTGCTCGCTTCGTAACGCGCCTTCGTTTCGGCGTTCATCGGATAGAGGCCGGGAAGGGGAACTCCCTTCCCGACTTCTTCCATGATCCAGCCTTCCATCCGCTCCTGCTCCGGGGCGGTGGCCACCATCTCGTCCACGAACGCCGCGGGGATCAGCACCGCGCCGTCGTCATCCACGACCACGACGTCGTCCGGGAAGACCGCGACGCCGCCACAGCCGATCGGCTCCTGCCAGTTCACGAACGTGAGGCCCGCCACCGAGGGCGGCGCCGCCGCGCCCTGGCACCACACCGGAAGGCCCGTCGAAAGCACACCCGCCATGTCGCGCAGCACGCCGTCGGTGATGAGCGCGGTCACGCCCTTCTTCGCCATGCGGGCGCAGAGGATGTCGCCGAAGATCCCCGCATCCGTCGTGCCCATCGCATCGGCCACGACGATGCAGCCTTCGGGCATCGCCTCGATCGCGCCGCGCGTGGAGATCGGCTTCGACCACGATTCCGGCGTCGCGAGGTCTTCGCGCGCGGGCACGAAGCGCAGCGTGAACGCCTTGCCCACGAGGCGCGGCTGCCCCGCGCGGATCGGGCGCGTGCCGCGCATCCAGACGTTCCTCAACCCCTTCTTGAGGAGAAGCGTGGTCAGGGTGGCGGTGGTGACTTTCGACAGTGTCGAGACGACTTTGGGATCGAGGGACATGGACGCTTCCGCAAGAGGTTAGAAAGGGCATTGAACCGCAGAGGCCCCGGAGCCCCCGGAGAAACCCAAGGCTTAATGAAGATCATCGCAGGAGACACTTTGCCGGAGAAGCCCATTGCGACTCACAGGGGTTCCTCCGGGGTCTCCGGGGCCTCTGCGGTTCAATCGCCTTTGACTTTGACCTTCACTCCCGCCAGCCCGCTTGCTTCCGATCCAGCATACGAAGCAAAGCCGGCCAAGCGATCATCCCGCCCGACTGCTTCATCACGATGTCAGCGTTCTTCCGGATGCCATCGATGATCGGCTGCGGCACGGGAATCAACTCGCCCCCGCCCGCCTGTGCGCGCACCTGCACTTCGCACGCCTTCTGCAGGATGTACATGCTGAGGAAGCAATCGGCGACGTTCGGCCCGCAGGTGAGCAGCCCGTGGTTGCGCAGGATCATGAAGTGGTTCTTCCCGAGGTCGGCGACCAGCCGCGCCTTCTCGGCGGGATTCAACGCCAGGCCCTCGTACGCGTGGTACGCGAGATTGGACAACGGGAAGAGCGACTGCTGCGAAATTCCGCGCAGGCCTTCCTTCTGGCACGACACCGCCACGCCGTCGAGCGTGTGCAGGTGCATCACGCAATGCGCATCCTCGCGCGCCGCGTGCACGGCGGAGTGGATGGTGAAACCCGCGGGATTGATCTCGAACGGCGAGGGCATGACCTTGGCCGCCTGCAGGTCCACCTTCACCAGGCTGGAAGGCGTGATCTCCTCGAACAGCATTCCGTACGGATTGATGAGGAAGTGGTGCTCCGGCCCGGGCACGCGCGCCGACAGGTGCGTGAAGACGAGGTCGTCCCAACCGTAATGCGCCACCAGCCGGTAGGCCGCGGCGAGATCGGTGCGCACCGCCCACTCCTCGGCGGTGACCTGCTCCCTCACGTTTCGAATCGCTTCCATTTCAGCCTCCGGGCGATGAATTAGAATAAAGCCTACCCCAGCGAAGGTCCCCATGCTCGCCATCGACCGCGTCGACCACATCGTACTCACGTGCCATGACGTGGACCGCACGGTCGCGTTCTACGAGAAGGCGCTGGGCATGCAGCCCGTCACGTTCGCCGGCGGGCGGCGCGGGCTCGCGTTCGGGAAGCAGAAGTTCAACCTCCACCAGGCCGGGCGCGAGTTCGAACCCAAGGCGCTGAAGCCCGCGCCGGGTGCCATCGACCTGTGCCTCATCACGCTGACGCCGCTCGAGGAGGCCATCGCCCACCTGAAGGCCTGCGGCGTCACGATCATCGAGGGTCCGGTCGAGAAGACGGGCGCCACGGGACCCATCCTTTCGGTGTATTTCCGCGACCCGGACGGCAACCTCGTCGAAGTGTCGAACTACCGCGCATGAACCTCGCCGGCCTGCGCAAGGACTATTCCCTGAAGACGCTCGACGAAGCGAGCGTCGACGCCGACCCGTCCACCCAGTTCCTCGCATGGCTGGGCGAGGCGATCAGCGCCGAGGTGCCCGAACCCACGGCCATGACGCTGTCCACCGTCGACGAGCGCGGCCGCCCCGCGGGACGCATCGTGCTGCTGAAGGGCGCCGATGCGAGCGGCCTCACCTTCTTCACCAACTACGCGAGCCGCAAGGGCCACGACCTCGCGGCGCATCCCTTCGCCGCGCTCACGTTCATGTGGAAGGAGCTCGAGCGCCAGGTGCGCATCGAGGGACGCATCGAGAAGGTGAGCGCCGCCGATTCCGACGCGTACTTCGCCACCCGCCCGCTCGGCTCGCGCATCGGCGCCCTCGCGAGCCCGCAAAGCGAACCGATCGACAGCCGTGCCTGGCTCGAGAAGCGCTGGGCGGAGATGGAAGAGCAGCACGGCCTGCAGCCGCCGCGCCCCGCGCACTGGGGCGGCTACCGCGTGTTGCCGGAATACTTCGAGTTCTGGCAGGGCCGGCAAAGCCGCTTGCACGACCGCATCACGTACGCGCGCGAGGAGGGTGCATGGCGCATTCGCCGCCTGGCCCCCTGAAGGCCGACCCGCTCACGCCCACGCAGTTGCTGGCCTCGCTGCGCGAGGCGCTCACGCCGTGGGAGCGCGGCACGCCCTTCTGGATCTTCGCGTACGGCTCGCTCATGTGGAACCCCAGCTTCACGTTCGATGCGCGCCACGTGGCCACGATTCGCGGCTATCACCGCTCGTTCCGCGTCTGGTCGCGCATCAACCGCGGCACGCCCGACAACCCGGGCCTGGTCCTCACGCTCGAGCGTGGCGGAAGCTGCAAGGGCCTGGTCTACGGCATCGCGCCCGACCGCGTGCAGGAAGAAATGCACGGCATCTGGAAGCGCGAGATGTCCTACGGATCCTATTGCCCGAAGTGGATCAACTGCGTCGTCGGGGCCGAGACGGTGCGCGCCCTCGCCTTCACGGTGAATCGCGAGTGCTCCGGCTACGCGGGCGAGATCCCCACCGAGGTGATGGTGAACTCGATCGCCAGCGCGCGCGGCCGCTACGGGCCCGCGCACGACTACCTCTTCAAGACGACCGAAACGCTGCACGCGCACGGCATCCGGGATTCGCGCGTCGAGCGCCTGGCCGACCTCGTGCGCGCCCGCATGCACAAGGCGGCCTGAGGCGCGTCACTTCTTCCCGTAGATCTCCAGGTAGCGCCGCAGGACCGCGGAATCGTCTTCCTCGCCGAAGCCCCGCGCCACCGTGTCGAGGAAGATCTCGCGAGCGCATTCGGACATCGGCGCGGGAAGCCCCAGGTCGCGGGCCGTGTCGACGAACAGGCCCACGTCCTTCGCGAGCACGCGTGCGGCCGCATGGACCGAGGCGTCGCCCTCCAGCGCCCGCGCCATGCGATCGGTGAAGATCCAGCTGCCGCCCGAGCTCGCGTTCACGACCTCACGCACCTGGCGCAGGTCGAGGCCCAGCTTCGAGGCCATCGCCATCGCCTCGCACCCGGCGGCGAGGTTGGCCGCGGCGAGCATGTTGTTCACCACCTTCATCCGCGAGCCGTCGCCCGCGCGCCCACTGACGCGGAAGCACTTCGCGGACATCGCGTCCAGCACGGACTCGCACGCCGTGAACGCGGCCGCCGGACCCGAAGCCATCACCGTCAGGGTTCCTGCATGCGCGCGCGCCGGCCCGCCGGAGATCGGGGCGTCGAGCATCGAAATGCCCGCCCCCGCGAGCTCGTCCGCCAGGGCTTCCGAATCCCTCGGCGCGATCGTGCTGCACATCATCAAGGTCGATCCGCGCGCGAGGGTACCGCACAAGCCTCGTTCGCCAAACAGCACGGCGCGAGTCTGCGCGGCATCCACGACGACGGTGATCACGACCGAGGCGGCCCGCCCGGCCTCCATCGCACTGCCGCACCCGACCGCGCCCAACGCGACCGCCGCGGCCTGGCGTTCGGGGACGATGTCGTGCGCGTGCACGGCGAAACCCTTGGCGAGCAGCGCGCGCGCCACGCCGAGGCCCATCGCCCCGGTCCCGACGATACCGACGGTTTCCAGCCGCTACGCCTTCGGGAAACGGCTGTCGCGCACCACCGTGCAGACCTGCAGGCGGTACTCGCTGTAGAAGTCCTCGCGGCCCTTGCGCTTCGCCTCGACGTGCTCCGAATGCGTCGCCCACGCGCGCTGGTGCTCCTCGGTGTCGAACTCCACGATCGTGCAGCGCTCGCCGTCGGCCGCGGTATAGACCTTGTGCTGGATGTAGCCGGGCATCTTCGAGACGATCTCGAGCATGCGCGCGAGCGTCGTGCCGTACTCGTCGCCTGCGTCGGGACGAAGGCGGTTGCGAAAAACCGTCAGGATCAAATGAAATCTCCTATCGACACTGCGAGTATTCGATCCCGTCGGCGACGATGATCGGGTAGCCGTTGCTGTTGCGCTTGAGAACCGTCGCTACGGGTCCCAGCTGGCCCGCGCCCTCGGACATGAAGAGCTCGCCCTGGTGCACCCTCCAGGCGCCGCCGGCACGGGAATCGCGCTGGCCGTAGACGCTGCCGTACTGGTTGCTGCTGCCCCCTTCGGTGCGCGCGCCCTGCGACCACACTCCGTTGGGCGCGAACGTCACGCGCTTGGTGCTCGAGTACCCGCTCACCTTGTTGTACGTGAAGGTGCACCAGGCGCTCGAGAGCAGCAGCTCGCTGGACATGCCGCCGCCCGCGGCGGGCAACGCGACGGCCAGTGCGGCCAGGGCAAGCCTGCGCATCTTCAGGATCCTTTCCGCGTGTAGCCGTACGCGAGGTTCGTGCGCGCTCCGCCCTCACGATCGTAGACACTCTTGAAGTGGGCGACGTGATCCCCCGCCAGCGCGGCGCGCTGCCGCGGCGTGAACTCGTAGAGCTTCGCGTTGTTTTCACCGAAGATGGCGCGCTTCACCGCGCCGTCAGCCGGGCCCATGGCCTCGAAGCCGTAGCGCTTGCGCATGTCCTCCGGGATCTCCAGGCGGCGCAGCGCCTCGATCTGCCACTGCGGGGAGCCGGTCCAGATCGCGTCCGTGCCCCACACCACGTGGTCCGCGCCGAGGCCCTTGATGAGCGAGCCCATCAGGAAGGCGCACACGCGCGGATCGGACATCGTGCTCTGCGCGAAGATCTGGCCCAGGTCCGCGTACACGTTCTTCACGCCGTACTGCGCGGGGATGTCGGCGAGGTCGTTCACCCACTCGATGCGGCCGGTGCGCTGGAGCTGGTCCCACGCGTCCTGTGCCGTGCCGCCGCCGGGAAAGCGATACGCGGAGTGATAGACGATGAAATTCAGTTGCGGCCAGTCCTTCGCGGCCTTGCCGACGTCGGCCACCGTGCAGTAGCCCAGCAGGTGCGGGTACTGCTTCTCGATCGAAGGCGGGAAAAGCCCCTTGTGCACGCAGACGTTCTTCATGCCCGGGCTGTCCTGGCTCCACTTCACGAGCTTCTCGTAGAACGGATAGAGCAGCTTCTCGTCGTCGAGCCGGAACGGGTGCCGGGCAAGGTGCTTGTTGGTGTTGTCGCCGATCGTGTAGCACTTCCAGGAATCGGGCTTGAGCGTCTCGCGCTCGCGTTCCGCGCGGTCGAGCCAGCCTTCCTGCCCCGGCGTGAAGATGGCGTGCGAGAACATGCGCTTCGTGCCCGCCTCCTGGTTCACCTTCGCGCGCGCCTGGAACTTCATCTCGTTGGTGAGGAAGGAATCGCGCGGGTCCTCGGAGTAGGAGCCGCTGATGCATGCCACCTTCGTGTCGCTGTCGAGGAAGATTTCCTTGAAGTAGTTGGCGAACTTCAAGTCCTCGATTGTCTGTTCCTTGCCCGCGAGGGCGGGGTTCCATCCGGCCTTGCCCACGGCTTCGCGCTGGCGCACGAAGGTCATGATGCGCGTGTCGTCGCGCAGGAAGTGCGTGTGCATGTCCATCACGAACTGGTCGCGCAACCCGTCGGCGCGCGCCTGCGCGAGCTCGGGCGTGGCGGCCTCGGCCCGCGAGACCGCGTAGAACGGCCCGTGCGTGTCGTTCATGGCGACGAAGGCGGCCGCCATCCCGCCCGCGGTCGTGAAGAAGCGCCGGCGCGACACGCCCTGCTTCTTCGCGAGCTCCGAGCCGATCGCCTTCACGCGCGCTTCGAACTCGCGCTGCTTGGCGCTTTGCGGGGCGGGCTCGAATTCGTCGGAGGAAACGCTCTGCACGGGGATCGGAGAGCGGAACAGCGAGGACTCGGCGGGCGACAGCGCGTCGATCTCGTCCTGCGTGAGGAAACCCATGGAAGCCTCCCGAACGTTGTCGGGAGGATATTACCCCGCGGTCAGGCTGCGAGCGCGGCGGGCTGAAGGGTGCGCTTCCAATCTTCCAGCGTGCAGACCTTCGCGTAGACGGTGAGCGCCGCCATGAACGAGGCGTGCACCTCCGCGGCCGGCACCACGCGGCCGTTGAACGTGAGCGAACGCGCCGCGCACGCATCGTGGATCACGGTGGAGGGCATGCCGAAGTCCACCGCGTGGCGCGTGGCCGCGTCGATGCACATGTTGCTCATCGCGCCGCAGATCACGATCTCGCCCGCGTTCGACTGCCACAACTCGTCGAACAGCATCGTGTCGCGGAAGGCATTGGGGAAGTGCTTGATGACGATCGGCTCGTCTTCGTCGGGACACACCGAAGGGTGGATCTCGACGCCGGGGCTGCCGGGCAGGAAGAACGTCGCACCCGCGCGCGTGGAAACGTGCTGCACGTGGAAGCGCGGCCAGTCGCGCGCGCGAAACTCGGCCAGCAGTTCGGCGGCGCGAGCCGCCGCGGCTTCCATGCCTTCCAGCGGCATGAGGCCGTCGGCGAAGTAGTCGTTCTGGATGTCGATCACCAGCAGCGCCGGGACTTTCTTCGTCATTGTTGGATCTCCACTTGGGTATGGCCGACCGCTTCGAGGATGGCGAGGCCGTCCCGCCCGAGGCTCGCGTGCTGCCCGGCGCCCAGCCAGACGTCTTCGTTCGAGGACTCTTCCGTGATCCACAGCCGCCCGGAGAGCACGGTGACTTCCGCGCCGCGCGCGCCGCGCAGGCGCACGAGTTCACCCGCGGCAAGGCAGATCGATCGGGCGGCGCTCACAGGGCCCGTCCCTGTCCGGGAATCGCCATGCGGTTCTCGGTCATGTCGCGCCGATCCGGCCCGTCCCGGCGATCCGGCGAAGCGCTGGAGAAGAACGACGCGACGGTGAGCACGGCGACGATCAGCGCCAGCGGTGCCCAGGGCGAGACGCGGCTCGGGGGCCGGGCATCGCGGCGGTCGGGGCAGAACGGGCAATCCATGGAAACCTCCGTAACAAGTGTGAGGGATATTGGCACTTGCCTTCCCCAGCGCCAAACGATATGTTTTCGACTTCGTTGCCAAAATGGCTCACATAGGCTTTGCGATGATCCAGCGCCTGCCGCCCCTCGCCGCGCTCCGCCCGTTCGAAGCCGCCGCCCGCCTCGAGAGCTTCACCAGGGCCGCGGAGGAACTGCACCTCACGCACGGCGCCGTGAGCCACCAGGTGCGCGCCCTCGAAGCGCATCTTGGAACACCGCTGTTTCACCGCCATGGCAAGCGGGTGACGCTCACGCAGGAGGGCCGTGCATTCGCCGAGCGCATCCGCGCGGCGCTGGGCGAGATCGCGATGGCGGCGGACGTGGCCCGCGGCGCGCCCCGCGACAACAGCCTCACCGTGAGCGTGCTGCCGTCGTTCGGTTCGCGCTGGCTGATGCCGCGCCTCATCCGCTTCATGGAAGCGCACCCCGACATCCAGGTGAACGTCTTCGCCAACAACGCCATGGCGAATTTCGGCGCCGACGGCGTGGACGTGGGCATCCGCTTCGGGCGCGGGCCCTGGCCGCCGCTCGTGTGCGACCGCGTGCTCGAGGACGAGTGCTTTCCCGTGGCGAGCCCGAAGTTCAACCGCGGACGGCTGCCGAAGACCGCGAAGGAGCTCCTCGGGATGCGCATCATCCGCGAGGACCGCGACTACTGGAAGGAATGGTTCGCGCTGGCGGGCGTGGAAGTCGACGTGCCCCTCGGAGGCCCTTCGTACAGCGACGCGAGCTTCTCGCTGCAATCCGCCGTGCGCGGGGAAGGTGTTGCGCTCACGCGGCGTTCGCTCGTCGGCGACGACATCAAGGAGGGGCGGCTCGTGCAGCTCTTCCCGCTCACCGTGAAGACGCCCGAGTGCTACTGGCTGGTCTACCCGAAGGAGATCGCCGAGTCGAAGCGGATCAAGGCCTTCAGCGCGTGGATGAAGGCGGAGTTGCGGCCTACCAGATCCGCCGGTTCTCGTTAGACTGCGGCTGCTCGTCGCCGCGCTCTTTCTCCTGCGGCTCGTTGAAGCGGGGCTGCTCGTCGCCGCGCGGCGCGCGCTGGCGCTGCTGCTTGCCCTGTTGCGGCTGCCCGCCTCCTCCGCCCTTCCGCTTGCCCTGCCACTGCGGGCGCTGGTGCGCGCCCTGCGGATTGCCGCGCTCGCTGTTGCCGAGGTTGTCGTTCAACGAGTCGTCCGGCGCGATGTAGGCCTTCATCGGTTCGACGGCGTTGCCCGGCTCGAAGCGCGGTTGCTCGTCGCCCCGCGGAGCGCGCTGGCGCTGCTGGCCGCCCCCGCCGCCCTTCCGCTTGCCCTGCCACTGCGGGCGCTGCTGCGCGCCCTGCGGATTGCCGCGATCGGTGTTGCCGATGTTGTCGAGGGCATCGTCCGGCGCGATGTACGCCTGCATCGGCTCGGCGGCATTGCCCGGCTCGATGCCCGGGGCGCGCGGTTGCGCGGGGCCGCGCCCGCGGCCCTGGCCTTGCCCTTGCCCCTGCCCGGGCTGCCCCTGCTTGTTCCGGTGCTTCTGCTTGCCGAACTTCTTCGACGGCCCCTGGCCGCCGCTGGCCCCCGGGCCCTGCCCATGCCCGCCGCCCGAATGCTGCCCGGGTCCCCGCAGGCCCTGGCGCGGGCCGCGATGCTTCTTGCCGCCCTGCCCGCCGCCGGAACCCAGCGTCGAGATGATCGAGTGCACGCCGGTCTGCGTGTGCGAGATGCCCGGCGGCTGGAGGTCTTCGTCCTCCTCGTGCGCGGGGACGCTGGCCGTGGTCTCGACGTCGGCCTGCTTCAGGCCGCAGAAGTCCATCAGTTGCAGTGCTTCGGCCTCCTCCATCTCCTTCATCATCCCGCGCTTCAGGAACGTGGGCAGCGTGACGGGGCCGAAACGAACGCGCATCAGGCGGCTCACCATGAGCGACACCGCTTCGAACATGCGGCGCACTTCGCGGTTCTTACCTTCGCGCAGCACCACGTGGTACCAGTGGTTCGAGCCTTCGCCGCCGCGATCCTCGATCAGGTCGAACTTGCAGTTCTCGCCGTCGATGTCCACGCCCTCGTCCAGCAACTTCACGCGGATCTCGTCCGTGAGCTCGCCCATGAGGCGCACGGCGTACTCGCGTTCGACTTCGAAGCGCGGGTGCGTGAGGCGGTTGGCGAGCTCGCCGCTGGTCGTGAAGATCAGCAGGCCGCCGGTGTTGAAGTCCAGCCGGCCGACGGAAACCCAGCGGCCGTTGTGCACCTTCGGGAGCTTCTCGAACACGGTGGCGCGCCCTTCGGGGTCGTCACGCGTGACGATCTCGCCTTCGGGCTTGTGGTAGAGCAGCACGCGCGGCGGCGGTTCGCCGAAGCGCAGCGTGATGTACTCGCCGTCCATCTTCACCTTGTCGCCCGGGCCCACGAGGTCGCCCAGCTTCGCGACGATGCCGTTGATGGTGATGTGGCCCTGCGCGATGAGGATCTCGATGTTGCGCCGCGAGCCGTGGCCCGACTGCGCCATGACCTTCTGCAGGCGCTCGCGTTTCGACGGGCTGCTGCCGCCCTGGCGTTCGTGGCCCGGGTGCGCGCCGCCGCCGCCACCGCCCTTGCCTCGGCCCTTGCCACGCCGGCGCTTGCCGCTGCCGGGACCGCCGGGACCATTGCCCGTGGGCTTGGCCCAATCGGGGACGACGCCGCCCGGCCAGTCGAGGCGCTGGGCGTTGTTCTGACGAGGAGGTTTATCCCGCATGTTCGGGCTCCGTGGGGGAGGGTTCGGAAGGTGCTTCGGGAAGGAGGTCCTGCTGCTGCTGCGCGGGCGGCGCCAGCTCGGGCGCGGGCGCAGGTGCGAGCGACTCGAGCGCGGACTGCAGCTCGTCGAGGGCGGGGAGCTCCTCGAGCGAACGCAGGTTGAGGTCGTCGAGGAATTTGCGCGCCGTGGCGAAGAGCGCGGGCTTGCCCGGGCTTTCGCGATGGCCCACGACGTCGACCCAGCCGCGTTCGACGAGCGCGTTCAGCGTGGCCGGCGAGACCGCGACGCCGCGGATGTCCTCGATGTCGCCGCGCGTGACGGGCTGCCGGTACGCGACGATCGCGAGCGTCTCGAGCACGGCGCGCGAATAGCGCGGCGGCTTCTCGTTGGTGATGCGGTCGAGGAACGGCTGGAACTCGGGCTTCACGCGGAAGCGCCAGCCGGTGGAGACCGAGGTGAGCTCGATCGAGCGCTCGGCCCACTCGTCCTTCAGCTCGTCCAGCACCTTGCGGATGTTGTCGGCCGCGACCTGGCCGGAGAACAGGCGCTTCAGTTGCTGGACGTTGAGCGGCTCCGGCGTCGAAAGCAACGCGGCTTCGAGCACGCGCTTCACGTGCGCGATGTCCAACGCGGGTGCGTCGTCGGCGGGGACGATTTCATCCTGCGCGGCTTCGGCTTGCGAGTCGGCCGGAACCGGCGCTTCGTCGGGGAGTTCTTCTTCGGGGGTGGCGTGGTCGTTCATGGCTTCACGAGATGGCGAGCGCCGGGCGCTCGGACTTCAGCTTCACGTAGATGGGATCGAAGGGCGACTTCTGGGTGATGTCGATGAGCGTCTCGCGCGCGAGCTCGAGGAGCGCGAGGAAGCTCACGACCAGCACCGCAACGCCCTGCTCGGGCTGGAACAGGCTGGAGAACTCCACGAACGCGCCGGGCTGCAACTCGCGCAGGATGCGGCTCATGTGGGCGCGCACGGAGAGCTGCTCGCGCGTGATGCGGTGGTGCCTGGTCATCTTCGCGCGGGCGAGGATGGAGCGCCACGCTTCGGAGAGGTCGGCCACTTCCACGTTGGGCAGGCGCTCGGTCACGGTCTGGTCGATGTAGACCTCGACCAGCGAGAAGTCGCGGCCCGCGACGGGCATCTCCGCGATCTGCGCGGCGGCCTTCTTCATCTGCTCGTATTCGAGCAGGCGGCGGACCAGTTCGGCCCTCGGGTCGGCGGGCTCGACATCGTCCTCGCGCTTCGGGCGCGGCAGGAGCATGCGCGACTTGATCTCGATCAGCAGCGCCGCCATCAGCAGGTATTCGGCCGCGAGCTCGAGCTGGTTGGTGCGCATCATCTCGACGTAGCCCATGTACTGGCGGGTCAACTCCGCCATCGGGATGTCGAGGATGTCGAGCGAGTGCTTGCGGATGAGGTAGAGCAGGAGGTCCAGCGGGCCCTCGAACGCGTCGAGGAACACCGAGAGCGCTTCCGGCGGGATGTAGAGGTCCGCGGGCAGCTCCGTCATCGGTTCGCCGCGGATCTTCGCCACCGGCAATGCGAAGTCGAGCACCGGCTGCCCGCCGTCGCCTTCGGTGGCGATGCGCGGGTCGTTCGCGGCGCGGGAGGAGGTCGTCATTTCTTTCCGTAGAGTTGGGTGGCCACGGCCTTGCTCATGGCCTTGGCCTCGTGCGCGACGTCCGGGACCTCGGAGAGCTCCCAGTTCAGCTTGGTGCCCGTCTCGTTCGCGACGCGCGTGGCGACCTTGAAGAAGTTCTCGCCGCGCTCCACGCGGTTGGCGCCCTGCTTCATCGCGCCGTCGGACTTGTTCAACGCTTCGTCGTCGGGATCGGTGTCGTTCTCGCCCACGTAGAGCAGGAGCTTCTTCGAGAACGCCTCCTTGGCCTGCGCCTCGCCGACCTTCGAGCCGATGAGCGAGAACGGGAAGACCTGCTCGACGCCCTTCTCCTTGCGCCACTCGGGCAGCAGGTACCAGCCGGGGTTGCCGGCCACGTACAACGAGGCCTTGCTCTGGGGGCGCAGCAGCAGCATGCGGTGCACGAACTGGCCGCCGGCGGAGTGGCCGAAGATGCGGTAGTCGGCCTGGCCGTCGCGCATCTCCTCGAAGAGGTGGTCGATGGCGGCGTACGTCCACTTCTCGGGGTTCTCGTTCTCCGCGACGCCGCCCAGGTTGTACCAGGCCGCCTTCGGATAGTCCTTCTGCGAGAACTCCGGGGCGATCACGAGGAAGTTGTAGTTGTCGGCGAGGTCGGCCCACGTGTCGCGCAGGTTCGACGCGTTGCGGTGCAGGCCGTGCATCACGAACCAGATCGGGCACGTGGAGTCGCACTTGCGCGGCCGATAGGTGTACACGCGGATCGGCCGGTCGGGATTGCCCTTCTTGTCGACGAAGACGTAGCTCCACTTGCCGCCGGGCACAGGGGTCGCCGCCAATGCCGGCGTCATGAAAATGAACGCGAACGCTATGGCGATGATTCTCATGAAGCTGATCTCCCAAGTGTTGCGGTTCATCCGTGTGTATCCGTGTTTATCCGTGGACAATTGCTTTTCGCTCAGCCGTAGTTGAGGCCCATCGCCTCGCGCACATCGCGCATCGTTTCGTCCGCGAGGTCGCGGGCCTTCTCGCAACCGTCCTGGATGATGTTGCGCACGAGCGTCGGGTCTTCCTCGTACTGCAGGGCCCGCTCGCGGATCGGCGCGATCTCCTTGTTGATCGAGTCGATCACCGGCTGCTTGCACTCGAGGCAGCCGATGCCGGCGGTCGTGCAACCCTTCACCACCCAGTCCTTCGTGGCGGCATCCGAATAGACCTGGTGCAGGTTCCAGACGGGGCACTTCTCGGGATTGCCCGGGTCCTGGCGCCGGACGCGCGCCGGATCGGTGGGCATCGTGCGGACCTTCTTCGTGACGCTGTCCGGCTCTTCCCGCAGCATGATCGCATTGCCGTAGCTCTTGGACATCTTCTCGCCGTCCAGGCCCAGCAGCTTCGGCGTCTCGGTGAGCAGCACGTCGGGCTCGGCCAGGATCACGCGCCCGCCGCCTTCGAGGAAGCCGTAGAGCCGCTCCTTGTCGCCCAGCGTGAGGTTCTGCACGTCCTCGACCAGCTTCCTTGCCGCCTCGAGCGAGGGATGGTCGCCCTGCTCCTGGAATTTCTTGCGCAGCTCGCGATAGACCTTCGCCTTCTTCGGGCCCATCTTCTTCACGGCGGCCTCGGCCTTCTCCTCGAAGCCCTTCTCCTTGCCGAAGAGGTGGTTGAAGCGCCGCGCGATCTCGCGCGTGATCTCGACGTGGGCCGTCTGGTCCTCGCCCACGGGCACCTTGTTGGCGCGGTAGATCATGATGTCGGCTGCCTGCATGAGCGGGTAGCCGAGGAAGCCGTAGGTGTGGAGGTCCATGCCCCGCTCACCGAGCTTTTCCATCTGGTCCTTGTACGTGGGCACGCGCTCCAGCCACGCGAGCGGCACGAAGAACGACAGCAGCATCGTGAGCTCGGCGTGCTGCGGCACGCGCGACTGGATGAAGAGCGTGGCCTTCGACGGATCGATGCCCACGGCGAGCCAGTCGACGAACATGTCCCACACGGTCGACTCGATGACCGTCGGATCCTCGTAGTGGGTGGTGAGCGCATGCCAGTCCGCGGCGAAGAACAGGCACGGGTATTCGTTCTGCAGTTTCACCCAGTTCTTGAGCGCGCCATGGTAGTGGCCGAGGTGCATCGCGCCCGTGGGGCGCATTCCTGAAAGTACGCGGTCCTGGAACATGCGTGCGAGTTATCCGAGTCCGAAGACGGAAAAGGTGAGGTTCTGGAGGGCGTTCACGGGCGGCATGAACACCGCGCGGTTCACGGCAGGGATCAGCAACAGGCCCAGCACGATGAACAGGCCGAAGCGTTCGACCTGCGCGAACTTGTAGGCCATCGCGTTCGGCAGCAGCGCGGTCACGATGCGCCCGCCGTCGAGCGGCGGGATGGGGAAGAGGTTCAGGATCGCGAACACCACGTTGATCTGGATGCCGGCCATCGCGACGGCGAACCAGAAATCGCCCACGAGCGAGCTGGATTCGATCGACACGAGCAGCACCTTGGCCACCAGCGCCCACGCCAGCATCTGCGCCAGGTTGGAGGCCGGGCCCGCGGCCGCGACCCAGAGCATGTCGCGCTTCGGGTCGCGCAGGTTGCGCTCGTTCACCGGCACCGGCTTGGCCCAACCGAACATGAATCCGGTGGTAAGCACCGTGATGAGCGGCAGCGCGATGGTGCCGATGGGATCGATGTGTTTCGCCGGATTCAGCGTGACGCGTCCCAGCATGTAAGCCGTGGTGTCGCCGAAGTGCTTCGCGACGTAGCCGTGCGCGGCTTCGTGCAGCGTGATCGCGAAGATCACGGGCAACGCGTAGACCGCGAGGGTGGCCAGGGCGTTGTAGAGCTCGCCCATCAGTGCAGCGCCGCCTTCACGAAACCGAAGGGGCGCGTGTCGCCCTTGCCCTCGCGCAGCAGCACCGGCGCGTCGCCCGAAAGGTCGATCACGGTGGTCGCCTGCACGCCGCACGGACCCGCGTCGATCACGAGGTCCACCAGGTGCTCGAGGCGCGTGCGGATTTCATCCGCGTCGTTGAGGGGCTGGCCGTGGTCGGGAAGGATGAGCGTGGAAGACAGGAGCGGTTCCTTGAGTTCGTTCAACAACGCGAGCGGCACCGGATGGTCCGGGATGCGCACGCCGATCGTGTGGCGCGGGTGCAGCAGCCGGCGGGGCACGTCGCGCGTGGCCCGCAGGATGAAGGTGTAGCTCCCGGGCGTATTGGCCTTGATCAGCCGGTACTGGATGTTGTCCACCTTTGCGAATTGCCCGATCTCCGAGATGTCCCGGCACACGAGCGTGAGGTGATGCCTTTCGTCCACGTTGCGGATCCTGCGGATGCGTTCCATCGCCGCCTTGTCGCCGATGTGGCATCCCAGCGCGTAGCAGGAGTCGGTGGGGTAGGCGATCACGCCTCCACCGCGAACGATCTCCACCGCCGCCCGGACCAGCCGAGGTTGCGGATCCTCCGGGTGCACCGTGAAAAACTGCGCCATCGTGCGCCCGAGCCTCGCTCGTTCGTCCTGCGTTGAAGATGCGGTACCGGGCGGCTAGTGCGCCCGCTTGGACCACACGGGCACGCACGACGCGGGAAGCGGCGGCAGCTCCCCCGGTTCGTACGGGCTTTCGCCCGGCCCGTGGAAATCGGCTCCGCGCGAAGCGAGGAAGCCGTGCTCCTCCGCCAGCCGGCGCCAGGTGTTGTATTCCTCGGGGCGGTGACTGCCGGTCACCACCTCGATCGCCTCGCCACCGAGGCTGCGAAATTCTTCCAGCAGCGCATCGCGAATCGACGGCTTCAGGTCGTAGCGGCCGGGGTGCGCCAGTACAGCGATGCCGCCGGCGGCCTTGATCCACGTGATCGCTTCCTCCAGCCCCGCCCACCGATGCGGCACATAGGCGGGCCTGCCCTTGCCGAGATACTTGTCGAACGCGGCCTGGATGTTCTTCACGGCGCCGCTGTCCGCGAGGTAGCGCGCGAAATGCGTGCGGCTCACCATCGCGTCGTTGCTGGCCAGCGCGAGCGCGGCCTCGTACGTATGCGGAAATCCGATCTTCGCCAGCGCCTCGCCGATCAGCCTGGCGCGGTCCAGCCTCCCCTGCCGCACCGATTGCAAACCCGCAACCAGCTCGGGCGCGTTCGGATCGATCCAGAGCCCGACGATGTGCAGCGTCGTCACGCCCCAGCTCACCGAGATCTCGACCCCGTCCACCAGGTTCACGCCAAGGCGTTTGGCCGCCTCGTGGGCTTCGGCCAGGCCGTCGGTCGTATCGTGGTCGGTCAGGGCTATCGCATCCACGCCCGCTTTCGCGGCCAGCTCCATCAACTGCGTGGGGGACAGCAAACCATCCGAGCAGGTCGAATGGTTGTGGAGATCGAAATTGTCCAAATGAGGCGACTTCGAGGAATCGGTTGATATTGTAGCAAAATCCGACATTTCCCGAGGGCTTTCATGACGGTCTCACCCATTCGCTTCGGCGACGAAGGACAGGTCGCCACGGGCGAACTGGCGATCCGGTTTCGCGAGTTCTGCCTGCGCGACGCAAGGCTGGTGGCACTGCGCCCCGGCTTCGACATGCTGGAGACCATCGACCGGCAATACGGCGGTTCCGCGGCGCTCCCGCTCGAGGATTCCGACGAGTTGCTGGCAGGCCTGTTGAACGATCTCGCACGCCACAACGCGCATCCCGACCTCGTGCTCGGCGTGGCGCTCTGGGGCCTGCGCCACGACATCCCGCTGGACGCGATCGAACCGGTGGTGAACGCCCTGGCCCATCGCTCCAACGAAGCCCGCTCGCCGCAGGAGCTCGCGGCGGTGTTCGGCCTCATGCAAGGCGTGATTGCTAACGTAGCGCCGCGGCTCTCGCCGGACCTGGAGCGGTCGAATCCGGAGCGGCCGTGGCGGATCCTGCACCTGAATTTCGCCATCACCGCCATCCGCACCGAGGACCCGCCGATGATCGATTTCGCGTTCGACGCCCTGGACGCGGCGCTGCCCTCGGAACGGCGCGGTTTCTACAGCGAGGCGATGGCGCTGGCGCTTTCGCCGCAGGTCGCCGCGGCGGTGCGGGAACGAATCGAGGCGCGACACCTCAAATGGACAGCCGACGCCTAGATCGGCTATACTTTTCAGTTACTTACCGAGCAGCTTCTCAGGTTTCACCCAAGCCTCGCACACGTGAAATTCCTCTTCGATTTCCTCCCGCTGGTCCTCTTCTTCGTCGCCTTCAAGGTCGCCGGCATTTTCGTGGCGACGGCCGTGGCGATCGCGGTGACCGTGGCGCAGATCGGGTACTTGCTCGTACGCCGCCAGAAGGTGAGCGGCATGCAGTGGGCGGTGCTGGTCATCATCGTCGTCTTCGGGGGTGCCACGCTCGTGCTGCAGGACGAGACGTACATCAAGTGGAAACCGACGGTGCTCTACTGGAGCGTGGCCGTGACGCTGCTGGGCGCGCTCGCGTTCGGCAAGAACTTCATGAAGTCGATGCTGGCCCACATCTTCACGATGCCCGATCCCATCTGGTTCAAGGTGTGCGTGATGTGGGGCGTGTTCTTCATCGCGAAGGGCGCGCTGAACCTCTGGGTCGCCTTCAATTTCCCCCTCGAGACGTGGGTCACGTTCAAGGTCTGGGGCAGCACCGCGATCTTCTTCGTCTTCGCCGTTGCGCAGATTTTCTGGCTGTCGAAGTACATGGTGGATGAACCCGAGGGAAAGCCGCACTGATGCTCTACGCGATCCTCACCGAAGACCTCCCGGGCGTGCTCGACAAGCGCGTGCAGTCGCGCCCCGCGCACGTGGAGCGCCTGAAGGCGCTGCAGGCCGAGGGCCGGCTGATCCTCGCGGGCCCGCATCCGGCCATCGACAGCGAAGACCCGGGCCCCGCAGGCTTCACCGGCTCGCTCATCGTCGCGGAATTCGCCTCGCGCGAAGCCGCCATCGCCTGGGCCAGCGAAGATCCCTACGTGAAGGCCGGCGTGTACGGCCGCGTCACCATCAAACCGTTCAAGAAGGCGCTACCGGCTTGAACACCGAGCAAGCCATCCGCGAGCGCCTCGCCGCGTTGCACCCCTCCGCATTGGAGCTGCGCGACGACAGCGATTCGCACGCGGGCCACGCGGGGCATCGCCCCGGGGGCGGCTCGCACTGGCAGCTCACCATCGTTTCGGAAGCGTTCCGCGGCCAGTCGCCCGTGGTGCGCCATCGAATGATTTATGAGGCTTTGGGCGACCTCATGAAACGCGACATCCACGCCCTCCAGATCGAGGCGTTCGCGCCCGAGCAACTCTAGACCAAGCAAAGGAAGACCATGCACCCCAACCTCAAGAACCTCGCCGTCGCGCTCGTGGCCGGCTCGCTCGCGCTCGCCGCGAACGCGCAGGACAAGGCCGAAAAGGCGCCCGAGAAAGCGTCGAAGAAAGCCGCCGCTTCCGCTGCTGCCCCCGGCTCCGGCCGTGTCGTCGTGAACGGCGTCGCGATCCCGCAGAACCGCATCGATGCGATGAGCAAGGAGCTCACCGCCCAGGGCCAGGCCGATTCGCCCGAGCGCCTCGCCGCGATCAAGGACGAGCTCGTGAACCGCGAAGTGCTCGCCCAGGCCGCCCAGAAGCGTGGCCTCGACAAGTCGCCCGACGTCGCCGCGCAAGTCGAGATGGCCAAGCAGGCCGTGCTCGTGCGCGCGCTCTTCGAGAACGAGATGAAGGCCAACCCCATCACGGACGCCGACCTGCAGAAGCAGTACGAGACGTTCAAGACGCAGATGGGCACCAACGAGTACAAGGTTCGCCACATCCTGGTCGACAAGGAAGATGACGCGAAAGCCATCATCGCCGAGCTGAACAAGGGCGGCGACTTCGCGAAGATCGCGAAGGACAAGTCGAAGGACCCGGGCTCCAAGGACAACGGCGGCGACCTCGATTGGGGCCCCTCCGCGCGTTACGTGAAGCCCTTCTCCGACGCCGTGATGAAGCTGCCGAAAGGCCAGACCACGACGGCCCCGGTGAAGACCGACTTCGGCTACCACGTGATTCGCGTCGACGACGTGCGTCCGCTCAAGGTGCCCGAGTTCGCCGAGCTGAAGGAACAGTTCCGCCAGCGCGCGCAGCAACAGCAGATCCAGAAGCTCGTTTCCGAGCTGCGTTCCAAGGCGAAGGTCGAGGAACGGTAGTCCCGCAGTCGTTTCACGATCAAGGGCGGCTTCGGCCGCCCTTTTTCTTGGCGAAAATCGGGGTCAGGGTAGAAATATCTTTCGAGGCAAAAGCCTTGTGAGGATATTTCTACCCTGGCCCCGGTTTTTCTCGACCCCTTCGGCTTCGAGGCCCGTTTCAGTCTTCAGGACCCCCTGAAAGGACTGGACATGACCCGCCTCAAGCTTCTCGCCGCCGCCCTCCTCGCGGCCACCTCCATCCCCGCCTTCGCCATCGGTGATCGCGTGGATGTCCGCATCTTCGACCGCTCCACCTCTCGCGAACTGCCGGTCTACTGGCACGAAGGCAAGGCGTACGTCGTCGGCAAGCCCGGCAACGAATACTCCGTCCAGGTTCGTAACAAGGTTGGTGAGGACCTGCTCGCGGTGATGAGCATCGACGGCGTGAATGTCCTCTCGGGCGAAACGGCTTCGCCGCGCCAGGGCGGCTACGTCCTCGAAAGCTGGGCGTCGCTGGACCTCAAGGGCTGGAGGAAGAGCATGGAGCGAACCGCGGCGTTCTACTTCACGACGCTCGCCGACTCCTATGCCGCGCGCACCGAACGCCCCGACAACCTCGGCGTGATCGGCGTGGCGTTGTTCCAGCGGAAGCGCGAGACGCCCCCTGCCGTCTCCGGCAACTGGGGACGCGACGACTACGGTTACCGCAACGAGCCGGGCCTGCGCGAGAAGTCCAGGGCGGAATCGCGCCCGCAGGAATCGCAGGCTCCCGCTCCGGCCCTGTCGCAGGATTCCGCCGGCGCGGGCATCACGGGCGGCTCGACGGCCAAGCGCGCCGCGCCTTCGGCCCCCATCGGCACCGGCTACGGCCGCACCGAGGACAACCCGATTCGCTACGTGGGCTTCGAGCGCGCGACGTCGTATCCCGTCGAGACCATCTCGATCTACTACGACAGCTACCGGAACCTCGTGGCCAAGGGCGTGCTGGAGCCGCCGGTGGCGCGCCGCGAGCCCGATGCGTTCCCGGGCTTCGTCCCGCCGCCGCCGGGCTGGCGCCGCTGACGCCTAGGGGTCTGACCCCTAAGCGTTTAGAATCCGGGGGCGATGCCGGACGCCCCCGACGAAGAACTCATGCTCGCCTACGCTGGCGGTGACGCCGGGGCTTTCGACGTCATTTACGCGCGCCACAAGGGCCCCCTCTTCCGCCTCGTGCTGCGATCGGTGAAGACGCGCGGCGAAGCCGAGGAGCTGTTCCAGGACATCTGGATGCGCGTCGTCGAAGCCCGCGAGCGCTACGTGCGCACCGCGAAGTTCACCACCTGGTTGTACACCGTCGCGCACAACCGGCTGATCGACCACTGGCGCAAGAAGGGCCTCACGATCGTCGCGGTCGAAAACGAAGACGGCGAATCGGTTGTCGAAGGAAAGGCGGGCCCGTTCGACGAGCCGCACCGGATCGTCGAGGCGAAGGCTACCCTGGGACGGCTGGACGCCGCGCTGGCGGCACTTCCCGAGGCCCAGCGCGAGGCCTTCCTGCTGCACTACGAAGCGGACATGACTGCCGCGCAGATCGCGGAAGCAACGGGCACCAACGAGGAGGCGGCGAAGAGCCGCCTGAGATACGCCATGGACAAGCTGCGCAAGGCGGTGGGCGATGGCTGAGCCGCGCGACGAAGCGCTGCGCCGGCGCTACCGCGAGCTCGCGACCGAGGAGCCTTCGGTGGCGATCGACGACGCGATCCGCGCCGCGGCCCGGCGCGCCGTGTCGTCCGCGCCCGGTGGCGTGCGCAGGTCCGCGTCGCGGCGCTGGGCCGTGCCGGTGTCGATCGCGGCCGTCTTCTTTCTCTCCTTCGGCGTCGTGATGCAAATGGAGAAGGAAGTGCCGCCGCTCGATGCCGACATGCGCGCCGCGCCGTCCGCCGCCAGCGCACCGATCACGCCCTCGGTCGGCAGCCCGCCGGTGCCGCAAGTGATTCCGGAAGAACTGTCCGAGGCCGAATCGCGGGCCAAGGCGAAGGAAGACGGCCAGAAGAGGCGCGTCGAAACCAAGGCCGCCGTTTCGACGCAAGCCGTTGTCGTCCCGAAACCGGAACCCGCCCCGCGCGCGCTCGGGAAGGATCTCGCCGCGGCGCCGGCCGGGGACGCGCGCGCGCAGGAATCGTTGCGATACGCGGCGCCTGCGCCGAAGTTCGTTCCGCCGCCGCCCGCTCCTGCCGAAGCCGCACCTGCGGCGGCACCCGCACCTGCACCGGCCGCCCTCGCGGACTCGATGTCGCGACAGGCCGCACCGGCGTCACCCGCGAGCACGACCGCACCGGCGCCACCCCAAAGCGCCGCTGCTCCGGCCGCCGTGCGCGTGGAGCGCAACGAAGCCCAGGGCCGCCGCGACGAGACCACCACCGGATCGCTCGGCATTGGCCTGACCGGAGGGTCCGCGCGAGCGAAGGCGGAAACGGGTGCGGCCAAGCCCGAGGCCTTCGCTGCGAAGAAGGCCACAGAAGCCGTGACCGTCGATCTCGCAGCTCAGCCGTGGCCCGACACGCCCGAGCGGAAGCTCGAGCGCATTGAGGCGCTGCGCAAGGCCGGACGTGATCGCGAGGCCGACGAGGGCATCGCGCGCTTCAAGCGCGAGCATCCCGACTACCGCATCGCCGACGACGTGTGGAGCCGCATCAAGCCTCGGTAGGCAGGCTGCCGTCACACTTCGCGACAATCCGCCGCGATCCGTGCGGCACGATGCACCGCATGAAGACACTCCTTGCATTCACCTTCGCGTTGGCGACGCTGCCCGCCTTCGCGCAAAAGCCCGCGCCCGATCCCTGCGCCGCGCCCGAGGCCCACCAGTTCGACTTCTGGATCGGCGAATGGGACGTCACCGGTGCCAACGGAAAACCCGCGGGCACGAACTCGATCAAGGTCCTCTATGGCTGCGTCCTCCACGAGTCGTGGAAGGGCCGAGGCGGCTTCGAAGGCCAGAGCTTCAACCGCTATGACGCCGCGCGTGGCCTGTGGCACCAGACCTGGGTCGACAACAGCGGCACGCTGCTGGCGATCGAGGGCACGTTCAAGGACGGCGTGATGCGCCTCTCCGACGCGAGCCTGCCGGGCAAGAAGGATCCGAACAAGCTGAACGAGATCGCCTGGAGCGTGAACGCCGACGGCTCGGTGCGCCAGCACTGGCGTACCTCGGAAGATGGGGGAAAAACATGGGTTACGGCCTTCGATGGCCGCTACGTGCGCGCCCAGCGCTGATTCGCGGCGCGAAAATGGCTCAAAACGGAGCACTTTTTCGCTTGGCGACATAGACGGAACTGCTTGAATTCCATGTTGATTTCATAAGAAACATGGGAAGAAACGGGGAAACACGCGCGGTGTGCGGAAATCCACATGGGAACGCAATGTTCCCATGCTCTCATTGCGCTGTTTCTGTAAGACAACCCCAAAATCTTCCCCAGGAATCTCAAGCAATGAACAAGAAAACACTCACGCGCGCTGTATTGCTCGCCTGCGCGATCACCGCCTCCGCCGCGCACGCGGACGTGGTCAAGTTGAACGGCGCGACGACCTTCGTGAACGTCGTGCTCGAACCCACCCGCGACGCCGTCCAGAAGAAGACCGGGCACACGCTCGAGATCGTCGGCAATGCGACCGGCAAGGGTCTCGTCGACCTCGCCGAAGGCCGCGCGGATGCCGCGATGGTCTCCGAGCCGATCGACATCGCCGTGGCCGCCGCCAAGACCGCGGGCAAGGAAATCGATCCCGCGAAACTGAAGATGCACGAGATCCGCAAGGACGAGATCCTCTTCGTCGTGAACCCGAAGAATCCCGTGGCGAGCCTCACGTGGGAGCAGTTGAAGGACATCCACACCGGCAAGATCACGAACTGGAAGTCCGTCGGCGGCAAGGATGCCCCGATCGTGGTGTATTCCGACGCCGTCACCGGCGGCACGCGCGCGATGGTCAAGAAGGTCGTCATGGGCGGCAGCGAGTACGGCGCCGAAGTGAAGTCGCTCACCTCCGTGAAACGCGTGGCCGAGCTGGTGGCCAAGGACGAGAACGGCGTCGGCGGCGTGGGCCGCGGCTTCGTGAACGACAAGGAAGACAAGGTCGTGAAGACGCAGAAGCTCGAGCGTCCGCTGGCCCTCGTCACCCTGGGTGATCCTTCGCCCAAGGTGAAACAAGTCATCGACGCCCTTCGCGCCGCACAGTAAGCGCAAGCGCGAATCGCAGCGACGCGGCCGGACATCCCGGCCCGTCGCCGCCCCAAGGACAACCATGAATACGCGCACCACCCTGGTCGCGGGCTTCGGCCTGCTGATTGCCCTCCTCCTCCTCATCGTCACGGTGAGCCTGCTGCGCCTGGAATCGCTGGGCGACAGCGTCACACGGCTCGCCTCGCAGCGAGTCCCGAAGATGATTGCCGTCGGCCAAGCCGCCCAGGCGCTCATGCAGAGCTCGCGCCAGATGCGCAACGTGCTCATCCTCGACAGCGAGGCCCAGATCCGCACCGAGCTGGGTGAGATCCTCGCCAACGGCCAGAGGGCCTCGGACGCGCTTGCCGAGGTCGAGAAGAACCTGCAGGACGACGTGGAACGCGCCCTCTTCAAGGACGTGGCGATCCAGCGGGCCATTTACCTGCCGCTGGAAGAGAAATTCGTGAAGACCGCGCAGCGCGGCGACTACTCGAGCGCGAAGGACATCATGCTCGACAAGCTCGAGGGCGCGCAGGTGCGCTACATCGAGGCGATCGGTCTGCTGAACGAGCACGCCGCGTCGGAGAGCCAGGTGGAAGGCCAGCGCTCCGCCGCATCCATCGCTACTTCGCGATGGATCCTGGCCGGCTTCGCGGCCTTCGCGGTCCTCGTAGCCATCGGCGCGGCGCTGCTCATCGTGCGCGTGCTGATGCAACGCCTCGGCGGCGAACCCGCGTACGCCGCGCAAGTCGCGGCCCGCATTGCCGCCGGCGACCTGGAAACCGATGTCCGCGTCGACGGCGCGGCGAAGGCGAGCCTCATCGGCAGCATGAAGCGCATGCGCGACGACCTCGCCGAAGCGGTGGGCACCATCCGCCGCGCGGCCGAGAGCGTGGCCGAAGAGACCCGCCAGATCGCGAACGGCAACACCGAACTTTCGAGCCGCACCGAGGAACAGGCGTCCTCGCTGGAGGAGTCCGCGAGCTCGATGGAAGAGCTGATGTCCACGGTGACGGCCACGGCGCAGCACGCGAAGCACGCGAGCGAGCTCGCGCTCGCGGCCTCCAACGTCGCGGCGCGCGGCGGGCAGGCCATGCAGGACGTGATCACGACGATGGGCGAGATCTCCGCCTCGTCGAAGAAGATCGCCGACATCATCGGCGTGATCGACAGCATCGCCTTCCAGACCAACATCCTCGCGCTGAACGCCGCCGTCGAAGCGGCCCGCGCGGGCGAGCAGGGCCGCGGCTTCGCGGTGGTCGCTTCCGAAGTGCGCAGCCTCGCGCAGCGCAGCGCCGGGGCGGCCAAGGAGATCAAGGGCATCATCCAGGGCTCGGCCGAGCGCGTCGAAGGCGGCACGCGCCGCGTCGAGGACGCCGGCAAGACGATGGCGGAGCTGACGGCCTCGGTGAACCAGGTGACCGGGATCATCGCGGAGATCGCCACCGCATCGCAGGAACAGGCCTCGGGCATCACGCAGGTGAGCCAGGCGATGGCGTCGATGGAGCAGGTCACGCAGCAGAACGCGGCGCTCGTGGAGGAATCCGCGGCGGCTGCCGAGAACATGGCCGCCACCGCCGAGCAGCTGGTCACGGCCGTGAGCCGTTTCCGCGTCACCGGCGTTACCAGGCGCGCCGAGGCACCGGCGGCCGCTCCTCCTCCTCCGCCCCGACGTCGCGTACCGGCTCCCAAGGCGCCGAGGCTCGCGACGGCAAAGGTCTCGGGCGAAGCCGAATGGGAGGAGTTCTAGCCATGGAGACGAGCGTCGAATACCTCGCGTACTCGCTCGGCGCCGAGGAATACGCGATCGACATCCTCAAGGTGCGCGAGATCCGTGCCTATGAAACGCCGACGCGCATCGCCGGGGCTCCCGCCAGCATGAAGGGCGTGATCAACCTGCGCGGCACCATCATTCCGATCGTCGACATGCGCATCCGCAACGGCGCGGCGCAGGTGGCCTACGACGAATCGACGGTGGTCATCATCCTCGAGCTGTCCGCGCGCATGATCGGGATCGTCGTCGACGGCGTCTCCGATGTCCTGCACATCGATGCCGCGAACCTGCGGCCGGTGCCCGAAATGAACTCCTTCGACGCGCGGCACATGACCGGGCTTGCGACCCACGAGGGCCGGATGCTCATCGTGGTGGACGTGGAAGCCCTGTTCGCACTGGACGGACACACCGCCAAGGCAGCCTAGGGGTCAGACCCCTAACCAATCCATTTCCGCGCGTTGCGGAAGATCCGCATCCACGGCGATTCGTCGGACCAGCTCTCGGGCTTCCACGAGAACAGCACCGAACGGAAGACGCGCTCGGGATGCGGCATGAAGATGCTGAAGCGGCCATCGGGCGTGGTGACGCCGGTGACGCCCTGCGGTGAACCGTTGGCGTTGAACGGGTAGGCCTCGGTCACCTTGCCGCGGTTGTCGACGAAGCGCAGGCCCACGAGGTACTTGCAGGCATCCATCGTCGCCTGGTCCCGATACACGGCCTGGCCCTCGCCGTGCGCGACCACGATCGGCAGGCGGCTGCCCTCCATGCCGGCGAACAGGATCGACGGCGACTTCTGCACCTCGACCATCACCAGCCTTGCCTCGTACTGCTCGGACGCGTTGCGTTCGAAGTGCGGCCAGTTCTGCGCGCCCGGAATGATGTCCTTCAGGTTCGACATCATCTGGCAGCCGTTGCAGGCGCCGATCGCGAACGAGTCGGTGCGCTTGAAGAAGGCCTCGAACTCGTCGCGCGCCCTCGGGTTGAAGAGGATCGACTTGGCCCAGCCCTCGCCGGCGCCCAGCGTATCGCCGTAGCTGAAGCCGCCGCATGCCGCGAAGCCCTTGAAGTCCGCGAGCTTCACGCGGCCGGCGATGATGTCGCTCATGTGCACGTCGTAGGGCGCGAAGCCGGCGCGGTCGAACGCCGCGGCCATCTCCATCTGCCCGTTCACCCCCTGCTCGCGCAGCACCGCGACCTTCGGGCGCGCGCCGGTCCCGATGAACGGCGCGGCGATGTCCTCGTCCGGTTCGAACGTGAGCTTCGCGTGCAGGCCCGGGTCGCCCGCGTCGAGAAGGCGGTCGTATTCCTGGTCGGCGCACGCCGGGTTGTCGCGCAGGCGCTGGATGTGGTGGGTGACCTCCGACCACGCGCGATGGAGATCGATGCGCGCTTCGTCGAACACGGCCTTGCCGTTGAGGATCACGCGCACCTTCGAATCCGGGTTCGGGTGACCGATCACGTGCGATTCGCGCGAGAGGCCGGCGTCGCGCAGCGCCTGCAGCACCGTCGTGCGCTCGTCGCGCCGCACCTGGATCACGGCGCCCAGCTCTTCGTTGAAGAGGATCGCCAACACGCGGTCGTCCACCTGGCCCGCGAGGACGTCCGTCTGGCGCTCGTGGCCGTCGACGTCGAGCTGTCCCTCCATCGCGAGGGCATCGAGGTAGAGCGTGACGCCGCCGCGCGAAGCGAAGGCCATCTCGCACACCGTGGCGAAGAGGCCGCCGTCGGAACGATCGTGATAGGCGAGGATGCGTTCGGCCGCGACCAGTTTCTGGATCGCCGTGAAGAAGCCCTTCAGCTTCGCCGGATGGTCGAGGTCCGGCGCCTCGTTGCCGACCTGGCCGTGCACCTGCGCGAGCGCCGAGGCTCCGAGGCGATTGCGCCCGCCCCCCAGGTCGATGAGGATCAGCTCCGTGTCGCCGAGGTCGCGGCGCAACTGCGGCGTGACCGCGAGGCGCACGTCCGTGACGGGTGCGAAGGCCGAGACGATGAGCGAGAGCGGCGCGGTGACGGATTTCGACTCGCCGCTCCCGGCATCCTTCCACGTCGTCTTCATCGACATGGAGTCCTTGCCGACGGGAATCGAAACGCCGAGCGCGGGGCAGAGCTCGATGCCGACCACGCGCACCGTGTCGAAGAGCGAGGCATCTTCGCCGGGGTGGCCCGCGGCGCACATCCAGTTGGCCGAGAGCTTCACGTCGCCCAGCTCGGCGATCGGCGCCGCGGCGATGTTGGTGATGGCCTCGCCCACCGCCATCCGTCCCGAGGCCGGGCCGTCGATGAGGGCCACCGGCGTGCGTTCCCCCACCGCCATCGCTTCGCCTCGGAACGTCGTGTAACCCATCGTCGTGATCGCGCAGTCGGCCACAGGCACCTGCCACGGGCCTACGAACTGGTCGCGCACGCTCATGCCGCCCACGGTGCGGTCGCCGATCGAGATGAGGAAAGTCTTGTCGGCGACGGTGGGGAGCCGCAGGACGCGGTACGCAGCTTCCTTCAACGTGATCTTCGACGTGTCGAGGGCCGGATGCACCTTCGCAAGGTGTGCCACATCGCGATGCATGCGCGGCGGCTTGCCGAGCAGCACCTCGAGTTGCATGTCGACCGGACGGTTCCTGTAGAGCGGATCGTCGACGGCGAGCTGGTGCTCCACATTCGCATCTCCGACGACGGCGAATGGGCAACGCTCGCGCTCGCACATCCGCCGGAAGGTTTCGAGTTGCGAGCGGTCGATGGCGATCACGTAGCGCTCCTGCGCTTCGTTCGACCAGATCTGCATCGGCGTCATGCCCGGTTCTTCGTTCGGAACCTTGCGCAAATCGAACGTCGCACCGACGCCGCCGCCGTGCGCGAGCTCCGGGAACGCATTCGAGAGGCCACCCGCACCGACGTCATGGATGGCGAGGATCGGATTCGCTTCACCCATCTGCCAGCAGGCGTCGATCACTTCCTGGCAGCGGCGCTCGAGTTCGGCATTCGCGCGCTGCACCGAATCGAAGTCGAGCGCCTCGGTGTTCTGTCCGCTCGCCATCGACGATGCGGCGCCACCGCCCAGGCCGATGAGAAAGCCGGGGCCGCCCAGCTGGATGAAGAGGGTGTTCGCGTTCAGCGCGCGCTTGGACGTGTGCGCGGCCGAGATGTTGCCGTAGCCGCCCGCCAGCATGATGGGCTTGTGATAGCCGCGCACTTCGCCGGCGGACTCCTGCTCGTAGGTGCGGAAGTAGCCGGTGAGCGCGGGGCGGCCGAATTCGTTGTTGTACGACGCGCCTCCGATGGGGCCGTCGATCATGATCTGCAGCGCCGAGGCAATGCGGCCCGGCTTTCCGTACTCGCGCTCCCACGGCTGCTCGGCTCCGGGAATGCGCAGGTTCGAAACCGTGAACCCGGTGAGGCCGGCCTTCGGCTTGCCGCCGATGCCGGTGGCGCCCTCGTCGCGGATCTCGCCGCCCGCGCCGGTGCCCGCGCCCGGATGCGGCGCAATGGCCGTCGGGTGGTTGTGCGTCTCCACCTTCATCAGGATGTGCGTCGTGTCGGGGCGGTAATTCCAAGCCCCGTTTGCGTTCGGAAAGTAGCGCTCGATCAACGCGCCTTCCATCACGGCCGAGTTGTCCGAGTACGCGATGACGGTGCCGCGCGGGCTCGCCTGGTGCGTGTTGCGGATCATCCCGAAGAGCGAGTGCTCGCGCGCCTTGCCGTCGATGGTCCACGAGGCGTTGAAGATCTTGTGGCGGCAATGCTCGGAGTTCGCCTGCGCGAACATCATGAGCTCGACATCGGTCGGATTGCGGCCCTGCTTGGTGAACGCGTCGACGAGGTAGTCGACTTCGTCGGGCGCGAGGGCGAGGCCCATGTCGCGGTTGGCCTTCTCGAGCGCGGAATGCCCACCGCCGACGATGTCCACGGTGGAGAGCGGCTTCGGCGCGTGGTGCTCGAAGAGGCGCTCGGCCTCGGCGAGGCTCGCGACCACCGTCTCGGTCATGCGGTCGTGCAGGGCGGGGTCGAGGCCTTGCAGCGCCTTGTCCCGCAGCGGCTTTCCATCCTTCGTGGTGACGTAGTACGCCACGCCGCGCTCGATGCGCTCGACTTTCGCGAGGCCGCAGTTGTGCGCGATGTCCGTGGCCTTCGACGACCACGGCGAAACCGTGCCCAGGCGCGGGAGGACGAGGCGGAGGTCGCCTTTCGCTTCGCCTTTCGGCGCCGTGCCATAGACGAGGAGCTTCTCGAGCACCTGGCGCTCGGCGGCCTCGAGCGGCGAGCTGCAGGCGGCGAAATGGATGAACCGCGTGTCGATGCCGATGGCCGCGGCAAGGCGCGGATCGAGCGAGGCGAGGAGCTTTTCGACGCGGAAGGGCGAGAGCGCAACCGCACCCGGCAGCGTGACGAACTGCCGCGGGGGCGCGTCTTGCGGTTTCATGGAGGCAATTATACCCAACCGAATAAAGGGGTCAGACTCCTTTATTCCGTTGAACCCCATTGCAGCAGGACCCGCAGCCGCCGGAAGCGTTCGCCATCGATCATGTCCGGCAGCACGATGAAGGTGCGATCGAAGCGGCCGCCGTGAGGACGCCACCGAACGATCGTGAGCCAGGGCGCGACAAAGGCGCCCGGCTGCGCCGTTCCGATGCGGCAGCGCCCCGAAGCATCGCGAACCTCGATGGCGCCGGCACGATCGACCCGAAGCGCCACCACGCCGCGCGCGCCGCGGCGAAGTGCGACGACGCGAAGGGCATCCGCCGCGAGGGCCGCCACTGCCATCGCGAGTAACCCTTTCAAGGCCGAGGGCATTGGCAACGCGACGAGGATGATGGCCGTCGAGATCGACGCCATGGCCACCAGGCAAACCGCCAGCCGCGATGGCCGGAGGTTTGCGGCAAGCGCCTCGCTATACTTGAAGGACTGCCGAATCGATCCCACGTTGGTTTCCACCATGACCGTCGCACCCACGTTCGTCGCCGATCTCTCCCACAACGCCGTGCTGGCGGTTTCGGGGGACGACGCGCGGGCGTTCCTGCACGGCCAGTTCACCAACGATGTCGAGGCCCTGAAGGTCGGCGATGCGCAGTGGAACAGCTGGCTTACCGCGAAGGGCCGCATCCTCGCCACGTTCCTGCTGGTCCGCAGGTCCGGTCACTTCGTCATGATGCTGCCTGCCGAGATCGCCGCGCCGATCGCCAAGCGCCTGCGCATGTTCGTGCTCCGGTCGAAGGTCGCGATCGAGGACGTGACCGCGAACCAGCCGCGCTGGGGAATTGCAGGGCCGGGCTCAAGGCCTCTCGTCTCCGCCTGGTGGGACGCGGTGCCGGAGCCCATGCAATCGACGGAACGGGAAGACGTGCTTTGCGTCGGTCTCGAGGCCGAGCGCTTCCTCGTCGTCGCACCGCTGGCGATGGCCGAACCGATCCGCGCCATCCTGCTGCCCGGCACCGTCGCGGCCGGACCCGAAGCGTGGGACGCCGCCAACATCCGCGCGGGCGTGCCCACCATCCTCGCCGCCACGCAGGAAGCGTTCACGCCGCAGATGGTGAACTTCGAGCTGATCGGCGGCGTGAACTTCAAGAAGGGCTGCTATCCGGGCCAGGAGATCGTCGCGCGCACGCACTATCGCGGCGGCCTGAAGCGGCGCATGGCCCTCGCGCATTTCGCGGGCGCCGAGGCCCCGAAGCCCGGCGACTCGCTCTACAGCATTGCGTTTGGAGACCAGGCCGCGGGCCAGGTCGCGAACGTGGCGCCTTCTCCCACGGGTGGGTACGACGCGCTCATCGTCGCGCAACTCGAGAGCCTGGACAGTGGCGACCTTCGCTTGGGCTCCCTCACGGGTCCCGCGCTCGAACTGCGGGAGCTGCCCTACTCGGTGCCTCGAGTTTAGGGTCAGCACGATAACTGCCGCGAATTCGACAGTTATCGTGCTGACCCTAAACTCGCTTCCGCATTCCCACGTGCGGGATGCCTGCCTCGAGGTATTCCGCGCCGTCGACGACGAACCCGTGGCGCTCGTAGAACGCCTTCGCATGCGATTGCGAATGGAGGTACACCTCGGCCAGGCCACGGCGCTTCGCTTCCGTCACCAGCGCGGCCAGCATCCCGCCGCCGACCCCTGAGCCGCGCCAATCGGCGAGCACCGCCATGCGACCGATGCGCCCGTCGGGCATGAGGCGCCCGGCGCCGACGGGGTGGCCGTCCAGGTCGCGGGCGAGCACGTGCACGCATTCGGCGTCGCGGCCGTCCCGCTCGATGGCGACCGGCACGGATTGCTCGTCGACGAACACGCGAGTGCGCACGTCCGAGAGCATCACGCCCGAGTCGCTCCAGGGAACGATCATCACGAAGTAATCGGCCATGTAGAATTCTAGCGTGACATCTTCCCGCACGACCCCGGTGGCCGCGCTCGTGGCGATGGTGCTGATCTGGGGCTACTCGTGGGTGGTCATGAAGATCGCCCTTCGGCACGCGCATCCGTTCGACTTCGCCGCCTGGCGCGTGGGCCTCGGTTCCGCGTTCCTGTTCCTCGTGATCAAACTCACGGGCCGCAAGCTGTTGCTGCCGAACTACCGCATGGCGGTGCTGCTGGGGTTGGTGCAGGTGGCCCTCTTCGTCGCACTCTCGCACTTCGCGCTGCTGAAGGCCGGCCCGGGCAAGACTTCGGTGCTCGTCTTCACGATGCCGTTCTGGATGATCGTGTTCGCGCATTTCCTGATCGGGGAACGCATGCGGGGCGCGCAATGGATCGCGGTTTCGATCGCCTTCGCGGGCCTCACGCTCATCGTCGCGCCCTGGGACCTCACGAGCCTCGTCGGCAGCCTGCTCGCCGTGGGGGGCGGCGCGGTCTGGGCGATCTCGGCCGTGTTGTCGAAGCGCTGGCCCACGCCGGGCGCGGATCCACTCACCTTCACCGCATGGCAGTTGCTCTTCGGCTTCGTCGCGCTCGCGATACTCTCGGTGCTCGTGTCGGACCGGCCGATCGAGTGGACGCACGAATACATCTACGCCCTCGCCTTCTCGACCATCGCCGCGACCGCCATCGGCTGGTGGCTCTGGACCTACATCCTCGCCAACTCGCCCGCCGGCATCGCGGGGCTGAACGCGCTGGGCATTCCCGTGGTCGCCGTGCTCTCGTCGTGGGTGCAGCTCGGGGAGAAGCCCCCGGGGCTGGAGCTCGCGGGCATGGTCCTGATCGGCTTCGCCCTCGCCCTGCTGGCGTGGCTCAACCTCCGGGCGCTGCGTCCATGAACTGGAAGAAGACCTACGAAGCCATGTACGTCGCGAAGAGCCGCATCGTCGGCCTCGGATTGTTCTCGGGCTCGCGCATCCGCGGCCGCTCCAAGATCGGCGAGTTCGAAGGCGAATCGATCAGCCTGCGCGAAGCGACCCGCCGCGCGAAGGGCCGGGACATCGTCGCGATCATCGAGCTGGAGGACTTCGCCATCGACGCGACCGATTCGCCGCGCGGCTTCCGGTTCATCAACCACTCGTGCGACCCCAACACCTTCACGCGCATCACCGACACGCGCGCCGAGTTCTACGCGCTGCGGGACATCCGGAAGGGTGAGGAGCTCACGGTGGACTACGAGAACAGCCACCACAACGGGAAGCTGCCTTGCCGGTGCGGGGCGAAAAACTGCCGCGGGGCGATCTAGAAAGGAATAATCGGGGTCAGGGTAGAAATATCTAGATATTTCTACCCTGACCCCGATTTCAGAACGCGGGCTTTTTCCGCTGCGCCTTGTAGCGCTTCACGCTCTCCTGGATTTCCTTCTTCGCTTCCTCGGGCCCCAGCCAGCCTTCGACCTTCACCCATTTCCCGGGCTCCAGGTCCTTGTAGTGCGCGAAGAAGTGGGTGATCTGCGCCAGCGTTTCCGGGGGCAGGTCGCGCGGGGTCTCGATGGCGCGATACAGCGGGGTCAACTTGTCGATCGGCACGGCCAGGAGCTTCGTGTCCTGCCCGGCTTCATCGGCCATCGCGAGCATCCCCACCGGCCGGCAGCGGACCACGACCCCGGGGTGGAGCGGAAACGGAGTGACCACCAACACATCCACCGGGTCGCCGTCGTCCGAGAGGGTCTGCGGGATGTAGCCGTAGTTGCACGGGTAGTGCATGGACGTGGAGACGAACCGGTCCACGAAGAGGGCCCCGGTCTCCTTGTCGACCTCGTACTTGATCGGATCGGCCTGGGCCGGGATCTCGATGATCACGTTGAAATCGTTGGGGAGCTTTTTCCCGGAAGGAACGCGGTCTAGGGCCATGGAATTTTTCCGTGTAATATTGGATGCAGCTTCTGAGGAGCATTATCCAAGTTCTAGATTTGACTGGCAAAACTGTCGTTCAAATGAACAGGACTCTTCCGCTCATCCTCACCCTGGACACCCACGGGGTGCCCCACCGCTGGATCACCTGGCAACAGGCGGTCTGGTACTACGCGAAGGAACGCGTGGCGTGGGAGCTGGGCAAGCACGCCTTCACCGTCTACGGCGGCTGCTCGCACCTCACGGGCGAACGCTCCAGTATCACCTCGAATTCGATCATCGCGATCAAGGGCAAGGCGCTCGCCTTCAAGGGCTTCAACGCCATCCCGCCCCTGAACAACCGCGAGCTCTTCCACCGCGACAAGTACATCTGCGGCTTCTGCGCCGGCCACTTCTCGCATTTCAAGCTGACCTGCGACCACATCCTGCCCATGTCCCGCGGCGGGCGCGACACGTGGATGAACGTGGTCACGGCCTGCCGCAACTGCAACCAGAAGAAGGGCAGCCGCACCCCGGAAGAAGCGCACATGCAGCTGATCTACGCGCCCTACATCCCGAACCGCGCGGAATTCCTCATCCTCGCCAATCGCCGCATCCTGGCCGACCAGATGGAGTTCCTCAAGCAGCACGTCTCGGCCAACTCGCGGATCCACGGGCAATAGTGACCCGCCCGGCCGCACGTCTTGGCCTGGCCCTGGGCCTGCTCAGCTTCGCAAGTTCGCTTCTCGCGGCCGAGTTCGGTCGCGTCGTGGTGCGCAACGAGAGCGCCATCGCGCGCAAGGGCGAGGTCGTGCAGATCGGACTCGCCTCGTTGGGTCCTTCGGTGAAGCAGGCCGATCTCGCGCGAATCCACGTCGCGGATGCTTCGGGCAAGGACCTCCTGGTGCAGACGCTGGACCTCACCGGCGATCATTACGACGACGCGATCGCGTTCCAGGTGGACGTCGCCGCGAAGGGATCCGCCGAGTACACGCTCACGCTCGGGGCCAAAAGGGCCTTCCGTCCCGAGGACTTCAAGGTCTACGGCCGCTTCGTGCGCGAACGCTTCGACGACTTCGTGTGGGAAAACGACAAGGTCGCGTTCCGCATGTACGGCGAAGCCCTCGAGACCTGGGAGCAGGAGCCGCTCACCAGCAGCACCGTCGATGCCTGGGTGAAGAAGACGCCGCGGCTGGTCGTGGACAGCTGGTATCTCGCCGACAACTACCACAAGGACCACGGCGAGGGCGGCGACTTCTACTCGGCCGGCAAGTCGCGTGGCTGCGGCGGCAGCGGGCTCTTCGCGGACGGGCGCCTCTTCACGTCGAAGAATTTCCGGCGCTCGCGCGTCCTTTCGCGCGGCCCCATCCGCCTGCTCTTCGAGCTCGACTACATCGCATGGGATGTCGCCGGCGTGAGGGTGCGCGAGACCAAGCGCGTGAGCCTCGACGCGGGATCCAACTTCGTGAAGTACGAAAGCTTCTATGCGACGGAGAACGGCGCGCCGCTGCCCGCGTCGGTCCTGTACGCCACGGGCATCAAGAAGAAGGGCGCGGAATTCAGGATCGACGCCGCGGGCGGCGTGATTCGCAGCTGGGAGGCGCTGAACAGCTACGGGCCCGACGGCAACATGGGCTGCGCCATCGTCATCGATCCCTCCCGCGTCGCCGGCACGCCCGAAGCCGACGGCAACGTGTTGGTCACCTTTCGCGGGCCGTCGTCCTATTACGCCGGGACGGGCTGGGACCGCAGCGGTGACTTCGCAGGCGTGGCCGATTTCGACACGTACGTGAACACGTTCGCGCAGAAGCTCGCTTCGCCGCTGAGAGTCGAAGTCGTAAAATAATTGGGGTCAGACTCCCATTAAGTTAATCCGTCCTCTCGCCGCGCGGCGAGGGAGCCGGGCCGATTAACTTAATGGGAGTCTGACCCCAATTATTTCTCCCGCTCGATCTCCAACTGCAGCCACTGGACGAACTCGCGAGCCTCGGGCCGCGAGGCTGCGCCCTTCGAGTAGATGGCGTGGAAGGCGCGGGCGATGCGCTTCGTCTTGCCGAAGAGGGCCACGAGGTTCTTGTCCTTGAGGTCCTGCTGGAGCAGCGACATGCGGCCCAGCGCAACGCCCTGCCCGTGCATCGCGGCGTGGATCACCTGGTCGTATTGCCCGAAGACGAGCGAGCCGCCGGCCACGAGGTCGGCGAGCCCCGCGGACTCGAACCAGGTCGGCCACGAGATGAACGGGAAGCGCCCATGCGGATCGTGCATGTGCAGCAGCACGTGGTGGCGCAGGTCCTCGGGCTTGGAGAGCGGCCGCTTCGCCGCGCGCGACTCCTTCAAGTACAGCGCGCTGCAGACGGGGGCCACGTGATCGCCCATGAGCATCACGGCTCCGGCCGGCGCGGCATCGGGACGGCAATCCCGGATGGCCACGTCGATGCCTTCGCGTTCGATGTCGATCACGTCCGTGGAGGCGGCCACGCGCACGTCCAGGTGGGGGTGGTCCTTGCGAAAGCGCGAAAGGCGCGGCACGAGCCACATCGAAGCGAAGGAGATCGTCGTCGTCACGGTGAGCAGCCGTCCGGAACGCGTCTCGCGCAAGCGGCGCGTCGAATCGCGCAACTGCTCGAGGACCGGCCCGACCGTGCGGAAATAAGCCTGCCCCGCTTCCGTGAGGGCGAGCGCCTTGTGCCGCCGCTCGAAGAGCGGCACGCCGAGGAACTCCTCGAGGCCCTGGATCTGGCGGCTCACCGCCGATTGCGTGAGGAAGAGCTCGGCCGCGGCCCGCGTGAACGAGAGGTGGCGCGCGGCCGCCTCGAAGCCGACCAGGAGGTCCAGCGGGGGGAGCGGACGGCCGACTTTTGACATTCCCAAACCTCATGCAAGGAATGCATCGAATTCGTTTGCCCCTTCCCTGTGGAACCGGAAAATGGCGGTTGTGGCGCACCCCCATTTTGCATGCGCCCAAGGAATCCTACAAGGAGACCCTCATGGACCTCAGGACCCAGTCGGCCGTACTCGAATTGAAGCCCGGGCAAGTCGTCACCCTCGATGACGCGGAAGGCACCAGCGTTCGTACCCGCTGCGGCGCCATCTGGATGACCGAGGAAGGCGAGCAGAAGGACTTCGTGCTCGGCGCCGGCGAGCGACGCGTGATCCGCAACCGCGGCCGCACGCTGATCCAGGCCATGAAGACGTCGTGGATCTCGATTCGTCCCGAGGCCGCTTGAGCAGGAACCCCTGAAGTACGAAGAACGAGGAATGACCATGTACTACGCCAACTCGAACGCAGTCCCCCAATGGCACGCCCAGGGCCTTCGCTGGATCGCCGACCTGCTGCACAACGCCGCCGATTCGATCGAGCGCCAGCAAGCCGCGCACTACCCGGCCGATGAGCTGAGCCCGGAATACAAGCCCGTCGAGGAATTCCTGTTCGACGCGCGCTTCCGCGTGCAGAACGGGTACTAGGGCGTTTCGGAGGTCCTAGGCCGCCCGCTCCACCAGCATCGCGTCGCCGTAGCTGAAGAAGCGGTAGCGCTCGGCAACGGCATGCGCATAGGCGCGCCGCACGTTGTCGAGCCCCGCAAACGCGGAAACGAGCATGAGCAACGTGGACTTCGGCAAGTGGAAATTCGTGATGAGCCGGTCCACGACCCGGAACTCGAATCCCGGCGTGATGAAGATGCGCGTGTCGGCTGAACCCGCACGCAGCGCCCCGGACGCGGCGCTCGCCTCGAGCGCCCGCAAGGTCGTGGTGCCTACCGCGATCACCCGTCCCCTCCTCGCCCTCGCCTGCTCGATCGCCTCCACGGTCGCCTCGGGGATGCTGTACCACTCCGAATGCATCACGTGGTCCGAGACCTCGCCGCGCACCGGCTGGAAGGTCCCGGCGCCGACGTGCAGCGTGACGTGGGCCAGCTTCGTGCCTTTCTCCGAGAGCGCCTGCAGCGTGCGCTCGTCGAAGTGCAGCCCGGCCGTCGGAGCCGCCACCGCACCGGGCTCGCGCGCGTATACGGTCTGGTAGCGCGACTCGTCCGCGGCATCGGGCTTGTGCGTGATGTACGGCGGTAGCGGCACCTCGCCGTGCTTCGCGAGTTGGTCCAGCACAGTGGCACCGCCCTCGAAACGCAGTTCGTAGAGATCGTCGACCCGGCCCAGCACTTCGGCCTCGATCGCATCGGCGAGGATCAACTTGCGTCCCGCCTTCGGGGACTTGCTCGCGCGCACGTGGGCGAGCGCCCGATGCTCGTCCAGCACGCGCTCGACCAGCACCTCCACATCCCCGCCCGTGTCCTTGCGGCCGCGCAGGCGCGCCTTGATCACCTTCGTGTCGTTGAAGACGAGGACGTCGTTGGAGTCGACCAGGCTTGCGAGGTCGCGGAAAGCGAGGTCTTCGAGGGCTCCGGTGCGTCCGTCCAGGTGGAGCAAGCGGCTCGCGGCGCGCTCGGGCGCCGGATGCTGGGCGATGAGTTCGGGGGGGAGTTCGTAATCGAAGTCGGAAATGCGCACCAACCGATTATAATTTGCCCCTCACGCCGTTCGGCGCGTCCTCCCGGCCGGGATGGCGGAATTGGTAGACGCACGGGACTCAAAATCCCGCGGTGGCAACACCATGGGGGTTCGATTCCCCCTCCCGGCACCAGTCGCTGTTGTCTACGCGCTCAAGGCGCGACGACCCAGCCCGTTGCCGGTCCCAGCAGGTCCCCGCTTCCCATCACCGCCAGCGACGATCGCGAGGCGGGCGTTGAGTTTGTCGAGGACTTGGCCCACGGCGGAACCCGATTGCGATTGTTGTGCGTTCAATATAACGACTACGGCCCGGGTGCTCACCCTTCGGGCTACGGCTGAAACGCGCTCTGTTGCAAACGGCCGCGAGATGGCAGTATCGAGACGGGCACCACGAATTCACCTGACCTCTGAACGGGAGAACGCGATGGAGTACCAAGCCGGGAAGCGAAACGTTGCGGGAATGGGCCTGGTGTTGGCCCTTCATTTGCTCGTGGTCTACGCGCTGGTCAATGGCCTCGGGCGGATCATCGTCGACAAGTTCAAGCCACCCGTCGACATCTCGATGGTCCCGGACGCTCCGAAGCCTCCGCCGCCCGAACCGCAGGTGCTGCCGACAAAGCTTGCACCCGCCCCCACGATCGTCGTGGCCGTGCAGCCGATCGTGATCCAGCCTTCCGTCGATACGATCATGCCGCCCGCCGACGAGGTCGCGGCCCCGGCACCTTCGTCATTCGGCACCGGCACGTCGTCCGATTCGGGCAGCGCAAAGGGACCGTCCGCTCCGGTTCGGCGCGAGTTCAAGGCCGCGTATCGGGTGGAGCCGATCTATCCGAGGGCGGCACAACGCAACGGCACCGACGGCCGCGTGATCGCGCACGTGCACGTCGCGCCGAACGGCGTGGTGAGCGATGTGCGGATCGTCTGGTCGAGCCATCGCGTCTTCGAGCGCGAAGTGATCCGCGCGCTGTCGCAATGGCGATTCAATCCCGAGCCCGTCGGGTTCGTCGGTGAATACGAGATCGCGTTCAACCTGAAGGACTGAACGGCGGCCCCATGAAAAAAGCCGGACGGCCAACGCCGTCCGGCTTTTCCATTTCCGGCGTGACTCAGACCGCCATCGACTTCTCGATGTCCTGCACCTTGAAGCGCGCCATCGCGAGGTTGGCCTTCGCCTTGTCGAGCACGAGGTAGAGGAACAGGCCCTGCTTCGCGGCCAGCGGGCGGATCACGTGGTATTGCGTGCCCAGCGTGATCAGGATGTCCTCGATGCTTTCCTTGAGGCCCAGGGCCTGCATGGTCTTCATCTTCGACTTGATCACTTCGCTGTTGCCGGCCGCGGCCACTTCCAGGTTCACGCCGCCACCCGCTTTCGCGAGCAGCATGCCGCTCTGGTAGTCCGCGATGAGTCCGCCAACGGCGCCGTCGATCTGCATGAGTGCGGCCAAGCTTTCTGCTGCATTTGCCATGTCTAGTCCTTTTGTGGGAATGGATTTCTTGGTTGTGCCACCGATCGAAGCCGGCGGCGGTACTGCGCGGGGACGAGGCGGATCGCCTTTCGTTCCCGGTTTGACGGTCTCCGGCACCGGTTGCGGTGCCCAGGAGACGCAGAGGTCTCGCCAGATCGAAGCGAAGTCGCCGGCATCGGCGTTCGACGGGCGAAGTTGGAACTTGGCGGCCGCGAGGCGCTTGGTCGCGTCGGCCACGCGCGCTTCGGCGGTGCGCGGGTACACGCAGCTCACGACGGGCACGGAAGAAAACTTCGATCGCGCGGCGACCAGCTCGGCAACGATATCGTCGCCCGCGGATCCCTTCGGCGCGGAAGCCACCATGAAGATCGCGGCGACCGAGTTCAACGCCACGGCCGTGGCAGCGTCCTCGAGCATCGTCGAAGCGATGCCGAACACGCGGTAGGCATTCCCGCCAACTTCAACGTCGACGAAGCGGACCTGGTCTCCGGCCTTGTTCTTCGGATGCGCCTGCACCGGTACGGATTTCTCCGACGCGATCCAGTTCAGGATCGCCGAGCACTTGGTATGCGATTCGGTGAGGACGAGGACGCTGGAGGAACCGCGCGCGCTCGCGACGGGAACCAGCGCGGGCTCAGGCTTGGGCATGGACCCATCGCTCTTCGTTTCGCATCGACGACTGCCACGGGATGCCGGGCAATACGCGGCGAGAAACGCAGGCGAGCGGGTCGGGGGAATTCATTCTCATTATTTGTATTTTGCTGTGTGCGCGACGACGTGATGATCATAGTCGCGTCGGTGTCCTGCAGATGTGTCCTACATCACAAGTGAATGATGCACGTGAAACAAAAATGCGAATGAAATCCCTCGGTGGAACGAACGATGAAACATGCTCGGAGTAGCATTGCGCTTCCAAATGCATTTGTATGGTCGTGAATCGGACAAATGCGAGACGGCACCGCGTTGGTGCCACTACACGGAACAACCGAAATCCAATGTGTGGGACCACCCGATCCAATGCGTGACACCGCGACGCATTCGCCGCGCTCCCTCGGGCTCGACTTCGGCACCACCAACACCGTGCTCTCCTGGGCGCACGCGTCCGTGTCCGAACCGGTCGTGTTCAACTTCCTTTCCAATCGCCTGTTCTCGTTTCGCTCGGCACTGTCGTTCTGGAACGAAGGCGACGACGACGTCCCGAGGGTCGTGTCCGACGCCGGGCCGTGGGCGATCCAGCGCTTCATCGAGCTTGGAGGCGATTGCCGCTTCATCCAGTCGCTGAAGACTTTCGCCGCCAGCCGGCTCTTCGAGCAGACCTACGTGTATGGCAGCGCGTGGAAGTTCGAGGACCTGTTCAATCGCTTTTTCCGCGAGCTGCGACGCCACGCGCACCCGCAACTCGACGACCTGCCGAAGAACGTGCTCGTCGGCCGCCCGGTCGAGTACGCGGGCTCGAGCCGTCCCGACGCGAAGCTCGCGATGCAGCGCTACGTCGCGGCGCTGGCGCCGTTCGGGTTCGAGTCGATCCGCCAGGTGTACGAGCCCGTGGCGGCGGCGTTCTTCTACGCGCAGTCGTTGCGGGACAGCGCGACCGTCCTCGTCGCCGACTTCGGCGGCGGCACCACGGACTTCTCGGTGATCCACTTCGACGTGAGCGGGCGCAACTTGCAGGCGAAGGCGCTCGGGCACTCGGGCGTGGGCATCGCGGGCGACCGCTTCGACTACCGCATCATCGACCACGTGGTGTTGCCGCAGCTCGGCAAGGGCACCAACTACCGCAGCTTCGGCAAGAGCCTCCAGATGCCGCGCTCGTGCTTCGCGGGCTTCGCGCAGTGGCACGAGCTGTCAGTGATGAAGACCTCGCGCGACTTCCGCGACTTCAAGGATCTCGTGCGCTTCAGCGAGGCGCCGGAGCTGGTGGGCCGGTTCGTGAAGCTGGTCGAGTCCGACCAGGGCCACACGCTCTACCAGTCCGTCTCCGATGTGAAGGAAGCGCTCTCCCGCGACGAATCGGCCGAATTCCGCTTCGACGGCCCCGGCTTCCAGATCCGCGAGACCGTGACGCGCGCGCAGTTCGAAGGCTGGATCGAGCCCGAGCTCGAGGCGATCGAGGAAGCGCTCGACCGGGTGCTCGTGGGCAGCGCCATCGCGGCGACCGACGTGGACCGCGTCTTCCTCACCGGCGGCACGTCGTTCGTGCCCGCGGTGCGGCGCATCTTCGAGCGCCGCTTCGGCGCGGACGTCGTCGATACCGGCAACGAGTTCGTGTCGATCTCGAACGGCCTCGCGACGATCGGCCTGCGCGAGGACGTGGCGGAGTGGACCGTGGAGCCCTAGTGAGTGACGCCCCGCACCGTCGGCACTTCGGTCTGGTTCCCCTGGATATGCGCAATCACTCCGTCGGCCACATGCCGGCCCGGTGAATTGAACGCATTCCGAAGGAAAGCGATGAGGTTCGCGGCCGGCCCGTCGAAGGTGTAGTCGCACATCTCGAACTTGCACTCGATGAAGTCCGGCGGCGTGAAGCCGCGGTAGACGATCTTGCAGCGCTCGAACGTGCAGTGCTCGTAGCGGTTGAAATCCAGTTCGATCACCTGGTTCTTGTAAGACTCTTTGATGAATAGCATCGGTGCCTCCGGGAATCGCTGCCTGTCCCCCCATTATCCGGTAGGCTTCCCGCCATGAGAAAAGTCCTCCTGATCTTCAGCCAGCTCACCGACGGTGACGTGGAGTGGCTCTCCAAGGCCGGCGACCGCATCCACATGGACAAGGGCGCGACGATGATCCCGAACGGCGCCCGGGTCGACAACCTGTACTTCGTCCTCGACGGGCGCCTCGCGATCCGCAGCGCCACGGGCGAGCTGATCCGCATGCTCGAGTCCGGCGAGGTGATCGGCGAGATGTCGCTGGTCGACCCCGCGCCGACCGTGGTCTCCGTCGAGATCGACGCCGATGCGACCCTGCTGCGCATCCCGAACCTGCGGATGCGCGAGAAGCTCGGTTCCGACACGGCGTTCGCCGCGCGCTTCTATCGCGCGCTCTGCGTCTTCCTCGCCGACCGCATGCGCACCACGACCTCGCGCATGGGCTATGGCACCGTGGTCCAGGACCCGAACGCGAAGGACGAGCTGCACGACGACCTCCTCGATGCCGTGCATCTCGCCGGCGCGCGCTTCGACCGCATGTTGAAGCGCCTCGCGGGCTAGGCGCGTGGCCGAGGAAAAGAAGAATCCGCTCTTCCGGGACGCCGCCCTCGCGCGCCTCGCTTCGCCCGAGAAGCTGGACGTGCGCCTCGAGCTCCTGGGCTATCCGCGCAGCCTGCTCGTGACCCTGGCGATCCTCCTCGTGGCCACCGCCGCTTTCGCCGCATGGCTGCTGACGGCGCGCTGAACTCCGCGATCCGTCGCACGCCGACGGTCCTCCAGCTCGAATCGGTCGAATGCGGCGCCGCCGCGCTCGGCATGGTACTCGCCCACCACGGCCGCTGGGTTCCGCTCGAGGTGCTGCGCGTGGCGTGCGGCGTGAGCCGCGACGGAAGCAAGGCCGGCAACCTCCTTCGCGCCGCGCGCACGTTCGGCCTCGTCGCCCGCGGCTTCCGGAAGGAAACGAAGGAGCTGGCCGACCTCCCGCTGCCCGCGATCCTCTTCTGGAACTTCAACCACTTCGTCGTGCTGGAGGGCTTCGAGAACGGCGAGGCGTGGTTGAACGATCCGGCACTCGGCCGCCGCAAGGTCGGCTCCGAGGAGTTCGACTCGTCGTTCACGGGCGTCGTCCTCACGTTCGAGCGCGGGCCCGAGTTCGTTCCCGGTGGCGACAAGCCCTCGGTGCTGCGCTCGCTCGGCCAATACCTCGAAGGCGTGCATCCGGCGATCGCGTTCGCCATCGTGCTGGGCGTGCTGCTGGTCCCTCCGGGATTGCTGCTTCCCTGGTTCATGGGCCGCTTCGTGGACGAAGTGCTCGTGGCCCGCCTTGGAGGGATGGCCCTGCCGCTGCTCCTGGGCCTGGCACTCGCCGCGCTCGTGCGCGCGGCGCTCATGTGGATCCAGGCGCACTTGCTGATGGATACGTATGGGCGGGCTGCCGCCGCGGCGTCGCGCCGTTTCTTCGCGCATGCGCTCTCGCTGCCGATGGAGTTCTTCGTGCAACGCTCGCCCGGCGAGATCGCGTCTCGGGTCGATCTCAACGAGCGCGTCGCCGAGACGATTTCCAACGACCTCGCGCATCTCGCGTTGAGCCTGCTCACCGCGAGCTTCTATCTCATCCTCATGGTGCAGCTCGAACCCGGCCTCACGCTGGTCGTCGTGGCCTGCCTGGTCTTGGAACTGCTCGTGTGGCGCGTGCTCGCGGAGAAGACCGCCGACATCTCGCGCCAGCTCTCGGTGCGCGCGGGCAAGCTCGCGGGCGCGGCGGCGGGTGCGCTCGGCAACATCGAGGGCATCAAGGCCGCGGGCCAGGAGAACGCGCTCTTCACGCGCTGGATGGGCCTGCAGGTGCAGCTCTCGAACGCCGCGGTGCAGGCGCAGCGCCTCTCGCTCACGCTGGGCCAGGTGCCGGGCCTGCTCTCGCTCGTCGCGAGCCTCACCGTGCTCGGGCTCGGAGCGGCCCGGATCATCGAGGGCACGTTCACCATCGGCAACCTCGTGTCCTTCCAGGTGCTGCTGGCCGGCTTCTCCGCGCCGGTGCACGCGCTCTTCGCCGCCACGCAGCACATGCAGACGCTCACCGGCGACCTCGCGCGCCTCGACGACGTGCTGCACTACCGCAAGGACCCGCGCGTCTCGATCGAGGTAGCGCCCGAAGCCGTGGAACCGATCGAGCGAGCGGGCACGCTCACCTTCCGCGACGTCACCTTCGGCTACAACCGCGGCGAGCCGCCGCTGGTGGAAAACGTTTCGTTCACCGTCGAACCGGGCAAGCGCATTGCCTTGGTCGGCGCATCGGGCTGCGGCAAGTCGACGCTGGGCCGGCTCGCCGTGGGCCTGTACGAGCCGTGGAGCGGAGAGGTGTTGTTCGACGGCAAGCCACGCGCCGCGTGGACCCGCGCGTCGCTGTCGAAGAGCGTGGCCTACGTGGACCAGGATGTCGTGCTCTTCCAGGGCAGCGTGCGCGACAACCTCTCGCTCTGGGATCCACGCATCGGCGAGGAAGCCGTGCGCGCGGCGATTCGCGACGCGGTGATCGAAGCCGAAGTCACGGCACTGCCGGGAGGGCTCGCGGGTTCGCTGCAGGAAGGCGCCCGCAACTTGTCCGGTGGCCAGCGCCAGCGGCTGGAGATCGCGCGCGCGCTCGCCGCCGCGCCCTCGATCCTCATCCTCGACGAAGCCACGAGCGCACTCGATCCCACGACCGAGGCGACGCTCGAAGCCAACCTGCGCCGGCGGGGCCTGGCGAGCCTCGTGATCGCCCATCGCCTCTCGACCGTGCGCGACGCCGACGAGATCCTCGTGCTGGAAGCGGGGCGTGTCGTCGAACGCGGGCGGCATGACGAGCTCGTAAAGATCGAGGGCGGCCGCTACGCCACGTTGATCGCGGTGGACGCGGCATGACGAGCGATCCCGGCCTCTCGCTGCGCGTCACCACGCTCCCGGCGGCGCTGAACCTGCTCGAGGGCCTGCTCGGCGTTCGCTTCGATGCGCCGCCCGCGATGTCGGAGGCGATCGACCCGGGTGAAGCCGTCGAGGAATCCGCGGCCGCCACCGGCCTCTGCGTGCGCCGCGTGATCCTCGATGGCCGCTGGTGGGAAGGCGCCGGATTGCCGATGCTGGCGCGCGTGGCCGACCGCCGCGGCAAGCCCCGCGAGACGGACACCGAGGAGATGCGCTCGCCGGCCGGCACGGGATGGGTCGTGCTCGTGCCGCATCCGGTATCCGGCTATCGCATGGTCGCCAAGGATTCCGGAACGCAAGTCGAATGGACGGTCGATGCCGCGACGGCCGCGCGGCTCTCGCCATTCGCCTGGTCGTTCCATCGCCGCTTCGAGCGCCGCGCGCTGGGCACGCTCGACGTGCTGCGCTTCGCATGGAGCCACAACCGGGCGGATGCGAGCACCGTCGTGGCCACCGGCGCCGCCGCCGCCCTCTTCGGATTGCTGACCCCGGTCGGCACCGGATTCCTGATCGACCACGTGATCCCGACGGGCTTGCTGAGCCAGGTCGGTCAACTCATTGCCGGGCTCGCCACCGCGGGGCTGGCCCTCATCGGCCTCGAAGCGGTGCGCTCCCTCGCGGTCCAGCGCTTCGAGGCCCGCACCACCATTGCCGTGCAGGCCGCGATGCTCGACCGCGTGATCGGTGCGCCCGCGCCCTTCTTCCGCGCCTTCGCGAGCGGAGATCTCGCGTTGCGCATGTCGGCGGCGAATGCGGTGCAGCGCTCGGTCGCGGCCGCGGCCATCGGCACGCTCGTCACCGGCCTCTTCCTCATCGCGAATGCGGCACTGCTCTTCAAGTACAACGCGATGCTGGCCTCGGCTTCGCTCGTGCTCATCGCCCTTGCGATCGCGATTCCGGCCTGGGCCGGCCTCGCGCGGCTGCGGCTCGGGCGCGCGATCGAGGCGCTCGACGGCAAGCTGAATGGCTTGAGCGTCGAATACCTCACCGGAATCGCGAAGCTTCGCGCCGCCGCAGCCGAATCGCGTGCGTACGCCAACTACTTCGTCGACTACGAAATGCTGCGCGGCTTGAACCGGCGCAGCACCAAGCTCGCGAACGTGGAGTCGGTGGCGCTCGGCCTGCTCTTCCCCTCGGCGGCGATCCTCGTCTACTACCTCGCGTGGCGGCTCGCGACCGGTGCGGCCCCCGGCACGGCGCTCTCGACCGGCGACTTCATCGCCTTCCAGGCCGCGCTCTTCGCGGTCCTGGGCGCGGTGCAGATGCTGGTGGCCATGTGGATGGGCGTGCTGCGCCTGAAACCCTTCTGGGAACGCGCGAAGCCGATCCTCTCCACGGTGCCGGAGAACGACCCCACGCGCGGCGCGGCGCACGCGCCGCAAGGCCACGTGCGCCTCGAGGGTGTTTCGTTCGCCTATCCCGACGGACCCGAAGTCCTGAAGGACATCGACCTCGAGGTGAAGCCCGGCGAATTCGTGGCGCTCGTCGGCGCGAGCGGATCGGGCAAGTCGACGTTGCTTCGCCTGCTGCTCGGCTTCGAGTCACCCGCTCGCGGGCGCGTGCTCTACGACGGCAAGGATCTCGCCACGCTCGACCTGCGCCGCCTTCGCCGCGGCATCGGGACGGTGCTGCAGAGCGGCCGCCTCTGGGCCGGCGACCTGCATTCGAACATCGCGGGCGCGGCGCACCGCGACATCGAGACGGTGTGGGAGGCCGCTCGCCTCGCGGGCGTGGCCGGTGAGATCGAGGCGATGCCGATGGGCCTGTACACGCTGGTCGGCGAAGGGCTCTCGACGATCTCCGGCGGGCAGCGCCAGCGCGTGTTGCTGGCGCGGGCGCTCGCGTCGAAGCCGCGCGTGTTGCTACTGGACGAGGCGACGAGCGCGCTCGACAACGTGGCGCAGGCCGCGGTGCAGGAATCGCTGAAGGGATTGGCGGCCACGCGCATCGTCATCGCGCACCGCCTCAACACCGTGCGGCACGCCGATCGCATCGTGGTGCTCGACCGGGGGCGGATTGCCCAGGCGGGAACGTACGCGGAACTGGCCGCGTCGCCCGGGCTCTTCCGGTCGATGCTGGCGGGCCAAGGGGCCTAGGGGAAACGTTCCCCGGAGGCCCTGGCCGGTTACTTCTTGGTGTCGGCCTGCGCGACCTGGGAGCCGGCGAGGCTCGCGGGTTCGCTGCCTTCACGGCGCGCGGTGACGACGATCTTGTCCATCTTCACCACTTGCTGCGGCTGCGCGTTCAGGTCGCTGCGCTTCGCGGTGACGACGATTTTCTCCATCTTGTGGATCTCCTGGCCGCCGGAGACGTCGTCGAGTTGCTGGTCGGACAGTTCGCCCGGGTTCTTGTCTTTGCTGGTCATGTTCGTCTGGCTCCTTGGAAGACGCGATGTGATGCTACACCGCTTCGCCATGATGCCCGAGGAGGGTGCCGGGCGAACGTGCAGCAGTGGACGTGGAATTGTCGAATATTCACGCATCCGGCCGGCCGGAGCCGTGGCACGGATGTTGCATTGCAACATGGGAGTTCCTGCGGGGCGCATCCATGTTGAGGGTTCTGGTCGTCGATAACACACCGGGTCGTGCCTCCGCGCTGCGGCAGGCGCTTTCCGCGATGCCGGGCGTGGAAGTGACGTGCACCCTCGAATCCCCGCTCGAGCTCTTCGCGCGGGTAGCCGAGCACCGGCCCGACATCGTCCTGATCGACACCGATTCGCCCAGCCGCGACGTGCTGGAACAGCTGGCGGCCGTCTCTTCCGGGGCCCCGCGCCCGGTGGTCGTGTTTTCGGATGACGCGGAGCAGTGCACCATCCGTGCGGCACTCCGCGTGGGCGTTTCCGCCTATGTCGTCGAGGGCGTTTCCCCTGCGCGGCTGGAGCCCGTGATGCGCGTGGCCATCGAGCGTTTCGAGGCCGACCAGGCCCTGCTCGCCGAACTCTCCGACGCGAAATCCCAGCTTGCCGACCGCAAGGTGATCGAGCGCGCCAAGGGGCTGATCATGAAGCAGCGGGGCGTCAGCGAAGAGGAAGCGTTCCGGTCGCTGCGCAATCTCGCCATGGAAAAGAACCTCAAGCTGGGTGAAGTGGCCCGGCAGGTCATCTCGATCGCTTCGCTCCTGGGTTAACCCTCGATCCGCTCGATTTGGTGCACCGCCGCATCGTTTTGGCGCATGAAATATCCACCGCCCCCGACGCAATGACCCACTTTTCCCTTTTCCCTCAAGGATTTGCCCACTTGGCACGGCCGTTGCGATAGGTAGACCGAAGCCCGGGCCAACGGCGGCACGGGCAAACGACAAAGGCGTCCGTCCCGCGACCACTTCGCGGCGACCGGCGCCTTTTTTGTTGGACGGTTTTCACGGGAGACGAAGCATGAAGAAGGGGATCAAGCATGGATCGCGTCGCAAATTCCTCGCGCAGTCGGGCGCCGCGCTGATGGCGACCCTCACCCCGCAGTTGCGAGCCTCCGTGTGGGCCGCGGGTTCCGACGCGCCCGAGAAGACCGACCTCAAGATCGGCTTCATCCCGCTCACCGATTGCGCCTCCGTCGTGATGGCGAACGTGAAGGGCTTCGACAAGAAGTACGGCATCACCATCACCCCGACCAAGGAAGCCTCGTGGGCCGCGGTGCGCGACAAGCTCGTGAACGGCGAAATCGACGCGGCGCACGTCCTCTACGGCCTCATCTACGGCGTGCAGATGGGCATCGGCGGCCCGAAGAAGGACATGGCCGTGATGATGAGCCTCAACAACAACGGCCAGGCGATCACGCTCTCGCAGCAATTGAAGGATAAGGGCGCCGTCGACGGGGCCACGCTCGCCGCGCTCATCGCGAAGGAAAAGCGCGAATACACGTTCGCGCAGACCTTCCCCACCGGCACGCACGCCATGTGGATCTACTACTGGCTCGCCGCGGCCGGCATCAACCCGATGAAGGACGTGAAGACGATCACCGTCCCGCCGCCGCAGATGGTCGCGAACATGCGCGTGGGCAACATGGACGGCTTCTGCGTCGGGGAACCCTGGGGCGCGCGCGCCATCGCCGACAAGATCGGCTTCACCACCATCACCACGCAGGCGATCTGGAAGGACCACCCCGAGAAGACGCTCGGGACCACGCTGGAATTCGTGCAGAAGTATCCCAACACCGCCCGCGCCATGACCGCCGCCGTGCTCGAAGCCGGCAAGTGGATCGATGCATCGCCCGCCAACCGCAAGGAGACGGCGGAAGTGATCGCGCAGAAGTCCTACGTGAACACCGACACGGACGTGATCCTCGGGCGCTTCCTCGGCCAGTACGAGGACGGCAACGGCAAGAAGTGGCAGGACCCCGACTACATGAAGTTCTGCAACGACGGCACGGTGAACTTCCCGTACCTCTCCGACGGCATGTGGTTCATGACGCAGCACCGCCGCTGGGGCCTGCTGAAGGAAGACCCCGACTACCTCGCGGTCGCGAAGAAGGTGAACCAGATCGAGATCTACAAGCAGGCCGCGGCCGCGGCGAAGGTGCCGGTGCCCAAGGACCTGATGCGTGTCTCGAAGCTGGTGGACGGCGTCACGTGGGACGGCAAGGACCCGGTGAAGTACGCGGGCGGATTCAAGGTGAAGGTCGCTTGAGGAGCAGCACATGAGCGCAGTCCATCAAGTCGTGGTCGCACATCCTTCCGCGCTGAAGGTGAAGGTCGTGGTTCCGCCGGTGCCGCAGATCGCGAAAGCGGATGCGATCCCGATGCCCGCGCCGCGCAAGCCGCCGCCCGCGTGGGTGTCGACCGTGCTCGCGATGGCCACGGGCCTCGTCGTGTTCGTCGCGCTCTGGGCCTTCGTCGCGAAATTCGGCCGCATCCCGGATCCGCTGGCGGTCTTCAAGGAAGCGGTGGTCCTCTTCTCCAACCCGTTCTACAAGAACGGCCCGAACGACCAGGGCATCGGCTGGAACATCCTCACCTCGCTCGGGCGCGTGGCCATCGGCTTCGGCGCCGCGGCGGCGGTCGGCATCCCGCTCGGCTTCGCCATCGGCCGCTTCAAGTTCCTCTCCGACATGGCCGCGCCGATCATCGCGCTGCTGAAGCCCGTCTCCCCGCTCGCATGGCTGCCGATCGGATTGCTGCTCTTCAAGAAGGCCGACCCGGCCGCGATCTACGTGATCTTCGTCTGCTCGCTCTGGCCGATGATCGTGAACACGGCCGTCGGCGTGCGCCAGATCCCGCAGGACTACCTGAACGTCGCGCGCGTGCTGAACCTCTCCGAGTGGAAGATCTTCACGAAGATCCTCTTCCCCGCGGTACTGCCCTACATGCTGACCGGCGTGCGGCTTTCGATCGGCGTCGCGTGGCTGGTGATCGTCGCCGCGGAGATGCTTACCGGAGGCGTGGGCATCGGCTTCTGGGTGTGGGACGAGTGGAACAACCTCAAGGTCGACCACATCCTCATCGCCATCGGCGTGATCGGCGTCGTCGGGCTCGCGCTCGAGCAGGCGCTGGTGTTCGTCGCGAAGCGCTTCAGCTACGGCGTGCACGCCTAGGAGACGACA